>NZ_CANMLT010000036.1 GCF_947498805.1 uncultured Tenacibaculum sp. | reverse complement strand
AATGATGGAACAACAACTACCGGTTCAAATAACCCAGTAAAAGGAGGTTTAGTAGATGGTACGTATACATTATCAGTATCAGATGCAAACGGATGTAGTTTTACCATTACACCAAACATTGTCATCGCACCATTACCAACAGCACCAGCTTTAGCAAGTGCAGTAGTTTATAATTGTGATGGAACAGGAAATATTACAATCACACCAACTCCAGCAGGAGC
>NZ_CANMLT010000035.1 GCF_947498805.1 uncultured Tenacibaculum sp. | reverse complement strand
AAGCCTAAGTAGTGTTTCCTTGTTAGAAGACACAAAGCCAAAGACTCATATGGACTTTGGCTACACCATGAAAGCTTTGAGAAGCAAGAAGAAGGTTGGTTAGTGTTTTGGAGTCGAATATGACTTGATGTCATGTGTATGATTGAGTATAAGAACTTAAACCGCAACCCGATCTTAAAAGCCTAAGTAGTGTTTCCTTGTTAGAAGACACAAAGCCAAAGACTCATATGGACTTTGGCTACACCATGAAAGCTT
>NZ_CANMLT010000034.1 GCF_947498805.1 uncultured Tenacibaculum sp. | reverse complement strand
CTTCCTGTAAAGGCATCACTTCCTGCTAAACTTCCAGTAGTGATTTGATATGTAAGAGCTGGATCAGTGTCTCCATACAACTTCGTCTTTGCATCTGCTGTTACTTCTACAACTCTTTTTCCTATTGTTAAGTTATTTGAAACATAGGTTAAGGTATAGTTGTTACTCAATGCTAAACTACCTTGATTTATTGCATAGGTTCCAACAGTCTCTCCTGAAACTCTTGTTAAGTTACCTGTAAAAGTATCTCCTCCAACTAAACT
>NZ_CANMLT010000033.1 GCF_947498805.1 uncultured Tenacibaculum sp. | reverse complement strand
GCTTCTGGAATTGCATCACAACTTACTGTAGCATCTTCTGGTAAAGTTTCTACAAATGTTGGTGCAGTAGTATCTTCTACGTTAATAGTTTGTACGTGTTCTGTAGTATTTCCTGCACAATCATTCACAACCCATTTTCTAGTGATTACATATTCCGAAGGACATTCATCATCATCGCCACTGGTCGTTTGGGTATACACCACATCTACTTGGGAATCACAATTATCTGTTGCTGTTATTACTGCCGGATCTGGAATATTATCACAGCTAAC
>NZ_CANMLT010000032.1 GCF_947498805.1 uncultured Tenacibaculum sp. | reverse complement strand
AAACTATAGGCAGCTTTGTCATTTCCTAATTTTGCGGCTTTCTTAAACCACTTTCTAGCCTTGTTGTAATTGAGTTTACATCCTCTACCATACTTATATAAAACGCCAAGGCTGGTCATAGCCAATGCATTTTCTTGCTCAGAAGAAGCCCTATACAATTCGAAAGCCTTCGCATAATTTTCTTCTGTTTTTTGTAAGTCGTAAATACTTCCTAATAGGTATTGTGCATCTGCATTTCCTTTTTCAACGCAAGGAGTCAAGTATTTTATAGCTTTTTCTGAATTGGGTTTGATGTGCTCATT
>NZ_CANMLT010000031.1 GCF_947498805.1 uncultured Tenacibaculum sp. | reverse complement strand
TCACTGCTTGTTACTGTTAAGTCTGAATCACATACATCGGTAATAGCGGTTACTCCTCCTAAAGCAATCAGTCCTGCTACAGTAGTTACTGCCGCTGGTGCATCACTCGCCTCACATCCTTCTTGATCGATAGCGTTTAAGCTTCCTGTTACTGATGGTGCTGTTTCATCTTTGATATTGATCGTTTGTTGAATATCTGTGCTGTTTCCACAGTCATCGGTAATCGTATAAGTACGAGTTACTACAAATACTGTTGGACAGGTTCCTGCTACTGAGCTATCACTGCTTGTTACTGTTAAGTCTGAATCACATGC
>NZ_CANMLT010000030.1 GCF_947498805.1 uncultured Tenacibaculum sp. | reverse complement strand
TACTTGGTATTCGATGAAATGTTATGAATATTGATATAGGTTTTCGGCTTATTTGAATACTCAACAAAATAATCTTTATTCTTCTCTAAAGCCTCTGCTCTACTATCCTTACCCAAATCCTTTAACTTAAGTAACCATTTATCGGAGTCCGCTACTTTCCCATTGGTTTTCAAAACTTGGGCATATCGAAAAATATGTTTCGGGGAAGCTACGGAGCTATAAGAATTCATAAGCTCTTTATAATACTTCTCTGCCAAGTCAAACTCAAAATTATAGTAATGGGAATCGCCGAGTCTGCTCAATACCAAATAGGAATT
>NZ_CANMLT010000029.1 GCF_947498805.1 uncultured Tenacibaculum sp. | reverse complement strand
GCATCGGTAATTGCGGTTACTCCTCCTAAAGCAATCAAGCCTGCAATAGTAGTTACTGCTGCTGGTGCATCACTTGCCTCACATCCTTCTTGATCGATAGCGTTTAAACTTCCTGTTACTGATGGTGCAGTTTCATCTTTGATATTAATAGTTTGTTGAATATCTGTACTGTTTCCACAATCATCGGTAATCGTATAAGTACGAGTTACTACAAATACTGTTGGACAGGTTCCTGCTACTGAACTATCACTACTTGTTACAGTTAAGTCTGAATCACATGCATCGGTAATTGCGGTTACTCCTCCTAAAGCAATCAAGCCTGCAATAGTAGTTACTGC
>NZ_CANMLT010000028.1 GCF_947498805.1 uncultured Tenacibaculum sp. | reverse complement strand
TTTAAGGCATCATCGCTTAATTCATCTTCAGAATTTTCAAATCCTTTAACCTTTGTTAAAACCATTCTTATTGGCAACCCGTTTTCTTTCCAATTCTTAATATAATTCTCTGTGTTTAGAGTTAAATACTGGGTATTTCCAAGAGTTTTTAATGCTAGGTCGGCTGCTAAAAAATCATAAGTTAATTCAGAAGGTAACTCTTTGTGAAATGTTTGATGTGGTAATACTAATTGTGTGTTGTTAAAATAAATGGTATTGTTAAATAATAACGCATTGTCTTTTGCTTCTTGTCCTTCTAGCTTAATTGTAGTAACAATATCATTAGTGCCTTCTTCTTGACTAACTA
>NZ_CANMLT010000027.1 GCF_947498805.1 uncultured Tenacibaculum sp. | reverse complement strand
TGATATTCTCCGTTTCCTCCAGTTACATTTACTGCCAATGTACCATTCGTACCATCATAACACGATTCTGGTACTACATTAAAGGCTACTGCCACTGTTGGATTTACTGTAATTGCAAATGGTGCTGAAGCACATCCTCTTACATCTGTTGCAACTATAGTATAAGCTCCTGCTGCTATATTAGTAAAAGTACTTCCTGTTGCTACTGAAGTATTTGTATTATCAAATAATTCATATGTATAAGCTGCTCCATTTCCACCTGATCCTGTTGGTACAATCGTAGCTCCTGTTGCTGGTGTACAAGTTACTTCCTTAGTTATACTTCCTCCTGCAACTACTACTGTTGGTTGACCAAT
>NZ_CANMLT010000026.1 GCF_947498805.1 uncultured Tenacibaculum sp. | reverse complement strand
TCACTGCTTGTTACGGTTAAGTCTGAATCACATGCATCGGTAATTGCGGTTACTCCTCCTAAAGCAATCAAGCCTGCAATAGTAGTTACTGCTGCTGGTGCATCACTTGCTTCACATCCTTCTTGATCTATTGAGTTTAAGCTTCCTGTTACTGATGGTGCAGTTTCATCTTTGATGTTGATAGTTTGTTGAATATCTGTACTGTTTCCACAATCATCGGTAATCGTATAAGTACGAGTTACTACAAATACGGTTGGACAAGTTCCTGCTACTGAACTATCACTGCTTGTTACGGTTAAGTCTGAATCACATGCATCGGTAATTGCGGTTACTCCTCCTAAAGCAATCAAGCCTGCAATAGTAGTTACTGC
>NZ_CANMLT010000025.1 GCF_947498805.1 uncultured Tenacibaculum sp. | reverse complement strand
ACTATTATTTCAATATCTTTTTTGGTTTTGATATGATTTTTAGACCAATCTAATAAGAGTAACTTACCTTTCCATTTTCCTAATAAAGTTTCTTCTGTAATCTCTGGGGCAAATACTTCATCTTGCTGCTCCTGTACGATTAATTCATTTGCTGGTGTGTTTTCTGTATCCTTATCAGTACTTACTGAACTTGAAATAGTTGTCTCAGTCTCTGTAAAGTTTGTTTCTAATAAAGTGTTTGCCTTTGCAATATTTTTTTCAACACCATATCCGTTATAATAACAAACTCCTAACCAATATTTCGCCATAGGGTGTTCGCTTTTTAAAAACCATTTTACAGCTTTGTTATAATCTTGTTCAATGTTTCCAAAACCTTTTAAGTATAGATATCCTAAACTATAGGCAGCTTTGTCATTTCCTAATTTTGCGGCTTTCTTAAACCACTTTCTAGC
>NZ_CANMLT010000024.1 GCF_947498805.1 uncultured Tenacibaculum sp. | reverse complement strand
GTTGCTCCAGCTAGAGGATCTTTTGAGCGTATTAAATATTCGTCTTCTTGCTTTTGAGCCTCCATGCTAATACTAACAATACAGAATACTGCTAGTAATAATTGTTTGTATATATTTTTCATTTCTTTTTATGCAATTATTTTTTTACTACAATTCTTGTTTCTCTTTGGTTGTTAACCACTACAGTGATGATATACATTCCTTTTTCTAAATGAGTACCATCAACAAAATAATTATAACTACCTTTTTCTTGAAGTACTTCTTTTTCTAATTCTACTATTGAATTTCCACTCAAATCCAATAATTCTACTTTTACTGTCGCTTTTTCTTCTAAAGAATAAGAAACAATTAAATCATTCTCAAAAGGATTAGGATATAATTTAATAAAGTTGTTTTCTTGTTCTGATAAGGCTTTTAAGGCATCATCGCTTAATTCATCTTCAGAATTTTCAAATCCTTTAACCTTTGTTAAAACCATTCTTATTGGCAA
>NZ_CANMLT010000023.1 GCF_947498805.1 uncultured Tenacibaculum sp. | reverse complement strand
CAATAGTAGTTGCTGCTGCTGGTGCATCATTCGCCTCACATCCTTCTTGGTCAATAGCGTTTAAGCTACCAGTTACTGATGGAGCTGTTTCGTCTTTGATATTAATAGTTTGTTGAATATCTGTGCTGTTTCCACAGTCGTCTGTGATTGTATACGTACGAGTTACTACAAATACTGTTGGACAGGTTCCTGCTACCGAACTATCACTGCTTGTTACGGTTAAGTCTGAATCACATGCATCGGTAATAGCGGTTACTCCTCCTAAAGCAATTAATCCTGCAATAGTAGTTACTGCCGCTGGTGCATCACTCGCCTCACATCCTTCTTGATCGATAGCGTTTAAGCTCCCTGTTACTGATGGTGCAGTTTCATCTTTGATGTTGATGGTTTGTTGAATATCTGTACTGTTTCCACAATCGTCTGTGATTGTGTACGTACGTGTTACTACAAATACTGTTGGACAGGTTCCTGCTACTGAACTATCACTGCTTGTTACTGTTAAGTCTGAATCACATACATCGGTAATAGCGGTTACTCCTCCTAAAGCAATCAGTCCTGC
>NZ_CANMLT010000022.1 GCF_947498805.1 uncultured Tenacibaculum sp. | reverse complement strand
GTAGTACCAGAATCGTGTTATGATGGTACGAATGGTACATTGGCAGTAAATGTAACTGGAGGAAACGGAGAATATCAGTTTAGTATTGATGGCGGAACTACTTGGCAAACACCAACGCCAGCGACTTCAACATCATACACTTTTACAGGATTAACAAATGGAAGTTATAATGTTACAGTTCAAGATAGATTAGGATGTTCAACAACAACGAATAATCATGTAATCAATCCAGAATTAACAGCGACTGTAGCTACTGTAAATGAAACATGTAACCAAGGACAAATCACTGCAACACCAGCAGGAGGAGATGGTAATTATGTTTATGCAGTAGTAGCGACAGGAGTAGCAGTAGCGCCAGGAGATTTTAGTACAACAAATCCAGTAGATGTAGTGGCAGGAACATACGATGTTTATGTTCGAGATAATAGTGGAAATGCAGGTTATTGTGAGTTCATGCAAACAGTAACTATCACAAGAATAGCGGATCCAACGATAGTAGCTACAGGAGTTCAACCAAGTTGTAATGGAGATACAGGAACGATTAACGTAACAATCTCAAATGGTACTTCACCATATACAACAACAGTAACAGGAACAGCATTAACAGGATATAATAGTACCTCAGGCCCATCAACCGACACTACAGTATCATTTACTGGATTGGCAGCAGATACCTATACTATTGTAACTACCGATACAGGTGCAAGAGGAGCATGTACAACTACCACAGCAACAGTAGTAATTACAGAGCCAGCAGCACTTAGTGCAACAGCACGTATCACACAAGATTATACCTGTACACAAACAGGAGAGATTACTATAGAGAATGTAACAGG
>NZ_CANMLT010000021.1 GCF_947498805.1 uncultured Tenacibaculum sp. | reverse complement strand
GTCTGTGAAGGCGGAACAGCTACAGTAAGTGTAACCGCAACTGGAGGCGTAAGTTTATCATATCAATGGCAGAGTAGCACAACTTCAGGTGGAAGCTTTAGTAATATTGCAAGTGCCAATAGTGCAAGTTATTCGGCTCCAACTACTAGTGCAGGAACTACCTATTATAGAGTGGTCATTACCGATAGCGCATCAGGATGTAACAGTGTTACTTCAAATGAAGCAGAGGTGATTGTCAATGCAGATCCGAGTATTACGGCTCAACCAACAGCAACTCAAACAGTCTGTGAAGGCGGAACAGCTACAGTAAGTGTAACCGCAACTGGAGGCGTAAGTTTATCATATCAATGGCAGAGTAGCACAACTTCAGGCGGAAGCTTTAGTAATATTGCAAGTGCCAATAGTGCCAGCTATTCGGCTCCAACTACCAGTGCAGGAACTACCTATTATAGATTGGTCATTACCGATAGCACATCAGGATGTAACAGTGTTACTTCAAATGAAGCAGAGGTTATTGTCAATGCAGATCCGAGTATTACGGCTCAACCAACAGCAACTCAAACTGTCTGTGAAGGCGGAACAGCTACAGTAAGTGTAACCGCAACTGGAGGCGTAAGTTTATCATATCAATGGCAGAGTAGCACAACTTCAGGTGGAAGCTTTAGTAATATTGCAAGTGCCAATAGTGCAAGTTACTCGGCTCCAACTACTAGTGCAGGAACTACCTATTATAGAGTGGTCATTACCGATAGCGCATCAGGATGTAACAGTGTTACTTCAAATGAAGCAGAGGTGATTGTCAATGCAGATCCAAGTATTACAGCTCAACCAACAGCAACTCAAACAGTCTGTGAAGGCGGAACAGCTACAGTAAGTGTAACCGCAACTGGAGGCGTAAGTTTATCATATCAATGGCAGAGTAGCACAACTTCAGGTGGAAGCTTTAGTAATATTGCAAGTGCCAATAGTGCAAGTTA
>NZ_CANMLT010000020.1 GCF_947498805.1 uncultured Tenacibaculum sp. | reverse complement strand
TAATACTTCTCTGCCAAGTCAAACTCAAAATTATAGTAATGGGAATCGCCGAGTCTGCTCAATACCAAATAGGAATTATCTCCCTTCTCATTAATTACTTTATATAATTCTGCCGATTTCTTATACGCAAATTCATTAAAATATCTATCTGCAGCATACTTACGTTGCCCAAACGTAACTGTTGTAAATAGTATGCATATCATTATTTGTAGTGGTAGTATTCTCATCATCTTTACTTTGTTTAAAAGAATCTTGGTGATTTCGTTGCCAATTCTCTAAATATCTCCCATTTGATCATTAATTCATATGTCCCTGAATTGTAATTGCTATAATTTGAAGTCGTCAAATCATAAGCCAATCCTATGTGTAAGTTTTCTGTTGCCTGTAATCCAAGTAAAGCACTAATAGAGTCATCCCATCTCCATGCAGCCCCTGCTGTAAACTTTTCATTAAATAAAAAATTAGCTGAAACATCTAGTGACAAAGGTGCTCCACTTACAATCTTGGTTAATACTGCTGGCTTAAACTTGATACTCTCATTTAAATCAAAAACATAACCTCCTATAAAGAAAAAGTGCATTCGCTCTTCTGCTACGTCTCCCCCACTATTGGCATCATCATAATGTTCTGTTCTTATGATATTAGGAACAGCTCCTCCTATATACCATTTATCAGTATAGTAATAGATCCCTGCTCCAATCGTTGGTAAAAATCGATTGATATTCCCTTGTAAACTTTTATCATTTCTATCCTGAACCAGTCCTCTACTCCAATCTACATTTAAATGTCTCCCTCCTAATTTCAATCCGAATGATAAGTTTCCTTCATCACTAGTTCTTACTCTATAAGAAGCATTGATATCTAAAAAAATCTCTCTTGCTGGCCCAATTCTATCATTGGTAAGATTCACTCCCAATCCTACTCCACTATATCCAAGCGGAGTATCATAACTTAAAGTTTGAGTATCGGGTGCTCCATCAACTCCAACCCACTGTGTACGTCCTAAAAGGTTAATTATTGTGTGTCCACTGGATCCTGCATAAGCCGGATTTACACTCATTGTATTATACATATATTGTGTATACTGAGGGTCTTGCTGTGCATTGATGTTTAATTCGATAAACATCAATGCAATTACTGTATAGATATATCTTAATTTCATATTATTTTTTTATCTGTTAATGTATAACCATCCTA
>NZ_CANMLT010000019.1 GCF_947498805.1 uncultured Tenacibaculum sp. | reverse complement strand
AAAAAATGAATAATTTTTAGATACTAAATTTTTGCTGTAAAAATAAAATGAATAAATAATTTAAAATTACGGAAACCAGTAGTTTGTCTAATAAATTTGATAAAAAGTTCTATTAGAAAAGAATATGACATTAAATTCGATTTAATTCAAAAAAACAAACCCTTTTAAGTACTTAACTTAAAAGAGTTTATTGTTTGTGGAGAACATATTTCTTCATTTCATCCAATATACCTTTACATCTTTCAATATGCTTTTATAAGCACCAATTATTACAATGGTCTCCTTTAAAATACTTACAACTTGAAAAGGAAAATAGTAATACTAGAAAAACTAAAGGTCTTATCGTTATTTTTTAATGAATCGTATGGCACTGCATTCGTCAGGGTCACCGACCTTGATAAGAATTACTGGTTTACCATTCTTTTTATAAACTTCCCAAGAAGTTCCATAATTCTCTAATGAATCTTGTTTTTCAAAAATTAAATCTACCGATAGAAACAAGTTTTCTTTAAAAGGTACTTGTTTCCAATTAGCTTTAGCATTAATTTCTCTGTTTAAGTTAAAATTAAATACTCGACTCGGTATATTATATATTTCGATTAATTGATTACTAACTTTTATATATGTGTTTTCAGTATTTAAATTATAGCTATTACCTATAAATGATTCCACATAATACTCACCAATAAAAAAGTCATCATTTTGTTTTTTGTTAAGCCTAATAAGACCTGAATCTAACTCACAAGGAATTAGATAACAAGCGTTAAAAAGTATTAAGAAAAAAAAAACTATTATATTATTAAATTTTCTTTTTTTTATTAAATGTCTCATAGTTATCTTACTTTAATTCTAATATAAAAATATTGTTCAATGGTTGATAAAGGAATGCTTCCGTGTATTGTACGGTCGTAATTATGAACTAAATTACTATGTAGTAGTAAAGAGTATCTACTAGTAGGGTTGATTATTATCACATCAATATACCCTGTAAGACTTGAAGGTCTATATTCAATTCTCGTACCTCCTACAAAAAATTGTACCAAATTAGCATTAATATGTTGACTGATAGAATTTATAACCCCAGCATGATCAGGACTAAATGCATTTCCTCCTCTAATCATGGTATTATTTAAAACAAATTGATTAAATGTTAAACCTCTTTTACCTAGTTTATCTTCAAAATCCTGCTTTATTTGATTTATTCTATCCCCAGCAAAGAAATCACTCCAAAACATTCCGTTCGAAAACTCTCTTTTGGCCGGACCTTCTCCATTGGCAAACTCATATAACAATATTCCTACTCCTTTCTTTCCGTCAATATCAAAAGTGCTTTGTTTTTGAGACTCTGTAAAGCTTGCAACACCAGGAGTTAATGAATTGGCTGTAAGAGTTAAAGCATTCTTAAGTTTAAGGTCAAGATCAACATTAATTATTCCCCATAATACTGATGGAATACGTGTTCTTATGCTCTCAATTTTTCTAGCTAAATCTCTTAAAGTCGTTATCCAAGAGTCATCTAAGGGATTAAAATCTTCTTTATTAATTTTAACATCAAAATTATCTAATTTTAATGAAATATCAATAGCTTCATGGGCTATTGTTTTTGCTTCTTCATTAATTATTCCGTTAACCTTATTTTGATTTACATATTTAATTAATTCTTTAACTTCTGCTTTATCGTTGTTTTTATACAACCAATTCTTTTGAGTTATATTTTCTAGCCCTAGTCCTCGAATCAATCCTCCAATTACTGCTCCATTGGCTAGTTCTATTCTAATACTCGAAATAGCTAGTTGTTCATAATAGTCTGGGGGTAATATTTTTCCTCCTGATGGGTCTTGCGGATTGTTGACGTCTCTTAATTTTGCATTGCTATATCGTTTATCAAATTCATCTCCTTTATGTGGGTGATCATTTAACCATTGCAATTCATCTAAATTGGTAATTCTTAATAAAGATACTAGTTTGTCTATAGTAGTTGTAGCGTGTATAGAAGTTGTGTTAATAAGTCTATTCAGCTCTTTCTCTTTTAATTCTTTGTGTTTGTTTTTTGCAGTATTTATGTGAAAAAGAGAATTACCATAGTCTCTTTTCCAAATTATTTTCCAATGATCTACATGAAACAATGATACATCATTATTCTTATTTGCATTTACATAGTTAGTTACATAGACTGAAGTAATAGAGTTTATCTTATTTAAATACTTTTCAAATAATTTAGCCTCTTGAGGATTCATGAGAATCGGAGTAGGTCTATTAACAAGTTGATCATAATAAATATAAAACTGCATAAAATCTAAACGATCCCACTTGTTTAAACTGTGGTAAATACTATTTTTAGTTTTTAAAACACTATTATCAAAAGAAGCTCCAAATATTTTTGTGATATAATCACTTTCAAACTCTCTCCATTTATTATCTATAAATTGCCCTAATAAATTGCTATAGGCATTATTTAACGTGTTAATATCCTTTATATCTTTTAAAGGAACACCATTTACTTCGTAATTAGGGTATATGGGATAATTAATAATACCATTTCTAATTTCAGCTTCTCTTATTTTTAAAGCTTTAAGCCCTTTAAGATTAGTCTTAGTTTTAAATGACCTTATATTTCTATCTGATCTTTTACTATTAATAACAGGAGTTACATAGTTACTTCTGTTCTTCCTTTCATGCTCTAAAAAAGCATGGTCTTTTGCTTCATTGTAAGATGAAAACTGTTTACGGTACTTGTTTTCTAAAAACTTCTTTATGATGCCTGTTTGTTTATTGTACCATACATTTGCCTCTCTTTTTGCTGCTAATCTTATCAAAGATTCATTATATACAGCAGTATCAAAGGAGCTGCTCCAGTTGATACGT
>NZ_CANMLT010000018.1 GCF_947498805.1 uncultured Tenacibaculum sp. | reverse complement strand
TACACCACATCTACTTGGGAATCACAATTATCTGTTGCTGTTATTACTGCCGGATCTGGAATATTATCACAGCTAACCGTAACATCTCCTGGTAACGCTTCTACAAATGTTGGTGCTTGTAAATCTTGTACCGTAATGGTTTGAATATGATTTGTGGTGTTTCCTGAACAATCACTTACACTCCACTTTCTAGTAATCATATATTCTGAGCCACAGGCATCATCATGACCTGTATTCGTTTCTGTATATACTACATCCACTTGAGCATCACAATTATCAGTTGCTGTTAACACCACCGCTTCTGGAATCGTATCACAACTAACGGTCATATCCTCTGGCAACGTTTCTACAAAAGTTGGTGCTGTAGTATCTTCTATGGTTAATGTTTGTACGTGTTCTGTAGTATTTCCCGCACAATCATTCACAACCCATTTTCTAGTGATTACATATTCTGAAGGACAAGCATCATCATCACCACTAGTGGTTTGGGTATATATGACATCTACTTGAGAATCACAATTATCGGTTGCTGTTATTACTGCCGGATCTGGAATATTATCACAGCTAACCGTAACGTCTCCTGGTAATTCTTCTACAAAAGTTGGTGCTTGTAAATCTTGTACCGTAATCGTTTGGATATGATTTGTGGTGTTTCCTGAACAATCACTTACACTCCACTTTCTAGTAATCATATATTCTGAGCCACAGGCATCATCATGACCTGTGTTCGTTTCTGTAAATACTACATCCACTTGAGCATCACAATTATCAGTTGCTGTTAATACCACCGCTTCTGGAATCGTATCACAACTAACAGTCATATCCTCTGGCAACGTTTCTACAAAAGTTGGTGCTGTAGTATCTTCTATGGTTAAGGTTTGTACATGTTCTATTGTATTTCCTGAACAATCACTTACAGTCCAGGTTCTTGTAATTATATATTCCGAAGGACAAGCATCATTATCTCCGCTAGTAGTTTGAGCATAAATTACATCCACCTGAGCATCACAACCATCTGTTGCTGTCAATACTGCTGGATCTGGAATATTGTCACAACTAACTGTAATATCTCCTGGTAATGTCTCTACAAAAGTTGGCACACCTGTATCTTGTATAGTAAAAGTAGCTGTTGTCTCACTAAAGTTACCGCATCCATCTGTTGCTCTGAATGTAACTGTAGCTGATCCATTTACAGTACTACAACCATTTGAAATTTCAGTAAAATTATTTGTCCATGTAATCGAAGAACAATCATCACTAGCTGTAGCTCCTCCATTAGAATTTAACCAATTTTGTAACGCTGTGGTATTTCCATTTCCATCACACTCCACTGTTTCATCAGCCGATTGTACCGTTATCGTTGGTTGAACTGTATCTTTTATTGCATATGTTGCAGATGTGGTCACACTATTTCCACAAGCATCGGTTGCCGTAAAGGTCACTAACACTGGTGAAGAACAATCAGATGTTGCTCCATTATAATCATTGGTCCATGTAACATCTCCACAACTATCTGTTGCTTCTGCATTTCCATTCGTATCTAACCAAGTTTGAATTTCATTATTATTTCCTGACCCGTCACACTCTACTTCTATATTTTGAGCTTGTACCGTTATCACAGGATTTGTGGTATCTATAATGGTAAACGTTGCATCTTTAGTGATACTATTTCCACATTGATCTGTTAATGTAAACGTCACAGTTTCTGTTCCTGTTCCTCCACAAGCATCACTCAATCCAGCACTATTATGTGTTACCGTTGCTGTTCCGCAACTGTCTGTTCCACTAAAGCTTGCTAACCACGTGGTAAAAGCCTGAGCATTAGTAGCTGGATCACATTCAACACTGGTCATATCTACTGGTTCATTTGTCCAAGTAGGATCTGTAGTATCAGTAATATTGATGGTTTGTTGGATATCTGTGCTATTTCCACAGTCATCTGTAATCGTATAAGTACGAGTTACTACAAAGACTGTTGGACAAGTTCCTGCTACTGAGCTATCACTGCTTGTTACGGTTAAGTCTGAATCACAAGCATCGGTAATAGCGGTTACTCCTCCTAAAGCAATCAAGCCTGCAATAGTAGTTACTGCCGCTGGTGCATCACCTGCCTCACACCCTTCTTGATCTATTGAGTTTAAGCTTCCTGTTACTGATGGTGCTGTTTCGTCTTTGATATTAATAGTTTGTTGAATATCTGTACTGTTTCCACAGTCATCGGTAATCGTATACGTACGTGTTACTACAAATACTGTTGGACAGGTTCCTGCTACTGAACTATCACTACTAGTTACGGTTAAATCTGAATCACATGCATCGGTAATGGCTGTTACTCCTCCTAAAGCAATCAAGCCTGCTACAGTAGTTACTGCCGCTGGTGCATCACTTGCCACACATCCTTCTTGATCGATAGCGTTTAAACTACCTGTTACTGATGGTGCTGTTTCATCTTTGATATTAATAGTTTGTTGAATATCTGTACTGTTTCCACAGTCATCGGTAATCGTATACGTACGTGTTACTACAAATACTGTTGGACAGGTTCCTGCTACTGAACTATCACTACTAGTTACGGTTAAATCTGAATCACATGCATCGGTAATGGCTGTTACTCCTCCTAAAGCAATCAAGCCTGCTACAGTAGTTACTGCCGCTGGTGCATCACTTGCCACACATCCTTCTTGATCGATAGCGTTTAAACTACCTGTTACTGATGGTGCTGTTTCATCTTTGATATTGATGGTTTGCTGGATATCTGTACTGTTTCCACAGTCATCTGTAATCGTATACGTACGAGTTACTACAAACACTGTTGGACAGGTTCCTGCTACTGAACTATCACTGCTTGTTACTGTTAAGTCTGAATCACAAGCATCCGTAATCGCTGTTACTCCTCCTAAAGCAATCAATCCTACAATAGTAGTTGCTGCTGCTGGTGCATCATTCGCCTCACATCCTTCTTGGTCAATAGCGTTTAAGCTACCAGTTACT
>NZ_CANMLT010000017.1 GCF_947498805.1 uncultured Tenacibaculum sp. | reverse complement strand
CTACCTATTATAGAGTGGTCATTACCGATAGCGCATCAGGATGTAACAGTGTTACTTCAAATGAAGCAGAGGTGATTATAAGTGCTTTACCAAGTGCACCTACCATAGATACAGTTGTGCAACCTACTTGTGATGTCGCAAATGGAACTATAAATTTAAATGGATTACCAACAGGAAATTGGACTTTATTTCAGACAGGAACGAGTTCGGCAACCTATAATGGGAATACAACAACATTTAGTATCAATACATTATCAACAGGATCATACAATTTTACTGTAAGAAATAGTAATAATTGTACAGCTTCTTCTGCTTTGACAGTTGTTTTAGGGAAGGTTATCTGTGCCAATAATGATGATTATAGTGGCACAGCAATTACAGGAGGCGATAGTACTTCAGATGTAACTGATAATGATACCTTAGATGGACACCTAGTAGTTATTGGAACCAATCTAGGAGAAGTAACCGTAAATCCAAATCCAACCGGAGTAACCAATCCAACGGGATTAACACTAGATCCAAACACAGGAATTATCACAGTAGCGACAGGCACTCCATCAGGAACTTATACCTATACTTATGAGATTTGTGAAAATGGCGCTAGTCCAGCAAATTGTGATACGGCAACAGTAACTGTGGTTGTAGCTAACCCAATAGTAGCAAATAATGATGATTATAGTGGTATAGCGATTACTGGAGGTGATAGTACTTCAGATGTAACCGATAATGATACTTTGGATGGAGTAGCAGTTGTTATTGGAACCAACCCAGGTGAGATTACTGTAAATCCAAATCCAACTGGAGTAACCAACCCAACAGGACTGACTTTAGATCCAAATACAGGAATCATCACGGTAGCGACAGGTACTCCATCAGGAACCTATACCTATACCTATGAGATTTGTGAGAATGGAGCCAATCCAGCAAATTGTGATACTGCTATAGCAACGATTCTAGTAAACAATCCAATTGTAGCAAACAATGATGATTACAGTGGTACAGCGATTACCGGAGGCGATAGTACCTCTGATGTAACCGATAATGATACTCTAGATGGAGTGGCAGTAGTAATTGGAACGAATCCAGGTGAGGTGACAGTCAATCCAAATCCAACTGGAGTAACCAACCCAACGGGATTAACACTAGATCCAAACACAGGAATTATCACGGTAGCAACAGGCACTCCATCAGGAACCTATAGTTATACTTATGAGATATGTGAGAATGGAGCCAATCCAGCAAATTGTGATACTGCTATAGCAACGATTCTAGTAGAGAATCCAATTGTAGCTAATAATGATGATTATAGTGGCACGGCTATTACCGGAGGGGATAGTACCTCCGATGTAACCGACAATGATACCCTAGATGGAGTCCCAGTAGTTATCGGAACCAATCCAGGAGAAGTGACCGTAAATCCAAATCCAACAGGAGTAACCAACCCGGCAGGACTGAGTTTAGATCCAACAACAGGAGTAATTACTATTGCTGTGGGTACTTTATCTGGAATTTACACTTACACTTATGAGATTTGTGAGAATGGAGCTAGTCCAGCAAATTGTGATACCGCAACGGCAACAGTTTTTGTAGGAAATCCATTAATAGCTAATAATGATGATTATAGTGGAACGGCAATTACAGGAGGTGATAGTACTTCGGATGTAACTGACAATGATACTTTAGATGGAATAGCAGTGGTAATTGGAACTAACCCGGGAGAAGTAACCATAAATCCAAATCCAACAGGAGTAACCAACCCGGCAGGACTGAGTTTAGATCCAAATACTGGAATTATCACCGTAGCTACCGGAGCCCCATCAGGAACTTATACCTATACCTATGAGATATGTGAGAATGGAGCTAGTCCAGCGAATTGTGATACAGCCACGGCAATAATTTTAGTTGAAAATCCAATCGTAGCCAATAATGATGATTATAGTGGAACAGCAATTACAGGAGGAGATAGTACTTCAGATGTAACCGATAATGATACCTTAGATGGAGTAGCAGTTGTTATTGGAACCAATCCAGGAGAGGTTACTATAAATCCAAATCCAACCGGAATAACCAATCCAACGGGATTAACACTAGATCCGAATACAGGAATTATTACGGTAGCAACAGGAACCCCATCAGGAACCTATACCTATACTTATGAGATTTGTGAGAATGGAGCTAGCCCAGCGAATTGTGATACAGCAACAGTAACAATATTAGTAGAGAATCCAATCGTAGCGAACAATGATGATTATAGTGGTACAGCAATTACAGGAGGCGATAGTACTTCAGATGTAACCGATAATGATACCTTAGATGGAGTAGCAGTTGTAATTGGAACCAATCCAGGAGAGATAACGGTAAATCCAAGTCCAACTGGAGTAACCAACCCAACAGGATTAACACTAGATCCAAATACAGGAATTATCACGGTAGCCACAGGCACTCCATCAGGAACTTATACCTATACTTATGAGATCTGTGAGAATGGAGCCAATCCAGCAAATTGTGATACTGCTATAGCAACGATTCTAGTAAACAATCCAATTGTAGCAAACAATGATGATTATAGTGGTACAGCGATTACAGGAGGCGATAGTATTTCAGATGTAACCGATAATGATACTCTAGATGGAATAGCTGTAGTTATCGGAACTAATCCAGGTGAAGTTACTGTAAATCCAAATCCAACCGGAGTAACCAATCCAACAGGATTAACGCTAGATCCAAATACTGGAATTATCACGGTAGCGACAGGAACTCCATCAGGAACCTATACCTATACTTATGAGATTTGTGAGAATGGAGCCAATCCAGCTAATTGTGATACTGCTATAGCAACGATTCTAGTAGAGAATCCAATAGTAGCAAACAATGATGATTACAGTGGTACAGCGATTACCGGAGGCGATAGTACCTCTGATGTAACCGATAATGATACTCTAGATGGAGTGGCAGTAGTAATTGGAACCAATCCAGGAGAAGTTACCGTAAATCCAAATCCGACGGGGGTAACCAATCCAACAGGATTAACGCTAGACCCGAATACTGGAATCATCACTGTAGCTGTTGGTACTTTATCAGGAACGTATACCTATACTTATGAGATTTGTGAGAATGGAGCTAGTCCAGCAAATTGTGATACAGCAACGGTAACAATCTTAGTGTCAAATTCAATTGTAGCAAATAATGATGATTATAGCAGCACGGCGATTACAGGAGGTGATAGCACTTCAGATGTAACCGACAATGATACTTTAGATGGAGCTCCAGTAGTGATTGGAACCAGTCCAGGGGAAATTACCGTAAATCCAAATCCAACTGGAGTAACTAACCCAACAGGATTGAGTTTAGATCCAAACACAGGAATCATCACCGTAGCTACCGGAACTCCATCAGGAACCTATACTTATACTTATGAGATTTGTGAGAATGGAGCTAGTCCAGCAAATTGTGATACAGCAACAGCAACAATTTTGGTAGAGAATCCAATTGTAGCTAATGATGATGACTACAGTGGAATGGGAATTATTGCAGGCGAAAACACTTCTGACGTAACCGATAATGATACGCTAGATGGAGTAGCAATAGTAATAGGAACCAATCCAGGTGAAGTTACCGTAAATCCAAATCCAACAGGAGTAACCAATCCAACAGGATTAACGCTAGATCCAAACACAGGAATCATCACCGTGGCTGTGGGAACTCCATCAGGTACATATAGCTATACTTATGAGATTTGTGAGAATGGAGCAAACCCAGCAAATTGTAATACGGCAACAGTTACGATTTTAGTATTAGAAGATACCGATGATGATGGTATTCCAGATATAGATGATATTGATGACGACAATGATGGGATTTTAGATGTTGATGAAGGAGATGGTTCAGTAGATACTGATGATGATGGTATTCCAGATAGTTTAGATTCAGATAGTGATAATGATGGTGTATTGGATGTAATTGAAGGGAACGATGATAATGGAGATGGTATTGCAGATGTACTTCCTTCAGGAGACGATACAGATGGAGATGGGTTGGATGACGCTTATGACCCTGATAATGGAGGAGAACCTGTAGATCTTCCGGATTCAGATGGAGATGGTACTTCAGATTATCAAGATACTGATGATGATAATGATGGAATTGATACTATAGATGAAAGCCCAGGAGATGATGATCCAACTACAAATGATGCTTTAGATACTAATGATAATGGTATACCAGATTATTTAGATACAGATACGAGTCCGTGTGGTACGCCATATAATATTTTAACTCCAGATGATGATGGAGATAATGATGTCTTCTATATTTCATGTATAGATAGCCCACAATA
>NZ_CANMLT010000016.1 GCF_947498805.1 uncultured Tenacibaculum sp. | reverse complement strand
TCCGCCTGTACTTGTATCACAACTATTATCATTATGAGTCGTTCCAAAGGTTACAACCGCTGGAGCTGGCACATTAATCGTAGTTGAACGCGGACATCCATTTGCATCTATTACACGAACTCGGTAATCTCCTGCTGCTAATCCTGTAAATACATTGTTATTGCTATAAGTGTACCCTCCAATTACATTGTTTGATAAATCTTCTAACTGGTAAGTATAGCTTCCCCAACCATGTTGAGCCGTTGCTGTAATTGTTGCGTCTGATACTCCATTACAACTTACTGCAGCAGTTAAATTTGCTGTAACCAATAATTCTACGGCTGGTTGTTCAATTGTAAAGTTTGCCGATTGTGATGTACATGCAGCTACTGCTGGTGGTCCTGTTACAGCTGTTGCTGTTAAAGTTACCACTACATAATAAGTTCCTGCTTGAATGTTATTAATTGTTGTATTATTAACAACTCCACTTCCTGAAATAATATTTCCTAATGTATCTGTAGCAGGTGTATTTGTTCCTGCATCATATAACACGTAATCATATTGATTTGTATACGGTGTCGTTGGGCTAAAACTTAACTCAACGCTACCATCATCTGCAGACCTACATGTTTCATCTCTAATATCTGAAATTACTAAGTCAAATGTTGGTGCTGCTAATACCGTATGATATGTTACCAACTGACAACCTGTTGTAGGATGTGTTATTGTTATTTGATATTCACCTGTAGGTAAAGCATCAAAGTCTCCTGAAGCAACATTATTTTGAGTTACTGGTCCATAAGTATGACCATTTGTTCCTTCAATAGTAATATTCGCGTTCGTTCCTAATGTTGAGTTAAACCCAACTGTAATATCTTCACCTGTATTACAAGTTATAGCATTATCAACAGTAACACTAGCATTCGATAATACATCTAATGCATTGATTGTTGCATTGGTTGTTGCTGAACACCCTTGATCATCATAAACTGTAATTGCTACTGCTCCTCCTAAAATGTTTGAAGTAGTAAAACTCATCGTATTACTATCTTGAGTTACATCATCAGTATTATCTGCAGGAGTTCCATTATCATAAACAAATACTACACGTGTATATGTACCTGATCCACCTGTTATTCCTCCAGGAATTGTTACCGTAGCATTTCCAGGAGTATTACCTGTCGCACAAGCAAACGGAGACACTGTAGGCACTGGTAAGTTAATATCATTGAACTCAGTAATTGCAATATTGTTGATTGTAGTAGAACAATTATTAACTCCAGAAACAGCTGTTATAGAATAAGTTCCTGGTCCTAAATTTGTAAAAGTACCATCTCCTACAGGTAATGTAACTGGTCCACCTGGGCCATTTAAAGTATATGTTAATGGTAATACACCATTATTAACTGCCGTAACAGTAATTCTTCCTGAATTATCTCCAAAACATAAACTATTCTCAGCTACATATGTAAAGTTAGGATCAATAGGGTCTTGTAATGTAATCTCTTTAGTTGCTGTTGAACAAGATGTGTTATTATCTGTTACAGAAATATTATATGTTCCTGGTGTTAACGAAATAGCAACAGATGTTGTTCCAGCTCCTAACGCAACTGCTGGTGCTCCATTTACACTATAACTATAATCTGCCGTTACACCTCCTGTTAAGTGAGAACCTGATGTTACGTTTAATGTAACGACACCGTTTGCAGTACATATTGCATTGGTAGTTACTTGTAAATTGAAATCAACATCTTCATGAATAATAACATTTGCTTGAGTGTCTTGACATCCATTAGCATCTCTCACAATAATATCATAACTACCCGCTGTCAATCCATTTGCCACAAACGGACTTGTTGTTGGAGCACTAAATGATGTTCCATTATCCGTTGAGAATTGATATGGTCCAACTCCTCCCGAAGCGTTTATTGTAATTGTATTATTAGTTGCACAACTGTTAGCTACTACAGAATCAATGGTTGGCAATTGACTTACATTTAAAGTAACTGGTCCTAATGTTTGAGTACATCCGTTTGAATCTGTTACCTCTACTGTTACATCAACCGGATTTGTAACTACATTAACATTTCCATAAGCAATACTAAAGGTATTTCCTGTCACCGCTATTGGGAAGGTTAATCCAGTTGTATTTGTAGCCGCAGTGATTTCATACGAATATCCTCCGAATCCACCAACTACATTTTCAATACGTACCAACCCATCTACACTACAAGTAATGTCATTAAGCTTATTCAAGTTACCCGATATTGCAGTTCCTTCACGAATATCAACTTCTCCACTCGCCCAATTACAGGTACCTCCTGCAGTTCTTTCTATAACAATAAAATATCTTCCCGCTCCTAAATTTTGCAAATTAGCTACTGGGGTTGTCGTACTGTTTAATACAAATGGGTATGTTACAGTATTAGCAATAGTTCCAGTAATTGGTAAAGGAGAATCAGTAACTCCATCATATAATTGCCAAGTAATTGTATTTCCTGCTAAAACACCATCAATGTCATCAATGTTAAACTGTAAAGAACCATTGTTAGATCCATTACAAGACTGACTTGATGCACTTGGAGTTATAGAAACATCAAAATTATCCGGTGGATATACTATTGGGATATTTGGATCATTTGTTTGAATACATCCATTAAGGTCTCTTACATAGAATAAGTAATTCAGTCCAGGAATAATATTATTAAAAACTCTAATTCCAGGTGCACCTACAGGATCATCTGCAGGATACCAAATTCCAGAGTTTATTGGATCATCTGTACTAATTCCAAATGAATATGGTCCTGTTCCTCCAACAGCCTCAACAGTTACACTATACCCTGTTGTACAATTACCACTAGATGTTACATTCACTACAATTCCTTCTACTTGGAAAGGCATGACAAACAATCCGTTTTCAATTAAACAACGAACCGAACTATCAGTATTCAAAATACGAATTGCAGGGAAATAAGAAGTACCAGACACTAAGTTTCTAACACTATATAAATTATCTCCTGGTGTTGGATGCGGAGCTACACTAACTGAGTGCGCAAGTGTACTCATGTTTATCCAAGTTGTACCATCAATAGTATATTGTAATGTATACGGTGTAAAATCCGCTAATGTTAAATTTTTAAAGTTAAAATCAATACCTGTATCCGCTGGAACTGCTGTAAGACAGTTAGCTGGTAATATAGGTTCGATATTCATCGGAACAGCTGGTAACTCAGTTAATGTAAAGTTATAAGTATTCGTACAATTAAGAGCGTCTGTTACTGTTACTGTATAACTATCAGCTACTAAATTATTAAAACTAAAATCTCTTACCGTTAATCCATTAATATTATCTGTATATGTAGCAGCAGTATTTTCTACCGTTATATTGAAAGGCGCTTCACCATTCAATATTTCACCATCTATACTTCCTGTATCACCATTACATTGTGGGTTATTAGGAGTCATATTCGTTAACGATACTGGTGTAGTTAAACTAACTACTACATTTTGTATAATGTACTCACATCCCGCGCTGTCTCTAACATAAACATCATAAGTATTTGCTGCCAAACCTATAATTGGATTTGTTGCAGTGAAAGCTCCTGCTGGATCTCCGTCTGGTACAACAGAGAATATATATCCTGTTGTAGTTCCTCCCGTTGGATTTACTTGTATTTGTCCAGTAGAACAACTTGCATTTGTAACATCCGCACTTGCTAATAACTGTGGATTAATTGTTACTCCTTGTGTCGCTGTACAACCAGCTCCATCTCTAATGGTTACATTGTAGTTTCCTGCAGATAAACCTGTGATACTAAATGCTGGTATTGATGCCGGTGTTTGCCATGTAGTTCCATCTAAACTATATTGATAGTTTCCATTACCTGTAACCCCCGAAATATTAATAGTTCCGTTAGTTCCATCATAACATGCTGGCGTTGCCGTAAATGTAACTGTATCCGCTGGATCTACAGTAATAGTAAATGGTGCTGAAGTACAACTTCTAACATCTGTTGCTACAATGGTATATGTTCCTGCTGCTATATTAGTAAAAGAAGAAGTTGTTGTTCCTTGAGATACTCCTCCTAAGAATAATTCATAAGAATATGGTCCTCCATTTCCACCTGATCCTGTTGGAGCAATAGTAGCTCCTGTTGCTGGTGTACAAGTTACTTCCTTAGTTATACTTCCTCCTGCAACTACTACTGTTGGTTGACCAATTGTAATATTTGCTAAGTTTAAAGTACATGCTGCTGGTGAACCTGCATTTGGTCGGATTAAAATATCATTATATGTTCCTAATGCTACATTAGTAATCGTAAATGGACTTGTTGCAATTGCTCCACTCCATGTTCCTCCATTATCTAATGAATACTGGTATGATGCGCCATAATTACTAGCTGATAATGTGATCGTTCCATCACTTCCTCCATTACATGTAATATCTGTACTTCCTGTTACACTCGCTACAAACTCATTGTTTGGCTCTACTGTTACATTGATATCAACGGTACAGTTTCTTCCATAATCTACAGTAATCGTATGTCCACCTACTGCTACATTATTAAATACATTTCCTGCCTGAGCTGTTCCTCCATCTAAACTATAAGTATATGCTCCTGCTGGAGTTGGTGTGATTGTAATATTTCCTGTTCCATCACAATTATAAACTACTGCACTTGCTAAAGCTGGTGCTGTTGGTAATGGTGCTATTACAATGTTTGGTGTAATGGTAAAACTACATCCATTAGCATCTGATACTGATAATGTATACGTACCATCTACTAAACCTCCTTTTACTGGGTTATTTGAACCGGTAGTTGTTGTTCCATCATTGATACTATAGAAATATGGTGGGGTTCCTCCTGTTACATTCTCTATAGTAATCTCTCCTGTTTGTGTACAGGTATAATCTTGTGTGATACGTGCTGTTGCACTAAG
>NZ_CANMLT010000015.1 GCF_947498805.1 uncultured Tenacibaculum sp. | reverse complement strand
TGAGGTTTAAAAAGAAAGGCGACGACCTACTCTCCCACCAGTGGCAGTACCATCGGCGCTAATGGGCTTAACTTCTCTGTTCGGAATGGTAAGAGGTGAGCCCCATTGCTATAATCACCTTAAACTGTTTCAGTTGTTTCAACTGTATATGTTTGACATATGGTAAAATAATATGATAATCTAAATCAAGTTTGTTTTTACGTAAATACTCTTTCTAAAGAGTGTCCTTCCTCCCGAAGGAGGAAGACTACGTACATAAGCCTATGGGTTATTAGTACTACTCAGCTACATACATTACTGCACTTACACTTATAGCCTATCAACGTGGTGATCTTCCACGACCCTTTAAAGAAATCTCATCTTGTGGTGGGTTTCGCGCTTATATGCTTTCAGCGCTTATCCCTTCCCAACGTAGCTACCCAGCAGTGCCCCTGGCGAGACAACTGGTACACTAGAGGTTAGTCCAACTCGGTCCTCTCGTACTAAAGTCAGATCCACTCAAATTTCTAACGCCCACAGCAGATAGAGACCGAACTGTCTCACGACGTTCTGAACCCAGCTCGCGTGCCACTTTAATGGGCGAACAGCCCAACCCTTGGGACCTTCTCCAGCCCCAGGATGTGACGAGCCGACATCGAGGTGCCAAACCCCCCCGTCGATGTGAGCTCTTGGGGGAGATCAGCCTGTTATCCCCGGAGTACCTTTTATCCTTTGAGCGATGGCCCTTCCACACGGAACCACCGGATCACTATGCTCTACTTTCGTACCTGATCGACCTGTATGTCTCTCAGTCAAGCTCCCTTATGCCATTGCACTCTACGCACGGTTACCAAGCGTGCTGAGGGAACCTTTAGAAGCCTCCGTTACTCTTTTGGAGGCGACCACCCCAGTCAAACTACCCACCACGCACTGTTCTCATCACTGAGTTAGGCTCTAGATAAGCAAAGGGTGGTATTTCAAGGTTGACTCCACAACGCCTAGCGACGCTGCTTCATAGCCTCCCACCTATCCTACACATTACTTATCCAAAGTCAATACGAAGCTATAGTAAAGGTTCACGGGGTCTTTTCGTCCCGCTGCGGGTAATCGGCATCTTCACCGATACTACAATTTCACCGAGCTCATGGCTGAGACAGTATCCAGATCGTTGCACCATTCGTGCAGGTCGGAACTTACCCGACAAGGAATTTCGCTACCTTAGGACCGTTATAGTTACGGCCGCCGTTTACTGGGGCTTCATTTGATTGCTTCGCCGAAGCTAACAACTCCACTTAACCTTCCAGCACCGGGCAGGTGTCAGGCCTTATACATCATCTTTCAATTTAGCAAAGCCCTGTGTTTTTGATAAACAGTCGCCTGGATCTTTTCACTGCGGCCACACAAAGTGTGGCGACCTTTCTCCCGAAGTTACAGGTCTATTTTGCCTAGTTCCTTAGCCATGAATCTCTCGAGCACCTTAGAATTCTCATCCCAACTACCTGTGTCGGTTTACGGTACGGGTTCTTATAAACTGAAGCTTAGAGGTTTTTCTTGGAAGTTCTTAGCCGCACTATCCACGCGTCCGAAGAGTTGTGGTACTATCACATTTCAGCTAGGTCTGCGGATTTGCCTACAGTCCCAATACCTACGTGTTTCAACGAGCTATTCCGTCAGCTCGCGGCGGGTTCATTACTCCGTCACCCCATCGCATTTATAAGAAGTACAGGAATATTAACCTGTTGTCCATCGACTACTCCCTTCGGATTCGCCTTAGGTCCCGACTAACCCTCAGCTGATTAGCATCGCTGAGGAAACCTTAGTCTTTCGGTGAGGGGGTTTCTCGCCCCCTTTATCGTTACTTATGCCTACATTTTCTTTTCTATACGTTCCAGCATGCCTCACAGCACACCTTCAGCACATATAGAATGCTCCCCTACCACTTTATTAAGTCCATAGCTTCGGTAATATACTTATGCCCGATTATTATCCATGCAGAACCGCTCGACTAGTGAGCTGTTACGCACTCTTTAAATGAATGGCTGCTTCCAAGCCAACATCCTAGCTGTCTAAGCAGTTCCACCTCGTTTATTCAACTTAGTATATATTTGGGGACCTTAGCTGATGGTCTGGGTTCTTTCCCTCTCGGACATGGACCTTAGCACCCATGCCCTCACTGCTGAGAAACATTTTATAGCATTCGGAGTTTGTCAGGAATTGGTAGGCGGTGAAGCCCCCGCATCCAATCAGTAGCTCTACCTCTATAAAACTTTTACTCAACGCTGCACCTAAATGCATTTCGGGGAGTACGAGCTATTTCCGAGTTTGATTGGCCTTTCACCCCTATCCACAGGTCATCCAAAGACTTTTCAACGTCAACTGGTTCGGTCCTCCACTGTGTGTTACCACAGCTTCAACCTGCCCATGGATAGATCACTCGGTTTCGCGTCTACTACTACTAACTAGATTCGCCCTATTCAGACTCGCTTTCGCTTCGGCTCCGGACCTTAGATCCTTAACCTTGCTAGTAACAGTAACTCGTAGGCTCATTATGCAAAAGGCACGCCGTCACACAGTAAATGTGCTCCGACCGCTTGTAGGCGTACGGTTTCAGGTTCTCTTTCACTCCCTTACTTAGGGTTCTTTTCACCTTTCCCTCACGGTACTAGTTCACTATCGGTCTTTCAGGAGTATTTAGCCTTACCAGATGGTCCTGGTGGATTCATACAGGATTACACGTGTCCCGCACTACTCAGGGTACTGCTATATCATCTTCGTTTACCTATACGAGACTATCACTCTCTTTGGTTAGTCTTTCCAAACTATTCTAGTTCACTTAGATTCTAATGTCGCAGCCCTACAACCCCTAATTTGCCGTAACAAATTAGGTTTGGGCTAATCCGCGTTCGCTCGCCACTACTAACGGAATCACTATTGTTTTCTCTTCCTCCGGGTACTTAGATGTTTCAGTTCTCCGGGTTTGCTCCTTTCGGTGACATGTCTTCAACATGCCGGGTTGCCCCATTCGGAAATTAACGGATCATAAATTATGTGCATCTCCCCGTTACTTATCGCAGCTTATCACGTCCTTCATCGCCTCTGAAAGCCTAGGCATCCGCCATACGCCCTTATTTAGCTTATTGTACTTTTTGCTCTAGCATTACACTAGAACGAGCTCTTTATAATTCTTTATATTTTTATAAAAATAATTCGTTAGATATTTATCTAACTCTCTATCTTGATTCTTTACGATATCATTTTACCAATATGTCAATGAACTTTAGGTTATTTAAAACCTTGTGGAGAATACCGGAGTCGAACCGGTGACCTCTTGCGTGCAAGGCAAGCGCTCTAGCCAGCTGAGCTAATTCCCCTTCTCTAGTAAGAGGAGCCTCATGAGCGATTAAGTTACTTAACACTCTCACCCAACTTCTAGAATTTCCTTACTTTAATCTCAATTAAAAGTAGTAGTCTCGGGCAGACTCGAACTGCCGACCTCTACATTATCAGTGTAGCGCTCTAACCAGCTGAGCTACGAGACTGTCTTAGACATTTACTAAAACATCTAAACTCTCTTTTAAGATCTTAGTCTTTTTTTTAAAATTAACAGCAAAGAGCAAATTACCTCTTTTGTAACTCACCATCTTTCTCTAGAAAGGAGGTGTTCCAGCCGCACCTTCCGGTACGGCTACCTTGTTACGACTTAGCCCTAGTTATCAGTTTTACCCTAGGCCGCTCCTCTCGGTGACGGACTTCAGGCACCCCCAACTTCCATGGCTTGACGGGCGGTGTGTACAAGGCCCGGGAACGTATTCACCGGATCATGGCTGATATCCGATTACTAGCGATTCCAGCTTCACGGAGTCGAGTTGCAGACTCCGATCCGAACTGTGATATGGTTTATAGATTCGCTCCTATTCGCATAGTGGCTGCTCATTGTCCATACCATTGTAGCACGTGTGTAGCCCAGGACGTAAGGGCCGTGATGATTTGACGTCATCCCCACCTTCCTCACGGTTTGCACCGGCAGTCTCGCTAGAGTCCCCAACTTTACTTGATGGCAACTAACGATAAGGGTTGCGCTCGTTATAGGACTTAACCTGACACCTCACGGCACGAGCTGACGACAACCATGCAGCACCTTGTAGAGAGTCCGAAGAAAGTCTATCTCTAGATCATGCACTCTACATTTAAGCCCTGGTAAGGTTCCTCGCGTATCATCGAATTAAACCACATGCTCCACCGCTTGTGCGGGCCCCCGTCAATTCCTTTGAGTTTCAATCTTGCGATCGTACTCCCCAGGTGGGACACTTATCACTTTCGCTTAGTCACTGAATAATTCCAACAACTAGTGTCCATCGTTTACGGCGTGGACTACCAGGGTATCTAATCCTGTTCGCTCCCCACGCTTTCGTCCATGAGCGTCAGTACATACGTAGTAGACTGCCTTCGCAATCGGTATTCTGTGTAATATCTATGCATTTCACCGCTACACTACACATTCTATCTACTTCCATATGACTCAAGTCAACCAGTATCAAAGGCAGTTCTACAGTTAAGCTGTAGGATTTCACCTCTGACTTAATTGACCGCCTGCGGACCCTTTAAACCCAATGATTCCGGATAACGCTTGCACCCTCCGTATTACCGCGGCTGCTGGCACGGAGTTAGCCGGTGCTTATTCTTACAGTACCGTCAGTTACCCACACGTGGATAAGTTTCTTCCTGTATAAAAGCAGTTTACAACCCATAGGGCAGTCTTCCTGCACGCGGCATGGCTGGTTCAGAGTTGCCTCCATTGACCAATATTCCTCACTGCTGCCTCCCGTAGGAGTCTGGTCCGTGTCTCAGTACCAGTGTGGGGGATAATCCTCTCAGACCCCCTACCTATCGTTGCCATGGTAAGCCGTTACCTTACCATCTAGCTAATAGGACGCATAGTCATCTTGTACCGATAAATCTTTAATTAGATAGTGATGCCACTTCCCAATATTATGGAGTATTAATCTTCATTTCTAAAGGCTATCCTCCTGTACAAGGCAGATTCTATACGCGTTACGCACCCGTTCGCCGGTCGTCAGCAAAAAAGCAAGCTTTTTCCTGTTACCCCTCGACTTGCATGTGTTAAGCCTGCCGCTAGCGTTCATCCTGAGCCAGGATCAAACTCTTCATTGTAAAATCTTTAATAATTTTTAATGTCAAGTTTCAAAAGAATTTTTGGTAATCTAACCTAAATTAGATCGCCGTGGTAATTCTACTCTTTAAATTACGCTGTCAATTTCAATATTTTCAATGAACTTGGTTAGTCTCTTTATCACAAATAATTTCATTGCGTTTTCAACTTAACCTCTTTGTAGAAACACTAGAATCGAACTAGTTGATTTATCT
>NZ_CANMLT010000014.1 GCF_947498805.1 uncultured Tenacibaculum sp. | reverse complement strand
AAACTTACGCCTCCAGTTGCGGTTACACTTACTGTAGCTGTTCCGCCTTCACAGACTGTTTGAGTTGCTGTTGGTTGGGCTGTGATACTTGGATCGGCATTTACTGTTATCGTGGGTTTATCTGTTAGTTCTTCACTACAAGAGCCATTTGATGCCAATACATTATATAAAGTAGTCACAGTAGGATTAACATTAAAGCTAATATTTCCTCCTGTTCCCGCTATAGCAGATCCTACATTACTATCATTACTATCTAACCTTAATTGGTAATTTATTCCTGAAAGACTATTGGTTATTGTAATTACTCCTGTTCCTCCTACACAAATCGTATCGTCACTTACTGCAAGAGTATCGTCTATAACACATAATGTAGCACTACTTTTTTCTCCACAGGTATTATTTGCATGTTTTATTAAAACAAAATAGGTTTTTCCATTTAAACTTGCATTAGGTACCACTCCTAACGAAGCTGTTGTTACATTACTATATGGAGCTCCATTAGAAAGTGCAACTCCACCTGAATCTGGATCACCATCATACCATTGATAAGTTAAACCTCCAGATGCATTATTTGGTGTACCATAAGTTGGGGTTCCTCCAGAATATGCTGTCGCTTGGTCTGCAGATGCCGCTACAGTAAAAGATACTGAAGGAGTACTTATTGTTGTTGAAACATTACTTGGTGGAGTATCAACATCAATATTTACCGCATTTTTTTCACGACCATTAGATCCATCATATCCATCAGTAATAGAACCTCCAGTTGTCACTTGACCACTCGAATTAAAACCATCTCCATCTAAAACTCCGTTTTTTGGAGTAGTATCTGTTCCTCCAGACTCTATGACATCATCACATCCATCTCCATCACTATCTAAATCTAAACTATCTATAATTCCGTCCATATCAGTATCTGGACAAAAAGTTTCTACTGCAGAAAAACGAAATCCTTCAAGGCTAGCTCCACCAGTTGCATTAATTGTAAACTGAGTCGCTCCTTTTGGGAAAATTACATACCATTGTAGTAAATTATTACTCCATGCTCCTCCACCTTTATCTCCTGTATCTTGTGTAAAACTCCCTCCATTACTAACAGTTTGACCTCCACCTACTATCTGATTTCCAGCAGGATCAAATACTTGAGCATCTCCAACTCCACCCGTCCAACTAATAGTATAGGTACTAAACTTTGAACCAAAACTAGCAGAAAAATCCGGGGATGTTTTATCTACAAAACCTTCTAATTTCAATTGTAAATCTGCGCCAGAGGGTATCGAGGTTATATCAAATACCGATGTTAAGTTCCAATTTCCTCCACCGGTATAAACAAAATATAATTCATCATTATCTGAAACTCCCGATGAAACAATACTTGATTGTCCAGTATTTGAAATAGACCAAACGGCTGTTCCTCCAGCGTTCGGTAAATTTAACGTTCCTGTTGTTGCTGTTAAACTAGAAAATGTGGTAGGGCTATTTGTGCATTCTTCTAAATCAAGTATTCCATCATTATCATCATCAATATCAACTCTATTAGGTACTAAGTCTCCATCAGAATCAGTACCAGATCCATTTATTGTAATAATTAAATTCGCATTATCTGTATTTGAACCATCAGAAAGTGTATAGTTAAAAGTATCTACTAAAGTTTGTCCAGTTAATAAATTTATTACTAATGGATTTGTAAGATCTGGCACATATTGATAACTCCCATCTGGATTCATAAATAAAGTTCCATAAGTTCCTACAAAAGAAGACCCAACAGTAACAGGATCTGTAGCTATTAATGATACTGTAATTCCACTTGCAGCTCCTTGCCAATAAATATCTGAGATTCCAGCTATTTGTCCTCCTAAATCAGCATCTGTCGCATTAGGTCCATAATTATATCCTAAAACTAATCTATCAATTGGCTCTTCAAAAAAGACATTTACATTTCCTGTTGCATCACTTGGTATAGCACTACCTATCCCATAAAAAGTTCCTGAGCCTGCATCTACTACTCCGCCAGTAGTAACATACTTAAAGCTCGAACTTGTACCCGATAAACTTCCTGCTATATTTATTTGATCCTGCCAAGCTGTTCCTTGAGAAAAATCTATGTCTACTACTAAAAAACCTAAATTATATACAGGTTGACTAAAAGTGATAATCAATTCTGTAGTTGCTACTGGATTTGTTGTTGGGTCAACTGCATAACCAAAATAACCGGTATGTCCACCATTGGTCGCTGTTTGATATACTACTTGATGTTCATTTGCAATACCTATACCATCCGGATCAGTAGAGGTAAAAGTTAATAAATTACCATCAATAGTTCTAACTTGACCACCAACAGGTCCAGATAAACCTACAAACACCCCTCCTGGTGTTGAAAATTCTGTTTCCCATACTAAAGTTGACAAACCTCGATCTACAGAATCCGATCCTCCTGATATTGGATCAGGATCGGTAATTACATTTCCAGAGGCATTTGCATCTACAAATGCTGTTAAAGAATCTGAATTATCTAAAGCATCAGGAGCTTCATCTACTCCATTTATTGTTATAGTTAGGTATCCATAATCAGTTATTCCAATATTATCAGCTACCGTATAGGAAATGATATCCTGTAAACTTTCACCATTTCTTAATCCTGTTATTGAAGAACTATTTTCATCTACATCGTATAAATAACTACCATCTGATTGAATTGTAATTGTACCATATAATGTTGTATAAGCATTTCCTACAAAAGCTGGATACACATCTACTTCTGATACCGTTATACTCGTTCCACTATCCGCTCCTGCTCCTGTTAAAACATTCCCAGAAATAGTTCCGGTATTGTTCGCCATCACTGAATTTACATCATCAACCGCACTAGGACCAGTGGTATAAACTCTTATTATAGATTGAGCACTTGCTGTATCTCCGTGGGTATCCGTTATGGTTAATGTCATGGTTCTAATACCATCTGTATACGATGGGTCCAAGTCTCCGTAAAAGATTCTTGTTAAGAACGTTTCAAATTCTGTATCAGCAATTGGATTACCAGAAGTTTCTGTTATTGTAAAAGTTGTAGTCGTTGTTTGCTGTACTCTAATTGTTGACCCACCAATAACGTAATCATTAGTATCTAATGGTGTATTAAAATAATACAGCTCAAATCCTGAATCATCTATTGCTAACAATTCCTGATTTGGAGTATCTACAATACCAGCAAAACTAATTGTTGCACTTGCTACACCTGCATCTGTTTCTACATTGGGAACAGTTGCTAAGTTATAAATATTAGATGTTGTTGGTTGTACTTGAAAATCATAATCTACACCTGAACTAATTCCATCTAAATCCAATACAGGAGCAGCCATTAGTGTTGAAAATAAAAATCTCGAAGCTTTTGCTTTATTTTGAGGAACATTGACATTCTTTCTTAGATAATAATTAACGCCTTCTACATTCGTAATTGCTGTTAATCTTCTTTCTTCAAAAGATTTTTTTTCTTGACTTAATACTTTTGCTTGAAGAAAAAATATTGAAAAAAATGTAAGAAATATTCCTACATAGTTTTTAGGTATGTTGTTTTTCATTCTGGGAGACTTTTTGCGGTTTTGTATGATGCGCTATTAACTTTATTTCATCATTAAAATTTATAGGTATTACAATACACGTCTATGTATGTACAATACAAATAGACATATACACGGAACACCTCTTCAATTAGATTAAAATTAAAGAGTACATTTCATCAAATAAGAGAAAACTAAAGGAAGGACCTAATAAGTAGCTATGGAGATATTTTTAGATTCATAAGTGGGGACTTCGTGTTTTTGAGAGTTAATAAATAATGAGTTATAAATTCTTGCCAACTATTATAAACGCTAGCAATAAAATTCACCGGTACGCTTTTATTATTACATTAAAAAGCTAGCGAAAAAAGAGTTCTGAAGTATTTTTAGGTAGCATTAAACAAAAGTTTTAAGGTTTAGTTGTAGTAAATATATAGAAAAAAATGTTAAATAAAAAAGAGAATTGCTAAAACAATTCTCTTTTCGTCTCTAAAAATCAAACACTTAATCACTTTTCCTTAATAGAATTGTAATTACCTGTATTAACTTATTTAGTATTTCTTTTCCTTTTAATAAAGTGTCAATCCTACTTATTGACTATATTTTATCATAGTATTTAATTTCTAAGAAGTAATCTTTGGTTGAAATTCCCCAATTTTAATTGTTTACTTGAATGTTCACTCCTCCTTTTACAATATAAAAGTAGGAACGTCGATTTTTTTGATGCTCTTCCTCAGTACACTTACTTTGATTTGCATCATCGCAATCATTCAATAATTTATCTTCGCCATACCCGATGGCACTTTCAATTCTTTCTGAACTGATTCCTCTAGAAATAATATAATCTCTAGTAGATTTTGCTCTATTATCGGATAAGGTTCTATTGTAGTCTTTGGTACCTCTACTGTCAGTATGTGATTCTATTTTGATAACTAACGCTGGATTGTTATTTAAAACAGAAACAATATGCTCTAATTCATATTCAGCATCTTCTCGTATATTGTATAAATCAAAATCAAAATAAATAGGATTGATTACTATTTGATCTTCCACTATTAAGGATTCTAACTGAATATCTTCAATTATAGTTTGTTTATCAACACCTAATGTTTTGGTATCTCTATTCACATTACGATGATCTTCTTTTGAAGCTACTACTACGAAGTTCTTTTCACAGTCTATCTTTTTAAATATGTACTTCCCTGACCTTCCTGTTCGTTGCTCTGCTATAGGTTCTCCTTTTGAATTCATCAATTGAACCAATACTTCTGAAATAGGTTCTCCTGTTCTCGAATCTGATACAACTCCTGTTATATCTTCCTTACAATTATAAATTGTAAAACTATAGATATCATCATCTCCTTCTCCTCCTTTTCTATTGGATGAGAAAAAACCATTGGTATGTTCGTCATTAATTACAAAAGCAAAATCATCAAAAGGTCCGTTAACTGGGCTTCCTAAATTTACTGGAGAAGTAAAGTTGTTGCTTTCTGATTTTGATTCAAAGACATCCAACGCTCCTAATCCTAAATGACCATCAGATGCAAAAAACAAGGTCCCGTCATTGTTTATAAAAGGAAACATCTCTCTTCCTTCTGTATTGATTAATTTACCAAGATTTACTAGCTCACCAAAAGCATTATCACCTAGAATTTCGGTCTTATAAATATCAGTCTCTCCATATCCGTTTTCCATATCAGACACAAAGTATAATGTTTTCTCATCCGGACTCAATGCAGGATGTCCACAGGAATAATCTTCACTATTAAAAGGAAGTTCTTGTATATCTCCCCATACATCTCCTATCTTTTCTACTGAATAAATCTTAAGATGAGAAACTCTATCCTTACCTCCCTTTAATCGTTTTCCATCAAAATTATCTCTTGTAAAGTATGCTTGATTTCCATCTTTTGTAATAATCAAATTAGATTCGTGATACAACGAACTTAGCTCTACAACCAATTCAGTTTCTTCTACATCTAACACCTTACCTTTATTTATTTTTTTTTGAGGTGCTCCATAAATATTTAGAAATGGTTGTCTATTCCATCTATATAATCTCTTGTCTTTTTCTGACTTTGGTTTTGCAGATGCGAAATAAAAACTATTGTTATATAAAAATCCTCCAAAATCTGAATACTTGGTATTCGATGAAATGTTATGAATATTGATATAGGTTTTCGGCTTATTTGAATACTCAACAAAATAATC
>NZ_CANMLT010000013.1 GCF_947498805.1 uncultured Tenacibaculum sp. | reverse complement strand
AAACATCAATGCAATTACTGTATAGATATATCTTAATTTCATATTATTTTTTTATCTGTTAATGTATAACCATCCTATTCTTGGTTTAGACCCATCTCCTAGGTCAATGACATAATAATATGTTCCTGAAGGCAATTTTTCATCAACATTTATATTTGCTCTACCATTGGAAATACCTCTAAAAGCAACATCTTCATTGTTATAGCCTGACGCTTTATAAACTGTATTACCCCATCTATTAAATATTTCAACTGAATTCTTTTGGTATTGTGGGCTATCTATACATGAAATATAGAAGACATCATTATCTCCATCATCATCTGGAGTTAAAATATTATATGGTGTACCACATGGATTACCCTCTACCAGAATTGTCGCTATTGCAGTATCACAATTCGCTGGACTAGCTCCGTTCTCACAAATCTCATAAGTATAGGTATACGTTCCTGATGGAGTTCCTACAGCTACCGTGATAATTCCTGTGTTTGGATCTAAAGTCAGTCCTTTTGGATTGGTTACTCCAGTTGGATTTGGATTAACAGTAACTTCTCCTGGGTTGGTTCCTATAACTACTGGAGTTCCATCTAAAGTATCATTGTCGGTTACATCCGAAGTACTATCACCTCCTGTAATTGCTGTACCACTATAATCATCATTGTTCGCTACTATTGGGTTAGCTACAACCACAGTTACTGTTGCTGTATCACAATTCGCTGGACTAGCTCCGTTCTCACAAATCTCATAAGTATAGGTATAAGTTCCTGAAGGAGTCCCTGTCGATACGGTGATGATTCCTGTATTCGGATCTAGCGTTAATCCAGTTGGATTGGTTATTCCTGTTGGATTTGGATTAACAGTAATTTCTCCTGGGTTGGTTCCGATAACTACAGCTACTCCATCCAAGGTATCATTGTCCGTTACTTCTGAAGTACTATCACCTCCGGTAATCACTGTTCCACTATAATCATCATTATTAGCTATTAATGGGTTTCCTACAAAAACTGTTGCCGTTGCTGTATCACAATTTGCTGGACTAGCTCCGTTCTCACAAATCTCATAAGTGTAAGTGTAAATTCCAGATAAAGTACCCACAGCAATAGTAATTACTCCTGTTGCTGGATCTAAACTCAGTCCCGTTGGGTTGGTTACTCCGGTTGGATTTGGATTGACTGTTATCTCTCCTGGGTTGGTTCCAATCACTACTGGAGTTCCATCCAATGTATCATTATCGGTTACATCCGAAGTACTATCACCTCCTGTAATTGCTGTACCACTATAATCATCATTATTTGCAACAATTGGGTTAGCTACAACCACAGTTACTGTTGCAGTATCACAATTTGCCGGACTAGCTCCATTCTCACATATCTCATAAGTATAGGTATAGGTTCCTGATGGAGTTCCTACAGCTACCGTGATAATTCCTGTGTTTGGATCTAACGTAAGTCCCGTTGGATTGGTAACTCCTGTTGGATTTGGATTTATGGTAACTTCTCCTGAGTTGGTTCCTATTACTACCGGAGTTCCATCTAAGGTATCATTGTCCGTTACATCTGAAGTACTATCGCCTCCTGTAATTGCTGTTCCACTATAATCATCATTATTTGCTACGATTGGGTTAGCTACAACCACAGTTACTGTTGCCGTATCACAATTCGCTGGACTAGCTCCATTCTCACAGATCTCATACGTATAGGTATAAGTTCCTGATGGGGTTCCTACGGCTACGGTGATGATTCCAGTATTTGGATCTAAAGTAAATCCTGTTGGGTTAGTTACTCCAGTTGGATTTGGATTTACGGTAATTTCCCCTGGACTGGTTCCAATCACTACTGGAGCTCCATCTAAAGTATCATTGTCGGTTACATCTGAAGTGCTATCACCTCCTGTAATCGCCGTGCTGCTATAATCATCATTATTTGCTACAATTGAATTTGACACTAAGATTGTTACCGTTGCTGTATCACAATTTGCTGGATTGGCTCCATTCTCACAAATCTCATATGTATAGGTATACGTTCCTGATAAAGTACCAACAGCTACGGTGATGATTCCAGTATTCGGGTCTAGCGTTAATCCTGTTGGATTGGTTACCCCCGTCGGATTTGGATTTACGGTAACTTCTCCTGGATTCGTTCCAATTACTACTGCCACTCCATCTAGAGTATCATTATCGGTTACATCAGAGGTACTATCACCTCCTGTAATCGCTGTTCCACTGTAATCATCATTGTTTGCTACTATTGGATTCTCTACTAGAATCGTTGCTATAGCAGTATCACAATTAGCTGGATTGGCTCCATTCTCACAAATCTCATAGGTATAGCTATAGGTTCCTGATGGAGTTCCTGTCGCTACCGTGATAATTCCAGTATTTGGATCTAATGTTAATCCTGTTGGATTGGTTACTCCGGTTGGATTTGGATTTACAGTAACTTCACCTGGATTAGTTCCGATAACTACAGCTACTCCATCTAGAGTATCATTATCTGTTACATCCAAAGTACTATCGCCTCCTGTAATCGCCGTTCCACTATAATCATCATTGTTTGCTACAATTGGATTCGATACTAATATCGTTACCGTAGCAGTATCACAATTCGTTGGACTAGCTCCATTCTCACAGATCTCATAAGTATAGCTATAGGTTCCTGATGGAGTTCCTGTTGCTACCGTGATAATTCCTGTGTTTGGATCTAACGTAAGTCCCGTTGGATTGGTAACTCCTGTTGGATTTGGATTTACAGTAACTTCTCCTGAGTTGGTTCCTATTACTACCGGAGTTCCATCTAAGGTATCATTGTCCGTTACATCAGAGGTACTATCGCCTCCGGTAATCGCTGTACCACTGTAATCATCATTGTTTGCTACTATTGGATTCTCTACTAATATTGTTACAGTTGAGGTATCGCAATTTGCTGGACTAGCTCCATTCTCACAGATCCCATAAGTATAGGTATAAGTTCCTGATGGGGTTCCTGTAGCTACTGTGATAATTCCAGTATTCGGATCTAGTGTTAATCCCGTTGGATTGGTTATTCCGGTTGGATTTGGATTTATGGTAACTTCTCCTGAATTGGTTCCAATAACTACTGGTGTTCCATCTAAGGTATCATTGTCCGTTACATCTGAAGTGCTATCGCCTCCTGTAATCGCTGTTCCGCTATAATCATCATTATTGGCTACGATTGGATTTTCAACTAAAATTGTTGCCGTGGCTGTATCGCAATTTGCTGGGCTAGCTCCATTCTCACAAATCTCATAAGTATAGGTATAAGTTCCTGATGGGGTTCCGGTAGCTACGGTGATAATTCCAGTATTTGGATCTAGCGTTAATCCCGTTGGATTGGTTACTCCGGTCGGATTTGGATTAACTGTCACCTCACCTGGATTGGTTCCAATAACTACTGCTACTCCATCCAATGTATCATTATCGGTTACATCGGAAGTACTATCACCTCCTGTAATGGCTGTTCCACTATAATCATCATTGTTCGCTACGATTGGATTTTCAACTAAAATTATTGCCGTGGCTGTATCACAATTTACTGGACTAGCTCCATTCTCACATATCTCATAGGTATAGGTATAAGTTCCTGATGGAGTGCCTGTAGCTATGGTGATAATTCCTGTATTTGGATCTAGTGTTAATCCCGTTGGATTGGTTACTCCGGTCGGGTTTGGATTGACTGTCACCTCACCTGGATTCGTTCCGATTACTACTGCTACTCCATCTAGAGTATCATTATCGGTTACATCAGAGGTACTATCGCCTCCGGTAATCGCTGTACCACTGTAATCATCATTGTTTGCTACAATTGGATTGTTTACTAGAATCGTTGCTATAGCAGTATCACAATTTGCTGGATTGGCTCCATTCTCACAAATCTCATAAGTATAGGTATAGGTTCCTGACGGAGTACCTGTCGCTACTGTGATAATTCCTGTGTTTGGATCTAGTGTTAATCCCGTTGGATTGGTTACTCCGGTTGGATTTGGATTTATCGTTACCTCTCCTGGATTGGTTCCAATAACTACTGGTGTTCCATCTAAGGTATCATTGTCCGTTACATCTGAAGTGCTATCGCCTCCTGTAATCGCTGTTCCGCTATAATCATCATTATTGGCTACGATTGGATTTTCAACTAAAATTGTTGCCGTGGCCGTATCACAATTCGCTGGACTAGCTCCATTCTCACAAATCTCATAAGTGTAAGTGTAAATTCCAGATAAAGTACCCACAGCAATAGTAATTACTCCTGTTGTTGGATCTAAACTCAGTCCTGCCGGGTTGGTTACTCCTGTTGGATTTGGATTGACTGTCACCTCACCTGGATTCGTTCCAATTACTACTGCCACTCCATCTAGAGTATCATTATCGGTTACATCAGAGGTACTATCGCCTCCGGTAATCGCTGTACCACTGTAATCATCATTGTTTGCTACAATTGGATTGTTTACTAGAATCGTTGCTATAGCAGTATCACAATTTGCTGGATTGGCTCCATTCTCACAAATCTCATAGGTATAGGTATAGGTTCCTGATGGAGTACCTGTCGCTACCGTGATGATTCCTGTATTTGGATCTAGTGTTAATCCTGTTGGATTGGTAACTCCAGTTGGATTTGGATTGACTGTCACCTCACCTGGATTGGTTCCTATGACTACTGCTACTCCATCCAAAGTATCATTATCGGTTACATCAGAGGTACTATCTCCTCCTGTAATCGCTGTTCCACTATAATCATCATTATTAGCAACTATTGGATTTTCAACTAAGATTGTTGCTGTTGCAGTATCGCAATTTACTGGGCTAGCTCCATTCTCACAAATCTCATAAGTATAGCTATAAGTTCCTGATGGGGTTCCAGTGGCTACGGTGATAATTCCAGTATTTGGATCTAGTGTTAATCCCGTTGGATTGGTTACTCCGGTTGGATTTGGATTTATGGTAACTTCTCCTGAATTAGTTCCTATAACAACTGCTACTCCATCTAAGGTATCATTGTCGGTTACATCTGAAGTACTATCACCTCCAGTAATCGCTGTTCCACTATAATCATCATTGTTCGCTACGATTGGGTTTTCAACTAAAACTGTTGCCGTGGCTGTATCACAATTTGCTGGACTAGCTCCATTCTCACAAATCTCATAAGTATAAGTATAGGTTCCTGATGGTGTTCCAGTAGCTACGGTGATAATTCCTGTATTTGGATCTAGTGTTAATCCCGTTGGATTGGTTACTCCGGTAGGGTTTGCATTAACAGTAACTTCTCCTGGGTTGGTTCCTATAACTACTGCCACTCCATCTAGAGTATCATTGTCAGTTACATCTGAAGTACTATCGCCTGCTGTAATTGCCGTTCCACTATAATCATCATTGTTTGCTACAATTGGATTTTCAACTAAAACTGTTGCTGTAGCTGTATCACAATTTGCTGGATTGGCTCCATTTTCACAGATCTCATACGTATAGGTATAGGTTCCTGATGGAGTTCCTGTAGCTACTGTGATAATTCCTGTGTTTGGATCTAAAGTAAGTCCCGTTGGGTTGGTTACTCCTGTTGGATTTGGATTTACGGTTACCTCTCCTGGATTCGTTCCAATAACTACTGCTACTCCATCTAAGGTATCATTGTCAGTTACATCAGAAGTACTATCACCTCCGGTAATCGCTGTTCCACTATAATCATCATTGTTCGCAACGATTGGGTTAGCTACTAATATTGTTACTGTTGCTGTGTCACAATTTGTTGGATTGGCTCCATTCTCACAAATCTCATACGTATAGGTATAGGTTCCTGATGGAATTCCTGTGGCTACGTTGATTACTCCAGTGTTTGGATCTAGTGTTAATCCCGTTGGGTTGATTACTCCAGTTGGATTTGGATTTACAGTAACTTCTCCTGGGTTCGTTCCAATAACAACTGCTACTCCATCCAAGGTATCATTATCAGTTACATCGGAAGTACTATCACCTCCGGTAATCGCTGTTCCACTATAATCATCATTGTTCGCTACGATTGGATTCGATACTAATATTGTTACTGTTGCTGTATCACAATTTGCTGGATTCGCTCCATTCTCACAGATCTCATAAGTATAGCTATAAGTTCCTGATGGGGTTCCAGTAGCTACGGTGATGATTCCTGTGTTTGGATCTAGTGTTAATCCTGTTGGATTGGTTATTCCTGTTGGATTTGGATTAACGGTAATTTCTCCTGGATTCGTTCCGATAACTACTGCTACTCCATCTAAAGTATCATTGTCGGTTACATCGGAAGTACTATCACCTCCAGTAATAGCCGTTCCGCTATAATCATCATTATTTGCAACGATTGGGTTAGCTACTAATATCGTTACCGTAGCAGTATCACAATTGGCTGGACTAGCTCCATTCTCACAAACCTCATACCTATAGGTATAAGTGCCTGATGGTGTTCCGTTGGCTACGGTGATAATTCCTGTATTTGGATCTAGTGTTAGTTCAGTTGGGTTGGTTACTCCTGTTGGATTTGGATTTACAGTAATCTCTCCTGGATTCGTTCCAATAACAACTGCTACTCCATCTAAAGTATCATTATCGGTTACATCTGCTGTGCTATCGCCTCCTGTAATTGCTGTTCCGCTATAATCATCATTGTTCGCTACAATTGGATTTTCAACTAAGATTGTTGCTGTTGCAGTATCGCAATTCGATGGACTAGCTCCATTCTCACAAATCTCATAAGTGTAAGTGTAAATTCCAGATAAAGTACCCACAGCAATAGTAATTACTCCTGTCGCTGGGTCTAAACTCAGTCCTACTGGGTTGGTTACTCCAGTTGGATTTGGATTGACAGTAACTTCTCCTGGATTGGTTCCAATAACAACCGCCACTCCATCTAAGGTATCATTATCGGTTACATCTGAAGTGCTATCACCTCCTGTAATAGCTGTTCCACTATAATCATCATTGTTCGCTACGATTGGATTCGATACTAATATTGTTACTGTTGCAGTATCACAATTCGCTGGATTGGCTCCATTCTCACAAATCTCATAAGTATAGGTATAGGTTCCTGATGGGGTTCTAGTAGCTACTGTGATAATTCCTGTATTTGGATCTAAAGTCAGTCCCGTTGGATTGATCACTCCAGTCGGATTTGGATTTACAGTAATCTCGCCTGGATTCGTTCCTATAACAACTGCTACTCCATCCAAAGTATCATTATCTGTTACATCAGAAGTACTATCGCCTCCAGTAATAGCCGTTCCACTATAATCATCATTGTTCGCTACGATTGGATTCGATACTAATATTGTTACTGTTGCAGTATCACAATTTGCTGGACTAGCTCCATTCTCACAAATCTCATAAGTATAGGTATAGGTTCCTGATGGAGTGCCTATGGCTACGGTGATAATTCCAGTATTTGGATCTAGCGTTAGTCCTGTTGGGTTGGTAACTCCTGTTGGATTTGGATTTACAGTTACCTCTCCTGGATTCGTTCCGATAACAACTGCTACTCCATCTAAGGTATCATTGTCCGTTACATCGGAAGTACTATCACCTCCGGTAATCGCTGTTCCACTATAATCATCATTGTTGGCAACGATTGGATTTTCAACTAAGATTGTTGCTGTTGCTGTATCACAATTCGCTGGACTAGCTCCATTCTCACATATCTCATAAGTATAAGTATAGGTTCCTGATGGAGTGCCTGTCGCTACGGTGATGATTCCTGTATTTGGATCTAGTGTTAATCCCGTTGGGTTGGTTACTCCTGTTGGATTTGGATTTGGATTTACAGTTACCTCACCTAGATTCGTTCCGATAACTACAGCTACTCCATCTAAAGTATCATTATCGGTTACATCGGAAGTGCTATCGCCTCCGGTAATCGCCGTTCCACTATAATCATCATTGTTTGCTACGATTGGATTTTCAACTAAGATTGTTGCTGTTGCTGTATCACAATTCGCTGGACTGGCTCCATTCTCACAAATCTCATAAGTATAGGTATAAGCTCCTGATGGGGTTCCTGTGGCTACAGTGATGATTCCTATATTTGGATCTAGCGTTAATCCAGTTGGGTTTGTTATTCCTGTTGGACTTGGATTGACTGTCACCTCGCCTGGATTCGTTCCAATAACTACTGCTACTCCATCTAAGGTATCATTGTCAGTTACATCAGAAGTAGTATCACCTCCGGTAATCGCTGTTCCACTATAATCATCATTGTTCGCAACGATTGGGTTAGCTACTAATATTGTTACTGTTGCTGTATCACAATTCGCTGGACTGGCTCCATTCTCACAAATCTCATAAGTATAGGTATAGGTTCCTGATGGAGTTCCAGTAGCTACGGTGATAACTCCTGTATTTGGATCTAGTGTTAATCCTGTTGGATTGGTTACTCCAGTCGGACTTGGGTTGACAGTAATCTCGCCTGGGTTGGTTCCAATTACTACTAGTGTTCCATCTAAAGTATCATTGTCAGTTACATCCGAAGTACTATCGCCTCCTGTAATCGCTGTACCACTATAATCATCATTATTGGCACAAATAACCTTCCCTAAAACAACTGTCAAAGCAGAAGAAGCTGTACAATTATTACTATCTCTTACAGTGAAATTATATGATCCTGTTGATAATGTATTGATACTAAATGTTGTTGTATTTCCATTATAGGTTGCCGAACTCGTTCCTGTCTGAAATAAAGTCCAATTTCCTGTTGGTAATCCATTTAAATTTATGGTTCCATTTATGACATCACAAGTAGGTTGTATAATACTATTCACACTTGGAATATCTGGTAACGCATTCACTGTAAAACTTACATCGGCTGCAGTAGCAGAACAGGTGGCATAACCCGCAACTGTGTAACGTATTAATACATTGGTATCGGCTGATACATTTACTGGTGAATAGGTATTTCCTGAAATACTTCCTCCTCCCGATACAATACTCCAAATACCTCCTGCAGGACTTCCTAAAAGTATTTTCGTACTACTTTCACAAATTGCTCCATTATCAGTAGTATTTACTGCTGGTCCTGGGTTCACATTAACTACAAAACTTACATCTGCTACAGTAGCTGGACAAGTTGCATAACCAGCAACTGTATAACGTATCAATACATTGGTATCAACCGATACATCTGCCGGTGTATAGGTATTTCCTGTTATGCTTCCTCCTCCAGAAACAATACTCCATGTTCCTCCTGCTGGGCTTCCTTCTAAAGTCTTTGTATCGCTCTCACAAATTGCACTATTATTAGTAGTATTCAATGATGGTCCTGGATTTACATTAACTACAAATCCTACATCTGCTGTAGTGGCCGGACAACTACCATTAGTTGCTACAGTATAGCGTATCAATACATTCGTATCAACTGATACATCCGCTGGAATATAAGTACTTCCTGAAATACTTCCTCCTCCTGATACAATAGTCCAGGTTCCACCAGCAGGACTTCCTATTAAAGTCTTTGTAGCATTTTCACAAATCGCACTATTATCCGTAGTATTAACTGCTACTCCCGGATCAGCATTTACCGTAAAGCTTATATCTGCTGCAGTAGATGCACAACTACCATTAGCTGCAATGGTATATCGTACCGTTACAGAGGTATCACTTACTACATCTGCCGGAGTATAGGTACTTCCAAAAATACTTCCTCCTCCAGATACAACACTCCAGGATCCTCCTGCTGGACTTCCTACTAAGGTCTTGGTATCATTCTCACAGATAGCACCATTATCCGTAGTATTCACTGCTGTTCCTAAATCGGCATTGACAGTAAAACTTACATCTGCTGTAGTAGCAGGACAGGTTGCATAACCAGCAATAGTATATCGCACTGTTACGGGGGTATCGCTTGTTATATCTGTTGGAGTATAGGTATTTCCCGTAATACTTCCGCCTCCAGATACTATACTCCAGCTACCCCCTGCTGGACTTCCTTCTAAAGTTTTTGTACTGTTCTCACAAATGGCACTGTTATCGGTAGAATTAACTGCAGGTCCAGGATTTACATTCACTACAAATCCTACATCTGCCGTAGTAGCTACGCAACTACCATTGGCTGCTACAGTATAACGTATCAACACATTGGTATCAACTGCTACATCTGCCGGTGTATAGGTATTTCCTGAAATACTTCCACCTCCGGATACTATGCTCCAAGTTCCTCCTGTAGGACTTCCTATTAAAGTCTTTGTAGCACTTTCACAAATAGCACTGTTATCAGTTGAATTGACGGCTACTCCTGGATCAGCATTTACCGTAAAACTTACATCTGCTGTAGTAGCTGTACAACTACCATTACCTGCAATAGTATATCGTACCGTTACAGAAGTATCACTTACTATATCTGCCGGTGTGTAGGTACTTCCTGAAATACTCCCACCTCCAGAAATAATACTCCAATTTCCGCCAATCGGGCTTCCTTCCAAAGTTTTCGTAGTGTTTTCACAAATCGCACTATTATCTGTAGTATTAACTGCAACTCCTGGATCTAAATTCACCGTAAAAGTGACATCAGCTGTAGTAGCAGGGCAACTTGCATAACCAACAACTGAGTAACGTACTGTTACAGGGGTATCACTTGCTACATCTGCTGGTGTATAGGTAGTTCCTGAAATACTTCCACCTCCAGATACTATACTCCAGGTTCCACCTGCCGGACTTCCTTCTAAAGTTTTTGTCCCATTTTCACAAATTGCTCCATTATCAGTAGTATTTACTGCAGGTCCAGGGTTCACATTGACTACAAAGCTTACATCTGATGTAGTTAAGGGACAAGTAGCATAACCAGCAACTGTGTAACGTATCAATACATTCGTATCAACTGATACATCTGCTGGTGTATAGGTATTTCCTGTTATGCTTCCTCCTCCAGAGATAATACTCCAAGTTCCTCCTACTGGACTTCCTATTAAGGTTTTCGTATCACTCTCACAAATAGCACTGTTATTGGTACTATTAACTGCAGGCCCTGGGTTTACATTCACTATAAAACCTACATCGGCTGTAGTGGCTGCACAACTACCATTGGCCGTAATGGTATAACGTATTAATACATTGGTATCACTTGTTACATCTGCTGGAGTATAGGCATTCCCTGAAATACTTCCGCCTCCCGAGATAATACTCCAAGTTCCACCTGCAGGACTTCCTATTAAAGTCTTGGTAGCGCTCTCACAAATCGCACTATTATCAGTTGAATTGACGGCTACTCCCGGATCAGCATTTACTGTAAAGCTAACATCAGCTGTCGTGGCCGCACAACTACCATTGGCTGTAATGGTATAGCGTACTGTTACAAAAGTATCGTTTAACACATTTGCTGGGGTATATGTATTTCCAGAGATACTTCCACCTCCCGAGATAATACTCCAAGTTCCACCAGCTGGACTTCCTACTAAAGTCTTGGTTTCATTTTCACAAATCTCACTATTATCTGTAGTATTAACCGCAACTCCTGGATCTGCATTTACTGTAAAGGTTATATCTGCCGAAGTCGTAGGACAAGTAGCATAACCAGTAATCGTATAACGTATCGTTACTGGAGTATCACTCATTATATCCGCAGGAGTATAAATATTTCCAGAGATACTTCCTCCGCCAGAGATAATACTCCAAGTTCCGCCTGCTGGACTTCCTGTTAAGGTTTTCGTATCACTCTCACAAATTGCACTGTTATTGGTACTATTAACTGCAGGCCCGGGATTCACATTCACTACAAAAGATACATCTGCTGTAGTTGTCGGGCAAGTAGCATAACCAGCCACGGTATAACGTATTAACACATTGGTATCTCCTGTTACATCTGCAGGTGTATAAATATTTCCAGAGATACTTCCACCTCCAGAGATAATACTCCAAGTTCCGCCTGCTGGACTTCCTATTAAGGTCTTTGTATCACTCTCACAAATAGCACTATTATTTGTAGTATTGACTGCAGGCCCTGGATTCACATTCACTATAAAATTTACATCTGACGTAGTTGCAGGGCAACTCCCGCTAGCTCCAATAGTGTAACGTATTGACACATTAGTATCACCCGTTACATCTGCAGGTGTATAAGTATTTCCTGATATACTTCCTCCTCCTGTAATAATACTCCAGGTTCCTCCTACTGGGCTTCCTACTAGTGTCTTTGTATCACTCTCACAAATGGCACTATTGGTTGTGGTATTTGATGCTATTCCAGGGTTGCTATCAACAGTTACTGTTGATTTATCAACCAATTCTACCGTACAAGTACCATTATTTGCTAATATGTTATATGTTGTTGTGCTTGTTGGACTAACTGAAAAATTTATTGTTCCTCCAGTTCCTGCTACCACTCCTCCAATATTACTATCGTCATCATCATTTCTTAACTGGTAGTTGATACCTAGAACGCTATTACTTACTGTGATTGTTGCACTACTTCCTTCACAAATTATATCATCACCCACTACCAATGTATCATCTATAACACATAATGAAGCACTTCTTTTTTCTGTTGCGCAACTATTGTTTGGATGACTTATTACAACAAAATATGTTTTTCCATTCAAACTAAGATTTGGATTAACTCCTAAACTCGCCGTTGTTACGTTACTGTATGGAGATATATTCGTTAATGCTATTCCTCCTGAATCAGGATCTCCATCATACCATTGATAAACTAACCCTGCTGTTCCATTATTAGGTATTCCGTAAACGGGTACACCTCCTGAATATGATGTTGCCTGATCGGCAGAAGCTGCAACGGTAAAATTCACTAAAGTTGTACTTGACCCCGCAGAAATATTACTTGGTGGCGTATCTACATCTATACTTACAGCAATATTTTCACTTCGTGTCAAACCATCATATCCTCCACTAATACCAGTTCCTGTAACTATTCCGTTTCCATCTACAATGGTAGGCAATTCTCCTAAAACCCCATCATTATTTGGATCGTTCCCTCCAGATTCCAATACATCATTACACGTATCACCATCACTGTCTGTATCCAAACAATCTGGGGTTCCATCTCCATCAGTATCTCTTGTTGTGATTACCTCCATTCCTATACCATGCAATTCGGAAGCAATCTGATCAGAATCTACCTCTAATACTAAATTTAAATTGGTTAACGGCATTCCATCCGTTCTATAAAAACGAATCGTACCATCTGCTGAGCCTGCACCATCACCATCTAACTGTGAATCAGCCGTAGAACTATCTCTAGTAGTAGGATCGGTATCTCCGAAATTTAAATTTCCACCATTCCCTAAATTTTCACTTAAACTATTCTTTGAAACTATTTCATAAGTAATATTAGGGTTACTTACGGTATTCATTACATACCTTATTTGATCTATACTACTAATATGTAAATAAACTTCTGTTACATATACTTTAGCATCAGAAGAATTAAACGTAAAATCTAAATTATTAGGAAACCCCGTAAAACTGGTATGCAAAAATTGTGTTATTGGTAAATCAGAAACACCTGAAACTAATGTCCAGTTTGTTGAAGGTTCATAAACATATCCTGTTTGACTTACCGTAAATGGGCTATTTAATCCTGTAGATGTAGTTACTGATATGGGACCAGATGTAAATCCATGTAAACCCAAAATTGAAGGAAATGATACCGCGAATGGTATATTACACCCTTCCTGAGTATCTAGAATACCATCATTATCATCATCTAAATCACAGAAATCTCCTATTCCATCGGTGTCACGATCTGTAAACAATGAACTTGTATTATTACATGGATCACATTCGATAGCTTGTTGTGATGCATTTTGAGAAGTTCCTATACCTGAAGCTGGTGAATTGTTAGGTACTCCAGGATGAGTATCTGAAATTGACCCAACAGGATATATAGTAGTATCAATTGCTCCATTGGAATCCAAATCTGAAAAGTTTAAACTTGAATTTCCTTCCAATGCATCTGGACAGTTATCTCCATCAGAATCTAAATCTAAATAATTTGGAATGCCATCACCATCTGTATCTCCACGTGTAAAAACATTAATACTACCTACATAAAGATCATCAATTGCATCTATGGGAGATGCATCCTTATTAGAGTTGTTCATTACAATCTCAAGAACCCCAGAATTAGGCACTCCAGAAGGTAATTGGATATCTGTACTATTTATGGAACTCACCCCCATAGTAGCACTGTTTAATGTTCCTATTGCTCCATTAAGATAAGTAATAGGTCTTGTAAAACTACTCACTCCCTCTTGTGTAGAAACAGTCATATAGGTTACTCCTGCATATCGTATTTCGAGTGTAGAAAAATCGGAACCGGCTACAGGATTACCATCTGATAATCTAAAATCTGGCAATTGAATAATAGGTGAATCTCCATAAGGGTTTACATTCGTAATATTTTGTGAAACTGTTACTATAGTATTATCTGAAAACAGCCAAATACTTTCTCCACTACCCGTATAAAACCCTCCCGTTGAACCTCCTCCATTAGTAAAGTTTACAGACCAATCGGTAACCGATAATGCACTAGTTATGATAAGTTCTGAATTTGATATAACATTCGTTTCGCTATACTCATTTACATCTAAAATACCGTCATTATCATCATCATTATCTAAGCTATTAATTATTAAATCTCCATCACAATCTCCTGTAGGTGAAAGATCAGCACATTGCGAAACTCCATCAATAGAGAATAAAGAAATTATTAATAGTAATACTATGTTTCTGTGTAAAATTGCTTTTACAAAAAAAACAGGAAACCTCTTTAGAATCTTAAATAGGAAGTACATTTTCATTTTTTATTATTTTGAAATATTGCTGTTTTAATTCTATCTCGTATCCTTAATCAAAATTTAGGATACACATAAAAACATTACTTCCATTTGTTATAATCGAAGTAATAAATATCAAATAATAGAAAATTAAAAGAAGGCTTATGAAACGTATGAATTCATAAGCAGAGAGTACATATTTTAATAACTAATATTGTAAAATACATTGTTTTAACTACCAGTTCTAAATAAGACTCGTATTAAAACAACAACGCTTTTTGAATAAAAGCTATCTAAAGATTATTGAAATGAATCCAACGGGTAGTATACTTTAGATTGGGACAAATATATAAAAAAATGTTAACAAAAAAAGAGGGATGCAAAAACACCCCTCTTTTTAAACTTATAATCAAAAACTTAATTATTTTCTTTTAATAGAGCAACCAATTGCTTTTGTTTCTTTGTTTATTACTTCCTTTCCATTTAATAGCGCATCTACTGCTGCTTCTACATATTTTTCCGAAACGCTGCTTGCACTTCTCGCATTATTATCAATTGCTCCTATATAGGCTACTTTTAATCCTGCTTTCTCTTTATTTAAAATATAAACATGCGGAGTACGGGTTGCTCCATATTTTGGATAAACCTTTTGTCCTTCATCAAATAAATAAGGAAAAGTAAACCCTTTTGATTTAGCTCTTTTTACCATTCCGCTAAAATCATCACCAGGAGAAGCTGCCGGATCATTTGGATTTATAGCAATAACAGGATACCCTTTATCTTTGTATTTTTTATCTAAATCGATAATTCTATCTTCATACATTTTAGAATATGGACACATATTACAAGTAAAAACTACAATAAATCCTTTTGCATCTTTATAATCTGATAATGAAACCATATTACCATCTACATTTTTCAATGTAAAATCTTCAGCAATATCACCTACTTTATATCCATCGACATAATTTACAGTAAAAGCAGTTGAAATTAATACCACCGCTAAAACTAAAATTGTTTTAATTGTTTTCATAATATTTAGTTTAAGAAATTTTCTAATGTTTGTTTAAGCTCTTCATAGGTAAAAGACTGTTCAAAAAAAGCTCTTTTATCTTTTGTATAAATCAAAGTTGCAGGTATAGAACCTGTCCATTTTTCACTAATTTTTGGTATCCAAGAATTTTGGTCTGGATCATCCAGCAATACCACTTTTGATTGTAACTTTTCTTTTTCAACAAACAATTTTAAAGCTGTTTGATCAAAATCTAAACTTACCAAAACTACTTCTATATTTTCTTCTTCTAATTCTAGATTTAATTTTTCAAACGCAGGTAACTCCTTTACACAAGGTTTACACCAAGTGGCCCAGAAATTTATGATATAGGTTTTACCATCATTCTTTTCTAACAACGGTTTTAAAGACTCATAATTATAAGTTGCAAACCCTTCGGTAATCTTTGTTTCTTTAGTTTCCTTCTTTCCACAAGAAAGAAAAACTAACAAAACGCCTAAAAAAAGTATATTCTTCATCAGCATAAAATTATAAAAAACCAATAAGTATTTATTTTGAATTAACTAAACATTAACAAACAAAAAAGGCTCAAAACATTGGTTTTGAGCCTTTGCATATTATTAACGAGTGTTCTTTTAACAAAAAATATCATTTAAAATCTTCGCCAAACGAATACCTCCTTTTTGTAATTGTTCTCTCACAATTGGAAAGTAATCATATGAATAGCGGTAACGTAATTTATCTCCAGATTTTACTGATCCATATACTCTTTTAGTCAATTTATGAGTATCTCTCATCCAATCTAACACATCTCCTTTTTGAATAAATTTTACTTGTTCTTTAGATAAATCTTTAGCATTATCAGCCAGTTCTATATAACTCATATCCCATTTTTTAATCAAGTCTTCATCCCATACTCTATGTAAGTTAGATCCTCTTCCATGCCATTGCACTTGAATGGTATTTCCTCCTTTATCTTCTTGTCTTCCAATGTGCATCGGTTGGTGTAAATCACCCATTAAATGAACTAACATCTTTAAATAAAAACGTTTATCTTCAACAGAACTACTTTTATCTTTTAAGACTTTTACACAATGATTAATCCCAGTTATTAAATCTCCTTTAGGATTCTTAGGTGTATCCTCATAACGAGCATCTAATGGCATATTTACATAATGCCAGGTATAAAACTTTCCGTATTTTTTTCTATCAGACTTTATCTCATCTGCATAGGTTGAAACAAAAGCAAGACTTTCTCCTTGTAATAATTTTTCTATTTTCCTTTTTGCTTTTTTAGTCAAATGCTTTTCAGCTATTTTTCCTGTAGCTCTATGACCGGTTGGTCCCCAAGTATCATTATTTGCAAATGTCGCCACAGATAAAAAACTTACTGCCAGCACTATAAAAAATTGAATTCTCATCAGCTATCTTTATTAAACTTTCGGCTAAGTTAAAAAAAAATAATCCGTACTATTTGGAAATATTAAATTTTATTTTATATCTTTATAATATCATTTTGATATCATTTTAAATAGACTAATTATGAAAGCAGAAAAAATAATTAAACCAGCAAATGGATATATAATGTTTGCGGTTGTATTGACACTTATCATTGGAGGAATAATATTCACTATCAATAGTGAGAATCCTATATTTCTAATTGCCGTACTTGTAGGCTTTATTCTTGCGCTAGGTTTTATCTTGGTAAACCCAAATTCATCTAAGGTTTTATTATTCTTCGGAAAATATGTAGGTACTGTAAAACAAAATGGTTTATACTGGGCAAACCCATTATATAAAAAGAAAACCATTTCATTACGTGCTAGTAACTTTGACAGTGAACGTTTAAAAGTTAATGATAAACTAGGTAATCCAGTAATGATCAGTACTATTCTAGTATGGCGTGTTACCGAAACGTATAAAGCTGCTTTTGATGTAGATAACTATGAAAACTTTGTGAGAGTACAAACAGATGCTGCTGTTCGTAAACTAGCAAGTATGTATCCGTATGATAATTTTGCAGATGAAGGGCATGAAGAAGATATCACACTTCGTTCAAGTGTTAATGAAGTTAGTGATGCCTTAGAAAAAGAACTTGAAGAACGTTTGGCTATTGCTGGTATAGAAGTTTTAGAAGCTCGTATTGGTTATTTAGCATATGCTCAAGAAATAGCTAGTGCAATGTTAAAACGTCAACAAGCAACAGCTATAATCGCAGCTAGACATAAAATTGTACAGGGAGCTGTTGATATGGTAGATATGGCTTTAGAAGAATTAAATAAAAAAGAAATTGTAGAATTAGATGAAGAGCGCAAAGCTGCCATGGTAAGTAATTTACTTGTTATTTTATGTGGAGATAAAGAAGCTTCTCCGGTAGTAAATACAGGAACTCTAAATCATTAAAAGCAATATCTATGAAAGAATATAAAGTTGACAGTTGGAAAGTTAGTTTATCAAAAAACAATAAAAACTTAGAAGATTTTTTAAACGAGCATGCACGAAATGGTTGGAAAGTAATTCATATTGCAGAACAATCTACACGTGTAGTTTTTGAGAGAGATAAAAATAGATAATAATGAAAGTATTTAAAGAAGAACAACGATTTATTCAATTGTGGTTAATTGTATTATTAGCCGTAAGTACTATTGTGCCTTTAGTTATTGTTATACGTGAATATCTAAACGATAAAACAAGTCTTTATAATTTTTTAGCCACCTTAGCACTGATACTTTTTGCAACTGGATTTATTTTCTTCTTTAAACTAAAAACAAGAATCGATGAATATGGAATACATTATCAATTTTTTCCTTTTCACTTAAAATCAAGATTGATAAAATGGTCTTTTGTAAAAAAAGCATACATTAGAAAATACGATGCTATTTCAGAATATGGTGGATGGGGTTTAAAAAATTTATTCTGGAAAAAAAATGGAAGGGCCATTAATGTTTCAGGAAATATAGGCATACAATTAGAATTTGTCAATGGTAAAAAATTATTAATTGGCACACTCAAAGAACAAGAAGCTACAAGTGTTTTACAGACTTATAAAAGTAAAATTACATCAACATGATACGATTTATCCTTTACCTAATAAGCATTCTAATTACATTTGTATTTAAAATAATTTTTTAATTAATGGCAAAAAAGAAAGCATTTGCACTCCGTATTAATGAAGACATGCTAAAAGCAATTGAGAAGTGGGCTTCAGATGAATTTCGATCTACCAATGGTCAGATTGAATGGATGCTTATGCAAGCGCTTAAAGAGGCTAAAAGAGAACCCAAAAAGAAAGATGAGTAAGCCTCATCTTTTTTTATTGCAATTCAGTTCATTAACATTTTTTTAAGAAGTTTAATCACTACTTTAGAAGTTTTAACAAACTAATTATAACTTTATAATGAAAAAACTTCTTTTTGTCTTTTTTTCTTTCATAAGCCTGTTGGCATTTTCTCAAGAATTTTCGATGGACTTGGTTAAAAACATGAAACCAAGAAATATAGGACCAGGTGGTATGAGTGGTCGTGTTACCGCAATAGACGTGGTACAATCAAACCCAGATATAATGTATGTTGGAACTGCCTCTGGTGGTGTATGGAAATCTACATCTGGAGGAACTACATGGCAACCTATTTTTGAAAATGAAGTGACTGCTTCTATTGGTGCTCTAGCTATTCAGCAATCGAATCCAAGTGTAATTTGGGCTGGTACTGGTGAAGGAAATCCTAGAAACAGTTTAAATGGTGGTTATGGAATTTTTAAGTCTTTAGATGGAGGTAAAACATGGAAATCTATGGGACTTGAAAAAACACGTCATATACATCGTGTTATTATTGATCCTACAAATCCCAATATTGTGTATGTTGGTGCTATTGGATCTCCTTGGGGAGAACATAAAGAACGAGGAGTATATAAAACTACAGATGGAGGTAAAACTTGGAAACAAATTCTATTCAATAATATAAAAACAGGTGTTGCAGATTTAGTAATGGATCCTACAAATCCGAATAAACTTATCGCTGCAATGTGGGAGCATAAACGTGATCCTTGGTTTTTTAAATCTGGAGGAAAAGGAAGTGGATTATACATTACCCATGATGGTGGAGAAAACTGGAAAAAAGTAACCGAAAAAGAAGGTTTTCCACAAGGAGATTTAGGAAGAATAGGTGTTGCTATATCGAGAAGTAATCCAAATGTTATATATGCTCTAGTCGAAGCTAAGAAGAATGCTCTATACAAAAGTGAAGATGGAGGGTTTAAATGGAAAAAAATAAGTGATAAAAAAGGAATTGGTAACAGACCATTTTATTATTCTGAAATTTATGTTGATCCTCAAAATGAAAATAAATTATACACCATTTTCACCTATGTAAATGTATCAATTGATGGAGGAAAAAACTTCAAACAATTGATGCCTGCATATGGAGTAGATAATGGAGTACACCCAGACCATCACGCTTGGTGGATTCACCCAAAAGATGGAAGTTTTATGATTGATGGAAATGATGGTGGATTGAATATTACCAAAGACGCAGGAAAAACATGGCGATTTATAGGAAATCTTCCTGTTGCTCAATTTTATCATATCAATGTAGATAATGAATTTCCATATAATGTTTACGGAGGAATGCAAGATAATGGTTCATGGAGAGGACCAGCCTATGTATGGAAAGCTCAAGGAATTCGCAACTCTTACTGGCAAGAAATAAGTTTCGGTGATGGATTTGATGTAGTTCCTGACAAAGACGATTCACGATATGGATGGTCTATGAGTCAACAAGGGTTTGTGTCTCGATATGATCATCAAACCGGAAATAATTATACGGTAAAGCCAACGCATCCAGATGCCAACACAAAGCTTCGATTTAATTGGAATGCAGCCATTAATATTGATCCTTTTGATAATGCTACTTTATACTTCGGAAGTCAATTTGTACATAAATCTACAGACAAAGGTTTAACCTGGGAAATTATTTCCCCAGATTTAACAACCAACGACAAAAAGAAATTAAATCAAACTGAAAGTGGAGGATTAACAATGGACGCTACTGGAGCGGAAAACCACTGTACAATTTTAGTAATTGAACCTTCGCCTTTAGAAAAAGATATGTTGTGGGCTAGTACAGATGATGGTCAAGTTCAAATTACCAGAGATGGTGGAAAAACTTGGACAAACATTTCAAAAAACATCAAAGGATTACCAGCGCATAGTTGGATTCCACAAATTAAGGCTTCTAATAAAAATAAAGGTGAAGCTTTATTGATTGCTAATGATTACAGACGTTTTAATTATACTCCATATGCCTATAGAACAAAAGACTATGGAAAAACTTGGGAACGCATCGTAGACGCGAATGATGTTGAAAGTTATACTTTATGTATTGTAGAAGATCCAATAAATCCGAACTTATTGTTTTTAGGTACAGATGACGGATTATATGTTTCATTAAATGCTGGAAAAAAATGGACTAAATGGACCGCTGGATTTCCAACAGTATCAGTAAAAGATTTAGTAATTCACCCTAGAGAACATGATTTAATTATAGGTACTTTTGGACGTGCAGCATGGGTATTGGATGATATCCGCCCTCTAAGAAACTTTGCTAAAAACCCAGAGAACATTTCTAAAAACATTGTTCTTTTTGATCCACCAACAGCATATCAAACTGCCTATCAACAACCAACAGGAAGCAGATTTGGAGCAGATGCTTTGTATAATGGAGAAAATAGAAAAAGAGGCGCACACTTAACTTATTTATTAAACACTCCTAAAAAACAAAAATCGAAAACAATAAAAGATAAGGAAGATACTTCAACAAAAGTAAAATTTGATTCTATCAAATTTGAAGTATTCGATGGAAACCGATTGATTAGAACTTTTAAAAGAAAAGCTCCAAAAGAAAATGGACTACACAAATTCCGTTGGTCTATGGATGAAAAAGGAGTTTCAAGACCCTCAAGAAGAATTCGAAAGTCTAAGTCAGAACCTAGAGGAATTCGAGTTAAACCAGGAACCTACAGAGTTAAAGTAACTTTTGGTGATCAAACTTCAGAACAAAATATCGAAGTAAAATATGATCCTAGACTTACTATTTCTCAAACTGCAATCAATCAAAAATACAATGCTGCTAAACGTTTAGAAACATATCAAAAGACCATATCTGATGCAGTTAAACAATTAGTAGAAAGTAAAGATATTGCAAATGCTTATAAAGCTAAATTCATTAATAAAGATAAAAAACAATATAAAGAGCAAATCGATTTATCTAAAAAAGTAATTAAACAAGTTGATAGTATTATTGACATGTATTTGGGTAAAATTGATAAGCGTCAAGGAATCACAGAAAATCCAGAAGTAACTATTGTAGACAGATTAAGAACAGCGAATTGGTATATTAATAGTCGATTTGGAGAACAAACCACCACTGAAAGTAGGTTAATGATGCAATTAGATGCTGCTTTAAAACCAATACTGGAAAAGACAAATCATTTTTTCAACAATAGTTGGAAAGATTATAAACTAAAAATGGAAGCCACTAAGATTTCTTCATTCAAGAAAACAAAAACATTCTCTCTAGAATAAATTGTAATCTTTTATGTTAATCTATATATAGAATTCCATACACTAACCTTAAAGAATATAAAAATGAAAAAACTATTTGGATTAGCAATAATTAGCTTTTTAGTTATTGCTTGTAAAACAGATAAAGAGAAAACTGAAAACAGTTCCGATATGGCTGTTAAAGATTTAAAACAATACACCATTAATCAAATGATGGATAATGAAAGTGTATTCGGTGGAAGTTTTTCTCCAGATAAATCTAAATTATTAGTAACAAGTAATCGTTCTGGTATTTACAACATGTATACCGTTTCGACAAAAAGCGGAGCGTTTGAACCAATTACTAAATCAGATAGCTCTTCCGTTTTTGCTACTTCATATTTCCCAAAAGACAACAGAATGTTGTTTAGAATGGATAATAATGGTAATGAAATTTACCATATATACATGAGAGATTTAGACGGTAGTATAAAAGAATTAACTCCAGAAAAAGGAGCTAGAGCAAGTTTCTATGGTTGGGCTAAAGATGAAAAAAGTTTCTTTTTTGCCTCTAATAAAAGAGACAAACGTTTTATGGATGTTTATGAAATGGATATTGAAACACTTACATCTAAAATGATTTATGAAAATAAAGAAGGGTATAATGTTGCTGGTATTTCAAATAACAAAAACTATTTTGCGTTGACTAAAACAGTAAATACTAACGATTCTGATTTATTTATTTTTGATAGAACCACAGAGAAAAACACTAAAGTTAATGCTACATTAAGTAGTAATTCTTCAGAAGATTTTTCTTTAGATGATAAAGACTTTTTCTACACAACAGATGCTAATGGAGAATTTGCAACATTAATGAAATACAACATTGCTTCAGGAAAATCTGAAAAAGTATTAGAGAAAAACTGGGATATTTCTGGAAGCTATTTTACCAATAAAGGAAAGTATAGAGTAACCTATATTAATAATGATGGTAAAAATGTAATTGAAGTGTATGATATCGCTGCTGAAAAAAATATTGAATTGCCAAACGTTGAAGGTAAAAGTATTACTAATGTTGGTTTTTCTAGAGATGAAACAATGATGCGCTTCTATGCAGGTGGATCTAATTCTCCTTCTAACTTATATACGTATAACTTAGAAACAAAAGAGCAAAAAAAACTTACAGATGTTTTAAACAAAGAGATAGACCCAACTCATTTAGTAAATGCTAAAGTAATTCGCTATCCTTCATTTGATGGAGTAACAATTCCTGCTATTTACTATTTACCACATCAAGCTTCAAAAGAGAATAAAGTACCTGCATTAGTATGGGTACATGGTGGACCAGGAGGACAGTCTCGTCAAGGTTTTAATTCTAGAATTCAATATTTAGTAAATCATGGGTATGCTGTCTTAGCTGTTAACAATAGGGGAAGTAGCGGTTATGGGAAAACTTTCTTTAAAATGGATGATCTAAATCATGGAGAAAAAGATTTACAAGATTGTGTTGAAGGTAAAAATTGGTTAGTAAACCAACCAGAAATTGACGGTGATAAAATTGGAATTATAGGAGGTTCATATGGAGGTTATATGACTATGGCTGCCTTAACCTATACACCAGAAGAATTTGCTGTTGGAGTAAATATTTTTGGAGTAACTAACTGGATGCGTACATTAAAAAGTATTCCTTCTTGGTGGGAATCATTCAAAGATGCTCTTTACAAAGAATTAGGAAACCCACATACCGCCGATTCTGTTCGATTAAAAAGAATTTCTCCATTGTTCCATACTGACAAAGTAACAAAACCTTTAATGGTTTTACAAGGAGCGAAAGACCCTAGGGTATTACAAGTAGAATCTGATGAGATTGTAGCAGGCGTTAAAAAGAATGGTGTACCAGTAGAGTACGTTCTTTTTGAGGATGAAGGGCATGGTTTTGTAAAGAAAGAAAACCAGATAGAATCTAATAAAAGAATTTTACAGTTTTTAAATAAATACTTAAAAAAACAAGAGTAGATTTTTTTGATATTCAAAACAAGAAGTAACATATTTTAACTATCTGAAAACCTTGTTAAAGAATAGAAAAAAACTCAATATTTAATAAAAAGAATCCTTTGCAAAAATGCAGGGGATTTTTTTTACATTTACTCCTTCTAAATTTTAAAATTAATTATGAAAAAATTATTTTTTTTAACCTTTATTTTATTTTCAATTCAGAGTTATAGCCAATCAACAGGAGAGAAAGAACTTGGTGTTTGGTATATGTATAACGGAACACATAAATTATCAGATAAGTTTAGTTTAAAAACGATGGCTCATTTTAGATTTTTTGAAGTAGGAGATGATTTACAACAATTTATTACTCGATTGGGAGTAAACTATAAGATCAATAAAAATTTAAGTGTTACTGTTGGACATGCCTTTTTAAATACAGATGGTACTTTTGATCAATTAGGAGGTGATGCATATGAAAATAGAACTTATGAAGATTTCAATGTAAAGCATAGTATATCTAAACTTGGGTTCGCACATAGATTACGAGCTGAACAACGTTTTTTTGAATCTGGAACAGGTCATTTTCTTCGTTATCAGTTAGGACTTAGTTATCCTATTGATGAAAAATGGTCTACCTATTTGTATGATGAAATTTTTATGGATTTTGATGGTGAAAATTTTAATCAAAATTGGTTAGGAGCAGGTTTCAAATATAAACTTTCAAAGGTTTTAAAACTTCAACTAGGATATATGAAAATTACCGATGCCAATGATCGTAACTTTGATAGAATTCAGATTGGTGTAGCACTAAACCATTAATCCTAATAAAGAAATATTATTTTAGCTAGCTAAACAACAAATTCATGGAAAATCAACCAATTTTTACTAACGATGCCATAGTCTTTGGTATTTTAATGCTTTCACTAGGTTTTGTTTTTTATACTGAAAGTAAAGAATCCGGATTCTGGAAAAAATTCTATAAAATAGTTCCAGGACTGTTTATGGCATATTTCATTCCTGCAATTTTCACCACTCTTGGAGTAATTTCTCCTGAATGGGAAACTTTAAACAAAGCAGGTGAAGTTGTAGAAGCTAAGTCAAGTTTATATTATGTAGCTAGTAGATTTTTATTACCTGCTGCACTAGTATTAATGACTCTAAGTATTGACCTAAAAGCAATTTTCAATCTAGGATCTAAGGCCTTAATCATGTTTTTCACAGGAACCATTGGTATTATAATAGGTGGTCCAATTGCTATATTACTAATTTCTATATTTTCACCTGAAACTGTAGGAGGAGCCGATTTTGATGCTGTTTGGAGAGGTTTATCTACTCTAGCTGGTAGTTGGATTGGTGGCGGAGCAAATCAGACTGCAATGTTAGAAATCTATAAATACAATCCTGCTAAATATGGAGGAATGGTCTTTGTTGATATTGTAGTAGCCAATATTTGGATGGCAATTATATTAATTGGTATTGGAAGAAAAGATCGAATTAACAAATGGTTGAAAGCTGATACCACAGCAATTGAAGAGTTAAAAGAAAAAGTTTCTAACTTTACTCAAAGTGTTAAAAGAAACCCTTCTTTAACAGACTTTATGATTATGCTAGCCATTGCCTTTGGAACTGTAGGCTTCGGGCATTTTGCTTCTAAATATTTAAGCTCTTTCTTTGGTTCTTGGACAGCCAGTCTAGGTTCGCAAACAAGTAGAAATATCTTTTCTTTTTTAGGTTCAGGATTCTTTTGGTTAATTAGTGTATCAACTATTGTTGCTATTATTTTATCCTTTACCAAAGCGAAAAACTATGAAGGGGCTGGGGCTAGTAGAGTTGGAAGTATATTCATTTACATATTAGTGGCTACAATTGGTATGAAAATGGACTTAACTTTAATTTTTGATAATGTTGGGTTGATTGCAATTGGTTTAGTTTGGATGAGCATCCATGCAGGTTTATTAATTTTAGTTGCAAAAATTATTAGAGCTCCTTATTTCTTCTTAGCTGTAGGAAGTCAAGCAAATGTTGGTGGAGCAGCCTCAGCTCCAATTGTTGCTTCAGCATTCCACCCTTCCTTAGCTACTGTAGGTGTTTTATTAGCTGTATTTGGATATGCAATAGGTACAATAGGAGCCATTTTATGTACAATTTTAATGGAAATAGCCTCTAAAGTTTAATTGAATTCTGCATATTTGCAATTCAAAATTTTGAATAGTATAGGTGTATCTATCTAAACAACACCAAACATTAATAAGAAACAAATGAAAAAAATAATCGCTCTTATAGCTATTACCCTAGTAGCTTTTGCTTGTTCTTCTAAAAAGGAAGGAAATATGATTGTTAAAGGTCAAATTAAAGGTCTTAAAAAAGGTACTTTATATCTACAAAAAATGAAAGATACGATCTTAGTATCTGTAGATTCTGTTAACCTATTAGGAGATGATAAATTTACTTTAGTAGACAACTTAGAATCTCCAGTGGTATATTATATTACCTTCGATGGTAATACTGATGAAAAGCGCTTGTTATTTTTTGGAGAAAAAGGAGAGATTACGATCAATGATAATATCGAAGAGTTTGGTTTCAATCCTGAAATTTCTGGATCTGAAAATCAAAAGTCTTTAGAAGAGTATTTTAAAATTACGAGAAGATTTAATGATCAAAATCTTGAATTGATTAAATTGAACTTTAACGCTCAAAAATCAAACAATTTAGACTCTGTTAAAATGGTTGAGAAAAAATTCAATGCTTTAACTAGAAAACGTGTTTTATTTGCCACTAATTTCGCCTTAAATAACTCAGATAAAGAAGTAGCTCCTTATATTGCTTTAACAGAGTTATACGATGCTAATATTAGGTTATTAGATACCGTTAATAATAGTTTAAGTGATAAAGTTAAAAACTCAGACTACGGAAAGCGTCTTCAGAAGTTTGTATCAAAAATTAAGAAAGATGAGAATAAGTAATCTATCTCATATATTATAAATTAAAAAAGCCTGTAGAATTTCTACAGGCTTTTTTAATTTATTTAATTTGTTGAATATAAAGTGTATCTAGCTTTAACTCTTTTTGCATCCAATTTCTAAGTTCTTTTTCTTTCTTTGTAATATAATCTTCTTTCAAATTATTATTCCAAACAATTCTCGCCTCAGGAATTGTATCTATTTTAATAAAGTCTTTTGTAGATAAAACTTTAGAAAAACTTATTTGTTTTATATCACTAAATCTAATTTTTGCATCTCTTGCTATTGTACTAAAAGGAATACTATTTTTATCAGCCTTCTCTATCGTTGCATTTAATCCAGAAATTCTATTTTCTAATTCTTTTATTTTGTCCTGTAATCCATTAATTACATAATCTTTTTGATCTAAATTAGAATATGCTCTCTCTAAGGACTTAGAAATATCATCTATACTTCTAGACTTGTTTCCGGCAACAATAACCTCATAATCACTAATTCTATCGTAATCCTTTACTTTCATCTTTAAGTTAGTTTCAATTGCTGGAGAAATTTCTCCGTTAAACCTTAACTTAATCTGCTTAGTTCTATCATCCTTTTTAGGTTCACCATTTAACCATAGATTCTCATTATTCTCGACTTCTGTTTTAATATATTTATCAAAACTAGCTTGGGTAATGGTATCTTTATAAACATTAATAAACGTTTTAACTGCTGGTATCATAACCAACAAAGCAATCAATGATGCTATTTGTGCAATTCTCTTTCTCTTTTTAGAATTGACATAGCGTATCATGGTAAAACCTAATAACTTAAGTACTAAAAAAGTTGCTAAAGCAATAAATATCGCATTGATCGTAAATAAATACATTGCTCCTAGGAAATAGTCAAAGTTACCTATTGCCAACCCATATCCAGCTGTACATAAAGGAGGCATTAAAGCTGTTGCAATTGCTACTCCAAAAATTACCGAAGCTATAGTACCTTTTTTGGTTCTAGCTATAATTAACGCCAATCCTCCAAAAAAAGCGATTAAAACATCCCTAATATCAGGTCTAACTCTTCCTAGTAACTCTGATGTTTCTTCTCGAAGGGGAAATAAAAAGAAAAATAAAAAGGCCGTTAATAAACTTAATACAATCATTGTAGCTAAGTTTATCATCGATTTCCTTAAAGTATCTATATCATTAATAGCAATTGACATTCCTATCCCTAAAATAGGTCCCATTAATGGTGAAATAAGCATGGCTCCGATAACTACTGCAGTTGAGTTTGCATTCAATCCAATTGATGCTACGAAGATGGAACAAATCAAAATCCATGATGTTGCACCTTTAAAAGCAATATCACTTTTTATCGCTTCAATTGTGGCTGCCTGATCTGTGTCATGTCTAAAATCTAATAACTCAAATAAAAACTTCTTAGAGCTTTCCCATAAACCTAAGGCATCCTTCTGAACCGCTTGTTTTGACTGCTCTACAGTTTCTTCTTGTTTTTTTTCTTCCATTTAACTTAATTTGATTTTTTGTAAAAGTGAAGATAGTAAAAATCTAGTTTATAAATAAAATATGCAGTAGCTAGGATTCTTAAATTTGGATATAAAAAAAACCTCATTACTTAATGTAATGAGGTTTAAAAAGAAAGGCGACGACCTACTCTCCCACCAGTGGCAGTACCATCGGCGCTAATGGGCTTAACTTCTC
>NZ_CANMLT010000012.1 GCF_947498805.1 uncultured Tenacibaculum sp. | reverse complement strand
TTTTTACTTTTTCATAAGCGGTTCTTTTTCATGGCAATTTTACTTTCTCATAAGCGGTTCTTTTTCATAGCAATTTTACTTTTTCATAAGCAGTTCTTTATCATAGTGTATATAATTTTTTTTCTTCTGTTTTTTTCTATTTTTCAAGTATATACTTGTTGCAAATTTCCCCTTAATACGTGCTTTCTTTTCAGAGCAATATTTCTCTAGTGTTTGGTTAAGTTATTTTAAATATTAAAAAAGAAAATTAATAAGATTGCAAGCAATTTCTACGGCAAGGATGGTTAGTTTTAAAATAATATTGATCATTAGTTAATATGTGTTTTTAATTAGTTAAAATAGTTTGATTTCTTAATTGTTTTTCGAATATATGAGGTTGCAAATGTTTGTACCAAATGCTTTTGAAAGAATTAATTTATTTGGATTTAAATATGAAGTCAAAAAAATAAGTTAAGTTTTAATGTGTAACTATATTTTCTTTAAAGTTGTTGATATATGTAAGTTTAAATTTAAATTGTTGTTTTATAGTGTAATCAAATAAAGGGCTTTTTTTAAAGCTTTTGAAAAAGCAAAGGAAAAAGTATCTCTATGTACCCCTCAAATGGGCATTTCCATTTTTTGCTTCTGTTGAGAACTGATAAAAATCATTGTTTATTTGGAAGTAATTTTTTAGTCTTTTTTATTTGAAAAAGGGATTCAACAAAAAGAGTATCTTCGCAAAAAAAAACGTACATGAGTATTTTATACATAATCGGCGGATTAATATTGTTGGTGTTAGGAGGAAATTGGTTGTTAAAAGCAGCAGTAGGATTATCTTTAAGACTAAACATACCTAAAGTAGTAATTGGTATGACGGTAGTTTCTTTTGCTACTTCAGCGCCGGAATTAATAGTAAGTATAAAATCTGCTTTAGATGGCGCAACAGGATTAGCAGTAGGAAACGTAATCGGTTCTAATATTGCTAATATAGGTTTGGTGTTAGGGATTACTGTGATTCTATCTTCTATTGATGTAGAAAAAAGTTTTTATAAAACAGATTGGCCTGTAATGATGATTGCTTCGATCTTATTGTACGTCTTTATTGTAAACGATCATACAATTCAGTCGTATGAAGGAATGATTTTGTTTGGAATGTTAATTGTTTTTTTAGTGTACTTATTACGTTTTCAAAAACAAGCAGTGGTCGATGAAATGCCAGAAGATGACGAGGAGTTACCTTTGTATAAAGTGGTGCTATTTTTAGCAGTAGGAGGTTTTGGATTATGGGCTGGATCAGAATTATTAATAGATGGTTCTGTAAGTTTAGCAAAGAATATGGGAGTGAGTGATGCGGTTATTGGTGTTACGGTGGTTTCTGTTGGAACGAGTGTGCCAGAATTAGCAGCTTCTATCATTGCTGTTTTAAAGAAAGAAAAAGCAATTTCATTAGGAAACTTAATAGGATCTAATGTATTTAATATTTTAGCAGTGTTAGGTATTACTGCTATGATTACTCCTGTTGAGGTGAAACCAGATGCCTTGAGCTTAATTAATAACGATATTTATTGGATGTTGGCAATCTCATTTGCAGTGCTACCTTTAGTATTTATACCAAAAGGTTTGCGATTGGGATGGAGAGATGGAATACTATTATTAGGAGCCTATGTCTTTTTTATATATCAAACATTAACATAAAATAAAAATCCCGCCATTGGCGGGATTTTTTATGAATTCAAAAACTAAATTATCATTAGATTTTTGCGCTTTTTACAGTGTCGATAATTCTTCCAGCTACTTTGTATGGGTCAGCATTAGAAGCAGGTCTTCTGTCTTCTAACCAACCTTTCCAACCTTGCTCAACAGTAATAATTGGAATTCTAATAGAAGCTCCACGGTCAGATACACCATAGCTAAAATCGTTGATAGAAGCTGTTTCGTGTAATCCAGTTAAACGTTGGTCGTTGTATTCACCATATATTGCAATGTGTTCTTTAGTTACAGGTCTGAAAGCTTCACATACTTTTTCATAGGTTTCTTGACTACCACATGTTCTTAATAAAGTATTCGAGAAGTTAGCGTGCATACCAGAACCATTCCAATCTCCTTTTACTGGTTTAGGGTGGTATTCGATATAGTACCCGTATTTTTCAGTTAATCTGTCTAATAAGTATCTAGCAACCCAAATTTCGTCTCCAGCTTTTTTAGCTCCTTTAGCAAATAATTGGAATTCCCATTGTCCAGAAGCAACCTCTTGGTTGATTCCTTCAAACGTTAAACCAGCAGCGATACATAAATCTGCATGCTCTTCAACGAAATCACGTCCGTGTGTATTTTTACCACCTACAGAACAGTAATACATACCTTGTGGTCCAGGATAACCACCGATAGGGAATCCTAAAGGTAATTGTGTGTGAGAATCCATAATGAAATACTCTTGTTCAAAACCAAACCAAAAATCATTGTCATCATCATCAATATTCGCACGTCCGTTTGATACGTGTGGAGTTCCATCAGCGTTTAAAACTTCTGTCATTACTAAAAATCCGTTCTCACGAGCTGGGTCAGGATAAATAGCTACAGGCTTTAATAAACAATCAGAGTCTCCTCCTTCAGCCTGTCTTGTTGATGAACCGTCGAAAGACCAAATAGGACAGTCTTCTAATTTTCCGCTAAAATCTGCAACAACCTTAGTTTTACTACGCATGTTTTGTGTTGGATAATATCCATCTAACCAAATATATTCTAATTTAGATCTAGTCATGATTTTTGTATTGTTATTGTTTTTGAATTAATTACGGTACAAATATGTGTTATTTTTTTTATACCCTAAAATTTTTAGGGGTATTTTTAAGTTTGTTAACCTTAATTTAATTTTAACCCCTAAAAAAATAGGGTTAAAATTATTTTTAATACTTTTGATGTAGTTTAATGGTAAAAAACATAAAATGTCTACTATCCGATTTAGAGCCTTAGAGCAAACCTTGCATAGAAAACCAATACAGGTTGAAGAAAAAGCAAGAAGGTCAGAATTATTTGCGCAGAATGTATTTAATGAACAAGCAATGCGTAGACATATGACAAAAGAGGCATATAATGCGGTACAAAATGCTATAGAAGTAGGAGCTAAGATTGATAGAGGTATTGCAGATCAGATTGCTTTGAGTATGAAAGAGTGGGCCTTGTCTAAAGGAGTCACACATTATACACACTGGTTTCAACCTTTAACAGGGGCAACTGCCGAAAAACACGATGCCTTTTTTGAACCAATTGAGGGAGGAGGAGCAATGGAACGTTTTGACGGTGGACAATTGGTACAACAAGAACCAGATGCCTCAAGTTTTCCGCATGGAGGAATTCGAAATACTTTTGAAGCACGTGGGTATACAGCATGGGATCCAACTTCACCAGCTTTTGTATATGGTACTACTTTATGTATTCCAACAGTATTTGTAGCGTATACAGGAGAGGCGTTAGATTATAAAACACCTCTATTAAGAGCTTTACACGAAGTAGATAAAGCAGCTACCGCCGTTGCTAAGTATTTTGATAAAAATGTACACAAGGTAAATGCTACCTTAGGTTGGGAGCAAGAATATTTTTTGATAGATACGGCATTGGCGAAATCGAGACCTGATATTAGTTTAACAGGAAGAACTTTGTTAGGACATTCTTCTGCAAAAGGACAACAGTTGGATGATCATTATTTTGGAACCATACCAACTCGAGTACTTAATTTTATGCGTGATTTAGAGCAGGAAAGTTTACTGTTAGGTATTCCTGTAAAAACACGTCATAACGAGGTAGCTCCAAATCAATTTGAATTAGCACCTATTTTTGAAGAAGCAAATTTAGCCGTAGATCACAACTCCTTATTAATGGATGTGATGAAAAAGGTAGCCGAAAGACACTCATTTAAGGTATTGTTTCATGAAAAACCATTTGCAGGAGTTAATGGATCTGGAAAACATAACAACTGGTCGTTAGCAACCAATACAGGTGTAAACTTATTAAGTCCGGGAAAGACCCCGATGAGAAACTTAGAGTTTTTAACCTTCTTTATCAATACTATAAAAGCGGTAAATGATTACGAAGAGTTATTAAGAGCATCTATAGCAAGTGCAAGTAACGACCATCGTTTAGGAGCTAATGAAGCACCTCCGGCTATTATTTCAGTTTTTATAGGTTCTCAATTATCATCAGTACTAGATGAACTGGAAAATGTAACGAAAGGAAAAATTTCTCCAAAAGAAATGACTGATTTAAAGTTAAACGTAGTTGGGAAGATTCCGGAGATCTTATTAGATAACACCGATAGAAATAGAACTTCTCCTTTTGCCTTTACAGGAAATAAGTTTGAGTTTAGAGCAGTAGGTTCAACCGCCAACTGTGCAAATGCTATGACGGTATTGAATACTATTGTAGCAAAACAATTAACCCAGTTTAAAACTGAAGTTGATGCGTATATTGATAAACATTCTGTAAAAAAGGATGATGCTATTTTTAATGTATTGAGAGAATATATTAAAGCATCTAAAAGAATTCGCTTTGAAGGAAATGGTTATGGTAAGGAATGGGAGGCAGAAGCAAAAAAGAGAAAACTAAGTAATCATAAAACAACACCAGAAGCATTACAAGCCAAAATATCTAAATCTACTATTGCATTATATGAAGAAATGAATATAATGAATGAGGTAGAATGCAAGGCTCGTTATGAAATAGAAATAGAAGAATATACTTTACGCTTACAAATAGAATCTAGAGTCTTGGCAGATGTTGCTAGAAACCATGTGGTGCCAACGGCGATAAAGTATCAGAATATTTTGGTAGACAATGTAAAAGGCTTAAAAGAAATTTATGGAAGTACTTTTAAGACGATTGCCAAAGAACAGATGGTAATTATAGAGTCTATTTCTGAACATATAGAGAAAATTAATCATTTGGTGAGCCTAATGATTGAAGAAAGAAAAAAAGGAAATACATTGAAAAAATCTGAGAAAAAGGCTGTTCATTATTGTAATAAGGTAAAACCATATTTTGAAGAGGTACGATATCATTGTGATAAATTAGAGTTAATGGTAGATGATAATTTATGGCCATTAGCAAAATATAGAGAACTACTATTTACTAGGTGATTTTTGTAGAAAAAGCTGTTTTTGAACGGGGAAATTCTTTTTTTTAAAAAGGGGGATTTTCCTGTTTTTTGTTTTTTAAGACAAGGCTAAACCTCAGTGTTTCTAATTGTTAAGGTAAAAATTCGATGAGTTGAATGCGTTTTTTTAAGAATTAGATAATAAATTTTGTAAATTAGCAATGCTTAAACGTTTAAACAAGTGAATCTTACAACCTGCCCTAAGGTTGTTGAAATGTGAAAGAAGCCAAACTCTCCCAAAACTACTTTTACATTTTCCCTGTAATTTTAAATACCCTTATAATTATTTAAAGCTGTCGGTAGCATACGTTGATATGTTAACCATAGGACATGCTTTGTTTTAACTATTGTATTTTAAAATTATTAATCATGAAAAAATTAATTATTGTATTAGCTTTTTTATTAGTAGGAGCTATGGCTTATGGACAAGGACAGCCAGCTAAAGCTAAAAAAGCAAAAAGAGCTATGACAGCTCAACCTGTTGATTGTTTAGATTGTGAAATCGAGAAAAAGGGACCAGAAGAAAGGGGTGCCGACGTCAATACCAATAAACTAACACAAACAGGAATGGATAACAGTGCTAGTGTCTTACAAATAGGATTAGGGAACAAGTCTACTGTTGATCAAGATGGTAAAAACCAATCTTTTACTGGAGGTTACGACAACGATGTTGAAGTATACCAAAGAGGAACTAAAAATGAAACCTATATTGACCAAAATGGTGATAAGAACAGCGGAACAGTTGTTCAATTAGGTGAAATGAACTATGCTGAACAAAAAGTTGGTGTAGGGTATGCTGAAAATAATATCGCAACAGCACGTCAAAGCGGAAAGAAAAATACATCGTTACAAGAGCAGTATTATGACAATAATGAGGCACATGTAACTCAAGATGGAGAAGAAAACTACGCTAGACAATACCAAAGTTCTGGAGCTGATGGAGTAGCAGGTTCTTATGCAAGTGCTACTCAAGATGGATATAGAAATATGTCTGAGCAAGTTCAAAATGGTAGTGATAACAATTCGGTTGTAGATCAAGACGGTAGCTATAATATGGCACATACGAATCAAGAGAGTTCATCTGGAGGAGAAAATGATTCAGATATCGAGCAAGATGGTAGAGCAAATTTAGCTTGTGTAGATCAAGTAGCTTCTTATGGAGGAGATAACGATTCAGATATCGATCAAGATGGATATAGAAATAGAGCGTCTGTAAAACAATCGTCTAGAGGACGTTTTGCTGACAACGATTCAGATATTGATCAAGATGGGAGATATAACAAAGCGGCTGTAGAGCAAACAGGATATTTTGGAGATAATGATTCAGATATCGATCAAGATGGTACTTTAAACCGTGCATCTGCAAGACAAGTAGCTTCATCGGGAGGAGATAATGATTCTGATATTGATCAAGAAGGATGGAGAAACAGAGCGGTTGCTGATCAAAGAGCTTCAACAAGAGGTGATAATGATTCAGATATTGACCAAGAATCTTCAAGATATGGAAACTATGCATCTGTAAAGCAAAGAGCATCTTATTATGGAGATAACGATTCAGATATTGACCAAGACGGACATAGAAATAGTGCGGTAGTAAATCAATATGCAAGAGGTCGTTCAGCTGATAATGATTCAGATATCGATCAAGAAGGATTAGCAAACTATGCATCTGTTAAGCAAACTGCTTATAGCTATGGTGATAATGATTCTGATATCGATCAAGATGGAAGATTAAATAGAGCTGTAGTAGAACAAACTGCTTCTTCAGGAGGAGATAATGATTCAGATATTGAGCAAGATGGTACAAGAAATTTCGCATCAACTTTACAAAGTGCATCTAGAGGAGGTGATAATACTTCTGAAATAAATCAAGATGGATACGGAAATAGAGCTTGTGTAGACCAAAATGCTCGTGGAGGATTTAATGAGTCTGATATACTTCAAAGTGGATCTTTCAATAGTGCTTCTGTAGTTCAAACTTCATTACCTGGTTATAGTAATTCAAGTTGTATTACTCAAACTGGTAGAGGTAATTCTGCTTGTGTTCAACAAACAGGAACTCCAGTATCAGGAGGAGGATTATAAAATTTATAACTAACTAAACAATTTTAGAGAGAGAGCTTGAATAATCAAGCTCCTCTCTTAATAATCTAAAGATAAAAGATATGAGGTTTCTAATAATTTTTGGGATACTCTTCTTTAGTAGCGGAACGTTGCTAAGTCAAGAGACTTCCGATAAAGAAAGAGATAGAGAAGTATTGTTTGTACAGCAGATAAGTTTAGAGTCATTAACTCATAATAACAATAGTACGAATGGATTAAGTTTAGGAAGAAGCTTAGATAATCGTCAGTTTGTGATTTCACAAATTGGAGAAGGAAATCTTTTAAATATAAAAGCAGGAGTAAATGACTTTCAAACAGTAAGACAAACTGGAGCTAAAAATTATTACAATTTTATTGATTATTACAACTCTAGAGAGTCTAATATGAATGTTTTACAAGAAGGTACCGCTAATTCATTACATATATATGGCACCAACTCTTTTACAGATAAAATTAAGATTTATCAAAAGTCAGATTATAAATCAATAATCATTAGAAACTTTTAAAAAAGTATGCTAAAAATGATGTTTTTAAATAAAAGATATTTCGTTTTACTGCTTTGTATTTCTACAATGGTTTGTGCGCAGGAAGGTGCCAATATCTCAGGGAAAATACAAGTTGTTAAGAGCGACAATTTTATAAATTTAAAAGCAGAGGTAGTAAATGATGGGGTTTTATTTGTAGATGAATTAAGTTACAATTTGGTGGCTTTAAAGAAAGATGTTAATGGAAATTATTCAAACAATAAACAGTCGGGAGAATTTTCAGTAAAACCCAATGAAAAGAAAGAATTAGCCTTGATAAGGCTGAATATGAATAAAGGAGAAGAATTGAAAGCTTACTTGTTTGTAAAGCATAAAGAGAAGCTTATTTCAAGAGATACTTTTTCATTAGGAGGAGTGAAAAAAGTAAAGAAAAAGACTACTAAAATAGATGAAGCCAGCTTTATAATTAAAGGCTTAGTAATAGATGAGGCAATAACGAAAATAGGAAAGGACTTTTATGATTTTTTTTATCAATCGTATTTACTATCAGGAATAAAATATCCTTTCATCATAAAAATAAAAGAAAGACCTGGATTAACGAGAACAACCAATATTAGTGTTGAAGTAGAAGATAATATGATTTTCGAATTTAGATCGAATCCAAGTGAAGACTTTCTAAGAGAAGTAGTAAATGTATCAATGAATAGATTGAGAATTTACGCAAGACAACGAAGAGTTTTAAAGAATCAAAAAATATAAGATATGGGGAAAAAAATATACTTTTTGCTAATACCATTGTTGTTTTTTAGTGTGTCTTTAATGTCACAAACATTAACCTATAGACCTATAAGTCCGTTTTTTGGAGGAAACAATCCATTTGCATATCAACAGTTGTTGGCATCTGCAAATGCGCAAAATGATTTTCAAGAAACGAATGATGGATTAGACCAACAATCTGATTTAGATAATTTTACTGAAAGCTTAAATAGACAATTGTTAAATTCTCTTTCAAACAACCTTTTTCAAGAGCAGTTTGGAGATGAAGAATTAACAGTAGGAACTTATGTGTTCGGAACATTAGCAATAGAAATTACTCCTACTAGAGGAGGACTGTTAGTGAAAATTCTAAATACAGAAACAGGAGAGCAAACTCAAATTGTGATTCCTAGAAATTAATAACGTAAACCAACTAAAATTAACCTCTATGAGAAAAACACTATTATTAGCATGTTTTAGTTTTGTATTGCTCATGTTAACGGGTTGTGGAGCTTATTTCAATCAACCTTTTAATCAAACTAAGGCACGGATCGGTGAAAGCACTTCTTCATTTAACAATTTAGTAAAAGAATTTACTCCAAAAGATAAGATTATTGTAGGTGTGTATAAGTTTAGAGATCAAACGGGGCAATATAAACCCGCGGAAAATGGATCTACATTTAGCACTGCAGTAACCCAAGGAGGAACGGCTATTTTGTTAAAGTCATTAGAAGAAACTAAATGGTTCAAACCCATTGAGAGAGAGAATATAGCAAACCTACTTAACGAAAGACAAATTATTAGATCTACTCGTCAAGAATACGAAGGAAACAAGTCTAAAAAAATGCCACCGCTATTGTTTGCGGGTATCATTTTAGAAGGAGGAGTTGTTTCTTACGATTCAAATATAATTACAGGAGGCTCTGGTCTTCGATATTTTGGAGTAGGAGGTTCAAATCAATATAGAGAAGATAGGATTACCGTGTATTTAAGAGCGGTATCAACATCTAATGGAGAAATTCTTAAAAACGTATATGTTTCAAAAACCATTTTATCACAAGGAATTTCAGCGAATTTGTACAGATTTGTTTCCTTGAGAAGATTGTTAGAAGTTGAAACAGGAGTTACAAAAACCGAACCTACGCAACTAGCGGTAAAATCGGCAATAGACAAAGCGGTTGAACAACTTATTATTGAAGGTGTAGCCGATGGTTTATGGAATGTGAATGGAGATAAGTCGGTTAGGAATTTATTTAAAGAACAAGTTAGTAAGGAGAAATTTGAAGCTAAGAATACCTTGCTACATAATAGAAAACAAGAAGAGAGAAGAGGAAGATTGGCTGCTGGGGCAGATATGGGAGTTTCAAGAATCCAAGGAGATTATGCAAATGCAACGTATCAGTTTGGATTCAATTTAAAAGCCAAATATACTTTTGATAATAGAAGGTTTAATTTTTGGGGAACCATAGGAAGATTTGAACTCAATAACAAAGGGAGTTTCCATGAAGCCTTTATAACATCTGGGTTAAACTTTGAGTATGTAGTACTTCCAAGAGAGCGTTTGACACCTTATATATATACAGGAATAGGTTCTATTTCTAGGAAAAATTTAAGCCAAACATTTTTTAAGATTCAAGGAGGAGTTGGTGTCGAGTATTTGATCACCAATAAATTCGGTATTTATTTAAATGGAGAAGGGAATATGCTAACAAGAGATGATCTCGATAGGCAGTCGGTAGGAGAGAAAAATGATATGGTTTGGCGTTTTGGGTTTGGTTTTAATATCTATCTATAAAATTAAATAGTATGAAAAGACAGTTACAAAAAATAGGACTATTATTAATTTTTGCATTGTTTATTCAGTGTGGAGAAGATAGTTCAATAGGATTGGTTCAGTATGGAGACTTGACAGGGAAAGTGGTAAAAAAATCAGATTTTGAACCTTTAGAGAATGTGAAAATCACTTTATCACCATCAAATAATACCACATTTACAGATGCAGAAGGTAATTTTTCGTTTAAAGGCATTGAAGCACAAGATTATTCTGTTCAAGCCAAAAAAGATGGATATTTAGATAAGTTTGAAGGAGCTACAGTAAATAAAGAAAATGTGGTGAATGTGGTGTTGGAAATGGAAATTTCTACGGCGTTAAATCAGCCTCCTAGTACACCAAGTTTATTGACACCAACCGATGGAGCTACAGATTTAACAAATGCGATAAATTTAACGTGGGAGTCAACAGATCCCGATCAAGATGCGCTAACTTTTGTTGTAGAGTTAAGAAATGATGTAGATAGTGAAATAAAGAAGTATGAGGATATTAAGGAAGCGATGTTAGAATTAACCGATTTAAAATTTGGAGTAAAATATTTTTGGCAGGTGATAGCTTCCGATGGAATAAATGACTCAGTATCTAGTTCTGTTTTTTCTTTTACAGTAAAAGAAGATCCTGGAAATCGTTTTTTCTATGTTAAAAATGAAAATGGTAATAGTGTCATCTATTCTGGAAGTTTTAATCAACAAAATGGTAGTGCAGAAAATCAAATAAAATTAACTTCAGAAAATATGAATTCGTGGAGACCTCGTAAGAGTAATACCTCTAATTTAATAGCTTTTTTAAGAACAGATAACAATGAAGCACATATTTACACGATGAAGGTAAATGGCAATGATGTTAAAAAGGTAACTTCTTCCGTTCCGGTAAAAGGTTTTAATTTAAATGAAATAGACTTTTCATGGTCACCAGATGGAAACAAGTTAATCTATCCAAATTTTGGGAAATTATATATGATTAATAAAGATGGTAGTGGATTACAAATGATTTATGAAACTACCGATGGAAGCTTGATTTCTGAATGTGATTTGAGTGAAGATGGGACTAAAATAGCATTAAAAACAAACAATGCAAGCGGATACAATGGATCAATTTTTACCATAGATATTAACGGAAATGTACTACAAACAGTAATTACTGGAGCAGTTGGAGCATTAGGAGGTTTAAACTTATCAGCATCGGGTAATCGATTGTTGTATACCAGAGATGTCTCAAATTTCCAGTCAACAAATTATAGACAGTTAGATACAAGAGTATTTATATATGACTTTACATCGATGAGTAATACAGATGTGTCTGGAGCTCAAAAAGGAGGAGGAACCAATGATTTGGATGCTCGATTCTCACCAAATGAAGCAGAGGTGATTTTTGTGAATACATCCAATGATGGGATCTCTCAAAAGAATGTGGTTAAAACGAATTTAACTGGTAATATTTTACGAGTTGTTTTGTTTGAAAACGCTACAATGCCAGATTGGGAATAATGTGAAACTTGAATTTTTGTAAGAAACCGGGTGAATTTAAAAATCATTCGGTTTTTTTATGGTTACAACATTAGAAAAACTAAATTTGCACTCAACAACAACACAACAAATGAGTCAAGAAATTTCTAAACGCTACGCACAACGTGGTGTTTCTGCATCAAAAGAAGATGTTCATAATGCTATTAAGAACATTGATAAAGGATTGTTTCCTAAAGCTTTTTGTAAAATCGTTCCTGATTATTTAACTAATGACGAGGAATATTGTTTAATAATGCATGCCGATGGGGCTGGAACGAAAAGTTCGTTAGCTTATATGTACTGGAAAGAAACAGGAGATGTTTCTGTTTGGAAAGGGATTGCACAAGATGCATTAATTATGAATATAGACGATTTGTTATGTGTAGGAGCTACAGATAACATCATGTTATCGTCTACCATAGGAAGAAATAAAAACTTGATTCCAGGTGAAGTTATTTCAGCAATTATTAATGGAACTGAAGAGTTAATTTCTGAATTGAAAAGCTTTGGAGTAACTATTCATTCTACTGGAGGAGAAACGGCTGATGTAGGAGATTTAGTTCGTACGATTATTGTAGATTCAACCGTAACAGCTCGTATGAAAAGAGCAGATGTTATTGATAATGCTAATATTCAAGAAGGAGATGTTATTGTAGGTTTAGAATCTTTTGGGCAAGCTTCATATGAAAAAGAATATAATGGAGGTATGGGGTCTAATGGATTAACTTCTGCACGTCATGATGTTTTTCATAAATATTTGGCAGAAAAATACCCAGAAAGTTTTGATGCTGCTGTTCCTTCTGATTTGGTATATTCAGGAGGTGTTAAATTAACAGATGCTGTTGAAGATGCTCCAATTGACGCAGGAAAATTAGTGCTTTCACCAACAAGAACTTATGCTCCAATTATTAAAGAGATTTTGTCAAAATACAACTCAGATAATGTACATGGAATGGTACATTGTAGTGGAGGTGCTCAAACGAAAATTTTACATTTTGTAGATAACTTACATATTGTAAAAGATAATATGTTTCCAGTTCCACCATTATTTAAATTAATACAAGAGCAATCTAAAACAGATTGGAAAGAAATGTATCAAGTATTTAATTGTGGTCATCGAATGGAATTATATGTTTCTTCTGAAGTGGCAGAAGATATTATTGCAATTTCTAAGTCGTATAATGTAAATGCACAGATTATAGGTAAAGTAGCAGCTTCTGAAACTAAAAAGCTTACTATTAAAAGTGAATACGGAACGTTTGAATACTAAATTAAACATTCATTAGATATAAAAAAAAGCCTCAGGATTCCTGAGGCTTTTTAGTTATTTACAAATAGGTGAAGTTAGATGAATTTCACCCAGTGTTTTCCATGTTTTGTGTTCAAAAGGTTTCGGAGAAAGTTTAAAAAATAAAACCGTTTTCTGCTGTTTATCACAAGTAATACTTTCAATAAATACATTAAGTGTTATAGGTTTGTGTGTGGCAAAGCGATCATATGTTTTGACAGTTCCTATAAAGAAATTGATTGACTTTGTGCTTTTAATTTTGGTTATGGTAGCAACGGTTTTGTGTTGGTCCATTGCTTTATCTCTTCCAACTCCATTTAAACCATCAAAATATTTTTCTAAGTCGGAAGTCAATTCTTTAACTGTAATTTTTCTATCCAGTTCAATATCCCAAGCATAGGTATAAGACCAAAAGTTTTCATGTTCTGGATTTCTCCAACCTTTTGGAGGAAACCGTACTTCGGCAATTCCTTTGTAATCAATATTTTTAGCAAAACTGATTGGGAATGAAAAAATTTCTTTTCCCCATGAAGCGTCTAATTGAATAATACTATTGTTGCTTTCCTTTAGTTGAATTTCGTTAAGATTCTTCCAAACTTCATGATGAAAGTCTTTTGGAGATAAACGAAACGTAACAATAGATTTTTTATGCTGTTTAGAAAATTGTTGCTCTCCCTGAATATTTATGTTAATTAATTTTCCCGTATGAAAGCCATCAAAAAGAACCATGGTTCCAATGAAGCCGTTATCTCCTTTTTTTAGATTCACTTTAGGAGCTGGAAATTTTGTAGCCCAATGATTGGGAATCATTAATCCATCGAAATAACTCTTAAATCCACTTTCTATTTCTTTTAGTTTTAGAGGAGCCGATGTCTCTATTTTCCATCCCATAATTAAAGACCAAAATTCATTGTGTTTTGAATCTGACCAATGAGGAGTGAACAAAAGTTCCTCAAAACCTTTTAGCTTTAGTTTAGGTGCCCATTTAACAGGAAATTTAATAATTTCTTGTTTCCAGTTTTTAGTGTTTTTAAATATGGATATATCTTCCTTCTCTTGTGAGAATCCTAAGAATAAAGGAAATATGAGAATAAAAGTTAAAAATACTTTTTTCATGATTTATAATTTTACAGATACTTCAAAACCAATTCCGTCAGAGATAGCACCATCTTTAAATTTACTTGTATAGTTCACCTCCCATGCTCTTCTATCGATTTTAAATCGTGTGGTCATTTCTTTTAGTTCATAATTAAATTCGGCTCTAAAGTTAATAGATTTTGTAATTCCTTTCATAGTAAGATCTGCTTCAAGTCTAGCATGGGTATCATCGGAATATTCAACCTTTGTGATTACAAGTTTAGCTAGTGGGAATTTTTCTACATCAAAAAAGTCCGGGTCTTTTAAATGATTAATTAGATTGTCTTTTCCCTCTTGTTCTTTAATATCAGTATTGGTTATTGAATTCATATCAATAATAAATTCTCCTCCAGTAATCATATTGTCAGTTTTAATAAAATGGCCATTTTTAAAATTGATAAATCCATCATGTCCACCAAAATAAAAAGTATATGCCCCAATCCATTTAATAGTACTTTTGGCAGTATTTATATGTAGTTTTTCTTGGGAATAATTTTTTGTCGCCAGACAAAAAACACAAACAAATGCAATAATAATTTTTCTCATGAGATTTAGTTTTAAATTCAGAGTAAAACTATTTTAGTTAACATTTGAAAGTGTCAAATGAATGCAAAAGAAGTGTGAATGGATGTAAAATTTTATTAGAAAAAGCACTTTTACACTTCTAAAATGTCTTGTTTAATTATCTGGTACGAACTCAATATCTACCATACCTAGATAAGAAGTTGTAGAGAATGTACTAGGAAGCATTTGAGAAGTACCTAAATAACTTCCATATCCTTTAACTAAAACGTCACCTATGTCAGATGGGAATATGACAGCTCCTCCTTTATTGAATACATAATAGTCACTTGTATTTACAGAAACAAAATAGTTCACGCTCGATGTTATGTTAATAGGAGTAATGGTTTCCGTAGAAATTAATCCATTACTTGAAGTAACTTGTTGTGTAAGGAGTATTTCTTGCGTATCAAAGTTCCATACAGAGACACGAAAATCGCCGTTAGCAGGAAGCCTGATACTTACAGATTTAATTTTTCCGTTTTTAAATGTTTTAAATTGATAACCAACCTCAAAAGTATTAGGACTATTTATCGTTGATTGTAAGTCTAAGACAGCACTTTCTATTAAAGCTTTCATAGGAAATTGAGCTGGTTGCTCGGGAGTAGCTTCGTCATCACTACTACAGCTTGAAAAAACTACTAAGAATAGAATGAAGTAGTAAGTTATATAGTTTTTCATCTCTTAAGTTGTTGTTGTTCAGTATCTAAGATAATGAAAAATTATGGTAATTAGTTGACTGTCATTGTTTTAAATTTGAAGTTGAATTCACTAGTCAATCCTTTTAAAAGTAAAATCAATAGAAAATTCGTCGTTTGCTACCTTCGCTTTTAGTTGGTCTTTTGCTTTCCAATACCTAATTATTGTTGGAAATTCGTTTTTATCATTTTTGGCAGTAAAAGAAGTATCTGTTTGTTGTGTAAAGGCAAATAAAGTAGGTGTTTCATTAACTCCGGTAACTTGTAAGAATAATGAGTCGTTTTTATGTACAATATGTAATACTTCCTTAAAGGTGGTGTCTTTTTCTTTTAAAGTAAACCCGATTCCAGATAAGTCTTTATTCCAAAACTCATAGGTAATCTTGTTAGGTTCATTATTTAAACGTTCCCATTTTCCAATTAACCAAGTAGGTTTTTTAACACTTGTTTTAGGTGTACAGTTTACTATAAACAGGCAGGTAAGTAGAAGTGTTATATATTTCATAACAAAAAGTTAGTTTTCTCAAAGATACTCAAATTAAAATCCGATAAAAAATTGTAAATTCGCACTCCAAGAAAAGAGTAAGATGTTAGACAAGTTACAGATAGTAAAACAACGTTTTGATGAGGTTTCTGATTTGATTATCCAACCAGATATTATCTCTGATCAAAAACGTTATGTACAATTGAATAAAGAATATAAAGATTTAGGAAAGGTAGTAAAGAAAGCTAACGAGTATGAAACTTTATTGAATAATATAGAAGAAGCTAAAGAAATCATTGCCGACGGAAGTGATGCGGAAATGGTGGAAATGGCAAAAATGGAAATGGACGAAGCTAAAAACCGTATTCCGGTTTTAGAGGAAGAAATGAAGTTTTTATTAATTCCTAAAGATCCAGAAGATGGTAAGAATGCAGTAGTTGAATTACGTGCTGGTACAGGAGGAGATGAGGCAAGTATTTTTGCAGGAGACTTATATAGAATGTACACAAAATACTGTGAAGGTAGAGGATGGAAGGTATCTGTAGTAGATTACTCTGAAGGAACGAATGGAGGGTTTAAAGAAATCCAATTTGAAGTTTCTGGTGAGGATGTTTATGGAGTTTTAAAGTTTGAAGCAGGAGTACACCGTGTACAGCGTGTTCCTCAAACGGAAACACAAGGACGTGTACATACATCAGCGGCTACTTGTATGGTATTTCCAGAGGCAGAAGAGTTTGATGTAGAAATTAATCCAAAAGATGTTCGTATTGATTATTTCTGTTCTTCAGGTCCTGGAGGTCAGTCGGTAAATACCACTTATTCGGCAGTACGTTTAACGCACATTCCAACAGGTTTAGTAGCACAATGTCAGGATCAAAAATCTCAGCATAAAAATAAAGAAAAGGCATTTAGAGTATTACGTTCACGTTTATATGACTTAGAGTTAGCTAAGAAACAAGCAGAAGATGCTGCAAAACGTGGTTCTATGGTAACTTCTGGTGACCGTTCAGCAAAAATTAGAACATACAACTATCCGCAAGGACGTGTAACTGATCATAGAATTGGATTAACACTATATGATTTACAAAATATTGTAAACGGAGATATTCAAAAAATTATTGATGAGTTAATGCTCGCAGAGAATACTTCTAAATTAAAAGAATTAGGAGAAACAATATAAAAAAGCGACCCAGAAGGGTCGCTTTTTTTTTATGAAACAGTTAGTTAATAGAAAAAAACCACACCCAAGGGGTGCGGTGATAAATTAGGGGATAAAACTAATCAATAACAATGATTAATTAATCATATCAACCTAACTTCTTGATTTAAAGATAGGTAAAAAATATTTAAAATCAAAATTCGAATTTAGTAAGTATTGTTTTATATGTTTAAGAGAATAGCTTATAATAATTTGTGGGTTCTTTAAATAAGCGGTAAATTCGCGGCACTGATATTCTATTCTGTATAAAGGTGGATTCTACAATTATTTAAGGGGTACTTATTTCACTTTCTTTGAGTTCTGTAATACCTAATTTTTTAGTTTGTAAAAACGAACTCTTTTTATAACATAGGACTTCACGTATTTAGGAGTTGTATTTCTTATTTTCATTTATAAGGCATATAAATGGTATTTATAAAGATGATAAGATTTAGGCTTAGTATTAATTAATAAAACGGAATAAACCATGTTAAAGATTATTGTAAAAGAAGGTGAAAACATAGATAGAGCCTTAAAGCGTTATAAGCGTAAGTACAGAAACGTAAAAATATTGCAAGAGTTAAGAGAGCGAAAGCAATATACAAAGCCATCAGTAGCTAGAAGAGCAGAAGTTAAGAAGGCTGCTTATAAAGAACAGCTTTTTAAACAAGAATAATAAAAAAAGAGTTACTTAATAGTGACTCTTTTTTATTTTAACTTATCTATTATAAACCTTGGGCAATCTGCTTAAGGTTGGTCGTATCTATAACAAAAATCTCTTTTCCTTTTAGTTTAATAAATTCTTTCTTTTTAAACTCGGCAAGTAATCGAATGGCACTTTCTGTAGCAGTACCAATAATATTGGCAACATCTTCTCTTGTTAAATGAACGTCTATAGAACCATTTTCTCTTTTAGGAAACTTATCATTTAAATATAATAAAGTAGCCGCCAAACGTTGTTTAACTGTTTTTTGAGCCATGTCAACAATTACATTATCAGCTTCTTTTAAAGAAGAGGCCATGTTTTTAAGAATATCCATGGTGAAATTAGGGTTTTTCTCTAAGTCTCTTACGATTTCTTCCTTAGGGATAAAACAAACCTCCATATCATTTACAGCAACAGCTTTTAAATTAGACGCTTCATCATTAATTAAACTACGCTCACCTAACAGGTCTCCTTTTTTAATTAAATGAATAATTTGATCTCTACCATTTTCACTCATTTTAGATACCTTGCATACACCATCTTTAATACAAAAAACACCATTAATGTGTTCTCCCTCTTCAAATAAAACTTCTCCTTTTTTTATGGTTTTAGAAGTTTTACAAGCAGAAATTCTAACTAACTCATCTTTAGTTAAAGCTTTTAGAGAATTAAATTGTCGGATAATGCACTGTTCGCATTTGCTCATAGTAATGCTTTTTAAGAGTATTTCAAATATACTCAAAACCTGACAAATATCATGTTTTAAATTACATTCTTATTGGATATTTGTACCAGGCAAATGAGTAAATATGGAAAACACAAAATGTTTTCATTGTGGTAACCCATGCGATACAGAAATCATTAAAATAGAAGAGAAATCTTTTTGTTGTAATGGATGTAAAACTGTATTTGAGATTTTTTCTGAAAACGATTTAACTTGTTATTACGATTTTCAAAATAACCCAGGGGCAATTCCACAAGAAATAAAAGGAAAGTATGATTTTCTAGATAATATACCTATTGTAGAAAAGCTATTAGAATTTAACGATGGTAATGTTCAGGTGGTAAACTTGTACATACCGCACATACATTGTAGTTCGTGTATTTGGATATTAGAAAACTTACACAAACTACAAGAGAAGGTAAGTGCTTCTCAAGTTAATTTTCCGAAGAAAACAGTACGAATTACTTATAATTCAGAAGAAACATCTTTAAAGGAAATTGTATTGTTATTGAGTTCTATAGGGTATGAACCTTATATTTCTTTAGAAGATTATGAAGTTGGGAAAAAGAAAGTAGATCGAAGCTTAATTTATAAATTAGGAATAGCCGGATTTGCCTTTGGAAATGTGATGTTTTTATCCTTTCCAGAGTATTTCGAAGTATCAGAATATTGGTTAGAACAGTACAAAGGAGTTTTTAGATGGTTAATGTTTGTATTTTCTTTACCAGTTGTATTTTATGCATCGCAAGATTATTTTATCTCTGCTTATAAAGGATTACGCTCTAAAATTTTAAATATTGATGTTCCTATTGCTTTAGGAATAACAGTATTGTTTATAAGAAGCTCTGTTGAAATAATTTTTGATTTAGGAACTGGATTCTTTGATTCTTTAACCGGATTGGTGTTCTTTTTATTATTAGGGAAGTTCTTTCAGCAAAAAACCTATAATTTCTTGTCTTTTGAACGCGATTATAAATCGTATTTTCCAATAGCAGTTACCAAGCTTACTACTGAAGGAAAAGAAGAGAATACCCAGATATATGATGTAAAAAAAGGAGACAGGCTCTTAATTCGTAATCAAGAATTAATTCCTGTAGATGGTATCTTGATTAATGGAGAGGCTCAAATAGATTACAGTTTTGTTACTGGAGAAGCAGTACCCGTTTCGAAACAATCGGGAGATAAACTATTTGCAGGAGGAAAACAATTGTCTGGAATTTTAGAAATGGAAGTACTCACATCGGTTTCACAAAGTTACTTAACGCAATTATGGAGTAACGATGTATTTAAAAAAGACAAGCACTCATCATTTAAAACAATTACCGATAAAATAAGTCAACATTTTACCATTGTCATTTTACTAATAGCATTGGTAGCCACAGCGTTTTGGATGTATTATGATTCAAGCAAGGCATTGAATGTTTTTACAGCAGTATTAATTATTGCTTGTCCGTGTGCAATAGCATTAGCAGCTCCTTTTACCTTAGGAAACATGCTACGTATTTTAGGAAAGAAGAAGTTCTATTTAAAAAATGCAACGGTCATAGAGCAATTGGCTGCTTTAGATACTATAATTTTTGATAAAACCGGAACCTTAACCACTAGCAAAGAAAACGAAATATTGTATACAGGAACTGAATTAAGTGGTAAGGAAAAATCAATTTTAAAAAGTGCATTAAGAGGTTCAAATCACCCTTTAAGTAGAATGTTGTATGATTCATTGTCTGAAAACACGGGTAAGATAGATGAGTTTATAGAGTATACAGGAAAAGGAATAGAAGCGGTTTGTGAAGAAACCAGATTAAAATTGGGGTCTTCTACGTTTGTAAAAAATACCAAAGAGCAAAACAATTTAGATACTTCTGTGCATATAAGTATAGATGATGAATATAAAGGAAAGTACATTTTTAAAAACGCCTATAGAAAAGGAGTAAAAGCATTGTTTTACGATTTGAATACGAATTATAAGATGGCAGTTGTTTCAGGAGATAATGAGGGTGAGAAAGTTTATTTAGAAAAAGTACTACCAAAAGGAACCAACTTGCTGTTTAATCAAAAGCCAGAGAATAAGTTATCCTATATAGAAGAAATACAACAAAAAGGGAATCGCGTGGCCATGATCGGAGATGGGTTAAATGATGCAGGAGCTCTGGCACAGAGTGATGTAGGAATTGCAATTTCAGAAAATATCAATGTGTTTTCACCGGCCTGTGATGCTATTTTAGATGCTTCAAAGTTTAATCAAATTGCCAATTATGTAAAGGCTTCTAAAAAAGCAATTCAAATCATTAAATATTGTTTTATATTGTCTTTATTGTATAATGTAATTGGGTTATATTTTGCTACTACAGGACAGTTAAAACCAGTAATAGCAGCTATTTTAATGCCCTTAAGTTCAATTAGTATTGTTGTTTTTACAACAATAGCAACAAATTTATTAGGAAGAAAAATAAAGTAAATATGGAAATCAATAAATATATAGATCACACCTTATTAAAACCAACCGCAACTAAAGAGCAAATTATCAAATTATGTTCAGAAGCGAAGGAGTATAACTTTTATGCTGTTTGTGTGAATGGTTCTTATGTAGCATTGGCAAAGAAAGAATTGGAAGGAACTGAAGTAGAAGTAGCCGCAGTCATCGGGTTTCCCTTGGGAGCTATGACTACAGAAGCGAAGGTGTTTGAAGCTAAAAATTGTATTGAGAAAGGAGCTTCAGAAATTGATATGGTAATCAATATTGGAAGATTATTAGATGGTCAATTTGATTATGTAGAAAATGAAATCAAACAGATAAAAGAGGCTATTGGAGAAAATGTGTTAAAAGTCATTTTTGAAAACTGCTATTTGAGTAAAGAGCAGATAAAAATGGTAAGTCAATTAGCGGTAAATGCTGGTGCAGACTATGTAAAAACATCAACTGGATTTGGAACCGGTGGAGCGACTTTTGAAGATGTTCAATTGATGAAGGATGTGGTAGGAAACAAGGCTCAAATAAAAGCTGCTGGTGGTGTACGTGACGCTGCAACAGCACAAAAGTATATTAAAATGGGCGTAACTCGTTTGGGTACTTCCTCTGGAGTATCGTTAGTTACAAAAGGAGTTTCAGATAAAAATCAGTATTAGAATAAAAATGTAATTACAAAGATGTTAGTTCGAGTGGTTTCTTGAAGAATAAAAGAAAATGTATCGAGCACAATCTTTGGTAGTTATAGAACAAAATTAAATCATTAAAAAATGAGTGTACATATAGAAGCCAAACCAGGAGAAATAGCAGAAACGGTATTGTTACCAGGAGATCCTATGAGAGCAAAATGGATTGCAGAAACATTTTTAGAAAATCCAGTTTGTTATAATGACGTACGTGGTATGCTTGGTTTTACTGGAACTTATCAAGGAAAAAGAATTTCGGTACAAGGAACTGGAATGGGAATTCCTTCTGCTTTGATTTATGCACATGAATTGATTAATGAATACGGAGTTAAAAACTTAATTAGAGTGGGCTCAGCAGGATCGTATCAAAAAGAAGTAAAGATTCGTGATATTGTAATAGCCATGGCTGCTTCTACTAATTCAGGATTGAATACCATTCGATTTAACGGAGCAGACTATGCACCAACCGCTAGTTTTGAACTATTTCAAAAAGCAATTGAAATAGCTAAAGAAAAAGGAATCCCTTTAAAAGCAGGAAACATTTTAAGCTCTGATGAGTTTTATGCAGATGAATTTGAAAGCTATAAAAAATGGGCAGATTATGGTGTGCTGTGCGTAGAAATGGAAACCAATGGATTATATACAGTGGCTGCTAAGCATAAAGTGAATGCCTTATCTATCTTAACTATTTCTGATAGTTTGGTAACAGGAGAAAGAACAACTGCCGATGAAAGAGAACAAACCTTTAAAGAAATGATTGAAATTGCTTTAGAACTAGCATAAAGGTTAGTTGGAGTGATTTCCTTGTAGTATGATATAAAACGGTATTAAGCAGATGAGCACACTTATTCAAAAATACAATATTCCAGGTCCGAGATATACAAGTTATCCAACCGTTCCTTATTGGGATGAAAGCACTTTTTCGAAACAAAAATGGATTCAAACCTTTCAAAAATCCTTTAAAGAAAGTAATACTTCTGAAGGAATCAGTTTGTACATTCATTTACCTTATTGTGAAAGTTTATGTACGTTTTGTGCATGTCATAAACACATCACAAAACGTCATGAGGTAGAAGAACCTTATATAGTAACCGTTTTAAAAGAATGGGACTTGTATGTTGATTTGGTAGATGAGGTTCCTGTGGTAAAGGAAGTGCATTTAGGAGGAGGAACACCTACGTTCTTTTCAATTGAACAACTAGAAAAACTGATCAATGGAATTTTTAAAAGAGCCAAAAAACATCCAGAGCATGAATTTAGTTTTGAAGGGCATCCTAATAATACCACGAAAGAACACTTACAAGGTTTATATAACTTAGGATTTACTCGAGTAAGTTTTGGAGTACAAGATTACAATCCGAAAGTACAAGAAGCCATTCATCGTATACAACCTTTTGAAAATGTAGAAAGAGTGCATAATTGGGCAAAAGAGATAGGATATACTTCTATTAGTCATGATTTAGTATTCGGACTTCCTTTTCAAACCAAAGAAAATGTAATTCACACCATTACCAAAACAAAAGAATTACAACCCGATAGAATTTCATTTTACAGCTATGCACATGTGCCTTGGGTAAAAGGTGTTGGACAACGTGGATTTAATGAAAACGACTTACCTAAGAATGACGAAAAAAGAGCATTGTATGAAATAGGGAAGGAGTTATTTGCAGAGATGGGGTATATAGAAATTGGAATGGATCATTTTGCCTTGCCTACAGACAGTTTATATACTGCTACAGAAACTAAAACATTGCACCGAAATTTTATGGGATATACGGCAAACAAAACCCAGTTAATGGTTGGTTTAGGAATGTCGGCAATATCAGATTCTTGGTATGGTTTTGCACAAAATGTAAAGACTGTAAAAGAATACCAGCAATTGGTAAATGAAGGTGAAATCCCTGTGTTTAGAGGACATATTTTATCTGATGAAGATTTGGTAATGCGTAAGCATATCTTAAACATTATGTGTCATTTTACCACTTCTTGGGAAGAAGAAACATTACAGATTGAAAATGTGGAGAACCATATCAATAAACTACAAGAAATGATTAATGATGGATTGGTATGTGTTGAAAAGAATCATTTAACGGTTCCTGAAGAGGCAAGACCTTATGTACGAAATATTTGTATGGCTTTTGATAAGAAACTTCAAGAGAAACAACCTGAAACCAAACTATTTTCAATGACGATATAGCGTATTACTTAAATGACGAATAGATATACCCGAGCAGTAAAGCTATTATAAATAAAATAATGGTAAACAGAAAAACGATGATAAAAGAAAGTAGGGCGGTTTCAAGTTTATTATGATCAGTTTTATACACTCGATAAATCAATATCATCAAACTTAAATACATGATAAAATCAAAAAGTAGTGGCTGTTTAAAAATGGGGTAGCTTAGTGTACTGCACAAAGTAACAAAACCAAAAATAAACGAGTTAATTACTAGATGTTCTGTAAAATTGAACTTTCTAAAAAGCACCTTGGTTAATAGACTTAAAGGAAAGATAGATAGTATCCAGAAAAAGTTGAAATAGGTTTTTACAAATTTACCTCCATAATAAGACATCTTGTAAATAATGCTATTTTCTAAAGCAGTTGTATTGTCTGGTTTATATGGGACTTTAAAAAATCGTTCTGTAATTATATAAATTGAAACAGATAAAATTAAAAAGGAAATAGGGTTAAGAATGTTTTTTCGTTTTCCTTGTGTATATTCTGTAACAATTTTTTTAGGATCAATTATTAACGATTTTAAATTGAATAAAAAACCTTTATCCATGTTGGTTATCGATAGGAACGTATATTCAAAAATGGAAGAAAAATTCAATTTTTTAACATCCTTCTTTTCACCACAGTTAGGACAAAAATTGTTGTTGTGTTCAAAACCACATGAAATACACTTCATCAGAAAATTTTTTAGGGTAAAAATAAAAAAATCAATCTAATAGGCTAGTTTGTTTGTTTTAAAGAGTTTTTCTAGGGTTATTTAATTGGATTTCAAATAATTATGATTTTTATCATGGTTTTGTGTCTTAATAATTGGTAACTTTAAGGAAACTTAAAAACTCTTGAATTATGGGAACAATAACTGAGACAAATTGGACGAAGAAGGAGTTATATACATATCTTTTTATTTACTGCATGAATGCAGATTTTATAGAGGCTCCAGAAGAGCTTGAGAGAATAACTTCAAAAGTAGACAATGATACTTATCAAAGAATGCATTCAGAATTTGATGCAGATAATGATTATGCAAGTATTCAAAAAGTAAAAGAATCATTGATTAATTTAAATATTTCTGATGCAGAGATTGAAGTACTTTTTGAAGAAATGAAAGACCTATTTCTCGCAGATGGGAAATACGAGATTTTAGAACGAAATTTAATGTTAGGATTGAGAAAAGTTCTGAAATAGAAAACACAAAATAAATCTTTTAAAATGAGTCTGTTAATAGCAGACTCATTTTTTGTTTACTGTATAAAAAAAATCTCAAAACATGACTTTTATCATATTTTAAGAAATGCTTCGAGTCTACCTTTGACCTATAATTATCAGGCAAGATATGAGCGTTATTTACTTACTACTTACACTAAGTATTCTAGTGGCAATTGTTTTTTTTATTGCATTTATCGTTTCGGTAAAAAAAGGGCAGTACGATGATTCGTACACACCTTCTGTTCGTATGTTGTTTGATGACGAACTGGTGAAAGAAGATAAATAGAAAACTAACAAAATAGATATTAAATTCAAATTAGATTATGGAAATGCAGCAATTTTATTACGATAACAAAATCGTAAAAAAGTTCATTTACGCCACGTTACTCTGGGGGATCGTTGGTTTCTCAGTAGGACTACTGTTGGCTTTTATGTTTTTATTCCCAAATATTACTGACGGAATTTCATGGTTAAGCTTTGGTCGTTTACGTCCACTTCATACCAACGCAGTAATTTTTGCATTCGTAGGAAACGCAATTTACGCAGGAGTCTATTACTCGCTTCAACGTTTGTTAAAAACCCGTATGGCGAGTGACTTTTTAAGTAATTTCAACTTCTGGGGATGGCAGTTAATAATTGTTGCTGCGGCGATAACCTTACCTTTAGGAATTACCACTTCTAAAGAATACGCAGAGCTAGAATGGCCTATTGATATTGCCATAGCTTTAGTATGGGTAGCGTTTGGAGCCAACATGATTTGGACAATTCTTAAAAGAAGACAACGTCACTTATATGTAGCTATTTGGTTCTATTTAGGAACCTTTGTAACGGTAGCTGTATTACATATATTTAATAGTTTAGAATTACCAGTAAGTTTCTTTAAATCATACTCAGTGTATGCAGGAGTACAAGATGCCCTAGTACAATGGTGGTACGGACATAATGCAGTAGCATTCTTCCTTACAACACCGTTCTTAGGATTGATGTACTATTTTGTTCCAAAGGCAGCAAACCGTCCGGTATACTCTTATAGATTATCTATTGTACACTTCTGGTCGTTAATCTTTATCTATATCTGGGCAGGACCGCACCACTTATTATATACATCTTTACCAGATTGGGCACAAAATTTAGGAGTAGCATTCTCTGTAATGTTAATTGCACCATCTTGGGGAGGTATGATCAATGGATTATTAACCTTACGTGGAGCATGGGATAAGGTTCGAGTAGATCCAGTATTAAAATTCATGGTAGTAGCAATTACTGGTTATGGTATGGCTACGTTTGAAGGACCAATGTTATCATTAAAGAATGTAAATGCAATTGCGCACTTCTCTGACTGGATTATTGCACACGTGCACGTTGGAGCCTTAGCATGGAACGGTTTCTTAACCTTTGGTATGTTATACTGGTTAATACCACGTATGTTTAAAACAAAATTATACTCTACAGCATTGGCAAACTTCCATTTCTGGATTGGTACTTTAGGTATTATCATGTATGCTTTACCAATGTATGTAGCAGGATTTGTACAAGCTTCTATGTGGAAGCAGTTCAATCCAGACGGAACTTTAACTTATGGTAACTTCTTAGAAACTGTAAACGAAATTATTCCGATGTATTGGATGCGTGCTATAGGAGGAAGTTTATTCATCCTTGGAGCCATTGTAATGTTATACAATGTTGTAAAAACAGTAAAATCTGGAAGCGATGTAACAGATGAGTTAGCAGAAGCACCAGCATTAACAAAAGTATCTAAATACAGAACATCTAAAGAAGGTTGGCATACTTGGTTAGAAAGAAGACCAATCAAATTAACCATCTATGCAACTGTAGCAATATTAATTGGAGGTATTGTACAAATTGTACCAACCTTATTAGTAAAATCTAATATACCAACCATTACCAGTGTAAAACCATATTCGGCATTAGAATTAGAAGGTAGAGACTTATACATTAGAGAAGGATGTGTTGGATGTCACTCACAAATGGTACGTCCATTTAGAAGTGAGGTAGAACGTTACGGAGAATATGCCAAAGCAGGAGAATTTGTATATGACCATCCATTCTTATGGGGTTCTAAACGTACAGGGCCAGACTTATTAAGAGTTGGAGGAAAGTATTCTGACAGTTGGCACTTAAATCACATGTACGATCCACAAAGTACTTCACCAGGTTCTATTATGCCAGCATATCAATGGTTGGTAAGAAATGAACTTGATAAGAGCGATACCGAAGCTAAAATGAGAGCCATGGTAAGCTTAGGAGTTCCATATACAGAAGAAGATATAGCTAATGCGCAAGCAAGTATGGAAGCGCAAGGAGCTAAAATTCAAGAGAACTTACATCAAGATCCAGATTTTGCCAAGAGTTATGCAGATGATAAAAATTATGCAGCACAAAACGGACAGAAGTTTATCGAGATGAAGGACAGAGAAATTGTAGCGTTAATTGCATACCTACAACGTTTAGGAACCGATATTAAGGTGAAAGATATAGAAGATCAATTAGGAAGTAAAAATTAAGAAAGATGTTAAAGTTCGTAAAAAATCATATGGAGAGCATTGCAGGTATTGAAATCTACCCAATTATCTCATTAACCATCTTCTTTACATTCTTCGTAGTGTTGTTTTGGTGGGTATTTACAGCCAAAAAGGAGTATATAAGTAAGGTAAGTGAATTACCATTAGATAACTAGTAAACAAAAGTAAGATGAAAAAGTATTTTCAATCTATAGCATATATCACGTTCATTGCAGTTACACTTTTTGCTATTATGACTGCAATACAATCATACGAAAATCCATTTAGTTTGTATGAGAATCCACTAGTATGGATTGCTATTGTAGCATTGATTTTAGTAATTCTAATGAAGGAATTATTAAACATTGTTGCGCAGCAAAAAGCAGAAACACTTCAAATGGAAAAAGATGGTGTAAATCCAGAAGAGGTTGATCACTGGGCTTGGGCAAAGCGATTAATTAAGAAATGGACAGACACGAAAGCCGTTGAAGAAGAAGATGAAATTATCTTAGACCATAACTATGATGGTATTAAAGAGTTAGATAACAACTTACCACCATGGTGGCTATATATGTTCTATGCAACCATCATTTTTGGTGTGGTGTATTTGGTGAAGTATCATGTATTAGATGGTGACAATCAAACAACAGAATATAACAAAGAAGTTGCCTTGGCAAAAAGAGAATTGGCAGCTTTTAGATCTACTTCAAAAGAAGCAGTAGTGGATGCAGAAACCGTAACGGTATTAACTTCAGATAGTGATTTAAGTAGAGGTAGAGCAGTATATAACTTAAACTGTGCTGCATGTCACATTGCAGACGGTGGTGGAGGTATTGGGCCTAACTTAACTGATGAGTATTGGATTTTAGGAGGAGGAATCAAGAACATATTTACCACAATTACCAACGGAGGTAGAGATGGAAAAGGTATGGTAGCTTGGGGAAAAACCTTAAAACCAAAAGATATTCAAAAGGTGGCAAGTTATATTATGACTTTCCAAGGAACTACTCCAGGAAAACCAAAAGCACCTCAAGGAGAATTGTATAAAGATGAGTCAGCTCCAAAAGAGGTCAAAGAAGAAGGAACAGAGCAAGTAAAAGATAGTGTGCAGTAATTAGTATTACTACTAGTTAGTTTTTAATAGTTGATTATGGAAACTCCCAAGAACGAACAATTTAGAGATAGTATCGGTACGATAAATGAGGAAGGTAAGCGTGCTTGGGTGTTTCCTAAAAAACCAAGCGGAAGGTTTTATAAGTACAGAACCTATGTCAGCTATTTTTTATTACTGTTTTTATTATCCGCACCTTTTATAAAAATAGACGGTAATCAGTTTTTACTATTCAATGTCTTAGAAAGAAGGTTTAATATTTTCGGATTTCCCTTTTGGCCACAAGACTTCCATTTATTGGTAGTGTCTATGATTATTGGGGTGGTGTTTATCATTCTCTTTACAGTAGTATTTGGTAGGATTTTCTGCGGGTGGATTTGTCCACAAACCATTTTTATGGAAATGGTTTTCAGAAAAATAGAATATTGGATAGAAGGAGATAGAGGAAAACAAATCCGTTTAAAAAAACAAAAATGGAATGCAGAGAAAATTAAAAAGAGAGTTTTAAAGTGGTTCATCTTTTTTATCATCTCCTTTTTAATAGCAAATGTATTCTTAGCCTATTTGATAGGAGGAGATACAGTGATTACGTATGTAACAGGGAATCCGTTAGATAACATTAGTACACTGATATCGCTGTTAATATTTACAGGTGTATTCTATTTTGTATTTGCATGGTTTAGAGAACAAGTGTGTATCATCGCTTGTCCATACGGAAGGTTGCAAGGAGTGTTATTAGATAATAAAACCATCAATGTAGCTTATGATCATGTAAGAGGAGAAGGAGAAAAAGGAAGAGCAAAATTCAATAGAAAAGAAGACAGGGCAGCCTCTGGAAAAGGAGATTGTATTGACTGTTTTCAATGTGTAAATGTATGTCCGACTGGAATTGATATTCGAAACGGAACACAGTTAGAATGTGTGAACTGTACCGCTTGTATCGATGAGTGTGATCATATGATGGAAAAAGTAGGATTGCCAAAAGGATTGATACGATATGCAAGTGAAGAGAATATTGTAAAGAAAGCTCCTTTTAAATTCTCAGCAAGAATGAAAGGGTACTCTGCAGTATTAGGAATCTTAATAGCAGTATTAATAGGAATGTTGTTCTTAAGAAATGATGTAGAAGCAACCATTTTACGATTACCAGGACAATTATATCAGCACAAAGAAAACGGAATCATTAGTAATATTTATACCTATAAGGTAATTAATAAAACAACCAAGCAAATAGATGATGTAAGCTATAAGTTACTATCACACAAAGGAAAAATAGAAACGGTTACACATCAAAATTTTGAAGTTCCAAAACAAGGATTGGCAGAAGGAACATTGTTTATAGAATTACACCAATCTGAAATGAAAAAAGAAAAGGTCACCTTAAGAATAGGGGTATATAGCGGAGATCGATTGATTGAAACAGCAAAAACCAATTTCTTAGGACCTAGAAGCTATCGATAAATAGTTTTGAGTTTTAAGTTGATAGTTTTTAGGAGACAGGAGACAGGAGACAGGAGACAGGAGACAGGAGACAGGAGACAGGAGACAGGAGACAGGGGACAGGAGACAGGAAACGAGACAAAAGAGAAAAGAAACAAGAAATTAAATATTAACCGTCATTACGAGGAAGAATGACGAAGTAGTCTCTTAATCAATAAACAGAATACTTCATTCCTAATGACACAAAAACAATAAAAATGAAACTAAACTGGGGCACGGGCATAGTAATCGCGATTATTGGATTTATAGGATTTATCATGTATTTCGTAATCACCATGAGTACAGGTAAAGGATATAATCACGATTTAGTATCTGAAAAATATTATCAGAAAGAACTAGAATATCAGAACAGTATTAATGCTACAAAAAATGCAAAGGCATTAAAAGAAAATATAAAGGTTGAAAAAACAACTGAAGGATTAAACATCCATTTTCCAACGGAGTTTAATCCTAAAGAAATTTCAGGAAAAGTGTTCCTATACAGACCATCTAATAAGCAATTGGACTTCGAAATCCCAATTTCACTTTCCAATACATATTTGCTCGTGCCTGAGAACCGTTTGTTAGGTGGTCGCTGGAACATCACAGTATCCTGGAACTACAAAAATAAAGATTATTTATATCAGAAAGAGTTGATTTACTAATGTATATATCTGCACTCATATTAGGATTATTAGGAAGCTTCCATTGTATAGGAATGTGTGGCCCAATAGCCTTTATGTTACCTGTTGATAGAACCAATAAAGTAAAACAGTTCTTTCAAATAACAAGCTATCATTTAGGGCGTTTGTTTACCTATAGCTTAATAGGACTACTATTTGGCTTACTCGGGAAGAGTTTCTATTTCTTCGGATTTCAACAACAACTTTCTATCATTGTTGGGATTTTAATGATTGTAGTTGTTTTATTACCAAAGACCTTTCAGAAATATAACTTTTCAAAAAGCATCAATCGATTAGTGATGAAGGTAAAATCCGCTTTAGGAAAAGAATTAAAAAAGAAAGGAAACGATACATTTTTTACCATCGGATTTCTAAACGGATTTCTTCCGTGCGGATTGGTATACATGGCAGTATTTGGTGCCTTAACCGCCTCAAATGCTTTTTCGGGAAGCATTTATATGGCGATATTCGGGTTGGGTACCATTCCACTTATGACAACCGTAGTCTATGTAGGAAACTTTGCCAATGGATTGATACGAAGAAGAATACAACAAGCCATTCCATACGTAGTGGTTTTTATTGGTGTATTATTTATTCTTCGTGGATTAGGACTAGGAATTCCTTATGTGTCGCCTGTCTTACAAGGTGCAGGAGAAACCGTAGTAGGTTGTCATTAAGTGGATAATATTTTGGCGTTCATTGTTAAGATTTACAGCAAATGAATGCAGACTTCCTTGTGCTAAGAAATCATATTGTTATAGCTTTGTACTTCTAAGAAGAATCTTATGAAGAAAGAAGTTTTAAACTACAGTTTTATTATTATCGGATGTTTACTCATGGCATTTGGAGTTGTCGGATTTTTAAGTCCGAATAAAGTAGCCATGGGAGGAACCGGAGGATTAGCCATTATTTTTAATTACCTATTTAGCCTGCCAATTGGGGTGTTGTTTGCCTTAATTAATATTCCCTTATTAATCATTAGTATTCGATTTTTAGGAAAATACTTTGCTTTAAAAAGTACCGTAGCAATTCTTACCGTGAGTTTGTTTATTGATATTATTTCTGAATATATAGGATTACCTGCTTTGAGTAACGAACCTTTACTAGCTACTTTGTATGGTGGAATAGCTGTCGGACTTGGAATCGGGTTTATTTTTAAAGGAGGAGGATCTGCCGGAGGAGGAACCATCATTGCGCGAATCATTACTTCTAAAACCTCTTTAAAAACAGGAACCGTTATTTTAATATTAGATGCCATTGTAGTAGTATGTACGGCCATTGTGTTTAACAATGTAGAATTAGCTCTATGGAGTATGATCAGTATTTTTATTACTACTAAAATGATTGATGTGGTCTTATCAGGTCGACCTAACGGACGTGTGGTACACATCTCTTCGGCAAATGATTTAGAACCTATAGGTAAACTCATCAATGAAAAAATTGGGGTAAACGGAACCTTGGTAGCAGGAAACAACTTGAGTGTAAATAGAGATAAATACATCATTTTCGTTACCGTACCAGTCAACCGATTGAACGCCTTAAAACAACTCGTTTATGCCGAAGATAAATCGGCAAAAATGATGGTAATGGATGCTACAGAAATGCTGGGAACTAAGTTTTTAGAATAACAATTGTTTGTATTTGTAACCTGACAAAAATCATATTTTTTCGTAAAAAAGAGAGGTACTTTTAATGTAGAAATTTAAACCAATCTCTTATGAAAAAAATTATTGTACCCGTTGATTTTTCGGAATATTCAGACCGCGCATTGCAAACCGCGAGCTATTTAGCAAAAACCTTTGATGCTGAGGTGTTACCAGTGCATATGTTAGAGTTATCAAATGCCTTAATTACAAGATCTGAAAATGCTGTAAACGAACAAACAATTTTCTATTATAAATTAGCAGAAAAACGATTCAAAGAGTTTTTAGATAAAGACTATTTACAAGAAGTAAAGCTTACTCCAATTATCAAGCATTTTAAAGTGTTTAGTGAGCTCAATGCATTGGCTAGAGAAGAAAATGCTGATATGATTATTATGGGGTCTCATGGAGCTACAGGAGCTAAAGAATTCTTTGTAGGCTCTAATACCGAAAAAGTAGTGAGAAATGCTGAGATTCCTGTATTGGTGATTAAAAACGAAGCTGTCACTACCTCTTTTAAATCGGCAGTATTTGCTTGCGATTTTTCAGATGAAGATGTAGCACCCTATCAAAAAGCAAAAGACCTATTAAGTAACTTTAGCTGTGCGGTTGATTTATTGCATGTAAATACCCCTAATTCAAAATTTAGAAGTACCAAAGAAATGCAAGAAAAAGTAGCCAATTTCTTACAAAAAGCAGAAGGTAGCATTGCCAATATGGACAAGGTGCACTATGTAGCAGATTATACCATTGAAGACGGAATTTTAGAGTTTTCGAATGTACATGGAAAAGATGTGATTATCATGGCAACACACGGACGCAGAGGTCTACAACACTTTATTGAAGGAAGTATCTCTGAAGACGTAGCCAACCATGCTACCTTACCCGTATTGACCTTTAAGATTTAAAAATAGGTTTCCTCTTAATTCAAAAAAACCTCGACATCTAGTTAGATGTTGGGGTTTTTGTTTGGATGTTAAAGAATAAGGTAAAACCTTACTTTGTTTACGGTTTTCCGTAGGTGTGTTTTTTTTGAGCTTTTTATATTTACGATTAATAGATTTTAAATTTTAAAGTTACATAATAGATTGATAGCCCTTTTAAGATAATAAGTAAATATTCTTTTCTGAAGCAAAAAGGTATATCAAAAAGCAAAAAAAGAATCATGAATTTAGAGAGTGTTACATCTATATTTGAAAGTTATATTGAAAAGAAACAAGTCAATTATGCTTTACTAGTTTCTGGGAAATGGGGGAGTGGTAAAACCTATTTATGGAAAAATGTTTTGTCTCAAAAAGTAAAAGAAAAAGAGCTCAAACCAGTATATGTATCATTGAATGGGATAAGTAATGTTAAAGAAGTAGAAGGAATTTTATTGGTCAATTTACTTCCAGACTCTATGAATAATAAATTTGTTAAAGGGTCTATGAATGTCTTAAGAAATGGACTTAATGCCTTAGGAACTGTTTTTGCTGGTGGTATTAAACTTTCAGATCTTACAGATGGCGTAGAGATTAATCTTGATTACTCAAAATTGATTATTTGTTTTGATGATTTAGAAAGATGTTCAATTCCTATTAAAGATATATTAGGTTTAATAAATGATTATGTTGAACATAAGGGACTCAAGGTTGTAATTTGTGCTTATGAGGAAGAAATAAATGATGACGAGTATAAAAGAATTAAGGAAAAAGTAATAGGAAGAACGCTTAACTATAAGGCAAACTATCAAGATTTTTTTGATTCTAGTTTAGATGTTTTAGATGAAGTTGAGTTTAAAACTTTTTTAATTGAAAGAAAAGATATGATAGTGTCTTTTTTTTATGAGCATGATATTCAAAACCTCAGGACATTTAATTTTTATCTGAACTGTGTTCATGAAGTGTTTCCTATGTTAAAAAATCAGGACGCAGGAATTATTAATAGCATGCTGTTTTTTATGCTGATAATATCAAATGAGTTTAAGGAAGGTAGGTTAACTTGTTTAGATAGTGGTGATTATAAGGGGTATGATAGCCCTTTTATATTTAATGAAAATTTACTGAGAATCGGAAAAAAGAGTGTCGGAGAGGATAAAAGTGATAGAGAAAAGTTTGTAGAAAAATATTTAAATAACCAAGAAAAACAAGAGCTGTTTACATTTTCAGAAGGGTTATATGATTATGTTTTAACTGGTGTTTTAGCTGAGCAGAAAATAACTAAAGAGATAGAGAATAGAAAAGAAAAAGAAACATCAGAAGAAGAAAAAGTACTTAACTCATTAATGGGGTATAATTTCAAGACTTTAGAAAATGAAGAGTTTGAAGAAAGTGTAAAGAAGTTTTTAGGTTATATAAAGGAAGGCAAATATAGTATGTATCATTACCCTTCTTTTTATAAAACTTTTCAATATTTCGTAACTAATTTAATATTAATTAAGGATATAAAGGAAATTGAAGATGTGTTATTTGAAGGTATTCAAAAAGCAAAAGAAACGTCAGAAGTTAATTTTTTACTGATTGAAAATTTAGAGGAAGAACCCAGTCTCTTAGATCAGAAATTAATAGAATTTCACTATGACAAAATTAAAGATTCAAACAGAAATAATGCAATAAATATTTATAAATATTTAAACGTTATAGGAAATGAACTTAGCGACTTCTTAAATACTTCAATGGTGTATAAGTGCTTATTTGGTTGCTTAAATCCCCAAGAATTTTTCCAAAAAATAATAGAATTAAGTAATAAAGAAATGTTGAATCTTAATTTTAACCTTAAACAAGGTTATAAAATGTATTTAAATAATTATTGTGAATCTGAATATAAGTTTTTTGTTGATTTTGAGAAGATATTAAAAGAATATATTGCTAGTAATGATATTAAACAACCTAAAAGACTATTATATGGAGAATTTTTAACTTGGGTTGATGAAATTAAGGGGAAACTAATGAAGTAGACATAACCCCGCTTTTGTGCGATTGTATCGCGTCGTAAAACAAGAAAACCAAGCATATAAAACACGATTGGATCCTCTGAGGTAATTGGAATACATTGATAGAGTATTATTTAAACAAAGTATAACAAATGGAATGGAATATTAAAGCGATAAATGAATATATAAGAACCGAGGCAAAAGAAAGTAATTCACTTGAGTTTAAACGTGCAGCTTCATTGTATAATTCCATGAATAAAGCTGGTTCAAAGTCAGATGATCTTTCTAAAGATGTTTCAGCAATGGCAAATTCAAATGGAGGTATTATAATTTATGGAATCCAAGAGTTTAATTCGGGGTCTAATAAATGTAAAGCTGAGTGTATTGACTACGTTGATTCTAATAAGGTTTCGGAGGAGTGGATAGAGCAAGTAATTAATTCAAGAATTACCCCAAGAATTGATAACGTTGAGATTATAAAAGTAGATTTTAGTGATACAGAATGTGTTTTTGTATTGGATATTCCCAAAAGTAATACTGCTCATCAAGCCCAAGACAAGAAGTATTATAAAAGATATAATTTTCAAGCTATTGCGATGGATGATTGGGAGGTTAAAGATGTGATTAATCGAGCATCAAAACCTAAGATTAATATTGTACTTTCCGCTTATCCCGAATCTGTTCTATTAAATAGCATTAAAACAAACAATTTTGAGATAAGCTTAATGATACATAATTTAGGTATGGTTAGTGCAAACTATATCAACTGCTTTATTGAGATTGACAAAGAGGCTAAAAGATATATTAGAACTCCTGAACCAACAATTTATCAAGATTATATTCAAGTAATATTTAGTAATAGAGAAGAACAACAGTTTAAAGTTGGAGAGCAATCTGTAACGTTGCCCGGTTTTTATGATCCATTATTGCCATTAGTTTATAAAACACTGGGAAAGATTCGTGTTAGTAAACGGTTTTTTGAAAATGAGTTTAATATAAAATGTAAGGTTGCTACAGAATCGACTTTTGTGGAATTTGATTTTAAATCGAATGAAATTGAAATAATGAAAAACTAAAAGATATTTGTTACTGCTTCCGCGCGATTGTATCCCCTGCTCCCGCGCGATTGTATCGCGTGATAAAACAAGAAAATCAAGCATAGCATAACCAAAACACATAAAAAGATGGACTTCTGTTCATCTTTTTGTTTTTATAAAAAAGGCCATAAACTAATAGCCTAATAATCTTAAAGACATTTCCATTATAGTCTTAAAGGCATTCCCATTATAGTGTTAAAGGCGTTTCCCTTATAGTGTTAAAGACATTCCCATTATAATGCTAAAGGCATTTGCATTATAGTCTAAAAGTATTTATACTTTTTTAGGAGCAAACAAATAAATCCAGATCAAACGAGACAGTTTAAAGTTTACACCTACCAATAGCAATGATAACAGCACAATTAAACCAAAACTAAGAAACCAATCTAACTTTAAAAACAGCCTAAAAATGATAAAAGCAGCAATACTCTCGGCTACAATTAAACCATAGCTTACATACATGGCTCCAAAGAAGAAACCAGGCTCTTTTTCATAGACAAAATCGCAATGAGAACAGCTCTTTTCCATTTTTCCAATTTTAAACAAATTAAAAACAGCGTTTTTAAACACTTTTCCTTTGTTACACCTCGGACATTTATTAGAAAGTATTGCTATAACTGATTTCATACGATATAAATTTGCTGCAAAAGTATAGTGCTTCGTTTAGAGAAATGTTATCTATAAGTTGCTTAAATTTGTCTAATTAAGACATTTGTGTATGATTCCGATTTTAAACATTGAAAATTTTCAGCCTTCAATAGCAGTTGAAGATTACTTTTATAGCAATGAATTAGATGTCCATTTAAAAAGAAACGAACGCTATTTTAGTCAGCCACATAAGCATAGTTTTTATTTATGTGTATTGATTATTGAAGGGAAAGGGAAGCATGAAATAGATTTTACCACTTATGAAGTAAAACCAGGACGGGTGTTTTTCTTAAAACCAGGGCAATCTCACTTTTGGAGTTTTACATCTTCGGTAAAAGGTTTTATCTTTTTCCATACCCTAGAGTTTTTTAGACTCAGTATGAGTGAATTGAATTTAAATGAGTTTCCTTTTTATACCTTACATGAGTCTTTAATTGATTTACCCAAAGACAAAATAGCTTCCTTTAGTACCTCTTTTCAAAGAATTAATGAAGAGTATCATACCGATGAAATTTTAAAAAGAGCTTCCTTATTGAGCTTGGTAAATCTGCTCTATATAGATTTTATACGATTGTATAATCAAGAAAATACACCACAGCCCAAACAAACGGTGAACAACATTATCGTTATTCACAAGCTAGATGACTTGATAACTAGACATTTTAAGGAACATAAAAAAGCCGCATTTTATGCCGATAAATTACATATGTCGGTAAGACATTTAAACAGAATTTCTAAGGAAGTTTTAGACAAAACTGTTACGGATTTGCTGTATGAGAAAGTAGTGTTGGAAGCAAAACGATTATTGGTACATTCAAAACAACAACTAACCGATATTGCTTATGAATTAGGCTTTGAAAACTATTCGCATTTTTCTAAGTTTTTTAAACTTAAAACAGGTGAAAGTCCAACTGCTTTTAGAAAACGTTATTAACATAGAGACCTTGTTTTTTGGACGTTTACGAGCTGTTAGTAAAGAAAAGCGTACCAACTATTGAATTCAAAAATAGTTTAGACATGGTTGAAAACTTCGGTTTTAATTGTTTGGAAGTAAGTGATTTGATATTATTCTTTCTTTATATTTACCAATCTTAAAAAGCAACGCACAACTATGGACAACCTGTCTTTTATCAATATTATTATTGGTATAGCTCTTATTATTTTTATTTTTTTCAATAAGCATAATTTAGGTAAAAACGTATACGCTAAACTTGCTATCATAGGGGTGATTAGTATTTTTACCTTATCGGCGTTGTCTGATTATCTCATGACGTTAGGTGCTACTCCTCGTTACAGCATATTTACCTATATAGCATTGTTAGTATCGCATTTGATAGGATTTTTTTTATTACTATTTGTCTCTGCCATTACTGGTCAAACCAACCATCTTAAAACCATTATAATTACTGCTCTTGGAGTTACCGTAGTAAGAGCATTGCTTATTTATTCTTTGATTACAGGGTTTCTTATAAAACAAGATACATCTAATATTGATAATTTGGCAGAAGCCAATGCTAAGCTCTCAATAATACTTGCCAATACAGATGAGTTTATTATGGCGGCTTTCAATTTGATATTAACAATTATAGCCTATGGAACATTAAAAAAGGCGCCGTTAATTGTCGATTTAGGTTCGAGTAAAGCACTGTATTATAAATGGGGAAAGATTATCTTGGTTTTTTCAATAGTGCTCTATACCATTGTACTTTTAAATACAGTGTTGTTGTCTTTTAATAGAGATAATTTAACGCATATTTTATTTGTAGAAAAGATATTAAAATCGATATTTTTTATTTTTCTAATTATATCGATGATGTATTTTCCTGTGTTTGCTTATTCAGGTAAATATGAAGATTTACCATCTTTGTATGAAGTAGATAAAGAAAAGTACAAAGGATCTACTTTAATTGATTCACTAGCACTTTTTAATGAGATAGATACTTTAGTTCGAGATGAAAAATTATACCTTGATTCTGAACTAAAGATGGATAAGGTTTCTAAAAAACTAGCAAGACCAATTCCGCATATCTCCCAAGCTATTAATGAGAACACACAGAATAGTTTTCCAGATTATATCAATTCTTTTAGAATAGAAGAAGCCAAGAAGAAACTGTTAGTGGAGAATCCTGATACCATTTTTGCTATTGCTATAGACATAGGTTTTAACAATAAGACTACTTTTTACAATGCATTTAAAAAGTATACGGACATGACGCCTACACAATATAGAAAGCAATTTAGAAAAGAAAAGGACGCTTAATTGAGTACCTTACTTCATGGCTAATAAAGTCTTAGTTTTTTACAAAACTAGTGCTTCCTATGAAACTTCAATAAATTCCTATTCCTATGGGAATGAGATATCATAAACTTATTCTTTCTTAAAAAAAAAAATCAATTCACTCTCTTAATTAATGTTTTAGAAACCTTTTGTTGATGGTTTTTTGAAGGAGGAATGAAGAGAATAGCTACTTAGATACCAGAAAACGGAAATAAAATGAGACTATTTAAATGACTACATCTTTCTATAGTAATAAGACCTCAATTAACTGTTTTTATGCGGGTTTGTTGGTAATTTGTTAAGTGTAAACAATTATAAAAATGAACTTATTTTTTGTGTTAGTATTGTAAAACTGAACTTTTTATTAAAGAAGGGAATCTAATTTTAATCCGAAATTATTTAATAATAAATTAACCCTTCAGAAATGAAAAACAATTATTTAAAGGCGATGGTCCTATCGTCTGTTCTTCTAGGAACGAGTTATCAAGTACAAGCACAGAACAAACAAGAAGTAGAATCTATACGTGGCAGTTATGATTTAAAAAAACTACAAAGATTAAGTAGTAATTTTCAAAAAGAAAGCAACAATAAAAAAGAAGAAGCTTATAAAATAGCTAAGCAAAAAGGATGGGAAACTACCATTTTTAAAAAGGATGGTACCTATATGGAACTTCAAGAAGTTGTAGATGGTAAACCTATTTATTATACAACATTTAATGTAGACGCGGCAAAATCAACAAGAACAAATCACTTACATAATGGAGGTTCCTTAGGCTTAAATTTATTAGGTCAAGGAATGAAAGCCTATGTATGGGATGGAGGAGTACCCAATAAAGACCATCAAGAATATGACGGAACAGGAGGAAACAATAGAGTATCTGTAGGTGATGGATCTTCTACATTAAACTTTCACGCAGAGCATGTAACAGCTACTATTGTAGCGTCAGGAAAAGTGGCGAAAGCAAAAGGAATGGCTCCTTATGCATCTGCCATTGGAAATGATTGGAACAATGATAAGTCGGAAGCAACAAATGCAGCATCTAATGGAATGATACTCTCGAACCACTCATATGGTTATGGAGCACAACAAATTCCAGATTATTATTTTGGAGCATACATTAAAGTTTCTCGTGATTGGGATGAATTGATGTTTAATACACCAAATTATTTAATGGTAGTAGCAGCTGGTAATGATGGACAGGATGAAAGCTCGAATGCAGAACCATTAAATGGAAACAAAGCTTATGATAAATTATCTGGTCATGCTACTTGTAAGAATAATTTAGTAGTGGCCAATGCAAAAGATGCAAATGTTGACGCAAGTGGAAAGTTAATCTCAGTGCAAATTCACAACTCAAGTAGTGAAGGGCCAACAGATGATTTACGTATCAAACCAGATATTGCAGGAAACGGAGCAGGAGTATACTCAGCTACTCACTTTCCTAGTTACGACAAGGCATCTGGACAAAACAATAGTGACGGAAATGTTAACGATGATTATGTTGAAATGACAGGAACATCGATGGCAGCACCAAATGTAACGGGTTCTTTATTGTTATTACAACAACATTATAAGAATAAGAACAATAACTTTATGAAAGCAGCTACCTTAAAAGGTTTGGCTTTACATACTGCTGATGATGCAGGTTCAACTGGACCAGATGCCATTTTTGGATGGGGATTGTTGAATTCGAAAGCAGCGGCTGTAGCCATTACGCAAGCAGGTAAAGAGGCTCAAATTAAAGAGTTAACATTAGCATCAGGAAAATCGTATACCTTAACGGTAGAGTCTGATGGGAAAAGTCCATTATTAGCATCAATTTCTTGGACAGATAGACCAGGTACGGCTACAGAAAAAGCAAATCAATCAACGGCTGTTTTAGTAAATGATTTAGATATTAGAGTTAAAAAAGGAACTACAACTTACAATCCTTGGAAATTAACAGGAGTAAGCACCAATACCAAAGGAGACAATAAAGTAGATCCTTACGAAAGAGTAGATGTTGCAAATGCATCAGGAACCTATACAATCACAGTTACTCATAAAGGAACTTTAACAGGAAATAGTCAGAACTTTTCTTTAATCGTAACAGGATTAAAAGGAGCACCAGTAGTATGTAATGCAACAGTACCAACAAATGTAGTTGCAAATAACGTAACGGAAACGGAAGCTAAGGTAGAATGGACTGCGGTAGCTGGAGCAAAATACGATGTACAATACCGTAAATCTGGAACTACAAATTGGACAACTAAAGAAGCAACTACAAATAGTTATACAATTGAAGGCTTAACAGCAGAAACAAAGTATGACGTACAAGTGCGTAGTAAATGTGCTACTAAAAACTCTGCATATGGCACTTCAATTAACTTTACCACTAAGAAAGAAGCTGCTAAAGATACACAAGCACCAACAGCACCAACAAGCTTAAAAGCAACCAATGTTGAGAAAACTACTTTAGCTTTAAACTGGACAGCTTCAACCGATAATGTTGCTGTAACAGGGTATGATGTATATAGAGGAACTACAAAGTTAACAACGGTAACAGCTACCAACTATAACGTAACAGGTTTAACAGCTGATACAGCGTATAAGTTTTCTGTAAAAGCAAAAGATGCAGCAGGTAATGTTTCTTCTAGTAGTAATGAAATCAGTGTAACCACCAAATCAGATTGGGGTGATGACTGGGGCGACGACTGGGGAGATGATTGGGGTGACGATTGGGGAGGATTCTCAATCAATAGTAACATCTCGAAAATTACAGTTTTCCCTAATCCAACATCAAACTTTTTAAACATTAAAACAGCATCATTGTCAAATGCTAAATATCGTATTGTTAATGTGGTAGGTAGCGTAGTGCAATTTGGAAAAGCAACCAAAAACATTGATGTTTCAAGATTACCAAACGGAGTTTACTTCTTTGAGTTAAAAACTGAAAAAGAACAAAAGGTACTTAAGTTTATAAAAGAGTAAGCAATATTGAATTACCAAGAATTGACAAAACATGTTTTAGTCAATAGTTTTATTTTTTAAATCATAAGCCTCAACTAAAATTAGTTGGGGCTTTTTAGCAGTTAATATATTTTGATGCTAGTTGTGGTTCATGAAAAAGGTGAATACTGCTTTGTAAAAAAGAATAGCTATTCATTACAGTATCAGCTATGCGAATACAGTCTTTTTCAATTTTGTTTTTAACGCTCATGGTAAGCGTTTGTGAATTGTTATGATATTTGATTACAATACTACCATTTGGGTAGTAAATGATTAGCTCATTTTTTAACTGTTCCTGTAACAACAAATCAAACTCTGCACTTAACCAGTTGGTGAACCTATTGAAAAATGCAAAGGATTGTTTTTCTTTCAACTCCATGTGGTAATAGGAATTATAGTAGGTAATATGGATGTTGCTTTTCATTATACTTTAATAAAAATTCGTCTTTTAAATAAAATAAACCCTAAAAGGATATAACATAGCATTACAGTGAATGCATATAACAGAGAGGCTAGTTTATGATGAGAAATGATGCTGGTATACAAATGTTCGTATAAAAAGCTATGTATGTTTTGCTGCTCGTTTACCTTAACCAAGTAAAAAACTTTGGCAATTAATGAAGACAAGAAATAAATAGTAATGGCATTGGTACCTACATAGATACACAATTTACCAAATGTCTTTTGTTGCACATCTGCGATATAATAAAAAATCAATAGCAATAAAATAGCCCAACCAGCAGTAACCAAAACAAAACTACTACTCCAGATAGCTTTGTTTATAGGGAAGAATATATTCCATACATATCCTATCAATAAGGCTGCGCTTCCACTAGCTAACAAGTATTTTAGTTTGGTGTTGGTGTTTTTTAAGAGCAGTACTTTTCCTATCAATACTCCAATGATACAACTGATAACGACAGGAATGGTACTAAGCAAACCTTCAGGATCATAATCGGGTTTCCATAAGTGATTTCCTAATAGCTGTACATCAACATAATTTGCCCAATTGTTAGGCACTCTTTCTAAGCTAGGTAATTCTCCATTTGGTAATGGTATATAAGCTAATAGTATAAAATAGCTCACAAGCCCCCAGAACGAAATATGCAATAATGTTTTATTATTACAATTTAGATATAAAAGTGATGTGATAAAAAACACAATTCCTATTCGTTGTAATACACCAGGAAGTCTAACAGTTTTATAACTTTCTAAAAAGGGGAAATAGGGAATAAACCAATTTAAAAATAGTCCAAGGGCTATGAGCTTAACACTACGAATGAGTGTTTTTTTATAAATAGCTTTGGAGGGGGTTTTATGTTGATACGCTAAAGCAATAGAAACACCAACAATAAAAATAAAAAAAGGAAAGATTAAATCTGTGGGGGTTAATCCATGCCATTCGGCATGCAGCAATGGGACAAATACATGTCCCCAATCACCAGGGTTGTTCACCAATATCATTGCTAAAATGGTAAGTCCTCTTAATATATCTACTGATTGAATGCGTTGCATATCTCTTATTTTTTTAATCCTAATTTATGTCCGTAAACCGCATAAAATAGAATAAAAACATAACACGGAATTAAAATCCAGTAACTCTCGGTAGAGGCTTTCGCCAAAGCAGTTACTTCAGAGATTCCTGTTGTTATATAATGTTCTTTATAATGATCTATAAGTCTACCAAATAACGGAGGAATAACGGCTCCTCCTGCAATGGCCATAATTAATAAGGCAGAAGCGGTTTTGGTAAATTTACCTAATCCGTTTAATGTCAAAGGCCATACAGCGGGCCATACCAAAGCATTGGCAATACCCAAAGCAGCAACAAATAAGATAGAAGTAAACCCTGTTGTATTCATTATTAAAAGGGTAAAAACAATTCCTAACACGGCACTTATTTTTAAGGCAGTTTGTTGTTTGAGGTATTTTGGAATTAAAATAACACCTAAAATATAAGTAGCTACCATGGCCATTAAGGTAAATGTGGTAAAGAATTTAGCTTCTGAAGCTGAGATTCCTAGTGAGATTCCGTACGCAATAATCGTATCTCCAGCAATAACCTCTGCACCTACATATAAGAATAAGGTAATAACTCCTAACCATAAATGAGGGAACTGAAAAATAGAAGTTTTTTGATTTGTACTAGTTTCCGTTTCTTCACTTTCTTGTGGATGTACTTCTGGTAAAGGAGCCCAACGAATTAAAATACCTAGTACAAAAAGAACAATAGCCATTACCACATAAGGAGTAATTACACTGTTGGCCATAGTATTGAGTACATCAGCCTTTTCATCATCACTTATATGTAACAGCTGTGCATTGATTTCATCAATTCCAGAAAGTAACAAAGAACCAAAAATTAAAGAACCTAAAGCGCCGGCTACTTTATTAGAAATTCCCATAATAGCAATACGTTTTGCACCACTTTCTAAAGGACCTAAAATGGTAATATAAGGGTTGGCTGCGGTTTGTAAGATCGTCATTCCTGTACCTTGAATAAAAATACCTAAAAGAAATAAAGAGTAGGTTCTTGCATTGGCAGCAGGGATAAAGACTAAGGCACCAATTCCCATGATAATTAAACCGACAGACATTCCTTTTTGATACCCTATTTTGTTAAGTAAATAGGAGGCAGGTAATGCCATTAATACAAAAGAAATATAAGAAGCAGAAGCTACTAAATACGATTGAGATTCGGTAAGCTCATTAATGGTTTTCATAAATGGAATCAAGGCGCCATTTACCCAAGTAACAAAACCAAAAATAAAGAATAAGCTGGCTATGATTACTATTGCCGTAAGCTGTTGCTTGTTTGTTTTTTTGTTCATCTTTCTTTATTACAATGAAAAATGAAGTAAACAATTAATTAAGCCATGGTTAAATTTTTTCTACCTGTAACACAAAAAATGCGCTAAACAGACCAATTTTACATACAAGGCTATTTTATTCTCTATTTAGAATTATCTGTTTAGTAAGGTTGATATATTTTCTCCCTATGGGAATTCGCTTCGCTCCAATTTCAATTAAATTTCCTTCGATAGAATCAATTTTATCTACCGCAATTGTATAGGATCTATGTATACGAAGAAATTTTTCACTAGGTAATTCTTCGGTAATACTCGTAAGCGATTTATGAACAATATATTTATCACCACTGGTTTGAATTCGAATATAATCTTTCAAACTTTCTATAAATAAGATGTCTTTATACTTAATCTTTACCAACTTCTTATCTACTTTTAAAAAGATATATGAATCTGCTTGATTAGGTGTAGGATCTAAATTTTGCGTTAAGTAGAGTTGTTGGGTGAGTTTGTTGATAGACTTTATAAACCTAGAAAATGGGATGGGTTTTACTAAATAGTCAAGTACGTCTAAATCATAACTATCCACTGCATACTCACGATAAGCAGTAGTAATAATAATGTAGGGCTTTATACTTACGTTTTTAAGAAAATCTAAACCATTTATTTTAGGCATATTAATATCAAGAAAAACAACATCAATCTGGTGTTCTTCAATAGTAGGTAGTGCGCTCATTGGGTCATTGAATTTACCCACAACCTCTATGTTTTTAAACTCGGTTAAGTGATTTTCAATAACCTTAATAGCTAAAGGTTCATCATCGATTATAATACAATTAATTTTCATTGTATTCTTTTTTAGTTAATGGAATGTTTAAGTTAACGGAAAAAATATTCTCTTCTTTCGAAATATCAAGTTGGTAATTATCCTTAAAAATTAAATCTAATCTTCTTTTTGTATTTGCATTCCCAATTCCTTTTTTCCGATCATTATCAAAAGAGGGTGTAAAACTGTTTTTTAGACTGAAAACTAAATTGTTTTCAGCATTGATTTTGAAACTAATATAGATATAAAAATCGTCACTGTTTTTATTTCCATGTTTAAAACAGTTCTCTATATAAGGTAAAAACAACAGCGGAGGTACGTTTGCTTGGCCAATATCTCCATGTATTTTTAAATCAATATTTGCATTTTTATTACAACGTAATAATTCGAGCTCTATATAATTTTGAATGTATTCTATTTCTTTTAACAAACTTACTTTAGGTGCTTTGATATCGTAAATAACATATTGCATAATATCAGAAAGCTTTAATACAACAGATGGTGCCAAGTCGGATTTTTCCAAGGTCAATGCATATAGATTATTTAAAGTATTAAAGAAGAAGTGTGGTTGTATTTGAGTTTTTAAAAAGTTAAGTTCACTTTTTAAATGTTCTTTCTTTAAGTTCTCTATTCTATTGCGTTGACTTACCCAATCTACAGTGAGTTTTATGGCTGTAGCCAAGGCTAAAACGTATAACTCTCCAAGAGTTACTGCCACAATATGATTAAATGTAAAGGCTTCTTGATAGCCTTCTGCTTCTGGCCAAATGTTTTCGGTAACCAGTACATAATTAAGAAGTGTTCTAACAATGTATAAAAGACTTAAAGAAACAAATACTAAAGAAATATAACGTTTGTACTTTTTGGCTAGTAAAAACTTTGGAATGAAAAAATACAAGTTGAGGTATACCAAAACAATATGTAGTGGAAATTCCACCAAATTGGATTTTAGAGAATACCAATAATCGTCAAAATAACTTCCCCACCGTATCACGTTAAAGCCAAAATAGCTAATCCAGAAAAGAATGTGATACTTTCTAGAAATCGTTCTAATAGAAGTGTTATTGTCGTATAATTTAAAGCTGACCATCAATATTAATTTGATAAAAAACACAGCAATTTAATATATTAGTATGAAAAAATAAACTTGATTTTTATTAATATAACAGTCGTTTTTTCAATTATCTACGCAGGAGTGTTGTTCGTTCCCAATTTGACGTTGTTAGTAGATAATATTTTTTTAAAAGTTTATTCTGTTTCTACATTTAACCTAACTATATTCTAATTTTTACTTAAAATGAAAAAAAATAAAATTCTACTATTTTTCTGTTTTTGTATACTTCTTATAGGAGTATCTATGGGACAAGAAAAGAGAGTAGTCGGGGTGGTAACATCAGCCACAAATGGAGATCCTTTACCAGGAGTTAACATTATAATTAAAGGAGCGACTAAAGGAACAGAAACTGATTTTGATGGAAAGTATACGATAAACGCTTCTTCAGGAGATGTTTTAGTGTTTTCTTTTGTTGGAATGACAAGCAAAGAGGTTACTGTAGGAAATCAAAATACAATCAATGTCCGATTAGAAGAAGGAGATCTTTTAGATGAAGTGGTAGTAACCGCTTTAGGTATTAAGAAAGAGAAAAAAGCCTTAACCTATTCGGCACAAGAAGTAAATGGAGATGAACTTACGAAGGTTAAACAAACAAACCCGATTAACAGTTTGTCTGGTAAATCGGCGGGAGTTACCATTACGAGAAGTTCTTCTGGACTTGGAGGTGCTGCAAAAGTAGTACTAAGGGGTAATTCTTCTACGAGTAATAACGATCCGTTATATGTGGTAGATGGAATTCCGATGTCTAATAATGGAAACGGTTCTAATGGTTCGGAGCCAGGAACAGATATTTTTGGAAGTCAAACAGGAAACAGAGATGGAGGAGATATCATGTCGTTGATTAATCCAGATGATATTGAATCTTTAACAGTATTAAAAGGAGCATCAGCATCGGCGTTATATGGAAGTCAAGGTGCGAATGGAGTTATTTTAATCACTACCAAAAAAGGAAAAGAAGGAAAGCTTTCTGTGAACATGTCTTCAAGTTTTACCATTGAAAATGTAATCTCATTACCAAAATTACAATCAGATTATCAATCTGCTTCTGTAGGAAATCCACTTACTGAAAATGGTAGGGTTACAGATCCTAAATCTTGGGGAGCTAAAGCTTCTGGATTAAGAAATGATGCTGAAGACTTTTTTAATACAGGATATACGGCAATTAATTCGATTAACTTAACAGCAGGAAACGCAAAATCTCAAACCTATTTCTCTTTTGCAAATACTTTAGGAGGTGGAGTGATTCCAGAAAATAAATTAATTAGAAACAATGTTACTTTAAGAGGGACTTCTAAATTCTTTAAGGATAAAATAGATGTTTCAGCAAGTATTAATTTATCTGATCAAAGAATAACCAATAGACCAACCAATGGATTGTATTCAAATCCATTAACAGGTGTTTACTTAAATCCGGTTGGGATAGATAGAAATATTTATAAAAATCAATTTGAATATTTCAATGCATCTTTAAACATGATGGATCAATATGCATCTTCTTTTGATGAAAATATTCAGCAAAATCCATATTGGTTAATCTATAGAAATCCGAGTCAAGATGTAGCGCAAAGAGTATTGGCAAACTTATCTGTAAAATATCAAGTAACCGATAATTTCTCATTACAATCAAGATTAAGCTACGACAAGTCATTTTTTAAGTTTGATAAAAGACAATATGCAGGAACAGATCCTGTAAACTCTGGAAATAATGGAAGATATATTTTAGAGAAGACAGAAAATACACAACAGTATATTGATTTAATCGCAAACTATTCTAAAGACCTTTCTGAAGATTTTTCTTTTACCGGGTTGTTAGGAACAAGTTTGACGAAGTTTTCAATTGGAGATCAAATTTTATTAGACTCAGGAAGAGATGGAAACGGATTAAACTTTCCAAATGTTTTTACTATTGCTAACTTTCAAACAACAAATAATATCAGTCAATCGGTAACTAATAGAGAAGTACAATCAATTTTTGGATCATTAAACTTAGGCTACAAAAAAATGTTGTACTTAGAAATTACAGGTAGAACAGACTGGTCTTCTACGTTAGTAAATACAAATTCAAAATCATTCTTTTATCCATCTGTTGGTTTAACAGGGGTGTTATCTGAAATGTTTGAGTTACCTGAGGCAATTAGTTTTGCTAAAATTAGAGCGTCTTATGCAGAAGTAGGGAAAGATATTCCAGCTTATGCAACAGTACCATTAAGTACAATAAACAGTACAGACCCTAACATTAGTCAAGCTTCATTTGCTCCATTAGAAACTTTAGAGCCGGAAAAACAAAAATCATTCGAAATTGGTACAGAATTAAGAATGTTTGACAATAGAGTAGGGTTAGAATTTACCTACTATAGTACTAAAACATTAAACCAAATCTTCTTTATACAAGCACTTCCAAATATTAATGGTTTTCCACAAAATATTGTAAATGCTGGAGAAATTACCAATAAAGGAATCGAGTTAATGTTGAATGTAAAACCAATTAGAACAGATGATTTTACATGGGATTCAGCAATCAACTTTGCACAAAATGAAAACAAAGTGGTTTCGGTACATCCTGGTTTAAATAATGGAGAAGCGGTAATTACTGCTGAAGGAGTTAACGGATATAGATATTCTTTAGTAGAAGGAGAAGATTTTGGAAGTATTCGAGCAAAAACTTTGGTAAGAGATGCTAACGGAACTCCAGTTGTAAATTCTTCAGGAGACTTGTTAGTGAATGATGATTTTACTACAGTTGCACATGCACAACCAGATTTTACTTTAGGATGGAACAACACCTTCAATTACAAAGATTTTAGTTTTAGCTTTTTAATCGATGGTAAGTTTGGAGGAGACGTAGTAAGTGTAACAGAAGCCGTAAACGATCAATATGGAGTGTCACAAGCTACTGCCGATGCAAGAAATAGAAATGGAGGAATGATTAATGTTGTAGACGAAAGTGGTACTCCATCGCAAATAACAGCGCAAGCTTATTACAATAAAATAGGAGGAAGAGCAGGAGTACTAGGAGAATATGTATACGATGCAACCAATGTTAGTTTACGAGAGGTTGCCATAGGATATAAATTACCTGTAAAGTCGAACTTATTTGAAAGCATTAAGTTATCATTGATAGCAAACAATTTGTTTTTCATATATAAAGAAGCTCCATTCGATCCTAATATTGCAGCAAGTACTGGATTAGGATTACAAGGAGTTGATATCTACAATCAACCTTCTACTAGAAGTATAGGATTTAATGTAAACATTAACTTTTAAACAAAATGAAACAGCAAATAAAATATATATATGCCCTAATAATTTTGATTATTGTTAGTGCATGCACGGAAGATTTTAAAGACATAAACACCAATCCTAATGGTATATCTCAAGAGAGTATATCGCAGCAATTCAATCATATAAGAACTAAGTTTTCTCCGATGTTTTCGAACATTATAAGAGTTAACCCAGCTTGGAACTATCAGTTACAACATGGTTTGAATTCAGATGTGTTTTCAGGTTATATGACGGCGCCAACACCTTTTGCTGGGAATATAAACAACCAAACCTATAGTCTTGTTAATGGATGGAATGGTTTTATATGGAGTGATGCTTATAATGGAGATCAAGGTAATGGTGTAATACCTCATGCAAGAGGTGTAAAAGAACAAATAGGTTTAAGTGATATTGATGGAGGAGAGAAGTTTGTTTTTTTAGCAAACATTATTAAAGTAATGGGAATGCACAGAGTATCTGATGTATTCGGACCAATTCGTTATTCAAAGTATGACAACTATGAAACTACAGGTGAATACGACTCTCAAGAAACTGCTTACAAAACCTTCTTTGCAGAGTTAGATGAGGCAATAGCTGGATTAAAGCAGTATGAAGGAAATACGCAGTTTGTTTCAATGGATTTATCGAACTTACAAGGAGATATTGCTGCATGGAGAGCCTTTGCAAATACCTTACGTTTACGATTAGCAATAAGAGTATCAAAAGTAGATGCAGCTTTGGCTAAAACAGAAGGAGAAAAAGCGTTGAGCAGTGATGCAGGCTTTTTATCAACTGATGTAACAGTGGACATGGGAGGTTTCGTACATCCAATAGCAACTATAAGTGGTACTTGGAATGACGTATGTATGAGTGCAGAAATGGAAGCTATCTTAAAAGGATTTGATGATGGTAGAATAGCAAAGTATTTTAATGCACCTGCAGACGCTAGTTTAGGTGACTATAAAGGAGTGCGTATGGGAATTGATATTACTGCAAAGTCACAATACGCAAGTCATTCTTTGATTGGAGACGTGGTAATGACTGCAGAAAGAAAAGTATGGTTTACCGTTGCTGAAGCTTATTTCTTAAAAGCTGAAGCAGCATTGAGAGGTTGGGCTGGTGCTGGAAGTGCTCAAGATAATTATGAATCAGGAGTAAAAGCTTCTTTTACACAGCATGGAGTTGCTGGAGCAGATACCTATTTAGCAGATAACACAAGTACACCAAACGATTTTGTAGATGCAATTAACGCCGTAAATAATGTGGCTTATGCAAGTGATGTAAAAATCGCTTACAATGCAGCAGGAACCAATGAAGAGCAGTTAGAGCAAATTATAACTCAAAAGTGGATTGCAATGTTCCCTGATGGACAAGAAGCTTGGAGTGAGTTTAGAAGAACTGGGTATCCAAGAATTTTCCCTGTAGTTGTAAATAACAGTGGAGGTGATATTGATACCAACATTCAAATTCGTCGTATAAATTTTGTTGACAGTGAGAAGAACACGAATGCAGCAAACGTACAACAAGCAGTAGGCTTTTTGAGCGGACCAGATAATGGAGGAACTAGACTTTGGTGGGATACTGGAGGAAGTAACTTTTAATAAAATAAACTTTGTTTGAACAATCGGGAGTGTATGAAGGCATATATAGATGCACTCTCGTTTGTTTTTAATGCCCCTTTTAAAGTGGTTAGTCGAAAAAATTAGTTAGCTAATATTTCTAGAGATAATTTTATTAAAAAATTAAAGTAATGGTCAGAGATATACATATGTATAACCCACAAGAAATAGTTTACAAGCCTGCAGGACAGTTTGAAGAAACCCGATTTGAAAAAATCCATAATATTATTTTCAATAACTCTTTAGAGGCATCTAAAGTGGTAGCAAAAGAGATTGCAGATTTAATCAAGCAGAAAGCTGAAGAAGGTAAAATGTGCATTTTAGGATTGGCTACGGGGTCTTCTCCAATCAAAGTATATGAGGAGTTAGTTCGTTTGCATAGAGAAGAAGGCTTGAGTTTTACCAATGTGATAACATTTAACTTAGATGAATATTTACCAATACAACCAAATGATATGCAAAGTTATCATCACTTCATGCATGATCATTTGTTTAACCATGTAGATATTTTACCTGAGAATATCCATATACCAGACGGTACAATTTCAACAGAAGAAATATATCAATATTGTATCGATTATGAACTAAAGATTAAAGAAGCTGGTGGGTTAGATTTCCAATTACTTGGAATAGGAAGAACTGGACACATTGGATTTAATGAACCAGGGTCTCACCAAAATTCAGGAACAAGAAGTATTACCTTAAACCATATTACAAGAGTAGATGCAGCTTCTAGTTTTTTAGGAATAGATAATGTTCCTAAACGTGCTATAACAATGGGAGTAAATACCATTAAAAAAGCAAGACGAGTGGTGCTTTTAGCTTGGGGAGTGAACAAAGCCCAAATTATAAAAGAAACCATTGAAGGAAACATCAGTGCTCAGGTACCGGCTACCTATTTACAAAATCATAAAAACGCCACCTTTATTTTAGATATAGAGGCTTCATCAGAATTAACAAGAATCAAAACACCTTGGCTGGTATCTTCTTGTGTTTGGAAAGATGAACTTAAAAAGAAGGCCGTTTTTTGGTTGAGTGAAAAACTACAAAAATCAATCTTAAAGCTTACTGATAAAGATTATAACGAGCACGGAATGTCTGGGTTATTAGCAGAGGAAGGAAGCGCGTATGATTTGAACATAAAAATCTTTAATAAACTACAACACACTATTACAGGTTGGCCAGGTGGAAAACCAGTAGCAGATGATAGTAATCGTCCAGAAAGAGCAAATCCATCTAAAAAACGTGTCATCATATTTAGTCCGCATCCCGATGATGATGTTATCTCTATGGGAGGAACGTTTGATCGATTGGTAGAACAAGGTCATGAAGTTCATATCGCTTATCAAACCTCTGGAAACATAGCGGTAACCGATGAAGATGCGCTAAAGTTTATTGAAGTAGCAGGAGGATTAATGCCAAATTCTTCAGCTATAAGTGACATGGTGAATAAGATTCAAACAAAAAAGAACAATAGTATCGACTCTTTAGAAGTACGATTGCTAAAAGGAGCCATACGAAAAGCAGAATCATTAGCTGCAACTAGATATTTAGGATTGCCAGATGTGAATGTTCACTTTTTAAACCTTCCGTTCTATGAAACAGGTACGGTAAAGAAAAAGAACCTATCAGAAGAAGATATTAAGATAATGAGTGATTTAATCACAAAAATTCAACCACATCAAATTTATGCAGCAGGAGATTTAGCTGACCCACATGGTACACATAAGGTATGTTTAGATGCTTTGTTTGAATCGTTAGAAACGCTAAAAGAAGAACCATACATGAAAGATTGTTGGGTATGGTTATATCGTGGAGCATGGTTTGAATGGGAACCACATGAAATAGATATGGCAGTACCTATGAGTCCTGATCAAGTTATAAAAAAGCGACATGCAATTTTCTTCCATCAATCACAAAAAGACAAAGTAATGTTTAGAGGAGATGATGCGAGAGAATTTTGGGTGAGAGCAGAAGATAGAAACCGATTAACTGCAGAAAAATACCACAGCTTAGGTATGGCAGATTACGCAGCCATTGAAGCTTTTAAACGATATTATTTTTAATAGATGAGAAAAGAGTTTTATTTAATAATAATACTATTGAGTACTGTTTTTTCATTGTACTCACAAGAAACGGAGAAGGAGAAGTTTCATTTAATGCCTTGGCCTAAAGAAATTAAGGCAGGTACAGGGAAACTTGTTATCGATGAAAATTTCACCATATCCATAAATAATCAAAGTGAAAGAGTATACAGAGCAGCTACGCAATTCATTAGACGGTTGTCAAATAGTACGGGAGTGTTTATAGAAGAAGGGTTTCCCGTTAAAACTAATAAAGAAGCAACGGTAAAAGTTCGTTTTAGAAAAGTAGCAGATTTAAACTTAAAAGTTGAAGAAGCATATACTTTAGAGGTAAATTCTAAGGGAATTACTATTGAATCTGAAACTGACATTGGTGCACTTCATGGCTTGGAAACATTACAACAATTAGTTGAATTTAATAGGTATAAATGTTTTTTTTATAGTGTTTCCATTAAAGATACTCCTCGATTTAAATGGAGGGGACTCATGATTGATGTTGCACGTCATTTTCAACCAGTAGCTGTTCTTAAAAGAAATTTAGATGCCATGGCATCTGTAAAAATGAATGTATTTCATTGGCATTTATCAGATGATCAAGGGTTTAGAGTAGAGTCTAAAGTGTACCCTAAATTACATGAATTAGGGTCAGACGGACAATATTATACCCAAGAGGAAATTAAAGAAGTTGTTCGTTATGCAGATAGATTAGGAATTCGTGTAATTCCAGAAATAGATGTTCCAGGACATGCTACAGCTATTTTAACAGCCTATCCAGCATTAGGAAGTAAAAAAGGGTACGATTATCAAATAGAAAGATTTGCAGGAGTTTTTGATCCTACTTTAGATCCTACGAATTCTGAGGTATATGTATTTCTAGATAATTTATTTGGTGAAGTAGCCTCTTTATTTCCAGATGTATATTTCCATATTGGAGGAGATGAAAATGAAGGTAAACATTGGGATGCTAATCCAGAGATTCAAGCATTTAAGAAAAAACATGAATTAAAAACAAACCATGATTTACAAACCTACTTTAATATTAAACTTGAAAAAATATTAAAAAAGCATGGCAAAAAGCTCGTAGGTTGGGATGAAATAATGACTCCTAACATGCCTAAAACTGCCATAATCCATTCTTGGAGAGGTGAACATGAAGGCTTTGAACAAGGAACCTTAATTGAAGCGGTAAAAAAAGGATATCAAACCATACTTTCTAATGGGTATTATATTGATAGAATGCAACCCGTAGCGGAGCATTACCTTATTGAACCAACAAATGATGTAACACTAAGTGCTAAAGAAGAGCGCTTAATTTTAGGAGGTGAAGCAACTATGTGGAGTGAATTAGTGACTCCATTAACCATCGATAGTCGTATTTGGCCACGAACAGCTGCAATCGCAGAAAGATTTTGGTCGCCAAAAAACGTTAGAGATGTAGATTATATGCATAAGAGATTGCAAAAAATAAGTAGGCAATTAGAAGAATTAGGTATTACACATCTAAAAAACCAAGAAGCTATTTTAAGGAATCTTACAAAAGGACAAGAAATTAGTTCGTTAAAAGCATTGACAAAAATTTACGAACCTTTAAAAATATATTCACGTAATAAAGGAGGTACCGAGTACAAATCGTTTTCTCCATTTACACTATTTGCAGATGCTTGTACTACAGATGCACCAGATGCAAGGATATTTAATAAGGCTGTAAATGAATTTTTAAAAACCTCTTCTGTAAAGAGTAAAGAAAGATTAGTAGGCCTATTAGAAAAATGGCATTATAATTATGAAGCTTTTTTAAGGCTAGAAACAAATCCTCTATTGGAAAAATTAAAACCCTTTTATGCAAGTTTAAATACACTTTCGGTAGCGTTCATACAACGTTTGAAAGGAAATAAACTCAGTAAAAAAGAAGAAGCTCAATTAGAAGAGAGCTTCGAAAAATTAAAAGAACCAATGGAAGATACAGAACTAATGATTCTCTCCTCATTACATACATTGATGAAGCATTTAAACTTGAATGAAGCAAAGTAAAGTTTAAAAACACATCTATTATATCTAAAAGAATTATTTATAATACATATTTTGATACACAGTCTTTGGAGGAATCCAATGAGGTTTTGGGTACAAAATGATTAAATACAAACCAATGCAAAACACAGTAACACTTAAAAATATAGCGTCAAAGTTAGGAGTATCCATATCTACTGTGTCAAAAGCATTGAATGATAGTTATGAGATAAGTAGTGATACAAAGGAAAGAATAATAGCAGCAGCGAAAGTACTTAACTACAAACCTAATTTTTATGCTAGGAATTTAAAGAAAAGAGAAAAGCTAATTATTGGAGTTATTCTCCCTTCTTTAAAAGATGAATTTTATTTGAACCTATTAACAGGAATCACCGAAGAGTCTTATAAACATGGACACCTAATAATGGCATATCCAACAGAGAACGCTTTGGAAAAAGAAATTTCTTATATCAGGTTACTTTCTGGAGATATCATTGACGGATTAATTTTTTCATCCAATTCTAAAAAGGAAGAAAACACCTATTTAGCAAAACTATTAAAAGAGGGAATGTTACCCATTGAATTGATTGATAGAAAAAGAAATAAAAGCTTCAAAGAATTAGAACAAATAAGGTCAATTAAAGAAGTTGATTTAGGAAAAGAATTAGTGAATAAAATAATAGATAGAATAAACTATTAGTATATGATTTTAGTAGCAGATAGTGGGTCAACGAAATGTGATTGGGTTTTAATAGGGAAGAATAAAAAGAAAATAAAGAGGGTTAGAACAAAAGGTTTAAATCCAGCTATTCTTAAAGAAGAAGATCTTGTAAAGATTATAGAGAAAAATGAAACCTTAAGAAAGTATAAAACGAGTATTGAACAAGTATACTTTTTTGGAGCAGGATGTAATACAGAAAAGAGTAAAAGTAGTATCTCAAAAGTATTATTATCGCAATTTACAAATACAACAAAGTTTTATGTAAACGAAGATCTAATGTTGGCAGCTTTGTCAATTACCTCCAAACCGGCTGTGGTGTGTATCTTAGGAACGGGGTCGAACTGTTGTTTTTTTAATGGAGAAGAAGTGCTTCAGAAAAATTTGGCTATGGGTTATTTACTTATGGATGAAGGAAGTGGAAATCATTTGGGTAAAGAGCTATTAAAAAAATATTTCTATAACAAAATGCCACAGGATTTACAATTTTCATTTGAAAAAGAATTTAAATTGAATCCGCAAAAAGTAATATCTAAATTATATACCTCCAAAGCACCTAATAAATATTTGGCTAAACATGCGCGATTTTTGTTTGAAAATATAGAGCATCCATTTTGTCAGGAAATTATAAACAAGTCCATAAACGAATTTGTAGAGAATCAATTAAAAGAGTATCGAGAAGAATTGGCTTCTTATCCAGTATATTTTATAGGATCTGTTGCCTATTTCTCTCAAAACCTTATCAATGAAAAACTCCAAGACAAAAACATAAAGCCATCTAAGAGATTTGTAAGAAGACCCTTGCAAAGTTTTATACAACGAATAAAAAATGGAGAAGAAGTTTTCAAGAATATAAAAACAAAAGAACTGAACTATCATTAAAAAACAATCTCTTACAATTAAGGCTTTTAAAAAACACCATTTGTGTTTTTTTTGAACGGTAGGTGATTCAATTACTTTTAGTAATTGAAAAATCTACTTTTTTTATTTTCTAATAATTAGTTTTGTGAAAAGTTAAAAAAGAATGTAAAAATTAAAGTATTTATTATCGGTTTTATTATTACTTACTGTCTCAATATTGTTATTTAATTATGAAAATAACAATGATTCTATCGAAATCTCGACAGTACAGCAAAAATATTCTATTCCTGCTGTAAAACAAACCAAAGAAGTTTTTGAACAAACTATATTTTCTAAAAACACTCGTTTAAAATCTGGAAAAGACCTAGATATTGTGTGGAAAGCTTCTAAAATTAAAGAATTTAAAGAAAATATAAATTTTTTGTATACACCTATAAATTTAAACACAGATAAACGTTTAAAATCTCTGGTTGCTTCGGTAAAAAAAATAACCAAATAGAATCATTTATCTTAACTTTAGTTTATGATAAAGATTCTGATGATCAAGAATTTTCTGGTTATATTTTTAAACATGATAGTAATGGCATATTTATAGAAGTTTATCAGTATAAAAAAGGAGATTACATTCAAACGTTAAAAGATTTAAATTTATCTAATAGTCTTTCTAGTCGTGGGTGTTCCTGCGATACATCTGCATTGGAAGTTGTAGAATTGTTAATAGATGGATGGGATGTAGGGACATTATTGGATTGTGTTTGTGTTGGTGGAACTAGTGGAGGAAGTAGTTCAGATACTTATGAAGATTGGAGTACTCCTAGTAATAATATAAAAAACCCGATTGATTGGAGTTTAGGTCATAATAATAATTTAGGAAGTGGTGCAGGTTCAAATAGTAATGGTAATTCAGGTTCTAATGGGGATAATACGAATGAACTTAATACCGAAGATATTAAACCTTGGTGGGCAGAAGATGGTATTATTGACAACACAAATAATCCTTGTGTTAGTGAAATTATTAACACGTTAAAGCAAAAAGATTTAAATGGGACTTTAATACCTAATTTAGGAGGGAAAACTCATTTATCACAAATGATATTAGAGTTATTTAATAGCTCTAGAGAATATAATTTAAAGTTTTCTATCGTACAATTGGACGATATCGGAGAGGGGGTAAATGGTAATACTAATGGTTTTCATGTAACTTTAGATACTGACATGATAGACGAAGCTACTAGATTATTTATAGCGAAAACAATAATTCATGAGAGTTTACACGCTTATTTACATTATATTACAAGATCCAAACAAAACTCAACAATAACGAGTGTTTTAAAGATGTATCATAAGCTAAATAACTACAAATCTAACCTAACAGAACATCAATTTATGGGGGAATATGTTGAGGCTCTCGCTTATTCTTTATCTGCATATGATAATCATAGGCAAAACATTGATTATTATAAAGCTCTTTCTTGGGCAGGATTAGAATCTAGTAGCAGTTATAAGTCCTTAACAAATAAAACAGAAATTCAAAGAATTATTAAAAATGAAAGAGACTCTAGAAGAAGTGCGAAAAGCGCCCCGTGCGACTCATAATATTGTAATATTATTCGTTATATCAATAATTGTATTAACTGCATGTAAGTCGTCATATGAAAGAATATATGAAAGGGCTAATTCCTCAATTACTAGCACTTATACAATAAAAAAGTTTAAATCTAAGAGCGGTTTATTTACTGGGGTTCATTTTAATACACATGATTCCTTAGGTAATATAGATGCTCTAATTCAGATAAACAAAGTTAATTTAGAAGGAAAAACGTTTTCTTTAAGTAAAGGGACTCATAACATAAAAATAGCTTTTATTGGTAAGAAAACAGTTGAAATTAAAAGATTGAAAGTTAACGTAAATGATTCAATAGTTATTAAAACGTTTTTAAAAAATGCTAACCTTATTGATTAAAAAATAATATTAATAGGACATCTTAAGAAGCTTAAGAAAGTAAAACAATAAAATTGAAATAAAAACGTAAAAAAGCAAACAAGATGCTAAAAGTACTAGATGTCCTTAAGATTATACTTTTATCAATTATTTTATCAAGTTGTTCTTCTATTGAGCAAATCGCTCTAAAAGATGCTGAAACAAAAAGAATACTACGAAATATTGTAAAAAATAATCCCAATAAGGTTTATTATAAAACAATTACTCTAGATGGAGATAAACCAATTGTATCGTATGTTAATCAAGAATATCTTGAGTTTTATTTGTGTAAAAATGGAATAGATTCAGTTGTCAAAATACCTAAAAATGAAATTAAATTTATTAAAGAAAAATTTAAAACTCATAAGGTTCTTAAGCTTGATAAATTTTTACCAAAACTAAAAGATAAATTGAGTAATAAAGAAGAAAAATTAAAAACACAATATATTTCAATACCCGTTCTATTTCGTAATAATACAATGGCTCTTTATTATAACTTGCAAACATACGGAGGTGAATTTACTCTAATGCAAAAAAATAATGGAAAATGGGATGTAATTTGTAGTAGATCTGTTTGGGTTGAATAATATTAAAATTTAAAGTAAAAAGTGTAAATATAGCTCACTAATTCTAAAAAGTAAAATCCTTAACTAATTTAGTTAGGAATTTTTTGATACACTTTTTCTCGTGCTGAAGTTTTCAAGAATATAAAAACAAAAGAACTGAACTATCATTAAAAAACAAACCCTTTTAAGCACTCAACTTAAAAGGGTTTGTTGTTTGTGGAGAACGTATATTTCTTTAACTCATTAAATATACCTCTATATTTTTTAATATGCTTTTATAATAGTTTTAAAATATCTTTTAGATTTATGATAATCAATCCAAAAAACGTTATCGGAAATAGAAGATTAAAACCAAAACACAGAAGAAAAGTGAGTTTTGAAATAGTTTTATTTCTTATTGCTTTTATGTTTAAAAAAAGCGCTCTAAAACTTAAAGTAAGTATTAAAACAACTAAGAAAAGCAATATAATAATTAATACTGGACTCTCTTCTTTACTGTTGTAGATTAACAGTAAAATAAATAATAAAGTAAGCGCTAAATTTATAGCACTTACTTTTAAATGTTTATAAATATTCATTTTTTAGGTTTTTACTAAAACATTAAATTTAACCTTGTTCTATAGATGATTAAGCTTTTGATTTTTTTGCTAATTTTTGTCAAATTAATCTTTAGTATTGATAATCCCCATATTTACTAAATGCTTTTCCGTTTTCGATACTCCATATTAAATCTAAGTATATATAGATTTTATTACAAGTTGTTCTATTACTAAAAAATTGAGCAAATATTATTCAGCAATTCTAATAATCCCATCACTAGGAAACCACATCTGTCTTTCTTTTAGAGGAACAATAAACTTTCCTTTTTTATTAATATACCCAATTTTTTTTCCAATTTTCACATATGCTAAACCATCAACAAAAGGATATACATTATCAAATTTTGGTGGGATAATTACTTTTCCTTTTTTATTTATGAATCCGTATTTATTATTTTTTCTAAATACAGATAGTTTATCTGTGAAAAAAGGAAAACTATTATTTTCTAATTTAAAATCTATTTTTACTTTGTTTTTCTTATTAATGCAACCATAAAACTTACCTTTTTTTACGTAAGCAAGTTTATTTGTAAAGGCAAATGCTTTATCATATTCAAAAGGGATTTTAATGTTATTGTTTACATCAATATATCCCCATTTACCATTTTTTTGAACAGGTATAAGTCCTTCATTTATATTGAAGCTAATTTTATCATATATTAAAGGGATTACTTCTTCTCCATTCTTGTTAATATACCCCCATTTATTATTGTTTTTTACAGCATAATAACGATATTCTTCATCCCCAACATAATACACTTCTTCATATAGTTTATCTGATATTAATTGGTTCTGCAAATTGATTAACCCGTTCATTTTCTTTTCGTTTATTTTTTTTTGATAAACGATTAAAGAATCTGGCGTGAAAAAATGGCTTTTGATATAATAGTTTAATTCATTTGAAAAAACAACTTTCCCTTTTTGGGTTATAATTTGACTTTTTCTATTATTAGTAACCATGAAATGATTATAACCAAAAAAATCATAAAATACATTATCAAAATCTCTAATAATATTCCCTTCCCTATCAATTAAACCTTCTTTTCTTCCTTTTTTAGCTATACCAATATCTCCATAATAGAAAAACACAAAATCATAGTTTTTAAAAAGAGTTTGTTTTCCTTTTTTATCTATATATCCATAGACAGAATCTTTAATAATATTGGCATAATCACCATAAAAATCAGAAGCCATATTAAATTTTTTAGAGGTAATATAATCTCCTTTACTGTTTAAAAAACTAATCTTATTAAACCCATCTGATTTTTTCTCGTAATATAACTTTCTTAATAAGTTATCATAAAGAGTTTTACTTTCTGCTTTACCAGGTGTTCTCCCTAAGTATAGCATAATATCAATACTTGGAGCTATCTCTTTCTGGGCTTCTATATTTTCTGAGCTAAGAAAACAATAGATTAAAGCTGCAAAAAAAAAGTTCTTTTTCATTTCGTTTGTTATTTAAATTAAGAATTGATTTTATGTTTAGGAAACATCTCCTTTTGATAAATTATTAGTTGAATGGCTAATGCCATAATAACTTGCCAAATTAAATTTGTATTAATAGAGTTCCTGCCTAAAAGATTAATGTTTAAATATATTGTAATACATGATAACATTAAAACGATAATAGACAATGCCATTATCAAGAATGTAAATTTTGATTTTTTAAATTTGAAAACGAACCAATAAACCGAAAAGACTAACATAGGAGCTAGTAAATTAGGTGCAGTAATAATCGCAATAAGATTGGCTTTGTCTTCTCCAATAGTAGTTTTTAGATGTAATAATAAAAAAAACGAAAAATAGGATAGAAAAAAAGCTAAATATCCTCCTACTAGACCATAGAGTAAACCTATTAATGGCTTAGTTTTATATTTATCAAAATTTAAAATACCTATTACTATTCCAAACACCAGAGGATATAAAAACAAATCTAAATTGAAAAAATATAGACCTATAGAACATAATAAAGGAGCTAATAATATTCTAACAACAAAATTAGATAATGATTTTTTCATTTTAATTACATTTTATTTTATCTATAGCTTCATTTTTTTCTAACATCTCTTTCAATTTATTTTTATCGAACCGAATGGCTGTTTTTGGTATAACACTTGCTTCTCCACCATTTTTTACAACCCAATTCTTAATTTGTTCTTGTAAATTTGACCAAGTTGCTTCACCGATGTTATAATAGGTGTCTTCTTTACATTCAAAATTACCGCCTAAACCAATAAAACTCGAGTATGTCATTACATTGGAAAGTCTTGCAATATCTACAGCCCTGGCGAACAACTCTAAATTTCCACTTTGATTCCTTATATAACCCCATTGTCGATTTCCAGAAAAAGGTTGGGTTCCTGAAAATTCCGTAGCAATTGTAGAGCCAATCCAGTAACTCGATGTATATTCTGAAATCATAATAGCTCCATCATCGGCGATTGTAGAACTCATAAAAACATCAGCATTTGCATCAATTTTAAATATTGTAGTTAATGGGTTGTAAGAATTCCATTTAGTAAGCTCCCAAGGAAAATAAGGGATAAACTTCCAACTGACATCAGCTTTATCATCGCTATCTCCTGGAATATCACAAGAAAATTGAAAATCTTTCTTACCACCACTTGCTAAAGTAGCAAAATTTTCCCTATACTTTAGAAAAATTTCTTCATCTGAATCTGGAATTCCATCTTTATTAAAATCTGGATTTTTAGTTACTTCGACACCGTAATAGTCTACATTTGCCGCAGCTGCATTGCCTTCGTTTAAAGGTTGGTCTTTAAATGCGCTACCTAACTCATTTAGCCTATTGAGACATTCATTAGGCAACGTATGTTCGTAAAGATATGTATAGTGCTCAATGGCTAATCCGTTGTTCTCAATGCAATCTTGAATTAAAGCAAATGGGTTTTCTTTTATTAAATTCAATAGCTCTTTATATCTTTCAAATTTTGCATTAGGTATCTCTTTGGTAATAGTTAAGAATTCATTAGTCATGCCTTTTATCTCTTTGTTAATTGTACCGCTGATACTATTCTCATGTAAAAATGAAGTAATTTTTTGTGCTTGACTTAGATTTTCATATAACCAGTCTTTTATTTTAATATCTGTAAGTTCAAGTTTACGAATTACGCCTCCAGCAATAGCTCCATTGGCTAGTTCTATTCTAATACTCGAAATAGCTAGTTGTTCGTAATAGTCTGGTGGTAATATTTTTCCTTTTGACGGGTCTTGCGGATTGTTGACGTCTCTTAATTTTGCATTGCTATATCGTTTATCAAATTCATCTCCTTTATGTGGGTGATCATTTAACCATTGCAATTCATCTAAATTGGTAATTCTTAATAAAGATACTAGTTTGTCTATAGTAGTTGTAGCGTGTATAGAAGTTGTGTTAATAAGTCTATTCAGCTCTTTCTCTTTTAATTCTTTGTGTTTGTTTTTTGCAGTATTTATGTGAAAAAGAGAATTACCATAGTCTCTTTTCCAAATTATTTTCCAATGATCTGCATGAAACAATGATACATCATTATTCTTGTTTGCATTTACATAGTTAGTTACATAGGCTGAAGTAATAGAGTTTATCTTATCTAAATATTCTTCAAACAATTTTGCCTCTTGAGGATTCATAGGAATCGGAGTAGGTCTATTAATAAGTTGATCATAGTAAATATAAAACTGCATAAAATCTAAACGATCCCACTTGTTTAAACTCTGGTAAATGCTATTTTTTGTTTTTAAAAGACTATTATCAAAAGAAGCTCCTAGTATTTTTGTAATATAATCACTTTCAAACTCTCTCCATTTATTATCTATAAATTGCCCTAATAAATTGCTATAGGCATTATTTAGTGCGTTAATATCCTTTATGTCTTTTAAAGGAACTCCATTAACTTCATAAGTAGGGTATGCTGAATAATTAATGATACCATTTTTTATTTCAGTTTCTCTTATTTTTAAAGCTCTTAGCCCTTTAACATTGGTTCTAGTTTTTAAAGATCTTCTATTTCTATCTTCTCTTTTACTATTAATAACAGGAGTTACATAGTTACTTCTGTTCTTCCTTTCATGATCTAAAAAAGCATGGTCTTTTGCTTCATTGTAAGATGAAAACTGTTTGTGGTACTTGTTTTCTAAGAACTTCTTTATAATATCTGTTTGTTTATTGTACCATATATCGCCCTCTCTTTTTGCTGCTAATCTTATCAAAGATTCATTATATACAGCAGTATCAAAGGAGCTGCTCCAGTTGATACGTATATCATCTATTTCTGTACTTGATCTAGAAGAGGTAGTTGCTCCAGCTAGAGGATCTTTTGAGCGTATTAAATATTCGTCTTCTTGCTTTTGAGCCTCCATGCTAATACTAAC
>NZ_CANMLT010000011.1 GCF_947498805.1 uncultured Tenacibaculum sp. | reverse complement strand
CAGTACGTTATACAGTAACAAATGGAAGTGGATGTAGTGATTTTGCAGATGCTTCATTAACGATCAATGACTTACCAACGGTAGCAGCGATTGCAGGAGGACAAGCAGAAGTATGTTTAAATGATACAACAGCAGCCTTTACCAATGCAACAGCAGGAGGAACATGGTCTATCGTAGCAGGAACAGGAACAGCAACGATCAATGGATCAGGAGTTGTAACTGCAACAGGAGCAGGAACAGTAACAGTACGTTATACAGTAACAAATGGAAGTGGATGTAGTGATTTTGCAGATGCTTCATTAACGATCAATGACTTACCAGTGGCAAGTTTAACTAGTAGTGATGTAGATAATACAATTTGTACAGGAGACAGTGTAACTTTTACAGGTTCAGGAGGAGATGAGTACGAATTTTTAGTAGATGGTTTAGTTGTTCAAGCGCAATCAACTACGGCAACTTATACAACAACAAGCCTAACAGATGGTCAAGTAGTGACTGTTCGTGTGGTGAATACTACTACAGGATGTGATGCAACTAGTGCAGGAATTACTATTTCAGTAAATTCAACCGTACCAACAGTAAACAATTTAATTACTAACGATACTACACCAGTAATAGGAGGTACAGCTAATTCAGCATACTTAATTATGGTAATGGTAAATGGAGTAACATATACTGAGGGAGACGGAAATTTAGTAGATAATGGTGATGATACATGGACATTAAATATTCCAGCAGGAAACGCAATTCCAGAAGGGACTTATGATGTATCAGTAGATAACGTTTGTAATGATGTAACCACAGATGAATTAGTAATCGATACTACTGCACCAACAGTACCTACAGTGAACAGTCAAGTTACTAATGATACTACACCAGTAATCACAGGAACTGCCGATTCAGCAGATACGATTACAGTAACAGTAAACGGAGTAACGTATACAGAAGGAGACGGAAACTTAGTAGATAATGGAGATGGTACATGGACATTAAATATTCCAGCAGGAAATGCAATTCCTGAAGGAACGTATGATGTATCAGTAACCGCTACAGATGCAGCAGGAAATACAAGTTCAGATGTAACTACAGATGAATTAGTAATTGATACTACTGCACCAACAGTACCTACAGTGAACAGTCAAGTTACTAATGATACTACACCAGTAATCACAGGAACTGCCGATTCAGCAGATACGATTACAGTAACGGTAAACGGAGTAACATATACAGAAGGAGACGGAAACTTAGTAGATAATGGAGATGGTACATGGACATTAAACATTCCAGCAGGAAACGCAATTCCAGAGGGAACATATGATGTATCAGTTACCGCTACGGATGCAGCAGGAAATACAAGTTCAGATGTAACTACAGATGAATTAGTAATTGATACTACTGCACCAACAGTACCTACAGTAAACAGTCAAGTTACTAATGATACTACACCAGTAATCACAGGAACAGCCGATTCAGCAGATACGATTACAGTAACAGTAAACGGAGTAACATATACAGAAGGAGACGGAAACTTAGTAGATAATGGAGATGGTACATGGACATTAAACATTCCAGCAGGAAACGCAATTCCAGAAGGAACTTATGATGTATCAGTAACCGCTACTGATGCAGCAGGAAATACAAGTTCAGATGTAACTACAGATGAATTAGTAATTGATACCACTGCACCAACAGTACCTACAGTAAACAGTCAAGTTACTAACGATACCACACCGGTAATCACAGGAACTGCCGATTCAGCAGATACGATTACGGTAACAGTAAACGGAGTAACATATACAGAAGGAGACGGAAATTTAGTAGATAATGGAGATGGTACATGGACATTAAACATTCCAGCAGGAAATGCAATTCCAGAAGGAACATATGATGTATCAGTAACCGCTACAGATGCAGCAGGAAATACAAGTTCAGATGTAACTACAGATGAATTAGTAATCGATACTACTGCACCAACAGTACCAACAGTGAACAGTCAAGTTACTAATGATACTACACCAGTAATCACAGGAACTGCCGATTCAGCAGATACGATTACAGTAACAGTAAACGGAGTAACATATACAGAAGGAGACGGAAACTTAGTAGATAATGGAGATGGTACATGGACATTAAATATTCCAGCAGGAAACGCAATTCCAGAAGGAACATATGATGTATCAGTAACCGCTACTGATGCAGCAGGAAATGCAAGTTCAGATGTAACTACAGATGAATTAGTAATTGATACTACTGCACCAACAGTACCTACAGTAAACAGTCAAGTTACTAATGATACTACACCAGTAATCACAGGAACTGCCGATTCAGCAGATACGATTACAGTAACAGTAAACGGAGTAACATATACAGAAGGAGACGGAAACTTAGTAGATAACGGAGATGGTACATGGACATTAAACATTCCAGCAGGAAACGCAATTCCAGAAGGAACGTATGATGTATCAGTAACTGCTACGGATGCAGCAGGTAATACAAGTTCAGATGTAACTACAGATGAATTAGTAATCGATACTACTGCACCAACAGTACCTACAGTAAACAGTCAAGTTACTAATGATACTACACCAGTAATCACAGGAACTGCCGATTCAGCAGATACGATTACGGTAACAGTAAACGGAGTAACATATACAGAAGGAGATGGAAATTTAGTAGATAATGGAGATGGTACATGGACATTAAACATTCCAGCAGGAAACGCAATTCCAGAAGGAACTTATGATGTATCAGTAACTGCTACGGATGCAGCAGGTAATACAAGTTCAGATGTAACTACAGATGAATTAGTAATCGATACTACTGCACCAACAGTACCTACAGTAAACAGTCAAGTTACTAATGATACTACACCAGTAATCACAGGAACTGCCGATTCAGCAGATACGATTACGGTAACAGTAAACGGAGTAACATATACAGAAGGAGATGGAAACTTAGTAGATAATGGAGATGGTACATGGACATTAAATATTCCAGCAGGAAACGCAATTCCAGAAGGAACTTATGATGTATCAGTAACTGCTACGGATGCAGCAGGCAATACAAGTTCAGATGTAACTACAGATGAATTAGTAATTGATACTACTGCACCAACAGTACCTACAGTAAACAGTCAAGTTACTAATGATACTACACCAGTAATCACAGGAACAGCTGATTCAGCAGATACGATTACGGTAACAGTAAACGGAGTAACATATACAGAAGGAGACGGAAACTTAGTAGATAACGGAGATGGTACATGGACATTAAATATTCCAGCAGGAAACGCAATTCCAGAAGGGACTTATGATGTATCAGTAACCGCTACTGATGCAGCAGGTAATACAAGTTCAGATGTAACTACAGATGAATTAGTAATCGATACTACTGCACCAACAGTACCTACAGTAAACAGTCAAGTTACTAATGATACTACACCAGTAATCACAGGAACAGCTGATTCAGCAGATACGATTACGGTAACAGTAAACGGAGTAACATATACAGAAGGAGACGGAAACTTAGTAGATAATGGAGATGGTACATGGACATTAAATATTCCAGCAGGAAACGCAATTCCAGAAGGAACGTATGATGTATCAGTAACCGCTACTGATGCAGCAGGCAATACAAGTTCAGATGTAACTACAGATGAATTAGTAATCGATACTACAGCACCAACAGTACCTACAGTAAACAGTCAAGTTACTAACGATACTACACCAGTAATCACAGGAACTGCCGATTCAGCAGATACGATTACAGTAACAGTAAACGGAGTAACATATACAGAAGGAGACGGAAACTTAGTAGATAATGGAGATGGTACATGGACATTAAACATTCCAGCAGGAAACGCAATTCCAGATGGGACATATGATGTATCAGTAACCGCTACGGATGCAGCAGGTAATACAAGTTCGGATGTAACCACAGATGAATTAGTAATTGATACTTCGACACCAACAGTACCAACTGTAGATAGTCAAGTTACTAACGATACTACACCAGTAATCACAGGAACTGCCGATTCAGCAGATACGATTACGGTAACAGTAAACGGAGTAACATATACAGAAGGAGACGGAAACTTAGTAGATAATGGAGATGGTACATGGACATTAAACATTCCAGCAGGAAATGAAATTCCAGTAGGAACGTATGATGTTTCGGTAGAAGCTACTAATGGATTAGGTAATATGAGTTCAGATGTAACAATAGATGAATTAGTAATTATTACAGATACTGATGGAGATGGAGTTGCTGATGAAGATGATTTAGATGACGATAATGACGGTATTCCAGATGCGGAAGAAGGAACTGGAGATACAGATAATGACGGTATTCCAAACAATTTAGATTTAGATAGCGATAATGATGGAATTTTAGATGTAGACGAAGGAGGAAATGGTGATTTAGATGTAAATGGAGACGGAGTTATTGATTCTAATGATGGTACAGCTGGAGATGATTTAGATGGAGATGGACAAGCAGATGCGTCGGTAGATGCGAATGAAGAGCCAGATACAGATAATGATGGTACACCTGATTACCTTGATTTAGATAGTGACAATGATGGAATTAATGACGTTATTGAAGATGAAAATGTAGATGCAAATAATGATGGTATTGCAGATGGAGCTGATAGTGATGGAGATGGTATTGCTGATAGTGTAGATCCTTTCGATGGATTTGGAGAAGGCCCAGGAGGAGAACCTGATAACACTGACAGTGATAATGATGGTACACCAGATTATTTAGATTTAGATAGTGATGATGATGGTATCAATGATATTGAAGAAGGTGGTAATGACGATCCAGATGGAAATGGTGTTGTTGATGGAGCTGACAGCGATGGAGATGGTATTTTAGATGAAGTAGATGATGATGTATCTAATTTTGGAGATACCGGAAATACAGATGTAAATGATACTGATCCTACTGATCCAGATAGTGGAGGTTCTGGAACTGTTGATGATAGTGGAACAGATAGTGATGGAGATGGTATTGCTGATAGTGTTGATGGATTAGATGGATTTGGAGATGCAGCTGATGAAGGTTGTATTAAAAATGAGAACTACATCATTAGTCCTAATGGAGATTCAACGAATCAGTTCTTATACATTCCTTGTATCGATAGTCCAGAGTTTAGAAATAATAGTATAGAAATCTTCAACCGTTGGGGTAACGTAGTATTCAAGATGAAAGGATACTCTAACATTGAAGCTGATAAGAGATTTGAAGGTATTTCAAACGGAAGAGTGAATATAAATGTAGATGAGAAATTGCCGGTTGGAACATATTTCTATATATTAGATTTAGGAAACGGATCTAAGTTAAGAAGAGGTTGGATTTATATCAATAGGTAAAAATGGTTATGAATAAAAGTTCAGTTAGAATGAAATCATTATTAAGTATATTCTTATTAAGTGTCATAGGTATTTGTATTAATTCAAATACCTATGCACAACAAGATCCGCAGTATACACAATACATGTTTAATACAATGTCTGTAAATCCCGCTTATGCTGGATCTAGAGGGCATACTGTAATATCTGCTCTAGGGAGAACACAATGGGTAGGTTTTGAAGGAGCACCAGATACTCAAAATTTAAGTTATGATACTCCTTTAGGATATACCGGTTTAGGACTTGGAGTAAATTTGGTCAATGATAAAATTGGACCTTCACATGAGATTTATTTAGATGCAAATGTGTCTTATACTATAGAAACAGGACAACAAGGTAATTTGGCTTTTGGTTTACGTTTAGGAGGAAGATGGTTAAATATAGACTGGTCTAAAGGAACCACTACAAATCCTGAAACGTTTCCTCCAGTTAATAGGGTATTACCAACAATAGGAGCCGGGTTGTATTATCACGAGCCTCAATGGTATATTGGTTTATCTGTACCAAATATTATAAGAACAGAGCATTATGATAATGATTTACCAAGTGGAGAAGTAGCATTAGAAAGAATGCACTTTTTCCTTATATCGGGTTATGTATTCGATTTGAACGAAGATTTAAAGTTTAAGCCAGCAGTTTTAGTAAAAGGAGTTTCTGGAGCCCCTCTATCGATAGATGTCTCTGCTAATTTACTGTTTAGTGAACGCTTTAGAGTAGGTGTAGGTTGGAGATGGGATGATTCTATAAGTGCATTATTAGGATTCCAAGTTTCCGACTCATTACTATTAGGATATGCGTATGATTTAACTACTTCAAATTATAACGTAGTAAATTCTGGGACGCATGAAATTATGTTACGATACGAAATATTTAAAGAAATAAAATATAGGTCTCCGAGATTTTTCTAAGGAGAAAATAAATTATTTAATCCCCCCATTTTTTTTAAATTTATATTAAAGGGTATGAATATTAGGTTATGGCCTATACTATTATTAATAGTAGGGGGAAATGTTTTTGGTCAAAGTTTAAGAGTAGCAGATCGCTATTTTGATGAGTTTTCATTTGTAGAATCTGCAAAAATTTATGAGGCGCTTGTACTTCAAAAAGGAGATAGTTCTAAGCATGTACTATCAAGACTAGCTGATTCTTATTATAATAATGCAGACACGGAGCAAGCAGAGAAGTGGTATGAGAAACTAGTGCAAAATTTTGAAGAAATAGATAATTACTATTTATTTAAATATGCACAAGTTTTAAGAAGTAATGGAAGGTATAAAAAATCAGACTCTATCCTTCAGATTTACGCTTCAAAAGGAGCATATGGTAATTTGAGTGACGAACTTGAAAATGAAGATTACCTATTAGATATTTCAGAAGATAAGGAAAAGAGAATTAGTGTAAGAAACCTTGGAATAAATACGCCATTGTCTGATTTTGGAGGTTTTTTATTAAACGGGAAAGTGTATTTTACATCAGCTTTACCTAAAAACACTAAGAGAGAAAGAATCTATAAATGGAATAACCAGCCTTTTTTAAATATTTATAAATCTGATGAAGATATAACTACATTAGAGGAAAGTAAAAAAGATACCATTTTAAGATTAGTAAATCAAGAGCTTTTTGAAGCTCCAATTACTACAGATTTACATGAATCGACACCGGTGTTTACGAAAGATGGAAAGACTATTTATTTCACTAGAAATAACTCCAATGGTAAGAAAATTGGAAAAGACAAAAAGAATACTTCAAACTTAAAAATTTATAAGGCAGATTTTGTGAATGGTTATTGGATCAATGTTACAGAATTACCTTTTAACAGCGATGAGTTTTCTGTGGGACATCCAGCATTAAGTACCGATGAGAAAACCTTGTATTTTGTTTCCAATATGCCAGGAGGAAAAGGAGCCACTGATATTTATAGCGTTACCATAGATGAAGATGGGGCTTATGGAGTACCAGAGAATTTAGGCGATAAAATTAATACATCGGGTAGAGAGATGTTCCCTTTTGTTGGCGCGGACAATACATTATACTTTTCATCAGATGGACATTTAGGATTGGGCTTATTGGATATTTTTCAATCTAAAATAAGAGAGGACAAAACATTCTCTACAGCGAAAAATTTAGGATATCCATTTAATAGTAAAAGAGATGATTTTTCGTTCTTTATAGCTGAAGAAGGAAAGAAAGGTTTTTTCTCATCAAATAGAAAACAAGGAAAAGGAGATGACGATATCTACAGCTTTTTTATATATGCAGACCCACCTATTTGTTATCAAGAGATAAATGGAGTTATTTCAAATTCTAAAACAAATGATTTAATTGATGGAGCAGTTGTTAAGTTAGTTGGAGCTAATGGAGAGGTGTTAAAAGAAACAGTCTCAAATTTAGACGGATCATATGTTTTTAATGAAGTTTTGTGTGGTGGTAAATATACGGTTCAAGTAAGTAAGTTCGACCATAGATCAAATAAAACATCAGTTTCTGTAGGAGCTAATAGAGGGGGAAAAGTTAAAAAGAATGTTACTCTTACACCATTGATTATAGGAAATCAAATAGTTATTAATCCTATTTATTTTGATTATAACCGTGCTTTAATTAGAGATGATGCACAATATGAATTGGAGAATATTGTTACGGTAATGACGAATCACCCAGGTGTAGTTATTAAAATAGAATCGCATACTGATAGTAGAGGAGGAAAAGATTATAATAGAAAGTTATCAGATAGAAGAGCTAAGGCAACACGTGATTATATAGCTTCTAGAGGGATTTCTAAAGATAGAATTGAAAGTGCGATTGGTTATGGAGAAGATCAGTTATTAAATGATTGCGATGACTCTAATAAAAAGTGTTCTGATGCAGACCATCAAAAGAATAGACGTTCTTATTTCTATATTGTAAAAGGAGGAGAAAATATCAAAGCACGTCAGCAAGCTGAAAAAATTAAAGTGCAGAAACGAGTATCTAGAAGAAATAATTTCTTACAGTTTTTAAGAAAGAACTTTAAAAAGACAGATAATAGAGGTAATAACAAATGTTTAAAAGAAGAAGAAGATTGTACTGAGGATAAAACACTCAATCAGATGAAGTTATAATTTTAAGTTTCCCCTTAAATTCAAGTCGTAGTAATACGCGTCTGAGCTCCGTTATTTTAACGGAGCTTTTTTTATGGATATATAATAAAAACAAAGAGAACAAGTTATAAGAGTAAACATTAAAAGTATAAAGTATATCATGAAAAAAATAATTTTCCCTTTAGCAGTACTTGCTGTATTAACTAGTTCATGTGTTTCAAAGAAGAAATATGTCGAGCTAGAACAGCGATATAATGATACCAGAGGCAATTTGCAAAGAACAACTCTTGAGAAGGAACAGTTAGAAGCGAAGTTTGCTAAAATAGAATCCAGAGTTGATGATTATAATAAGAAAATTAATTCTTTAAGAAATGTAAATGCTTCTTTGGAAGAAGAAAATGAAGTGAAGCTAGATATGGTTGAAAACACAGTAATTTCTAATTCTATGAAGAAAAAGATGAGGGCTACCTTGTCTAAGGTGGATCCATCTGAATTGGAGAATGCTAAAACGTTAAAAGACTCTATGAATGTTGCTATCGCACATAACTTGAAGAAATCTATTGACACTACAGAATTAGAAAACTCTGATGATATTAATATAAATATTGATGAAACTGTAGTAATGATTTCTGTATCGGATAAAATGTTGTTTAATACAGCTAGTTATAGAGTAAAAAGAAGTGCTTATAAGCTAATCGAAAAATTGGCTAATGTTATCAAATCAGAACCGAGTATGGATGTAATGATAGAAGGACATACGGATTCTCGCAGTATTAATACACCAGTTTTACAAGACAATTGGGATTTAAGTGTTAAGCGAGCAACTTCTATAGTGAGAATATTGGAAAAGAAATTTGGAGTGGAGTCTAGTAGGTTAATCGCTTCAGGTAGAGGAAGTTCTGTTCCTTTAGTAGAAAATAATTCAAGAGCGAATAGAGCAAGGAATAGAAGGACTAAAATTGTAATTTTACCAAATTTAGATAAGTTTTTTGGCCTACTAGCTCAAGAGGACCAATTGAAGCCTTAAAAAAGCTAAAAAGCTTTTTACAGGAAAGAATTTTAAAAATAAATAAGGCTCAAAGAAATTTCTTTGAGCCTTATTTATTTTATTTAGATATTTAATGTTTTAGATTCCTAAATCATCAAACATATCTATAAGTTTTTCACCTTGAGATGGGAATGGAGCGTTTGAACTAACTATATTTCCATCAGGATCAATTAAAATAAACTTAGGTAATCCTTTAATTAAGAAGTTCTGTGCCCACGGTAAACGAAGATGACTTTGTCCACTGAACAATTGAACTCCTGTCATTTCTCTATTAACAATTGTTTCTTTCCACTTTTCAAGATCATTTGCTTTATCAACACTAATACTAACAAATTCGATATTTCTACCGTGGTATTCCTGCTCCAACCTTTTTAATAAAGGAATCTCTCTCTTACAGAAACCACACCAAGTAGCCCAAACATCAATATATAAATACTTTCCTTTTCCTAATAAATCATCTAAAGAAGTTTTACCTCCATCATAATTAACAAAATCTTTAAACTTAGGAGCTGGTTTACCTTTAGCTACAGTTTTTAATAAATTGTAATCTTTGGAAACTTCGTCTTTATGGGTTTTATTAGTAGAGTACCCCATAAATTTATTGTAGTACTCTTTTAAGTTTTCAGTATATGTGATATCATTTTTAACTCGCTTGTATAATAAGTCATTCTTTATTAAACTATCAGTTACTTCTGTTTGAATAGTTTCTAAATAAGTTAAGTAATAATCTTCACCTTCTTTATTATTCTCCTTAGCCTTTTTCTGAAGTTCTTCAGATATCAACTTGGAATAAGAAAAAGAATCCATGTAGTTATCAGTTTCATTAAAAGATAATTCATCTAATATGTTAGGGAAGTTTTCAGAAACTATATATTCATTATCTCCAGAAAGTAATCTATAGTTTTTCTGATATAAGCTTAAGTTTCTTAAACACTCACTATCGATGTTTTGTACTTCTCTTTTTAAGAAATCAGCTGGTAAATCACTTGCGATAGTTAATTCGGTTAAAGCCTCTTTATACTCATCAACTTTATCTAAGAAATCAGCTTCTTCTAAAGAATAAAGTTTACGAGGACTTTCAAAAACTTCAGGATATACTTTAGCTCTTTTAATAAAGTAAGCGTTAATTTTTGCATTTTTTCCTTCAAAATTAACAACATCCGATTTTTTTGAATCAAAGACAATTCCTGTATCGTCTGTTTTTGAAAGGTATAGCGTTAAAACTTTGTTTTTATCATAGATAAGGTTATAATAACCATCTCTATCGATTTTAAGAGTGTCAACAAAAGAACTAGTTTTTCTATCGAATTTTATTCTTTTCTCAAAGTTATAACCAGTTAGTGTTAGATTTCTCTTTTTAAGATTTTCTATCTTTCCTGAAAGAACTAAATAATCTTTAGCAGGTTTTTCGTCCTTACACGATACAATAGCTAATCCTAAGAGAGTTAGAAATGCTAATTTTTTCATCTTACGTAGGTTTTTAGGGTTTATTAAATATAATAAAATATCTAATATTTTGGGGTAATGATACTTTAAATAAGAGCCGAAAATACTTTTTTTACGGTTCTTTTCAAAGAATTTAACAAAATATTTAAGTTTTGGAGACAATAACTGATTTTTTCACCTTCTTAGACATCAAATCTGGGGTCTAATAATAGTATTTTAAATGGTGTAGATAAAAATAAAACCGAAGTAGCAGCTTCGGTTTTTAGTTTTTCTTTTTTCATAACAACTCTCCCCCAGAATGTAAACTTAAAAGTAGATAGTTTATCATAGTATAGATGTTTTGTTAAGACAATGTTAAAACAATTATTGTGCCGAAATCATATTTTTTGGGTTAAAAAATTGTATAAATCGCAAAAATAAAGTTAATAGTTTGGTAGAGTTATACTTAAGGAGTGCAAAAAAAAGATTTTCTTAATTAAGTATAAAAATATTTAAAAGAATAAAGCTGTTTTAGACTCTAAAAATTTAAATATTGAAGTAAAACGTTATGTTTTAAACCACTAGACTGATTGAAAAAAGAACTTTTATAGAATTAGCTTGTTAATTTTTTCAAAGAACTGCTTTTTATACGTATCACCAATTGGTAAATTTTTTCCATTAGTTAAATAAACGGAAAGAGAATCTGTCTTCGAAATATGTTGAATGGCTACAATAAAAGATTTATGAATCTTTACAAAGCTTTTTGAAGATAGTTCTGTTTCAAAATGCTTTAACGTACTGTAAGTGATTATTTGATTATCATTTAGATGAATAGAAACATAGTTTTTCAAACTTTCAATGTATAAAATTTCATTAGTATATACCTTTTCAAAATTATTTTTACCATCAGTTTTGATAAAGATAAAGTTATCGCTATTAGTTATAGGCTTTGTCTCTTGAGTAGGTTGAATTTTTAAAATAGCTTGGTAAAAGCGTTCAAATTCAAAAGGCTTTAAAAGATAATCAACAGCATTGAGCTCATAACTTTCCAAAGCAAATTGTGGATATGCTGTTGTGAAAATAATACTGATTTTATCTTTAACAATTTTTGAAAGTTGAATACCAGTAATTGTTGGCATTTGAATATCTAAAAAGACCAAATCCAAATCTTCTTTTTCTATGAAACTAATGGCTTCAATAGGATTTGTTGTGGAACCAACTAACTCTAAAAAAGATACTTTTTTTACATATGATTCCAACAATCGTATTGCAGGAGCTTCATCATCAACAATTAAACATCTTAAGGTTTTCATAGTTTATTGGTTTTAATTGGTAATTTTAGGTAAGTAGAATAGGTATTATTCAATTCTTTATGTTCAAATGAAAAGTCGTTGTCAAATAGTAGTTCTAATCTTTTTTTAAGGTTTTCTCTACCTATTCCGGTACTACTATAGTTTTTAACATTAGAAACTTTGTTATAGGTTTTTAATTCTAAAGAGTCTTCTGAAATATTGATCGAAATTTCAGCAGGATTCTCTTTGTCATTAATGATACCATGTTTACATATATTTTCAATAAAATGAACCAATACCAATGATGGAATTTCTTGATCTTTTATGGTTCCTTTTATAGAAAGATCTAAAAACAAATTATTCTCAAATCGTTTCTCATAAAAATAAATATAATCCTTAATGAATTTTATCTCCTTTTTTAAAGGCATATAGTCCTTTTGAGCCTCATAAGTTAGATATCTCAATAGTTCAGATAGCTTATGAATTCCTTTTGCGGTTTCAGGTTGTGTTTCTGCTAATTCTGAATAAAATACATTTAATGTATTAAACAAGAAATGTGGTTCTAATTGTGTTTTTAAAGCATCTAATTCAGCTTTTTGATGTTCTAATTTAAGTTCATGAATTTTGTTTTTGTTTTCAAGAAAACGAAACAAAAGATAAATAAACGTACTAAATAAAATTACTTTTAAACTATAGTAAGAATTGTCAAAAATATAATACCAAAAAGTACGTGAACTATCTGAGTAATTATGAAAACCACCAATAGAGTATATAATAACCTCTTCTAAAAGGAATCTAATTGCTGCAAATATGAAGAACAATGATATTTGACCTAAAACAAAATAAACGAGGTTCTTTTTTACTAAGGTTCTTGGACAGATAATTCCAACATTAATAGCATATACACTAAAAAAAGTAATGTAAAAGGTAGTTTTATATAGAAGTCCAAGTTGAATGTTTGAAAAGAAACGATCATGCCCACCTGTAACATAAGCTCTAAAAAAGTCCATAGCAACAATAATGAAACCTAGTATAAGGTGGTATTTAAAGGTGTTTTTTAATTCCATAGTTCAAAAGTAGGCATAAAGGTAACTTTCTTTTTCTTTTTAAGATGTAGTTTCTGTTTTTTAGGACAAACCGGTAAAACCATACAACGAAATGAATGATGTAATTTTTTGTAGGGTTGATACCAAATATTTTGGTGTTGGTTGAAACTTAAATTTTCCAGCGATTAGTCTCAATACATTTGAAGTATCAAACTCAAAAAATAGAGAATCATGAAATCAAGAATTTTATTAATCGTTTTATTAATTACTACTTCATTGTTTGCTCAAAAGATTCAAATAGAAGAGCATTTTAAAAATATAAAATCATCAGACTTATTAATCTTAGGGTCGTTTCATTTTGCGAATCCGCAATTAGACAGTTACAAGCCTAAACATACTGTTAATATATTTTCAGAGAAACGTCAGAAAGAATTAAGAGAATTATTGGATGTTATTAAGAAGTATGCTCCCACAAAAATAGGAGTAGAGTGGAAGGCCAGTAGACAAAAGAAACTTGACTCTTTATACAATGCTTATTTAGCAGGAGATTTTAAATTGAAATCTAATGAAATTTACCAAGTAGCTTTTCGGTTAGGAAAAGAATTAGGACATAAAAAATTATATGCAGTTGACGCACCCTCTAGGAATTTTAAAAGTGATTTAACAAAAAAGGAATATAAGGACAAGAAGAACTATTATGTTCAGAAAGCAGGGTCAGCTAAGTTTAAAAGAGAAATGGAAATTAATGATACATATTTCGGTTTGTATGAGAAAGGAGATAAGTTAAAAACAGAAATCACCTTAATCGATTACTTTAAGATTATGAATAATCCTGATGTTGTAAGTCATAATCACGGACATTATTTAATTGGAGAATTTAAAATGGGAGAGTCAGAGAAAGGAGATTATTTTGGAGCAGATAATTCAATTTGGTGGTACAGCAGAAATTTGAGAATCTTTCAGAATATACTCAATATTAATAAAGCAGGGGAAGATAAAGTATTTGTGCTAATGGGGGCAGGCCATTTACCAATATTAAACTTCTTAGCGAAGTCATCGGTAGACTTTAATTTAAAAAGCTTTGAAGAAATTACTAAACAATAAAAAATAAGTAAAATGAAAAAAGGATATTTAATACTTGTAGCTATAGTCTTATTAATGAGTTCTTGTGTAAAACAAAAAACAAATGAAGCTACTAACGAAAAAACTATCAAACAAGAAAAGCAAAGTGATTTAAAGAAGATTTCGGTTTTAAATTTTGGGACCTTTCATATGGGAGAAACCGCAGATGCAACTAAAACGGAATTTGATGAGCATGATAAGAAGAATCAAAAAGAAGTGCATAAGATTGCAGCAATGCTAGCAGCCTTTAAGCCAACTGTTATTATCGTAGAAACACCTCTTTCATATAATGAAAAGTTACAGTCTTTATACCAGCAATATATTGATAATCCAGAAATGGATTTTAAAAGACCAGATGAAGTAGAATTGTTGGCTTATGAGTTGGGAAGATTATCAAATACGAAACGTATCTATGGTATAGATCATAAAATGAGTTATAATTATAATGTAGGAGCTGAAATTAAAAATGAGTTGGATCCTGCATGGCATGATAAATATTACAAGAACCCATTAAAATTTTATCCAGAGGTCAATTATGATGAAAATGAATTAAATCTTTTAGAGAAGTTGAAACAAACAAACCATGATCGATTTTTAGATTTCTTAATTACTGTGAATGCAGATATGTTAACACACGCAGGAACAAAAGATAATTTCGAAGGAGCAGATGAAGCAGCAAAATATTATCAAAGAAACTTAAGAATGTACTCAAATTTAAACAGACTAGAACTTAATGAAGATGATCGTGTATTTATTTTAATGGGAGCAAGTCATACAGCATTTTTTAGAGACTTTATTAGTAGAAGTCCGAAGTATACAATGGTAAATACTTTTGATTATTTAAAATAAAAACGATGATGTTCTATAACTAAAAACCTCGCAATTTGCGAGGTTTTTTATATCTATTTTGTTGATTTTCGTTTCTAAAAAACTAAAAGTATTTATATTATAAATGATATTCAATACCAAGACTAAAAATAGATGGTTTGGCTAAATCATCCCTTTCTAAAAGGCCTAAGAAATACCTTGAGTTTACTCTTAATTTTTTAGAAATATCAAAGCCAATACCTATATTAAAACCTATATCTAACTTATCGTAATCTTTTTCAATTACCGGATTTTCATGCGTAAGACTACCAGTGAGGGTCTCTTTTCTATTAATAATATATCCAAATTGAGGACCACCTTCTAAACTGAATTTTTCATTCAAAAAATATTGTAGGACTACTGGAATAGAAATAGTAGATTCATTGATTGTAGATTCAAAGTCTCCAGTTGCTATGTTCATACCATTAGCGTCAGTCAAAGTAATATTGTCTATAATAATTCTAGTTCCTTGGGTACTATATAACAGTTCTGGTTGAATTCTAATTTTATCAGAAATAAAAAAATTGACATAAGCACCAACATAGTATCCAACTTTAAATTGATACTCGGATATTATTATGTTTCCAATACGCTTTTCGGGAGTATATTTAGATAAGTTTACACCGGTTTTTGCACCTAATTTGACATTAGTGTTTTGAGCTTGTATTGAAAAACAGGCAAGAAGGATAACAAGAATAAGAGTTGTTTTTTTCATTTTTTAGCAATTTTACGGGTTTCATATTTTTTTGAAAGTACAAAGTAAGTTTGTATTCCTTTTTCGCATGCGAAATTATTTAAAAATAGGAAGGTAAACAACGAAAATAAAAACAAAAAACCTCGCAATTAGCGAGGCTCTTTATATCTATTCTCTTGATTCTTGTTTCTAAAAATCTAAAAGTCTTTATACTCTATTATAAGTGAATTACTTCATCATAAGCATCAGCAACAGCTTCCATAACTGCTTCACTCATTGTTGGGTGAGGGTGGATAGCTTTTAATACTTCATGTCCGGTAGTTTCTAATTTACGAGCAACAACCGCTTCAGCAATCATATCGGTTACACCAGCACCAATCATATGACATCCTAACCATTCGCCATATTTAGCATCAAAAATTACTTTTACAAATCCATCAGGAGTTCCAGCAGCTTTCGCTTTACCCGAAGCAGAGAATGGGAATTTACCAACTTTTAACTCATATCCAGCTTCCTTAGCTTTCTCTTCAGTTAAACCTACAGATGCAATTTCTGGAGTAGCATAAGTACATCCAGGAATGTTTCCGTAATCGATAGCTTCTGTGTGTACACCAGCAATCTTTTCAACACAAGTAATTCCTTCTGCAGAAGCAACGTGTGCTAATGCTGGCCCAGGAGTAACATCACCAATAGCATAATAACCAGGAATGTTTGTTTGGTACCAATCGTTTACTAAGATTTTATCTCTATCAGTAATAATTCCAACATCTTCTAATCCGATGTTTTCGATATTTGTTTTAATTCCAACTGCCGATAAAACAACATCAGCTTCTAAAACTTGCTCACCTTTCTTTGTTTTAACAGTAGCTTTTACTCCATCACCAGAAGTATCAACAGACTCTACAGAAGAGTTAGTCATTACTTTAATACCAGCTTTCTTGAAAGAACGTTCCATTTGTTTAGAAACATCTTTATCTTCTACAGGAACAATATTTGGCATAAACTCAACAATAGTAACCTCAGTTCCCATTGAGTTATAGAAATGAGCAAACTCAACTCCAATAGCACCAGAACCTACTACAATCATAGATTTTGGTTGTGTTGGTAAACTCATAGCCTCACGGTATCCAATTACTTTTTTACCATCCTGTGGTAAGTTAGGTAACTCACGAGAACGAGCACCAGTAGCAATAATAATATGGTCAGCACTGTATTCAGTTACCTTTCCATCTGTACCAGTAACATCAACTTTCTTTCCAGGCTTTACCTTTCCAAATCCGTCAATGATATCAATTTTGTTTTTCTTCATTAAGAACTGAACACCTTTGCTCATTCCTTCAGCAACACCACGACTACGCTTAATAACAGCTTCAAAATCTTTATCAATAGCTTCTGCTTTTAATCCGTAATCATCAACATGTTTTAAATAATCATATACTTGAGCAGATTTTAATAATGCTTTGGTAGGAATACATCCCCAGTTTAAGCAAATACCACCTAAGTTTTCTTTTTCAACTACGGCAGTTTTAAATCCTAATTGTGATGCTCTAATAGCGGTTACATAACCTCCAGGACCACTTCCAATTACTAATACGTCGTATTTCATGATGTTTAATTTTCTTGTTGTTTGTTTTAATATTGTTTTGGGCGTTCGAGCGGGCTTTCATTACTCGCCGTTGCATTCTTCAACGAGCTCAAACAAACCATTCAATCCCTAACGCTATACTCTTAATTTAATTACAAATTATAATTCACAATTCGTAATTACAAAAATTACATTCTCTCAGGAACCTGAATTCCTAATAATGCGAATGCAGATTTTATAGTATCCGCTACCTTTTTAGATAACTGAACTCTAAATACTTTTTTATCTTGATTCTCTTCTCCTAAAATGGATACGTTTTGGTAAAAAGAATTAAACTCTTTTACTAAATCATAAGTATAATTAGCAATAACAGCTGGCGAATAATTCTTAGCTGCTTGCTGAATCACTTCAGGATATAATTCTAATTGTTTGATTAACTCCTTTTCTTTTTCGTGTAACTCAACACTTACTTGAGCTGAATAATCAAATGTTGCCTTACGTAAAATCGATTGAATTCTCGCATAGGTGTATTGCACAAAAGGACCAGTGTTTCCTTGGAAGTCTACAGAAGCTTGTGGGTCAAACAAAATTCTCTTCTTAGGATCTACCTTTAAAATGAAATATTTTAATGCACCTAAACCAATCACTTTGTATAATGCCTCTTTTTCGTCATTAGAATATCCTTCTAATTTCCCTAATTCCTGAGAAATTTCGCGAGCAGTACCTGTCATTTCATCCATTAAATCATCTGCATCTACTACAGTACCTTCACGAGACTTCATTTTACCAGAAGGTAAATCAACCATACCATAACTTAAGTGGTATAATTGGTCTGCCCAAGAATAACCTAATTTCTTTAAGATTAAGAATAATACTTTAAAGTGGTAATCTTGTTCATTTCCTACTGTATACACCATACCGTTTAAATCGGTAAAGTCTTTTGCACGTTGAATGGCTGTACCAATATCTTGTGTCATATATACTGCAGTACCGTCAGAACGTAGAACTAACTTTTCGTCTAAACCATCTTCTGTTAAGTCACACCAAACAGAACCATCTTCCTTTTTAAAGAAAACACCATTCTTTAAACCTTCTTCAATAATATCTTTTCCTAAAAGGTAGGTGTTACTTTCATAATATAATTTGTCAAAATCAACACCAATGTTTTTGTAGGTAACATCAAATCCGTCATATACCCAACCATTCATTGTTTCCCATAAAGAAACAGTTTCAGTATCTCCAGATTCCCATTTACGTAACATTTCTTGTGCTTCTAAGAATAAAGGAGCTTGTTTCTTAGCATCTTCTTCAGAAACACCAGAAGTAACTAAATCGTTGATTTCTTTTTTATATTCTTTATCGAATTTTACATAGTAATTACCAACTAATTTATCTCCTTTTAATCCAGTAGACTCTGGAGTTTCACCGTTTCCAAAACGCTTCCAAGCCAACATCGACTTACAAATGTGAATACCACGGTCGTTGATAATTTGAGTTTTGTAAACCTTATGTCCAGCTGCTTTTAAAATTTCTGCAACAGAATACCCTAATAATACATTACGAACATGCCCTAAGTGTAACGGCTTGTTGGTATTAGGAGAAGAATATTCTACCATACGACTATCTACTGAATCTGCTTTTGCAAATCCATAACGTTCATCTGTAGAAATTTGATTAAAAAAATTCGTGTAAAAACTATCCGCAACAACTAAGTTTAAAAAACCTTTTACTACGTTGTAACTAGTAATGTCTTCAACATTTTCAACTAAGTAGATTCCTAAATCTTCACCGATTTGAACTGGATTTCCTTTTTTGTACCGCAATAAAGGGAAAACCACTACAGTGATATCTCCATCAAAATCTTTACGGGTTGCTTGAAATTCTACACTCGGAATTTCTACATCATACAAGGCTAAAAATCCTTCTTTTACTTTAGTTTCTAGTAATGTTTGAATACTCATTAGTTAATTAAAATTGAAGTGCAAAATTACATAATTTATTTGGATGATATTTAAACTCATTCTAACAATTTATATAGGTATTTTTGTGGAGTGTTTTACCTAAAAAGAATGTTTAAAAATATAGTAGTAATAAGTTGTGTTTTTTTGATTTTAGCATGTTCCCAAAACAAGAAAAATAGTACAAAAATTCCGAAAGCTAAATTGCTAGAAATTATTGAAGACACAATTTTGGAAAAGAATAGCCCAGATTTTTTAGATCTATCAAAACATCAAATATTTATTGATACTACTAGGAGTTCAGATATTTATAAAAGTATTCTTTCTTGGAAAGCATCAGATTTAGATAAGGAGTTGATAAATGCCTCAATAAAAGAGTTAGGAGGAGGTTTAAAGACCAACAGTATTCAGATAAATGATTTTCCAATTCATTATATTACTTTGAGAAGATTGAATAATGAATTTGTATTATATGATCCATGTGACGGAATAGCAACTAGATTTGCGATAAAAAAGAATGTCTTTCTTTTTTATGGACCTTTAGAGTCCTATGCTGAAGTAATCATTAGCTCAAATTTAATTTCTAAGAATAAAGTTAGATTGGAATTAAAAACGCATAAATCATTATCACCGGATCGAAGGTCTATTATAGAAATAGAAAGAATGGAAGATTTCTTATATAGAATGACGTACCAGAATAAAAATATTAAAGAAGAACATTATTTAACCAGTGTAGATTATATAAAAGATTTTGATGTGGTTGTAAATCATTGCCCAACTATGAAGATGCCTGCCATAATTAACAGGTTTGATGACTATGTTGGAAATGAAATAATTGAGATTGTAGAATAATAAAGAATGGATTAATGGACAAAGATTTAGAAAACTTAAAAAAGTTATCGGAAGATAAGTTAGATGAGAATAAAAAATACTTTCAACGCTTAAAAAAGAGAACACCTAAACGATTGGATTTAGTCGTTCAAGAAATTCACGAAGAAGAATTTGAACGTACCGACTGTTTAGACTGTGGAAACTGCTGTAAAACTACAAGTCCGATGTTTACCTATAAAGATATCGAACGTATAGCAAAGCACTTGAAAATGAAAGTGGCCGATTTCAAAGATCAATACTTAGAAATTGATTCAGATGATTTTCATGTGTTAAAAACAGCTCCATGTCCGTTTTTAGATTTAAATGATAATTCTTGTTTTATCTATGATGTACGTCCTAAGGCATGTGCCGAATATCCACATACCAATAGAAGGAAATTTATTCAACTAGCTAATATAACTATCAAGAATACAGAAGTGTGTCCTGCTACTTACCGAATTGTAGAAGAGTTAAAAAAGAGATTGCCAATGTCCGGAAGTAAGAGAGGATAATATGTTGCTATGAATAAGAAAAGATTGATTCAACATCATTTATGTTTTTTAAAACAAAATAGAGGAACACATCAAAGTTTTAAAAATATAGAAACAATTGTTAGTAAAAGAACAGAGTTTAATATCAGTATTATATTAGATCAGAATTTCAGTTTAGAACATCCTAGCGATTTTTTATATATTCCTGATGAAGGTGAGATCGTTCCTGAGAGTACTTATGCTTTGGTAAATAATATTACCTATATGACGGCTTCTTCAGAAGTAGTTAGTGAATGGGATGAAAACTCTTCTATACTTGTGAGAAAAGTTGAAAACTTAGATGATTTAGAAACTTTTAGCGAGGTGCAAGTAAGAGGGTTTAATGAAACAGAAGAAACTTATTTAGATTGGTATCCTTGGTTAAGAACAATGAATATTCAAGGGTTTGGTTTTGAAAATCAGCATTATTTTATTGCATACATTGATGAGGTGCCGGTAGGAGTGTGTTTGATAGTTGAAGACAAAGAGATTTACGGATTATATGCTATTGCAACCAATCCTAATTATAGAAAACAAGGAGTAGCTACTACTGTAATGAAGAAATCATTAGAAGCGTGTCAAACTCCAAAAGACAGTGTATTAGCACTTCAAGTATTGTCTAGTTCAGGAGCTGAACGCCTATACCGAAATTTAGGGTTTACAAAAGAGTTTTCTTTTGATATGTATCGAAAAGAGCACTAAAAGAAAAGATCGGATAACCTTTTGAACTATAAGGAAATTGAATAGCATAAATAACTATTCATCAGAAATTACTATTTTTAGAAAAAATATATCATATTGGAAACCCTTGTAAACTATTTCGAAACGATCCCCTCAACGCATCGAGCACTTATTTTAACTGGAGGAATTGCTTTTTTCTGGTTGTTAGAAAGTGCGGTGCCTCTATTTAAATTTGATTATAAAAAGTGGAAACACGCTTGGCCTAATTTGTTTTTTACAGGAACTACGGTAATTATCAACTTTATATTGGCCTTTTTATTGTTAAAAACTTCAGAATGGGTAGTTGCGAATGATTTTGGATTGATTAATTGGTTACCAGAAATGCCTTTGTGGTTATATGTATTGCTTGGAGTATTGTTTTTAGATTTCTTTGGAGCGTATTTAGCACATTTAGTAGAGCACAAAGTAAGACCTTTATGGATGGTACATTTAGTACATCATTCAGACCATAAAGTAGATACTACCACAGCGAATAGACATCACCCTATAGAAAGTGTAATCCGATTTACCTTTACTTTAATGGGGGTATTCTTAGTGGGTACACCAATAGCTATTGTAATGTTGTATCAATCATGCTCATTAGTATTAACTCAATTTAATCATGCTAATATCAAGTTGCCAAGAAAACTAGATAAAGCATTAAGTTATATCATCTGCTCTCCAGATATGCACAAAGTACATCATCATAATTTATTACCATATACCGATTCTAATTACGGAAATATCTTTTCTATTTGGGATCGTTTATTAGGTACGTATATGGAGTTGGATAGAGAAAAGATAGTATATGGAGTAGATACTTTTCCAGATGAAGAAAAGAACTCGAGTTTAAAGGAGTTATTAAAACAACCTTTTCAAGGGTATCGAAAACCAACGAATTTAGAAGAATTATCATAATAAAAAGCGAACCAAATGGTTCGCTTTTTTTAGTTAAATCAATATAGCTACTGAGTAGCTGAGTAAAAAAGAAATTGTTATGTGTTAGGATAGCAATCATATCCATTTAACATGGTATTGCTAAAATAATATGTCCCACCAGCTTGATAATTTTTTGGATAACATCTGTACTTCCAAGTAGGAATATAATCGTCTGGTTCATTATAAATTGGAGTAGAATTACCTTCGTTGGTACCTCCAGTCCAATAGTTACTCCAACCTACAATAATTCCACCTTGTGTGTTTTTTAAATCTTCTTTTGATAATTCTTTGACTCCTTTTAGGTCTAAAATGTTTTGTTTCATAATGTTTAAAGTTAGTATTTACACGAATTTAAAATGAAACAAAGAATTTTGGAATGGAAACTTTCCGAATGCCATGTTTTTGCTTTCTAGTGGATTATGAAAGAGAGGTAAGGATACTTACTAAGTTAAGAGGATAAAATAAATTCGGTTCGAACTTTTATTTTTCTATCTTTTTTTATAGCCTGTATTAATTGCTTTAATTCAAAGTAATCTTTCAAGTCTAAGTTTGGATTGATACTAATAAGAAGATTTTGTTTATCTAATGATGTATTCAATAAATGAAAATCTTCTTTGGTGTTTATTGTAATTTGTTTTGGATAATATTTTTCGAGATAATAATCCTTATTGTTTTCTTTTAATAATGGTTGTCTTGGATAGGGACTTAATTTATTTATTGAAATATAATTTTGAATTTGAAAATCCCAAAAATCGAATCTTTCAATGATACCAGAATACGTATTTTTTTCAAAATCGAAATCTGTAATTAATAATACTTGTCTAAGATTAGTTAAAAACAACTCTTGATAACAGGATGTAATGAGGTCTTTTAGTGTTATGTCTTTTCCAATATAAATAACAAAACTAGGTATATCAAAGTGAGCATTAGTATTATGAAGAATAAATTCTATTAATTTTTCTTTATTATGAGTATAAGTGTTATCTAACTTAAAAGTTAATGAGTCAGTAGTATCTTTAAAAATGTGAAAGCCACTTTCAAACCTTTTAATATAATTTGATTGTATTTTACTTTTAGTTTTTACTCCAATCAAATCATGGTCTATAATGTCGTTAAAGATGGAGTTATTTTTCCAGAGGTTGTATTTATGGTTGTCTAGATATAATATCAAATTTTTACTTTCGAATGTAACTTTTTGTACCAGAGTGTCATTTTTAAAAAAGAATGATATTTGATTATTGTGAATTTTATACTTACTTTTTTTTGCGTATTGATATACATCAAAAAAATAAGCAGAATCGTTTTTAAAGATAACGGAAGGTAAGTTAAAGCGGTTGTCAGTATTATCGTTATGAAACCAGAATCCATTGAATTTATGAGGTTCAAATTTTTCGTGACAAGCAAAAAAACTTGTAATAATTAAAAGTAAAGCAATTTTTTTCATAAGTATAAATATAGAAAATATATGCTGTAGTAGTGTGAAGTATACTAAACAAAAAAGCGAACCATTTAGTTCGCTTCTTTGTTTTAAGGTCTGATACCGTCAAAAGGATACAGGTGCACATCTTCTTCAACAACTGCAATTGGTGTACAGTGCACAGAAGAAGAAGATACATCTGTACTTGAATTAAAAGTGTTTCCTTTGGCGTCCCAACAATAATAATCGTTGGCACCACCATTAATGCTTACTAAGTTTTCTTTACTTAATTCTTTAATACCACTTTCTTTTAACATCTTTTTTAATAACATACTTTATAATTTATTTGGTTAATTGTTTTCTAAAGTAATTTGATAGTTAAAGTTTTAAGGAAAAACATTTCCAAATGATATAAATGGTTTTCCGAATGAAAGTTTTATAAAAAGAAAAAGCACCAATCTAAAGATTGATGCTTTCTTGAAACAATTAATTAGTTTTTAAACTATTGGTTTTTTGTTGGCATTAATGTTAGAAACATCATAACCCCCAAAATTCTTCATATAGGTTTCTATAGAGGTACCAAAAGCATCTTTAAATTTGTTTTGACCATTTGATCTCAAATACTTTTTAACATTACCAGCACCACTTAAATGAGCAGCTGCTAAAATACCAGACTCAGTAATCTTTATTCCGTTTATTGTTTTTCCAACACTTCTTCGAATATCTTTACGTAAAATCCATTTGTTTACCTTACAATAAGCAATAAATACTTTTTCCTGTAATTCTGGATTCGTTAAAAATTGTTGTGTGTTGTAAACTCTAAAACGTTTTAAAGTTTCTCTACCGAATTGATACTTTCCTAAATAACCTAATTTATTTACGATTCTGTATCTACCTTGCGACTCTTTAAAAGCAACTGCTTCTTTAAAACCTACAAAGTCATTTTGTAAAAAAGGAATGTTTACTTTTTCAACTTCGTTTAAAAAAGTAACCGTTGCGGTTGTAGTAGTTGTAGTTTTCCCCTTTTTTGTTGTTTTAAGTTTTGTAAAACCGCTTAGTAATACAAAGCTTATCATAATTAATACTAAATTTCTAATAATAAATTTCTTTCTGTTTAGCGGTACAAAGGTATGTCAAATAAGTGTAATAAACTAAAAATCAGAAATTTACAGTGTTTTTCATATTGTCAAAATAGGAAAAAAACGGTGTGTTTATTATGAGGATATGAATAGAATTAAAGAATAATTATCAACTTGATAAAATTTAACAAATCCTTTTGAAAATAAATTTTTGTTAAAATTATTTTTTAATTCCCTGTTGATTAATCCATCTCTGATATTTTGCAGCATTGCGATTATGTTGTGCCAGAGAGTTGGTAAAGTCATGAAACCCAATTTTATCTACGCTAGCACACATAAAGTAATAATTGTGCTTTCTTGGATTTAAAACAGCATCAACGGCAGAAATATCTGGCATTGCAATTAAAGTAGGAGGTAAGCCTCTGTTTTTATAAGTGTTATATGGAGAGTTTTTAGTCTCTTCAATATATTTAAACAAAACCCTCTTAATAACAATGCTTTTGTCTTGTTGTTGCTTTGCATAAATAATGGTAGGGTCTGCTTCTAGAGGCCATCCATCTCTTAAGCGATTTAAATATAGTCCTGCAACAGTTGGACGTTCACTTTTTTGAACTGTTTCTTTATGAACAATAGAAGCAAGTGTAATAACTTCTTGTGGAGTTAAATTTTGTTTTTTTGCTTTTTCTAATCGAGAAGTATTCCAAAAACGGTTATACTCTCGTAACATCTTATCTCTAAATTTTTCAGCAGAAGTATTCCAATATAATTCATAACTATTTGGAATATACATACCCAATGCCGATTTCTCAGTAAAGTTATTTTTAGTTAAAAAGTTAGCATCTGTAAAAGCTTTAATCAAAGCAGTAGAGTCTGCTTCAATCTGTTGGGCAATTCTACCTGCTAATTTTTCTAAGCTATCTTGATTGTTAAAAGCAACCTTAACCGGAGTTTGGTTTCCGCTTCTTAATAAATTCACCACATCATTCATATTCATCCCTTTTTTAAGTAGGTATTTTCCTCCTTTAGGTTTGGTGAATTTTTTCTTTTCAGCCACCCAAACAAAATTTTCAGGTTTGTTTATATACTCAGTCAATAATTTTTTTACATCTATTAAATGGTAGTTAGAACCAATATATATGGCTCCGTCTTTTTTAACAGCCGTACCAAATATTTTTTGATAAAAGTTAAATCCGATAATTCCACCTATAGCAAATAAAGCTAAAACTGATATGTATATAATTTTTTTATTCATTGATTAACTGAAAAAGTATCTCGTCTTTATATGTTTTGTTACTGTAAATCCAATCTTTTTTAATTCCGATTTGTTGAAATTGATGTTTTTTAAACAAATCCAAACTGTTTTGATTAGTGGCTGTAATATTAGCATATAATTGATGTAAATTCAAATGATTGAAACAATATTTTATCAAACATTGTAAAGCATCTGATGCAAATCCGTTTTTTTGAAAACTAGGATGAATTAAAATACCAATACCAGCTCTTTTATGTTGTGGATTGAAATCGAATAAGTCAATCATTCCTACAGCTTGTTTGTGCTCAGTTTCGATAACCAATCGCAATTGCTTAGCTTCATAAATATCTAAATGAGCATTTTCTAGATACTGCCTAAGTAAGAATTTTGAAAATGGAGTTTGAGTATGACTAACTTCCCAAAACTCTTCGTTGTTTTCAATATCAAACAAAAACTGAAGGTCTTCAGGTTCTAGAGCTCGTAAACGAATATGTTGTCCTATTAAACTTTCCATTTAAATCGAAATTTGTCCTTTAAAAACAAATGTGGCTGGTCCGCTTAAGTAGATATTAGAATAAGTTCCATTATGTTCTTCAAAACTCACCGAAAGTATTCCGCCCTCTACAGGAAGTGTAATATTTTTTTCAGTTGTCTTATGAGTAGCGTGCATTGCCAAAGCCACGGCGGTTACACCAGTACCACAAGCTAAGGTCTCATCTTCAACACCTTTTTCATAAGTTCTTACTCTAAAGGTTTTAGCATCTAATTGTTGTACAAAGTTGACATTACTTCCAGGAGCACCATAAACATCATATCTTATTTTTTTACCTTTTTCAAAAACTGGAAAGTTGGTTAAGTCCTCAACAATTTCAACATGATGCTGTGTGCCTGTATCTGCAAAAACATAATCGTCATGAATCTTTACTTTGTCTACATCAATCATATGTAAAGAAACAATCCCTTCTTCAGATACTTCAGCATAATGCTCACCATCATAAGCGGTGAAGTTGGTTTTAGAATCGATAATACCTAAATACTTAGCAAAGGCCACCATACATCTTGCACCATTACCACACATTGTTTGCGTTCCGTCGGCATTGTAGTAAATCATTCGAAAATCAGATGTCTCATGCTCTTCTAATAACATCACACCATCTGCTCCTATACCAAAATGACGATCGCATAATTTAGAAATTAATGCTAGGTTATTTTTTGGAAAGGTTTTTGCACGGTTATCGACTATAACAAAGTCGTTTCCTGTTCCTTGATATTTATAAAAATCTAAAATCATTGCACCAGCAAAGATACATATTTATAGAGTAAAACAGGTGTGTTAAATAGCGGTTAAAATGCGTTAAATTGAAGTTAAACGTATTTTGTTAAAATGTTAAAAATGTATATTTGAACTATAAAATATTTGTAAGCATATGAAGAAATTTTTTGGAATATTAGGAGTAGCGTTTATAGGTGGCGCAGTTGCGCTTACAGGCTACAAAATGTTAATTGAAAAGCCTCAGGTTATTGTAGAACAAGCAGAACCATCAATACAAACTGTAAAAGCGAGTTATACGCCTACAGTAGTGAATGCAACAGCTACACCAACCGATTTTACAGAAGCAGCAGAGAAGACAGTGAATGCGGTAGTGCATGTTAAAAATACAGCTGTACGCACGAAACAAGATCCGTATAGTTTCTTTTTTGGAGGAAATGGAACACGTGAGTATAAACAAGTAGGTACAGGAAGCGGAGTAATTATTTCACCAGATGGATACATTGTAACAAACAATCATGTTATTGCAAACGCAACTGATATAGAAATAACCTTAAATAATAGAAAAAAAGTCAAAGCTAAGTTAATTGGAGCTGATGAGAAAAATGATATTGCTCTATTAAAGGTTGATGTAGATGGAGATTTACCAAATTTACCATTCGCAAATTCAAATAATGTAAAAATTGGAGAATGGGTATTAGCTGTTGGAAATCCATATAACTTAACATCAACGGTAACAGCAGGAATCGTTAGTGCAAAAGGAAGAGATTTAGATGGAAATAAAAATATAGAGGCCTTTATACAAACAGATGCTGCAGTTAACCCAGGTAACAGTGGAGGAGCGCTTGTAAATACAAGAGGAGAATTGGTTGGAATTAATACAGCTATAAGTTCGAGAACAGGTTCGTTTATAGGGTATTCATTTGCGGTACCTTCGAATATCACTAAGAAAATTGTAGACGATTTATTAGAATTTGGATCAGTACAACAAGCATTGATTGGTTTTAGACCAGATTTAACAGATTCTTCTATTGAAGGAGTTAAAATTGGAGAGGTATTTAAAGATGGAGGAGCAGGAAAAGCTGGTTTGAAAGACGGGGATGTTATTACAAAAGTAAATGATGTAAAGATTTCTAAATATTCAGATTTAAAAGGACAGTTAACCGCAAAAAGACCTGGAGAATATATCAATGTAACTGTTGATAGAGATGGAGAAGAATTAACAAAAGTAGTAGAGTTAACCGAATTGATAGAATTACCAATTAGTCAGGTATTACAAACAGAGTTTGAAGAGGTGACTAAAGAAGAGAAGCAAAAGTTTAAAATAGAAGGAGGGGCCAAAATTAAAAGAACTGAAAATGTTGCGTTCAAACAGTTTGATGTTGGAGAAGGTTATATTTTAACAAAGATTAATGGAAAACAAGTGTCATCAGCTAAAGAAGCTGTTAAGATGTTGGATACTAATTATAGCAGAAACAAAAGATTGTTGTTAGAAATGGTAAGTCCTTCAGGGCAAGTTGAAAGATTTAGATATTAAAAATAAAGTTTAAATTATAAGTATAAAATCTCATCAAATTTTGATGAGATTTTTTCTTTTATAAAAGGTGTACGAAATCGTTTGAAATAACTACTTTTGCACCAAATTTTTAAATTTAGTTAACACACAACTATGTCAACAATAACAAATTACGAAAAAGAAGTAGTAAATCAAGCACAGGTAAGAAGAGCTACGGTTGAGTTTATTAATATCGTTAATGATTTATGGTATGATAAATCAATTGAGTTAGTATTATTTAGAAATCCATTGGTAGATAAAAGAGCTAGTGAGGTTTTAAATTTGATCAACTATGCAAAGGAGTTTGTAGCAAAGCCAATTACCATTGAAGATGCTTTAGCTATAGCTAAAGCAATTCAATCAATTGACTTACCTGCTTCAAAATTAGATATAGGTAAATTAGCTTACGAGTATCATTTAGCTGAAGATAGCGCTATAGACACTGTTGATTTTGTAAAAAATCAATTGGCAGATGCTACAGGAGCGGCAGATATCCAACCAAAAGATGTTGTATTGTATGGTTTTGGACGTATCGGACGTTTATTAGCTCGTGAGTTAAGTAGTAAAATGGGTAAAGGTTCTCAATTACGTTTAAGAGCTGTAGTTACTCGTGGAGAAATTAATGAGGCAGTTTTAGAAAAAAGAGCTTCTTTATTAAGTATTGATTCAGTACACGGAGATTTCTTAGGAACAGTTCAAGTAGATGCTGAAAACAATGCTTTAATCATTAATGGAACTACTGTATATATGATTTCTGCTGCAAAGCCAGAAGATATTGACTATACAGCATACGGAATCAATGATGCTTTAATTATAGATAATACAGGAGCATTTAGAGATCAAGAAGCATTAAGTCGTCATTTGGTACCAAATGGAGCAAGTAAAGTGTTATTAACTGCACCAGGAAAAGGGATACCAAATATTGTTCATGGAGTAAATCACTTAGAAAACAATCCAGATAATATCGATATTTTCTCAGCAGCTTCTTGTACAACCAATGCTATTACACCAGTATTAAAGGTATTAGAAGATAACTTCGGAATTAAGAAAGGGCACTTAGAAACAATTCATGCATATACAAACGATCAGAACTTAGTTGATAATATGCATAAGAAATACCGTAGAGGTAGAGCAGCAGCTTTAAATATGGTAATTACAGAAACTGGAGCAGGAAAGGCAGTATCAAAAGCATTACCAGCTTTAGAAGGTAAGTTAACTTCTAGTGCGATTCGTGTACCAGTTCCAAATGGATCATTAGCTATCTTAAATTTACAGTTAAACTCTACAACCACTGTAGAATCTGTAAATGCAATTATGAAGCAAAATGCTTTAGAAGGAAACTTAGTAGAGCAAATTCAATATTCATTAAGTAATGAATTAGTATCATCTGATATCGTTGGAACAACAGCTCCTTCAATTTTTGATAGCAAAGCAACTATTGCAGATGGAGATACTATTGTTATTTATGTATGGTATGATAATGAGTATGGATATTCGCATCAAGTAATGCGTTTAGCGAAGCATATTGCTAAGGTTCGTCGTTATACTTACTATTAACATAGTTTAAGAAATAAATAAAATTAAAACCGAAACATTTGTATGTTTCGGTTTTTTTGTTATTTTTGAAACGTAAACCCCTAAATATCCCCAAATTATGAAAAAAGTACTTACACTTTTTGTGAAGGTATTCTCTATTTTCTCATTCCTTTTAATTATCTCAACCTTTACGTACGCTCAAGAAATTAACGAGCTAGATTTTTTAACTGCTGGTAAGTGGTCAGTAAGTTCTGTTCAAATAGGAGAACAGAAAGAAGATTTTACTCAGAAAGAAAGCTGGATGCATTTTTATGCAGATGGAAAGTATCAAATTCAAATGAGTAATGATCAAAAAGAAGGTGTGTGGAAGTTTGATGAAGAGGAGAAAGCCGTAACATTTGAAGATGAAGAGGCATTAGCTGCCGGATTCAAGATTGAAAAATTAAATGATAAAGAACTATTATTTTCTGCAACTGAAGGAGACGTTGTGTATACAATGACCTTGAGAAGATAGTGTTATATAATGTTAGAATAGTTAAAAACCGAAGTAGAAATGCTTCGGTTTTTTTGTTGATAATAGAAAGATATCCCCAATAAAATACTCAAAAGTTTTCTTTAACTTAGCCCTTAAACTACGAGTATGAAAACAATTATTACATCTTTTTTATTATTTATATTTTCTATGGCTATGAATGCACAAGATTTACCATATTATGAAATACCAGAAGCTCCAAAAGAGTTTACGCAAGGAACTGTAGCAGGTAGATTGGTAGATGGATTAGGGTTTCGTTATTATTGGGCAACAGAAGGATTAAAGGAGGAAGATTTAAAGTTTAAGCCGAGTAAAGATGCTAGAAGTTTGTTTGATACAGTAGATCATATTTTGGTGTTATCTATCATGACATTAAGTGCGGTTGAAGGAACTGAAATGAGTTTTCCAAAGGAAGGTTCATTAACCTTTGCAGAAATGAGAAAATTAACCTTAGAAAACTTTAAAAAAGCAAGTGATATTTTAAAAGCTTCAGACGATTTATCAAAGTTTGTAATGAAGATACCTAGAAGAAATGGAGAAGTTGCTGAATATCCATTTTGGAATCAATTAAACGGACCAATAGCAGATGCAATATGGCATTGTGGTCAAATAGTATCTTTCCGTCGTTCTGCAGGTAGTCCTTTACCTAAAGGACCAAGTTTTTTAACGGGAACAGTAAAAAAGTAGAATGAGAAGAATACTACTATTGTTGTTCATTGTTAGCATTGGATGTAAGAATGCAGAAACAAAGAAAGAAATAAAATCTCAAGGTAATATTGATACGAGACCTGTTTTTTATGTGCAGGATGACTGCATATTGTTTCTTAAACCTTTAGAAAAACATCTAAATGAAAAACTCAAAGATGTTGAAGGAATTGCTGAGGTAGATGGAGACTTTAACTACTATGCAAATCAATTTTATAAAGAACAAAAAGAGCAGTATAAAATCTATTTTGTGGAACAACGCTTGGTTGCGTTGATTGATTCAAAAAAAGACACGCTTTATATAGACAGAGATAAAAAGGAATTAGACTATGGTGTAGTACTTCAACAAAAAGATTCAGTACAAATTTTAGAGGGAGTAAATACCGATATAGATATTAAAATGGCTTTAGGGATTTTTAATCCTGAAGGGTAAAAGCTAATTATTAGAATGACAATCGAACAAAAAATACAAGAATTACGAGAAGAATTACGTCAACACAACCATAATTACTATGTGTTAGATAATGCAACTATTTCAGATTATGAATTTGATATGAAGCTGAAGGAGTTGGAGAAGTTAGAAGAAGAGAATCCACAATTTTTTGATGCAAATTCGCCAACGCAGAGAGTAGGAGGAGATATTACAAAGAATTTTGAAACAATCGTTCATAAAAACCGAATGTATTCATTGGATAATTCTTATTCTAAAGAAGACTTGTTAGATTGGGAAAAGAGAATTCAAAAGATATTAGGAACCACCGATATTGAATATACTTGTGAGTTAAAGTACGATGGAGCTTCCATAAATTTAACCTATGAAAATGGAGCATTCCTTAGAGCGGTTACCAGAGGAGATGGTTTTCAAGGAGATGAGGTAACTACAAATATTCGAACCATAAAATCAATTCCCTTAGTACCTAATGGCGATTTTGTTTCTGACTTTGAAATGAGAGGTGAGATTATTTTGCCAATTGAAGGATTCAATAAAATGAATGAGGAAAGGGTAGCTAATGGAGAAGAGCCTTATAGAAATCCTAGAAACACAGCAAGTGGAAGTTTAAAACTACAAGATAGTGGAGAGGTAGCAAAGCGTCCGTTAGATTGTTTACTATATCAGGTTGTAACGAATGAACGTAAGTATGCTTCACATTATGAAAGTTTAGAAGCTGCTCGTAGTGTTGGATTTAAAGTGCCGAAAACTATAGAATTAAAAAAGTCAATAGAAGAAGTACTAGCCTTTGTAAATGAATGGGATGAGAAACGACATGACTTACCATATGAAACGGATGGAGTAGTGATTAAAGTAAATTCTTTTCAACAGCAAGATGAATTAGGCTATACCTCAAAGGCACCACGTTGGGCTATTGCATATAAATTCAAAGCAGAGCAAGTTTCAACAGTGTTAAATGAAATTACCTATCAAGTTGGACGTACAGGGGCTATAACACCTGTAGCCAATTTGGAACCAGTGCATTTAGCAGGAACAGTGGTAAAGAGAGCTTCTTTACACAATGCAGACCAGATTGAAAAATTAGACATTCGTTTAGGAGATACAGTTTTTGTGGAAAAAGGAGGGGAGATTATTCCAAAAATAATCAAAGTAGATCTTACCAAAAGGAGCAACGATTCTCAACCTACAGTATATGCTACTGATTGTCCAGAATGTGATACAGAACTTATACGAACAGAAGGAGACGCAAAACATTACTGTCCGAATGAATTTGGATGTGCTCCTCAAATTACGGGTAGGATTCAGCATTTTATTAGTAGAAAAGCAATGGACATTGATGGGTTAGGAGGAGAAACGGTTGACCTATTAAGAAAAGAAGGACTGATTCAGAACTATGCTGATTTATATGAGTTAAAAGTAGATCAAGTAATTCCGTTGGAGAGAATGGCAGAGAAATCAGCACAAAATATGATCAACGGAATAGAAAAGTCTAAAGAAATTCCGTTTGAAAAAGTACTGTATGCATTAGGAATTCGATTCGTAGGAGAAACTGTAGCTAAAAAATTAGCCAAACATTTTAAGTCGATTGATAATTTAATGGCTGCTGATTTTGAAACCTTAGTGGCGGTCGATGAAATTGGAGATAGAATAGCACAAAGTATTATTGATTTTTCTAATGATTTAGGAAACATTCAATTAGTAGATAGATTGAAGTCTTATGGTGTACAACTAGAAATTTCAGCGGAGAGTTTAGAAGGACAAACCGATAAATTAGCAGGAAAAGTATTTGTGGTTTCAGGAGTATTTCACCAGATGAGTAGAAATGAGCTGAAAAAGGCCATTGAAGATAATGGAGGAAAGGTAAGTTCATCTATTTCCAAAAAAACAGGTTATGTCGTTGCAGGAGATAATATGGGACCAAGTAAGTTAGAGAAAGCACAAAATCTTGAAATACCAATTATTTCGGAACAGGATTTTATTGATATGATAAACTAAAAAATAATTCAATGACCAAACAAACTAAAACTACGCTGGCTAGCCTTGTCTTTTTAATAGCGGCTATCGCAGATGTGTATGCGGTAATCACACAAAACAAAAATTTAGAAATGATTTTTAAACCTTTACTAATGACAACCCTAGCGGTAGTGTATTTAGTGTCGGTTAAGAAACCTAGTTTTTGGGTATTGTCCGCCTTGTTTTTTTCGTTTTGGGGAGATGTGTTTTTGTTGAATAAAGAGAAGTTTTTTGTTTTTGGGTTAGCTTCTTTTTTATTAGCACATGTTATTTATATAAAAATTGTGACAGATCTGTTACATAAAGAACTCACTACCAAAATGATTACATCTGCCATTCCATTTGTAGTATTATTTATTGGTTTGTTAAGTTTAATCTATGTAAATCTAGGAGAAATGTTAGTTCCTGTGATTGTATATGGAATAACGATATCAACTTTTGGAACAGCTGCTTTATTACATTATAGACAAGGTAAGTCTACCTCAAGTTCTTGGTTGTTATTAGGAGCTGTTTTGTTTATTGCTTCAGATAGTTTAATAGCATTGAATAACTTCTATACTCCTAAAAGACTTTTCGATATTTCGATTATCGTTTTGTATATAGTAGCTCAATACTTAATCGTAAAAGCATTGATAGCAAAAAGTAATTAAATTATACAATGGAAAAGCCGAGACTTACTAGGTTAACCAAGATAGTTACCTTATTACAGTCAAAAAGACTACTTACTGCTAGAGAATTAGCAGAGAAGTTTGAAGTAAGTATTCGGACCATATATAGAGATATAAGAACACTAGAAGATTCTGGTGTTCCTGTCGTAGTAGAAGAAGGAAAAGGATATTCTTTACAAGAAGGATTTCAATTACCTCCTGTAATGTTTTCAGAGGAAGAAGCCAATGCTTTAATTACAGCAGAGCAATTGATATTAAAAAATAAAGATGCGTCATTTGTAGATAACTATAGCAATGCCATTACTAAGATTAAAGCCGTTTTAAAATATTCACAAAAAGACAAAGCAGATTTGTTATCGAAAAGAATTGTTTTTCGAATGAATCAAGATAATGAAAGGTCTAGTAGTTATTTAATGGAACTTCAAACGGCAATTACAAACTTTCATTTGATAGAATTAGAATATTTATCACTTCAAAATCAATTTACCAAACGAATTGTAGAGCCATTTGCTATGTATAGCACCAATTTAAATTGGTTGTTAATTGCTTTTTGCAGATTGCGAAATGAGTTTCGAGCTTTTAGGATTGATTGTATAAAGAATATGCAATATACGGGAGCAAATTTTGAACCTCACAATTTAACCTTAGAAGAATATTTTAAAATTTGTGAAGAAAAATACAATACCCCCTGACAAACCCTTGTCATGGTCTGCTTCTATTTTTGTGTAAACATTAAAATATAAAACAATGAACACATTAAAAAAAGAAGCATTTTACGTAGTTGGAATTTCCGTTAGAACTACAAATGAAAATGGAAAAGCAATGCAAGACATTCCTGCTTTATGGCAACGATTTATGACAGAAAAGGTAGGTGATCAACTTTCTAATAGAATAGGAGAAGAAAGTTATGCGGTATATACCGATTATGAAAAAGATCATACCAAGCCATATACCATGATTTTAGGATACAGAGTAGAAAACTTAAATGATATTCCTGAAGGAATGATTGGAAGTAAAATTGAAACTGCGAATTACAAGAAATTCATAGCTAAGGGAGATTTAACAAAGGATGCTGTGGTAAATGAATGGATGAAAATTTGGAATTCAGACCTTCAAAGAACATATTCAGCAGACTTTGAAGTGTATGGAAGTAAAGCACAAAATCCTACTGATGGTGAGGCAGAAATTTTTATTGCAATAGAGTAAATCTTAGGAGAAAAAATAAGCGGTTTTAGAATAACTCTAAAACCGCTTATGGTTAACAAATCAAATTAAATTAAAAACTATAATTTATTTCCTATAATAGGAATACTCTTTCTATTTAATATAAGTAAAATACCTCCTGCAACTAAAGTTATAACAGCGCAAATAAACAATCCGCCACCATCTCCATTATGCTCAATACCAATCTTTGTTAAATGACTCATAACAGCCCCTCCCATTAAACCAACGGTAAGAAAAGCTCCTAACCAAGTCTTGTTGGGAACAAATAGTAAAATAGAAGCTATTAACTCCAAAACCCCAGTTCCAATTCGCATCAAAGCTTCGTTTTCTCCAGCGAGTTTAGTGAACAAATCAACACTTTCTTGAGCACCGGTAAATTTGAAGAACAATGTTTGCAGCATAATAATTGCAGCAATAATTTTTAAAATTATAGGTAGATACTTATTCATTATATATTGGTTTTACAATTTTAGACGAATTGCTTTTTAATCCTTACACGAATTAATTAAATAGTATTTTTGCATTATGAAGAAAAAAATACTTTACACCCTTGTTTTTATAGTTACATTTCTTAGTTGTAAAAAAGAACAAATTACCCTTACCTATATTGATGAATATGTAGTTAAAGATTCACTTAGTTTAAGCAATACAACTATAGGAGGTTTATCGGGAATTGATGGTTATAATGGTGAATATTATATGGTAGTTGATGATGCTCGAAATCCTAGAATTTTAACCGCAGATATTGAAATTGAAAATGATAAAATTACTTCGGTAAACTTTAAAAAAGTTATTGAGCTTAGAGATACTACTTCTAGTTTTTATAAAGAGCATTTTTTGGATTTAGAATCTATTTTTATAGATGCAGATGGGGAATTTAATTTAGTTTCTGAAGGTTCTATTAGAAAGGGAAAAGATCCATCTGTTTTTTCAGTAGATATAGAAAATTCAAAGATTGAAAAATATTCAATTCCTTCATATTTCAAAGCAAATTCAAATGGACAACCAAAACACAATGGGGTTTTTGAAGGCTCTTGTAAAAGTGTTGATAACAAAGGTTTTTGGGTTGCAATGGAAGCACCTTTAGAAGTTGATGGAGAGGAACCAACATTTCATAAAACACAATCACCAATTAGAATAACATACTTTAATAAAGAAAAGAAAGAAGCTGAGAAGCAATATGCTTATGAATTAGAGAAAATTGATAAACCTTCAAAAGGTAACGTGAACCTCAATGGAGTAACTTCAATCTTGGAATATAAAGAAGGAGTGTTTTTTGTAATAGAAAGAATCTATCAAAGTGGTTACGGGAGTTATGGTAATGTGGTACGAATTTTTAAAGCTTCTGTAGAAAAAGAAACAACGAATACATTAGAAATAACATCCTTAAAAAATCAAAAATATGTACCGTTAAAGAAAGAATTATTAATTGATTTTAGTACAGTTCAAGAAAAATTAACAGATGGGATTATAGATAACATAGAAGGGATAACTTTCGGTCCTGACTTATCGAACGGAAACCAATCAGTTATTTTGGTTTCTGATGATAATTTTCAAGTATATGGGAAACAATTGAATCAATTTATTCTTTTAGAAATTAGTAATAAATAGTGTATTTTTAGCGTCCGCAATTTTTAACAATGATATCCAAACTTAAACAAAAGTCTATTCAAAAAGTATTTGACAAAATGATTCGTAAAACGGTCATTAAGCGTCAAGACTCTAATAAAATAAAAAAAGTAGCGATTGTATTAGATAACGAATCTCTCATAAACATTGTGTTGGCTAACTTAACCAACAAACTTCCCTTTACAAACGAACAAATATCCGTTTTTACTTTTAGAGAATATTCAAAAAAACAAGAAGCTTCTTCTGAATTTTTTACTGATAATGATTTTGGTTTTAAAGCAAGTTTAAAATCAGACAATCTTAAAAACTTCGTTAAAAATGAGTATGATTTGCTTATTAATTATACCAAATCATCTAATATTTTTACAAATATGGTAACTTTGTTGTCGCAGGCTAAATTGAAAGCAGGATTTGCAAATATTGATGATAGATTATTTGATATTGTAGTGTCTGATGAAGCTTTTAATGAAGCAGTTTTGAATGAAGAATTAAAAAAGTATTTAACCATATTAAATAAAATATAATGCAACAGTTTTATGGGCTTGGTGTAGCATTAGTAACTCCATTTAAAGAAGATTTAAGTGTAGATTATGATGCATTAAAAAAGTTAGTAAATTATAATATTGAAAACGGTACTAATTATTTAGTAATTAATGGAACCACTGGAGAAAGCGCAACAATTACAAAAGAAGAAAAAGAACAAATCATTAGAGTTGTTGCGGAAGTAAATAATAAACGTTTACCGCTAGTTCTAGGAGTAGGAGGAAATAATACACAAACGGTTGTTGAGGAGTTAAAAACGTTAGACTTATCTGAAATTGATGCAATACTATCAGTAGCACCGTATTATAGTAAGCCAACTCAAGAAGGTTTTTACCAACATTTTAAGGCAGTTGCATTGGCAAGCCCTAAACCAGTTATCTTGTATAATGTACCTGGAAGAACAGCTAAAAATATGGAACCAGCTACTACGTTGCGTTTAGCAAATGATTTTGCAAATGTAATTGGAGTGAAAGAGGCAGGAAATAATCAACAACAATATTATAGCTTGTTAAAAGATAGACCAGAAGACTTTTTGATCATTTCAGGAGATGACGATTTAGCTTTAGGTGTGGTTTTAGCTGGTGGAGCGGGAGTTATCTCGGTAATAGGTCAAGGTTTACCAAAAGAATTTTCTCAAATGATTCAATTAGGATTGGAAGCAAAAGCTAAAGAAGCTTTCGGTATACATTATAGATTAATGGATGTTATAGATTTAATTTTTGAAGAAAATAATCCTGCAGGAATTAAAGCAGTGTTAAAGAAGTTAGCGATTACCTCAGATAAGGTACGTTTACCATTAGTACCTGCAAGTAAAGATTTACAGCATAGAATAGGGAGTTTTATAGATAACTTATAAAAGAATTGTATTCTAAAAATAATTAAAAGACCATAGTATAAACACTATGGTCTTTTTTGTGTCTATTGTAAAGTGAAATACAATAGACCTCTAAGCATAAGAAAATAATTACTAAAAATTACTAGACGTACATTTTCTTAACATGGAATTAGGGGGTATCTCGAAATCGTAAAATCACAGTAAAGTTTAATTTCTTTTTAAAGCAATTTTTTACTTATGTTCTAGATTTAGAAATATGTTACCCTCTTTTTTTATTTTTTTTGAATAAGAGAATACGATAAAATAGAAACATTATTAAATTAGAAATACTGCGATAGGTTTACAGCTTTTTTTAGCATATTTGTATTATAAAAATATAAGATCAATTATGTTATCAAAGAAAATAGAAGAGGCATTAAACAAACAAATAAAATTAGAAGCAGAATCATCTCAAGTATATTTATCAATGGCATGTTGGGCAGAAGTTCAAGGTTTTGAAGGAGTAGCTCAATTTATGTATGCACATTCAGATGAAGAGCGCATGCATATGCTTAAATTAGTTAAATTTGTAAATGAAAGAGGAGGACATGCTAAAGTATCTGATTTAGCAGCACCACCAACAGAATTTGGATCTTTTAAAGATATGTTTCAGGAGTTATTTGACCATGAAGTAATGGTTTCAAAATCAATTAACGATTTAGTGCATATAACATTAGAAGAAAGAGATTATGCAACTCATAACTTTTTACAATGGTATGTTTCTGAGCAAATCGAGGAAGAAGCTTTAGCACGTAATATTTTAGATAAGATTAATCTAATTGGTGATGATAAAGGTGGTTTGTATTTGTTTGATAATGATGTAAAGCAATTAGTTGGAGCAGATGCAGGAGGTGCTGCGCCGCAATAATTTAAGATTAACAAACATTTAGGGTTTCTTTACCTTTTTACTAACATAAATTATGGTTTATTGCGGTACACAATTTGATGTGTAAAAAATCGTTTTAATAATCCATAATTAATCATTAATTTTGCCGAATGCAAAAAATTAAAAATTTAGCGTATTTATTAGTCATTACTTTATTGTTGTCTTCATGTGGAGAATATCAAAAAGTATTGAATAAAGGAACTGTAGAAGAGCAATATAAAATGGCTACAAAAATGTACGAAGCACAAAAGTACAACAAAGCCATTCGTTTGTTTGAAAAGATCGTTCCATCTTATAGAGGGAAACCACAAATGGAACGTATTCAGTATATGGTAGCTCAATCTAATTTTAATGTTAAAAACTATAGTTTAGCAGGATATTATTTTGAACGTTTCTCAAGAAACTATCCAAAGAGTTCTAAAAGAGAAGAAGCAGCTTTTTTATCTGCTTTAGGATATTATAAAGCAGCTCCTAGATATAGTTTAGACCCTACAGATACGAATAAAGCTTTAGAAAAATTTCAAGCGTTTATAGATGCTTATCCGAATTCGGATAAAATTGAAGAAGCAAATGAGTATTACCGTGAGTTAAGATATAAGCTTGAAAAGAAAGCTTTTGAAATAGCTAAAACGTACTATAGAACGGCTGAAACTTATCCAAGAAACTATAAGGCAGCAATCGTAGCGTTTGATAATTTATTGTCAGATTATTTAGGAACTTCTTTTAAAGAAGAAGCCCTATATTATAGATTGAAAGCCGCGCACGACTTTGCAATGAGAAGTACGAAGAGGAGAAAAGAAGAAAGAATTAAGGTAGCTATTAAGGCTTACAATAAATTAAAGAGGAATTTCCCAGAATCTAAATTTATGGGAGAATCTAATGATATGCTTACGGCATTACAACAAGAACAAGAACAATTAGTTAAAAGTTAAGTGATGGATTATAAAGAAACTAAGGCACCTGTATCTACAGTAACTTACAACAAGGAACAAATAGAAACTCCAACAGACAACATCTATGAAGCTATTTCGATTATAGCGAAAAGAGCTACTCAAATTAATTCTGACCTTAAAAAAGAGTTAATTGATAAATTAGATGAATTTGCTACTTACAACGATAGCTTAGAAGAAGTTTTCGAAAATAAAGAGCAGATAGAAGTTTCTAAATTCTACGAGCGTTTACCTAAACCTCATGCAATTGCAGTAGAGGAGTGGTTAGAAGAAAAAATCTATTTTAGAAATTCAGACAAGAAATAAGAATGTCTGTACTTAGCGGGAAAAAAGTTTTATTAGGAATTACTGCAGGAATTGCAGCATATAAAACAGCAAATTTAGTCCGTTTATTTATAAAATCAGGCGCAGAGGTCAAAGTAGTAATGACTCCTGCGTCGAAAGATTTTATAACACCTCTTACCTTATCTACCTTATCAAAAAATCCGGTACATTCAACTTTTTATGATTCTGAAGACGAAAATGAACTTTGGAATAATCATGTTGAATTAGGTTTATGGGCAGATTTAATGATTATTGCCCCAGCAACAGCGAATACTTTATCTAAGATGACTAATGGTACCTGTGATAATTTACTATTAGCTACCTATTTATCGGCAAAATGCCCTGTGTATTTTGCCCCTGCAATGGATTTAGATATGTATAAGCATCCTTCAACAAAAACAAGTTTTGAAAGATTACAAAGCTTTGGAAATATTATGATTCCATCTACTTCTGGTGAATTAGCAAGTGGATTAGTTGGAGAAGGAAGAATGGCAGAACCTGAGGATATTATAGGTTTTATAGAAAAAGATATTGTTTCTAAATTACCATTAAGAGGAAAGAAAGTTTTAATAACAGCAGGGCCTACATATGAAGCTATTGATCCAGTAAGATTTATAGGAAATCATTCTTCTGGAAAAATGGGATTTGAAATAGCTAAAACAGCTGCAAATTTAGGTGGCGAGGTAATTTTGGTTTCAGGACCATCACACCAAACAGTAACACATTCTTTTGTTCATAGGATCGATGTAAAGTCTGCCAAAGAAATGTATGATGCTTGTCATAAATACTACAAAGATGTTGATGTGGCTATACTTTCAGCAGCAGTTGCAGATTACAGACCAAAAAATGTTGCTACTCAGAAAATAAAAAAGAAGGAAGCAGCGTTAAATATAGCGTTAGAACCTACCCAAGATATTTTAAAATCGTTAGGAGAAACTAAAAATAAGCAACTGTTAGTTGGTTTTGCTTTAGAAACAGATAACGAAGAAGAAAATGCAAAAAGTAAAATAGAACGTAAGAATTTGGACCTAATTGTGTTAAATTCTTTACGAGATAAGGGAGCTGGTTTTGCGACAGATACAAATAAAATCACTATTATTGATGCAGATTTTAATAAGAAAGAATTTCCTTTAAAGTCTAAGAAAGAAGTATCTAAAGATATAATTAACGAAATCATTCAAAAATTACATGGGTAAGTTTTTATTAGGAGTCATCTTTTTCATTTCATCGTTTGTACAAGCGCAAGAAATAAATGCGTTGGTAACCATTAATGCAGATAAAGTACAAAGTTCAAATAAGCAAGTTTATCAAACTTTACAAAAAGCATTAACCGAGTTTATTAACCAAACGAAATGGACAAATAAAAACTTTAAAGCACAAGAACGTATTAATTGTGCGTTTACAATCATTATAAACGAGCAAAATAATAATCAGTTTTTATCAAGCTTACAAATTCAATCAACAAGACCTGTGTATGGTTCTTCATATGCAACGCCAATATTAAATATTAACGATACGGGATTCAATTTCGAGTACAATGAGTTTGATCCTTTATTATTCAATCCAACAAGATTTGATTCAAATTTAATATCAACCATTGTTTTTTATATCTATACTATATTAGGAGTTGATGCAGATACTTTTGCTTTAAAAGGAGGGCAAGAATATCTTAAACAAGCAGAAAATGTAATGTTACAAGCACAGCAAAGTGGTGATACTAATTGGCAAAATCAAGTAGGAAAGCAGAATAGATTTGCTTTGATAGATGGGTTATTGTCTTCAAAGTTTGAAACATTACGCAAAATATACTACAATTACCATCGTCAAGGGTTTGACTATTTTTCAGAAGATGAAACGAAGGCAAAGCAAGCTATTGAAAATTCAGTTATAGAGCTCGAAAAGATGCATAATATTACTGTAGGAAACTATATGATTCGAGTGTTTTTAGACGCAAAATCTGATGAAATAGTAAGTGTTTTCTCTGATGGAAGACCTTCAAGTAATCAAGCTAAAATGGTTGGGATATTAAGAGATGTTTCCCCAACATATTCAGATAAATGGAAAAAGATTAATTAGTAAATAACTATATAATTATTAAAAGCCTGCTGTATTAAACAGTAGGCTTTTTTATTTGTAATTAATTGGTCTTTTGAACAAAAAGTTTTTAAATTAGTGTGATTATTAGAGAATCGATATCAGATAGTATTATCTGTTTGATAAATCTACTACCCATAGATTCTTTAACCTTCCAGTTTTTTATAAGATGTAGACCTTATTCATTTTTGAATGAAAAGGAATTTAAGTAAGTAATGAGCGATAATGTTTGGCAGCTCATTTGAATTTAATGTAGATAATCAATCACTAAATAAAATCAATGAAACATTTTAAATGGCTGTTAATTTCGTCTTTAGCAATAGCTGTAATTGGTAACTATTTTTTTTATCAAGATATGCCTCCAATAAGTGTTTTTGAACAAAATAACTTGTTATTGATAACCACTGTAAAAATAATAGTTGCAGGTATTGATATGAATATTGTAGTACTATTTCTTATGAGTTTTATATCGAGTGGTCTATTGACCATGTCTGTATTGTTTATAAAAGATTACAGTAAATAGAGTAATAAGAGAGTTGATATATTGCCTGTATAACGAAGTTCATTGTTGATTTTTAAAAGAATTCATATAGTTTTTAGTTAAAAAACTTCTCTTTTTAGTTTGTTAAAAATCCGTACTTTTATTGTTTTTTAAAGAGTAAAATTTGTTAGCACATTTAACTATACAAAACTACGCGTTAATCAATCAGTTATCAATTGATTTGACCAATGGATTATCGATAATTACAGGGGAGACCGGAGCAGGTAAATCTATTTTATTAGGAGCTTTGGGATTGGTTACTGGTAATAGAGCCGACTTATCTTCTTTAAAAAATACAGATAAAAAATGTGTAATAGAAGCACAATTTTCTATAGCCAATTATAACCTTCAAGAATTATTTGAAGAATTAGATATAGATTTTGAAAGCGAAACTATTATTAGAAGAGAAATTTTACCTTCAGGAAAATCAAGAGCATTTGTTAATGATACTCCAGTAAACTTATCTGTATTACAATCTTTAAAAACAAAATTGTTAGATATTCATTCGCAACATCAAACAATGGAATTGTCTGATAGTAATTTTCAGTTTCATATTATTGATGTTTTGGCTAAGAATCATACAAAAATAGCATCGTATAAAAGAGGGTTAAAAAAGTATAACAGTTTACAAAAAGACCTAAAAGAGTTGTTAAACTCTCAAGAAGAAGCGAAGCAACAATACGAATACAATTTACATTTGTTTAAAGAACTCGAAGAGACAGATTTGCAGCTTGGTGAGCAGGCAATGATTGAAGAGAAGTTAGATAAACTTAATAATGTAGAAGAAATTAAGTTAAACTTATCTGAGGCTCTTGAAAAAACGGTAAATGAAGAAGTTGGAATTCAAACCATGTTATATTCACTAGAAAATAACTTGCATAAAATAAGTTCTTTCTCAAAGGAGTATGAAGAATTAAGCAATCGAATTTCTAGTATCAAAATAGAACTTGATGATGTAGCCAAAGAAATTGAAAATGCTAATGAGTTAATAGAGTATAATCCAACAGAAATAGAAGAACTGAATGATCGTTTGCAATTGATTTATAATTTGCAAAAAAAGCATTTTGTGAGTTCTATAGAAGAATTGCAAAAGATTCATGAAAATTTAGCAGATAAGGTAGCACAGGTTGAGGATGCCGGAAGTATTATTGCAAATAAAGAAAAAGAAATAGAACAAGTAGCTGAAAAGTTGGATGGATTGGCAGAAAAAATTTCTAATGCTCGTAATAAAGTGATTCCAAAATTGAAAAAAGAGTTGGAACTTTTATTGACAGATTTAGGAATGCCAAACGCTAGTTTTTTAATTGAAGTAAGTTTGTCTGATTCATATTTTGCAAACGGTAAAGATCAATTATCATTTTTATTTTCTGCAAATAAAGGAGGGAACTACGGAGAATTAAAAAAAGTAGCCTCAGGAGGAGAGCTATCAAGAATAATGCTCTCGATCAAGAAGATATTATCAGAAAATAGTAAGTTGCCAACAGTTATTTTTGATGAAATTGATACAGGGGTATCGGGAGAAGTTTCTAATAAAATAGCAGCTATTATGCAACAAATGAGTAATCATATGCAGGTAATTACAATTACACACTTACCTCAGATAGCGGCCAAAGGAGTGCAACACTACAAGGTATACAAATCCGAAGTCAATGGTGTTACCGAATCTAACTTAAAATTACTAGCTACTCAGGAAAGAATTGAAGAGATAGCAGAAATGTTAAGTGGAAAAGACTTCTCTGAAAGTGCCTTAACTCATGCTAAAGAATTACTAAATTAAACTATATTTGCCTAACAAAACTAAATACTAAAACAAACAGTATGTATAATTTATTAAAAGGAAAAAAAGGAATTATTTTCGGAGCTTTAGATGAAAACTCTATTGCTTGGAAAGTAGCAGAACGTGCTCACGAAGAAGGAGCAGAGTTTGTGTTAACTAATGCTCCTATTGCAATGCGTATGGGACAGATTAAAGAGTTAGCTGCTAAAACTAATTCTGAAATTATTCCTGCCGATGCAACTTCAATGGATGATTTAACGAATTTAGTGGAAAAGTCTATGGAGATTTTAGGAGGTAAAATAGATTTTGTTTTACACTCAATTGGTATGTCGGTAAACGTACGTAAAGGACGTCATTACACAGATTCTAAATACGATTTTACAACAAAAGGATGGGATGTTTCTGCAGTATCTTTCCATAAAACAATGAATGTTTTATATAATAAACAAGCAATGAACGAATGGGGAAGTATTGTAGCTTTAACATATATGGCTGCACAAAGAGTATTCCCAGATTATAATGATATGGCTGATAATAAAGCATATTTAGAGTCAATTGCTCGTAGTTTTGGATATTTCTTCGGAAGAGATCATAAAGTACGTGTAAACACGATTTCTCAATCTCCAACACCTACTACAGCTGGTCAAGGAGTAAAAGGTTTTGATGGATTTATCTCTTATGCAGAGAAGATGTCTCCATTAGGAAATGCTACAGCTTTGGAGTGTGCTGATTATACAATTTCATTATTTTCAGATTTAACTAAGAAAGTTACTTTACAAAACTTATTCCATGATGGAGGTTTCTCTAATATGGGAGTTAGTGATGCTGTAATGGAGAAATTTATAGAAGAGTAATCACTTACAAATTAAGATAATCAAAATGCAAATCGTTAGATTTGCATTTTTTATTGATAGGTATTTATGAACAGAATTTCATTTGTAGAAAACGAATTAAAAGCTTTAAGAAAAGAGTTAAGAGAGCATAAGTTATATGAAGCATTAAAAAGTATTGAAGATGTTCAAACTTTTATGGAATCTCATGTATTTGCAGTATGGGATTTTATGTCTCTTTTAAAATCATTACAGCAAAGTTTAACTTGTGTTACCTTACCTTGGATTCCAAGGGCAAATGCAAAAACAGCACAATTTATTAATGAAATAGTGCTAGGAGAAGAAACAGATGTAAATGAATTAGGTGTTCCAAAAAGTCATTTTGAAATGTATATAGATGCTATGAAGCAAACCGGAGCTAGCATTGAAAGTATTTCTAACTTTATTTCAGAAGTATATGATGGAAAGGAAATTGAAGAGGCTTTAAATACCGTTGCCATAAGTAAAGAAACTGTAGATTTTGTATCATTTACGTTTGATGTAATACGTACAAATCAACCACATATTATAGCATCATGCTTTACCTTTGGAAGGGAAGACTTAATACCAGATATGTTTTTAGAAATAGTTAAAAACACAGAAGAAGAAAATAATGTTGATTATAGTAAGTTAACATATTATTTAAAAAGACATATTGAGTTAGATGGTGATGAACATGGACCTTTATCATTACAAATGATTGAAGAATTATGTGGCGATGACGAACAAAAATGGGATGACGTATTGTATTATGCAAAAGAGTCGTTACAAAAGAGAATTAATCTATGGGATGGTATTGCCAAAGAAATTAATACGGAAGTTTTAGTATGAGCACAATAAAATTATCACTGATAATTCCGGTGTATAATAGACCTGATGAAATTGATGAACTTTTAGAAAGTTTAACGAAACAAGACTTTCAAAAGGAGTATGAAGTAGTCATTATAGAAGATGGGTCAAGTGAATCATCAGAAGAAGTCATTCAAAAATATAATACTCAAATAAACATCAGTTACTATTACAAAGAAAATAGCGGGCCTGGAGATTCTAGAAACTATGGAATGAAAAGGGCAGCAGGAAATTATTTTATTGTTTTAGACTCAGATGTAATTTTACCAAGCCATTATTTATCAACCATAGATGATTTTTTAGATAAAAACTATGTTGATTGTTTTGGAGGTGCAGATGCAGCACATGATAGTTTTACAGACTTACAAAAGGCAATCAATTATACAATGACTTCTTTTTTTACAACTGGAGGTATAAGAGGAGGGAAGGTTAAAGTACAAAAGTTTGAACCGCGAAGCTTTAATATGGGGATTTCAAAGGAAGCATTTGAAGCTACGAAAGGGTTTTCAAAAATACATCCAGGAGAAGACCCAGACTTATCACAGAGAATAGTAAATAATGGATTTACCACTGGTTTTTTGCCAGATGCATATGTATATCATAAGAGAAGAATTTCTTGGGAAAAGTTTCATACTCAGGTAAAAAAGTTTGGAATGGTAAGGCCTATTTTAACCAAATGGCATCCAACAACCGCAAAAATAACCTTTTGGTTCCCTACACTATTCGTGTTTTTTACATTGGCTTCAATATTAGGAGGAGTTCTATACTCTCCAGTGGCTTTAGTTCCATTAGGAGGCTATTTAGCATTATTACTAATTCATTCAACTCTATTAAATAAGAGTCTCAAGGTAGGTTTTTTATCGATTTATGCAGTATTTATTCAATTTTTTGGATATGGATTGGCTTTTTTGAAATCTACTTTTTACATTCGCTTATTAAATAGGAATCCAGAAGAACAATTTCCAAAATTATTTTTTAAATAGGTGAAAAGAATATTAGTAACAGGAGGAGCAGGTTTTATAGGTTCGCATTTATGCGAGCGATTATTAAAAGAAGGAAATGAAGTAATTTCTTTAGATAATTACTTTACAGGAAGTAAGAAAAATATAATTCACCTTTTAGACAATCCGTATTTTGAAGTTGTAAGGCACGACATTACTGAACCTTATTATGCAGAGGTAGATGAAGTTTACAATTTAGCTTGTCCAGCTTCACCAATTCACTATCAACATGATCCTATTAAAACAATCAAGACCTCTGTTGTAGGAGCAACAAATATGCTAGGTTTAGCTAAGCGAATAGATGCTAAGATTCTTCAAGCTTCCACAAGTGAAGTTTATGGAGATCCACATATACACCCACAACCAGAAACGTATTGGGGAAATGTAAATCCAATTGGTTTACGATCTTGTTATGATGAAGGAAAACGTTGTGCAGAATCCTTATTTATAAATTACCATAAGCAAAATGACGTTCGTATTAAAATTATAAGAATTTTTAATACCTACGGAACTCGAATGAATACTAATGATGGTAGAGTAATTTCGAACTTTATTGTTCAGGCATTAAAAGGTCAGGATATTACTATCTATGGAAAGGGAAATCAAACAAGAAGTTTTCAGTATGTAGATGATTTGGTTGAAGGAATGATTCGTATGATGAATACCAATGATTCTGTAACGGGACCTATTAACATAGGAAACCCTGGAGAATTTTCTATTTTAGAATTAGCGGAGAAGATTATTAAAATGACGAATTCTTCATCTAAAATTGTATTTGAACCTTTACCCGAAGATGATCCAATGCAGCGTAAACCAGATATTTCATTAGCTAAAAAAACATTGAATAACTGGGAACCGAAGGTAAGTTTAGAAGAAGGATTAAAGAAAGTAATTACTTACTTTGATGAAGAGTTAAAATCAATATAAAAGATAAAAAAAGCATTCAATTTTGAATGCTTTTTTGTTTTAGATAATCTCTAATATTTTTTCGGTTGGGCGTCCAACTACAGCCTTATTTCCATTTATAATTATAGGACGTTCAATAAGTTTTGGGTTTTCTATCATTGCAGTAATAACTTCAGCATCTGATAACTCTTTCCCTTTGTAATTTTCTTTCCAGATTTTTTCGTTCTTTCTTACCAAATCGATTGGAGAAATTCCTAACATATTAATTATTTGAGAAAGTTCTTCTTTAGAAGGTATATTTTCTAAATACTTTACAATTTCAAACTCCTTTCCAGATTCTTCTAATAATTGAACTCCGTTACGAGATTTACTACATCTGTTGTTATGGTATATTTTAATCATGATGATTTCTTTTTAGTTAGAGGTTTCTTTTTGTCCCATCATCATAAGATAGGCTTTTAAAAACGGATTAATATTTCCGTCCATTACTGCATCTACATTTCCAGTTTCATGTGCAGTACGAACATCTTTAACCAATTTATAAGGGTGCATCACATAATTTCTAATCTGACTTCCCCATTCATTTTTCATTTTATTTGCTTCTATTTCTTCTCTAGCAGCCAAACGTTTTTGCAGTTCAATTTCATATAATTGAGACTTTAACATCTGTAAAGCTGTAGCTCTGTTATCATGTTGTGAACGTGAATTAGAACATTGAATTTGTATTCCTGTTGGTTTATGTAATAATTGAACTTTGGTTTCTACTTTATTTACATTTTGTCCTCCAGCTCCACTTGAACGAGCAGTGGTAATTTCAATATCAGCAGGATTTACATCTATTTCAATAGAGTCATCAGCTACTGGATATACATACACTGATGAGAAAGAAGTATGACGTTTAGCGTTACTATCAAAAGGTGAAATACGTACCAAGCGATGTACACCATTTTCTCCTTTTAACCATCCAAAAGCATAGTCTCCATCAATTTCAATCGTAACCGTTTTAATTCCAGCAGTATCTCCAGCTTGATAGTTCAAGGTTTTTAATTTAAACCCGTGTTTTTCAGCCCACATCGTATACATACGAGTTAACATCTCGGTCCAGTCGCAACTTTCCGTACCTCCTGCACCTGCTGTAATTTGAATTACTGCGCTTAAGTTATCACCTTCCTCAGAAAGCATGTTTTTAAACTCAATATCTTCTAAAAAAGTACTTGTTTTTTCAAATTGTTCAGTAACTTCTTGTTCATCTACATCTCCTTCTTTATAAAAATCATATAAAACAACAAGGTCGTCTTGCATTGTTACTACTTCGTTATAATCGTTTACCCATTTCTTTTTTAAACGCAACGATTTCATTAAAACTTCTGCTTCTTTCGGATTGTTCCAAAAATCAGGATCAGCCGTTTTTTCTTCTTCATTAGTAATTTCAATTAACTTCTTGTCAATGTCTAAATATCCTCTTAACTTGCCAATTCGTTCAGAAATATTTTTTAATTGTTCGTGTGTAATCATACTGCAAAAATACACTTTAAAATTATAGATAGAAATGGAAATAAACTTAATAAGCGATACCGTTACCAAACCAACAAAAGAAATGCTAGATGTTATGATGAAAGCTAAAGTAGGAGATGATGTTTTTAAGGCAGATCCTACGGTGAATTTATTGCAAGAAAAAGTAGCAGATATGTTTGGAATGGAAGACGCATTATTTTTTCCATCGGGTACCATGGCCAATCAAGCGGCTATAAAATTACACACACAACCTGGAGATCGCATGTTTTGTGATAAATGGGCGCATGTATACAATTATGAAGGAGGAGGTGCAGCATTTAACTCAGGAGTAACATCGCACTTAATTGATGGGGATAGAGGAATGTTTACAGCAGCACAATTACAACAAGCTGTTTCTGGAAGAGCAGATATTCATGTACCTTTTAATAGATTGGTTTGTATTGAAAATACTACAAATAAAGGAGGGGGAGCATGTTGGGATTTTGAAGAGTTAAAAAAGATTCAAAAAGTAGCAAAGGATAATAATTTAGCATACCATTTAGATGGCGCACGTTTGTTCAATGCTTTGGTAGCAAAAAATGAAACTCCAGAACAGTACGGAAAATTGTTTGATACCATTTCTATTTGTTTATCTAAAGGATTAGGAGCTCCTGTTGGTTCAGTTTTAATAGGAACAAAAGAACATATAGCACAGGCTTTACGTGTTAGAAAGCTATTTGGAGGAGGAATGAGACAAGCTGGGTTTTTAGCTGCTGCTGCAATACATGCCTTAGACAATCAAGTAGATCGTTTAGCAGAAGATCATAAGAAAGCAAAGGAAATAGGTAAAGTATTAGAAACCTGTTCTTATGTAAAAAAGATAGAACCTATTGAAACGAACATTGTAATATTCTATGTAAATGATAGTATAGATTCAATGGAGTTTATTAAAAGAATGGAAGATAAAGGAATTCTTTTAATATCTATGGGAGAAGGTAAAATTAGAATTGTAACACATTTAGATTATACAAATGAAATGCATGAAATATTGTTAAAAGAGCTTGTCAATTTTAACTAATAAAAAAAGAGCAGTTTTAAACTGCTCTTTTTTTATATTGATTCGTCGTGTATTTTAGCCAATTCTTTATAGTTTTTATTAAGCTTTTTCAATAAAGAACCATAAACCACTTTATAGAATAACCACAGAATTAGAGACATTATACCAAGCATAACAACCATAGTTATGATCAGGGAAATTAATAACTGATTTTTATCAGTAGGAGCTGCAATTCCATGGTTCTTATAATACGCTATTAACCCATCTAAATCTGAGAAAATTACACACATAATAACTACATTAGCTAAAATCATATAGCCTAAATTAAAATACACATAATACTGAACTGTTTTTCTAGTTCTTAAGATTTTATTAATCAGTTTTTTAGTATTGTCTGAAACTGAAATAGATTTATAGTTTTTGTAAAATAGTATTAAGAATAAGATAATTGCAATATAATGCAGGTATATACTTAGTTTAACTATAGTTTTAAGGTGAAGTTCTTCATATACTTCGGCATATGAGTTACCAACAAAAATCACGTTTATAATAGCCCAAAACAGTAATTCTAAAATCCCTACAATAAATATCCATTTAACTATTGAGGAAGATTTAGAATGAGCCATTTTATAAATGTCTATTTTAGAAATAGCATTCTCTTCTTTAGGTTGATTGTCCCAAGCCTTTTTGTATTTGTCTAAAGCATCCATTTATGGGTTCAATGTTTTTTTGAGTTTATCTTTAGCTCTATTCATTTTTACTCTTGCATTTACCTCACTAATACCTAAGGTTTCAGATATTTCTTTATAAGGTTTGTCTTCCAAATACAAAAAGATAAGAGCTTTATCAATGTCGTTTAACTTACGAATAGCTTTATATAAAGCTTTCAATTGTCGTTCTTCTGTATCATCATATTCTTCAGCTTTGATTTTAAAGGAATAATCGGTAAAATCTTGTGTTTTAACAGTTCTACTTGATTTTCTATATAAAGAAATAGCGGTATTTAATGCAACACGATACATCCATGTGCTAAATTTAGCATCTCCTCTAAATTTGCTGAAATTTTTCCACAACTGTATGGTTATCTCCTGAAACAAATCATTGTGGGCATCTTGATTAGTCGTATAGATTCTACACACCTTATGCACAATGTTTTGATTGGCTTCAAATTCAGATAAAAACTTATTTTCTAAATCTTTTTTCACTAAGTTCTTTTACAGTTGGTTTAATATTGATGCTTTATAAGTAGCTCAAAAATATAAAAAGTTACAACTCATCCTAAAAAAAATACAGTTCAGTGAGAATTTGTTTTAAAATCTAGCTTTCTGAAACATATTTGTAGTGTAATTAACCATAAAAAAATAGAAATGATGAAAATTATAACACACATTTTAATAGTAACATTATTCTTTGTGGCGAAAGTAGTAAGTGCTCAAGAATATAATATTACAGCTACCGTTGTAAATGTTACTTCAGATCAGGGGAAAGTTAGCTATGCATTGTATGATAAAGAGAATTATATGAAACAGCCTATTCAAGCAAAAAAAGCAACAATTGAGAATGGTAAGAGCACTGTAGTTTTTGAGAATGTACCTTTAGGTGAGTATGCTGTTATTTGTTTTCATGATAAAAATGAAAATAACAAGATGGATTTTGAACCGAGTGGAATGCCAATGGAAGATTATGGAGCATCCAATAATGTGATGAGAATGGGACCTCCAATGTACCATGATTCAAAGTTCTTACTAACCGATAAAGATGTATCTTTAGAAATCAAATTTTAAGACATAGAATATTTTAACGATAATGGATAGTAAAGCAGATATTTTTTCAACTAAAGAATTAAAAAGTGGGTTTATAATGGCCCTTAAAATAACATTGATATTTGGAGTATTCTTTTATTTAATAGGAGGAAGTCCATATACAATAAAAGGATTTGTTATATCAATTGGAGTTTCTGCTTTATATTCCTTTGGACTAGGGTTTGGACAAGGTGTTTTAAATGATTTTTTAAGTAAAAAATGGGATTGGGTAACTCAAACAAACCAACGAGTTTGGACTGGAATTATTCTTACTATTGCTTATACCATACCAGCAATTTTAATAATACATTATATTTTATTTGTTAAAATTCAAGGAGACAGCATTGATAATTTCTTCAAGTTTCCAATGATATGGATTCATTTATTCTGGATTATCTTTTCGTTTGGAGTTTCTGCTTTTTTACATGCAAGGGGGTTTATGCTAGAATGGAAAAAAGCCACAAATCAAGAAACCACCGAGCAAAAAATAGTAGCTAAGACAGAAACAGCGAAGTTTGAAACTTTAAAGAGTCAAATAGATCCACACTTTTTATTCAATAGTTTGAATGTTTTAACCTCTTTGATTGGAGAAAATCCGTATCAGGCAGAAAAATTTACAACTAAGCTTTCTAAAGTATATCGTTATGTTTTAGAGCAAAGAAATAAAGAGTTAGTTCCAATTTCAGAAGAACTACAATTTGCGAAAACCTATATGGAATTATTGCAAATGCGTTTCGAAGATGCTTTAGAGTTTTCATTACCGAAAGAAATAGACCCAGAGTTAAAAATGGTGCCATTATCATTACAGTTGCTGTTAGAAAATGCTGTAAAACACAATGTAGTATCGTCAAGCAAACCATTGCGTATTTCAATTTATGAAGAAGATGGTTTCTTAAAAGTTTCAAACAATGTAAACCCTAAAGAAGCAATTGGTAAAAAGAGTACCAAAGTAGGATTGCAAAATATTGCAGATAGGTATGGTTTAATTACTTCACTACCTGTTGAAATTATAAACAATAAAAAGACATTTACTGTAAGCTTACCATTGCTTACAAAAATTAACAATATTATGAGAACATCAGAAGAATTTGAAAATAGTAACTATGTAAGAGCGGTAGAGCGTGTGGAAAAACTCAAAGAGTTTTATCAAAACTTAGCTACTTACTGTGTAATGGTTCCAGTGTTTATTTTTATAAACTTACGCTTTTCACCACAATTCCATTGGTTTTGGTTTCCAATTGTAGGATGGGGAATAGGAGTTGTATTTCACGGATTAGAAGTTCACAATTATAGCTTGTTTCTAGGTAAAGATTGGGAAGAACGAAAGATAAAAGAATTAATGGACGATAAAGATAATTTTAAGTAATATGGATAATTCTTTTAAACAAGAGCAAAGCTATATTAAAGCAAAAAAGAAGGTAAAAGGAATTAAAGCTTTCTATATTCATTTAGTTGTAAATATTTTTTCAATAGCCATCATTGTAACAGTTAATCTATTGTTTTCACCACAATATCATTGGTTTTGGTTTGCAGTTATAGGAATTGCTATAGCACAGCTTATTCATGGCTTAGTAGCATTTGATTTTCCGAATTTTGGTTTAGGAAAAAAATGGGAAGAGAAAAAGATTAAAGAGTTAATGAAGAACAAGGATAATTTTAAGTAAGATGAAGGATAGAAGAACTGAAGAATATCGATTTATAAAGGCAAAGGAAAAGGTAAAAAAGATAAAAGGATTTTATGTTCATCTTGCAGTAACCATTTTTATAATTCCAGTAATCATTTTTATAAACTTAAAATTTGTTCCAGAATTTCATTGGTTTTGGTTTGCCATAGGCGGAATTTCATTCAGCATTGTAATGCATTGGCTTACTGTTTTTGGCTTTGATAAGTTAGGTTTTGGAAAAGACTGGGAAGAGCAAAAGATTAAAGAATTTATGAACGAAAAAAGATAGAAAGATGGACCACAAAAACTATATAGAAGAACAACGATACGTAAAAGCTAAAAAAAGAGTAAACGATATAAAAGGCTTTTATGTTCATTTAACAGTATACATTTTAGTAAATATTTTTATTAGTGGAGTGATTGTTTATGGATTAACAAATGATGATGGAAGGAGTTTCTCTGACGCAATTACACATCCTGGAGTATATATGACATGGATGGGATGGGGAATAGGAGTATTTTTTCATTGGTTAGGAGTTTTCGGATTTCCTTCAGTAATGACAAAAAGTTGGGAAGAGCGTAAAATTGAGGAACTAATGAAGGAGGAAGAAGAAAGAAGTAACAGAATAACTAAAAAATAAGTTATGAAAGTTATTGAACCTAATGCTGAAGAAGTAAAATACCTTCAAGCTAAAAAAAGAGTAGAAGAGTTAAAAGGATACTATTGGCACCTTGCTGTTTATTTAATAATAAACACGCTTATTTCTTGGAAAGATATTTTAAGAGGTATAGGAAATAATGAAAGTATTGTAGAAATATTTTACGATTATAAAATTTCCTCTTCATGGATTATTTGGGGTATTATACTGGTAATTCATACAATTAGAGTTTTCGGATTTAATAATTCTTTTACCAAGAGTTGGGAAGATCGTAAGATTAAAGAATATATGAATAGGTCCAACTAAAGAACAAAACAACCAACTAACCTACACAATTATGAAACGAGATTATTTAAGAGGAGAACGATACAATAGAGCTCAAAAGAGAGTTCAAGATATTAAACAATTTTATAAACACTTAACGGTTTATTTAGCTATAAACGGATTTTTAATAATAAGAAGAATTTACAAGGATATTCAATACGGAGATTCAGTTTTCGAAGCTTTAACAGATGCTTCTAATTACCGATTTATATTTTGGTGGGGAGTAATAGTAGTTTTTCATGCAATAGGAACTTTTGGAATACCAAACCTATTCGGTAAAAACTGGGAAGAGCGAAAGATTAAAGAATATATGAATGAAGAACAAAGAAGATAACTTAAAAACAAAAATTGATGAAAATTAAATTACTATATACCCTACTATTTATAACCTCATTTGTATTCTCACAGGAAAGTTTTGTGATAAACAATGTAAGACTATTTGATGGAGAAAAGGTAAAAGAGAATGTCTCAATATTAATTGCTGATGGGAAAGTTTCTAAAATAGCGAATGAGCCTATACAGCATCAAAATATAATTGATGGAAAAGGAAAAACATTACTACCAGGGTTAACCAATGCGCATGTGCATGTTTGGGCTCCGGCAAGTTTGGAACAAGCTGCTCAGGCAGGAGTTTTAAACTTATTAGACATGCATGCAGTAGAAACGTTGATTCCTATGATGAAAGGTTTTAGAACATCAAATAAGCACGCCGATTATTACTGTGCAGGAGGTGCTGCAACTGTACCAAAAGGGCATGGAACTCAGTATGGATTTCCAACTCCAACTTTAACTAAACCAGAAGAGGCAAAAGGTTTTGTTGAAGGAAGGGTAAATGCAGGAGCAGATTATATAAAGATTATTAGAGAACCTTGGAAAGCAACATTAAATAAAGAAACAACTAAGGCTTTGATTGAAGCTACTCATGAAGTAAATAAAAAAGCAGTCGTTCATGTTGCTAAAGCAGCTGATGCACATGAAGTATTAAAAAATAAGGCAGATGGATTGGTACATATATGGGAAGATACATCCTTAACCAAGGAACAATTTGACGATTTAAAAGAAGAGAAATTCTTCGTAGTTCCAACACTTTTAACCATGCAAAAAGTACAAGAACTTTTTTATAAAAAGACCAAAGAGCAGGCTTTAGAAAAAGTAAAAATTATGCAAGCGGAGGTAAAAAGATTACATGAAATTGGAGTTCCAATTTTAGCAGGAACCGACCCACCAAATGGGAATATTAACTACGGAACCGATTTGTATAAAGAATTGAAGTTGTTAAAAGAAGCAGGCTTATCTACTGTTGATGTATTAAAATCGGCAACATCTTTACCAGCGATTCATTTTAATTTAAAAGGCAAAGGATTTTTAAAAGAAGGTTATAGAGCAGATATGGTTTTAGTAGATGGAAATCCGACGGAAAACATCGAAGATATAGCTAAAACAAAGCGAGTTTTTAAACAAGGAAAAGAAGTAAAATAATATATTAGTAGCACCAAACGAGAGATAGATGAAAGTATTAATTATAGAAGATGAAAAACCAGCAGCAAGAAGGCTAAACAGAATGTTAGCAGCACTAGATATTCCTGTGCAAGAAATGTTACATTCGGTAGAAGAAGCAATTAACTGGTTTCAAAATAACGAACATCCTGATTTAATTTTCTTAGATATTCAATTATCAGATGGATTATCATTCGAGATTTTTGAAGAAGTGCCTGTGAAGTCTGCTATAATTTTTACAACTGCTTATGATGAATATGCTTTAAAAGCCTTTAAATTAAATTCGATAGATTATTTGTTGAAACCTATTGATGAAGATGAGTTGAAAGTTGCAGTAAATAAGTTTAAAGAACAACAACCTAAGCAAACCGATTTAAGAGTAGATATTGATGAAATTCGTAAGCTTCTAATTAACCCAATTGATAGAAAATTTAAAAAACGATTTACCATCAAAGTAGGTCAACATCTTAAGATTATTCATACTGATGAGATAGAATGTTTTTATTCAGAAAATAAAGCCACATATATTCATACGAATGCTAACAGGAATTATTTAATAGACCATTCATTAGAGCACTGGATTGATGAGTTAGACCCAGAAAAATTCTTTAGAGTTAATAGAACTTTTATAGTACATATAAACTCGATTAATGACATCGTTTCTTATACAAATTCACGATTACAATTGAAATTGAACTCGTTTAAAGAGCAAGAAATTATAGTTAGTAGAGAACGTGTAAAACAGTTTAAGGAGTTTATTCAATAGAATTGAAAATTAACGTTACTATTTTAAGGACTTATAATAGAAATGATTGTCAAAATTTTCAGCAACAAAATATTCTGAAGGCGTTAACCCTGAAAAATATTTGAACTCTTTGATGAAATGACTTTGATCGTAATATCCAGAATCTAAAGCAGTGTGTAAATAGTGTTTGCTCTTGCTTAATAAAACATTCTTAACTGTTTTTTGTAATCGAGTGATACGTTGAAACTTTTTAGGAGTAATACCAAAATGTTGTTTAAAATTTCTTTCGAACTGTCGATAGCTTAAATTACAATGATTGGCGAGCTCATGTAAAGTAATCGTATTGTAGTTTTTGTATAAGTTTTTAATAGCGCTATTCCAATTAACAGGTTCGTGATTTAAATTTTTAACTAACTGTTTACATAAAAAAGCATCTATTAGTTGTATTTTTTTGTGAATAGTACTCAAATCATTTAATCTGCTTAGAAGTTCTGTACCTTCATTACGCCAAATATCCTCAACGGTTAGGTAATGATTAACAATGTATTTATGTGGTATATTGGTAAAGTGTCTAAAAGTGCCGCTGTGAAAACGTACAGAAATATAGTTTACATTATTAGTAGTATCAAATAACAATCTTTCTCTCGGACAAATGGTATGTGCAACACCTAACTTTTTATTAGTTATAGATAAGGAATCTTTTAAATGAAAAAGCAGTTCTAAACCAGTACCAGGTAAAATTAAAGGAAGCCCTTTATTTTGTGAACAAACAAAATACCTATCTATATAATTAGACAGGTATTTTGACGGTTTATAGTGGGTTCTACTCATTAATTAGTACATGTTAATAATTGGCGCTTTGGTTAAAAGGGGAGTAATAGCATTAATAAAACTACTGAAATGAATTGAGTTATTATGATGATTAACGGCTTCCTCATTTATATATTCTTCATAAAATAAAAAACTATTAGAGTCAAATACATCGTTATGTAGTTGATATGTAATGCACCCTTCTTCAGAATTACTAGTTGTTACCATATCTTCAGAAAGGTTTAAAAATTGCGCTTTATACGCTTCTTTTATACTTAATTGGGCTATAATTATTTTTTTCATATAGATTTATGTTTATAGACTCAAAAGTAATTTGATAAAAGAAGCTTTAATTGTAAAAAAACGACATTCTCTTTTAGTTTATCTAAGAGTTTTTAGCTTTTATAAAATCAGAAATTAAATAAGAAATAAACTTTCCTACTTGTCCATTAGCAATTGCATCTTTCATTACTGCTGGAGCACCTTCACAAATATGTAAATAAGAAGCATTGTTGTTTTTTCCAAGAAAGTAAACAAACCTACGTGCTTGTTGAGGTTGAAAACCACTTGGTGTCATCGCACTGCTAGGAAAATGTTGAATACAATCTAAATCGATTTCAATACCGAAAGGTTTTTCTTGAATAAAATTTTCTGAACGTTGTAGTTCGTTTTCAAAAGAAGTTGTTTTATAAACTTCCAATTCCTCATATAAATTATAATCGATATTTATATTACTATGAATCTCATCAAAAATGTATTGTGGCGTATAGTTTTCATGTAAACCAAACATAAAATATTTATCAACGTATGTATGTTTAATGGCATAAGAAAAACCATTACCACTATGACGCTCTTCTAAACGACGTAAATCTGTATGAGCATCTAAGTTAATTACATTTATAGGTTGATTTTTTCCTTCAGAAAGTCCTTTTAAATTTCCATAAGCATTGTTGTGTCCTCCGCCTATAATTATTGGAACTTTACCAGATGCTACAATGACTTTGATAACTTCAGATAGCTTTTTATCAATAGCTTTTACTAAATAATCACCTTTTTCACGATCAGATCCATCAAATTTAGCAACCTCTTCAGCATAATCTAGATAACCAAGTATCAGAATATCCTTTCCGTCGATAAATTGATTTTGTTGTGTGTTTAAAAAAGATTTTAAAGCAGGAGTAAAAGCTGTTTGTGCACCTCCATTTCCGTAATTCATTTTTACACCAATATCTTCAGGAACACCAAGTATAATATAGTTAGCTGAGGTATTATTCAACTCATCAAGACTAGAAATGGTTTGTACTATTTCACCTAATTTTATTTCTCCTTCTCTTGGACTTACAAATGCTTGAATTTCTGCCTTAGAAAAAATACGTAACATATTAAATCGCTTTTCCGTTAATGAAAACTGAATCAATCAATACAGAACCAAAATTATATGGAATAGCTCCATAGCTTAAAATCTCTTTGGTAAGAATAAAATTCGCCTTTTTTCCTTTAGTTATACTTCCAACTTCTTCAGAAAGATTCATGGCATAAGCTCCGTTAATAGTAGCAGCATTGATAGCTTCTTCAGGAGTCATTTTCATTTTAATACAAGCCGTGGCAACTACAAAATTCATGTTGCCAGATGGCGTAGAGCCAGGGTTAAAATCTGTAGCCAATGCTAAAGGTAAACCTGCGTTCATAATCTCTCTTGCAGGAGTATAAGGGATACTTAAAAAGTATGAGCAAGATGGTAATGCTACTGGCATGGTTTTCGTTCCTTTTAAAGTTTCAATATCTTCTGCGTTCATTACTTCTAAATGGTCAACAGATAATGCATCATGCTTTACACTCACTTGTACACCTCCAATAGTGGTAAATTGATTCACATGTACCTTCGGTGTTAATCCATATCTTTTACCAGCCTCTAAGATTTTATCTGTGTCCTCTACAGAGAAATATCCTGTTTCACAAAATGCATCGATAAATTCAGCTAAATTTTCTTCAGCAATTTTAGGTAGCATTTCGTTAATGATTAAATCAATATAACCTTCTTTGTTGTTTTTATATTCCGTAGGAAAAGCATGAGCTCCTAAAAAGGTAGCTTTAATAGGGAGCTTATAGTTTTCTCTTAACTTCTTAATAACACGAAGCATTTTTAATTCAGCTTCTACCGTAAGTCCGTATCCTGATTTAATTTCAACAGCTCCGGTACCTAACTGCATTACTTCTTCTAAACGTTTAGAAGATTGTTCGTATAAATCATCTTCTGAAGTTCCTTGTAGTTTTTTAGCGGAATTTAAAATTCCACCTCCTTTATTAGCGATCTCTTCATAGGTAAGTCCGTTAATTCTATCAACAAATTCTTGTTCACGGTTTCCGGCATAAACAATATGCGTATGAGAATCACACCAAGTAGGTAAGATCATTTTACCAGTACAATCAATGGTAGTATCTGCCGAAGAAGGCACATTCTCCATACTTCCATAGTCAATAATTGTATCATCTTCTAAAAGTAAAAAAGCATTTTTGATCGTTGGTAAAACTTTCATATCAGCTCCAGATACCTTTTTAATATTGTTTTCTCTAACTTGTATTAATTCCTTGATATTTATCAATAAAGTTGTCATGTGTTGTTCTTAGTTTTGTAAGACAAACTTACATTAAAAACTACAATTATGATTTATTTTTTAGGGGTGATTAGTGTTTTAATTCTCTTTTTTATTTCGGGGATTCATTTTTATTGGGCATTTGGTGGAAAATGGGGAGTAGCCGATGTTTTACCAACAAAAAGCAAAGACCAAAAGGTATTGAGTCCACCAATGATAGCTACTTTATTAGTTGCTCTGGTAATGATGGTTTTTGCAATTATATACACAGAAAAAGTGGGATTGGTTAGTCTAACTGTTTTTCCAAATTGGTTACAGATTTATGGAATTTATATCATAGCCAGTATATTCATTATAAGAGCAATCGGTGAGTTTAAGTACGTCGGTTTTTTTAAAAGAATTAGAGATACCCGATTTGCAAAGAACGATACTCAGTATTTTTCTCCGTTATGTTTGTTTTTAGGAATTGTTGGACTATTACTTTCTACACTTTAGAAATTTATTAGACTTCAACGTTTTCAATTTTTACTGCGTTGTCATTTGGTAAAATTTGACAACCTAGTTTTGCACTGAGTGTGTAGACAAACGAAGCTCCTAAAAAAATGATTTGAGAAGTATAATATACCCAAAGCATGATAAGAGCTAATACACTAGCGGAACCAAAGGTAGAAGAAATATGACTTTTTCCTATATAAAGTCCAATAGCAACTTTTCCAATCATAAACAAAAATGCTGTAAATAAACCTCCAAACAAGGAAGCTTTCCAATGTACTTTTGCATCGCCTAGAAACTTAAACATCATTCCAAATACTAGACTGAATACAATAAACGATAAGGTATGCTCATAGATATATGAAAACTCCAATTGATAATGTCCTTTGTGAGTTAAACCAACTAAAAAAGTATTAATTGTAGTACTAATAAGTATTATAAAGAAAAGAACGATTAATAAAATAAATGAAGCAAGGTGTTTGGTGAAATAGCTTAGAATACTACTTTTGGGTTTGGCTTTTATATTCCAAATGCTATTGAAAGCATTATGAATTTGAATAAACATTCCAGAGGCACTAAGTGCTAGCGTAAGAAACCCTATACTCGTAGTTAGCACATTATTATGTTGCGTGTGTTGATTTTTAATAATGTTTTGTATTTGATTGGCTGCGTCACTACCTAAAGTATCTTTAAGTTGATGGTATATTTCTCCTGAAACGGCTTGCTCACCAAAGAATACCCCTAAAAGAGAGGTGATGATAATGATAATGGGTAATAAGGAAAACACTGCATAATATGCTAAAGAGGCTCCTTTTTGAAAAGTATTACTATTAAAGAAATGCGAAAATACTTCTTTGATAAATTGAATCATTAGGACGTTTTTTTTCGATCTTCTAATTTTTTATAAACGAATTCAATTACAAAACTAAACACAATAATTCCAATAGCAATAAAAACGTCTGTTTTACTTACTGAGTAATGCTGTATTAATAAAGCTAACATAGCAAAGAAGCATAGTATGGCTCCTATTAAAGGAATGAGTTTATTACTTCCAGTATCTTTGGCAAGTTTGAATCCGACAAAATTAACAATAGAAAAAATCAATAAAAAGCCAACACTTCCTGCCGTAGAAATACTTTCTAACTGTAAAGTGTTTACTAAAACAAGTGTTACAATAGCAGTGATAAATAATCCAATAGGTTGATTCCATAATTGACAGGTAAATTGCTTCGGAAGTTCATCATCTTCTGCAATTTCATAGTTCACTCTACTACCTCCATACAAAGAAGCATTGATAGCAGAGAAGGTTGATATTAATGCGGCAATCGTAATAATTGTAAAGCCCATTTTACCTAACATAGGTTTGGCAGCTTCTGCTAATACATAATCCTGAGCGGTAGCAATGTCCGCAAAATTTAAAGAACCAACCGTAATCGCCGCAATAATTATATATAGAAATATTACAAAAATAACAGACCAAAAATAGGCTCTCGGAATATTTTTCTTGGGATTTTCAATATCTGGAGCAGCATTGGCGATTAACTCAAAACCTTCATAAGCAACAAAAATGACCATTCCAGCGGTTAATAACTTAAACGAAGATTCCCAATGTTGCGGAGATAATTGTTCTAAATGCGGGTTTCCAACTAAACCATATAAACCAAAACCAACAAAGGCTAATAAAATTACCAATTTAATCACCACGGCATATGATTCTATCTTTCCAACTACAGTAATGCTATAATAATTAATTACTGTTGCTAAAATTACAATTGCAGAAGCATATATGTGTGTATCTAAAACCTTATTACTGGTGATTTCATATAAGTTAGGAGCATACGAACCAAAAGCAGAGGCATACAAGGCAAGCATGATAATATAACTTATCCATAATAAGTTGTTAATAGCTCCACTAAAAATAGTAATTCCAAATCCTTGATTGATAAACTTTACAGTACCACCTCTATCTGGATACCTAAGTGATAGTTTTACGTAACTGTACGAAGTTATCAAGGCTATTAAACCAGCAATTAAAAAAGAAACAGGTGTACCACCTTTAGCAAGTGCTACCGCTAGTCCAAGTACCGCAAAGATACCGCCACCAACCATTCCGCCAATTCCAATAGAAATAGCTTCTTTTAGTCCAATTTTTTTAGTCATTATAAGTAAGGTTTAGGATAGTTTTCGTTTAAAGGTACTAAATTTTTCCATCATGAAATCCAGCTCTTTTCCAATTACCATTTTGCAATACCCAAACATTTGTTACTCTGTATTCCTTTGTTGTTACCTCGTTGTTTTCTTTGTTGGTGGTTGTTATTTTAGCAGAAACAATAGCTGTTGATCCAAAGAATTCTATTTGTACTTCATCCATTTTATATGCTAGCACCTCAATGTTTCCAGTGGCTATTTGTTTTTGTCTTTTGCTTAAGTAACCTAACCAGTCTTCTTTCTTTATAGGCTGAGAACTCCCGTTTGTATGTATATAGTTATCAGTAATCATAGTTTTCAAGATAGCAACATCTCCTTTTTGAAAGGCAGTGTTAAATTGAGTAATGGTTTCTAACAATGTTTCTTTTGTTAGTTCAATATTTTTATTGGTTCTATCAACATTGTTACAAGAAGACAAAAAAACGATTATGATCGTAGCCAAAAATACTTTAGGAATTCTCATAGATATTAATTTGTATGTTATTGGTTAAAGTTAACTTTTTAATCGGTAGAGAAACTATAAAACTGATAAAGTATTCTTAACTTTTAGTTAGTTTCATAAAGAATTGGAATTTTACTTTTCAATTATAATACTTTAAGCTCTAGAGTTTAGAGCTTACTTTTTGGTCTTTTATTCAAAATGATATAAGTTATTAGTCCAATTCCAATAATACTCATACTAGTTATTGCAAATTTTAAGCCTAAAATAGGATTATCAATAAACTTATTTTTAAATAAACCTAAAATAATATAGAGCAATTTAGAAGGTAAAAACACCAAACTAATAACAATTGCTAGGTATTTGGGGTTTGAATATTTTGTTAAAACTGAATGAACTATTGGAGCAATATGGATTTCTGAAATACTTAGCAATAGTATTGCAATATAATATAGTACTGCATGATGTTCTGTTACTGTTTGCGGGATAATAAGTAATACTCCTATGTACAATATACCGAAAAGAAACCCTAATGTAAGTTTGAAGAATTGAGAACTATAAAAATAATTCCATAAAATAAAAAGTATGATACCAATGGGAAAAGTAACCCACGAATCTAAAGAAAGCCATAATTCTCTTGGAATACCAATACTTGATATTCCCATGAATTGAGTTTGTAAATCATTTAGTCGAATGTTTACTATTTCATGAATAGTCCAAAAAATACTAACAAGAAGAATAACAACTAAAATACTTGAAACTCTTTTGTTTAAGTTGAAGTTTGTTGTTGGATTATTATTATGTTTTATTTCTTGTGAATTAACTATAGGGATTAGTGAACAAAGCATTAGAATTCCACAAAGAATAAATCCGATTCTATAGCCTAACTTTTCTCCTAAATAACCGATTAGCATAATACCAAAAAAGGTACCTAAATTTACTAATAAATATAGGAGTGTAAACCCAGCGTCTAATAGTGTTGTTTTTTTAAAATAAAGTTTCCCAAAATTAGCAGTCAAGTTAGGTGAAAATAAACCATTTCCTAATATCATTAGAAAGACTCCTATATATACGCCAGTGGTTGTGGGAATGAATAAGCTAAAAATCCCCATTACTTGAAGAATCCCTCCGATTAGAATTGTTCTTCGATTGCCTAGTATCAAATCACCTAAAAGAGCTCCAATTACCTTAGAAAGAATAGTTGATCCTGTAAGCAGACCAATTATAGATAGAGCTAACATTCGATCCATAGCTATAGTTTCTCCTAATAAATAGATAATTAGTAAAGCTCGAAAACCATAATAAGCTCCCCTTTCTAGCATACTAGACAAGGCATAATTGATAGCTCCTTTTGGATGTGTATTGTTTTGTATTCTTTTTAACATAATTACTAGAAAAGACTATAATTTAATTAGTTTTGTGTAAAGTAATAACAACGATTCCAGCACAAACTTTGTCGGTGTATTTTTTAACTTCATGTTTAGATTTAATAACTCGAACTTCTTTAATTGAATTGGGATCTATTTTTTTTAAATCACTTTCGGAAATTTCTTTTTCTCGAATAAAAAATAATACGTTTTCAGTTGATTTAGCACTATTATCTTGTGAATGAGATTGAATTAAAACAACTCCATTGATAGCTTTTTTACCATAAATTTCAGTCATTGTTTTATTTCCTTTGCTGATTAATTTAATTTCTCCAAAGAACTCCTGTTTATTGTTTATTTCTTCAATGTCTAAAACTATTTCTTCATTCAATACAAGAAGCGGGTTTTTATTGATTTTGCCTTCTTTTTTAGACTGTTCTATAAACTCAATTAGATCCTTTTTAGTAATGATTGAAGCATTAGAGTTTTGAGAAAATAATCCAAGAGATATAAATAAAAATAAAAGTGTAAAAGTTACTTTTTTCATAGACTGTACATATTAAGTTAAACGTTTTAAAAGCAATTTGTGAAGCTAAAAATAGTAAAAAAAAGGATTTTATAATCCTCTAATACTCCTAAACTCTCTTTTATGCATAAAACTATCACACTTATACCATTTTATATAAATGATAGGAGAAAAAAATGCAAATTTGAGTAATCAAACTTAAAAACTAACATAATGAAACTAACCAAAAAAATCCCTCTGGTTATCATAGCCAGTGTATTCGTATTCTATGCATGTAAAAAGAAGGAAAAGTCACCTTCAAAAGATGAGATTAAAGAAGAAGTTATAGCAACTTATAATAAAGTATCAGATGCATCTTTATGTGAACCATCTTGGTTTCCTCATAGTCAAACCCCAGCTCCAGAGGAAGGAAAAGGAAGTCCGTTTGATGTATCAAGTACTACCAATGGTATTTTTCACCAATGGTCTTGGCAAAAATTTTTATGGCTTACAAAACCAGATGGAGATGCTAAATTGCCATTATTCTTAAATCCAAGTGAGACTTATCAAGTAGATTCTCATTTAGGAAAGATAGCCCCAATTTCTGGAGCTTCGGTAGTTTTAGAAGATACTGCACAAGCTGGTTCTTCCGGAATTTTAAGAACAAATCCAGCGTATAACCCTAAAAATAATGAAGAAGAGACCGTATTTTATTCAATACACGTTTCTCCAACCTTATACGATGCAGCTCAAAAATTTAAAGATTCTATTATTAGTGGTAAACTAGGAAAAGATAATTTATCTTCTTTTCCTGTAGGATCATTAGAGTTAAAGGTGTCATGGGTTACTGTTGATGCAATTCCTGAAAATAAAAGAGCAAATTACTTTACAACAGTAGGGGCTATTAATGATGGTAACGGAAACTTTACAAATACCCAAGTTGCATTATTAGGGATGCATGTTGTAGGAGTGGTGGAGAATCACCCTGAGTTTATCTGGGCTACTTTTGAGCATGATGATTTAGCACCAAGTTATAACTGGAAAGAAGATAAAGCAAGTTCTGATTCTGATAAGTTGTTATTTAAGAAAGGAAGTACTACAGGTATCAAAGGAATTTATTGGGATACTATTACGAAACAACCTTTAGAGTTATATAAGAATTATGATTTGTTTAAATATGGTGTACCTGTAGATGCTAAAGGTGATTTCATGAAGACTTGCCAACAAGAACCTATTAATTTTGACAATATTAAAAGGATCAATGCTTGTGTAAAGAAAAATTTAGACAAGGAAGCAGGTCCTTGGAAACATTATTTCTATAATGGTTCTATCTGGATTGATACAGATGGTTTAAATACGGAGGCACAAGCTAAATTATTAGTGAAATATGGTGATACTTTAGACGTATCAACACCAGGTGCAATAGCGAGAGGTTCTCTAAACAATGCCAATGTTACAATGGAAACATATACGCAAACATTTAATAATTCGTTGTCGGAAATTGATGCAGATAATTTAGCAAATTGCTTTAGTTGTCATAATGCAGTAAGTTATACAGGTGATAAATCACCAATATACATTAGTCATGTTTTTGATGCTTTTATCAAGAGAGCAGAAGGGAAGTCGAAGTCTCAGGTTGAGAAGTTAAAGGCGAAACAAGAAATGGAAGATTATATGAGAAAAAAGTTAAATTAGAAGTTGACTATTAATTTTTGTAATGACCTCTTCATTGAATTTTCTTCAGTGGAGAGGTTTTTTATTGTAAGAATAGATTAAAAATGGATTTTCTAGAGAAGGAAACTTAAACTGATTAGAGTACGGTTAAATAGTTTCAGGTTTTAGAATTACTTGTTTTCTTCGATTCCAAAAAGGAGCATCTTTCCATCTGTTTTCTATTTTATAAAAAAGGTTTTTATGTTTTAAATAATGCTTCCAGATGGTATTTATTTGTTGGTTATATGCATTACTGAAAGCTTCTTTACTAGCAGTTGTATTGTCTTCTATGAAATTGTACAGATCTAATAGCTCTTTTACTTGCATGGCACAGGCCATGGCATTAAACATTCCTTGAGAAGATAATGGATCAAAACTAATGGCGGCATCTCCTAAAGCAATCCATTGGTTACCGGCAGCTGTATCTAACTGTGTTGAATTAGCGCTCACTGTACCATGAAAATTGATAGCTTCTAAAGAAACAGATTGTATAAGTTGTTTCATAACAGTATTAGTCTCAATGAGCTTTAAGAAATTCTCTTTATTCTTAAAAGTAGCGCGATCTACTAAATCTGGATCCGTCTGAAAGGAAAGAATTCTTTTGTTGTTTGGAACTACAGCACTATACCACCATCCTAATTTATCTGAAACAATGGTACTCATTCCGTTAATTTCTTTATTAGGAAGACTTATCCAGCAAGAAACAAGCGTATCTAAATATGTACGATTTACACCTAATGAACGTGTGAAATGACTGTTTCTTCCCGTAGCGTCAATAACAAGCTTTGCTGAAATATTTTGTGTTTCTCTTTGATGTTTATTATCTGATTTTACAGTGATATTCCATGCTGAATTTTCGTAATTGTTGCTTTGATATCGATAACCCCATAAACAATTCACTTTATACTGGGTAACGACATTTCTTAAATAAGATTCAAAATTCTTTCTATCTAAACTTAAAGAAGCTCCATCGGGGTTTCTTAAATGATCAACAAATTGTACTTGATTGCTTCCCCAATACGATTGCATTCCGAGATTATGAATAAACAATTGTTGTTTTACTTCTTCTGGTTCGTTTTCTAGAATATTTAGTTTTTTAAAAATTCGTTGACTAGCTGGAGCTAAGGATTCTCCCACACGATCTAAAGGTTGTAAAAGTTTATCAACAATGGTAATTCGGTATTTATCCGCTAAAGAGATGGCAGCAATGCAACCTGCAATGCCGCCACCAATAATAAGTATGTCTGTTTTTTGTAACATGTGTTTACCGTATCACAATTTTACTTTGGAGTATATCTTGAAAAACGTGTCATCTTCTCTGGAATACCCACTTCCACCTTTTGAACAGGAGCTTCTTGATGTGATTTTGATTGGTTCATTTTATGAAGCTTAGAAGCAATTAAATGTATTGTTTTAGTAACATTTGGAGTTGCTTCAAAATCTTTAATCAATTCATCTTCTACTAAGGTTAGTAATTCATTTTGTGTGTTTTCTAACAAGAATTGTTCATTAAGTAAATGTTTGTCAGATAGCTTTTCTACAGCAGCTTTTACAGTTTTTTGAGTTTCACTACTTAACTTTTTACTATTTAAAACAGTATCTAAATCGCTCAAAGTAGCTTTTAATAGAGTAGCTTCTTGTTCTGGTGTAGGAGTAATTCCGACTTGCATTTCATCAGGGAAATTAGGGTCGTTATGTACTCCAGGCCTTTTTTGAACTACAGCCAATTTATCAAAGTACTTAATCATACTGTTAATTTGATTGGTATAGGTAGGTGATTGACCATCTAAAGGAAGGTTGTCTAACCAATCTGCTCTAAAAGCAAAAGCTTCCATTCTAGTTTCTTCTTCTAAATTTGAATCTATAGTTTGCTTATATCGTTCTTCATTTAAGATGTTATTCGGAACTCTAGCTGGCCAGAATGTTGGTAAGTACGGATCATACTCACTGGTATAACCATCTCTACAACTAGCAGTATCTGTTTGCCAAGGAATAGCCATCCATCTGGTAATTCCACCGGCCACTTGTCCTCCTAAAATAGGCCCTTTGGCTAGCGGCAATACATCATTATTCATAAGAGGTCCGTAATAATGTGTATTAACAGGAGGTGTTTTTGGCGCATGTTTTATTCTAAAAGGAGCCATATACATTCCTGAAGAACGCATTGGCCATGTCATTTCACATCCAGGGTGAAAGGCATCAGCTAAACAAAATTCCATGGCAGCTTTGGTTAACATATCTGGTTGTTCAGCAATAGGAAGTTCATCTATTGTTGGTGTTTTTGGAGTGTGCGGACATCCAGTCATGTCTACATAATCAGCATCAAAATCTCCTTGCACCCATTGGTCTAAAAACTCTAGTTGTAAATTAGATAGTGTTGCATGTTGACGAACAGATCCTGTTGAAGGAATACTAATAGCATCTCCATATAACCAAGGCCATAACTGTGGAGCTTCTGCTCCTGAAACATCAAATCTTCGGAAATTGTTAGAAATGGTTCTACGCATTTCCATAAAGGCTGATGATGGGTTTCCTAATTTTTTAATCCATTCATTTGTAGTGTAATTAAACTGCCCACCAAAACCGAAAGCTCCAGCAAATCCGGCATTTACCCATTGTAAATCGGTCATACGTTGGAAAATAGGCAATATATCTTTGGTAAAGGACGGTCGAGTAGGACGCACTAGCATTTTTGATTTTACGGCTACGTCTCGCATTAAATCCCACATTGTTCTTACTGACTTTTGCATTGGTGCATAATCAGGTGGGGCACAAACTACCCAAGCTGGATCTACTTTTAATTTGGTCCCGTTATATTCAACTTCAGCAGTAACCGGTCCGTCAGAAGTATCATCATACCAACCTTCATTATTAGCAAAAGTAATGGCAATATCTCCATGAATATTTTCAGATTTTCCATGTCCACCTAACATTAATAAACGTCCTTTTTCATCAGTACGCATTTCTCCTAAATACACTTTTTTAGATAGAAATTCTCCTTCAAAGAATGGACCATCACTAATATTCATTCCTGAAATTGATTTTGGACCTCCATCAATTAACAAGTCGTTTCGATCTTTTACATCAATATTTCTTAGCATAGAAGGAGGGGCGTCTGCTGCTTCTGGAATATCTAAGGCAATATTAAATTGATACCAAGAAGCTTTTTGATTTGCTAAATGACAATGCCATTTAATTGTTGCATTTTCAGCTGTTAACTCCTTAACTGCTTTTCCGGCTGCATTGAATCCATAGATTCTAAATTGAGCAGCTTGTCTTTTTAAAGCACCTGTTTGATCTCTATAAGCATAGGGATCAGTTTGTGGATCGGGATTATCGATTAACGGTCCTATATAGTATTCGTCTTTACTATTACCAACTCTCATGATACCAATAGGAGGGTATATTCCAGCTTTTACAATACAACCACTATCCTCATCAGTATTTCCTTCAAACTTAGGATTGATTTCTTTAGGTTCTTGCATTTGCTGTCCGTTGGCTTGATGTCTAGCTTCAGCACTGGCAGCATAAACAACCTTTCTAGCCTGAGCTATAGAACCTAAAGGCTCATGTTCTGGTAAGGTTCTCCAAATGTTAAAAGAAAGATTGCTTCCAAATTCAGCTTGTCCAATACTACATACATCTTGTTGAGGTAAATGTAATTTGGCAATGCATATATATGGACTTTCTTCAGTGCTCCATACTTTTTGAGCATCATCTAAAGGCATGGTAGCATCATTGGTACGTAGCTGAATTTCAAAACGGAAAGTTGCCGAACCTTGTAATAAACGTTTTTGTAAATCTAAAGCAAGATAATTATTGTCGTTAAAAGGAGCACCTTTATAGGTGTCTTCCGGAACTAAGCGATATTTAACAATTTGAGAATTCCCTAATTTAAAAGGTAAAATAGCCCAATAATTAGCACTTAAAACACTTGCTTCCTCTTTGGTCATTGCTTTTAAGATTTCAGCTAACTCTGGATGTTTTTCAATATAAGCGCTATAATCTCTATCAATAACACCTGCAGTGGTGAACGAGCACATTTGTTGTGCATCTCGAGCAAAAAAGCGATCAATGTTTTGGAAAATAAAATCGGCATTTGTTCCTTCTCCAAATAGCTTCGGTCCGTCTACACCAAAAAGTTTTAGACCTACACCTAAAGTAGAATGTAAATCAGGTGAAGTAGGGGAGGTATCACTTGAAAAACGTACGGCACATTCATATTTATCTCCAGCAAAAATTCCAACTTTGAACTTTTCATCAATGTCTTTATTTATAATAAAATGTCCATATGTAATTCCGTGTTGTTTTCTAAAAACGGCTCTTTCTGCTGGTTGCTGTCCATTTTCAATTCGGGTTTTTTGTCCCATTTCAACAAACATCTCTTTAAGACGTTGTGTAACAACACCAATGTCTCCATCGCAATTCCAGCATGATGAAGACCTTTCATTCGAAGGTTTAGTCATAGTTAGTTAATTTTTAAGTTTGGTTATCTATAAATCTACAACTAAAATTAAGAATTAAGGAATAAGCTATTGTAAAAGAATCCTTAAGAGTATGGTTTTTGGGTATGAATGAAAAAGCCTTTACAATTTCATGCAAAGGCTTTTAATTTTATATATTTAAATTGAATTAATATTCAATCTTATCATCTTTTTCAGACCATTTTTGAAAAGGTTCTAAAGCTATTTCACGTCCTACTTGCTCAAACGGAATACTTCTCTTTTCATATGGTAATGGAATTTCTTTATAAATAAATTCATCATCAAAACCAATATTGGCAGCATCTACTTGATTACTTCCATAGAATACTTTATCAGGTCTAGCCCAATAAATAGCTCCTAAACACATAGGGCAAGGTTCGCAAGAGGTGTATACAACACATCCATCTAATTGAAAAGAACCTAAGTTCTTACAAGCATCTCTAATTGCAGTAACTTCTGCATGTGCTGTAGGATCGTTTGTTGAGGTAACTTTATTGTTTCCACGTCCAACAATTTCTCCATCTTTAACAATAATACATCCGAAAGGACCTCCTTCGTTGTTTTGCATTCCGCGTAAAGCTGCTTTTACAGCTTCACTCATATATTCTTCGTGTTTGTTCATCTTCATTATCTTATATGGTTAATTTTTCTAGCTAAAAAAAGCCGCAAAAATTTTGCAGCTTTTAAGTTCTATACAAAAGTACTGATTTACTCGATAATCGAGGTTAAAAACCTTAGAAAATCACTTTAATATAAAAAGTTAGTTTTTCAGAAGGTATTTAGTGTACTTCTACCAAAGTAGTTTACTTTAAACTACCTGTCATGTCTTCTGGTTTTACCCATTCGTCATATTGCTCAGCAGTTACATATCCTAAATTGATAGCTTCTTCTTTTAAAGTAGTTCCGTTAGCGTGTGCAGTATTTGCAATTTCTGCTGCTTTATAGTATCCAATTTTGGTGTTTAAAGCTGTTACTAACATTAATGAATTGTTAACCAATTCTGTAATTCTACCATGATTTGGTTCAATACCTGCTGCACAGTTTACATCAAATGATACACAAGCATCACCAATCAACTGAGCCGATTGTAATACGTTGGCAGCCATCATTGGTTTAAATACATTTAATTCATAATGTCCTTGAGTTCCACCAACAGTTACAGCAACATCGTTCCCCATTACTTGAGCACATACCATGGTAATTGCTTCTGCTTGTGTTGGGTTTACTTTACCTGGCATAATAGAAGACCCTGGTTCATTTGCAGGAATGATTAATTCTCCAATTCCAGAACGAGGTCCTGAAGCCATTAAACGAATATCGTTGGCTATTTTATTTAAAGAAACAGCTAATTGCTTTAAAGCACCGTGTGTTTCAACTAAAGCGTCATGTGCTGCTAAAGCTTCAAATTTATTTTCAGCAGTAACAAATGGTAATCCTGTAAATTCTGCAATATACTTAGCTACTAATACGTCGTATCCTGCTGGAGTATTTAATCCTGTACCTACGGCTGTACCTCCTAAAGCTAATTGTGCTAAATGAGCTAATGAATTTTTTAAAGCTTTTAAACCAAAGTTTAACTGTGCTACATATCCAGAAAATTCTTGCCCTAAGGTTAACGGAGTTGCGTCCATTAAGTGTGTACGTCCAATTTTTACAACATCTTTAAAAGCTTCAGATTTAGCTTGTAATGTGTCACGTAATTGTTCTACACCTGGAATAGTTACTTCAACAATCTTTTTATAAGCTGCAATGTGCATTCCAGTAGGGAACGTATCGTTTGATGATTGTGATTTGTTTACATCATCATTTGGTTGAATTGTTTTATCTCCTTCACCAATTACTTTACCTGCAATTTCATGCGCTCTATTGGCAATTACTTCGTTTACATTCATATTAGATTGTGTACCCGAACCTGTTTGCCAAATTACTAAAGGAAATTGGTCATCGTGCTTTCCTGCTAAAATTTCATCACAAACCTTACCGATTAAATCACGTTTTTCCTCTGCTAAAACTCCTAATTCACAGTTTGTATAAGCAGCCGCTTTTTTTAAGTAAGCAAATCCATATACTACTTCTAAAGGCATAGAAGCAGGTGCTCCAATTTTAAAATTGTTACGAGAACGTTCTGTTTGTGCTCCCCAATATTTATCTGCAGGTACTTCTACCTGACCCATTGTATCTTTTTCAATTCTATATTTAGTCATGTTGAATTGTTTAAATTGCTTAAAATTAACGAAGTCCAAAATTACAAATTCTAATAGTTTTAGATGTCGATTTTTGTGAGATTTTATTGGTTGTAAAAAAAAATAGTTTTAATTTTGTCGCGTAACAATTATTAAGAAGAAACAAATGTTAGATTTTTCAGAATTTTCAGGATTAGTATTATTCATGTTTATTTTTACAGCTGGATTTTGGTTGTTAATTTTCTTATTGACATTTGTAGTACCTTACTGGATTGGTGGAACCATCTGGGAAAACTGGAAATTAAAAAAAGAAGCTAAGAAAGCTGCTGAAGGTAAGTAAGCATCTTATTCAACAATATTAGAAAGCTCGTTCGTTTGAACGAGCTTTTCGTTTTTATTCTGGTGTCTTGTTGTACGATTCGAATAAAATAGTTTACATTTAGACATCTGATAACTTTCTATGAAGAAAATATGTCCATTGATTTACGTTTAGATATTCCAGCATTTATAATTTTTGTTGGAATTGTATTAGGGTTTTTATTATCGTACTTTTTTATTCAAAAATCTTTTAAATACAATAAGTCTAATCTATTTATGGGACTGTTATTACTAACTTTTTCATTTAATATGTTAGAAGGTTGGTTGAATTATACTGGGCTTATTTTTAAATGTTTACATCTAACTAACTTTTCAGAACCCACCAATTTTATCATAGCTCCGTTGTTGTATTTTTTTGTGTCTCGCCAGTTAGGCGAGCAGCGTAGTAGTAAGGAATGGTTACATTATATTCCGTTTGTGTTTTGGCTGTTTTACTGTGTGTTCTTTTTTATTCAGTCTGAAGCATTTAAATATAATTCCAATATTTTTTCATTAGGTTTCGATTTAGAGCCCTTACCTGTTGATTACTCAAAAGAAAATGATAACCCTTTAGGGATACGAAATTATGTGAATGAATTAACAATTCTTCAAATAGGAGTATATTCATTTATCATTATTCGAAAAATAGTATTAAAAAGTAAACCTTTAGGAGAGTCTATATTTAAAACGACCAATCATACATTAAAATCATTACGAAGTTCTATTTTACATTTTACATTACTTTTTTTATTACTTGTTATAGTGAAAGCTACATTTAAAGATGATTTTGGAGATTATATATTATATGTGTATTTGTCGTTTATTTTATTATTTAATGTAATTGCTATTATGAATAGCTCTACTTATTTTCAGCAATCTTCGTCTTTTTTAGAATTCCCAAGTTTAAAGTATCAAAAATCTTCATTGACAAAATCTGACAAAAAAGTGATTGCAGAAAAGATTAGGACAATCATGGAAGATGAAAAGTACTTTACTAGTAACTTGGCATCTCTTTCTAACTTGTCATTTACTATTAATGAAAGTTCTCACCATGTTTCCCAGACAATAAATGAAGATTTAAACATGACTTTTTTCGAGTTACTAGCCTTTTATAGGGTAGAGGAGGCCAAAAGTATTCTTTCTTCTAATGAAGGAAAGAAACTAACTATAGAAGAAGTTACAGAACAGGTTGGATATAACTCAAAATCAGCGTTTAATACGGCTTTTAAAAAGCTAACTTCTCAAACTCCTTCTGCATATAGAAAAAGTAGTTAAGGAGCTTCCCGATAAGCACGAACATCTACTTTATAAGGAAATACGATAAAAAGTGATCTTTGAAATTAGGTTTGTATGTACAAAATTTAAAATCATATGGAACCTATTAAATCTAATAAAAGCAGTCGACAGTTTTATATCGATTGGCTTAGAATTCTTTTAATTTTTAGTGTATTTCTTTTTCACATTGGCATGTACTTTAATTCATGGGAATGGCATGTTAAAAACAATATAACCGTTACTTGGTTAAATCGATTGATGTGGTTTTTACATCTTTGGCGAATGCCTTTACTTTTTTTAGTTTCAGGTGTTGGAACATATTATGCGTTGGGACATAGAACTGTAAAGAAGTATTTAAATGAACGTTTTACCCGACTTTTTATACCTTTTGTAGTGGGTATTATCACTTTGGTTCCAGTGCAAGTTTATATTGAGAAGATTGAAATGTATTCTTCTTTAGGAAGTTTCTATCTGGAGATGTTTAATGGAGTATATCCAACAGGGAACTTTAGTTGGCATCACTTGTGGTTCATATTGTATTTATTTTTGATTTCATTACTGATATCTCCCTTTTTGAATTATTTAAGAAGTGATCGATTTAATACTCATCGACAACGATGGATTTTGTTGCTTCAAAAGCCATTAGCTTTAAACTTGTATTTAGTATTATTAATTGGATCACAAGCTATATTAAGACAATGGTTTCCTGAAAGTACACATGCATTGTATAATGATTGGGCTTACTTTATATATTATATATTATTTTTTATTGCTGGATTTATTTTGATTACTGATCGAAGTTTAGTGAAGGCAATAGAAAATCAACGACGTTTGTATTTAATAGAAACAGTTATAGCAACCATATTTCTATTTTCTATTTCCTCTTTATTTACGCATCAAAAGTTGATGGATTGGTTATATGGTATTACAGGTATTATTATTGGTTGGAGTTGTGGTTTAGCTGCTTTAGGATATTCAAAAAAATACTTTAATAAAGATTCTCGCTGGCGAAAAAGATTAAATGAAGGAATTTACCCTTTCTATTTATTGCATCAACCTGTGATCATAGTTTTAGGATATTACTTAAAAAATATTGAATTACCTATTATAATTAAAATGTTGGTGTTAATACTAGTTAGTTTTGTTGTTGTAGTGTTACTCTATGAGTTATTGATAAAACGTTTTAATGTATTGAGAGTTGTTTTTGGAATGAAGAAAGTAAAAGTGTAAAAGTAAAAAAGCTCTCAGAATTGAGAGCTTTTTTATATATTATCCACCAAATTCTTCACCACCACCATCAAACTCTCTACGAGTACGTTGACGTTTTTTCTTTTGGTTGAATCTGTAGGTAAAGTTTAAAGATATTTGACGCTCTCTCCATTGAAAATCTCCTTCAGAAATTCGAGTAGGGTTTTCTCTGTTGTTAAAGTAGGTTTTACTCTGACGCATACGAGAGTTAAATAAATCACTTACATTTAAAACTAAGGTAGCTTTGTCTTTAAATAAATCTTTACTAAAAGAAAGATTGGTCACAAATATTCCTTCTCTATCTGTTTGAGCATTGGCTTGTGGCCCACGATATAAAATACGTGTTTGCCATTGAATTTTTGCCGGTAAGGTAATTCTTGAGTTAAATCGAGCAAACCAACTACTTTCATTTACTTCATCTAAATTAGTGGTTACTTGATTTCCGTTAGCAGCAGTATAAGTATATGTAAAAGCATCTGTTTTAAACTTGAAATAATTAAATGAAGCAGATAAACGCACTTTTTTAGAAACATTATAATTACTCGTAAATTCTACACCATAACGTTGCTCATCATTTAAGTTTAATGGCTGTCTAACAAATATACCAACCCCATTTCTTTCTTCTAATATTGATATAGGGCGAATTAAGTCTGTTGAAATTTGATAGTATACAGAGGCTCCTAAGTTTAATTTTTTTACTTTGGTATTATACCCTAAATCAAAAGAACTTGTGAACGTTGGAGTTAAATCAGGGTTTCCTCTAAATACACTAGTATTAGAACTTCTACTTTCAAAAGGGTTTAAAAACCAATGACGAGGTCTTCTTAATCTTCTACTATATCCTAATGTAATATTGTCGTTATCATTTAATTCATACCCAAGGTTTACGGTAGGAAACCATTCTGTAAAGTTTTTATCTGATGTTTGATTGGTGGTAAGAACATCTAAATCAATATCTGTAATTTCTGTTCTTAACCCAAGTAGGTAAGAGAATTTATTTATTTTACTTCCGAATTGTGCGTAAAATGCATAAATGTTTTGTTTGAAATTGATAGCATTTGAAGGGTCAAAGAGTATACTCGGATCTAAAATATTTACTTTAAAATCAGAGTTTAAATCTTGTAAGGTGGTTTTGTGTCCAACTTCAAATTGACTTTTCTCTCCTAAAGGCAATACATAATCTATTTGTAATAGTTTATCCGTAGATTTTGTTATTTGCGAATTGTCTTCAGTTAAAACTCCATCCGTAGTAATAGGTGAAAGTTCTGTTTCATCGCTTTCTCCATATTGTAAATCAATGCTAAGTTTCTGTCCTTTACCATCAAAATTATTGGTATAGTTTAATGAATATTGTTTATCAATTCCTTTTTCATCTTCATTTTCAATACGAATGCTTGATTTAGGATCGGTAAACATGATTTGTTCAATATTGTTGGTAGCAATATCATCACCATTCGAATCTCTATAAAAGAAGGTACCTGTTATAGAACTATTTTTAGACAGGTAATATTCTAGCCCCAAGGAAGCATTAAAATTTCTATTTGTTCTATCAAAAGTTCTGTCTTCAGTTTGAATACTATCTACATTTCCATTGGTTAAATAAGAAAATTTAGAGAATGAATTTCCTGGACCTTTTCTGTAAGAATAACCAATGTTAGAAAAAAGGTTGATCTTTTTTGTACGATAGTTTAGGTTAGGGGCAATTCCTAATTGATCTGGATGCCCAACTGTTAAATTTACAGATCCGTTAAACCCTGTGATTTTTCCTTTTCTAAGAATAATATTTAAAATTCCTGCAGTTCCTTCAGCATCATAACGAGCAGAAGGGGAGGTGATTACTTCTACTTTTTCAATTGCGTCAGCAGGTAAGTTACGTAGTGCATCTGTTCCGTTTAAACCAACCAAAGCAGAAGGTTTACCATCTATTAAAATACGTACATTTTCATTACCACGTAGGCTAACGGCTCCTTCAGCATCTACATTTACAGAAGGGACATTATCTAAAACGTCAGAAGCGTTTCCTCCTTTAACTGTCATATCTTTTCCAACGTTGTAAATCTTTTTGTCTAAGCGTATTTCTACTGTTGATTTTTCAGCAATGATTTCAACCTCGTCAAGCGTTTCAGTGTCTTCAGATAGTGTTACTGTTCCTAAATTAGTGTTCTCTGAGAAAACTCTAGGAGTTAAACTTTTAGTTTTAAAGCCAATAAACTCAACTTTAATATCATATTTTCCTTTTGGAATTTCAATAGAAAAATTACCTTGTTCATCGGTTACTCCACCGGTAACTCTCTTACTTTTTGCATGTGTTAAAACTATGGTAGCATATTCCAATGCTTGTTTTGTATTCGTTTCTACCACTTTACCAGTAAGTGTAATTTTAGGAATATTTTTGCCCTTAAAGTTAGGTCTTTGCGCAAAAGCAATACTACTTATAAATAGTAGAAGTATGGTTATGTGTTTCATTAAAATTATTAATTGTTCGATTAAACCAGTAGGACTACAAATGTCTGCAGAGGTTTAAAGCTTTATTGTTAAAACTGTGTTAAATAAAAACTAACGTTCAGTTTTAGAATAAATATAAATACTCTTCTTGTTGTTTTTATCGAGCAATCGTAATTTATTTTGTGTTTTTTCTGAAATAAGATGAAACTTTTTGTTTGGTATGATGATATTGAATGAATCCTCATTCCTTTTAATCTTTTCTTCTAATTCTACATCAGAAATACTTTGAACTTTACCATTTGAATAAAACTGACTAGAATAACTCTTGGTTTGTAGATGATATAATTTTGAATTGTCAGTAGTATTGGCTTGGATTAGGTATTTATCGGTAGGAGCAAGTTGCTCAATATATCCTAAAAACACTGCAGGAACACTTACCAATAAGCAAAGTATAGGAAAAATAAGAGCTACTTTTATTGAAATACTTTTATTCTTAAATGATTTGAACCAATGCGTTATTAATAATGCAATTGGTACCATTACAGGTAAAATGTAAGGGTGGATAAGGCTTTTAGAAAAGGTAAAAAAGAAAGGTGTCCAGATTAACCAAAGGATTAAAAAACCTATCCATTTTTGTTGCAAAATTTCACTGCGGTTTTTCCATATTTTATACAAAACAATTTGAATCCATGTTAAAGCAAATATGAATAGGAAAACCCATACCATTCCTAAGGGTTGTGATTTAGGAAAACCATATTTATCTCCAGACCAACTGGAATCAAAGAAGCGTTTAAAATGTTCTCCAACCACAAAATAATCTAAAAATCCAGGAGTACTTTGCTCAGCTAATAAATACCAAGGTAATGCAATGGCTAGCATAATTAATGGCCCTGTAATTAAAGGGATTTTTTTGAAGGCTAAAGAGAATTTTTTATAAACAAATAGCCATACAATTATAGGAGGAATAGTTAAAATACCTACGATAGGTCCTTTAGCTAGTAATCCAAACCCTAAACCAACGAAAATGAGGTATTTCCAGTACCATTGCGCGTTTTCTCTTAGTGTTTCCCAAAAGCTTAGCATGGTTAAAGTTACACAAAAGGCTAAAGCGGTATCTGTAGAAACAACACCTGCATGCAATAAAAATTCTGGAATGGTTAGTAAAACAAATCCAGGAAGAAAAAATGGAAGTTGTACTCTTTTTGCATACTTACCTACTAAAAAGACCATTGCTATCGAAAGTAACAAATAAGGAAATCTAACAGCAAATTCATTATTTCCAAAAATGCTCAAACTTAATGCAGATAACCAGGTTGATAGCGGAGGTTTAGCCCAAAAAGGAATACTATAATCTATATGTGGAGTGATCCAATTGTTTGTTTCAGACATGATACGAGCTATTTCTGCATAGCGCGCTTCTGTTTTATCCATTAAGGGAAGTACTGCATTCAAATATGTTCTTAACAGTAGTAGAGAAATAATAGCATACCCAAAAAAAGAGTTTCTATTCCAATATTGTTTCATTTTGTTCGGATAATTGTTTGTTAGTGTTTTTGTAAGCTTTGCCAATATTTCTTAAATCAATCCATAGTTTAAAAAAGTAACTTAAAGGAACTTTAGAGTCATCAGTATCACACCAAGATTGTAGTGGGATCTCTTTAGCAATATCTTTTAATTGGCGTCTACCATAAATAGCTATTAATCGATGAAAAAGTTCTACATCAAATAGCCAGCGAGAAATAAACTTTTCTTGAAACAATAGCATTCCAAGAGATTGCTTAAATACTTTGCAACCACATTGCGTATCGTATATTTTTAAATTTAACTGTCTTGAAATAAGTGTAGCGATACATCTACCAATTAAAAATCGATAGTGTTTCCTGTCTATAGTACAGTCTAATTTTGCAATACGTGAACCAAAGGCAAAATAGGTTGATGAAGATAATTTTTCACTAATCTCTAGACACTCTTCCAGCGAAGTCGATAAGTCAGCATCTAAATAGGCTATTTTTTCTGCATAAAATTCTTTCCCACAATGTAACACACCTGTTCTAACTGCTTCTGCTTTTCCTTGATTTTTGCTTTGATTAATAGCAAAAACTTGAGATGGGTATGCACTTCTAATTTCTTCTAAGACTTCAAGAGTTTCATCGGTACTTCCATCATTTACAAAACAAATAAATGCTTTAGGGTGCTGTTTTAGAAAGCTTTTGTAATGTGCTACTCTAAGTCTTTGCGCTTCATTGTAACAGGGTATTACAATGGCTAAATCGAAACGTGTGTTCATTATTTAATTTTTAGAGTAATTATGTTCATACACTTTAATAAGAGCTACTATTAAAACTATTCAAGGTTTTAATTTGGTGAAAATATAGATAAACTTTTAATCAAATGTAAAGGGTATGCAAATTGTTTAAAAATAAATTAGGTTCAAAATACGTTTTTAAGACGGATTTTGAATATTTTAATTCTAAATATTTGTTTATGAGTTTTTTGAATTTGTTTTTTGAAAAGGTCAAAATGGTTCAAAATTCGTATTCTGAACGGTTTTATAATTTTAAATGAAGGTTTTGATCGATATATTTATAGAATTGGTAACTCTTTTTTGTACTGACTTGGAGTCATACCCATTAGTTTTTTAAAAGTAGTATTGAAAGATGACTTTGAGCTAAATCCAGCTTCATTTGCTATGGCTAAAAGAGTATAATCTTTGTACATATCATTCTGAAGACAATGAATAAATTCGTCAACTCTGTATTTATTTAAAAAATCTTGAAATCCTGTTTGCATATGTACATTTAAAACTTCAGAAATCTGTTGTCTAGGTACACCTAACTCTCTTGCCACTTCATTAACGGTTAATTTTTGATTTTTAAACCACTTTTCTTCAACGATTAATCGGTGTATCGCCGTTTTTAAGTGGGTTATTGAAAGTTCATTTAAATTAGAAGATTTGTATTTATTGTGGCAGGCTTGTGGAAGTATATCTTTTGGGTCTATAATTAACTTATAAAGTACGAGATAGAATAAGAAAATAGCAGTAAGTATAAGACCGTAACTTTCTAAGAAAAATGGAGTTTCATGTGATTTAGTAATCAAATAAGTAAATTCTGCAATGATAAAAACAAAGGCTAAAGGAATTAAAAAGAATAACAACCATTTTTCTTTTTTCCTTTTTAAAATATCATAAAGGGTGTAGAGTAACATTCCCATGAAAACAAGTTCTATGAGCCCATCAAAAAATAATACAATGTAATTGTCTGCTAGTATTGGAATATCTTCTGCGAGATTTAAAAATATGTTTAAGATATAAGGAACAATGAAAATGCTATCTTTTTTATCAAAGCTATTTTTGTCTGATTTATAATAGCGAACCAGTAAAAAGAACATGGTAATAATTAAAGGTTCGTGAAACAAAAACCAATTTGACTCTGAAACAAATAAATTGTAATTATCATCACCAATAGCAAATAGAATAACGGAAGAAATTGCTCCAAGAAGTAGCCAAAAATTTACTTGTTTATATAATCTCTTTCTTTGAAATAATATAAAAAGTAGAAATATCCCTTGAAGTATTGCAACAATTTGTAAGGTTTTTAGCATCTATAGTATTTAGCATTGGCAAACTAACGGCAAAATAGCAATTATATTTTTCGGATTGTACATAAAAAATCCCAAATCTTATTGATTTGGGATTTATACTATTCAGTTATTAATACCGAATTATTTTTTGTTTTTAGCTTTTGTCTTTTGTTGTGCAGCCTGTTGTTCTTGAGCTTGCTTCATAGCAGCATCTAAACGCTCTCTGAACTTACTCTTCTTTACAGGTTTCTTTTTGTTTGCTTCAATTTTAGCGTGAATTTTAGCTTCATCAATTACATAGTTCTTAATTACAAACATAATTGTGATTGTAAGTAAGTTAGAGATGAAATAGTATAAACTTAATCCACTTGCATAGTTGTTAAAGAAGAATAACATCATGATAGGAGAGAAGTAAATCATATACTTCATCATTTTACTCATATCTGGCATACCTTCTTGTGTTGGAGCTTGCATATTTGCTTGCTGACTTTGGTTCATTTTCATATAGAAGAAAATAGCAACCGAAGCTAAGATTGGGAATAAACTTACGTGATCACCATAGAATGGGATATTAAAAGGAAGTTTAGCAACAATATCATAAGAAGATAAATCATTTGCCCATAAGAAGCTCTTCTGACGTAAGTCGAAATTCGTAGGGAAAAACTTAAATAAAGCAAAGAATACTGGCATTTGCAATAATGCAGGAATACACCCGGACATCATACTTACACCTGCTTTTCGTTGCACCGCCATGATTTCTTGTTGACGCTTCATTGCGTTTTCGTTTCCAGGATATTTTTTGTTAATCGCTTCCATTTCTGGACGAATAACTTTCATCTTAGCACTTGAAACATAAGATTTGTATAACACTGGAGACATAATAATACGAACTACAATTGTCATTAAAATGATAATGAGTCCAAAGTTTCCAATAAATCCTTTTAGCATATTAAATACTGGGTAGAAAATAGTACGGTTTAAGAATCCAAAGATTCCCCAACCTAAATCACTAATTTCAGCTAAATCAGTTCCTTTGTATGTCTTTAATAAATTATAGTTCGAAGGTCCGTAGAACCATTCCATGTTATAGTTTAACTCTCCATTCATTAATTGTAATGGAGTTTTTAAAGCAAATGTTTTCATGTAAACAGAATCTACATCTTCTCCTTTAAAATCTGTTGAAGTAATGGTTGCTCCGTTAAATGGAGTATCACTTAATAATGCAGAACTAAAGAAGTGTTGTTTATAAGCAACCCAATCAATATCATTTGCAACTTCAGAATCATTCGGATTTAAATACTCAACTTCATCATCAGCTTTATAGTAATAATAAGTATACATGTTTTCAGTCTTCTGACTTTTTTCATGTCTAAACCCTTTTAAATTCCAGTCTAAGTTAATCTGTTGTGAAGAATTAATAACATTGCTTAACCCTTGAGAACGAACAGCAAATCCAACTCTATAATCGTTAGGTTTCATTTCATAACGATACTCTAAAAATTGACTATCAGATACTTTTAACTTCATAGAAAGTATCTTGTTTTCTCCGTTTTCAGAATAAGAAGGTTCAAATAATAAATCTTTTGTATTTAAAATTCTATTATCTGTTGTTCCGAAATTAATATTGAAAGAAGCGTTCTTGTCTTTAATTAAATATAAAGGTAAAGAATCATACGTTTGTTGGTTTTTGATCAAAGCCTCAACAATTTGCCCACCTTTAGTATCAATGGTTAATTTTAAAACATCGTTTTCTAAAACCTTAGTTTCTTGTTTTGTTTGTAGAGCACTAAAAGCAAAGGCTCCTAATTTATTTTTTAAAGCAATAGCACGTAAAGAGTCGTTTTCTACTAGTGCTTCACTTGTTGTTGTTTCTGTAGTTGTTGGTGATGATGCTACTTGTTCAGTAGTCGTAGTTTCTTCAGTAGCAACTTCTTCTTGAGAGTTCTTGGTCCACCAAAATAAGATAAGACCAATTAATAACATTCCTATAAAGGATTTAAAATCAAAATTTTTTTGTTCCATTGATATATTTTATAAATGTCAACTTGTCAGTAAACGTTTTCTTTTCTTAAGAAAACCCGACAAAGGTAGTAAAACAAGGTATAAATTAATGGGTTTTACTACGATTAATTTAACTGATGTTATATAGTTCAAAGGGTGTTCCGTTTTTCTTTAAAAAAGAAAAAATCCTGCAAAGGGCAGGATTTGTTTTATTTTTTAGATTGCTTTAAAGAAGCTTTTATAAAGCTCACAAAAAGTGGGTGTGGATTCAATACCGTACTCTTGTATTCTGGATGGTATTGAACACCAACAAACCATGGGTGAGAAGGTATTTCTACGATTTCAACTAAACCAGTCTCAGGATTGATTCCTGTAGCCTTCATGCCAGCTGCTTCAATTTGTTCTTTATATACATTATTAAATTCATAACGATGGCGGTGACGCTCGCTAATCAATTCAGATTTATAAGATTCATATACTTTAGAATCTTGAGTTAATTGACAATCCCAAGCTCCTAAACGCATCGTTCCTCCTTTATCTGTAATATCTTTTTGTTCTTCCATTAAGTTAATCACTGGGTGCTTAACTTTTGAGTTCATTTCTGTGGAATTAGCATCTTTCAGTCCTAGAATATTACGTGAATATTCAATAACAGCCATTTGCATTCCTAAACAAATACCTAAGAATGGAATATTATTTTCTCGTACATATTGTACTGCTGAAATTTTGCCTTCAATACCTCTGTCTCCAAAACCAGGAGCAACTAAAACTCCATTTAAACCTTCTAACATAGAGGCAGCATTAGCTGGAGTTAGTTCTTCAGAATGAATCCAACGTACATTTACTTTTGTTTTGTTGGCAGCACCAGCATGAATAAATGCTTCGGTGATTGATTTATAAGAATCGTGTAATTCTACATATTTACCAACTAAACCTATTTCTATAGTTGAAGTTGGGTTTTTATGCTTGTCTAAAAATTTATTCCATGCAGTTAATCTAGGTTGTTTTCTAGTAGATAAGTTTAATTTATCTAAAACTACATAATCTAAACCTTCTTTAAACATTAAGTTAGGCACATCATAAATCGTTTCTGCATCTAAAGATTGAACTACATTTTCTTTCTTTACATTGCAAAACAATGCTAACTTACGTTTAATATCATCCGATATTTCATGTTCAGATCTACACACTAAAATGTTAGGACTAACACCACTTTGCATTAACATTTTTACTGAGTGTTGTGTAGGCTTGGTTTTTAATTCACCAGCAGCAGCTAAATAAGGAACTAAAGTTAAATGAATAACAATAGCATTGTCTTCTCCTAATTCCCATTGCAACTGACGTACAGTTTCTATATAAGGCAATGATTCAATATCACCTACTGTTCCTCCAATTTCTGTAATAACGATATCATAGTCGCCTGTATTACCAAGAATTTGAATTCTGTGCTTTATTTCATCTGTAATGTGAGGAATTACCTGTACGGTTTTACCTAAAAACGCTCCTTTACGCTCTTTATTTATTACCGACTGATAAATTCTACCAGTAGTAACATTGTTAGCTTGAGAAGTAGGAATATTCAAGAAACGCTCATAATGCCCCAAATCTAAATCTGTTTCAGCTCCATCGTCGGTAACATAACATTCTCCATGTTCATATGGATTTAATGTTCCTGGATCAATATTAATATAAGGGTCTAATTTTTGAATGGTTACTGAGTAGCCTCTTTGTTGTAATAACTTAGCTAATGAAGCTGCTATAATTCCTTTTCCTAAGGATGAAGTTACGCCTCCCGTTACAAAGACATATTTAGTGTTATTCATGGTGTTGTTAGGTTTGGGCAAAAGTAAGAAGTCTGTCAATACGAACAAATAAAAAAAATAAAAAAAAGGTTATATTGCAGCTTATTTCTTCGAAGAGAAAAAATAATTAAAAAAAATAAAAAATGGATTTGTCAGACTAAAAAACTGTTGTATATTTGCCCACGCTTTTAGCAGACGGAATTTCACGAAAGCAGTTAAATTAATAAACAAGACATTTAAAAAATTTAGAAATGCCAAAAAGAACGTACCAACCATCGAAACGCAAGAGAAGAAACAAACATGGTTTCAGAGAAAGAATGGCTTCTGCTAATGGTCGTAAAGTATTAGCAAGAAGAAGAGCAAAAGGAAGAAAGAAAATATCTGTTTCTTCTGAAACAAGACATAAAAGATAATGATGTTAGTCATTAAATAAAGGTGTTACTTTTTTATAGTAACACCTTTTTTTATACCTATTCAATTTATATTTTTACAGAACACACACAACACACTATTAAAAATGCCTAAAAGACAAGACCTTAAATCAATTTTAATTATTGGATCTGGACCTATCGTAATTGGTCAAGCATGTGAATTTGACTATTCAGGATCACAAGCATTACGCTCATTAAGAGAAGATGGAATCGAAACAATTTTAATTAATTCGAATCCAGCAACTATTATGACAGACCCTTCGATGGCGGATCATGTGTATTTATTACCATTAAATACAAAGTCTATTATTCAAATTTTAAAAGAACATCCACAAATTGATGCAGTTTTACCTACTATGGGAGGTCAAACAGCGTTAAACTTGTGTATTGAAGCAGATGAGAAGGGGATTTGGAAAGATTTTGGAGTAGAAATTATTGGAGTTGATATTGACGCAATTAACATAACGGAAGATAGAGATAAATTTCGTTTGTTAATGGAAGAAATCGATGTACCAATGGCTCCTCAAGCTACAGCCACTTCGTTCTTAAAAGGTAAAGAAATTGCACAAGAGTTTGGTTTTCCATTATGTATTAGAGCATCCTTTACTTTAGGTGGTGCAGGTGCCTCAATTGTATATGATGAAGCTGAGTTCGAAGAATCGTTATCTAGAGGATTAGAAATTTCTCCTATACATGAGGTAATGATTGATAAGGCAATGATGGGGTGGAAAGAGTATGAATTAGAATTATTACGTGATGATAATGATAACGTAGTAATTATCTGTTCTATCGAAAATATGGATCCAATGGGAATCCATACTGGAGATTCTATTACCGTAGCTCCAGCAATGACACTTTCTGATAAAACCTATCAGAAAATGCGTGATATGGCTATTAAAATGATGCGCTCAATTGGTGAGTTTGCAGGAGGATGTAATGTTCAGTTTGCAGTTTCTCCAGATGAGAAAGAAGATATTATTGCTATTGAAATTAACCCACGTGTATCTCGTTCATCAGCATTAGCTTCTAAAGCAACTGGATATCCAATAGCAAAGATTGCTGCGAAATTAGCTATCGGATATACTTTAGATGAATTAGATAACCAAATTACTAAATCTACTTCAGCTTTATTTGAGCCAACATTAGATTATGTGATCGTAAAAATTCCTCGTTGGAACTTTGATAAATTTGAAGGATCTGATAGAACTTTAGGATTACAAATGAAAGCTGTAGGAGAGGTAATGGGAATTGGACGTTCTTTCCAAGAAGCATTACACAAAGCTACGCAGTCGTTAGAAATTAAACGTAATGGTTTAGGAGCTGACGGAAAAGGATATAAAGATTATAATCAGATTATAGAAAAGTTAACCTATGCAAGTTGGGATCGTGTGTTTGCAATCTACGATGCTATTGCTATGGGAATTCCTTTAAGTAAGATTTATGATATCACTAAGATTGATATGTGGTATTTAAAACAATATGAGGAGTTGTTCCAGTTAGAGAAAGAAATCTCTACATATACTATTGATACTTTAGATAGAGAGTTATTACTAGAAGCTAAGCAAAAAGGATATGGAGATCGTCAGATTGCACATATGTTAGGATGCTTAGAGAGTGAAGTATATAAAAAGCGTGAAGAATTAAAAATAAAGCGTGTATACAAGTTAGTAGATACTTGTGCTGCAGAGTTTAAGGCACAAACTCCTTATTATTATTCAACTTTTGAAAATGAAGTTGAAACTGCAGATGGTGAGAAGTTACCAGCAAATGAGAGTATTGTAACGGATAAAAAGAAAATTATAGTACTTGGTTCTGGGCCTAACCGTATCGGACAAGGAATAGAATTTGATTATTGTTGTGTGCACGGAGTATATGCAGCCAAAGAATCTGGATATGAAACAATTATGATTAACTGTAATCCAGAAACTGTTTCTACAGATTTTGATACTGCAGACAAATTATATTTCGAACCAGTATTTTGGGAACATATCTACGATATTATTAAGCATGAGAAGCCAGAAGGTGTTATTGTGCAGTTAGGAGGACAAACAGCCTTAAAATTAGCTGAGAAATTAGACCGTTACGGAATTCCAATTATCGGAACAAGTTATGAAGCGTTAGATTTAGCAGAAGATAGAGGAAGTTTCTCAACTTTATTAAAAGATAACAATATTCCTTATCCAGAGTTTGGTGTAGCATCTACAGCAGATGAAGCATTGAAATTAGCAGATGAGTTAGATTTCCCAATATTAGTGCGTCCATCTTACGTATTAGGAGGGCAAGGAATGAAGATTGTGATTAATAAAGAAGAGTTATTAGAGCACGTAGTAGACTTATTGCGTAAGATTCCAAATAACAAATTATTATTAGATCACTATTTAGAAGGAGCAATTGAAGCGGAAGCAGATGCTATTTGTGATGGAGAGAATGTGTATATCATCGGAATCATGGAGCATATTGAACCATGTGGAGTACACTCTGGAGATTCAAATGCAACATTGCCTGCTTTTAACCTAGGAGAATTAGTTTTAGAGCAAATTAGAGAGTATACGAAAACAATTGCTTTAGCATTAAAAACAAAAGGATTAATAAATATCCAGTTTGCTATTAAAGATGATAAAGTATATATCATCGAAGCAAACCCAAGAGCATCTCGTACAGTGCCATTTATAGCGAAAGCTTATAAAGAGCCTTATGTAAACTATGCTACGAAAGTGATGTTAGGAGAGAAGAAAGTAACTGATTTTGATTTCAATCCTCAATTAGAAGGATTTGCAATTAAGCAACCAGTATTCTCATTTAACAAGTTCCCGAATGTAAATAAGAAGCTAGGACCAGAGATGAAGTCTACAGGAGAAAGTATTTTATTTATTGACTCATTAAGAGATGATACTTTCTATGATTTATATTCAAGACGTAAGATGTACTTGAGTAAATAGAAAAATACTTAAATTATATATTATAATCCCCAAAGGAAGTTCCTTTGGGGATTTTTATTGATATCTTTTTAGTAATATTCTGAAAAAAATCTATAGGTTTTAAGGTCTATTTTTTGTTTAAAAACGAAGCTAATTCTTTAGAATTTATTGTGTATCTCTTTGTGATGAGTTGTTTTTGTTCTAATGTAGCGAGGCTTTTTATTGATTTGATTTCTGTGTCAAAGTTTTCTACATATTCGTTGACTTTATAAATGAAAATAGTAGCATCGTTTATTTTTGAAAACTCTTTCGGAAGATTAATGTTTAATTGAGCTTTGTCAATCGTTTGTTCTAGCTCATTTTCACCAATAGATCTCATAACTAACGGGTCGTCTAGTTCGCTAAGAAATAACAACTTATTGTCTTTATAAGCTACAAGAAACATATCTGTAGGAGTTTGGATGTCAAAAGAAAGATTACCATCATTTATGTTTTTTGAAATAAATCGATATGTATGTTTAGTGAATTCAAAAGTAACAGTATAATAGTAATTTTGGACATCACTATTTGTTATAGGTTGACTTTGCGCACTTGAATTTGTTTTACAATGATTAAGTGAAAGAAAAACAGTTAGAAAAAGGAATATAAAATACTTCATGATAAGATTTTAAGATGGTATAATACTATAACGTATATAAGATACAAGAATTTTAAAACTTGCATTATTTGTTTGGTTTTAACGATGAGTTAAAATGGAAATAGAACAAAATCTATATTTTTAATTAAAAGAAGAAATAACACAAATATGCAACCTGTGTTATTTCTTTTAATGTTGTTTATCTTAATGGACTAGTACCAGCCATAATCATGATGTTTAAAGGCATGAATATAGTCTTTGTACATTCCTTTTATATACATATTTGAATTACCAGCCCACATATACGAAAACCAGTTTGTATTATGTATAAAAAGATGATCTCTTCCTGTCTTACGGTTGTCTACAATAAGTTTATCAGAAGCGCCTAAATTCCAACCTCCAATCCAATCGGTTTGGTAAGAAACGCTAACTGTACTTCCGTTCGTAATTACACGACCTAAGTACTGAGTAGACCAATCTTGATTATTAAACACATACAAATCGTCTTTACCATCTCCATTAATGTCGGCAACATAAAACTTGTCTCTATTGTTCATGTTCCAACCTGGTAGCGCATCGTTGTATCTTTTAATGTATTTGTATTGTGTACCGTCAGAACGTAGTAATAACAAATACTCTGGTCCCCAATTGGTTCCATTGAAAACATAAAGGTCATCTTTACCATCTCCATTGATGTCGGCAATGTAATATTTATCTCCAGGTTTACTAGTCCAACCAGGTAGGCTAGCAAAGTATTCTTTTGTTTTCGATAAGGAAGAACCTGAAGATTTAAACATTCTGGTAACTTTAGAATTAGGATTAAATAGAACTAATTCTTCTTTATTATCTCCATTGAAATCGGCAACATAATATTTGTCTGAAGAAGTCATAAAATGCCCTGGTAAGTATTTGTCATAGCGTCTAGCTAAAGAAAAATTGCTTCCGGTAGATCTAAACATTCCCATATACCCTTGATTCCAGTTTGTTCCATTGAAAATATAAAAATCATCTTTTCCGTCTCCGTTAAAATCTGCAATAAGAAAACGATCTCCGTTTCTCATTTGCCATCCTGGAAGATTGTAGTATATTTTTCTAATACATTCAAAACCAGTTGGTGTAGATTTTAAAATTCCCAATCTAGAATATTGTTTGTTTGGATAGAAAACTAGTAAATCATCAAACCCATCTCCGGTAAAATCACCTACAAAAAACTTGTCTTTTTCAGAAACATACCAAGTACCTCCCGGACCTTTAACTTTTTTAGTGGTCATGTAGGAGTTAGCCGGTCTTGTGGTATTAGCACCGCTACCTGTAAATCCTCTAGGTCTTTCTGTTGGGTATGCTGCGATGTATTTTCCGTAATGCAATACTACATCATTGTAGCTATTTCCTTGGAAGTTTCCAATGATAGGTTTATTAAAGTTGTATTTACTTTTTGATTTATTTCTTTTCCAAAACTCGTTATAACTTGGAGGGTTAAACAAGCTGGTGTTTCCTCTCATGGTACTATTACTAGAAGGTCTGTAAATACATTCTTTTTTATATCGTCCACCTTCGAATCCATCAACATTATATTCATTAGGAGCTCCTGTTGTAACGGTGCTTTTTGCAAATTTATTCCATTTACCCGGATTACTACTTTTATCTACATTGACAGCAGACGGATTTGAACCACCAAAACATCCAGGTCTGTCATATTCATCAGCTAGTTTACCTACAGAATGACCTAATTCATGTAATAAAACATTGTTGCTTGTAGTTTTGGTGATGGATAATACTTTTCCGTAAGAACAACCTCCAAATCCAGATTCGTTTAAAATAACAACTACAAATTCTGCTCCAGATAAACCTACTGAGCTTAAAGCGTTATTAATTTTAGAGTCGGTATTTCCAGATTTCGCCATCCAACAGCAATTCCAGCATCCTGAGTATCTAAAGTTTAATGCAGTGTTTCTGCTACTAGCTGTATTATTGCTACAATCATCATTGTCGCAGGTGTATTGTGTAACCCCTGTCTGTGCAGAATTAAGGTTTACACGATAGACATTAAACGCATCTTGTAATTCTGATAATACATTGTCTAAGTTTCCGTTGTCGTGGGTAAACATGGCCTTAAAATAATCGTCTACTAGATTATTAAACTCACTTTGGTTTGTTGAGGTGAATCCATCCCCCATAAAAACGATGTCAAATTTTGATGCAGAACTTCCATTGTATAGTAAAGTTCTTTTTGTTTGTGAATAACAATTGATCACAAAAAATGTTATCAATAATGTTAATATAATATGTGATTTTTTCATTTTGTAGCGAATTAGTTAGTAGTTCTAAGTTTAGTAAAGTCAACTTTAGGAGCTGTTCTTAATATTTGAAAAGATCTGTTAAGTTCACTTTTTCGTAGTTGTTTGTTTTTTACTTTTTGTAAAAGATTTGTGGCTTTTGAGAAGTCTTTAAATTTTACGAGTTTAAGATCAAGCTTTTTAGAAGTTACTTTAGATTTGAACTTTAAAGGCATTTTTACTGTTACATAGGCCTCTTTTGCAGTAAACTCTTTATGATCACTTCTTTCAGGATCAAAAATGGTACGGTAGCTTAGCGGGTTTTCAAAGGTTTCTGCAATGACAGCATTGTCTCCTTCTAGTCCGATAATCCCCCAATCTCCTGAAGTTTCGGTTGATAGTTTATAATCTCCATCTTCTTCTGCTTTAGATATAGGTGTAATACCATTCTGAGTTATTTTATAAGTAACTACCAAGTGTTTTTTACCCGATTTTTTTCTTTTACTTAAAAGAAGGTTTGGAACTTGAAGATCAATCTTTCTTACTCTACTTTGTAGAACGGGTTTAATCCTTCTTACAGTACTCATCTGAGTAGAACCTCTGAATTTTATGTTTTTTGGTTGTACAGGATCCTTTACTTTTTTAGAAGTTTTAAGGATGTTAATGTTTTTTAAGCTAATAAGTTTCTTAGCAGTGTTTAATTGCGGTTTATTAGTGTCTTTAGTTGCATTTTTATCACCAGATTGTTTAAAAGTGATTAACTGAGGTCTGATTAATGTTAGTTTTTTTACTTGAGAAGTCTTAGCAATTCTATTTCGTTCTCCTTGTTTAGAATCGACTTTGTAGAAGTATTTGACTTTAGAAGGAATAATTTTAGAAAGAGCAGCATCTACAGGTGTGTTGGATAGTTGTCCATTAACATTAAAATTGCGGTTATCACCAACAATAAACAAGTTTAAATCTTGTTTAGAAAGCGCATCAATTAGTTTAGAAATAGGAACTTTGTTCAATGTTCCCGTTAGAGAATGGTTGTTAGGGTTGTACTTAATATTAACTTGTTGAGAAAACAAATTAAAGGAAAGAAGTAAACCAATAACTACTAAAGTTAGTTTTTTCATGGTTAAAGTTTTGATTAGTGTTAATTAATTTTTGCGTTCCAAAATTAATTTGAAGAAGTATTTTTACTACAATGTAAAACCACCAATTCACTCAGGAAGTAGACTTTAAATAAAATAGGAAAAGGTAGGGGGAAGGCTAGAGAGAAATTACTTTTAAGGTATAGGGGAAAACAAGAAAAATAAGTTTTTTTTCCTGTTATTTAATAAGTGGTTTTCTTTTCTTTATGAGTAGATTTAAATCTAAAAAAGAATAGTGGTGATAAATAATTTTGATGTTTTATCTAGATAAAAAAGATAAGTTTTAAGGTAATTACAAAGTGATTTTTACATTGTAATTTTCCAAATCTTTCATATGGTCTTTTGGAGAGAAGTTCTCACTATCAAAATCTATTAGACGATTCTTTTTAGTTTCATTTCTATGAATTGCTTCTAAAAATCTTCTCATTTCATTTTCGTTACTAATAATAATTCCAGGAACTTTAGAGTTGTTTCCCTTGTCATCTTTAGCAACCATGGTAAAATAAGAAGAGTTACAATGTTTTACTTTTCCTGATTGAATGTTTTGAGATTCTACACGGATTCCAACGACCATAGAAGTGTTTCCAACATAGTTTATAGAAGCTCGCATAGTAACGAGTTCTCCAACCTCAATAGGATTGATAAAATTCACGGTATCTACCGAAGCAGTAACACAATAAGTACCTGAATGTTTGGAAGCACAAGCAAATGCAATTTGATCCATTAAATTTAATATGTAACCACCATGAATCTTACCGCTAAAGTTAGCATGTGAAGGAAGCATTAACTCAGAAATGGTAATGCAAGTATCTTCTATGTTTTTAAAATTATTCTTCATTTTCTTTTGTAACGCCTCTAAAGTGAGGAGATTGCTCTTCTTCTACTTTTGTAATAAAATACTTTGTGTCACCCAACCAAAAAAATGTTCCAAAGCGTTCTTTATAATGTACCTTTACGTATCTACCTTGGAATTTTTGTAAGTCGTTAATAACCTGTTCTTCCTTATCTTCTACAGAAAAAGAGAAGATCTGCGCGCCAGAAATACCTTGACTAATTTCTCCTTCCCATGTTTTTACAAGTACTCCTTTATAACTAATTTTAATCAATTCACCAGAGCGAACTCCCTCACTATAAGGAATAAAATAGATAAAAGAATAGTATAGAGCAGCAATTAAGGTAATAACTACAAGTATCAACGCTAAAATTTTCTTCATAAAGCCATATTTATTTTAAGCTTAAACAAATGTAAGATTAATATTTTGACTTGTAAAATGAATGGAAATTGGTAAGTTTGCTATACTAGAAAATAGAAACTATGAATTATATCTTATTTGATGGTGATGTGCGTAATGCTTTATTACCATTTACATATACAAAACCAGTAGCTGACATTAGAATTGGAATCTTAACTATTCGTGAGAAATGGGAGAAGTTTTTAGGGTATACAACTACAACAATTACTGAAGAGTATTTAGAAGAAAAGTACCCAATGGTTGAAATGGAAGAAAATGTATTGTTAAATGCTTCTTTTTTACCAACAAAGTCTTTAATCGAAGTAATTAAGAATCTAGGACCAAATCAGGCTGTTTTTAAAGGTGAGGATGTAATTGCATTTTATACAACAGATACACAAGAGGAAGTAGATTTTTCTTCTTATGAAGAAATTGAATTTGAGGATGAAATTTTGCAAGTCAAAAATACTTGGGATATTTTCTCAATGAATGATAAAGTGATTCGTGCCGATTTTGATTTGATTACGGAAGGAAGAAAATCCGCACCGATACCAGAAACGGTAAACTGTATCAATAGAGATGATATTTTCTTAGAAGAAGGAGCTAAGCTAACGTTTGCTACTTTAAATGCTTCTACAGGGCCAATTTATATAGGAAAAGGAGCAGAAGTTATGGAAGGAGTAGTGGTACGAGGAGCATTGGCTATGTGTGAGAACTCTGTATTAAAGTTAGGAGCAAAGATTTACGGTGCAACTACTTTAGGTCCATATTGTAAAGTAGGAGGAGAGGTGAATAACTCGGTTTTAATGGGGTATTCTAATAAAGGACATGATGGATTCTTAGGGAATTCTGTTTTAGGAGAATGGTGTAACTTAGGAGCTGATACGAACAATTCGAATTTAAAGAATAATTATGCTGAAGTTCGTTTATGGGATTATCAAACAGGACGTTTTGCTAAAACTGGATTACAGTTTTGCGGTTTAATGATGGGAGATCATTCGAAGTGTGGAATCAATACCATGTTTAATACAGGAACAGTTATTGGTGTTTCTGCAAATATATTTGGTAGTGGATTTCCAAGGAACTTTGTGCCATCGTTCAGTTGGGGAGGAGCTTCTGGTTTTACCGAATACAAAACTAATAAAGTTTTTGAAGTAGCTGAGGTCGTAATGAAGCGTAGAAATGTGGAGTTTGATGATAAAGAACAGCGAATTTTAGAACATGTTTTTGAACAAACAAAACAATATAGAAATTATTAAAAAAAAGCCTCATTTTAAATGAGGCTTTTTTTAGTTTACTTTATAAATAGGCAATCTCTTATGTGCCTTTTCATAATGTGGTGTTTGTTGATAAATCCAATAGAGTTGTGCCCTTGGATTTTTAGCAAAGTCTTCTTCAGTGACTAACTTTTCTTCAAAAGCTGCTTTAATTTTTGGATTCTTCTTTAAAAAAGTTTCTGCAATGTCTTCAAAGACATACGCTGAATATCCTTCTTTTTGTTGTAAAATGGTATCAAAGAAATTCCAGTTAAAAAAAGAATCTGTAGCTTCAGCTTCTAGTGTTTCAATAATATATCGGATTCCTAATTGATTTGTTGGAATATATATGTCACCTTTTCTAAACTTTATTTTTTGAATAGAAGAACTTACTTCGGTATTATAATGTAAGTAATGTCCTTCGTATGGCGATTTTCTAGTTTCAAAACTCTTAATATGGTTTACGGTTACATTAATAACAGTGTCGTTCTTAAAACGAGAAAACTCAATTTGGTTATTTTGTAATCGATCAACTACTTTATGCCAACCTTGTTGTAAAATATAGGCTTTCGGTATAGGTATTTCTTTGGTAGCTATATAATTGTTATAATAATTAACTTCTTTAGTGTATGGTTTGGTTTGATCGTAAAATAAGCGTTTACCATTGGTAACTTTACTATCAATCAGTTCACCTTCATAACCTTTGAAATTAAAAGTTGAAGGATGTTCTTTATCAACTTTGAAAGCCAAAGGATAAGTGCCTTTCGCTATTATTTTTTGTGACGCTTGTGTACGTAACTCTTTTATTTTTGCTGAATGTGTTTCAGCTATATCTAAAGCAGAAAACATTAGTTCATAGGTTTGTTCTACACGTGGTTTATAGGGTTTTAACATATGTGTTTCCACCATTAATCCAAGAGTATTAAACAACGTGGTGTATCCCGTTGAGTACCTTGGAGAATCATAGAATTGATTCCAACCACTTTCAGGTGTGGTGCCCCAAACATTTACATAAGGAGTAATATCTATGTTTTTATTGTTTAATGATTTTTCCATTTCAGGACGCATAGTTTCTTCTAAGAATTTACCTAAATCTCCTCCCAATTTATTGTGTTGGGTAAACAAATGCGTTAAGGTGTATTGGTAATCTGCTCCATTACTTACGTGATTATCAATAAAAATATCTGGATTTACTAAATGAAAGATTTCTGCAAAGGAAGCCGCATTTTTAGTGTCTTGCTTAATAAAATCCCTGTTTAAATCGTAGTTTCTAGCATTCCCTCTAAAACCATATTCTTTAGGTCCATTTTGATTAGCTCTGGTGTGGGAATTTCTGTTTAAAGCTCCTCCAATATTATATACAGGAATAACACAAATAAGGGAGTTTTTATACAGTTTTTTTAAAGAGTCATTTTGAACAATGTCTCTTAATAATAACATAGATGCGTCAATTCCGTCGGATTCTCCAGGATGTATACCATTATTAATTAAAATTCGATTTTTTGGTGAAGATTTTAATTGTGATTTACCAATGCTTCCTTCAGCATTAAAAACGACTAGATGTAATGGTTTTTCAGCATCCGTTTCTCCCATTTCGAAAAGTGAAATTTCTGGATATGAAGTGGCTAGGTTCTTATAATATGAAATGACCTCTTTATATTCTGGAGTTTCCGTTCTGTTTGATTTTTCAAAGGTAGTAGTAAAATCTACAGGAGCTTTTTCTTTAGTAGTCTTACAAGAAGCTAACAAAGAGATAGATAGTAAAAGAAATAGTTTTTTCATAAAAAGTTAAATTCTAACAGCGTCAGGAACCAGACCTGTATAATCACCATTGTTTCGAATAACGTCTCTTACAATAGAAGAGGAGATATAACTTTTTCCTGAAGATGTTAATAGGAAGACGGTTTCTATTTCAGAAAGTTTTCTATTGGTATGAGCAATGGCTTTTTCAAATTCGAAATCAGCAGGATTTCTTAAGCCTCTTAGAATAAATTGAGCTTCTTGTTCTTTACAGAAGTTAACAGTTAAGCCACTGTACGTAACTACTTTTATTTTAGGCTCATCTTTAAAAGTATCTTCAATAAATTGTTTTCGCTCTTCTAAAGAAAACATATATTTTTTATCGGCATTTACACCAATAGCAATAATTAATTCATCAAATAAAGTAACACCACGTTCAATGATGTCAACATGTCCTAAGGTGATTGGGTCAAAAGACCCTGGGAAAATAGCTCTTTTCATATGTTAGTTGTTTAAAGCTGTTTCAATAGCGTTTCCAAAAAGTTGTGATAAGCTAATACCAGCTTTGTTTGCTTGTTGTGGTAATATACTTGCTTCTGTTAAACCAGGAACGGTATTCATTTCTAAAAAATGAGGAATATCATTTACAAAAATGTACTCCGACCGAGAAAAGCCACTCATATTTAAAATTTCGTATACACGCTTCGCGGTTTCGATTACGTTTTCTTCTTGTTTTTTAGATAATCTTGCAGGAGTAATTTCTTGCGATTTTCCTTCGTATTTAGCTTCGTAATCAAAGAAATCGTTTTCAGAAACTATTTCTGTAATAGGTAATACTTTAGTTTCGTTTTCATAATCAATTACACCAACAGAAACTTCCGTTCCATCTAGAAAACTTTCAATTAAAATTTCCGAATCTTCTTTAAAAGCTTTTTCTATTGCTGAGGCTAATTCTTCTTGTTTGTTTACTTTAGAAATACCAAAACTAGAGCCTGCATTATTTGGTTTTACAAAACAAGGTAGCCCTACTTTATCAATAATTTCCTTCTCCGATACATTATCTCCTTGATCAAAATAAATAGAAGTAGCGGTCGGTATTCCGTATTGTTTTACAACGCTTAAGGTGTCTCGCTTATTGAAGGTAAGTGCCATTTGGTAGAATGGAGCAGAAGTATGTTTTAATTTGATTAAATCGAAATACGCTAAGATAGTTCCGTTTTCACCTGGAGCACCGTGAATAGCATTGAATACACAATCAAAGGTGATTTTTGTACCATTTACTTCCGCAGAAAAATCATGTTTGTTTATAGGGTATTCGTGGTTGTATTCATCAACTAAAACCCATTTTTCTTTTAAAATATGAACTTTAAATGCGTTGTATTTTTCTTTATCAAGATGTTTGTATACTACATTTCCACTTTTTAAGGATATTTCTACTTCCGATGAATATCCTCCCATGATAATGGCTATATTTTTCTTCACTGTTTAGTTTCTTTTGTAGAAGTTTTTAAAAAACGATTATGCTTCAATTTTGAAGCTCATATACAAACTTACCAAAAAAACTCGTTTAATTGTTTAGTATTTAAAAATACTAATATTTTTATGGTAAATTTGTCCGACCTTTTAAAGAATAACTATGAGTAATTTTTCTGAAAACATTAAAGGATTGTTTCAATTTATAAAGAGTAAAACATTTTTAAAACAAATCATTTTTGCTATTGTAGGTATTTTGGTTTTTGTGTTTTTATTGCAATGGTGGTTGGGTGTAACAACCAATCATGGTCAAAAAATACAAGTACCTAATTTGCATAAGATGTCATTGGCAGATGTAGAAACTAAATTGAATGAATTAGATTTAGAATTTGTAATTATTGATAGCGCAAGTTATAATGCGAATTATCCTAAAAAATCGGTGTTAGAGCAAAATCCAGAACCAGGAGATTTTGTAAAAGAAAAAAGAAAAATTTACTTGACATTAAATCCGTCTAAATATAGAGATGTATTAATTCCAGATTTAAATGGTCGTACAAAAAGACAAGCAACAACACATTTGCGTTCGATTGGATTTAAAGTAGGAACCGATGTTAGCTATGTTAGAGATATCGGAAAAGATGTAGTAAGAGGTTTGAAATATAAAGGGAAGAAAATAGAATCAGGAATGAAGTTACCAAAGCAAACGACCATTGACTTAGTTTTGGGAGATGGTAATGGTAATTAAGAATGAAATGTAGATTGATTTATTGATGAAAGAACACGGAACAAACGATATAGAAAACGACGATTTATACGAGCATTATAGATTTGTAGCAACCGATGGTCAAGAGCCATTACGAGTAGATAAGTTTTTAATGAACTTTATTGAAAATGCTACTCGAAATAAAATTCAACAAGCAGCGAAGGCTGGAAACATTTTAGTAAATGATACTGTTGTAAAATCTAACTATAAGGTAAAACCAAAAGACGTAGTTAGAGTAGTATTGGCATATCCACCACATGAGAACTTATTAGTAGCAGAAGATATCCCATTAAATATTGTTTATGAAGATGATGAAGTAATCGTTGTAAACAAAGAACCAGGGATGGTAGTGCATCCTGGGCATGGAAATTATTCTGGAACTCTGGTGAATGGATTAATTCATCATATTGAAAACTTACCTAATAATAGTAGTGATCGTCCTGGACTGGTACATCGAATAGATAAAGATACGAGTGGACTTTTAGTAGTTGCAAAAACAGAATTTGCAATGGCACATTTATCAAAACAATTTTTTGACCGTACCACAGAGCGTTTGTATTATGCTTTGGTTTGGGGGAATATAGATGAAGATACAGGAACTATTGAGGGTCATATTGGTAGAAGTTTTACGAATAGAATGCAAATGGCTGTTTTTCCTGATGGAGAACATGGGAAGCCTGCAATTACTCATTTTAAAGTCATAGAACGTTATACTTATGTAACTTTAGTACAGTGTAAATTAGAAACCGGTAGAACACATCAAATTAGAGCACACTTTAAGCATATTGGTCATACATTATTTAATGATGAACGTTATGGTGGAGATCGAATTTTAAAAGGAACTACTTTTACAAAGTACAAGCAGTTTGTAGACAATTGTTTTAAAGTTTTACCAAGACAAGCGTTACATGCTAAAACATTAGGGTTTACACATCCTAAAACAGGAGAGTTTATGCAGTTCAATTCAGAAATTCCTAAAGATATTACGGATTGCTTAGAGAAGTGGAAGCGTTACTCAGAAAACTCTACGTTAGAACTAGAAGATTAAAAGATATACATAAAAAAAGCAGTGAAAATTTCACTGCTTTTTTATGCTTTTATAATTTGTCGTTTACCAAACTCATGATGCGTTCAAACTGTTCTTGAAGTCCCATGTCGGAATTATCAAATTCAATGGCATCATCTGCTTTTATTAATGGAGAATCTTCTCGGGTAGAATCAATTCTATCACGTTCTTGAACGTTGTGTAGAATTTCTTCATAATTCACTTTATCACCTCTGTCTATGAGTTCTTTATAACGGCGTTTTGCACGTTTGTCAGCAGAAGCAGTCATGAATAATTTTAACTCTGCATCTGGGAAAACTACTGTTCCAATATCACGCCCGTCCATTACAATTCCTTTGTTTTTTCCCATTTCTTGCTGTTCGTTGACTAACTTTTTACGTACTTCAGAAATAGCAGCTACTTTACTCACTAATTTAGAAACTTCAATGGTTCTAATTTCCTTTTCTACATTCTTTCCGTTTAAAAACATTTCTGCAAAACCTAAGGTTTCATTAAAAGTAAAAGAAAGAGAAATATTGGATAAATCGGCTGTTAAATCAACTATATCAAAATGCTTTTCAGAAACATAATTTTGTAGCATAGCATATAGGGTAACAGCCCTATACATAGCACCTGTGTCTACGTAAATATATCCTAGTTCTTTAGCCAGTTGTTTAGCAATAGTACTCTTTCCAGTAGAAGAAAAACCGTCTATAGCTATGGTGATTTTTGAAGTCATATTGTGTGAAAAATAGAAGGCAAATATACGGGAGATTTCTAATAGTTTTTGCCCTTTAAGAACTTAGTTTTTCACAATTTTCTTGAGTGCTGAAAATCAATTGACAGATTATATAATTTTATGTTTTTTTTAACGTTATGCATAATAAGTTGCACATGTAGTGTGCATTTTATATTTTTAACTGTTAATATTTGTTCAATTTTTGAGTGAATACTAACAATAAAAGTGTAATTTTGATTTTCCCTTAAAAAGAACCCTCAGATGTATAAACACATTAAGGCACTTACTTTTTTTATAATTGCTATTGGCCTCCTATATAGCCATCATGTTGTTGGACAAACTTTATTAAAACCAGAATTGTCTTTTGGGACGAGCGCATGTGATGATACCAACGTTAAAAAGGACTTTGTTATAACAATTAGAGTTGGGGGTAGCACTTTTGATAGTGATAATAAATTTACGATAGAACTTTCAGACGCAAATGGGAGTTTTGCATCTCCAACCATTGTTAGGGAAATTACCGACGCAAGTATAAACAGTCAGTTTAATCCAGCAGTATCTTTTCAATTACCGGATGGAACCTTTGGTTCTGGATATAAAATAAGAATTAAAGCAGATAAACCAGCAGCGACAAGTCCAGAGTCTGATGCTTTTTCAGCATATGATATGATTGGCGATGGACCTATACTTATGTTGGTTAATGCTAATGCAACTTTATGTGGAACAGATACTTTTACTATAGAAATTGCAAGTATATCTGGTGAAACAGGAGTTTTTGAATGGTTTAAAGATGGTGCATTAACGCCTTTTACAACAACAACAGAGCCAAGATTAACAGTTTCTCAAGCTGGGGATTATCAAGCTAGAATTGATTATGGTGTTTGTGGTACACGACAGAGTATAATTGCAAAGGTAGTAGGTCTTACTGTTGCAGACGCTCAAATAATTGGAGCTAATGAGATAGAAATTTGTGGAAATGAAACACATACATTCGAAGCAACTACGCAAAATACGGCATTGTATAATTATCAATGGTTTCGAGATGGTACAGCCATTAATGGAGCAACAAGTCCTACCTATGAAACGGTTGCGGGTCAGTTTGGGAAATACAAAGTACAAATAAGTTCTAAAGATGGAAGTTGTTCTGTAGAATCATCTGCTGAGGTAGAGTTAAAACAAAAAGGAGGTGCAAGTTTCAGCGTAAACAATGTACCTATTGATAATAATATAGTTTTACCTGGAGAAGGGAAAAAGTTAGAAGTTACGATAGAACCATCATCTGTAGCTGTAACTTATCAATGGTTTAAAGATGGTAATCCATTACCATCTACAAGTAGTGAATGGACTGCGGTTGAACCGGGGTGTTATTATGTACAAGTAACTAGTACGGCATCATCGTCATCGTCATGTCCTGAAATTGTAAATTCAGAAGAGGTTTGTTTGTTAGGAGTAAGTGAATTCATTACAACTATTATTGCAGATCCTTATATAGAATGTCAATCAACAAACACTACATTAAAAATTATAGGGATAGATGTAAAGGCCACTGATGATAAAACGTATGGCTTGAGTGATGCTCAATTAAATGCAACGCCTGCATTACTTTCGTATCAATGGCATAACGCTACCGGACCAATTACAGGAGCTACAGGAACTACATATGCTATTGGTTCATATACAGAAAATGGTTCGTATTTCTTAAATGTAGAAGCAGGAAACAAAAATACAAATTCAGACCCTTTAGATATAAAATTAATTGCACCAGATCCTATTATTGATTCTAATCAGGCTTCAAATTCTTTATGTGATGGTGGTACTATTAGATATACTATTAGAGATGGTTTGTTGGCAGGATATACTTATGAATGGTATAAAGACGGTGCAGCAGCGCCGTTTGCAACTAATGTAGATTTTATTGATGTTACAGAGGTTGGTTCGTATACCTTAAAATTCTTTGATGCAAATTGTTCAAAAACGTTAGACCCTATTGAAGTGGTTCCGTTTGATGAATCAGTAGTACAGGTAACTCCTTCAGAAATAGTGGTTTTACAGGTAGGGCAAACGGTTACGGTTACTGCTAGTGGGGCAGAATCGTATGTGTGGTATCAAGGAGATGGTACTACAGGAACAATTTTATCTACCAATGAAACGTTAGATGTAAGTGCTTTTGGTTTTTATACAGTAGTAGCAACCGTGGGAAGTTGTACTGTAGAAAAAAAGATAGAGGCTGTAGAGCAGGATGATCAACTTATCGTGCCAAATATTGTTTCTCCAAATGGAGACGGAATTAATGATACCTGGCAGATAACCAATAGATTGGCTTTTCAACCGACAGTTGATATTATTATTTTTAATGCCAATGGTAAGGAAGTGTTTAAGACAACCGATTATCAAAATAATTGGCCTCAAGAAAATTTAGGAAACCAAAAAGTATTTTATTATAAAATAATAAGAGAAGATGTACTTGTCAAAGCAGGTACAATTTCTGTTTTAGATTAAAAAGTATGGTGAAAAAATACGTAGTTTATACTTTGTTGTTTTTAAGTTTGTTCAGTGGAGCTTTGCTTCATGGGCAAACAACGAATAGTGGACAAGAATATAACACCTTTAATTCTCGTAGCTTTATGAAGTTCAACCGTTTTTTAACGGTGCCAACTTTTTCTGCTTTAAGAGAAAATAAAACTTCATTAACAGCTATTGTTCGAAATAGTAATATTGAGTTTGAAGATAACCCAAGAGTTTATATTGGAGCGTATTCGGGGAAAATGCGTGATAATGTTGGAGCAGGTATAGCTATATACCAGCAAGAAGTTGGAGTTTTTAAAGATTTTGGAGCCATTGCTAATTACGCACAAAGATTACGTTTAAATGAAAACATGGATTTAACCTTTGGGTTTAATTTTTTATATAGTAGAAGAAGTGCAGATGCAGTAAAGGTAAATTCTACAGTTCCAGATCCACAAGTAGCAAATTTTCAAGACATTCCAATTGTGATGTTGCAACCAGCTGTAACAGTTTCTTTTGGAAAGTTTGATGTTGGGGTGTTTTTTGAGAACTTGGTAGATTTTAACTTGAAAGAGAGCAAAATGGCCACTTCTTTTGGAGAAAAAACATATTCTGCACATGCAATGTATTCACATGAGTTTACCTATGCAACAGGAATGTTAGAAGGTGCCGATTTACGATTTTTAGGTATTGCAAGAAAACCAGGAGAAGGAAGCTTTGGGTATGCAGCAAATGTTATTTTTGATTTACCAAAAGCAGGTTGGGCAAAACTAGGATATGATAAAGATTTTGGGATTTCTGCTGGTGTAGGTGTTAATATATCAGAGAAGCTTGCTATTGGTTTTAGTTATGAAAAATCAAGTTTTGCTGCAACAAATGAAGTAGGAATTATTTATAATTTTGGTAAGAAGTCATTTAAACCTAGAAGAATTCCACCACGTAGATCTGGAAAAGTAAAAGTTTCATTGCCAGAAAGAAAGCCTGAGACAAAGAATGAGTATAATAATCCAGAACACAACGATTTATCGGATGAAATTCAAAGAGCACAAGACTCTATAGATATTTTAAATAAGAAAGTTGATGAAATTTTAAAGTTATTAAAGAATCAACCAACCAATACAACTACAATTATTCAGCAACCTAAAGAAGATGCTGAAGAAAAGGATACTTCTTTAAAACGAAGAAGTGATAAACCTTGGAGAAAGAGTTATGTTGAAAGAGCTGGAGGTGGTGGTACTATGTATTATATTGTTTTAGACCAGTTTAGAAACAAGAAAAATGCAGATGCTTTAATTAATAAATTTAAGAGCAGAAATAAAGATTCGGATATTGTTAAATATGTATTTGAACCTAATAAGAAAATCTATTATGTTTATGTAGATAGGTTTGCCAAGGAAGAAGATGCTGATGAAATGCTTGAAGATTTTAACGATAGTACGAGACAGTTTGAAAACGAAGATGAAGATGATGTTGTAATTAAAGTTAAAAAGGAAGTTAAAGATCCAGTTTATAAAGTAAAAATTACCTTAGGAGGAGAAGCAGGTTCTTACAGAGAACCAAAGTCACAACCCCCTGCAAGAGTAAGAACATTATCTAAGTCAGATGGTATAGAGCCAGGATATTATTTACAAGTATATGTAAATGGTTTAAAATCATATGCAGATAGAAATGTAGACGAGTTAAGAAGTGATGGTATTGATGCAGGATATTTTATAAATCCAGCAACAGGATATTATCATACCTATATATTTAAAACGAATAGTAGAGAAGAAGCTATTCGTATGTATAATAGTAATTTAGATGGTGCGTTTTATGATAGGAAATCTATAATTCACATAAAATAATCTAAATTTGCATATAATAAAATAATTATAAATTCAATTCCCCTTGAATATGATTAAAAAAATACACTTAGTATTTGCCGCTTTTTTATTTGTGTTAAATACTTTTTCACAAATAAAAGATCAAAAAGTTACAGAAAGATTAACTGTCAACAGAAGGCCAGACGTTGCCTTTACAAATCGTTTAGGTGCTGGAGGTTTAAATGTAAGAGGAGATATAACCTTTATTGCTAATAATATTCTTAGTAGAGATGATAGTAGTGGTTCTCCAACTGATCCTTATGATGGGTCAGATTCCAATGGTAATGTAAATATGCAATATATTGACATTGATGGTATGGTTGATGAGAATGGTGATGGAGATGATGACACTTTTTGTTCGTCTAAGTCGACACTAAACTTACCGAATTGTTCTAGAGTAGTGTTCGCTGGATTATATTGGGGAGGAGTATATCCTTATGATAATTGGGAGGATGAAAACCCCAGGGGAGATGAGTACAGGGATATGAAGTTAAAACTTCCGGGAGATACAACCTATAGAGATATAAATGCAGGAGTTAGTGAAGTAATTTATGCTCAAAATGATCTTCCTAGTGCTAGACCATATGTTTGTTTTAAAGATATAACAGCAATGGTTTCTGGATTAGCAGATCCTAATGGAGAGTATTTTGCAGCAAATATTAATGCAACAGTTGGAGAGGATGAGGATAACGGGCTTGGAGGCGCTGGAGGATGGACCATAGTTATTATTTACGAAAATGAAGGGTTGTCTAGTAAAAACATATCTGTATTTGATGGGTTTGCTACAATTAATCCAACTTCAAATCCATTTACAGATATTTCATATTCAGGATTTAAAACAATTCCTGTAGGACCTGTAAGAGCTAAGATTCTGGTAGGTGCTTTAGAAGGTGATAATAGTATACCTGGAGATAGTTTTCAAATTCAAGATACCAATGGAGATTATGTAGATCAAACTACTCCAAATATAAATCCAGCGACCTTTGGCTGGGTATGGGATGCCACTATTGGATGGTGGGTATGGGATAGAATATATAACTTTTTTAATGGTTCTATAAGTGAAAATGATACCTTTTTAACAGGGCCTGGAAGAGAACCTGATAGTGAGAATACATTAGGATTTGATGTAGATTTATTTGAGGTAGATAATGGAGGAAGTAATGGAATAATAGGGAATGGTCAAACTAGCGCAAATCTCCGATTTACAACCGATGGGGATGTCTACTGGCCTTTTCTAAATGCGTTGGCAGTAGAAGTTATAGAACCAAAACTACGTTTAGTAAAAACAATTGATGATGGTGCTGGAAATGACTTATCAGGTACAGCATTAAATTTAGGTGATTATTTATGGTACGAAGTAAGTTTCCAAAATACTGGAACGGACGATGCCTTAGATACTGAGTTAATTGATAGACTTCCTAAAAATGTTGATTTAATAGAAGCAGATATTGATTTATCTCAAGCACCTGGAGTAACCTATACTTATACAGCTCCTTCTTTAGCCAATGGGTTTAGAGGAGAATTAAACTTTGATATTCCAGATAATTTAGTAGAGGAAAATGACCCAGCATATAGAGTTAGGTTTAGAACTCGAGTAGTAACAGATTGTAGTCAGTTAAGAGACGTTTGTTCAAATAGAATTCAAAACCAGGCTTTTGCAAATTATAGTAGAGATGAATCTGCTACGGGTGATCCTGCATATGATAGAATTATAAATGAACCAAGTTTCGCAGCCATTGATGCCTGTGATTTTGGAGTTGTGGGTACTTCAAACTTCTTAGTAGATACCAGTGGATGTGTTTTCGAAAGAGACCAAGTAATTTGTGGTAGCAGTGTAACCTTAACAGCAGGAAATGGTTTTGATACCTATGTATGGACGGATTCTTCCGGTACCGTTATAGGAAATTCACAATCAGTTACCGTTAATGGACCTGGAAGGTATACCGTAAATACAACAGCACCAGTAGGTTGTGTTAATACACAGGAAATAGTAAATGTTATTTCATTTAGCTCAGAACCGAACCCACTTCAACCATTTGCAGACCGTTTATTAACAAGTTGTCCGAGTAATAGTTTTGATCTTGCAGAAATTTATTTATGTGGAGATGGTAGTGCGAGGACGATCAATTTACCTTTTGATCCAGCCTCAGCAACAACAGTACGTTGGTTTCAGTTAGATGAAACATCATGTCCAGATGAAACCGTAACGGGATGTGCAAATATTAATACCGCATGTACTTGGAATGAAGTAGGTTCAGGAGAATTATCTCAAACATTTACAGATGCAGGTGAATTTAGATTAGATGTTTTATACGATGGGCAATGTCCAAGAAGTTTTTACTTCAATGTATTTAAAGCAACCTTAAATCCAAGTATCGTAGTAAATGATATTACTTGTAGTGCTCCAGGAGAAATTATTATAAATAATATTCCTGTAGATTACGAATATAGTTTAAGTGGTGTTGCAGGAACAGCTACAGATGGATATTTTGTAGATTATCAAACAAGCAACACATTTGCAGTTACTCAGGCAGGAGATTATAATTTATCAATTAGACTAAACAATCCTACTGCTGCATCTTGTGTATATTCATTCCCATTAATAAATGTTAGAAGTTTAGATATTGATTTAGATGTGATTACATCTAATATGGCATGTGCTAATGAACCAGCATCTATTCGTGCACAGGTTAATAATGTGCCAGGAGATTATACCTATACCTTATCGCAAGGAGGAAGTGTAATAGGAAGTCATGGACCGGTTGCAGATAATAATTATGTGTTTAATGTAACCGATGGAGGAACTTATACAGTTACTGTAACTACACCACAATGTACTGCTACAGAAACGGTAGTAATTACTGAGCCTGCCGAACTTACTTTAAGTGCAGTTAAGCTGAAAGACATTACTTGTTTAAATGGAACTTCCAATGGAATTATTGAGTTAACTGCTGGAGGAGGAACAACAGATCCATCTTCTGGAATTTTATATTCGATGGCAGTTTGGTCTAGCCCGGCTATAGGAACACCTTATACAGATATTACCGATGTGCCGGCTTCAGAGTTTGTTAGTATGGCAACAAATACATTTACATTTGATGTTCCTAATGGAAATGAAGGAACTTATCAATTTGCAATCGTAGATGACAACAATTGTTATCTTCTTTCTCAACCTGTTGAAATTCTCGTAGAAGCACCGTTAACATTTACAAATTCTGCGACACCAGTATCTTGTAATGGAGGAACGGATGGAGTAATTAATGTTGGAGTAAACGGAAGTTCATTAGGGTATACTTTAGAATATAGTATCGATGGAGGAACCAATTGGAATACTACTGGAATATTTAATAATCTAGCTCCAAATACATATACAATTGATGTAAGAGCATCAAGAGCTACATATCAATGTACTTATTCAATTCCAAATATTGTAGTTACAGAGCCAGATGCAATCAGTGCTACAGCGAGAATTACACAGAATTATACCTGTACAGAAACAGGAGAAATTACTATTGAAAATGTAACAGGAGGAACCGCTCCTTATATTTATGAAATAAGTGATGGTACAAATACAAGTGCTTCAAATAACCCAGTTAAAGGAGGGTTAACAGCAGGTACCTATACATTAACTGTTCAAGATGCAAATGGATGTAGATTTACAATTAATCCAAGTATTACTATTGCAGGGTTACCTGGAGCGCCTGCTCTAACAAGTGGGATTGTATATAATTGTGATGGAACAGGAAATATAACAATTACACCAAATCCAACAGGAACATATACATATAGTTTAGATGGAGGAACAGCTCAATCAAGTAACGTGTTTAACAATGTTGCTGTTGGTGGGCATACTATTACAGTAGATTACGGTAGTAATTGTACTGAGGATATTAATGTAACAGTCGCTCCAAATAATGAATTTTCAGCAACTGTTACCGGAAGTACAAATGCAACGTGTCATGATTCAAGTGATGGAACAATAACCATTACAGGAACTAATTTTATAGGAGCAAATTATGAGTATTCTATAGATGGGGGAGCAACATGGGGTGTTGCAGTAGATAACCCTTATAGAATAATTGGACTATCTGATGGTGTATATGATGTAAGAGTAAGAGAAACAGATGGAGCTGTAAATTGTGATATTAGTTTAGGTCAAGTAACCCTTACAGAACCAACACCATTAACTGTAAGTGCAGCAGTAACACAAGTAGCATCATGTTCAGGGCCAGGTGCAACAATAACAGTAACGGCTAATGGAGGTACACCTCCATATACATATTCTATTGATGGAGGAACTACTTGGCAAACATCAAATGTATTTACCAATGTAGCAGCTAGCGCAACAGATTATACAATTGAAGTTAGAGATAGTAGAAATTGTACATTGTGTGGATGTAATACAGATGCATTCCAAAATGGAAGTTTTGAAGATGTACCAACAGCATTCACAGGATTTAGGCTTATAAATGAGAATGATATTCCTGGATGGGATTCAACATCTGCAAATAGCAGTATACCATCAAATAACATAATTGAAGTATGGAGATCTGGATTTAATGGAGTTCCTTCTTCTGATGGAGATTATTTTGTTGAGTTAAATGCATCTCAGGAAGCATTATTATACCAAGAGTATTGTACAAGACCTGGAGACGTAATCTCTTGGTCAGTAGATCATAGAGGTAGGGCAGGAACAGATGTTGCTTCTGTTAGAATTGGTTCGGACTTAGTTTCAGCAAGTGTTGTAGAAACGATGACTGATGGGACTAGTGCTTGGGGATCATATTCAGGAACTTATACTGTTCCAGCAGGACAGACCACTACTGTTTTAATCTTTGAAGCAGTTTCAGCGGCAGGAAGTATTACTGTAGGTAATTTTATTGATAATGTTGGAATTTCTATTGCATCAACTACCTGTGTACCAGTAAATGTATCAGTAACTGCTCCAGATCCAATAACTTTTGACGTAGTACCAGAATCGTGTTATGATGGTACGAATGGTACATTGGCAGTAAATGTAACTGGAGGAAACGGAGAATATCA
>NZ_CANMLT010000010.1 GCF_947498805.1 uncultured Tenacibaculum sp. | reverse complement strand
TATCAAATCACTACTGGAAGTTTAGCAGGAAGTGATGCCTTTACAGGAAGTTTAACAAGAGTTTCAGGAGAGACTGTTGGAACCTATGCAATAAATCAAGGTAGTTTAGCATTAAATAGTAATTATACGTTAACCTATGTTTCGAATAACTTAACAATAGTGAAAAGAGTTATAGAAGTAACGGCAGATGCAAAGACTAAGTTGTATCGAGATACTGATCCAGCGCTTACATATCAAATCACTACTGGAAGTTTAGTAGGAAGTGATGCTTTTACAGGAAGTTTAACAAGAGTTTCAGGAGAGACTGTTGGAACATATGCAATAAATCAAGGTAGTTTAGCATTGAGTAACAACTATACGTTAACCTATGTTTCAAATAACTTAACAATAGGAAAAAGAACTATAGAAGTAACGGCAGATGCAAAGACGAAGTTATATGGAGACACTGACCCTGCACTTACATACCAAATTACTTCAGGAAGTTTAGTCGGAGGAGATACTTTTACAGGTAATTTAACAAGAGCTACAGGAGAAACTGTAGGAGCGTATGCAATAAACCAAGGTAGTTTAGCATTGAATAACAACTATACCTTAACCTATGTTTCAAGTAATTTAACAATAGGAAAAAGAGCTGTAGAAGTAACGGCAGATGCAAAGGCGAAGTTTTATGGAGACACTGATCCAGCTCTTACATATCAAATCACTACTGGAAGTTTAGCAGGAAGTGATGTCTTTACAGGAAGTTTAACAAGAGTTTCAGGAGAGACTGTAGGAGCGTATGCAATAAACCAAGGTAGTTTAGCATTAAATAGTAACTATACGTTGACCTATGTTTCAAATAACCTAACAATAGGAAAGAGAGTTATAGAAGTAACAGCAGATGCGAAGACGAAGTTATATGGAGACACTGACCCTGCACTTACATATCAAATTACTTCAGGAAGTTTAGTTGGAGGAGATACTTTTACAGGTAACTTAACAAGAGTTTCAGGAGAGACTGTTGGAACCTATGCAATAAACCAAGGTAGTTTAGCATTGAATAACAACTATACCTTAACCTATGTTTCAAGTAATTTAACAATAGGAAAAAGAGCTGTAGAAGTAACGGCAGATGCAAAGGCGAAGTTTTATGGAGACACTGATCCAGCTCTTACATATCAAATCACTACTGGAAGTTTAGCAGGAAGTGATGCCTTTACAGGAAGTTTAACAAGAGTTTCAGGAGAGACTGTAGGAGCGTATGCAATAAACCAAGGTAGTTTAGCATTAAATAGTAACTATACGTTAACCTATGTTTCAAATAACCTAACAATAGGAAAGAGAGTTATAGAAGTAACAGCAGATGCGAAGACGAAGTTATATGGAGACACTGATCCAGCGCTTACATATCAAATTACTTCAGGAAGTTTAGTTGAAGGAGATACTTTTACGGGAAGTTTAACAAGAGTTTCAGGAGAGACTGTAGGAACATATGCAATAAATCAAGGTAGTTTAGCATTAACTAACAACTATACTTTAACTTATGTTTCAAATAACTTAACGATAGGAAGTAGAGCAATTACAATTACGGCAGATGCTAAAACAAAAGTGTATGGAGAAATAGATCCAGCGCTTACATATCAAATAACTTCAGGAAGTTTAGTGGGAAGTGATGCTTTTACGGGAGATTTAACTAGAGCGGGAGGAGAAGCACAAGGAAATTATGGAATTACTCAAGGAACTTTAGCTTTAAATAATAATTATGATATTACGTTTGTTGGAGCTAATTTTTATATAGATTTCCGTTTTATACGTATTGTACCAACAACAGCAATACAGAAAACCTATGGAGATGCTGATCCAGCTAAGTTAAACTTTCCTTTTGTAATTACACAAGGTTCGTTGGCTTTTGATGATGCTATTGAAGTATATGGAAGATTTAGAGATGGAGGAGAGAATGTAGGAAACTATCAAATAAGAAGTTTAACTTCATTAGTAACATCAACAAATGGAGGGCAATCATCGTATTCGATTACTTATACAAATGCAGGTTCAGCACGTTTACTTATCAATCCTAGAGAAATAGAAGTAACAGCAGATGGAAAATCTAAAGAGTACGGAGATTTAGATCCAACATTAACTTATCAGATAACAAAAGGAGCATTACAATTTACGGATGCCTTTACAGGAAGTTTGGAAAGAGTAGTAGGGGAAGCTTTAGGTAGTTATGCTATTAACAAAGGAACCTTAACTCCAGGAAGTAATTATACAGTAACTTTTGTAGGAAACAATTTAACAATTGGTAAAAGGTTAATTGAAATAACTGCTGACGCAAAAAGTAAAAGTTATGGAGATATAGATCCATCACTTACATATCAAATCACTTCAGGAAGTTTAGTAGGAAGTGATACTTTCACAGGATCATTAACAAGGGTTTCAGGAGAAACTTTAGGAACGTATACAATAAACCAAGGTAGTTTAACATTGAATAACAACTATACTTTAACCTATATTTCAAATAACTTAACTATTGGAAAGAGAATGGTTGAAGTAACAGCAGACGCAAAGACAAAGTTATATGGAGATACCGATCCAACCCTTACGTATCAAATCACTTCAGGAAGCTTAGTAGGAGGTGATGCATTTACAGGAAGTTTAACAAGGGTTTCTGGAGAATTAGTGGGGACTTATGCAATAAACCAAGGAACACTAGCTCTAAATAATAACTACACGTTAAACTTTATAAGTAGTAATTTAAATATTACTCCAGCTTCAAATCAAGTTATTTGGAGTGGAAAGATTAATAAAGAATGGACTCAAGGAACTAACTGGAGTGGGAATACTGCACCAACAAATACCCAAAATGCATTAATACCAAATGTAGCAAATACTCCTGAAGTAGGAACTACAGCTCAGGTAAACGATTTAACTATTGAGTCGCTATCTTCTTTTGATATTACTGAGAATGGAGGAGTACTAGTTGATGGTAACTTAGTAAATGATGGAACTTTTATGATGACATCAACTGCATCGAATAGTGCTAGTTTGATTGTAAAAGGAACTTCAAACGGACAAGTAACCTATGAGCGTGGAGGATTGATTTCAAATCAATGGAGTATTGTTACTGCACCAGTAGCTGGTCAGAGTATAAAAGACTTTGTTGAAAATCCAGCGAATAATATTCGTGTGAATACTACCTTAACACCGAATAGATATGCGGTAGGATATTATGATGATACTAGACCAACAGGAGATAAATGGGTATATTATACAGTGGATAATTTAGCATCTAACAGCATTACTTTTGAAAAAGGACAAAGTTATGCAATCTCTAGAGCAACTAATGGTTCGGTAACTTTTACAGGAACTATTGAAACAGCAGATGTTAATAAATCAGTTGTGGTATCAGAATGGAATGCAGTTGGAAACCCATATACCGCATTTTTACCAATCAATGAAAACTCAGGAACCAACTTTATCAATGATAACTTGGCTAGTTTTGATCCGGCTTATGTAGGAGTGTATGTATGGGATAATACCCAAAGTAAATACATTGCTAAAACCTTAGTAAGTGGAGAAAGTTCATTAGCACCAGGACAAGGATTCTTTGTGAAAACTACAGGTAGTGCAAATAACATGGCTTTCAAACAAGCACAACGAATGTTACAACCTGCTACAGGAGGAACTTTTAGTAAGGGATCAAATATTCCAACCATTGAGTTATCTATTGCTTCTAAAGGAGTTCAAGTAAATACTAGTATTAGCTATAGAAATAATGCAACTAGTGGATTAGATGCAGGGTATGACGTAGGAAACTTTGATGGAGCTGAATTGGATATTTATACCAGATTATTAGATGGTTCATCAGAAAAGAACTTTACTTATCAATCTTTACCTAGTAATTCAAAAGAGAACTCTATTATTCCAGTGGGAATAAAAGTGAAAGCAGGAACTTTTGTAACGATCTCAGGAAAAGGACTTTCATTACCAGTGGGTGTAGAAATGTATTTAGAAGATAGAGAATTAGGAAAATTCATCAACTTAAATGAAGAAGACTATGCATTAACCATAGGAAAAGCAATCAATGGAGTTGGAAGATTTTACTTACATACCAAAACACAAGTAGAAATTCCAGAAATAACATTAGCAGATATTAAGCTTTACAATACAAACAATACATTATTTGTAGAAGGAGTACAAGGAGAACAGTTTGAAATTACGATGTATAACACAGCGGGAATGTTAGTATACCAAGATCGTTTTGAAGGAACTAGTAAAAATAGTATTGCTTTACCATTAGTTGAGGTTGGAGTTTATATTGTACGAGTTGCGACCAATGTTGGAACAAAGAGTAAAAAGATTATCCTTAAAAAGTCGAAATAATGAATAAACGAAATATGGAACATAAAGAAAACAAAATCAATAGAAAAGAAGCATTAAAAAAGTTAGGTAAGTACGGAAAGTATACGGCATTAACAGCCTTGGGAACTTACCTGATCTTGTCCCCCCATAAGGCACAAGCTCAAAGTCCTGAAAATCCGGGGAGTAATTTTTAAACAACAATGGAGTTTTTTAGCGCAAGTCTTACGGCTTGCGCTTTTTTATTTTATAAAGTTTTTATTTAAAATATATTGGACTTAAAGCAAGATTATAGTTGATTCTTTCAATAGCAATTTAGATTGTTGAAAGGAAAATAGAAAGTTTAGAAATACCAGTAAAAAAAATCGCTCAAACTTCCCATACAGAATATCTAAAAGAGATTATAAATGCTTTATTCTTTAAATCGAAACAGTCATTTTAAGAGGTTTTAAAATAATACAAAAGTCATTGGCATTTGGATGAAAAATAAATTTAAAAACTATCCGAAACTTTTTAAAATAACAGCAGGAAAAGGATATTAAAGTATTAAATAAAAAGATAGTTTAATATTACTTGGAAAGTTAAGGTTGTATAATATCGAAATAACCAAACTATTATGGGAATAGTGTATGTTTTTTTTAATAGAGAAATGGATTTAGAAAGAAGATTTTTGTTTTAGAAGTTAATCATCTAAATAAAATACTTAGATAAAAAAGAGAGTACACATTGCTCTTTTTTTATACAATAATATTGTTAAGTATATCAGTTTAATTACGTTTAAATAGTTGTTTTTTAGTAGGATTATAGGTTTTTGTATAGAATGTTGTATAGATTTTTGTAGGGTGTTTTGTAGGGGTGAAAAATAGTTTTTGTAAAAAAAAATAGGGTATATAAAAATTTAGCTGTACACCATATGTAAACCCTCTTAAATGGTTTGCTGAAACTAAATAAAAACTAAATTTATTAACCTCTCATGAAAAAAACTACTCTCTTGTATGTGATGTTTTTGTGTTTGATGATAACACAGGGATTTTCACAGACCTTCAACGAAGTAGAAAACAACAACGTTGTAGGTAATGTGTTAACGTCTTCTCAAAGTCGTATCTATTCATCTGCTAATTATCAGGGAACTGTAACAAGTTCAGATTCGGATTTTTGGATTATTTCAAGAAAAGAAACTCAAGCCTCAGATATTACACTTTATTTTGATAGACTTTGGGTAAATAGTAATTCTGACTTTGATTTTAGAATATGGGAGTATCGTGGTGGAAATTGGGGAGTGACTCCAGTAAACATTGGTACCCTTAGAACTTTAATGCAAGTATCAGGTATATATAACTATAGTTTAACATTACCGTATAGTAACAATGTAAGCGGTGGTAATAGTAATAATTTTTATGCCATTGAGGTATTTACTGGTGCAGCTAGCTTTAATTATAATTTTAACATAGGTGCTAGCTCAGTAAACTCTTTTTATTATTGTTATGAACTTGGTTCAGTTACTCCAACAGCTACGCAAGTAAATGATGCAGATGTAGCATTGAATAACTTAGGAGTAAATGGTATTGATGATATGTATTATATCGTAAAGTTTTCAAATACAAATTCGTTTACAGACTTTACAGATGCCTATATTCAAAATCAACCATTACCGACTGCCGCTGCAAGTAATTCATACAGCGGGTCTGGAGAGCATGTTGTATATGTAGGAACCGATAATGGAGCGGTACAATCCGCTTTAGCAATGACCAATTTACAGCGTAATACTACTTATCATTATAAAGTATATACTTATAGTGATTGTCATGGGTATATTAATTATAACAACTCAATAGCACCTGTTTCAATAACTACTTGTCCAGGAACAGCACCAGGTGTAAGTTCTGTAAATTCTGTAAGCGCAACATCACCAACTACGGCAACTATCAATACTTTAGGAAGACCGGCAGGAGCAGATACTTCAATGGGGTATTTGGTTAAGTTTAGTGATACCAACAGTTTTACCGCTCCAGTAAGCGGAACAACATTACCAACTGCTTCTTTAGATTATTCTGGTAAAACAGGAGAACAAGTTGTGTATACAGGGGCTGTAGGAAGTGGTGCAGGGACTACTGATGATATCAATCAAGTAATTACTGGTCTTCAAGTAAACAAAGATTATTATGTAAAAGTATATACCTACGATTTATGCGGAGGGAAATATAATTTTGAAACTACAGGTTCTACTGTGGTAACAAACAATTATGTGTGCGAAGCACCATCTGTGGTAACAAATGTAAATGCAAGTGCTACGGGGACAACTACAATGAATGTAGCTTCTTTTACAGCTCCTTCAATTGTTAATGGAAGCTTATCTTATATTATAAAAGTGAGTGATACAAATTCATTCACAGCACCAAGCACAGTTCCAACTTCACCTAGTACAGCATACAATTCAGTAGCAGGTGGTGAACAAGTTGTGTATGTTGGTACTTCGGTAACTCCAAATTTAAATATTACTGGATTAACAGAAAATGCAACATACTATGTAAAAGTATATACTTACAATACTTGTGCAGGAGGAGATTATTTTGAAACGACGGGAAGTTCACCGGTAACTATTACAATGTGTGGAACTCCAACTGGAAATGCGGAATTATTAAGCTTCAGAGAAGATTTAACGTATGAGAACAGATTATCACCTATTATTTCAAACGTTCCGGCAGGAGCAGAGGGGCAAGTTGTAAAAATAAATGTAGAGAATTCATTTACGGATATAACAGGAGTACAAAGTACATTATCAACTGCAAATGCAACCTATTCAGGTTCTGGTGATCAGGTAATACTAGCGGGAGCTTTTCCAAATGGTCAGGCTTTTACAGGGCATAATTTATTACCAAATACAGAATATTTCTTTAGAATATATTCATATAAAGAATGTAATGGTCAGTATTATTTTTCGAACACGAATCATAGTACTTCTAAATTTACGGCAGGGGTTACTGATAAGTTAGCCTCTAATGCAGTTATAAATAGTTTTACAGGAACTACCTTTAATTTGGCATCTTTCACGGGGGCTCCAGTAGCAGATAATGGAAGAGGATTGCCTAAAGGATATATAGTAAAAATGAATACGGTAAATAGTTTTACTCCTTCTGGATTTAGAGGGCCTATTCCAACTCCAGATTCAGATTATAAAGGAGGAGAGCAGGTTGTGTATTTTGGAGCATCAACAACTCCTAATCAGGTTATAACAGGATTAACTCCAAATACAACGTATTATTTTACGATTTATGCATATACTGATTCTGGATCGCCTTATTTTTTAAATAGCTTCCAACAAACAGGATATGAATTTTCTGTGGTTAATAATGGATCTTTAATTAATCCAACTATTACTTTTGATGATGTAGCGGTGAATGCAGGTGGAGCTAACTTTAATTTAAATGCAACATCCAATTCTACAGGAGGAATTAATTATAGAATTATTAATGCAGGAGGAACAGGTACAACCTTAAGTGGTGCTAATAATGAAACAGTAACTATTGGAAGTGCAGGAACTGTTGTTATAGAAGCAGCTCAAGCTGCTACTTCTACCTATCAGAGTGCTACAAAAACGATGACTTTAACAATAAACGCTCCTTTAGCAACTTTAGGGGGTGGTATTTATTATCAAGTGAATTCAGGGGTAACAACCGTTGATATGGCGGCTACTTTAAGCTCAAATTCTACTGGAGCTTATACTTTTGAAATTGTAGGGGAAACATTAGGATATTCTGTTACAGGTAATTTACTAAATGTAAATAATGTGGCTGGATCAATTGTGGTTAAAGTTACACAAGCCGCTGATGCTAACTATAGTGAAACCGTTGGGTATTATTCTACATTGTTTTATAATACTGGATTTTCTCCAAAAACAGACATGGCTCATAACTTGTTTGATTTTTCCTTGAATCCAAATGAAAGTAAAACAATTATAACTGCTTTAAACTTTTCAGGACAACCTACAACATATAGCATTGTAAATAATGGAGGAACAGGTTCTACATTAGTAGGAAATGTTTTCACAGCAGGTGCAAATGCAGGAACCGTGACTTTAAGGGCAGTTACCCCAGGTAGTAACTTATATAATGCAACTACAAAAGATGTAACGGTAACAGTAATTGGTACACCACAAACAATTACATTCAATGCTTTGAGTGATGTTACTTATGGAGATGCTGCGTTTAATTTAACAGCAACAGCTTCTTCGGGCTTAGTAGTTACTTATTCAAGTTCTGATCCAACAGTGGCTTCAATTTCGGGTAATGCTGTTACAATTCATAAAGCAGGAACTATCAATATAACTGCTTCTCAAGCAGGAGGAGGTTTATATAATGCTGCACCAGATGTGGTACAGTCTTTAACAGTGAATCCTATCACGATTGTAAATCAAAACTTAACTTTAGATACAACAGGTTCTGTATTATGTAATACGCACGCTACGTTCTCTTTAGATAATTCTCAATTAAATGTAGATTATTATTTAAGAAACAATAGTGATAATAGTATCATTGAAGGACCAGTAGCAGGAACAGGAAGTGGAATTTCGTTTGCAAAGGAAATTTTAACTAGTAACCGAACTTATAATGTCATAGCAGTACAAGGTAACCAGACCTTACCTACAGCTACAAATACGTTACAAATTACGGGAACACCAACAGTTAGTGTACAGACTTTAGATGCGAAAACATTGAGTATAACACAACCAGATGGAAGATCTGCAGTAGTTTCAGTAACAGGTTCTCAGTCAGGTGTAAATTATTATTTACAAGATAATGTGAGTAATGAAGTATTACAAGGACCATTAGCAGGTACAGGAGTTGATCTTTCTTTTACAACGGAAACTTTAACAGCGGATAGAACTTATAAAGTAGTTGCAACAGATGCAAGTGCTAATAATGGTGTTAGAAATGGAATTAGTTTAGATAATGTAGATGACTATGTGAGTATTCCTGCAATTAATTCTCATTTAAGTAATGTTCAACAGGCAACGATTGAAACTTGGGTGAAAATTCCAGCTTCAGATGCGACTGATGTAAATGCGTCAATTATTACTTTTGAAGGCTATTCAGGATTTGGGGTTGCCTCTGTAGTGGTTCCGTTTTACATCAATATTTCTGGAGGAACTATTTTTGCGGGGCATCATGATGATGACGTAGACGATGGAGGAACTTTTAATACACCGGCTTATACTTACCCAGTAGATACATGGTTCCATGTTGCTGCAACAATGAATGGACCAGCTATTAATTTTTATGTTAATGGAAATTTAATTGGTTCGACAAGTAACTATTTTGGGTTTGAAATCTTCCAATTAACTTCAAACATTCGATTAGGAAGAAATTATGAAAGTACTTCAAATAGTACAAAATTATTTGGTGGAGATTTAGCACAAACAAGAATTTGGAATGGTGTTCGTACGCAATCAGACATTGCATCTAATATAAATACTCAGTTTACAACTCCACAAACAAACTTGGTACTGAATTATAACTATGATCAAACATCTGGAACAAGTGTAACAGATACATCTGGTAATTCAAATACAGGTACTTTACAAAATGGAGCTGGAGACGCAACAAGCTGGATCAATGATTTGTTTACAGATAGTGTTTGTGGATTTGTACCAATGAATAATACTGTAGCAGCAACGCTTACAGCATTACAAGATCAAGTAATAACTTTTGATGCTTTGGCAACAAAGACTTATGGAGATACAACATTTGATTTAGTTGCAAGCTCAGATTCAGGTTTAGGAATTACATTTACAAGTTCAGATACTTCAGTAGCTACAATTTCTGGAAATACGGTTACCATTGTAGGAGCAGGAACAACTACCATTACAGCGAATCAGGCTGGAAATGGAACTTATAATCCAGCAAGCCTAGATCGAAACTTAGTAGTTGATAAGAAAATGTTGGTAGTTTCTCCTAAAGATGCTACCATTACATACGGTATCTTAGATTTACCAGCAGACAATTCAACAGAAAACTATCCTTTCCAAGTAGAGGGATTGGTAAATGGAGATTTAGAAGCAGATGTGTTAAGAATAAGTACGTCTTTCTCTGATATTTCAAACTTAGCAATCGTAAATTCTACAAACCCAGGGCAACCTTTAGATGTGGGAACTCATAATGGAGTAATGACTTGGGGAACACCTCCAATTATTGATATTTTATCTTCTAATTATACATATAGAGCCAATGCTGCAGGAAACTTAATGGTAAATCCAGCACCTATAACGATAACTGCGGAAGCAAAGTCTAAAAATTATGATGGAGGTTCTGTTGCAGATCCCACACTTACATATACAGTAGATAGAAGTAATTTACCTACGGGTGCTGATGTAATCAATTACCCAGATCCGTTTGCATTTACTGGAGCTTTAAGTAGAATAACTGGTCAAGATGCTGGAACATATGCAATAAATCAAGGAACTTTAAGCTTAGGAAGTAATTATAATATTACTTTTAATAGTGCAGATTTTACAATTAATAAAGTTGACTTAACAGCAACTTCAGTTTCAAACAAGGTATATGGAGATGCATTGGGAGCTTTACCAATTCAGTATACAGGATTTGTGAATGGAGAAAATACTTCAGTTATAGATACTGAACCAAGTGCTGTATCAGGAATAACAATCGACGGAACTACTCCAGCAGGAGGTCCACATGTGGTTAATGTATCTGGAGGTTTTGATAATAATTATAACATTGTATCTAGTAATGGAACTATTACTGTAACAAAAAGAGTATTAAATGCTTCTGTAGATAATAAAGCAAAAGTATATGGAGATGCGAATCCAACTTTTACTATGCAATATTCAAATTTTGTAAATGGTGATGATGAAAGTGTAATTACACAGAATGTAAGTTTAGGAGCTTATGAAAGTGGTTCGACTTTAGTTAGTGAGACTTCTCCGGTAGGATCATATGTGATTACAAACTTACCAGGTTTATTTGTTGCAGATAATTATTTTATAAACTTCACCAATTTAGGAGTAGCTAGATTAACAATTACTCAAAAAGATATTGAAGTTACTGCAGATGCTGGTCAGGAAAAATCATTTGGAACTACAGACCCTACCTTTACGTATAGTATTACTTCTGGAGGTTTGGTTAATGGAGATACATTCACAGGAACTTTAAGTAGAGCAGCAGGAGAAAATGCAGGAACATATGTTATCAACCAAGGAACCTTAGCTTTAAATGCAAATTATAATTTGTCATTTATTTCTAATAATTTTGAAATTACTAAAGGAGCTGCAACAGTTATTGTTAATAATTTAACGCAAACCTATGATGGTACAGTTAAATCAGTTTCACCAACGACAATGCCAAATGGATTATCAGTTGATGTTACTTATGATGGAGGAAATACAGCACCTACAAATGCTGGTAACTATACAGTTGTAGCTACCGTAAATGATACAAACTACCAAGGAAACACTACAGAAACTTTTACGATTAATAAAGCAAATCAGGTAATTACCTTTGGAGCGTTAAGTAATGTAACTTATGGAGATGCTAATTTTAATTTAACGGCAAGTTCAGATTCAGGATTAGGAGTTACTTATACTAGTTCAGATACTTCCGTAGCTACTATTTCAGGAAATACAATAACGATTGTAGGTGCAGGTACATCTACAATCACAGCTAGTCAAGCGGGTAATACAAATTACAATGCTGCGGTAAACGTTCAACAAACAATAACAGTAGGAAAGAAAGCAATTGAAGTTACTGCAGAAGCGAAAACAAAAATTTATGGAGATGCTGATCCAGCACTTACCTATACTGTAACTAATGGAAGTTTAGTAGGAAGTGATGTTTTTACAGGAAGTTTGGCAAGAGTTGCTGGAGAAGCCCGAGGGAATTATGGGATTACTCAAGGAACTTTAGCGTTAAATAGTAATTATAATGTTACGTTTGTTGGAGCTAATTTTTATATAGATTATCGTTTTATACGTATTGTGCCAACAGCAACAGTACAGAAAACATATGGAGATTCAGATCCAACCAAATTAAATTTTCCTTTTGCAATTACTGAAGGTTCATTAGCCTTTGATGATGCTATTGAAGTATTTGGAACATTTAGAGATGTTGGAGAGAATGTAGGGAGTTATCAAATAAGAGGTTTATCATCTACTTTTACATCGACCAATGGAGGTGAATCTTCGTATTCAATTACTTACACTCATGCAGGATCGGTACGTCTACAGATTAACCAAAGAGCAATAGAAGTAACCGCAGATGCAAAGTCGAAAGCTTATGTTTGTTGGAGCTAATTTTTATATAGATTATCGTTTTATACGTATTGTGCCAACAGCAACAGTACAGAAAACATATGGAGATTCAGATCCAACCAAATTAAATTTTCCTTTTGCAATTACTGAAGGTTCATTAGCCTTTGATGATGCTATTGAAGTATTTGGAACATTTAGAGATGTTGGAGAGAATGTAGGGAGTTATCAAATAAGAGGTTTATCATCTACTTTTACATCGACCAATGGAGGTGAATCTTCGTATTCAATTACTTACACTCATGCAGGATCGGTACGTCTACAGATTAACCAAAGAGCAATAGAAGTAACCGCAGATGCAAAGTCGAAAGCTTATGGTGATACAGATCCAGCTTTAACTTATCAAGTTACTAATGGTGCATTACAATTTAGTGATGCCTTTACAGGAACTTTAGAAAGAGTAACAGGAGAAGCTTTAGGTAGTTATGCTATTAATAAAGGAACTTTAACTCCAGGAAACAATTACGCAGTAACTTTTGTAGGAGATAATTTAACGATAGGAAAAAGAGCTATTGAAATTACTGTAGACGCAGTATCTAAAAAGTATGGAGATGCTGACCCAGTATTTACTTATCAAATTACTAATGGAAGTTTAGCAGGTAGCGATTCTTTTATAGGAATTTTAGAAAGAGTTTCAGGTAATAATGTTGGAGCTTATGCAATAAATCAAGGAACTTTAGGAATCAATGGAAATTATACAATTTCATTTGTGCCAGCTAATTTAAACATTACAGCAAGAGCTATAGAAGTGACCGCAGAAGCAAAGAGTAAAGTATATGGAGATGCTGATCCAGCATTTACTTATCAAATTACTTCAGGAACTTTAGCAGGAAGTGATGCTTTTACAGGAAGTTTAGAAAGAGTTTCAGGTAATAATGTTGGAGCTTATGCAATAAATCAAGGAACATTAGCGCTAAATTCTAATTATGTAATTACTTATGTAAGTAGTGATTTAACTATTGCCAAAAAGGATATTTCGATTCTTGCTGCAAATCAAGAAAAAGAATATGGAGAAGTAGACTCAAATCTTACGTACAGCTTATTTCCAGGTTCAATTTTAGTAAATGGAGATGCACTTTCTGGTAGCTTAACAAGAGAGACTGGTGAAAATGTAGGAACTTATAATATTAGTTTAGGAACACTTACAGCAGGAGCTAATTATAACATGACACTTTTTGGAGCTCCTACTTTTGAAATTACTAAAAGAGCCGTTGAAGTAACGGCAGATGTAAAATCTAAAGAATATGGGGCACTAGATCCAACATTAACCTACCAAATTACATCGGGTAGTTTAGCTGGAAGTGATGCGTTTACAGGAGCTTTAGCTAGAGTTTCGGGTAATAATGTTGGAACCTATGCTATTAATCAAGGTACTTTGGCATTAGATAGTAATTATACCGTAACTTATGTTAGTAATGATTTTACAATTACAAAACGTCTAGTAACAATTACGGCGGATGCTATTGTAAAAGTAGTAGGAGATACAGATCCAACATTAACGTTTAAAGAAACACTAGGTTCTATACTTGTTGGAGACTTATATACAGGAAGCTTAGAAAGAGTAGCAGGAGAAACTGTAGGAACTTATGCAATTAATCAAGGAACGGTTACAGCGGGTAATAATTATACGATTACATACGTTGGAGCGAATCTTGAGATTATTGAAAGTAAAAATGCAAACGTATTAAATTTTGAAGGACCAGCAGATCAGACGTATGATTATATTGAGGTAGCTGACAGTCCAAGTTTAGATTTTACATCAGAATTTACATTTGAAACTTGGGTGAACTTTGATGAGATTACACGTTATAATAACGGATGGGATTGGCAATGTTTATTTGCAAAATCAAGATACAATGAATCATATGGTTTAATGTTATTAACCGAAGGAACTAAAACATTAAGATTCTATCATGCAGGATTTGGAACAGGACATACAGATTTTAATTGGACTAGTTCATTAACAGCTAAAACTTGGTATCATGTTGCCGTAACATTTAATGGAACAAAAGCAACCATTTATATTGATGGTACTGAGGTAGCTTCACAAACTGATACTGCTAGTAGTGTAGTACCTAATAACAATCCATTAATGATTGGAGCAAATAATACTGGAGGAGGAGATCCATACCCATTACAAGGAACTTTAGATGAGGTGCGTTTCTGGAATGTGGCTAGAACAGCTGCAGAAATAAACGATTACAAATCAAATGAGTTAGAAGGAAATGAAACAGGATTGGTATTGTATTATGATATGAATCAAGGTATTGGTTCTGGAAACAATACAGCAATTACTGAATTAGTAGATAAGTCAACTCAAGGAAACAATGGGGCATTGCATCAGTTTGCACTAAGAGGAAGCTCAAGTAACTTTATGAATGATATCACAAATGGAGTAACTGCTAAGCAAGACCAAGTAATTACATTCAATACAATTCCAACAAAAACGTATGGAGATGCAGCTTTTAATTTAAATGCCACTTCAGACAAAGGATTAGACATTGTATTTACAAGTTCTAATGTAAATGTTGCAACTGTATCAGGAAATACAGTAACCATTATTGGAGTTGGATCTGCTACAATAACTGCACATCAGGCAGGAACTAGAACAGTTAAATCGGCGTCAGCAGTACAGAATTTAACGGTAATTGCAGGAGCAAACAGGTCTGTTTGGAATGGAACTACAAGTGCAATTTGGACGGTTGGAACTAACTGGAGTGATAATACGGTACCAGCTATTACTGGAGATGCTATCATACCAAATGTAGCAACTACTCCTGAAGTAGGAACTACAGTTCAAGTAAACGATTTAACTATTGAGTCGCTGTCTTCTTTTGATATTACTGAGAATGGAGGAGTACTAGTTGATGGTAACTTAGTAAATGATGGAACTTTTATGATGACATCAACAGCATCGAATAGTGCGAGTTTGATTGTAAAAGGAACTTCAAACGGACAAGTAACCTATGAGCGTGGAGGAATGATTGCTAATCAGTGGAGTATTGTTACTGCACCAGTAGTTGGTCAAAGTGTAAAAGATTTTGTTGAAAATCCAGCGAATAATGTTCGTATGAATACTACTGTAACACCAAATAGATATGCGGTAGGATATTATGATGATACTAGACCAACAGGAGATAAATGGGTATACTATACAGTAGATGATTTAGCATCTAACAGCGTTACTTTTGAAAAAGGACAAAGTTATGCGATCTCTAGAGCAACTAATGGTTCTGTTAGTTTCACAGGAACTATAGAAACAGCAGATGTTAATAAATCAGTTGTAGTATCGGAATGGAATGCAGTTGGAAACCCATATACCGCATTTTTACCAATCAATGAAAACTCAGGAACCAACTTTATCAATGATAACTTGGCTAGTTTTGATCCGGCTTATGTAGGAGTGTATGTATGGGATAATACCCAAAGTAAATACATTGCTAAAACCTTAGTAAGTGGAGAAAGTTCATTAGCACCAGGACAAGGATTCTTTGTAAAAACGACAGGTAGTGCAAATAACATGGCTTTCAAACAAGCACAACGAATGTTACAACCTGCTACAGGAGGAACTTTTAGTAAGGGATCAAATATTCCAACCATTGAGTTATCTATTGCTTCTAAAGGAGTTCAAGTAAATACTAGTATTAGCTATAGAAATAATGCAACTAGTGGATTAGATGCAGGGTATGACATAGGAAACTTTGATGGAGCTGAATTGGATATTTATACCAGATTATTAGATGGTTCATCAGAAAAGAACTTTACTTATCAATCTTTACCTAGTAATTCAAAAGAGAACTTTATTATTCCAGTGGGAATAAAAGTGAAAGCAGGAACTTTTGTAACGATCTCAGGAAAAGGACTTTCATTACCAGTAGGTATAGAAATGTATTTAGAAGATAGAGAATTAGAGAAGTTCATCAACTTAAATGAGGAAGACTATTCACTAACCATAGGAAAAGCGACCAATGGTATTGGAAGATTTTACTTACATACGAAAGCACAAGTAGAAATTCCAGAAGTAACATTAGCAGATATTAAGCTTTACAATACAAACAATACATTATTTGTAGAGGGAGTACAAGGAGAACAGTTTGAAATTACGATGTATAACACAGCAGGAATGCTAGTATACCAAGATCGTTTTGAAGGAATTGGTAAAAACGGTATTACTTTACCATCTGTTGAGGTAGGAGTTTATATCGTACGAGTTGCGACCAATGTTGGAACAAAGAGTAAGAAGGTCATCCTTAAAAAAACGAAATAATGAATAATCAAAATATAGATGATAAAGGAAACAAAATCACTAGAAAAGAGGCTTTAGAAAAGTTAGGGAAGTACGGAAAGTACACCGCTTTAACAGCTTTAGGAACTTATCTGATTTTGAATCCACAGAAAGCACAAGCTCAAAGTCCTGAAAATCCAGGGGGTAATTTTTAAACAACAATGGAGCTTTATAGCGCAAGTCATATGACTTGCGTTTTTTTATTAAACAAGTATATAATTATAAAGTATCTTACTACATTAGTCGAAAAATATAAAATGAAAAAAATACAATTATTAGTAACAGCTTTTTTGTTTGTAAGCTTAGTATTGAGCTCACAAAATAAAGATGTTAATTATAGTAGATCTAGTACTCCAACCATTGAATTATCTGCAAGTTCAGATGGTGTTTCAGTGATTACTACTATACTTTATAGAGATGCAGCAACCTTAGGTTTAGATCCTGGATATGACGTTGGAAATTTTAACGGAGCTAGTTTTGATGTATATACTCGTTTGGTAGATGGTTCTTCTGCAAGTAATTTTACCTACCAAGCATTACCTAATACAAACTATGAATCGATGGTTATTCCTGTTGGTTTAAAGGCAAATACAGGAAAAGAAGTTGTTTTTAATGCAACCAATACAAATTTACCTGCAAACCTTGAGGTTTTTATTGAAGATAGAGAATTGAGTAATTATACTTTGTTAGACGGAACAAACACCTACACCGTTACTTTAAACAATGCTCAAGATGGTATCGGTAGGTTTTATTTGCATACAAGAGAGAATCAAGTCATTTGGAAAGGAAATACAAATGCTACTTGGACAGAAGGAACTAATTGGAATAAGAGTAGTATTCCTACAAATATGCAAGATGTGTTAGTAGAGAATACAGCAAATAGTCCAGAAATAGTAGCTGGCGTAAATGCAGCTATGAATAGTTTAAGACTAAACAATTCATCATCTTTAACAATTGCTTCTGGAGGTTCAGCTACCATAACAACTGATTTTGTGAATGGAGGAAATGTTTCAATAGCTTCTAATAATGCAGCTAGTGGAACCTTGTTGGTAAAAGGAACCTCAAACGGACAAGTAACGTATGAACGAGGAGGATTGATTGCTAATCAATGGAGTATTGTATCAGCACCAATATCTGGTCAAAGTGTAAAGGACTTTGTTGAAAATTCAGCAAATAATATTAGGGTGAATAATACCGTAACACCTAATAGATATGCGGTAGGATATTATGATGATACCAGACCTACCGGAGACAAATGGGTATACTATACAGTTGATGATTTAGCATCGAACAGCATTATTTTTGAAAAAGGACAAAGCTATGCGATCTCAAGAGTAACTAATGGATCTGTAAGTTTTACAGGAACTGTTGAAACAGTAGATGTAAACAAATCAGTAGTAGTGTCAGAATGGAATGCGGTTGGAAATCCGTATACAGCATTTTTACCAATTAATGAAAACTCAGGAACCAACTTTATCAATGATAACTTGGCTAGTTTTGATCCAGCTTATGTAGGAGTGTATGTATGGGATAATACCCAAAGTAAATACATTGCTAAAACTTTAGTAAGTGGAGAGAGTTCATTGGCTCCAGGACAAGGATTCTTTGTAAAAACAACTGGAAGTGCAAATAATATGGCTTTCAAAGAAGCTGAACGAATGGTGCAACCTGCTACAGGAGGAACTTTTAGTAAAGGATCAAGTATTCCTACTATTGAGTTATCTATAGCTTCTAAAGGAGTTCAGGTAAATACAAGTATTAGCTTTAGAAATAATACAACTAGTGGATTAGATACAGGATATGATGTAGGAAACTTTGATGGAGCTAGTTTAGATATTTACACAAAACTTTTAGATGGTTCCTCAGAAAAGAACTTTACCTATCAATCTTTACCTAGTAATTCAAACGAAATTTCTATCATTCCAGTAGGAATTAAAGTAAAAGAAGGAACTTCAGTAACTATTTCAGGGAAAGGAGTTTCATTACCTGTAGGTATAGAAATGTATTTAGAAGACAGAGAATTAGGAAAATTCATCAACTTACATGAAGAAGACTATTCATTGACAATAGTAAAAGCTATAAATGGAGTAGGAAGATTTTACTTACATACCAAAGCTCAAGTAGAAATTCCAGAAGTAACATTAGCAGGTATAAAACTTTACAATGTAAACAATACCTTGTTTGTAGAAGGAGTACAGGGAGAACAGTTTGAAGTTACGATGTATAATACTGCAGGAGTATTAATATATAAAAGTAGTTTTAAAGGGATTGGTAAGAACAGTATCGATCTACCGATAGTTGCGGAAGGAGTATATCTAATAAAGGTAAAAACGAATGCTGGAACAAAGCATAAAAAAATACTTCAAAAAAAATATTAAAATAAAAATAGGGTGTTTAAAAGTTTAACTGTACAGTTAGTAAAGGGAGTATTTTATTAATTACTGGAAAATAAATAGAATAACTAATTGAATAGAAACTTGACAAATAATCCATGAAGAAAACAACTACTACTAAGGGAGAAAAAATAACAAGAAAAGAAGCCTTGGAAAAATTGGGTAAATATGGGAAGTATACAGCGCTAACTGCTTTAGGAACCTATATGATATTGAATCCTCAAAGGGCTCAAGCACAGAGCCCCGAGAATCCAGGTAGTAATTTTTAAAATAATAGGGGAAAAACAGGGATGTTTTTTTACAGTACAAGTCAAATTGGTAGGGGAAAATTAGGCTTGTACTTTTTTATTTTAAACAATTACTTAATTTTAAATTCAAATATTTCTGAGTTTGATGTATTTCCTTCGTTGTCAGTTGTAACAACTCTCCAATAATAAGTGTTTTTAGTACTAACAGTTGCTTCAATGGAAGTAGCGCTAGTTGTATTTAAAGTATTTGTAGGAGGAGTTGTAGTACTCATTAAGATTGTATAGTCTTTAATATCGTTGTCAATATCTTCTCCAGACCATTCAAGAGTTACAGTTGTGGTAGAGCTTTCAAAACTAGTTCCCATTGCTGGCTTAACCAAGTCAGCCGGAAATGGAATATGAGAAGACACAGCTTCTCCAGCATTGTAAAACTTCCATGTACTACTAGTTGAGGTTTGACCACCATCGTTTTTAGAAACTACAAACCAAGAATATGGAGTAGCACGATTAATTGTAATGGCTTTTTCAGAAGATGTACTGGTATGCTTAGAAGTTGTACCTGTGCTTAAATTCTTAAGGGTAACTTCATAGCTAGATGCATTTTGAGCATCAGACCAATCAAAAACAACAGAACTTTCTGTATCTGAAATTTTAGTACCCTCATTACACTCTGAGTTCTGTTCTGGGAAAATTAAGGTAGCCTGTCCAGGTGGAGTAGGAGCTACTTCTGTTGAACCACCACCTCCACATGAGATAAATAATGAAGACACAAATACAAGGCTATATATAGTTTTTAAATTCATTATTTCTTTAATATTTTAAGTGTTTTACTTTCATTTTTAGTTACGACATTCAAAATATAGATCCCCTTGGATAATTTTGAAATATCAACTTGCTCTAAGGTAGTATTAGCTACTTTCTCATAGATTAATTTTCCATTAAGAGCAAATAATTGGATAGTTGAAGATGATTGCTGTTCTCCTAAATACACATTAAAAATGTTATTTGCTGGGTTAGGAAAAGCATTGATTTCATTTCCAAAATAGAAAGTCTTTTCAAATTTTCCTTGACATAATTTATCTCCTACAACTTTAATAGAATTAGCACCACTTTTAAGCGGAAGTTCTATTTCAGAATCGGTAGTAACATATTCAGTACCGTTTAAATCAATGGTATAGCTTTTACTACCATATAAGTTCAATACTAATGATTTGCTAGATGTTTCAACTCTAGATAAAACTTGAATGTCTTCAGGTTCAGTGATTATGGCATTAAAACATATTTCATAACCAGCTTGTCCATCAACGGTAATACAAACGGTATAGGTACCAGCGGCCAGATTGTTAAAAGTATGTGTAGAAGTAAAGCTTTCTGTTGAAGATGTTCCTCCTGAAATACTCACGTTATAATTTAGGTTTTGTTTAGCAGTAATAGAAATGCTTCCGTTATTACTAGTCCTACAAGTTTCACTTAAGGTACTTAAAGCAAAATTATTGGCAGGTAAGGTAAAAACTTCACATCCATTTACGTTTACTACCGTTCCTTCTGGTGTATTCGGACATTGGTCATCTTCATTTAACACACCATCATTATCGTCATCTGTTGTTGGAAATAATGAGGTTGGGTTATCAGCATAGATCTTAAATTCCCCTGGAGCTAAATTAATAGGAGTATTTACATTAGATACCGTAATTTTTTTGTTACCATTCAATAGTTCAAACCAATCACCAACTTCCTGAAATTTAGGATCGATAGCTTGTTCAGTTACTCCAAAGTTTCCAATAATAGTAATGTGTTTAATAGCGTTTCCTGTTGCAGAACTTAAGGTTAAATGAATACTTTTTAAGTCTGTATTCCCTGTAGTAAGAGTTACTTCAGTTGAATTAAAAATAGCTTCACCTTTTTTCAATGCAATTAGTTTACTCCAAGTATCATAGATACTTTTTCGTTGTGGCACATCGAAATATTCCCATTTAACAGGCTTTCTTCCTGTTCGTCCATTTTCATCAATACTAATATCATAGCCTAGTTCTCCGAATTGCCAAATCATTTTTGGTCCAGGTATAGTAAAGTAAAAGGCACCCGCAGCTTCCATACGTTTTAATGCCGTGTTTAAGTTTTTTACACTATAACCTCCATTAGTATTACCAAATTGAAGATTCTTATACATTAAGCGTTCCTCATCATGACTTTCCATATAGGCTACTAGATCAGGATCATTAAAATCTCTGTTTTTGTAGTACCCCCAAGAGATATCAGAATTACTGTTATAGCCCATGGTGTTTTGATTGTATGGTTCAGTCATTTTACCCCACAACATCATTCCTACATTTGCCAAGGCTTTTTCTTCATCGTTATTGGTTAAATGTTCTAAAATCATATAAAAACCATTGTCATGATTATTCCATACATGATTTGCATAATCTGTTAAGCGATCAATTCTTTCTTGATTGTAATTATTTCCCCATTGATCTCCCGAAGTAGGGTAGAAGGTATTGGTAAATCCTTTGGTAAAATCTAATCGAAATCCATCAATTTTATATTCTTCAATCCAATAAGACATTACATCCTTAAAATATTGTTGTGTATAGCTTGCTTCATGATTGAAGTCAAAACCGAATTGCAATGCCCCATTTTGGAAATTATGATCATCATTAAAGAAAGGGTTATTAGAAGTTGTTCCTGCGGCAATGTCAAAATCATACATTTGAACCAATGGATTTTGACTATAGGCATGATTAAATACAACATCTAAGATTACTGCAATTCCTTTTGCATGGCATTTATCAATAAGTTCTTTAAACTTATTTTGAGTTCCGTATGCTTTATCCAAAGCGAAGAAATGAGATACATTGTATCCCCAACTATCATTACCTTCAAACTCATTGACTGGCATTAGTTGTAACGCATTAATTCCTAAGGTTTCTAGGTAATCTAATTTGTCAATAATTGCTTGGTAACTATCACTTGAAGAGAAGTCTCTTACTAACAATTCATAGATAACCAATTCTCCTTTAGCAGGTTTTGTAAATGAACTAGTTTGCCAAGTATAAGAAGTGGTATTTTGTTTAAAAGTAGATACTATTCCTGAAGCTTTGGCAGGGAAACTTTTTAAATTTGGATAGTTCGTTGCCGATATATATTGATCATTTGATTGATCTAGAACCTTTTTAGCATAAGGGTCTGCTACTTTTTTATCATAATCAATAAAGTATTGATATGCGTATTCTGTATCAGCGTCTAAACCAGTTAGCGTTATCCAGAAATAATCACCATCTTTTTTAAGTTGGTAGTCTTGGTGTAATGCCCAATTATTAAAATCACCAATTAAGAATACATCATTCTTTTGAGGAGCTAAGAGTACGAAGGTTACCGAACCATCGTTGTTAAAAGTTATACCATTTTTTGCTCCAGCTGGTCTTGTTTCAGTAACGGTAGGTGTTTTTACGTAAACTGTAATTTCTTGTTCTTTTGTAGTAGTACCGTCAGTTGCAACAGCCTTAATAATATGTTGTCCGGTGGTAGTAAAAGTGTGTTCCTTGCTAATAATTTTATTACTAGCTATAGTTTGAATAGAAGTATTATTAATCAATAATTCTAAGTTAGCAGCTATGGTAGCTTCAGCAGTTATCGTATGTGTAGTGTTATTATCAAATACGCTGTCGTTGTTAGGGCTTGTAATTTGAATATTTAAATCTGCTGAGAAAATTTCAATATGAATATCGGGTCTTGTTTGTTTAGATCCATCATCAGCACGAGCTACCAAGTTAATTTCGCTAATGGTTTTAGCGTTATCTACATTGTAAAAATCGTAGACATTGTTCGTAATGATAAAGGTATAAGAGTTGGCAGCTGTTTTTGTAAATTTTGGTTGCGTGGAGTTGTTTCCCCAGCTTCCAATTACATTTTCCCATTGTGTACCATCAACGGTTACACCTGTATGAGCATATATGTCACCTGAGTAATTTTCTAATTCAGTACCAGTTGTATTTAGAGTAATTGTAATTTCATCGTTAATAGTAGGGGTTCCAGGTGAAGTAGTTACCTGAGAGAATAAAGTTATACTAACGAAATATAGAAGTAAAAAGCATATTTTTTTCATAATTCTGTAGTAGGTCGTTTAATAAATTAAGGCCTGCAATATTTGCAGACCTTAATTCAAACAAAGTTTATTTACAATGCTGTAATAGTATATTTAGGATTTGCATTGTCGGTTAAATCCATTGTAATTCTGTACTTACCAGCAGTAGTAACAATATTGTCACCACCAGCCTCTAAAGTTCCGTCTGCACCAGTATCACCAAAGTTAGTAGTCCAATCTTCATTCAATCTAAATTTGATTTCTCCATCTAATAAGGTTACGTTATTTGCAACGAAGATTCCTGGGTTTACTTCTGTAAAGTTAAAGTCAGGTCCAGCATTACCCCAATCGTTGTATCCAGATCCTACGATACCCCAAACATCAGAAGCTTCAATAGTATATGTACTCTTGTTTACATCAAACGTTACTGTGTAAAAACCAGCTGTAGTAGCAATGTTATCTCCACCAGCTTCTAAAGTTCCATCTGCACCAGTATCACCAAAGTTGGTTCCCCAATCGTTGTTTAAACGAATTTTGATTTCACCATCTAATAATTTAACACCTACTTTAAACGTATCAGTTGTATAATCATAATGGAACGCAGCATCAGGACCAGCATTACCCCAGTCGTTAAAACCAGAACCTACGATTCCCCAAGAATATGCTTCTATAGTATAAGTGTTATCATTAAAATTAAGAGTAACTTTATAGGTACCTGCAGTAGAAACTATGTTTGCTCCACCTGCATCTAACGTTCCATCAGCACCATCATCTCCAAAGTTATTAGCCCAATCGTTGTTCTCTCTAATCTTAATTTCACCGTCTAATAAAGTTACATAGGCTACAAATACATTTGCATCTGCAGTCGTATAGAAAGGAGCATCAGGACCTCCATTACCCCAGTCGTTGTAACCAGAACCTACGATTCCCCAAGTTGATACTTGAACATTAGAACCTCCAGTTTGTACTTCTTCTAATAAAGTAACATTTACTTGTTGTGTTGGAGTGAATGCTTCTGTAGTTGAAGAAGTATCTCCAGGAAATGCACGAACTCTAAAGTTTAAAGTTCCGTTTGTAGGAGCTGCTAAAGAATATACTTCAGTAGCAAGTCTTTTTAATTCACCTATAGTTACTTCAATGTTATTATTGTTATTGCTATTGTTTGAAATAGCATTTACAAGAGCAGCATCTGTAAAGTCACCAGTAACCGATGTTTGTAATTCATAAGAAACATTCGTTGGTACATCAAAGTCTGCTTTATTAAAAGAGAATACAATACCAATGTTATCATCTGTTGTAGTTTCAAATGGTAAAATATAATCTGCTAAAAAAGTATTTGTAAAAGCGAAGTCACCTTTTGGAGCCGCTACAAATTCTAAATTGTCATTATCTTGACAGCTATTAAAAAACATAATAGCTATTATTGCTGTGAATATAAATTTAAATTGTTTCATAATTTATACTTAATAGTTTCTTATTAATATCCAGTGTTTTGAGTTAAGTTAGGGTTCGCTTGTAAAGCGGTTGCCGGAATTGGAAATAATTTGTAGTGCTCTGGAATTGAAGTTCCATTAACAGTATTTCCTTTCCAAGGCCATATGTAAGAGTTTCCAGTAAACTTCTTGAATCGAATTAAATCTGAACGTCTATGACCTTCTAAGTTTAACTCTCTTGCTCTTTCATCAAGAATAAAATCTAAAGTTAAATCTCCAGAAGTTATTGTTGGAGCACCTGAACGTGTTCTAACATCGTTTACATATTTTAATGCATCTGAAGCATTGGTACCATTGGCTCCTCTTAAAGATAATTCAGCATACATTAAGTAAGCATCTGCCAATCGATAAAAAGGAAAATCAGTACCAGAGAATTCAGTTGGAGTTCCTGAACCATCAGAGTTTGTATTTCTGAATTTGGTTGAAGGATATCCATCTTCCCAATCTTTATAATCAGTCATTTCAAAGTTATGACCGGTTGTCCAGAATAAACTTGCTCTTACATCTGGAGAGGTAGCTAAATCACCAAATAAACCATACCAAGCTTTCGTAGCTCTATGACCTGTCCAACCACCAGTTGCTCCGAATTGAGCTAAAGGCATTGTATCGGCACTTAAACTTCCATTTACAATATAAGTTGTGTTACCATAACTTTGACTTGAAATAGTTTCCGCAATTAAAGGGAAAATGATTTCAGTAGAAGAATCATTATCTGCAGAGAAGACTTTTACGAAGTTCGTATCTAATGCATAACCACCTTCATTAATAACCTTATTAATATAAGTAGCAGCATCATCCCAACGTGCAGTTCCTGTATAAACTTCAGCATTTAAGTAAAGCTTAGCCAATAACATATCTACTACATATCTATTAGCTCTACCATAAGAACTACTTGTCGTAATTACTGGTTCTATAGCTAATAATTCAGCTTCTACATAATTGAATAATTCAGTTCTACTTGCTTCTTCTAAAGGAGCCGACTGTCCGAAATTTTCTTCAGTAGCTAATACTCCTTTACCAAATACATCGATTATGTTGTAGTATGCTAAGGCTCTTAAGAAACGAGTTTCAGCAACAATGTTTTCTTCATTTGGAAAATCTGCAATCTGTAACGCTTGTAAAAAGTTATTACATTGTGGAATAGTGAAGTAAGCTCTATCATAAAATAATTTAAAGAACTTATTATTTCTATCCCAATTAGAAGTGGTTGTAAGCTGGTCTAAACCATCATCACCCCATCTATTTTTCATTGCATCCGCAGTAAAATCTTGTAAATTTATAATAGCTCTTAAAAAAGCTCCTTCACCTGCATCTGGACTTTCAATATCTGAACTTCCAGGCCCTTCAGGTCCAGTTAAAGCATATGAAGCATATAATCTCGAAACTAAACCTTCTACTGCATTAGGATCATTTGCTAAAAGCTCTTCAAGTGTAAGTTGTACTTTAGGACTGACATCTAAATCACTCGTACAAGCACTAAAAACAGTTAAAGCTATAGCTATTGATGTTATTATTTTTTTCATTTGTTAGTTTTTAAAAATCAGCATTAATACCAAAAGTGTATACCGTAGGTCTTGGATAGAAGTTTCTATCTATTCCACCAAAATTCTCAGGATCTTGTCCTGTATAGTCAGTTATAATAAATGGGTTGGTAACTGCACTATAAATTCTAATACTACCTTTCTTAATTAAGTTATCGAATCTATAACCTAAAGTTATGTTATCACATCTTAAAAATGTTGCATCTTCTAAGTAGTAGTCTGAGAATTGACCATTACCATTTACAATACTAACATCTCCAAAAGCAGGGTTTGCAGCACCGTTGTTAAAGTCTAAAACATTGGTAATATTGTTTTGACTAGAGCTAGTTGCACTTTCTAAGAAACCATAGTTAACTTGCGCAAAGTTATACACATATCCTCCAATTTGTCCTCTGAAGTTAGATGTTAAATCCCAATTTTTATAATTAAAACTTAAGTTAAAACCATAGGTCCAATTAGGAGTAATAGCCTTATAATATCTATCACTATCAGTAATTTGATTGTCTCCGTTTAAGTCAACAAATGCATTTGGTATTGGGCTTCCGTTTACGTCGTATACTTGTTTAAATACATACGCACTTCCAGCTTGCTGACCTACCGCATGTCTAAATAAATTAGAACCAGTACCTCTTAAACTACCTCCAGCATTAATGTTATCTAAACCATTTAAGCTAGTTACTTCAGTTTTGTTGTAAGAAATATTACCTCCTAAACTTAATTCAAAGTTATCGTTGCTAATAGGAGTAGTATTAAGATTTAGTTCAAAACCTCTACTTTCTGTTTCTCCTACATTATCAATAAATGCATTTGTTAAAGCTTGTCCTGGTGGTACAGGAACTTCTGCTAATAAATCAGTAGTAACTCTATTATAAATATCAAAACTACCCGATAATAAGTTGTTTTCGAATAAAGAGAAATCTAAACCAACATTATATGTAGTTGTTTTTTCCCAAGTTAAATTAGGGTTAAATGCTAATGCAGAATATAAAGATGAGTTAGGGAAGTACTGACTGTTTTGATCTCCTGCTAAGAATAATGGGATAGAAGGATAAAATCCAACAACTCCTGTAATATCTTGCTGACCAGTTTTACCCCATCCTAAACGAAGCTTTAAGTTCTTTACAATATCTGAATCCTTTAAGAAATCTTCTTCATCAATTTGCCAAGCTAAAGCAGCAGCAGGGAAGTATCCCCATCTGTTTTCTTTAGTGAATAATGAAGACCCGTCAGCTCTCATAGAAACCGTTAATAAGTATCTGTCAAAAAGGCTAATGTTAGCTCTTCCAAAGAAAGACTGTAAGTTTAAAACGTTATAGTATCTAAAGTTTGGATTTGCTGGGTTTACCACAGCTTCTCTAACTCCACTTTCTTGGTTATACATAAATCTGTCTTGATTTCCATCATTCTTAAAATTTTGATAAGAATAACCTGCCTGAACATCAAACTTTGTAACAAATCCTTCTTCTAAATCCTTACTATATTGTAAGTAACCTTCTAAAGTAGTGTTAGTAATATGTTGACGCTCACGGAAATTAACTCCTGGGTTAAATAAGAAGTTGGTGTCAATATTATCGTTTAGCGTATTGAATTGATATGTTTCAAAAGAATTGTTACTAAATCTCTCTTCGATTTTAGATCTAGAAGCATCTAAACCAAGATTTACTACAGCTTTTAACTCAGGTAAAAACGGCATAGTATAATCAAATTCAATATTTCCTAAGAAACGGAATACTCTTTCTGGTCTTTCCTTTTGCTCTAATCTTGCTAAAGGATTTCCTTGAATGATTCTTCTAAATTTACCATCATCATCAAAAGTGGTTAAATAATATCCACCAAACCTGTTTGATGAAGCATTATTATAAATTGGTTTTGTAGGATCAAACTGTAAAGATTCTCCTATAGCACCACCACTATCAATTGCATTCTTTTCTGCAAAAATCGTTTTCGCATTAAAGTCAATTTTTAATTTATCATCTAATAGAGTAGGTGTTAATTTTAATGACGCTGTAACTCTTTCATAGTCATCATTTTTAACAATGCCCTCTGCTTTTGTATATCCAACAGATCCTCTAAAAGGTATTTTGTCATATAAATTAGCTCTTGCACTAAAGTTGGTGTTTGTTGTAATAGCCGATCTTAAAATAGACTCTCTCCAGTTGGTATCGTAAATTTCTCTACCATTAATAACTTGTATTGGAGTTTGGTTGGTAGTTATACTTCCTTGAGGAACTCCTAATTGATCAACTCTTCCAGGAAAATATTGTTGAATAAAAGCAACATATTCTTTTCCATTCATAAAGTCTAAACCTTTTCCAGCTTCACTAATAGAAACATCTGAGCTAAAGTTAAACTTAACACTTCCAGAGGTTCCTTTTTTAGTAGTAATAATAATTACCCCATTAGATGCTCTAGAACCATAAATAGCTGTTGCAGAAGCATCTTTTAAAATAGAGAAACTCTCAATATCATTTGGGTTTACCAATGTTAACGGGTTACTAACACCCGCTGGGTTGTCATTTCCAATAGGCACTCCATCAATAACAATTAATGGGTTGTTTTGTGCATTTAAAGAAGAACCACCACGAATTCTAATGTTTGGAGCAGAATCTGGTGCACCACCATTAGTTGTAATTCTTACACCGGCAGCTTTACCCGTTAAAAGTTGATCGGTAGAAACAATGGCTCCTTTGTTAAAGTTCTTAGAAGAAACAACCTCTACAGAACCTGTAGCATCTTTTTTAGTTGTTGTTCCATATCCAACTACAACAACTTCATCTAATTGTTGTGCGTCTTCTTCTAGGTTTACTGTAATATTAAAATTATTACCAAGGGTAACTTCTTTATCAGTGAAACCAATAAAAGAAAAAACAAGAACATCTCCACTTTTAACGTTGTTCAATTCGAATTTTCCGTCAAAATCTGAAGATGTTCCTCTTGTTGTTCCTTTTACAATTATACTAACACCAGGTAATCCATCACCTGATGTTTTATCTAATACTGTTCCTTTCAATATCTGCTGGGCAAATATTTGCGAAGAAAAGAGCATTAGAATACTACATAATATTATTTTAAAATCCTTCATTATTTTAGATTAAAATAGGTATAAAATTGATATAAAGATTACCAATAATTTATCTTTCCACGACGTGAAGATAGAAATAAAAGTTGCTCTGTAGCTATTGAAAACACTACGAAAACGTTTTCGTGTTAATAACTTTCTAACTTTAGCTTAACATATTATTAAAATAAGCTAAAAAAAATTATGAGTTTTGTAAAATATGAAACCTAAAATTACCATTAAGATAATAGCCAAGGAATTGGGAGTGTCAATTTCCACAGTTTCAAAGGCTTTAAGAGATAGTCATGAAATTAGTCAAGAGACTAAAGATAGGATTCGAGCTTATGCAGATTATTATAATTATAGACCTAATAATTTAGCACTTCAATTACGCAATCAAAAAACAAAAGTTATCGGTATTATTTTACCGAAGATTGTGCATCATTTTTTTTCTACAGTAATTAAAGGAGTAGAGAGTGAGGCATCAAATAGAGGATATAATATTATGGTATGTTTCTCTAATAATGATGAGCAAAAAGAAGCAGAGACCATTGATGTATTAACCAATGGAAGTGTAGATGGGTTATTAGTTTCTATAGCAAAAGAAACATTAGAAAATGGAGAGTTTTCTCATTTTAAAAGACTAATTGATAATGAAGTGCCTTTAGTATTGTTTGATAGAACACATAAGTCTATTGAATGTGATAAAGTAATTGTAGATGATATTGGTGCAGGTTATAAAGCAACCAAATATTTATTAAATGTTGGTTGTAAAAAGATTGGTATTGTTACTACACCAGAACATGTTACTGTAGGACTGCATAGAGAGCAAGGTTATGAAAAGGCCTTGAAGGAAGAAGGAATTAATATTGATAGAAAGTTAATTGTAGAAGTTGACGAAGAACACAATATTAAAGAACAAATAGAAAAACTATTTGAAAATAAAATAGATGCTATCTTTACAGTAAATGAAATTTATGCTGCTATTGCAATAAGAATTGCAAAAGAGAGAGGGTTGAGAATACCGGAAGATATTTCTATCATAGGATTTACAGATGGATTAATTTCTGAATATTCATCACCATCTATAACAACGGTTGTACAGCATGGATATACTATGGGAAAACAAGCTGCTGAAATGTTAATTGATCGAATTGAAAATGAAGATTCAGAAAGATTACCACAAACAAAAGTGATATCAAGTAATATAAAATCTAGAGAATCTACGAAATCGTGATAGTAGATTTTTCGTAAAGTTAATTTTTTAAATTATATCTTTACAACAATAAAACGGACTTATCAGTAATTTACTTTCCACAAAAAGAATAAGATAAGTCGTAGCGCTTATCGTATGTATTAACTAATAATTACGATAATGGAAAAGCGTAAATTAGGTTTCTGGGAAATCTGGAACATGAGTTTTGGATTCTTAGGAATTCAGATGGGGTTTGCCCTTCAAAATGCTAATGCTAGCCGTATATTACAAACTTTCGGGGCAGATGTACATCATCTATCTTGGTTTTGGATTATAGCTCCTTTAATGGGGTTGATTGTACAACCAATTATAGGTCACTATAGTGATAAAACTTGGACTAAATTAGGTCGTCGTCGCCCTTACTTTCTGATAGGAGCAATTCTTGCTTCTATAGGTTTAGTATTAATGCCACAAGCGGAAATTTTTATTTCTGTGCTTCCAGCTTTATGGGTGGGAGCAGGGATGTTAATGATTATGGATGCGTCATTCAATATTGCTATGGAGCCATTTAGAGCTTTAGTTGGTGATAACTTAAGAGATGATCAAAAAACATCTGGCTTTAGTATTCAAACGGTACTAATAGGAATTGGTGCTGTAGTAGGTTCTTGGCTACCATATGCTTTGGCAAATTGGTTTGGGATTTCTAATGATGGAGGTGGTGGAGTACCACCAAATTTAATATGGTCATTTATCATAGGTGCAATAGTATTAATAATCTCTATTCTAGTAACTGTATTTACTACGGATGAATATTCTCCAGAAGAATTAAAACGTTTTGCGGATGAAAAAGCACATTTGGAAGAAATAGAAACAGAAGAGGAGTCAGGAGGCCTAGTATCTATAGTGAATGATTTTAAAAAGATGCCAATAACTATGAAGCAATTGGCTTGGGTTCAGTTTTTCTCTTGGTTTGGTCTCTTTGGAATGTGGGTTTTTACTACTCCAGCAATTGCACAACATATTTATGGATTAGATGCAAATGATAGCCACTCTAAAGCCTTTAATGAGGCTGGTGATTGGGTGGGTATAATTTTTGGAGTTTACAATTTGGTATCAGCAATTATGGCCTTTTTCTTACCAGCAATCTCTAAAAAAATAGGTAGAAAACAAACCCATGCGTTGGCATTATTAATTGGAGGCTTAGGATTAATCTCAATTTACTTTGCAACAGATAAGTACTTCTTAATTGGTTCAATGATTGCTGTAGGAGTAGCTTGGGCAAGTATTCTTTCAATGCCTTATGCAATGCTAGCAGGTGCTATTCATCCATTAAAAATGGGAATTTATATGGGGATTTTTAATTTCTTTATTGTGATTCCTCAAATTATCAACGCTTTAATTGGAGGTCCAATAGTTAAATATTTCTATAATGGACAGGCAATATATTCACTTATTATTGCTGGGGTTTCTTTTTTAATAGCGGCTGTATTATCGATGAAAGTTAATGACATTTCAGAAGTCAAACAAACAACTTAAATGAATAAGAAGGGATTTATTTTCGATCTAGACGGTGTTATTGTAGACACTGCTAAATACCATTTCCTAGCTTGGAAGAAGCTAGCAAACGGTTTAGGAATTGATTTTACATCAGAACAAAACGAACAATTAAAAGGAGTGAGTCGTGTAAGATCATTAGAAAAAATATTAAGCTGGGGAAACAAAACTTTATCTCCAGAAGAATTTTCAGAATTAATGGCTAAAAAAAATGATGACTATTTAAGTTATATAGCCCAAATGGATGATTCTGAAATACTGCCTGATGTGCCTAAAATATTACATTATTTAATAGATAGCAAGCAAGGTATAGCATTAGGGTCTGCAAGTAAAAATGCAAGAGCAATTTTGGAAAAGGTACACTTGATTGAGAAGTTTCAAGCAATTGTAGATGGAACCAATGTGTCCAAAGCAAAACCAGACCCAGAAGTATTTTTAAATGCAGCAGCAGAAATAGAAATGCAACCAAAAGATTGTGTGGTGTTTGAAGATTCGGTGGCAGGAGTACAAGCAGCAAACGCAGCGAATATGATTTCAATCGGAATTGGAAGTAAAGAAGTATTACATGAAGCAGATTATGTATTCAACGACTTTACAGAGATCTCCATAGAGTTCATTGAAGGCATTATAAAAAAATAAGAAGAAAGTATCATTTCAGATTATTGAAATGTAATAACCATAAAACAAATGTCATTAGCAAAGAAGTAAAGGAATTTTACAAAGAAACCTACTTAAATGCAATGGCAACTAACAAAAAAGAATAAAGAATTTAAAGTAAAGAAGTATTAATCTTTACTAATATATCCAATAAGAAATGAATCAAGATTATATCATACCCAACGAATGGAGTGTTATTGAAGAAGGATTTGATAAAGAGCGTGTAAAATCGTCTGAAAGTCTTTTTAGTATTGGAAATGGCGCGATGGGACAACGTGCCAATTTTGAAGAGGATTACTCAGGAGCTACTTTTCAAGGTAGTTATATCGCAGGAGTATACTATCCTGATAAAACCAGAGTAGGATGGTGGAAGAATGGATATCCAGAATACTTTGCTAAAGTGTTAAATGCACCTAACTGGATTGGTATTCATGTTAAAATTAACGAGGAGGTTTTCGATTTAAATACATGTAAAAGAGTTGAAAGCTTTAAACGTGAATTAAACATGAAAGAAGGGTGGTTGTCTAGAACATTTAAGGCAACGTTATCTAATGGAATTGAATTAGAAGTAAGTTCTAAACGTTTTTTAAGTTTAGAATTAGATGAAGTTGGAGCAATTGAATATAAAGTAACTCCTTTAAATTCAGATGTAGCTATTACTTTTTCTCCGTATTTAGATGCAGGAATTACTAATGAAGATTCAAACTGGGATGATAAGTTTTGGAATATTCTTAATGTAACATCAGAAGGAAACCAAGGATTTATAGAGTCTCATACGATGAAAACAAATTTCCATGCGTGTACTTTTATGGAATCTCAAGTGTATGTCGATGGGAAAATGCTTGATTTGGTAAAAGAAGAAGAGAAGTCTGATAGAAAAATAACATTTACATACAAGGTAGATGTTCAACAAAACCAAACGGCTACTTTATATAAGTTTGCTGGATATACAGTAGATAGAAACCATAAAAAAGAAGCATTAGTCGCTGCTGCTAAAACTGCATTAGACAAGGCTTTAAATATTGGTTTTGATGATTTACTAGCGCTTCAAATTCAGGCATGGAATCAGATTTGGAACATGTCAGATATTACCATTTCTGGTGATGTAAAGGCACAACAAGGTATTCGATTCAATATCTTCCAATTAAACCAAACCTATTTAGGAACTGATGCTCGCTTGAACATTGGACCAAAAGGATTTACTGGAGAAAAATATGGAGGAAGTACTTATTGGGATACAGAGGCCTATTGTTTACCATTTTATATGGCAACAAAAGACCAAAAAGTAGCAAGAAACTTATTAGAGTATCGTTACCATCATTTAGATAGAGCCATTGAAAATGCTGAAAAACTTGGATTTACGAATGGAGCAGCATTATATCCAATGGTAACTATGAATGGTGAAGAATGTCATAATGAATGGGAAATTACTTTTGAAGAAATTCATAGAAATGCAGCGATAGCATTGGCTATTTATAACTATGAAAGATATACTTCAGATGCATCGTATGTTCCAGAAAAAGGACTAGAAGTATTAATTGGTATTGCACGTTTTTGGCATCAAAGAGCAACATTCTCTACTGCTAGAAACAAGTATGTAATTTTAGGCGTTACAGGACCAAATGAATATGAAAACAACGTAAATAACAACTGGTACACCAATTATGCTGCAAAATGGTGTATTGATTATGCCTTAGAAGCGATAGCTAAGGTAGAGTCAGATCATATTTCAGATTATATCAGAATCAAAGAAAAAGTAAAGTTTGATGCTGAAGAATTAGCTGCTTGGAAAAAAGTAGCAGATCATATGTTCTTCCCATATTCAGAAGAACACCAAGTGTTTTTACAACAAGATGGTTTCTTAGATAAAGAATTAATCACTGTAGCTGATTTGGACAAATCACAACGTCCAATTAACCAAAAATGGAGTTGGGATCGTATTTTACGCTCGCCATATATCAAACAAGCAGATACTTTACAAGGATTCTATTTCTTCGAAGATCAATTTAGTCAAGAAGAATTAGAACGTCATTTTGATTTTTATGAGCCATTTACGGTGCATGAAAGCTCATTATCTCCTTGTGTACACAGTATTCAGGCTGCTAAATTGGGAAGAATGGAACAAGCGTATACTTTTTATTTAAGAACTTCTCGTTTAGATTTAGATGATTATAACAAAGAAGTAGAAGAAGGATTGCATATTACCTCAATGGCAGGAACTTGGATGAGTATTGTAGAAGGATTTGGAGGAATGCGCGTAAAAAATGATACCTTAAGTTTTACGCCGCAAATTCCAGGACAATGGGAAGCATACTCTTTCAAGGTAAACTTTAGAGGACAAATATTAAAAATTTCTGTTTGTAAAGATGATACCAAATTTGAATTAGAAAATGGTAACGCTTTAGAAATTTTAGTAAATGATAAATTAATAAAAATTTCCCCTAATAACTTAGTAACCGTGTAGTTAGAAGTTAGACACTAACCTCACATTTTTTGTGAGGTTTTTTTACCTTATGAAGAATATTAGCTTATATATTATTTTCCTCATTTTTGTTTCGTGTAACACTACAACGAAACAAGAAAGTATTGTAAAAACGCAATCTAAAGTTTCCAATACTTTTTTAGAAAGAGTAGAACCGCCTAATTGGTGGATTGGTTTTAAAAACAATACCCTTCAATTATTAGTTAAGGAAGAAAATATAGGCAATTCAACACCAACTATTTCTTATCAAGGAGTGCATATTAATAAAGTACATACAGGAAGAAGTCCGAATTATTTGTTTGTCGATTTAAACATTGATAAAATTACCCAAGCAGGGAAATTTGACATTGTATTTACTTTTAAAGATGGGACAAAGAAGACACATACATACGAATTAAAATCTAGAGAAAAGAAAGCTGATTCTTATGTTGGGTTTGATAGTTCAGATGCCATTTATTTAATTACTCCTGATCGATTTGCGAATGCAAATCCGAAAAACGATCGTTTTGAGAATTTAAAAGAAACAGAAGTTGATAGATCACATGATTACAAAAGACATGGTGGAGATATAGAAGGAATTACCAAACATTTAGATTATATAAAGGATTTAGGTTTTACTGCTATTTGGCCAACACCAGTTTTAACTAATGACATGGCTCGTGGTTCTTATCACGGATATGCAATGACCGATTTTTATCAAGTAGATCCTCGTTTTGGAAGCTTACAAGAGTATAAAAAACTCTCTGAAGAACTTTCTAAAAGAGGTATGAAGCTAATTATGGATCAGGTAGCGAATCATTGTGGATTGGAACACTGGTGGATGAAAGACTTGCCTTTTGAAGATTGGGTAAATGACCAAGCGTATTATGAAAATAACAAAGAGAATTGGTCATGGAAAACGGTACATACTTCCAATCATAGAAGAACAACAAATCAAGATTTGTATGCTTCAGAAATAGATAAAAAAGGAAATGTTGAAGGTTGGTTTGTGGCTACCATGCCAGATTTGAATCAGCGAAATCCATATATGGCCGCTTATATTATTCAAAATTCAGTTTGGTGGATAGAAACTTTAGGCTTAGGAGGTATAAGACAAGATACTTATCCATATCCCGCTAAAGAATTTATGGCTAAATGGGTAGATGCTATTATGAATGAATATCCAAAATTTTCTATTGTTGGAGAAGAATGGAGTTATAATCCCTTGTTAATTGGATATTGGCAAAAGGGAGCTAAAAATAGAGATGGTTTTGTATCAAACCTAAAATCAACGATGGATTTTGGGATGCAAAAGAATGTGGTAGATGCTTTAAATGAACCAGAGAGTTGGAATAATGGACTAGTAAAGATTTATGAAGGTTTGGCAAATGATTTTCACTACGCTTCACCGAAAGATATCTTAATTTTTCCAGATAATCATGATAAAAGTAGAATTTACACACAGCTAAAAGAAGATGTTGTACATACAAAGATGGCATTAACCACCTATGCTATTTTGCCTAGAATTTTACAAGTATACTATGGAACAGAAATCTTAATGGATGATTCTGAAAAACCTGGAGACCATGGTTTAATTAGAACCGATTTTCCTGGAGGCTGGGAAGGAGATACTATTAATGCCTTTACAGGAGAAGGATTAACTCCAGCACAAAAAGAAATGCAAGATTATACGCGAAAACTATTAAATTATCGTAAATCTAGTAAAGCCATTCATACGGGTAAAACCATACATTTTGCACCATTAAATGGGGTTTATATACTGTTTAGAATCGTTGAGAATGAAACCGTGGTGTTGATTTTAAATAAGAATGAAAAACCTATTACGATTGATTTAAATCGTTTTAAAGAAATAGGTTTAGACGATACAATACTTCAGAATATAATCTCTGGAGAAAAACTAAAGTGGGAGGAAAGCTTAACGCTTAATGAAAAAGGAAGTTTGTTATTAACAACAAAGCAAAATAACTAAGTGAAAAACATAATAAACATAGCATTCCTATTTATAGGACTTACAGTATTCGGACAAGTGACTATTGTTGTTGAAGAATTGCCAGAAGGTACACCTAAAGATGTACCAATATATGTTTCTGGTGATTTTGAAGGTTGGACTGGCGGAAATGAAAAGTATCAACTTAAACAAAAAGATGGAGTTTATTCCATAACACTTCCGCAAAAATCAAATAATGTATTGTTTAAGTTCACACAAGGAACTTGGAAAACTGCTGAATGTGATGCGAATGGAAAAAGTATAGACAATAGAATCCATAATTTTAACACTGGAAAGGATACCATAAAGGTTAAAATTGCGGGTTGGTCGCATTTATTTAGTCCAGAAGAAGCATCTACAGCATCAAAAAATGTCACTGTATTAACAAAGGAATTTGAAATTCCAGAGTTGCATAGAAAACGAACAGTTCGATTGTATTTACCTCCAAATTACAATGCATCTAAAAAATCGTATCCAGTAGTCTATATGCATGATGCACAGAATTTGTTTGATAAGAAAACATCTTTTTCTGGAGAGTGGGAAGTAGATGAAACACTAAATAAACTATTTAAAGACAAAAACTTAGAATTAATAGTTGTAGGAATTGATAATGGTGGTAAAAAACGCTTAGATGAATATTCTCCTTGGACAAACAATAAATATGGAGGAGGGGAAGGAGATGCTTATTTAGATTTTGTAGTAAAAAAACTTAAGCCATATATCGATAAAAACTATAGAACTATACAAGATAAATCTAATACAGGAATTATCGGAAGCTCAATGGGAGGGCTAATTTCTCATTATGCAGCCTTAAAGTATCCAAAAGTATTTGGAAAAGTAGGTGTGTTTTCTCCAGCATTTTGGTTTACTCCAGAAGTAAAGGAATATTCTCAAACACATGGAAAACTAAAAGATACTAAGATGTATTTTTTAGCAGGAGCTAAAGAAGGAAACAATGTTGCTTTTAACGAAATCAGCCAAACTGCACAAGATATGAATGCCATGGTTAAAACCTTAAAAGAAGAAGGTTTTAACTCAGAGAATATCAAATCTAAAGTAGTTCCAGAAGGAAAGCATGACGAAAAACTTTGGAGAACCAATTTTGAAGAAGCCATTGCTTGGTTATTTAAAGATAGCATGCAGCCTAGAACATTTGTAGGAGCTACTTACACAAACAATCAATTGAATATAAAGGTGTCTGATGGAGCCTATAAAATGCAATTTTATGCTCCTGAGATTTCAGAAACAACCTTTGTTCCGAAGGGAGAAAAAGAAACGACCAAAGCATCCCATGCAGTAGTATTAACATCAGCATATAACAAGGCTAAGTTTGTGGAGAATGATAAACAAATTGAGTTTAAAACAAATCAATTATCAATTGTAATAAATAAGCAACCATTTAAAGTTTCGTATTGGTACAAGGGAAAAAAAGTAACAGAAGAGAAAAATGGATACCAAAAGAATGATGATTATGAAACCTTACGATTTGCGTTAACTCCGGAAGAAGTTTTATATGGAGGAGGAGCAAGAGCTTTAGGGATGAACCGTAGAGGAAACCGTTTAGAATTGTATAACAAAGCACATTATGGATATGAAGATAGGTCTAAACTGATGAACTTTTCAATGCCATTGGTGTTATCATCAAAGAAGTATGCAATTCATTTTGACAACGCTCCTATAGGTTATTTAGATTTAGATAGTTATAAAGACAATGCCTTAAGTTATGAAACAATCTCAGGAAGAAAAACCTATCAAGTAATTGTGGGCGAATCTTGGTTAGATTTAATAGGAAATTATACCCAGTTAACCGGAAAACAACCAATGTTACCACGTTGGGCATTAGGTAATTTTTCAAGTAGATTTGGATATCATTCTCAAAAAGAAACCGAAAATACCATTACAAAATTCAAAGAAGAGGAAATCCCAGTAGATGCTATAATTCTTGATTTATATTGGTTCGGAAAAGACTTAAAAGGAACCATGGGAAATTTAGAAGTGTATAAAGACTCATTTCCTGATATGAAGCAGATGGTACAAAACCTTAAAAACAAAGGAGTAAAAACAGTCTTAATAACAGAACCATTTGTATTGTCTACATCTAAAAAATGGAAAGATGCAGTAGCGAAAGATGTGTTAGCAAAAGATTCTGTTGGAAAACCAGCGAGATATGATTTTTACTTCGGAAATACCGGTATTGTAGATATCTATAAAAAAGAAGGAAGAACGTGGTTTTGGAACATCTATAAAGGAATCAAAAATATGGGAGTACAAGGTTTTTGGGGAGATTTAGGAGAACCAGAAGTGCACCCATCTTGGGTACAACACGCTACAGGAACTGCCGACGAAGTACATAATATTTACGGACATGATTGGGCGCGATTAATAGCAGAAGGTTTTCAAAAAGAATATCCAAATGAAAGACCATTCATTCTAATGCGTGCAGGATATTCAGGTTCTCAGCGTTTTGGTTTAGTGCCATGGTCTGGAGATGTAAATAGAACCTGGGGAGGCTTACAAAGTCAGCCAGAAATATCATTACAAATGGGAATGCAAGGAATAGGATATATGCATTCTGATTTAGGAGGTTTTGCAGGCGCCAATTTAGATGACGAATTGTATACACGATGGTTACAATACGGAGTATTTCAACCAATCTTTAGACCTCATGCACAAGAAGAAGTACCTAGTGAACCGGTGTTTCGTTCAGAAAAAGCAAAAGAACTGGCAAAGCAATCTATAGAGTTACGATATAAACTATTACCATATAACTATCACTTAGTATATGAAAATAGTCAGTTTGGAAAACCATTAATGAGACCTTTGTTTTTTGAGAATTCAGCCAATGAAGAATTACAAAAGTTAGCTTCGACCTATTTATGGGGAAATGATTTCTTAATCACACCTATCTTAAACTCAAAAGTAACAAAGCAAGAAGTATACTTTCCGAAAAATGCCGTATGGTTTGATTTTTATACCGATGAAAAAGTTATCGGCGGACAGAAAAAGCAAGTAGCAACAAAAATAAATGCGATCCCCACTTATGTAAGAGCAGGTGCGTTTATACCGATGACCAAACTTGTACAATCTACAGATAGCTATAAAGGAAATAATTTAGAAATACACTATTACCATGATAGATCTGTAAAGAAAAGTAAAAGAAACTTATACAATGATGATGGTATGACAGCTAATGCCATTCAAAAAAATCAATACGAATTGTTGAGTTTTGACAGTGAATTTGAAAAGGACTGTTTAACAATTCAATTGAAAGATGCTATTGGAAAAGAGTTTAAAGTATCTAAAAAGAGTATGAAGCTAATTGTACACAACGTACAAAAAGCACCAAAAGAAGTAAAAATAGGAAGAAAGAAACAAGCAATTGTTTGGAATCAAACCAACAAAAGTCTTTTAGTATCTTTTGATTGGAATACAAAAAAGACTGAAAAAATTACCATAAAACTATAAAAATGAAGAAACTACTCATTGTTTTCATAGGATGTATCACCTTATTTTCTTGTAAAAAAGAAGAGAAAAAACCGAAACAAGAAGTTCCGTTTGTTTGGAATGGAGCAAACCTATACTTCTTACTTACTGACAGGTTTCACAATGGAGACACCTCCAACGATGTGAATTTTGATAGAACCCATGAACCATCAAAATATAGAGGTTTTGATGGAGGAGACTTAAAAGGAATTACACAAAAAATAAAAGAAGGATACTTTGATAAATTAGGAATCAATGCCATATGGATGTCGCCTATTGTAGAACAAATTCATGATGGAACCGATGAAGATACTGGGTATACCTATGGTTTTCATGGATATTGGACCAAAGACTGGACACAATTAGATCCGAATTTTGGAACCGAAGAAGACCTTAAAGAACTTATAAAAACGGCACATAAACATAAAATTAGAATTTTGTTAGATGCCGTGGTAAACCACATAGGCCCAGTAACAGCCAAAGACAAGGTTTGGGAAGAAAATTGGGTACGTACAACTCCACAATGTGTGTATAAAGACTATGAAACTACCGTAACCTGTACACTCGTAAGAAACTTACCAGATGTATTAACAGAAAGTAATGAAGAAGTAAACTTACCTGAAGAATTGGTAAAGAAATGGAAAGCAGAAGGGCGTTATGAGCAAGAAGTAAAAGAACTAGATGAGTTTTTTAAGAAAACAGGGTACCCAAGAGCACCACGATTTTATATTATGAAATGGTTGGCAGATTATGTCAAAGAATTCGGAATTGATGGGTATCGTGTAGATACTGTAAAGCATGTAGAAGAAAATGTATGGCAAGAATTTAAAACAATCTGTGATACTGCATACGAAGAGTTTAAATCAGCACATCCAACAGAATACTTAGGAAAAGACTTTTATTTAGTAGGGGAAGTATATGGATATGGAATTAGTGGCGGACAATTCTATGATTTTGGAAATAAGAAAGTAAACTATTTCGATAAGGCTTTTAACAGCTTAATCAACTTTGAATTTAAATGGAATGCAAAGCAACTTCCAAGTTACGAGGCTTTGTTTGCTAAGTATGACAAAGCCTTGCATAATGAGTTAAAAGGTTTTGAAACCTTAAACTATATGACCTCTCATGATGATGGACAACCTTTTGACCCTAAAAGAGAAAAAGCTTATGAAACAGCTACAAAACTATTATTATCACCAGGTACATCACAAATATACTATGGAGATGAAGTAGCACGTCCATTAATCATAGAAGGAGCAGAAGGAGATGCCAATTTACGTTCTCCAATGAATTGGGAGCAATTAAAAAACCAAGAGACCAAAGAATTGCTAGCACATTGGCAGAAACTTGGAAAGTTTAGAAAGAACCACCCAGCGGTTGGTGCAGGAAAACATCAAATGATTTCTGAAAAACCATATTTATTCAAAAGAAGCTTTGAGCAAGGCACTTTTAAAGAAGATGTAGTAATTGGTTTAGAATTACCTAAAGGAGAGAAAACCCTTGATGTAGCAGCTGTATTCAAAGACGGAAGTTTATTAAAAGACGCGTATTCAAATCAAGAAGTAAAAGTAACCAACGGAAAAATAGTTATAAACACCCCTTATACAATTGTATTATTAGAAAACAACTAAAGAGTATGAAGAAACTAACGTTAATTATTGCAAGTTTATGTATCGTTTTTGCATGTAAAACTGAAAAAAAGGAAGAAGCCAAAGTTACCACTCCAGTAGAGGTAGCTAAAATAGCTCCTGTTTCAGATGACATGATGGAAAGTGCGGTTATTTATGAAGCAAATATTAGACAGTATTCAAAAGAAGGAACCTTTGATCAATTCACCAAAGACATTCCTCAATTAAAAGAATTAGGCGTAAAAATTATATGGTTAATGCCAATATTTCCAATTTCAGAAACAAAGAGAAAAGCAAGGGGAGATAAATTTGCTTCGGAGTTTCCAGAAGAGGAAAGAAAAAAATACTTAGGAAGTTACTATGCTGTAACCGATTTTACTAAGATCAATCCAGAGTTTGGTACTATTGAAGACTTTAGAAAATTAGTAAAAACAGCACATGAGAATGATATGTATGTAATTTTAGACTGGGTTCCTAACCATACAGGATGGGATCATACTTGGTTAACAAGCAATCCAGAATTTTATACAAAGAATGCAAAAGGAGAAATTACAGATCCTTTAAATGCAGATGGAACTCCAGTAGGTTGGGCAGACGTTGCTGACTTAAACTATGACAACAAAGAATTGCGTAAGGCAATGGTAAAAGACATGCAACATTGGATTACTGAAGAAAATGTAGATGGATTCCGTTGTGATGTTGCAGGATCAGTACCAACTGATTTTTGGCAAGAAGCAATTCCGCAGTTAAGAGCTAAAAAAGACATTTTTATGTTAGCAGAAGCTTGGGAACCAGAATTATTAAAAGAAGGGTTGTTTGATATGGCATACGGTTGGGATCGTCATCATACCATGAACCACATTGCTAAAGATGGTGGACCAAAAGCATGGAATGAAAATTATGCAAAAGATACAGCACGTTATGAAAAAGATGATATTTTAATGACGTTTGTAACTAATCACGATGAAAACTCTTGGAACGGAACTATTGAAGAGCGCATGGGAGATGCTTGGGAAGTAATGACTGCTTTAAGTTATGTAGCACCAGGGATGCCATTAATTTATTCTGGACAAGAATACGGAATGAAGCATCGATTAAAGTTTTTTGAAAAAGATGAAATTCCACATGAAAAAGGAAAAGAATGGGAAGTATTGCAGAAATTAGGAAAACTGAAATCTACAAACAAAGCATTGCATGGAGGAAAAAATGGAGCATATTATAACCTTGAAAGCTCTAATAATAGAATACTTAAGTTCTCAAGAGAAAAAGAAGGGGATAAGGTTTTATTTGTAGCGAATTTATCTGATGGAGTTGCTAAGACTTGGATAAAAGAAGGTGAGTATCTAGATTACATGAATAACGCTAAAGTAAAAATAGATAGTATAAACCCACCAATTACACTAAAACCATGGGAATATAAGATCTTAATCAAAGAATAACAATCAATAAAAAAGCTCGCAATCGCGAGCTTTTTTTTATATTAATTTTTTTACTTCTTGTTTTAGAATTAAAATGGCGGTTTCTGTTGGACTCGCTTCTTTAGAATAGTCTATCAGAACATTTTCTCTTAATTCGTTGGCAGAACTTGCTTTTTCAGCAGTATTTCTAATCTTAGCCATTATAGCCAATTTAGCACCTGACACTGCTTTCCAACTATCATCAGAAATATATAATTGTTGCACTAAGTTGTGTTCAAACTCTTGCTCAATATTGGCAATTAACAATTGCGCATAATCTTCTGGGGTATTTCCAATAGGCTTAATTCTTAATAATAATTTAGCTGGATTAATACGTTCGCAAAACAAAAGCATACGTTCATATGCTTGAAGTTTAGTAGGTAAGCTCTCGCGTTTTTTTGCTACTAACGCATTGAATTTTTTCTCATTATTATCTTGATCAATAAAGCGACTTAAAATCATATAGGCAACTCCTCCCGTAATCAATGCAGGAAGCGCATAGGCAAGTCCTTCTAATATTTTATCTTCCATATTCAAAACTATTGAAGACGAAAGTAAGCATAACATTTACTTTGAGAAAAAAAATGTGAATAAAAAAATGTTAATAAGCCTTTACAAAACCTAAAAGAATCCGTAATTTTCCACTTTGTAAATTCTTTCAATAAATTTTTCATTGAGTACTTATTTAGAGCAACTTAACGAGCCTCAAAGGGCAGCCGTTTTACAAAAAGACGGACCAATGATTATCATTGCTGGAGCAGGATCAGGGAAAACAAGAGTATTAACCTACAGAATTGCACATTTAATGCAAGGAGGAGTGGATGCTTTTAATATATTATCATTAACCTTTACCAATAAGGCAGCACGAGAAATGAAAGAGCGTATTGGTAAAGTAGTAGGATATAGTGAAGCCAAGAATCTGTGGATGGGAACATTTCACTCTATTTTTGCGCGTATTTTACGTTCAGAAGCAGATCGATTAGGATACCCATCTAACTTCACCATTTACGATACCCAAGACTCTGTTCGTTTAATTACTGCAATTATTAAAGAAATGCAGTTAGACAAAGATAGATACAAGCCAAAACAAATTTTGAGCCGTATCTCATCTTTTAAAAACAGTTTAATAACCGTTAGAGCATATTTTAACAATTCAGAATTACAACAAGCCGATTTAGAAGCCAGCAGACCGAAAACTGGAGACATTTATAAAGAATATGTAGATAGATGTTTTAAGTCGGGTGCGATGGATTTTGATGATTTATTACTACGAACTAATGAATTGTTAGCTAGATTTCCTGATGTATTAGCGAAATACCAAGACCGTTTTAGATACATCATGGTAGATGAGTACCAAGATACCAACCATTCACAGTATCTAATTGTACGTGCTCTAGCAGATCGTTTTCAAAATATTTGTGTGGTAGGAGATGATTCGCAAAGTATCTATGGATTCCGTGGAGCGAATATTCAAAACATCTTAAACTTCCAAAAAGATTACCCAGATGTAAAAACGTTTAAATTAGAACAAAACTATCGTTCGAGCAGCAATATTGTTCTAGCAGCAAACAGTGTAATTGATAAAAACAAAACCAAATTAGACAAAGAGATTTGGACCGCTAATGATGCTGGAGAGCAGGTAAAAGTGATGCGCACTATTTCTGAAGGAGAAGAAGGTCGTTTTGTAGCACAATCTATTTGGGAGAACAAAATGAATCAACAATTACAAAATGATTCATTTGCCATTTTATATAGAACAAATGCGCAATCTAGGGCAATAGAAGATGCATTACGTAAGAAGAATATTCAGTATAAGATTTATGGAGGTATCTCTTTCTATCAACGAAAAGAAATAAAAGATACACTTTCGTATTTAAGAATATTAATTAACCCGAATGATGAAGAAGCATTAAAACGCATCATTAATTACCCAGCAAGAGGTATTGGTGCTACTACGGTTGATAAATTAGTCATTGCTGCAAATCACTATAAAAAATCCATTTTTGAAGTTTTAATGAATTTGGATAAAGTTGATATAAAAATCAATGCGGGTACTAAAACAAAGTTGCAAAACTTTGTAAATATGATTCAACGTTTTCAGATAGAAGCAAAGGCGAAAAACGCTTTTGAAGTAGCCGATTCTGTTGTAAAGCAAACACAAATCGTAAAAGATCTTCAAAAAGATGGTACTCCTGAAGGGATTACTAAAGTGGAGAACGTTCAGGAATTATTAAATGGTATTAAAGATTTTATTTCTGATAAAATTGAGGAAGGATTAGATGCATCGCTAACAGCATTCTTAGAAGACGTAGCATTAGCGACCGATTTTGATTCGGAAAAACAAGATGAAGAACCAAGAGTTTCTTTAATGACCATTCACTTATCAAAAGGATTAGAGTATCCATATGTATATATTGTTGGATTGGAAGAAAACCTATTTCCTTCGGCAATGAGTATGAATACGAGAAGTGAATTGGAAGAAGAAAGACGCTTATTTTATGTAGCCTTAACTAGAGCGGAGAAAGTTGCCTATTTAACCTATGCGCAAACAAGATATCGTTGGGGGAAATTGACTGATGGAGAACCAAGTAGATTCTTAGAAGAAATTGACGAGCAATTTTTAGAATATATAACACCAAAACTTCCAGAGCCAAGAGCCAATCGTTTTATTGATGCAGATTTATTTGATGATGCACCAAAACAAGTACGTTTTCAAAAGCCAATTCAGAAGAAACGAAAAGAGTTCATGGCTAAGAAAGAGAAATCTAATTTAGTTCCACCAAAAAGTAGAATGAAAAAAGTATCGGATATATCTTCTTCAAAAGCAAATTTATTTGATGGAGAAATTTCGATAGGAAACTTAGTAGAACATAATCGATTTGGAGCGGGTAGAGTAATAGGTTTAGAAGGAAAAGGACCTAATAGAAAAGCGGAAATAGAATTTACCACCGCAGGAAAAAAGAAATTATTATTGCAATACGCGAAATTAAAGGTAATAGGTTAATTAAATTTAAAACAATCTTAAGCTATAATTAGCAATTATTAGCTATTTTGCATACTTAAAATATTGAAAAATGACGTTTGATTTAGAATATAATTCGGAAAGACCGACAATGAGAATACCAGAATATGGTAGACATATACAAAAATTGGTAAATCATTGTGTAGCCTTAGAAAGCAAGGAAGAAAGAAATACAATGGCAAAAGCGATAATAGATGTTATGGGGAATTTACAACCTCACTTACGTGATGTACCTGACTTCAAACATAAATTATGGGATCAGTTGCATATCATGGCTAACTTCGAATTAGATGTAGATAGTCCATATGAAACTCCTTCGAAAGAAGAATTACAAGAAAAGCCAGAGAAGTTACCATATCCAAAATCAGCATCTAAATATAGATTCTACGGAACCAATATTCAAACGATGATTGATGTAGCTCTAACTTGGGAAGAAGGTGATATGAAAGAAGCATTGATATTTACCATTGCAAATCATATGAAGAAATGTTATCTAAATTGGAATAAAGACACTGTAGAAGATGGTGTTATTTTAGAACATTTATATGAGCTTTCTGATGGTAAAATTGACTTCAGAAATATGGAAGAAGACCTTATTGAAAGTAAAAACTTAATTAAAGTTAGAAGTACTTACAGTAAAAAGAAGAACACAAATAAAAATAAAAATAGAAAGAAGTAAATGGCATCATTTAAAATAGAAGGAGGGCATAAGTTAAATGGAACTATTACGCCACAAGGAGCAAAGAATGAAGCATTACAGATAATTTGTGCAGTTTTATTAACTCCAGAAAAAGTTGTGATCAATAACATCCCAGATATTATTGATGTAAACAAACTTATTTTCATATTAGGAGAACTAGGAGTTAAAATAGAAAAATTAGGACCAAATTCATACAGTTTCCAAGCAGACGATATTAATTTAAAATATTTAGAGAGCCCAGAGTTTAAAAGAGATGGTAGTTCTTTAAGAGGATCTATTATGATTGTAGGTCCATTATTAGCACGTTTTGGAAAAGGATATATTCCAAGACCAGGAGGAGATAAAATTGGTCGTAGACGTTTAGATACCCATTTTGAAGGGTTTATAAACCTAGGAGCAAAATTCCGTTATAATAGAGAAGAATATTTTTATGGAGTAGAAACCGAGACTGGTTTAGTAGGTACTGATATGTTATTAGATGAGGCCTCTGTAACTGGAACAGCCAATATTATAATGGCGGCGGTTTTAGCCAAAGGAACAACTACTATTTATAATGCAGCATGTGAACCATACATTCAACAATTATCAAAAATGTTGAACTCTATGGGAGCAAAAATAACAGGTGTTGGCTCTAATTTATTAACTATTGAAGGAGTTCAATCGCTAGGAGGATGTACCCACAGAGTTTTACCAGATATGATTGAGATTGGTAGTTGGGTAGGAATGGCAGCAATGACACGTTCAGAACTAACAATTAAGGATGTTAGTTGGAAAGATTTAGGACAAATTCCAAATGTATTTAGAAAATTAGGAATCAATTTAGAAAAGCGAGGAGATGATATTTATATTCCTGAGCAAGATTCGTATGAAATACAAAACTATATAGATGGATCTGTGTTAACAGTAGCGGATGCTCCTTGGCCAGGATTTACACCAGACTTATTAAGTATTGTGTTAGTAGTAGCTACACAAGCAAAAGGAACGGTGTTAATTCATCAAAAGATGTTTGAAAGTCGTTTGTTCTTTGTAGATAAATTAATTGATATGGGAGCCAAAGTAATTTTATGTGACCCACATAGAGCTACTGTAATTGGTCATGATTTCCAAAGTCAGTTAAAAGCAACCAAAATGACTTCACCAGATATTAGAGCAGGTATTTCACTATTAATAGCGGCTTTATCTGCAAAAGGAACATCTATAATTAATAATATAGAACAAATTGATAGAGGATATGAGAATATCGAAGCCCGATTAAAATCTATCGGAGCCAAGATTGAAAGAATTGAAGACTAGATATTATTCAATAAAACTAAAAAGGCTACCAAATTGGTAGCCTTTTTCCGTTCTTAAGATTCTTCACCGCAGGTGTATACCTGAGGGCAACCTATTAATTGTTGACAATAAAATGGACCAGTAACGCGTCCGGCACAGTCACATCCACATTTAGAAATATCATTGAAAGAGATACCTCCTGTAATTGATTTTAAATCGCGTTTGTTTAAAACTGTTGCTCCTTTAAGATTTAATAAGTTGTTTTTCATAAGTACGAGGGACTTTAAATTAATAATTATTTGAGCTCAAGATATAAAAATATATCTTACAAATAGTGTTAATAAAGTTATAAATGTGTCAACATGACATTAATAATGAATTGGCAATATTATTGATAAAAGAATGCTAAAGAAATTAAAGAAACGATTTACAATGAGTAAAGGTCAATATACAAAGGAAGACGAATTAAAAGATAACTTAGATAAAGCAGGAGTTGATGTAAATCAAGAAGAAACTACTGATACCCTTGAGTCTAATGAAGTTAAGGAAGAAAAAGAAGTACCTACAGCAGAAGAGTTAATTCAAGCTGAAAGAGATAAATATTTACGTTTATTTGCAGAGTTCGAGAATTATAAAAAAAGAACTACCAAAGAACGTATAGAATTATTTAAAACAGCTAGTCAAGAATTAATGACAGCTTTACTGCCAATTATGGATGATTTTGATAGAGGTTTGGCAGAGATTAAAAAATCTGAAGACAAGGAGCTGTTAAAAGGTATGGAGTTAATTCAGTCTAAGTTTAAAAATACATTGACTCAAAAAGGATTAACTGAAATAGAAGTAAAGGCTGGAGATAGTTTTGATGCTGAAATTCACGATGCAATAACTCAAATTCCTGCACCAACAGATGATTTAAAAGGTAAAATTATTGATTGTGTTGAAAAGGGATATAAGTTAGGAGATAAGATAATTCGCCACCCAAAGGTGGTAATGGGACAGGCATAAACAATTAATAATTACGAGTTATCAGTTATCAATGGTGTATTGTTAATTGTTAATAGTCAATTGAAATAAAATGGCAAAACAAGATTATTACGAAATATTAGGAGTTACAAAATCAGCAACACAAGCTGAAATTAAAAAGGCATATCGTAAGATGGCTATTAAGTATCATCCAGATAAGAATCCTGATAATGCTGAAGCAGAAGAAAAGTTTAAACTTGCTGCAGAAGCATATGAAGTTTTGAGTGACGAAAATAAGAAAGCCCGTTACGATCAATTTGGTCATGCTGCTTTTGAAGGAGGTCAAGGAGGCTTCGGTGGAGGAGGAGCTGGTATGAATATGGATGATATATTCAGCCAATTTGGAGATATTTTCGGAGGAGCCTTTGGAGGTGGCTTTGGAGGTTTTGGTGGCGGAGGTCGCCGTCAAGCTAGAGTCAAAGGAAGTAACTTACGAATTCGAGTAAAGTTAACTCTTGAAGAAATAGCAAATGGAGTAGAAAAGAAAGTAAAGGTTCGTAGAAAGGTACAAGCAGAAGGAGTTACATATAAAACATGTACTACATGTAATGGAAGTGGACAACAGATGCGTGTTACTAATACTATATTAGGAAGAATGCAAACAGCTACAACTTGTGGTACTTGTCACGGAGCAGGAGAAATGTTAGATTCTAAACCATCTGGAGCTGATGCACAAGGTATGGTAGTTAAAGAAGAAACAGTATCTATTAATATTCCAGAAGGAGTTACGGAAGGAGTACAGTTAAAAGTTGGAGGAAAAGGAAACGAAGCTCCTGGTAATAACTCTATTCCTGGTGATCTTTTAGTGCTTATAGAAGAAGTGAAGCACGAAACTTTAAAAAGAGAAGGAAGTAATATTCATTATGACTTGTATATTAATTTTTCTGAAGCTGTATTAGGTACTTCTAAAGAAATCGAAACAGTAACAGGAAAGGTAAAAATAAAAGTAGAAGCAGGTACGCAGTCTGGTAAAATCTTAAGATTAAAAGGAAAGGGATTACCTAGCATAGAACATTATGGAAATGGAGATTTCTTAATTCATATTAATGTTTGGACTCCGCAAGAACTTACCAAAGATCAGCGAAAGTTTTTTGAAGAAATGATGGGAGATGATAACTTTAGTCCAAACCCACAAAAATCTGATAAATCGTTCTTCGAAAAGGTAAAAGATATGTTTTCGTAAAAAAAACATTTTTTATTTGGAAGAATAAAAAATAATAGACTAAATTTGTAGTGTCTAGGAGACGTCCTAGACACTTTTTCTTTTTCATAGCAATTTTCCCACTCAGTTTTTGAGTGGGTTTTTTTATGCCTTTTATTTTTTGTGAAAATTTTTGTGTAAACCGAAAACATAATTTATATTTGTAATGTCTAGAAGACGTTCTAGACACTTTTTCTTTTTCATAGCAATTTTCCCACTCAGTTTTGAGTGGGTTTTTTTATGCTTTTTATTTTTGATAAAATTTTGTTAATTTCTGAAGAAAAGTTAAAATAAAAGATTGTCGTATTAAAAAACATTTATATATTTGTAGCGTCTAGAAGACGTTCTAGACACTTTTTCTTTTTCATAGCAATTTTCCCACTCAGTTTTTGAGTGGGTTTTTTTATGAAAACGAATGATAAAAGTTTAAGCAGACCTATCTTATCGACTTAAAGTTATTTAAGTAGGAAAGTCCGGACACCATAGAGCAGTATAGCGGATAACATCCGTCCGGCGTAAGCCGAGGACAAGTGCAACAGAAAGTATGTACAGGTAATGCTGTAGTGAAACCAGGTAAACTCTATGCGGTGCAATGCCACGTATATTAGAAACTGAGTGTAGCTCGCACGATTCTAAGGGGTAGGCAGATGGATTTTACGAGTAATTGTAAAACTAGATAAATGATAAGAGCTTCAATTATTTGAAGAACAGAATCCGGCTTATTGGTCTGCTTTTTTTCTTATTTAGAATCATTATAAGAATATTTTCTTCCAAGTAAAAAATGTTGAATTGTCAATTTCGTAATTTTTTAAGATTTAAAACCTTATTTTTTTGATATATTTTTAAAAAAGTGGTTTTGAAATTAAATTAATTTGCTTTTTTGGCTGTTTTGTTGTTTATTTTTAAAATTCGCCCTAAAATAGTACTTTTGCTAAGCGAAAAATAACAAAATAACGATCATAAATATTTTATACTTAGTACCTTTTCGTTAGCTATAAACAGAGAATGATGGATGCTATAGTTTTAAGAATTAAAATGAGGTTTAACTTGATAAACAATGTTTAATTTTTCTTCTTAAAAATATTTTAAAACAAACCTTTTATGAATACATACTCAGATTACCTAAAGGAGATTGAAGTAAGAAAAGGCCTAGGTTTACACCCAAAGCCAATCGACGGAAGCGAATTATTAAAAGATATCATCTCACAAATAAAAGATGAAAATAATGAGCACCGTGAAGGATCTCTAAACTTTTTTATTTACAATGTTTTACCTGGTACAACTAGTGCTGCTGGTGTAAAAGCTCAATTTTTAAAAGAGATTATTTTAGGAGAATCTGTAGTAAAGGAAATTACTCCTGAATTTGCTTTTGAGCAATTATCTCATATGAAAGGTGGACCTTCTGTTGCTGTGTTGTTGGACTTAGCTTTAGGAAACAATGAAGACATAGCTAAACAAGCGGCTAAAGTATTAAAGACGCAAGTATTCTTATATGAAGCAGATACAGAGCGTTTAGAAGAAGCAATGAAGTTAGGAAGTTCAATAGCTAAGGAGATTATTGAAAGCTATGCACAAGCTGAATTCTTTACAAAATTACCAGAGATAGATGAAGAGATTGAAGTAGTAACATATGTAGCTGGTGTAGGTGATATTTCAACAGATTTATTATCTCCTGGAGCAGATGCGCATTCAAGATCAGATCGTGAGTTACATGGGCAATCTATGTTCGAGCATAATAAAGATATGCAAAATGAATTATTAGCATTGCAAAAAGAGCACCCAAACAAGCGTGTAATGTTAATTGCTGAAAAAGGAACAATGGGAGTTGGTTCTTCTAGAATGTCAGGTGTAAATAACGTGGCTTTATGGACAGGTATTCCTTCAAGTCCTTATGTACCATTCATTAATATTGCACCAGTAATTGCTGGTACAAATGGTATTGCACCAATTTTCTTAACTACGGTGGGTGTAACTGGAGGTATTGGTATTGATTTAAAGAACTGGGTAAAGCAGAAAGATGAAAATGGAAATACCATTGTAGATGAAGATGGTGACCCAATTTTAAAAGAAATGTATTCTGTAAAAACAGGTACAGTTTTAACAATCAACACTAAAGAAAAGAAATTATATAACGGAACTCAAGAGTTAAAAGACATCTCTACTGCATTAACTCCTCCAAAGATGGAGTTTATCAAAGCAGGCGGGTCTTATGCCGTTGTATTTGGTAAGAAATTACAAACTTTTGCATGTAAAGTTTTAGGAATTGATGTTCCTGAAGTATATGCTCCTTCAAAAGAAATTTCAATAGAAGGACAAGGTTTAACAGCTGTAGAAAAGATTTTTAATAGAAATGCAGTAGGAAACACTCCAGGTGTTACCTTACATGCAGGATCTAATACTCGTGTAGAAGTAAATATTGTAGGATCACAAGATACTACTGGATTAATGACTTCTCAAGAATTAGAAATGATGGCTGCAACGGTTATTTCTCCAATTGTAGATGCTGGATACCAATCAGGATGTCACACAGCATCAGTTTGGGATGATAAATCAAAAGCGAACATTCCTCGATTAATGAAGTTTATGAATGACTTTGGTTTAATTACTGGTCGTGATCCTAAAGGAGTGTACCACCCAATGACAGATGTTATTCACAAGGTATTAAATGACATCGCAGTAGATGATTGGGATGTAATTATTGGTGGTGATTCACATACACGTATGGCAAAAGGTGTTGCATTTGGTGCAGATTCAGGAACAGTGGCTTTAGCTTTAGCAACTGGAGAAGCAACAATGCCAATTCCTCAGTCTGTTAAAGTTACCTTTAAAGGAAACATGGTTCCTTATATGGATTTCCGTGATGTAGTGCACGCTACGCAACAACAAATGTTAGATCAATTTGAAGGAGAAAATGTATTCCAAGGAAAAATCATTGAAGTACATATTGGAACGTTAACTTCAGATCAAGCATTTACATTTACAGATTGGACTGCAGAAATGAAGGCGAAAGCTTCTATCTGTATTTCAGAAGATGAAACATTAATCGAGTCGTTAGAAATTTCAAGAGATCGTATCCAAATTATGATTGATAAAGGAATGGACAACGAGAAGCAAGTATTACAAGGTTTAATAGATAAAGCGAATGCTCGTATAGCAGAACTTCAATCAGGTTCTAGACCTGCATTAAAGCCAGATGCTGATGCAAAGTATTATGCAGAAGTAGTAATCGATTTAGATAAGATTGTTGAGCCAATGATCGCTGATCCAGATGTAAATAATGAGGATGTATCTAAGCGTTATACACATGACAATATCCAACCATTATCTTTCTACGGAGGAACTAAAAAAGTAGATCTTGGATTCATAGGATCTTGTATGATTCACAAAGGTGATATGAAGATTTTAGCACAAATGCTAAAGAATATTGAAGCGCAACAAGGTAAAGTAGTATTCAATGCACCATTAGTAGTTGCGCCTCCAACATATAATATTGTAGATGAATTAAAGGCAGAAGGAGATTGGGATGTATTAGCTAAGTACTCTGGTTTTGTATTTGATGATGATGCGCCAAAAGGTGCTGCACGTACGAAATATGAAAACGTACTGTATTTAGAGCGTCCAGGATGTAACTTATGTATGGGTAACCAAGAAAAAGCAGAACCTGGAGATACGGTAATGGCTACTTCAACACGTTTATTCCAAGGTCGTGTAGTAAGAGATTCAGATGAGAAAAAAGGAGAATCTTTATTATCATCAACTCCAGTAGTTGTATTATCTTCAATTTTAGGAAGAACTCCAACATTAGAAGAGTATCAAGCAGCTGTGGAAGGTATAGTATTAACTAAGTTTAAACCTTCACAAAAGCAATTGGTAATGTAATTATTACAATACTTTATAGAAATATATAAGAGTCCGAGTTTATAGCTCGGACTTTTCTTTTTATATGATTTTAATCAATTAATCAGATACTTGTATTTGTATTAATTATACTAGATTCAAGTTGATTACACCTTTTTTTGCTAACTTTAGACATGTAACAAAAACGAACAAAAACATGGCTTTTGATATTGAAATGATAAAAAAGGTGTACGTTAAGTTTGAAGAGCGTGTAAACGCCGCAAAAAAACTTACAGGTAAACCGTTAACACTTGCTGAAAAGATTTTATATGCACATTTATGGGATGGAAAAGCAACGACAGCTTATAATAGGGGAGTTGACTATGTAGATTTTGCTCCTGATCGAATTGCATGTCAAGATGCTACAGCTCAAATGGCTTTGTTGCAATTTATGCAAGCAGGAAAGAAAAAAGTAGCAGTACCTACCACGGTACATTGTGATCACTTAATTCAGGCGAAAGTAGGAGCTTCTGTAGATTTGCAAACAGCATTAAATAATTCAAATGAGGTGTTTAATTTTTTAGAATCGGTTTCTAATAAATACGGAATTGGATTTTGGAAACCCGGAGCAGGAATTATTCATCAAGTAGTATTAGAAAATTATGCTTTTCCAGGAGGAATGATGATTGGTACCGATTCGCATACAGTAAATGCAGGTGGACTAGGAATGGTAGCTATTGGAGTAGGGGGAGCTGACGCTGTTGATGTAATGGCTGGGATGCCTTGGGAACTAAAGTTCCCTAAGCTAATAGGAGTAAAGTTAACTGGTAAATTATCAGGTTGGACAGCACCAAAAGATGTAATTTTAAAAGTAGCTGAAATTTTAACTGTTAAAGGAGGAACTGGAGCAATTGTAGAATATTTTGGACCAGGCGCTACAGCAATGTCTTGTACTGGTAAAGGTACTATTTGTAACATGGGAGCAGAAATAGGAGCAACGACTTCTACTTTTGGTTATGACGATTCTATGGAACGTTATTTACGTGCTACAGATAGAGATGATGTGGCTGATGAGGCAAATAAAATTAAAGAATATCTAACGGGAGATCCAGAGGTATATGCAAATCCAGAACAATATTTTGATCAAGTAATTGAAATAAACTTATCTGAATTAGGACCTTTATTAAACGGCCCTTTCACACCAGATTTGTCAACTTCTGTAGGTGAAGAAATGACAGAAAAAGCAACTGCAAATGATTGGCCATTACAAGTAGAATGGGGATTGATCGGTTCTTGTACCAATTCATCTTATGAAGACTTGTCAAGAGCATCTTCGGTTGCGCAACAAGCTTTGGATAAAGGATTAAAAACAAAAGCAGAGTTTGGAATTAATCCAGGTTCAGAACAAGTACGTTATACCGCCGAAAGAGATGGAATTTTACAGGTTTTTGAAAAATTAAATGCAAAGATTTTTACCAATGCTTGTGGACCATGTATTGGGCAATGGGGACGTTATAAAGATCCGAAAAATGCACCAAAAAATTCAATAGTGCATTCATTCAATAGAAATTTTGCCAAGCGTGCCGATGGAAACCCAAATACACATGCCTTTGTAGCTTCACCAGAATTAACTGCTGCGATTGCAATTGCTGGACGTTTAGATTTTAATCCGTTAACAGATAAACTAATCAATGAAAATGGAGAAGAGGTAATGCTAGACGAACCTACTGGATGGGAATTACCACCAAAAGGCTTTGAAGTAGATGATAATGGATATTTAGAGCCTATTGCAGATGGAAGTGGAGTAGAAGTTGTGGTAGACCCTAAATCTGAACGATTAGAACTGTTAACACCATTTACGCCAATTGGAGATGAAATAAAAGGAGCTAAATTATTAATCAAAGCTTTTGGAAAATGTACAACAGATCATATTTCTATGGCAGGACCTTGGTTACGTTATCGTGGACATTTAGATAATATTTCTAACAACTGTTTAATAGGAGCAGTAAATGCGTATAACAAGCAAACCAACTTTGTAAAAAGTCAAATTACAGGAGAGTATGACGCAGTACCTAAAACTCAAAGAGCCTATAAAGAGGCAGGAGTTAAAACTATTGTAGTGGGTGACCATAACTATGGTGAAGGATCTTCTCGTGAACATGCAGCTATGGAACCACGTCATTTAGGTGTTGTAGCGGTATTGGTAAAATCATTTGCTAGAATTCATGAAACGAATCTTAAAAAACAAGGAATGTTAGGGTTGACTTTTGCAAATGAATCAGACTATGATTTGATTCAAGAAGATGACACATTCAACTTTTTAGATTTACATGAGTTTGCTCCAGGAAAACCATTAACTATTGAAGTAGTGCATGCAGATGGATCTAAAGATACTATTATCGCAAACCATACCTATAATATAGGACAAATTGAATGGTATAAAGAAGGTTCAGCATTGAATTTAATTAAGAAACAAAACGTTTAATTTTCTAGATATCAAATATTTTCTAAGGAAAGTGCAGTTTTTAGCTGCACTTTTTTATTTTTGGGATGAATGCTAATTCTTAAATAATACTTTTTGAAAAAATTAAAAATCCCTCATGCCTTAACCTTATTGTTTGTAATAATATTATTGGTTTCGGCACTTACACATATTATTCCGGCAGGAAAGTTTGAAAGAGTTTTAATGGAAGGTAGAAATAGAGTTATTCCTAATTCATACGGAGTTATTCAAAGTACACCTGTTAGTTTTTTTGATATTTTCAAAGCAATTCCTTTAGGTTTTAAAACGGCCGTAAACATTATTTTTATTGTATTAGCAGGAGGAATTATGTTTGGTATTATGGAAAAGACACAAGCCATAGAAAATGCGGCAGGAACTTTAGTAAAGAAATTAGGGAATGAAAGGAGATATCTTATCGTATTCTTAATCACTTTTTTTTATGGTTTCTTAGGAATTTTTGTGGGATACGAACACAATATTGCGATGGTGCCGCTAGCGGCTGTATTAAGTATTGCTATTGGAGGAGATTTAATCTTAGCAGCAGGTATTTCTGTAGCAGCAATTACAGTGGGCTTTGGATTATCGCCTATTAACCCGTATACAGTAGGAATTGGTCATAAAATTGCAGAATTGCCTTTGTTTTCAGGAGCTGCATTACGAACTATTTTGTGTTTACTGGCATTAGGTATTTTAGCGTTGTATAATATTCAATACTTAAAGAAAATCTCAAATAACCCAGATAAATCTTTGGGAAAAGGACTGGATGAAAACGGAATTAAACTATCAAAATCAATTTCAGAATATACGATAACTAGAGATAATTATTTGGTATTATTCATTTTCCTAATCGGTTTAGGGGTAATACTTTGGGGAGTATTTCAACATAACTGGTATTTTATAGAACTTTCAGCAGTGTTTTTAATGATAGCAATTGCAAGTGGTTTAGTTTCTAGAATGAATCCAACAGTTTTTAGTGAAACTGTGTTAGAATCGGTAGCTAAAGCAGCTCCAGGTGCTTTCATGGTTGGTTTTGCAACGACTATAAAAGTACTTATGGATATGAGTAATATTAGTGATACCATATCTTTTGAAATGTCGAATCTTCTCCAAGGCTTACCTCAATATTTTGCCGCTGTAGGAATGTCTATTTCTCAAGGAGTAATCAATTTGTTTATTCCTTCTGGTAGCGGACAGGCATTAGCTACCTTACCAGTAATGATTCCTTTAGGGGAAGTATTAGGCTTAACTAGACAAACTACCATATTGGCCTTTCAAATAGGTGATGGAGTTACCAACTTAGTAAATCCAACTTTAGGTGGATTGATAGCCATGTTGAGTATGTGTAGAGTTCCTTTAAATAGATGGTTTAAATTTATTTTGCCATTGGTGATGATAATATTAGTACTTTCATGGACTATTTTAACTATTGCTACTTTAATAAATTATTAAAATGACAGCCAAAGAGATCTTAGCAAAACTTGTAAGTTTTGATGTATTGAGTAAACAAAATAACTTATCCTTAGTAAATTGGATTAGTGATTATATAAGAAAATATGATGTAGAAACAGTGTATGTGTATAATGAAGAAAAAACGCAAGCGTCATTACACTGTAGAATTGGTCCGGCTCTAGATGGAGGAATCATTTTATCTGGTCATACAGATGTAGTACCTGTAAAAGGACAACCTTGGAATACAGATCCTTTTGAATTGATTGAAAAAGACGGTAACTTATACGGAAGAGGTGCCTGTGATATGAAAGGATATTTGGCCTGTTTTTTATCTGTATTACCACAAATGGTTGCAGCCAATTTATCCGTGCCTATATATTTTGCAATTTCTTATGATGAAGAAATTGGCTGTTTAAGAGCACCTGAGTTGGCAGAGGATATCAAATCTTATTATTCAGAAAAACCAAAATACGCCATTATTGGAGAACCATCAATGATGCAACCTATTGTTGGTCAAAAAGGAATTTTATATGTCGAAACACATGTAAACGGAAGTCAGGGGCATAGTAGTAGAATAGAGAAAGAGGTAAGTGCCATTCACGAAAGTACAAGGTTAATTCTTTGGTTAGAAAATAAAATGAAAGAATTGGCTAGGCGGAATACAAATGAATCTTTTTTACCACCTCATTCAACTATGCATGTTGGGCAAATAAAAGGAGGAATAGCAACCAATGTTGTTGCAGGAAGTACTACTTTTCAATGGGACGTTCGATCGATTCCTGAAGATAATATTATGGATATTGTAAATGAATATCAAGAATATTGTGATGAACTTCAAAAAGAAAAGAGAAAACAGTTTCCTAGTTTTAAAATAGAAAACACCTTATTACATCCGCCAGTTCCAGGGCTTCAAACAGATGAAAAAGCATCTATCGTAGATCTTATAGGAGAAGTAACAGGAAATACAACGCCTAGTTATGTAGCCTATGCTACTGAAGCAGGTCAGTTTGCAGAGGCAGGCTTCGAAAGTATTATTTGCGGACCTGGTTCCATAGAACAAGCACATAGGGCCAACGAATTTGTATCTATAGAACAGTTGGAGTTTGGTGTCCAAATGATAGAAAATATAGTTAAAAAAATAAGTATTTAAAACTCTGGTAAACACCAGAGTTTTTTTGTAATGAATTTTAACCTTTTTCGACATACCATAATAAACGATTTAACTATGAGAGGTATTTGGTACTTAGAAGAAGTTAATTTATTTAAAATACTTTGTCCACATAAATACTCCCAGTTTAAGACTGGACATGAGTTCAATACCTATAAGAAAAGAGATTATATCTATTTTGAAGATGATGCTGCTACTAAATTATATTTGATAGACGAAGGAAAAGTAAAAATTGGATACTATACAGAAGAAGGTGAGGAGGTTATAAAAGCAATTTTGACCAAAGGAGAATTGTTTGGAGAAAAAGCAATTTTAGGAATAGAAAGAAGGAATGAGTTTGCTCAATCTATAGATAATCAAACACTTATTTGCCCAGTGTCAAAAGACACGATGTATGATTTAATGAGGGAGAATGCATCTGTAAGTTTTAAGATTTACAAGTTTATTGGGCTTCGAATAAAAAAGTTAGAAAGAAGATTACAACTCCTTTTGTTTAAAGATACCAAAACACGATTGTTAGAGTTCTTTAAGGATCTTTGTGAGGAATATGGATATGAGTGCCCTGAAAATGGAGATCATGTCATAAAACACCCATATAATCAAAAAGACATTGCTACCTTAATTGGAACTTCGCGTCAAACGTTAAATACAATGATGAATGAGTTAAAACAAGAGAATATCATTGATTTTAACAGAAAAGAAATAAGACTTCGAAAAATTATAGCATAAGTGTCATCTAGCTGACATTTTAAGAAAAAACTCAGTGCTAACTTTGTTTTTGTATAACTAAAAATACAAAAACAATGAAAAAAACAATTTTAGGTTTAGCTGTATTAAGTGCGCTAATCTTTACAGCTTGTAACGATGATAATTTACCGACAACGAGAATCGTTTCTCAATCATTTGAAAACCTTCCTAATTTAGGTGATAATTACGTGTATGAAGGATGGTTAATTGTTGGAGCGGAAAAAATTTCAACAGGAAGATTTTCACATACTGAAGGAGAAAGTCATGCAAGTGGAGCAATTGATAGAGCTAAAGTTGATGCGGCAACAATGTATGTACTAACTATTGAGTCAACAAATGAAACAGGAGATGATTTAGCAAATCCTAGTGGTTGGATTTTTTCAAAAGGTGTATTTAATGGAAATTCAGCAAGTCCTTCGACTGATGATGCTCTTTATGCAGCAGGAACTAATTTAGAAACAGCTACAGCACAAGCATTTTTAAAAGCTCCATCAGTAGGAACTGTAGGAAGTGATGCCAATGGAATTTGGTTTATAAATGCGCTACCTCCAACAACAGGAGGGTTTAGAAATTTACCAACTTTAGCCGATGGTTGGATTTATGAAGGTTGGGTAGTTGTTGACGACAAAAATGGAAACAAAGCGCCAGTTTCAACAGGTAGATTCTCTGATCCTAATGCCGCTGATGTAAGCTTCTTTGGAGCTGCGAACAACAATGAATTTAAAGGTCCTAATGGAGTTCCACCATTCCCAGGAGAAGATTATATAGCTGATCCTAATAGTAGATATCCAAACATTGATTTTCCAATTGATTTAACAAGTGCTACTGTGGTAATTTCTATTGAGCCAACAACAAATGATGCGCAAGCTCCATTTGGATTAAAACCATTTGTTCAAGCATTAAACAATCAAACAGTTAGTGTTGCTTTTGCTGTAAATAATGAGTATGCCAGTAAAGCAATTTCAGGTACTGTGACGAGATAATTTCATATGGGTTTTCTAAATTCTTTAGAAATTCAGATATTTGAACCGCCTAAAAAGAGGCGGTTTTTTTTATGAAATATAGACTACTTACAAAAGAACAATTTGAAAGCTTGCATGAGGAATTTGCACGTTTTTTAGCTTCACAAAGCATTGATAAAAAGGAATGGGAGGAACTTAAAAAAGAAAAACCTCAAGTAGCAGAAGATGAAATGAAAGTGTTTAGTGATGTTGTTTGGGATGATGTATTAACAAGAACAAATTACTTAGAACACTTTTCTCCGAAAGTTGTAAACCTATTCAAATGCGAAGAGGAAGAAATCAAACGTATTGTAATAGAACTTAAAAGAGATATCAATGTGTTAGAACAAGAAGGGTATGAGTGGTTGTTAAAGAACCCTCAAGATAGATCTGTAGAATACCTTCAGGGTTCAAAAAAATATACTGAAGAAAGAAATGTTGAAGTATTCGATTTAATAGAAAAAGGTAGCAACATTTCTAAAGGTGAATTATTCGAATATTTTAATCGATTAATAAATCAATAAGCTTTTTAGTACCATTACTAGCAGTGTCTTCAATAATAGTTAAGTTATTGAAGGCATTTTTGTTTACACTAGGTTTGGGATCAATAAAATAAATCGGTGTATTTGGTTGAATGTAATTAACCAACCCTGCCGCTGGATATACCTGCATTGAAGTTCCTATAATTACTAAAACATCAGCTTTTTCTACAATTTCAATAGCAGTTTCTATCATCGGAACGTCTTCACCAAACCAAACAATGTGTGGACGAATTTGTGCTCCATCTTTCGTTAAGTCTCCTAAAAAAATATCTTTTTTCCATTCAAAAATGTCATTGATGTCTTCTGAACTTCGAGCTTTTAATAATTCTCCATGTAGGTGTATCACATTGCAACTTCCTGCACGTTCATGTAAATCATCAACATTCTGAGTAACAATATGCACTTCAAAGTTTTCTTCTAATGAAACTAAGTTTTTGTGTCCTAAGTTTGGAGTTACGGTTAATAATTGTTGACGACGTTGATTGTAAAAATCTAAAACTAAAGTTGGATTTGCAGCAAAACCCTCTGGAGAAGCTACTTCATAGATATCATGACCTTCCCAAAGACCATCTGCATCTCTAAAAGTTTTAATACCACTTTCTGCGCTCATACCAGCTCCTGTAAGTACAACAAGTTTTTTCATAGATAAATTTTAAGAAATTAATAATCTTGAATCTAAAATATATAGTATGTTGTTTAGAACATACTGCATTGTTATAGCAAGTTTAAGAAAATAAAAGCTTGTTATCGTTGGTATAACTAAAAAAAGTAAATTTTACTATGTTTGCGATATGATGGATAAAAACTTGTTATCTTTTTTAGAAGGATACGTAACTGATCGAAGAAAACAGAAGTTTAGAGAGGTGTTAGGGGAGAGAACTCGGCATTTTGCTGTGGTGGTAGAAAATATTTTTCAGCCACATAATGCAAGTGCAGTGATTCGTAGTTGTGATGTTTTTGGAGTACAAGATGTATATTCTATTGAAGATTATAATATAAACAAAGTATCAAGAAGAGTAGCCAAAGGAAGTCAGCAATGGGTAACTTTGAATCGATATAAAGAAGATGGAAATAATGCAGCGGTTTGTTTTCAAGATTTAAAGGAAAAAGGCTATCAGATTATTGCTACTACACCACATACAGATTCTTGTGTTTTATCTGATTTTGATATTACTAAAAAGACAGCTTTTGTTTTCGGATCTGAAAAAGAGGGAGTATCTGATTATGTAAAAGAGCAAGCTGATGGATTTTTAAAAATTCCGATGGTAGGTTTTACCGAAAGCTTAAATATTTCAGTTGCAGCAGCGATTACTTTACAAGATGTGACTAGTCGAATGAAACTTCAAAAAAACGATTGGCAGTTAGAAGAGAATGAAAAGGAAGTATTATATGCCGAATGGATTGAAAAATCAATAAAGAATTTAGATAAATTAAAGAAACATTATCAAAAAGAAAACGAGGCTGAATAGCCTCGTTTTTTTATGATTAAAAGTTGTTTCCTGGAGTTTCAGGACTTTGAGCTTGTGCTTTCTGTGGATTCAAAATCAAATAAGTTCCTAAAGCTGTTAAAGCGGTATATTTTCCATATGTACCTAGCCTTTCTAAGGCTTCTTTTCGGGTGATTTTATTTCCTTTATGTTTTATATTTTGGTTGCTCATTGTGTTATTTTTTAAGGATAATTTTTTTGGTTTTGGTTCCAATATTTGTTTCTAAGCGTATTACATATAATCCTGTTTCTACAGATGGTAAATCAATAGTATTGTTACCAGTTCCTTTAAAATGATGTGTATATACGACAGCACCTAAAGTATTGTACATGCTAAGCTTGAAGTAGTTTCCATATATTCCTTTTACAAATAATTGATTGTTTACATTATAAATCGCAATATCTGCCAATGTTACTTCTGGAATTTCTACTTGAGCTTTCGTATGTAAGTATAATCTTCCAACACTATTGGTTGCTTTTCCAATGGTCAATGAATAGTCTTCTTCATTTAAGTTGATGAACTTTCCTAATTCTCTATCCTCTAAATACATTTCTACACCTACTGGTAATGAAACTCCTTTTCCTGATATCGTTGCAACTGCTCCTTCTTTAGCTTTAATTCCTACTGGAATGATAGAAGTCTCCTTTGATTCATTAGGCAAAGACTGATACGTAAAATTCTTTTCTGATGAACCGTCTAGTAATCGTGTATAAATATCCAATTCAGCTCCATCAAAGTTTCCTACGTCATATCCTGCATCTAATCCTTTGGTAGCATTGTTTCTATAAGTAATGCTTGTATTTACTTGAACTCCTTTAGAAGCTATAGATAACTCAATTGTTGGAACATTGGAATTCTTCCCAAAAGTTCCCCCTGTAGCCGGTTGCACCATTCGTTGTGCTTGTTTAAAAGTCATGTTACTAGCACCACCCGTTGTTTTTACAAAGAATCCTTGTCCTGGAGCTAATGAGCTTTCTTCACTTACCAAAGTTTTAGCAGTATATTTACTTTGTGTATTATCCCATACATATACTCCTACATAGGTTGGATCAAAACTAGCTAAGTTATCATTGATAAAATTAGTTCCCGAATTTTCATTGATTGGTAAAAATGCGGTATATGGATTTCCAACTGCGTTCCATTCCGATACTACAACTGATTTGTTTACATCTGCTGTTTCAACAGTTCCTGTAAAACTTACCGAACCATTGCTTGCTCTAGAGATTGCGTAACTTTGTCCCTTTGCGAAAGTAATACTATTCGAGGCTAAATCATCTACCGTATAATATACCCATTTGTCTCCCGCTGACCTACTGTCATCATAATATCCTACGGCGTATCTATTTGGTGTTACTGTAGTATTTACTCGAATATTATTTGCTGAATTTTCAACAAAGTCTTTTATACTCTGACCAGATACTGGTGCAGCGACAACACTCCATTGATTAGCAATCAATCCTCCACGCTCATAAGTTACTTCTCCGTTCGAGGTACCTTTTACCACCAAACTAGCACTATTGGATGCTGTGGATGTCATGGTAAAACTTCCGTTATTAGTGAAGTTTCCTTCAACCATTACACTTCCGTTTGTATTGATGTCAAAAGAAGAAAGTGATTCAACAGTTAAATCATTTATTTGAACAGCGCTGGTTACTTCTGGTGTATTGGTAACATTTGGAACAAGTACACTTTGAGTAGTAAGCGGTTGTAGGTTGGTAGACCAATTTCCATTGGTGGTCCAACTTGTATTTACACTTCCGTCCCAAGTAACTTGTGCTGGATGTACTACATTTACCGTTCTAATTACTTCAACAGCAGCGTTTCCTGAAACACCCGTAGCGTTATAAGTAATACTATAACTTCCAATAGCATCAACAAAAGCACTTGCGTCAATAGTCACACTAGAACCATCGTTTACACTAGCTCCCAACTCTGTATAACCACTACCTAACGCAATATTTTGTGGGTTGTCTCCTGTTAATGTGATAACTGGTGTACCACAATTATCAGTAATATCTTGAGCACTATCCCAAGAAGTTGGATTGGTTCCGAAAAAAGATAGAGTAGAAGAACCGTTACCATTATGGACATAGTTGAATAAACCACATAAACTTGTCGTATTGGCTTGATTTTGGATAATCAATGAATTAGTTACATTTTGTAATCCAAACAAATCAATAGTTAATAAAGCATTATTGTTTCTAATAGTAGAATTTGTACTTGTTAATTCTGTAACATTTTGTAATGCACTTATATCTGCAAGATTTCCATTAAAGCTAATACCTAAAATACCAATAGATGTTAATGATTCTAAGAAAGAATTATCGAATGTTGTAATCAATTCATTTTCAGAAATACTTAATGAATTGATAGACGTAATAGATAATTTAGGGAAACCTTCTAAACTAGTAACCAAATCACAATCAGATAGATTAAAACTTCCCAAAGTAGTTAATTCATCAAATCCCTGAAGGTTATTTAAATTAACGAGATCTCTTAGTAAAAGTTGACCATTAATACTTGTTACATTTTGAAGGAAACTTAAACTGTTTATTCCTATGTCATCTATACTCAAATTACCACCTACAGTTGACAGGGCTGCTGTATTTATGGTCGTTAATTGTCGACAATAGTCGATTGATGCATTGTTACTGATGCTTGTTAGTTTAGGTATACTTAAGGTAGTTAAAGCGTTACAACCACCAATATTAAGACGACCTGTAATAGTAAGTAGTTCTGGAGCGGTTATGGATTGTAAACCATTCATATCTGCAATTAGAAAATTTTGGGTACTTTCTAAAAGAGGTAAATTAAGACTCGTCATTCCTCCTCCATTATTATTTATTCTAAACTCTCCACTTACTTGAGTTAATTTTGGAATTGAAATAGAACTTAATGAGCTATTGAATGTAATGGAAAGTTGAGAACTCATAGTTTGTAATTCATCCAAAGCAACCGTTGATAATGTTGAGTTATTTGTGATAGCTATACTTGAAATAGAAGTAAGTTGATTAAGAATTGAAATATCTGTTAGTTGGTCTAGATTGTTTACCTCAAAACTTCCTCCCAAACTTGTTATACTTGATAGACTCCCTAATGATGTTATGTTTGACATATCTTTAAATGTCATATTACCTCCAATAGTAGTTAAGTTTGAAAGCCCAGATAAATCATTGGAAATATTTCCTTCTAAATTTAGGTTACCAGAGATGGTATGAATTTTAGAAAAACCTGATAAATCGGTAATAGTCCCATTAATAGTAACATCTCCTTCAATGATTCCACAATCACCTAAAGTTGCTGTAAAAGTATCCACTTCAGTTTGTGTAGTTAGTGTAACATCACCAATGATAACACAATCACAACTACTTGAAACATTATTTGAAGAAGCATCAATCCAGTTACTCGTAGCACCTGTTAAAGCAAAATTACTTAAAGTACCATCAAAACTGTTTGAAGAACTATCATTTAAAGTAGTTAATCCACTATTATCTGCGTCTGAGATTCCAGCATTAAAATTATAACTAGCTATTAAATCGTTTTGTGACATGTCTGCAGTACAACCATTTAATTGTCCCACTTCATAAGCACTCAATGTTTTTGTCCAGATACGTAATTCATCTAGCTGCCCATCAAAATAACCACCTGTATCTCCACTTGGAGTATCAGCAGCGGCATATCCTAATTGAATGTTAGCAGTGGTGGTAGTAGCTGTAGGAGTTCCAACCCAACCAGTTGATCTTGCTAAAGTACCATCAATATAACATCGAGCATTGCCCGAATTTAATGTAATTGCGACATGATGCCATTCGCCATCATCCACTTTAGTAGCAGGACTCAATAAACGAGTAATATAATTGGAAGCACTTGCATAGTAGTAAAATTCTATTCTACCTCCATCAAGATTAATTCGCCATCCGTTGTTTCCATCGGGTGTAAATTTATTGATAACACCACCAAGACCATCTGTGGTTTTAATCCAAAAATCAACTGAAAAATTAAGGTTGTTTTGAGTGTTATTGTGCGAAATAGTTACTAAATCATTGGAACCGTCAAAATCTAAACCGGTTCCTGGAGGAATACCACTTCCTTGGATGGTATAACTATAGGTAGCTTCATCACAGTCATCACTACTAATAATCACTGTAGCTGTTTTTGTTCCGCCAGAAGTAGGTGTAAAAGTTATGATTAATGAAGCTGATTCTGTAGCAGGGATTGCATTATTACTCGGGTTTCTAGTAATTGAAAAATCTCCAGTATCACCAGTAAGTACAATACCACTTACATTTAACGCAGCCGATCCATCGGAATTTCGAACAAAGAATTTCATTTCTTTTGAGCTACCAACATTGACACTTCCGGCGTTCGTGTTATCTCCAGTTATAGGAGTGGTATCTCCATTTAGGATATCATTACCTTCACCTTGAACCTTAATTTCTGGGATAGCTACTGAACAAGAGCTTGAAATATTATTAGTAGTAGTATCTACCCAATTGGAGCTGGTACCTGTTAAAGAAAAGTTTGTTAGCGTACCATCTAAATTGTTAGAAGTTTCATCATTTGCAGTTGTTTTAGATGAATTATTAGCATCTACACTTCCTTCATTTAGTTGATAGTAGGCAACTAATCCCGATTCATTTCCTGCCAATTCACAACCACGCTGAGCATTTATTTCATCTAAACATAATACTCGAGACCAATAACGTACTTCGTCTATTTCTCCATTAAAATAAACGTTATTAAATTTAGAATATCCTATAGAAAGTGATTCTGTATTTGTTGGAGTTTCTGGAATATTACTAAACGTAATTTCATTGTCTAATACACCATCTATATAGAAAGTTATCTTTCCATTTCCAAAGGCTATCGCAACATGATGCCAGTTTCCATCATTAAGTCCAGAAGTGTTCGATAAACTAGTTGTTTCACTATTTGGTACCGCGTACTCAAATCGTAACACCCCTGAGCTATTTAAATGCAAAGAAAACCCATTAATTCCTGTAGCATCATACTTAGCTATAATTGATTGTCCGGCTGTGGTAGACGATGTTTTAAAGTACGTTTCTATTGTAAATGTATTTGTATTAAAAGAACTATTATGACTAATGCTAACATGATCATCTGTTCCATCAAAATGAAGCCCTGTTGCAGGAGTGTATCCTGTACCTTCTATAGCAAAAGTGAAAGTTCCATCGTCACAATCATCATTTGAAATTTCAACAGTTGCTGCTCTATTTGCATTTGCTGAAGGAGTAAATAATATACTTAAGTTTCCTGAAGCCCCAGCCGCTATTGTTGTAGGTGATTCAATAATAGAGAAGTCTGAAGAACCATTAATAGTAATATTAGATATATTTAAACTAGCAGTTCCCGAATTATTAATTGTATAATCTGCAGGTTCTGCTTGTCCGAATACTACATTTCCAAAAGAAGTATTGTTTGGTGACACAGTATCTGTACTTCCATTTGTAATTGTATTGCTATTGGAAGTAATTCTTATAATTGGTTCTGTGTAAGTACTACAAGTTCCAGTAAGTCCATTTGCACTCGCATCTATCCAGTTTGAACTTGTTCCTGTTAATCCAAAATTATTCAAAGTACCTTGAGGAGGAATCCCCGAACTAACGGTATGTTTTGGATCAAGAATAGAAAACATTGGAAAGTTATTTCCGTTTACCTGACCATTATTAAAAGTGTAATAAGTAATTAAATTATCTTCACTCCCTGTAAGTTGACATTTAAACTGATTAGAAATTCTACAACTTGATAAATCAATGTCCCAAACACGAAAATCATCAATTGCTCCAGCATAATATTGTCCACCACCCGTTGCACTACCGATAGTTAAATTATTACTACTATCAACAATTGCTTCTGAAAGAGTAAGCGTATTATTATTAGTTCCATCAATAAAAATCTGATAATTATTTCCATTATAAACAATAGCAATATGCTGCCATTGATTGTTTACAATAGGAGATGTCATAAGAGTTTTAACACCACTTGAAGTAAAAAAGGTAAAATTCAATTGTGAAGAAGTATCTATACGCAGATTATACCCAGAACTCCCACTCATATTATCAAAAATGAAATGTTCTTCGGTACCCGAAATTTCTGGTTTTATCCAAAATTCTAAGGTGAAATTACCACCATTTATACTATAATTACCATTGTTAAATGTAATATTATCATTTACACCATCAAAGTGTAATCCACTTCCTTGTTCGTAAGCGGTTCCTTGAATAGCAAATGTAAAAGTACCGTTGGTAGCATCGTCACTTGAAATGGTTACAATAGCATTTTTAGTACCAACGGTTTGGGGGGTAAATTTAATAGTTAACATTTCGTTTCCACCGGGAGCAACCATAGTAGGTGGAGTACCTTCAATTTCAAAGTCGCTAGCGTTAGCTCCAGTAATGGTAATACTTGAGATATTGAGTATTTCTACAAAATTTGCGTTTTCAATTGTAAAAGTAGAAATGCTTGTTTCTCCTGCAGCCGTACTCATAAAAAGAGTACCATCTGGCTCAGATACATTTGTTTGTCCGTTAGTAAATGGACTCCCCATTGGATCTAGTCCTTTTACTCTAATTTCACCGGCAAAATCTTTTGTTGGTTCCTTGTGTTTACTTGCGTATATATTTTCTGAAAGGAAAATACATGCAATTGCATATAGGAATGTTAGTAGTGAGAGGAAAGTTTTTTTCATAAAAAGAAGTTTGGTAGACTTTATTAAACTTATAAATTGTTTTATCATACAATGGTACAAAACAGATTTTGCAGAGAGCTGTTTTTGATGGTTACAAAAAGTTTCATCCCTTTATTTTAAAGAAGTTAAGGGTGTTTTACTTATTATAAGATTATAGGAATGTTTATCTTTATCTAGTTATATTTGTCTTGCTTTTTTAATACCCCCACAGTTTATGAGGCTTTTACTATTGGTTATTTTTTATATAGTTGTAGGTACAGTTTTTGGACAAGTATCTAAAGATTCTTTGGTTATTGAATTAAAGGAAAAGATAGAGAATGCTCAGAACGATTCTTTAAAGATTGATTATTTAATTAAGCTTACAAAAAAAGTAGAAAAGTACAATATAGAACAGGGAAGAGAATTAATGAAACAGTCCCTAGAAATTATTAATAAGATAGATGTTCCTAATAACTACTTTTTAAAACAAAAAGCATTAATATTAGATGCTTTAGGTAAGTATGAATCCTTGCAAACAAATTATGAAAAATCGCTTGAATTAAGGTTGCAGGCTTTAAAAATTAGAGAACTTTTAAAAGACTCTTTAGGCTTAACTAAAAGTTATCACAACATGGGAATGTTGTTTCGATATCAAAAGGAATATGATAAGTCTAAATTCTATTTCTTTAAGTCTATCGCAATACAAAAGAGAAACATTGATAGTACTCAATTTGCTAGAACTAATAATATGTTAGGTGTGAGCTATTATTATAATAAGCAGAATGACTCGGCAATGTACTATTATAAACTCTCTAGAAATTATTATTCTACAGCTTTTGGAAAAACAAGATCAAATGAAAATATAGCTGCAATTTACTACACGACAGGTGATTATGAAAAAGCAATAGAAATATATAAGGACAACTTAGCACTATACAAATCTGAAAGAAACAATAAATTCATTATTACCGTTCAAATGCATTTGGCTAAAATTTATTCTGATTTAGGTCGACATAAAGAAGCAGTTCATTACATAGATGAAACATTTGCCTATGCTAAAAAATATGGAAACACTTCGAAACTACCTCTGTTGTACCAGTTAAGAAGTCATATTTTTGAGAAAATGGGAAATTATAGGTATGCCCTTGGTTATTACAAAACCCATAAGTATTACTACGATTCTATTTTCAATGTTAAAAATGCAAAGAAGATTACCGAATTAGAGTTGAATTATAAGTTTCAAAAAGAGAAACAAGCAGACAGTTTACAATTCGCAAATGAAAAAAAGGCATTGGAATTAATGACTGAAGTAAAGGAAGCAAGAAATAGGCTTTACATTGTTATATTATTATCAATTTCTATACTAGGAATTACGCTTTTAATTATTGTTAATAATAGAAGAAGGTTGAACAGAGAACGTTTTAAAAAGGAACAATTTGCAAAAGAACTGTTAGATGAACAATTAAAGCATACCACTTATCAAGCAAAACAATTGGTGGCAGATAATAAAATGCGTTTACAGTTTAAGCAAGAGTTTCTTACTAAACTAAAGAAGATAAAGAAGCATGGAGATGATGTGGATGCTTCGGGGTTTCAATCGTTAATTGTAGACTTGACTTCACAAATACAAACCGAAAGTAAGTTTGATTCTATTGGAGATAATATTGAACAACTAGATAAAGAGTTTAATGAAAAATTAATTGCCTTATATCCTGATTTAACAAAGTCTGAAAGAGAGATTTGTGCGTTAATGAGGATGAATTTAAGTATCAAAGAAATTATGATTATCCGAAATGTAACTATGGGATCTGTAAAAGCTTCACGTCATCGTATTCGAAAAAAAATGAGACTAGAAAGGGGACAAGAGCTAGAACAAGCTATTATGGAGTTAGTATAGCTGATAAAGGAAGTTTACTGCTTAAAGAGTTTTTTAATACAACTACTGTTCCTTTTAAATAGATCAATAAAAATTTTAAAATGACCAAATCATTTTTAAAATCTTATATTTATCAAAAAAAGAAGTAAAGAAATTCTTCAAGCATTAAATTGTAATAATTGCTATTATGTCAAACACTCAATTAGAACTAATTGAAAATGCCTTTTTATACTATAAAAGAGGTGATTTTTCATTAGGATATAGAAGCTTGCTAGATGCAGCTTTAAATACCAATTCCGCTTCGGTTTTTAAGAAAGTATTGAATTTTGTTGAAATATACGAGAATACAGAAGAGTCCAACAAAGCCTCTTTATTAAACAATTTTGAAGATTGTAAGGAAGAGATTATAAAAGAAGGAGTTTCTTCTCAGGGTTTATATGGAAAAACAATCTTAAAAGGTAAAGAACTCACCAAGAGCTATAATAAAGGTCGTTTTGTATTAGGACCTATTGATATTGAATTAAAGAAAGGAGATATTTTTGGTTTAGTAGGAGAGAATGGAAATGGTAAAACTACTTTGTTAACCATTTTAGGATCTCTAATTGCTCTAACTTCTGGAAAATTGAATTATTCTTTTTCTTCTGGGAATAATGATGACTATGATTTGAGCTCTAAATTAGTGTATATACCCCAACGTACTCCTGTATGGTATGGACGAGTATTAGACAATTTAAAATTTGCCTTGGTGCATCATGGAGTAAAAGGAGAAATGAATGAACTGTTTGTGCTCATGATGGTGGCAAGATTCGGTTTATGGAAGTATAAAGATTTAAAATGGAGTGAGTTATCTTCAGGATATAAAATGCGTTTTGAGTTAGCAAGAACCATGTTAAGAAGACCAGAGATAATTTTATTGGATGAGCCTCTGGCAAACTTAGATATTTTGGCACAACAAATCATATTAGAAGATTTAAAAATGATGGCAAAATCTCCTGTAAATCCAATAGCTATGATTTTTTCTTCACAACAATTATATGAAGTAGAAAAAATTTCTGATGCGGTAATTTATTTAAGAAATGGAAAGCCTTCTGAATATTTACAGTTAGAAGAGAAAGAAGAACATCATTTAGTTATAGAGCTTGATACCGAAAGTACTAGAGAAGAATTAGAAACGGTTTTTGACAATAATCTTGAAAAGTTAGAGTACAATGGAGGAGTTTATGTACTGTATTTTACTGCAGACTTATCTTTTAATGAGCTGCTAATATTGTTAGCTAACAATGATATAAAAGTTCAATATTTAAGAGATATTTCAAAATCAACCCGACGCTTTTTTGTGTATTAATAATTTAGATTACAGCTATGAATTTTATAAAAAAAATAAACAAATACCTATTAGAGCATTATCCATTGGTATGGAATACACGCTTAGTATGGATGTTAGGAATAGGAATATTTACACATCTTCTTTTCTTTTTATTGGGGCATGCTACCATACAAAATATAGCAGACTTAAAGGAAGAATATCAATTGGCAAACTATTATTCTAGTACTTCTATACTTTACTATAATATATTGTTATCAATTTTTATACTGTTGATTTGGGTTTTGTTTTATTTAAGAAACAATGCTTTTAAAAATCATTATGCGTTAAAAAGAGGAATGTTATTTACGCAATTTTGCTATATCTTTTTAATATTCTTTATAAACATTACGCAATACTATTCTTTTAAACAGGGGTTAATAACGAAGGTTAAACAATTACATAATTGGGAAGAAATAGATGCAGATATTAAATCTTTTAATAAAACAGCATTATTCTTAACTAGAAATTATGATGATTATGAGATTTCAAAAAAGAAATATCCAGCTCCATTTCCATTAGAAGTAGCTTATGAAAATATAAAGGACCAGAGATTAACCGTAGATACTAGTAAGCATTATATAGAGTACAACGGATTCTATTTTCAGTTTTACAAGTTTAATGAAGAGCTTTGGAAAAAAGACGTAGCGCTTTTTGGAGATAATCAGGTTATGTATAAAGATGAATTGAAATATAGAATTGTTAAAGATGTTTCTAATTTCAAGGAATTTATTCATCCTTCATTGTTTAATTATTCAGGTGAAATGTTTGGTTATGGACAAGATTCTTTGGACTACAAGAAACAATTAAAGGGCTATGAGGAGATTTTAAATAAGGGTAATGAAAGGGATATAAAGAATAGTTTAAAAGAGTTTATTTCGTTAGCCAATAAATATGAGATAAAACATAATTTAACAGTTTATAATTGGTTTTTATTAATTGATAATAAACCTAATTATTTGCTAAAAGAATTAATAAATTCCATAGATCCTAAAGATAGATTTGAATATAATTATTCAATTGATGAAAACCTGCACGAGACTTATAAGGCGGCAACAGGAAATGGAGAAATGGATTATATAACAAGTGTTCCGTATTCAAAGACCTTGTATTGTAACTTGGTAGGGTTAGATAATTTTTTTAAAAATGTACATGAGTCATATAATCCAAAATTTGAGATAGAGTTTTTATATTTTCTTATTGCATTTTCGTTTATTTTAGGAGTTATTCTATTTGTTTTTAAAACGACTGATTTGAAATCCTTACTACTAAGTTTTGTAGCGGCAATAGCAATGTTGGTAGTTGTTGTTTTATGTTTGACTTATGCACGTTCAATAGGATATTATTTAGGTTTACAAACTTATATGGAAGTTCTTATGCTTATGGCAATTTCAATAACTATTTTAATCTTTGCTCGAATTGCATATGTTAAATTATGGAGAAAAGTAATTGTCTCTATTTTGTTTACTCTTGGGCTTTTTGCATTACCAAGTATTGTATTATCTACAGTTATGTTGTATGATAAATATATGAGAGCACAAAATATTCTTGTTAAAGGGTATAGAAACCCGTTTATGCAGTGGTTTGATACTTATGGTTTTTGGTTAGTTATGTTTATCTGGCTAATTGCTGTATTTGTGTATTGTAAGTATATCAAACTATTAAAAGTTAGACCTGAGTAAACTAACTATTAGAACTTAATATTTCAAGAACAAATTCTTTAGTCAATGGTTTTCCATTGGCTATTTTTTTGATGTTATCAAACGTAAACACAAAATCACATCCATTTTTATATTCAGAACAACCATAAGCCGATTTTCCCTTTAAAACGGTCCCTTTTTTACATTTTGGACAAGTGATTTTCTCACTGTCTTGAGTCGAACTCTGTTTAGGTGTGGAAGCCCCCTTTTTAGGTTCTAATTTCAACTTAAAATTATCATCGAATCGAACTAAACCTTCAATTTTATCATCTCCTTGTTTAAAGCCTTTCAAATTGGTTGTACACCCTTTATCTATTAAACGGATTAATTGGGTTTCTGAAATCTTTTTTCCTAAAAACTGGAAACTTAACACGAAATCACATCCATTTTTATAATTTGAGCAACCATAAGCTGATTTTCCCTTTAATAATTGTCCTTTTTTACATTTCGGACATTCTTTACCAGCTACTTCTTTCTTTTTAGAAGTTTTTTTAGGTTTTGCTGAAGGAGTCTTGGTTGCAGTTTCAGCAGATAAACGAACTGTTTTTTTATTAGAACGAACTTCGTATACTAAGGTGTCTACCATTCGTTTCATCTCTTTTATAAAAAGAGAGGCACTGTACTCACCGCGTTCAATCTCTTTTAAACGTTTTTCCCAAAGTCCAGTAAGTTCAGCAGATTTTAATAATTCATTGTCTATTAAATCAATCAAATCAATTCCAGTTTGTGTTGGAATGATTAATTTTTTTTGCCGTTCTATATATTTTCTTCTAAATAAGGTTTCAATGATACTAGCTCGGGTTGATGGACGTCCAATTCCATTTTCTTTCATTAAATCCCGCATTTCGTCATCATCAACTTGTTTACCAGCGGTTTCCATAGCACGTAGTAAACTTGCTTCTGTATAATTTCGTGGAGGTTTGGTTTCTTTTTCTAAAAATGAAGGTTTATGTGGACCTTTTTCTCCTTTTTCAAAGGTAGGAAGTACGTCTTTATCTTCATCTTTCTTTGAATCACGACCAAACTCAAATACAGTACGCCAACCTTTGGTTAAAATTTCTTTTCCAGAAGTTCTAAAAGGTACTTTATCAGCTTCACCTTTTACTTCAGTTTTAGCAATATCACTATCAGGATAAAACACTGCAATAAATCTACGAGTAATAATATCATATACCTGTTGCTGGTTGTATTGTAAGCTAATTTCTACTCCTGTAGGAATAATGGCATGGTGATCTGTAACTTTTTTATCGTTAAATACCTTAGTGGATTTACGAATCTTCTTTTCTAAAAGCGGTTGTGTTAAACTAGTAAATTGTTTTAGGCCTTTTAAGATGTTAGGAACTTTAGGGTAAATATCATTAGGTAAGAAAGTAGTATCTACTCTAGGATAGGTAACTACTTTCATTTCATATAACTTTTGAACAATTTTTAAAGTCTCATCAGCAGAAAAACCAAATTTTGTATTGCAATACACCTGTAATCCTGTTAAATCAAAAAGCTTAGGGGCATATTCTTTTCCTTTCTTTTTGACAACAGAAGTTATTTCGAAATCGGCTTCTTTTACTTTATTGGCAAAAGCTTCTCCTTCTTCTTTTTTTAAGAATCTACCTTCTTCACAACTAAAGAGTGTATTTCTATATAAAGTTTGTAGTTCCCAATAGGGTTGTGGCTTAAAATTTTGAATTTCTTTAAATCTATTTACCAACATGGCTAGGGTAGGAGTTTGCACTCTACCAATAGATAATACTTGCTTATATCCACCAAATTTTACTGTGTACAAACGTGTGGCATTTAAACCTAACAACCAATCACCTATAGCACGAGAATATCCTGCGTAGTACAGATTGTTGTAATCGTCGTTGGCTTTTAAGTTGTCAAAACCTTCTTTAATAGCTTCTTCGGTAAGTGAAGAAATCCATAATCGCTGAATTTCACCTGTATATCCAGCTTGGTTAATTACCCAACGTTGAATCAATTCTCCTTCTTGTCCGGCATCCCCACAGTTTATAACAACAACTGCTTTTTCAAATAATCCTTTAACAATATTGAATTGTTTCTGAATACCTAAATCGTCGGTTACTTTCGTATCAAACTTATCTGGAAGCATAGGGAGATTGTTTAAATCCCAACTTTTCCAGTGAGGTTTGTAGTCTTTAGGTTCTAAAAGTGTACATAAATGACCAAAAGTATAAGTAACCGCATACCCATTACCTTCGAAATATCCATCTCGTTTGGTATTGGCTCCTAAGATATTAGCAATTTCTCGGGCTACACTGGGCTTTTCGGCTATACAGACTTTCATTAAATGAATTTAGAAAGTCGAAATTAGTAAAATATTTATGAATCTAGAAAAGGGTTTTAGGATTGTTTTCCACAGAATACTTATTGATCTTTTACACATCTACAAGATAGTGCCATGAGGGTATTGTTATTGTTGTCTTCCCATTTATTCACAAATGTTTTTTGACTGAACATGAATCGAGCTATAGTAATATTGTTTTCGGGTGAAGACCAAAAAGCAGCAGCAAAACCTAAACCTTCAAAGCCTTTAGGGAGTCCTAATTTTCCAGAAGTATAATATCCCGCTGGCGAGACACTAAATCCTAATGTATTGGTATTGTTAGCTTCATTATCCCAAGAATCAATCGTTCTCATATGAATGGCATGTTTTCCGCGCCATCCACCGGTATTGATAAATTTGCGCTCCATTCCATGTGCAATTTCCAAGTTATCCCACTCTTTATCTGAAGGTAAGTGCCAACCTTTTGGACAGGCATTTCTTAAAGAGTTAATCGTATAGAGTCTACCGTAGGTTTCATTTGGATTATTAGGGTTGAGAAAGGATCCTTTAGCATTGTAACGTAAGTTTTCAGCCATCCATTCTTTGTCACCAATATGTATGGTACTATAAAAATTATTATCTCTTTTGTCTGTAAAGTAGCCAGAAGGTGTAACAACTTTTATTAATGTATCATCCTTTAACAGAAAATCGAAATTTAAAGGGGTATTGGGTGGAGGAATAATATCATCATAGCTTTGAATGTAATTTTTTATTTTTTTTATTGAAGTGTTAATCTTGGATTTATCAATAACTTGTGTATTACATTGATCGTTCATTCCATAGAATGTAAGAACCTTATTTTTATATAAAGTATATCCTTCAACTTCATGTTCATCATAAAAATTAAAATTAGCCATTAATCTTAGGTAGCATTTACCATTTTTTTTATAAAAATAAATCCAGTAAGAATCGTGGTCTTCTGTTGAAAACAAACTATTACCTGTTTTATCTGAGTATGATATTAAAGAGTCTAAGGTTTTAACAACGATTGGTTTTAAAATTATTGAATCTATAGAAGTATGTTTCTTACAACCAATTTGTATAAAAATTAAAAAAACTAATAAGAAAGAATATTGATATTTCATCTTAATAAGATTTTATACAGGGAAATATTACTCAGATAAAAACTTTAGTACAAGTTCGTTAAAAAAACTTGGATTTTCTTCTGGGAAATAATGTGTTTCATTTGGTAAAATAGCCAACTGTGCTCCTTTAATAGCTTCATACATCTTTATCGTGTGTACATTTTTAATTACATCACGATCTCCTGCCATAATCAGGGTTTTGGCTTTAATTACCTTTAAATCATCATAATTTAATTTAGGGTAATATGCCATCAATTTATATAAAGAAATAAAAAGATCATTCTTTCCATCATTGCCTTTTTCAAGTTCTTTAATCGTGTTGAACATCCCGTCTAAATCTTTTAACCCTTGTGGATTAATATTTGCTCCCATGGCAATTAGCTTATTCACTTTTTCTGGATATTTCATAGCCATGATTAACCCAATGATTCCGCCATCGCTCCATCCGAAAATGTGTGTTTTTTTGATTCCTATTTTTTCTAAAAATAAACTTATATCGTTTGCTTCTAAAGTATAGGTAAGCTCTTTGTTGTAATCGAATGAAGAATTACCTCGACCTCTACAATCTACTAAAATCACTTTAAAGCGTTTAGAAAAGAAGTCTATTTGATTCATAAAAGCACTTATAGATTGACCGTTACCATGTAGTAGTAATAAAGGTTCTCCTTCTCCATAAATTTCATAGTATAAATCTACATTGTTAACATTTACATATTTTCCATTTTCATTGTTTCCTATAATATTTTTACCAGTAATCTGAAGAGCTGTTTTTCCGTCAGAGGAAGTCTCTTTCGTGTATATAATATTGAATTGTTGAACATTTACTATTTTATTTTTTCGAATTCCTTCAAACCAAGAATCATTTGCTCGATTTTTTTCAAAACTTCCATTTTCAAGTTTTATGAGCTTCCATTTACCTGAAGTTTCTTTAATTTGAAATTGAAAATTATCGAAATAGAAGTCTCCATTTCCTTGACAAAAAGCTCCAAAAGTTAGAGTTTGAGCACTTGAATCAATTTTACCTACAATTTCAAATTTTTTCCATTCATTGGTTACCTTTTTACTTTTGTCATAGGCATCATTTCGAAAAAAGCCTGTAGTATTATCGTTTTTATCTACTCTAACCCATAAAGCAGATTTACCTTTAGAATTTACTTTCCCATTCTTTAAGTATGCAGAAACTTTAAATTCTGCACCTTCAAACTTAGAAACATTAATAGTTTGAGAGTAAGCTGTCCAGTCTTTTAATATGGCTTTTTTATTTTGAGAGATAGTTGATGAAACAACAAATAATAATAAAAAGTGTAAAATATATTTCATGGCTATTTTTATAATTAAATCAGTGACCGAAATTAGGCTTTTAACTCTGGAAAATCAATATAATTTTGCATTTGAAAAAAACTATCTTAACAAAATTTTAATAAATTATAATTTTTTATATTTAGCATCGTTTACATTGTGTAAATTAAAATCAAACTATTAAATAAATCCTTTTCCCTTATGAAAAAATTATTCCTTTTAGCCGCGTTGTTTATTTCGTTAGCATCGTATTCCCAAATTGAGTTTATTGAAACTACCAGAACAGAAGTAGTAAGCCATGTAGAGTTTGTATATATGGAAAAAGTAGGAGAAGACTCTTATAACTTTTACTATAAAAACATTAATAGTGAAGCTATTAACGAGTATGTACATTTTACGTTTACAAATTTGAACAATGATTTTAATTCTTTGCATCAAATATTTTTAAGAGGTTTTCAAGAAAACCCTAGAGAAGCATTTAAGATCAAAGCAAATGGTGCGGTAGTCTTTTTAAAATTCGAAAGACAAAACGATAATGAAGTTAAAGTGCAAATTAAACAATACGTAAGTAGAGATCCTGACGTGGTTACACAATCTAAATTTATAAGTCAAGATGAAATTAATAAGTTGTTTAGTAATCAATAAAACTAAACATCGTTATAATAAAAAAGCAGCTAAGAATTAGCTGCTTTTTTATTGTGTATAATTAAAGTTCACAACTACCGTCTTTTATGTGTTGTTCTGTTGGATTGTAGTTATTAAACTCAACAGTGTAAGTTCCTTTTAAGCTATTAGAATTTAGTGCAGGTTGTAAGGAGCAAAAGTTTCTTAGATATGAATTGTATCGGATAAGTATACTTCGATTAATTGACTTAAGATTTTTAAATCCTTCTAAGGATTCTAAATAATCATTGTTGGTAATCTCTAAATCATGTCCAATAGTTTCAATACTGTTTAAACCTTTTATGCTTTTTAAGCTGTTATTTTTCATTAATTGAAGTGTACCAGGAACAGCTTTTAAACTATTTAGACCTTCTAAATTAGGAAGTGCATCATTATAGGTTATGATTAAATGTTCTCCAATCGTTGTAAGTTTGCTTAAATGAGAAAGATCTCTTAAATACCTATTACTATGAATTCTTAAATGTCTTTTTATTGAAACTAGATTATCAAAACCTTCAAGACTAGTAATGTTTTTATTGTGTTTTATTGATAAGAAACCGTCTATATGAGTTAGTTTTTTAAAGACTGATACATCATATAATGAATTGTTTGAAGAAATAATTAAAGTACCACAAGTTTCAATATTGTGCAGTCCTTGAAGACTTTCTAAATTGTCATTACCTCCAATATTTATTCCTAATTTTAACGATGTAATATGGCTAAAAACTTGTAAAGATTTTATAGAAGGAGAGTCATGAATTATAAGAGACCCTAACTCTTGAGTTTTTTTTAAGGCATTTATATCGTATAGAGCTTTATTGTTTCCTAGCAAAAGGTCACGACCAATGTGGGTAAGATTTCCAAGACCTTCTAAACTCACCAATTGTTGATTCGATTCAATAATTAAACTTTTATGAACCTTTTTAAGGTTGTGCATGTCATTCATAAAAGTTATTGATAAGTTTTTGAGAGTTAAACTACCATTAACTTCAGTATAACCTTTTTTGGTAAAAGCTTCATATTTTTCATCGGTATCGATAACAATATCTCCCTCATAGACCAAATCTCCTATAGTATTGGAACTATCACTACAGGAATAGCTTATAAAAAGTAGACAAATAATAGAGATTAAGTTGATAGCAATTTTTTTAGTGTTCATTTTCATAGTTGGTTTACATTTTATTATTAATTGTTCTTATTTATTTAAATTCTCGTTGTCTTTTTGCCTCAAAGGTTAAGATGGCGGCTGCAACAGAAACATTCATAGAATCGATTTCCCCTTGCATAGGAATGTTTATGTTTTGAGTGGCCCTCTCTCTCCAGATCTCTGTTAATCCAGTAGCTTCAGTACCTACTACTAAAGCAGAAGCTTCAGTATAATCATTTTTATGATATTCATTAGAGTTTTGCAAAGTAGCACTGTAAATATTAACGTTGTTTTGTTCTAAGAAATCTATAATTTCTTCTGAAGTTCCCACAGCAATTTGATTGGTAAATATACAACCTACACTTGATCGTATAATGTTTGGATTAAACATGTCTGATTTAGGGTTAGTAATAAAAACAGCATCTAAATTAGCGGCATCTGCAGTTCGAAGCATAGCACCAATATTTCCGGGTTTTTCAATACCTTCCATTACCATTATTAATGGAGTAGGAGTGTTGAATGAAACATCTTTTATTGAAAAATCCTTTGTCTTAACTACAGCAATCATTCCTTCAGTAGTAGCTCGATATGCTAATTTTTGATATACCTCTTTAGTAATTTCAATTACTTCACAAGCTTGAGTATCTATATTTTCTAAAAACTCTCTAGAAACAACTTCGGGAAGTATCAATAAGGTTTCTAACGTATAATTTCCTTTGATGACTAATGAAATCTCACGTTGTCCTTCCACAAGAAAAAGTCCTTTTTTCTTACGTTCACGTGATTTCTCTTGAAGTTTAATCAACTCTTTTATATAGGAGTTTTGAATACTGCTAATTTGTTTCATAGGGGCAAAAATACCTATTCTTAGGGATATCGTTTCTAATAATATTTATAAATATTTGTGGTGCAATTGTGATATATGCAGAAATTATAATAGGGGGTAATTTTTGTATATAAAAAAAGCTCGGGGGTGAACCGAGCTCTTTTTATTTATTGATTTTTATATTTTTTCGAATATCGCTTCCAAAGTTTTGTTTGGTGGGATTCCAAACTAATTTTTCTACCTTGAATAAAAGCATCTGTTAAAATATTAGTACGCATATCTAAAGCATCTCCTTCCGAAATAAATAAAGTAGCATCTTTACCAACTTCTAATGTTCCAGCAATTGCATCAATGCCCAATATTTTAGCGTTATTTTGTGTAATTAACTGTACAGCTTTCTCTTTGTCTAAACCATAAGCGGCATAAGTACCTGCATAGAAAGGTAAGTTACGAGTACTCATACGCTCCATACCACCTTCCATACCTAATCCTACTAAAATACCTTTATCTGTTAAGATTTGTGCTGATCTATAAGGTAAATCATAATCTTCATCTTCATCTCCTGGTAAACGATGTGCTCTTTCTAATATTACTGGAATATCATATTTTTTTAACAAGTCCGCTGCTTTTTCAGCACCACGACCACGAACAATTACAATGTCTTGAACACCTAATGTTTTTAAAGTATTCACTGCATCGGTGATTCCTTTTTGACCATTTACATGAACAAATAGTTTTTGCTTTCCATTAAATAAACCTTGTAAAGCTTCATAAGGTAAATTCATAGAAGCTTTATCTCCAGCTAAGTAATTCTTAGCATTATTAAAGTATTTTTTAATAGTGGTAATGCCTTTTTGGTAATTCTTATTTGGTTTTAAAGCAGGATCTTCTCCCATCCACCAACGACCTCTTGAAAATACATTAGGCCAGTTCATATGAATTCCATCATCGGTTTTTAAGGTAGCATCTTCCCAGTTCCAAGCGTCTAATTGTACTACAGAAGACGTTCCTGAAATAACACCACCTCTTGGTGCAACTTGTGCCATTAATACTCCATTAGGACGCATGGTTTCGATTACTTTACTTTCTGAGTTATACGCAATAATACTACGAATATGAGGAAGCATACTTCCAATTTCATCAAAATCTCTAGTAGCTCTAACTGCATCAATTTCTGCCAAACCTAAAGAGGTATTTGCAGCAATAAACCCTGGATATACATGCTTTCCTTTAGCATCTATCACTTTACCTATACGGGCTATTCTCATTTCTGCTTTACCGACAAATGAAATTTTTCCGTCGGTAAACATAATCAAAGAGTTCTCAATAACTTCACCATTTCCTAAATGAGCGGTAGCTCCTTCAATAGAATACCCTTGGGTTTGTTTAGGTGCTGGTGTTTGCTGTGCAAGTAAATTTCCTATGAATAAGAAACATACTAAACTATATATAATTCTAATTTTCATGTTTTGTAGCTTTAAATTCTTATTCAGTATCACAGTGGAATAATTGTTTAGATTTCTTTACAGGAGCTTGTGTTTTTCCTCCTTTAATTTTTTCCTGCAACATCATATTTATCAACTTTGAACGTTCTGCTTTAATTGCTTTACGTTTTGCTTTGTCTTTTTCGATATCGAAATAGACTGCTCCGTCGATAATTGTTTTCTCAGGTTTTGAGTAGATAGATAACGGATTGTCATTCCAAACAACAATGTCTGCATCTTTTCCTACTTTAATACTACCAGTTCTGTCATCTAAATGTAATAATTTAGCAGGGTTGATAGTTACAGTAGCCCAAGCATCTTGCTCAGACATACCTCCATATTTAACCAATTTAGCAGCTTCTTGATTTAAACGACGTGACATTTCAGCATCATCTGAATTGATAGCAACGGTTACTCCTTGATTATGCATAATTGCAGCATTGTAAGGAATGGCATCATTTACTTCAAATTTATAAGCCCACCAATCAGCAAAAGTAGAACCACCTACACCGTGTTCTTTCATCTTATCAGCAACTTTATATCCTTCTAAAATATGCGTGAATGTGTTAATATTAAAGTTGAATTTTTCTGCAACTTTCATCAACATATTAATTTCAGATTGTACATATGAGTGACAAGAAATAAAACGTTCTTTATTAATAATTTCAGCTAAGGTTTCTAACTCAATATCTTTACGATAAGGTTGTCCACTTTTCTTTTTAGCATCATATTCTTTAGCTCTTTGGAAGTAGTCTATATATACTTGCTCAACTCCCATACGTGTTTGTGGGAAACGAACTGTTTGTAAGTCACCCCAGTTAGATTGCTTTACATTTTCACCTAGAGCAAACTTGATAAACTTAGGAGTGTTTTTATAAATCATATTATCTGCATTCTCACCCCATTTTAATTTGATAATCGCTGAGCGACCTCCAATTGGGTTCGCAGATCCGTGAAGTATTTGAATAGAAGTAACCCCACCGGCTAAGTTTCTGTAAATATTAATATCGTTAGGATCAACAACATCTTCAATAGTTACTTCTGCAGTAGAATTATGTCCTGCTTCGTTAATTGCAGAAGCCGCTATATGTGAATGCTCATCAATAATACCCGTTGTAACATATTTTCCTGTCCCATCAATTACGGTAGCACCTCTTTTAGGTAAGTTTTTACCTATATTGGCAATTTTACCATCTTTAATATAAATATCTGTATTGTTTAATACTTCACCATTTTCAGAGGTCCAAACAGTAGCTTTTTTAATTAATAAAGTTTGTCCCTGCGGTTTTGTATGATTACCAAAACCAATATTTGGATAAGATACTGCTACAACTTGAGGGGCATCTTCCTTCTTCTTTTTTTGCTCGTCCTTTTTCTTTTCTTTAGAAACAAATGTTGCAGTCCAATTAGATTCATTTCCATTCGTGTCAATAGCTGTTCCTTTGATGTTCTTATTATCAATTTGCCCTGTAAGACGTGTAAAATTATCACCTTCTCTTAAGGCAATAGTTACCCAGTCATTTGCAAACGTAAACTTTGAATTTACCTTTTTATCACCTTTTTTAATCGCTGCAGTTTGCTTAGCCGCTTTTCCAGAGATAGTCATATCATATGATTGACCATTTACTGTTAAGCTGTACTTACCAGTAATATCTTTAATATTCATTGGGTTGATTTCATTCTTCATTCCTTGAACCCAATTTTCATATACGGTAGTTTTTTTATCAAAAAGATCTCCCGAAGTAATTAAGAAGTTGGCATAGCTTCCTTTTTCTAAGTTTCCAATTTTATTGTTTCTTAAAATTTTAGCAGGAACAGTTGTTAAAGCTTCTAAAGCTTTTGTTTTATCTAAACCATGAGCAATTGCCTTTTGTAAGTTAGCTGTAAACTCTTTGGTTGATTTTAAGTCGTGAGTAGTTAATGCAAAAGGTATATTGTTTTTTGCCAAAACAGATGGATTAGAAGGCTCTTGGTTCCAAGAACGCATATCACCCAATGCAATTCTATTCGTTAAAAATGTATTTGAAACATCGTATGCCTTTCTAAAATTGATAGGAATAATATAAGTAGCATTGGTGTTTTTAATATCATTGATTCGTTCATATTCGTTTCCTCCACCAACGATGGTATATTGAATTCCGAATTCATCACCAATCTTGTCAGCACGCATATTTTCTAAATATCCACCTGCGTTGAATATTTGAGGTAAATTTTTATTGTTGTTTAATGCTTCTAAAGCTAAATCGGTGTTTTTTGCATTTCCTTGAGCATACCAATCCGCGTCTAAATACGCTTGACGTAATAATGCCATGGCTCCCATACGAGAAGTAGGATAGCTTTGACTTGATTTAGCACTTTTAGAAAAAGATAAGTAATTACCAGACCTGGTATCTAAAACTCTATAGGCATCTGTACTATTTGGGTTTAAAGTAACCAAAACACCAGTTCCTTGCATGATTCCATCTTGCATATTGGTGTTAACGACTCCAAAACCTAACTTGATAAGCTCTTTTGCTTTCTTATCATCAAATTTAAATAGTTTTGCAGCAGCAACATCAGGTCTAATGTGATCATTCCAGTAATAGCCTTTTCTGGTAGCGTCGTATTGTGGACGCTTACCGAAATTGTTTTGTCTTTTTGGTTTTTCCACTCCAAAAGAAGAATATGCATCTACAAAAGAAGGATAAATTGATTTTCCATCTAAATCAATTGTTTGTGCATTTTTAGGAACCACAACCGATTTAGCAACACTAACAACTTTACCATCCTTAACAAGTAAAGTACCTTTTTTTATAATTTTTGTTGGAGTAACATGAATTTTCGCATTGGTAAATGCAAAAACCTTGTTTTTGGTTGTTTTTACTCCTGTATTGGTAGGGAAATATTCTTGTGCATGTAGGGTAGTACCGCACAAAAATAACAGTAGTAATAAAAATTTTTTCATTGAGAATTAAGTTGAATTAGAATATAAAAGTACGCGGATATTAACGAAACTTTAAGCTTTTAACAAAACATTAAGATTTGATTAAGGAAGTATAAGTTTCCCTATTTTTTCATGTCCAGATAACCAAGCCATGTTCTTATTTACAAACTGAATACTGTAGTAACCATCCTTACTTACCTCTTTCCAAGTATGACCTCCGTCATTGGAAAAAGAAATACCTGTTTTACCTACTGCAAATACTTCTTTACCATTTGTGTTGGGAACATATTGTACACAACTTTTATAATTTGGATTCTCATTATCGGCAACAATTGTCCACGTTTTTCCACCATCTGTTGTGATGGCTTTGTTAGCACAGTTGTCTTCAGGTCTTGAATAGTTTCCTCCAACGGCTATTCCGTTATTTTCATCATAAAAATCGATAGAATAAATTCCTTGAGGACCTTCTCCTTGAATAAAAGGAGTGTCAAAAATTTGCCAAGTCTTCCCGTAGTCAGTAGATTTTAATATTCGAGATCGTTTTCCACCAGAAGCAATCCATACAGTACTATTTACTATAGCAATATTGGTATTACTAGCAGCAAAAAAAGCTTCTCCTTCTTCAAATTTTGGCAATACATCACACGATAATTTTTTCCAATTAACTCCTCCATCCGAAGTTATTATGATTGAAGGGCAGTCTTCTGTAGGATCTCCCACTGCAATTCCATAAAACTCATCTTTAAAGAATTTCATACTATCATAAAATACTTTTTCATGTTCCTCTTTATAAACCAATTGAGGACCATAAAATGAAAGACAATATAAAAGGGCTGGATTTCCAACAGATAGCGCGAAGTACCCACTATTTTCAGTATAGGTTATACTTCTAAAATGTGGTAATATAGAGTCTTGATATTTGATTTTAAGGGTATCCCAAGTTTTGCCTCCGTCAATGGTAATACCGAAATCTCCTATAGATCCGGCATAAACTAAAGTATCTTGATTAATGGCATGAATGGCTCTAATGCTAGAACTATCCCTTTTAAATTCTTGAATGGTAATACTATTAATTTCTCTAGGAATATATGTTGTTTCTTTTTTGCAAGAAAAAAGAGTTATAACGACTAAAAAAATAGGTAAGAAACGTGTCATTTTTTTGATATTTTTACAGTACTAAAAATAGATAAATCAATTATATAATCGATGAAAAAAGCATTAGTAATTTCTGGAGGTGGTAGTAAAGGTGCATTTGCAGGAGGTGTTGCAGAGTATTTGATGAAGGAAAAGAAGAAAGACTACGACATGTACTTAGGTACCTCTACAGGAAGTTTAATGGTTTCTCATTTGGCCTTGCACATGCTTGATGAGTTAAAAGAATTGTATACGAATGTCAATCAGCACTCTATTTTTAGTAACAGTCCGTTTCGTATAAAAACGGTGCATGGAGAAAAAGTGGTGTCGATTCGACATAGAAATACGTTATGGAATTTTATTAATGGCCGTAAAACGTTTGGAGAGAGTAAAAATCTACGCAAACTAATTAAGAAGAATATTACCCAAAAAATGCATGAAAAGATTCGTGAAGATAACAAGGAAGTAATTGTTACTGTTTCTAATTTGACAGCGAATCAAATAGAGTACAAGTCTATTTTAGAATGTGAATATGATGATTTTTGCGATTGGATTTGGGGTTCGTGTAATTATGTGCCTTTTATGAGTTTGTTAGAAAAAAACAATATGCAATATGCCGATGGTGGTTTTGGTTGTTTAATACCGATTCGTGAAGCAATTTTAAGAGGAGCCAAAGAAATTGATGCTATTATTTTGGAAACAGAAGTAACACAAATAAATAGATTGCCTGCAAAGAATCCGTTTTCATTGATGTTGAATGTTTTTGATTTTATGTTAGAGCATGTAGAACGTCATAATGTGACTATCGGAAAGTTATCGGCTAAGCATAATGATGTACAATTGAATTTGTATTATACTCCAACAGTATTGACTACAAATTCATTGGTTTTTAATAAAAGAATGATGACCAAGTGGTGGAAACAAGGTTTCGATCATGCCAAGCATCAAGATGGTAATTTGATGAATGATTTTAGACCTGAGTTAATGCCGAATGATGAGATAGAAGATGGTTTGGAAGAATCTAAAAAAGTATCGTAAATGAAATTTGGAAAAGTAGAAAATCCAGCGTTGATAGATTTTAGTTTACCAGAAACGAATGCAAGTACGGTAACACTATTAGAATCTATAGAAAAGAAAGATAAGCCTTCAGTTTATGTAGGTTGTGCTAAATGGAACAAGCAAGATTTAAAAGATTTTTACCCAAGGGGTACAAAAGATGAATTAGCATATTACTCAAAACAGTTTAATTCAATTGAATTGAATGCTACTTTTTATCGTCAATTTCCTGCGGAGCAGTTTTCAAAATGGAAAGAAAAAACGCCAGGAAATTTTAAATTCTTTCCGAAGTTAACTCAAGAAATAAGTCATTGGAAACGTTTACAAGGAGTTGCAGATTCGGTTAATTATTATTTGGATGCTGCCTGTAATCTAGAAGAAAAATTAGGAACTATATTTTTACAATTACATTCTAATTTTGGATCAAAGAATTTTGAAAGAATGCAAAATTTTGCGGCTAGTTGGCCGAAAGGAATCCCTTTAGCTATTGAAGTTCGTCATCCAGATTGGTTTGAAGATGCTACTGTTTTTAATGAGTTTACAGATTTATTAGAAACCTACAATATCGCTAATGTATTGGTTGATACGGCGGGTAGGAGAGATATGGTACATATGCGTTTAACCAATGACGAAGCCTTTGTGCGTTATGTAGGAGCGAATCATCCTTCAGATTATACTCGATTAGATGAATGGGTACTTCGTTTAAAGGAATGGAGAGCACTTGGATTAAATAATATACACTTCTTTATTCACCAGAATTTAGAGGTAGAATCTCCTTTATTGGCGGCTTATTTCATCAAGAAATTAAATAATGAGTTGAACATCAATCTTAAAATTCCTAACGAAGAAAACAATGCTCAAATGAGTTTGTTGTAATTTAGTTTTTAGGTAAAACTTGTTCAATAAATACACCAGTATCTCTTTCTCTTTGTAAATCTATTGAATTGTATAAATGTTCAAAAGACATAGGGTTACAAGAAGGTGGATTTCCTGTAACACCAGAAGAAATAAAGTTTAATATTCTAGCGATAATTGGATCTGAATTTTCACCTAAAACACCTAAGTTAAGAGGATCCTCATTTGTACATAAAGTTAAGGTAGGGTTGAAACCATTTTCATAAGTTTCATCATTTTTATTTAAGAAATTTAATACTATTGGTTGCAGCGCAAAAGTATGATTCCTATTAATCGTAGTATTTAAATTATAATCTTCAGAATCATACAATGTTATCGAACCAGTATTGTTTCCACTAGTAGTACGCCCAAGAATATGAACATTGATATGAGGTCTTAAACTATTTATTAATAATTCAGTAGCCGATGATCCTGTAAAATTCTGACCATTTAAAATAATATATAAATCGGTAATTGCCAACCTATTTAAATTGGTTGTAGCGTTTAATTTATCACTAAACTTAGTTAATAAAGAATCAGGTTGGTTACTTTCAAACCAAGGTTGCGCTTTTGAATTCCACTTTTCTTTAACCAAAACTTCTGTAGTTGGTTGATTGGTAATCATAGAAGCAATTTTTTCTAAATTTTTTACAATAGCTCCACTACCAACTTGATATCTCAAATCTAAAATCAATTTATTAACCGATTGACTTTGTAAATTAGCAAAGGTTTGGTTTAAACCACTTAAATAATTCGAAGAAAAATCGTTATTATACATCAAATAGCCAATCACATCCAATCCACTATTGATAACATTATCTTTAAAAGTAGCTGTATAGTTGTAATTCGATTTTACTAAGGCAACTGATTTTCCGTTAGGTGTTACACTAGTTCCATTAAAGTTAGCCATATTTAAGGTAAAATTATTAGAACCATTAACAAGTAAAGATTCAAAATTACCTCTGGTTAATTGAGTGTTGTCTACAGCATAAAAGAACTCACCACGAACTAAATTCTTACCACTGGCATCAGAGTTAGGTAGTATGTGCGTAATATAACCAACTACATTATCTGCACTACTTGGATCGGCAATAATCCCAAACTCAACTCCATTTGTATTACCCGTTCTTACTTGAGGAGTTGTTAATGTATTATAATCTGCTTGTAATAAAGATTTGGTATCAGTTCCAATTAATAATGATTGAAATAATGCATTAGGGTCATTAAAACCAGATAAATAATTGTATAACTGTTGATCGTTGTTAAATCTTCTATCGGATAAATCAGGAATTTGATTTTGCGATAAATAATAAGCATTCAAACCTCTCCAAACAAAACTTTGCACTTGAATATTATCTGGAGCAAATTCTGTTCTACTGCATGATATAGCAATAAAAGTAAGTATACATAAAAGAGTAGGTTTAATAAACTTCATATATTTTTGGGATTTTAAATCAATATATAATAACGCAATTTAAGTAATAATATTATTTTTTTTGAGAAGCTTTGTAACAAAATTTATATTGCATCGTCGTAGAGATGTAAACCCATTAGAAAGGAAGTAAAATTCTTTTAGTAAGGTTTACTTAATTAACTAACTAAACCATGAAACAATCAGACTTTTTAAAAGCTGTATTACCGTTTAAAGACAAAGTCTTTCGTTTAGCAAAAAGACTATTGGTTTCGACAGAAGAAGCCGAAGATGCTACGCAAGAGTTGTATTTTAAATTATGGAAGAATAAAGAGAAGCTTTCTAATTATAAGAACGTAGAAGCTTTTGCTATGACGATGACAAAAAATTATTGTTTTGATAGATTAAAATCTAAACAAGCGAGTAATTTAACATTAGTTCATAGTAATTATAAAGAAAAAGAAACGTCTTTAGAAAAGAAAGTAGAACATAACGACAGTGTAAACCAAGTACATGCGCTCATTGAAAAATTACCAGAACAACAAAAAATCATTATTCAGTTAAGAGATATTGAACAATATGATTTTGACGAAATCTGTAAAATGGTTGATATGAAACCAACAGCAGTAAGGGTAGCTTTATCAAGAGCCAGAAAAACAATAAGAGAAGAACTAATAAAAAAACATAACTATGGAGTTAGCTAACATAGAAAAATTAGTAGAAAAATATCTAGACGCAGAAACTACGCTTCAAGAAGAAAAAGTTTTACAAGAATACTTTACTTCTAATAATGTGGCACCTCATTTGTATGAGTATAGTTATATGTTTAGTTATTTTAAACAAAGTAAAGATGAAACCTTTACCAAAACCATTCAGTTAAAACCTGAGAGAACTAATAGAAAGAACTGGAAATGGTTATCGGTGGCAGCGTCAGTAGTCTTATTGTTTAGCGTTTTTATAGGACACGAAGAGTATCAAAAGCAACAGGCAAGAAAACAATTTGCACAAGTTAAAGAAGCATTGCAAATGGTTTCAATCAACCTAAACAAAGGAAACGAAGCATTGTATGCAGTTTCAAACAACATAAATAAAGGTCATGATGCTATTGGACACTTAAGTACCTATGAAGAAACAGTAAACAAAGTATTAAACACCGTAAAATAATAAAAGTAAAACCAAGTAAACGTAAATAAGAAAATCATGAAAAAAGTTATATTATTATTAGCATTTTTAGTTACTACAACTGTGTCGTTTGGACAGTCATTATTTGATAAATTAGAAGATTTAGATGAAGTTTCATCTGTAGTAGTTACTAAAGATATGTTTGAGTTGTTAAAAAAGTTTCCAGATTCAAAATCTGATGATATGGAAGTTTTCAATACAATGAAAGGATTAAATGAATTGAAGTTATTTTCAACAGATGATAGCCAAGTAGCTTCTCAAATGGAAGGAATGGTAAATAGTGCTATTAAAAACTCAAATTTAACGCAGTTAATGAGAGTAAAGGATAAAGATTCTCGTGTGAAGATTTATGTAAAGGCAACTAAGAATAAAGATTTAGTTAGTGAAGTATTGATGTTTGTAAAGAATAAGGATAAAGGAAGTAAAATGGAATCAGTAATTGTTTCTTTAACTGGAGAGATTGATGTAAACAAACTATCGAAAATAGCTCATAAATATTCTGATAAGGAAAAATAAGAGTAAAAAAATAAGAAAATAATATGGCGAGATTGCTTCTCGCCTTATTTTAATTAAAATTAAAAGATTATGAAAAAATATGTAATTTATACAATGTCGTTACTAATGTTGGCATTAGTTTCGTGTAACAAACCATCATTGCAAAAATATATTGTAGATAGTCAAAACAATTCAAAATTTGTGACGTTAGATTTTTCTTCAAGTATTTTACCAATAAAGATGAAAGAGGATGCTTCGGAAGAAGATAAGAAAGCTTACGAAAGTATTCGTAAAGTAAATATTGCTTTTTTACCAACGAATAAGGCAACTGAAGAAGAATTAACTGCTGAAAGGCAAAAGATAAAGGAAATTTTAAAAAGTTCTGGATATAAAACGTTAATGAAATTTAATGATAAAAAAGGAAAAGCAACGTTATACTATACAGGAGAAACTGATGCTATTGACGAGATTGTGGGATTTGTTGATGTTAAAGAAATGGGAGTTGGTGTTGGTAGATTGTTAGGAGATGACATGAACCCAAATGCAATTATGAAAATGATGAGAAGTGTAAATGTTGATGGAGATGATGGACAGTTACAAAACCTTAAAAAGATGATTGAAAGTAATGTTGATTCTATAAAGAGTGAATAATTAACATATTATCAAGAATAATAAAAAACACCTATTTATTAAGATAGGTGTTTTTTTTATTTAAGCTATTAAATGGAGTTACTTTTAAAACTGTGGGGAGTAATCCTCTAATAGCTTTTTGGTGAAAAAAAAAGGGAATCAAAAATAGGGGGAACTATTTTCAGATTTCGAAAACAAATGTAAAGGCTTTATGAGTCGATTATGTTCTTGTAGTAATATTGTAGTATTAATTTAACCATTAAAATGTTAATATTTGGAAGGAATGGATAAGATTTGATACATTTGAAGCTCCAAAAAAATAAATAAGCGTATAGTGTTGAGTTGAATTAAACATGGATACTTAATATCTCATCGTTTTATACTAGTAAATTTTGGGATTGAGCCTTATTATATTAGAAGTTGTTGCCTTATAACACGGCGATAATCATAAAAAAAAGTTACCAAAAATATTAATAATGAGGAATTGTCTAAGGGGAACATCATCGTATTTTGGTAACTTGAAAATAACTGAAATTATATAGTTAGGGGAACAACTAAATAATCTTGGAGCAAATGTATTTATAAAGCATTGATAAAAAACTGATGTAGTAGATTTGATGTGTTTTTGAATCGAATTTCAGAAAAAAAATACGTTTGTAGTATAATTGACGAGTGTAAAAACAGCCATTAATTTAGAATAATGAGAAAATGGAACGCCCCCTTATTGTTGTTTTGTTTTATAACTATAATTAGTTTTGGACAACAAAGTGAAATATCTTCAGACGAGTATAAAAAAAAGATTGTTGAAGATTATTATCTATTTCAAAAAACAGAAGATGAAGAATTACTAGATAGCATACTTCGTTATGTGAAAATTAACAATAGAATCATTCAAGAAGATTCTATTAATAGTAAAATTTATTACTTAAAAGGAGTTCGGAATTTATTTTTACAGCAATATAAAATATCAGATAGTCTTTTTTCGAAGTCATTTAATTTAGCAGAAAAAACAAATGATATACTTCTTCAAGGAACTATTTTTAATTCAAGAGGAGTTGCCGCATCTCTAAATAAAAAAGATTATAAAAAAGCAGAAGGCTTATTTAAGCAAGCAGTTACAAAATACGAACAAATAGGAGAACTTCCACAGCAAATAGATGCCTATTACAATCTTACCTTAAACTCTAGAAAGAGAAAAGAATGGGCAGAATCTAATCAATACGCCTTTAAGTATTTGGAGTTAATTAATAAACATAAGAAGCTTACTGGACTTAAAAGATTGTATTATTTTATAGCTGATAATTACTTAGAATTGAAACAGTTTGAAAAAGCTTATGAATATTTAAAGTTGGCTAAGAGTATTGATTTTCCTAAAGACAGTTATAATTTTACTACTAGCTTGATAAATGAAGCATATGCAAAACTATATGAGAAGGATAATCAAGAAATTAAGGCACTAGATTATTATAAAAATGTAATAGTAGAGTTAAGGGCATCTATTAAATATAAAGAGAAGTATTTAGAAGATTCCTACATGCGTGAACTTGAACTTGAAAAGGACTTAAAGGAAAAGAACAAGGAAATTATAAAGGATCAAAAACAACAATTGTATTGGAGTATTTTAACTATAGCACTATTGGTTTTATTGGTTTCTGCAATGATTTATTTTAGAAGGAAAGACAGAAATAAGAATGAAAAAATTAAGGAGTTAAATTTAGAGTTAAAAGAGCTTATTGTTGATTTAAAGGAAAAGAATAAAGAACTTTATGAAAATAAAAAAGAAAACGAAAACTTATTAAAGTTAAACGAACAGGCATTGTTTTCAAGAGTTTTAAGAATCTCTACTTACAATGATTCTATAGGTAAAGTATGTAAGGATATTGAAGGGTATTTAGATACGAATGTAGATACCTCAGGATATTTGTTAATGATAAATAAGAAATTATCAGATTTAATCTCAGAAGAAGAAGTATGGGAGGATTTTAAAATACAGTTTGAAAAAATTAGACCCGAGTTCTTTAATCAACTAAAAAAAGTAGCTCCAAGTTTATCGGTAAATGATTTAAAACATTGTACATATATCGTTGCTAATTTAAAAAGCAAGGAAGTTGCACAACTGATAAATGTGTCACCTAGGAGTGTAGAAACTGCTCGTTATAGAATTAAGAAAAAAATGGGGTTAGAGAAAAATGACAATTTATATGATTTACTAAGTCAGTTATAAGTTTAGAATTTAAGTAAATGTTATTTAATTGTTTCGAATTTTAATTTTTTTAAAAATTATTTGGATTCTAAAAAATAAATTCTAAATATTTGCAGAGACAAAATAAAAGAAATGAACTTTATTCAATTACATCATCATCATTTTCATACTTGCACTCAAGCGAGCTGAAAATGTATTGAATAAAATCAAAATATATTTTAAAACCCGTTTGAGTAAGTCAAACGGGTTTTTTGTTTCTTAAGGCGCCAAGAAATAAACTACTTAAAAAGATTTACTCAAACCAAACTAACGAAAATGAGTAAATTAAAAATAGCCATACAAAAATCAGGGAGATTAAATCAAGACTCGCTCCAAATATTAAAGGAATGTGGTGTTTCTATTGATAACGGTAAAGATCAATTAAAAGCTTCAGCAAGTAATTTCCCGTTAGAAGTATTTTATTTAAGAAATGGAGATATTCCGCAGTATTTAAATGATGGAGTGGTAGATGTAGCAATCATAGGAGAGAACTTATTGATAGAAAAAGGAGAAGGAATTGAGTTTGTTGAAAAACTAGGGTTCTCTAAGTGCAAAGTATCACTTGCCATTCCAAAAAATGAAAATTATAATGGAATAGGTTACTTTCAAAATAAAAAGATTGCTACTTCATATCCAGAAACGGTAAAAAGTTTTCTTCAACAGAATAATATTGACGCACAATTACACATTATTAACGGTTCAGTTGAGATAGCACCAAATATTGGTTTAGCGGATGGTATTTGTGATATTGTATCGAGTGGTTCTACTTTATTTAAGAATAATTTAAAGGAGGTAGAAGTATTGTTGAAATCAGAGGCAGTTTTGGCGGTTTCACCTCAAATTAAAAGTGAACAAAAAGAAATATTAGATAAGCTTCAGTTTAGAATTCAATCTGTTTTAAAAGGAAGGAACTCTAAGTATGTACTATTAAACGCTCCGAATAATAAGCTTGAAAAAATCATTGATATTTTACCTGGAATGAGAAGTCCAACCGTATTGCCTCTAGCAGAAGAAGGCTGGAGTTCAGTACACTCAGTATTAAACAAAAATGAATTTTGGGAAGTAATTGATGAGTTAAAAAATAATGGAGCTGAAGGAATTTTAGTTTGTCCAATTGAAAAAATGGTTGTGTAAATATTATGAAAACAATTAAAAATCCACCAATAAAAGAATGGACTTCTATTTGTAAAAGAGCCACTTTTGATCAAGGAAATCTTGAGAAAAAAGTAATTGCAATTTTAGAAGATGTCAAGCAAAATAAAGACGAAGCATTGATTCGCTATGCTGCGTTATTTGATAGAGTTGAGCTTTCTTCTGTAGAAGTAACCAATGAAGAAATAGCATTGGCAAAAACTTTAGTTTCAGAAGAATTGCAAGAAGCAATTCAACTAGCAAAAAGTAATATTGAAAGGTTTCATACTTCTCAAAAAGAACAAGAAACAAAAGTAGAAACAACTAAGGGAGTTACTTGTTGGAGGAAAAGTGTGGCTATTGATAAAGTAGGATTATATATTCCTGGAGGAACAGCACCTTTGTTTTCAACCATTTTAATGCTAGGTATTCCGGCAAAAATAGCGGGATGTAAAGAAATAGTTTTGTGTACTCCGCCGAATGTAAAAGGAGAAATTGATCCAGCTATTTTATATACTGCATCTTTAGTTGGAGTAACTAAAATATTTAAAGTTGGAGGGGCTCAAGCAATAGCTGCAATGGCATATGGAACAGAAACAGTTCCAAAAGTGTATAAGATTTTGGGTCCAGGAAATCAGTATGTAACTAAAGCAAAAGAACTAGTACAACAAGATGGTGTTGCCATTGATATGCCGGCAGGACCAAGTGAGGTATTGGTGATTGCCGATGAAACTTCTAATCCAGGATTTATAGCGGCAGATTTACTCTCTCAAGCAGAACATGGAGAAGATAGTCAGGTTGTGCTAGTAGGAACAGATGAGTCCGTTATTGAAAAAGTTAATAAAGAATTGAAGATTCAGTTGAATCTTTTAGACAGAAAAGAAATTGCAGAAAAAGCCCTTGGAAATAGTTTTTCAGTTGTATTAAACTCTAAAGAAGAATGTATTGAGTTTAGTAATGTGTACGCTCCAGAACATTTAATCATAGCATCTTTAGAGCCTTTTAATTATATCGAAGGAATCACGAATGCAGGATCTGTTTTCTTAGGGAATTATAGTTGTGAAAGTGCAGGGGATTATGCCAGTGGAACCAATCACACATTACCAACTAACGGATATGCTAAAAACTACAGCGGAGTTTCTTTAGACAGTTTTGTAAAGAAAATTACATTTCAGGAAGTAACTCAGCAAGGGATATTAAATATAGGAAATGCCATAGAGTTAATGGCAGAAGCTGAAGGCTTACAGGCACACAAAAATGCAGTTACCATAAGATTAAAAGAGATTAACAATGTTTAATTTAGAGAAAATAGTTCGTTCAAATATTCAACAATTAAAAGCTTATTCGTCTGCGAGAGATGAATTTAAAGGCGTTGCTGATGTGTATTTAGATGCCAATGAAAATCCGTTTGGAACTTTAAATCGTTATCCAGACCCACAACAAATTCGTATTAAAGAAAAACTTTCAGAAATTAAAAAAGCCAATTTAGATCAGATTTTTGTAGGCAATGGAAGTGATGAAGTAATTGACTTAGCTTTTCGAATTTTTTGTGAGCCAGGGAAAGACAAAGCTTTAACTTTTTCTCCTACATATGGTATGTACGATGTATCTGCTGGAATAAATAACATTGAGTTAATCAAACAGCCACTTTTAGCCGATTTTCAAATTAATCTAAATCAATTACAACCATATTTAGAAATGGATGATGTAAAACTGATTTTTATATGCTCACCAAACAACCCAACAGGCAACATTATTAACAAAGACGATATCATCTATATCCTCAAAAATTTTAATGGAGTTGTTATCATTGATGAGGCTTATATTGATTTTAGTACAAAAGAATCTTTTATCAGTGAAATTAAGAATTACCCAAATTTAATTGTGAGCCAAACTTTTAGTAAGGCATGGGGGTTAGCAGGTGCAAGAGTGGGTACAGCGTATGCAAATTCAAATATTATTGATCTATATAATAAAGTAAAGCCACCGTATAATGTGAGTTCTTTGAATCAGAAAGCAGTTTTGGTGAGCTTAAATAATCAATCAAAATTCGGAATTGAAAAGAACATCATCTTAATAGAAAGAGCAAAGGTAATTGATCAGTTATCTAAAATCCCAATGGTGAAAAAGATATATCCTACAGAAGCCAATTTTGTATTGATTGAAGTTGAAGATGCTGATAAATTGTACAAAGACTTAGTGGAAAAGAAAATAATTACAAGAAATAGGAATACAGTTATAAACAATTGTTTACGTATCACAATTGGTAGTCCAGAAGAAAATCAAAAACTAATCAACACACTAGGAGAACTATAAAAAATGAGAAAAGTATTATTTATCGATAGAGATGGAACTTTAATTAAAGAACCAGCAGACGAACAAACTGATTCTTTTGAAAAGCTTGAATTTTATCCGAAAGTATTTCAAGGATTGAGTAAGATAGCTAAAGAATTAGATTTTGAATTGGTATTGGTAACCAATCAAGATGGATTGGGAACAGAAGTATATCCAGAAAATACATTTTGGCCAGTGCACAATTTTGTAATGAAAACGTTGAAAGAAGAGGGGATAGAATTTTCCGAAGAAATCATAGATAGAACCTTTGCAAAAGATAATCAACCTACTAGAAAACCGAATACAGGTTTATTGAATAAGTATTTTTCTGAAGAATATGATTTAGCCAATTCATTTGTAATTGGAGATCGATTAACGGATGTTGAACTTGCCAAAAACCTTGGTTCAAAAGGAATTTATATTAATGATGAAACTTATTTTGGAGCTGATGAAATAACTGTTAAAAGAAGTAAGCTAGATGAGTTTATAGCATTAGAAAGTAATGATTGGAATGCAATTTATGAGTTTTTGAAACTTAAGGACAGGTTTGCTACTATAGAAAGGAATACGAATGAAACCAAGATAAAAATAGCCGTTAATTTAGATGGAACAGGAAAGAGTGAAATTGATACAGGGATTGCCTTTTTTGACCATATGTTAGATCAAATTGCAAGACATGGACAAATGGACTTAACAATTGGTGTAAAAGGAGATTTGGAAGTTGATGAGCACCACACGATAGAAGATACTGCAATAGCTTTAGGAGAAGTTTTTGCAAAAGCTTTAGGGAATAAGTTAGGTATAGAGCGTTATGGATTTTGTTTACCTATGGACGATTGTTTAGCACAAGTAGCTATTGATTTTGGTGGACGAAACTGGTTGGTTTGGGATGCTGAATTTAAACGTGAAATGATTGGTAAAATGCCAACGGAAATGTTCTATCACTTTTTTAAATCGTTTACAGATGGAGCTAAATGTAATTTAAATATAAAAGCAGAAGGAACGAATGAACACCACAAAATAGAAGCAATTTTCAAAGCATTTGCAAAGGCTATAAAGGTAGCGGTTAAGAGAGATACAACTAAAATGATATTGCCTTCAACAAAAGGAACTTTATAAAATGATAGCAATTATAAAATACAATGCAGGAAATATACGATCTGTACAAAATGCAGTTGCTCGTTTGGGGTATGAAAGTATAATAACAGATAATCCAGAAGAGATTCGTAAAGCTACTAAAGTAATTTTTCCAGGAGTTGGAGAAGCAAGTTCAGCTATGAGTTATCTAAGGGAAAGAAAGCTAGATGAAGTTATTTTATCTCTAAAGCAACCTACGTTGGGTATTTGTTTAGGACTGCAGTTGATGTGCAAATCTTCAGAAGAAGGAAATACTCTTTGTTTAGGAGTTTTTGATACGGAAACCAAACAGTTTCCTCCAGAAGATAAGGTACCACATATGGGGTGGAATAGTTTTTCAAAAAAAGAAGAGACTACCTTGCTAAAAGGAATAAATTTAACTGATGATGTGTATTACGTACATGGTTATTATGCAGAAACCTGTAACGAAACTATTGCTACCTGTAATTATATAAAAGAGTTTAGTTCAGTAATGCAAAAAAATAATTTTTACGCGATGCAGTTTCATCCAGAAAAGTCGGCAAGTGTGGGAGAACAATTATTAAAGAATTTTTTAGAATTAGAAAAATGAGAATTATACCAGCTATAGATATTATTGAAGGAAAATGTGTTCGTCTTACAAAAGGAGATTATAATACAAAGAAAATATATAATGAAAACCCAGTAGAGGTTGCCAAGGAGTTTGAAGCCAACGGAATTCAATACTTACATTTAGTAGACCTAGATGGAGCCAAATCGAGTAAAATAATTAACTATAAAGTGTTAGAGGAAATAGCTTCTAAAACTAGTTTAAAAATAGATTTTGGAGGAGGTTTGAAATCTGATGAAGATTTGAATATAGCTTTTGAATCAGGAGCAAGTCAAATAACAGGAGGAAGTATTGCTGTAAAAAAACCAGATACTTTTATCAATTGGTTATCAAAATATGGAAGTAGTAAAATTATACTGGGAGCAGATTGTAAAAATAGAAAAATAGCAACCCACGGATGGATGCAAACATCAGAAGTAGATGTAGTCGATTTTATTAAGGATTATGAAGAAATAGGAGTTCAAAATGTTATTTGTACCGATGTTGCTAAAGATGGCATGCTACAAGGAACTTCCAATAATTTATACGAAGAAATTCTTAAGAATTCCAAGGTGAATTTAATAGCGAGTGGAGGAGTTTCTAATATAGAAGATTTATACAAAGTTAAAGAGATAGGATGTGAAGGAGTCATTATAGGAAAGGCGATTTACGAAGGTAGAATAACGTTAAAAGAATTACAGGAATTATGCTAAAGAAAAGAATCATACCTTGTTTAGATATAAAAAATGGAAGAACCGTTAAAGGAGTAAATTTTGTTGATATTAAAGATGCTGGTGATCCCATTGAATTAGCAAAGCAATATGTAAAAGATGGAGCAGATGAATTGATCTTTTTAGATATTACTGCCACACTAGAAGATAGAAAAACCTTAATAAGTTTAGTTGAAAAAATAGCCGAAGAAATAAACATTCCGTTTACTGTTGGTGGTGGAATCAGTTCTGTGGAAGACGCATTAGCTTTGATTAAGGCTGGGGCAGATAAAGTTAGTATTAACTCTTCTGCTGTGAAAAATCCACAATTAATAGTTGATTTAAAAGAACGTTTCGGAAGTCAATTTGTGGTGGTGGCAATAGATACAAAAAGTGTAGATGGAACAGGTAAGGTATTTACCAAAGGCGGTACTTATGAAACCACTTGGGAAACTCTACAATGGGCAAAAGAAGTGGAGAAATTAGGTGCAGGAGAAATATTATTAACCTCCATGAATAGTGACGGAACTAAGGATGGGTTTGATCTCGATATAACCAAGGAAGTTAGTGAATTAGTGAACATTCCAGTGATAGCTTCTGGTGGTGCAGGGAAAGTAAAACACTTTGAAGAGGTTTTTACAAAAACTCAAGCCAGTGCGGGATTAGCAGCGAGTATTTTTCACTTTGGAGAGATTCCGATACCAAGATTAAAAGAAGCATTAAAAACAAACAACATACCGGTAAGATGAATATAGATTTTAACAAGGGAAACGAATTGATTCCTTTAGTAAATGGACTTGTTCCTGTAATTGTACAAGATAATACTACACTGCAAGTGTTAATGTTAGGGTACATGAACGAAGAGGCTTTTATAAAGACTCAAAAAGAAGGAAAAGTTACTTTTTATAGTAGAAGTAAAAATAGATTATGGACAAAAGGGGAAACCTCTGGGAACTATTTATTTGTGAAAGACATTTTATTGGATTGTGACAATGATACTCTTTTAATAAAAGCCGATCCGGTAGGACCAACATGTCATAAAGGTTTTACATCGTGTTTTGCTGAAGAAACATCTAAAGGTTTTGTATATAGTTTAGAAAGTACAATACACAATAGAATAGACAATAATATAGAAGATTCATATACCAATAAATTATTTAAGAGGGGAATAAACAAGGTTGCTCAAAAGGTAGGTGAAGAGGCTGTAGAATTAGTTATAGAGGCAAAAGATGATAATGAAGAATTGTTTAAAAATGAAGCAGCAGATTTATTGTACCACTATTTAATATTACTAAAAGCGAAAGGATATACCTTTAGTGATATTGAAGAAGTTTTAAAAAATAGAAGCTAATTAATACTCAACAGAAATTGAAGTATCATGGTACTTTTTAGAATTAATAAAGTAACTATACTCAAATAGCAATATTTTTTTATAGTTACTTTTAAAAACCTTAGAATAATAGTTTAATTCATCAATATTTTTAGCATTGTAAATAATTTCTTCTTTGTTATTATTTACATGACCCGAAATTGAAATTTGATATTGGTTTTTAGATTTAGAGCCTTTAAAACTAGTAGAAAAAGCAATTTCTTTAACTCTAAATACTTGTTCTTTACCATTGTATTTACCAGGAGATCTAAAAAATACATTTTGATACTTAGATTTTACATTTTTTAATTTCAATCCAGTGTTTTGACCGTAGGTAGTAGTAGCACAAATAAAAAAAACAAGTAGTATTAATAAATTTCTCATGACCTTCTAAGTTATTGATACTCTTTAAATTTAAGCATTTTTTTTGAGTTTCTAGGAACGAGAATGCTTGATGAAAAGGTTAAATTAAAAAACTATAGTGTTATTCAGAGAAGGTATTATTAGCTATTTTTGCAATATGAAAGAAGCCTTGGAACAATTATTCTCTGAATTTCAGAACAGTATTCAAAAGAACAATTTCGTAAAACTTACGCTGAGTAAACCAATTCGTAAAAGTGATGAATTGGCAAATGTATATGTTCGTCAGATAGAATTAAAGGGAGAGTTATATTTTCAATTCTTATACCGATACACTACAAATGATCAGGTAAAGAATTATACCTTATCTGAAAGTATGGAAGTTTTAGAAGAATTACTTTCTGAAAAGTTTAGAGCGGCTACCTTATTTACATTACAAAATGATTTGTTGGTATTTATTTCTAAAAAGAAAAAGGTTAGTTATAAGACATCGCACCCTAGCTTTAAGAATAAGTTACCTGAAACGCATGATAAGCAAAAGGTAAAGCGTGCAGAGAACAGTGCGTATTTGTTTCATTTAGGAATTACAGATAAAGAAGGGAAAGTTATTCCTAAAATGGCTGATAAATACAGACAAATCAATAAATATTTAGAAATAATAGAGACACAATTGAAGTCTGTAAAGCTTTCTAAACGTATTAATATTGTTGATATGGGATCTGGAAAAGGATATTTAACCTTTGCTTTATATGATTACTTAGTTAATAAAAAAGAACATAGCGTTCATGTTACTGGAATTGAATTGCGTGAAAGTTTGGTAAACTATTGTAATGATATTGCAAAGAAATGTGATTTTTCTGGATTAAAGTTTGTAGCACAATCTATTCAAGAGTATGACAATGACAAAATAGATATTTTAATAGCTTTACATGCCTGTGATACGGCTACCGATGATGCCATTTTTAAAGGACTATCAGCAAAGGCTGAATTAATCATTTGTGCACCTTGCTGTCATAAGCAAATTCGCCAGCAGGTAAAAGGGAAAGAGCAGGAGAGTCCATTATTAAAATACGGTATTTTTAAAGAACGTCAGTTTGAAATGGTTACGGATACCATTCGTGCTTTAATACTAGAAAGGCATCAATATAATACCAAGGTGTTTGAATTTATAAGTAACGAACATACCCGTAAAAACGTGATGCTAATAGGTACAAAATCTTCAAAAAATACGGATGTTGAAATGGTTGATTCTAAAATTTTAGAATTGAAAAAAGCATATCAAATCGAGGAACATTATTTGGAATCACTTCTTTAATCATTTGAAATATTCGATGATTTCGTTTCAAAAGTAATTTTTTTATCCTAACTTTAGGATAATGAAAGGGGCATTGTTGATAATATTTAAGGGGTTATTATTATCTAATCAAGAACTGGATTACTTAGCTACGATTTTTAAAAGAGAAACCTTTAAAAAAGGAGAACTCATTTTAAATTCAGAACAAGAAGTAAATCATCAGTATTATGTATTAGAGGGATGCTTACGTACTTTTTTTATTGATCCAAAAGGAAAAGAGCACACACTACAATTTGCGGTAAATGATTGGTGGATTAGTGATTATATAAGTTATTTTTTAGATGAGAAATCTCTATTGAATATTGAAGTCATTAAAGAGTCTACTGTGTTAAGAGTTGAAAAAAAAGACTTTGAGGAAGCATTGTTAAAAATACCTGCTATTGAACATCATATAAGAAAAAAGGTAGAGCGATTTATGGCTAAATCACAAAAAAGAACGCTGGCAGTACTCTCTCAAACCGCTAAGGAACGCTATATTAATTTTTCAAAATCATATGCAAATATAGAGCAGCATATCAAAAATTACCACATAGCTTCCTATTTAGGAATTACCACGCAAAGTTTAAGCAGGATTAGAAAAGAAATTTTAAAAGGTTAGTTTTAAATGGTATTATCCTTTTATTTGTTTTGAACCTTATTGATTAACTCTAAAGTTATATCAAATATGGGTTTTTCATACATTTTACTCTTTAACCAAGCATAAAAACTCATTACAAAAATATCTTCATGTTTGGCTCCAATAAAATCAAAAGAACTTTCAACTTTATCAAAAAACTCCGAAGAAATAGCCGTTGTTGGGTTTTTATAAATACTCTCAACTAGGCTTAAGTAATTGATAACACGCAGTTGATTTATGGATTTTAAATAATCGTAGTACTTTCTTTTAAAGCTTAGAAATCTAGATTCAAATAGATCAATATTACTTAATTCTAAATGTAATAAAATTTCAATAAGATTCTTTTTAATAGTCCATTCCATACCATTTTTCTCAATATACCATTGATCAGAATGATAAAATTTAGAGAATAATTGTTGTGCTTTTTTCAGTTGATTATTCTGAAAATAAAACATAATCAAACTTAAACGTATGTCTAACATCGTTTTAGGATCTATATTTTTTATGTTTACTAGACTTTCCAAAATAGCTATACCTTCCTGTTGTTTATTGGTATAGTTTTTATTTAGAGCTACGAGTAATTGATGATTGTATTTAAAATGATTATAGTATTTCTTTTTGTTTTGTAACATACACTCATGCATTAGATCAAGATAATGCATGGATTTAGCAAAGTTTTTATTTCTAAATAAGATGTTAGAAATTAAATATAGTATTCTAATATGATAATAAAGTTGTTTGTCGTTTTCCTTTTTTAAATTTTTATAAGTACTAAGAAGAAAAGATTCAACAGTTATAAAATCTTTATTCATAAATGCAGAAATACTTACTATGGTAATTAGCTGGTATAAAGACTTAAATGACATAGCATTGTCTATGCTAATGTTATGTTCTTTAAAGATCGTGTTGGTTATTTCTTGAAAATCTAAAGAACTACCACCTTCATAGTTAATTGTTTTAAGAGTCTGCCTAATTTTTGCATAGACAATGTTCAACTCTTCTTCAAGTAAATACTTTTTTTGGTTCTCTTTAAAATCATGAACAATAGCATCTATGTTGGCATTGGGAAGGGTATATGCATATTGAATTTTAGTATGGTATATTTCATTGAGTATGGTGTATAGCTGATATTCTTTAGCAATCCCTTCAGCCTTATCTAAAATTTTATAAGCGGTTTTGTAGTTTTTGTTGATCAAAAAGTCCCTCGCCGCAAGAATGTATTTTACAATTTGAATATCGGTAGAATTTTCTCCTTGTAGTTTATTATTTGCTATAAAATCAATTAAAGAATCTAGTAACCGTTGTTTTAGAGTGTAATAAGCGTCTTTTTTTTGACTTTTATATAAAGCATTACAAATAACCTCAGTGGAGCTTTCTCCTTTTGATATAAGCTTAAATAGCTGAATGTTTTTAGCATCTTTTCGTTTGTTTTTTTTCTCTAAGAAAAGAATGAACTTTTGTTGTTCATCTGAAGATAAAGTAGAAATTACTGTTTTTAAATCTATCATTATATCGTTAGCTATTTTTTTAATTTGATTAGTAAAATTAATGATTTATCATGTAATGTGTGTGATTATATCGTTGGTTTTTTTTAAATTTTGTTTTTTGTAAAAGCAATTTGCCTTGCATTTTTGCCATGTAATTAAAAATGAAAATTATGAACTATCAAACAAAAACATTTGAACATAATACAGAAGTTAAAAAGAAAAAAAATAAACCTAGCAAAGCTTTTGATCAAAAGCCAACATCAGCTTTTGTTGGAGCTTCATGGGCGGTATTGTTAATAGGAGTTTCAGCCTATTGTATTGGATTATGGAATGCAGAAATGGAGTTGAATGAAAAAGGATATTATTTTACAGTATTGCTATTTGCATTGTTTTCAGTTATTTCAATACAAAAAACAATTAGAGATAAACTGGAAGGAATACAGGTAACAGAAATTTATTACGGAATGAGTTGGTTTACCACCATAACTTCTATTGTGTTATTAGTAATAGGACTATGGAATGCAGATTTATTATTGAGTGAAAAAGGGTTTTATGGAATGTCTTTTACCTTAAGTCTTTTTGCTGCCATATCTGTACAAAAGAATACAAGAGATATTGCATATTTAAAAGAGAATAAAAACGAAGAAGAATAAATATTACACAAAGATAATAGGCATATGCGCTGTGACATATGCCTATTTAGGCTTTTAAAGAATTAAAATTAGAGCAAAAAATCAACTCTTTTTACGTTCGTAAATTGAAACTATAGTTGTACATTTACTAAAGCAATTTATTCTTATGAAACAGTCAAGAGCATTAGTAATTTCAGCATTTTTTGCCATATATGTTATTTGGGGATCTACCTATTTGTTAAATAAAATTGTAGTTTCAGAAGTGTCACCTTTATTATTAGCGGCAACAAGGTTTACGGCATCGGGAATCTTAATTATGTTAATAGCTAAAATACTAGGAGTATCTATAAGAATAAATAAAAGCGAATTAATGAATTCGGCCATAGCCGGATTTTTATTCTTGGTATATGGGAACGGAGTTTTTGTATGGGCTTTGAAATATTTAGATAGTGGTTTTGCGGCTTTGTTAGCCTCTACGCAGCCCTTATTTGTATTGTTGTTGATGAGACTTTTAGATGGAGAAAAAATGCAAAAACAATCTGTTATAGGTGTGCTTCTTGGTTTTGTAGGAATGTATCTATTGGTAAGTCAAAATGAAATAACAACTTCAGAAGGTACGGTATTGGGAATCTTTATGATTTTTACCTGTTTATTAAGTTGGAGCTACGGAAGTGTTTTTGTAGCCAAAGCAAATTTACCAAAGAATTTTTTCGTAAGTACGGGATATCAAATGCTTATTGCAGGAGTTTTGTTATTTATTAGTTCTATGTTGTTTCATGAAAAATGGACTTCTCCTTTAAGTTGGTCTTTTGAAGCGCAAACTTCTATGATACTGTTAATTATATTTGGAAGTATTGTAGCCTTTACAGCGTTTAATTATTTACTTAAAGTAGTATCTCCTGAAAAGGTTTCTACTTCGGCCTATGTGAATCCGATTGTAGCTTTAGTTTTAGGGTGGTATTTTTTAGGAGAAAAGTTAACTACACAATCTATTGTTGCTTCTATTGTACTATTATCAGGGGTTTATTTTATTACTTCAAGAAAGAGAATTTCTAAACTTAAAACAACGAAACCACAGAAAATATAGTGCCAATAAACTTGTGTTTATCGAATTCTAAATAAGTAGGTACGAATTCTAATTCATTGGGTTTTAATGGATGTTTCATAGCTAATTTTGAAGTAAATGAACTTTAAATATTAGTAAAATGGAACAGCAACCGAGCAAATTTTTAACCTGGATTAAAACATCTACAACTGCCAGAATGATGATGGTAGGTTTTCTAAGTTTTGTTTTAATAATCCCATTAATCTTTATAGAAGATTTAATCAGAGAACGTTCTTATCGGCAAGAAACAGTTGTAAACCAAATAAGTCGACAATGGGGAAATGAAGTGGTTATTTATGGGCCAGTTCTTAAGATACCCTATAGGGTATACACGGAAAAACTTATTACAAATGAGAAAACAAAACAAATAACAAGAGAAAAAGTAGCGCATATCGAATATGGTTATTTCTTTCCAGATAAATTAGACATAAACTCCAATATTAATCCAGAGAAAAAGAAGCGAGGAATTTATACAACTGCTGTTTTTAACAGTACTATATTATTAAATGGGAGATTTGATTCGTTAGATTTTAGTAAAAAAGAGGTTAAGAATAAAGACATATTATGGAACAAAAGTAAGGTGCTATTAAAAACGACTAATGTAAAAGGAGTAAGTAGTACTGTATCTGTGAAAATTAATGATAAAGCATATGATTTATCTTCAAATGGTGAGAATGCTAACAATTATTATAGTTTAGAGAGTAAAACCATACCTATTGAAGAAATTATAAAGCAAGATAAAACCATTGGGTTTTCAGTAGATTTTCAAGTAAGAGGAAGCAAAGAAGTACGTTTTATTCCAATAGGAAAAGAAACGATAGCAAGAATTACTTCAAATTGGAAAACAGCGAATTTTACAGGAGAATTTTTACCGTATAATTCAGATAAAATAAATAAGAATGGTTTTGATGCAAAATGGAAAATTCTTGATATCAATAGACCTTTTTCTCAAGAGCACTTTTCTGGGTTACCAAACTTTAATGAATTCGATTTTGGAGTGAATTTTAAAATCCCTGTAGATGAATATCAAAAAAGTGAACGATCTACTAAATATGGCTTTTTAGTTATTAGTTTAACCTTTCTAGTATTTTTTTTAATTCAAACGATAAGTAAAATTAATATGCATCCATTTCAGTATTTAATGATTGGATTGGCATTGGTCATGTTCTATACCTTATTGGTATCGATATCAGAGCATAGTGATTTCTTAAAAGCTTACGGAATATCAAGTATTGCTGTAATAGGATTGATTACGCTGTACGCAAAAAACATTTTAAAGAGTAACAAATTTATGCTACTTGTAGGAGGTGCATTATCTGTTTTATATGCTTTCATTTTTATCATAATCCAATTAGAAAGCTATGCGCTTTTAGTAGGAAGTGTGGGACTCTTTGCAATATTAGCAGTAGTAATGTATGTGTCGAGAAAGATAGATTGGTCTAACTAAAAGATAGGTAAGTTATTTACCACCAAACTACAAAAAACTTTATAAGCGTACCATTTTGCTTTTTTAACCAGCATAATGGTGCGTTTTGTTCATTTAAAAACACATCAAGTTTAGTATTAAAATTATCAAAATTTAGCCAATCTACATGGGTATAAGGCTCTAATAGCCAATTGTGTTTATTGGGTATATAGAATTTACAATTCGAAAATTGACGGAGCTCTTGGAGATTGATATAAAAACCACAAATACACTCATTATTAATTTGAGGTAATTCTTCCCCATATTTTTTTAAAGGCACAAACAACTGAGCTTTAAAATATACCTGTTGCTCAATGTTCTTTATAGCTAAATTTAAATTGTCAAGATACTTTTTACAATACTCAGAATAGAGTAGTGGTAGCTGCTTATCTTTTAGTTTTGTGAGTTTTTGAACAAAAGAATCACGTCTGTTTGGTCCAATCCAATGTTCAATTTCAGTAGTACCAACAGTGGTATCATATAAATAAAACTTATATATAATTTCTAAGTGAATAGGAGCATTGTTTTGTAATAACAAACAATCCAATTCACCCAAGGTAATTTTGTCATTTTGAATCTGTATGTTTTCCGCTAAAATCTCTATAGATGGATATTGTTGTAACTCATTTGAAACAAACCGTTCAACAAGTTTACCTAGTCGGAGTTTTTGTTTAATAACCGTTGTAAATGGAGCAGTTTCAGATCTAGGAGTTTCAAATTGAGTTAAATCAAAAACACCTTTTCCATGCCATAGAAAAGGTGTTTTTAAAAATCCTTCGTATTGTAATTGTAAGTCTTTTTGTTTTTGATGCATAAAAAGAATTACTCTTTAATTCCTAATTTATCCATTACTAATTTAGTAATATCAAAACGCTCATCAATATATCCAAATTGATTTCCTGTAGTAGTTAAAATTTGAGTATACCCATTAGCTTTTGCCACTTCTTCAATCGTCTCACCTAATTTTTTTAATAAAGGTCTCATATATTCGTCACGTTGAAGTTGCATCATTTTAGTTCCGTTTACTCGAAACTTCTGTAAATCGTCTTCTAGTCCTCTAAGTTCTTGCACTCTTGTTTGTTTATCTGCATCACTCAAAGTTTTTTCGTCAGTTTGAAAAGCCTTAATCTTTGCTTGATATTCTTGTGCTTTGATGTTAAATGATGAATCTAATTTTTTACCAGCAGTTTCAACTCTTCTTAAAACATTTTTCATTTGAGGCATTTTCCCAATAATTAAGTCACTGTTTACTGTACCTACTTTAGTTTGAGAAAAAGACAAAGTTGAAATTAGAATTGCTGCTAATAATATAATTTTTGATTTCATGTTTTTTATTGTTTTTCGCAAATATATAAAAGTGAGGGAGCTAAGCTATTTAAAATTCGTTAAAGTTTTTTTCAAAGTATGACCTTTATCATGTTTTAAAGACTTCTTTCTCAAGAAATTTGTTAGGTAATCTAAAAATAGAGAATTATGAAAATTAACAAGTTTCTTAGTATACTACTGGTTTTAGTAGCAACTACATCTTATGCACAATTAAGTATAGATGCAGAAATACGCCCAAGAGCTGAATATAGACATGGGTTTAAAACTTTAATAGCAGATAATGAAAATGCAGCATTGTTTGTATCGCAAAGAACAAGATTAAACACTACATATTCTATTGATAGATTAAACTTTTTTTTAAGTATTCAAGATGTTAGAGTTTGGGGAGATGTACCTCAGTTGAATATTGCAGATGCCAATGGTTTAGGGTTACATCAAGCATGGGCCGAAATTTTCTTAGATACCAATTACTCTTTAAAATTAGGACGCCAAGAAGTCATATATGACGATAGTAGAATCTTTGGTAATGTTGGGTGGGCACAGCAGGCTAGAAGTCATGATATGGCAATGTTAAAGTATAGAAAAGGAAGTTTTAAAACAGATATAGGTTTAGCCTTCAACCAGTCTAAAGAAAACATTACGGGTACTTTTTTAGAAACTCCAAGAACTTATAAAGCAATGCAATATGCATGGATTCATAAAGATTGGAAAGATTTTTCGGGAAGCTTTTTGTTCTTAAACAATGGTATGCAAACACCTGTGGGATTAAAGTATAGTCAAACAGTAGGAACCCACCTCAAAGCAAAAGTGAACCAATTTAATTTTATATCAAACCTATATTATCAATTTGGAAAAGATGCCGGAAATAGAGATTTAAGTGCTTACCTATTGAGTCTAGAAGCTTATTATAAAGTATCAGATAAAACAAAAGTAGGATTAGGGGCAGAACTAATTAGTGGAAATAAGAATGGTTCACCTGCAAATAATGAAAACAAGGCGTTTACTCCTTTTTATGGTACCAATCACAAGTTTAATGGTTTAATGGATTATTTCTATGTAGGAAACCATGGTAATAACGTGGGATTGCTGGATATCTATGCAAAAGCTAATTTTAAACTGAACCCTAAATCAAGCTTAGGAGCTTCATTACATAGTTTTTCAGCTGCAGAAGACATAAACAGTACGGTTTCAAAACAATTAGGAGCAGAATTAGATATAGTATACGGATATAAGTTTACAAAAGAGATAGGAATTAAGGTCGGTTATTCTCACTTATTCCCTTCAGAAGGAATGGAAGTGTTGAAAGGAAATTCAGATGATAATACAAATAATTGGGCTTGGGTAATGGTAACTATAAAACCAACCTTGTTTTCAACTAAAAAATAAAAAATATGGTATTCTCTAAAGGAAAAACGGTAGCAGATTATGTTACAGAAAACATTAAAACGGCACATGTATTTAAGAAATATGGAATTGACTTTTGTTGTGGAGGAAATGTTTCTGTAGAAGAAGCCTGTGCTCAGAAAAGAATTGATGTAAACCTTATTGAAAAGGAACTTTCCGAAGTGGATGCAGTTAAAGATTTGATTGAAGATTATGATAAATGGGAATTAGATTTCTTAATGATCTATATTGAAAATGTGCATCACACTTATGTAAGAGAAAATTTACCATTACTATCAGAATATGCAAATAAGGTCGCTAAGGTACACGGAAATAGACATCCAGAAGTTGTTGAAATAAATAAACTATTTCATGAGGTAGCAAATGAGTTATCTTCTCATTTGTTAAAAGAAGAACAGGTATTATTTCCATTTATTAAACAATTATTTGAAGCAAAAAAACAGGGTTTAATAGCTAAAACACCTTCATTTAGTACTGTAAATAATCCAATTCGAATGATGGAATATGAACATGAAAATGCAGGCAATATTTTTAAAGAAATAGCTCGATTAACAAATAATTATTTACCACCTGAAGGCGCTTGTAATACACATAAGGCATTGTATTCAAAATTAGAAGAGTTTGAACAAGACTTACATAAGCATATTCACTTAGAGAATAACATTTTACACCCTAAAGCAATCGAATTAGAAAGAAGCTTAAACGCTTCATAAAACAAAAATAAAGGACTTGAATTTTAATCGCGAAATATTACCAAATAGAAAGTCTAGATGGAGAAGAGTTGCGGTTCTGTTAATAGGAATAGTAACGGGTCTAGGTTTTTTTATGGCAAAAGAAGCTTCGTTAGTTTCTTATATGTCAGATGATCCTTTGGCATGTGTAAACTGCCACGTAATGACGCCTATGTACAATAGCTGGATGCATAGTTCGCATAGAGAACAAGCCTCTTGTAATGATTGTCATGTACCACATGATAATGTATTGAATAAATACTATTTCAAGGCTAAAGATGGTTTGTTTCACGCTTCAGTGTTTACCGCTAGAGCAGAACCAGAAGTGATGTTTATGAGAGAAGCATCACAGGAAGTGGTGCAAAACAATTGTATTAGATGTCATATGCAACAAGTGACTCAAGTAAAGTACGATGGGTGGCTTGAAAATCATAAAGAAAATAGAACAGAACGTAAATGTTGGTCTTGTCATCAAGAATTACCACATGGTACCGTACATGGAATTTCAACTATAAGAAATAACATTGCTCCAATTCCTACTGATAATGTAGAAACCGTAATACCAGAATGGCTTAATCAACAAATAAAAAAGTAACAAAACAAATGAAAAACAAAGTATTATTTATAGTAACTGTAGTAGTCGTTTTTCTATTAGGGCTACTAGCTTCAAGCATTGTGAATAGAAAAAATGAAGCTAAGTATAAATATGTACCACAGGTAGAAATTAGTGAAAATGAACCTCGAAATGAAGAATGGGGTAAAAATTTTCCAGCAGAATACCAATCTTTTTTACAAACAGAGAAAAGTGATTTTGAATCTTTTCAAGGAGGTTCAAAAATGAGAGATATGCTAGAGGAGGATACGCGTTTGGTGGTACTTTGGGCAGGATATGGTTTTTCAAAAGATTACAACCAAGGACGTGGGCATCAACATGCGATCACCGATCTGCAAAATACTTTAAGAACAGGTGGACCAAAAGGAAAAGGAGATGGTCCAATGCCAGCTACTTGTTGGACCTGTAAAAGTCCAGATGTTCCTAGAATGATGAATGAAGTAGGAATTACAGAGTTTTATAAAGGAAAATGGGCAGATAAAGGACATGAGGTGGTAAACCCGATTGGTTGTGCTGACTGTCACGATTCTAAAACAATGAAACTTACGATTACCAGACCTGCTTTGGTAGAAGCTTTTGAGGAGATGGGAAGAGACATTAATAAAGCAACCCATCAAGAAATGCGTTCATTGGTATGTGCACAATGTCATGTGGAGTATTATTTTGATAAAACAAAACAAGGAAAAGAAGGAGTTCCATATTTAACTTTTCCATGGAAAAATGGAATGTCTGTTGAAGCAATGGAAAAATACTATGACGATATCAACTTTAAAGATTGGACGCATAAGTTAAGTAAAGCACCAATGTTAAAAGCACAGCATCCTGGATACGAAACCTATTTAACGGGAGTACATGCAGATAGAGGGGTTTCTTGTGCCGATTGTCATATGCCTTATAAGAGTGAAGGAGGACAAAAGTTTACAGATCATCATATTCAATCTCCAATGAATAATGTAGCTAATTCATGTCAGGTTTGTCATAGAGAAGATGCAGATAAGCTAAAAGCAAACGTGTATGAACGTCAACAAAAATCTACAGAAGCAAGACTAAAATTAGAAGATGCTTTGGTAAGAATGCATGTGGAAGCAAAGAAGTGCTGGGATTTAGGTGCTACAGAAGAGCAAATGAAAGATATCTTAATGGATATTCGTCATGCACAATGGCGCTGGGATTATGCAGCTGCAGCTCATGGAGCATCGTTCCATTCACCGGTTGAAACAGGTAGAGTAATTGCTAGCGGTTTAGATAAAGCTACAGAAGGGCGTGTAAAATTAGCACGTTTATTAGCAGAATTAGGGTATAACAAGCCTGTAGAAATGCCAGATATTTCAACAAAAGAAAAGGCGCAAGAGTATATTGGTTTAGATGTAGAAAAGTTACACAAAGAAAAGGAAGAGTTTAAGCAAAACCTATTGCCAAAATGGTTAGAAGAGGCTAAGAAAAGAGAAGCTACTTACGGAAGTAAAAAGGTTTCAATGAATTAATTATTATTTCAGTACTAACACTTAAAAAGATAATTTTTAGAGAGCCTCTTTAAAAATTATCTTTTTTAAATAAGTAACATATGCAAAAACTATATAAAATATTATCATCATCTTCATTAGCGTTACTATTATTGCTCATTTTTGGTGCAGCCATGGGAGTTGCAACCTTTGTAGAAAACGACTATGGAACTGCTGTAGCTTGGGCCAGCATTTATGATGCTTGGTGGTTTGAAATAGTTATGTTGGGATTGGCAATAAGTTTCTTTTTGCATATTTTCAAGTACAATTTACTTGCCAAACGTAAATGGGCAATTTTTCTTTTTCATATAGCTTTTGTAATTGTTTTGTTAGGTGCAGGAATAACACGTTATACTTCCTATAGTGGTATTATGCGTATAAGAGAGGGAGCTACTTCTAATGTGATTATTTCTGATACGAAACTGTTAACAGGAACATTTGTAAAAGATAAAGCGCATATAAATATTCAAAAGAAGTTACAATTTTCACCCTTAGCCGATAATCATTTTGTAATCAATGAAATCTTAGGAAAACTTCCTGTTTCAATTGAATTTAAAGAATATGTAGCAGATGCTTCTCCTGAAGTAATTACAGACAGTATTAATGGAGTTGCATTGCTTAAAATGGTAACAACTACGGGAAATGGAAGGAATACAGTATATTTAAAGAAAGGTGAAATTGAAAGGGTAGGAGAACATCAGCATGAAGTTGGTTTTGAAGCTGATAAAGAAGGAATTATTAATATAATTGAAGAAAACGGAAAGTTTAAAATAAAAGCACCTCATCCAATTGATTTCTTTATCATGTCTAGTCAACAGGCAGGACGTATAAAACAAGATAGTTTGCAAGAAATTGCGTTACGAACCTTATTCAGATCGGGCGATTTTTCCTTTGTTCCAACTTCTTATCACCCTAAGGGAAAGTTTAAACTGATAAGTTCAATAGAAAACAAAACAGACAATGATGCTTCTTTAGATGATGCTTTAATTGTAAATGTAACAGTTGGAAGAGAAACTCAAGAAGTTAATTTGTTATACAGAGAAGGCTTTTTACCTATTAAACATCAAGTAGATTTTAAAGATGGAACAGAGGTAGTATTGTCTTATGGTGCAGGAGCTATACAAACTCCATTTTCAATAAAGTTAAACGATTTTCAATTAGAAAGATACCCTGGATCTTCCAGTCCTTCGGCATATGCTAGTGAAGTAACCGTAATAGACACAGAAGAAACCTTTGATTATAGAATCTTTATGAATAATGTATTAGATTATAAGGGATTCCGATTTTTTCAAGCGAGCTATGATACAGATGAGCGTGGAACGGTACTTTCTGTAAATCATGATTTTTTAGGGACCTGGATAACCTATATAGGGTATTTACTTATGGGAATTGGAATGTTTTTTACATTTTTTGGAAAAGCTTCACGTTTTCAACTCATTAACAAAAAGCTAAAAAAACTTAAAACAAACGTTGCTATAATATTACTTTTCTTTACGGTAAGCGCTTCAGCATTTGCTAACATGGAGCAAGACTCGATTCCAAAGAAAGTAACCATAGAAAAGTTAGTTTCTTCTTTAGAAATAGATAAACAACAATCAGAGGTATTTGGACGCTTATTGGTACAGGATTTAGATGGTCGTATTAAACCTATAAATACCTTAGCTTCTGAATGTATTCGAAAGATTTCACGAAAATCAAGTTTTAAATACCCAATGGGTGATAAAGTGATACAACTTGATGTAAATCAAGTATTCTTAGGAATGCATATGCTACCTCAAATATGGCAACGAATCCCTATTATAAAAGCAGATACAGATAAAGTTGGTAGTATATTGAAGAATATACCCGAAGGTAAAAACGGATTGTATGCTTTTATTAGTTTTTTAGATAAAGAAGGAAACTATTTGTTATCAAACGAAGTTGAAAATGCAAATAAGAAGAAACCTGCTGAACGCAATGAGTTTGATAAAGAAGTTTTAAAGATTGATGAGCGCTTTAATATTTTATACAATCTGTTTACAGGAAACTATTTGAAGATTTTTCCGAAGAAAGGAGATGAGAATAATACTTGGTATAGTTACAATCATCATTTTAATGATTTTACAGAAGAAGATGGACGCTTTGCACAGACTATTTTACAAAGTTATTTTAAGGATTTAGGCCAGAAGGATTTTAAAGAAGCTCTTCAAAAAATAGCATATATCAAAAAGTATCAAGAAGTATTATCAGCTGATATTATTCCCACAACTGGTAGAGTAGAAGCTGAATTATGGTATAATAAGGCGAACATTAACTTTTGGTTGTTTCAAGTGTTTTTTGTGGTAGGGCTGTTACTTTTAGTTTTGGCCATTATAAAGATGTTTATACATAAAAAGTCGATAAACCTCTTTTGGAATGCCTTAATTCTAATCACTTTAGTAGCATTTTTACTTTTTACATTTAATATCATTTTAAGATGGTATGTAGCCCAACATGCACCATGGAGTAATGGGTATGAAATGTTGATTTTTGTAGCTTGGTGTTTGTTGTTAAGTGGATTGATAACTTTTAGAAAATCAGACTTTGCATTGCCTTTAGCTACGCTATTTACAGGAGCCTTACTATTTGTGAGTTATTTAGATTGGTTAAACCCGGAGATTACAAACTTAATGCCTGTACTAAAATCATATTGGTTAAAAATTCACGTAGCCACCATTGTTAGTAGTTATGCTCCATTAGCATTATCGGCAGTTTTAGGAATTATGGCTTTGTTACTCATGCTATTCAAAACAACAAAGAATAAATCTATTATTGAATTAAAAGTTAAGGAGCTTAGTTATATCAATGAATTATCCATGACGATTGGCTTGTTTACACTATCTATTGGTACATTTTTAGGAGGTGTATGGGCAAACGAAAGTTGGGGACGCTATTGGGCTTGGGACCCTAAAGAAACTTGGGCTCTAATTAGTATAATTGTATATGCTATTGTATTGCACTTACGATTTGTACCAAAACTCAATAACTTTCTAGTGTTAAATACCGCAAGTATGTTTGCGTTTGGGTCTATAATAATGACTTCTTTTGGTGTAAATTATTACTTATCTGGACTGCATAGTTATGCTTCCGGTGATCCAATACCTGTGCCCAATTTTGTATATGTAATTTTTTGTAGCATGCTTTTACTAACTATTTTAGTGGTGTACAAACAAAAAATGGTACGTAAAAAAGCATAATGAATATTCTTAAGAAACATAGCGTAATAGCATTGAGTTATTTTTTGCTAATAACTCTTTTAGGAGTGTTGTTACGCTGTTTTTCAGTTATAGAAATTGACTTTAATTATCGTCATATTGTACATGCGCACTCTCATATAGCCCTTTTAGGTTGGGTATATACAGCATTCATGATTTTAATATACAAGCTGTATTTAAAAAAGGCGAACATAGAGAGAAAGTACCTTAGAGTCTTTTGGAGTACACAATTCACTATCATAGGAATGCTAGTTACTTTTCCGTTTACTGGTTATGCATTGTTCTCTATAGTTTTTTCAAGTTTGTTTATTATAGCTTCTTACTTTTTTGGTTACTTAGTTTTTAAGTATACTCCAAAAGAACTGAAAAAGACAAATTCTTATAAATGCATCCAATTGGCATTGTGGTATATGATTATTTCTAGTATTGGACCATGGGCTTTAGGAGCAATAATGAATACATTAGGAGAAAGCTCTAGTTGGTATAGAAACGCGATCTATTTTTATTTACACTTTCAATATAACGGATGGTTTATACTAGGCTTAGTAGGTTTGTTGTTAAGAGTTTTTGAATTAAAAGGACTTTATATTCCACGAAAAGTGTTTAAACCTTTCTTTTTACTTTTTAATATTGGAATTATAGTTACTTTTTTAATATCCATTTTATGGATGAAATTAGGCTATGTAATTAATGTAATTGCAGGTATAGGAGGACTATTTCAAATAATAGCTTTTACAATTCTACTAAAAGAGATACACAAACAAAAAGAACAGTTACTTAATGCTTTTTCGAATGTTTTAGTACTTGTATTTAAAACAGTTGTAATACTATTCGTTATAAAATTAGCAATGCAAATAATTGGGATGATACCTTATTTAGCACAGGTCGTTTCTTCATATATAGATTTTGTTATAGGCTATATACATTGGATATTTTTGGGAATTGTGAGCTTAAGTTTACTTGGGTTTTTAGAACTTTATAAGTATTTACAGCTCACGAAAAGAATGGTGGTAATGTACCTTCTAGTTTTTTTAATTACAGAAGTCTTAATCTTTTATAAAGGAATAGTTGTTTGGAGAAATCTCAATTTGAGTTATTACTTTAACCATTATCTATTGTTTGCAAGTATGTTATTCTTAGTTTTAATTACTTATCTTTTTGTTAAGCAATTAAGATCGTGATTAACATTATCAATATTGAAATAGCCACCCTTGTTTTCTTTTCTTTCTAATGATTGATGAATGATCAAATGAGCAACATTAACCATATTTCTTAATTCACAAAGAGAGGTATTTTTTTTTGAAGTTTTGTATAGTTCTTCAACTTCTTTATGAATAACATGAAGCTTGGTAATTGCTTTTCTTAGTCGGTTATTGCTTCGTACAATACCAACATAATTACGCATTAATGATTGTAATTCTTTTAGGTTATGTTTAATTAGAATATGTTCTTGATTAATTTTAGTTCCTTCATCATTCCAAGCTGGAATTTCAACAGGAAGAAACTGAGCAGTCTGTGTTGAAAGAAACCTAAATATGTTGTGCGCATATACCAGAGCTTCTAATAAAGAATTTGAGGCTAATCTGTTGGCTCCATGTAAGCCAGTTCTGGAAGTTTCTCCGCATGAAAATAAATTTGAAATACTAGTACTACCATTTTCATCAACTATAATTCCTCCACATAAATAATGAGAAGCGGGAACAACTGGAATCCAGTCTTTAGCAATATCAATCTGTAAGCTTTTACATTTTTGATATATAGTAGGGAAGTGTTTTATAAAGTCTTCAGTATTTAGATGTGTGCAATCTAAATAAACATGGGGATCTCCAGATTTTTTTAATTCTTTGTCTATTGATTGAGAAACAATATCTCGAGAAGCCAATTCAGCCCTGGTATCATAGTTAGGCATAAATCGATTTCCTTTTTTATCGCGTAAATAGGCTCCAAAACCTCTGACAGCCTCAGAGATCAAAAAAGAAGAACCATATTCTGAAGTGTATATTGCAGTTGGATGAAATTGAACAAACTCCATGTCTTTAATTGTAGCCTTTGCTCTATATGCCATGGCTATACCATCTCCAGTGGCAATTGTTGGATTAGTTGTGTGTCCATACACACTACCAATTCCTCCTGAAGCTAGTATGGTATTTTGCGCATTTATAGTGATTATTTCTTCTGTTTTTTGATTTAGGACATAGGCACCGTAACATGATAAGTTACGCTTCTTTTTTAATTTAAGGTGGTGTTCGGTAATTAGGTCTACAGCAAAGTGATGTGTTAAAACTGTAATGTTTTTAAGTTGATTTACTCGCTTAACTAAGGCTCTTTCAATTTCATAACCCGTGATATCTTTATGATGTACCACGCGGTACTCAGAATGTCCACCTTCTTTACCTAGGTCAAAGTTTCCATTGCTTTTTACATCAAAATTAGCGCCCCAATGAATCAATTCATGTAAACGTTGAGGCCCTTCTGTAATTACCAATTCTACAACGGCTTTGTCGCATAAACCATCACCAGCAATTAGAGTATCTTCAATATGTTTATGAAAAGAATCCTCTTTATTATCTAATACAACAGCAACACCTCCTTGAGCATATTTTGTATTTGATTCATCTTCATTTCCTTTAGTTACTATGGTAATTATTTTATCAGGGAACTCTTCAGCTATTTTAATAGAGAAAGTTAATCCGGCAACACCTGATCCAATTACTAAATAATTAGTTTTTATCATTTATTTTGAAAGTTCAAGCATTCGCTCAATTGGAGCTAAAGCCTTTGTTCTAATATTTTCAGAAACATTTATTTGCGGATGTTCATTTAGCAAACAATCATATAGTTTTTGTAGTGTGTTTACTTTCATATAAGCACATTCACTACAAGCACATGTATTATCTTCTTTGGCTGGGGCAGGTATTAATTCTGTATTAGGAACTTCTTGTTGCATTTTATGAAGAATACCAGCTTCGGTAGCAACAATAAATTTTTGATCAGAATGCTTTTTAACATAGTTTATCATACCGGCGGTAGAACCAATATAAGTAGCAGTTTTTAAAATATGTTCTTCAGACTCTGGATGCGCTATAATTTTGTAATCTGGGTATTGTTTATGTAGTTCAATAAGTTTATCAATAGAAAAAGCCTCATGTACTATACAACTTCCATCCCAAAGTAGCATATCTCTACCAGTTTCTTTGATTAGGTATTTCCCTAGATTTCTATCTGGAGCAAATATGATTGGCGTTTCCTTAGGAATAGATTCTATGATTTTTAACGCGTTTGATGAGGTACAAACTATATCGGTCAATGCTTTCACTTCAGCACTGCAATTAACATAGGTTACTACGGTATGGTTTGGATGTTTATTTATAAAAGTTTTGAATTCCTTTGGAGGACAAGATTCGGCTAAAGAACATCCCGCTTCTAAATCTGGTAAAACAACCGTTTTAGTCGGATTTAAAATCTTTGCCGTCTCCGCCATAAAATGAACTCCAGCAAAAACAATAATATCCGCGTCGGTTTCAGCAGCTTTTTGAGATAGGCCTAGACTATCTCCAACATAGTCAGCAATGTCTTGTATTTCTGAATCCTGATAGTAGTGTGCTAATATGATTGCGTTCTTTTCCTTTTTTAACCGGTTTATCTTATCAATTAAATTCATTTTGTTCAGTACTATTAAGACTACGAAATTATCAAGCTTGTATCTTCTTAAAAATGATATATATCATGAAAGAAGAGGGAATTAAAAAAACTCCATATCATTAATTTGAATATGGAGTTTTATAAAGGGGTGGGGGTTATAGTGAAAAACGTTTAGCAGCTTCTCGTTCTAGTTCTTCTCTGAAATTGGGATGTGCTATAGATATTAAGGCTTTAGCACGTTGTTTTAAACTTTTACCAAATAGATTTACTACGCCATACTCCGTAGCAACATAATGTACATGTGCTCTTGTGGTAGTAACACCAGCTCCTTCTTTTAAGAAAGGAGTAATTTTAGAAATTCCTTTAGGGGTAATAGATGGCATGGCAATAATAGCTTTTCCTTCTTTAGATAAAGAAGCACCACGAATAAAATCCATTTGACCACCTACACCAGAATATTGATATTTTCCAATGGTATCTGCACAAACTTGTCCTGTTAAATCAATTTCAATAGCGCTATTAATAGCGGTTACCTTTGGATTTAGCTTTATAAGTGATGTGTCGTTTGTATATCCTGCTTCTTTAAAATGTACAAGTGGATTATCATCAATAAAATCATATAGTTTTTGAGAACCTACAGCAAAACAGGTTACAATTTTACCCGTTTTGATTTCTTTTTCCTCACCGGTAATGATTCCTTTTTCTACTAAAGGAAGTATACCATCAGAAAACATTTCTGTATGAATTCCCAATCGTTTATGATTGGTTAAATTATGTAATACTGCATTCGGAATATTACCAATACCCATTTGTAAAGTAGCTCCATCATCTATTAATTCAGCTACGTGCTTTCCTATTTGTGATTCTATTTCTGAAGGGGTTCCTGTAATAGATTCATGAATAGGTGAATTTACTTCAACAGCATAATCAATATTTTTTATGTGAATAATACCATCACCATGTGTTCTTGGAACATTCGGATTTATTTGAGCAACTACCACTTTAGCTGTTTGTATAGCAGGGAGGGTAATATCAACAGAAACTCCTAAAGAGCAATATCCATGTTTATCTGGAGGAGAAACTTGAATAAAAGCAACATCTAAAGGATATATTCCTCTTCTAAAAAGCCAATGTATTTCACTTAAAAAGATAGGAACATAATCTCCATTATTCGTATTTACCCCTTTTCTAACGTTGTTTCCTACAAAACAGCTAATCAGTTTAAAGGAATTAGAATAAGGCGCTTCTAGGTATTTTGCTTGCCCGTGTGTATGAATTTGAATGATTTCAACATTGGTAAGATCTTCGTATCGCTCACATAAATTATCAATTAATACATTAGGAGTCATTGCAGCTCCTTGAAAGAAAATTTTATCGTTAGATTTTACAATTGATACTGCTTCTTTAGCCGAAACAATCTTTAAATCATTTGCCATTACTTCTTGTTTATAATTTTATACAAAGGTCTAGCCTTATCTAAAGTTATTACATGATATAAGTCATGAAACTAAATTTCTGAGAATATTTTCTCTGTTTGTTTATCGAAAAACTTCCAAGACTTATCCGTAATTGTTTCAAAGAGCTGAATGAGTTGTTTTCCATATGAGGTAACAGTGGTACCTCCACCACCAGATCCACCGGTACTTTTAATAACTACAGGCTCTTTGGCTTTTTTATTGACCGAATCAATTAGGTTCCAAGCTTTCTTATATGACATATTAAGTTCTTTAGCCGATTTAGATAAAGACTTGGTTCTTTCTATAGATTTTAAAAGTTGTATTCTTCCTTCTCCTAAAAACATCTGTCCATCAATTTCTACCCAAATTCTACTTTTAATTTTATACATGATCTTCGTATTAATTATTGAAATAAAATTAAAGCTGTAGCGGCTGAAAGATTATGATATTTATCATTTGTGATGCTATTTATAATCAAAATAAATTAGGTTGAATACGATTAAATTTCAAAGGAGATAATCTCTTGAAAATAACGGGATAGAAACAAAAACGTTATTTCTTTAAAAATATAGCGTATTGATTATCAGTGTGTTTTATGATAAATGTCATGTTGGTTGTGTTTCTCATTTCCTTAATTTGATATAAATTATTACATGTATTTATATGCCTATTAAAAGTTACTTAGCACACCCGTATAAAGGAAAAAAGAATGAGCTCATTAATGAGTTGTCTTCAATTAAAGAATGTGAAATAATCCCTGCGGAAAACAAAGACATTCTTGTGGTTGTAACAGAGACCGAAACCAAGGCAGAAGAAGATATTTTAAAACAACGATTAGAAACCGTAAAGAGCTTAAAACTACTAGCGATGGTTTCTGGATTTAATACACCTAAAAAAAACTAGCCCATGTATACTTCAACAACAAATAGAAGAAGCTTTATAAAGAAAATGGCTGTCCTTTCAGCAATGACAGCTGCAGCTACCATGTTTCCAGGTATTATGTTTGCTGGAGAACAGGAAAGAAACTTACCAAAAGGAGGAAATTTAGATTGGAAAAAAGCACCTTGTAGATTTTGTGGAGTAGGGTGCGGTGTTTTGGTAGGTGTAGAAGATGGCAAAGCAGTAGCTGTTAAGGGAGACCCAAAATCTAGTGTAAATAAAGGTTTATGCTGTGTTAAAGGGTACCACTCAGTAATGTCTATGTATGGTAAAGATCGTTTAACAAAACCTTTGGTAAAGAAGAATGGAAGGTACGTTGAAACTTCTATGGAAGAAGCTTTAGATTTAATTGCTTCAAAAATGAAGGAAACGATTAAAGACCATGGTAAAGATGCTGTATCCATTTATGGTTCTGGTCAATGGACTATTCCAGATGGTTATGTAGCTTCTAAACTCTTTAAAGGATGTATTGGAACTAACAACGTAGAGGCAAATGCTCGTTTATGTATGGCAAGTGCTGTAACGGGATTCTTAACATCTTTTGGTATGGATGAGCCTATGGGATGTTATGAAGATATAGATCATGCAGATGTATTCTTTTTATGGGGAAATAATATGGCAGAAATGCACCCAGTATTATTCTCTCGTTTGCTAGATCAACGATTAAAGAGAGGCGTAAAAATTATCGATTTTGCTACACGTACAACACGTACTAGTATGGCGGCCGATAAATCTATCATATTTAAACCTCAAACAGATTTAGCGGTAGCAAATGCTATATGTTATGAGATTATAAAAAATGGTTGGGTAAATCAATCCTTTGTAGAGAAGCATTGTAACTTTAAGAAGGGCTTGACCAATATGGGATATGGTTTAGAAGATAATTATAAATTCAAAGACAAACCATCAGGCATAAGTTTTGACGAGTTTAAAAACTTCTTAGAAGATTATACACCAGAGAAAGTAGAACAGATATCAGGAGTTTCTGCTAAGGATATTAAATACATGGCAGCCTATTATGGGGATCCGAATAAGAAAGTAATGTCTTTGTGGTGTATGGGAGTAAATCAGCATTCAAGAGGAACTTGGATGAACAACTTAATTTATAATATCCACTTATTAACTGGAAAAATTTCAACACCAGGAAATAGTCCATTCTCTTTAACAGGACAACCATCAGCTTGTGGTACCGTAAGAGAAGTAGGAACATTAACACACAAATTACCAAAAGGAGTGGTAATGAATCCTAAACATCGTGAGTTTGCAGCAAAAATTTGGGATGTTCCTGTAGAGAATATTGCACCAAAACCAACCTATCATACGGTAGAAATGTTTAGAGCATTAGATCGTGGAGATATCAAATTTATGTGGATTCAAGTAACCAATCCAATGGTAACAATGCCAAAGTTGAAACGTTACCGAGATGGAGCAAAGAAAGAAGGACGTTTTATAGTAGTTTCAGATATTTACCCAACACCAACTACTGATATCGCCGATGTTATTTTACCATCAGCCATGTGGGTAGAACGTGAGGGAATGTATGGAAACTCTGAAAGAAGAACACAATACTTTGAACAAATGGTACAACCTCCGGGGGAAGCTATGAGTGATACTTGGCAATTGATAGAAGTAGCAAAACGTATGGGATTTGAAAAACAGTTTTATTACAAGCCAGAGACTCATATTGAAGAAATCTATACAGAGTATCGTAAGTTCCATAAAGGGAAAAAACATAATATGGCTCCATTAGAGGTGTTAAAAGAGCAGTCTGGAGCTATTTGGCCTTATGTAGAAGGAAAATCTACTCAATGGCGATTTAATGCTAAATATGATCCAGCTTGTAGTAATGGAGAAGAGTTTCATTTCTATGGAAAGCCTGATGGAAAAGCTATTATTTGGGAACGTCCTTATGAACCAGCGGCTGAAGAACCAGATAAAGAATATCCATATTGGTTAAATACAGGACGTGTAGTAGAACACTGGCATACAGGATCTATGACTAGAAGAATCCCTGTATTGCATAGAGCCATGCCACATGCCTATGTTGAGTTAAATCCGGAAGATGCAAAACGTATGCAAATTAGAAACGGAGACAAAGTGAAATTAACTACACGTAGGGGAGAGATTGTTTTACCAGCATCTGTAAATGAAAGAGGGGTGCCAGAACCTATGCAAGTGTTTGTTCCTTTCTTTGATGAGAATATGTTGATTAATGATATCACGTTAGATTCTTTTTGTCCTATATCAAAAGAACCTGATTACAAGAAGTGTGCAGTTAAAGTTGAAAAAGCCTAGGTTATGAGAAAACGATTAGGTATAATATCACTGTTTATAGTCTTGTTTATAGCATTTATTACCATATGGAATTATAGCTATTATGCAGGACAAGAGGAAGCATATGTTCCGATAGAAAATAATAGACCAATTCCAATTATTCCTTCAGAGTCTGGAGTATTTGAACGTTCAAAACATGCCTTAGATTATACAAAGATGCCCATTGATGAGCAGCATCAACGTACCATGAAAAACTATTATGATAATAGAGCTTTTCACGGGGCACCACCTAGTATTCCGCATGCGGTAAATAGCGAACGAGATATGGGAGATAATAGTTGTTTAAAATGTCATGAAAATGGTGGATATGTAGAAAAATACAAAGCATATACTCCCGTTACCCCACATCCAGAAAAGATTAATTGTCGCCAGTGTCATGTTCCAGAGAAAACAAATTCTTTATTCAAGGAAACGAATTTTAAGAGGGGTACAACTCCTGTTGCAGGAATAAACAATGCATTGGCAGGGAGTCCACCTGTAATTCCGCATCAATTACAATTGAGAGAAAACTGTCTGGCTTGTCATGCAGGACCGAGTGCACCTAAAGAAATTAGGGTTTCACATCCAGAACGAGTTAATTGTCGTCAATGTCACGTACCTAATAACAAGGTTACTGTAGATGTTGGAGATTTCATGAGAAAAATTGGGAACTAATGAAGAATACTACAACTATTAAACAAGCAGGCTACCTTATTCTATTATTGCTACTTAGTATTTCTTGTAAGCATAAGGAACATGAATATCATAGTATAACAGATAAAATAGAAGCAGAAAGTAAACATTATAAAGGAACTTCCATTTCATCAGATAAATACATTGATGGGATGAATATGATTGAAGTAACCGAAAATGAAATCACTTTTTTAATTCCAACAAGAAAAGATAAAATAAAATCTTATAAGTGTACAGAATGTCATACACAGCCTTTGGCTAAAATGCAAACAAAAGATATAAAGAAGGCACATTGGAATATTAAACTAAATCATGCTGAATCTACAACAATGAATTGTATCACTTGTCATAATAGTGCTAATATGGATGAGTTAAGAAGTATTACTGGGCATGGAGTGGATTTTAATAAGAGTTACAAGCTGTGTAGTCAATGTCATCAACAACAATATAAAGATTGGACAGGAGGAGCACATGGAAAACGTATTGAAAGTTGGGCACCACCACGAGCTTCTTTGACCTGTGTGAATTGCCATAATCCGCATTCACCAAGTTTTGAAACAAAATGGCCAGCAAGATTCAATACACAAAAAATTAAGGAACGTAAATAATTTAGGCATGAGCAATAACAGTAAAAAATGGTTTACTCTAAACCTAAATAGTAAACATAAACAAAAGAATAACTCTTGTGGTTGCGGAAAAACATCAGGAGGATGTAATTCTCATAGTCAAAAAGAAGAACTAACAGAACAAGAGTTTTATGAAGCTGCAGTAAACGCATCTATTGGAGAAGAACGACGTAAAGATGGATTTGATCAAGTGTTTGATGTAAAAATGGACAGGCGTTCAGCTTTTAAAAAGCTAACAGCAAGTTTATTAATAGGAGCAGGAGCGGTATCATCTTGTACAAGTGTAGTTTCGAGTGATACATCTAAAGAAAAAGCACAAATAGATTGGGAAGAACAGTTTAAAGGAAACTATAAACTAATGACTGATGAGGAGAAGCAAGCAACGGTAGATAGGTTGGTGCGTTCATACCAACTAAGAACTGGTAAAACCATTAATATGTCTTCTAAAAATGCTGAAGACGATGTATTGTTTGGGTATGCTTTTAACATTTCTAAATGTCAAGGGTATATGGATTGTGTAAGTGCATGTGTTGAGGAAAATAACCAAGACAGAAATTCGCAAATGCAATACATCCGTATCCATGAAATGAAAGATGGTAAAGGATTTAATTTTAATGAAGCTGATGATAATTACTACCATGAAGTACCGGCAGAAGGACATTTTTACATGGGAACTCAATGTTTCCATTGTGATAACCCACCATGTGTTGAGGTATGTCCAGTACAAGCAACATGGAGAGAAAATGACGGACTGGTAGTCGTTGATTATGATTGGTGTGTTGGATGTAGGTATTGTATGGCAGCGTGTCCATATGATGGTCGTAGGTTTAATTGGAGCAAACCTGAAGTTCCAGAAGAAGAAATTAATAAGAATCAGCACTATTTAGGAAACCGTCTTCGTAAAAAAGGTGTAATGGAGAAATGTACTTTTTGTGTGCAACGCTCTAGGGCTGGTAAAAATCCAGCATGTGTAGAAGCTTGTCCTACAGGAGCAAGGATTTTTGGTAACCTATTAGACCCAAATAGTACGATTAGATGGGTTTTAGAGAACAAAAAAGTATTTCGATTAAAAGAAGATTTAGGAACAGAACCTAAGTTCTGGTACTTCATGGATTAAAAAATATAGAGATGAAACAACTTAAAGTTTTTAAAAGTTTAATTATAGATAGTTTCGATACCATTACTAAAGGCTCAAAAACCTATCATTTATGGATGGCATTTTTGACTTTTGTAATGTTAATTGGAATGTATTGTTACTCTATTCAATTAGAACATGGATTAAGTGTTACTGGAATGACAGATAGAGTTAGTTGGGGATTGTACATTTCTAACTTTACATTTTTGGTAGGAGTTGCAGCCGCAGCGGTAATGTTGGTAATGCCTACATATGTATTAAAAGATATTGATTTTAAACAAGCCGTATTGATAGGTGAGGGGCTTGCAGTAGCAGCGCTAATTATGTGTTTGGCTTTTGTAATTGCAGATATGGGTGGACCTTCTGTATTATGGCATATGTTACCAGGAATTGGAGTGTTTAACTTTCCTAACTCAATGCTTACTTGGGATGTAATTGTTTTAAATGGGTACTTGTTTTTAAATATAACCATACCGTTTTATATTTTATTTAGACATTATCAAGGAAAAGAGTCTAAAAAAAGTGTGTATGTACCAGGAGCTATTTTATCAGTATTCTGGGCAGTAGGAATTCACTTAGTAACAGCATTTTTATATCAAGGGTTACAAGCACGTCCGTTTTGGAACAATGCGTTATTAGGACCTCGCTTTTTAGCTTCTGCATTTGCTGCTGGACCTGCACTGATTATTTTGGTGCTAGCAATTATTAGAACATTTACGGCATTTAAGATTCAAGATAAAACCATTAAGAAAATAGCAATGGTAGTTACGGTGGCGGCTCAGATTAATATAATTATGTTGATATCTGAGTTATTCAAAGAGTTTTATGCACCTACGCATCATAGTGAAAGTGCTTATTACTTGTTTTTTGGATTAGATGGTAAAACAGCTTTGTTACCTTGGATATGGACCGCTATTTCTTTAAATGTATTAGCTACGGTTATATTAACTTTTCATAAACTTCGAAACAATTTAAAGGTCTTATACTTTGCATGTTTCATTTTGTTTATTGCAATATGGATTGAAAAAGGTTTTGGATTAATTGTTCCTGGTTTTATTCCAGGACCATATGGTAAAATAGCTGAATATACACCAACGGGTATTGAAATAGGTGTAACACTTGGTATTTGGGCGCTAGGTGCTTTAATATTTACCATTTTAGCAAAAACAGCTATAGGAATAGAAACGGGTAAATTGAGGTATAAGGGATAATTAGGGACGGTGATAGGTTTCTTTAAAAAAGTGGGCTAACTTAGAGTAGCCTGCTTTTTATTTTTTCTATAATATGTTGTACGTTGTCTTGAAAATCAAACCATAAAATATCCTGGTCTTTTCGAAACCAAGTTCCTTGTCGTTTGGCAAACCTTCTAGTGTTTTTTTTGATCTCAGCAATAGCAAAATCCTTAGTGAAATTCCCGTCAAAAAACTCAAACAATTCTCTATACCCAACAGTTTGTAGCGCATTTAAGCTTTTATGCGGATACACAGCTTTGGCTTCTGCTAACAAACCATTGTTCATCATAATATCAACACGACGATTAATACGATCGTACATAATTTCTCTATCTGCTGTCAATCCAATTTTAATAGAGTTAAACTTACGAGGAGCTTTTGGTTTGTTTTTATAAGAAGAATAGGTATTACCAGTGCCAATACAAATTTCTAAAGCCCTTATCAATCGATGTGGATTGTCTATAGCAATACTTTCATAGCTTTCTATATCCAATTCTTTTAACCTATTCTGAAGGTGTTCAATGCCTTTTTCTTCAAGTTCAGAAGTTAGTTGTACTCTAATTTCTGGAGCAACATCAGGAAAATAATCCAATCCTTTTAAAACAGCATCTACATACAAACCACTTCCTCCAACCATAATTTGAACAGGATTTTTTTCAAACAATTCTTCCAATTTAACCAGAGCATCTTTCTCAAATTGACCAACAGAATAATCTTCAAAAATACTTCTATTTTGTATAAAGTGATGAGGTGCTGCGGCAAGTTCTTCAGCATCAGGAACAGCAGTTCCAATAGTAGTTTCTTTATAAAACTGACGTGAATCACAAGAAATGATATCGCAGCCAAAATGCTGTGCTAGTTTAATACTTAGTGCCGTTTTACCAATGGCTGTGGCACCTACAATTGTAATCAGAGTATTTTCTTGCGACATTTAATTCAGTTTTGTTCCGCAATTATAACAAAATTCTGCATCATCTTTATGCCCATCATGTAAACAATTTGGACAAGATTGCGTATTTGTATCAATGCTAGCTTTTGTCATTTCTGAAGTTACAATTCCGGTAGGTACTGCAATAATACCATAACCAAGAATCATAATAATACTTGCTACAAATTGCCCGAAAGGAGTATGTGGTGCAATGTCACCATATCCAACGGTAGTAAGCGTTACAATAGCCCAGTATACACTTCTTGGGATACTTGTAAAACCATTATCTCCTCCTTCAATTAAATACATTACCGTTCCTAAAATGATGCACAGTATTAAAACAAAAAATAAGAAGACTCCAATTTTAGCTCTACTTGCTTTTAAGGCTCTTATAAAGTTATTAGACTCTCCAATAAAACGAGCTAATTTTAAGATTCTGAATACCCTTAATAATCGTAAGGCTCTCAAAGCAACTAAACTATGAGTTCCTGTAAAGATAATAGCTAAATACTTAGGTAAGGTAGATAGTAAATCTATAATTCCGTAAAAACTAAAAATATATCTAGAAGGTCTTTTTATAGAGATGATTCTAGCAAAATATTCAATAGTGAATAAAATAGTAATAATCCATTCTGAAATATCTAAAAATGCGTCATACTTAGTATGGATTGAGTCCACACTTTCTAGCATTACTAGTATAATACTAGCCACAATGGCAATTAGAAGAACAATGTCAAATAATTTACCAGCAGGAGTATCGGCTTCATAAATGATTTCATGAAGTTTGTTTTTCCAGTCTTTGTTTTTTTGTTGTTTCAACAAGAAAAATTTAGGAATTTAAACAATATTACAAATTATTTTCAACTTCTAATCTAATGATTTTTGAAACCTTATTTTTTAGTAAGTAGTTCTTAATAATAGTCTTAGAAAGCTGTTTATGCTCAACAGGAGTAAGCATAGACCTTAATACATCTAACTTGTTTTCTTGGTATGCTAGATTGGTGAAAGCGTATCCCATAACTTCGTTGTTTTCAATTAAAATAACAGCGTTTTCTTCTGGGATTCTACCTTTATCTACGATAATCATATCGCTATGATTAAAACCATTTAAATTGTGCTTGCGCTTTCGTATAATATTATACTTAGGTTTCAACCTTTCTAATTCTAAATAATATTTAAGTCTTGTAAATAAAAGGTTACCAGTTTCATCAAAGGTAATATCATGTAACCTTTTTAATATTTTTTCTGCCTTTCGAGTAGTTTTCAAGAAAAGCTTGTTGGCTTCATATTTTAAGTTGGTTCCTCTACCTATAAAAATGATATTTCCTTCTTCGTTATGAACGTAAAAAAGTCCTTGTCTTTCAGGAAGTTTGTCTAAGATTTTATCTATTTTTTGCTTAACCTCTCTTTTGTCAAAATACTTAATAGACTCTTGAACAATCTCTTTATTAGTATCTTTTTCTAAAAGTAACTTGAAAAGTTTCACAGTAGCCATGGCATCACCATTTGCTCTATGACGATCTGCCACAGGAATGCCTAAGTGTCTACATAATTTTCCTAAACTATGTGAAGGAGCATCAGGAATTAATTTTTTACTAAGGGTAACTGTACATAAAGTATTACGCTTAAATTCATATCCTAGTTTGCTAAATTCGTTTTTTAAAACTCTGTAATCAAAACTGGCATTATGCGCAACAATGATACAATCTGTTGTAATTTCAACAATACGTTTAGCTACTTCATAAAACTTTGGAGCATTACGAAGCATTTTGTTATTTATTCCGGTAAGTTTTACAACAAATTCTTGAATTTCTTTCTCAGGGTTAATTAGTCCTATAAACTGGTCAACTACTTGATGACCATCAAATTTATATATGGCTATTTCTGTTATTCCCTCTTCATTAAATTTTCCACCTGTCGTTTCAATATCTAAAATTGCGTACAATTCTTTCTCTTTTTTATTTATTTAAGTTAGCTGATTAGGGTAAATCTAAGCAATATAATTCCTAACTCCAAAAATAGAACTACCTATTCTAACCATATTGCTACCATTTTCGATGGCTAGCGGATAGTCACCGCTCATTCCCATTGATAAAGTAGTTAGATTAGAGTATTTTCCCTTATTTGAACTAAAGAAGTTAGCTAAAGAAGAAAACTCCTCTTGTAATTGAGCTTGATCATCTGTAAAAGTTGCCATTCCCATAAGCCCTACAACTTTTATATTTTTTAGTTCCTGAAATTCTTCTGAAGCTAAAATAGTTTCAATTTCAGAAAAAGTAAGTCCAAATTTGGTGTCTTCTTTCGCAATTCTCGCTTGTAATAAGCAATGAATTACTCTGTCGTGCTTTTTAGCTTGCTTATTTATCTCTACCAAGGTTTTAAAGCTATCAACACCATGAATTAAACTCACAAAGTGAGCCATGTATTTTACCTTATTTCTTTGTAAATGTCCAATCATATGCCATTCAATATCTTTTGGTAAAGCTTCATACTTGCCTACCATTTCTTGAATTTTATTTTCTCCGAACACTCGCTGCCCAGCATCATAAGCCTCTTGGATATCTGCATTGGGCTTTGTTTTAGAAACGGCAACCAAGGTTACATTTTCAGGCAATGATTCTTTTATCTTTTGAAGATTTTCTTTAATTCCAGTAATCATATATTTCTTTGTGTGCTATGAAAACTCATAAATAGTTAAAGCACTTCTTAATTTAGGTTCTATATAAGTAGTTTTTGGCGGCATTATTAAGCCAGCATCCACAATACCTTTTAGTTCTTCGATTGTAGTAGGAAGCATCCCAAAAGAGACTTTAAAGTCACCCTTATCTACTTTAGTTTTAAGTTCTAATCCATCAGATTTATCTTGAGAATAAATGATCTTAGAATCATCTCTAATATCATCAATTCCTAAAATAGGTTTTAAAACGGTTGTATATAAGATATGTGCATCTAAATCACTTAAAGCATTTGTAAATTCATAGGCAGATTTACGCAAATGAAGTGCATAAAACTCTCCATTTAAGTACATGCTAAATTGATGCTTCTCTTTGGGTTTGTATAATTCTTGACCTCTATTTTCTATTCTAAAATAAGTATCTAATTCAATAAGAAACTCATCTGGAGTTAATCCATTTAAATCTTTAATAAATCGATTAAACTCATATATACTCAACTGACTTTCAGGTAATAAATAACTCATAAAGAAATTATAATTTTCATTACCTGTATGGTCTGGATTCTCTTTAGCTAAATTTTGAGCTAACAAACATGAAGAAGTAGAACGATGATGTCCATCTGCAATATAAAGGGTATTTATAGCTTGAAAAGCTTCATTAATCTTCTTTATATCTTGTTCATCGTCAATAACCCAAAGCAAATGAAAATCTTTATCTGTGGTTGAGAATTCATACTCAGCTCTATTTTTTTTATACTTCTGAATAATTTCTTCTACGGAAGTATTGTCAGGGTAGGTAAGCAGTACTGGTTCTGCATTGAATCCTGTATTCTTTAAATAATTTTCAAAAAGAAGCTCACGTTTTTTTAAAGTACTCTCATGCTTTTTTATGGTATCATTGTGATAATCTTCTACGGAAGTAGCAGCAATAATTCCACAAAATGTATGAGTAGGAGTTACTTTTTGATACAAATAATACGCAGGTTTTTCATCTTGGGTGAAGATACCATCCTCTTTAAATTCTAAATAGCGATTGTGAACCAGTTTAAAACGTTGTTCTCCAGTAACATCTTGCTTGTGGTATTTATAACCAGGATTAATTACATGTAAAAACGTATACGGATTAAAGTCAAGTTTAGCATTTAGGTTCTCCGTATCATAAATTTCATATGATTTTGAAGATACTAATGCCACTTTATCTCTGGTAGCTCTAACAGCTTTAAAGGGTTTAACAATAGCCATATATAATTATGAAAGTAATTCTACTATTTGTTTTGCAAGTTCAACACCAATTCGTTCTTGAGCTTCTAGAGTAGATGCACCAATATGCGGTGTTAATGAAATATCAGGATTCATTAACAATTGAATTTCTGGTGTAGGTTCGTTTTCATAAACGTCTAAACCAGCATATTTCACTTTTCCGCTGTCGATAGCACTTACCAATGCTACTTCATCTATAACGCCACCTCGTGCAGTATTAATAATTCCAACACCGTCTTTCATCATTTCAAAATGATCCGCTGCTAACAAATAATCTTCTTGAGCAGGAATATGTAAACTAATGAAGTCAGCCTCTTTTAATACTTCTTCTGTAGGAACCGTATCAATGGTAACATCAATAGATTGTCCGTTGAAAAAAGGAACTGTTACAGAAGTCGTTTCAACATTGATATCTGAAGCAACCACATTCATACCAACACCTAAGGCTATTCTTGCCACCTCATGTCCGATATTTCCCATTCCTATAATACCCAAAGTTTTTCCACGTAATTCAATTCCTGAGGCATATTGTTTTTTAAGTGCTTTAAAACGAAGTTCACCTTCTAAAGGCATATCTCTATTGGCTTGGTGTAAAAAACGTACCATTCCGAAAAGATGAGCAAATACTAATTCTGCAACTGAATTGGCTGATGCTTCTGGAGTATTAATTACAAATACACCATTATCTTGTGCGTACTCTACATCGATATTGTCCATACCAACACCACCACGTCCAATTAACTTAATGCTTGGACAAGCTTCAATTAATTCTTGACGTATTTGCGTTGTACTACGAACTAAAACGGCATCAATGCCATGATCATTTATATAGTTTTCTAATTGCTCTTGAGCAACTTTAGTGTTTATTACTTCAAAACCTGACTTTTCTAAAACTTCTATTCCTTTTTTAGAAATCCCGTCGTTTGCTAATACTTTCATTTTGTTTCTAATATTGGTCTTTATAAACCCTTAACTTTATAAAGACAACTAGTTTATGCGATTCTTTCTAACTCTTGCATTACATCTACCAAAGCTTGTACGCTATATAAAGGTAATGCATTATACATACTGGCTCTATAGCCTCCAACACTTCTATGTCCGTTTAAACCATTAATATTGGCTTCTTTCCATAAAGTGTCAAACTTCTCTTTTAAATTTTCATTGGTTAAGGTAAACGTAGCATTCATATGACTACGATCTTCCTTATTTACAACTCCATTAAATAATGGATTTCGATCTATTTCATTATATAATAATGCCGATTTTTGCTCATTTACTTTTTCTATAAACTCAATACCTCCTAAATCTTTTAACCATTCTAAAGTTAACATAGAAACATATATCGAAAATACAGGAGGTGTATTAAACATACTCTCTTTTTCAATATATAATTGATAGTTTAACATAGAAGGAATTTGACGTTCTACTTTTCCTAAAATATCTTCTTTTACCACAACTAAAGTCGCCCCAGCTGGTCCCATGTTTTTTTGTGCTCCAGCATAGATTAAATCAAACTTAGAAAAGTCTAACTGGCGTGAAAAAATATCTGAACTCATATCACATATCAAAGGAACTGAAGTTTCTGGAAAACTTTTCATTTGAGTTCCATAGATAGTATTGTTACTAGTACAGTGAAAATAATCGATATCACTTGGTACTTCATAATTTTTAGGAATATAGCTAAAGCCTTTATCTTTAGAAGAGGCAACTTCAATCAATTCTCCAAATAAGGTTGCTTCTTTGATAGCTTTAGAACTCCAAGTACCTGTATTTAAATAGGCTGCTTTTTTGTTTAATAAATTATAAGCAGTCATTAAAAACTGCATGCTAGCACCACCTTGTAAAAACAATGCTTTATAACCTTTATTTTCTAATCCTAATAACTCTAAGGCTAAGCTTCTTGCTTTTTCAATAACATCTACAAAAGGTTGACTTCTGTGAGAAATTTCAATTAACGATAAGTTATCATTGTTAAAATCAATAACTGCTTCAGAAGCTTTTTGAAGTACGCTTTCTGGTAAAATACAAGGACCTGCGCTAAAATTATGTTTTTTCATATTGTTGAGTTGTTGAAAGGCAAAGATGCAAATTATCCTATGAGGATTCGCTTAAATTTTAGCTAAAAATTCTAAGGTGTTTACCCCATCTGCATAATCCCAAAGTTTTGGATGCTGTGTTTGTCCGAAAGCAATTTCATTTTCAATAAAATCTTTAGAAACTACACATTGTATTTGCTCTCTTTCTTCCCAAAGTTTTATTTTTAAATCATCTGCATTATCATAATATTCATAAAAAATAGATGCAATAGGAGAGGCGTAACTATTATCTTCTTTGATCATTAAGAAACCATTTTCTAAAATGTCAAATTCGCTCATTAAATAAACCGCTTTGTTATAGTCATAATTATTAGCGTATTTAACATTATCAATAATTTCCTTTCGGTTATACATACCTCTAAAGAAATTATCAAAATCATAGTTCTTAGGAACAAATAATTTTGAAACAGAACGACAACCTAAACCAAAATAACGAAACACATCTTCACTTAAGTTCTTAAAATCTTCTTCTGTTTCATTTCCTGTTAAAATAGCAATAGAGTTTCTATTCTTTCGAATGATGCTTGGTTTATCTTTAAAGTAGTGTTCAAAATAACGAGCAGTGTTGTTACTTCCTGTAGCAATAACAGCATCAAAAGCTTCTAGTTTCCCTTCAGTAAAAACGATTTTACCTTTCAATTCAGAAGAAACATACTCTAAATATTTGGCTAAAAAAGGAAGTAAATGTTTATCGTTAGAAGATTGTTTTACAACTACAGAATGTCCAGCAATTAACACAGAAGTAAAGTCATGAAAACCAACTAGTGGAATGTTTCCAGCCATAATAATGGCTACATTCTTAGCCTCATTATTTCCCAAGGATTCATTTGCTACCCAAGAAGAAAGGTTAGAAAGTGTTAAAGCTTTTGACCAATTTTCTATTGAAAACAATAAGTTTTCTTTGGTAAACCATGTATTGTTCTCTTCTGCTAGTTTTAATTGATGTTTGAATCCATCAAAAAACAAATCATTATGCTCTATAGCATCTTTTTTTTCAATCTTCTCCTGAGAAAATTGACTTAAGAAATCACCTAACTTGACAAAAGCGTTTATTCTGCTCTGTGTTACCTCCATTTATTTTGGTTCTAAATTAAATTGGCGTTATTTTTGCGCTGCAAAGATACATAAACCGATATAGAAATACTATGGCAATTATAATAACTGACGAGTGTATAAATTGTGGAGCATGTGAACCAGAATGCCCAAATACTGCTATTTACGAAGGAGCAGATGAGTGGAAGTATGCAGATGGTACCGATTTAGAAGGAAATATAGTATTACCAAATGGAACAAACGCGAATGCAGAAGAAGAGCAAGAGCCAGTTTCTGATGAGATATACTACATTGTAGCTGATAAATGTACAGAGTGTAAAGGATTCCATGAAGAACCTCAGTGTGCGGCTGTATGTCCAGTAGACTGTTGTGTACCAGATGAAGATAATGTAGAAACGGATGAAGAGCTATTAGCGAAGCAACGTTTTATGCATAACGAATAATATATATATTCATTGAATAATAAAAAAACCGAGCAAATTGCTCGGTTTTTTTATTGGCGATTGTTTTTTATAATTTAAATCCTAGTCTTGCAAAGAAATAAGCACCATCAGAACCCATTTGAACAGAGTCAGCCAAACCACCTTGATCTGTCCATCCATCAAACTGAGGAGTAGGATATCTATTAAATATATTGTTTCCACCCATTGTAAACGTTAACTTATCAGTAAAGTTATAACTAAAACTTAGGTCAGCAGTAATAGCTCCTTCATATACATCTGTAGCGGTAGCAAATAAAGCTTCAGCTTCAGCAGCATTGGTAGGAGGAGAATCTACCCATTGAAAATCTTGTAATATAACTTCACTAAATCTCGTAAGAGAAAGGTTAACACCAAACTTCTTATAGTTATATCCTAAGTTCAATCCAAATTTATGATCTGGCGCGGCAGCTTTTAAATAAGCTTCTGAAAAAGGACTAAAGAAAGTATATCTGTTAAGGTTTCCGTTGTTGATTTTTTTAATTTCTAATTCATTAAAATTACCCGTTAAACCTGCTGTTATTTTATGATCTCCAAAAGATTTTTTATAGGTAAGAACAATATCTACCCCTTGATTCTTAGTGTCTACACCATTAGCAAAGAATTGAGCTGCATCTACACCTAAATTTAATCCAGATGCATCAAAGTTGTCGGTAAGTATAATACGATCATCTACTGTAATAGAATATGCATCAATGGTTGCAGTAAATCCGCCTACTTTATAAGTAAACCCTAAACTAGCATTAAATGCTGTTTCTTCTTTTAATTGACTAATACCAAACGCTTTGGTTACAGTACTATTGTTAGCTGATAAAAGAGATGGTACAGATGCTCCGTTTACGATGTTTGTGAATTTTAGATTGTAATATAATTGTGCTAAAGAAGGTGCTCTAAATCCAGAAGAAATAGAACCTCTAAAAGACAGATTATCGTTAACTTTATATCTTGAGGCTAGTTTGAAGTTAAAGGTACTTCCAAAATCACTGTAATTTTCAAAACGAACAGCAGCTCCTAATAATAGTTGTTTCGTAAAGTTAAATTCTGAGTCGAAATATAAACTAACATTTGTTCTGCTTCGATCTACTTCATTGTCTGGACTATACCCTGGGAATCCCTGAGAACCTCCCGATCTAGGGATTACATTTCCATTATCTAAAATAGGATTACCATTGGCATCTCTAAATATTACTAAGTCTGAAGCTGGTGTATTATTATTAACAGGTTCTCCATTGATGTCATAGGTAGCATATGAAGCTTCTTCTCCTGCGAATATGGTAAAGTTTTCTGTTCTAAACTCTAAACCAAAAGCTAAACTAATACCATCTAATTCATTCTCTAAGTATTTATTAAAGTCTAAACTAGTAGTATTTTGAGATAAATTATGTCCTCCAGCATTAAAGTCAGTAGGAGATGCATCTACCAAAGTAGCATTGTTGGTATCTTTTATATAATAGTGAAAGTTATTTTTACCATAGGTATTATTAAAGTCTAAAGTCCAACCATTATTTAGCTCATGTTTGATTCCAGCTGATACAGAGATATCTGTAATATTAGAAGTAATTCTTGGGGTAAAACCATTTGGATATAAACTGGCAACAGTTCTTTGATCTTCGTAAGCAGCACCTCTAGTAAAAGCATAGGCATCAGTATCTCTATAATTTCTTCCTCCAAAGGCGTAAACTTCTGTTTTATCTGAAATAGGTAAACTAGCATTAACCATAAAGTTGAATCCGTCTAAGGCAGCACTACCATATCCTTTTCTCCATGAAAATCCTGGTCTTAAGGTGCGTTCTCTAGATAGAAGTTCTGTGGTGAAGTTAACAAATCCACCGTTGTCATTTAATTTTACTCCGTAGTTCAAATCTAATTTAGTAGTTCCTCCGTCAAAACTTCTATCTCTACCATCAAGTCTATTTTTACCTTCAACATTATAAAGAGTTTCTCCAGTAGCTTCAGCCCATCCGTCACCAACAGCTGTGCTATACATTCCGTATCCAATACTACCTGAAACGCCGTCTGTATTATCTTTTAAAACAATATTTATAACACCGGCAATGGCATCAGAACCATATTGAGCGGAAGCTCCATCTCTTAGTACTTCAATTCTTTTAATAGCTGCGGCAGGTATAGCATTTAAATCGGTACCAGAATTTCCACGTCCTCTTGTACCAAAAATATTAACTAAAGAAGATTGATGTCTTCTTTTACCATTAATTAAAACAAGTGTTTGATCTGGTCCTAGACCACGTAATGAGGCAGGTACTATATGATCTGCACCGTCTGATCCAGATTGTCTTGTAGCATTAAAAGAAGGTGCAGCATATTGTAAAATGTCGTTAACTTCTACCTTTCCATTTATGGTAGCTAATTCTTGAACATCAATTACATCAATTGGTACAGCCGTGTCTAAAGCAGTTCTTTTAGGGTTTCTAGATCCAACGATAACTACTTCATCAAGTTCAAGACCTTCTTGGAGCGTTATAGCAAAGTTTGTTTTTCCATTAACAGGAATCTCTTGAGTGTCAAATCCTGCAAAGCTAATTACTAAAATAGCATTCTCATTCACCGTTAGATTAAATGCTCCGTTTAAGTCGGAGTTGGTGCCATTGGTTGTTCCTTTTTCAATAATATTTGCGCCTGGTAATGCTTGGTTATTAGCATCTTTAATAGTACCAGTAATTTTAGTTTGTGAAAAAATAAAACTACTATATACCAATGCGAAAAGTAATAATGTAAGTTTTTTCATGTGTAAGTTTTTGGTTAGTATAAAAAGTTTGGATTAAAAAATATTATTCATACGCAATAAGACTATTTAAAGAAGTTAATACTCTTTTATTTTGATTTTTATAAATATACAATTTTTCTAAAAGGAAGTAAATTTAGTTTAATTGTTTTGTTATGAGTAAGTTATTTATGATGTTATAATAGAAAATAGGAGCTAAGAATCTCGAGTATAAAAATCATAAACATGGTACGAGTCTTCATTTAAGAAAGCCTTTTTAGGAGGTAAACAAAAAGTAAAAAACGCCTTAACATTTGTATTGTTAAGACGTTCTAAACGAAACATTAATTCAAACTATAAATTGTGTTTTCTAGAATTGAACATTAACACCAATACTAAAATTGGTACCTAATTGTCCTAATTGTTGTACTTCTGATGAATAAATAAACCTAGAACCAGCTTGAGCAGTGTTTGTTGAAGCTAATGTTACATCTGGATATACATCAAAAATGTTGTTTATGTTTCCATTGATACTAACCTTATCTGTAATCTTGTATACTAACCCTAGGTCAGTTGATATTTTTGCTGATAAAGGTTGGTCAATTCCACCAGACTCTGGAGCAGTGACAATTACTTCTCCAAAACGTGTATTATTTAAAGTTACATCCCATTTTTCACCTACATAGGTAAGTCCTAAAATATACTTAGATTTTGGACGAGAATTTGTAATTAAACCTTGTTCTTGTCTATCAAATATATTGTAACCAGAATTAGCTAACACGGTTGGAGTTGCAATAGCATCAATAGTAGTTTTGTTAAAATTGGCAGCTAAACTTGCATTTATTTTTCCGTTACCAAACTCAAATAAATTTCTATAGTTTAAAACAATATCTCCACCAACGGTTTTTGTATCACCGGCGTTGATAAAAAATTGTACTGCGGTTACATTATTGTCTTCTAGTATTTGTTCTACAGGATTGGTTGTTGTGTTGTCTCCATCAGAACCAATTTGAGAAGAAAATAAGACTCTGTCAGATACTTTAATTTGATAGAAATCTACAGAAGCAGAAAAATCTTTATTAAATTTATATGTAATTCCAGCAGAGATGTTTTTTGAAATCTCATGAGTTAATTTAGGTACACCTAATGCTTGTACCGCAGGATTATTATTTGCTAATGTACCTTGTAATAAAGGCTCAGAAGATCCTGCAACAATAATATATTGACTTAATGTAATATGTGTTTGGTGTAGAGTAGGAGCTCTAAATCCAGTACTGTATGAAGCTCTAATAGCTCCTTTATCTCCAATTTTATATCGTCCATTAACTTTCCAAGAGAAGTTATCACCTGCATCTGTAAAATCTTCGTATCTCAATGCAGCACCTAATAAAAAGTCTTTGGTAATGTCGTAGTCTACTTGTCCGTACATAGCAAAGTTACTTCTACTCCAAAATCCAGCTTCTTCTGGCTTGATACCTGCAAAAGAATCTGAATTTCCTGGCACACCTGAAGCGATTACTGCAGGATCACTAGATAAATAGTATGAAAAAGGATCTCCTTCAAAAGCTCTATAACTTTCTCTTTTGTATTCAATACCAGTAGCAACACTAACTTGTTCTGATAAAATTCCAGAAATATCTAAGTTTCCAATAACATTGGTAAGTCTATAACCTCCTGGCTTAAATGTTCTAGGTGAAGTACCATGATCAGCTAAATATTGTCTGTTTACCGAATTGTTTACAGTATAAAATACATCATTAGATCCAAAGGTAACACTACCATCTGCTTTCCATTTATCACTTAAATCATATTTAATTCCGGCTGAATTTATATGATCATTAATTTCTGTTTCAAATGTAGGTTGGTATCCATCGAAATTATCTGGATTTCCAGTAATAAAGTTTGCATTTGCTACATCATTTCTCCAATATGGAGCTCTATAGTAAGCAAAACTTTTTCCTGTTCTCGTTGTATATCCATGAAAAGAATATAATAAAGCATTGTCTCCTAACGGATGCTCTAGGTTTACAAATAAATCTGCTTTTTCCATTTCGGGCTGACCAACGGTCATTTTAGCAGTTGGATTTGCTGCTAACCATGCAATATCTCTTGGAGTAGTCCCTACATCAGTAACTTTACCAGCTCTATTGGTAATGTCTTGTTTAAAATAACCTAAAGTTACATTTACAAAACCACCTTCACCAAAATCAAAAGCGGTATTATAATCGGCAGAAAAATTAAATCCATCTTTTTCAGAAGTAATACCTGCTTTAGAAGTAAACGTAGAGTGTTTAACGTTTTTCTTTAAGATGATGTTTAAAACTCCTGCAATAGCATCAGAACCATATTGAGCAGAAGCACCATCTCTAAGTACTTCAATACGTTCAATAGCAGCAGTTGGAATACTTTTAAGGTCAACACCAACTTCTCCTTTTCCTGGAGTACGATTTAAATATACCTGAGCACTTTGATTTTTACGTTTACCATTAATAAGAACTAAGGTTCTACTTGGACCTAAACCTCTTAAATCAGCTGGATCGTAATGGGCAGTCGCATCTGAAATAGCTTGGTTTTGAGAATTGAAAGATGGAACTTTAAACACTAACATCCTATCAAAAGTTGGTTTACCACTGCTTTGTAGATCTGCAATATCAATATTGTCAATTGGTACTGGTGAATCTAAAATAGTTCTTGGTTTAGCCCTGTTTCCAGTAATTACTACTTCTTCAAGTTGTAATCCTTCTTTAAGTACAATAGCAAAGTTTGTTTTTCCATTTACAGGAATTTCCTGCGTATCAAATCCCGCAAAACTGATCACTAAGATTGCATCTTCTTTAACAGTCAAACTAAATTCACCATTAAAATCGGTATTGGTACCATTTGTGGTACCTTTTTCGATAACATTTGCACCGGGTAGTGCTTCGTTGTTACTATCTTTTACAGTTCCTGATATGTTGGTTTGTGCAAGCATAAAACCACTACAAAGAACTGAAAAAATGAACAATGTAAGTTTTTTCATAAGTAAGTATTAAATTAGTAATAAGAAGGCTTTAATCCCTTCGTTGTATATTACCAATAAGAAAGTGTTTGAAGTTGTATACTCATTTATTTTTATTTTTTTTAGAAAAAAACAAATAAGTGTGTAGTTTTTTAACTAAAAAGTATAATTAATCCCAAAGTTAAAGTTAGCACCTAACTGTCCTAGTTGCTGTACTTCTGAAGAATACATAAAACGATTTGCAGCTTGGTTGGTGTTTGTAGATCTTAAAGTTTTATCTGGGTAAACATCAAAAATATTATTTAGACTTGTATGTAGTTGGATGTGTTTAGAAAACTTATAGATGATACCTACGTCTGTAGCTATTTTTGAAGACAAATCCTGATCGATTCCCCCAGATTCTGGTGCTGTAATAGTAACTTGACCAAAGCGGGTATTATTAAATAAAATATCCCATTTATCGCAGTTGTAGTTAATTCCCAACAGTATTTTTGATTTAGGTCTGGAGTTGGTAATTAACCCTCTTTCCTGTCGATCAAAAATATTATATCCATTCTCTGCTAATTTTTGCGGGGTTTTGACAGATTTGAATGTAGTTTCATTAATATTTGAAGCAAAACTAAAATTTAGTTTTCCTTTACCTAGAGGAATATTTTTGTAATTAACAATTATATCAGCACCGGTGGTTCTAGTATCTCCAGCATTGATAAAAAACTGCATTGCATTTACATTATTATCTATTAAGATTTGTTCAACAGAATCAGAACCATCAAGAACTCCATCGATACTAGCTATTTGAGAAGAAAATAAGACTCTGTCATGTATTTTAATTTGATAAAAATCGAGAGAAGCGGAAAACTTAGAGTTAAATTTATAAGTGATTCCAGCAGATAGGTTTTCAGAAGTTTCTGCAAACAGACCAGAAACGCCCAATTCTGCTGAAATAACATCGTTTGCTAAGGTTCTTTGAAGAAGTGGTGTAGGAGAGTTTCCAACAGGAATGTACTGGCTGTTGGTTAAATATCTTTGATGTAAAGAAGGTGCTCTAAAACCTGTATTGTACGATGCTCTAAGTACACCTTGGTCACCTAGTTTGTATCGACTGTTTATTTTCCAGGAGAAATTACTTCCAAAATCTGAAAAATGTTCATATCTACCAGCAAAACCAATTAAAAAATTTTTGCTAGTGTCATAATCAAGTTGGGCATAACCCGCAATATTGCTCCTAGACCATGTACCTGCTTCACTAGGTTTAATACCAGCAAATGAATCTGAACCTCTTTTGTAATAAGAGAATGGATCTCCTTGAGTACTTGTAAAGAATTCTTTTTTGTACTCAATCCCCGAAGCAAAACTTATTTTTTTTGAAAGAATTCCATTGAAATCAAGGTTACCTATTAGGTTTCTCAACATATACCCGCCTGGTTTAAATAATCTGGGAGAGCTTCCGTGATCAAGTAAATAATCAATATTCACTGAGTTGTCTACAGTGTATTCAATACTATTTAACCCGTGCGTAATACTTATATCTGCTTTAAGATCATTTTTTATTTGGAAATTAACTCCAAGAACATTGGTGAAATCCTTGATTTTTGATTCGAAAGTAGGTCGGTAACCTATAAACTCATCAGGATCCGACAAAAAACCTGAATTACCAACATTGTCTTGTCTCCAATATGGAGCTCTATAGTATGCAAAGCTTTTTCCGTTTTTTAAATTAAAACCATGAAAGGAATAAAGGGTTTTGTTTTGACCAATTGGTTGTTCAAGATTTACGAATAAATCTTTTTTGATCATATTTGGTTGTCCAACAATCATTCCTAAGTCTGGATTCTCTTGTGCCCAAGATACCCAGTGGTCTAAAGGAGTGTCTGGAAGATCAGAAATACCTGGAGTACCCGCTCTATTTGTATGTTTTTGGTTGAAATAACTTAATGTTAAGTTGATAATTCCTTTATTCTTTAAGTTGAAAGAACGATTGAAATCTATAGAATAATTCAATCCATCACCTTGAGAAGTTATTCCTGTAATGGCATTAAAAGTAGTGCTTGAAGTATTTTTTTTCAAGATAATATTTAGTACTCCAGCTATGGCATCTGACCCATATTGAGCAGAGGCTCCATCTCTTAAAACTTCAATTCTCTCAATAGCTGCTATAGGAATACTATTTAAATCAATACCTACTTCACCTTTTCCTGGAGTACGGTTTAAGTATACTTGAGCACTCTTGTTTTTTCTTTTCCCATTGATTAATACTAGCATTCTACTAGGACCTAATGCTCTAATGTCTGAAGGATCATAATGAGCAGTAGCGTCGGAAATAGCTTGATTTTGTGAGTTAAAAGATGGTACTGTAAACGTAAGCATCCTATCTAGGGTGATTTTTCCACTGTTTCTTAGTTCTTTTATATTAAAGTTATCTACAGGAACTGGAGAGTTTAATATCGTTCGAGGTTTAGCTCTGTTTCCTGTAATTAACACTTCATTTAATGAAAGTTCTAAGGGACGGGTAAGTACTTGTTGTTTTTTTGGAGATAAGGAAGGTTGTTTCGTTTTTTGATCGGAATACATTACAAAATAATTATTTCCTAAATCATCGAACGAGTAAGAAGTCTTTTTTTCTATGATAGAAAGGCTTTCTTCAAGAGAAGTATTTTTAAAAAGAGCAGCATTTATAAATTTTCCTTGTAAAAGTGTTGAGTTATAGGTAAAAAATACCTTGTGTTTTTTACTAAGCTCCTCTAATAGTTTAACTAATTTAATATTGTTCTTTTTCTTTTGGGAAAAAGAGGGTTCAACATGTATGAATAATACCGCTAAGAAAATAATAAATATGCGCGCGTATTTTTTATACATCTATCTATTAAAAGTATAATTAATTAAATTTTACAAATTGTAAATCAGTAATTTATTGCCTTCTTTTTCAATTTTGATATTAGCAGATTTTTGAATAGCCTGGATGCAGATATCGATATTAGTGGTAGGAATAGTACCGGTAATAAATATATTCTTATCAAAATTAGTGTTGTAAATAACTTTATACCCGTAGGTTTCGGTTACTTTGTCCATAGCTTCTTCTAAGGGTAAATTAGAAAATATCAATTTTCCATCTTTCCATGAGGTTTTATTAATAGGAGAAATATATTCTTTATCCTCAAGAATTCTATTTTCTTTAAAAGAATACGAAATATAATTTCCTGGAATCATTTTTCTTGTACTACCATTTTTAAGAGCCAACCATATATTTCCTTCTTGTAAATATACTTGTGTCTTTTCTTTTCTAGTATTTACATTAAAAACAGTTCCATAAACCTCTACGTCTAAATCATTGGTCATTACCCAAAATTTAGCATTCGTACTATGTTTTTTATCTACCTCAAAAAATGCTTCTCCGTTTAACCATACTTTTCGTGGATTGTTTCTTGAATAGCGAATAGAAGAATTTGCATTTAAAGTAACAGTACTACCGTCTTGTAATTTTAGGTCTAAGGTTTCACCAAAACCAGTATTGTGTACAATATGATCATTTTTTGAAAATAAGTAAAAACTTAATATTGAGACTAAAATAAAAGACGCGGCAATTCCTGCCCATTGAGCTAATTTATTTTTACGAGTCTTTTCGTTTTTTTGATGTTCTTTACTATCTATTTTAGCAGAAAGTTTATCCCACGCAAAATCTATTTTCTCTTTGGAAATTAAATAAGGATGAAACTTTATACCTAATATGATGTCTTTAGCTTCAAGCGCTAAAAATTTTTTATCGGGGTTATTCTCTATCCAATTTTCCCAAAACGTTGCATCTGAAAGCTTTTGGTTTCTTGCCCAGTTTTTAAAAGAATCATCTTCTAGAAAATCAGATATGGTATTAAATTTTTTATTGGTCATTTTAATGTAAATAAGAGGGCTTGTAATGTATAAAGTATTAAAAACTAAATTTATACTCTTTACCTCAGAACAAATTTATGAATTAAGTAATTGAAAAACCATAGCATCTTCCCTTAAATTTTTAATGGCTCTATGTAGCGTGTTTACTACACTTTGGTAGTTGATATCCATAGTTTTAGAAATCTCTGTTGTATTAAGATTACAATAATATCTTAAAAAGATTACCTCTCTTTGTCTTTTAGGGAGTTTATTTAACAATGCAGATAGATTTTTATTTTGAAATGATTTAGCTTCTTGAGTCGTAATTATTTCTTCTGGAGTGAATTGAATGTCTACCAAGTTTTCATTCAAATCTCTTACCATTCTATGTTTTTGTTTCTTTTGTAACATTTTAATGATAAATCTTCTATATGAAGAAAACAAATAGGGAGCAATAGTATCTAAATCACTGAGGTTTTGTCTGTGTTCATATATATAAATAAAAAAATCCTGAAGAGAATCTTCAGTTAATACAGTGTTTTTTGAAATTTTCAATCCATAGGAAAAAAGACGTGCATAGAAAGTTTTAAATAAAACTTCGAATGCTTCTTTATTTCCTTCTTTTAAGGATTTCCATACGAGTTTATCAGACAAGTTTTTCATAAAGAAAAATTTTCTCAACGTATTATTACGCTAATTTTGACCGAAAAGTTAGTAAAAAAAAGTTAAAAGGACTTTTATGTAATAAAGTTAAGTCTATAAAATCAAATGAAAACGACTATATTTGCACTCGCAAAATTTTCAATAAAAGAATTATAATGAAAGCTGGAATTGTAGGATTACCAAATGTAGGGAAATCAACTTTATTTAACTGTTTGTCTAACGCTAAGGCACAGAGTGCTAATTTTCCATTTTGTACAATCGAACCTAATTTAGGTGTTGTAAATGTACCAGATTCAAGATTAGAGAAATTAGAAGAACTAGTAGATCCTGAAAAGGTGATTCCAGCAACAGTAGAAATTGTTGATATTGCTGGTTTAGTTAGAGGGGCAAGTAAAGGAGAAGGATTAGGAAATCAGTTTTTAGCAAATATTAGAGAAACAGATGCAATCTTACATGTATTACGTTGTTTTGATAACGATAATATTGTACACGTAGATGGTTCTGTAGATCCAATTAGAGATAAAGAGACTATTGATATAGAACTTCAATTAAAAGATTTAGAAGCTGTAGAAAAGCGTTTAGAAAAGGTAAAAAGAGCTGCTAAAACTGGAAGTAAAGAAGCAAAGTTAGAATTAGAAATTCTAGAAAATATTCAAGCTACTTTATTAGAAGGGAGATCTGTTCGTACAATTGAATTTTCTGAAAAAGAAGAGGAGTTAGTAAAATCGATGCAATTTATTACTGCCAAGCCAGTATTATATGTATGTAATGTAGATGAGTCTTCTGCGAAAGATGGAAATGCATATGTAGAGAAAGTACGTGAGGCTGTAAAAGATGAAGATGCTGAAATTATAGTATTAGCAGTAGGTACTGAAGCAGATATTGCTGAATTAGATGATTATGAAGAGCGTCAAATGTTCTTATCTGATATTGGTTTAGAAGAACCAGGAGTATCACGTTTAATTCGTTCAGCTTATACCTTATTAGATTTACAAACATATTTTACAGCGGGTGTAAAAGAGGTTAGAGCTTGGACAATCCCTGTAGGGTCAACCGCACCACAGGCTGCTGGAGTTATTCATACAGATTTTGAAAAAGGATTTATCCGTGCTGAGACTATTAGTTATGCAGATTATGTTGAATATGGAAGCGAGGCTAAAGTAAAAGAAGCTGGTAAAGTAAGAGTAGAAGGTAAGGAGTATGTTGTAGCTGATGGAGATGTAATGCACTTCAGGTTCAACGTATAACAAAATACTTAAAGATATTCTAAAACTCCATGGAAATAGTTCCATGGAGTTTTTGTATTTTAGGGCTTCAAATTTCTAGAACAATGCAAATAGAAAAATCAACATTTCAATTTTTAAAAGACTTAAGCGAAAACAATAACAGAGATTGGTTTACAGACAATAAAAGTGACTTTACCAATGCACAAAACAATGCAAAAGCATTTTATGCAGCTATTCAAGATAACTTGAATGCTCACGATGAAATTGATAAGTTTAAGTTGTTTAGAATTTATAGAGATGTTCGATTTTCAAAAGATAAAACTCCTTATAAAACACATTTCGGTGGTTCATTTCATAGAAAGAAACCAGAATTAAGAGGAGGCTATTATTTGCATATCGCTCCAGGAGATAGTTTTTTAGCAGGTGGGTTTTGGGAACCTAATAAAGAAGATTTGTTTAGAATTCGTAAAGAATTTGAAATGGATGCTTCTGAGGTTAGAGAAATTTTAGCTGAAGAAAACTATGTAAAACATTTTGGAGGGGTATTCGAAGGAGAAGAACTAAAAACTGCACCTAAAGGATTCGATAAAACACATCCAGATATTGACCTAATACGTAAAAAGGGATACATCGCAATGAAGCGGTTTTCAGATAAGGAAGTGTTAGCAAAAGACTTTTTATCAAATGTAGATGAAGCCTTTGTAGCATTACGCCCTTTCTTTAATTATATGAGTGATGTACTTACCACAAATTTAAATGGAGAATCACTAATTTAGTTGGTAGGATCTGAATCAGGATCGTCTTTATCACTTTGTGTAATTTTAGCCATATTTACTATAATTCCCGATGAATCAATGGTTGCAGTTATTTGTAGTTCTGCAAACTCAGTAGGAAGTATAGAGATGGAAGTTAAATCCCAAGTATTTGTTGCTGTACTATAGGTAGTTCCAGAAGTACTGGTATAACTAACAAAAGTTAAACCACTAGGTAACGCATCTTCAACATTAATTCCTGTACCACAAAGAGGACCCGCATTGTTAACTCTGATGGTATAGGTAATATTATCACCTACTTTTGGTAAAGCATTACTAACTCTTTTGGTTAATTTTAAATCGGCAGTACCATCTTCTGCGCCAATAGTAGCACCAATAGTACCACAAGAACTTTTGGCTACAGCCATAAAATCTATATGGAAATTATGCCCTCCGCGTACTGTAACTCTATCGAAATTACAATAGTTACGATTGTTAGGCATGGTTGAAGAAACCAAGCCTCCAATAGCATTTCTATTATCATCATATAACTGTGCAGTAACCGTATTTGAAGAACAACATCTTGTTAATTCTGTTCTAAACCAAGTGTCAATAGGTTGATTTCTGTTGGGTCTATTTGCGTTATTTCCACTACCATTGGTTCTAGCTTCAAGACCAAAAACACGATTTCCACCTCGAGCATCTCTATTAATATTGTATCCATTAAATCCAGAGTTTTCAACTCCATATCTGTTTAATCCGCAACTAGCATTATTACCAGTGGTTGTTCTTACTTCTCGAGTAATTAATCGAAAGTTTGTAATAGTTTGCCCTATAGATTTCCATCCTCCATTTGGATCACAGTTAGTAATTTTTGACAATGTAGAACTTCCTAATGTGGTGGTAGCGCTTACGGCTCCTGAACCATATGCATTCCATCCTGCTGTAGAAGTCATATCATCATAAAAAATAAAAGTATTAGTTGCGTTACTTGTATTAGAGGAAGTACAACCATCATAATACATATATATCGTTTTGGTGCCATTTGGAATGGAAGGAATGTTTACCCAAACGGTTGCATCATCACTGGCTGTAAACTCTTCAATCCAAAAAGAGATTTCGGTAGCACCATCAGAATCTGTAAAACGAATATCAGAAAAATCCGTACTCATCCCAGTAACAAAACTCACATCAAGCATTATTTGATAATCTGTTTCAGCAGAAGTAGAAGTAATGGTAATAGGCCTTCGTTTATCGCAATCGCATAGAGCAGCACTCGCATTAAAAACTGCAGAAATTCTATCATTTTCAATAGCAATAGTATTTAAATCCTTGTTAGAAAAGGAATAAGGTATAGAAGTTTTTGGAGTAAAATTTAACAATGCCAAAAACACAAACGATAGGAGGACATACGTTTTTTTTATCATAGTAATTGTACAATAATCATTAATTAACAGATAAGTAGCAGTTAGTTAGTACACTAAGAATGTTAATTAAGATATTAATTCCGAGGACTACTAAATTAAGCTTTTCCTTTAAAACACGAAAAAATAAAAGAATATAAATTACTAAGGAATGCCTAAGTTAGATTTTTAGCAATTTCCTTTTTTAAATAAATGTAAGTAACTAAGGTAGATAGTATATCAGCAATAGGAAAAGACATCCATACACCATTTACACCAAAAAACTTAGGTAGAATATAAACTAAAGGGATTAAGAAGAATCCTTGTTTTAATAAAGTTAATAGTAAGGCGGGTAAAGCTTTTCCTGCGGCTTGAAAATAAGCAGAACCAATAAGTTGTGTAGTAATTACAGGTGTTGCTAAAAAAGCAATAATCAATGCATTTGGAGTTAAGCTTAATAACTCTTGGTCATTGGTAAATACACTTACCAATTCAGAAGGGAAAAGCATGATCACAATAAAAATAAATGTGGCCACTCCAGTTCCGAACAAAATAGAAGTTTTAATCGTTTCCTTAACACGAATGGCATCCTGTGCACCATAATTATAACCGGCAATAGGTAAGAAGCCTTGAGTAACACCAAGAACAGGGAACAATGCAAACATCATTACTCTATTAATAATACCATATACGGCAATTGATATTTCTCCACCATATTTAAACAATGTATAATTAAGTACAATAATAAGTAAACTAATAGTTCCTTGGCGAATTACGGTAATTCCTCCTAATGAAATGATTTCTTTTACTATAGAAAGATTCAATTTAAAATACTCTGGAACAATTTTTAACTCGGTGTTTTTAGATAAGAAAAACCATAATACAAATAATCCACTTACCGCATAAGAAATGGAAGTTGCTAGTCCAGCACCAAACATTCCCAAGTCCATAAACTTAATAAAGATAATATCTAGAATTATATTAGCAATCGCGGGTAAAATCAAGGTAAACATAGCATAATTGGGTTTACCAACAGCTCTAATAACAGGATTCCCCATCATAGCAAAAGCCAAAAACGGAACTCCCCAAATAATTACATGAAAATACTCGGTAGCGGGATCTAAAATTTGTCCATTTGCTCCAAATAATCGTAGTAAAGGAGCACAAAAATATTCTCCAACAAGAATAAAAAGGAAAGCTAGTATAACAGTAAGACTTATTTGGTTCCCAAAAACTTCAAAAGCCTTTTTAATTTCATTTCGACCAAATGCTCTGGAGATAATAGAACTTCCTCCAATACCAATTCCCATTCCTACAGAAGAAATGAAAAAAGCAATAGGTAAAACTACTGTAATTGCAGCGATGGCAAGAACACCAATCCATTTACCAACAAAAATGGTATCTACAATCATATTCATAGACATCACAAGGATACCGATTGAAGCAGGAATTGCTTGTTTGAGTAAAAGTTTACTTATTTTTTCGGTTCCAAATTTGTTAGTCAAAGTCTTATTGGTTTATTGTTGCATTCGAATATCTAAAAATATTATCAGCTACAATAAAAACACTGTTAGTTTTAAGTAATAATTAACACCAATCGTTGTAAGTTTGTTAAATGAATATTTTTGAAAAGAAGCATAAAGTAGTTTTAGAAGAAATAGATGAATACAATCATGTGAATAATGTAGTTTATGTGCAATGGATTCAAGATGTAGCCGATGCGCATTGGAAATTGTTAATCAAAGATGTACCTAAACCTGACTATGTATGGTTTGTTGTTCGACATGAAATAGATTATAAAGGACAAGCAAAATTAGATGATGAAGTAACTATTACTACTTGGGTTGGTAAAACAGAAGGTGTTAAATCGGTCAGGCATGTTGAAATTAAGAAGGGAACAAGCTTATTAGTGAAATCAGAAACTACCTTTTGTTTATTAGATGGAAATACTCAAAGACCAAGAAGAATAACAAAAGAGGTAACTAATTTATTATTACCAAAGAATAAGCAATAACTTTGCAACCTTAAAAGAACGGTATGACAACATTTAAAACCTTAGGGGTTAAAAAAGAATATATAAAAGGCTTAAAAGAATTAGGTATTGTTACTCCAACAGAAATTCAACAGGAAGTAATACCATATCTATTACAAAACAATACTGATTTTATTGGGTTGGCACAAACAGGAACAGGTAAAACTGCTGCATACGGATTACCTATTTTAGATAAAATAAACACCTCTAAAAATGGAGTTCAAGCATTGATTTTATCACCTACCAGAGAATTAGTTCAACAAATTAAAAAGCAACTATTTAAATATACGAAGTATGTAGATGATAGAATTTTTGTAGAAGCAGTATATGGAGGTGAAAAAATAGACAGACAAATAAAAAATCTAAAAAGAACAACGCATATAATTGTAGCCACTCCGGGAAGATTGATTGATTTAATTGAAAGAGGAGAGGTAGATATAAAACAATTAAAAACATTAGTTTTAGACGAAGCAGATGAGATGTTAAGTATGGGGTTTAAGGAAGAATTAAACCGTATATTAAAATATACTTCTGGAGAAAGAAAAACATGGTTGTTTTCTGCAACAATGCCAAACGAAATACGAAGTATCATTAAAAAATACATGAATGCTTCTGCTAAACAAGTTGAAATAGATAAAAATACCTTGGTAAATGCAAATATTTCACATCAGTTTATTCAAACAACTATAGGAGAAAAAACAGATGTAATTGTAGCCTTTTTAGAAAAAAGAAATCATGAAAGGGGAATTGTATTTACAAGAACCAAAGCTGGAGCTCAAAAATTAACTAAAGAATTAAAAGCAGAAGGATTTTCTGCAGAAGCTTTAGAAGGAGATATGCAGCAAAAGGAAAGAGACAAGGTAATGAGAGCTTTTAAAAAAGAAAACTTACAAGTTTTAGTCTCTACGGATGTTTCTGCTAGAGGAATTGATGTACAAAATTTAGGTTTTGTAGTACATCATCAGCTTCCAGAAAAAATGGAATATTATACGCATAGAAGTGGAAGAACTGCTAGAGCAGGTAAAAAAGGAACTTCATTGGTGTTAATTTTGCAAAATGAAAGACAACGAATTGTAGAAGTAGAAAGAGATTTACAAATACAAATTTCAGAAATACATATGTAATGAGTATTATTTATGCTATTGACATTGCGGGAACCTTTGCTTTCGCTATTAGTGGAGCTCTGGTAGCATTAAAAAAAGACTTTGATGTTTTTGGTGTAATTATTATCGCTTTTGTTACAGCAGTAGGAGGAGGGATGTTAAGAGATGTATTAATTAATGCACATCCTATCAATTGGATTGGAGATATTAACTATATCTGGACAATCTTAACAGCTGTAATAATAACCTTTCTTTTTAGAAGTAAAATTGCACCTTTACGTAAAACAATGTTTTTATTTGATACCATTGGTATTAGTGTGTTTACTTTATTAGGATTACAAAAAGGCTTAAACTTTAACTTACATCCATTTATAGCATTAATTATGGGAATGGTATCTGCGGTATTCGGAGGAGTAATAAGAGATGTTTTAACAAGAAAAGTTCCATTAATATTTAAAAAGGAAATTTATGCTTCGGCATGTTTATCTGGAGGAGTGGTATACTTGTTATTAAGTAAGTTAAAAATTAATGCAGATGTTCAATTTATTCTTTCTGCAGCTATCATCATTTTAATACGAACGATTGCTGTAAAATATGAATTGGAATTACCGAGAATAAAAAGAGATATATTTAAAAAATAGAGCGCGTATTAACGCGCTCTTGTTTTTTTATGAAAGCCATCCTTTTTCGATACTCTTTTTAGAATACAGGAGTAAAAATACTCCGATAATAATGACCATAATAGGCATAATCATACCACCTGGTCCATACACCTCCGAAGCTTTACTCATAAAAAGGTTGTACGTCATTTGAACGATAATAGCTATTAAAGAAATTAAAAAAAGAAGTTTAGCTGTTTTCTTTCTTAAAAGTAAAAGGATACAACCAAGTGCACCTCCAAAAACAGCAATAGCAAAAGCTGCCGTTACCCAAGCAGGTACGTTTTCGTATAAAGCACGTTCTGCTTCTGGTAGAGCTGCAAGCATTTCATCGGTCATGTAAGCCTGACCAATATATGCCATAACTCCCATAGCATTCCATATTAACGCAAAAATACCGATTACCCAAAACAACGTAGTTGGTTTGTTAGATTCTGAAGACATAAGAATAGTTTTTAAGTTAGTTACAGCTAAAAGTACAGATTGTATTAGTAAAAACAAAATTTTGGAACAGCATTAAGCTGTTTCAAAATCTATATAATCTTAAAATACTGTTAAACTGATAAGATTACTGTAACTAAGAAGAGTTATGAACGTCTTATAAGTGATTGCTTAACAAATAAGTTGGTGATTAGTTAGTTTTTAATAGTTGATTGAAGAAGGCTTGAAAGAATATTTCAAGCCTTTTTTTCTAGTTATTAGTTACTTAATTAAGTGAATTTTCAATTTGATAAACTGTTAAAAAAGCACTATTTTCGCACCCTGAATAACAAAAGTAATTATGGTTAAAGATTTATTTGAGAGAATTAAAGGAGATAAGGGGCCGTTAGGTAAATGGGCAGATAAAGCAGAAGGATATTATGTGTTTCCTAAATTAGAAGGACCAATATCTAACCGTATGCAGTTCAATGGTAAGTCGGTAATTACTTGGAGTATAAACGATTACTTAGGATTAGCAAATCATCCAGAAGTGTTAAAAGTAGACGGAGAATCTGCCGCTACAGATGGTATGGCATATCCAATGGGAGCAAGAATGATGTCTGGTCATACCAAATATCATGAGCAGTTAGAAAGAGAATGCGCTGAGTTCGTAGGAAAAGAAGCTTCTTATTTGGTAAACTTTGGTTATCAAGGAATGGTATCAGCAATTGATGCTTTAGTATCTAAAGATGATATTATTGTTTATGATATGGATACTCATGCTTGTATTATTGATGGAGTACGTTTACACGCAGGAAAAAGATTTGTATATCGTCATAATGATATTGAAAGTTGCGAGAAAAACTTAAAAAGAGCAACTAAAATGGCTGAGAAAACTGGAGGAGGAATTTTATTAGTTTCTGAAGGTGTTTTCGGTATGAGAGGAGAGCAAGGACGTTTAGCAGAAATCGTTGCTTTAAAAGAAAAATACAACTTTAGATTATTAGTTGATGATGCACATGGTTTCGGAACTCTTGGAGAAGGAGGTAGAGGAACTGGTTTTGAGCAAGGAGTTCAAGATGGAATTGATGTGTATTTTGCAACGTTTGCAAAATCTATGGCGGGTATCGGAGCATTTTTTGCTGGAGATGCAGATGTAGTTCAATATTTACAATATAACATGCGTTCGCAAATGTTTGCAAAGTCTTTACCAATGCCAATGGTAAAGGGAGCATTAAAACGTTTAGACTTAATGCGTACGCAACCTGAATTAAAAGACAAGTTATGGGAAGTAACGAATGCTTTACAATCTGGGTTAAGAGAAGCAGGTTTTGATTTAGGAACAACACAAACTTGTATTACTCCAGTATATTTAAAAGGAGAAATTCCAGAAGCAATGGCAATGGTGCAAGATTTACGTGAAAACCACGGAGTATTCTGTTCTATAGTTGTATATCCTGTAATACCAAAAGGATTAATCATTTTAAGATTAATACCAACAGCAAGACATAATATGGATGATGTAAAAGAAACAATTGAAGCTTTTACAGCCATTAGAGAAAAACTTGAAAACGGTACATATAAGAAACTTGCCGAAGCAATAATGGCAGAGTAATTATAAAATTAACTTTAAAAACTCATGAATTAACTTTCATGAGTTTTTTGTTTATAAGAATATGCTATTTTTGGAATCCTTTTTGATGTATTAAACTATGAAGAAAATTCTTTTACTTCTTATAATAATAGCTCCGTATTTTTTACAAGCTCAAATTAAAGACTCATTGCCAAGTTTTGACGATGAGTATTATTTGGTAAAAAGAGGAGATTCTTTAATGATAGAATTACCTGAAGTTGAAGTATTGCCAAAACATAAATTTTCGAATAGAAATGATATACATTATTACTATTGGTTTAAGAAAAAAGTGTTCAAAGCATATCCATATGCAATTTTAGCATCGAAAAGAATAGATAGTCTTAGACTACGACTGTCAAAAATACCTTCAAAGAGTAAAAGAAGGAAATACACAAAAAAAATTCAAAAATACTTAGAAAGCGAATTAACAGATCAGTTAAAGAAAATGACGAGAACTGAGGGTAGGGTATTGATTAAGTTAATTCATCGCCAAACAGGAAAGACTGCTTTTGATAATATTAAAGAATTTAGAAGTGGTTGGAAAGCATTTTGGTATAATGCGACAGCCAATTTGTTTAAGCTATCTTTAAAGACGGAGTATAAACCATCGGAAGAAAATGAAGACTATTTAATAGAAGATATATTGCAAAGAGCATATATTAATGAAGAATTAGAGTTTCAAAAACCAAAATTAGAGATTGAATCTATTGCCATATTACAAAAAGAAAAGGGGAGAGTGAATGTTGAAGAGTATAAAAAGATGTTTGCTAAAATGAGGAAGAAACGAGATAGAAAGAAAAAGAAATCAAAATAACTATATAAGTTCAAAAATATTTTAAGCTTGTTGTTGTTGGTTTTTAGGGAGTTACTTTTTTGTTTAGAAAAAAGGTTTAAAAAGGTGTTGCGGGATTAAAAAAAGGTCGTATGTTTGCACCCGCAA
>NZ_CANMLT010000009.1 GCF_947498805.1 uncultured Tenacibaculum sp. | reverse complement strand
AATTCCTATTTGGTATTGAGCAGACTCGGCGATTCCCATTACTATAATTTTGAGTTTGACTTGGCAGAGAAGTATTACCAAGAGCTTATGAATTCTTATAGCTCCGTAGCTTCCCCGAAACATATTTTTCGATATGCCCAAGTTTTGAAGACCAATGGAAAAGTACAAGAATCAGATAAATGGTTACTTAAGTTAAAGGATTTGGGTAAGGATAGTAGAGCAGAGGCTTTAGAGAAGAACAAAGATTATTTTGTTGAGTATTCAAATAAGCCGAAAACCTATATCAATATTCATAACATTTCATCGAATACCAAGTATTCTGATTTTGGAGGGTTTTTATATAACAATAGTTTTTATTTCGCTTCAGCAAAACCAAAGTCAGAAAAAGACAAGAGATTATATAGATGGAATAGACAACCATTTTTAAATATCTATACAACAGAAAAGAAAGAGGTTAAGGAAAATAAAATTTTAGAGGTAGAAGAAGCTAACTTAATAAATGAATTGAGTTCAAGATATCACGAATCTAATTTGATTATTACAAAAGATGGAAAAACAGCTTATTTTACAAGAGATAATTTTGATGGTAAAAAATTACGAGGAGATAAGGATAGAGTATCTCATCTTAAAATTTATTCGGTAGAAAAGATAGGAGATGTATGGGGAAATATACAAGAACTTCCTTTTAATAGTGAAGATTATTCTTGTGGACATCCAGCATTAAGTCCGGATGAGAAAACATTATACTTTGTATCTGATATGGAAAACGGATATGGAGGAACTGATATTTATAAGGCTGAAATTTTAGGGAATAATACTTTTGGGGAGCCAGTAAATCTCGGTAAATCAATCAATACAGAAGGAAGAGAGATGTTCCCTTTTATAAACAATGATGGAACCTTATTTTTTGCATCAGATGGTCATTTAGGATTAGGAGCATTGGATGTTTTTGAGTCAAAACCAGAAAGTGACGATTTTACTTCTCCCGTAAATTTAGGAAGCCCAGTTAATGGACCTTTTGATGATTTTGCTTTTGTAATTAATGATGAACATACCAATGGTTTTTTCTCATCTAATAGAAAAGGAGGAGAAGGAGATGATGATATCTATAGTTTTATAATCTACAATTGTAAGGAAGATATAACGGGAGTTGTGTCAGATTCGAGAACAGGAGAACCTATTTCAGAAGTATTGGTTCAATTGATGAATTCAAAAGGGGAGCCTATAGAGGAACAACGAACAGGAAGCTCTGGAGAATATTTATTTAAAAAGATAGACTGTGAGAAGAACTTCGTTGTAGTAGTGTCAAAAGAAAACTATAGAAACACTAAAAAGGATACCAAAACACTAGATATCAACAAAGAAACAGTAGTAGAGAATATTCAGTTAGAATCCTTAATAGTGGAAGATCAAATAGTAATCAATCCTATTTATTTTGATTTTGATTTATACAATATACGAGAAGATGCTGAATATGAATTAGAACATATTGTTTCTGTTTTAAATAACAATCCAGCGTTAGTTATCAAAATAGAATCACATACCGACAGTAGAGGTACCAAAGACTACAATAGAACCTTATCCGATAATAGAGCTAAGTCTACTAGAGATTATATTATTTCTAGAGGAATTAATTCGGAAAGAATCGAAAGTGCCATTGGGTATGGCGAAGATAAATTATTGAATGATTGCGATGATGCAAATCAAAGTAAATGTACTGAGGAAGAGCATCAAAAAAATCGACGTTCCTACTTTTATATTGTAAAAGGAGGAGTGAACATTCAAGTAAACAATTAAAATTGGGGAATTTTAACCAAAGACTACCTCGTAGAATTGAAACACTACGGGTAGTCTTTACTTTTTAGAAAATAATTATCTTCTATCGATAAAATCTTGATATGAATCTTGACTTAAAGACCTACCTAATGAATCAAGTTTGGCTATGTTTCCTTCTTTAACTACAGGTTTATTTCCTACAAAATCATATACGTAAGTTCCTTCAGGAGTTATGGTACCAAAACCTTTATTGAATATGTAATGAACGTATTGATTCTTAGAGTTGTTGAATATATTTTTCCCCCATTTAAATTTTTCATAATCACCATCAAGTAATTGTAAAAGGGTATATGCAAAATCAGTCTGACCAGAAAGAGTGTTTATTTCTTTGCCTGTTTCTTTTAGAGCACCACCTAACCAAACCATTGGAATTTTAAACTTTTTAGGAGAATTAAAATATCCTTCATGTTCAGGTAGTCTGTTACCATGATCAGACATAATAACAATTAAGGTATTATCCCACCAAGGTTGTTTTTTAGCAAAATCAACGAAATTTCCAATTGCTTTATCAGTATATGCCTGTGCACTTCTATATAGATTATCGTCACCATCTTTTCCAAATTTATACTCGTCTGGAAATTCAAATGGTTCATGACTCGTTAATGTTAAGGCAGTTACGAAAAAAGGTTCTTTTTGAGGTTTACTTAGATCTGAAGCTAATCTCTCAAGGAAAATATGATCATGCGCTCCCCATTTCGAGTTCCAATCTTCTCGTGCAAATTCACTACCATCAACAATATAGTCCATATCACTCATTCGAATATAGGTGTTCATATTACCAAAATTAGTATCACCTCCATAGTAGTATGAAGTATGATAACCTAATTTTTTCATTTCTAATGGAAGTTTAGGAAGACTACGTGTTTTATTTGGCATCTTTATGATGCTATATTTGAACTGCGGATAATAACCACTTAAAATAGCAATGATACCTTTATCGGTTCTATCTCCATTACCATAAAAATTAGTAAATAAAATACCTTCTTTAGCAAGCTTGTTTAAATTTTCGGTTACATTAGGCTCACCACCAACAGCTTCAACGACTTTAGCAGATAAACTTTCCCAAACCAATAAGATAACATTTGGTTTGTTTGTTTTTAAAATAGAATCTTTCGATTTAGAAATTAAAGCTTCTCTTCTTTTAGAAATTACTTCTGAAGCAATTTTGGGGTCAAATTTTTTAAAAGGGTTTCTTTTTCCAATACCTCTTGCAACATCATTACCAAAATTCCAAGCAAAATTAACAGCTGCATGATTGGCAAACATGTTTTTTGAAAAATATACGTTGCTTTGATTGATTGGAATTTCTTGAAAACCACCTCTTAAAGGAATAATCAAAAAGCCTATTGCAAGAAATAAACCAGCGGCATGTACATATTTTCCAGTTGAAAAATCTTTAGTAATATGATTTATAATCTTGTTTGCTAAATATATAAAGAAGGCTGATAGTAACAGCCAAATCAATATTCCGAAGAAAAGTAAACTAGCAGAAACAGAAGCAAGCATTACTTTAGGAGTGTTGATGTAGTTTAACAAAGTACCATCTAATCTAACTCCCCATGAAGCATATAATACGGTGTCAATTAATAGTAACAATGTTATAATAGGAAGTACAACAAAAGTGTACGCTTTTAATATTTTTTTGATGTACTTTTTTGAAATAAAAACACTTAAAAGAACTAATAAAAAAGGAATAGCACATAAATATGCCGTAAATGACATATCTAATCGAATACCATATACAAAGGTTTTTAAAATACTAAAAAAGTCAAGTTCACTTGTTCTTTCAAAGTAAAAAGCTAAAAAGATAAAACGACCAATAAAAAAATAAGCTACCCATGAAAAAAAATAGATAAGATTGGCTAAGAGACGTGTTTTAAGAAGATTCATTTATAAAGTAGATAATTTATTTATTCAGTTACTTTTAATCTAGCTTGTGCAGTAACAGAAACATCAGAATATGTATTGTTTAAATATTTCAAGTACCCAGTAATGGCAATCATAGCAGCATTATCTGTGGTATATTGGAATTTTGGAACATAAGTTGTCCATCCCCAATGTTGTTCTGCAACTTGTAAACGTTTACGAATTTCAGAATTAGCAGAAACCCCACCAGCTATAGCAATATGTTTAATTCCGGTTGCCTTTACTGAGTTTTTTAGTTTGTCCATTAATATTTCAACAATAGTATGTTGAATGGAAGCACAAATGTCATGTAAGTTTTCTTTGATAAAATCAGGATTTTCCTTTAGATTTTTTTGAATAAAGTATAATATACCTGTTTTCAATCCACTAAAACTAAAATCTAAATCACCAACTTTAGGTTTAGAGAATTTATAAGCTTTAGGATTTCCCTGTTGAGCGTATTTATCAATTAAAGGTCCACCAGGATAAGGAAGTCCTAAAATTTTAGCAGATTTGTCAAATGCTTCTCCTACAGCATCATCAATAGTTTCACCTAAAATTTCCATTTCAAAATGGTTGGTGATTTTTACAATTTGAGTATGACCACCACTTATGGTTAAACAAACAAAAGGGAATGGAGGTATTTTAGCATCTTCTTCTTTTATAAAATGAGCTAAAATATGTGCTTGCATATGATTTACATCAATCAACGGAATGTTTAAACCCAAAGCCAAAGATTTGGCAAAAGAAGTACCCACCAATAATGATCCCATAAGTCCAGGGCCTTTGGTAAAAGCAATTGCACTTAATTGATTTTTATTAATTCCTGCACGTTCTATAGCCTGTTGAACAACAGGAACTATATTTTGCTGATGTGCTCTTGATGCTAGTTCGGGAACAACTCCTCCGTATTTTGCATGTACCTCTTGGTTCGCAATTACATTGCTTAAAACTTTTCCATCACAAATAACAGAAGCGCTTGTATCATCGCAAGAGGACTCTATTCCTAAAATATAAACTTGTTTTGTACTCAAAATGTCCTAAAAATAAGTTAAAGAGACAAAAATATTGAATATTAGTTAAAATTGAACGTTCTTTGTAGTTATTGGCAATATTTTTGATTTAGAACAATAAATTTTGTTGAACACTTCTAAAGCATTTCAATCATAAAAAGATTTGGTAAAATACTATTACGAATAATAAAGTATACATTACTTTTTTTATTGCTTTTATGCATATTGCTATCAATTCCAGCTGTTCAAACCCAATTGGGTAAAATTGCAACAAACGCAGTGAACAAGGAATTTGGAATTGATTTAGTGGTAAAGAAAGTAGATTTGTCTTTTTTAGGAAGTGTACAATTAAAGGGAGTTGAAATAAGAGATCATCATAAAGACACCTTAATTTTTGTAGATAAACTTAATACTTCACTTCTAAACGCAAAGAAGGTATTAGAAAATAGAGTAGATCTAGGCAGTTTATCATTAGAAGGTGTACAATTTCATTTAAAAACATATAAGGGAGAAAAAGACGATAACTTATCAGTTTTTGTAGAAACTTTTGATGATGGGAAACCACGAGACCCCAATACACCTCCATTTAAATTAAGTACCTCCAATGTATATATTGATAGACTCAATTTTAAACTATTAGATTTTAATAAAAAAGATATATTACAGTTTTCAGCTTCTGATGGAGGAGGGAATTTACAAGATTTTTCCATAGTAGGTCCAGATGTATCAATGAAAATTCGGGGCTTGTATTTTACTGAAAATAGAGGAGTAGTTGTGTCAAACTTAAGTACAGATTTTGTGTATACAAAGACACATATGCTATTTGACAATACTTCTTTGAAAACAGATAATAAAACCGATATCATAGGTGATATAAAACTGTCTTATAATAGAAAGGATTTAGCCGATTTTAATGATAAAGTAAACATAAAAGCTACTTTTAAAAAAAGTAAGCTAGCTGTAAGAGATTTAAGTAAACTCTATAGAGAGTTAAGTGGGAATGATATTTTATATTTTACAGGGAAATTAACAGGAGTACTTAATAATTTTGATGTTAACCGTTTGAATTTATATTCTAGAAACGGACTAAGAATAAAAGGAGACCTAGCTTTTGTAAATGCCATAAAAACGGAGAGAGGCTTTATTTTTGAAGGAGATTTAGATAATGTAAAAGCTAATTATGGTCAGTTAAAAAGTGTACTTCCAAATTTACTGGGAAAAACCTTACCAACTGAGTTTAAAAGATTGGGAGATTTTAATTTATCAGGATTAGTTAAGGTAACTCCAGAGCAGATGGATGCTACGCTAAATGTTGAATCAGAAATAGGAACAATAGTCTCAGATTTACAGTTAACGAATATTGATGATATTGATTTTGCTTCATATGTGGGAGAGGTAGATTTTCAAGAATTTGATTTGGGTATTTTTACGAATGACCCTTTACTAGGTAAGATTTCATTGAAGGCAGATGTAAATGGAAGTGGTTTTAGTGTAGAAAATATAAACACTACCATAATAGGAAAGGTTAGTAATATTGACTTTAAAGGATATTCTTATAAAGACTTAACGGTTAATGGACAATTTGAAAATAAAAAGTTTGATGGTTTTCTAAATTCAGATGATGAGAATTTTAAGTTAGTATTTGAAGGGCTTGCCGATTTTTCATCGGAAGTAAATAAGTTTGACTTTACTGCTAAGATTGCTGATTTAGATTTAAATAAAACGAATTTATTCACAAGAGATAGTATTGCTAAACTTAAAGGTTTGGTAAAACTTGATATCTCAGGAAATACATTAGACGATATCATTGGAGTAGCGAAATTTGATAACTTGACCTATACCAATCAAAAAAGAGCGTATTTGTTTAAAAACTTTGAGGTGTTATCTGCAGTAAAGGATAGTATAAAAACTATAAAAATAACCTCAAAGGATATTGTAAATGGAGAACTAAAAGGGAAGTTTACATTTGAAGAATTATTGCCAATAACAGAAAATGCTTTAGGAAGTGTATATACTAATTATGAGCCGCATCCAGTAACAAAGGGACAGTTTTTAGACTTTGATTTTACCATTCACAATCAAATAATAGATGTTTTCTTACCACAAGTAGCTATCGCTGAGAATACACGTTTAAAAGGAAGAATTAATTCAGATAAAAACTCCTTAAAACTCACATTTAGTTCACCAAGAATTGAAGCATATAAAAATATTGCCGACAATTTATTGCTAAGGATAGATAATAAGAACCCTTTATATAACACACAATTATCCGCAAACGAGGTAAATACCCCCTATTATAAATTAAAAGAGTTAAACCTATTAAACAGAACATATAAAGATACGTTGTTTTTTAAGTCGGTTTTTAAGGGAGGTAAGAATGAAAAAGAACAATTTAACTTAGACTTTTACTATACAATAGATGCCTTAAAGAAATCGGTAGTAGGAATTCAGAAATCTACTTTTAGTTATAAAGACTTTGACTGGACCATAAATCCAAAAGGGAATAAGGAAAATAAAGTTGTATTTGATTTAAAAGAAAAGGAGTTTAATTTTAGTCCGTTTACACTTGCATCAGGAAAACAAAAGATAGAATTTAAAGGGATACTAAGGGATAGCTCGTATAAAGATTTACAAGCTAAGTTTACTAGTGTTAAATTGAAAAGTTTTGTCCCTCCAATTGATAGTTTAAATCTAGCAGGGAACTTGAATGGAATTATAGATTTTAAACAACAAGACAAAAAAATATCACCAAAAGGAAATTTATTAGTAGAGAATTTTCATATCAACGATTTTTATCAAGGAGATCTAGCCTTAAATGTAACGGGGGAAAATTCTTTTGAAAAGTATGATGTAAACTTATCTCTAATCAACAATAAAGCAAAGAATATTTCGGCTTTAGGAAAAATAGATTTTAGTACGAAAAGACCAACACTAGATCTAGCTTTTTCTTTAAAAGATTATCAAATAGAAGCATTTAGTCCATTAGGCGAAGAGGTGTTGTCCAAGTTAAGAGGGAAAGTAACGGGTGATTTTACAGCAAAAGGATATCTCCGAGACCCTGATTTAAAAGGTGTTTTAAACTTAGAAGATGCAGGGTTGGCATTCCCTTATTTAAATGTCGATTTTGATTTGAATCAAAATGCAGCGATTGTTTTAGATGGAAGACAGTTTATTTTTAATGATATCATCTTGGAAGATGTTGAACACAAAACACAAGGTAGTTTAAACGGTTATATTGCGCATCAAAATTTTGAGCAATGGGTGTTGCATTTAGATATTGATACAGATAACTTGTTAATATTAAACACGTCTGAATCTGAAGAAATACCGTATTATGGAACTGGATTTTTAAAAGGAAATGCTAAAATTAGAGGACTTACAAGCAATTTAGATATTGAGGTAAATGGAAGTACACAGCCAGGAACCGTGTTTGTAATTCCTTTAAGTGATGTAACTACGATTGATAATTTTAAGTTGATTCATTTTAAATCTGAAGGAGGAGAAGCTACTGATAAGAACCAATTAAAAGATATTAAAGGGTTAGATTTAAGAATTTATTTAGAAGTAACAGACGATGCTCTTGCACAAGTGGTTATAGATAAGGTATCGGGAAGTGAATTAAAAGGACGAGGAGATGGTAATTTATATATTGAAATAGATACCAGAGGAAAGTTTAATATGTATGGCGATTTTATCGTAGACGAAGGAGTATATAATTTTAGATATCCGGGGATCACAAAACCATTTAAAGTTCAGCAAGGCGGAACTATTTCTTGGACGGGAAGCCCTTTTGAAGCAGAACTAGATTTAACAGCTGTATATAGTACCAAGGCAAATCCGGCACAGTTATTAGATAATATTAATTCGAGTCGTAAAATACCTATTGATTTATATACTAAAATTACAGGAGGACTTTTTGATTCAAAACAAGAATTTGATATTAAAATACCGAACGCAAATTCTACGGTAGCTTCAGAATTAGAATTTATTCTGAATAAGAATGACCTAAATACAAAGATGCAACACTTTACATTCTTATTAGCTTTTGGTACATTTTATAACGAAGAAGCAATAGGAAGCAGTGCTTCATCAGGAATCACAGGAACGGCTTCCGAAATAGCTACAAGTATTTTATCAAGTGTATTAAACAAAGGAGACGATAAGTTTCAAGTAGGAGTAGGGTATACGCAAGGAGATCGTGGAGATGTAGGGAATTTAAATTCAGATGATCAAGTAGATGTTTCTGTAACCACTCAATTAAGTGATCGAGTAATCGTAAACGGAAAAGTCGGGGTTCCAGTAGGAACAAATACGCAGACGAATGTTGTGGGAGAAGTAAAAGTGGAAGTTTTATTAAATGAAGAAGGTACTTTAAGAGGAACGGTATTTAATCGTCAAAATGAAATTCAAAATAATGTAGATGATGAAGGATATACTCAAGGAGTTGGTATATCTTATCAAGTAAACTTTGATAATTTATCTGAATTAGGACAAAAGTTAGGACTTAAGAAAAAGAAGAAAAAAGAAGAAAAGAAAGATTCCGTAAAAGAAGTCAAGCAAAGTAATTTGATCAAATTTAAATCAAAAAAGAAAAAAGATAACTAATCAAACTAGATGAAAAGAACAATTAAAGATTACTTCTTAATTAGCTTAAAAGGAGTAGCAATGGGAGCAGCAGATGTTGTTCCAGGAGTATCAGGAGGAACAATAGCTTTTATCTCTGGAATTTATGAAGAATTACTAGGTTCTATTAGTAATATTAATTTAGGATTATTTAAAGTTTTAAAGGAAAAAGGTTTTAAAGAAGCTTGGACGAAGTTAAATGGTAATTTTCTATTATCTTTATTAATAGGTATTGCAATTAGTATCGTTTCTTTAGCCAAAGTAATTTCATGGTTACTAGATAATCAACCAATTTTACTCTGGTCTTTTTTCTTCGGATTGGTTTTAGCAAGTGTAATTTATATTGCTAAACAAATTACAAAATGGAATGTTATTACCATTGTTTTATTATTAATAGGAAGTTTTGTTGCTTATAAAATAACAACATTAAATCCTATGGTTTCAGAAAACTCTTCACCTGTATTTTTGTTTTTCTCTGGAGCACTAGCTATATGTGCAATGATTTTACCGGGTATATCAGGATCATTTATTTTGGTGCTATTGGGAGCGTATAAAGAAGTATTAAATGCGGTAAATAATAGAGATTTAGGGAAGATAGCATTGGTTGCTGCTGGAGCAATTTTAGGATTGTTATTGTTTTCAAGAATATTGAAATGGTTGTTTAGCAATTATAAAAACTATACGCTAGCGGTATTAACTGGGTTTATAATAGGTTCATTGAATAAAATATGGCCATGGAAGGAAGTGTTGAGTTATAGAACAAATTCACATGGAGAAAAAGTACCATTTAATGAATTGTCAATTTCTCCTCTTTCATTTGATGGAGATCCGCAAATTTTTCAAGCTTCGCTTTTAGCTTTAGTAGGTTTTGGAGTGATTTTACTTTTAGAAAAATTAGCAGTAAAAAAGCAGTAATAAATTACTACCTTAGTCATACTAACTAAATCGTATGTATAAAGAACGTACATTTCTTCAAAGGGTAAATCTTTTTTTAAAAGGGCTAACCATGGGAGGAGCAAACAAAGTACCTGGAGTCTCTGGGGGTATGGTGGCTTTTGTTATGGGCTTTTATGAAGAGCTTATTTTTACCTTTCAACGTATCAATCTTAAAGCATTTAAATTGCTTATTAATGGACGTTTTAAGAGTTTTTCGCAGTATACCAATTTAGAGTTTTTAACCTACGTTATGGTAGGTAGTATGTTCAGTTATTTTAGTGTCTCACTTATACTCGACTACTTTTTAAAAAATTATGAACTCTATGTGTGGTCGTGGTTTTTTGGAATGATTATAGGTTCGATTTATTATATTTCAAAAGACTTTGGTGATTGGAGACCTAAAACAGTGGTGTTTTTACTAATAGGAGCTGTAATAGGAATAAGCATTAGCTTTATGACTCCAGCAAAAGAAAACGATAACTTATGGTTCGTTTTTTTATGTGGAATTATTGGAGTTTCAGGGATGACTTTACCCGGGCTTTCAGGATCATTCATACTCATATTATTAGGAAACTATGTGCTGCTTTTGGTAGATAGCGTGAATGTGTTGGGTAGTGTAATCACACAATTATTGTCTGGAAACACAGAAGTTTTAAAAGATGCAGTTAAAGTTAGATATCTTAAAATAATTAGTGTGTTTACCTTGGGTTCTGCTTTTGGGTTAGTGTCTATCTCGCATGTGCTGGGATATGTATTGAAAAGATGGCATCAGATTGTTACTGCACTTATCATTGGTTTTATAACAGGATCTTTAGGAAATGTATGGCCCTGGAAAAAAACGATATTTAAAACTATAGAAGGAACATTTATACTAGATAAAAAAGGGAATAAAATTGTAGAAAACTATGAAAGATTTCTACCTGAACTACATTCAAAAGAAACATGGTTTGCTGTTGGTTTTATTCTATTTGGAATACTTTTAATACTACTTATTGATTACTATGGAAAAAAAAGAAAGTAAAAACATTTTTGCTTTAGTAGGACGCAATATTTCTTATTCATTTTCACGACAATATTTCAATACTAAATTTGAAAAAGAGAATTTAGAAGCAAACGAGTATGTCAATTTTGACATCCAAGATATTAGTGAGCTTCCGAAGAAAATAAAAAAACATAAAAAAACACTTAAAGGAATGAATGTAACAATTCCTTATAAGTTAGATGTGTTTAATTACCTCGATAAGTTTGATAAAAAAGCATTGAAGGTAGGAGCTGTAAATACCATTAAAATTACTAAAAAAGGAAAACTGAAAGGTTTTAATACAGATATATACGGATTTAAAAAATCACTAAAACCTTTATTGAAAAAAGGGCATTCTAAAGCTCTAATACTCGGTACAGGAGGAGCTTCTAAAGCAGTAGCATATGTATTGGAAGAATTGAATATAAAATACAAGTTTGTATCTAGGAAACCAGAAGGAAAAAAGCAAATAGCTTATGAAGATATTTCTAAAGATATCGTAGATGCGTATAAAGTAATTATTAATTGTACACCTTTAGGTACGTATCCAAATGTAGAAAACTGTCCGAATATTCCTTATCAACATTTAACTTTAGAACATTTGTTGTACGATTTAATTTATAATCCAGAGCAGACAACTTTTTTAAAAAAAGGGGCAGAAAAAGGGGCTATTGTTAAAAATGGATATGAGATGTTAGAGAAACAAGCAGAAAAGGCTTGGGAAATCTGGAATTCATAAGAAAGGTGTTCTTGTTTAGTACTGAAAGTTTTACCTTAAAATAAAGTTTGGTATTTTACAAATATCCTTATCTTTATAATCTTAACTCAAGGAACTTAAACATTGTAGATATGTTAGAAAACAACGAAGAAAAGGTAAACAATCAACAAGAAAGTCAAGAACAGATTAATGATGCAGTAGATGCGGTAGATGTTGTGGAAAATGAAGTAGCCAACGCAGCGGAAAAAGATGATGAAAAGCATCAAATACCTATGCTTGATTATGCTTCAATGGAATTGGATAAATTAGTAGAAGAATTAGAAAAACTACTAAAATCATATCCTGTGCAACAGTTAAAAGTAAATGTTGATTCTTTAAAATTTGCCTTTAATTCTAAGTTCGGGAAATTATTAGCAGAAAAGAAAGAAGCTTTTTTAGCTGAGGGAGGTAACTCTATAGATTTTCAATTTTCCAGTCCTGTAAAGTCTTCATATAATAAACTTTTAGGAGAGTATAAAGCTAAGAGAGATGCTCATTATAATCAACTAGAAAAGCAATTAAAGGAGAATTTAGAAAGGCGAAATTTGTTAATTGAAGAATTAAAAACTTTAATCGAAAACGCTAATTCTAAAACAATGTATAATGATTTTCAACAAATTCAAAACCGTTGGAAAGCCATTGGTCCAGTATCTAAAACTAAATACAATGATACCTGGAGAACATTTCATCATCATGTAGAACGTTTTTATGATTTATTACATCTTAATAAAGATTTAAGAGAACTGGATTTTAAACATAATCTTGATGAAAAATTAAAATTGATTGAAAGAGCAGAAGGCCTTTTAGAGATAGAAGATGTTAATATTGCTTTTAAGGAATTGCAATTACTGCATAAAATGTGGAAAGAGGAAGTAGGTCCGGTAAGTAAAGAATATAGAGAAGAAGTTTGGGGTAAGTTTAGTGCGGCCACTAAAAAGTTGCATGATAAGCGTCATGATCATTATCGAAATTTAAAGTCTAAGTACCAAGAAATGATTGATGCTAAGTTGGAAGTAGTAGGTGAGATAAATGCTTATGATACTTCTAATAATAAAACCCATAAAGATTGGCAAAGAAGTATAACAGAAATAGAAGCATTACGCAAAAAATATTTCGACATAGGAAAACTTCCTTATAGTAAGAGTGAGGCAGTTTGGCAACAGTTTAAAGAGGCTACAAAGAAATTTAATGCCGCTAAGAATACTTTTTATAAATCAGAAAAGAGTGCTCAAAGTACCAACTTAAAGAAGAAAATGGAGTTGGTAGAGCTAGCTGAAAGTCTTAAAGATAATGACGATTGGGATACTACAACAAATACCATGAAGCGTATTCAATCTGATTGGAAAAAAATAGGACACGTACCTCGTAAGTATTCAGATGATATTTGGAATCGATTCAAAGGTGCTTGTAATCATTATTTTGATAGACTTCATGAACGTAAAAATGAGTTAAATAAAGAGCAGCAGGTAGTTGTTGATGCTAAAAAAGCATTCATTGAAGAGTTAAAAGAGAAAGAAGGAATTACTTTAGATGAGGTGAAAGAAGCAATTACTAAATGGAAAGAATTAGGATTTTTACCAAGAAATGCACGTCATTTAGATGGTAAATTCAATAAAGTAATTGATGCTCATTTAGAAAAGCAAAATTTAAGTAGAGAAGAAATAGCAATGCTTAAATTTAGAAACGTTGTAGATACATATTTAGCACAAGAAGACTATAGAAAGTTAGATAGTGAGCAGTTGTTTATAAGAAGAAAAATAGACGAAACTGTTAGAGAGATGCAACAATTAGAAAATAACTTGAGTTTTATTTCAAATGCTACTGAAGATAATCCGTTAGTTAAAAATGTGCGTGCAGGCATTCAAGAATTTAAAGATGAATTGGATATATGGCAAGCAAAATTAAATTACTTAAGAGGACTAAATTATTAATATATTTTCATCATATAAATGAAAAGCCGCTAACTTTAAGTTAACGGCTTTTTTATTGTTATTTATCTTCTATTGCTTGAAGTAATAAACTGCATTTAGCTATATAACCATAATCAGAAGATTTACTGTTTTTAGACGCGTTTAAACACTTTGTGCCGCTTTCTTTAGCAATATCATATTTCTTCATATATAAGGCTAATTCGCCTTTATAATACTCATACCAATAAGCATTTGGCCTTAATTCGGCGGCTTTACTAAACCAAGATAATGCTTGGTCAAGTTTTACATTTTTGTGATAGTAAAATTGTGCAGCATCAAAATAGGTTTGAGGATGTATTTTACCAGTAGTGTTTTTAATTATTTTGGTTTCAATTTCTTCAAAAATTGCTTTGTCTGAGTCTACAAATACAGGAATTTTAACTTTCGTATTTTCCCAAGCAATAACTAAGTCGGCTCCATTAGTATTAAAGTTTTCAAAATGAATAGTTAAGGTTTCTAAAGTATCTTTTAATGGAATAGAAGGAACTTTAAAACGAAGTAGATCATTTTCTTTGTTGTATCCACCTGCTCCCCATAGCTTACTATTTTTATGAATGATAATGGTCCATTCTTTTTTACCAGGAATCGTATATAAACCATAGGTACCAGAAGGAATAGGATTTCCAGATAGTTTAATATCTCTATCTACTGTAAACTTAGTAGCGGCATTGGCTCCAGTTCTCCAAAGCTTTTTATAGGGAATAAGAGAGCCAAAAATTTTTCTATTTTGCGCACTAGGTTGTCCGTACTCAAAAGTAAAATTGGCTAATCCAACTTGTTGTGTTGTCTTAATTTTTGGACTTAGGCTAGGTTTAGTGATTTGGGAGTAGCAAAAACTACTAATCAAAAAAAGAAATAGTAATAAAGTATTTTTAAGTTTCATAATATATTAGTTATGCTAACTAAGACGTATGAAGAAGCATTTCTTTACTATTTTATAAAAAAATAAAAGCTTCCATCATTATGGAAGCTTTTAACATATATTTTGAAAAATCTTAAGCTAATAAACTTTCGATTTTTTCTTTCTCTTCAGCAGCTAATGCAGGGTCAACTAAAATACGACCACTGTGCTCATCGATAGTGATTTTTTTACGGTTAGCAATTTCTAACTGTACTTGTGGTGGAATTGTAAAGTAAGAACCCCCAGCAGCACCACGCTCAATAGCAACTACAGCTAAACCATTTTTAACTTTAGCTCTAATTCTCTTATAAGCGTTTAATAAGTGAGCATCGATAGATTGAGCAAACTCTTCTGATTTTGTCTTTAATAACTCTTCTTCTTTCTCAGTCTCCTTTAAGATAGCATCTAATTCATTTTTCTTGTGGCTTAAATGCTTTTCTTGATTAGCTAATTTCTCTTTAGTGCCAGTAATTACTTCGTTCTTTTGAGCAATCTTAGCTTTAAATTCTTTAATTCTCTTTTCAGATAATTGAATTTCTAATTCTTGATATTCAACTTCTTTAGTTAAAGAATCAAATTCACGGTTATTTCTAACATTTTTTTGTTGCTCACCGTACTTAGAAATCAATGCTTTAGACTCTTCGATAGCATTTTTCTTATTAGTGATATCAGTTTCTAAGTTAGAAACATCATCAGCTAAGTTAGATAACCTAGTGTTTAATCCGGCAACTTCATCTTCTAAATCTTCAACTTCTAATGGTAATTCACCGCGAACGTTTCTAATTTCATCAATTCTTGAGTCGATTAATTGTAAATCGTACAACGCTCTTAATTTTTCTTCTACCGTTACTTCTTTTTTTGCCATCTGTTAAATATAGTATATTGGATTTGTACTTTCTTCGCTTAAAATAATTGCAAAACTACTAAATTTTTTGTTAAGATAATCAACTAAAAGGTTTTTTGTAAACTGCTCACTTTCATAATGTCCAACATCTGCCAAGAGAATTCTTTTTTCAGCCTTAAAAAACTCATGGTATTTAAAATCAGCACTTATATAAGCATCTGCTCCAGCACGCATAGCATTGCTAATAGCAAAACTACCCGAACCACCTAAAACAGCAACCTTTTTAATAGGTTTGTCTAATAATTCTGAATGGCGTACACAACCCGTTTTAAAAGTTGTTTTCACAAAATTTAAAAATTCAGTTTCATTCATTGCGGTACTAAATTCACCAATCATTCCCATACCAATGTTTTGATGAATATTATCTAAGGTTACTACTTCGTAGGCAACTTCCTCATAAGAATGCGTATTAAATAAAGCATTTAAAATTTGACGTTCTTTATACCCTTCGAAAGTAACTGAAATACAAGTTTCATCTTCAAACATTAATTGTCCTTTTTTACCTACGGTTGGATTAGAACTTTCATTACCTTGATAACTTCCCTTTCCCTCTGCATTAAAACTACAATTTTCATAATTGCCAATGCTTCCAGCTCCTGCATTGAATAGGGCAGTTCTTAAAGAACTAGCTTCGTTTGTTGGAACATAGGTAGTCAACTTTTTAATGATTTTTTTCTTAGGAATTAACGTTTTACAGTTTTCAAGTCCTAATACTTCACACATTTTAGCCGACACACCATTATTAACATTATCTAAGGCTGTATGAGTAGCATATATAGCTATATTGTTCTGAATGGCTTTTAACACTACGCGTTCAACATAATTATTACCATTTAAACGCTTTAAACCACCAAAAATAATAGGGTGAAAGCTCACAATAAGATTACAGTTTTTAGCAATAGCCTCGTCAACTGTAGCTTCTAAAGTATCTAAGGTTACTAAAACCCCTGTTACCGTGGTATTATAATTTCCAACTAACAAACCTACGTTGTCGAAATCTTCTGCATAGGCTAATGGAGCTAATTGCTCTATATAATTGGTAATATCTTTAATTTGCATTTTTTTGAATTTAAGATAATTCAAAGTTAACAAAACTTGCTATTCTGAATATTATAGAGGTTGAATATATTTTAATTGAGAATATAGAAACTCAATTTATGAGAAAATAATTTTTACTTTTGATACAATGAAATTACTTCGAATTTTACTATTTCCGTTTGCTGTATTATATGATATTATTACGAGTATTCGTAATTACTTTTTTGATACTGGAGTATTGAAATCTACCAAATTCAAGATACCTGTTTTAGCAGTTGGAAATCTGAGTGTAGGCGGAACCGGTAAATCTCCTCAGATAGAATATTTAATTCGATTGTTAAAGAACGATTATAAAATAGCCGTTTTAAGCAGAGGTTATAAACGAAAAACAAAAGGCTTTCAGTTAATTAATGAAAACCATGCAACAGAAGATGTAGGGGATGAGCCTATGCAATTTTATAGGAAATTTAAAGAAGAAGTATATATAGCAGTTGATTCCGATAGAACAAATGGAATACAACAATTATTACAGTTAGATAGCCCTCCAGAATTAATCCTCTTAGACGATGCTTATCAGCACAGAAAAGTAACCGCTAGTACGTACATATTACTCACAAAGTTTGACGATTTATTTATCAATGATTTTATACTGCCCACTGGAACTTTAAGAGAAAGCAGGAGAGGGGTTAATAGAGCTCGAGCAATTGTGGTAACGAAATGTCCAGAGAAATTATCAGTTTTAGAGCAAGATGAATTGGTGAGAAGAATTAATCCAAGCCCAAACCAAGAAGTATTTTTTAGTACGATTGTTTATGACGAACAACTAGGAGGGATTGACCAGCTAAAGTTGGAAGACTTAACAGAAGCTGAAATAGTGTTGGTTACAGGGATTGCCAATCCTAGCTCCTTATTAAACTATTTGAACGAAAGAGAAGTAAAGTTTCACCATATAAAATTTCCCGATCATCATCATTTTTCAGAAGCAGATTTAAAAAGAATTCAGCAACAGTTTAATAATATTCAACATCCTCAAAAGTATATTGTAACCACAGAGAAGGATTTTGTGCGATTAGAAGGAAAGTTGAATAGTTTGGCTTATATCGGAATTAAGAATACATTTTTAGGAGATGAAAAAGGGTTTGATAGTTTGGTGTTGGACGAAATAAGAAAGGAAATTTTTTAATGAATGAAGTATTGAAAATAGAAGAAGCGCAAAAAAAAGATGCGGAAGCACTCACAGAGTTGACACTTCGTTCAATGAATTATTGGAATTACGGTGCAGAACAAATTGAAAAATGGAGAGATAAATTAACCATTTCTTCGAAATATATTAATGAAAATCAAATTTATAAACTACTTGTAGCTGAAGATTTAGTTGGGTTTTATTCCTACAAAGAAGAAAAAAATAACGTAGCTAAGTTAAATTATTTATTTGTGGAACCTAAATGTATTGGTAGTGGTTACGGAAAAATATTAATGAATGATTTCTTGAATCGCCTTAAAAAGGAAAAATATGAAAAGGTTGTTCTTGATTCTGATCCAAATGCTGAAAAGTTTTATCAATATTTTGGTTTTAAAACAATAGGAAAGCTAGAGACGTCTATTAAAGATAGATTTTTAGCAATTATGGAAATGGATATATAAAGCAGTTGTCGTTGTTTTTAAATGACACGTTCGTCTGCCTTGTAAGCTCCTCGGCGATGTAAAATCCATTGTGCTTCATCTAAAGGATTGACACCTTTATAAGGTCGAGAAGTACCTTCGCCTTCTGGGCAAACATCATAACCATGAAATATCATTCGTAAGCGTAAGCGACCACTACAAATAGCATTTAACTTTATACTAATGTCTAAAGAAGTAGCAACAGGAATTGTTCCTATAAGATGTACTATTTCATTTTGAAAACTCGGAGAATCAATAGTTGCTCTTCTCGTAGTAAGTTCTGAAATAATTTTACCTAGAAAGGCTTCATTTGTTTTAATCTCAAAACGCATTAAAGGCTCTAGTAAATGTGTCCCACCCGCTTCGAGTCCTTTCATAATTCCCATTGGAGTTGCTAAATTAAAGTCACCAGGTCTTGAGTGTACATTATGATCTTCTCCTTTGATTAAAGTAATTTTCACATCAGTAACTTCCCAGCCAAGCAATCCTTGTTCAAGGGCCTTAGGAATAGTTCTAGCTATTTCATTTTGATATTTATTATGAACATCGTTTTTAGAAACAATTGATTGATAGGTAACTCCAGAATTAAGAGGAGCAGGTTCGATTAAAAATGTCATAATAGCCCAGCAAGGTTTTGGCATCCAATATCGTATGTAGCCTTCCGCGGCTTTGCTAATAGTTTCCTTATAAACAATTTGAGGTTCCGTAAAGCGTACAGGTATAGAAAAGCGTTCTAGTAATACATGGGTAAGCACTTCTATTTGCATATCTCCCATCAGTAATAGCATGAGTTCTTTCTCTGGCTTGTGCCATTTGAATTGCAAGGAAGGATCTTCTCTATCTATCACTTGTAAAGCTTGAGCAAGTGTATTATAATCTTTGTCATTTTCAGGCAATACTTGTACACTTAATACCGGTGTGTTTAAATCTGGGAGTTTAGGAATACTCTCTGGACTTCCCAAAATATCACCAGCCTTTGTATCTATAACTCCAGTAATAATACCAATATCACCAGTTTTAATGATAGTATCTATATGTTTTGTATGATGAAAAATTTTAGATTGATTAATTTTTGTTTCTAAAGATTGGGTATGGTTAAAAATTACCGATTTAGAAGATAGTTCACCTGAAAATACTTTTACATGGGCCATAGCACCATGTGTTTTATGGTGTTCAAGTTTATAAACATAAGCTGAGGTTGCTTCTGTAGAGGTGTTTTTTTCAGTTTTAATAAAACTGGTTAATCCGTTTAAAAGTTCTTCTACACCAATGTTGTTTTTAGCAATTCCAGTGTATACTGGAGTAATAATTGCTTTTGAAGTGTTTTTAGTTATGGTATCTAAATAGACCTCATCGGTAATAGTATCTCCATTAAAATATAATTCTAGTAAAGTTTCATCGGTTGTTACTAACTCTTCTAATAAAGTCTCTTTTTCTTCCTTATTTAAATTATCATTTTGAAAAATTGGTAGAATGTGAGCTGTATCTAAACCTTCATTATGACTTGTGTAAATAGGAACAGTCTTAAATTGAAGTTCATTTTTTATTTGTTCTAGCACATGTTCAGTATCGGCACCTTGACGATCAATTTTATTTATGAAAATTATAGTCGGAATTTTTAGCTTTTGAAGAGCATCTGTAATTGTTAAAGTATGTGCTTGTACTCCTTCAACAGCAGAAACAACCAATACAACCGCATCAACAACACATAAAGTTCTAGCTACTTCACTTGAAAAATCGACGTGGCCAGGAGTGTCTATTAAATTCACTTTGGTATTATTCCAAATAAAAGAAGTAGTGGCGGCCTTAATAGAAATACCACGTTCCTTTTCTAATGCCATATTATCTGTAACTGTAGAGCCTTTATCTACACTACCAATATTTCGGATAGCACCAGTGTGATATAGTAAATGTTCTGTAAGGGTAGTTTTTCCTGCGTCAACATGGGCAAGGACTCCAATATTTAGAATTTGATTGTATTCCATAAATATTCCTACTAAATAAAAGAAAAACTAAAGTTGCTCTTTAGCGGCAGCGCTAATCTGCTTGATATCTTGTTCATCTTTACGTGGACAAATAAGAATAACATCATCCTTTTCAACAATGATAAAATCATTAAGTCCTTGAACAATAACTTTTTTTCCATTTAAAGTACTTACCATGTTTCCTTGGGCATCTCTAAATAAAGTATTTGCGCCCACAGTAGCATTTTGTTGATTATCTTTTTCGAGCTTATTGTACAAAGAACCCCAAGTTCCTAGATCATTCCAACCAAAATTTACAGGTAATACATGCACGTTATTCGATCGTTCCATGATTCCATAATCAATAGAAATATTTTCACATTTTTCATAATTACTGCGTATAAAATCATCTTCGAAATCAGTATTATATACATTTGTTCCATCATCTAAAATATCAACCATTTCAGGTAAATAGACTTTAAAAGCGTTTAGAATACTCTTAACTGACCAAACAAAAATTCCTGCATTCCACAAATAATCACCACTTTCAATAAACTGTTTAGCTGTTGCTAAATCTGGTTTTTCTGTAAAGTTTTTTACTTTTTTAATTTCTGAAGAATTATTTTCAAATTGAATATAACCATATCCAGTATTTGGAGAATTCGGTTGGATTCCTAAAGTCATTAAAATATCTTGTTGCCCACAAGCATCAAATGATGTTTTTATATTCTCAATAAATTCAGTTTCATTTTCAATCCAATGATCAGAAGGGGCTACTAACATAACTGCTTCTGGATTTTGCTGATATATCTTTAGAGTAGCATATAAAATACAAGGTGCAGTATTACGCATTGCAGGCTCTAACAATAGTTGTTGCTGTGAAGTTTTTGGAAGTTGTTTTAAAACCAAATCTTCATAACGCTTATTCGTTGCAATTAGAATGTTTTCAGAAGGAATTAATTCTGTTATTCTATTAAAAGTACCTTGTATTAAAGATTCTCCCGTACCTAACATATCATGAAACTGCTTTGGGAATTCTTCGGTACTTACAGGCCAAAATCGTGAACCAACACCACCTGCCATTATTACTGCGTAATAGTTGTTATTCATAAAACTATATTGTAAAACCTAATTGAATAGGAATCTTATTATTTGTTTGAAGGGATTAATACCACTTCTGCATTTTGATTAAAAAGATACACACGTTTATTGTCTAAATTTAAACATTCATAACGTGTTCTTCTAATACTTCCTTTTTTATATAATGTATTTTTAAACTCAAAAATACTTCCATTAGGAATCTCAAAGATAAAACTCTTTCCGTTTTCTGCGATTCCTCCACGTAATACTAATGATAATTTAGGATCGGCATCAGTACTTGCTTTTGGATTTTTGAAATGATTTGCCAAATAGGGTAACATTTCTTTAGGGTAAATTTCAGGGCGAAGAAAGGGTAACATTAAATGTTTAAAAATAGTTTTCCATTCGACGCCATGTGGTTGAACCCTACCAAATTTTTGATAAGTTACATGATGTGCAATCTCATGAATTAAGGTTAATAAAAACTGATACGGATTTAAATTGTTGTTTACCGTTATTTGCATTTTTCCATTTGGTAAACGACGAAAATCACCATGTTTAGTTTGTCGTTGATTTACAATCTTTAAATGTACCTTATGCTTGTTGATTAAATATTCAACCAATGGGATTGCATTCGCAGGAATGTATTTTAGAAGTGTTTCTTTCAAGATTTAAGGAGTTGAACTAGATACTTGTAATACTTTTCCGTTATAATATTTGTTGCCATTTAGAGCAAAATCAAAAATATAACTAGCCATTTCTTTAGCAGATAATGGAGCGACATATCCAGGGAAAGCTTCTTCTAACATTTCCGTTTGAACAGCCCCTAAGGCTAGTACATTAAAAGCGATTTGTTGTTCTTTATATTCTTCAGCCAAAAGTTCAGATAAGGTAATTACAGCACCTTTAGCAGAACTGTAGGCAGCTAAACCAGGAAATTTCATGCTTCCTTGAATTCCTCCCATACTACTTACGGTAACAACATGACTGCCTTTATCCATAAAAGGAAGTAAGCTTCTAGTTAATGCAGCAACTGCAAAAACATTTACTTTATACACCTCTTCAAAATCCTGAGTAGTTAATTGTTCGAAAGGTTTGTTTACCAATTTTCCAGCATTGTTAATTAGGATATCAACTTTACTCCATTCCTTTTTTACAAAGACAACTGCTTTATTAATATCTACTTCTGAAGATAAGTCTACAGAAATTGTAGTGATGTTTTTATGATTTACTGTATCTAATGGTTTGGTGTTTCTAGATAAAGCTAATACTTTATGACCTTCATTGGCGTATTGCTGTGCTAACTCAAAACCAATACCTCTGCTTGTTCCTGTAATTACTATATGTTTCAAATGAATAAATTTAATAGGTTGAATTTTAATTCCTTATAGTAGTTGTATAGACCAAGGTTTCTATATCAAATTTCTTGCAGAAATTTCCTGTAAGCAATAAGAAATTAAAAAGACAAACTACTTAAAAATTCTTACATTTATCAAGAATATTCCCCTAAATATTATATAAACACGCAGGTTTTTATAAAAACTAACACTAAAGAAACAAAACTCATGAAAAAACTCCTTCTATTATTAGTCATAACATGTATTACATTCTCTGGCTTTTCACAAACAACATATATTCACTGCGGAAAACTAGTTGATACCAAAAAGGGAATAGTTAAAGAAAAGCAAACCATTGCTGTCAAAGGAAATAAAATAATGAATGTACTTAGTGGATATATTACACCAAGGGCAAAAGGAATAACGGTTATTGATTTAAAAGATAAGGTTGTTATGCCAGGATTGATTGATATGCACGTACATATTGAGAGTGAACATAGTCCAAAAACAAGATTAGAGAAATATATTTTAAATGAGGCAGATAGAGCCTTTAACGCTGTAGGATTTGCTAAAATAACCTTATTGAATGGATTTACAACAGTGAGAGATTTAGGAGGAACGGGTGTAAATATTTCTATTAGAAAAGCCATTAATGCTGGAAAAATACCTGGACCTCGTGTATTTACAGCAGGGAAATCTCTGGCAACTACTGGAGGGCATGCTGATCCAACGAATGGAAGTAGTAGAAGATTAGTAGGTAATCCAGGACCTAAAGAAGGAGTTGTGAATAGTGTAGAGGAAGCAAAAAAAGCGGTACGTCAACGATATAAAAACGGAGCAGATTGTATTAAAATTACTGCTACTGGAGGAGTGTTAAGTGTTGCCAAAAGTGGAGATAATCCTCAGTTTACGTTAGAAGAAATTAAGGCGATTTGTGAAACCGCAAAAGATTATGGAATGCATGTAGCAGCACATGCGCATGGAGATGAAGGAATGCAACGTGCCATCTTAGGAGGTGTGAAAACAATTGAACATGGAACTTACATGAGCGATAAGACGATAGAATTAATGAAAAAGCATGATGCCTATCTTGTTCCAACAATTACCGCAGGAAAAGAGGTTGCAGAAAAAGCAAAAGTAAAAGGGTTTTATCCAGAAATAGTAGTTCCAAAGGCATTGGCTGTTGGACCGCAAATTCAAGGAACATTTGCAAGAGCCTATAAAAAAGGAGTTGGTATTGCTTTTGGTACCGATGCAGGAGTATTTGAACATGGGATAAATGGAAAGGAATTTGCCTATATGGTAGAAGCAGGTATGCCAGCAATTGAAGCAATTCAATCTGCAACAATTACTAATGCAAAAATTTTAGAAATGGAAAATGAAATTGGGCAAGTGGATAAAGGTTTTTTTGCGGATATTATTGCAGTAAATGAGGATCCTACACAGAAAATAAATACAATGGAAAACATTGTTTTTGTGATGAAAAATGGTGTGGTTTACAAAGAAAAATAATAAGAATTAATATGTAACAAAACATACTTTCAAGCTACTAATAATTAGAACTAATTAAAAACCTAATTGTGATGCAGAATACAATTAATTTAAGAAGTAATTTAGTAGTTTTTGGAATTCCAATATTGATGATTTTATCTCTTGTTATGCTGATAAAATCATCTTTTTTTATACCTGAGATTTCTTCATTTGTAGTAATTGACTTTTTAATTACCATACCCTTAGTATATTTTTTATTGATTAGAAAAAAAGCAATTTCCAATAAGACCGTTTTTTCGGCTATTATGATTGGGGTTGTAGTTGCTAGTTTGGTGCTTCCAAAAGATAATCAACAACTTTTAAGTACAATAAAAGTATTTTTAATACCAATAGTAGAAATTGGTTTAATAGTCTTTGTAGCTATAAAGGCTAGAGTAGTGCTTAAAAGGATAAAAGCAACAAGAAATCAATCATTAGATTTTTTTGACGTAATTAATGATGCATGTCGTGAAATATTGCCATCAAAAATTGCTGGCATTTTTGCCTCTGAGATAGCTATGGTTTATTATGGGCTTTTTAATTGGAAAAAGAAAGAGTTACAAGGAAATCAATTTAGTTACCATAAAGATGGTATGGCTACTAGTGTTATATTAGGCTTTTTATTAGTTGTTGTTATAGAGATGTTTGTGACCCATTCTATGATGAAACAAGGAAATGTAGGAGGGTCTTTTGTTCTGGCAATTTTAAGTGGATATACGGCGTTGCAAATTATAGCTACATTACGTTCTCTTGCAAAAAGACCAATTGTAATTGATAAAGAAAAAGAAGAATTGCATTTAAAATTTGGTATTCTTGCAAATGGAGTTATTCCATTTGCTAAAATTGATGCTATTGAAATGAGTACAAAAGAAATTCCAGAGAATTCTCCAATTAAGTTTTTTTCTCCTATAGGAAGAGCAGGAGGTCACAATATACTTATTCATTTTAAAGAAGAAATTAGGTTCAATAGTTTTTACGGTTTTACAAAAAAGGCGCAGATTTTAGCATTACAAATAGATAAGAAAGAGCTTTTTGTTTCAAGAATTAGGGAAGTGATAGGAGAGAGTATATAAAAAGGTACTTACAATATTAGTAAAACAAAAGAAAAGAGCTGTTAAGATCTTATAATGATCAATAAACAACCCTTTTCAAACTAACCAAACTTATAACTTATTATATCAATGAAAAACTTATTTACTTTAAAAGTATAGTTTATTGGTTGTAAATGATGTTTGAATTCGATTATTGGTTGTTTTGCTTTGATGAATAGCATGATAATAATGACAAACTGTTTTATAATTTAATTACGTGGTGCATTAAAGAAAAGTAAGTGTAGTAAAGGTTTGTTATTGAGTTAGATAAAATAAAAGAGCTATACATTGATTTTAAAAACAATGAATAGCTCTTTCTACCCTATATAATAATCATGAATTACTCAATTATATAGTAAAGATATACAAGGTGTGGTGTCTAATATTTGAAGTTTAGATGATTGATATGTTTCAATCGATGAATGGCATTTGATAGAAGAAGAGTTGATAGAAATAGAAAAGAGTTATTTACATTCTCACACATAAATAACTCTTTTAAAAAACTAACCAAACTTATAAATTATAACAATGAAATTTATTTATTATAAAAGTATAATTTAAGTACGTTGGTTAAGGTTATTATTCGGTAAATGGTTTAGTTCTTTAGATGAATGGTTACAAAAAACAAATGAGTGATTAAAACGTAATGTGTTGATATGCACCAAGATCTGGGTTGATGCTTCTATTTGTTCCTAGAATATCTAAAGAAATTGATGTGGCTTTTGCTTTGTTAATAGCGTCACTTTCAGTTCCAATAATAAAATCGTTTTTGTTAACATCCCTAAAATTAGGAGTTCCGTTTAAAATTATATTTTGGTAATGAGAAGCATCGTTAAAATCTAACTCGTTATTATTGGCAAAAGTATTGTTCGGATCTTCAAATTGAATCATGGAATTTTCAATCATATAATTAAAACTACTTCCATCAACTTTATCAAGAACAAACTCAACATTGTTATTACCTTCTATAATACAGTTGATAAAATTAGCGGCATGTAAATCTCTAGTTTCAGTGATCTCTTGGTTAGCAGAATTGGTATAGGTGAAATGATTGTTCACAACAACAGCAGGTAGATCTCTAAAACTATTTACCCAGTAGTTAGCAAAAGTACAATGTGTAAAATTATATGTACCTCCAATAGTTGCTGCAAGAGAAGCTTGACCTGTATTTCCAATAACTAAGTTTTCGCCTAAAATATTCGCCTGACGACCTAAGATACCATAAGAGGAATTGTTGTAGATTTCTGTATTTTTGATACTTAACGTAGGATTGGTGTTTGAACCAATACTATCAACAAGAACTCCAATAATTCCATTTTTAATAATGGCATGATTCAATTCAGAATTATCACTTCCAGCGCGCATCCAAATAGTACCCCATTGTCCTGGAATATTGCTAAAGCTATGCTCCAATCGATCTCCCTCAAAAGTAATTTTATTATCTAAAGTTCCGTTTGCTTTTAAAGTTGCTTTTTTATCTATGATTAATCCTGAGTTTCTATGGAAATGAATTTTTGCACCAGCCTCTATCGTTAAGGTTTTATCGGAAGGAACAGCAACATAACCATAAATCACATAAGGTTTTTCATCTGTAAAAGTTAATTCACTATCCGTTAAAAATCGTCCTTGAATTTCGGTTTGTTTTCCATCAATAACTAGGGTTTCAATTCCCATACTATTTTTAGAAGGAAAAATAAAATTAGCATCCTGTACAAGAGTTACTAAATCTACATCTTGTTCATTTTCCCCGTTGTCAAACAATATTTGATCGGTATACAAAGGATCGGGTACATTATTAAAATCGATCGTAGTCTCAACAAAAATAAAAATACTGTCTTTAGCTAAAATATCAACATTTTGAAATTCTTTACCAGGAACTCCATCAACATTTAATCGGTAGTTTGAACTAACTCCATTTTTAAGTTTGATTTCTGGTATTGTAATAGCTTTACTACTTCTATTATATACTTTTAAGTTATAGGTAGCGGACCCAATATTTGTAAAAATTGTATCTAAGAAAACAGTGTCTTTAGAAAATTGAAGTTTACCAAAACTAGGAACTGTAGAAAAATCTTTTCTACAAGAGCTTAAAGAGCTTATAATAATGATAATAGTAATAGCTAGAAGGGAATACAAAAATCTCATAGAGTTTATAACTAATTTGTAACGAATATATTATTTTTCAATTAATTCAATTTCAAAAAGTTTTCCCCAGTGTTTCCCTGTAACAAATAAACGTTTGTTTTCAGCATCATATGCAATACCATTTAAAACATCGTCCTGAGGCTCTAAAGTTTGGTCTTTGCTAACAATGTCTCTTAAACCATTTAAGTCAGCTACACCATCTACCTCGCCAGTATTAGGATTGATGATAACAATTGAGTTTTGTTGCCATTTATTTGCATAAATTTTTCCATCAATAAGTTCAATTTCGTTTAAATTATCAATAGGGTATTTATTGGTATATACTTGTATGCTTCTTTTTTCTGTTTGATTCTTTGGATTAAGGAACCAAATTTTATTTGTTCCATCAGATTTAATAAGTTCGGTATTGTTATGAGTTAGTCCCCAACCTTCATTACTATTGTTGTAATCGAAAGATCCTAATTCTTTAAAAGACTCAAGGTCATAAATAAAACCTTTTCGAGCTTGCCATGTTAACCAGAAGATTTTGTTGTTAAAAATAGTCATTCCCTCTCCAAAATACTTTTTATTTAAATCAATTTTTTGAAGAACTTCTCCTGTTTTTATATCTACTTTTCTAAGGGTTGATCTCCCTCTCTTACCTGTAGTTTCATATAAAACACCATCTTTATATTCTAAACCTTGCGTATATGCTTTTTTATCGTGCGGATAGGTGTTTATAATTTTATAAGAATATACTTTTGGAGGATTGGTTGCTAAAACCTCAATAGTATTATTTACTTTTTTAGATTTTCCTGGATAAAAAGCCAATGCAGTAACAAGGTGCTTTCCTACTCCAAAATCACTAGTATTTATAGTTAGACTAGTTTCGTTTTTATTTACTCGTTTTCCGTCTACATATAGATGCAAGGAATCGATGGTATTACCATCTAATTGCTCAAACTTTATAGCGGCTTTTTTACCTAACGATGTTTTTTTTGTTGTGTTTAGTTTAAATTTGTAATTCGTTTCGCTGCAAGAAGTTATGATGAATGAAGCAATTCCTAAAGCTAAATATTTATAAATACGCATAGATGAAATGTTATTTTCGTGTTTTAGTTTTCCAGTCCTACAAATTAAAGCAAATTATTTGTTTGTAAATTAAAAAAAAGGGTTAAATTTGCACCCTCAAATAGCCATTGCAGGTTTTTGATTTTTTGAAGTGCTATATAACTTTACCAATTATATATTATTTCAACCAAAAATAAAAGATTTAAATTATACAGAGATGAAAAAAGGTATACATCCAGAAAATTATAGAATGGTTGCATTTAAAGATATGTCTAACGGAGATGTGTTTTTAACTCGTTCTACTGCAAATACAAAAGAAACTTTAGAGGTTGAAGGAGTTGAGTATCCATTAATCAAATTGGAAATTTCAAGAACTTCTCACCCTTTCTATACTGGTAAGTCTAAGTTAGTTGATACTGCTGGACGTATCGATAAGTTCAAAAACAAATACGCGAAATTCAAGAAGTAATTTTGTAGTATCAAAATATAAAAAAGCTCTAACAACTGTTAGAGCTTTTTTTATGTTCAAAAAACTGTATTTTTAGGCGACAAAACTAACAAAAATGAGAAATACCATATTAACTGTATTAATAATTGCAGTGGTAACATGTGGCGTATTAGTGTACTTTACTCCAGATGTAGGAACTGTAATCATGTTGTCAACCAGTATTATTCTATTGCTTTGGGGATTATACGATGCGTTTCAAGACAAGCATTCCTTATGGAGGTCTTTTCCAATTGTAGCACGTTTGCGTTGGATTTTTGAAGAGGAACGCGAAAAGATACAGCAATACTTTATTGAAGATGATTTAAATGGTACTCCTATTAATAGAGAAAAAAGAAGTATTGTATATCAAAGAGCTAAAAAAGAAATAGAAACAGTTCCGTTCGGTACACGACATGATGTTTATGAGAAAGGGTATGAATTTGTAAAACATTCTTTATTTCCAAAAGATCATCATCACATCTCAGGAGAACGCGTTTTGATAGGTTCAGATAAATGCTCACAAAAGTATAATGCTTCGATTATCAATATTTCAGCAATGTCTTTTGGATCTTTAAGCAAAAATGCAATTATGGCATTGAATCAAGGAACCAAAATGGGGGGCTTTGCGCATAATACAGGTGAAGGTGGAATCTCTCCTTATCACTTACAAGGGGGGGATTTAATATTTCAAGTTGGAACTGGGTATTTTGGAGCAGGTAGAACAGACAATGGAAAACGAGTTTTTGATGATGAAATTTTCAGAAAAAATGCTGTTAGACCAGAAGTGAAAATGATTGAAATTAAATTTTCTCAAGGAGCAAAACCTGGTCATGGAGGAATCTTACCGGCAAAAAAGAATACAGAAGAAATCGCTCAAATTCGTTCGGTAGAACCTTTTACAAGAGTAGATTCACCACCTAATCATGATGCTTTTTCGAATTTTGATGAAATGATTGCTTTTATTCAAAAAGTTCGTGAATTGGCCGATGGAAAACCTGTAGGAGTGAAATTTTGTGTTGGAGATCATGATGAAATAGAAGAAATGATACAGTCGTTTGCAAAGGCAAATAATTATCCTGATTTTATTGCGGTAGATGGAGGAGAAGGAGGAACGGGGTCTGCACCTTTGGAGTTTTCAAACTATATAGGAACTCCACTATTAGAAGGATTAACTTTTGTGGATAAAACCTTAAAGAAGCATGGGTTAAGAGATCAAATAAAAATTATTGCTAGTGGTAAGGCCATAGATGCTTTTGATGTGGTGAAGTACTTGGCTTTAGGAGCAGACGTTATAGGTATGGCACGTAGTTTTATGCTGAGTTTAGGATGTATTCAAGCACGTGAGTGTAATTTAGATAGTTGTCCTGTAGGAGTTGCTACACAAGATGATGATTTGGTAAAAGCGTTGGTTGTTGAAGATAAAAATGTACGTGTAAAAAATTATCATGTAAAAACCATTGATGCAGTGAAGGAAGTAGTTGCGGCTATGGGGAAATCATCAATTCAAGAAGTAGAAGCAAAACATTTCTTTAGAAGAAATAAAGCAGGAGATATTATCTCATTAGATAAAATTTACAATTTAAACTAAGTCGTTTATAAGTATAGCGACAGTCTTTTTAAGATTATTGGAAACAAAGTTAATTTATCAAGGAAAAGAAATTCAGTTAAAACGTTATCCTATAACAGCGGATAAATCGTTACGAGCATGGAGTAACGCTGAATTGTTGGTGTTAGATTATATTGAAGATAAGAAGGTAGGTAAGATTCATACTTTTAATGACCGATTCGGTATATGGAATTGTACTTTGCAGAACCAACCAGTAACTACAATTTGGAATTATGCGAGTCAGCAAAAAGCAATTCAACAAAATTTAAAATTGAATAATTTATCTGAGAATGTTGTTTATAAAACGTCACTAGATGTATTAGATGAGGTTGAACTAGCTTTGATAAAAGTTCCGAAGTCTTTAGAGTTGTTTGAGTTGTTTTTACAACAAATTCATAAATCTTCAATAGCAAAAACAGAGGTGGTAGCTGGGTTTATGACTAAGTATTTTTCTGCTTCGTATTTAAAAGTAGCAGCAAAATATTTTGAAATTGTAGAACAATCAAAAGCTTGGAAAAAGGCACGTTTGTTAATTTTAAAACAACCAAAAACTATTTCTATAGATGAAGAGTTAATTAATACTTTTCAGTGGAGAGATAATGAGTACAAACAATACTATGGTGTGTTTTCATCGGGTAATATTGATATTGGAACCCAGTTTTTTCTGGAGCATTTACAAATTCATCCAAACGAAACAAAAGTGTTGGATTTAGCTTCTGGAAATGGTGTAATTGCTCGTTGGGTTACCGAACAAAATTCTAAAACAGAAGTTACTCTGGTAGATGACTTTAATTTAGCAGTAGCATCTTCAGAAATAAATTTAAAAAGTAAAAAAGCACATTTTGTTTGCAGTGATAACTTAGTAGATTTTGAAAGTAGTTCATTCGATGTAGTACTTTCTAATCCACCATTCCATTTTGAACATGAAAATAATATTGAAGTAACCTTATCACTTTTTAAGGATGTTTTCCGGATTTTAAAACCCAATGGAAGATTAGTTTTGGTAGCTAATACACATTTAAATTATAGCACCCATTTAAGCAGATTGTTTAAAGAGGTCGCTATCATAAAACAAAATAAAAAATTTCAAATAGTAGCATGCATTAAAAAAGCCTAAGAGTTTTCTTAGGCTTTCGCTATTTTAATCAGATGAGAAGATCTTTTAGCTTAGTGAAAAATCATAAGAAAATTCATCTTCAATAATTGGTTCGCTACAATTTTTCATATCGTTGATAAACTCATCAATTTGAGTTTTAGTAACATTAGGCATGCATATTACATGGGCTACATCTCCTTCTGTAGCCAATTGCCATTTGTCTTTGATGCTTTTAGGTGTTTTAGGTAATACAACGGTAATAGCATTTGGATTTCTCCATGCATCTACACCGATAGCTTTTAATTGAGCTTCGCAGTATTCAGCAACTTCTAAACTATGTAAGTATCGGTCTCGTAATCCTTGTACCCCTAATTGTTTTAAAGCATACCATAAGAATAAAGGAGAATGTCCGTTTCTTGAGCCTGTAATCGTAGTATCTAAAGAACCAATATATGAAATACCTTTGGCGATACGATCTCGGTTCGATCGTTTGGCTATCAATACTCCAGTTGGAATTGGAGAACCAATAAACTTATGCCCACTAATAGAAATGCTATCGGCTCCGTCCATAAAATCAAAAGGTAAACGAGGTTGCATAAATGGTCCGAAAGAACCAGCTAAAGCCGCATCACAATGTATATAATGATCTTGAATGGCTAGGTTACTTAATATACTCTTTACTTTAGCAACATCATCTTTAGCTTCTTTCATGGTGGTACCAAAGGTGGTCAATACAATTACAGGTTTATGACGATTCATACGTACCGTATTTTCAAAATCTTCATAATCCATTTCACCATTAGGCTGTGATTTAATAACAATACTAGGAATATTTAGTAAATGGATGTTTTTACGAACACTATAATGCGTCGATTCTGAATAGTATACTATAGCTTTTGGAAATAACTCTCGTGCAAGATATAATCCATATAAATTACTTTCAGAACCCCCGTTGGTAACATATCCCCAGAAATCTTTAGGGTTTGCTCTAAATAGTTTGGCAAAAAAAGCAATAACCTCACGTTCCATTTCATGTGTTTGAACACGATATGTACCATGCTCAAATGGATCCCCTAAATTGTTAATTGGAAATTGAAAGAATTCACTCAATGCCGAATAATCAAAATCTTTCGATACTGGATACCCTAAAAATGTATCTCTAGCTGAAGTTAATTGCTCTTTTAAACTAGCTAGTTTTTCTTGACTTTCTAATGGTAATCTCAAATTGGTTGCCATGCCTTTTTTATAATTTAGCGGGCAAAAGTAATTGAAACGATAATATGAGTCAGTATTTTTGCTAAAAATTAGATTATTTTTCGGTTTTAATATTATTTGTAGAAAAATTATTTAATGTAGGCTGTTTTTTTGAGTATCAAACAGAAAAAAGACACCCTATAGAGTGTCTTGTATTTTTTGTTTGAAGAGTAATTTGTAGTTGTTTCTTATGTTGTCCTGATTAAAAGTGTTTCTAGAACAAATTCTTTTGACTGGCTAAGGAGTTATTTATGCATGAAGTTAGTATTCCAATAATTATAAATAGTGAAATAGATATTCATAATTTCCTTTAGTATTAATCCGCGCTTCTAACAATTTGATTTAGTCCAGCATATTCAACAACGTTTTCATTTCTAAATCGTTCTATCCATTCAATTTCAGATCCAACAGGAACTTTGAAATAAATTAAGGCAATGGCTCCTTCTTGTTTTTGCTTAATGCTTAATTCGAATTCGGTCATTGTACTCAACCAGTCGTTTTGATAAGTTTCGTTGTGCATTTTGTAAAAGCTTACACTAGCAGTTATTTGATTTGTTAGCTGATCTACAAAAACGTTAGGACGCAATCCGTTATTAGTTAAATAGGATTTTTCTTGAAGTTTGCTTTTTACCTCAAATAATTTGTCAATAGGTAAATTTGATTTGAAATCTAACCAAAGCATCCATACAACTTCATGGTTATGGGTGTTAATTAAATCAAATATGGCGTCCATATCTGTTCCGTTTTTAATGCCAACTAAAACATCTCCTGGAGTATAGTCTGTTTGGACTATTTGGGTGTTATCCATACAAGATGATAAAACCCCAACCATTGTAAATAATAAAATAATTTTTCTCATGATATTCTTTTTTTCTAAGATGTGGTTTTTACAAATTGGTTGCGTGGTAATTTTTTAGAAAGGGGTTTAGAGTTGATGATGTTGAGGTAAAGTATTGTTGTTGAAAAGCTTGATGACCAAAATTTCAAAATTAGGGTAATCGACATTTTCGTTGTTGATTATAAAAGTATCAATTATCTTGATTTCATCATTATTTAGTGGTTTTCCTAAAAGATCAAAGGAACCTATAATAGCAGCAGCCATTAAGTGGGAGGGAGTAGTATCAACAATTAGAATTTTAATATCATGAAGAATTAGCTTAACAGATTGTAGTGAATTATGATTTAAGATTATAAAATCGAGTAATTTTAAAATGTAAATTTTATAAGACTTAAGCAGAGGTGTTGGTTTAAAAGAACTGTTTGGGTTTTTGAAGTCGCTCCATTGGCATTTATCAATTATTTCTGAATTCTCCTTAATCTTAACTAGTTCTAATTCAGTTCCGCCGAATCTTCCTTTACCTTTTAACTGTTTTTTATAATAATAAGTTTTTCTGTTTGAATTCATTAATCTAGAATTGTATTTGATTAACTCCAGCTCATGTTAATTTTTACTTCTTTGTCATGTATTTCAACTTTTCCACCATTAGCTCCTTGTTCACCAGGGTAAATTAGAAATATCTTCTTGCCTTTGTCTATTGTTGGAGTATTGTCTTTGAGCCTTTTGCTTTTATGGATCCAATAATTAATTTGTTCAAGGTGATTAACTTCAAATTCAATAATAAACTGTCTAGTAAAAATACTCCCTCTTTTATCAATTTTTAAATTTTTAATGTCTTTAGGTAATTCGTTCAGCCCTCCCCATTTTATAGTAGTTTCTATAGCTTCTTCCTTTTCCCAAGGAAGAACATATGAGTTTGAAATAAAAAAGAATAATATAAGGCATGCAAAACAAGTAACTAGAGTAAGAAATATTGTTTTAAACAATTTCATAGATCAATTTGTTTTTTTCAAAGATACTAAATCCACTTCCCTTCAAGATATAATCTTTTTGGTACATTCGTAGTCTAGGTAATTATAGTATGTATGCAGGATGTAAATTTAAATTTAGCGAAAGTTGTTGTTGATTCACGCAAAAGACTTGGTTTATCACAGGAAGCCTTGGCGGAAGAAGCAAATATTTCTTTAAGTACTATTCAGCGAATAGAAAAAGGAACTGTAAGTCCACGTGCACATACCATAAAGATTTTGGCGAAAACTTTGAATTTAGAAGTAGCTGATTTAATTTCTAAACCTGACGAAAAAGAAGAGTTTTTACCAAACTTTTCTTTGCTAAAAAAAATGAACTTATCAATTTTACTTTTATCCTTTTTACCATTTATAAATACTATTATTCCATTAATATTATGGAAGACAACTAATAAGGCTAAAGGTAATTTGATTGCAGGTAAAATTATTAGTCTTCAGTTGCTTTGGGGAATCTTAACAATTATTGGGGTAATAATGACACTTTTTTTATCCAACCTTATTCAGGGTAATGCCGGAGATGGACTTTTTATTTGTTTGCTGTTTTTTCTTCTTGCGGTACTTTTCAATGTGTATCAAATTGTTAGAACTTCTTTGTTTTTAACAAAGGAAGATGATAACGTGTTGTCATCTGTGCCAAACTTCTTTTAAGAGGTAATTATTTGTTTTGTAGCGGGTTAGTTTTTAATGACGTAAGAATGAGGTAAGAAAGCTCTACTTCTGACATAATCAAATTTTCTTTTTGACAATAATTTCGTGACTTCATAATTATAAAAACAAGAAAATTTTAAAATGAAGAAACGTACGCTTAAAATCAGTTTATTTATTGTTACAGCTTTATTGCTTTGGGGAAGTTTTATACTACTTAAGCCAGAGCCTAAAACTATTGATGGTTTAATGAAAGGCTATGAGAATCCGGGGATAAAAATAAAAATCAGAAGTCCGTTTAGTGGTTCAGTTTTAGTAGCGAAGAATGAAGAAATCATTTTCAAAGGAGCATATGGTGATAAAGACAGAGAAACGAAAGAGCCTAATGCTATTAATACGAAATATGGAATTGGATCTGTGACAAAACAATTCACTGCTATGTTAGTAATGCAGTTAGTTGAAGAAGGAAAACTGAAACTTCATGATACTATTGGTACATACCTTTCTTATTTACCAAAAGAAAAAGGTGATCATATTACCATTCATCAGCTATTATCTCACACCTCAGGGTTACCGCATTATAACGGTTTAGAGAATATTGGCGTAAGTCTAAGGGATTTTGGAAAGAAAAAATATACTCCTAAAGATTTATGTGTATTGATTGGAAAAACGAATTTAATAGATCAACCTGGTGTTAGATTTTATTATAGTAGTTTAGGATATGATATTTTAGGAGCAATATTGGAAAAAGTATCTGGAAAAACCTTTGCTGAATTATTGAATGAAAAGATTGTTCTTCCTTTAAAATTAAAAAATACTGGTTTTGAAACAAACGAATTTGTGTCAAAAGAATTGGCGAAAGGATATCGTTATAGAGAAGTTTATGGATTGGATTGGTGGACTTCGGAGCATGGAGGTGAAACAAGAGAAGCACCTTTTAGAGATCAATCTACAGCGTATGCGGCAGGCGGAATGCATTCTACTGTAGAAGATTTATTTATTTGGAGTCAAGCGGTAAAGTCTTCTAAGCTATTATCACCAGAATTAACTGAGATTATGTTAACTCCAATTAAACAGGGATATAGTTATGGATGGGTTCGAAATTGGGACGATATCATTGAGAAAAACATCAATGTAAGGTTATACGGCCACGGAGGTGCTTTAGCCGGGAATAGCGCGTTTATTGCAATTTATGACGATGGTACAACAATTATTTATTTGGCAAATAGGAGCAACTTAAAAGCAGAGGAAATATTACATCAAATTCATTTAAGAGCAAATAACTTAAAAGATGAATACAAGTTGAAGGGATATCCTAACAGAAGTTCATATGATAAATTTACAGAAGCGGGAGGTATGAACGCTCTACAAGATTATTTTAACAGACTTTCCAAGTATAGTGGGTATACTGTTAATCCATCAAATAGTACTATGAGAGGTGTTATGAGAATTCACTTAAATGCCGGTAAGATTCACGTTGCTGATAGTCTAAAAACAGTTTTTTTGAAAACATATAATCCCAATGAAAATACATTAAATGACTTTGGGTACTATTTTTTAAGTTCAGATTATCCGAAGTATGCTCTGGAGTTTTTTAAAGAAGGAATTTCAAGATTTCCCAATTCTCCAAATGCGTGGGATAGTTTAGGAGAAGCTTACCTGACTAATGGAAATGAGGAAAAAGCTGTGACATCTTATGCAAAAGCGGTGTCAATTGCCGAAAGAATATCACATAGAAATTTAAAAGTTTATAAAGAGAATCTTCAAAAGGCGGAAAATAATCTACAAGATTAATCACTAATTGTTTTTTAATAAACAAAGTTCCTCTGTTGAAATCAATGTTTTTTAATAAGGTCAGTTCTAGGTAGATTTCATTACTTTCGCAGGGTTAAAAATTCAGTATATGATTTCAGTAGATAATTTAGCAGTAGAGTTTAATGGAGGTACTTTGTTTAGTGATGTTTCCTTTGTTATTAATCCCACGGATAAAATTGCTCTAATGGGTAAAAATGGTGCAGGAAAATCTACCATGATGAAGATTGTGGCAGGAGTTCAAAAAGCTACTAGAGGAGGAGTTCGTTCTCCTAAAGATACGGTCATAGCATATTTACCTCAGCATTTATTAACTGAAGATGATTGTACTGTTTTTGAAGAAACAGCAAAAGCATTTAAGCACGTTTTTGATATGCGCGATGAAATGGATAAACTCAATAAAGAGTTAGAAACGCGTACCGATTATGAAAGTGATGGCTATATGAAAATTATAGAGCGTGTTTCTGATTTAGGAGAAAAGTATTATGCCTTAGAAGATGTAAATTATGATGCTGAAGTAGAAAAAGCTTTAAAAGGGTTAGGATTTACTCAAGAAGATTTTACACGACAAACAAACGAGTTTAGTGGAGGTTGGCGTATGCGTATTGAATTAGCTAAAATCTTATTGCAAAAGCCCGATTTAATTTTGTTAGATGAGCCTACCAACCATATTGATATAGAATCGGTAGTGTGGTTGGAAGATTTCTTAATTAACAAAGCAAATGCAGTAATGGTAATATCGCATGATAAAGCCTTTATTGATAATATTACCAATAGAACCATAGAAGTAACTATGGGACGTATTTATGACTATAAAGCGAATTATTCGCATTACTTAGAACTACGTAAAGAACGTAGAGCACATCAATTAAAAGCATATCAAGAACAGCAAAAGTTTATATCTGAAACCAAAGCATTTATAGAACGTTTTAAAGGTACTTATTCAAAAACCAATCAGGTAGCTTCACGTGAACGTATGTTGGAGAAATTGGAGATTATTGAAATTGATGAGATCGATAATTCAGCATTAAAATTGCGATTTCCACCAGCACCACGCTCTGGAGATTATCCTGTTACGGTAAATGATGTGTCAAAATCATATGATGACAAAGTAGTTTTCAAGAATGCTAATTTGTCCATAGCAAGAGGAGAGAAGGTTTGTTTTGTTGGAAGAAATGGAGAAGGAAAATCTACGATGATTAAGGCTATTTTAAATGAAATAGAGGTATCAGGAACTTGTGAATTGGGACATAATGTAAAAGTAGGCTATTTTGCACAGAATCAAGCCGCTTTGTTAGATTCTAAAATGACGGTATTTCAAACAGTAGATGAAGTTGCTGAAGGAGATATTCGTACGCAAATTAAGAATATCTTAGGTCGTTTTATGTTTAGTGGAGATGATTTAGATAAGAAGGTTGGTGTTTTATCTGGAGGAGAAAGAACACGTTTAGCAATGGTAAAACTATTATTAGAACCAGTAAACTTGTTGATTTTAGATGAACCTACAAATCACTTGGATTTAAAATCGAAGGATGTATTAAAAGAAGCATTGAAATCGTTTGATGGGACTTTGATTTTAGTATCTCACGATCGTGATTTTTTACAAGGTCTTTCTCAAAAAGTATTTGAATTTAAAGATCAAAGAGTCATAGAACACTTTGAAACAATAGATGCGTTTTTAAAGAGAAATAGAATCGATAAAATTGCTGATATTAACTTAGTTAATTAATATAGTCTGAGAAAATTTAAAAATAGTATGAAGGTAACGGTAAAGAATTGGATAGGTGTATTATTAGTGCTATTTGTAAGTGGAGAAATACAAGCCCAAAAAGCAAAAGTAGAAGGTATTTATGTATCGAACTGGCAATTCCCTAAAACAATTATTTCACCAGATTTATCTACCTTTCATGTTGGTGACATTGTTTTAGACCCTAGGATAAAAGTTTTTTTAGGGAAACCAGATAAAGTACATCCACCAAACAAGGTGAAAAATTATAAGAACACTTTATTGCGAGATTTTTTAGAAAAAATTAGGCTACGTCAGTTTAGGTATGTCAATGGTCAGGGAGATTTGCTATTTAAAGTGGTTAAAAATGATGTTCAAATTAGAATTGAAGTTGAAGAGAAGAAAAGTTATCGTACAACAGAACCACCAAGTTATGTTGCAAAAATATATAGTTTAGTAGAAATTACGGTAGACATTCAAGATAATGAAGGTAATAGCATAGTAGTACTAAAAGAAAAGAAAAATAGAACGTTACTTTCGAAAGAAAACAATAGTAGATCAGAAGCCAAAAGAATGGTTTTGGGTGAGTTCAGGAAGGATCAAGATAGTTATTTATCTCGTGCTATGAGTAATTACTATGGAAGCTCTATAGATGTTTTAGAGAAAATAATTAAAGAGATAGATTATACTGTAAAAAAGGAAAGAGTAAATGTGTTTGTTGTCTCTAAAGCAGAAAAATATAAAGCTACTGAAGTAAATGAATTGGTTAAAAAATTGCGAAAAGTCAATTTTGAAAATATCGACCCAGCCGAAACTTCGTATATCTCAAAAGTTGAAAAAATAGCGAAGAAGTTTGAAGGTTTATTAATCAATTTTTCAGAAAAAGATAAAAGAGAAAGAAAGATTAGATGGGCAATTTTATCGAATTTATCTGCGTGTAGTTTTATGGTGCAAGACTACAAAAAGGCGTTAGATTATATTGCACAAAGGGAAAGTATAAAGTATAAGCGTGGATACATTTTTAACAAGCAGTTAATTAATGAAAAAATACACTTGAAGAATTCTTACGAAGCTAAAACTGTTAAAAGAGATCAAGTAACTCATGATTATTATATGGGCTTAAGGTCTAGTAAGAAAAGTGGGTTTTGGCATCACGAATCTAATAGTTATGTGAGATACTTTGTAGATACATATTTTGTTAAAGAATCAAGTGTAGAGGGGATGGTAATAAATCCTGAAACTTATTTTAATGTATTGTTTAAAAAAATAAAGTATTTAAAAAAGAAGAAGGATAAGTTCTATCAAAAGGAGGTGCTGAAAGAAATGGTATCATATGCTAATGAAAATGACAGAACTGTTTTTTTTGATAAATATGCTCCGAAGATTATTGATAAAAACTTAACTGGATTTGATTTTAATGAAATTTGTGATTTCTACAGGGCAAATGAAATAGAAAGAAAGCTTTTTAAGAATTTGATAGAGAAGGCAGCAGATGTTTTTAAACAATATACTATAGAAGGTTATAAAGGAGATGCTGAGTTAAACAAAAGACTTTTAAAAAGTTTACATCGATACGAGATGTTTAAGGATGTCAATCAAGTGAAAGACTATGGCGATGTAATATATTTTTACACATCAAAGGAATTAATGGATCATAAAATTCATTTTGATGAACTTAATAAGGGAAAAGTTGTAGATTATATTAATAGAATTTTATCCTTTGCTACACATGTTGTGAATTAACATCATATCCATTTGAATGAGTATGCTTGTTAATAACTAAATATAAATCTTTGTAAATCAAGTGTTAAAATCATATATATTTACTGGGTAACGAGATTTGTGTATTACAACTTCAAATCGAGTTTTGAGCGAGTAATCCTTAAATTCCCTAATATATATGACTACAAACTCAAATTTTCAGACTGTAGCAAAAGAACAAATTAAGTTCTTAAAGTTTCCTAAGGAAGAAGTGTTAAAAAAGAAAAATGCCATTGTAAATAGGTTTTTAGATTTACAAAGAGCATTGTCTTTAGGAAATCTAGAAAGAGAGAAAGTTAAGATATTCTTTATGGATACCGACGGTTTAAAAAAAGTTGAAACTACCGTGTGGGGAATTACTGATAAATCGGTAATTCTAAAACAATCCACAATTATTCCACTAAAAAGAATAGTTAGCATAGCTTAAAAAAAGGTCCTCGAATTTCGAGGACCTTTTTTTATTGTTAATAACTTTGGGTGATGCTTGCGTGTTTAAGCCTAATGTTCATAATAACTATTTGATAATTGACGAATTACTAGTTTTTAGATATTAACAATTATTAACATATGTTATTAACAATTGTTGATAACAATATGTATCTTTGCAGTTCAATTTGTTGAATTGAAGTCATTTATGATTTTATAAATTGAATTAACCCCAATTCCCCAAAATGTATTATGTTCTTTAAAAAAACGAAAGTAGTAAAGGAAGATCAGGAGAAGCTTTTGAGATTTCCTAAGATTGATGTGTTAGAACACAGAATAGACCAGGTAAATGATGCTTTGAATCTAAAGAGAGCATTTTTTAAAGAAAATTTGAACCGAACTAAGTTGAAAATATTCTTTACAGATCATTCAGGTTTACAGAAAGTTGAAACTTCAGTTTGGACCATTTCTGAGAAAGCAATAATTTTAAAAAACAATACGGTAGTTCCGTTAAGTGATATTGTTGCAGTAGCATAAAAAAAGCCCTCGAGTTTAATTCGAGGGCTTTTTTATTGGTGTTTATTTAAATTAAGCTTCCGCTTCCATATAATCTTCAATAGGATTACAAGAACAAATTAAGTTTCTGTCTCCAAAAGCATCATCTACACGACGAACTGAAGGCCAAAATTTATTGTCTGCAATATATTCTAATGGGAATGCTGCTTGCTTACGAGTATATGGCAAGCTCCATTCATCAGCAGTTAACATTTCTTGAGTATGTGGAGCATTCTTTAAAATATTGTTGTTATCATCTTTAGAAGCATTATCAATTTCCTTTCTAATAGAAATTAAAGCATCACAAAAACGATCTAATTCACCAACACTTTCAGATTCTGTTGGCTCTACCATAATAGTTCCAGCCACAGGGAATGATACTGTTGGAGCATGGAATCCATAATCCATTAAACGTTTAGCAATATCTACTACTTCAATACCGTTTTTCTTAAATTCACGACAGTCTAAAATCATTTCGTGAGCCGCACGATTCAATTCTCCAGAATACAACGTCTCAAAATGACCGCTTAAACGCTCTTTCATATAGTTGGCGTTTAAAATAGCAACCTTAGTAGAATTGGTTAAACCATCAGCACCTAACATTGTAATATAACCATAAGAAATTAAGCAAGCTAATGCAGACCCCCAAGGAGCTGCAGAAATTGCTGTGATTGCATTATCACCACCAGTTGCAATTACAGGATTGGTTGGTAAGAAAGGAACTAATTGAGGAGCCACACAAATTGGTCCAACACCTGGTCCGCCGCCACCATGAGGAATCGCAAACGTTTTATGTAAGTTTAGGTGACAAACATCAGCTCCAATAGTAGCTGGATTTGTTAAGCCAACTTGAGCATTCATATTTGCACCATCCATATATACTTGTCCACCATTGTCATGGATAATTTGAGTAATCTCTTTAATAGCTTTCTCATATACTCCGTGCGTAGAAGGATAAGTTACCATTAACGCAGCTAAGTTGTCTTTGTGTTTTTCAGCTTTAGCACGTAAATCTTCTACATCAATGTTTCCACGCTCATCTGTTTTGGTAACGACAACTTTCATTCCAGCCATTACTGCTGAAGCAGGATTCGTACCATGAGCAGAAGCAGGAATCAAACAAATATTTCTATTAGTATTTCCATTTGCTTCATGATAAGCTCTAATTACCATTAATCCGGCAAACTCACCTTGAGCACCTGAGTTAGGTTGTAATGAAGTTCCAGCGAAACCAGTAATAACGTTTAACTGATTTTCTAAATTAGTCAATACCTCTTGGTATCCTTGAGCTTGATCAATCGGTACAAATGGGTGAATATTTCCCCATTGTGGATTACTTAAAGGTAACATTTCTGAAGCTGCATTTAACTTCATAGTACAAGAACCTAAAGAAATCATAGAATGATTCAATGCTAAATCTTTACGTTCTAACTTCTTGATATAACGCATCATTTCAGTTTCTGATTGATACGTGTTAAATATTTCGTTGTCTAAGAAAGAAGTATTTCTTTGTATGTTTTGAGGAATTACATCTGCTGAAGTAAATTCAGTTATTGTAATATCTTGAATATTGAAAGCTTGTTCGAAGCAATCAACAATTGCATTGATTTCTTTTAAACCAACAGTTTCATTAACAGAAATAGAAATGTGGTTTTCATCTATATAATTAAAGTTAATTCCGTTTGCTTCAGCAATAGGACGTAACTGGTTCGTTTCTACTTCAATTACAATAGTATCAAAGAATGAAGTATTCTTTTGTTTAAATCCTAAGCTATCTAAAGCATTTGCTAAAGTAGCAGTAGCAGTGTGCACTTGATTTGCAATGTACTGAATACCATCTTTTCCATGATATACAGCATACATACCAGCCATAACAGCTAATAACACCTGAGCAGTACAAATATTAGAAGTAGCTTTTTCTCTTTTAATATGCTGTTCACGAGTTTGTAAAGCCATACGTAAAGCACGACTACCGTCAACATCTTTGGTAACTCCAATGATACGACCTGGAATACTACGTTTATAAGCTTCTTTAGTTGCAAAATAACCAGCGTGAGGTCCTCCATATCCTAAAGGAATACCAAAACGTTGTGTAGTACCTACTACAACATCAGCACCAAATTCTGCTGGAGCTTTTAAGTTAACTAATGATAAGATATCTGCAGCAACAGCTACTTTAATGTTATTAGCATTACAGTTTGCTGTAAACTCAGTATAATCATAAACTTGTCCATGTTTTCCTGGGTATTGAACAATAGCACCAAAGAATTCTTCAGAAAAATCAAATTCTTTATGGTTTCCAATCACCAATTCGATTCCAATAGGAATAGCACGTGTTTGTAAAACAGACAATGTTTGTGGTAAGATTTCTTGAGAAACAAAGAACTTGTTAACACCTGCTTTTTTCTGTGCTCTTTCACGAACATCAAATAACAAAGCCATGGCTTCTGCAGCTGCAGTTCCTTCATCTAATAAAGAAGCATTTGCAAGTTCCATTCCTGTTAAATCACAAACCATAGTTTGATAATTCAATAAAGCTTCCAATCTACCTTGAGCGATCTCTGCTTGATAAGGTGTGTAAGCAGTATACCATCCTGGGTTTTCTAAAATATTACGTTGAATAACACTTGGTAAAATAGCTTCGTGATATCCTAAACCAATGTAACTTTTAAAAACCTTGTTTTTAGCACCCAATTCATTAATGTGAGTTAGGTATTCATATTCACTCATGGCAGGATCTAAATCAAGCTCATTCTGTAAGCGAATATCATCAGGAATAGTTTCGTAAATTAATTGATCAATGCTTTCAATCCCTATGATTTCTAGCATTTGTTTATGGTCTTTAGAACGTGGACCTATATGACGTAATTGAAATGAATTAGTGTTCATTTGTGTTGTTGTTATTAAGTGGCTCAAAAATAACTAAAATCGTTGATTTGACCTTGTATATTTTTTGTTTAAAACAATATTTTATTAACCAAAAAGAAACGTTAAAAACATATATCTTATTTTTGTTGGGTGAGGTGGTTAAAAATTATGCTTGATTTTTATGTCAATTCCAGTATTCATGTGGCTTTGGCAGTATATTCTTTAGTTAGGATAACAGAGACGTATTTCGGTTTATCTTATAATGAATCATTAGATTTTTTTGTTTTTTTTGGAACTATTACAGGGTATAACTTTGTAAAGTATGCGGGTGTCGCAAAATTACATCATCATAGTTTAACAACTCATTTAAAAGTTATTCAGATTTTTTCATTGATTTGTTTTGTGGTGTTTATGTATTATGCCGTACAATTATCAATACAAACACTGGTATTTTTAACTCCATTAGGATTGTTAACACTGTTATATGCTGTTCCGTTTTTAGGAGGATTTCAAAAAAACTTACGAAGTATTAGTTATATAAAGGTAGTAGTAGTAGCTTTTGTATGGGCAGGAATAACCGTGTTGTTACCACTTCACGATATTGGTCATGATTGTTTTGGTGAAAAAGGAATGTTGGTGTTTCTACAGCGATTTTTGTTTGTATTTACGTTGATTTTACCTTTTGATATACGAGACGCAAAGTATGATGCAATAACGTTACAAACGATTCCAATAAAGATAGGGATTAATAACACCAAAGTTTTAGGGGGTACTTTGTTAATAATATGTGTATTGTTAGAGTTTTTAATTACACAAGACTTTCAGTTTGGAAAGGCATTTTTAGCAACTATCTTGTTGTTTTTTATCCTATTAATAAATGCAAATGAAAATCAACCAAAATATTACAGTTCTTTAATTGTGGAAGCTATTCCTATTGTTTGGTTTATTTTTCTTTCGGTTTTATAGTTATTAAACGATTTAACTTAGTTTTTATAAGAAATATGAGGTAAGTATGAAAATGTTATCATTTTGTGATACTTTTTTTGCGTATCCTTTGTACTTTAGTGGGCTTAAAAAACACAACACAACACAGTAATTATGAGTACTGAAAAAAGAAATTTTGTATTCGATTTTGATAGCACTTTAACAAAAGTAGAGGCTTTAGACGTATTGGCGGAAATCACATTAGCTAATAATCCGCAAAAAGAAGAAATTTTAGAAGGCATTTCTAATATTACCAATTTAGGAATTGATGGAGAGATTTCTTTCACCGAATCCCTAGAAAAACGTATTCAAGTATTGAATGCTAAAAAATCAGATTTATCCATTTTAATAGACGAACTAAAACAAAAGGTTTCTCCTTCTATAGAAAGAAATAAAGAGTTTTTTGAGAGGTTTTCTGAAGATATTTATGTAATTTCAGCAGGGTTTAAAGAGTTTATCGATCCAATTGTTGCAGAATATAATATTCCGTCGGAAAGAGTTTTTGCCAATACTTTTGAGTTTGATGAAAACGAAATGATTGTTGGATTTGATAGAGAGAATGTTTTATCTACTCACAATGGGAAAATCCAATGTTTAAAAGATTTGGATTTAAAAGGAGAAATTCAGGTTATTGGAGACGGATATAGCGATGCAGTAACTAAAGAGGCAGGAGTGGCAGATACATTTTTTGCTTATACAGAAAATGTAATACGAGATAAGACCATTGCGAATGCTGATCATATAACACCAAATTTAGACGAATTTTTATACGTGAATAAATTACCGAGAAACATATCATTTCCAAAGCATAGAATTAAAATTCTATTATTAGAAAATGTACACCCAGATGCATTTACAAAATTATCGGGTGATGGATTTTCAGTAGAAACAGTTTCTAGAAGTTTATCGGAAGATGAATTAATTGAGAAATTAAAAGATGTACATGTTTTAGGTATTAGATCGAAAACACAGGTAACAAGAAGAGTAATTGAAGCGGCTGAAAAATTAATGGTGGTTTCAGCATTTTGTATTGGAACGAAGCAGATTGATCTAGAAGCTGCCAAAGAAAATGGAATTGTTGTATTCAATGCACCGTATAGTAATACACGTTCAGTAGTAGAATTGGCTATTGGTGAAATCATTATGTTAATGAGAAGTGTTTTCCAACGAAGTACAGAATTGCATAATGGACAATGGAATAAGACAGCTCAGGGTTCTAAAGAAGTAAGAGGTAAAAAATTAGGAATTGTTGGATATGGTAATATCGGTAAACAATTGTCTGTTTTAGCAGAAGCTTTAGGAATGGATGTGTATTATTATGATGTGGAAGATAAGTTAGCTTTAGGGAATGCTACCAAAGTAAATACTTTAAAAGAGCTTTTAAACTTATCTGATGTAGTTACGTTACATATTGATGACAATGCAGCAAATAAAAACTATATAGGGAAAGAGGAAATTGCAGAGATGAAAGACGGAGCTCATTTGGTAAATTTATCAAGAGGGTTTGTTGTTGATATTGAAGCGTTAGTAGGTGCTTTAGAGTCAGGGAAAATAGCAGGAGCTGCTGTTGATGTGTATCCTGAAGAGCCAAGAAAGAATGGAGAATTCTTTACTAGGTTAAAAGGATTGAATAATGTAATTTTAACACCACATGTTGGTGGAAGTACAGAAGAAGCACAAAAAGATATAGCTGATTTTGTTCCTGGTAAAATCATGGCATATATAAACTCTGGAAATACAGTAGATGCTGTAAACTTCCCGAATATTAGATTACCAAAGCATGATAACGCCCATCGCTTCTTGCATATTCATAAAAATGTACCAGGGGTAATGGCAAAGATTAATAAGGTACTTGCAAAATATGAGCTAAATATTACAGGACAGTATTTATCTACAGATGAAAAAGTAGGTTATGTAATAACAGATGTTGATAAAGAGTATGATCAAGATGTAGTTGCAAAACTGAAGAATGTAGATGGAACAATTAAGTTTAGAGTTCTATATTAAGAAATAAGAAAAATCCCGCTGATGCGGGATTTTTTATTTATAAACGGTCAAAGTCCTTAAACTCTTCTTCCATTATAATAACGCCTTTTTGAAGGATGTTTATATAACTAGGAATGTTTTCAGTTCTAAACCTACTTAAAGGTCCAGATGCACTTATGCAGGCAATAATATTGCCTGATTTATTACAGATAGGAATGGCAATACTAACCAGACCTAATTCAAATTCTTCAACATCGAGAGCATATCCTTGAGAAAGGATTGTGTCTAATTCTTTTTTTAAGCTTTTTAGATTTGTAATAGTATGTTGTGTAGCTTTAGTGAGTTGAATTCTTTTTAAAATTTCATTCTGTATATCTCTTTTAGAAAAAGCGAGCAATAGTTTACCAGAAGCGGTAGCATGTATAGGTTGATAAGAACCTATAGAAGTATTTATCTTTAAACCATGTAAACTGTCCGCTTTGTTAATATGAAAAACCTGATCTTCCTTTAATATACTAAGTAAAACAGTTTCTTGAATTTCTAGAGCAACATTTTTTATAGGTGCATTCGTAGATTTGGTAATAGCTTTATATATAGCTACTCTATTTCCTAATTCAAATAGCTTACTACCCAAACTGTATTTTTCATTGCTATTTTGATGAACAATATTTAAAGAAGCTAAAGTGTTTAATAAACGATATGTGGTGCTTTTATTGTAACCAGTTTTTAAAGCTAATTCACGTACACCCCAGGAAGTTTTTTCATTGGTAAAAGCGTCAAGTAAGGCAAAAGCCTTTACTACAGATTGATTTACTTTTTTGTCAGGATCACTCATAAAATTCTAAAATATGTTGACTAAGATAATAAAAATGTGTAGATTTATAAAACACCGTTTCATAAAGTGAAACACTTTGGCTTTTTATTTTGCTTAGAAATAAAGTATCTTTAGTGTTCTTTTAGAAAAGGCTTTTGAAATAAAAACAGTATGTATAAAGCAACGTTAGAATACGCACAACAACTTGATAAAGAAGATCAACTAAGTTATTTAAGAGATCAATTTCATATACCAAAAGATAAAGAGGGGAGTGATTGGTTGTATTTTACAGGGAACTCCTTAGGGTTACAACCAAAACAAACACAACAATATATTCAACAAGAATTGGATGATTGGGCAAAGTTTGGAGTAGAAGGACACTTTGAAGCGAAGAATCCTTGGATGCCCTATCATGAATTTCTTACAGAAAAAATGGCAACAATTGTAGGAGCAAAACCATTGGAGGTAGTTGTAATGAATACACTTACAACCAACCTTCATTTATTAATGGTTTCTTTTTATCAACCTACGAAAAAGAAATATAAGATTGTTATAGAATCTGATGCTTTTCCTTCAGATAGATATGCTGTACAATCGCAATTAAAATTTCATGGATTTGATCCGGAAGAAGGATTGGTAGAATGGAAACCAAGAGAAGGAGAAGAATTACTTAGGATAGAAGATTTAGAACAAATCGTTTCTGAACAAGGAGATGAAATAGCTCTGTTGTTAATTGGTGGTGTGAACTATTATACGGGGCAATACTTAGATTTAAAGAGAATTGCAGAAATAGGACATGCAAAAGATTGTTTTGTAGGAATTGATCTAGCACATGGAGCTGGAAATATTTCTCCTGAATTACATGAAAGCGGGGTAGACTTTGCTGCTTGGTGTACATATAAATATTTAAATTCTGGTCCAGGTAGTTTAGCAGGGTTGTTTGTGCATGAAAAACATGCACACAATAAAGAATTACCTCGATTTGCAGGATGGTGGAATCACAACAAAGAAACTCGTTTTAACATGCGTCAACCCTTTGATGTAATGGCAGGAGGAGAAGGATGGCAATTGAGTAATCCACCAATTTTATCTATGGCAGCTATACGTTCATCGTTGGACTTATTTGATAAAGTTGGAATGAAGGCTTTAAGAGAAAAGTCAGAAAGCCTAACCGGATATTTTGAGTTTTTAGTAAATCAAATTGATACCGATAGAATTAAGGTAATTACTCCTAGTAATCCAAAAGAAAGAGGTTGTCAATTATCCATTCAAGTAAGAAATGCAGATAAAAGTTTGCATCATAAACTAACAAAAAAAAATGTAATAACCGATTGGAGAGAGCCAGATGTAATACGTTGTGCACCTGTCCCAATGTACAATAGCTTTGAAGACGTGTTTAGAATGGTTGAGATTTTAAAAGGATTGTTGTAATTAAAAAAAATAATGGAAAGGAAAGACACGAATTATAAAAAATGGTCATTTAAGTTTTTGATTTATATATTATTATTGAATGCATTAGTCGCGTATTTAATAATAACTACACCTTTAGGTATTGGGAATAGTGGAGAAATGTTGGGGATAAGATTATTAGGTTTGTCATTACTAATTTTTGGGTTGTTAATAGCTGGTATTGTATTGACTATTTTAAGTTTTAAAAATAAAGAAGAAAAGAATTATCAATATAATATTTCAGTTTATGGATATCCAATTTATATATTCATTAGTCTGATCTTAAGTTTTTTGTAAATAGAATGAGTAAAAAAGATAATATAGTAATCATAGGAGCTGGATTGTGTGGAAGTTTATTAGCACTTCGTTTAGCACAAAGAGGATATAAAGTTTCGGTATATGAAAGTAGACCAGATTTAAGAACTACTGATATTTCTGCTGGACGTTCAATAAACTTAGCCTTATCAGATAGAGGTTTTAAGGCATTGAGATTGGCTGGTGTTGAAGAAAAAGCTAGAGAGATTTGCATTCCTATGTATGGGCGATTAATTCATGATAAAGAAGGAAATACCTTTGCTTCTAACTATTCAGGAAGAGAAAATGAATATATCAATTCAATCTCAAGAGGAGATTTAAATGGAATTTTGCTTACGGAAGCTGAAAAACATGAAAATGTAAGCATTCATTTCAACACAAAATGTACTTCAGCAGATATTGAGAATACGATTGTTCATTTTAAGAGTTATACTACCAAAGAAGAATTTTCTGTAGATGCAGATGTTGTTTTTGGAACAGACGGAGCAGGATCAGTATTGCGCAAGAGTTATTATTTAGAAAAGAAATTCTTGTTTAGTTATTCTCAAAACTATTTAACGCATGGGTATAAAGAGTTAGAAATTCCAGCCGACAAACTTGGAAATCATCAAATAAGTAAAGATCATTTACATATTTGGCCACGTGGACAATATATGCTAATAGCCTTACCAAATTTAGATGGAAGTTTTACGGTAACACTATTCTTAAGTTATGATGAAGGTGAGTATAACTTTAATAATTTAACTTCCGAAGAAAAGATTACTAGTTTTTTTGAGAACGAATTTCCAGATGCACTAGCACTGATTCCTAATATAAAAGATGAGTTTTTCAACAATCCAACTGGAGCGCTTGGAACTGTAAAATGTTCTCCTTGGATGTATCAAAACAAAACAATGTTAATGGGAGATGCGGCACATGCCATAGTGCCTTTTTATGGACAAGGGATGAATGCTTCTTTTGAAGATGTTACTGTTTTTGATGCCATCTTAGACGCTCACGAAGGAGATTGGGAAAAGATATTTTTGGTATATCAAAATGCAAGAAAAGAAGATACAGATGCTATTGCTGATTTAGCAATTGATAATTATTATGAAATGCGAGACCATGTGGCAAATCCTTTGTTTAAGCAAAAACGAAAGATTGAAATGGATCTAGAAAGTAATTTTCCAACGGAATATTTTTCTAAATACTCAATGGTAACTTTTAATGAAGAAATTCCATATGCGAGTGCAATGAAAAAAGGAAGAGCACAAGATAAAGCATTATTAAATCTTATTGCAGATAAGGAGGTAACAACTTCTTTAGAAATGACAAAGGAAGAATTAAAGGTGGTGTTAAGGAAAGTGCAAGAAGAAACGAATGAGATTTTAGAGGAAGATAAAGTAGCAGGACTGAAATAATGAATAAGTATATCGTTTTACTTAGAGGAATTAATGTATCCGGGAAGAATAAAATTCCCATGGTTGAACTTAGAGAGGTGTTAGATACTTTAGGTTTTCAAAATGTACAAACCTATATTCAGAGTGGAAATATTGTTTTAGATGCTAATGAATCAAAGAATGAAGTTTGTAATAAAGTTCATTTAGGTATTAAGGAGAAGTTTGGGTTTGATATTCCCGTGTTAGCAAGAACACCTGAAGAATGGAAAAGAACGATTGATAAATATCCTTTTCCAATAGAGAATGAAAAAATAGTAGCATTTTCATTTTTAGATAAGCTTCCCTCTCAAAAAGAAATAGAGGTAAAAGGAATTAATGAAGATCAATATAAAATAGAAGATGACATGGTCTATTTGTATTGTCCATCTGGATTTGGAAAGACAAAACTAACAAACAATACTATTGAAAAGAAGTTAGATGTAATAGCTACTACAAGAAATTATAAAACAACAAAAAAGTTGTTAGAATTAGCCCATCCCAGCCTTCCCAATGGGAAGGAGTAAGTTGAGGCTTTAAAAAGAATAATAAAAATAAACTCAAATACCCTATAAAAGAGTTTCTCCCCTCTGGGGAGATTAAGAGGGGCTTATAACATGGACAGTAAAGTAATCAAAGGAAAAGCAATACCAAGAGGAAAATTTCCGCATGTAAAACAAGTAGGAGATTTTATATATGTATCAGGAACAAGTTCTCGTAGACCTGATAATTCTTTTGAAGGAGTTGAGGTGGATGAATTTGGAACAACCAACTTGGATATTAAAAAACAAACAAAGGCTGTAATAGAAAATATTAGAGATATCTTACAAGAAGTAGGAGCAGATTTATCTGATATTGTTGATGTAACCTCGTTTTTAGTAAATATGAATGATTTTGGTGGGTATAATCAAGTATATGCAGAATATTTCGATTATAATGGTCCAACAAGGACAACCGTAGCAGTACATCAACTGCCACATCCACATTTATTAATAGAGATAAAAGTAGTGGCATATAAACCTAAATCTTAGTATAAGGATGAGTTTCAATCAACACAAAAAAGCATTAATAGATCAAGGATTTTCAATTACTGAATGTGTTTTTAGTAATGAAGAAATTCAGAGATTGTTGTTGTTGATCGAAACTTCAGAAAAGGAGTATGCGATAAGAAAACTCACTACCAAAAAGCCTGAAATATTAGATGTGATTTTTGGAAATGAGAAGTTCAAGAAATTATACGAGTTGACTTGTGATCAAAAGTACTTCTTATCTAAAGCAATTTTCTTTAACAAACCAAGTAAGTCTAATTGGTTTGTGAGTATGCATCAAGATTTGAGTATTAGTGTAGCAAGAAGAATAGAGGAGATAGGATATACAAATTGGACCAATAAGAATGGTCAACTAGGGGTAATTCCACCAAATAATGTTTTAGATAATACAATTACATTTAGAATTCATTTAGATAAAACTGATGAAACAAATGGAGCTTTAAGTGTAATACCCAAAACACATTCAAAAGGAATTATTAGAGTAGATGAGAGTTTTGATAAAAACTCTTTAGGAAATGAAGAGTTATGTATTGTTGAAAAAGGAGGAGTGATGTTAATGAAACCATTGTTATTACATGCTTCTTCAAAATCGGTTTCAACATATGATAGAAGAGTAATTCATTTAGAATTTTGTAACCAAGAAATTCCAATGGGATGGCTTGAAAAAAAGAAGGTCAGTTAAAATGCAAAACATTAAAAATTATATAAATGGAGCGTTTGTAGCTCCAATAGCTGGGAATTATATAGATAATTATAATCCATCTATTGGAGAGGTATATGGACAAATTCCAAATTCTTCAAAAGAAGATGTAGCATTGGCATATCAAGCGGCAAGGGAAGCTTTTCCTGCTTGGTCAAATACTTCTTTGGAAGAGAGAAGTAAGATTATGTCTAAAATAGCACAGCTAATTCAAGATAAATTACCCGAATTGGCTGAGGCAGAATCTAAAGATAATGGAAAACCATTGAGTTTAGCAACTACTATCGATATCCCAAGAGCCTCATCTAATTTTCAGTTTTTTGCCAATGCCATAACACAATTTTCTTCGGAAGCGCATGAAAGTGTAGGTTTAGATGCAATGAATTTTACATTACGTCAGCCAATTGGAGTTGTAGGTTGTATCTCTCCATGGAATTTACCGTTGTATTTATTTACTTGGAAAATAGCACCTGCCATTGCAGCAGGGAATTGTGTTGTTGCAAAACCAAGCGAAGTTACTCCAATGACAGCCTTTTTATTAGGAGAAATATGTAATGAAGCAGGGCTCCCCAAAGGAGTGTTAAATATAGTACATGGTTTAGGAGGAACAACCGGACAAGCAATTGTTGAACATCCAGATATTAAAGCGATATCATTTACAGGAGGAACCACGACAGGAGCTCATATAGCGCGCGTAGCGGCTCCAATGTTTAAAAAACTTTCTTTAGAATTAGGAGGAAAGAATCCGAATATCATTTTTGCTGATTGTGATTATGATAAAATGATTGCTACTACAGTACGTTCTTCATTTGCTAATCAAGGACAAATTTGTTTATGCGGGAGTAGAATTTTCGTAGAAGAAAATATCTATGAACAATTCAAAAAAGACTTTGTTCAGAAAGTATCAGAATTAAAAGTTGGAAATCCTTTTGATAAAGAGACTAATGTAGGAGCTTTAGTCTCTAAACCACATTTAGAAAAAGTACAATCGTATATAGAAATAGCTGAAGAAGAAGGAGGGAAGGTATTGTATGGAGGTAATAGAGTCACAGTTGATAAATGTGAAGAAGGATATTATTTACAACCAACAATTATTGAAGTAGAAAGTAATGACTGTAAACTCAATCAAGAAGAAATATTTGGACCAGTAGTTACCATTATGCCATTTAAAACGGAGGAAGAAGCATTAGCAATGGCAAATGATGTAAAATACGGATTGTCATCAACCTTATGGACCAATAACCTGAATAGAACTATGAGATTAAGTAAGCAATTGTATGCAGGAATTGTTTGGGTAAATACATGGTTGTTACGAGATTTAAGAACACCTTTTGGCGGACAAAAAGATAGTGGTGTAGGAAGAGAAGGAGGTTTTGAAGCATTACGCTTTTTTACAGAGCCTAAAAATATATGTATACAGTATAAATAATACTTATATTCTCTAAATGAGAAGAAGTAAGTAGAAAAATAATAATAATAAAAACGATTATCCACCCAGATAAGAGTTCCTTCCCTTTGGGGAGGCTAGGAGGGGCTTAATATGAATTTAGGATTACAACATAAAAACGCATTAGTTTGCGGTAGTACACAAGGAATAGGGAAGGCATCTGCAATTCAGTTAGCAGAAGAAGGAGCAAATGTTACATTGATAGCTCGAAATGAAGAAAAGCTAAAAGCAGTTTTAGCTGAATTGCCAAATAACGGACAACGTCATGATTATATCATTGCGGATTTCTCTAATCCATTAGAATTAAAAGAGAAAATAGAAGCTTCTAATTTGAATTTTCATATTCTAGTAAACAATACTGGAGGACCTGCAGGCGGACCAGTTTTTAATGCACAATTAGATGAGTTTGAAAGAGCTTTTACACAACATTTAAAATGCAATCATGTATTGGTACAAGCATTGGTGCCATTTATGAAAGAAGCAGGGTATGGTAGAGTGATCAATGTAATATCTACCTCTGTAAAACAACCTTTAGATGGTTTAGGGGTATCAAATACCATTCGTGGCGCTGTAGCTAATTGGTCAAAAACATTGGCAAATGAATTAGGACAGTATAGTATAACGGTAAACAATGTATTGCCTGGAGCAACTGGAACGGAGCGTTTAAATGAAATAATCAATAATAAAGCTAAAAAGACAGGAAAATCTGTTGAAGAGGTTGCTGAGACAATGAAGAACGCATCACCAGCAAAACGATTTGCTCAGCCTGAAGAGATAGCAAATGCAGTGGTGTTTTTAGCAAGTGAAAAAGCAAGTTTTATTAACGGAATTAATGTTCCTGTAGACGGAGGAAGAACAAAATCATTATAAAATCTAAACAATCATGAGTAAGCTAGTACAACCTTTGAATTTTAAAAAATGGATAGATGAACATCGTCATTTACTAAAACCACCTGTTGGAAATAAACAAGTATGGAAAGATGGTGAATATATAGTAATGGTAGTTGGAGGACCTAATAATCGTAAAGATTATCATTATAACGAAACACCTGAGTTTTTCTATCAAGTAGAAGGTGATATGGTATTAAAGATTATTGATGATAATGGAGAAATGGTTGATGTTGAAATCAAGGAAGGAGATATTTACTTGTTACCAGGAAAAGTTCCACATTCTCCTCAACGAAAAGCAAATACTGTTGGTTTAGTAATAGAGTACCCAAGAGCTGAAGGTATGATGGATGCTTTAGAATGGTATTGTGAAAATTGTGGAACACCATTGTATAGAGAAGAATTTGCTTTAGATAATATTGAAACAGACATGCCTATTATTTTCGATAAATATTACTCAGATAGAGCAAAATGTACTTGTGCTAATTGTGGTACCGTAATGGAAGCTCCGAATAAGGTGAAATAATGATTGAAGCGGCAAAAGAAAGTTTTTTAAAACAAGGTTTTATGAAAACCTTAGGAGCTGAAATTATTCATATCGAAAAAGGATTACTCAAAATACGATGTAAAAAGAATGATGGGTTAACACAACAACATGGTTTTTTTCATGCTGGGGTACTTACAAGTATTATGGATGTGGCTTGTGGTTATGCAGCACTGACTACTATGGAAGAAGGTTCTGATGTACTATCGGTAGAATTTAAAACCAATCTTTTACGTCCGGCCAAAGCAGATGTTATTATTGCTACAGGTCGTGTTGTTAAAAGTGGAAGAACTTTAGTTTTTTGTGAAGCAAAAGTTACAGATGAAAAGGAAGAGATATTATATACAACAATGCAAGGAACAATGATTTCCTTAAAACAAACCAACTAAAATGAAACGTAAACTAAGAATAAACGGACATTCACATTTACTTCCTTATCCAGAAGAAATTCCTCAATACATGAAAGATAAAGGAATTTTTTGGGTGGATAAAGACAGAAAATACATGCTTCAAAAAGATTGGAGTCGACCAGTAACAGACTCAAGTTTCTTTTTAGAAGAAAAACTAGCTTGGATGGAGCATTTTAAAATTGACCATGCAGTAGTTTTAAATTTATCACAGCTTTATGGAAATGGTTTGCGCTTAGAAGAGATGAAACAGGCTTTACGTTTTCAAAACGATTTTAATGCACGTGTGCAACATGATAATCCAAATAAGTTTACTTGTGGATTTGTGGTGCACCCTGGTTTTGTTAGAGGAGCGTTATGGGAAATAGAACGCTGTGTTGAGGTGTTAGGGATGCGTCTGTTATGTTTGCCTACGCATTACATGGATACCATTGGTACTTGGCGTTGTATTTTTGATGAAGAGAATGAACCTATTTTCGAACTAGCTAATAAATATAACTTGGCAGTTGAGATTCACCCATATGATGGAGAAAAGTTTATCAAACTGCAAAATACCTCATGGCGTTTTCATTTGATTTGGATGCTAGCACAATGTGCAGATGCATATCATTTCTTAACACTAAATGGATACTATGAAAAGTATCCAAATATGCGAATTTGTTTTGCACATGGAGGACAGTTGGCTCAAATGAATTTAGGTCGTCGTATTCAAGGTTTTGATGGTAGGCCTGATTTGTTTGAAGGAAAAAGTCATCCAAGAAAAGCAGTAGGGCATAAAAATATTTTCTTTGATACCTTGGTACATGATACAGGTTCTTTAGATTTGTTGATAAAAAACCAAGGGGCAAGTCAAGTGCTTATAGGATTAGATGATCCATATCCATTGGGAGAAATGGAGAGTGATAAACAATCGTCATATCCAGGAAAAATCTTAGATTTAGCAATTGATAGAAGTATTATCAATGAACAGCAGAAAGATGAGATGTGGGAAGATAATGTATTACAATGGTTGTATGGAGATGATGAAAAAGCAAAACAAAATTTAGTCAATAAAATTTTACAATAGATGACAGAAGTAACACAGTTCCATAACTTATCACATATTTGTATATCATTCATTGGAGCTGTGTTGTTACTAGCTATTTATTATAATATTAGAAAGCGCTTTAGCGCCGTTCTGGAAGAGGGGAATTCGATAAAAAGAGTAGATCGAGGGTTGTTGTATTTTAGCTTTGGTATGCTTGTCTGGGTGGTTTCTGGAACTTGGGCTTTTATAGTGAATTACTTCTCTTTTCAAGATACATTACTAAATCAAATAGGTATAAATATACTGTCTACTATTAATAATTTGTTTTGGTTATTGGCTTTGTATTACGTGTATGACGCTCCAAAATTTATTTACAGAAATGAAAAGAACGCTAAGATTATTGCTATAATTATTGTTGCTGTTGCCGCTATTACACTACTACTTTCATCTGTGTTAGGAAATAAGGTAGTCTCTGGCGTGAAAATAGTTTCTATTCCAGACGTATTACTAACTACGTTTTTGTGTTTTCTAATGGGGGTATCTTTTTATAGAACTTTTATGCATAGAGATTTGAAATTAGTAGCGTTTATTTCTATCATAGCAATAGCCTTATTGTTTATATCGCAATTATCGGATGTGTTTGTTGGATTAGATAATGATTTTGTCAATCAACTAATTCGTATCATTGCGAAAACTTCATTGGTGTCTGTTTTTTTGGTGTTAGCAACGAGCTGGGTAATTCAGTTGGCTAGTATGCCTAAACCCAATGAAATGAAAATAAGTTTTTTAGATTGGTCGTTGATTCAGTTAAGTATTCCTTCAAAAGGAATTATTAATGAGAAAATTGATTTTGGATCAAAAACTACTCAATACAAGAACCTTTTAAACTTTGCTTATAGAAGAAAGTATTTAGCTGCAGATAAGCAGTCAATAGTTGTGAATTCTGGTGGAGAAATTAAAAGCCAGACTTATTTAACTAGAATAATAGACAATATCAACACAATACTTGTCTTAGAAGAAGAAAATAAACTAGAACGCAAGGATTTAATTACTTTTATAGGTGAAAGTAAATATCGCTTGCGTATACTACCAGAATATATATCATTTGATCAAGCTCTATTAAAAGAGTTCGAAAGAGAGTTATAACGTATCTAGTTTTCCAAGTAATTTGAAAAACTTACTGTGCGTTTTTGCGAATTTGTAATTGTTTTCAATTTCTTTTAATTGCGTTTCTATCAATTTTACCTCTCGGTAATTAATTAAAAATACAGAACTCTCTCCTAAAGAAAATTTTCTTTCTTCGCTTTTTACAATACTATTATAATCGTTTACAAGATTATTTAGAATATTATTTTGTGTTTCTAAAGATGCTATTTCTTGCTCTGTAGCTTTTATTTTATTTAAAAGAACAGTTTTTGTTGAAGCAATTTCAAAATCAATGTCCTGTAATTTTACTTTAGCTAATCGTAAATCACCTCGAGATTTTCTTAAGAACAGCGGAATACTTACTTGAAGAGATTTTTTATAGTTGGAAGCTTTAAAAGAATCAAAATTGTCTACGTTTGAACTTAAGAGATTGTATTGAAAATCTACTTTAGGTAATAGATTGTTAATCTTTAATCTTTTCTCTATTTGAAGATTTTTTCGCTTTAATTCTAAAAGTTTTAGCTTCGGATGCTCTTCAATTATGATGGATGTACTTCCTATAGAATTATCTAATAAAATTTTAATCTTTGAAAAAGTATCTGAAGTAGGCCTGATATTTTCTCTTAAAGTCAAAGGGGTGTTTTCTCCAATCCATAAATGATTCGATAACTCTAAAGTAGATTTTACATATTTGATTCGAGCTTTTTCTAAATCTAATTTTCTACTATCTAAATTAATACGGGCTTCTAAAGTATCAACAGCCGGTTTGTCTCCTGCTTTATAACTTTTAACTACATTCTCTAATCTAAACTGAGCATTGTTGTTAAAACGTTTAAAGGTTTCATAACTCTGATGGTATTTTGTCCAATTTAAATAAGCGTCAATAGCATCAAAAAGAATATTATTAACCAATAACTGTTGCTCTAATTTTCCTTGCTTTAAATAGAGTTTGGCTTGTTTTAATGTAGCCATTCTTTTATTGATAAATAAGTTTTTAGCTAATGATACCGAAATACCAACATTGTACAATCCATTATCAGGAGTGTTTAATTCTGGATTCAAATATTGACCAGAGTTGTTTTCATAGCTACCTTTCAACTCAATTCCATACCAAGTTGGGATTTTAAAAACAGAATTTAGCTTTTCAAAATATTCAGTGTTTTTAAACTCTTTTTTTTCGAAATCTACTTCTATTTTAGGATCAAAAGCACCTCTCGCTTTTAATAGTTTAGCTTCATTTGTACTGGTAATTAGTTTGGCCTGTTTAATTACAGGATGATACTTCTTTACATACCCTAAGTACTCTTCCAAACTCAATTGATCTAATTCAGCATTTTGAGAGCTTGCTTGAAAGCATAGGAGTAAAAATGGAACAAGTAAAATCTTTAACTTCATTATTTCTTCTTCTTTACTTTTTCGTTAGTGTCTTTTTTAGGTTGATAAAAATTAGGAGGGAAACTGTTTATTTGTCTCCATAATTCAAACCAGATTGGAACATTTTCTAATAATGCTATGGTTTTAGCTCCAGAACCAACTCGTATAGCTTTTGGCCATGGTTGAGAAGGATTATTAGGAACAATTAAAACTCTATACTTTCCGTTGTCGCTTATAAAGTTTTCTATAGCTACTACTTTAGCGCTATAAGTACCATAAGAAGCATTCGGCCAACCACTAAAAACTATTGCAGGCCATCCATCGAATTGTACACGAACTTCTTCATTAATGTGAATTAGTGGTAAATCTATTGGTTCAATAAACATTTCTACTGCTAAGTCATAATTAGCAGGCATTATCTTAACCAAAGCTTCACCTTCTTTAAAGGTTTCTCCAATACCTGTTTTAATTGCTTTGTTAATATATCCATCTTGTGGAGCTGTAACATATAGTAAAGAGCTTCTTTTACTATAATTAGATAAACTTGTTTCTAGTTTTGATACTTGAACTTCGGCATCTAAAGCATTGGATTCTGCGGTATACAAATTACTCTCGGCTTTCGATATTTTATCGGTATAAGATGCTTGAATACTATTGATAGCAATTTGAGCATTTAAAACATTGTTTCGAGTATTTAAAAGTTTGTTTTCTTGAGAAACCAATTTGGCGGATTGTTCTTGTAGCTTGGCTCTTTTTTCTTCTACATCCTTTACTGCTTTTAGTCCTTCTTTTTCTAACATAACAGTTCGGTCAAATTGAGTTTTGGCAATTTGCTGTTTTATTTTAGCCGCTTCTAGATCGATGCTGTCTGTTTTTACTTTTAAATAAGTTTGTTGAAGTTTGTTTTTAGCTTGCTCCAGTTTTAAAACGCGTTCATTTTGCAAGGCACCAATCTGTTTTTTTAAGGCATTTACTTTATTGTTATAGGCTTTTACAGATCGAGTTTTAGAGTTTAATTGCTGTCCAGTTCGTTCTGTTAATTTACTATCAAAATAATCGCTTTTTACTTCAGAAATTCTTAAAATGGTATCTCCCTTTTTTACAAAAGTTCCTTCCTGAACAAACCATTGTTCAATTCTACCCGGTATTTGAGATTGTAAAGTTTGCGGACGTTGATTAGGTTTTAAAGTGGTTACTCTACCTGTACTAGAAACATTTTGTGTCCATGGTAAAAATAAAATAATGATAAGAGCAACTAAAAAACCAAGTAAAAACTTCCTGAAGAGTTTATGATGCTCTTTAGCGAATATTTCTTTGCCAGACTTAAATTTAGTGATATCTACATAATGTGAGATACTATTCTTAGATATGTTTAACATATATAGGTCTTTTTAATTTACAATAACTCCTTTTACAAGTGTTATTTGTTTATTACATTTCTTTTTCCAGGCATCGTTACTACTTACTATAATTAAGCTCCAAGGTTTAGATGGATCTGTAATATAATCGATGATTTTCTGAGCTTCCTCTTTCTCTAATTGATCTAATGGATCTTCAAGAATTAATAGTTTTGGTTTGATAATCATGGCTCTTGCTAGAATGATTTTCTTAGCAATGGTATAACCAATTAATTTTCCTTCTGGTTGAATAAAAGTATCGAGCCCATTAGGTTGGTGTTTTAGGAAGTATGACAATCCAATAGCATCAAACATTTCATATATCTCTTTGTCTGTAATTGTTGGATCTCCAAAAGTGATATTTTCACGGATGGTTCCTTCAAAAGGGGTTTCTTCTGAAAGTGATAATCCTAAGTTTGATCTATAGTCGTTTAACAATAGACTTTTTAATGATAGATTGTTAACGAAAATGTTCCCAGAAGTAGGCTCTATAACTCCCGCAATAAGTTGTAATAAACTTGATTTTCCAGAACTACTTTTCCCTTGAACTAAAATTCGATCCTTAGAGTTAATTTTAAAAGAAATATCACTAAGAATTGGTGTTTCTTTATTGGTAGAAGAATAACTAGCGTTTTGAATCTCAATTTCTAAAGAGTCTAAATCTTCTAGTTTAGTTCCTTTTTGAGATTCGATTGGCTTATCTACTACTTGTCCTAGTTTTTCAATAGAGGTAAGTACATCATAAAAAGATTCCAGCCCTAGAATAAGTTTTTCAACAGAAGTAATAACCAATAAAATAATGATTTCAGCAGCAACAAATTGCCCGATATTCATTTGTTGGTTAAGTACAAGAAAACCTCCAATTAAAAGTAATCCAGCGGTAACAATTACCTTAAAACTTATCATTTGAATGTATTGTGTAAGTAATACTTTAAAATGACTTTCTCTAGATTGTATATATTCACTTACAAGATCATCACTTTTTTGTAGTGCTAACGTTGTTTTTCCAGATAACTTAAAACTAATTATAGTACGAGCAATCTCCTGCAACCAGTGAGCAACTTTGTATTTGTTTTTAGATTCTTTCAAGCTAGTTTCTAAACCTTTTTCAGCAGTAAACTTAAATACTACATAAATTAATAAGAGTAGAAGAATACCAAATACAATAAAAAATGGATGATAGAATGAAAGTAAAATTAAGGCAAAAATAATCTGCAAAAATGCAGATGGAACATCAATTAAAACTTTTGAAATTCCTTTTTGAATAGTTAATGTATCAAAGAATCTATTCGCTAATTCTGGTGGATAATAATTTTCCAATTCCTTCATTTTTATTTTTGGAAATCGATAACTCAACTCAATAGATGCTCTGGTAAATATGCGTTGTTGAATGGTTTCTATAATTCTTATTTGCATAAGTTTTAAAACTCCACTAAAAGCTACACCTCCAGTAACAAGCACTACCAGAACTATCCAAGAAGCAGATACCTGAGCTGCTTGTAGCAAATTGATTATGGCTTGTATTCCTAATGGAAGAGATAATGCCACAATACCTTCAAAAATGGCATAATAACCAATTTGAAAAGTGTCTTTTTTCTCAAGATTTAATAAACCAACAAAACGTTTCCAAGGGGTTAGAATTTTATTTTCGCTCATTAATTAAGGTGTTAAGGGTTAAATCAATAAAAAAAGACGTTGGAGTTATAGTGTCATCGCAATTTGTTAATGTTTTAAAGTGTTGTCTAATAAATTGCTGATGCAATGCTCCTTCTATAATGGTACTAGCTAAGGTTAATGGATGTTTGTATGAAGAATTATAAAGACTAATAATTTCAGCTAAACGTCTAACAACTTCTTTGTAAAGTCTAAAAAAGCCTTCTTTATTTTCTGTATCTACTTCTTTAGTTGAATACGATTTAGCATTTTCGTCGATCACAATACGATTTAACAAAACTTCATTAATATGTGAGAAATTACTGTCTTGCTTCGTAGTTTTGGTAACAACTTCAATAGCTTTTCTAAGTTTATCTTTTGAATCTTGAATGCTATAGGTTTCAATAACCAGTTGGTATTGAATCCAACCCCAATACCAAGAAGTTAAATAAATTAGAAGTTTATGTTTACTTTCAAAGTATCTGTAAATAGAACTTTCATTTGAACCAATTCGTAAACCTAACTTTTTAAAGTTGAATTTCTCAAAGCCGATTTCTTCAATTAGAACAATACTATGTTCAATAATTCTTTTTCCTAAATCAGATGTTTCAGGGTCTTTAATATAAATTCCAGAGGGAATTTCTATTTTTAAATTTGAAAGTAGATTTTTCATAAATAATTATTCTTACTGCAAAGTTAATAGTAATACTATTAACATAGTGAGGTTTAATGTTAAAAGTTTATTAACACTTTGTTTTATTAGGGTTACAGAAACTCACAAAACTTATTTTTTATGACAATTTGCTACAAGTGTTCTTAAAGTTTTAGTCAAAAAATACATTCGCTAAAACTTTATTTATATGAGAACACATACATCAACAAGAGATGTTTTTGGACATCCAAGAGGCTTATTGTATTTATTTTTCGCTGAATTGTGGGAGCGATTCTCATTCTACGGAATGCGTGCATTACTAGTTCTATACATGACAAAGCATTTACTTTTTTCAGATGAAATGTCTTTTGGTATCTATGCCGCCTATATGTCGTTGGTGTATGTTACACCGTTAATAGGAGGGATGCTAGCGGATAAAATACTTGGGTTTAGAAAAGCTATTGTTTTAGGAGCCATTTTAATGGCTTTAGGACATTTCTTTTTGACCTTTGAGCATCCAGTGTTTTTTTATAGCTCACTTTCTTTAATTATAGTGGGAAATGGTTTTTTTAAACCAAACATATCTTCATTTGTAGGTAAATTGTACAAAGAAGACGATAACAGAAGAGATTCTGGTTTTACCATATTTTATATGGGAGTAAATATTGGTGGAGCAGTGGCTCCATTATTATGCGCTTGGTTAGCCGAGGTATATGGTTGGCATTATGGTTTTGTGTTAGCAGGAATAGGAATGTTAATTGGTTTATTGGTTTTTAAGAGAGGATTGAATGCCGCTGTTTTTGATACACATGGTTTAGTGCCAGATACAAATGTATTTGAAAAGAAAAGATTTGGAATAAAATCAGGGTATTTAGTTACGATTTGCGCGTTTTTATCGGTGCCTATTTTTGCATTGATTGTGAGGTTTCACCAGTTCGAACACTATCTGGTATGGATCGTTTCTGCATTCTTAATTATTTATTTAACCTATATCTTAAAGAACGTATCAAAAACCGAAAGGCAGCAGTTATTGGTTGCAGTTTACTTTACAGCTTTGTATACGTTGTTTTCTGCCATCTTTGAACAAGCAGGAAGCTCATTGACCTTGTTTGCTGATAGAAGTGTGAATTTAGTAGGATTGAATGCAGCACAGACCAATAGTATTAATTCCGGGTTTATAATTTTATTAGCGATCCCATTTTCGATATTATGGACCTTTTTAAGCAGTATAAAGAAAAACCCAAATTCTGTGATTAAATTTGGCTTAGGAGTGTTTTTTTTAGGTTTAGGTTTTGTTGTTTTCGGGTTATCTGCGCAGCAAGTAGATGAGTTTGCTAGAACTCCAATGTTTTATTTAATTGCTGGAACATTTGTGTATACTGTAGGAGAATTGTTTTTATCGCCAATTGGCTTGTCAAAAATGACTGAGTTATCGCCTGTAAAATATGTTGCCTTTATTATGGGGGTATGGTTTTCTGCTAATTTTTATGGACATTTTTTTGCTGGAAAAATAGCAAAGTTAACTGCAGTTTCTAATGGAGATACAGGAGTCTTTTCTGAAGGTTTTTTTGGAGGAATAACTGAATTTGTTACGGGAATGTCGGGAGAATCTATATTGACTAAAGGAGAAGCTTTTCAGCAGTTGTACTCATATGTGTCAGTATATGCCAGTTTTGGAGTGATTGCATCATTAATAGGAGTGCTTGTTGTTGTGTTTTCATCACCAATAAAAAGAATGATGAATGGTATTCATTAAATAACCGTATGATAGACCATTAAAGAATTGTAGTTTAGAATAAATAAAAAAGCCTTGGAAACTTCCAAGGCTTTTTATGTATGGTAGAATTACTTTCTATTTAAAAGTAGAAGTAATATTAATTGCAACTTCATCCCAAGTTTTAGAAACTCCATCTGCTCCTTTGTGCAAATCTTTACAAGCTTCATTTAAAGAACTTAAAGCTTTTTCTGCATTCCAATCAGTAATTTTCATTACACCTTGCATATTAAAAGTTTTATCTGCAATAGTATAGTTAAAAGGAAGTTTCTTTGTAACTCCATTCATTGTTAAATTAGCATATCCAATTGAGTCATTTTCTAAAACCAATTTCCCTGAAAGTAATTTAGTTTGATCCATAACGAAAAAGAAAAACTTTTTAATTTTAAAATCTCTACTTGAATCTTTAGTGAAAATACTACTTACAGGAATAGAAAACTCTACGTTATTAACAGCTTCTTTTACAGTTTCTCCTGCTCCTCCTGAGGTAATATCAACTTTGTTAAATTGTCCGTTTACAGGTGTTTTTTCGGTAGTTTTATAAGCTGTCCAGTTAATACTGTTGGTAGCATCTTGTAAAACGTAGCTAGCTTTCTTTTTTACAACTGTTTCTTGTGGTTGTGTTTCAGTTTCCTTTTTAGCTTCATTTTTACATGAAATTAAGCTACTAGATGATACTAAGACTGCTAAAGCAAATACGATTTTTTTCATGAGGATTATTTTATAATTGTGTTAACTAAGTTTATATATTCTCTTTTGGCTTCATCTTCAGACATTCCTTTTAACTGCATCCAAGCATTGAACTTAAAGGCACTTCTTAGGTTAGCTTCAGAATGTGCATTGAATGAAAAATGATCTCCTTTAACAGCTTGCTTATAATAAGCATATAGTTTTAGCATTACATCAGGAGGTAACTTTTCATTAGTATTAGAAGCCTTTTCATAAGCCTCATTAAATAAGATGTCTAAATCATCAGCCATAAAGTATGGAAAAATATTACATTATATAATGTATATACAAATATACGAAGGGAGCAAGGAAAAACAAGCTGTCAAGTCTATCAAGTAAGCCTCCATGTCCAGGCATTATTGTACCACTATCTTTTACGTTTGCTTGTCTTTTAAACTTTGATTCAACTAAATCTCCCAAATTCCCCATAACAGAAACAATAATGGCAATGATAATCCAATCAACTGTAGAGAAAATAATAGAGTTTTTAGCAATAACAAATCCAGCTAAAATGGCAAAGACAAGTCCACCCAAAAATCCTTCAATTGTTTTTTTAGGAGATACCTTTTCAAAAAGCTTATGTTTTCCAAAATTCTTACCTACTAAATAAGCAAAGCTGTCATTAGTCCAAATAAGTAAAATAATATAGAAAATAATACTCGGGGTATATTCAGAATTGATAAATGGGAGCTTAGCCAAATAAAAGAATGGCAGTATTATGTATATATACTTTAAGAATGTCTTTTGCTGTGTATTGGCATAATGTATTTTCTTTAAAGAGAAAAGATAATATAGCAGTATGGCTAGGCAAAATAAAGAAAACCCTAAAATCACTGAAGGGTATTCTACATCTAAAGTATATATGGTTACAATTGATAATAGAACTAATACTAAAAATGAAAGATAGCTTTTGGATTGAATTATTTTTGAAAATTCCCAGAGGCTAATCAAAGAGAAAACTCCAATAATTACTAAGTAGCTTTCTTTTGAAAAGAAAATTGCTGTTATAAAAACAGCAGCATAAACAAGTGCAGATACACTTCTTGTTAAAAGATCTCGCATATTATAAATCTTCAAAGAGCAGCAAATATAAGTTTTTTGAATTACTGTTACCATAATTCAAAAAGTTATCTTCGTCTAAATTCTCCTTAACATAATTCGTTATAGAACTAATGTTTGTTGGGATGTTACCTTTATAATTTGTTTTTATTCCTGTAAGTCCTTCTCCTGTATTTTTAACTAGCTGACTAGTGGTAGCATATACAATGAAATGTTCAGTTAAGCTAGATAACTTATTACTGCCTAATTGGTTTGAAGAAAAAAGAATGTCTCCTTTGTTTGCTATTAAGTGTTCGCAAGTTGTGAAATAAGGAATTTTTGTATCGTTTTTTTCAAATGTATTTACATCTACCTGTTGAGCGATTTTTAATAAGTCAACATCAGAACATGAAATTTTCTTCCAATTATTTTCTTGAAGGATATGTTTAAAATTAGCAATAACTTCATTAAAAGAGGTACAGTATAAGAATTTACCTCCTTTATTAATGAAGTGATGTACAAAAGAATCATCTAGAGCAAGTTTAACTTGTTGTTCTTTTATTTCTTTGTCTCTAGATGAATCTTGATATGATTTAAATAATTTTTTAAAAAAATTCATTAAAACGTAAGCTATTCTTCAGTGTTAGGGTTTACAACTTCGTTTTCTTTTTCTTGATCGAAAGGTCTAGTTCCGAATATCTTAACTAAATCGTCTTTAAATATAACTTCTTTTTCTAATAAAATTTCAGCTAATTCAGATAATTTATCTTGATGCTCTTTAAGAATGTCAATTGCACGTATGTATTGACCTTCTATAATCTTAGAAATTTCCTCGTCAATTGTTTTCGCTGTAGAGTCACTATAAGGCTTCACAAACGAATCATTTCCGGCAGAATCGTAGTAGGTAATGTTTCCTACTTTGTCATTTAATCCGTATACTGTAACCATGGCTCTAGCTTGTTTAGTAACCTTTTCAAGGTCACTTAAAGCTCCTGTAGAGATCTTATCAAAAATCAACTTCTCAGCTGCACGACCTCCCATAGTTGCACACATTTCATCAAGCATTTGCTCTGTTTGTACAATCTTACGTTCTTCTGGTAAATACCAAGCTGCTCCTAATGATTGTCCACGAGGAACGATAGTAACTTTTACCAAAGGAGCTGCGTGTTCTAACATCCAGCTTACTGTAGCGTGTCCTGCTTCGTGATATGCAATTACTTCTTTTTCTCTTGGAGTAATTACCTTATTCTTCTTTTCTAAACCACCAACAATTCTATCTACAGCATCTAAAAAGTCCTGATGATGAATTGCTTCTTTATTATTTCTAGCAGCAATAAGTGCAGCTTCATTACACATATTTGCAATATCTGCTCCAGAAAATCCAGGTGTTTGCTGTGCTAAGAATTCAATATTTACATCATCTGATAATTTTAAAGGTTTGATATGTACCTCAAAAATTTCTCTTCTTTCATGTAAATCTGGTAAGTCAACATAGATTTGACGGTCAAAACGACCTGCTCTCATCAATGCTTTATCTAAGATATCTGCACGGTTTGTAGCTGCTAAAACAATTACATTGGTATCTGTACCAAAACCGTCCATTTCTGTTAATAATTGATTCAAGGTGTTTTCACGTTCATCATTACCACCGGTCATACTATTTTTACCACGAGCACGTCCAATTGCATCAATCTCATCAATAAAAATAATTGATGGAGATTTTTGTTGTGCTTGCTTAAATAAGTCTCTTACACGAGAAGCACCAACTCCTACAAACATTTCAACGAAATCTGAACCAGATAATGAAAAGAATGGAACTCCTGCTTCACCAGCTACTGCTTTAGCCAATAAAGTCTTACCTGTTCCTGGAGGTCCTACTAATAATGCTCCTTTAGGTATCTTACCACCTAATTTTGTATACTTTTCAGGGCTTTTTAAGAAATCAACAATTTCTTGTACTTCCTCTTTAGCACCTTCTAATCCGGCTACATTTTTAAAAGTCGTTTTAACCTGTGTATCTTGATCAAAAAGTTTAGCTTTTGATTTACCAATGTTGAAAATCTGTCCACCGGCACCACCAGATCCACCTGAACCTGACATTCTTCTCATGAAGAACAACCAAATAACAATTAATAAGATAAAAGGTAAAAAGTTAAAGATGTTCTCAAGAAGACTTGTTTTCTCGATATTTGATTTATCGAAATCTAAATTTAACTTTTCTTTTTCGTGATCTATTTGATTTTCGAAATTTTGTAAATCACCAAAGTTATAAGTATATAAAGGAGTCCCTTTTCTATAAAAAGGAGACTCAGTTAACTGTTTGTGCTCTTCTTTTTTTTCAGCTTCATCTTTTAAGAAAATCTTTGCTACGTTATTATTTTCAACGATAATCTTCTTAATGTCGTTCGCTTTTAAAATCTCTTCAAATTTATTTTTAGATATATCCCTTGAAGCTAAACTTCCAGAATTAAAAAAACTTAATCCTAAAAGAATAACGAAAATAGGAATGTATATCCAAAATGAATTGAATGAAAATTTAGGTGTATTTTTTTTCTTATCGCTCATAAATATTATATGAATTAAATAGCAATTACGCTGGGTTTATTTGAGTGATTTTAGCATCGCCCCATAAGCTTTCGATATCGTAAAATTCACGAACTTGTTTTTGAAAAATATGAACTACTACATTCACATAATCCATTAAAACCCATTCGGCATTTCCTGTTCCTTCAACATGCCAAGGTTTGTCTTTAAGTTCTTTGCTTACAATCTTTTGTACAGAGCCAGATATGGCATTTATTTGAGTGTTTGAGTTACCAGTACAAATTATAAAGTAATCACAAACAGTGTTATCTATTTCTCTTAAATCTAATAATTGGATGTCCTCACCCTTTACATCATCAATCCCTTTTATTATTACAGATATTAACTCATCTGCAGTTGCTTGTTTTTTTGTCATTAAAAAAAATTAAGTTTTAGCAAAGTTATTATTTTTTTGCGAGTAATTTATGTAATATTGATACTTGTTTTTACTGCAAAACGTATATGAAAATAATCAAACTTAGTGCCATTGATTCAACCAATTCTTTTTTAAAAGAAATGGCAGTTAATAGTGTCATTGAAGATTTTACAACAGTGGTCACTCAGCAACAAACCAAAGGGAGAGGGCAAATGAATAGTGAATGGGTTTCAGAAGTAGGTAAAAACCTGACTTTTAGTGTTTTTGTTAGGTTTGAGTCTTTTTTGTTTAGTGATCAAAGGTATTTAAGTTTTGCGGTTGCATTAAGTGTTTTTGAAGCTGTTAAAAGTTTAGAGCTTAACAGGTTGTCAATAAAGTGGCCTAACGACATAATGGCAGGAAACAAAAAAATAGGAGGTATTTTGATTGAAAACTCGTTAAAGAAAGATACGATTGTATCTTCAATAATTGGGATTGGATTAAATGTGAATCAAGATAATTTTTCAAAAGAACTATCAAAAGCAAGCTCATTAAAAAAGATTCTTGGAGAGGAGGTAGGTTTAGATATACTATTAATGAATGTCTTAAATAGGTTAAAAGAAAATATAAGGCTGTTAAAACAAAAGAGGTATAAAGTTTTAGAGGATAAATATCTAGATAACCTATATAAAAAAGATATAGCAAGTATGTTTAAAACTCCTGAAGGAAATTTATTTATGGGAAAAATAATTGGAGTCTCACAAGAAGGGAAACTCCAATTAGAATTGGAAGATGAAACGATAAAAGAATTTGACCTCAAAGAGGTTTCATTCATTTAAAGCTTTCCTATATTTTCAGATAAAGTGTCAATGAATTTAGTTAAAGGCTTTTTAACCATCATTGCCATCATTGGATTAAAATCTCCGTCGAACTTTAAAGTAACGTTACTTTCGTTTTCAGAAATTTCATTAATATCGGCAGCTAAGGTAAATGGTAATTTACTACTAGCAGCTCCTAAAGTAACATTAGAAAATTCTGTTTTTTCTTTCATAACTAAGCGTATTTCTGGCATTCCTTTTAAACCAAAAATAAAGCTATCTCCATCTACCTCAAATTTTTGAGTGTTTTCTGGCATTAACTGTTCAAAGTTTTCAAGTTTTAAAAAAAACTCAAACAACTCTTTAGATGACTTTTGTACAGTTATAGTATTTCCTTCTATGTTCATTTAATTTAATTTTTATGATTCTTCGTTTTGCTTCCAAGTACTTGGAGAAACTCTCCAGTCTTCAAGCATTCTTAATTCTTCTGATGTAATGTATTTGCTATCCAAAGCCTGCTCTAAAAGATATTCATAGTTACTTAATGTTGTTAGTTCTACATTTTTCTCATTAAAGTTTTGAGACGCAATATCAAAGCCATAAGAAAAAATAGCTACCATACCTTTCACATTAACGTCAACTTCTTTTAAAGCTTGCACAGCATTCAAACTACTTTTTCCAGTACTAATTAAATCTTCAATTACTACAACATTTTGTCCGCTTTCAATATGTCCTTCAATTTGGTTTTTTCTACCGTGCTTTTTAGGTTCAGGTCTTACATATACAAAAGGAACTCCTAGTTCTTGTGCAACTAATATACCAATAGCAATAGCACCAGTAGCAACCCCTGCAATAACATCAGGTTTTCCATGCTTTTCTTCTACTAATTTAGCAATTTCTTCCTTTAAAAAATTTCTAACTGGCGGATAAGATAATGTAATCCTATTGTCACAATAAATAGGAGATTTCCAACCAGAAGCCCAAGTAAACGGAGTTTGAGGACTCAATTTTATAGCTTTTATTTGTAATAAAAGTTCAGCTGTTTTTTTTGCCGTATCTTTGTTAAAATCCATACCGCAAATGTATAAAGTTTTTGTCAATGATAAGCCAATTATCTTTACCTCCTCACTAAAAAAAGAGGAAAAATACCCGGTATATATTATAAAAACAGTATCTGTAAGTGAATTAATTCATAAACTACGGCTTGGAAAATACAAGGGCGTGTATTTATACTGTAATAATTTAGAAAAGGATTGGGATAATTTTAAAAAGGAGTTCAAAGTTATTTCAGCAGCAGGTGGGTTGGTTTTAAATGATGAAAATGAAATACTGTTTATCTATAGAGGTAATAAATGGGATTTACCAAAAGGAAGAATTGAAAGAGGTGAATCTGTAAAAGAAACTGCAATAAGAGAGGTTGAAGAAGAATGTGGTATTCGTAATATCTCAATCACTAACTTTTTATTAAATACATATCATTTATTTGTTCAGGATAACGAATATCGATTAAAAGAAACATATTGGTATTTAATGAAATCGGATTACAAAGGAAAATTAACTCCACAGTTAGAAGAAGGAATTACAAAGGTTGAATTTAGAAACGAAGACAAAGTAAAAGAGGCACTTGCAGATACGTATGCGAACATAAAATTGGTGCATCAATGCTATAAAAATGTCTGATATTGTGACACACTGTCACTAAAAACTTCATTTTTTAGAATTTTTCTGTCAAATTTCCTATAAAACTTTAATGGCATATACTTTGACTAATTCAAAACGTAAATTTGAATTAAAAACATAAAAAGTATAAATAAAGATTATGAGTAAAATTATAGGAATAGATTTAGGAACAACTAACTCATGTGTTTCTGTAATGGAAGGAAATGAGCCAGTAGTAATTCCTAATGCAGAAGGAAAAAGAACTACTCCGTCTATTGTTGCATTTGTAGAAGGTGGAGAGCGTAAAGTAGGTGATCCTGCTAAACGTCAGGCCGTAACAAACCCAACAAAGACAGTTTATTCTATCAAGCGTTTTATGGGGAACAAATACTCTGAATCTCAAAGAGAGGCTGAAAGAGTACCTTATAATGTAGTAAAAGGAGATAACGATACTCCTCGTGTTGATATTGATGGTCGTTTATATACGCCACAAGAAATATCAGCAATGGTATTACAAAAAATGAAAAAAACTGCTGAAGATTATTTAGGACAAGATGTTGCAGAAGCAGTAATTACTGTACCAGCATATTTTAACGATGCACAACGTCAGGCTACTAAAGAAGCAGGAGAGATTGCAGGATTAAAAGTTCGTCGTATTATTAACGAACCAACAGCTGCAGCATTAGCATATGGATTAGATAAAGCAGATTCTGATAAGAAAATTGTAGTATTTGATTTTGGTGGAGGTACACATGATGTTTCTATCTTAGAGTTAGGAGATGGAGTATTTGAAGTATTAGCTACTGATGGAGATACGCACTTAGGAGGAGATGATGTAGATGAGAAAATCATTAACTGGTTAGCGGAAGAGTTTAAAGCTGAGGAGAACATGGATTTACGTAAAGATCCAATGGCTTTACAACGTTTAAAAGAAGCTGCAGAAAAAGCTAAGATTGAGTTATCTAGTACAACTACAACAGAAATTAACTTACCTTATATTACGGCTACGGCTTCAGGACCTAAGCACTTAGTAAGATCTTTAAGTAGAGCTAAGTTTGAGCAGTTAATAGATGATTTAGTAAAACGTACTATTGAGCCATGTATGACAGCATTAAAGAATGCAGATTTAGCTACTTCTGATATTGATGAAGTAATCTTAGTAGGAGGTTCAACTCGTATTCCTGCAATTCAAGAAGCTGTTGAGAAGTTCTTCGGAAAAGCTCCAAGTAAAGGAGTAAATCCAGATGAGGTAGTATCTTTAGGAGCTGCTATTCAAGGAGGAGTTTTAACTGGTGATGTAAAGGATGTATTATTATTAGATGTTACTCCTTTATCATTAGGTATTGAAACTATGGGGAATGTATTTACTAAATTAATTGAAGCAAATACTACAATTCCAACAAAGAAATCTCAAGTGTTCTCTACAGCAGTAGACAACCAACCATCGGTAGATATTCACGTATTACAAGGTGAAAGAGCGATGGCTGCAGATAACAAAACTATTGGACGTTTCCAATTAACAGATATTCCACCAGCACAAAGAGGAGTTCCTCAAATTGAAGTAACTTTTGATATTGATGCAAACGGAATTATCAAAGTATCAGCAGTAGATAAAGCAACTGGTAAATCTCAAGATATTCGTATTGAAGCTTCATCAGGATTATCTGACGAAGAAATTCAAAAGATGAAGGCAGAGGCAGAAGCAAATGCAGATGCAGACGCAAAAGCTAAAGAAACTGCAGAGAAAGTTAATGGAGCAGATTCTATGATTTTCCAAACTGAAAAGCAGTTAAAAGAATTCGGAGACAAATTATCAGCTGATAAAAAAGAACCAATCGAAGCTGCTTTAGAAGAGTTAAAGAAAGCTCATGAATCTAAAGACCTTGCTGCTATTGATGCTGCAATGGAGAAGATTAACGAAGCATGGAAAGTAGCTTCAGAAGAAATGTATGCAGCGCAGCAACAAGCTGGAGCAAATGGAGCAGAGCAACAGCAAGCTCAAGGAAACCCTTCTTCTGAAAGTGATAATGTAGAAGACGTAGACTTCGAAGAAGTGAAGTAGTTCTGAAACAAAAAACTATAAAACTGAATCCCGATACAATTTTGTATCGGGATTTTTTATTTTTAAAAGTAAATTAATAACGATAATAATGTAGTTTTGAACTATTATGAATAGAGCCCCATTGTTCCTTTTTACTTTATTGTTGTTTTTAAGCAATATTCTTTTTGCACAGCACCCCGTTTTTGAACATTTGACAGAAAAAGATGGACTCCCAGATATAGAGTTTTACGATGTACTAGAAGATAGTAAGGGATATATTTGGTTGGCTGCCGATAAAGGACTGTTTCGTTATGATGGGAAAGAATTTAGAAATTATTCACATCCAGAAAAAAGAGCATTATCTGTTTTTAATTTAAAATTAGATGCTCAGGGTAGGATATGGTGTAATAATATTTCAGGACAGTTTTTTTATATAGAGAATGACGAGCTAAAACTTTTTATAGATTTAGAGAAAGAAGCCAATGGTCAGTTAGCCGATTATAAACTTTACAAGGATTTTTTAATAGTATTTGGTGATAGGTATCTTCTAAGTGTTGACTTAAAAACAAGAGCATATCAACTTGTACATAATAATGACTTCATAGCAACAGCATATAAAAGGAATGATACCCTGTTTTATTTAAGAGAAACAAATTTTAACTATTCTCTTAATGGAAAGGATTTTAAGAAGAAAAGAGAATTAAAGAATGCTGTTAGATGCTCAGGGGTGTCATGGAGAAGTTTTATTTATAAAAATACGCAGTTTCATTATAGTTTTGAATATAATACAGATCCAAGTACAACTGCCAAAGGAAGTTTAGTAGTAGAAAAAAAAGGAGAATTATTTAAAGTTAAGCTCCCTGAAGATTTAGAAGTACACTATACAATTAGAATCTTTATCAGAGATAATTATTTATGGTTTTGTACCGAAAAAGGGATTTATGTTTGTGAGTATAAGAATCAAGAAATACGCCATGTAAAGACATATTTTAAGAATAAACAAATAACTAAGGTGATAAAAGACTCTAATGAAAATTATTGGCTTAGTACTTTAAGAGATGGGATATTTATCATTCCAAACATATACTTAAATAAGTATGAGAGCGAAGATGTTATGCAAAACATAAGCGCAATGAGTAAAGTAGGTGATGATAAAGTACTATTTGGTTCTACAAATGGATATTTAACTTTATTAAACACAAAAACGAGAGAAAAAATAGATATAGATGTTAGGTCTAGAGAAAAAGTGTTTTCAATTATTGGTTTTACGAAAGATAAAGCACTCATAAGTTTTTCGTCAAATTCGTTTGTGCTGGACTTGAAATCATTAAAATTTAACAAGCTTATTCGTTTTGGAAACACAAAAGACTTCTCCTTATATAAAGATGAAGAAATAGTCTTTGCCGCTTTTGCGCATGCATCGATAAATAAGCCAGAAAGTGGTGATGAAAAAATTAGACTAAGGGGAAAAAGATCGTATTCAGTTCATTATAGTAATGAAAGTAAAAAAATATATGTGGGTTATGTTGATGGAGTTATTGAGTATGATGAAAAATTAGAAGGGACTCCTATTTTATATGAAAACAAACAGATTTTTGCACTTGATATAGAGGAAACCGAAGATGGCACTATATGGATGTCTACTTTTAAAGATGGTTTGATAGGGGTTAAAAATGGAAAGGCATACATAAACTATACTGAAGAAAATGGGTTAATATCTAACTTAACCAGTGTAATTAAAGCTGATGGGAATTTACTATGGATATCAACAGACAAAGGAATTCAGGTTTTAAATACTCAAAATAGCAGTTTTAAGAACCTAACAAAGAAAGACGGAGTTAATTCCTACAATATATCAGATATTGCTGTATTTGATAAGAAAGTGTTTTTTAGTTCAAATAAAGGGGTGTATGAAGTTGATAAAAATGAAGGTTTTAAAGACGTTGATGTAAAAGAATTTTATTTTTCAGATATTTTGGTTAATGATGAAATGGTACCAATTAAAGAAGTTTATGAATTAAAATACAACGAGAATAAAATACAGTTCAAATTTCATGCAAATGGATTTTTATCGGGTGAAGGCTTGCAATGTAAATATCGTTTGCTAAAAGACGATAAAAATGCAAAATGGGATGTTTTAGATAAGGGAATTGATCAGGTGGTGTTTAATGATTTGTCTGCTGGGAAATATAGATTTGAGTTAAAAGCCGTTGATCTTAATGGAACAAAAGAAAGTAATATTATTGGAGTTGATTTGAATATTCAGCTACCTTTTTATAAAGAATGGTGGTTTATTCTTAGTGTTGTTTCTCTACTACTTTTTCTAATTTGGTATTGGTTTAATTTGAGATTAAAAGCATTGAAGAGAAAGCAAGAACAAGTTTTAGAGAAAGAACGAATGCAAAAACAGTTAATTTCCTCAAGATTAGAAAGTCTACAATCGCAAATGAATCCTCACTTTACTTTTAATGCGTTGAATTCTATTCAAAACTTGGTTTTAAAAGGTAATAAAATAGAAGCTTATGATTATTTAACGAAGTTCTCTGGTTTGATACGTGAAAATTTAAATATGAGTAGGAAGAGTTTTGTATTGTTTGAGGATGAAATTAGGTTGTTGGAAAAATATCTGGAATTAGAAAGATTAAGGTTTAGAAAGGAGTTTTCATACCAGATTATAGGGAAGGATACTATTGAAGAAATAAGAATTCCTACAATGATTATACAGCCCTATGTTGAGAATGCAATTAAACACGGATTGCTACATAAACAAGGAACAAATAAGGAAATAGTTTTAGAGTTCTATCAAGAAGAAGAAACCTTAAAATGTATAGTCTTTGATAATGGAATTGGTATGGATGCCGCAAAAAAAATAAAAGAGAAAAATAGCATAACTAGAGAGTCGTTTTCTACAAAAGCAATAGAAGAAAGATTATTGATGTTAGAAAAATACTACAAAACAAATATTGGGGTAACCTATATCGATGTTGCAGAAGGAACCAAAGTTGTTATCAATCTTCCTTACACGAAATAGGGTGTGTTTGGAAGTAAAATTGAGGGATTAGGAAAGGAATTCTATCAATAGAAAAAAAAAGCAATATATTACAAGTGTATTTCTGTAAAAACAAGAGGTCTTTTTCCTGTTTTTATATTCATTAGGCATAGGGGATGAAACAAAGTTTACATAAAATCTTTAATACGGGTGTTTTTGAAGAAAACAACGTAAAGGAGAATAAGAAAATTAAGCTTTTAAATATTTTTTGTTTTACGTGGGGTGTTATGATTATCGTTATAACATTATTTGATATTCTTTTTCAAAGAGAAATATTAGAAAGTTTGCTCATTCATGGAGTATCTTACGTATTAATATTCATTATCTTTTTTTTACAAAAATTCAGAAAGTATACCTTGGCAAGAGTGCTTTTTTTAACATCTATAATGGGAGTAACTTTTGTCTTTGCTAATTATGTAACCCCATTTAGTTTAATAGAAAACTTTTACTTTATATATCCACTTATTGCCTTGATTTTTATAGAAAAGAAATGGATTAATCTAAGCATTCTTGGATTATGTTTTATGCTTTATTTTGTACCTAACTTGTATTTTCAGCATTATCCAAAAGAAACTATTTTGCCAGTTCTAATATTTTCTGTTTTTGCAGCTACCTATGTGATTTTAAATTATTCTGAAAATTTAAATAGAAAACACGAAAAAGAATTATTAAAAAGTAAAAGGAATCTTGAGCAGGCATACCTCGAATTGGAAGAGAGGAAAAAGAGCGAGGTAGCAGCACTACAATTGAAGGCATTAAAAACACAAATGAATCCTCATTTTTTATTCAATTCGATTAACGCAATACAGAATTTAATTCTTACAGATCAAAAAACGGAAGCATATACCTATTTAACTAAATTTTCATTGTTTGTAAGAGAAAGTATTAAGGCTAGTGAAGATAGTTATGTAGAGTTTAAGGAAGAGTTTTCTATGTTGAATAAATATTTGGAATTAGAAAAACTTAGGTTTGGAAAAAGTTTTGTCTACACTTTTTTAGGAGAGCAAGAGATAGAGAAGGTCAAAATACCTTCAGCAATAATTCAACCATTCATAGAACGTGCCGTAAGATGTGGTTTATTACATAAAAAGGAAGGAGAAAAAAGAATTTCGGTAGCATTTAAGCAAAAAGAATTGTTTGAATGTACTATATCAGATAATGGTATAGGAATCGAAGCATCTCAAAAGATAATGGAACAAAACAAGGAAGATGTTAATAATAAGTCAACAGATTTGGTAGAAAAAAGACTGTTGTTATTAAAAGATTTTTATAAAACCGATATTGGAATAACCTATAAAGAAGTAGAAGAAGGAACTGAGGTTGTTATTAAAATCCCGTATACATTATCTTAACAATGTTCATTCGGAAACTTTTTTGATGCGCTCGGAAATTTTTTTAAGAATTTAGTAAAAATTTTATCAACCTTTCATTTTATACTGTAGGAAATGAAAAGCTTAACCAAACTATACAACCATATTTTAAACTTAGGAGTTTATGAAGATAATGTTCATCAACATAAACAAATACGTTTGCTAAATAGCTTCTGCATTACTTGGGGACTATTGATTATTCCTTTTGGAATCGCAGACTTGTTTTTTTCAAATAACATACTAGGGAGTATGTTAATTCACTTTATAGGTTTTTTGTGTTTGTTTCTGGTGTTTTGGGCTCAGAAAAAAGGAAATTTTAAACTAGCAAGATTTAGTTTTTTGATAATTCTTACCTTCCTAGTTTCTCTATTTACAAACTATGTAGAGAAAGGTAAAAACTTAGAAATTGTCTATTTTTTAATTCCTTTGATGTCACTTCTTATTGTAAATGATTTAAAAACAAATTTGTTTTTTTTAGCGCTATGTTTTGTGTTGTTTTATATACCAAACATCGCATTTAATCATTATGATGTATTGTTTAAAAATCCAGTTATCATTCTCGCAGTATTTATAGGAGGATTTGTAATATTAAACTACTCTCAAACTTTAAATAAAAAAAATGAAGCAAAGCTAGCGAATGCTTATAAAGAATTAGAGGAGCAAAAAAAGAATGAATTAGCACATTTGCAATTAAAGTCGTTGAAGGCGCAAATGAATCCTCATTTTATGTTTAACGCAATGAATTCCATTCAAAACTTGGTGTTAAAAGGAGATAAAGAAGAGGCTTATACCTATCTTACAAAGTTTTCTTCTTTAATTCGAGAGAACTTAAATATGAGTGAAAAGAGTTTTGTTTCTTTTGAAGAAGAATGGTCATTGCTTGAAAAATATCTTGAGTTAGAAAAACTAAGATTTAGGGAAGATTTCGAATACGAAATAAAAGGGATTGAAAGTATAGATGATATAAAGGTGCCTTCGATGATTATTCAACCATTTGTAGAAAACTCAATTAAACATGGATTATTACATAAACTAAACGGGATTAAAAAAGTTAAAATCACTTTTTTAATAGATGAGGTTTTTAAGTGTATTATTGAAGATAACGGAGTAGGAATAGAAGCATCAAAAGAAATAAATAAAAGAAATCAAAATCAGAATAACTCATTTTCAACAAAAGCAATAAAAGATAGGTTGTCACTTCTAAAAGATTACTATAAAACAGATATAGGTTTTCATTATGAAAAAGTAACGGAAGGAACTAAAGTGGTGATAAAAATTCCTTACAAAGTAGCATAAAATGAAAAAGAGTTATACTTACTTAACTAATATTGGAATTTATTCTAATACACCTGAAAACGAGCAAAAAAAAATACAATTGCTAAACGTTTTTTGTTTAACATGGGGTATTTCAATCATATGCTTTGTTTTTTTAGATTATTTTTTTGCGAGAGATTTTTATCAAAGTTTAAAAATTCACCTATCCTCTTTTGCAACATTGATGTTAATTTACGGGCTACAAAAGAATAAATGGTATGTAATAGCTCGAGTAATTTTTATTCTAGCATTGATAATTGTAACATTCATATTTTCAAATTATGCAGAACCTTTGACCTTAATGGAGAATCTATACTTTATGTATCCATTGGTGAGCTTACTATTTATCAATAAAAAATGGATCAGCATATCTATTCTAATCATATGTTGGATATTTTATTTTTTACCTCGCTGGCTTATTACGGGAGAATACCCTTATCACTCAGTAAATACTATTGTATTAGCTCTAATGGTTTTTATAGGAAACTTTGTGATCTTAAATTACTTTAGAACTTTAAATCTCAAGAAAGAAGCACTTTTGTTGGAGAAAAAAGAAGAATTAGAATTGGCATATGTTGAACTGGAGGATAGAAAGCAGAGTGAATTGGCTCATTTACAATTAAAGTCTTTAAAAGCTCAAATGAATCCCCATTTTATGTTTAATGCAATGAATTCTATTCAAAATTTGGTATTGAAAGGAGACAAACAAGAAGCGTATAATTACCTAACAAAATTTTCTTCTTTAATACGTGAAAATTTAAACATGAGCGAAAAAAGCTTTGTTTCTTTTGAAGAAGAGTTGTCCTTGTTACAGAAATATCTTGAGTTAGAAAAACTAAGGTTTAGAGAGGAGTTTGAATATGAAATAAATGAAATGGAAGATATTGATGATATAAAAATACCTTCTATGATAATTCAACCTTTTGTTGAGAATTCAATTAAACATGGGTTGTTACATAAACTTAATGGTGTTAAAAGAGTAAAAATTACTTTTGAAATAGATGAAGTTTTTAAATGCATTATTGAAGATAATGGAGTAGGTATAGAGATGTCTAAGGAGATTAATAAAAAGAATCAGAATCAAAACAATTCCTTTTCAACGAAGGCAATTAAAGACCGACTTGCATTACTAAAAGATTATTATAAAACAGATATAGGGTTTCATTATGAACAAGTGAAAGAAGGAACGAAAGTAATTATAAAAATACCTTATAAATTGATGGAGTAGAGAAATGATAAGAAAGATTATAAATATTGGAATTGTCAAAAATTTACCTACAAAAGAAATAAAACGCATTAGAGTTTTAAACTTTACATGTGTGTTTTGTATCGTTGATTTGTTGTTTTTTATAATCTTACGACTTTTATTGAATGCATTATCGTTTTCAATTGGATTAGCATTTTTAGTTGAAATGTTAGTCTTTGTAGTAATTATATTTTTACAGTATAAAAGGGAATATTTTATAGCTAGGGTGGTCTTTTTTATTGCTTTTGCGTGTATATTATTTTACCATTGTAACTTTTTAATAAAGGGAAATTACTCTGAATATTATTATTTAATTTTACCAATAGCCTCACTGTTCTTCTTTGATAAAAATATACATCACTATACATCTTTATTGTTGTGTTTAGTTCTATTTTTTGTTCCCAACTATTTCTTTAAAGTTTATGAGGAAGGTGATTTTGGATACTTTCATACAGCAATTTTTTTCTTAGGAATATTTTTGGCCATAAGATATTTTAAAATAGAGAATCAGAGAAATGAGGAAGAGCTTTTTAGAATAAATGAATTGGTACTTGAGCAAAAAGAAGCTTTAGAAAAGGCTTATGAAGAGTTAGAGCAACGAAAACAGGCAGAATTAGCACATTTTCAACTAAAGTCATTAAAGGCTCAAATGAATCCGCACTTTATGTTTAATGCTATGAATTCTATTCAAAATTTAGTTTTAAAAGGAGGGAAACATGAAGCATACAATTATCTAACTAAATTTTCTTCATTAATACGAGAGAATTTAAATATGAGTGAAAAGAGTTTCGTCTCATTTGAAGAGGAATTATCTTTATTGGAAAAGTATTTAGAATTAGAAAAACTTAGGTTTAGAAAAGATTTTGAATACTCTATACAGGGAATGGAAAGAATAAACGATATCAAGGTGCCGTCTATGATTATCCAGCCTTTTGTAGAAAATTCAATAAAACATGGATTACTTCATAAGTTAAATGGAGTAAAAATGGTTAAAATTACTTTTGATATAGATGAAGTTTTTAAGTGTGTTATAGAAGACAATGGAATAGGTGTAAAAGCGTCAAAAGAAATAAACTTAAAAAATAGAAACCAGAATAATTCTTTTTCAACCAACGCAATAAAAGATAGATTGTCTTTGCTAAAGGATTATTATAAAACAGATATAGGGTTTCATTATGAACAAGTAAAAGAAGGAACTAAAGTAATTATTAAAATACCTTATATAAATTCAGATGAGTAAGATAAAAGCCATAGTTGTAGATGATGAAGCAAATGCTAGAGAGAATTTACGTTTTTTGCTAAATGAGTTTTGCAAGGAAGTAGAAGTAGTTTCGGAAACTTCCAACGTAGATGAAGCTACAAAGGAAATAAAGAAGCATAAACCAGAACTAGTTTTTTTAGATATTGAAATGCCACAAAAAAATGGATTTCAATTATTAGAGGAATTTTCTACGATTGATTTTCAGGTTGTTTTTGTAACAGCTTATGATAAATATGCCATTAGAGCTTTTGAAGTTGCTGCTTTAGATTATTTGTTAAAACCAGTGGATATAGAACGGTTACAAGAAGCTGTGAAAAAAGTAAAGAAAGCAATTAAAGTGGCCAGTTTTGATCAGTCAAAAATTGAGGTACTTAAGGCTAATAAAAAAGAAATAAAAAAGATTGCTATTCCATATAAAAGTGATTATGCCATTTTAGACATCAATGATGTTTTGTGTATTGAAGCAGACAGAATGTATTCTAATTTGTACACCAGAGATGGTAAAAAATATATTATAGCCAAAAAACTAAGTCATTATGAAAATTTGCTATGTAAAGAAAAAGACTTTTTTAGAATTCATAGATCTTGGATTATAAACCTAAATAGAATTGAAATATATTCAAAAAAAGAAAAAGAAGTAACTCTTGATACTAATTATAAGGTACCAGTAAGTAAGAGTTACAAAGAAAGTTTTGAAGCTGTATACTTCATATAAGAACTACTTTTTTGTAAAGGGAAGCTTAATTCGTTCATTCGGAAACAATTTGATATTGTAATATACTCGATTATTTTTTTTTGTGGCTAATTAATAATTAATTACAAAAAAGAATGTTCAAAAAAATACTACTATGTAGCCTCATAATGCTAGGTGCTATTGCAAAAGCACAAGTACCTACAGCAAATTTAGAGGCTTTTTATGAGTTTACAAACGGTAACTTAACCGATGCTGTAAACGGAAATAACTTTACACAAGCGGGGGCTAGTTTAACAAATGTTATTGATCGTTTTTCTAACGCAAACAATGCATTGAATCTTGGGGGAGATTATTTAACAGCACCAAATTTTAGTTTTTCTGATTTAACCTTAAGTTTTTGGGTAAAAACAGGAACTAATGACAGTAACAGTAGGACCTTATTAAACAAAAGTTTTAAGACAGGAGCAGGTTTTACTGGTCAAGAATATGGAATGTATGTGTATTTGAAAGACGGTAAAATAGGAATTACAGGTCGTCATGCACAAGCAAGAGCTCCAGGAGGAATAATTGAGCCTAAGTTTTTTGACTTTTCAAGTACGAAAAATATCTCTGATAACAACTGGCATCATATTGTAATTTCTTTAGATAGAGAATATCCAAGAGTGATTCATTCAGCAAATCCTATTTATCAATTACGTCAAGATGTGAAAATTTATGTTGATGGGGTAGTAGAAAGTTTTAATAAGGCACATGCTAACTCTTTTGGAATAAATAATCCAGTAAATCAAAATACCAATTTTATTGTTGCAAATAATGGGAATGGTACATTGGCCGCTGCCAATCAATATCAAGATATTATTGATGATATTCATATTTATACTTCAGTTCTAAATTCAACTGAAGCTGCAGCTTTAGGAGGTAACAATGGATTTTGTTATGCACCATTGTCATCAAGTTTTTCTTTAATCAACACAACTGCTACTTCTACAGAAGTAATATTGCCAGCAGGAGGAAAAACATATGATATCGCTTTTGTAGAAGATGGTCAACCATTTTCATCTGCAACAATTAACTCAAACATTAATACAGCGAAGCATGCATTAGGTTTGCAACCAAATACAATGTATAATATTTACATAAGAGAACATTGTACGGCGGCAAACGTAGTTTCGAATTGGTCTGGAGCAAATCAAATAACAACATTAAGTCAAATAGTTTATGTAAATCCATCAGCAACTGGAGCTAATGATGGAAGTTCTTGGGCTAATGGGTATACTACCTTACAGGCAGCATTAGATGCATTTACCGGAGGAGAAATTTGGGTAAAAGCAGGAGTTTATAAGCCACATGCTTCAGATCAAACAGTAAAGTTTACAATAAGCAAGGCAAATACAGTATTATTTGGTGGGTTTATTGGAACTGAAACAAGTTTAGCTCAAAGAAACTTTAGAGCAAACCCTACAATTTTATCTGGAGATTTGTTAGGAAATGATGATGCAAACATAACTTTTGCGAATGCTACTAGATCCGATAATAGTAACAACATTGTTACTTTAGGAACGGCGGCGGATGATGTAATTATTGATGGGTTTACGATTGAAGGAGCAGATACTACTACAGATGCTGCAGCAATTAATAAGCACGTTGAAGCGGAAAGATTAACCTTACGAAACTTAACGGTAAGAAATAATGTTGCTAGAAACTCATCAGCAGGAATAAAAGCTCCATTCAATAGAACCAATGATAGATTAGATATTATTAATTCTAAGTTTGAGAATAATTTAAGTACATATTACACTACGTTATATGTGTATTTCGGAAAAACGTTTAGTCAAAACGGATATTTAAATATACACAATACTTTATTTGCAAATAATAAAATAGCAGATGAAGCTACTAGAAAAGGAGTAACAGGAATGGTTGCTTTATATGTTAATAATTCAGGTAGATTACATGCGAAGTTTTATAATAACACTTTTGTAAATAATGTAGATACTGGTACAGAAACAGGAGTTACAAAGGGAATTATCGCAGCATTGAGGCCAAACGGAAATGCAGGACAAGCTTTTTTTAATGTTTATAATTCTATTTTTTGGAATAACTTGAATGCTTCTGGAGGAAACCTACCACTATATGGAAAAGCAAAAGCTTTTTCAGGTAATGCTGTTAATACGGCAGATACAATGATAAATATTGATCCTAAATTTACTGATGAGGCTAATGGTGACTATACTTTAAAAAATACCTCGCTAGCTATGAATACAGGAAACAATACGTATTTATCTAATACAATTGTTACTGATTTGGCAGGTAACGCAAGATTAGTAGAAGGAACAGTTGATAAAGGGTGTTTTGAAAATACTTCAGGAGTTAGTCCATATAGTACATTAACAAATTTATTTGTTGATGTGAATGCTACAGGAGTAAATGATGGTACTTCTTGGACAAATGCTTTTAAAGATATTAATGATGCTATTGATATAGCAAAATTAAATACAAACTTGACACAAATTTGGATAGCAAAAGGAACGTATAAGCCAGATGCTTCAAATAGAAATAAAAGTTTTGATATTGACGTACCTAACTTGACCCTTTATGGTGGTTTTGCAGGAAATGAAGCTACGCTTTCAGCTAGAGATGTGACAAAAATACATACAAATAACAAAGTTGTTTTAAGTGGAGATTTATTAGGGAATGACGATGCTAATATTACATTTTCAAACAGTACAAGATCAGACAATTCAATTCACATTGTAAATGTATCTGAGGACAATACTACTTTTGATGGATTAACAATTTCAAATGGTAGTTTTAATGAAGCTGCCACAAATAATGATGATAAAAAAGGAGTTGCTATTTTCAAGGCAGAAGCGGTTAAAACATTAACAGTAACAAACTGTATATTCATAAACAATATTGCTGATTGGTCTGCAGTTATAAACCTTGATTATAACGATACAGCTAACAGAGGTAATTTTACTTTTAATCGTTGTGTTTTTGAAAATAACTTAGCAAGGCATTCTACTGTTTTTTATGCATTGCCTTCAGCAAATTCAAAGTATGATTTAACTATAACCAATACTTTGTTTAAGGATAATAAAACCAAAGATAGAAATGGAACATTAAAGTCATATGGTACCGCCGGAGGTTGGATTAGAGGTCATTATTCAGGTTCAGAAGTAAATGCTACTTTAGTAAATAATACATATGTAAATAACGAAACATTAGGTTCAGCAGGTGGTGATTATCCTGTAATAGGAGTATCTAGAACTAATGGAACAGCAACAGTAGAAGTAGCTAACTGTATTTTCTGGGGAAATACAAGAAATAGTAGTGTCGTAGCTCCTGCAATAGGTAAGGCAACAGTTACGAACCTAGGTACTGTAACGATTTTTAATAGTATTGGGCAAGGGAATTTCTCTATTGTACCAGCAGGAAATAAAACGAATGCAACAAACAATGATCCATTATTAAATCCAGATTTTACATTACCAAATTATTCATATGCTTTAAACTCGGGAGATAATGCAAAGTTAAATGGAAGTTTAACGAAAGATTTATTTGGAAATACTCGTGTTGTTGGTGGAACAATAGATATGGGATGTTATGAAAATACAGTTGGTGTAAACCCTTATGCTAATGCAACAAGGTTATACATTACAGAAACTTCATCTGGTTCTAACGATGGTTTATCATGGTCAAATGCATTTACAGATATACAGTTTGCACTATCTATAGCAAGAAATACTCCAATGCTTGAGGAAATTTGGTTTGCTAAAGGAGCGTATAAAGCACATGCTTCGAATGCAAATGTGAGTATCATTTTAGATATTGAAGGATTGGAAGTACACGGTGGATTTACAGGAACAGAAGCAAATTTAGTTGATAGAGATGATGCTAAAATACATACAGATAATGCCACTATTTTCGCTGGAGATTTGTCTGGAAATGATGCTGCATCAACAAATATTTATAATGGAACTACTGCAGATAATACGCGTCATATCATTAGAGTAACTAAAAAAGATGTAGTTATTAACGGGTTTACTATAAGTGGTGCTGCGGCGCACCGTGATCCATCAAACTACAATTCAGGAGCTATTTTAAAATCAGACGATGTAGAAACATTAACTGTAGAAAACTGTATTTTTAAAAATAATATAGCACGTCATTCAGCAGGAATTTATCTAGGGTATAATAATACGGTAACTAGAGGTAATTTTAAGATAAATCGTTGTGTTTTTGAAGATAACTATTCTGTATATGGAGCAGCATTTTTCTCATCACCAGCAGCAAATTCTCAATTTGATATTGAAGTTAAAAATTCATTGTTTAAAGCTAACAAATCAACAAACTTTAACAATACTACACCTGGTTTAAGAGCTCATGGTCTTACTGGAGGATGGTTGACAGCATCTAATACAGGAACTAATATTAGCGCCAAGTTTGTAAACAATACCTATGTAAATAGCTTAAGTTATGCAGATAGAACAGACAAATTTGTGGGAGATAATGCCGTATTAGGATTAACACAAAACAATGGAACGCTAACAGCTGAGGTTTCAAATTGTATTTTTTGGAATAATACAAGAAGTTTTTTATCAGGAAATGTAAACTCGGTAGGAAAAGGAACTCATGCTAATTTAGGAACAGTAACAGTATTCAATAGTACAGATGTTAATAGTTTTGCAAATGTAGTTGCAGGAAATCAAACGAATACCTTAAATACTGATCCTCTATTTATGAGTAGTTCTGATTTTAACTTAAAAACAGTTTCACCTTCTAGAGATAGTGGTGACAATACTAAGATATTAGCAGGGAATACTAAGGATTTGTTTGGAAATGCTCGTATTTTAAATACAACTGTTGATAGAGGTGCGTATGAATATGATGTAACATCTCAATATACAACTTGGACAGGAGCAAGTAACACGAACTGGAGTGAAGCAAATAACTGGACCAATGGTGTACCATCATCTTCATTCGATGCTGTAGTTGCCAATGCCGCGAATCAACCAATTGTAGATATAACTTCTGCTTCAGTAAAAGATTTAGAGGTTCATACAGGGTCAAGTGTTGTAGTAGATAATGGTCAAGCATTGACAATTGAAGGTAATCTTGTTCAAAACGGAACGTTTACAATTAATTCAAATGCAACAACAAATGGTTCTTTAATTTTAAAAGGAACGCATTCAGGTTCAGGACTTGTGTCTTATAACAGATATGTATCAGGAGATTGGCATTTACTTGGAGCGCCAGTTGATGGACAAAATATAGTTGCGTTTAAAAATGATTTAGTAACGAGTACAAATGGTATTAAATATAGTGTTGCTACTTATAATAACTCATTAGCATCATCTCGCTATGTATATTATACAACTCCAGCGGGGGCTAATGATATTAATTCAGCTGGTACATTTACAAAGGCAAAAGGATATTCAGTAAAAAGAGCAAGCGCAGGTACATTTGCTTTTACGGGAAGTTTGAACACAACAAATGTTTCAATGGTAATTACCGATGGAAGTGCAACAGGAAATAAGTTAAACTTAGTTTCTAATCCATATACATCAAGTTTACATTTTAATGTTAACGCAAATGCTACAAACAACTTTTTAACTCAAAATGCTTCTGAACTAGACCCAACTGCAGTAGCAATGTATGTTTGGAATGCAGGTACAAACTCTTATGATGTAATAAATCAGGCAACTCCAGCTAAATACCTAGCACCAGGTCAAGGATTTTTTGTGACAGCAAAAAATGGCGGAGGAACGGTACAATTTACTGAAGCGATGCAAAGTCATCAAACAGGAAATGTTTTTTCAAGAGGAGGAACAACAATAATTCCTTCTATAAAAATTGAAATGACAAATGCAGATAGAACAAGTACTACTGAAGTTAAATTTTTAAATAACACAAGTATCGATTTAGATCCAGGGTATGACGCAAGAGTTTTCTCAGCGCAATCAAAAGCCTTTAACCTATTTACTAAATTGGTATCTAATAATAATGATAATAATTTCACTTTACAGTGTTTACCGAATTCAAAACATGAAGAGATGGTAATTCCGTTAGGAGTATCATTATCAGAAGATAAAGAGTTAATTTTTAAATCAAATGCTACAGGTTTACCTGCTGGGATGAATGTATTTATTGAAGATAAATTAACCAACAGGTTTACAAATGTATCTAAAGAATCTTATAAGGTATTAGTTTCTAAAAACACAGTAGATCGTTTTTACTTACATATGAGTACAAAAGAAGTTATAGATACTATGGAAGAAGTAAATAACGAACTAGCAATGTTTGTATCGAATAACTCATTGAGAGTTTTAACTAAAGAACAAGGACAAGAAGCTACCGTAAGAATATTTGATTTATTAGGGAAAGAAGTTTTTAGAAAGACTTTTAGATCTACAGGAATTAATGATTTAAATCTTCCAGAAGTAAGTACTGGTGTTTACGTAGTTAAATTGGAAACAGAAAGAGAGGGAGGTTTAAGTAGAAAGGTAATTATAGAGTAAAGAATCAGGACGATGAACACAAATAATAAAAAAGGAGAAAATAAAGATATCTCAAGAAAAGAGGCATTAAAAAAAATAGGGAATTATAGTAAGTATGCTGCTTTAACAGCAATAGGAACCTATATGATTTTAAACCCTCAAAAAGCGCAAGCGCAGAGCCCAGAAAACCCTGGAGACTCGTTTGATTAAAATGAACTTAAAAGACTTGAAAGGTAATCAATTTCAAGTCTTTTACTTTTACAAGTAACAAACTTGTTGAAGTTGAATAGTAACAATGAAACAAATTATGGTAATAGTGCTATGTTTCATGTTTTTTTTAAAGGAAACAAGAAGATGTATTCATACGAGTTAAAACTATTCCTTTTTTGATAGAATTAAATCCCATATTTAAATTTAGATGAGTAAGATAAAAGCTATACTTGTAGATGATGAAGCGAATGCTAGAGAGAATTTACGTTTTTTGCTGAATGAGTTTTGCAAGGATGTAGAGGTGGTTTCAGAAACTTCTAATGTAGATGGTGCTATTAAAGAGATCAAGAAACATTCTCCTCAACTCGTTTTTTTAGATATTGAAATGCCTCAAAAAAATGGATTTCAATTATTAGAGGAGTTTTCTACTATAGATTTCCAAGTTGTTTTTGTAACAGCCTATGATAAATATGCTATTCGAGCATTTGAAGTAGCTGCTTTAGATTATTTGTTAAAACCGGTAGACATTGAAAGGTTGCAAGAAGCAGTAAAAAAGGTAAAAAAAACAATAGAAAATGCTAGTCAAAACCAAACTAAACTAGATGTTCTTAAAGCAAATAAAAAAGAGATTAAGAAAATAGCAATTCCATATAAAAGTGATTATGCCATTTTAGATATCAATGATGTCTTATGTATTGAAGCAGATAGGATGTATTCTAATTTATACACAATCAAAGGGAAAAAATATGTCATAGCAAAAAAACTAAGTCATTATGAGAATTTATTATGTAAAGAAAAACATTTCTTTCGAATTCATAGGTCTTGGATTGTAAATGTGAATAAAATCGAAGTTTATTCCAAAAAAGAAAAAGAGGTAACTCTTGATACCAATTATAAGGTTCCAGTAAGTAAAAGTTATAAAGAAGGGTTCGAGGCACTTTTTTATGCATAGTTCTATGGAATATTTATGTTCGGAAGAAAAAATAGTTGATTCGGAAGTAAAAAGGTAACATTTCAATTGAGTTACTCTTTTTTTGAATTCTATAAAACAAAATGAAAAATATGAGAACAATTATAACAGTCTTTAGCTTCTTAGTTTTATGTTCTTTTAGTAAGGTAAAAGAAATAGACATTAAAAGTAACGAGTCAAAAATAGAAATTATAGGTAGCAGTATTTCTTTGATAAATGATACTAAAGAAAAAGTATCCATCTATACGGGTTCGGGTTTTGTAACTTTAAATAAAGGTTCAAAAACGAGTATTTCATGTAGAATAGGTAAAGAAGTACGCTGGGCGAATAAAGGGAGAAAAGGGAAGCTTATTTTTAAAATAGAAAGCAAACATTGTGGTAAAACATTAAAGCTTTCGAAATTCTAATAAGAATTTTTTAAAAATAACATGAAGGTCAAAACTGCTAAAGTTTTGGCTTTTTTTATTGGATAAAGATAAGGAAGGGAAGTTGAGTTATGTTATTGATATTTAAAGGTATATAAAAAGTAATTGTTTTTAAAGATGAAGTTTTGTTTGGAAGAGAAAAACGTTCATTGGGAAGTAATTTAGTTTAAGTTCTTTAAGACTGAGCTTTATTTGTGAAGGAATATAAAAAGGGAATTCATAATGAAAAAACAACTAGCTCTTATATTACTTCTTTTACCTTTTTTTGTTTTGGGACAAAAAAATCAAAATGAAATCTTAGCAGGATTTCAATCAGGGAAGTATACGGTGTTTAAAGTAGAAAAAGTATCGTATAAAAAATACAAAATGGTCAAGGTTAAGAAACAATGGCCAATTCAGATAACTAAGGGAGGAACAGAGGTGAGTAATGTTTTGGTAAAGAGAGCAGGGATCTTAGATGAAAATTTTATTCCTGATGTACCAGGACATCCTGCTTATTTTTCGTTTAAATCTTATCGATTAACTTTTATCAATGGCTTAGGAATTTATTACAGTTGGAATGGAAAAGAACAAGCTACTACAAAGTATGTTTTTTCAAAGAGTGTTAGCTTATCGAAAAAATATGAGGAATTAAACAAGATGGTTGCTGATTATGCGAAAGCAGTGTTTAAGAATCAAACTTCAGCGAGAGCCAATGTAAAAGAACAAAAGAAAGCTGTTGCAGAGGCAGAAAGAAAAAAGAACTCTTTAGAAAATAAAGAAGTTTCTAATATTCAAATTAAGCTTATCAACAAACCACAAAAGGTAGCACATTTTTCAGAAGCAATAAAGTATGGTGTAGTTGCTACCTTAAAGGATGGCTCTAAATTATCTACAGAAAATTTAGGAGGAAAACTTCCTTGGAGTGACTTTACTCTTAAAAATAAAGGATGTAGCAACACAATTGATGAGGTAAGAGTTGATGAAGATGCGAAATCATTAAAAGAAGATAGAATTACTATTGAACTAATTTCTAAGTATCACCCAAGTTTAAAAGCAGTAAAACACATAAATACAACGAATAATATTTCTATTCAGGTAAATCAAAATGGATTTTGGGGATACAATCGTCATAAACATGTAACAGTTTTTCAAGGAAAAAATGGACAACATGCTGGTAGAGGTGATAATTTAACAATAAAAGTAAAAACGGTAACTCATAAGCAAACAGGAGTAAAGCTAAATAAGATTGACATTTACAATACTACCAAGCAAAAACATGTTGCTCGATATAAATTAACTACAGGAACCAAGTTGATTGTGAACAATCAAGGAGGTGGAGGAATGAATGGTTTTGAAGGAAGTAAGAGTTCTCCAAATGGAGGAAACGGTGGAAATGGTGGAGCAGGAGGAAACATACTACTGATCAAAGATCCTTCTGTTACTAAATTAAATATTGAATTAAATAATTCTGGAGGAGCAGCAGGAAAAGGAGGTGCTCCAAAGTATTCGCATGCCAGTAGAGGAAGAAATGGTGTTGCTGGAGATCCAGGAAGAACAACAAAGCAAACCAAAGCAGTACAATTGAATTTCTAATTAACTATAAATAAAACAAAATGAAAAGACAAGTATTTTTAACATGTATGCTAAGTGCATTTATGCTTTTAGGAACAAGCAATGAGTCTAATGCACAGTTTAAAAAATTATTAAAAAAGGTAACATCGAAAAAGAGCTCATCAAGAAGTTCAAAAAAATCTGGAGGAGCTTCAGGAGGAACCTTTGCTTACTTAAATGGTGAAAACGATGAGTTAGGTTTAAGTGGAGAGTATTTCGGATTAAAAGATAAGAAGGCTTTCGGATTTAGATTTGTAAAAGAAGACGAAGGGAAGGTTGTTAATGAGTTACATTATTGGGAAAAGAAACAAGAAAAGCCTCAATTAAAAATGAATTTTAAGGAGAGCTATTATAGAAAGAAGCAGATAAAAATGTTCTTTGTATGGTACTCAACTTCAGCAAAATCATATATAGAAGTGTTTGAAGTAGCACCTGGAGTATTAGCTCAAACGCAACAAACCGATAGAAGCTTAAACAAGTATGAAGAGTCAGTTCCATTAGATTCTAAAAGAACTGTAATTGAGGTAATGGCTAAGAATAAAGCTGATTTTGACACTTGGGATATTGAAACTGCACAGGCAAAAGTAGATATGATGATAAGTGAGTTAAGCTCATTAAAAATGGCAAAAACTAAAAAGAAGTTAATGCGTTTTGAAGCTTATAAAAATTACCACGGTAAAATTGCTTTTGCAAAAGGAACAAATTATTTAAGAAACTCTAAGTCTAATCAACCAGTAGAGAAAGTAGCTAATTTTATCACGAAAAGAGAGTTAGGAGAAACTGTAGCGTTTAAGCCTTATTTTGATCAACCATTATCTGTATCACATCCTGGAGCATGGTTTAATATCACTTATGAAATGGCTGGACAAAAAACAGATAGAGAAGCATTAAGAAAAACTAGTACTAAGTTTTCTAAAAATATTCCACAATTAGATGACTATACAAATGATTTCTATTTCTTTTATCCAAAAGTAACTACAAATAGATCAAACAATGTAGCTGATTATGCTTTCTTAGAATTATTAAGATTAACACAAGATAACTTACAAGAAGGAAAAGTTTACGATTTAAAAGTAACCGTTTGGGCCTTTAAAGATGGGCAAAATATAGATCCTGTTGCTCAAGGGACCATTCAGTTAGAATACACTGCTAATACCGAAAAACTATTATTGGATCCAGTTAAGGGGTGGATTACAATTTTAGAGGATTATTTAGATGAATAAAAACGCAGTTTTGATTATTTCTAAACCGAATTGTTTTTGCAATTCGGTTTTCTTAATTATTAAAGAGAATGTATAAGAAATTTATTGTAGTAGTATTTTTTTTAATTGGAATTAAATTAAATGCTCAAAAGAAGTCTGTAGAGCCAAATTATTCATTTGTAAAGTTGATGATAACCAATGAAGCAAATGAAATATTATTAGTAAAGTGGAGAAATGATTGGGAAATTCAAGGAAGAAGGTTTGCTGGAGATTTTGGTATGAAGGAATTTGTAAAAAGCATGGCGAAAGGTGCAGGTGTAGAAGTTGAAAATATTAAGCTAAAAGGATTGTTTACATTTCATTTTGAAGGTTATCATAAGCCTACTTTAATGCATTATTATCAAGCTAGCTATGTTTCAGGAGCTATAAAAGCACCTCCATCGTGTAGCGATGTAGCTTGGGTTCGTATAGATAAGGCGATAGAAAAAATAGCATATAAAGACATGAGAGTGATTGTAAAGAAAGTTTTAGGGAACGAAAATGTTTGGGGAGGAGCATTCGAAATACGTCCTAAAAGCAAAGAGCGTTCAAGAGATTTTAAATTTAAAACCGAACTTTATAGGTTTTGATCAAGTTGTTTGTTTAAAAGGTCAATGATGTTAGGTCATTGGCTTTTGTTATTTTTGAGGTATGAAGTTTTATCAAAAAGAAATTCAATTACCAGAATATAGAAGAGGATATCATTTAATTACAGATGTTTTAATCGCTGCGTTGCCAGAATTAAAAGAAGTCAAAATAGGGCAGTTTCAAGCATTTATAAAACATACTTCTGCAAGTTTAACTATAAATGAAAATGCAGATCCAACCGTGCGTATGGATTTTGAAACTCATATTAATAAAATGATTCCAGAAGATATGCCGTATTACAAACACGATTATGAAGGGTCAGATGATATGCCGGCGCATATTAAAAGTTCTATGTTAGGATGTCAGGTACAAATTCCAATCACGAACGGAAGATTAAACCTAGGTACTTGGCAAGGAATCTATTTAGGAGAACATCGTAATTATGGAGGGAGAAGAAAAATTGTAATTACTGTTTTTGGGAATTCGTAAATGCTTCGTGAAATTCTTGTAGTAATTCTTCAATTTCTTCTGATTTATATTTTCTAGAAAAATGAACTGGAATAGCTTCTTTTACTACAGAAGCCTTCATAATTTGACCAGACATTTTAGCGTAGCTATGATAATTCAATTCAGCGAATTGTTGATCTTCATTTTTATAAAACGATTCTATAAAAACAGTATCGCAATTAAGGAAAAGTGTTTTTATCTTTTTATGATTTATCTCAGAAGATGCATGATCCATAATAACTCCTAAGGTATTCCCTTTCTTTAGTTCAAGAAGATGAAAAAGGTCTTTTGCTTTGTATTGAGTATCTTCAATTTCAATGATTTGATGATCTAGTTTTTTGTCAAAAGCTTCTTTGAGCTCTTTAACCCATTTACCTCCTTGAAAATTCGTCTTTGTAATATTGAAGCTTATAGTGTCGTATTCTATAAACTTGTACGCCAAAGTAGGGGTTTTATGATCGAGTAAAGTTCCGCGAACTTCAAATTTTTTATCAGCAAAAAGAATATTAGAATTTGTTCTTGAAACTTCTTTAACGTCCCATAGAGGGGGAAATAATTCATAGGTAATAATCTCATTATCCGAAATCATTTCTTTTACTTCATATGAGAGCGCTTCTTTGTGTATAAGATTCCAAGTATAAGCTTTTAATTTGTGCTGAACCTGCGCAGCTATATCTTGGGGACCGCAAATAGTAACCTTTCTTTCAATCCCTATTTGATGCCTTATAATAGTATCAAAATTGATAAAATGATCTATGTGGGCATGGCTTATGAAAATAGCATTGCAGTTCTGAATTTCTTTAATGCTTAATTTACTAGCTTCACCACATTCACATAAGTAATGCCAAGGATGATTATCGACTTTTACTAAAATAGAAATGTCTTCTTCTAAAGTACTTTTAATTGCTGCGTTAAACATATATTAATCGTTATTTTCTCTTCCAATGGAATCAACTTTTTTTAATAGATGCGGAATACGGTATTCACCGTGCATCTGTTCAATTTTTTGAGAAGCCTCATCTAAATCAATACCTTTAGCAGTAATATAAAGTGGTTTTCTGCTTTCTCCTCTATAAACAGCTCTTTTATGTTGCGTAATTTGATTGAAATTATTTTTGGCTACTCCTATAATCGGAATTTTTTCACCTAGTTCTTGATACAAGTAGCCTCCTAAACCGTTTTTATCTTCATCGTTAAGCACTACAAAGCCATCAATAATAATGGCTTCGCAGTGATCTAAGTTTATCTTTTTTAGAAGGCTTAGAATACAAGGGAGTTCTCTCTTATAAAACTCTCCAGAAACATATTCACTAATACCTTCTAAAGTTTCTTCGTATGTATTTGATTCTTGTTCGTCTGTCCATTGATTAAATTCCAAACCAATAGTCTTTGCCTTATCTTCAAAATAGTACGTGTCAAATGCTAATATCATAATAGCTAAATTAATTAATCTCCTCCACAAGAAGAACAACTAGAGCAGCTAGAACAAGAAGAGGAATCTGAGAAGGAATCACCTCCAAAGGAATCGAAATCAAACCAACTAGTTGATTCGTCAGATTCGGGCTCATTTATTTTTAAAGGATCTTCTTCAAATGTATTTGAGTTTAGAAGACTTTCATTAGAGTCACTGTCAAAAACATCACTTGAAGTATCTATTTCATTTGAGTATCCAACTTCTTCGCCTTCATCATTTTCAAAATAAGCGTCTTTTATAATGATATTGTTATTATGATGCATTATATCTGACCATATGAAGCTGTAGAAGATAAAATCATCAAATCCATGGTGTCTTTCATAAATTCCACCTCCATTGGTATTTGGTTGAAAGTCTTTTCTGTCTTTAATCTTACGCTTAGGTAAAATATGTTTAGTTTTAGTATAGGTTTGAATATCATCGGTTTCAATTTGTTTTTTCAAAGCCAATTTTATTTGGTTTGAGAAATAATCAAAACGTTCTGTTTTTTTCTCTCTAAATGAATCAAATTTTTGTTGAGAACTGGTTGTTTCGGTAATCTTATTAGATACATCTCCAGAACTAAATTCTTTAAATAATCCCGAAACCTTAATAACTATTGGGTATACGCCAACTTTATGGTCTCTGTTGACTTCAACTTCTATAAGGTATTTGAAATTATCATCTTCATGTTCTAAAACTAGTTTTAATTGCTTGAAATGAATAGACATGGCTTCGTTCACTTCAATTTCATACTTATCTAAGGCATGTTTTAGGTCATTTTCTTTACCATCTTTGTCATGGTAAAAAGTAATATCATCATGAGATATTTTGATAATATTGGTAATATTTAAACTTCTAAAAGTAGCATTGAGTTGTTGTAAAATAGCTACTGCAGTAAAGGTTTCTCTTTCTTCTTTATCTGAAATAGCACCAATAGTTAAGTAGTGGAAAATCTTTTTAAAAGCCTTTGTAGGCTTTACTTTTTTTATCTCGGTTAGTTGAGATGGATCAATAGTAATAGTTCCTTCTAAATACATATGTTGTTTTTTAGTTGTGACAAGCTCCGCAATTGCTAGCTTCCCATTCTTTTATAGCATAGGTTCCCCAGATAGCTTCTGGAGGTTTATTGTAATGTTTTATATATAGTTCAATAGTCTTTTGAAAGATCTTAGGATCACTATTCTCACTTGGAGTGTGATGAATAAATCTTTGGTAGTGAGACTGGCAAAATTCATGATAATACCTGGTAAATAATATAAACTCATGCCAAGCAAGATCAACAATGAGAGACGGACTTAATTTCTCATTCGTTATATGAATTAGATTTAAAAATTTAAGCATTTCAGAAAGTAATTCATCAGTGTCAACCTGATGTTGGGTACTTATTTTGTTAATTTTTTTTCTTAGCAATGGAGCATTACTGAGTATATCGTTTAGTTGATGTTGCATGAGAGGTTAATTCAAAAATTGTTTGTTTTCTCCGTTAGCAATATAAAGTAGCACGTCATTTTCTTTAAGAACTAGATCGTTTTCTGGATTCTTTATCAGTTGATTTTCTCGACTTAATGCAACTAGTGTGATTCCTGATTTTTCTTTTAGGTCTATATAAGTCTTAAGAAAACTGGTGTTGATATAATTGTGATTGTTAGTTAGCTTGGTTTCACAAATATCAAGGTTCGTTTTGTCGTTAGAAGTAGAAATTAAATCTTCTGTTAATAGAGCTACATTTGGTTCAAAAATATAACTAGCAATAAACTTAGAAACGATTTCTTTCTTAGGAATGATAAATTGAACTCCTAAATAATTGAAAGATGATTTTAGTTCAATATTTTCTATAGCAACTACACAGTTAACACTTTCAAATTGCTTTTTTAAGCTTATAGTGTAAACCAATGAGTCTGTGTCATTTTCAAAGCTTATATAAACACGTCTAGATGAGGTAATGTTTATTTTTTCTAACGCGTTATAGTCATTTAAATCAGCCAATAAAACAAAACATTTTTTATCAGAATATATCTGTCTTATAGTTTTTAAATCTGATTCTTGATTTACCACAATAGCCAAATCTTCATTGGCTTTGATAATTTGTTCGGCAACTTGTTTAGAAAAGGCATTCCAACCTATTATTATACAGTGGTTATTCATGTCGGTTCCAAAGTATCCCATTTCTCTTTTTTTTAAGTATTCTGATATTTTTAAGCTTAATTCTGTTACGATATATCCTAATATTCCAAGGCTTCCTAAAACAAATAGAATTCCAATAAGTCTACCCCAAAAAGTAATAGGATAAAAATCTCCGTACCCTACTGTAGTTAGTGTTACTAGTGAATACCAATAAGCATCGGAAATATTATGAATATTCGTGTTTTCAAAGTTAGATTCGAAGTAATATAATCCATAAACAAGCAAGTTGTATATGAGAGCAATTACCACAAAAATGATTAATTTTTGTTTGGTACTCATGTTTACATCAAGCTTTTAAATGAATCTAATTTTTCTTGATTGCAGCTGCTTAACTCTATATAGGTTTTATTGCTTTCAGGAAAAGTGTGTATGGCTAAATGACTTTCACCCAATAACCAAAAACAAGTGTATCCTTGCTGCTCAAAATAGTGTTCGTTAAACGCTAGTATGGTAAACTTACTTTGTTTTAATAAAGCTTCAAATTTAATTTTTAAAACGTCAGGATTGGTTTCAGAAACCCATTCTTGAAGGTTAAAAATTTGTGCTTTTATATGTTTATATGTGGTATTCATTTCTTGTTAGTATAAATCCCAATTACCCTTTAAATAGTATTGATATAATACAGGGTTTTGAATTTTGTTAATTTCTATTTCGTTAGCATCAATATTGAAAAAATCTTTCTTCCCAAAAGAGGTGATTAACATCATAGCTTCGTTATTAATCCACTTTGTTGGAATGGAAGAGAACTTTAGCTGTTGCAATTTTTGTTTAAATTCTTCTCGGGTAATTTGATTGTTTTTAGTTCCAATAATCCATCCCCATTCTCCCATGGAAATAACCTGGTTGTGCATGGGGACTGTAGTAAAACCTGCTGATTGCAAAGTGGCATCAATACAATGAAATGCTTTGGTTGCAAAATATGGACTTCCAGATTGTGTAATAATTAATCCATTAGGACGTAATTTACGTTTACATAAGCTATAAAACTCATGAGAATATAGTCTTCCAAGCTCTACACTACGTGGGTCTGGCAGGTCAATAATGATGACATCATAAAAAGATGTGTTGTCTTGTTCTAAATGAACATAGGCATCTTTGTTATAAATGTTGAGTTTATTACTGCTCATAGAACCTTCATTAATATCGATTAGAATAGGATTGTTTTTTCCTAAATCAGTCATATTCGGATCTAAATCGACCATATCAATATTGTCAACAGAAGGATATTTAAGAAGCTCTCTAACAGCACATCCATCACCACCTCCAAGAATTAAAATTTTTTGAGGATTCGGATGCAATTGCATAATTGGATGTACCAAAGGTTCGTGGTACATTTCTTCGTCAATGGAACAAAATTGTAAATTTCCATTGAGGTACAACCAATGTTCATCTTTCCATTCTGTTAAAACAATTTTTTGATATTTACTTTGTGTTGCAAAAACTACTTTGTCTTGGTATTTTTTTTGTTCTCCCCAAGTAATAATTGAATCAGTAAAGCTTACGCCTAAAGCAAGTACTACCAAAACCACACTTATCATTCCAAGCATTGGTTTTAATTGACTTTGAAGCATTTTTCCTTTAAATCGATAAAAGACAATGCAAGCTACAAAAAAGTTAATCAAACCTAGAATAAAAGGAGTGTAGGTAAGTCCAAGTATAGGTAATCCAATAAAAGCAAAGAAAACCCCTCCAAGTAAACTTCCGTAATAATCTTTTTCTAGAATAGAGGAGATGTTGGTTTTTAAATCCTCATATTCTTTGTTAATTCTAACTACTAAAGGAATTTCTAAACCAATAAGCAGTCCTACGAGCATACTCAAAAAGTAAATAACTACCTCATAGTATGAAGAAACAGCTGCTAAGGTATAAACCAATACAGAAGAAAAGGCTACGATTAACGATAGCGCTAATTCTAACAATAGAAAGTTTCTGATTAGGTTCTTATTGAAGTATTTACTCAATCTACTACCTAATCCCATGCAAAACAGCATTAAGGAAACAATCATAGTCCATTGAAAAACAGAGTTTCCAATAAAATAAGTAGCGAGCGTAGAAAGAACATATTCAGCAACAATTCCTGCAAAACCAGTTGCAAAAATTGCCGATTTTAATATAAATGAATTGTTTTTTAAATACTCCATGTAATTAATATTGCAGAACCTATATAAGCAAATGCTTCGATTAATCCTGCTCCAATATTTGGTTTTTCTTGATTGATAATTTCATCAGTTAATCTTCGTCCTGGTAATAGAACTTTGTCGGTAATAAAGCGCATAACAGGTAATAATATAATACCTAAAACTGTTTGCAAACTTACATCTACGATAGTTGTAGTCCAGTCAACAAACGGATCTAATAGGGCATTCATAATAACAATACCAATGGCTAATATGGCGCCACCGAAACTAATTCCTACCGCTACATTATCTTTTTCAATATGATCGTGTACATCAAAACGAATCCAAAGTGTAAAAATCTTAGCAGCTACAACGAGCATAATATTACCAATAGCCCAATAGCTTACAAAGGTGAAAAGTCCTTCTTGTAAACTTTCAGATTCACCAATAAGTGCACCATGAAGTAGTAGGGCATTGGCTATGTAAATACAAGCTTCAATGATTCCGGTTCCTTCGTTTTTATCAGTAATGATTTCTTTTTTGATATCGAATTTTGGTAAGATTAATTTGTTGCTTACAAATAGCGATATATGTAGTAAAAGCATCCCTATAATGCTGTAAATACCAATATGCATAATATCAGTGGTAAAACCAGCACTTTCTCCAATAATAGCACCACCTAAAATGATAACAAGTCCAGTAAAATAACCAACATAGGCAAGGATAAAAGCAAAGTTGTCCTTTTCTATAAGTTCGTTGGTAATATTAATCTTTGGGTTTACAAGTTTGTAAAGTAACTTTCCAATATAAAAAACAAGGAAAGCTGTAACGATATAACCCAAAGAGTGGGTTACGCTGTTAAAATCTATATATTCAGTTAGATTGTCCATCTATGATAATTCTTTTTAGTTAGTTGTTATTTACCAAATCCACCACTTCTTGAACGAGAAGAAGATCTACTATAGCGAGAACCACTGCGACTAGTTTTACTATAGCTTTTGCTTGAAGTATATCCTCTTGAACGTAAATTAGAAGCACTTCGAGTTACTTTTGAATTGACTTTGTCTTTAAAAGTTTTTGGTTTATTCGCCCAACTTGTTTTTGAGTTTGTAGAAGATGTAGTTCCATATTTACTAGAAGTTCCATAATATGACTTCTTGTTTCTATAGTTTCTATTATAATCATTCCAGTCGTTTCTAGGATACCCATATCCGTAGCCATATCTTGGACCAAAGAATAAATCAGAAAACAAACGATAACGTCCGTAAAAAGCCCAAAAAGAACTTCCATTGCTATGCGTTCTCCATTCTCCATATTTCGGATTTCCAACATAGTTGTCTACACCTGCAGGAGAAGAGTTTTTGTCAAGTTTACCATTTTTCTTGCTCAAAATGGTCATTCCTAAGTCGTTTTGGTATTCTTCAAAAGTAATAGGAGACACTTCCTTCCAATTGGTATCAATAACCTTAATATCTGTTGGTTCGGCTAAGCTGTCTTTTAATTGCTCAATAGATAAGCTTGGTTGTTTTTCTTCAATAAGAATACGATATTTATGAAAGTACTTATCTGTGTCTTCTTTATAGTCCATATCGGCTAGTATGACACTATAATCACTTTTGTCAATATACTTGGTAATGATATTGTCAATTGGTGATTTTACAAATTTTGGTTTTCTTTCTGCACTACATGAGCTTATAAGTAAGCAAACGGTTAGTAGCAAAAAATAGTTGATATATCGCATGGTAGTTTTATTCGTTGTATGATGGTAAAATATTTGAGATTTCATAAGACTTCAGTATTTTTCCAATACTTGCTTCAAAGTCTTCTTCTCCCCATTGTTCTATTGTTAAACATTTTTCTTCGTCTTCATCTAGGTAGTAAAAAGAAATCAGTTCTTCCCAGTTTTCATTTTCTACATTTCGGTAGTATCCAGGAGCTTCTTCATCTAAATAGTAAGTAATGTCTTGATGAACGATTTGCTTTGGAGGTTTACCATTAGTATCAATATAGTCGGTAACTGTTGGCCCAAGTTTTCGATATTTTAGTTCTTCCGAAAGAGAAATGATCAGTTCATCATCTTCTTCAATATGAAGAAAACATTTCTTTCCTTTAGATTCAATCAGAAATTCTCTAGAAAAATGGCTGTCTCCCCAGTCGTATTCAGACATTTTGGTAACCGTCCATGTTTCTAAATCATAGTCTAATAAATAACCATTTTCTAAATCGGTTACTTTGATATCAATCGGATCGTAATGTTTTTCCTCTTCTTTTTTATTGTTTTTGAATAAATCAAAAAATCCCATAGTAGTAGGTTGTTAATTTTTGTTGTCTAGTCCTTTCTGTAAAACAGATTTTATTCCTTCTAAATTCTCTGTAAAAGCCATCATCTGACTTAGAATTTGTGCCATTTCATTTTTGTTTCCTAAACCATTTAGTTTATTGTTTTTCACAAAAATCTTCTTAATGTCGTTCCATCTAGTCTGTTCTTCTTCCGATAAAGAACTAATTAATTCTTTATACTTCAAAAGGTTTGCTTCGGCAGCTGAGGTTAAGGTTTGTGATTCACTTTCATAATGAGATAATAACAAACGTTCTAATTCATCATGATTCATAATCGGAACAACTTTAGCCACCAATTTATTCATGTCACGATACGAACCTTGTAGTTTAAAAGAAGGCTCCGTTCTATAATTATCTTCCATTGCGGCTGATTGAATATAGGTTTGGTTTACTTTTAAAATAGTATCTCGAACCGTGATTACTTTTTCAAGAACAGCTGTATAATCTTGCACTTCTTGTTTGGTGTGATTTCCTTTTAGGTTAACCTCTTGCGTATTGTTTTCAACTTTATCAATCAAAGCATATACATCTTCAAAGTATTTACTGCTTAATTGATGTAATACTGGATTTGAAGTTAAAGAGTTTTCTATCAAACTTAGTTTGAATAGGTGTTCTGTATCTCCAATAATATCTCCTAAATTGTAAATGTCGGCCCTATTGGCAAGCATGTCTGGTATTTGGAATCTATCTCCACTTTCGGTGTACGGGTTTCCTGCCATGATTACACAGAATTTTTTACCACGTAAATCATAGGTTTTAGATTTTCCGTTGTAAATACCTTCAATCTTTCTTGTTCCATCGGAAAGAGAAATGAATTTTTGTAAAAACTCTGGATTACAATGTTGAATATCATCAAGATATAACATTACATTGTCTCCCATTTCAAAAGCTAAGTTTAGCTTTTTTAATTCTTCTCTAGATGCTGAGTTGTTCGCAGACATTGGGTCTACAGAAGTGACCTCATGACCAATAGCCGGACCATTGATTTTCATAAATACCAACCCTAATCGATTTGAAATATATTCCATTAAGGTAGTTTTACCATATCCTGGAGGCGAAATCAATAATAGCATTCCCATACGATCGGTACGCTTATTACCTCCTACAGTTCCCAATTGTTTTGCAAGGTTATCACCAATTAAAGGGAAATACACTTGGTCAATTAACTTATTTCTTACAAAAGAAGAAAGTACTCTAGGTTTAAATTCCTCTAGTTTTAAATCTTCTTTTAATTCTTCTGTAACTTGTTGTTTTGCTTCTTTATATTGAATAAAGTTCGGTACTTCATTTTGATTAAAGTGTGTTAAATCTTTAATGAATTGATGATAATCGAACTCAATTGAATTTTCATTAATGGTTGCATGATTTCCTTTTAAATCTTGTAAGGTTTGTTTAGGGTGTACATTAATCGGATTTAAAGCCGATAAATCTTCAAACAATAATAATACAACTACTTCATGAATGTATTCTACATCACTAGGTGTCTTTTCTATGATATAAGAGCTTACCCATTGTTTTGCTAGTTGAATTTTGTCTGTATAAGCTTCTAACTTTTGAATTCCTAATTTGAACTTATGCAGCGCATCTTGCTTGTCTAAGGTTTTTATAAATGTTTCCTTTAAAGTCAATGCTTCACTACTAGTATGGAAGGTATTGTCGCTTCTTAATTCGTTGAATAAATACTTAGCAATTGTTTGCGATTGTTCTGTAGAAAAAAGTTGTGTTTCTTTAGAAAATGCATTCAAAGCAGCTGTTAAATCGTCAATAATAAAATCATAAGCGGTACTGTTTGGAAACACTGCTAAAACTTCACCAGAAGCTTTGATAGAATTATTATAGACAACCTTTTGCTCTTCTGTTAAAGAGTTCCAGAAATACTGTGCAAAAGCTCTTGTGTCAGGAGTATAGGTTAGTAAACCTAATTCATGATGTTTATGTATCAATAAGTGTAATATTTTAGCGGCATCTACATCGTGAACTCCTTTTACATATCCTTCAGCATATGAATTACTGCTTTCTTTTTGTATTAAAGCTAATAAGTCTTCTTCTGTTAGGTTGATGAGTTCTTCTTCTTTGAACTTTTTAAATAATTTAAAAGCTAAATAAGAAGACCTGTATACTGTGTCGTTTTCAGAAACGAGCTCTTGGTTCCAGTATTTTTTTGAATTTAGTAAGACTTCATTGGAAACTTCTTCGTAGAAATCTGTACCCGTTAGGTGATAGTATAATTGCTCGTTTTTATAAACAATGGTTAGGTCTAATATTTGTCTGTTAACCCCAAACTTATGTTGTCCTAATTTAATTACATTTTCACCATCTTCATATAATTCTTGTTTGTCTTTTAACTTTCTAAGCGCATCTTCTTTGGCAACCTTTAATTGCGTTTCAATGGCTTCTGCTTTACCAATATCGTCTAGTTCTTTTAACTGACTAATGATATCTCTTACTTTGTTAATCATTAAGTCGGCAGCAAAGTACCCATTGATGTCTTCATTAGAATTAAAGCTCAATGCTTTTTTACGAACACCTTTTAAAATTCTTTCTGAAGCAGTTTGTAAGGCAACGGTTTTCTTATTCCTTTTTTCAATTAAGCTATTCTTTCTATTGTCAAAAGCCGCATGAACTTCTTCTCTTTTTTCAATAATTTGAACAATAAACTCTTCGAAGTCGGCAAACTTACCTTCTAATTCTTCAAGTTGAATGGCTGTTTTGGTTAAGAACTCGTCGCATTTTTCTGGAGTATTCGCTATATCAATATAGTTGATAATACTCTGGTCAATTAATTTTAATTGCGCATTAAAATCAGCTTTAGCTTCTTTACTACCTAAACTTTTAATACTGTTTTTAATTCCAGATTTTAATTGGTTTAGTGTAGCGAATATCAAAGAAATATTGTCAATAATCTTAGTAGATTGAGAAGTATCTTCGATTTCTAAATTGGAAACAATATCAATTAACATCTCTAAATCCGATGTAATTTGATTCACTTCTTTTTCTAAAGATTTTACGTCGACTACCTTTTTAATGTTTGGTAAAGCCTCTTGTTTTTCTGCAACGCGATTATGATATGGTTCTAAAGCTTTATCATTTAAAAGAAATTGAACACAACGCTTAGAAATAAGGTTATTTTGCTCAGCAACTTGCTCTTCTAATTCTTTTAAAAGGTCTGCATTTATATAGCGAATATCATGTAAGCTAATTACTTCTCCACGTAAGGTGCGAAGCTGGTTTAAAAGCACAACAAAATCATCAATAGATTTAAAAGAAGTACTTTTAATTTTACCAAATAATTCTTCTGATTTCGTATTGATACTTTTGGTTTCCTTTTCAGCTTGTTTTTTTAACTGAACAACTTTCTCAAACTCTTCAATAGCGGCATTGGCTGCTTCATTAATTTGAGCAATTGGTAGGTTAAGTTGAGAAGTTTCTTTTTCTGGTAACCAATAATAGGTGTCGTTTATATCTTTAGATATTTTAGCAATATCATTGTATAAACCTGTGTAATTATCTTCTTTGTTTAATAGGTTGATTAATTCGTGACACTCTGCCATGGCACGAACAATGTCTTTGTTTCCTATTTTATATAACAAGCTATCTTCATGTTGAGAAGGTATAAAATCGCCCTTTAAATACGGTGTTTGCCAAATTTGTACAACATGGTGTTTCGTTTGTTCGTTTTCTGTTTTAAAATAACAAAGTTCTCCATTTTGTAATACCGTAAAACCATTACAAATAATTGGAGTTTTAACCTCTTGCTCTATAATATTATACGACATTAAAATATACAAACCGCGAATGGTTGCATAGAAAACGTATAAAAAGTCTTCTCCATTTGGAGAGATTATTTTTTCTTGAAACTTTACCTCTTTAGCATCGTTTTCAAAAAGTTTGTATTCTCCCGTTTGAAGGTAGTACCCGTTCGGGAATATAATACCATGATCATCTGGTAACTGAACTGCAGTGTCTTTAATACTATCAATTTTTTGAACTTCTTGAAGTTTATGATTGTATACAAAGTATCGGGCAGGTTCTTGAAACGGTTTTACTTCTAAGGTAATAAGGTTCCCTAAATTACCATAACGAAATTGACCGTCATCTAAGGTTTGATCTATATGTTCAACAGGTTCCGCAAGAATTCCTCTTCCTTCATCTGTATTATCTTCAATTTTAATGGTTAAATCTCCACCAATAGTTTCTACAAAAATTTTATCTAAAATAGAAACGTGAGAGTAGGTACCGTATCGGTGCATGTCGCGAGTTACCTCTTGCCATTTAAACTCATGTTGGGTAGGAAACTTATATTCATGTTCACTACGATTGTCTACATACTGTAAACTACCTTCATTAATTAGCCATTTAAAAGCTTTGATATCACTTTTGTTTTCGCTCAATTGAAAAACCATGTACAAGTAGTTTCCAATAATGGCAAACTTTGAGAAAATGGTATTTCGGTAATATTTATAAAGGTTGGTGAAGTCGTCTATAAAAATAGGATCGTTTAATAAATCTAAAGACTGAATTTGGAAATGTTGATCTTTAAATTCATAGATACTAAACACATCCGATAATTGAATGTCGGTTCTTAATCCAAAGTGAACGTTATACCCGAAAATAGAAATGTTTCCTAAAGACACAATATCTCTAGCAATACAATTGTTTTCGGTATTGATTCTATCGTTAGTAATTAATTTGGTTTCTATAGCCCCAAAAACATGTTTTCTGTCTTCATTTAGCTTATGCAATCTTTCTTGTAGATCTTGCTTTTGTTTTTGCAATCTACCTTGAATGATTTCATAAGTACCGCCGTCTAATTGCTGCGCATTGTTTTGGTTTTCCATGTACTTTTTTTAGTGAATTCTATTGGAATCATTATGTACTCTGTAAAAAGAGTGTTTTTACAGAAAATCGTCATTGCGATTGAAACGCAGTGGAAAGAAGCAATCTGTTTTTTATTAAGAGATTTCTTCACTCGTACCTCCATCGGAATGACGATTATAATTCTAAGACAGTTAAAATTCAAGAGCTTTTTAAACTCTTGAATCTAGCTTTTTATGATAACTTTTGGTTTGATAAACCTAAACCTTTTGCTAAATTGAATAGGTTACCAAAAAGTGTTTCATCATCAGAACTGGTTGCTTTTCCTTTTAAGTCCATTAAAAGGTTGGCTACAGTTAGGTTTTTAATATCTTCAGAAGAGATTCCGTATTTGGTAGCAAAGTCTTTTATTTTATCTAATAAATTTCCTTTTACATCGTCACTTCCTAAGATAGCATCTTTTACATCTTGAATATTATCACTATGTTGTACTAATCTATCAAACCCTTTAGCCTTGGTAATTTGTCCAATGATTTGATCGAAGAACATTGTTTCTCCACCTACAATATCAATATTAGCAGCTTTCAATGCGTCACCAATAACTTGAGCTTGCGCATCTGCAATATCTTTTTGAACATTGATATGAGCTAAATCAACTTTTAATTCTTTATCTAAGCGTAGCTTAAACTCTTCGTGTTCTTTACCAACACCGTCAAGTTTCTTCATTGCTTCTGCTTTTTCTTCGATTCCAGCAGCTTCTGCCAATGCAATCTCTCTATCTCCAGTTGCTTGTGCAAGCGCTTTTTCTTTAATTACTTCTGCTTCTGCAATACCTTCTTCTTTTAAGGCCTCCGCTTTTGCTAAAGTACCTGCAGCTTCCGCTTTTGCTTTTTTCTCTATAATAGTAGCTTCTACAAGTCCTTGACGTTCGTTAGCATCTGCTTTTGCGTGCATTACTTGTGCTTCAGACATACCAATAGTAGCTTCTTCTTTTGCTTTAGCCTCTGCTAATGTTTTTCTTGCTTCAGCTTCTTTTTCACTCGCTTCTTTTTGAGCTTGTGCATGAATGTTAATTTCTTCAGCTTTTTGTTTTGCCGCTTCTTTTTCTGCTTCAGCTAATTTAATTCGTTTAATTAATTGCTCTTCCGCAGATTTCTCAGCTAAAGTAATAGCAACTTGCTTTTCACGATCAGCACCTTTGAAAGCTTCAATATCTTTCATGTTTTCTTGCTCTTCTACCACGCCCTTTTCTAGCATCACTCTATCGCGAATAACATCTTGAATGTTTTTCTTTTCAACCTCTACAACTTTCTCTTTTTCAATTTGAGCAAGTGTAACAATACGTTCACGTTCTGTAGCCTCTAATGCTCTGTCTTTTTCAACACGCTCTGTTTCAACAGCCTCTGTACGCACTTTATTTTTTTCTGCAACAATGATTTGACGTTGCATATTTTCTTCTGCAACTTGTACCTTTTCTTCAGTAGCAATTCTAGCAGTCTCAGATTTTAAACGCTCTTCTTCAGCCACTTTTAAAGTTTCTGCTTCTTCACGTGCTTTTATATTTGCGATTTCTCTTTTTTGTTGCTCTTCTTTTTCTGCTAATTGTTTGTCTAACTCTAAAATAGCTTCTCTAGCTTCTACATCTTGTTTACGAATTACTTTTTCTTCATCACGCTTAATCAAATTAGACTTTATGTTTTGAGCGGCTGTTAATTCGGTAATCTTCTTAATACCTTCTGAGTCTAAGATATTATCTGCCTTTAAGTGCTGAACATCCGTTTGCTCCAAATAATCAATGGCACAATCATCTAAAACATATCCATTTAAGTCTTTTCTAATTAACTCCATAATTTCGTCTCTAAACTCCATACGAGCTTCGTATAGATCAACAAAATCGAATTTCTTTCCTACTGTTTTTAAAGCTTCAGAAAATTTAGCTCCAAACAACTCTTCTAAGGTTGAAATATTAGAAGCTCTTTCACACCCAATTGTTTGGGCTACTTCAATAATATCATCTTTAGATTTATTTACTCTTAAAAAGAATGCTACTTTAATATCGGCACGCATATTGTCTTTACATATAAGACCGTCATCACCTAAACGTTCAATTTCGATTTTTTTAACCGAAATATCCATTACTTCTACTTTGTGTAAAACAGGGATAACATACATTCCTTTATCAAAAGCAACTGCAGTGCCTCCAAAACCTGTTTTCACTAGAGCTTCTCCTTGAGGTATTTTCTTATAGAACATTGCAATTACAGCAATGAATACTATAAATAAAAACAAAATACCTACAACAGCTATAATGGCAATTTGTGCTCCATTACTTAATGTTTCCATAAAATTAATTGATTTTAGTTAGTTATTATTTTTCATAGTGTTGAACCAAATAAAGATTGTCTCCTTTAACTTGGTTGATTATAATTATATTCTCATCCATACCTATTGGTTTTCCATCAATAGATTTTACATAAACAATAATTGGACTTGATTCTATTTTTATTTTTGCTTTTCCAATGCGTTCTTCTTTAATATTGGTTTCTAAAATTCCAACTCTTCCAATAAGGTCAAGCGAATCAACTCCTTTTTTACTAAAGTTTTTAAATAAGGATTTGAAAGGTGTTGTACCTATTTTTGTTAATATTAATGAAGGAATAATAGCCAAAAAGAAAATAATAAAACCTAAGCTATTGTTATAGCTATTTGTTAGGTTGGTTGTAAAAACGGTTAAAAACCACCAAGAAAAAATCCAAAAAGTAAAAGTGAACATAAATGGCAGCCCAACGAAATTGAAGTAGATCAATACTATTTGCCACCATTTTAAATCCTTTCTTCTGTTTTTTATAATATTCTGATGCTTTACTTCTGCATTTGAAACATCTTCAATAGATACATTACCGCTATCCAAGCTGGTTTCAGCATCAATATCAATATCACTATCTATATCAACATCAACTTCTACATCAAAGTCTAGATCGAAATCAATTCCAGAAATTATTGTTAAAAGCCAATACAATACTAAAATGATTAGTAGAATTGTTAGCGAAATGTTTACTGGAGAAAAAAGTATATCAGTTAATCCAACCATATATTATTTAAGTTTTATACTATTAGCTGTTTTCAGAATCTTTATTATTCATTCCTAATTGTTCTTTTAATTTTTCTAAGTCGCTCATTGCACTTGTTTCTGTAGTGTCTACGGCAGCATCTAATTCTTCATCGATACTCTTAGATTTGTTAGCAATATCTCCATAAGCGTCAGCTAAAGCTTCTTCTTGTTGTACTTTTTCCTTCATGCGCTCTAGCATAGAAACTGTACTTGAACTATCGATTTCAGCCATTTGCTTGTTTAAGTTCTTAGTAGCGTTGCTTACTTTAACTCTAGCTTTTAGGGTTTTTAATTCATTTTCCCATTTGCTAATGTTCGATTTGATCTCAGAAACATTCTTTTCTAATTGAGAAACCGATTGGTTAAATTTATCCGCTTCAAGAGTAGCTCTCTCAACATGCTTTGTAGCTTCTTCTTTTTTGATTAAAGCTTCTTTGGCCAAACGATCAGCTTCCGCCATATTTAAGTCACCGTTTTGAGCTTTCTTTAAAATAAGCATGGCTTTATTTTGATAATCTTCGGCTTTAGAAGTGTATTCTTCTTTTTCGTTATTAGCTCTAATAGCCATAGCTTTTACTTGAGCTAATGCTTCAAGACTTTTGTCTAAATCTTGCTTCATATCTCTAATTCCTTGCTCGGTCATCTTAATAGGATCCTCCATTTTGTCGATAGCAGAATGTGCTTCAGCTTTTCCTATTCTAAAAAGTCTTCTAAAAATGTTCATGATAATTTTTTTAATATTTTGAATATGTAATAATTTGTTCTGAATACTCACTTAACAATAAGCTTAAGGAGTTTAAACTAGCTTCTAATTCATTTAGATCTAGATTTTCTAATTGTAAGGTGTCTCTAAAAATAACACGCTCACCGCTGTCGTCTAAAACAAAGGCACCATGCACAATGTCTCGATTTTTCTTAAGAAGACTTTTGAATATTTCTTCGTTAGGTTGGTTTACTTTGAATATAAATTGTTCAATGATTACAATAGGAGCAGCAACTCCAATAATCATGCTTTTTATACCGAAGCTTTCCTTTTCGATAACAAAAATTCCGTCTTTCTCGTCTTCTTTAATAATGTTTACATTGAGTTCTTGTAAGAAGCTCTTCGTTTTTAAATAGTAATTGTCCATTAGCAATTGGCTTAGTAGTTGTTAATATAGTTCTCTTTTTAGCGATGTAATATTACAAAAAAGTTCTAAAAACTACGCTAGTAAAATAAATACTTATTGCAACCATGATGTGTTTTTTAAGTTAATATTTGGTTTGTTTTCTGTTTTTGTCTAAAAATATTAGCACAAAACAGAATTATTAGCTAATATTGTTAGTGTAAAAGTACAAATTATTTTTAATATTGCAAATAAAATTAGCAAAAATGTCTTTTTTTGGAAAAAATATAAAAAAAATTAGAGGAGTTAAAGGAATGAGTCAGCAGGCATTTGCAGAGCTATTTGACTTAAAAAGAGCTACTTTAGGTGCTTATGAAGAAGAAAGGAGTGAACCTAAAATAGAGACAATTATAAAGGTTGCTAATTATTTTAGCATAACTATAGACGATATTTTAACCTCTGAATTAACCGTAAACGCATTATTAAGGTTTAAAGGAGATGTTACAATTATGGTAGAAGAGGTAACAAAAAGAGAATTTTTGGAAATTCCTCTGATTACAAAGGATTATTATACTGACTATGTTAAGTATTATGATAAACCGAAGTTTATAAAAGATTTGCCTGTGGTAAAATTACCTATTGAAGATGAAGCTGTATTAAGAGGTTTGATTGTTCCGAATTTGGAGATGACTTCGAATGATAAAGGTTTGTATCCTGGAGACATGGTCGTGGGTAAACAAGTAGCACTTAGCACAGCTGATGAAATGAGAGAAGGGAACTTGGTGATGGCAGTTGTAGAAGAGGAGTTGATTTTAAGACGTATTTTTAAGAAAGAAGATACTTTTGTTTTTAGAGCGGATCATAAAAATATTGATGATAAGATTTTTGATAAAAAAGCGATCAAAGAATTATGGGATGTTCAGTATGTATTTTTAAATAGGTTACCTGAGTTTCATAGTCCGTTAGAAGATAAACTATCGTTTTTAGAACAGGAGTTTTCAAAACTAAAAAATAGATTGTAATTGAAGCAGTATCATAAATTCAATTTTTACCGATATACGTATTGTGAGTTTGAAATGAAAAATGTGGATTTCTTTAAAGATATGAAAGCACATTTTCAAAGTAAATCTGGAAGTTATTACTATTATACCGAAGAAGGAGTATTTCGATATTCAAACCATTGGGGTAGAGTAGCCAATTGTCGATGGAAAATAAAAGGAATCGAAGGTTATAAGAATCAGAAATATTATGTTGGATTTGCCAATTGGAGTGATTTTTATCCTTTAAATGATACGGACAAAGTGTTTTACTTGACAGTAGATTTTGAAAATGAACATGCTAAGATTTGTAGAATACAAAATGACAAGGGTGCCAAGCTTTTTTTGATGACTTCTGAAATGGCACATCAAAAACTGAAAAGTGCTCAAGCTGTTTTTAAGGATACAAAGTGGATGAAATATTTAAATGGAGATTTAAAAACGATTCAAAAAAAAGTGATTGAAGAATTGATATCTACGCATAAATCTTTACAAATTATTAAGGTAGAAATTCGCCAAGAGCTAACTCTTTCGTAAATTTGTTATCTAAAATTTAGTGTATATGAATATACCTCAAACCAGTTTTCCACGTATTGTGATTGTAGGTGGAGGTTTTGCTGGATTAGCCGTTGCTAGGGGATTAGAAAATCAAGAACTTCAAGTAGTTTTAATAGACAAACATAATTATCATACTTTTCAACCTTTATTATATCAGGTAGCTACAGGTGGATTAGAACCCGACAGTATTGCCTTTCCTCTGAGAAAGAGGTTTAATGATGTAGAGAATTTCTTTTTTCGTTTAGCAGAAGTAACCAATGTAAATGCTGAAGAAAATATTCTAGAAACTTCTATAGGTAATTTAGAGTATGACGAATTGATTATTGCAACAGGTTCTACAACCAATTTCTTTGGAAATACGAATATTAAAAAATATGCAATGGAAATGAAATCAGTTCCACAAGCGTTGAATATTCGTAGTTTAGTATTAGAAAATTTTGAAGAAGCCTTATTGCAAAGTGATTTAGAGAAGCGAAGAGCTTTAATGAACTTTGTCATTGTTGGAGGTGGTCCTACAGGAGTTGAGTTAGCAGGAGCTTTGGCAGAGATGAAAAAAGGTATTTTGCCTAAAGATTATCCAGATTTGGATATTCGCCAGATGAAAATAAACCTAATTCAAAGTTCAGGTGAATTGCTGAAAGGAATGAGTAAAGGAGCTTCTGATAAAGCAGAAGACTTTTTAATTAAGTTAGGAGTTGATGTTTGGAAAGATTTACGAGTGTTGGATTATGATGGAACAACGGTAACTACTAACGGGCATGATCATTTTGATGCTGCTACGGTAATTTGGGCAGCAGGAGTAAAAGGAAAAATAATTGACGGACTTTCTTCTGAATGTTTAATAGAAAGACCAAATCGATTGAAAGTAGATCGATTTTCTAAATTAGAAGGATACGATAATATTTATGCAATTGGAGATGTTGCTTGTATGGAAACTGAAAAGTTTGAATATGGACATCCTATGATGGCACAGCCTGCCATTCAACAAGGAACTGTGTTAGGAAAGAACTTGGTGGCAAAATACACAGGCAAAAAGCAAAAGCCATTTACGTATAATGATAAAGGATCCATGGCAACTATCGGACGAAACAAAGCTGTGGTTGATTTACCAAAGTGGAAATTCCAAGGGGTATTTGCTTGGTTTGTGTGGATGTTTGTACATTTATTTTCATTAATTGGTTTTAGAAATAAAGTAATTGTTTTTATGAATTGGGTGTATAATTATATTCGTTTCGATAGAGAAACACGTTTAATTATCCGTCCTTTTAAAAAGAAAAATCAATATTCATTTCAAACAGAGAATAAATCCTGAAAAAAGAAGTAAACATACCTAATACGACTGCGGTAAGAATAAGTAAAGCAATTTTTTATATAGAAGAAAATTTAGATAAAAAATTAACTTTAGAGGAGATTGCTACCAAAGCACATTTTTCTGCATTTCATTTTCATAGGCTTTTTAAAATTGTAACGAAAGAAACCATTAATGAGTTTATTACAAGAAAAAGGATAGAGAAAGCTGCACATTATTTATTACATCAAAAAGATAGGAGTATTACGGAAGTTTCTGAAAAAGTAGGATTCACGAATTTATCTTCGTTTTCTAGAGCATTTAAAAAGTTTTACGGAATTTCTCCAGTACAGTTTTCAAAAGAGAGTCCCGTAAAATTTAGCAAGATTTGTAAAACGGAAAGCAAGAATGGTCAAATAGAAGTTCGGTTTGAGCAATACATTAGCAATATTAATAATGCTTTAGACTGGATTAAAATGAATGCAAAAAAAATAGAAGTAAAAGTACTTCCTGAAATGGATGTGGCTTATATAAGTCATCAAGGTAAAATGGATTCTGTAGGTAATGCTTATGACAGGTTAGTGAAGTGGGCAGCACCAAAGGGATTGATGAATCAACCCAATTTACGAATGATGACGATTTATCACGATAGCCCTAAGATTACCGATCCGACTAAAATAAGAATGAGCGCTTGCATGATATTAAATGAAAAAGTAATTGCTAATGGAGAGATTAACCTGAAAACAATTCCAGCTGCAAAATGTATTGTGGCGCATTTAGAGGTTACGCCAAGAGAGTTTCAGCAAGCTTGGGAAAGTAATTTTGTTTGGATGGGCGAAAATGGTTATAGAAAAGCAGATAGAGATCCGTTTGAAATCTATTATAATAATGCACAAGAGCATCCAGAAGGGAAGTGGATTGTAGATCTTTGTATTCCCGTAGAATAAATAAAAAAGAGCGCTATTAAAGCGCTCTTTTTTTATTAACAGCATCCAGAGTTTGGAGCACAGGCTTGTTGTTGTAAATCAGATAAACGTACTTTAGGTTTTGGGATACCACAAGCATCTTCCGCTAAGCAAGCAGTAGCTTTATTTACTAATAAAAAATTAGTGCCATTAAAATCTAAAGCATATTTACCAATAGTATCTCCTTGGTATTCTACTTCTATTTCTAAATCTTCTAATCCCAAAGTTTTTTCAGAAAGTTCTATGATGTGTGTCAATTTTTCTGGGTGTAAACGATGGTTGTAATCATTTGCATTCCAAAGTTGAAAGTTTATCACATTTTCTGTCCTTACGGTACCTCCACAATCAATAAAATGTTTCGATATCTTTCCTACTTCAGTTACATGAAAATGGGCAGGAACTAAATCTCCATTAGGTAGTTCAAATGCTATGGTATCTAGTGTTTGTAAGTGGTTTTTTATTTCTGATAAGATCATAATTATTATTTTATTTGCGATAATATATAGTATATTTCAGAAGCTATTTGATAACTTCTTTCTTGGTATTTTTCATCTTGTAAATCGGTGTTGTCATATGATTTAGGGTCTTCATAAGTAATCAGAATTCTTTTGTCAGATCCCGCTACAAACGGACAACCTTCATCAGCCTGAGAACAAGTCATAATTGCTGCGAAGCCAGATGTAGGATTGAAAGAATGGTCATATTTTTTAGAAAAACCGATCATAGGTAGTGAATTATCACTGGTTTTTATAGCGTATACTGGATTGGTGTTATCCGATAGAGAGGTAATAGTAAAACCTTGTTCAATCAGTGTGTTTACAATGGGTTTTGCCATAGCAGTTTCCTCGGTACCTCCAGAATATGCATGTAAGTTTTTAATATTGAAATGCTCAGCCAATGTTTGCATCCAAACTTGTCCTAGGTGACTTCTTCGAGAATTATGTGTACAAATGAAATTAATATCAATCTTTTGGTTTTGATTGATTTTGTTTTGAATATAAGATGAAAGTTGATTTAAAATTTCAATTCTACTATTGTCAATTGGAATTTTAGATACTTTTTCGATAGTTTCAGTTAATTTCTTGTTCATTGTAATATTGCGATTAAATGTTTTAAATTTTTTTAATTACAGCAGTCCAGATTCTCTGAATTCTGATTGAATATTTTGTTTAAGGTATTTTGAATAGTTTTCCAATTCGTAGCATCAATACAGTAACATACGCTAGTTCCTTCAATACTTCCTTTAATAATTCCGATGCTTTTTAATTCTTTTAAATGTTGAGAAATGGTAGGTTGAGCTAAACCGATTTCTTCTACTAAATCACCACAAATACAAGATTGCATTTTTAATAAATACTGAATAATAGCAATACGAGCTGGATGTCCTAATACTTTGGCTATTTTGGCAATCTCGTTTTGCTCAGTTGTAAATATTTCTGATTTAGTAAGTCCCATTTATTAATTATTATATTGCAATATTACGATTAATATTTTGATTCAAATTCAAACTAACTTATTTTTAACATATTACTTGAGTTTTGTTTGTCTTAGGTTAACATTTTACCTAAAATTTCTTTGAGCATTTTAGCTGCTAGAAAAGCTGTCATTTCTTGAAAGTCTCTTGTAGGATTGTATTCCACAATATCAGCTCCTATGATTTCCGCATCGAGATTTTGAATTAAATCAATAACCTGTCTTGAGCTTAGTCCTCCAGGTTCGTGATGAGAAACTCCAGGGGCAAAGGCAGGGTCAAAACCATCCATATCTAAAGAGATATATAGTGGATTTTCAAATTTTTTAATCTTAGAAAGATCTAAATCTTTCATTTGATGTATTTCTACATTAAACTTTTCAGCTTGTTCGGCTTGGTGGGTATTTAATGTTCTAATGCCTACTTGTACCAATCTTTCAGCAAATTTGTTTTCCATTATTCTTGCGAATGGACATGCATGAGAAAATTGATCCCCTTCAAAATTATCGTATAAATCAGAATGCGCATCAATGTGAAGGATGTCTATCTTTTTGTATGTATTATGATAGGCCTTTATAATAGGATAAGTGATAGAATGATCACCTCCAAGAGTAACGATTCTATCACCTATTTCTAAATGCTGTTGGGTAATTTTTTCAATATCAAAGTACTTTTGAATCTCAAAATCACCTTTATCTTGAATGTGTTCACTTTCAATAGAAATACCATTTTCGGCATACATATTTGACGATCCACAGTGTAATACTTTTCGTATAAGCGGAGGAGCTAATCTTGGTCCTTTTTGATAAGAAGAATTACTGTCAAACTGTATACCTTGAATGATGATATTTTTCATGTGAATAATTTAGAGAAGCAACTAATTTATAAAACTTCCTCTAAAAGTGTCAATTTTTTCTTTGGCTTCTATATGAATTTCTTCTTCATTGAAAAATGCATGTACATCACCTAAGTATTCCATTTCTAAATATTTAGCACTTTCAATAAAAGGCATATTGAAACCTTCACGTCTATCGTTTCCATAAGAGTTACTAATCATTGCCATTTTTTTACCTCTTATTTTTCTTCCTAATTCTTTTTTGTAGTGTAGTAAATCAGACATACGATCAAAAAACACTTTTAAGTGTCCACTCATAGTGTACCAATAGACAGGGGTGGCAAAAATGATAGTATCGTATTTTTCGATTATTGCTTCTATAGTAGGAATAAAGTCGTCATTGGCATTTTCAAACTTGTAGTTAAAATGTCCGATGTTCTTTGTAGCGATATCTATAACGTCAAAATCATTGTTCTTGTTTAGATAGTTAACTACTAAATTGGTGTTTCCTTGACTTTGAGCGCTGGCTTGTATTATTACTGTTGATTTCATAATTTTTAATTTTTGAGATTATAAAATTGAGTAATAAAATCAAAAAGAAGTTTGGTAAGCAATTTTTAAAATTGATAGATACCAAGATAAAATCGATTAAAAAACGATTGAAAATTCTTACTTTTATACTATAATACGAAGCGAATGAATACAGATAATTATAAAGTAGCTGAAGGTGTTTCTTTAGAAGATTCAGTAACTAAAGAGGTTGTAGAAGATGCCAAAAAGAAATTAAAGAAGCTGAGAAAAGGGATTAGTGAATTGCAAGATAAGATGTATGCGGAAGGAAAGTATAGTATATTGATTTGCTTACAAGGAATGGATACTTCAGGAAAGGATAGTTTAATACGGGAAGTATTTAAAGATGTAAATGCCCGTGGAGTACAAGTTCATAGTTTTAAAGTTCCTACAGAGCATGAACTAAAGCAAGATTTTATGTGGCGTCACTATATTGCATTACCTCCTAAGGGTAAAATTGGAGTATTCAATCGTACGCATTATGAAAATGTATTGGTGACAAGAGTGCATCCGCACTATGTTTTTTCAGAGAATATTCCAACTGTGAAGAGTTTAGGTGATTTAGATGATGCTTTTTACCATTCGAGAATGGAAAGAATGAATCAGTTTGAAAAGCATTTGTCTGATAACGGAACCATTGTTTTAAAGTTCTTTTTAAATCTATCTAAAGAGGAGCAAAAGAATCGATTGTTAAGACGATTGAATATACCTGAGAAGAACTGGAAGTTTTCTGCTGGAGATATGAAAGAGCGTAAACTTTGGGATAAATATCAAGAATGTTATGAAGATATTTTAAATAGAACATCGACCTATTATGCTCCTTGGTATGTTATACCAGCAGATGATAAGCCAACTGCTCGATTTATAGTTGCGAAAACTTTGTTGGAAACTATGAAAAAGTATAATTTTACCGAGCCAACTTTAGAGGCTAAAGTATTAGAAAAATTAGACGAGTTTAAAGCTCAATTGAATAACGAATAAAAAAATAGTTAGATTAAAGTTTTAGAAAAGAAAGCTGTGAAATAGAATCTCATTGCGTTTTTAAAGCTATTAATTTATCCAAGAAATAAATTAAATGGAATTAAATTTAACAAGACCCATCATCTTTTTTGATTTAGAAACAACAGGAATTAGCATTGCTACTGACAGAGTTGTGGAGATTTCAATATTAAAAGTGTTTCCGAACGGGAATAAAGAAAGTAAAACATGGTTAGTGAACCCTGAAATAGAAATTCCTAAAGAGGCTTCAGATATTCATGGAATAACAAATGAAAAAGTAGTTACTGAGCCTACATTTAAAGAATTAGCATCTCAAATTAATGAAATGATTCAAGGATGTGATTTAGCAGGATTTAATTCAAATCGTTTTGATATTCCTTTACTGGCAGAAGAGTTATTGCGTGCAGGAATTGATTTTGATATGGAAGATAGAAAGGCAATTGATGTTCAAGTAATTTTCCATAAAAAAGAGCAACGTACATTGAGTGCAGGGTATCAATTTTATTGTGGTAAAACTTTAGAAGATGCGCATTCTGCAGAGGCAGATACTTTAGCTACCTATGAAATCTTAAAAGCTCAGTTAGACAAATATGAAGATATCGAAAATTCTGTCGATGTGTTAAGCGAATTTTCTTCACATACACAAAGAGCAGATTTTGCTGGTTTCATATTATTTAATGATAAGCAAGAAGAAATCTTTTCTTTTGGAAAATATAAAGGAAGAACTGTTGAAGATGTATTGAAAGAAAACCCAGGATATAATTCTTGGATGCAAAATGCCGATTTTCCTTTATATACAAAAAAGGTTTTGCGTCAAATAAAAGAACGTATGTCTGCTCCTAAGAGTAACATGACAGACGAGGAAAAATTACAAGCTTTACAGCAAAAATTTAATTTGAGATAATTAAAAAATTAACACCAACTTAAGAGCTCTTATAACTTACAGTTTTTACATTCGTTAAACCTAAGGTTGTGAGAGCTTTTCTTTTTTAAGTTTTTTGTAAAGAAAATGGGATACAACCAGCAATTTCGCTAACTTTATCAAAAGTTATTTTTTACAATAAATAAACATAAACTACATGTTTACATCATATACAAATTTACCCAATAACTCAAGAGTTTGGGTGTATCAATCAGATAGAGAGTTTACTCAAGAAGAAATAGAGCATATTAGCGCAAAAGCTTTGTTGTTTATAGAGAATTGGACACGTCATGGAGATGATTTAAAAGGTTCATTCACTATAAAATACAATCAGTTTTTAGTATTAGGAGTAGACGAAGGTTTTAACAATGTTTCAGGATGTTCTATCGATGCTTCTGTGCGCTTTGTACAAGAGTTAGAAAAAGAACTTGAGGTAGATTTAATGAATAAGATGAATATCTCTTTTAAAGATGGAGAGAATATTAATATTGTTAAGTTACCAGATTTTCAAAAATATGCTAAAGAGCAAAAGATAACTTCAGAAACTGTTGTGTTTAACAATATGGTAAATACTAAGGAAGATTTTGAGACTAAATGGGAAGTGCCTGCAAGTAATAGTTGGCACGCACGCTTTTTGGTATAAGAATTGTAATATTTAAAGAAAGAGAATACGAATGCAAAAGAGACTACTAATATTTTTACCCCTAATTTTTGTTCAATTTATATCAGCACAACAGATAGATCCATTGCGAACTACAGATGCTGAAAATCAAACTATTTGGGTAGATAGTATTCTAAACAATATGACCGTTGAAGAAAAAATAGGTCAGTTGTTTATGGTACAGGCCTATTCAAATAAAGATAAAAAGCATAAAGATTTTATCAAACAGATGCTTACAAAGTATCATGTAGGAAATTTAATTTTTATGCAAGGAACACCAGAAAAACAGGCGGTTTTAAATAATGAATATCAGTCTATAGCCAAAGTTCCTTTGCTAATTGGTTTTGATGGAGAGTGGGGCTTAGATATGCGTTTGAAAAATACATACCGTTTTCCTTGGAATATGACTTTAGGTGCTATTCAAGATAATAATGCCTTAAAGGAGTTTGGGAAGCATTTAGGAGCACATTGTAAGCGTTTAGGTATTCACGTGAATTTTGCACCAGTAGTAGATATAAATACAAATCCTGATAATCCAATTATAGGAAACAGATCTTTTGGAGAAAGTAAGGAGAATGTGACAGAGAAAGCTATTGCGATGACAGAAGGTATGCAAAGTATGGGAGTTCTTGCCAATGCTAAGCATTTCCCTGGTCATGGAGATACAGCGACAGATTCACACCATACATTGCCAACCATTAATTTTTCGGAACAACGAATTGATTCTATAGAGTTGTATCCGTATAAAAAAATGTTTGAAGCGGGTGTGGGAAGTGTTATGACGGCGCATTTAAGTATTCCAGCTTTAGAAACTAATGAGGTGTTGCCAACATCACTTTCAAAGAATGTAGTAACTAATTTACTGCAGCATAAATTAGGTTTTAATGGTTTAGTTATTACAGATGGATTGAATATGAAGGGAGCAGCAAACTACTCAACTTCAGAAGAAATTAATTTGGCTGCAATTTTAGCAGGAAATGACTTGTTGTTAATACCACAGGATGTGCCTAAGACTATGGCTTTATTTAAGAAAGCATACGAGTCAGGAAAACTAACAGAAGAACGATTGAATCATTCGGTACGAAAGATTTTAAAAACAAAGTACTGGGCGGGGTTACATAATTACCAACCTATCAAAGAAGAAAACCTTCGATTAGATTTAAACAGTGTTGAGGATGAAGTTTTACATAGAAAATTAGTAAAGCAATCAATCACTTTCTTAAAGGATGAAAATGATATTTTACCAGTTAAAGAATTGGCGGGTAAAAAAGTCGCTTATGTAAAATTAGGAGATGCTAATAACAAGAGCTTTGTTAAAATGTTGAACAATTATACACAAGTAGACGTAATTTCAAGTACAAAGCTAGATGTTTTATTAAAAAAGTTAAAGAAATATGACCTTGTAATTGTGGGATATCATAAGTCTAATGCTCACCCATGGAAAGGTTATAAGTTTAAAAATGTTGAGCTTGTTCGATTACAGGAGATTGCTAGACAGAATAAAGTTATTTTAAATGTACTTACTAGTCCGTATAGTCTATTACAAGTAAAATCGTTTACAAATATAGATGGAATTGTAGTTTCTTATCAAAACAGTAAACTAGCTCAGGAATTATCTGCTCAAGCTATTTTTGGAGCTTTTGATGTAAATGGTAAGTTGCCTGTGTCTATTAAAGAAGATTTTAAGGTAGGAGATGGAGTAGAGAAGAAATCATTAAAAAGATTGCAGTATTCAATTCCGGAGGAAGTAGGAATGTCTTCAGATAGCTTATCAATTATCGATAAGCGAATAGATACTATTTTAAGAAAAAGAATGACACCAGGAGGTCAGGTTTTAGTAGCTAGAAATGGAGTAGTGATTTATAAGAAGAATTTTGGATATCATACGAATTCTAAAAAACTTAGAGTAAAGGATAACGATGTATATGATTTAGCTTCATTAACTAAGATACTTGCTTCGTTACCATTAATAATGAAAGCAGAAGAGGAGAAAAAGTTTAGTATTTATTCAAGCTTAGGAGATATTTTAACCAAGTATAAAGAGTCCAACAAAGATACTTTATTGGTTAAAGAAGTATTGTCTCATATGGCACGTTTAAAGTCTTGGATTCCGTTTTATATTAAAACACAAGATAGTATAACCCATAAAAACCTACCTGAATTTTACAGTTCGAAGTGGAGTAAAAAATACAATACAAGAGTAGCTAAAAACTTATACTTAAATAGAATTTATAAAGACTCTATTTCTAAGTTTATTGTTGAGTCAGAACAACGAGATAGAAAAGGGTATAAGTACAGTGATTTAGGGTATTATATATTTAAAGATATCTTAGAAAGTAAATTTAATAAACCTTTAAACAAGTTAGCAGAAACTTATTTGTACGCTCCTTTAGGAGCTAATAGAACTTCCTATTTACCACTACAAAAGTTTGCAAAGAAGGCAATTGTACCGAGTGAAAAGGATTCTTATTATAGAAATCAATTGGTGCATGGTTATGTACATGATATGGGAGCAGCTATGCAAGGTGGAGTAGGAGGTCATGCAGGATTGTTTGGTAATTCTAATGATGTAGCCAAGATTATGCAGATGTTTTTACAGGAAGGATATTACGGAGGTAAACAATATTATCAGCCAGAAACAGTAGCCAAGTTTAATAAACGTTATTATGCTGATAAAAATGTAAGAAGAGGACTAGGCTTTGACAAACCGCAGATTAATCCAAAAGAGAAACCAACCTGTGGATGTGTTTCTGAGAAAAGTTTTGGACATAGCGGTTTTACTGGAACTTACACTTGGGCTGATCCTGAAAGTGGAATTTTATACGTGTTTTTATCAAATAGAGTATATCCTACTATGAGAAATAGAGGGCTGGTAAAAAGTAATATGAGAACTAAAATTCAAGCTGATATACAGAGCGCTATTCTGAATTAGTAGGACTAGTTTTTGTATATAACAGAACTAATATAATCGAGGAAATAAAATATAAAATCGCTAAGTTCAGATTTGATAATTTATAGATTATAAAGGCTTGAAGCATATAAAAAAACGGGAACAATACAATATTCATTGCAAATCTAAATGTGTCTACAAACTCAATTTCATCTACTTTTTTAGAAGCTATTTTCCATAGGAAATGGGGAATGATAGAATTTATGATAACTAGAGATAGTAAGATGATGCTCTTTTTCTTTTTAAGTTTACTAACTGGAAGAACTTTATCCTGAATCATTTGATTGGTATGTGCTACGTTGGTAAAATCAATGTTAGCAGTATTTAAAAGATTATTTGTGTGTTCGTATTCTGATGTTGGAATGTGTACACAAAGTTTCTCTAAAGCGCCTTGTATGTTGCTTTTTAATTGATTTGCTGATTGATTAATATTTTCTTTATCATAATAGTCATTAGCTATAATTGGATTTCCATAGTGTAAGGCAATTTTACATGGATAAGTCGAAGAATTTTGATACGTAATTCCTACAGGAACGAGATGTATTTGTAGATCAGGGTATTTATCAATAGCTCCAAAAACAATTCGAGTAAACCCTTTACTTAAGGGTCTCACTGTTCTTTTTCTATTATGACTTCCTTCAGGGAATATTAATAAAGATTTTTTACTTCCTAGTATGTCATAGCATTTGTTGAAAATAGCATCGTTTTTAGAAAGTTCTTTTATTCCATCGCGTATCCTATAAATAGGCATCATTCCAATTAGATCAAATAAAAAAGCTACAACCTTATTCTTAAAAACAGCAGCTCTTACTAAGAAAAATGTTCTCCTTGATGTGTTGGTGGCAATAAATAAAGGATCTACTAAACCATTGGGGTGATTTGCCAAAAACAATACAGCCCCTTTTTTAGGGACATTTTCAGAACCAACAACTTTTATTTTCTTAGAATAAAAATAGAGTCCAGTTTTAATGTATAGCTTAACTAAATAGTATAATAACGTTTTCATTATTTCTTTTTTCTACCCCAATAGGTTGCTAATGCCATTCCTGAAAATAAATCCCATACACCCCAAAAGGCTGTTAATAATGCCATTCCTCCTAAACCTTCAAAAAAACCAAAAACCAATAGTAAACCTAATCCACTATTTTGAATACCAGTTTCTATGGTAATTGTTTTGACATCGTTTTTAGCAAGTCGGAAAGATTTTGCTGTAAAATATCCTATGAAGTACGCAAAGATATTATGGAATATTACTAGAAATAAAACTAAATGAATATGGTTCTTAAAAATCTCTGCATTATCATAAAGAGCAACAATGATTAAGATCATAAATACCGTTATAGAAAAAGGGCGAAGTATTTTGTTAATTTTTTCAGCCATTAGAGGGTGATAATGATTAACTATCATACCTAATAGCAGTGGTATGCCTAAAATCAATAAAACAAGCTTAAAAAGCTCGTATGGATTTAATTGAATCTCTTTTAAAATATTGTTCGTAGGCTCATAAAGACTTCCCCAAAATTCTAAATTTAAAGGTGTCATGATTAAGCAAAAAACAGTAGCAAAGGCTGTTAAACTAACTGAAAGTGCTGCGTTTGCATTTGCCATTTTACTAAAAAAATTAGAGACATTACCTCCAGGGCAAGCGGCTACTAACATCATTCCTAAAGCAAAACTCGGATGAGGTTTGATAATTAAAATAGCAATAAACGTTAAGAATGGTAACAGGATAAACTGAGATAATAAACCAACTGCTAGTATTTTAGGGTTTTTAATTAATCTTTTAAAATCGTCAATGGTTATTGACAATGCAACGCCAAACATTATAATTGCCAAAGCAATATTTAATAACCATAATGCTTCAGTGTCAAAATTTATTTTGATACTATCTATTTGGTTGGGATTAATTGTTAAAAGCATATTCAATGATATTGGCTCCCATTTTTAAAGCTTTTTCTCTTACTTCTTTGGGATTATTATGAACAGATTGGTCTTCCCAACCATCACTTAAATCACTTTCATAATCATAAAAAACAATAAGTCTCCCATTGTAAAAAAGCCCAAAAGCTTTTGGAGGGTTTTTATCGTGTTCATGTATTTTAGGAATTCCGTTTTGAAAGTTAAACGTTTGATGAAAAATGGGATGATTACTTGGAATTTCTTTTAACTCTAATTCTGGGAATAGTTTTTTCAATTCACGTCTTATGTACTTATCGAAACCATAATTATCGGATATGTGCATAAACCCACCAGACATTAAATAACTTCTTAAATTGTTGATGTCATCATTGGAAAAAAAGATATTCCCATGGCCAGTTACAAAAACAATAGGATAATTAAAGATATCTTCATCATCTGAATTTATAGTTGCTACATTTTTACTAATGGTAGCTTTACTATTGCTATTAGTAAAGTTAATTAAATTGGGTAGCGAAGTAGGATTGGCATACCAGTCCCCACCACCTTTATATTTTAAAATTGCTACTTGTTGAGAAAAACAGCAAGAAGCTGTGAAAAAAAATATATAAAACAATAACCTCATTATACTATTAAATAATAGTAGCAATATAGTAAAACAAAAAAAAACACCAATGAGATTTTATCAATGGTGTTGTTTTCCCCCTAAAAGTAAGTAAACATGTTTTGTTTTATGAAAGCTACCCCCTTAATAAGCTTTCAAAAACTTGTTTATTTTCTTTGATAGCCAAATATATAATGACATAAATGAAGCTTGGTTCAAAAACGTCCAAATTGGATGTTTTGCTTCTGACTTTTTATAAAAAGCATGATTTTTTGTGGTTTTATATTGTGTGTTAGAATATATGAGAACAAAAAAAACACTGGTCAAATAGTACCAGTGTTTTTTGTTTTCACTCTTTTCCTTTTCTTTATTGACGGCGGTTGTAGCCTATCAACAGTATCTTGAATAGTTTTCATCTTAAGAATTAAAGAACCCTTCATATCTTTAATTCCTAAGTTCATAGTTTTTTTACAATTTAAATTTAAGAAATATGTTTGTTTGGTGAGTTCGGAATCATCCAGATTGGGTGATTTAATACTTTTTAATAAGAAAAAATAACAAGGAATGGTTAGTTGGCTAAAAGTAAAGAGTTTTTAAATTCAAAAGGAGTAATACCTGTATGCTTTTTGAAGACAGTATAAAAAGTAGATTTAGAATTAAAACCAGACTCTAATCCTATTGAAGTTATAGTGTAATTTGAAAATTCTGGAGCTAATAACAAAGATTTTGCCTGTTCGATACGCATTTCATTTAGATAATCGGTAAATGTTTTTCCAGCAACGTTATTAATGATTACTGAAAGTGTGCTTGAACTTAAATCAGTATCGAAAGATAAGTTTTGTAAGGTATATTTACTTTCTAAAAACTTATTGTTTTTTCTAATGTAGTTGTCAATTATTTCAAATTGATCTCTGTGTTTTTCGAGTTGAGTTTCTGATACAGCATAACTCTTTATCGGGTAAGTTACTTTTGATTTAGTAATTTTGTTTTTGCTTTTTTTCTGAATGCCTTTACGTATTACTTTTCGTTCTTTTAAAATACGCAATTGTCTAATTCCTTGGTAACCTAACCAATAGATCAAAATTGTTGTGTATATTCTTAACGGGTAATAGGAGAAGATAAAATCAGTAAAATTTAAGCTTACCGTAACAATTAGCGCAACCATCCATAATATATATCCAACACTGCTCAATTTAAAAAATGTACTTAGCCATTTTAGATTATCATAAGATTGAATTTTCTCAAAGAGCTTTTCTTTTTTTAATAAAATAAAGAAAGAATAAATGAATAATGATATAGATGTTAAAAAGCTGACAATTTCTTCAGTAGTAGTGTATTTTTCATATACATAATCCAAGTTTTCTTGAGGGTGAAGGCCACTGTTTTTCATCACAAAAATTATTTGAGCCAATGTCATGAAAAGAAACATAGGAATAGCTACCTTTAATATGTTGAAGGTATTTTTCTCGATGTTTAAGTAATGTACTAAAAACATATATAGAAAAGGCATTGCTAGGAAAATCCAAGGGACTTCAATATAATCCAGTGCAAATCTATGTTGGAATAGCTTTCTTTCTATAACCCATGATTGAAAGTTATTTAATGATATCGCTAGTATAAGTAAGTTCAAATATACCATACTGCGATCTTTTCCATTTTTAGAAAAGAATAGTACGATACTAAAAGCAAAGCCATGCAAAGCACTTATCAATAAAAACAAATTAAAAAACTCTGTAATTGCCAATTGTAGTAGGGTTTTATTAGCTAAATATACAAAAAATAGGTTATTGATGTATGAAGGCAATACTTTGAGTAACAGTAACCCCTGCTGTTTCTGTTCTTAAACGATTTGGACCTAGTGAAATAGGGCTGAATTTTTTTTCTAAACTCCTAGATATTTCATTTGTAGAAAAATCACCTTCAGGGCCAATTAAGATTGTATAGGATGCGTTAGGTAGTACTTCGGTTTTTAGATGTTTCATTACCATACCATCTTCACAATGTGCTACAAATAACTGTCCGTTAAAATCATTTTCTATAAAATCAGAAAACTTTACAGGATCATTGAGTTTTGGTAGTGTAAACTGCAAAGATTGTTTCATTGCAGATTGTATAATTTTAGATAGTCTTTCAGTTTTTACAACTTTTCTTTCTGAGTTTTTACAAATGATCGGTGTAATTTCATCAATTCCTATTTCGGTAGCTTTTTCTAGGAACCATTCAAGACGATCATTATTTTTAGTTGGAGCAATTGCAATATGTAAATAGTAATCTCTAGTTCTTTTTTTTTCTACAATATTTACAATGTTAGCAACACATTTTTTATCACTAGCAATAATTATTTCTGCATCAAAAAGAAAGCCATGTCCATTGGTGATTTTTAAAACATCGTTTTCTTTTTTACGTAAGACTTTTACAATATGTCTGCTTTCATCTTTTTCAAAATGAATTTGTTCTGTGTCTTTCGTGATATGTGGATTGTAAAAAAGTTGCATTACAGATTAAGCTTATAAGTTCTTCGTCTTTTATGTGTTGAAGGATCAAAGTTTTTCCATATTTGATGAATTGCTGTATTATCTTCCAATTCTGGTGTTCTAATACAATTTATGATTCCTTTCTCTGTAAAGGTTTTATGAAATTCTTCAAAAATAATGGCAACAACACCTTTGTTCTGATATTCTGGATGAACACCAATCAAGTAAAATGTAACGTCTTTTGCTTTTTTTCTAGCTTTTAATAGATGAAAAATACCAAAGGGGAATAACTTACCTTTAGCTTTCTGAAGGGCCTTCGAAAATGAAGGCATCACTATTGCAAAAGCAACTAGTTTCCCTTCCTTATCAATTACAAACTTTATAAATTCAGGATTAATAAAGCTTATATATTTCTTTTTAAAATAATCAATTTGACTTTGAGAAATAGGTACATATGTAGATAGTTTAGAATATGTTTTGTTAAACAAATCAAACATTTCGTCTACATAAGGCATAATGTCCTTTGTTTTTGTAAAATTAAGGGCGTTTAATTGATACCTTCTTTTTATTAAATTACTTGCCTTATGGTATTTGTTAAAATCTACATTGGCAAAAGGAAATTTATTTTCTAAATATTCTTTTTCTTTTATAAAACCTAGTTGTTCTAGATGCTTATGTTGATAGGGATTATGATACCAGGTAATCATTGTTCCTATATGGTTAAACCCATAAGTAAGTACACCAGTCTTGTCTAAATTGTTAAATCCTACTGGACCTTCTACATACTCCAGATTATTTTGAAAGCCAATCTCTTTTACTTTTTCTAATAATGCGCGACTTACTTCAATGTCATCTATGGTATCATACCAACCAAAACGCATTTTTTTTATGTTTTGGTGATTCACTTCGTAGGTGTTAACTATGGCAGCGATTCGTCCAACAATTTCATCGTTTTTGTAAGCAAGAAAAAAACGAGCAGTTGCATGCTCAAAAACTGGATTTTTTTCAGAGTCAAAAGTCTCTAACTCGTCTTTGATAATGGGTGGAACCCAGCATTCGTTGTTTTTATAAATGGAAAAAGGAAACGTAACAAATTGTTTCATTTCCTTTGTAGAGTTTATTTCTTTTACATGAATCATGTAACAAAAGTAATTTTTTATTTCTAGTTTCCTCCGTCTTTTTGCTTTTCTTTTTCTTCTTCTTCCTTCTTGATTTCCTCTTCTAATTTTTTAATTTCTTTTTCAAGTTTTTCGCGTTCTTTTTGCTTTTCCTTTTCGATTTTTAAACGCTCTTTCTCTTGCTCTTTTTCTAGTTTTAATCGTTCTTTTTCTTTTTTCTTAGCCTCCTTAACTTTGTCTTTTTCAAGTTTTCTTTGTGCTTTTTCAGCTTCTTTTTTTGCTTTTTTAGCAGCTTTTTTCTCTTCTTTAGTAGTCTTCTTTTTTTGCTTAGCGTCTTCTTTGATGATCTCTTCAACTAATGATTTTTGACGAGTTCTTCTTGGTTTTTCTTCATTGATAAGCTCTTTTTCCTCTTTAGACATATCTAACTCCACCTTTTTGTCTTTCTTTTTGAAAAGACCGGTGATTTTTCCAAATAACCTCCCAAAGAATCCTTTGTTCTCTTTGTATTTTACTGTTTCTGGTTCTTCAATAATATTTCCAAACTCATCAATTTCACTAAATTCATCTACATGTCTGTTTATTCTATATGAAACACCAATACCGGCATAAACACCTGCATTGTCTCTTTCGAACATAGCTCGTAGAGATGTGTTGAATTGTAAATTTTCATTGTATAAATATGCCAAACCTAAACCAAGGTTTGTTCTGTCTTCATATTTTTCGAATTGACTTTGAATTTCTGTGAAAACAGACCAATAATCATTAACGTTATAGGTTGCTGTAAGAATATAAGAGAATTGAGAAAAGTCAGTTCCAATATAATCGTAGTAAAAGTTGGTTACAACGTTGAGTTCATTAGAAAGCTCATTAAGTAGTAAAACTCCAATTTTTGGAGAAATTCCTCCTCTTTCATTGTAATCTGTTAAAAAAGATCCAAAATTAACACCTGCATATACACCAACATGAGGTATCCATCTCTTCCAATCAAAAGAATGACGTGCTCTCCAGCTTCTTATTTCTTTCCCTTTATCGTTGTATGTTGGTGTGTATACCAAATATTTAGCTCCTAAGGTAAATTTTCCAAGTCCAGTTTGTGTATGGGAAGATTCAAAAATATTTTTAAATGCTATTTTATCATTTTGAAAAGTTGTATTTAAGTTTAATTCTAACCTATCATATAGAAAACTTGTCCTAAAAAGTAGGTCTAAACCTAAAGATTGTGGATTACTAAATAGCGGAGTTGCCTCAGCTTTTCTAAAAAACAAACTAGATTCAAACTGATAAACCCCAGTTCCTACACTATATGGATTTTCTGAAAAACCAGGTCTGTTGGAGTTTATAACATTAGTATACTGTGATTTAACAGTGCTGGTTATTAAAAGTAAAATGAAAAATAAAATTTTCTTATTCATTAAATAAATCCATTTTATAGAAGTTACACAAACATACATTAAAAATATCAAATATAATAGATGATAAGTTTTGTAAAGTCTTAACGCTAGCTTTTGTCTCAAATTGTTATTTTTGATTGTTTTTTTGAAAATTTATAATGAATATACAAGAAGCTGGACCTATAAATATGATCAGAACAATATTAATAATACTCGTTGTATACTATGCTTTACGTTTTTTGATGAAGTTGTTTGCTCCTTTTTTAGTAAAAAAGGCAATGGATAAAATGCAACAAAAAGCAGAACAGCAATATCAGAATCAGAATAGACAAAATGATAGTACGGTGAATGAAGGAGAAACAGTAATTGATAAAAAACCTCAAAATACAAAGCAAAGCAATAATTCTGTTGGAGAATATGTTGATTTTGAAGAACTAGACTAACTATGAACTTTAAGAAACTTTTACCTTACGCTATTGCACTTGTGGTGTTTACAATAGCATCCTTATTATATTTCAACCCGGTTTTGAGCGGAAAGAAAATAAAACAAGGAGATATTACTCAATTTATTGGAATGGCCAGAGAGTCTGCAAACTACAGAGCCGAAACAGGAAAAGAGTCCTATTGGTTAGGGAATGCTTTTGGAGGAATGCCTACATATCAAGTAGGAGCGTATTTCCCAAATGATTTTATTCGCTACGTAGATAAAGCAATTCGTTTTTTACCAAGACCTGCAGATTATTTGTTTTTGTATTTTCTAGGTTTCTTTGTTTTGTTAACTGCACTAAAAGTTGATTGGAAATTGGCTATATTAGGAAGTTTGTCCTTTGGTTTTTCAACATACTTGATTATAATTTTTGGGGCGGGACATAATGCAAAGGCGCATGCGATTGGGTATATGCCTTTAGTTATTGCCGGTGTTTTGTATGTATATCAAAAAAGATACTTACTCGGATTTATACTCACCGCATTAGCAATGGCTCTAGAAGTGAGTACAAATCATCCTCAAATGACTTTTTATCTTGGGTTTTGCTTATTGATTTTTGGAATTGTTGAATTAATTGATGCCGTAAAGAATAAGAACCTTCAAGTATTTGCTAAGCAAACTGGAGTTGTTTTATTGGCTTTTGTTCTAGGAATTGGAGTAAATGCAACTAGGCTTTTAGCTACTAAAGAATATGCGAATTATAGTACAAGAGGAAAATCTGAACTAACAATAAATCCAGACGGTACTCCAAAAGAAGCCGTGTCTGGCCTTGATAAAGCTTATATTACTGAATATAGTTACGGCATTGCCGAAACATTTAATTTGTTAATCCCTCGCTTTATGGGAGGAGGAACAGTAGAAAAACTTGATGAAACTTCAAAGTTTTATGAAACAGTTCAATTAAGAGCTGGAGATGGGGTCGCAAAAGATTACTCGAGTCAGGTATTAACATACTGGGGGAAACAACCTATTGTTGAAGCACCAGCTTATGTTGGAGCAATCATGATTTTCTTGTTTTTCCTAGGCATCTTTTTAGTAAGAAGAAAACTAAAACAATGGTTGGTAGCAGCAACAGTTTTTTCGATTATCATGAGTTGGGGAAAGAATTTTTCTTTACCTACTGATTTGTTTATTGATTACTTCCCGTTATACAATAAATTTAGAGCGGTGTCATCTATTCAGGTAATAGCAGAATTGTGTATTCCTTTATTGGGAGTGATTGCATTAAAAGAGTTTTTCTTTTCAAATAGAAATAAAGAAGAAAAAGAAGCTGCTTTAAAGAAAGCTTTTTATGTTGTTGGAGGTATAACGCTCTTTTTTGCTTTAGTAGGAACGAGTTTATTTGCTTTTGAAGGATTAAGAGATGCACAATACCAACAACAGTTGCCAGAATTGGTAGATGCTTTAATTTCAGACCGAAAGTCAATGATGATTTACGATAGTTTACGTTCGTTTGTATTAGTTTTATTGGTAGGAGGAGTTCTTTGGATGTATTTGAAGGAAAAAATAAAGCAGGTGCCAGTTATTGCTGGAATTACGGTTTTGATACTATTCGATTTAGTTTCAGTTAATATAAATTACGTGAATAAGGAAGATTTTACCTCTGCAAGAAAGGTTGATAAACCTTTTACTGTAAACGAAGCAGATCGTAAGATATTAAAAGATAAATCACATTATAGAGTAGCTAATTTTTCTGGAAATATGTTAAACGAAGCAAGAACATCATATTTTCATAATTCTTTAGGAGGATATCATGCTGCAAAAATGAAGCGTTATCAAGAATTATTTGAGTATCAGTTAGCAAAAAATAATATGGAGATATTAAATATGCTAAATGCCAAATATTTTATAGCTAGTGATACAGAAATACAACCAAATCCGGAGGCAAATGGAAATGCGTGGTTTGTAAATACTATAAAGTATGTAAAAACTGCAAATGAAGAGATGCAGGCATTGGATTCTGTTAATACTAAAAAGACAGCTATTATTAATGTTTCTAAGTCTAATGCTACTAGTTTGAATAGTGAGATAGGAAATCAATTCAAACAAGATTCATTGGCTACTATTAAGTTGAAAGAATATAATACAGCTAAGTTGGTATACGAAAGTAATACGATGTCGAAACAGTTTGCTGTGTTTTCTGAGATTTATTATAAAGATGGATGGAATGCTTATTTAGATGGTGAGCTTGTTCCACATTATCAAGTAGACTATGTTCTTAGAGGGATGTTAGTTCCTGAAGGAAAGCATGTGATTGAATTTAAATTTGAACCAGCAGTGATTGGTAAAGGAAATACCATTTCGTTATTAGCGTATGCAATGATTTTGTTAATTCCTATTGGATGGTTCTTTGTCGAGAAAAAACAAAAATAATTAAGAGCTCAAATTTTTAATAAATTCAGAAGGAGTCACTCCGGTGTGCTTCTTAAAAGCACGAGAAAAAGCAGAGGCATTTGAATATCCAATTTCTTCTGCAAGTGCTTTTATCGAATAGTTTTTGTACTTATTTTCAGTTGTTAGTTTTTCTTTTATGTATTCAATTTTTAAATTGGTATAATACTGCTTAAAAGTAACTCCTTTATTTTTATTGAAGACGAAAGAAATGTATGTGGTGTTGGTATTTAAAGTTTCAGCAATATTTGTAATTGTAAATTCAGGCTTTAAGAAATCAAGATTATTGTCGATACTATTGATTTGATTTAAAATTTTATTTTCTAAAGCATCATCGATGTTGTACTCTTTCTTGGTAACTTCATTTTTATCTTCATAAGTGTTTTCTTCTAACTTTTTGATTAGTTTCTTTTTAGCTTTTTTTTCTTTTCTGTAAAACAATAAAAAGAAAAGAGAGGTAACTAACAAAGAGCTCCCAATAAACCCAAATAAAGTATAGTTAGTAGTATTTTCTTTTTCTAAAAGAGCATTGTTTAGATCTTGAGCATTTTCAAAATCATTTTTATAAAGTAAATGAAATGTTTCTTCTTTGTTTTTATCCGCAAGATAGAATTGTTCTAAGGTTTTTTGAGAGTATTTTAAAGCACTGTCTTGCTTTTTTAAAAGAGTGTATTGCTTAGAAAGAATATCATAAGTAGCAATCAAGTTACTGCGTTTGCATTCTTCTTTTTTATCTAAAAGAAGTTTATAGGCATAATAAATGGTTGAATCGGAACTATGTAAGCCATTAAAGCAGATAGTTTTTTGAAAAAACTCTCTATGCTTGTAGTGGTACCCTTTGTTGATGTTCTTATAATTATTAATTAAAGCTAGGGCTTTTTTAAATTGTTTTTGGGCAATTAAAACTTCTGTTTTTTTAAAGCTATATATAATTTCAGAATCTTTGTGAAGCGGTTTAAACAACTTGGTTAATTCATACGCTTTGTCATAATAATACGAAGCAGAGTCTAGTAAAATAGTATTGTTCTTTTTATTGGCAATAGATAAGTAAGTGTTACCTAAAGAATTTAAGACATTTGCTTTTAACAAGTTTAAACTGTTTTTGTCTTTTAAACTATTTAATATTGGGTTCTTAGTTTCGGCATATGTTTGTAATAGAAGGAGTTTAGCTTCCTTTTGCATATTTAGCTTGTTTTTTATTAAAGCTTTGCTTGAAGCTACTCCCAAGTTGTTCATATAATTTTTAGCATCTTTAATGGGATGTGCTTTTAAATACTGTTCACATTTTAAGAGATATTCGTATGCTTGATTATAATTCTCTTGATTTTTACTTATCCAAAACAATCTATTATTTATAACAGCTTTGTAATCGTAAAAGCATGGTTTTTCGTCTTTTTTTAAAAGATTATCAATTTTGATATCTAAGGCTTTTATTTCTACAATAGCTGCTTTGAATTTTTTTTGTCGATATAATGCATAGATTTTTGCATTTGCTGCAGTTAACTGATTACAAATATTAGTGGAATTTATAAGTTTTTTTGAGTAAAACAGCGTACTGTCACTATTAGTGTTTTTAAAGAGTTCAATTTTTTTTAAATAAATTGAGTCTGACGAAGTATTTTGAGTATAACCTATTTTTATGACAGAAACTAGCAAGAAAATAAGAAAATACCTAGGCATATAGAAATAATTAATCGTTATACTTTTTATAAAAAGTATGTTTGTGATTACACAAATATACATGCTTTTTATAAAAGCGCGTATATAGTAGTTGATAAACTAGAACTTCAAATTTATATTTGTAGTAGTAAGTTAATTAGAAATTGAAATAAGAAAGAAGAAGTATTGAAAAAGAACGAGTACGTATTAAGGAGAGCAAACTAGTTTGCTCTCCTTTTTTATTTATTTAATATGTAAAATAGTAATACATTTGCTTTAAAATAGTAAAATGTATAATAAACTTCCTAAGAAAAGATATACACATACACTTAAATTTTTAAAAAATCATATTCCACCTTCTTCAACAATATTAGATTTAGGGGTAAGAAATCCATTTAGCGAAATTATGGAGGAAAACGGTTACACTGTTTTCAATACAAATGGTGAAGACCTTGATATGTTGCCGCAGTTGGTTAAAGAATATAATGTTGATGTGGTTACAGCTTTTGAAATATTTGAACATTTGATAGCTCCATTTAATGTCTTAAGGGAAATTGAAGCAACAAAGTTAGTCGCTACAGTACCATTAGATTTGTGGTTCTCTAAGGCTTATAGAAGTAAGACAGATATGTGGGATAGGCATTATCATGAGTTTGAAGATTGGCAATTTGATTGGCTGTTGGAAAAATCAGGATGGAATATCAAAGAAACTGAAAAATGGACAAACCCTGTAAATAAAATAGGAATTCGACCAATCTTAAGAAGTTTTACTCCTAGGTATTATGCTGTTTATGCTGAAAAAGAGAAATAGCTATGAGAATAGGAATGATTTTGGATAATGTGTATCCACCAGACCCAAGAGTAGAGAATGAAGCAATTGAACTAATAAAAAAAGGGCATGATGTTTTTTTATTTTGCTTAACCTACGGTAATGAAAAAGAAGAAGAATTAGTAAAAGGTATTAATGTTAGAAGGTATAAAACGAATACTTTTGAATATAAAATGTCAGCATTGGTGTATACAGTACCTGTATATACATTCTTAATGAAAGGAAAAATTAGCAATTTCATTCATAAAAATAAAATAGAAGCAATTCACATTCATGATATACGAATTGCGGAAGCAGCATTTAAGGCTAATGAAAAAAATGTATTGCCTGTAATTTTAGATTTACACGAAAACAGACCTGAAATAATGCGTTTTTATCCTCATATGCAAAAGCTAAGAGGGAAATTGCTTATTTCGATTGAAAAGTGGAAGAAAAAGGAAGAAGAGTTCATAAAGAAGGCAACAAAAGTAGTTGTTGTAACTAATGAGGCGAAAAAAGAAATCGTGCATAGGGTTGGCGTTGATGAAGAAAAAATAGTTGTTGTTCCTAATACCGTACGTAAATCTTTTTATGAAAATGCAGATGTACCTGAAGTTCCTTATAAAAAGAAGGAAGAAGACTTTACCTTGTTGTATTTAGGTGACACAGGAAATAGAAGGGGCTTGGAAACAGTATTGGAAAGCTTGGTGGTGTTAAAAGAGAAAATAGAAAACCTTACTTTTGTAATTGTAGGAAAATCAAATCCAGAACTAGAAAGACAAATTGAAAGTTTTAGATTAAAAGATTGTGTTAAGTTAATGGGGTGGAGAGATGCTAAGACTTTTCCTAATTGGGTAAGAAATTCAGATATAGGTTTATCTCCTTTACATAGAAATATTCATCACGATACAACGTTTGCAAACAAGTTGTTTCAGTACATGAGCTTTGGTAAACCAATATTGGTGAGTGATGCTACAGTACAAAAAATACTTGTAGAAGAAGTGGAGTCAGGTTTGGTGCATGAGGAAAGAAATTCAGAAGATTTTACAGAGAAACTCTTGAGAATGTATGAGGATGAGGCGTTGAGAAAAAAAATGGGAGAGAATGGAAAAGATTTCGTTAGAAATCATTTTACTTGGGACAAAACATCAAAAGATTTAATTGCATTATATAATAATTTAGCTTGAAAGTATTAATTGTAACTTATTATTGGCCGCCGGCGGGAGGTCCTGGGGTACAGCGATGGTTGAAATTTGTAAAATACCTAAGGGATTTTGGTGTAGAGCCTGTAGTTTTTACTGCGGAAAATCCAAGTTATCCAATTTTAGATGAATCGTTGATAAAGGATGTTCCAGATGGAATTGAAGTTATTAAAAGCTCAATATTTGAGCCGAATAGTATTTTATCGAAGTTTAAGAAAAAAGGAACTCAAAATAGTATGGGGTTTTTAAATCCAAACCCTACATTTTTAGATAAGGTGTTAATGTATATTAGAGCTAATTACTTTATTCCTGATGCTCGAAAGTTTTGGATTAAACCTTCTGTAAAAAAGCTAAAAGAATACCTTAAAAATAATAAAGTTGATGTATTAATAACAACAGGACCGCCTTATAGCGTGCATTTAATTGGTTTAAAAATACAGCAACAGTTAAAAATAAAGTGGATTGCAGATTTTAGAGATCCATGGACGAGTGTAGATTATTTTCATTTGCTACCGTTGACAAAAAACTCTTTGAAAAAACATTATACATTAGAAGAGAAAGTTGTAAAGGAGGCAGATGGAGTACTTATGGTAAGTAATCACGCGAAAAAGAAGTACGAGGAAAATGCCAAGCTAATTGAGGTTATAACCAATGGTTTTGATGTAGATGGAATTCATTCAGAAGAAGAAGAGGTTGTTGTAGATAATAAATTTACGCTTACACATATTGGAATGATGAACTCTGAGAGAAATCCTAAGATATTATGGGAAGTACTTTCGGAATTATCAAAAGAGAATGCAAACTTTGCTGATGATTTTGTTTTAAAATTCATAGGTAAAATTGACAATACAATTTCAGAGGAAATAGAAAAAAGCAATTTGAAAAATGTAGAGAAGATTAGCTATGTACCACATCCGGTTGCAAAACAATATCAAAAAGAAACACAAGTGCTATTAATTGTGGTAAATGATTATGCAAGTGCAAAGGAAATGATTCCTGGTAAAACTTTTGAATATTTACAGGCTAAAAGACCAATAGTAGGTATAGGACCAGAAGATGGTGATTTAGCCGATATAGTTAAAGAGAATAATGCAGGAAGGGTATTTAGTTATCAGAATAAAAAAGAGTTAAAAGAATATATATTGAAACTATATAACCAATATAAGTTAGGAGGTATACCTAAACTTGATAATTCAATTGAAAAATATCATAGGAAACAGCTAACGAAAAATTTAGTTGATTATATTGGGAAGGTTTATAATAGTTAAATAAAAGAGAGGAAAAAATTGGGAATTATATTTAAACAATCATTAAAAAATACCTTTATAATTTATTTAGGTTTTTTAATTGGAGGGATTAATACATTAATTCTTTATGATCGTTTTTTAACATCTGAGTATTACGGATTAGCGCAGTATATTTTTGCTGCGTCCAACATTGTTACTCCGTTAATAGCTTTTGGTGTACATTTTTCAATAATTAAATTTTTCTCGGCGTATAAATCTAAAAAAGAACGAGATCGTTTTTTAAGCACTTTTCTTTTTCTACCCTTGTTTATAGCTATTCCTATAGGATTCTTTTGGGATTATTTTCATAATTTAATTATGTCATATGTAGCTCAAAGTAATGTAAAAGAGAATCTGATAGTGGAGAGCTACACGTTTTATATTTATGTTGTGGCGGTTTGTTGTGCGTATTTTGAAGTGTTTTATGCGTGGGCAAAGGTGCAAATGCAATCTGTGTTTGGAAATACTTTAAAAGAGCTTTATAACAGAGCGGCAACAATGATGATGCTATTTGCAGTAGCTTTTGGCTTTTTTGGGAAAGAAGACTTTCTTTTTTATATGTCTTTGGCTTATGTTTTGAGAACTATTTTAATGATGCTGTATGCTTTTAAACTTTATTTTCCGAAAATTAGTTTTTCATTACCAGAAAACTTTGGAGAAGTTGTAAAGTATACGGTTTATATATTATTAGCGGGTAGTGCTGGAGCAATTGTACTAGATATAGATAAGGTAATGATTCCTGGTAAAGAAGGGTTTCAGGTAGCTGCGTTTTATACAGTAGCCTTATTTATTGGTTCTTTTATTGAGGCTCCAAGTAGAGCGATGACACAAATATTACAACCCTTAACATCAAAATCTATCAATGAAGAAAATACAAATGAAGTTAAGAGTTTGTATAAAAAAAGTTCTATAAACTTATTGCTAGTAGGAGGTTTATTTTTTGTGTTGGTAAATTCAAATGTTACTGAGTTGTTTAAGATATTACCTAATAAGGGATATGCAGGAGGAGAATTAGTGGTATTAATGATTTCATCAGCTAAATTGTTTTTAATGCTTTTAGGAAATAACGGTGCTATAATCAATAATTCTAAGTTTTATCGAGTAACACTTCCAATGGGGCTAGGAATGGCTCTTAGTGTTTATTATTTAAATAATTATTTCTATTACACTTTAGGTTTAGGAACTGATGGGTTGGCTTTATCTACATTGTTAGTGACATTATTAGTAGGGATGTTTAGACTTTGGTTTGTACATCATAAAATGAGTATGAATCCTTTTACTAATAAAACGGCACTTATAATTATCCAAATTTTAGTTTTTTATTTGGTTTTTAATGCTTGGAATTTTAATGTTCCTAGTTTTTATTTGGGAGATTATGCGATACATCCTTTGGTAAATATTATCCTCAAGAGTATAATTATTGTTCCAGTATATTTGTTTTTGGGATATAAGTTGAATATTTCAAATCAAATTAATAATTTGATTAATAGAAGATTGAAATAAACAGATTTGTATTTATTTTGAATAGAGTTTTTTTCTAATTCTACTTAACTGTACTGAGGTTACATTAAGGTAAGAAGCTATATATTTTTGAGCTATAATATTATCTATATTAGGAACTCTTTCTTTTAAGGATATGTAGCGTTCTTCGGCATTCGATGTGGCAATTTCTAAAACAATAGCCTCCGCTTTTAAATAAGCATCTTCAAGTGTTTTAATATAAAACATAGACATTTCATGATGAGCTAAAGTAAGCTCTTTTAATTTTACTAGACTACCTCTGTAGGCTGTAACTTTTGTTAAACTTTGATAATTTAATTCTGAAGGGATTCCTTGCATAATGGCAGAAGAAGCACCTGTAACATAACCAGGTGTAAAAAAGGCTCTCGTAATTTCTTTTCCTTTTTGAGTGAGGTAGTAAGACCGAACAATACCAGATTTTATTATAAAAAAATCGGTAGAATATTCTTCTGACTTTACAAGAAATTCGTTAGGAGAAAATTCAACATACTCTATCAGCCCCTCAAAAATTTCGATAATATGAGGAGGTAACGAGATATATCGATTTAGAAAAATCTCGATATCACTGTTTACCATAAATAATTTAACAAGTTATTCCGTGTATTTAACACTGAATAAATGTAACTAAATTTATTAAATAAAGCAAAAGGAAACAAAATGAAAAACAAACCTTTATAAAACTATAAAGGTTTGCTTACCAAAAAAACTTTGGTATAAGGGGAAAAGTATTTACGGATGTAACTTGTTAATTACATGGTAAATATAGGTAACAATAAAAATTAACTAAATAACATATGTTAATAATTAACTATGTAACATGTTTTTTTTGACTCTACTTAATTGTACTGGAGTAATGTTTAAATATGAAGCGATATGATATTGATTGATTTTTTGATCTATTCCTGGTGATTTTTCTAAAAGTAGCTGATAACGTTCGGTTGCATTTAGCATGCTTAGCTCTAAGATTCGAGATTCTTCGCGTATATAAATAAATTCGAGCGCTTTATATTGGAATATTGAGAGGTCATGATGTTTCGAAGAAAGTTTGTAAAAGCTTTCGTAATTACATTCTAAAACTTCACAGTCTGTTAAGCATTCATATATTAATATAGAAGGTTGTTTACTAATTAATGAAGATAAATTACCAGAAGTAGAAGGTGGAGTATATAATGTTCTTGTATGTTCTTTTCCTTTTTCGTCTACCAAGAAAGAACGAATAATTCCTTTTTTTAAGATATAAAAGTTTTTAGAAATTTCACCGATTTTAACCAAATTATGCCCTTTTTTAAAACTTTTTTCTTGCACTATGTTTTCAAACTCCTTTAAAGAATTTAGAGAGACATTATGAATATTGAATACAAAGTTTTTTAAAAAATCCATAATAGATGCTTTTTAACGTGGGACTTATCTCAAATTTACATTAAATTTTTCATAAAAAGGAATATGATAGATAAATTAAAAAAAGATCACTAGGAATCAAAAAGAAGTTTCTTACGAATTCTACTTAACTGAATGGGAGTAATGTTTAAGTAAGAAGCAATTTGGTATTGTGGAATTTGATTTTCAATGTTTGGTGCAATTTCTTTTAGTAATAAATACCTTTCCGTAGCTTCTAATGTAGTTAGTTGAGTTACTCTTTCTATAAGCATAGCATAAGATTTTTCGAGTATTTCAATGTATAATTTAGAAATGTCATGGTGTTTGTCTACAAGTGCAAGAAAATCGTCTAAATTGGCTGTTAAAATACAGCAATCGGTCAAACAATAGTAGTCAACATTTACTTGTTTTAAGCGTACAATAGATTTTAACGAAGCAATAACAGATATTGGGGTAAACAAGGTTCTAATGACCTTTTTGCCTTTGTGATCGTTTAAATACGAACAGGCAATACCTTCTTTGATTATAAAAAATTTACTTTTAGATTGGCTATAGCCTGCTATTACTTCTCCTTTTCGATAAGTTTTTAAACTAAATATTTGTTTAAACTCTTTGGTTGAGTTAGATGATAACGGACTATATGCAGCCAAAAATTGCTGTATAGTATCCATAGTAAGAAATAAAAAGGTTTTATTTCAAATCTACATTAATTTTTTCTAAAAAGCTAACGGTATTTGGACCTTCCATAAACAAAAGGTCTAATATTGAGAGGTTTGGGATGAATCCGTACTTGTCATCAAACATTTGTATATAGGTATCCATTTCTATTTCAATACCCTTTTTAGCAATGGCTAAATCTCTAAAATCATTAGTAGCATTAAGTGTATACTCAGCAGTTTTTGTATAAGCATTCGATAATTCTAAAGCTTCACTAACAAATAAAAAAGTATCAATATTTACATCTTGTAAATACGTATATTTTTTGTTGAAAATAGGAAGTAAGTCATCCTCATAGAATTCAAAAAATGGAGATGCTCTATAAGCGCTTTGTAGAGATTTTAAATGCTGTTGCTGCCAAGGAAAATCATTTTCAACTAAAGTGTCTTTAGTTTTTTTTCTACTTCCAGAAATCTTGTGTTTAACAGGTATATTTAATGAAAGTTTTCCATTGGCACCATAGATATAACAACGATTTCTATAGGTTTGTTTTTGGAAATTATCCTCTATTTCAAATATAACAGAATCTTCTTTAAAAATAGCTGAATATTGAGCAATAGGGGAGAAATATGTTGGAATAAATAAAGCCATTATTCTTTCTTTCTTCCTTTATTAAAACTAAAAATTGTGTATCCTAAGATTAATAAGATAACTACCCATAAGTAAGAAACAGGTTTTCCACTACCTCCAACAGTAGTAAACATTCTGTCCCAACGAATAGATTGTAATTTAGCCATAAAGTTTGGAGCTTTGGCATCCCAACTTAACCAAATCATTACAGGTTTACCTACAACATGATCAAATGGTACATAACCCCAATTTCTTGCATCTAATGAGTTTTGACGATTGTCACCCATCATCCAGTAATAATCTTGCTTAAAAGTGTAGGTATTAGCCTTTTTACCGTTGATGTAAATATCATCACCAAAAATGGTTAAATCATTGTTTTCATAACGTCTAATAATTTGCTCATAAAAAGGAATAGTTGCTGCATTTAAGGTAACAGTGGCTCCTTTTTTAGGGATATAAATAGGGCCAAAGTTATCTGAAGACCATGCATATCTTGGATCATGAGGAAAAACAGCCTTGTTATAATGTCCTTTTGGTTGCAGTTGCTTTTTAACGCTTTTTACAATTGGATCTTTGGCAATAGCTGCAGCTTCATCATCTGTAAGATTAAGATAGTATTTACCATCTTTAGTTACAGAACCTTCTCTGATATTGTATTTTTGAATAGCACCTGGAGCAAATTTTTCACCTCCAGTTTCAACTAGATGTATCCATTGTGGTTTGGCTCTGTCCGGTAAAACAGTTTGTTGTCCATTTATAAATACATAACCATCTCGTACTTCTAAACTATCTCCTGGTATTCCTACAGATCGTTTTACATAGTTAGTACGTTTGTCGATAGGCTTATAAGTGTGTTTTCCTGAAGTATCTCCCCACATTGAAGCTAAACTGTCTGCTGGCCAGCTAAATACAACAATGTCATTGCGCTTTATTTTTTGTAGCCCTGGAAGTCTCATATAGGGCAAAGTAAGTTTGTTTAATAAACCTTCTTTGTTTTTATCATCTGACATGAATGATTTAAGCCCCAATCCAGGTATGGTATCATGTACCATAGGAGCTGAAACCGTTGTCATAGGTACTCTTGCTCCATAATGAAATTTACTAACAAATAAATAGTCTCCGACTAATAATGTCTTTTCTAATGATGAAGTTGGAATTGTATATGGTTGCATAAAATAAGTATGCACTAAGGTTGCTGCAATTATAGCAAAAGCAATAGAACTAACCCATTCTCCCAGAGCGGTTCTAGGTTGTAAACTTCTATTTTCTATATAAGTAGCCTCAGTAGCATAATTAATATAATAGATATACAGACCCAAAGTGACAATGGCTAATATTGTATCCTTTCTTTGGTTAAATCCAAAACTTCTACAAGTTTCAACCCAGATAATTGGAAACATTAATAAATTAACGATTGGGAAAAATAATAGAATCACCCACCATTTAGGTCTTCTAATTATTTGCATTAATACAACAGCGTTATATACAGGCACTGCTGCTTCCCATGCTTTTCTTCCAGCTCGAACATATAGCTTCCATGTTCCTAAGAAATGAATTACTTGTATGATTACAAAAACGATAAACCACTCAGTAAATGTCATAATATTTTTGTTTTTACTCTTCTTAAGAGTATTAGTGTTTTCTATTTATTAATGTTACGGCTTTTAACCTAAGTTTAACACATCTTTCATGCTATAAACTCCTGTCTTATCAGCCAACCATTCTGCTGCAACCACAGCTCCTAATGCAAAGCCTTGTCGGTTATGAGCAGTATGTTTTATTTCAATTGAATCTATCTCAGATTGATATTCTATCGTATGTGTTCCTGGTACGTCAGGTGTTCTAATAGCAGTGATAGGGATGTTGTTTTTTTGTTTTTCAGGAGTTAAGGTCCATCCGTTTAATTTGGAACTATCAACAATTCCTTCAGCTAAAGTAATGGCAGTACCACTAGGGGCATCTAATTTTTTAGTATGGTGAATTTCTTCAATACTTACATTGTATTCCTGTAAAGAATTCATCATTTTAGCGAGTTGCTTATTTAGTTCGAAGAAAATATTTACTCCTAAACTAAAATTCGAGGCATAAATAAAGGCCCCGTTTTTTTCGTTACATAAATTAACAATGTCTTGATATTTATCTAACCATCCCGTAGTTCCAGAAATTACAGGAATTTTGTTGTGGATACAGTTGGAAATATTATCAAAAGCAACGTTTGGAAGACTAAAATCAATAGCTACATCAGCCAATGAAATATCGTAGTTTTCTTTTCCAGAGTATTTTATTACTACTTCATGTCCTCTTTGTAAAGCAATTTTTTCAATTTCTTTACCCATTCTTCCGTAGCCAAGTAAAGCTATTTTCATTTAAAAAGAATATTTAAAGGTTAATCCCACTTTAGGAGCTTCAATAAGCATAGGGTCTATATTAATATTTGGTTTAATAGACAAACTATCGTCTGTGTCAAATTGTAACAAATGAGCATTAACACTGGCTTCTACAATTTGTAAGACATATAAAAGAATTCCTGATAGAAGGGATAGATCTCTGTTTTTTCTAAGCGTTTTTTGTGCGTTTTCAAGCCCTTGAGTAGAAATTAATACAGTTCCATCTTCTCTTGTGAATTCATCTCTAATACCTTGACTTCTTAATTTGAAAGCGGTTCTAAACCTATCATATTCATTGCTATTGTCAATGTAAAAATACACACTTGTACCAATAGCAGCCCATACGATAGGAGCTTTCCAGTATTTTTTGTTATAAATTTGTCCACCTCCAGGAAAAATAGCAGAGTAAAAAGCTGCTTTTGATGGAGAAAGTGGATTGTATTTATCACTACTTAATTGAAGTTTTTCTACTTTAATTTGAGAAGTATCTGTTTGAGCAAACCCAAGGACACTCCAAAATAAACTTATGGTAATTAATATGTTACGTAAAATAGACAATTTACTTTAGTAAGTTTTTGATGCGGTTAAAATCTTCTTCAGAAGTAAAGGGAATTGTGATTTTTCCTTTTCCTCTGTTATTAACACTAACGTCTATTTTGTTTCCAAAGTATTCACTCATGTCTTTTACACTATCAGAAATATACTTTGGTAAAGCTTTTTTCTTTGCTGCTTTAGCAACAGTACCAGCTTTTAAATTTTTAACTAATTCTTCTGTTTGGCGTACCGAAAGTTTATCTCTTACTATTTTTTCATATATAGTTAATTGGTCTATAGTACTTTCAATATTAATTAAAGCTCTACCGTGTCCCATTGAAATAAAACCATCTCTCATACCCGTTTGGATAATTGGATCAAGCTTTAATAAGCGTAAATAATTCGTGACTGTAGAACGCTTTTTACCTACACGTGTACTTAACTCTTCTTGAGTAAGCTGAATTTCATCTATCAATCGCTGATATGATAAAGCAACTTCTATTGGATCAAGATTTTTACGTTGAATATTTTCAACCAATGCCATTTCGAGCATTTCTTGATCGTTTGCCAAACGAATATATGCAGGGACGGTTTTGTTTCCAATTAATTTAGAAGCTCTAAAACGTCTTTCACCAGAAACTAATTGAAATTTATTCCCATCTAGTTTACGAACTGTAATTGGTTGAATAACACCTAGCTCTTTGATGGAACTTGCTAATTCTCGTAAAGCTTCTTCGTCAAAATAAGTTCTTGGCTGGTATGGATTTACGTCAATTGAATTAACATCAATTTCAATAATATTTCCAACTAACTTATCTGCATTTTTATCAGAAGCTGAACTTACTTCAGCTGTTTCTTTTAATAATGCCGATAAACCTCTACCTAGAGCTTGTTTTTTGGTTGCTTTTGCCATTACGATTACGCGTTTTTATTTAAGATTTCGTTCGCCAAATTTAGGTAATTTACCGCTCCTTTACTAGTGGCATCGTAAGAAATAATACTTTCACCATAACTAGGAGCTTCACTTAAGCGAATATTTCGATGTACTATTGTTTCAAAAACCATGGTACTGAAATGCTTACGTACTTCTTCAACTACTTGGTTTGAAAGTCGTAAACGAGCGTCAAACATGGTTAATAATAGTCCTTCAATAGCTAAGTTTTGATTATGGATTTTTTGTACACTTTTAATAGTGTTCAATAGTTTTCCTAATCCCTCTAATGCGAAGTATTCACATTGTATTGGTATGATGACCGAATCGGCAGCTACTAAAGAGTTTAATGTAATTAATCCAAGGGAAGGAGCACAATCAATCAAAATGTAATCATAGTCGTCTTTTACATCTTGTAAAGCTTTTTGTAACATGTACTCTCTTTGTTGCTTATCTACTAATTCAATTTCAATAGCAACTAAATCAATATGTGCGGGGATTAAATCTACATTGGGTGATTCTGTTGTTAAAATGGCATCCTTCGGAGATATAGTATGTTCTAAGACCTGATAAGTTCCAAGTTCAATAGTTTCAACATCTAAACCTAAACCAGAAGTAGCATTTGCCTGAGGGTCTGCATCTATTAAAAGTACTTTTTTTTCTAAAACACCTAGTGCTGCAGCTAAATTTACTGTTGTAGTTGTTTTACCTACCCCTCCTTTTTGATTTGCAATTGCAATAATTCTACCCATTGTTTAAAAAAGTTTGAAAGAGGTAAATTTACAATTATTTATGGTTTTTAAAAGTGAAAGATGTTAACAATGTGGTAAGCTGTTGATTGTTAGATGCAAATAAAAAAAAACCATGGCGTAAAACCATGGTTTTTTATATAATATAAGTATTTTGCGTTTAGCTATTTAACATAACAGGCATTACTAACATTGTGATGTTTTCTCCCTCTTCAGTTCCATCAATAGGAGTTAAAATACCAGCGCGATTAGGTAAACTCATTTCAATTAAAACGTCGTTAGACCCTAAGTTACTTAACATTTCACTTAAAAAGCGTGAGTTAAACCCAATTTGCATGTCATCACCTTGGTAGTCACAACTTAATCGTTCATCGGCTTTGTTAGAGTAATCTAAATCTTCTGCAGAAATATTTAATTCTGTACCAGCCATTTTCAAACGAATTTGATGTGTTGTTTTACTAGAGAAAATAGAAACACGACGAACAGAATTTAAGAAAGAAGCTCTGTCAACAGTAAGCTTGTTTGGGTTTTCTTTAGGAATTACAGCTTCGTAGTTAGGATATTTCCCGTCGATCAAACGACAAACTAAAACCACGTTATCAAAAGTGAATTTAGCATTCGTGTCGTTGTATTCTATAGTTACATTTTCTTCTGATCCTGATAAAATTCCTTTTAATAGATTTAAAGGCTTCTTTGGCATGATAAATTCAGCAGACTTATCAGCAGTAACATCAGTACGAGTATATTTTACTAATTTGTGAGCATCAGTAGCTACAAAAGTCAACTCCTTAGAGTTAAATTGAAAGAAGACACCGCTCATCACTGGTCTTAAATCATCATTACCAGCTGCAAAAATAGTTTTAGCTATTGCAGTTGCTAAGATATGAGAAGGAACCTCAGTGCTACTTGGTGAAGGTAGTTCTACAGCTTTAGGGAACTCTTCTCCACTAAAATACGCCATATCGTACTTACCTTGCTCAGAAATAATTTCTATCGTACTATCTCCTTCTGTTTTAAATGTTAAAGGTTGGTCAGGAAATGTTTTTAATGTGTCTAGTAATAAACGAGCATTAATAGCAATAGACCCCGTATCAGTACTTTCAACTTCAACAGCTGCTGACATAGTAGTTTCTAGGTCAGAAGCAGATATTTTTAATTGATTTTCAGATAATTCGAATAAAAAATTATCTAAAATTGGTAATGTGTTATTGCTGTTGATAACCCCTCCTAAAACTTGTAATTGTTTTAATAGTTGAGAGCTAGATACGATAAATTTCATTGATTATTGTTTCTAATTATTAGACTTACAAATATATTTTAATTTGATGATAATTAAAATAAAATCGGAAATACTTTTTTCCTTTAGTTAAATTGGTAATTTATTAAAATAGTTCCATAAAAATTTGCATTAGGAACACGGATGCTTTTTAGCTTTTTAGAATGGTAATTTACAAAATATCCAAAGTTGAATCTGTTTGCCGTAAATTGTATACCAACTTGGGTGGTAAAAGTAATTGGTCTTAGTTCAAAAGTAACAGGGCTATTTTCATTAAGGAAGCTTCCTTGTATCGTGGCATCATATAAAACATAATGAATCATTGGTTTTATAAATAGAAAAGCTTCTGGTTTATTTGAGGTTTTAGAATTAGCGGTGTTTAGATTACTACTAAAGGCAATCGAATTGAATAATTCTTGAAGAGGCTTAAAACCTATTCTTCCATAAAGTCCTGTGCTTATATCTGTATAAACAGTACCAGTTCTTAATCTATTGGTCCATGTAATATCAAGTGTTTTGGCTTTGTTACTGGCTAAATACTTTAAGTACTCAGTGTTGAAGTTAACAGAAATTGCGTTCGCAATTTGATAATTCCATCCAATAGCTTTTTTATAATTGTATATAGAGTGAATAAAATCTTGTAGTTCTTGTCCAAGAGCGTCTGGGCCAATAATTCCAATTTGTAATTTGGTGTTTAAAGCTGATTTGTTTTTGTAGAAACGATTGATTCCAAAACTACCAAAAAGATGTGCAGCAAAAGGTCTGTCATGATCTCCTTTTAAGTTAACAGTAGCTTTGAAAGGTGTATACATTTCTTGACCAATTTGGAACTCGTATATCTTTTTTTCAAGATGATCGTTAGCTTTTTTTGAGATATACCTGTAGGATAAGAATAAACCATTAGTATAGTATCTGTCACGTTTTACAGAGGTGTACAAATCATTATCGTTGTATATACTAAACTCTTTAGAGAAATGTTTCTGAGAAAATAAGGTAAACGAATTGAAAGACAATAAGAATATTGTAAGTGTAGTAAGTTTCTTTATCATGAAAACAAATATATGATTTTATTAAGCTTGTTTATTGGGTTTAACATTTTGTTAGTAGCTGTTTTCATTAGTCGTATAATGTGGCTTTTTTTACAAATTAAATGCATTGGTTCTTTGATATAATTGTTACATTAGTCTTCTGTTAAATATTTATATGGAAAACAAAGCAAAGCTAACAGTAGAGGATTTTGAAAATATAACTTCCAATAAAGCATTTAGGGAACTTCTAAAGAAGAAAAAAATTTCAACTGAAGCTGTGGATGTGAAGATTAATTATGAAGATGAATTAAAAGAATTGCAGATTGAATTGGTGAAGTTGCAGCAGTGGGTTGCTAGGGAAAACAAACGTGTAGCGGTAATTTTTGAAGGTAGAGATGCTGCCGGGAAGGGAGGAAGTATACGACGTTTTATGGAACATTTAAATCCCAGGTCAATGCGTTTAGTGGCTTTGAATAAACCTACAGAAGTTGAGAAAGGGCAATGGTATTTTCAACGATATATAAAAGAATTGCCTAACCCTGGAGAGATTGTGTTTTTTGATAGGAGTTGGTATAATAGAGCTGTCGTAGAGCCTGTTATGGGGTTTTGTACGGAAAGAGAGTACAAGAAGTTTTTAGTGCAAGTACCTGAGTTCGAGCATATGTTATATGAAGATGGAGTTGTTATTATTAAATTTTGGTTGTCAATATCAAAAGAAGAGCAGTTAAGAAGGTTTAATGCGCGTAACAAAAACCCTTTAAAAAGATGGAAGTTTAGTCCAGTAGATAGAAAAGGGCAGGAATTGTGGGATAAGTATACTTTCTATAAAGATGAAATGTTTAGTAATACACATACAACCTATAGTCCTTGGATTGTTGTAAAAACCAATAATAAAAAAGTGGCAAGAGTAGAGTGTATGCGTTATGTTTTATCTCAGTTTAATTACGAGGGTAAAGAAGAGGCTGAAACACTTTTAAATCCTGATCCTAATGTGGTAATGAGGTATTATAGATCGGTAAATCATTTAGATTAATTTGTATGGAAAAGTTAACTCAAAAAGATGTAAATAAGTTAAATTCTAATAGAGGGATAAAGGCAATTTTATCTCGAGAACCTTTTAATGTTGAAAGGGCAATTCGCTATGTAGACTATGAACGAAAGCTTAAAAAGTTACAGTTAGAATTAATTAAGCTGCAGACTTGGGGTATCAAAGAAAATGAAAGGATTATTGTTATTTTTGAAGGAAGAGATGCTGCTGGTAAAGGTGGAGCAATTAGAAGGATAACAGAGCGAATTAATCCTCGTTTTATGCGAATTGTAGCTTTACCGAAACCAAGTGAAGATGAGAAAACGCAATGGTATTTTCAGCGATATGTAGAACAGTTTCCAAAGGCAGGAGAAATGGTTTTTTTTGATAGGAGTTGGTATAATAGGGCAGTCGTTGAGCCGGTAAATGGTTTTTGTACAAAAGAAGAGTATCAGGTCTTTATGAATCAGGTTAATGATTTTGAAAGAATGATTTTAGAGTCCGGTATTAGATTGGTTAAGATTTATATGTCAATAACAAAGAAAGAGCAGGCTAAGCGATTTAAGGATATAAAAAATAATCCTTTAAAACAGTGGAAGATGACTCCAGTTGATGAAAGAGCTCAAGAGTTGTGGGATGATTATACTGTGTATAAAAAAGCAATGTTCTCTAAAACCAATACTAAGGTTTCACCATGGAGAGTTATTAGGGCTAATAGAAAAACTACTGCGAGGGTAAGTGCTATTCAGCATATACTAAATAGCATTCCTTATGATAAAAATACAGTTGTTTAATTGTTGTTTATATATTGGTGCAAAGTGTTGAAAATAATAAAAACTTCAGCTGCAATTTGTTGATTTGTTTTTAAATATGTTTCCGACGTAAGCGCTGTGTTGTCTGATGTTTTTGGGTCGGTGTATGGTAAGTGAAATCTGTGAATTGCATCAGGGATAAAAGGACAGTTTTCATCTGCGCTATCACAAGTGGTTATAGCTATATAAGGGAAGTTATTTTCAGAATCATCATATATTTTAGAGTACCCAATCGTAGATTTTTTAGTTTGTTTGAAAGTGATAAGGTATTTTGGGTTTTGATGCGAAAAATCAATAACATTAAACTCAAAACCAACTTCTTGTAATGTTCTAACTGTGTTTCTGTGAAATGCAGTTGTTTCTGTTCCTCCGGAAAAAGAAAAAATATTTTCTAGATTAAAGTATTCGATGGCAAGAAAACTCCATACTTGTGCTATCTGGCTTCTTCTTGAGTTATGAGTGCAGATAAAATTAATGTTTAATTTGTTTCTGTCGCTGTATTCGTTGAAAAGTGTTGTAGCAATGTCTTGTAAAAGGCTTTCTCTTTCTTGAGATATTAAAGTGCTTTTTAGAGCTTCTTCAAAAAAAAGTATAGGGTTTGTTGTTTTCGTTTGTGTCATATAGCGATTAGCTATTATTTGTTTTATTTTTGCAAAAATAGAGTCTTAAGGAGGATTAGATAATTAAGCTAAGGTTAAGGATGTGTTTAGAAATTGGTAATAAAGTAGCTGTAATAGATGATATTGTTAAGGGTATCGTAACAAAACTTGATAATGATTTTGTTTTTGTTAAAGATGATAGTGGTATGGAATTTCGGTTTTTGAGATCTGAATTGGTAAAAATTGAAATGGATCAGAATGACTTGACGAAATATTCAGATATTAATAATTCTCTTCTAAGGGAAAAACAAAAAGAAAAGAAAAAGAAAAAAACGCAATTCATTAAGCAAAGAAATGAGGTGGTGATGGAAGTGGATTTACATGTTGAGAAGCTTGTGAAGTCTATTAAGGGGTTGGATAATTTTGATATACTTACCTTACAAGTAAATACAGCAAAAGCAAAATTGGAATATTGTATTAGAAATCGTATTTCTAAAGTGGTGTTTATACATGGTGTAGGGGAAGGGGTTTTGAGAACAGAATTGAATTATTTGTTTAATAATTATCCGGTTACTTATAGTGATGCTTCATATAATAGGTACGGGTTAGGAGCAACAGAAGTTTATATTTTTCAAAACAGTATTTAATAGTATTTTTGCAAAATGAAATCGATTTACTTAGATAATGCGGCAACAACACCTATGCTACCAGAAGTTGTTGAAGTTATGCGTCAGTCCATGCAAGAAAATTTTGGAAACCCTTCGTCAACGCATCAGTTTGGAAGAAAAGCGAAAGCTTCAATAGAGAGGGTGAGAAAAGAGATTGCAAAAGAATTAAATGTTTCTTCGAGTGAAATTATTTTTACTGCTGGTGGAACGGAGGCTGATAACTTAATTATAAAAAATGCTGTAGAAAATTTAGGTGTAAAAACAATAATTACTTCAAAAATAGAGCATCATGCGGTTTTACATAGTATAGAGTTTTTAGTTGAGAAGTATGGGGTTGAACTGGTTTATGTTGATGTTGATGAGTTTGGTGAAGTTGTTCTTGATGATTTAGAGGATAAGTTAAGTAGGATTGATGGAAAGGTTTTGGTGAGTTTGATGTGGGTAAATAACGAGGTGGGGAATTTGTTACCATTAAAAGAAGTTTCGGATGTATGTAAAAGGTATAATGCTTTGTTTCATTCAGATACTGTTCAGGGTATTGGGCATTATAAATTAGATTTAAAAGCTACTCCGGTTGATTTTATTACAGCTTCCGCTCATAAGTTTCATGGTCCTAAAGGAGTTGGTTTTGCATATTTTGGAAAAGGATTTGGAATACAGCCGATGATTCATGGAGGGAATCAGGAGAAGGGGGCAAGATCTAGTACAGAAAATGTTCATGCTATTTTAGGTATGGGGAAAGCTTTTGAGGTGGCATATGAGAATTTAGTTGTCGATACTGATTATATTAAAGGAGTAAAGAAGTATTTGTTAGATGAGTTGAGAGCAATTTCTTCAGATATTCAATTTAATGGGATGTCTTCCGATTTGGATAAAAGTACATATACTGTTTTAAGTGTTCGATTTCCAGTGGAGGATAAGATGATGTTGTTTAATATGGATTTGCAAGGAATTGCAGTTTCAGGAGGGAGTGCTTGTCAGAGTGGTAGTAATAAAGGATCACATGTTTTGAGTACTTTTTTAAATGAGCAAGAAGCGAAAAAGACTTCAGTAAGATTTTCTTTTAGTAAGTATACGATAAAAGAAGATTTAGATATAGTGGTTAATTTTTGTAAAAACAGATTTTTATCTAAATAAGCGTTTTTAAGCGCTTTTTTTTATGTTTATATAGGATTGGGTTACTTGTTTTATATAGTTTTTTAAAAAGCGTAATATAGGTGGTTGTTTTATAGTTTTTAATTATGTGGAATTATTTTTGATAGTATTTTTTTATTATGTTTTTTGTTCGTTTGATGTGACTTGAAATAAAAAAAAGTGTCTAAATATTTGATAACTATTTATATTAATTATATTTGTAATATAAAATTTCGTCCCCCGAAGCAAATGTTATACTGCTTGTGTTCAAGTGTTTAATGTTGTTTCGAGGGCTTTTTTTGTGTCTTCGGTTAACTATTAATATTTATAAGTTTTATGAGAAACTTACCCCTCCTTCCGATGATATTTAAGAGAAAGTTCTTTCTCTTATTTTTGGCGCTTATTTTTAGTACTTATTCTTTTTCGCAAACCTATAATATTGATGATGTAGATGGGCAAACTATTAGCACTTGTTCAGGTACATTTTATGACCCAGGAGGACCTGGGGTAACTGGTTTGTACGATACTGATGCAACTCACTCAGTAACTTTTTCAGCAAACAATGGAGGTCAAATACAAATTGATTTTTTTGGTTTTGATTTGGAAGATCCTGATTTTTTTGGGTGTTTTGATACATTATCAATTTATGATGGAACTAGTGCGGGTGCGCCTTTGATAGGTACTTATTGTGGTACCAATTCGCCAGGGCTAGTAACATCAACAACTGGTTCTCTGCATTTTGTGTTTTTTTCTGATAATATTGTTGTGGATTTTGGTTGGCAAGCAACTATTTCTTGTACTGCTCCTCCAGTAGATGTGTGTACTGTAGGTGCAACTAGCGGAACAGTAACGGTTCATGATGATGATGCCGATGGGGTAAATGAAGCGTGTGATTTAGATAAAGATAATGACGGGATTTTAGATTCTAATGAAGGGAATTGTGTGGCTTCTTATAATGTGGATATTTCAGCTTTAGGGATAGTAAGTGGTGGACTTAGTCAAACTTTTAATAATATTTCAGGATCTGGTGTTAATTTAGATTTGAATACATCTTTTAATAATGTGGGGTCCAATGTTATTGGGATTTCTGGAGATATTCTTCTTTTTGGAATGGATGGTACAGATATTAATGATGCGAGTCAGAATTCTGTGTTGAATTTTGTTTTCTCAGAAAGTATTAGGCTTACAAATTTTATAATAGCAGATATTGATAGAGCGGGGTTCCAGGATGAAGTAGAGGTGCAGGCATTCGATGAGAATAATAATGCAGTACAATTAAGTTTTGCCTTGGGAAGTGCTTTGGCTTATAATTCAGATGGTTATGTGGTTGATCCAACAGGAACTTTTGGGGCTTCAGGTACGGATGCCTCAAATCAATTAACAATAACATCAAGTGCGCATGTAAGAAGGTTGGTGATTACGAATAGGTTGGGAGATGGTCAAGGGTTTACAAATCCTAATTTTCAAGCAATAGAAATTTTAGACTTTTCTTTTTGTACAGTAAGAGATTCTGATGGAGATGGTACGCCTGATTATTTAGATACAGATTCAGATAATGATGGTTGCCCTGATGCTGTGGAAGCTGCAGGAAGTTTTTATCCATCAGATTTAACTGGAGATAGATTGACAGGAACTGATAGTAATGACGACGGATTAATAGATACACTAGCCCCTTCAGGACAAGCAAACACTTCTGAAGTAACAAATAATGCTATTAGTACAGCATGTACAGTAGATTTGAAGTTAACAAAAACGGTCGGAGCAGCGTTGCCAAAAGTAGGGGATAATGTTGTTTACTTGTTATCAGTAGTAAATAGAGGAAGATCTAAAGCAACAGGTGTAAATGTGGTAGATGTGATTCCTCCAACAGTTTTAACATATGTAAGTGATAACCCTTCGCAAGGAAGTTATAGTACAACAACAGATATTTGGACAATAGGTGATATTGGAATTAACGAAACAAAAACACTGGAAATAACAGTTAGAGTAGAACAGTCAGGAATAATTATAAATACAGCGCAAATTTCACAAATAAATGAAACAGATGTCGATTCAACCCCTAATAATGGTGGTTAAAACGTAACAAATGATAGGTTTTAAAGAAATTAGTTAAAAAATGTTAAATTAATATAAAAAAATATATATTTTTGTGTTTAATGTACCGAGCTAGTATTTAGTAAGGTAAAGTCCCCCCCATAAAACATAGATGCAATATAAAATTGTATTGTATCGGTATTGTAACTTCAGGGGACTTTTATTAGTATCAATCGTTCTTATGGAGTATATCAAAAGTGTAAAATCACTTAATAGTATTGTAATATGTGCAAACTAAAAAGAAATTTATGGGGAAAAACTACGTTTATTCATTTTTGAAAAACAACAATATATATGTTGTTTTGATTTTACTTCTTGTATTTAATACACTCAATATGCAGGCGCAATGTTCGGGCGTTAATACCGACGGAGATGGTGTCGTTAACCTTTGTGATGTTGATGATGATAATGATGGTATTATAGATATTAACGAGTTATGTTCTACAATTCCAGGAGCAGCATCACCAGATACAACTAATAGAGTTTATTGGAGTTTGAACGGCTTTGATGTATACACCATTGGTGGAAATACAAATGGTTTAGGATATCAAGAGTCTGGTTTTGAACAAGGAGCCTATGGTCAAGGCAAAAGCTTAACTGTTTTGAGCGGGTCAAATGATTTTACAGGAGGTAATCAAAATCATGGTACAGCCATAAATACTACAATAAATTTTGCTAATGGTACCATGAAATATGTTTCAAATCATCCTACAAATAATAGAGCGGAGTTTAGTGATAATCCATCTTCTGGGTTTGTATCTGGAAATTCAGGTGATGCAGCTTATTTAGAACCGGAATTAGGTTTGGGAGTAGGAGATTATTACAGCATAGAAATTGATTTTGTAACACCGGTAACGGCCTTTAGTTTAGATATAGTGGATGCCTTTGATACGTTTACAACAAATAGTCCCGAATTAAGTTATCAAGTTTATGCAGACGGAAAATTGATCGCTTATTTGAAAGGGACTATCGTAGGAGATGATATTACTGGTACTGTGAATATATATGATGCCAATAATAATTTAAAAGGATCTCATATGGTTGGTCAGAATTTAGAAAGTTCAATTGGCTTTGTAACACTTGAATCTGTGAATCAAGTAGTAATAAGACATGATGTTATTAGCGGTTCTATACGATCTGGTTCTTATGACCCACATGGGTTTGATGGATTTGCTTACAGTACAGATTTTTGCGATACAGATGGAGATGGAATCGCAAATCATTTAGATACAGATAGTGATAATGATGGATGTCCCGATGCTATTGAAGGGAATGGAGGAGTTTTGGATACTACGTTATTAGTTGATTTAGTAGGAGGAAGCACTGGAGGAAGTATTCAGAACCTTGGGGATTCTTCAGATGTTAATGGTAGTCCAATAGTTAATGGTTCAGGTTTTCAGCAAGATACAACTGCTGAAGTTATTGATGATAACATAAGTAAGGCTTGTACGGTAGATTTAAGTTTGACGAAATCGGTAAGTGAAGCATTGCCTAAAGTAGGGGATACTGTGATTTTTACTATTACAGTAAAAAACAATGGTTTGTTAAATGCTACAGGAATTGATGTGACCGATGTACTTCCAATGGGTCTTAATTACAGTGGAACTTATGCTGCTTCAAAAGGTTCATATGATACGGGAACAGATGTTTGGACTATAGGAAGTATAGACATTAACGAAACAGAAAAAATAGATATTACTGTAACAGTCAGTGATTCAGGAACAATAATAAATACAGCAGAGATTGCAAATAGCAATCAAACAGATATAGACTCATTACCAAATAACGGAAATTAAAGTTATGGGAAAAAATAATCTCTCCAATAAAAGCCCAAGAATAAGTAATATAGTAAGTATATTACTGTTTCTGTTAGCTTTTTCTTTTACTACCCAAAAAGTATTTTCTCAGGGTATTGCCATTATAGCAAATGAAACCTCTACAGATGCTAGCCCTTCATCTACTACTGAAGATGGAGCAAATGTAGCAGGAAATATAATCACCTACCAAGTAACTGTGCGTAATATTGGTAACATTACACTTAATGGAGTTAATGTTACATTGAACGGAGGTACTTCAGTTGTTACTGGAGATGTTTTGACCACAGGTCAAGTTAAAACGTACTCTGTTAATTATACAATTACTGCAGCTGATATAACAAATGGTTATTTTGATAATGAGTTTAGTGTCGTTACAACTGAGATAACTACCCCTGTTGTTTACGATACCTATACAGGAGGTGCTGCTTCTAATAATAATAGAAGTCATGAAGATGACTACGCAACAGCTACTATTAGAGCATTACTGCCACCAGATATAACAATAACTCCTCCAAGTGCAATATGTGAAGGGGATTCTTTTGATTTAAGTACATTAACAATTACAGATGCTAATAGTTCGGGAGCAACCTATACATATCATAGTGCAACTCCTGCAAGGGGAGGTGTTACTGCACCTGGAAATGAATTAGCAAGCTCAACGGTAAGTCCAACCACGACTACTACATATTACGTATTAGCAACAAGTGCTGATGGATGTGTTCAAGAAGAATCTGTAACAATCACTGTCAACGCTTTACCAACGGTAGCAGCGATTGCAGGAGGACAAGCAGAAGTATGTTTAAATGATACAACAGCAGCCTTTACCAATGC
>NZ_CANMLT010000008.1 GCF_947498805.1 uncultured Tenacibaculum sp. | reverse complement strand
CTGATAACTGATAACTGATAACTGATAACTGATAACTGATAACTGATAACTGATAACTGATAACTGATAACTGATAAATGGCAGGAATTTATATACACATACCTTTTTGCAAGCAAGCTTGTTATTATTGCGATTTTCATTTTTCAACATCACTTAAAAAGTATGATGAGATGCTTTCAGCAATAAAATTCGAGTTAATTTTAAGAAAAGATGAATTGAAGGATGAAGTTGTTGAAACCATTTATTTAGGAGGAGGGACTCCGAGTTTGTTAGCTGTTGAGGATTTAGAGTTGTTGCTAAATATTATAAAAATAAATTACACAGTTTTAGAAGACCCAGAGATTACGCTTGAAGCAAATCCAGATGATTTATCTGAAGAACAACTCATTAAACTATCTAAAACTCCTATAAATAGATTAAGCATCGGAATTCAATCTTTTTTTGAAGAAGACTTAAAATTGATGAATCGTGCACATAATGCTGTAGAAGCAAAGAACTGTTTATCAGTAGCAACTCAATATTTCGACAATATTACCATTGATTTAATCTACGGAGTTCCGAACATGACGAATGAGCGATGGAAGGAAAATTTACAAATAGCCTTTGATTTTGGTATTCATCATATTTCGAGTTATGCATTAACGGTAGAACCTAAAACAGCTTTAGAATCTTTTATAAATAATGGAAAAATACCTTCACCAGATGAAACTGTAGCAAAAGAACATTTTGATATTCTGGTGGAAGAAACAACAAATAACGGATTTGTACATTATGAGATTTCTAATTTTGGAAAGCCTAATTACTTTTCAAAACACAATACCTCTTATTGGTTAAATAAAAAATACTTAGGAATAGGTCCTTCTGCACATTCCTTTAACAAAACACATAGAAGTTGGAATGTTGCCAACAATGCTAAATATATAAAAGCTTTAAAAGAAGGGGAGCTTGCATTAGAAGTAGAAGAATTAACCAAAGAAGATCGGTTTAACGAATATTTAATGACCGGTTTACGAACCATATGGGGAGTATCTTTAAATCAAGTTGCTGAAGAGTTTGGTGTTGAATTTAAAGAAACCTTGCTTAAAAATGCCAATCGATTTATTCAGGAAGGATTACTTGTCATTGCGAATGAAATGAAGCAATCTGTTGTAGAGGAAGAGATTACTTCGTTGGATGCTCCTCGTAATGACAATTATGTGCTAAAAACAACTGCAAAAGGGAAGTTTTTAGCAGACGGATTAGCTTCTGAATTATTTATAATTTAAGTACCTTTGGGTATGCAAGCAACTATTGAATATAATTCTAGAAAATATACTATTGATTTATTAAAACCGTTGGATATTTCCATTGCAATAGATACTACCAAACAAAATATAAATGCCTGGTATCTCGATGATCCTAAAATAGCACCAGTAGCTTCAGGAGACTGGGTTGGAAGTGTATCGGAAGGAGCAGATGTAAACTTTAATGATATTGCGTTTAATCCACATTCACACATAACACATACCGAATGTGTTGGGCATATTACGGAAGAAGTATATTCAGTAAATCAGCATCTATCACAGTTTTTCTTTTTAGCAGAAGTAGTAACGATAGCACCAGAACAATTGGAAAATGGAGATTTTGTAATTTCTAAAAAGCAATTGCAACATAATTTAGGAAACAAGAAAAGAGATGCAATTGTAATTCGTACAATTCCGAATCTTTTAGATAAAAAAGAAATGAGGTACTCGAATACCAATCCACCATATATGCTAGAGGAAGCGGCAGAATACTTAAAAGAAAAAGGAATAAAACACCTGTTAATTGACTTACCATCTGTAGATAAGGAAAAAGACGAGGGTAAATTACTTTCTCACAATGCTTTTTGGAATACTCAAGGAGCGCTGCGTTTTGATGCTACAATAACAGAGTTTATTTATGTGCCTAATACTGTAGAAGACGGAACTTACTTTTTAAATCTAATGGTAGCTCCTTTCGAAAACGATGCAACTCCTAGTAAACCAATTTTGTATAAAATCGTAAAGTAGTAGGTTTAGCGATTTGATAAAAATGTACTTATGCGACGACCTTTAACCAAGGTTTGTTATTTACGTTTTTTATAAATGTTTCTTTTTAGGGACCTCTATCTGTTTGGCGAGATTTACTTTATGTTTCATTTATACTTCAAAGATATAACAGGATTAAAGTAGATTCGTCTACTAAAAGATAAAGGGTAATTTTATGTCGATGAATGGAAAGTGAATAGCTTTAAAAGGAACTGAACTTTAGTTGTTTAACAAGCTGTTTTTTATTTAGAATCAATATGAAATAAACGTTAAGAAATAGTTTTTTGTAAAACCTATTTCTTTTTTTTATAGTTTTACTGCTCAATTAAATAGACAAATGACAAATTATACTACATGTAAGCAATGGAAATCTACTGTTAGACACAGGAGGTATCGGGCGACGTATGTATTATAATTATTTTCAAATAAGATATAACTATTACGAAAAGTCCGGCTTCACAGTCGGACTTTTTATTTTTATAAAAAGAAAACAACTAAACTTAGAAACTATGAAAAAACTATATTTTAATTATTTAAACACATTTAAAGGCCTCTCAACTGAGGTATGGTGGTTGGCACTGATTACATTGATAAATAGAGCAGGAACAATGGTGATTCCTTTCTTATCATTGTATTTAACAAAAAGCCTAGATTTTAGTTTAAAAGACGTAGGATGGATTATGACTTGCTTTGGATTAGGATCTGTAATTGGATCTTGGTTAGGAGGGAGGTTAACAGATAAAATAGGCTTTTATAAAGTAATGAAAGTAAGCTTATTTTTAACCGGACTACTATTTATAGCATTACAGTTTGTAACAACTTTTGTAGGTTTTTGTATAGGGATCTTTTTAGTAATGCTAGTTGCAGATACCTTTAGACCTGCAATGTTTGTAGCGTTAAGCGCCTATAGTAAACCAGAGAATAAAACAAGATCAGTAACTTTAATACGTTTGGCGATCAACCTAGGATTTACTGGAGGACCTGCGGTAGGAGGACTTATCATTACATATTTAAGCTATAGCGGACTATTTTGGGTAGATGGAGTGACCTGTCTTTTAGCAACACTTTTGTTAGTGAATGTTTTAAACCCTAAGAAAGCAGTAGAAGTTGATGAGGTAAAAGTAGAAAACCCTAAATCGGTATTTTCAGATAAAGCCTTTTGGGTGTTTTTTGTGAGTATGTTTGTTTTTGGATTTATATTCTTACAATATTTTTCTACAATGCCATTGTATTATAAAGATGCTCACCATTTAACGGAGCTGGAAATAGGCTTGTTAATGGGAATGAATGGGATAATTATTTTTATTCTGGAAATGCCCTTAATTAAATGGTTAGAGAATAGTAAATACTCAAAAGAATTTTTGATGTTTGTTGGACTGCTATTAACAGGAATAAGCTTTGTGGTACTGCTATTAACAAATTGGGTAGGTGTGTTAATTATAGGAATGTTGTTTATGACGATTGGTGAAATGATAGCATTTCCATTCTCAAATGCCTTTGTTATGGATCGAGCTAAAAAAGGAAACCAAGGAGAGTATATGGCTTACTATAGTATTGCATTCTCTATCTCACATATATTCGGACATAATTCTGGATTACAAATGGTAGATAAAATTGGATTTAGTAATACATGGAGTATTATGGCAGTATTATCTATTATAGGGTTGGTATTTCTAATGATACTAATGAGTTTAATTAAAAAAGAAAGAGTTAAAGGATGAATTTAAATCAAGTAACGATTCCGTCTATAGATGTAAATACCTCTGTAGAATTTTATAAAAAACTAGGCTTGCATCTTATTGTAGATGCGAGTCCTAGATATGTTCGATTTGAAATGCCAGAAGGCGAAAGTACTTTGTCTATTCATTTAGTAGAAGAACTTCCAAAAGGAGATGGAGTTACGCTTTATTTTGAGAATGATAACTTAGATGAAATAGTTAAGCAACTTCAAGATAAAGGAATAGAATTTTCTCAATTGCCAAAAGATCAAACATGGCTTTGGAGAGAAGCTCGTTTAGTAGATCCTGATGGAAATAAATTAATTTTGTTCAAAGCAGGAGAGCACAGAAAAAATCCACCTTGGCGAATTAATTAACTGGAAGTTTTATCTTTGAGTTTTTAATTTGAATACTAAGAAGAATGAATATACAAGACGCGCAAAAACAAGTTGACGATTGGATTAAAAACCACGGAGTTCGTTATTTTAATGAGTTAACAAACATGGCTCAATTAACAGAAGAAGTAGGTGAGGTAGCACGTATTATTGCTCGACGTTATGGTGAACAAAGTGAGAAAGAAAGTGATAAGCAAAAAGATTTAGGAGAGGAGTTAGCAGATGTAGTTTTTGTAGTTCTATGTTTGGCAAATCAAACAGGAGTGAATTTACAAGAAGCTTTTGATAAAAAACTAGATATTAAAACAAAGCGAGATCACGATCGTCATCATAATAATGAAAAATTAAAATAATGAGTTTAGCTAAGAATATTAAAAAAGGATTTTTTTGGATTAATGTCTTAAAAATAGCGTTGGTATTTTTACTAGTGGTAGCTGCATTTTCTTTGTTTTTAAAAACAGGAGGAGCAATTTTATCTGGTGATTTTGAAACGGTTTATAATGTACATTTTGCCAATAATCAATGGGTACGATTTTGGTTAAGTAAAATTGTAATTAGTTTGCTTTACGCAATGTACACAGTAAACAAAAAAATGAAATAAATAAAAAACTCAGCAATTTGCTGAGTTTTTTATTTGTTTATTATTTTAATCTGGTTAAGCTTAAATCCTTGTTATATCTAACTAAATATAAACCTTGATTTGAGTAAATTCCAGATTTTTTGCGGTATTCAAATTTATTCTCTAATCGGAATGAAGTACCTTCTTTAAAAGTTTTACTTAACTTTTCTCCAGAGGCTAAACGCATAATAATGTCGTAAGTAATATCAAACCCTTTTACTGCATAATCAGATGGTAATGCATTGTTTTTTTCTAAATACTTTTCATTAAAAACATTTGCTTCTTTAGAGTTAATGTCTGCATACATATCAGTAACATAGGTGAATTGAATTTGAGCTAATTTATTATTATCAATTCTATTATATCCTTTGTTTTTATTTACAGCAAATACTTGAACGATTACATCATCTGGAAAACCAATAGCGCTGTTTAAACCATCTGCAACAGCTACATTGTCACTTGAAGTCATAATTATCCAAGCTTTTTTATTTTCTTTTAAAACATCAGTAAAACGTTCTCTTTTAATATATCCGTCCTTAGGTTTTAATACGTGAACAGTTTTAATAGAATCATGTCTATTTAAACCATATCTTAATTTTTCAACCATCGCATTAGATTCTTTCTTATCATCTCCCACTACAAAAATAGTTTCATTGTTATAGTTATCTTTTAAATAAGATAATATGTAATCAACGTATAAATTCTTATCTGGTGCCGTTTTTACTAATTTCGATGATGAGAAATCTTTTTGACTATTTGAAAAGTGAGGGAAAATAATTGGATTACTTACTCCTCTCGAAAGCTCAATAGCTTCTTCAGAATAAAAAGGACCAATAACAACATCAACATCGTCTAATTGATCAGATTGTACAATATCATCAATGTTTTTTCCTTTTCTACCGGTGTCTAAAACTAAAGCATTTACGTTTACTCCTTGGTTATTTAAAGAGTCAATTGCAATTTCTGCACCTAGGTAAAAATCAGTCACCATATTAGCTAATCTGTTCTTTTTAAAGATTTCTTTATTAGCAATAGTGTCATATTCATTGGCTCTAAAAGGAAGTAGTAAAGCAATATTTACAGCAGCGTCTGAAGTAATAGAGTCAGTGTAAAACTTGTACTCGATTTCCTCTTTTTCTTCCGTTTTAGGTCTAATTTTAATAAGCTGACCAACTTTTAAAACATTGTCTTTAATCTCTGGATATTCAGGATTTAAATAAATTAAATCTTCTTTTGAAATATTGTAGAAACGTGTTAAGCTAAAAATAGTTTCTTTACTCTTAACTTCATGCGTAACATATTGTTTTAAAATTTCATTCTTGTCTACAACAATTGTTCTGGCAGTTGCTTTTACTTTTAAAACTTGACCAACAGATAACTTATTAAATACCAAGTCAGGAAACTCAGGATTTAATTTTAATAATTCATCCTTGGTAATATCATATTCCTTTGTAATTCTATATACTGTTTCTCCTTGCTGAACAGTATGTGTTTCGTAATCTGTAGTTACAACGGTATATACATCTTCGTTATTAGTTTCATTTGGAGTAGTTTCTTGCTCTGTTTGCGTTGTTTCCTCTCCACCACCTTCTTCAGTAGTACTTGTATCTACAGGAGTACTGTTATTAATGTCTTTATTAGGAATAATAATAACGGTGTTTGTAGGAGGAGTAGCACTTACGTCTGGATTTAAACGAAGTAAATCATCTTCGCTCATGTTTAAACGATTTGCAATATCCTCTATGGTTTCTCCCTGTTGAACTTTGTATGAAACATAACGTTTTTGTTGTCCACAAGAAACTGCGATTGTTAATCCGCATAGAAATACTAATAACTTTATTTTTTTCATGTATACACTTTTAAAAAGATGTTATTCCCACTCAATTGTTGCAGGTGGTTTAGAACTGATGTCATAAACTACTCTGTTAACACCTTTTACATTGTTTATTATTTTGTTAGATATTTTTTGTAAAAACTCATAAGGTAAATTTACCCAATCAGCTGTCATACCGTCTGTACTTTCAACAGCACGCAAAGCTACTACTTTTTCGTAGGTTCTTTCATCTCCCATAACTCCAACAGAGTTAACTGGTAATAGAATTGCTCCTGCTTGCCAAACTTTATTATAAAGTCCGTGTTCTTTTAAACCATTGATGAAAATTGCATCAACTTCTTGCAAAATACGAACTTTTTCCGAAGTGATATCACCAAGGATTCGAATAGCTAAACCAGGTCCAGGGAATGGGTGACGACCTAATAATTCAGCATCAATTCCCATTGACTTCCCAACACGACGAACTTCATCTTTGAAAATCATTCGTAATGGCTCTACTACTTTTAATTTCATAAAATCTGGTAATCCCCCCACATTGTGATGACTTTTAATAGTTGCTGAAGGACCTCCATTTACAGATACAGATTCAATAACATCTGGGTAAATAGTACCTTGAGCTAACCATTTAGCATCTTCTATTTGAGCAGCTTCATCATCAAAAACATCGATAAAAACTTTACCAATAGCTTTTCGTTTCGCTTCTGGATCACTTAATCCTGCTAATTCATTCAAGAAACGTGCCGAAGCATCTACTCCTTTTACGTTTAAGCCCATACCTTCGTATTGTTTTAATACATCGGTAAATTCATTTTTACGTAATAATCCATTGTTAACAAAAATACAGTGCAAATTACTTCCAATAGCTTTATGTAATAATACAGCTGCTACAGAAGAGTCTACACCTCCAGATAAACCTAATACAACTTTATCGTTACCGATTTGTTCTTTTAAGTTTTTTACGGTTTCGTCTACAAATGAATCTGGAGTCCAGTTTTGCTCAACCTTTGCTATATTAACTAAAAAATTAGCTAATAATTGTTTTCCGTCCGTAGAATGATATACTTCTGGATGAAATTGAATAGCATAGGTAGTTTCTCCTTCTATTTTATATGCTGCATTTTCTACATCATGTGTGCTTGCTAAAAGAACTCCGTTGGTAGGTAAATTCTTTATGGTGTCTGAATGACTCATCCAAACTTGACTTCCTTCAGAGATTCCTTGGAAGAAATCTTCATTTTCTTTAATGAATGAAAGATTTGCACGTCCGTATTCTCTAGTGTTTGAAGGAGCAACCAATCCGCCAGAAAAATGTGCTAAATATTGAGCACCATAACAAACAGCTAATAAAGGTTTTTTACCTCTTATTTCTGATAAGTCTGGGTGAGGAGCTTCTTCAGAACGAACAGATGATGGACTTCCTGATAGTATTACAGCTTTGAAATTGTTTAAGTTTTCTGGAATTTTATTGTAAGGATGTATCTCACAATAAATGTTTAATTCCCTTACTCGGCGCGCAATTAGTTGCGTGTATTGCGAACCGAAATCTAATATAAGTACGTTGTGTTGTTGCATGCGCAAAAATAGTACTTACAATTTAGATTTTTAGTATTTAAAAATAGATTTTTTAGAAGTTTTTAATAGCGATAAACAATTGCATTGATATTCATTCCAGCACCAACAGAAGCTAAAATAATGGCGTCTCCTTTTTGTACTTCTTGATGCTCAATTTGACCTTTAAGGACTAAGTCTAATAAAGTAGGAACGGTAGCAACAGAACTGTTTCCTAGTTTATGAATACTCATAGGCATTACATCTTTAGGAGGTTGCTGTTTATACAAACGATAAAAACGTTTTATAATGGCTTCGTCCATTTTTTCATTCGCTTGATGAATAAAAACTTTTTTTATTTGATCAATTGAAACACCACTTTTGTCTACTGCAGTTTTCATTGCTTTTGGAACATTGGTGAGCGCAAACTCATAAATTTTACGCCCGTGCATTTTTATATAACGCACATCTGGGTGTTCATTTTTATCGTAAGAATTTCCAAAAAATAAATAGTAAGCTTCATTTTTGGTGAAGGTTTGTGACGCATGACTTATAATTCCACTTTCTTGTTCTTGAGTTGCCTCAACAATACAAGCACCAGCTCCATCACTATAAATCATAGAGTCTCTATCGTGTTTATCTATTACTCTCGATAATGTTTCTGCTCCAATGACCAAACACTTTTTAGCAATTCCAGCTTTAATAAAGGCTTGTGCTTGAATAACACCCTCAACCCAGCCAGGACAACCAAATAGAATATCATAAGCAACACAATTTGGGTTGCTGATTCCTAATCTATATTTAACTCTAGTTGCTAAACTAGGTATAATGTCACTTTGTATAGCTGCGCTTTTAACGTCACCAAAATTATGGGCAAGAATGATATAATCTAGCTCTTCAGGATCAATTTGAGCATCTTCTATAGCTCTTTGAGCTGCAAAAAAACCAAGATCAGAAGCATTGTATTTGGTTTCAGCATACCTTCGTTCTTCAATTCCAGTAATATCTTTAAACTTGTCAATTATGACATCGTTGGTATTGACAAAATCAGAACCGTCTGAGTTTAAAAATCGATTAGAATTAAACTTAGTGTTTTCTTTTTTAATGGTAGGTATATAAGAACCAGTTCCTGTTATTTTTGCTGAAATCATTCGTTAGTTTAGGGAATTTAGACTAACAAATGAACGCTTTTTAATTGTAAAAAACTAATGATGAGCTACTTTTACGATTGTAATAAATAGCAAAGGCTTTAATTATTGAAAGCTTAAAAATAAGTTTTTAAAATAAGAATACAATAACTCTAGAGGTAAGAACTATCAAATGAAAACGGTAATAATGATAATAAAGATTCTGTTTTTACTATTTTACCAACTTCACCCATAAATAAAACTTCCATTGGTTCTTTCTGGTTTATTTCGTATTCAGATAAGGTTTGTCTACATGCTCCACATGGACCAACAGGTTTGTCTACTTTTGAAGTGGTTGAAGCTGCGGTAATAGCAATCTTCTTTACTTTAACACCTGGATACTCTGAACCAGCTTTCCAAATAGCAACTCTTTCTGCGCACATTCCAGAAGGGTATGCTGCATTTTCTTGATTGTTACCAAGTATAATTTCACCATTTTCTAATAGTAGCGCAGCTCCTACATTAAATTTAGAATAAGGAGCGTATGCTTTTTGTCGAGCCTCAACAGCTTTGTTCATTAAATTCTGATCTTCTGATGATAGTTGAGATACTTCATCGTATATAGTAGCTGAGGCGGTAAAGTCTATTTTCTTCATGACAAAATTTTAGTCAAAAAAAGCAGTCGATGTGACTGCTTCTATATTTTCGGTACGAATTTATTAAAAATAAACGAATTTCTAATAATCTTCGAAGATTTCTCCTAAATCAAACCCTAAAGAAAAACGTAACGTATTTTCTAATGGATTATTAATATTAGAAGTATTCATTAAATATGATAAATTTAAAGTAAATGATCTAGCGGTAAAACCAGCACCCATTGTAAAGTATTGACGGTTTCCTTTAACCGCGCTTTCGTGGAAGTAACCAGTTCTTAAAGCGAAGGCATTGTTGTATAAGTACTCAGCACCTAAAGCCCAAGTAACCTCTTGTAATTCTTCACTAAAGCTTCTATCTCCTAATGAAGTAAACATTCCCTCAAACCAACCTCTTGACGATTGAGTACTACTAGATGGTACTAGTAATTTTGTGAATTCTAAGTTTAACCCTAAAATGTTTTGATCATCAAAGATGAAGTCAAATCCACCACCTAATTTAGCATTTGTAGGGATAAAGTTTTCTACTCCTGGTGTATATTCTACTTTAGGACCTATGTTGGTAATGTTAATACCAAAACGGTAACGACCATTGAATTTTCCATAATTTTCTTCAGTTGATTGGTAGTAAGCAGAAACATCAACACCAAAAGAGTTAACTGCTGTTAAGCTGTTATTAACGTCTAAGCTAGAATTAATGTATTTTAAACCAATACCCATAGAGAATTTTTCACTTAATTTAAGAGAGTAAACTCCAGTAATAGCAAATTCACTAGGATTTTCGAACCCTTGTGGTAGCCCACTATCATTGGTTAATTCAATTTTTCCTAAAGAAAAATATTTAATATTAACTCCCCAAGCAGAATTTTCCTTGAAACGATTAATGTAAGATACATCTCCTACAAATATATCATCTGTTAAATTACGTAGCCAAGGCGTGTAGTTTAAACCAATTCCAATTTTACTTTTATGGAATGCAATTTTTGCAGGGTTGTGAAATATAGAATTAACGTCTGAAGAAGTTGCAACTCCCACATCTCCCATTCCTCCTGCACGAGCATCTGTATTAATCAACAAGAAGGGGGTGGCTGTTGTTATTCTATCTTGCGCTTGAGTTTTTGTAACAAAAGCAACAAATAATAATATGAAAGTTAATTTTCTCATGTAAAAGTTGAATTTAGTTTGGCAAATATATAATTTTATTACAGTATTAATAAATCTTAATCCTATATTTCAAGTAGGGTTACAAATTTGCTAATACCTAATAGGTAACAGTTTAGTTTGAAAATACCCTAAAATTAAAAATAATAATCAAAGAAATAACGTAACTATGTATTAGATATTTTAATCTTTTTATTAGTTTCGTAATAATAAAGTAAAAAAACTATCGTTTTTAGTTTGCATGTGAATATGTAAGGTGAATTATATTTTAAAGAGTTTATATTGTAAACTATGATAAATATTGTAAATTGCCACACCCTTAAAAATAGTAAAAGATACATGAGAAGTACATCAAAATTAGTTAGCGTATTAGTAATTGCAGGTTTAGCATTTGCTTCTTGTAAGAGTAATAGCGGAAGTAGAGGAGGTAATAGTTCTTCATTAACAGGTTGGAATTTTAATGATCCTAACTATGGTAATTTTATAAAAGGAAGCCACAAACCAAATAAAGATGTTCCTCCTGGGATGGTACATATAGAAGGTGGGGCTTTTACTATGGGATTAGTTCAGGACGATGTGATGTTTGACTGGAATACTACGCCGAGAAAAATGCATGTGCGCTCATTTTATATGGATGAAACAGAGGTTACCAATGCAGAATATGGTTTATTCATGCAGTATACTAAGAAGGTATTCCCTCCAGAAGAAGCACAATTTAAAAATATTTACGAAGCAGTATTACCTGATACTTTAGTATGGAGAAAAGGTTTAGGTAACACAAACTTATTATCAGAAAGTTATTTAAGACACCCATCTTATGCAGATTATCCTGTTGTAGGTGTTAGTTGGATACAAGCAAATAAGTATTGTAAGTGGCGTACCAATGCGGTAAACTTAAAAATTTTAATGGATAAAGGGATTATCAAAAATATTTTTAAAGAAGACTCATTGAGTTTTTATGGTAAGAATAATTTTGATACCGATACGTATTTAACAGATCCATACGCAATCTTTGATGGTGACTCAACAGTTTATAAGAAAGGATTACCAGTTCCTAAGGTAAAAGGAGAACCTAAAGCACCTAAAGGAACATTTACGGGAAGACAAGTTACATCATCTGATGGTATCTTATCTCAGAAGTTTAGGTTACCTACGGAGGTAGAGTGGGAATATGCCGCTAAAGCTTTATTTGAAAATAGAGAGTATAATAACATTAGAGGAAGAAAGAAGTATTCTTGGGATGGAAAGTATACTAGAGATAGAGATAAGAGAAGAAGAGGAGATCAATTAGCTAACTTTAAGCAAGGTAAAGGAGACTATAGTGGTATAGCAGGATGGAGTAGTGATGGGGCTGATATCCCTAATGCCGTTAGAAGTTATCCTCCAAATGCATTCGGATTATTTGAAATGTCTGGTAACGTTGCAGAATGGGTTTCTGATGTATATAGACCTATTATCGATAACGAAGCAAATGATTTCAATTACTTTAGAGGAAATATTTTTACTAAGAAGTTAATTGATGAAAATGGTAAAGTAGTGATCGTAGGAGATGAGATTGGAGAGGTTGAGTATGATACTTTAGAGAACGGAAGAATTGTGCCAAAGGCATTGCCAGGTAGTGTAAAGTATATTCCAATTACGAAGGAAGATACATATATGAGAAGAAACTATAATTTAGCGAACAACTCTAGTTTAGGCGATGGAGATCAGGCTTCTACTAAGTTTTATGAGTTAGAAAAAGATCAATTAAACCAAGGAACAAGAATGTATAACGCTCCGGTAAAACCAGAAGCTGAAAGAGATTCTTTAGGTAGAGTTGTTGATAATTATAAATATGATGCTAAAAATAGAACGACCTTAATTAGTGATAGATCTAGAGTATATAAAGGAGGTTCTTGGGCAGATAGAGAATATTGGTTAGATCCAGCTCAAAGACGTTACTTCCCGGAGTATATGGCTACAAGTTTTATTGGATTTAGATGTGCTACTGATAAAATGGGACCAATGATGCTGAATGAAAGAAAAACGGCAACTCCTAGATATGTAAAACAAGTGAGATAGTAAATTATACTTACTACTTAATAATATAGAATAACCTCATTGAAATCTCAATGAGGTTATTTATTTTTACAATATGAATATGGAAGGATTATACGAGCTATTTAAGAAGAGTTACTTAGTAGATACAGATACAAGAAACATTAGAAAAGGAACAATCTTTTTTGCTTTAAAGGGAGCCAATTTTAATGGAAACAAATTTGCTGTAGAGGCACTTAATAAAGGAGCAAGTTTTGCGGTAGTTGATGAAGAAGAATATAGGGTAAATGATAAAACCTTGTTGGTAGACGATGTTTTAGAAACACTCCAGAATTTAGCAAATTACCATAGAAGGCAATTACAAGTTCCTATCATTGCATTAACAGGAAGCAATGGTAAGACAACAACAAAGGAGTTGATAAATGCAGTTTTATCTCAGAAGTATAAGACAGTTGCTACTAGAGGCAATTTAAATAATCATATTGGTGTTCCATTGACCTTATTATCTATCAAACCTGATACTGAAATAGGAGTAATAGAAATGGGCGCTAATCATCATAAAGAAATAGCTCTTTTGAGTAGTATAGCTGAGCCTGACTACGGATACATTACTAATTTTGGAAAAGCACATTTGGAAGGGTTTGGGTCTGTAGAAGGGGTTATAGAGGCGAAATCAGAGCTATATGATTTTTTAAAGGAAGATGATAGGACAATTTTTGTAAATCCTTTAGACGTTATTCAAATGGAAAAAACAGAAAGGAGTAATAGAATTTTGTTTTCTTCTTCCATTCAATTCAAAGAAGTGAATCCATTTGTAAAATTGTCTTATGGTAATGTTGTAATTCAAAGTAATTTAATAGGGAAGTATAACTACAACAATATTGCAGCGGCTATTACAATTGGTGAAAAATTTAATATTGAAAGTACTAAAATTAAGGAGGCTATAGAATTATATACTCCAGATAATAATAGGTCTCAAATATTAGAAAAAGGGTCAAACAAGATTATTTTAGATGCTTATAATGCAAACCCTACAAGTGTTCAAGCGGCGTTGGAAAATTTTAAGCTTTTAAAAACGAATCGCAAGGTTGTAATCTTGGGAGATATGTTTGAGTTAGGTGATAATAGTAAGCAGGAACATCAAGATATTGCCAGTTTAGTAGATAAGTTTGATTTTAATGAATCAGTTTTAGTTGGAGAAAATTTTAGCAAAACAAATACAAGTAGTAGGCAATATTTAAATTTTGAGGAGCTAAAAGAGTTTATTCAAGGGAAAACATATACTAACTCAACAATATTAATTAAAGGATCAAGAGGAATGGCTTTAGAAAGAATTTTGGAATTCCTTAATTAATGTTCTTTTTGTGATAATTAACTAAGTTGTCAATAGGTCTTTGAATAATATCTGTTATTTCTAGGTTGTATTTATGAGCTACTTTCTCTAAAATATCTTTGAAGTAAAAAGCGATAGATCCAATAAAATATATTGGAGTATCTTTTTCTTTGTTGTATGGAAGAATACGATACTTGAAAAACTCAACAAAACCTTTTTTAATTAGTTTTTTGATATACTTTTCATCTTTATAATCAAACATGAATTTCGCAAAAGAAGCTAAATACATATTTGGGTTTGTTTCTTTGTAAAGGTTATGTTTGATAACGTCAGCATCTAAATTAAATGACTGTTTAAACTTTTTAGCAATTGTTTTTGGCATTTTACCATAGTAGAAATCTCTGATTAGTTTTTTTCCAAAGTAATTTCCACTTGCTTCATCCATTAAAATATAACCTAAAGATGGAACCAACATTTCCATAGTAAGACCATTAAAATAGCAGCTATTAGAACCTGTTCCTAAAATACATACTATTGAAGGATTTTTTCCGGCACTAGCATATACTGCTGCAAGCATATCTTCAGAAACATTAATTTCAGCATTAAAAAAAATATCTTTAAGCGTGTTTTTAAGAATTTCTGTGGGCTTTTTAGTTCCACAACCTGCACCATAAAAATAAATTTCACGAACACTTTCTTTAATATTAATCAATTGAAACATATTAATGATTCTATTTCTTAATTCTTCTTGCGGAACAACAGCTGGGTTCAATCCTAAAGTACGTACTCTAAATACCTCTTCTTTATTGTCATTAATTGCTATCCAATCTGCTTTGGTAGACCCTCCATCTGCTATTAAAATCATGTTACTTGTGTTTGATATGGTCAAATATAGATGTTCTATTTTTTGTAAACAATAGGCAACAAAAACTCAATCGTTTTCGTTGTTTAAATAGATGTTTTTTTTAATAAAAAGCATAAATTTGTAGGCTTTTAAAATTTTATTATGCTGTTTTTTAAAAAAAAAGAAATACCCTTAAAAGAACTGTTTTCAGAAAACTTTATTGATATTCATTCACATTTATTACCTGGAATTGATGATGGATCAAAGAGCATTGAGAATACAATTGAGTTAATTGAACGAATGAACTCTTATGGTATTAAAAATTTTGTCACTACACCGCATGTTTTGGGAGATGTTTATCCAAATTCATCTGGACTAATCAACGAAAAGTTAGAAGAAGTTAAAGCAGAACTTTTAAAGAGAGGAATGAATGATGTTCATTTTAGGGCAGCTGCAGAATACATGATGGATGAACAGTTTGTAGAGCGATTAAAAAATAATGATGTTTTAACTATTAAAGATAATTATGTACTAGTTGAAATGTCGTATTTCAGTGCTCCTTATAATTTATATGATGTCTTATTTGAAATACAATTAAAAGGTTATAAACCGATTTTGGCTCATCCTGAGAGATATAATTTTTATCATGGAGATTTTAATAATTATTATAAGCTTAAAAAGGCAGGATGTGTGTTTCAATTGAATTTATTGTCTCTTACTGAACAATATGGTAAAGGAGTTCAGAAAACGGCTCAGAAACTACTTAAAGAGAATTTGTATGATTTTGTTGGAACAGATACGCATCATATGAATCATTTAAGATTGTTAAAGAAGATTGGGACTAGAAAAATCAAAAATCAAATAGAGAATTTATTGATAAACAATTCAAAGTTGTTATAAAAAAAAGGGAAGTTTAAAACTTCCCCTTTTTTTATCTATTAAAAATCTTTTTGTACCAAGGTGTATCAAGATCTTCAGCTACTCCGTAGCCATAACCATAACCATATCCGTAGCCGTAGCCGTAGCCACGTTTTAAATCGGTATCATTTAAAACAATTGATAAGTTTGGAAGTTTCTTATCGTTATATAATGTTTGCGGTACAACTAGCATACGTTTATCTAAATAATTAGCTCTTGTAACATACATTACCATATCAGCATGTTTAGCAATAAGCAAAGTGTCAGTAACAAGATTTACAGGAGCAGTATCTATAATTACATAATCATAATTTTGCTTTAATTCATCAAATAATGTTGCTATTTTATTACTCATTAATAGCTCCGCAGGGTTTGGTGGAATTGCACCCGATGCAATAATATCTAAATCTTTAATTTCTGGAATATTAAAAGTTAAAGAATCTAAAGTAATTTCATCACTAGTTAAATAGTTAGTGATTCCTTTTCTATCAGGAATTTCTAAATACTCAGTGATTTTAGGAGCTCTTAAATCCATTCCCGCTAGAACCACCTTCTTTCCCGAAAGTGTAAGTGAAGCAGCAAGATTTATAGAGGAAAAAGATTTTCCTTCTCCACTTGTTGTAGAAGTTACAAATATGGTCTTACCCCCATCATGTTTTACATTAGATAGTATGAAGTCTAAATTAGTTCTAATCAACCTAAATGCTTCTGCTGTACTAGATCTTGCGTTAGAGTTAATTACAATTTTTTCTTTTACTTCAGAATGAGGTATATCTCCTAAAAAAGGAATGTTGGTTAACTCTTCTATATCACGTTTTGTGTGAACTTTAGTGTCTAGTAAGTCTCTTAAATAGATAAAAACAAAAGGAACAATCAAGCCAAACAAAAGAGCAGCAAAATAAATTATTTTCTTTTTAGGACTCACAGGAATTCCAGAGCTATAGGCGTAATCAATAATTTTGGCATTAGGAACAGCATTTGCCGTCAATGATATAGCTGTCTCTTCTTTTTTCTTTAATAGATAAGAATACAGACCTGCAATGATTTCTTGTTGACGCGCAATATCTAAAAACTCTTTTTCTTGAGAAGGAATAGAAGTTATTTTTGAATTAAATCTATTGGCCTCTTTCTTTAAATTATTTACGGTTACCTGCAAAGATCTGACAATGTTATCTAAACTTCTTTTCAATGAACCTTTAAGATTTTCTATATTGATTTTTACCTCAATGAGTACAGTGTTTTTAGTTCCTGCACTTTTTTCTAACTTTTTTCTTTGAGCAATTAATAGATTATATTCATTAATAGACTTTCCTATATTAGGATCACTTAACCCTAAATTAGCCGGTAGATAGTCATTGTTGTCAATTTCATTGGCTAAATCTTTTGCTAAACTTAAATCGGTAGAAGCCTTAATTAACTGTTGACGATTTTCAATATTTGTTTTTAAGGTTAATTCAGCCTCTGACTCAATATCTGTAATTTTGTGCTTTGATTTGAATTTTTCTACTTTTCTATCTATCTGAGCCAATTCATTTCCAATATTTTTAAGACGTTCAATAATAAAGTTATTAGTTTTTATAGAAACTTCCTTTTTATCTTCTATAGCGTCGAAATTATATTGATTTACCAATTCGTCTAAAATGTCTTCAGCTTTTTCTTTTATAGCAGAACGCAATGATAACTTTAAAACACTTGATCTTTTATTAACAATAGAGACGGATATACCTCCAACATATGAATCAATTACTTTATTTATTGGCCTAACAATAATTTTATAAGTTTTATTAATGTCGTTTTGACTAAAAAAAGAAGTTTTATGTAAAATAGCACCAGAAATAGAAGGCTCAGTGATTACTTGTCCAAAATTGTTTTCTGAAATTAATTCATTATTCTTGTTGAATAACTTATACTTATCATTAGAAACGATTTCTAGATTTAATAGAGTGTTTAAATCTTGTAATTTAATACTATCAATTTTATCAAGGTCTAAGTATATGGGCTTTTTTTTATAAACTTCGGATTCTTTAATTCGTCCTTCAGCTATAAGAGTTACGTTTAGTTTAAGTTTAGAAATAACGTCATTTATGAGTTTACGTGATTTTATAACCTCTATTTCATTTTCTATACTATTACCAGAACCACCTACAATACCCAAATCACCAAAAGCAGCTAGCTCTTCAGAAATACCACCCTTTTTATCATTTTTAATTAATATGGTTGCTGTAGCACTATATTGAGGTGTGGAATATCTTAAATAAAGAAAAGCACCTATAAGGGAAATTAGAATTCCTAAAGCAAACCATTTCCAGTGAAACAAATACTTTTCTATTTCCGCTCTAATATTTATTGTGTCGTTATCCTTAATTTGAGGAGAATGTAAATCGTTCATGTTTTTATCTCGTTAAAATAGCAATTAATGAAATTATTACGGAACCAACAGAAACAAATAAACCAGAGTTTCTGTTGTAAGCTGCATCTTGAGAGGATGCTTTATTAGGCTGCACATATACAACATCGTTTTGTTGTAGATAATAGGCAGGTGAAGTAAAAAGATTATTAGACTTTAAGTCTAATGTATAAGTTAATTTTTCACCATTCTCTTCTCTAAAAACTCTAATGTTTCTAACTCCTGTAATGTTTAAATCACCAGATAAACCAAGAGCTTCTAATACCGTAATTCGTTCATTTGGAATTGTATAAGTTCCTGGTTTCTTAACATCTCCTAAAACAGTAATAGTGAAGTTAGAGATCCTAATATTGATGGTTGGGTTTTTAACATAATCAGGGTCTAGTTTATTTTTAAGTAGTTCAATGGCTTCTGATCGAGTCAATCCCGCTATCTTGATTTTACCTAATAAAGGAAAGTCTATAAAACCTTCATTATCTATTAAATATGATTGTTGTTGAGGTGTTCCAACTACATTGTTCGTTGTAGTAGCAAAAGTTACAGAAGGTAAGTTAAACGGTTGAACTGCTTCTAAATCTAACGCAGAAACAGTTATTTGTAGTAAATCATCTGCCTTAAATATAGTTTTGTAATTATTATTAACTAATGACTGGTTGATAGTGTCATTTTGGAAATAAACAATTTCCTTTTTTGAAACACAAGATGTTGTAAATACTAAAAGAAGTAATCCGAGTGCAATTCTTTTCGTTTTGTGCATTGTTATTTTTTTTGCGAAAGTACTAATTTAATTTTCTTTGATTATGTCTAATTCTTGATAAATTGAGTTTTGAGAAACATATTCTGGAACAATTTCTTTCATTAAGGAAACCGTATCAAAATTGTTTATTTTATTGTTCATAGAACAAAGTGTTTCGATTTTTTTAGAAATAGATTTTATGTCAATTTCTTGGGTTTTAGCAATCAATATTTTCTCATGGTAAGTAGGGGTGGTATTTTCTCCATTAGCCAATAATTCTTCATATAATTTCTCTCCTGGTCTGAGTCCTGTAATTTTAATATCTATATCATCAGGATATGTTAATCCAGATAAATGAATCATTCTTTTGGCAATTTCAAATATCTTTACAGATTTACCCATGTCAAAAATATAAATCTCTCCTCCATTACCCATAGTTCCTGCTTCTAAAACTAAACGGCACGCTTCTGGGATTGTCATAAAATAACGAGTAATATCTTTGTGAGTTACTGTTAAGGGACCACCGTTTTCAATTTGTTTTTTAAATAAAGGTATTACTGATCCGTTAGAACCTAAAACATTTCCAAAGCGAGTTGTTGTAAATTTAGTAGAATGATTTTCACGGTTACTTAAACAACTTATATACATTTCAGCAATACGTTTAGTAGCTCCCATAACATTTGTAGGGTTAACAGCTTTATCTGTAGATACCATTACAAAACGTTCTGCTTTATGTTTTATTGCTAAATCAGCTATATTTTTCGTACCTAATACATTAATTTTAACGGCTTCATAAGGCGACTTCTCCATTAAGGGAACATGTTTATAAGCGGCTGCATGAAAAACTTTTTGCGGGGTGTATTTTTCAAAAATTTCATCCATACGTTTTGCATCCCTTACATCGGCTACAAAAGCTGTGAAATTTGAAATACCGTTTTGAATTAACTGCTGTTCAATTTCATATAGAGGTGATTCGGCTTGATCTATAAGTATTAGATGCTTAAGCTTGTATGAACTAAGTTGTCTAGATATTTCAGAACCTATAGAGCCCGCTGCGCCAGTAACCATTACAACTTTATCATTAACTTCTCTACCAACAATTGGGTTGTCAATCGATATAGGTTTGCGATTTAGGAGGTCTTCAATTTTAACTTGTTTAATTTGAGTAGCTTCCAAATCACCATCTATCCACTTTGAAAGTGGGGGTACGATTTTTACTTTTACACCTAAAGCAAGAAGTTTATCTGTAAGTATAAGGAGTTTTTCTGATTTGATATTTTGGATAGAAATGATTATTTCGTCAACCTTTTTGGTGTCAATGAAGTTTTTAGTTAAGTTGTTTCCATCATAAATCTTAATACGATCAATTTTTTTTCCATGTTTTTTTGGATTGTCGTCTATAAAACCTAAAACTTCATATTTGTTTTTAGAATCTCTGTTTAGCGCACCGTAAGTTATTAGTCCCGAATCTCCGGCTCCATATATTAAAACATTTGTGATGTTGTCTAACTCAGTAGAAATTATTTCAAAAAAAGCTTTAAAAACAAATCTACTAATAATTAGTAGTATAACTGAAGTTAAGAAATGTATTATTACAATTGATTTGGGAATAGTAAAAAGAGGGAAAAGCTTTAAAGCACTATTTGCTAGAACTGAGATAATAATTAATAAGGACATTAATGATAGTCCGATGAAAACATTAAAAGCATCTCTTGTTCCCGTGTGTCGTATAATTCCTCGATAAGATCCAACACTAAGAAAACTAAAAAGAGCAACTAAGGCAATAAATGGTAGTTGATAGACTAATTTTTCAGTGTCGAAGTTTAAAGAAGTATTAAACCTTATTGTGTAGGCTAATATAAAAGAAAAGCATACAAGAAAAATATCAATAGTTAAAACTATCCATTTTGATGCATATCTATCTAAAGCCTTTAAAATCCAGTTCTTTAACATTTATGATTTCTTGTTTGTGGTAAAAGTACAAAAACTAAAAAAAATAAGAGGAAATCGTAATTGTAGAGGGATTTATATTCTTTTCATTTGTTGCTTCATCATTTGTATTTGCTCTTTGAGCATACCATGTTTATCTAACTTTTTTGCTTCATTCATTAACATAGTTGCTTCACGTTTTCTACGTTTTGTCATAGCAATACCAGCTAACTGTAATTTAGCCATTGCTAAATCATGATCCATTGCTAATCCTAGCTTAACAGCTTTTTTAAGAAATTTCTCAGCTTTGGTAATGTTGGTTTGAGAAAGCATAATTCCATGTAGGTAATTATAATATCCTTCTTGCTTTTGAGTTAATGCTGCACTAGGATTTTTAATATATGCCAACCATTTTTGTGCACCTTCAAAATCTTGTTTTCTTAGTTTTAAGAATGCTAATAGGATAAATTCATTTTTAAAATATAATAAAATGAAGATTCCAGTTAAAAGTAAAATAGCTAATCCATTACCTATTTCGCCCTGAATAAAATTATAAACAGACCAAGCTAATGTTAATGCTGCTAAAACTAGTTTTATATTCTTATTAAACATATTTCAATTCTTTAAAAGCGGCACAAAAGTACATTTTTATACCCAATTGTACATTATTTTTGATAAAACTTCTTGTATTTAAACCATGAGGCTATTCCTAAGATAGTTACAAACCCAATAGAATAGTATACTGAACTAGGTGTAATAACTTTATCACCACTTGCATAAGAGTGTAACCCTGCTAAGTAAAAGTTAACACCAAAATAGGTCATCATAATAGAAGCAAAAGCAATTATAGACCATAAATTAAAGGTGTATTTACCTCTTAATCCAGGTATCAATCGCATATGTAAAACAAAGGCATATATCATAATAGATATTAAGGCCCAAGTCTCTTTAGGATCCCAGCCCCAATAACGTCCCCAACTTTCATTAGCCCACATTCCACCTAAGAAATTTCCAACAGTAAGCATTACCAAACCAACGGTTAAAGCCATTTCATTAATGATTGTTAATTCTCTTAGGTGTATACTCATTTTCTTTTTATTATTTTTAGTAGTGAATAAAACTAAAAACAAAGCGAAAATTCCTAAAATCATTCCTAAAGCAAATGGTCCATAACTAGCAACGATAATAGATACATGGACATATAACCACCATGAGTTTAATACTGGTTGTAGGTTTGCTATTTCTGGATCTAACCAGTTTTGATGTGCAAAGAATAAAATTATCGAAGCTAAAAATGTGGTAGCTGCTATTGTTAATGAAGAGTTTCTACCTAAAAGTAACCCAAAAAGCATAGTGGCTAGTCCAACGAAGATTATGGATTCATATGCATTACTCCAAGGAGCGTTTCCACTAATATACCAACGCATAGCCAAACCAGTTAGGTGTGCCATGAATAAAATTATAATAATCCCTATAAAAGCTTTGATAACATAATTAACCCAAGGTTTATTATTGAATATTTGAAAGAAAACAAATACAATCATTAGTAAACTTACATAACCATAGTATTTAGAAAGTTTTACAAAAATATTGGCTTTATTATACGCTATTTCCAATTGAATTTTATCTTTCGCTGGAATTACTTCAGAACCAAATTTTCTTTGGAATTTTTTTATACCATTTAATATTTTTCCTGTCTCGGTATAATCTCCAGTTTTCTTAGAGTTTTGTAACAGTTGAAAATAAACAGGTAATGATTGACGAACAAAAACAGAATCTGTTCCTTTAAAACCAGCTTGTAATGTTTCTGGTTGAGATACCCATTTGTTTTCTTGGTTGTTTGGAATAGGGAAAATTCGTAAAATACTCCCGCTTAATGCTTGAGATAGTAGATAAACTCTACGTTCAATTTTAATAGCATCTAACTCAAGCTTACTTTGAATACGTTTTTTTTGAGCTTCTACTACTAAGTGAGAAATTTTTGAAACTCCATCAGGACCATAAAAATCAATAAAACGTGCATATTTTGTGTCTTTAGGTAATCCTAATACCTCTCTAATTTGAGTGTTCCCTTTTTCTAAATAAATAAAAGGTACGTTTATCCAAAACATTGGAGCCTCGGTAATAGAAACTAAAATTTGACTAGGAGTTAATCCTCTAAAATCATCCGTGTGAGCAACTTTTCTAACTAATTCTGAGGCGTAGGTATGTGCAGGTTTCATTCTTCCTCCAGCATCTTGAATAACTAATTCACTAAAAGAATCGGCATGCTCTTTTGAGACAACGGATTTCTGTAAAACAGAATCAATTTGACTTTCGGTTAATTTTTTAGGTTGATGTTGATTGTGTTGAGAAAACCCGATCGTACTAAAGAATAAAAGAAGTACTAATAGTGTAGCTTTCTTTTTTCGAATTTTTGTTAATGATTTTTTTAAATCGGCAAAACGAGTGTTTTTTATAAACAAAGAAGCAATTAATCCGAAGAACAACAAGAAATACCCAATGTAGGTGATAGTAGTTCCCCAAAAATCGTGATTAACAGATAAGTGTGTTTGTTCAACTTCTTCTCCTGCATTGCTATAACTTGCTTGGAATAATCTATATCCTTTGTAGTTTAAAATAGTGTTCATGAAAATCCTAAAATCAAAAGTTTCTTTTTCGTCTATTACGGTAACTTCACTTGCATAAGAAGCCGCATTTTCTGAACCTGGATATTTTTCTAGTTGGAAGTCATTTAGCTTTACATTAAACGGAGTAGTGTATTTTTTTGCTCCATACCAAGCTCTGAAATTTAATTCTCCAAGACTAAAGGTTTCAATGTTGTCTACATTGAATTGTCCGCCTGTTAAAGAGATTCTTTCAGTTTTTTCATTGGTAGTGACATCAAAAACAACAATGTCGTATTTTTTAGGGTCTTTTTCGCCTCTAACTGTTTTTACAGCTCCTTTTGTCGGGTATTGTGGCACTACAAAAGGTAAACCAGAAACGTGATATAGAGATCTTAGCTTAAAGTCTTGAACAGTATCTTTTTTAACAGATCCTTTTTGTTGCGTAGCCATCACTTGAAAGTCTCCATCTGCTTTAGTGATGATTTTTAAAGAGTCATTTCTTTTAAAAATATTAATATTAGCATTTCCATCTTTAGCATCAAAACCAACTAAAATATTATGAACGTTTTGAATAGTCCCTCGTTTAATAAAATGCTCATGTCTGCTTCCGCTAGAACTTTCTACAAACTTTATATGCTCAATACCATTTTCATCTTCGATAAATTTTTTCTCTGCCCATGGAATGTAGTCAACAAGATTAAAAGTAACTTCATGGTTTTTTCCATCTTTTTGGGGTTGAAACGATTCTGTAAAGTTAGCAGTATTTGATCCCCATGCTGAAAGTAATAACTTGTTATGAGTTTCTTTTTGAAACTGATTATCATCAATAACAACATTTAAATAGTTGGTGTCTGAGAAAAAAGTATTGGTGGTTTCTCCTTCATCAATAATCATCAAGCCTTCATAGCTAATATAACGAGTAACTCCCGCTCCAATTAAAATAAATAGAAAAGCGATATGAAAAAGTAGGACAGACCATTTTTCTTTTTTGTAAAGTTTGTATCTAAAAATATTTCCGAAGAAATTAATTACAAAAAAAATCATGATAACTTCGAACCACCAAGTGTTGTAAACTAAAGCTTTTGAAGTTTGAGTACCAAAATCATTTTCGATAAAAGTAGCGATTCCCATTGCTATGGCAAAAACGAAGAAAAGAATAGCCATTAGACGGGTTGAGTAAAGTATATTAAGGAACTTTTTCATTGTAAGAATTACATATAAATAAAAACGATGCAAATTTACGCATTAAAGGATTAATAGCCTTATGATTTGAGTCATTATTTACGGAAATACATAGTGTTAATTTTAAGTTAAAATTATGAAAATCAACAAGGGAATGCTTGCGGTAGAATGTTATATTTGTATGAACTAAAAATTTAATTATGAAAAAAAATCAAACTTTAAAACGGTTTGGGGTTGTGTTAATGGCCTCCTTTTTGACGTTTACAGCACAGGCGCAAATCACAAAAACGGCTAGTGTTGAGGGGATTACAGAGTATAATTTGGAGAGTAACGGCTTAAAGGTGTTGTTGTTTCCGGATAATTCTTCACAAACTATCACAGTAAATATTACGTATAAAGTTGGTTCTCGACATGAAGGATATGGAGAAAAGGGGATGGCTCATTTATTAGAACATTTAGTGTTCAAAGGGACTCCAAATCATCCAGATATTCCAAAAGAATTGTCTGATCATGGAGCAAGACCAAACGGAACTACTTGGTATGACAGAACCAATTATTTTGAAACATTTAATGCTACTGATGAAAATTTAGATTGGGCGCTAGATTTAGAGGCAGATAGAATGGTAAATTCTTACATTGCAAAGAAAGATTTAGAGTCAGAATTTTCTGTTGTACGAAATGAATTTGAATCTGGAGAAAACTCTCCTACAGGAGTGTTAATGAAATCTGTAATTAGTTCAGGTTTTTTATGGCATAACTACGGGCAATCGACTATTGGAAATAGATCAGACATTGAACGAGTTCCAATTGAAAATTTAAAAGCTTTTTATAAGAAGTATTACAGGCCTGATAATGCAGTTTTAATGGTGACTGGTAAGTTTAATACTGCGAAGACATTAAAATTAATAGAAAAGAAGTTTGGGAAGATTAAAAATCCATCTGCTCCATTAAATTATGTAGCAACGATTGAGCCACCTCAAGACGGAGAAAAAAGGGTAGAATTAAATAGAGTAGGAGATTTACAGGTATTATCTGCAATGTATCATACTCCAGCTGGATCTCATGAAGATTATTCAGCTTTAGCAATTGTTGAAGATGTATTGACAGATCAGCCTTCAGGGAGAGTATATAAGGCTTTAATTGATGGTAAAAAAGCATCAGGAATGTGGTCGTTTGCTCCATTTACTGAAGAGCCTTCGTTTATGTATTTCAACGTAGATGTTCCTTCTGATAAGTCTTTAGCAGAAGCAGAAAGCACCATGGTGAATGTACTGGATAATTTAGGAAACAAGCCTATTACAGAAGCTGAGTTAAAAAGAGCAAAATCAAACCTTTTAAAGCAAATTGATCAAGTTTCTAGAAATTCAGCATATTTAGGAACCTATATGAGTGAGTTTATTGGTGCAGGAGATTGGAGATTGGCATTTATTCATAGAGATAGAATTGAAAAGATGACCTTAGCTAAAGTGAATGAGGTTGCAAAGAAGTACTTTATCCCTACAAATAGAACTGTGGGTAACTTTGTTCCTACTAAGAAGCCGGTAAGAGTTGCTATTCCACATACAGAAGGTGTAGAGAGCTTAGTAAAGGCTTATAAAGGGAAAAAAGGATATGGAACAGGAGAGGCATTTGATGTTTCTTATGACAATATTCAAAAAAGGCTAAACTCAGGTAAGTTAGCAGATAGCGGAATTGAGTATGGTTTTATTAAAAAAGATAATAGAGGTAAAACGGTAAGTATCAATTTTGCTTTTAGAAATGGAGCAGAAAAAGATTTAATGGACAAAGGTTTAGCGGCACGTTATACTGCAAGTATGTTAAACAAAGGAACTGCAAATAGAACTAGACAACAGATAGAGGATGAATTAAGTGCTATTAAATCGTCTATATCGTTTAGAGGAAGTAACGGAAGAACTTTTGTGAATATTAGTACTACTGAAGAGTATTTACCAAAGGCTTTGGAGTTAATGACAGATATGTTAAAGAATCCAAAGTTTGATGAAGCTGAATTAGAAAAAATAAAAACTAGAAGTTTAGCTAATTTAGAAAGAAACAAAACAGAACCGACATATTTGGCGTCTAGGAAATCTAGAAGATTAAACCAAAAACGTTCAAAAGGCCATCCTATGTATGTTAGAAGTTTAGATGAGGAGATTAGTGCTATTAAGGAGGTGACGGTAGATGAGTTGAAGGCTTATTATAAAGACTTTTATGGGATTTCTAATAATGCAACTTTAGTGGCAATTGGAAATGTTGATGAAAATATGTTGAAGTCTTATTTCGAAAGTAACTTTGGAGATTTTAAATCTAAATATTCTTTTACACCGGTAAAAGATGCGTATTCGAAGAATAAAAATGTTAATGAAAGTATCAAAACTCCAGATAAGAAGAATGCATTTACTACTGGAACGCTATCGTTTGAGTGTAGTCAAGATAGTGAAGATTATGCAGCATTACAGGTTGCAGGAGAAATTTTCGGAGGAGGGTTCCTTAATTCGAGAATAGCGAATCGTTTACGTCAAAAAGATGGAGTAAGCTACGGTGCTGGTGGAGGAGTTTCTGTTGATGGAAGTAAGGATGATAAAAATTCAACTATGTACATTTATGCTATATATGCACCGCAGAACTCTGCAAAGGTTCAACTTGGATTTGATGAGGAAATAGCACGTTTCATTAAAGACGGTGTAACTGAAGAAGAGGTAAAAGGTGTAATTAAAGGATGGGTACAAGGTAAGGCTGTTTCTCGAGCAAAAGATCGTGAGCTTTCTAGTTTGATTAATAATAATATCTATTATAAGAGAGATTTTGACTTCCATAAGAATTTAGAAGAGAAAGTTAAAAACCTTACTGTAGAAGATGTAAATAGAGTAATTAAGAAGTACTTTAAACCTTTTGATCAGTGGACAGTTGTAAATGCTGGTGATTTTAAGAATATGATTAACTTAAAGAAAGATAAAGTTAAAAACTAAAAAGTATAGATAATTAAAAAGGCTTAGTATTTACTAAGCCTTTTTTTATATTCCAATTTTTTCACCCATTTTAACAGCGGTTTCAATACCGTTTTTGGTGTTTTCTAGGATGTCTTTATCTAGAGATATTTTTTCTTTGTCAATTAATACTACAATAGTAGATCCTCCAAAAGCAAAATAACCCATTTCGTCTCCTTTTTTAACTTCAGAGTTTGCGGTAAATGTTTCTATAATAGCGCCTACCATGGTAGCACCTACCGGTGCAATTAATATGTCTCCTTTATCTTCTGTTTTAAGTTCACAAAATTCACGTTTGTTTTCGCAAAAAACTTTTGTAAAATTAGAAGCTAGTGCATAGGGAGAGACAGAAAAATAATCACCTTTAATTTTTGTCATTCCTGAAGGTGTCCCTTCGTACGGAAAATGATAACGGTGATAATCGTTAGGAGCTAATCTTAAAATAAGAAGAGAAGCATTTTTGTATTTCTCTGCTAATGATTTACTGTTTAAAAATTCTTTCAAGGTGAATTTCCTTCCTTTTACAAAGAAGTTATGTACATCGGCAACATTTTCAAAAGCAATTAATTTCCCATCACCTGGACTAACAAATCCATTTTCTATTGGGCGTGCGTTAGGTTTTAGTTTTCGATAGAAAAAATCATTAAAAGAAGTGAATTCTGAAACTGATTTTTCAGATTCGTTCATGTCAATTCCCAGTTTGTCTACAAAGCCTTGTATTTTTTTTACTGAAGAAGCCTTGCTCATCATTTTTCCATAACGAGAAGATAAGGCCTTGCGCTTTACCATAGGTAATAATGCAACCTTACCAAAAGGGTTTTGATATAAAAGCTTTAAAAACCCTTCTCCAGGTGGAGTTTCGGTTATTAAAGTTCCTGATTTTCTATCGATGTATTGTATTTTCATAGTTCAATTATTCTTCTGTGCTATCAATTAAAATAGTTAGCATGTCTATGGCAGCTTGAGCAATTTTAGTTCCAGGACCAAAAATACCTACGGCACCAGCGTCAAACAAAAATTGATAGTCTTGTGCAGGAATTACTCCTCCAACAATTACCATTATATCTTCTCTACCGTACTTTTTAAGTTCGCCAATTACTTGAGGAACCAATGTTTTATGACCTGCTGCTAAAGATGAAATACCTATAATGTGTACGTCATTCTCAATAGCTTGTTTTGTTGCTTCAATAGGTGTTTGAAATAAAGGTCCTATATCTACATCAAAACCAAGGTCAGCATATCCAGTAGCAACTACTTTTGCGCCACGATCATGTCCGTCTTGCCCTAGTTTAGCTATCATAATACGAGGTCTTCGACCTTCTAATTCCGCAAATTTATCGGCTAGTTGGGTTGCCTCTTTAAATAAAGCATCATCTTTTATTTCTTTACTATACACGCCGCTAATTGTTTTATGTACTGCTTTATGTCTTCCGAAAATAGTTTCTAAAGCATCAGAGATTTCGCCTAAAGTAGCTCTGTTTCTCGCAGCTTTTACAGCTAAATCTAATAAATTTCCATTACCCGTTTTAGCGCATTCTGTTAAATCTTCTAAAGACTGATTAACATTATCTTCATTTCTTTCTGATTTTAGCTCGTTTAGCCTATTGATTTGAGATTGACGAACAGCTTCATTATCTACTTCTAAAATGTGTAAAGGATCTTCTTCTTTTAATTGATATTTATTTACACCAACAATAACATCTTGACCGCTATCTATTTTAGCTTGCTTTTTTGCTGCAGCTTCTTCAATACGCATTTTTGGAATTCCCTTTTCAATAGCTTTGGTCATTCCTCCTAATTCTTCCACTTCTTGAATTAGTTCCCAAGCTTTGTTGGCAATGTTTTCTGTTAATTCTTCAACATAATAACTACCAGCCCAAGGATCTACTGTTTTGGTAATGTGTGTTTCTTGTTGTAAATATATTTGAGTGTTACGTGCAATTCTTGCTGAGAAATCAGTAGGTAAGGCAATTGCTTCGTCTAATGCGTTGGTATGTAAACTTTGTGTTCCTCCAAAAGCGGCAGCCATTGCTTCAATGGTAGTTCGTGCTACATTGTTAAATGGATCTTGTTCGGTTAAACTCCAACCACTTGTTTGACAGTGAGTTCTTAAAGCTAATGATTTTGGGTTTTTAGGGTTGAATTGTTTTACAATTTTAGCCCAAAGCATTCTACCAGCACGCATTTTTGCTATTTCGGTAAAATGATCCATTCCAATAGCCCAGAAAAAAGAAAGTCTAGGAGCAAATGCATCAATATCCATTCCTGCTTCTAATCCTTTTCTAATATATTCTAAACCATCAGCAAGTGTGTATGCTAATTCAATATCTGGAGTAGCACCCGCTTCTTGCATGTGGTATCCTGAGATAGAAATTGAATTAAACTTAGGCATGTTCTTACTGGTGTATTCGAAAATATCAGCAATAATCTTCATGGAAGGAGTAGGAGGGTAGATGTAGGTGTTACGTACCATAAACTCCTTTAAAATATCGTTTTGAATAGTTCCAGAGAGTAGTTCTGGTTTTACTCCTTGTTCTTCGGCAGCAATAATATAAAAAGCTAATACAGGTAGTACAGCTCCATTCATTGTCATAGAAACTGACATTTTATCTAACGGAATCTGGTCAAACAAAACCTTCATGTCTTCCACAGAATCTATTGCCACACCTGCTTTACCAACATCTCCTTGAACACGTTCGTGATCAGAATCATATCCACGGTGTGTAGCTAAATCAAAGGCTACGGAAAGTCCTTTTTGTCCGGCTGCTAAATTTCTTCTGTAAAAGGCGTTACTTTCTTCTGCTGTAGAGAACCCTGCATATTGACGAATAGTCCATGGTCTACGAACATACATAGTAGAGTAGGGTCCACGCAAGTTTGGCGCAATACCTGCAACAAAATCTTCGTGTTTACGATTTTCAACATTCGATTGTTGACTTTTATCAATACTGATATTTGAAAGATCTTTTCTACTCATGGTCTAAACGTTCTTGTTCAAGTTTTTCGGCTAATCTTTTCTGAATGATAGGTTCAATCAACGTTTTTTGATTTCTAACTTTTACAAAAGGATTTACTTCTAAATCATTCTTCATTCTATCCTTTTCGTTTTGAATTTTGTTAGTTCCTAATAAAACAAGTTCACCATTATCAAATTGTTCTTGTTCCTTAGTTGCCGATTCTTTTATTTTTCGTTGAATAACCCCTTCTTTGAGTTGATTTAAAAAGCCTCCAGCTTGTTCTATCAATTTGAAAATTTCTAAGGCCTTTTCTGCTAACTGGTCTGTTAGGGCTTCTATATAATAGGTGCCATTAGCAAAATGTTGAGCTTCTGATAGGTAGCTCTCTTGCTGAAGTGTTAATAGTTGATTTCTAGAGATTCTTTCTCCAAATTCATTAGAGCTATGGAAAATTCTATCATATGCTACATTAGATACTGTATTTGAACCTCCTAATATAGCACTCATGCATTCAGATGTTGTGCGTAACATGTTTACATTATAATCATACAAAGTTTTGTTACGTAAACTTGGTTGTGCAAATATATGGGCTTCAGTTTTTTCTACCTTATATTCTTTTAAAAGAGAACTCCATAAAATTCGAAAAGCTCTTAGTTTGGCTATTTCAAAGAAATAATTACTTCCAACTGAAAAGTTGAAGTGTATTTTTGAAGCAACCTCTCCGCCAAAATGATTTAAATATTCATTTGCATGGGCTAAAGCGTATGCTAATTGTTGTGTGCAGTTGGCTCCTGCATTTTGATAAATAGAAACATTAATAGCTAAACTATTGTTGTTTTTGATAATGTTTTCCAGTTCGGAATGATCATCTTTAAGGTTTTGATACCAGTTACCAGTACTTGCTAGTTTTCCAATGATATCATTGTTGAAAAAAACCTTGCTTGAATTTGTATAGTTAGATACTTCTGAAACAAAACTTGCATCAAGAAATTCAAGTTTAAAATAAATATAAGTTTCTTGAAAATTAATGCCGTTTAATAAGACTTTGAAATCAATTTTTTCTTTGATAAGAAACTCAATTGCAGAAGCTCCTCTTTCTACTGCATCAATAGCTAGAGCATTGGCTTCTTTTTCATTTGAAACTATAATGCTTTGACAAATGGCAAAACCTTTTTTAGGAAGGTTAACTATTTGGTGAGTTCTATCTTCTTTAGCATAAAAAGGTTTTACGGTAATTCCTTCATTAGTTTTCCAAAGAAGGGTGTCGTTGTAGTCGGCACCTTTTAAATCTACTTGAATTTTTTGTTTCCAAGCAGTTGGAGATACTCCTTCAAAATCTTTAAATAAATAATTGTCCATTATTTCTGTATAGTATCAAATTCGATAATGTAGATATCTTCATTATCTTTCTTCATTAAATATTTTTCACGAGCATAGCGCTCTAATTCCAAAGAATCCTGGAGTTTTTTAATGGTTTCTTTGTCTTTAGCAATCCTTTTTTGATGAAATTCAATCCAGGTTTCTAACTCTTTAATTTCTTTATTGAATTCTCTATGAGTAAGATACGAATTTTCGTCAAAAAATAACATCCAAACAACAAATACAGTAAGAATAACTACATAAATATTTGTAGCAATTCTAAAGGTTGGTTTGTTTTTTATGGATTTTAGATTCATATTATAATCGATCGCTAATTACAGTTCTAACGATATCAATAGCAACAGTATTATATCTGTCATTTGGTATGATGATATCGGCATAGTTCTTTGTAGGTTCAATAAATTGCTGATGCATAGGTTTTAGTGTACTTTGATAACGACTAAGTACCTCATCGATGTCTCTACCACGTTCTTTAATATCCCTACGTACACGACGTATCAATCTTTCATCAGCATCAGCGTGAACAAACACTTTAATATCACAAAGGTTTCTGAGTTCTTTATTGTTGAATATTAAGATTCCTTCAATAATAACAACCTTTCTAGGGTGTGTTTTAATGGTGTCTTTTGTTCTATTATGGGCAACAAACGAATATACAGGTTGTTCTATAACTTCTCCGTTTTTTAACTGTTGCAAGTGTTCTACCAATAATTCGAAATCGATTGCTCTAGGGTGGTCGAAGTTTATTTTTGTTCTTTCTTCGTATGTTAAATCATTAGTTTGCTTGTAGTAAGAGTCTTGAGAGATAACACAAACCTCGTCGGCTGGTAATTCATTAATGATTTGATTTACTACGGTGGTTTTTCCACTTCCAGTACCTCCCGCAATACCAATAACAAATATATTTTTCATGTAGTGTTTTTAGATGAAACAAATTTAGGAAAATTAGCGTACAAAAAAAGCGCTAACTTTAAGTTAGCGCTTTTGTTTTTTTTGAGCCGATAGAGGGACTCGAACCCACGACCTGCTGATTACAAATCAGCTGCTCTAGCCAGCTGAGCTATATCGGCTTTTTGCTTTAGCGGTTGCAAATATAGAAGCTTTTTTGAATTTGACAAAACACTTTTTGTGTTTTTTTAAACTTTTTTTTGATTGATTTTTTTATGTGTTTTAATATGAGGTATTTGTGTGTTTGAAAAAGAGGGGGAAAGTTTTGTTATTTTTGTTGTATCATCCTTATAAACCAACCAATGGAAAAAGAAATCGAATTTATAAAACAAACTTTGTATAAATGGAAAGATGATAGTGTGGAGTTTTTGCCTAAACTATTTTTAGCATTATTAGTACTTTGTTTAACTTATTTTTTGGCAAAATCGGTAAGAAGCATATCTGAAAAGTTTTATGGAAAACTCTTTAAGAATAATATGGAGATGGTGCGCTTAATTAGTGCCATATTACATATAGTTATTATCTTTTTTGGAGGTTTTTTATCTCTTGAAATTCTAGGTTTAGAAAGTGTGATAACCAAGATTCTTGCTGGAGCGGGTATTGTGGGAATTATCGCAGGTTTTGCTTTTAAAGATATTGCATCAAATGCCTTTGCTGGTTTTTTATTGAACATGCAGAAACCATTTTCAGATGGAGATTGGGTAACTGTTGATGATAATTTTGGAACTATTACTACAGTTGGTTTAATCACGACAAGTATTAAAACCGTTACAGGAGAAGAAGTTTTTGTTCCCAATCAGTTAATATACAATCAGTCTTTTGTTAACTATTCAACATACAAGAAAAGAAGAGTTGTTATCAAAACAGGAGTTTCATATGGAGATGATTTAGAAAGGGTAAAAGAGGTTGCTTTGGATGAAATTTCAAAGATGGAAAGCCTTCTTAGTAAAGATAGTATTGATTTTTATTTCACTGAAATAGGTGGTTATTCTTATAACTTTGAATTGAGATTCTGGATAAGGTTTTATGAACAAACAGATTTTTTGAGTGCTCAAAATGAAGCCATTATTCGAATTAAAAAACGTTTTGAAGAGGAGCGTTTTTCCATTGCTTACCCTGTCCAAACGTTAGATTTTGATGTAAAAGGTGGAGTTAATATTTTTGATAAAAATTTAAAGGTAAATAAAACTTAGTCTATAATAAATTCAAAAAGAACCCAAGTAAAGAACCTATTGGTACTAACCACATTGAATTCATTTTTTTTGCTTTAACAATGAATAGAATACTAACAAATAGAATACCAATTTCCTTATAACTTATTAAAGTTGTATAACTCATTTTTAATAGTACTACAATCATAATGGCTACTGCAGCAACATTTACAGAGTCTAAAAAGTAGGATAGTGTTTTTGATTGTCGCATTTTAGTAACTAGTGGATTTAACAACAGAACAAAAATAAAAGAGGGTAAAAATATTCCTATAGTGGCTGCTATGGCACCATAAATTCCATTAATTTGATATCCAATAAAGGTAGCTGTAGAAAGTACTGGTCCTGGGGTTAATTGTCCTATAGCAATGGCATCAATTAGTTCTTGTCGCGTCAAGATTCCATTCGCAACAAGTTCTGCATCTAAATATGCAAATAGTACGTACCCACTTCCATATAGGATGGTGCCAACTTTTAAAAAAGACCAAAATACAGATGAAGTACTTATCATTTTTGTAACCGAAAACATTGGAGCTTTTAAAAGTAGGAGAGGAGTGATATTGGCATTAATACCTTTAGTTTGATTTTTAGTGGAGAAGTAAATAGTACCTAGAAGTCCTCCAAGTAAAAGAACAGTTATTTCATTTAAACCTAAAAAAGTTGTAGAAATAACAAGTATACCTAAAAGAGCAAGTTCAATATTTTTTATAGCTTTTTTACCGAGTTTAATAATTGCCATTGTAATAATGACCAATACAGCGGGTTTTATTCCGTAAATAAAGGGAGTAACTTCAGGAAGTTCTCCATAGGTAGTATATAGCCAAGCTAAGAAACCAGTAATTGTAACAGCAGGAAGTATAAATGAGATTCCTGCGATAAATAGTCCTAGAAAGCCTCCTCGAGTATGACCGCAATGCATGGTCATTTCGGTAGAGTTCGGTCCAGGAATTAGATTAGTTGCTCCAACTAAATCTAAAAAATATTGACGGGTCATCCATTTTCTTTTATGAACCACCTCGTTTTCCATCATTGCAATATGTGCAGCTGGTCCACCAAAAGCAACACACCCCATTTTAAAAAACAAAAAGGCAATTTCTTTTAAATGTTTAGCGTTGGTTTTCATTGTACTCTGTATGGTTTTGTTTTTTTATTGTTGTAAGTTAGGCTTAATTCTTATAGGAATATTGATCGTCTAAAGAAAATTATAGAGTTTTTTTAAATGCTTTTGTATTTATTTCTAATGGTGATTAAGTCATATCCTAATTTGAAAAAAAAGTTTAGTTTAACTCTTGAATCTTCTGTGTCTATCCATTTTTTAAGAGGAAGTTCTCGAGCAACGTTCTTCATATTGTATCTTCCTTTGATAGTTATAATTCTATGAAAAATCTCTACATCAAATAACCACCTGGAAATAAATTTTTCTTGAAAAATGTTTTCTGCTAATGTTTTTTCGAAGATTTTACAACCGCATTGTGTGTCGTAAATTTTAAGTTTTAGTTGTTGTGATATCAATGTAGCAACGACTCGACCAATAAGAAAACGAAGCTTCTTTCTTTTTATTTCTGTGTCTATTTTGGCTATTCGAGACCCAAAAACAAAGCATATATCCTTGTTGAGGTAATGGCTTAATTCATAGCATTCTTGTAAAGATGTAGAAAAATCTGCATCTAAATAAGCGATCTTTTGGAAGTCGACCCTATTTAGAGAAAATAGCATTCCTTGTCTTACTGCTTCTGCTTTCCCAAGATTTCTGTTTAGATGTAGGGTTTTTATGTTATTTGGAAAAAGTAACTTAAGTGCATCAAGTTTTTTTTTCGTTAGATCAGTAGACCCGTCATTAACCAGAACTAATAATACGTCATTGTAAAAGGAAAGAAAATATTCTATTTTTTTTATCGAAAGCCTGTTTTCTTCGTTGTAACAGGGTATGATTATTACTAAATTAAATGTAGACGGTGATTTAGAAATATCGTTATTCATAAAAATAATTAGGTCGTTTATTCTTTCTCAATTGGAGATTGTCTATCAGTTGGAATACGTACTGTAAATGAAGGTACTTTTTCTGCAGCATGACATGCCGTACAATTGGTGCGCATCATTTTAAAGTTTTCATTGAAGAGCTTTGCGTCTTTTTGTTGAATTGATTTTTTTACTTCGGGAATCACATAAGTCAAAAAGTTTTCAGCGGAGGCTGCTCTTCTTGGTCTACGTTGTAAGCCTAGTTTAATTGCTTTATTTATTTTTTGCAGTTGATAATTCGCATATTCCCAGTTTTCATCTTGACCTGCCCAATACAATTCTTGATATCTATAGCCCACTTCTACCATGGCTTTATCAAAGCCTCTAAATTGAGTTTCTATTGTGTTTAGTTTTTCTTTTTCCGTACCTTTTATCCATTGCCCTTGTACAGGTTGATAAGCTTCTTTTTTATTACAGGAAGTCAAAAAGTATAAACTTATAAGGATTGTTGTTTTTATAATGAGTTTCATTTTTATAAACTATTTAAGTATTGTTTTACGATATTATAGCCTTCTACATCTAAGGTTGTTGTTCCAATCCATGGCATTTCCCCGCTCCTAATAACGTTGTCGATCTTTCCTTTTTTCTGAGGTATTCTCGTTTGTGATAAAGGAGTGGTATATCTGAAATCATAACCTTTACGAGCTGCTTTTGGTAATCCGGCTGGATTATGACAATGTGCACAGTTCATTTCAAAATACGCTCTACCTCTTTCAGATATTGAATAAGAAGGGTCAAAATAGTTTGGTAGTGTTGGTATTTGTGGGTGATCAAAACTGTTTAGCAGACCTTTATTTTGAAAGTACTGTAGTTGATTTATAGTTTTATTACTTCTTGAAACATTGATGTTCATATTCATTAAGGTTGGACCTAATGGTTTTACAGTTGAAGAATTTTGGTGACATGTTGTACAGTCTCGTTCTGTAGGGACTTTGTAATTCACTGATTTTGAAGCGCCGTTCGCGTCTATCCAACTTACATTTTTACTTAAGCCATCAAGTTTAAGTGTAGCGTCTGTTTGAGAAGCATTCCAAACATAAGTTGCAACATTCCACATATCGGCTTCTTTTATTAAAAGACGAGTCTCAATAATGTTTTTTCCTAGGTTTTGGTCTCTTTTATCTTTATAGTAGTAGAATGTTTTTACTAAGATGGTTCCATTAGGAAAATTGGGAGTACCATTGTCTATTTTTGTGATTTGAGTATTTGCAGGGAGCTTTATTAAACGCTGTTTTTCAGCATAGTTTACAAATAGAGAAGAGGATAACTCAATAAGTTCATAATCTGCCGAAGGCGTTAAGTTATTTGGATTTCCTTGATAGATGTTATAATCTGATAGTTTTTGTCCGAAAGTAATAGTATCTGGAGCAGGAATATAACCTGTACTTTCTGAGCAAGAAGTTAATACTGCAAAAAGTAGATATAGAAGCATAATACTTGAATTTTGTAGTCTCATTTTATTGTTTTTATGCTAATTACATCCATGGGAGTTATGGAATCAAAAAAAATCAATGAGCTACTTGTTTTTTTCAGTAAACAAAAGGAGAGGAGTCTAAAAAGACGAGACCTCTCCCAAATCTAAATAAAAATAAATGTTACTGTTTAGAATGAGTAACTATAGCTTGTGTATAGACTAATGAAACTTTCCAAATTTAATACCAATAAAAAAAGTTTGTGGTTGGTTAGGTCCGTAGATGTAACCAGAATCTCTGCCAGCACCTACTTGAAAGTCGTCTTGATATGCGTTGAATAGATTTCTTACACCTGCTGAAATTGTTGTCATAAAATTCTCGTTAAAATCTATGTGTTTTTCTAATTTTAAATTCATATCAAAAAAAGAAGGTGATTCGTTTAGCTGTAAAAAACCAGAATCACTTACAATTAAAGGTATAATCATACTTCCTGTATATGTACCAGTAAGATCTATATTGAATTTTTTATTTGGAATCCAAGAGGCATTGAAATATCCGTATATATCTGGAGTTCTTACTAGATTGTTAACAATTACATTGTTTTCACCAGGAACAGTTCCATCTGCTTCAAATAATACTTCAGGTGTTTTGTATTTTGAAACTTGAGTTGTACCACCTAACTGAAATAGCCATTTTGGATTGGGTGATATCCCTATTTCAAAATTAGCACCATATACTTTTGCTCCTGAACCATTACGGATTTCTTCTAAAATAGAACCATTAGGTAAGCTTGCTCCTGTGCTTACATTTATAAATGGGTTTTCTAAAGTAGTATAAAAACCTTCTAGTAAGAAATCCATTTGTATTAATCCCTTGGTATTAGAATAATTGAATGAGGCAGTGTATGCATTAGAAAATTCTGATTTCAAATTGTCAGATAGTATAAGAAATTGTTGCTCTCCACCTACATTTGCTATGTGGAAATCTTCATTGTATGCTTGAGGAGCTCTAAACCCTCTGGCATAACCAGCTCTTAACTTTAACTCTTTTGTGAATTGATAAGAAGCTGTAACACGAGGTGAAAACACAGTTTGATTTACGTTAGCATTTCTGTTAATATTTTCAACATTGTATACTCCTTTTACAGAAATGTTATCTAAACGTCCTCCTAAAAGAGCTGTAAACTTATCTGTAGGCTTCCACTCGTATTGAGCATAAGTGCCAAAAGTATTTACGGTTTGATCTATAATTCTTTTATAACCTGCAATACGATCTTCTGTATTAGAATGATTGTATTCTAAACCAGCAGTAATTACATCCTTGTTTTTGAGTGATTTCGTATACTGTAGACCATTTACCCATGATAAATCTTTAGTTTTTCCAAAAGCATTGTTTGCTGTAATACTGTCTTGTCTAGTTCTGGCTCCACCTAAACCACCATAATAGCTGTCTCTGTTCGTGTAAGAGGCTGAAGTGTAAATTTGAAGTTTTCCTGAATCATCTTTACTAAACAATTCATAATCTGCACCACCAATAAACGTGTCATGATTTAATTCTTCTGTTATATCGGTAAATTGTGGAGCTAAGTTTAATCGGTCACCACCTCGTCTGTATTCCTGAATGGCATTTAGGTTTACTGAAAGTCTACTTTTTTCAGTTGGTTTTACAAAAGCTTTAGCTCCAAGAGTAGTATTTTTTAATGTTGTAATTTCAGTAAAACCATCATTGTTGGCATCGTAAGAACCTCTCTTTCTGTAAACCCCAAATATAGAAATGCCGCTATTTAAATCATCAGAAACTAAAGAGGTGTTTAAAGAAAGGTTTTTATCTACTGTGTTACCATCGATTAAAGCAAAGTTAGTACCTACTTCCCAAGTGTTGATTATTGGATCTTTGGTAATTACATTCACTGTTCCGGCAATAGCACTCGATCCATAAAGAGATGATCCTCCACCTCTTACTACTTCTATACGATCAATAATACTTGTAGGGATTTGCTCTAATCCATAAACACCAATTAATGAAGAAAATACTGGTCTACTATTTACTAATACTTGCGTATAGCCACCCGCTAAACCATTTAGCCTAACATCTGTAAAACCACAGTTTTGACAATTCGTTTCTACACGAACACCAGGAGCATAGTTTAAACCATCTGCTACAGATAAAGATTGTGTTGCTGTCAATAATTTTGACTTTACGGTTGATACAACTATAGGAGCAGTCCTTTTTTCTACACGATTTCTAGTAGCTGTTACTACAACTTCGTCCAGACCTAGTATATCTTCAACTAGTTTGATGTCTAGATTAATTTCTTGATTTTTGACATTGATTTTTTTTGTAGCCTTCCTAAAGCCTTGAGAACTAACCTCAATTGTGTGCTCACCTTTAGGAACTTCTAATTCAAATGCACCGTCTTCATTTGTAGTGGTGTGTAATGTGTTGTTTTTTAAATAAACCGACGCGTAGGGAACAGGGTGGTTGTCTGTATCAGTAATTTTACCTGATATCTTTGATTGTGCTATAATTATACACGAAATAAACAATAGTATTGTAGTTAGGTGATATTTCATCTTTTTAAAATTTTCGACAAATGTAATTTTGTTTTTAATTGTTCTAAATAAGAATAGCCGATATTCAATTAAATAGGTTTTAGAATCAGTAAATGAGGGAGTTTCTTCTTTGAATTAAACTTTAAGGGTTTAGTTGAATATTTGTTTAGTTTTACTGAAGACTTTATGTGTTTGGTTGAAGTTGTATCGTTTTTAATAAAATATTGTTTTAATTTTGATGTAAATGAAGTCAATTTATAAACATGTTTTTTATTGGGTACTATATGGTTTACTGCTATATATACTCTTTGAATATGTAATAGAGGCTAGAGATTCAGTTGTACATTCGGTTACGTTTTGGATGTTTCAGTTTTTGGCTTTTTATCTTAATTATAAAGTGTTAATCCCTGTTCTTTTTAAAGCAAAACAATATCTATTGTTTAGTTTTTTAAACTTTGTTTTAATCGCTGTTGGATCTTTTGGAAATACCATAATAGAAGATGGTTTACCAGAAAATGGGTATTATGCTTTTGAAACATTAATGGCGCATTCGGCACCAATATTTATAGGTGTGTTTACCGCTTTCATTTTTTATAATTATTATGAGCAGTTGAAAAATGAGAAAAAAGAAAAAGAGAGAATTACAGCTGAAAAAGATTTTCTAATACAACAGATTAATCCTCATTTTTTGTTCAATACTTTAAATAATATTTACTCCTTAACAAGAGATAATAACCCTAAAGGGTCTGAGGCGGTTTTGCAATTATCTAAAATGTTAGACTATTCATTGTACGGGAATAAAAAAGAATATGTGCCTTTGATGGATGAGGTGAGATACATTACTAATTTTATTGATTTGTTTAAGTTGAAAGATGAAGAAATTAACAATGTATCATTTGATTATAAAAACATTGATGTTCAAAGTAGAATAGCTCCAATGTTGTTGCTTCCTTTTGTTGAAAATGCATTTAAACATGGAAATATAGAAGATTTGAATTCAGGAAAAATTGATATAGAAATCAGTTCTACTTATGATGAGATTCGTTTCCTTTGTGTGAATTCATATAATGAAAATAAAAGAGTGGACGCTACAGGCGGGATAGGGGTAAAAAATGTTTCTAGGAGATTAGCACTATTATATCCAAATAGACATCAATTAGATATAACCAACATTGAAGGAGCGTATAAAGTGTCTTTAAAAATAACTACGAATGGAATTTAAGTGCATAATTGTCGATGATGAACAACCAGCTAGAAAGCTACTTGAAAACTATTGTTCAAAAATAAAGAGTTTACATGTAGTGGGGTGTTATAAATCAGGTTTAGATGCCTTGTCTGTTTTACAAGAAAAGGAAATTGATATCTTATTTCTGGATATTCAAATGCCAGATATCTCTGGTATTGATTTTTTAAAATCTTTAAAATTACACAAAACCAAAGTTGTCTTTACCACTGCTTACAGAGATTATGCTTTGGAAGGTTTTGAGTTGGATGCTGTTGATTATTTATTGAAACCTATAGAGTTTCATCGCTTTTTAAGAGCAATAGAAAAAGTAAAAGAAGTTCATCAAAAGAAAGAAAAGCGAGAGGTAAAAGATGTAGAAGGTAGCTTGATAATTCGTTCAGGAAAGAAACAATATCGAGTGCCTACTTCTGAGATTTTGTATATAAAATCAGAAAGTGAATATGTGAAGTATGTAACTCAAAATCACGGAAATTTAATGGTGCATGGAGCTTTAAAAGAAGTGATGAATTCGCTTTCTAATAGCAACAATTTTTTGAGGATTCATAGATCATATATTGTTAATATGACTCATATAACCTATGTGGAAGGTGGCAGGGTACGTATTAATGGAGAGTTCTTTCCTATTAGTGAAACATATCGACTTGACTTTTTAAAAACCTGGAAGTAGTTATTCGTTTTTTTTTTTTTTTAAGTTAAATCTTACAGATAGCATGTGAATTTTAAGAAAAGACATAAAAAAAACTCACAAGTATCATATAATTGTGAGTTTTATCAAGAATAAAATTGTAGTCATTAGAAATATATATTTCTAATACATACTGTTATATAACGAATGTTATTCTTAAATAGTATTAAGCCGTTAAAGGTTTTCCTTTTAAACGTTTATCAATACGTTGCTTTACTACCGTTAATCGCTTCATTATTTCCATAAGGCTACTTTCTTTAGTTTGCTTGTATACCTCATTGATTTCTAGTATTAAAGCTTTCGCTTCTCTAGAAGCTAAAATTCGATCACTGGTAGTAACGAATTTAAATTTTCTATTTTCAAACTCTTCTGCTCTATCTAATAAATCTGAATTCATACATTCTTAGTTTTTTAAATTAACTTTAGCAATTCAATAATAAATAGTTTAGTAGTTGACTCTTATAATTGTTAAAGCTCTTATTTTTAAACGATATAGCTAATCGAGTAAAATTAAGGGCGACAAATTTATAGTTATTTTTGAATTTTTTATAGTTATTCGCATAAAATTTAATTATAAGGTTATTATTTATTTTTATGCTCTTTTGGAATTAAATTTGACCCGTTTTTTTGTGATTAGCAATTAACTCTCTCCTAACCAAATATAATAAACGATTTTGAATTTTTAAAGCAGATTGCTTAAAAATTAACAATAATTAAACGTTTTTTGGTAATAATGTTAAGGTGTTGTTAGTTTTGTAATTTTAAATGTTAGATAGATTTTATGAAAAAAGTAGTAATTTTATTTTTATTGATTGTTTGTATTTCTTGTAATAGTACTAAAAAAAGAGCATTGAAAGGAGAAACTAGTTTTCAAAAAGTAATGAATGCTAAGTTTAAAGATGCTACCACATCTCCTTTGACTAAAAAGGGACTTAAAAATTTTATAGGCTTAGAGTTTTTTCCTGTGAATGATAAGTTTAAGGTAAATGCGAAATTAACAAAAACACCAGATGCTCCTATTTTTAATTTTCCTACTACAACGGATAGGGTAGCGATGTATAAAAAATATGGAAATGTAACTTTTACCATAGACGGCGAGATTTACGAACTGGCAATTTACAAAGATGAGTTTCCGAAAGAAGCTTATAAGAACCATTTGTTTTTGCCTTTTTTAGATAAAACAAATGGAAAAACATCGTATGAAGGAGGTAGGTTTATTGATGTGTTAACCACCGATGAAAAAGATGGATCGATAGAAATAGACTTTAATGAAGCGTACAATCCATATTGTGCATATAGTGATCGTTATTCTTGTCCGATTACTCCAAGAGATAATTATTTAGATTTGGAAGTCAAAGCAGGAGTAATGGCTTATAAAAAATAAAAACCAGCATTTTGCTGGTTTTATTTTTAGTTATTTAGTAGGAGGTTTTAAACCTTCCTTTGTGTCTTGTTCAATTGCATTCTGAATATTATCCAAATAATGTTTTCTTACTTTTAACTTCGTTTCTTTATGAGCCCTAGGATTTAATTGAGCAAACATCTCTGCAATTTTAATTGCTGTTGGAAGCAAGTGTTCTTGTGGAACTATTTTGTCCAAGAAACCTGCACTTACCGCATCGTTTGGAGTGTATATTTCTGAATTGCTAATACTTCTTTCGAAATAAACAGGAGCTAAACGAGCTTTAGCTATTTCAACACCAGCATTATGCATAGTCATTCCAATCATAACTTCATTTAAGCCTATTTTAAAATTACCTTCTGTTCCTAGTCGATAATCTGCAGATAGTAATAAAAAAGCTCCCTTAGCTATAGCATGTCCATTACAAGCTATAATAACTGGGTGCGGAAATGATAACATTCTATGAGAAAGTTTAGATCCTTTGGTTACCAATTCTAAAGCTGATTCAGGAGAAGCGGTCATTGTCTTTAAATCATATCCGCCTGAAAAAATACCATTTTGACCGGTAAGAACAACTACTTTTTTGTTTTCTTCTGCTTTGTTTAAAGCTTCATTTAAACCGTCGGCAACATCATGAGAAATAGCATTTGCCTTTCCATTGTTTATGGTAATCAAAGCATAATTTTCTTCCTCTTTATACGCTACAAATTCATTCATTCTATATAAGTTTTGTTAAATACATTCCAAAGAAAACAGCTAAAAAACCAATAATAAAGCTCGCAATGGTATATAGAGCAAAGCTCATAAAATCACCCGACTTTAAAAAAACATGATTTTCATAGGCAAAAGAAGAGAAGGTGGTAAATCCACCACAAAACCCAGTAGCTAATAACAAGGTCTGATTTTGACTTAAAGTTTGATTTTTTGCAGCAAGACCTAAAATAAAGCCAATTAGCAAACTTCCTAAAATATTAGCAAGAAAGGTTCCGTAAGGAATGCCAGACTCTGAACTATTTAATAATTTGCCAAGTAAGTATCTGCATACACTTCCAAAGCCTCCTCCTAAGAATACAAGTAATAACTGTTTCATTATTTGCGAATATAAGAAAACCTACTTTTTTGTAGCTTTTTTTATCGCATTGCTAATAGCTTTAAAATGTTTTGGTTTTAAATTATAACCTAATGGAGCATATTCTTTGTAAATAGTTTCACCTGTTATAGAGTTGACAATCTGTATAAATCTATCAGTGTTCATTCTACAATATCTCAAATAATAAAATTCCTCACCGTCCATAATTCTATTACTGATAGTATCTGCTTTTTCTATTTGAAATTCGTACTTGTATTTTTTGAATAAATCCTTGGTGTATTCACTATACATGATTCTATCTTCTGCTGTAAGTGGATTAAACTTCATGTTCAAATAACTTGGAACATATAGTTTTTGTTCGGCAAGCTTAGCGAGTTCCTCAGATTTGTTTTCACTATATAACCAATATGCCTCTCTTGTTTCTAAAAGATTACTTAACTTTTGAAAATAATTTTGTAAAAAGCCTGGGAGATAATTTTGAAAAACTTCCTGACTATACATTTCTTTTACTATGCTTTCTCTTTCACCGCCGCGTATTTGGTTTACAAAATTTTCTTTAGGGCTCAGGTAGGAAATAGCAAGAATATTTGTGTTATTGGAAATTGTTTTTTTATATTTCTCCTCAGTCAATTTATTTTGGCTTCGTAACTTTTTAAATCTGTCTTTTATTTTTCCGTTATCGTATGAAATTAACCTAGTATTAAAATACAAATAGAAAGTGTTTTGTGTTTTTACTTTTGCTCCATATAAATCAATAAAGGAATAATTACCGTTAAGATAATTTTCAATACTGAAATCTTTAAGATTAACTATTTCATAAGGAGTTACCTTCCAACTTTTTTTTAAAATTTTGTCATAAGTCTTGTTGTCGTATACATCTGAGAGTATGAATATAGTTGTTGATTTTTTAAAATTTTCATATACTTCTTTGTCTACTTTTTTACGTCCACTATAAGGTTTAGAACTGAAACCTATTTGCGCATGTAGGTAAAAGCTTGATAATAAAAACAATAGGGTTAATAGTTTTTTCATAATTTAATTTTTGCCTGGCGAAGATACATAAGTCTGACAAAATTTCCTGTTTTTCAATTTGGTATGGTTATCGCTTTAAAAGAATAAAAAGAAATACATGAAAATATTTTTAAAGATTTTATTGACGGCTTTAGCTGTAATTGTATTGGCTAATGTTTTACCTGGTATTGCAGTAACCAATTATGTAACTGCAGTAATCGTAGCAGTAACGATAGCATTATTAAATATGTTTGTGCGTCCGTTGCTAGTGTTCTTTACGTTACCAGCAACAATCGTGACTTTAGGGTTGTTTTTATTTGTAATAAATGCCATTATAGTGTTATTGGCCGGTAAATTAGTGGCTGGATTTGCAGTTAGCGGATTCTTTTCTGCACTGTTATTTAGCGTATTGTTGTCAATTTTTAGATCGGTTTTGTTTTCGTTGTTAAAAGAAGAAAAGAAATAAGATTAATTAATAATATAAGAATCAATAAATAAGGAAATTAGCCTAAATACCGAGAAAGAAGAATTCTTAAGGTAAAAGTCTTGGTTATCAATAAGAAAAGTGGTAATTTTGCAGGCGATTTTTTAGAAACAGATTTATTTTAAAGATGAATATAACAAAAGAAAACATAGATGCGTTAAACGCAGTTGTAAAAGTTGATATTGTTGCTGATGATTATCAAGAGAAAGTAACAAAGGTTTTAAACGATTACCGTAAAACAGCAAACATTCCAGGGTTTAGAAAAGGACACGTTCCAATGGGAATGGTAAAGAAGCAATATGGTAAAGCCGTAATGATTGATGAGGTTAACAAGCTTTTACAAGAATCTTTAAACAAGTTCTTAGTTGAAGAAAAGCTTGATATCTTAGGGAATCCATTACCAAGAGTACAAGATGATTTTAACTGGGATGCTGATAAATTTTCATTCGAATTTGAATTAGGATTAGCACCAGAATTTGATGTTGATTTAAAATCTGATAAAGTAAAGCAGTATAACATCGTAGCTACTGACGAATTAATCGAAAAGGAAGTAGAAAACATTCAATCTCGTTACGGGAAAATGATTTCTAAAGAGGAAGCTACAGAAGAGGCTAATATTACTGGTACTTTTGTTAACGAAGAAAAAGAGATCAATAAGAAATCGACTATTTCTGTTAAAGATATTAAAGGAAAAACAAACTTAAAGAAGTTTGTAGGATCTAAAGTAGGAGATGTTCTAGAATTAAAAACTAAAAATTTATTCGAAGATGAGCATAAATTACAACAGGCTTTAGGTGTGTCTCATGATGATGCTCACGGATTAGAAGTTCCTGTAACTTTTACAATTGAAGAAATTAACGAAACTGAATTAGCAGAGTTAGATCAAGAGTTATTTGATAAGTTATTTGCTGATGGAAGCGTTAAAACTGTTACTGATTTAAAAGGAAAAATCAAAGAAGACGCAGAAAAGCAATTCCAACAACAAGCAGATCAACAGTTATTAAATGCAGTTACTGAAAGTTTAGTAGAGAATACTAAGTTTGATTTACCAAAAGAATTCTTACAAAAGTGGTTACAAACTGCTGGAGAAAAAGAATTAACAATTGATGAAGCAGCTGCTGAGTATGAGAAGTCTGAAAAAGGATTACGTTACCAATTAATCGAAGGAAAGATTATGAAAGATAACGATATCAAATTAGACTATGCTGAATTAGTAGACTATGCAAAAGGATTTATCCGTGCACAAATGGCTCAATTTGGAAACATGAATCCAGAAGAAAAAGAGTTAGATGATATCGCTGGTAGAATCTTACAAAATCAAGATGAAGCTCAAAAGTTACAAACGCAATTAATTAGCCAAAAATTATTGGCTTTTTATAAAGAGAACATGAAGTTTGATACAAAAGAAGTTTCTTACGAAGATTTCATTAAAGAAGTTTATAACGTAGAGAAGTAATTTACGTTACCTCATAACAAAAAACCTGAACGAAAGTTCAGGTTTTTTTGGCAATCAACTGAAACAAAATAGTATTGAAATAGTTCTTATATTTACATTTCATAAATCAGAAAAACATTTTATAATGGATTACGGAAAAGAATTCGAAAAGTACGCTACAAAACATCATGGAATTAGCAGTACTTACTATAATAAAATCACAAGTAGTTTAACCCCATACATTATGGAAGAGCGTCAGTTAAACATCACACAAATGGATGTTTTCTCTCGATTAATGATGGATCGTATTATCTTCTTAGGTACAGGAATCAATGATCAAGTTGCTAATGTAATTCAAGCACAGTTATTATTCTTGGAAAGTGTAGATGCATCAAAAGATATTTCAATTTATATCAACTCACCTGGAGGAGGTGTATATGCTGGTTTAGGTATTTATGATACTATGCAATTTATTAAACCAGACGTTGCAACTATTTGTACAGGTATGGCTGCATCTATGGGAGCAGTTTTAATGTGTGCGGGAACGAAAGGAAAGCGTTCTGCTTTACCACACTCTCGTATTATGATTCACCAACCATTAGGAGGGGCACAAGGACAGGCTTCAGATATGGAAATTACTGTGAAAGAAATAGGAAAGTTAAAAACAGAATTATACAATATTATTTCAAAGCATTCTGGACAACCTTTTGACAAAGTTCATGAAGATTCTGATAGAGATTATTGGATGAAAGCAGACGAAGCTAAGGCGTACGGAATGGTAGATGAAATTTTAAGTAGAAAATAAGATTTAACATTATTGGTCTCATAAATTATTGAAGCCAATAGTTCAGAAAGCAAGAATAATGTCGAAAGAAGAAAACTTACAATGTTCGTTTTGTGGTCGTAAAAAACCAGAAACAGATTTATTAATAGCAGGTTTAGATGCTCATATTTGTGATAAGTGTATTGAGCAAGCTCATGGTATTGTAGAAGAAGAAATTGCAGAGGCAAAAACAAGTGACTTGTCGAGTGATTTAATCTTAAAGAAACCAAAAGAGATCAAGGCTTTTTTAGATGAGTATATCATTGGTCAAAACCAAACCAAAAAAGCAATGTCTGTTGCGGTTTACAATCATTACAAAAGATTGTTGCAAACCAAAGATGATGAGAATGAAGTTGAGATTGAGAAGTCAAACATTGTTTTAGTAGGAGAAACAGGAACTGGAAAAACATTGGTTGCAAGAACGATTGCAAAAATGTTAAACGTACCTTTTTCTATTGTGGATGCTACAGTTTTAACACAAGCAGGATATGTAGGAGAAGATGTTGAAAGTATTTTAAGTAGATTATTACAAGCTGCCGATTACGATGTAGAAAAGGCAGAAAGAGGAATTGTATTTATTGATGAAATAGATAAAATTGCTCGTAAAGGTGATAATCCATCAATAACAAGAGATGTTTCAGGAGAGGGAGTGCAACAGGCACTTTTAAAGTTGTTAGAAGGAGCTGTTGTAAACGTTGCACCGAAAGGAGGACGTAAGCATCCAGAACAAAAGTTTATTGAGGTAAATACTAAAGATATCTTGTTTATTGCAGGAGGAGCTTTCTCTGGAATCGACAAGATTATTAGCAACCGTTTAAATATGCAAGCGGTGGGATATAGTGCATCGGTTGAAGAAGATAAAATAGATCAAGAAAACTTATTGCAATATATCATTCCATCAGATTTAAAGAGTTTTGGCTTAATTCCTGAAATCATTGGTCGTTTGCCAGTATTGAGCTATATGAATCCTTTAGATGCAAAAACGTTAAGAGCTATTTTAACGGAGCCTAAGAATTCAATAATTAAGCAGTATACCAAGTTATTTGCAATGGATGATGTTGAGTTTTCTATGACAGAAGAAGCATTACAGTTTATTGTAGATAAAGCAGTAGAGTATAAGCTTGGTGCTCGTGGTTTACGTTCTTTATGTGAAGCAATCTTAACCGACGCTATGTTTGAATTACCTAGTAGTGAAGAGAAAGAGTTTATCGTAGATAAAGATTATGCTGAAAATAAATTAACAAAAACGGCTTTAACAAAATTAAAAGCAGCTTCGTAAAAAGCGAAAACAACTTATATAAAAAAGCACCTCGATCAAGGTGCTTTTTTTATGTTTTCTATGTGTGAAATTTCTTTCTTATTGAATTTTAAGTGTACTTCTTTTACGAATCCATTCATTCAATTGAGTTGGTGTAATGTTATACTTTTTTTGAATTTCAGCTTTAACTGTCTTAAAATGATCAGAATTTAAAACTAAGTTTTCATATTCATTTACTACAGATTTCTTGAATTTTTCATAGAAGCTAGCTGCATTTTCAACAGGAATTTCTGTTTTGGCCTTTAGTGCATGATTTCCTAAAAGATCAATCCACTTATTAAAGTCGCTAGCTTTAATTCCATATTTTTTCTGTACTTCCTCTTTTTTACTTTGTAAATAAGCATCGTTTAAAACAAGTCTTTCATATTCTTCAACAGTAGACTTTTTAAATTTAGAATGAAAGATGGATGAATTCTTTTCAGGATTAACAGCGTTTTTAACTTTATTGAAGTTAGCGTACTTCTCTATCCATTGTTCTAGTTTACGAGGTTCTAAATCGTATTTCTGCTGTAAAATGATTCTTTTACTTTTTAAATAATCAGGAGACATGGCTAGTTTATCATATTCGGCCACTACTGATTGCTGAAACTTCTCATAATAGTTTGCAGTTGATTCAGTTGCTGGTGCTTCTGCTGGTTTAGTAACAGTTGTAGTCGGCGTAGCTTTCTCTTGGGGCTTTTGAGGTGTACTTACTGTATTATCAACCACAGTTTTTTCTGTAGGAAGGTTAATCACATTTACATTACCACTACTTTCTTTAAAACTAGCTTTTCCATCTTTATACCATCCTTCTGAAAATTGATCATAAACAGCTTTGTTAATAAGAATGTCTCCCATTCTATTACCACTAGCATCTAAATTTTTCATAGCTGTACATCCAGTTACGTCTAACTTTTCAAGATAGTTGTTGTTGCAATATAAATCTCTTAATACAGGTTTATTACCCAACTTTAAATGCGTTAGCTTATTGTAGTCACAACTAATAGAAAACAACTCCGGATTGTTGCTTAAATCTAAAGTTTCAATTTTATTGTCGCTACAATTTAAAAAAGTTAGTTTGGTGTTTTTGGTAAGATTAATTTTTCTAATCTCATTTCCACTACAATCTAATCTAGTTAAATTAGGAAAATGTTCAATACCTGTTAAATCTTTAATCTTCGAATTAACGTTTGTTAGCTTTTTATTATTTATTGCATCATTGATATTCAAGTTTACAATATATTTTACATCGCTCTCTAAAATATCTCCTGTAAGCCCATTAGAATCAAAATTTAGAGCAATTAAAGCTTCTTCTAAACCAATATCTGGAATCTTTATCGTTTCTTGAGCCGATACTGTTAATGAAAATAATGATGTTATAGTTAAAAATTTGAAAAATCTCATAGTAAGGGAATTTGTGCCAAATTTATATATTTATATGTTTTTACCAAATAATGCATGTTATAATCTTAACTTGTGTTTTTGCTGGCAAATACAAAGCAGTATCTTTGTCAGCCAAATTTTAATTGTAGATGATAACCCAACAAACCATAGATAAAGTTTTTGAAGCTTCTCGAGTAGAGGAGGTAATAGGAGAGTTTGTACAATTAAAAAAGACAGGAAGTAACTTTAAAGGTTTGAGTCCCTTTACAGATGAAAAAACACCATCTTTTGTAGTATCGCCTGTAAAGCAAATCTGGAAAGACTTTAGTACGGGGAAAGGTGGAAACTCGATTTCATTTTTAATGGAACACGAACATTTTTCATATCCCGAAGCGATTCGATGGCTTGCTAAGAAATACAATATTGAAATTGAAGAAACAGAGCAGTCCGATGAGCAAAAGGAGCAAATGAATGAAAGAGAAAGTATGTTTTTGGTGTCTAAATTCGCCAAAGACTATTTTCATGATGTTTTGTTAAATACACAACAAGGTAGGGCTATAGGATTATCGTATTTCAAAGAGCGCGGCTTCAGAGAAGAAACCATTGAAAAGTTTGATTTAGGATATTGTAAAGATGAATGGGATAACTTTACCAATGCAGCTTTAAAGAAAGGATATGATTTAAAATACCTAAAGGCTACCGGGCTGACTATAGTTAAAGAAGGAGGTACAACAGAGAAGAAATTTGATCGTTTTAAAGGAAGGGTGATGTTTCCAATTCACTCTATGTCTGGAAGAATATTAGGTTTCGGAGGACGTATTCTAACGAATGATAAAAAAGCAGCAAAGTATTTAAATTCACCAGAAAGTGATATTTACCATAAGAGTAAAATTCTTTATGGGCTTTATCAGGCAAAAAAAGATATAGCAAAGCAAGATAATTGCTTTTTAGTAGAAGGGTATACAGATGTTATTTCTTTTCATCAATCAGGTATAGAGAATGTGGTTGCTTCTTCAGGAACAGCACTGACCCCTGATCAAATTCGATTAATCAATCGTTTAACCAAGAATATTACAGTACTTTTTGATGGAGATGCTGCTGGTATAAGAGCTTCTTTAAGAGGTATTGACTTAATATTAGAACAAGGTATGAATGTGCGTGTGGTAACTTTTCCAGATGGAGAGGATCCAGATAGTTTTGCAAAAGCACACTCGACAGCCGAATTAAAGCAGTATTTAGAAGATAAATCGCAAGATTTTATTGAGTTTAAAGTGTCTTTGTTGATGAAAGATGCCAAGAATGATCCTGTTAAAAAAGCAGGGTTAATTCGAGATATTGTAACCAGTATTTCAAAGATTCCTGATGGAATTCAAAGAGAGGTCTATGTACAGGAATGTGCTCGTATTATGGATATTTCTGAGCAAGTTTTGTTTAATGAATTGGCACAACTGATAAGTAAAGGAAATGTCAAGAAACAATCTTCGGTATTTAATCAAGAAGCTTCAACAGATACAGCAACTTCTTCTGGAAGAGGACAGCAAGGAGGAAGAGGAATGTCTTTGGTGAAAAACCAAAAACAAGGGCCTCCAAAAGTAGATTCATTATTTCTATTGGAAAAAGAGATTATACGAATTTTGTTGTTGTACGGAAATGAAGAAATTGATTTTATTGATTGGATTGAGGTAGAAGGAAAGAATGGTAAAATCGAATTAGAAAAAGAAATTTATACCAATCAAATTTCTAAAGAGCTGTATTTGAACTTGCAAGAAGATGAAATTGAATTTACCAATGAAATTTTTAAAAAAATATATTTCGAGTTAATTCATCAATTAAATCAACAAGAAAAAATAGCTATTGATAAGTTAATTACCCATGTAGATAATGAAGTTGCTAACATGGTAACAACTATTTTAATGGATGAAGAAAAGTATTTCTTAAGTGATTGGTCTCGAAAAGAAGTGACCGTAACAGAGACGGTAAAGATTTTGCCGAAGTTAGTAACGGATGCTATTTTAAACCTTCGACGTGTATTAATAGAAAAGAAAATTGGAGGAATTTTAGAAGACGTAAAAACAAATAATTCACTTCCTGATTTGGAAGAAATCTCCAATTATACCAACTTAAAAAGGCGAATTTTTGAGAAGCTTAACCGCGTGATTTAATATTAAGAAAAGGTAAATAATCACACTTTTTCACCTCGTTTCGTGACTTTTTTGTAATTTAGGGGTCGAAAAGAACAAGAAAGACTATTAATTATGAGAAAATTGCTGCAAATTTTGGAGCTGATTAAACTATTGATTTTGTTACCTTTTGAGGTGACAAATGGACAAAAAAAACACGCCTATCAGAAGATAAAGCGTGCTATGATGTCGGTTAACTTACTTTAACTCTTTAGGTATTTCACATACAGGAATTGGAACCATTTTATGCTGATTAATTCGGTTTAGACGGGTGTATATTTTATATACCTCTAATTCACGATCTTTAAAATCATCATTGGTTTTACCTTGGTCTTGCATTTGCATAGCCCACTCTAACTCATCATATGATGCTCCTATTTGATCCTCATCTGTTCTACTGTCTCCAAATAATCCATCTGTAGGTTGTGCTTTTTGGATAGATTGTGGTACTTCTAAATATGTTGCAATTTCATATACTTCAGATTTTACTAAATCAGCAATTGGACTTAAATCTACACCCCCATCACCATACTTTGTAAAAAAACCTACGCCAAAATCTTCTACTTTATTACCAGTTCCAGCAACTAATAAGCCTTTTAACCCCGCAAAATAATATAATGTTGTCATTCGTAAACGTGCACGTGTATTGGCCAATGCCAAATCTACTCTTGGAGAAGGATCCACTTGTGGTACTACTAATTTAAAATCTTCAAAAGTACTGGTTAAGTTTACTTCTGCTTCATCTACATTGCTAAAACGTTCTCTTAATTGTTTGATATGTTCGTTTGCTCGGTTTACCTGACTTTCTGCTTGATGAATAGGTAATTCAACACACAAGGTTGGTAATCCTGTTTTTGCGCAGAGTGTTGAGGTAACAGCAGAGTCTATTCCGCCAGAAACACCAACTACAAATCCATTTACTTTTGCATTTTCAGCATAGTCTTTTAACCATTTAACAATATGTTCTACTACTTTTGGTGTATTCATTTTAAACTAATTTAATAATTTAGACGTTTTTAAATTTATTAGGCTAATATACTAAAGAATATGCGAAAGTTTTTGTGGAGTTTGGTACTCCTGTTAACACTGATTTCATGTAAAAATGATGAGAAAAAGAAGATTGATGTGTCTCATATAGTAACGGATACAAAAGTAGCTAGATTTGAGGTTGACTTTTATAATACTTCTGAAGAAACACTTCCAGAGTTAAAAAAGAAATACCCTTTGTTTTTTCCGCATAATGTAGATAGTGTATGGATTAACAAAATTAATAATACAGATGAGCAAGAGTTGTTTAAAGAAACTCAAAAGATTTACAGCAATTTTTCCCCTTTAGAAAAACAAATAAATAGTTTGTTTCAGCATATTAAATATTATAATCCAGAATTTATAGAGCCGTTAGTAGTAACAACTATATCAAATATTGATTATAACAACAGAGTGTTATATACTGGAGACTATTTAATTATTTCTTTAGATGTGTATTTGGGAAAAGATCATGAATTTTATGGAGATTACCCTTTATATGTTAAAACGAATAATACTAAAGAACATATCATTGTTGATGTAGCAAATGCTATTGTTAGTAAGCAAATAAAACCTAGTGTAAAAAGAACTTTTATTGAGAAAATGATTGCTGAAGGAAAGAAGATGTATGTACTAGATATGTATTTACCAAATGAAAGTGATCGTGAGAAAATAGGATATGCTATAAATAAGTTTGCTTGGATTCAAGCAAATGAAGAAGGAGTTTGGCGCTATTTTATAGAGAAAGATTTGTTATATAGTACCGATTCTAAATTGAATAAACGTTTTTTGGATATAGCACCTTTTTCTAAGTTTTATTTAGAAAGTGATGTGGAAACACCTGGTAGGGTAGGAGTATGGATAGGATGGCAAATAGTACGTGCTTTTATGAAGAATAATGACGTATCTTTGCGCGAGCTAATGCAGATGAATGCAGAAGAAATTTTTAAAAAATCTAAATATAAACCTAGAAAATAATGGCAATTGTACACGAGTCTGAAATAAAATTTAAAGTAGGATTAGACGAAAATAGAGTACCAGAAGCAATTTCATGGGACGCAGAAGATGGAGGGATAGCAGATGCAGCTTCAAAAGCAATTATGTTGTCTGTTTGGGATCATAAGCAGAAAGATACTTTACGAATGGATTTATGGACAAAAGATATGCCTGTTGACGAAATGAAGCAGTTTTTTCATCAAACCTTAGTATCTATGGCAAATACTTTTGAAAGAGCTACAGATGATCAAAAAATGAGTGCTACAATGCGTGATTTTTGTGATTACTTTGCAGAAAAATTAGAGTTATAAGAGAAATAATCAATTTCTTGTAATAGAAATAAAAAAGCCTGCAATTTGCAGGCTTTTTTTATATGGTAGATGTATGACTATTAATTTTGTCAATAATGAAACGATAGTCTTTAGGGTTGTTAACAAAGTCTAATTCGGATACATCGATAATTAAAATGTTTAGATTCTGTTGTGTCTTAATAAAGTTACTATATCCATCGTGGATTTTTTGTAAGTAACTAGCTTCAATGTTTTGTTCGTACTCACGACCACGTTTCTTTATATTCTGTAATAGCCTTTCTGTATTTTGATATAGATATACATATAAATCTGGTTTTGTAATCTCTTTGTACATCAAATCGAACATTTTTCTATACAAAGCGTATTCATCAGCTTGTAAAGTTACTTGAGCAAAAATGAGTGATTTAAAAATATAGTAATCAGAAACAATAAAATTTTTAAACAAGTCAAACTGGGCTAAATCATCTGATAATTGTTGGTAACGATCTGCTAAAAAACTCATTTCTAGAGGGAAAGCATAACGTTCGTTATCTTCATAAAATTTAGGTAAGAATGGGTTGTCAGCAAAACGCTCCAAGACAATTTTTGCATTAAAATCATCAGAAAGCATATTTGCCAAAGAGGTTTTACCAGCTCCAATATTTCCTTCAATAGCAATGTAATTGTACTTTTCTGAAATTGGAACGGGTCTAATCAATACTTCATCGATTTTCTCAATTTCTAAAGAGTCATCACAGTTTTCTAAACAAATAAACAAATGCTTTTTCTTAATAGGGTGCATAATGTTTCTTGCTATTTCTACTAAGGGAACTAAAACAAACTTACGTTCTAACATTTTTGGATGCGGAACGATTAGGTTCTTTGAGAAAATAATTTCATCATCAAAAAGTAAAATGTCAATATCAATACTTCGGTCAGAATACCCATTTTCTTCCTTTCTAATTCGACCTAATTCTTGTTCAATAGAGAGTAATGTGTTTATTAAAGCATCTGGAGGTAAATAGGTAGAAACTTTAATAGAGGTATTATAAAAATCATCACTATCGAATCCCCAAGAAGCTGTTTTGTATACTGAGGCAACTTGTTGAACTATTCCTACTTTTTCAGCTATTAACTGTATAGCGTCTTGTAGATTCTTAAGTTTATTCCCTTGATTTGTTCCTAGTGATAAGTATGTGATGCGTTGTATCTTCATAATAGAGAGTGCAAAGAAAAGTAAAACTCTAAAAACTTTAAGAATAAAACTAGACTTAATTTTTCTTTTTATTAAAATGGAGATTTTAGGGGGACTTTTTCTTTTTGAGTTGTTATATTATAAAGAATGTTTTATGAAACACTTATACTTTGTTGTAGAGATTGTTAGATTATTGAAATTGTTGGTTTTATTACCGTTTAGATTAGCTAATGGTAGCAAAAAGCAGTTATATAGAGAAATTAAAAAGCAAATAGTAGTACTAGGTTTACTTTAACTAAATAAAAGTAGGGTAAACTAGTTTTGGTTTGTTATACATGTGAATTTCTTGAAAGTTAAAGAGAGTTTTTAATCATTATTGGGGAATTATGTTTTAAAAAGAAGATTTTCTTTAAATATCGAAGAGAGATTAGGGTAAAAAAAAAGCAACCAAATTTGGTTGCTTTTTCTTTTTACTAAGCTTTCTTTTCTTCTTGCTTAGGTTTTTTATCTTGTCTTGGTGGACGTGGTAATAAGGCCTTTCTAGAAACCTTTTCTTTACGTGTCTTTGGATCCACTCCAAAGTACTTCACGTCAATTATGTCTCCCATTTTAACAACATCAGTAACATTGTTAGTACGTTCCCAAGCTAATTCAGAAATGTGTAATAAAACTTCATTACCTGGGGCTTCTGTATATTCTACAACAGCACCAAAGTCTAAGATTTTTACAACTTTAGTTTCGTATACACTTCCTTTTTCTGGTTTGAAAGTAATTGCTTGAATTCTAGCCAATACTTTATCAATACCTTCTTGGTTGGTACCTAAAATTTCTACAATACCTTCTTCTGTAGCTTCATCTTCGTTAATTACAATAGTAGTTTCTGTCTCTTTTTGTAATTCTTGAATATGTTTACCTCCTGGTCCAATCATAGCTCCAATATATTCTCCTGCAATACGCACAGTAACCATTTTAGGAGCGTGTGCTTTAACATCGTTATTTGGAGTAGCAATTGTGTCAGTTAATTTTTCTAGGATGTGTAAACGTCCGTCACGAGCTTGTTTTAATGCTTTTACTAAGATTTCATAAGATAAACCTTTAATCTTAATATCCATTTGACAAGCTGTAATACCTTCAGCAGTACCAGTAACTTTAAAGTCCATATCACCTAAATGATCTTCATCTCCTAAGATATCTGATAATACAGCATAGCGCTCACCATCTGAAATTAATCCCATTGCAATACCAGAAACTGGTTTCTTCATTTGAACACCAGCATCCATTAACGCCATTGTACCAGAACAAACTGTTGCCATTGAAGAAGAACCGTTAGATTCTAATACTTCAGCAACCACACGAACTGTATACGGGCAATCTTCAGGAACCATTCCTTTTAATGCTCTTTGAGCAAGGTTTCCATGTCCAATCTCACGACGAGAAGTACCTCTTAAAGGACGTGCTTCACCAGTTGAGAATGGAGGGAAGTTATAATGTAAGTAAAAACGTTCTTCGTCTTGAATTGTAGGAGAATCTAACATATTAGCATCTCTAGAAGTACCTAATGTAACGGTAGCTAATGCTTGAGTTTCTCCTCTTGTAAAGATAGAAGATCCATGTGTACGTGGTAAATAATCTACCTCACACCAAATTGGTCTAATATCTGTTGTTTTACGTCCGTCTAAACGTAAACCTTCATTTAATGTTAAATCTCTTACCGCAGCTTTGTGAGTTTTTCCGAAGTATTTTCCTACTAAATCTCCATACTCTTCCAATTCTTCTTCAGTAAACATTGCTACAACTTCTTCTTTTACTTCTGAAAAAGCTAAACCTCTTTCTTGTTTTGAAGTACCTTTTTTAGCAATGTCGTAACATTTTTGATATGCTGCGTCGTGAATTTTTTTAGCTAATTCTTCGTTTGTTTCTTCTGTTTCGTATTCACGAGTTTCTTTTTTACCAAAAGCTTCTGCTAAAGCAATTTGTGCTTCACATTGTGCTTTAATAGCTTCGTGCGCAACTTTAATAGCGTCTGCCATTTCTTCTTCAGAGACTTCGTCCATTTCACCTTCAACCATGGCTACGAAATCTTTAGAAGCTCCTACCATAAGGTCCATATCTGCTTCTGCTAATTGTTTATAGCTAGGGTTTACAATGAATTCACCATTTACTCTTGCTACTCTTACTTCTGAAATAGCTGCTTCAAACGGGATATCTGATAGCTGAATTGCTGCTGATGCTGCTAAACCAGCTAATGCATCTGGCATAACTTCAGGGTCGTGAGACATTAATTGAATCATTACCTGAGTTTCTGCGTGATAGTCTTTTGGAAATAAAGGACGTAATACACGATCAACTAAACGCATCGTTAAAATCTCTTCGTTTGAAGGGCGTGCTTCACGTTTCATAAACCCTCCAGGATAACGACCTGCAGCGGCAAATTTTTCTCGATAATCTACTGTTAATGGTAAAAAGTCGATACCTGGGTTTGCTGTTCTTGCAGACACTACTGTAGCAAGTAACATAGTGTCCCCCATTTTTACAACAACTGAACCATCTGCTTGTTTCGCTAATTTTCCTGTTTCTAACGTGATGGTTCTTCCATCTCCCAAATCAATTGTTTGGGTAAATACTTGTGGAATCATACAATGTTTTTCTAAAATTTTTAATTCGTTTTTTAAGTTGTTGTTGTTTGTTGTTCCAATGGAATGCCAAAGAATGACGGATGTTACTTTTGACTTTTCACTATGTGAATTTTCGAAGTCTAAACTACGAAATTTTTATAAAAAAAAAAGAGGCAAGTTGATACCGCCTCTTTTTGTAAGGATTATTTTCTAATTCCTAATTCTTTGATAATCGCACGATATCTGTTGATATCTGTCTTTTTTAAGTAATCTAATAAGCTTCTACGCTTACCTACCATCTTTACTAATGAACGCTCAGTGTTGTAATCTTTACGATTTCTTTTTAAGTGCTCTGTTAAGTGGTTGATTCTAAATGTGAACAAAGCGATTTGTCCTTCTGCAGTACCAGTATCGTTGTTTCCTTTACCGTGCTTTGCAAAAATTTCTTGTTTAACTTCTTTTGTTAAATACATGCCAATATTATTTAAATGATTTTTATGTACATCAATGATTTTTTCATTGAAGTTGCAAATGTACAATTAATTTTTGAAACGGATATGCTTTTGAACCCAATATTAAAAAGAAAAAGCCTGCAAATGCAGGCTTTCTAATTATGCTCTAACAGGTGAATTCTGTATCAAATCTATGTATAAGTTAACCTGCTGTTTTAAATCTTTTCTTTCGTAAATTCCATCCAAGAATCCGTGTTCTAATAAGAACTCAGAACGTTGGAATCCTTCTGGTAAATCTTTTCCAGTAGTGTCTTTTACAACACGAGGACCTGCAAAAGCAATTAAAGCGTTTGGTTCTGCAATATTAATATCTCCTAACATTGCAAAAGAAGCTGTTGTACCTCCAGTAGTAGGATCTGTACATAAAGAGATGTATGGAATTTTAGCATCTGCTAATTGAGCTAATTTTGCTGAAGTTTTAGCTAATTGCATTAGTGATAATGAAGCTTCCATCATACGAGCTCCCCCTGATTTAGAAATCATTAAGAAAGGAAGTTTGTTTTTGATTGAATAATCAATTGCACGTGCAATTTTTTCTCCAACAACACTTCCCATAGAACCTCCAATAAAAGCAAAGTCCATAGAAGCAATTACAATATCTTTCCCCATAGATTTACCAACGGCAGTTCTAACAGCATCTTTTAATCCTGTTTTTTTCTGTACTTGTTTTAATCTATCTGGATATTTTTTAGTGTCTTCAAATTTTAAAGGATCTTTAGACTGCATTTTAGCGTTTAACTCCTCAAATTTGTTGTCATCAAAGAACAACTCGAAATATTCATTACTTCCAATACGCACATGGTATCCATCTTCAGGACTTACGTATAAGTTTTTCTTTAATTCGTCTGTATCAATAATTTTTCCACTTGGGGTTTTATACCACAAGCCTTTTGGAGTGTCCTTTTTTTCTTCGGTTGGGGTTTGAATCCCTTTATCTTTACGTTTAAACCAAGCCATAGTTTAGTTTGTATTATTGTTGTTTGTTAGGGTGACTCTGTATCATTTTTAAAAAAAGAGTCGGCTACAAATGTATAAGTTTTTTACGAACTTTAGTTTTTTCAAATATAAAAAAAGCATCTATAGTGTCTATAGATGCCTTAATATAGTGATTTTGTGAAGATTAAAGTGTGTTTACATTGTTTAAATCTTCAAAAGCCTTTTTTAAACGAGTTTTAAATGTTTGTTCTCCCTCTCTTAACCATTTACGCGGATCGTAATATTTTTTGTTAGGAACGTCGCCTCCTTCTGGATTTCCAATTTGAGTAGCTACATAATCCTTTTTAGCCTCCATGTAATCACGAATTCCTTCGGTAAATGCAAACTGTAAATCGGTATCAATATTCATTTTAATAACACCATAATCTATAGCTTCTCTAATTTCATCTAAAGTAGAACCTGATCCTCCATGGAATACAAAATCAATTGTGTTATGAGGAACATTATATTTTTCAGAAATAAACTCTTGAGAATTCTTTAAAATTTTTGGAGTTAATTTTACATTTCCAGGTTTGTAAACTCCATGTACATTACCAAAAGCAGCCGCTACTGTAAATTGGTCGCTTACTTTCATTAATTCTTCATAAGCATATGCTACTTCTTCTGGTTGTGTATATAACTTAGAAACATCTACATCAGAATTGTCTACACCATCTTCTTCTCCTCCAGTGATACCTAATTCAATTTCTAAAGTCATTCCCATTTTACTCATACGAGTCAAATACTCTTTACATATTTCAATGTTTTCTTCAAGTGGCTCTTCACTTAAATCAATCATATGAGAGCTGTATAATGGTTTTCCTGTTTCAGCAAAATGTTTTTCACTAGCATCTAATAAACCATCAATCCAAGGTAGTAATTTTTTAGCTGCGTGATCTGTATGTAAAATAACAGGGATACCATAAGCTTCTGCCATTAAGTGTATGTGTTTAGCTCCAGCTACAGCACCTGCAATGGCCGATTTTTGATCTTCATTAGACAATCCTTTTCCAGCATTGAATTGCGCACCACCATTTGAAAATTGAATAATTACAGGTGAGTTTAATTCTTTTGCAGTTTCTAAAACAGTATTAATTGTATTAGATCCAACAACATTTACTGCTGGTAATGCAAATTTCTTTTCTTTTGCTAGTTTGAAAATTTCTTGTACTTCTTTACCAGTTGCAACACCAGCTTTTATATTATGAGCCATTTTTGTTAGTTTTTAGTCGTACTTATTTAACACTTCAAATGTAAATAATTTTATACTTATCTGACTAAAAAATAACGATAACGTTTTAGCAATATTAAAAAGGATAGTTAATACCAATGTTGTATACGGCATTAGAGAAGTTAAAATTTTGAAACCATTTATTTCCTGCTAAATAAGGTTCACGAACTTTAAACCCTAAGTCCAAACGAGCAATAAGGAAACTAAAGTCATATCGTAAACCAAAACCAGAACCTACTGCAATATGTTCTAAAGATTTTATTCCACTAAATTTGGCTTCATCTGCTGTAAAAGATGAATTTGTTATATCCCAAATATTTCCTGCATCTACGAATAAAGCTCCTTTGGCACTACCAAATAAATCAAAACGATACTCAAAACTCGATAGAAATTTTAAACTACCAATATTGTATTCTAGTCCTCTTGGAGTGGCTCCAGGCCCTAAATCATAAGTTCTCCATGCTCTTATATCGTTAGATCCTCCAGCAAAATAACTTCTTGAAAAGGGAATATCTGATTTGTCATATGTAATAATTGCTCCTAAAAAGGTTCTGTGTGCTAATACCGAATTACTACCTAGACTCCAGTATTTTTTATACTCTAAGTCTGCTTTAAAATATTGTGCAATAGGAATTTTAAAAACTGTTTTATTTCCGTTAGTATTGGTGGTATTGGATAATAACCCCATAACATTTCCAGAGTTGGTAAGTTTTGCTCTGAAATAAGAGAAACTTGCATCCTTTGTATTCTCTTGGTTATTGTATGTATAGGTGTAAGCAATCTCTGGAATTAAGAAATCTGAAGTAATTATTTGATATCTATTTGTAATATTTAAAAGTGCCGCAATATCTTCACTACTTAATCCACCAGAGTTGCTAAATATTTGACCCGCATAATTGGTAATAGCATCAAAATTACCAGCAACATTTTGAGGAGGAGTAACACTTGGAATTGCTTTTTGACCTAAGACAACAAGTTTTTGATACTCTGAATTATATACATTAAAATAATTACTAACATTTAAGTTCCTAATGTATTGCGTGTTTAAAATATCTAGTTGTATCGATTTTCTTGGATTGAATTTCCAATTATAATTTAAACCAACGGTTATATTTTGTTTATCTAACCCGATGTTTTTTTGCAAGTTAATACCTGCAAAAATCTTTGTTTTAGGAAACATCCTTTTAGGAACTAACTTATTCAATCCAAAAGGCGCCACAAAACGAGGTATTTCTAAAGAAATATCTGTTCCTATTTCCCATCCAGGCCCATTGTTGGAGTTGAAATAAGATCCAGATGCCGATATTCTAAACAATTCAGCTCCTTTAAAAGTATTTCTGTTTGTTAATGAAAATTTAGCTGAAATATCAAAATTACGAATGTTTGAACGTGAGAGTTCAGATTCTATTCCTAAGGTGTATTTTTCAATAGGAGTTAAGAAAATATTAGCTTCCAATTCTTTTTCATTAAGCTCATTAAATTGAATTGACGTGGATTTAAAGTTTTTTAAACTTCTTAAGTGTGTTATCGTTAAACTTCTTAAAGAATCACTATAAATAGCATTGGGTTTTATAAATAGTGACTGATTTAAATATTTTGGATTGTACTTTAATTTATTATGAGCCAAAAAATCCACTCCGTTGTAATGAATAGAATCTTTAAATGGATTTTCTCTTTTATTATAGGAGTAGTCCGTTATAACATTGATTTTTTTAATTTTTTGAATATAGTAGGGGCGACTAACATATTGCCCATTTTCTTCAATAATCCGATCACTAATTTCAAAATCAACATTAGTTTTAGTACTTGATGTATCTATTTCATAGAATCCTACACTTGTATTTTTGTCGAAATGATAGATTCCGTTATTTCTAAACAATTTGGTTACTCTATTAGCTTCTTTAACAAAGTTTCCATCATTATATTGGTCTCCAGAATGTAAAAAACTTTTTTGTTTGTTGGCGTTGTAAATAGAGTCTAGAACTGGAGATTTAATATTTAAGTTGATGGTATCTAAAAACAAGGCGTCTCCTTTATCTATATAATATGAAACTCTTCCTTTTTTTAATCCTAAAGTATCTCGTTTTGAAGATATTTTTGCTTTAAAGTACCCTATGTTTTGGAAATACTTCTTTAAGTTTCTTCGGGTTTTTGTGATTTTAGTGTCGTTTATAATAACAGGTGCTTGACCACTTGTTAAAAACCAATTATTTAAACCTATAAAAGTTTTTGCTACAGAAATACTCTGTTTTTCTGAAAAAGTATTTTTAAAGAAGTTATATGTTTTAGTATGCTTTTTTCCCCATTCACTTGGAGTTTGTGGTCCGTTTGGGTTTCCTAAGTTGTAGAAATAAAGCGATAGAGGTAAACCAATTGCTTTGGCATTTGGACGTTGTAACAAAAGTTCGTCAATGTTAGAATCTGAGCTCTTAACACTGTCAATATAAACATTGTTCTTTGTAAGTAACTGTTGATTTTCTTGCACATGTTTTATTGTGCTACAAGAGCTAATTAGTATTAAAAACAAAAAATAGAAAGAAAGTTTTTTCATTAACTTTACGCCTCGCTTAAAACATCAAAAATAGTGTTTTTTAGTTGTTTTAATTTGTTAAAAATAATTTAATGGGATTATCCAAAAATACACTTAAACTTATAACAAGTTTATCTCAAAAAAAGTATAGGCAAAAGCATAATTTATTTGTTGCAGAAGGAGTGAAAGTTGTAAACGAATTTTTAAATTCTTCCTTTAGAGTTAAGGAACTATATACAACCGATGCTTCTTTGTTTAATTATGAGGAAAGCATTGAGATTTCGGAAGCAGAGTTAAAGAAGATTAGTAAGTTGAAATCGCCTAACAAAGTAATTGGTGTTTTTGAAATTCCAAAGGAGAAAGAGATAAGCTCAGATAAATTTACACTTGTTCTTGATGAAGTGAATGATCCAGGTAACTTAGGTACTATTATAAGGTTGTGTGATTGGTTTGGAATTACGCAATTGGTTTGTTCTAAGAATACAGTAGATTGTTTTAATTTTAAAGTAGTTCAGGCTACTATGGGATCTTTAACTCGCGTACAAATTGTATATACAGATATCATATCCTTTTTATCAGAAACGTCATTACCAACATTTACGGCTGATATGGATGGAGATAATGTATATAAGTCTCAATTACCAGATAAAGCTGTATTGGTTATGGGGAATGAAGCGAATGGTATTTCAAAAGAAGTAAATGATGTGATTCAGCAAAAGCTTACAATACCAAGATTTGGTGATATACAAAAAACAGAAAGTCTTAATGTGGCTACCGCAACTGCAATTTTACTAAGTGAATTTAAAAGAGCTTAGCTTTATCCTATACAGCCAAAGAGGTTGGTTGAGCAAAAGACTCTAAATCCTGTTCGTACGGGTTTTCTTTGTTTGTTAAGCTGGCTAAGTAGTCTTTTATTTCATTAGGGTTAATCGATGTAATATTTTCTTTTTCGTGTAATTCTGGATAACATGAAATGAAGAATTTTTGAACATGAGCAATCAGTTTTATAAGGTCGTTACAATAAATAGAAGCATTGTTAAACCCTTTTTCTTTACTATATCGATGAACTAACCGGCCTCCTTTACAAATTTCGTTCAAAGGGCATTGTTGGCACTTAGCAGAAAGTTTACTGTTGAAATCATTAAAATACAGATTTCCTAAAGGTGTTTGTCCAATATCATGGAAGTCGTGTTTATTGATATTTAATCCTGTTTTTGTAAACCCATTTCCGCAGGCTTTTAAAGAATCTATAGCTTCAATTTCTCCATTAGTTTCTATCACTAAAACAGTCGACTCATTTTTAGTTTGGTCATTAATTCTCATAAGAGAATTTAATAAACCTAGGAATAAAGGAATTTTGAAACGGTTAGGATCATTTATCCAAATATTGAATAAATCAATTAACCAATCTGCCATGAGTGTTTTTTCTTTGTCAAAAGGATAGTTGTCATGTGTGTAATCTGGAATTAAGAAATTTACATAGCTTGCTTCCATTTTTTTGAAACTGTTGTAAATTTCTAAAGGAGTTTCTTCAATATTGATTACACATGCAATATCGGCGAAATTCATTTCGTTTTTTAAAAGTTTAGCATTTTTAAATACGCTATCGTAACTACCGTTTCCCTTATGGTCTACTCGGTACATATCATGCGCCTTTTTGGTCCCATCAACGCTAATGCTTGGAGCAATATCTAACTCTTTAAAAAGAGTAATCCAACTTGTATCTAATAAAACACCATTAGTTTGTAGGTCATAGAAAAAACTAACTTCGGGTAATTCTTTTTGAATGCCTTTTACCTTATCAATAAAATCAATATAAAATTGTTTAGGAGCTAATAAAGGTTCACCACCATGAAATATAAACGAAAACTCTTTTTTATTATATTTTTTAATATAAGTTTTGGTTTTGGCTATTATATGATCTACCGTTTCAGTCGACATAAACTTGGGTTGTTTTTTATATGTGGTATCTCCAAGATTATACATGAAACAGTATGAGCAATTAAGATTGCATCTACTCGCAATTTTTATAGCTAAAGAGTTAAAATTCATAAGTGGTTGTTTGAAGGTTTATAACAAGGAAATTGTAATCATTACAATTTCCTTGAAAGTTTATTAAAGCTTAGTAAGTTTGTGAGGTAGCTCTTGATAACGATCTACACATCTACCTAATGTATCGCTCCAAACCATTCCATCTGGACATAGTTTACCTCCACCACTAGTAGGGTAATAAATCTCTACAGGAACATCAGCTAAAGCTCCTCCTTTAAAGTGATCTAGATTGTTGATTTGTAAATTTGAAAACTTGTCTAATCCCTTAGATAAAAAAAATGTTTTTTTCATTTTAAGTTAATTTTGGTTAATAGCTTACTCTAAATTTTAATTGAAATTTTAAAAAATACATTTTCAGCTTCCTGTAATTTTTTTAAAAGAATCATAACTATTTATAGTTATTCATTTCAATTAGAATTATTACAAATATTGAGGGTTTCTAATCAAAAAAAATGAGAGGGAAGGGACTATTTATAAAAAAAGGGAGTACAATTTTAAAATTATCACGCCTTTAACTTTGTGATAAAAGAAAAGCCCCATGTTTAAACATGGGGCTTTAGCGTATTTTGGTGATTGACTAGAAAAGTCCATTAATTTGAGCATCTATTCTGTCAATTATATATCCTAAATCTTCTTGGTTTTCTACAAAATCCAAATCATCAACATCAATAATAAGTAATTTTCCTTTTGTGTATTTACTAATCCACGCTTCATAACGCTCGTTTAATCGGCTTAAGTAATCAATGCTAATAGAGTTTTCATAATCTCTACCACGTTTGTGAATTTGCCCTACTAAGGTAGAGATATCTGCACGTAAATAAATTAATAAATCAGGAGGAGTAACTAGGTTTTCCATTAATTCAAATAAAGAAGCATAATTGCTATAATCTCTATTGGTCATTAATCCCATAGCATGAAGGTTCGGCGCAAAAATATGAGCGTCTTCATAAATTGTTCTATCCTGAATTATTTTCTTTCCTGATTTACGTAGCTCTAAAACTTGGCGAAAACGACTATTTAAAAAGTATACCTGAAGGTTAAATGACCAACGTTCCATTTCAGCATAAAAATCATCTAAATATGGGTTCTCATCTACAGATTCAAAATGAGGTTCCCAATTATAATGCTTTGCCAATAATTTAGTTAAGGTCGTTTTACCTGCTCCAATGTTTCCTGCTATTGCTACGTGCATAGTTTTTTGTAATAAATTGATTCTTTGTTTTCTTGAAGTTCTCTTTTTAAGAGTTGGTAAAATTACATAAAAAATAGAACTAGAAAAGATTTTAACAAATCAATTTATAACCATAACCACGAACATTCAAAATTTGAATGTTTTCATCCTGATTTAGTTTTTTTCGGAGTTTAGAAATAAAAACATCCATACTTCTGGCGTTAAAAAAGTCATCATCTCCCCAAAGCTTGTTTAAAATGAATGTTCTATCTAAAACTTCATTTTTTTTCTGACTCAGATGTAACAACAATTCCGATTCTTTATGAGTAAGTGTTTGTTTTTGATTCTGAAAAGTTAAGGTTTGTTTGGTATGATTAAAAGTATAGTTTCCAATGCCAATATTTTCCACATCGTTTTTTAGGTTTATGCGATCTAATAAAGCATTGATTCGTACTATTAGTTCTTCCATAGAGAAAGGTTTTTTCAAATAATCGTTACCTCCATGTTCAAAACCTTCGACCACGTCTTTAGTTTGAGATTTAGCGGTTAAAAAAATGATCGGGATGTGTTTGTTTTCCTGTCTAATCTCTTTTGCCAAAGTAAATCCATCTTTTTTAGGCATCATTACATCTAATACCAAAACATCAAAGGGTGTATTTTGATAAATTTTGTAGGCTTCTTCACCATTTAACGCATGTAAAACTTCAAAGTTTCTAGTTTCTAAACTTTCTTTTACAATCTGTCCTAAGCTAGGTTCATCTTCAGCTAGTAAAACTTTCACTAATTTATCCATGGTTCAAAACAATTTTAAAAACAGTATTGTTAGGCTTTGATGTTAAACTAATAGTACCGTTATGTTTTTCGATAATCTTTTTGGTGTAATATAATCCTATTCCAAAACCTTTTACATCGTGTGTATTTCCTTTTGGGATTCTATAAAATTTATCAAATATTTTTTCCTGTTGATTTTTCTCTATTCCTTTACCATTATCAGCAATGGTTATTTCCATTGTGTTTAGCACTTGCTGTAAATGAATTTCAATAGAATTACCACCATATTTGATTGCATTGTCTATTAGATTTGAAATAGCATTTTCAAGATGGAAAACATCAACGTTTGCTTCAATAATATCTTTATTAGATGAAAAGCCAATGATTTTATCTGAAGTGGTAAACTGATGTTTTTTAACCAAACTTTTAGTCAGCTCTACCACATTAGCAGTTTCTTTCTTTAGTAATAACTTTTCACTATCTAGGGTAGCTGTTTCTAGTAGTTTTTCAACCATTAAGTGAAGTTTTTCTATTTGAACAGAAGATATTGAAATGTACTTCTTTGTCTTCTCTTTATCGTCAATAGCGTTAAAACTATTAATAGCCTCCAGTGCAGTAGAAACAGTAGTTATGGGAGTCTTGAATTCATGTGTGATATTACTAATTAGATCATTTTTTATTTCAGCGAGTTCTTTTTGTTGGTTTATTACTTTTAATAAATAAAACAAACTGGAAATTACAGCTAAGGATAAAACAAGGGATAAAAGAATTCCTGTAAGACTTCTTTTTAAAGCTTCATAAGTTGGATTTGTATATTGTATTTGAATACGCTCGTTTTCTTTTAAAAATACAGGAGATGCTTCACTTTCCAATAATAAGAAATTACTATGCACATTTTTAGACGAGTTGAAAATGGTGTCGTGTTTAAAATGATTGATGTTAAAACTTGTATTGATGTTTTTATTTACAAGTATATTTTTAAAAATAGAATCCAGTTCATTTAATTTAATTGAATCATTTTGAATTGAGATCACAATGGTTTTTAAATTTTTTAAAAGCTGCAGGCTATCTGAAGCTTTTTTACCTTTAAAAACTTGTACTTCCTCAATTTGGTTAGGAGATTTGTAGTGAACACCAGTTTTTCCATCTCTATTGAATTGTGTGACCTGCTTAATCTTAAATTCCGATTTAGCAGTATCCATTTTTTGAAGCTTTGTTTCTGTATCTATAATAATTTGCTTGAAAAATGTAGAGTCTAATTTTTGATATTCTTCTTCACTATCTGTACGAAAGCTAAAAGAGGTTATTTTAAAAGAAGGATCTTTGAAAATAGAATCGCTTTTTTTGTTTTTTGCAATAGGGAAAACTGATTTTAAAAGTTGATTTTTCTTTTCCATTCCTTCTTCAGATAGATCATCCTTTTCAACAATTGTAAAGTAATCTTTAGAAATATTGGTGAAGTACCTTTCTACTGAGTCATCCAAACTCTGCTGAATTTCATTGATAACTCGTTGTTTATTTTGTTGGTAGTTTTTAAAATTCCAATAGAACTGAATACCTATTGTAGCAACAATAGTAATACTTATTAAATAGAGTATCCAACGATTTTTTTTTGTATTCATACCTCAAAAGTAAGCACTTATGTTGGTTTTTAAAAAGCGCTTAACACTCGTTAACACTCGTTAACTGAAAAGACTAATTACGAATTTCATATTTGTACTGTAAAAATTAAAAAACTAATCATATGTGTAAAATAGTATTAAGTGTGTTACTCTTCGTTACCTCTTTTTGTTTTGGACAAGAATCTGTAACGGCAGAGATTAAAGAAAGTAAAATTACATCATTGATATATACTGTTGATTCATTGGAAGAATTACAGTCAATTGATTGGGATGATGTAAAAGAAATATTAGAAGATACTGAAGAGAAGGTTACACTTGGATTTCGAGTAAACAATGAGAACTCGAAAGAAAACAAACTAAAATTCAAACATAGCTTTGAAATTAAATCTGATGTAGAAGACATTGATAGTAGTATAAATATCGCAAAACGAATAATAAAAGTATTAAGGAAATTTTAAAATTTAAATCATGAAAAAAATAGTAGGATTATTCATATTAATCAGTTCCATTACTTACGGACAAAACTTTACAGGAAGAGCTACCTATAAAACGCATAGGAAAGTTGATATTAAAATGAATGAAGGTAAGAATGCTCCTAATTCTGAGATTCAAAAGCAATTACATGAACAATTAAAAAGACAGTTTCAAAAGACTTTTACTTTAGAGTTTGATAATTATGCGTCTACTTATAAGCAAGAAGCACAATTATCAGCACCACAACCTACCAATGGGGTACAAATTCAAATTATAGGAAATGGAGGAGGAACTGATGTTTTATATAAGAATGTAAAAGATAAACGCTATGTAAATAAGACAGAGATAAGTGGTAAACGCTTTTTAATTAAAGATAATTTGTCTGATTTAGGTTGGGAAATGACTGGAGAAACTAAGACTATTGGGAAATATACTTGCTATAAAGCAGAGCGAAGTAGAGAAGAAGAACGTAGAAGTTTTTCTGTAAATGAAGAAGGTAAAGAAGAGGATAAGACAGAAAAGGTAACGGTTAAAACAGTTGCATGGTATACTCCTGAAATACCTGTAAGTAATGGCCCTGGATTACATTGGGGATTACCAGGGTTGATTTTAGAAATACAAGATGGTAAACAAACAATTGTTTGTTCAGAAATAGTAATTAATCCGTCTGATAAAGTAGTAATTGAAGAACCAACAAAAGGGAAAAAGGTAACTCAACAGAAGTTTGATAAAATTATGGACGAAAAATCAAAAGAAATGATGGAGCGTTTTAAGAATAAGAGAAAAAGCAGAGGGAATGACGGGAATTCTATTAGTATAGAAATTCAAGGGTAAATTAAACCATTGGTGTTTTCTTTAGTCTTAGATGAGTTATACATCTATAAAGAAAACACCAAATTATGAAAAAATTACTTGTAGGGATTTTCTGTATCTCTTCACTAACTATTTCGGCTCAAAAAGATTTTCAAGGAAAAGCAGTTTATCAGTCAAAGACCAAAATGAATATGAACTTTGGTAATAGACAAATGTCTGAAGAACAGAAAAAACGTATTGAACAACGAATGAAAAGCTTTTCTGAAAGAACCTATGTTTTAAGCTTTAATACTACAGAATCTTTATATAAGGAAGAAGAAAGATTGGGAGCACCAACAGAAGGAAGAGGTGGTAGATTTCAAAGCATGATGAGCAGCTTTTCTAATGGGGTTCAGTATAAAAATGTAAAAGAAAAAGAACTTTTAGAAAGCAAGGAGTTTTTTGGTAAGAACTTTTTAATTGAAGAAGAATTAGAGGATTTAAAGTGGAAAATGACCGGAGAGACCAAGCAAATAGGTCAGTATACTTGTTTAAAGGCTACTGTGGTAAAAAGTATTGATGATGTTGATTTTAGAAGGTTTCGACCAAGGAGAAATAACAATAAAGAAGAGGAAAAAGAAAAAGAATCTGAGATTAAAAGAGAAGTACTTGTTACGGCTTGGTACACACCGCAAATTCCCGTGAGTAATGGACCTGGAGAATACGGAGGATTACCTGGGTTGATTTTAGAAGTAAATGCAGGAAGAACTACTATTTTATGTTCTGAAATTGTGCTGAATCCTTCAGAAAAACAAGTAATCAAGAAACCAACCAAAGGGAAAAAGGTAACTAGAGAAGAATACGATAAGATAGCTAAGAAAAAGATGGAAGAAATGAGAGAAATGTTTCAACGAAGAAGAGGAGGGAACGGTAGAGGAAGAGGACGTTTTTAATTACTTACACGTTTAATCAAACAACAAGATGAAAACAAAATTATTTATAGTCATGCTTATGGCTGTATGGGGGATTAATGCACAAATTTCAGTGACAGGAATTGTGAAGGATAGTATTGGTTCTCCTTTAGAAATGGCTAATGTTATAGCCATTAATACACAAACAAAAAAATTAGATTCTTACGGATTTACAGATGCAAAAGGTAGGTATAAATTGAATCTAAAAAAGAATGCTAATTACAATGTAAAAGTAAGTTACATTGGAATGAAAACTACAAGCATAGATGTTCAAACTCAAGAGTTAAACTTAAAAAAAGACATCCAACTTTCTGCTGATGAATCTTTAGATGAAGTAAATATTACTTACAAAATGCCCGTGCAGGTAAAAGGAGATACCATTGTTTATGACGCAGATAGTTTTAAAAGCGGTACAGAAAAGAAATTGGGTGATGTTTTAAAGAAGTTACCAGGAGTAGAAGTTAATGATGATGGAGAAATTGAGGTAGAAGGAAAAACGGTTAAAAAGGTAATGATTGAAGGAAAGGATTTCTTTGACGGAGACTCTAAACTAGCCACTAAAAATATACCTGCGAATGCTATTGATAAAGTTGAGGTTTTAAAAAATCACAGTGAGATTCAACAATTGAGTAGGGTTACAGATAATGAAGATAATGTTGTTATAAATCTAAAATTGAAAGAAGGTAAAAAGCGTTTTTGGTTTGGGGAAGTTTCAGCTGGAGCCGGACCCGATGAACGATATATAACACATCCAAAGTTGTTCTATTATAGTCCGAAATTTAGTTTAAATGTTATTTCTGATTTTAATAATATTGGTGAAATTCCATTTACATGGAGAGACTATTTTAAGTTTACAGGTGGATTTAGAAATATCGGAGATGGAGGAACTTCATTAAATTTATCAAATGATTTAGGCTTTTTACTTATGCGAAATAACCGAGCAAAAGCTATTGATTCGAAGTTTGGAGCTGTTAACTTTAGTTATTCTCCTAAAAAGACATTAGATTTTAGTGGTTTCGGAATTTATTCTGGAATGAAAACGAATATTGAAGAGAATAGTATTCGAAACTATATTAATCAAGATTTAGTAGAAACAACAAATAATAATACAACTCAACAAAATGATTTAGGTCTGGTAAAATTAAGTACAAGTTACAAACCGAATACCAATAATCAACTAGATTATGATGCGTTTATTAAAGTATCTAAACTATCAGAAAACCAAAATTTAATCTCTAATAGAGTGACTAACGGAACAGAAACGTCTGTGCCTATTACAGAGTTGAATCAACAAACTCCTTTTTCTATCAACCAGAATTTGAATTATTACTATACTTTAAATGAGAATCATATCTTTTCTTTTGAAGGGCAACATTTATGGCAAGATGAAGATCCGTTTTATAATACTCAGTTAAATCAATTGTCTGGTGCTATTGTAAATCCTCTTTCTTTAGGAGTTACAGGACCTTATAACTTAAATCAAAATGAACGTGTTAAAACAAATAAATTAGATGGAAAAGTAAATTACTTTTATGTGTTAAATTCTAAAAGTAATTTAAACGTAACCTTTGGTACAACTCTAAGTAATCAGCAGTTTAATTCTAATATTTATCAAATACTATCGAATTCATCAAGACAAGATTTAGATGATCAAACAGCAAAAAATGATGTAGAGTATTCATTTAGTGATTTCTATACAGGGTTGCATTACAAATTTGTTTCAGGAATTTTCACCTTTAATCAAGGAGCAACTTTACATACCTATTCAGCAAAAAATACACAGTTAGGAACAGTGGTAGATAATAGTTTTACAAAATTATTACCAGACGCTTATATAAAAGTAAATCTAAAAAAGTCTGAAACTTTACGATTGAGCTATAGAATGCAGGTTAGTTTTACTGATGTAACAAGATTAGCAGAAGGGTTTGTATTGAATAATTACAATAGTTTGTATTCAGGAAATAGAGATTTAGAGAATGCACTTTCTCATAATTTCAATTTGACATATTCTAATTTTAATATGTTTAACTACACAAATATTTTTGGAAACATTTCTTATAATAAAAGAATTGATGGTATCAAGGGAAGTTCTATACAAGATGGAATTGATAGGGTTTCTTCTTCAATCAACTCAGCCTTCCCAGATGAAACAATCGCGGCAAATGGACGATTTGAAAAGAGTTTTAGAAAATTTAAAGTAAGTTTAGGAGGAAACGTATCCTATTCTAAATCGAATAATATTTTTATCAATCCACAAACTTTAGTAGCAGAAAATAGAGTGTCTAAAAGTTTCAATCAATCGTATAGAACAAAGTTTAGTACGAACTTTAGAGAAGCTCCTAATTTTGATATTGGATATAACTTTTCAATTAATAACTACGATCAAGGGAATTCTAATAATACGTTTACAACTCATAGCCCTTATATAAACTTTGATACTTTCTTTTTAAAGAGCTTTGTTTTTAATACACGATATACATATAACAATTATAGAAATCAGGAGAGGACTATAAATAATTATAGTTTCTGGGACGCCGATTTAACCTATCAAAAGAAAGATAGCTCTTGGGAATATAAGATTGGAATAACTAATATTTTAAATACGACATCGTTAAACCAAGATAATACGATAGAAAATGTTTACAATAGTACATCTTCATACCTCGTGCAACCTAGGTATGCAGTATTTAGCGTAAAGTATAATTTGTAATAGTTTGAATATTATTCTTAAGGGAATAAAAAAGCGAACCAATTTTGGTTCGCTTTTTTTACTTCTATTTTTAGGTTAAAACTATCTTATAAGAATTTTTCTTGTGATAGTTTTTCCTGCGTTTTCAACTTGTAATAAATATAGCCCACCTCTTACTTTTAAATCTAATTCTTGAGAGAATAAGCTAGAGTTAGAAGGTAAACCTTGCGTAAATACTAATCTACCTTGGAAATCAAACAATCTAAAAGTTGTCATTTCCTTGTCTTTAAGTCTAAAGTCTACTGTTATTTTTCCGTTTGAAGGAATTGGGTAGATTTTTAGGTCTTTAAATAAAGTAGCAGTTGTAGCAAAACCTTCTTCTACTGTAATTGTATAATCTTCAACTTCTCCATTGAAGTCTAACTCACAAGAATTAGGAGCTCCATTAGAAGCAGACTTAGTAGCAATTCTCATTGTTGTGTTACCAAGAACTGCACTTTCAGGAACTGTAATGGTAACTGTTTCAGCATTGCTTGTACCTAAAGTAAAGGTCTCATCAGCATCAAATAAACAGTTTTGATTCCAGTCAATCCATACAGTAGTTCCAATGGTGCTATTGTCGCTATTTAAGTTTACTGTTAAATCGTGCTTGTCACTTCTTGCAACTGTTGTTGAAACTGATTTAAAATCTGAATAACCTGTTGTTTTCGTTGAAGCATTATCAATAGTGTTAAACTTAACATTCGTAATACTTATTTGAGAATCAGTATTACCGTTTGATTTACAAATATTGTCATTTACACTTAAAACAATGTCTATTTCTTTTGTAGCAGAAGCAGATGTACCTGTTAACTTGAATGTATAATCTCCAACAGCAACATTATCTAATCCGCCTACAGTTAAAGTAACTGTACCATTCGCATTAATAGTATTTGAGTTAAATGCTGAAGTTGCATTAGTTGGTAAACCACTTACTGCGAAAGTTACTGTTTCGTTAAAATCGTTGATAGTTTTATAATCTATAGTGTATGCAAATTCAGTAGTAGCTTTGTTACATACAGAACCTCCACCAGTTTGATTTGCTATAGTAAAGTCATTTGTTAAAGAAATGGTATAGTCTTCTACTTCACCATTAAAGTTTAATTGACATGAACTTGGAGTACCACCAGTATTGTTTTTAGTAGAAACTCTTAAGGTAGTAGAACCAATTACAGCATCACTCGGTACAGTAATTTCTAAACCACTGTTGCTCGTAGCTCCGCTACTATTTGTAATAGTACCTAAATCATACGTTTCATTAGCTTCAAACAAACAGTTTTGGTTCCAGTCAATCCAAGCGTATGTAGTTGCCGTGTTGTTACCATCTGAATTTACTTGAACTTCTAAAGTATACTTCTGTCCTTTTTCAAGTTGTGTATTCATAGATGTATAATCAGAATACCCTGTTGTTTTAGTTGAAGTGTTATTAATAGTATTAAACTTAACGTTTGTAACACTTATTTGAGAATCATTATTACCTGTCGACTTACAAATATTATCATTCACATTGAACATAATATTAACATCTTTTGTAACAGAAGTTGAAGCAGCTGTTACCTTCATTGTGTAGTCACCAACAGTAGCTGCATTTAAGTTTGAAACAGTTAAGTTCACTGTACCATTACTGTTTATTGTTGTTGGGGAGAATGAAGCGGTAGCTCCTGTAGGTAATCCAGTAACTGTTAAGTTTGCATTTTCATTGAAACCAAACAATGTTTTAAAGTCTAATTTAAATACTTGTTCATTCGTTGCTTTATTACATATAGATAAATCTCCAGTTGTATTTGTTAATGTAAAATCAGGAGCCGGAGCTTCATCAATTACTAAAGTGTAATCTTCTGTTTCTCCCCATTCCGATTTGTGATCAGCATCACAAGCTCCATCACCATATCCGGTAGTAGGGCTTGCATATTCAATAATTACACGCATTCTTATTTCTCCTAGTACTGCGTTTGCAGGAATAGGAATGTCAAGAGTTGCAGTATCGGTATTAGTAGTAGCTGTATTTCCATCAGCATCAGACTTAGTTCCTAAGTCGTATCTCTCAGTATTTTTATCAAATTTGAAATCTTTGTTCCAGTCAATAAAAATAAAGCAATGGTCTTGGTATCCTGCAGTGTTAAAAGTAACACTAGCTTGATATGATAATGTTCTTTTTACATTGGTTGATACCGAAGTAAAATCTTCATATCCATCTGTAGCATCATTACCAGAGTTATTATTGATGGTATTGAAAGTAACATTTGTTATATGCTCTGTTCCACCAGCATCATCTGTAAAAGTAGAACTACAAAACTCTGGGGTCTCTGTTGTAAAACTGAAAATACTAGAGAAAGTACCTTCATTACAGTCATTTTTAGGTTTTACTCTCCAATAATATTTAGTAACACTTGCTAAAGAAGTTGAAGAAATGAGTGAATTGCTTGTAACGGTTTCATCAATTATAGATGTAGCAAAAGTATTGTCTGTAGATACTTGTACTGTATATGAAGTTGCATTAGAATTAGCAGCCCATTCAAAAGTAGGAGTAAGGCTTACTCCAGTTGTATCATTCGCAGGAGCAGATAAAGGAATTGCAGTAAAATTACTACCAGCAACCTTAAGCAGCGCTTCTGTTTTTTGAGTAACTGATGTAGCGGTAGCGGTTACCTCAATATTATAATCTTGTTGTGCAGCGCCATCAAGATTGCTAACGGTCATTGTTACGTTGCCATCAGCATTAATCGTAGTTGGGTTAAAAGTAACATTTGCACCAGTTGGTGCTCCTGTAGCTGATAAAGTAGCTGTTTCACTAAAACCGTTCACAAAATCGAAGTTTAAAATATAGTTAACTGTGTTTCCTCCAGAGTTACAAACAACCTGAGTATTTGTGTTGTTTGTGAAAATAAAGGTTGGAGTTGTTGAGTTAATAGTAAAACTACTTGAATTTACATTGTAGAAAACATTATCAGCAGCTTCAACCATTATTCGAGCTGTAGTTGTAGGATTGTCTGGGATAACAATGTTTTCAGTTCCATCATTTGTGGTGTTTTCTTTCAATATAATAGGGAAAGTTACTCCACCATCGATAGACAATTTGATATTTACTTTAGCACAATTGATAGGGGCTTGATCGGTAGTACCTTTATTCCAAGTAATAGTTTGTGTGGTACCAGTATTCCAAGTAACTGCTGAGTTAGGAGCTGTTACTGTAAAAGCTGCTGCATCTGTAGTTGTTATTTTAACATCATCTCTGGCTGTACTACCTCCACCTGAATGATTATCACGAACTGTAAAGGCAAAGTTTAAATCTCTAGCTTCCGAAGGTAAAACCTCCCAAGTTGTAGAAGTATTTCCAGCAACCACAGTTGCCAAGGCAGGCATATATCTATTAGGAGTTGTTTTTGAAGGTAATGATCTAAACATTGGTCCACCCTTACTTGTTGGAGCAGGGGGCATTGTTGCTATTTCATTATCTATTTGTTCCCAGTTATATGTTAAAGTAGCAGTTCCATCAGCATCTGTAGCTTTTCCTCTTAACACAAAAGGAGTTGATTTTGGAATACTATAGTCGTTACCAGCGTTTGCTGTAGGAGCACTATTCCCTGTATCGGTTGTAGTTGCACATCCACCAGTATTTACAACATGACTCCACATTTGAGCAATACTAACTGCGTGAAAATGATCGTCACTATTGTTTTGAACATTTGGAGCACAAATACCAGCATATCCCATGATTGTAGAAGCACTACCTGGCTCAACGGCGGTTGAATCCCATCTATTACAAGAATTATTTTGCGTATGCGTTGCACCAAATTGATGTCCCATTTCATGCGAAACAAAGTCAATGTCATAAGGGTCACCAACGGGTTGTAATAAACCAGTAACTCCTTGGGCTTTAAAATTGTCATTACAAACAGAGTTCAAACTTGCTATTCCAGCCAAATCTGCGGTACAAAAGGCATGTCCCATATCATAGTTGTCTTTTCCGATGGCATTGTCAATTATACTTTGTATTTCATTAATTAAGGTTCCTGGCGTATCATTTGTTAAATTATCAGTTGCTGCATCCAAAAAAATAATTTCATCATTGTTATTAGCAATAACCATCCTTACAGCTAAGTCTCTTTCATAAACTCCATTTATTCGTGTCATAGAGGTATTCATGGCAGATAAAACTATGGCTTTTTTCTCGTCATCTGTTGAAGGTGTAGAGGATGATCTATTTATATGAAATTGAGAATACTCACCAGTGGCAGCTATAGCTAATCTATAGGTTCTTAATTTACCGTCATTCGCGTTTCTATAGCTATGAGAAGCAGTTTGCTTAGCGGCCTTTTTAGCAGCGTCTTCAATTTGACATTCAAAATCAGTTTTACTAGGGTTTAAATCACTTCTCTTATAAACAATATATTCTTGTTTATTTTTAGTATAAGGATCTATATAAACTGTACTTCCAGTTGTTGAAAAAATTATTGTATGAAGACCATCTGTACCAAAACTAATTTTAGCGGTAGAAGAAGGATCATCAATACCTTGAGCAGAATATGACTTAATCATAGGGAATTTAGCTGCTAATTCAGGTGCTAGATAAGACGTTTCTTTAACTTTAAATTTAGTTAATTTTCCTTCCGAATTTGGAAGTTTTATGATCAATTCACCTCCTTTTTGAGCGGTAGATTTGGCTAAATGATTTTTAAAATCATTCACATCCAAAGACATTATCGTATATTTTTTAGGGAAGTTTTTTTTGTAGATTATGTTCTTGTTTTGAACAAAATCGTTTTTCGCATCTTTTTTTTCCCAGAAATCTTGCGAAAAACTATTGAATGTAAAGGAAAACACAAACAATAAGAATAGTGTAATATTTTTAATCATGCTTAGAATTTTGATTAGTATAGGGTAAACAGTTGAAAACTATTTTTCCCTACCTTTGGGGCTTATAATAGTGGATAAATTTATGAATAAAAAAATAAGAATCAGTGATCTAGGAAAAAAAGATTATAAAGAGACCTGGGATTATCAAACTGATTTGTTAGAAAATATCATTCAACTTAAGAAAGAAAGAAGGAATGGTAATACTGAAATAATCACGCCAAATCACTTTTTATTTGTTGAACATCCGCATGTATATACTCTTGGGAAATCTGGAGATCTGGAGAACTTATTGTTAAATGAAAAACAATTAGAAGAAAAAGGAGCTACGTTTTATAAAATAAATAGAGGAGGAGATATTACTTATCATGGACCTGGTCAAATCGTAGGATATCCAATTTTAGATTTAGAGAATTTCTTTACAGACATTCACAAGTATTTACGATTGTTAGAAGAAGCAATTATTTTGACTATTGGAGAATATGGTTTAAAAGGAGTTCGAAGTGAAGGAGAAACAGGAGTATGGTTAGATGTGGGTACGCCATTTGCACGTAAGATATGTGCAATGGGGATAAGAGCTAGTAGATGGGTTACCATGCACGGTTTTGCTTTGAACGTAAATGTAAATTTAGGCTACTTTGATAATATCATTCCTTGTGGTATTAGAGGAAAGGCAGTAACATCTATGGATGTTGAATTAGGTAGAAAGATTGATGAAGAAGAAGTAAAGAGTAAAATTCTTTATCATTTTAAAGAACTATTTGAAGTTGAAGAACTTGTATTGAATGTATAAAAAAAGGAGGTTTTCATGAAAACCTCCTTTTTTATATGCTTGTATTTTAAAAATTACTTCTTAGCTTTAATTTCAAAAGACATTTCCATTAAGTCATTGATAAACTTATCTTTTAAAGCAGCGTCAATCTTTTTAGATTTGTAAGTTACTCCAAATTCTGTTCTATCAATACTAAATACATCACTCTTTAAAGTAGCTTCGTCTCCATTTTCAGTTAATGTAACTGGGAATGTAATACTCTTAGTAACATCTTTTACAGTTAAGTTACCAGTTAAATGTAATTTACCGTCTTTTTCTTCAGTACTAGCTACAACAAACTTTGCAGTAGGGAATTTAGCTACATCAAAGAAATCTCCAGACTTTAAGTGTCCTTCTAAATCTTCCTTACCATTACCTGCTTCTAAATCAGTACAAGAAATAGAGTTCATGTCAATAGAAAATTCTCCAGCTTTTAATGCACCGTTTTCAATATCAAATACTCCACTTTGTAAAGAAACTACTCCGTTGTGAGAACCTGTTGGTTTAGTTCCTTTCCAAGTAACCGTTGATTCACTAACGTTTGCTTTGTATGAGTTGATAACGTTTTCTACTTTTTTAACTTCCTTTACTTCTTCTCCAGTTGCTGCTTTATTCTTTTCAGTTTTACAAGAAACCGCTGTTAATGCTAAGAAAGCGATAGCTAAAATTGATTGTTTCATTTTTTAAGTTTTTAATAATTATTTGGAACAAATATAAATAAAATTATTTTCCTTGGAAGTTATTTAGGGTAAACCTTAACGATTTCTTATACTTTGTCTTTAGAATCAATAAGTATCGTAACTGGTCCGTCATTTAATAATTCTACCTTCATATCAGCTCCAAATTCACCTGTTTGTACCTTCTTTCCAAGTTCGTTTTCAATTTGTTGAACGAATTTTTGATATAAAGGAATGGCAATATCAGGTTTTGCTGCTTTGATATAACTGGGTCTGTTTCCTTTTTTAGTAGAAGCGTGCAAGGTAAATTGACTTACTACAATAATACCTCCATTGATATCTTTTACAGAAGTATTCATAACACCATTATCATCATTGAAAATACGCAGGTTCACTATTTTTTTTGTCAACCATTGTATATCTTCCATGGTATCTTCGTTTATAATTCCTAGTAAAATTAAAAGCCCACTTTTAATATCGGCAACTTTTTTACCTTCAATTGTTACACTTGCTTTTGAAACACGTTGAATAACTGTTTTCATTTAATTAATAGGTATTGTGTTATTCCCAAATATCTGTTCTGTAGTTTTCTTCTTCTCCTTCTATGATTTGTAAATAGCTTTTATAGCGGGACCATGAAATCTCTTCAGCTTCTAGAGCTTCTTTTACGGCACAACGAGGTTCATTGATATGGATACAGTTATTGAATTTACAATGTTGTTTTAAAGCAAAGAACTCTGGAAAATAATCTCCTAACTCATCTTTGTCCATATCAACAACTCCAAAACCTTTAATACCAGGGGTGTCAATAATTTGAGCATCAAAACTAAGATCAAACATTTCAGCAAAAGTTGTGGTATGCTGTCCTTGTTTGTGTTGTTCTGAAATTTCTTTAGTTTTTAAATTTAATGTAGGCTCAATAGTATTTAATAAGGTAGTTTTTCCAACTCCTGAATGACCAGAAAACATACTTACCTTACCAGTCATTAGGTCTTTGATTTTATCTACGTTTATATTTTCTGTAGCAGATACTTCGATACATTCATAACCAATAGCTTCATAAATATCCTTTAAATACAATATTTCTGCTTTTTGATCAATCTCATAAGAATCTATTTTGTTAAAAACGAGAATGGTTTTAATAGAGTAAGCTTCAGCTGTAACTAAAAAGCGATCTATAAAAGTGGTAAAAGTAGGAGGGTTATCAATCGTGATTAATAAAAATACTTGGTCAATATTAGCGGCAATAATATGAGTCTGTTTAGATAGGTTTACCGATTTACGAACAATATAATTATCACGTTCATGAATTTTGTTAATCACGCCCGTTTCTTCATTATTATTTGTTTCTAAGGAAAAATCAACCTTATCTCCAACCGCCAATGGGTTGGTGCTTTTAATACCTTTGATTCTAAATTTTCCTTTAATTCTACATTTATATAGGGTGTTTTCAGATTTTACCCAATACCAACTACCTGTAGATTTATAAACCGTTCCTGTCATAGCGCAAAGATGAGAATAAAAATTGAATGTTTTTAGAGGGATTTAAGCTGTTAAGTCTTTAATTTTTTTAGGGATACTTCCTTTTTCAGAAACTCTAATAATCATAAAAATTACTTGTGGAATCAACCCAGGAGCAATAATAATATCTCCTTTTTTTGCTACTTTTTGATCCCTTATAGCAATAGCCTCTTTTTTATCTTCTTCTGGAGTGTTTGCAAAAGCCACAGCAAACTTCCATGCACCATCTCTTGCTAATTCCATACTAAAGTCAACTAAGAAATTATCTACCTTTCTTGTCCACTTTAAAATTTTCCTTAAAAATGGCCATATGGTGGCAAGGTTATTTTCTACATCCGTTACCAAGGAGGAGAGTATTTCATTGATCTTATTAAAATCATCTTTTAAATCTTCGATGTTGTGCCCTTTAGATACTTCAGCAGCAGCAATTCCCAGATCTAAATTAATATGAGCATTCATTCCTATTAATAAATGTTGCAATACGATATACCAGTAATTGTTAGCAATACCAAATGCTTTTTCCCAAGATAAGGTTACCGGTTTGTTTTCTTTGTAGTTATAGTATGCATCTATATATCGCTTTGCAAAAATAATATCTAGTTTTTCCATTCTTTCTCCATCATCAAAAAAGTTATTTTGAATTCCTTCTTTAACTTTAATGGTAACTTTTTGATACAATGCAGCAAAATATCCAAGTGGGCTTTTATTCGCAATAGATTCATCAATGATGTCTTGTAGTATATCTATAACATCATCAATAGTGTGAATTGGTTTCATACAGTTTTTTAAGTTTGGTTGGTTGTATGAAGATACATTTTTTGAAATAAAAAAGACTGTCGAAGGACAGTCTTTTTATACTTATTATTCGTTGATAATCTTTTCTTGATGATTGATACTTTCTTGGTGTATTGCTTTGAACATTCTTAAAACAAATTCTTCACTTAAGCCTCTTTCATCTCCTTCAAGAATCATTTTTCCTAAAATTTCGTTCCAGCGTCTTGTTTGTAAAATAGCAACGTTTTTCTCCTTTTTAAGTTGTCCGATGTTATCAGCAATCTTCATTCGCTTACCTAATAAGTCGATTAACTGATGATCTACTACATCTATTTGAGTACGTAAAGTATTTAAAGCATTTCGGTATTCTGCTTCGGTATCTGTTTCTTTACGAACCTTTAAGTCTACCATCATTTGAATCAATGTTTTTGGTGTGATTTGTTGTTTTGCATCACTCCAAGCATTGTCTGGATCATAGTGGGTCTCTACCATTAATCCATCAAAATTTAAATCAAGCGCAGTTTGACAAATATCAAAAATAATATCACGACGACCTGCAATATGTGAAGGGTCACAAATTAAAGGTAAATCTGGAAAACGATTTTGTAATTCAATAGGAATTTGCCATTCAGGATTGTTTCTATATCTCGTTTTTTCATAGGTTGAGAAACCTCTATGAATAACTCCTAACTTTTTAATGTTTGCAGTGTATAAACGTTCAATAGCTCCTAACCATAAAGGTAAATCTGGGTTTACTGGATTTTTTACCAATACAATTTTATCAGTTCCATTTAAGGCATCTGCAATTTCTTGAATAATAAATGGGCTAACCGTTGTTCTAGCTCCAATCCATAAAATATCAATGTCGTGCTCTAAAGCTAATTTTACATGGTCTTTATTTGCTACTTCGGTAGCAGTTAACATACCCGTTTCTTTCTTGGCACGTTGTAACCATTTTAAACCTAAAGCACCAACACCTTCAAAGTTTCCTGGTCTGGTACGTGGTTTCCAAATTCCTGCTCTAAGTACTGTTGCATCTGTGTCTTTTAATTCATGTGCAATTTTTAATACTTGTTCTTCTGTTTCTGCACTGCAAGGTCCTGCAATTACTAGTGGATGATTTAGCTTGAAATCATCTAACCATGTTCTTAATTCTTTTTTGTTCTCCATTTTGATATTCCTTTAGCGAAGTTCAACTTCTTTAATTCCGTTTAATATTTGTTTTATATGATTTGTGTTTTCCATTTCAGCATAAATAGCCGAAAATTTGTCTTGTTCTAATAGTGTTTTAAAGTATTGTAGGTTTTGAATATATTCTTCTAATGTTTCTATAACGTTGTTTTTGTTTTGTTCAAAAATAGGTGCCCACATAGCTGGTGAACTTTTAGCCAGACGTACGGTAGAAGCAAATCCACTTCCTGCCATATCGAAAATATCACGTTCGTTTTTCTCTTTTTCAATAACTGTTTTTCCTAGCATAAAAGAACTTATATGTGATAAATGCGAAACATATGCAATGTGTTTGTCATGAGATTTTGGATCCATATAACGAATACGCATTCCTAGTTTAGAAAAAATAGCCAAGGCTTTTTCTTGTAACTTAAATGCTGTTTTTTCTACTTCACAAATAATATTTGTTTTTCCGTTGAATAAATTATGAAGCGCAGCAGAAGGTCCAGAAAACTCTGTTCCCGCAATTGGGTGCGTCGCTAAAAAATTTCTTCTGTTCGGATGCTCTTTAATGATATCACAAATTTGTTCCTTGGTTGATCCTACATCTAAGACCAAACAGTTATCTGATATTTCATCTAATACTTTTGGTATTATTGTTAATGAAACATCTACAGGGATTGAAACAATTATAATATCTGCATTACTCAAATCTGAAAAAATAGCTTTTTCATGAATGATGCCTGCTTCAATAGCTTCCTTAATGTGGTCTTCATTAATATCTATTCCATACACAGTAGTATCTTTATATTCTCGCTGAATATCTAGAGCTAAACTACCTCCAATTAATCCTAATCCAATAATAAATACGTTCATTATACTCTACTAATTGCTTCTTTAATTTTTTCTTCAGGAACACATAAAGAAAAGCGAATATATCCTTCTCCTTGAGTTCCAAATACGGTCCCTGGTGCTACAAAAAGGTGTTTGTTGTATAGTAAATCATCAATCATTTCATCAGATTTTTTACCGTTTAAAAGCTTTGCCCAAACAAACATTCCTGAAGTGTTTCTGTCGAAACTACATTCTAACCTTTCAGCTAAATCAAAAATTAACTGTTGTCTTTTTTGATAAATTTTATTTTGAGTTTCAAACCAGTCATTTTCTAATTCTAATGCTTTGATAGCTCCTTTTTGAATTCCGTAAAACATTCCAGAATCCATTTGTGTTTTTACTTTTAAAACCTCATTTAAAAATGCTGGTTTTCCGATGAGTTTACCAACTCTCCAACCTGCCATGTTAAATGACTTACTCAATGAGTTTAATTCTAAAGCAATGTCTTTAGCTCCATCAACTTGTAAAATACTTTTAGGGTTATCATTTAAGATAAAGCTATAAGGGTTGTCATTTACAATTACAATTTGATGTTGTTTACCAAATGCAATTAATTGCTCATAGGTTTCTTTTAATGCTTTGGTTCCTGTTGGCATATGCGGATAATTAACCCACATTAACTTAACCTTGCTTAAATCCTGCTGAGCAAGTTTTTTAAAATTAGGTTGCCAATTATTTGCTGCATCTAGCTCATAGTATACCGATTTGGCTCCAATTAAATTAGTTACCGAACTATATGTTGGATATCCAGGATTTGGAATTAATACTTCATCTCCTTCATTTAATAAAGCTAAAGAAATATGCATAATTCCTTCTTTACTTCCCATTAAAGGAAGTACTTCATTTTCTGGATTTACTGAAACTTGGTATTTGTTTTGGTAAAACTTTGCTACGGCATTTCGAAATTCAGGTAACCCTTGATAACTTTGGTATTTATGAGCCCCTTCCTCAAATAAACTGTCTTTAATTGCATTGATAACAGATTGAGGTGGTTGTAAATCTGGACTTCCAATTCCTAAATTGATAATTGGTTTTCCTTCAGAAACTAATTGACGTACTTCTTTTAGTTTCTTAGAGAAGTAGTACTCCTGAACTGTGTTTAAACGGTTGGCAAACTGTATCATATTCTTCCGTTTTTATATTCTCCTAATACTTTAAAATCTTCCGCCATAATTTCAATAATAGATTTTGCTTTAGCATAATCTTCATATTGATTAAAAGTTACATCAACGAAAAAAGCATACTTCCAAGGAGTTTCAATTTTCGGTAATGACTGAATTTTAGTGAGATTTAACTTACAATCACTCATCATATTTAAAATTGCAGCTAAACTTCCTCTTTTGTGGTCTAATTCAAATTTTAAAGAAGCTTTGTTAATTTCACTTTTTCCATTTTTTGGAGGTTGCGTTTGTAAAATAACAAAGCGGGTAGCATTGTTTTTAATCGTTTGAATTTCATCTTCAATTACTTCAAGGTTAAAAATATCTGCTGCCATTTTTGGTGCGATAGCTGCTACTCCTTTTAAGTTGTTTTTGGCAATTCTTTCAGCAACCGCAGAAGTATCAACGTCTTCAACTAGTTTAATATGCTTATGTTGTTTGAAAAACTCTTTACATTGTAACAAAGCCATTGGATGCGAACAAACCTCTTTTAAATCTTCTATGGTTTGATTAGGCAATGCCATTAAGTGATGGTGAATAGGCAAGTAATATTCTCCTGAAATATGAAGGTTGTTTTTGTCGATTAATGCATAATTTGGAATTATAGAACCAGCGATCGTATTTTCTATGGCCATGATTCCTTGTTCACTTTCTTCTGAAAGTAAACTGTCAACCAAACTATCAAAAGACAAGCATTCATCTATTTGAATGTTGCTGTCATAATAGTTGTTTGCCACAATATGGTGGTTGCTTCCTTGTATTCCTTGAATGGCTATTTTTTTCATTTTGGCGTAAAAAAAAAGCCTCGATACTATCGAGACTTTATATTGTTTATATTTTTTTATGCTATTTAAAAATATGGTATAAAGTCTCTCCTCTTACTAAAATAGTAAAAGTAAAAATAGAAACCTTGCCATACATTTTGTAACATAACTTATCTTCTTGTTTTTGTACGGAACAAATCTTAGAAATAATTTTTATTAAACCAAATTTTTATTCAAAAAAAATAAAACTTCTTTTTGAGGGTGAAATTAATTGATAAAACTACGTAGTTGATTTGCAGCAATTTCTGCGGTGATATCTCGTTGAGGCATACCAAACATTTCATAACCAACCATAAACTTTTTTACTGTTGCACTTCTTAATAATGGAGGGTAAAAACTCATGTGCCAGTGCCAATGTTCATTGTTGTCGTCATTCACTGGAGCTTGATGAATACCACTAGAGTAGGGGAATGAACAGTTAAAAATACAATCGTATGCTTTGGTTACTTTTGAAATAGCTTCTGCAAAAGATTGAGTTTCCAATTCGTTAAGCTCAGAGATGTTTTGCTGTCTTTTTTTTGGAATTATAATTGTTTCGTATGGCCATACTGCCCAAAAAGGAACTAGTGCAACGAAATGTTCATTTTCAAATAGGATACGTTCTTTCTTTGAAAGTTCTTGTTGTAGATAATCTTCCAATAAGGAGTTTTTATGCGAGGAAAAATACTCTTTTTGCTGCGTATCTTTCTTTAAAACTTCATTTGGAATGCTAGACTGTGCCCAAATTTGCCCATGCGGATGTGGATTGCTACAACCCATTACAGCTCCTTTATTTTCAAATATTTGAATGTAGTTGATAAAATCATGTTGAGCAAGTTCAGAAAACTCATGGCTCCATGTATGAACTACTTTAGTGATTTCTGAAATAGACATATCAGCTAATGTTTTGGAATGATCTGCACTAAAACAAATCACCTTGCAAATGCCTATTTCTGAGGTCGCTTTTAATAGTCCATCCTCAAAGGTAAAATCAGGACTATTATTTTGTAATGCGGCAAAATCATTTGTAAAGACAAAGGTGTCTTTATAATTTGGGTTCTTTTCTCCATTAGCCCTACTATTTCCTGCGCATAAATAGCAGTTTTCATCATAGCTATGTTTTTTTTGAGCGACAACCGTTTCTTCTTGCCCTTGCCAAGGTCTTTTGACTCTATGTGGAGATACCAATACCCATTCTCCTGTGAGTATATTGTATCTTTTATGTGAATAATTACTAAGGTTAGTATTCATGGTTAACAAGAAGTATCAGCAATAATTTTCCATGTACCTTTAATTTTTTTAAAGATGATCATGAACACGCCATTTGCATTTCCAACAGAACGGGTTAAATGATATTCTCCCATGACAAAATAGGCTCCTTCATTTATTTTGCTAATGTCATTAATTTTAAAGTTTAGGGTTCCGCTATGTTCTTTTGTTGGGTATCCTTTTTTATAATTAGCTAAAGTTTTATTCCAACCATATGTAATACCACTACTACCGTAAAATTTTAAGGAATCACTTTTCCAATATCCTTCCATAAAACCTTCCAAATCATGATTAGACCAAGCTTTTTCTTGTGCTTTCATAATAGCTAGGATTTCTTTTTTGTCGGTTTCTTCAGATGATTGACTGATTGATTGTTGACATGAAAAGAAAAGTAAAATAGTTGCTATAAAAATGAATGTTCTCATATGTTATATAATTTGCGTTCCGTTGGCTGTTGTAACCTTGTAAACAGAACATTGTTTGTTGAATTTTAATTTGTATTGTTGTTGAATAGTTTTTAAAAAATCGTTTTTTTCTGAAGATCGAATAAGATTGAGTGTACAACCTCCAAAGCCACCACCCATCATTCTAGCACCTATAACAGCTGAAGATTCTTTGGCTTTTTCAACTAAGAAATCAAGTTCCTCGCAGCTGACTTGGTATTGATTGGAAAGTCCTTCATGTGATTCATATAACAAATTCCCTAGTGTTTGGATGTCACCTGTTTCTAAAGCTTTGCTAGCTAATAGAACTCGTTGGTTTTCTTCAATAACATATTGTGCTTTTTTATAGTCTTCTGGAGAAACGTATTCTTTTATACTTTCTAATTGTTTCTTAGAAACTTCCCTTAAAGAGTTTACTTTGAGTAAAGAAGCAATATGTTCACAGGTGGAGCGTCTTTCATTATACGCACTTTCAGCTAGAGAATGTTTTACGTTCGAATTGATAAGTACAATTTCTACATCATTTAAATGAATTGAGAATTCCTTATGGTTTAAATCCGAACAATCTAATAGTAGTGCTTTATTTTCTTTACCAAACATGGAAGCAAATTGATCCATGATTCCACATTGTACGCCTACAAAATTATGCTCCGCTTTTTGAGAAATGTATATCATTTCCTTTTTGGTAAGGTTCAAATTAAACGATTCATTTAAACCAAATGTAATGGCGTTTTCTAATGCTGCTGAAGAAGATAATCCTGCGCCACTTGGAATATCTCCACTAAAAATAATATTGAAGTTAGAAAGTTGTTTGCCTGTTTTTAGGATTTCACCAACCACTCCCAAAACATAATTTTTCCAGCTGTTTTCAGATAGGGGAGAAACATTGTTTAATTGAAATTGAAAACTCTCTCCAGCATCTAAGGCATGTACTGTTGATACATAATCGTTGGTTTTGGAAATAGCTGCATAGATTCCTTTATTAATAGCCGTAGGGAAGACAAAACCTTGATTATAATCTGTATGCTCTCCAATTAAATTAATACGTCCAGGAGAGAATATCAGTAACGGCTCATTCTTAAAATCAGCGATGAATTTATTCTTGATATGTTCCTTAATTATTAGGTTCATTTATTTATGAGAAATAGATGTATGAAAAAATTATAATGACACAAATAACAACTCCCGTTATTGTTACATATTTCCAAGGTGTAATGTTTACCTGTTTTGTGTAAGGTAAAGCAAAAGCTTCTTTTCTTGGGTGTAACTTTCCTATTATTAACATAATCAAAGCATTTAATACAAATAAAATAGCCATTACATGTAAGAAATGCGGATAGTTTTCTTCTCCAAAAACCAAAGGTTTTAAGATAAACTGACTAATAATATATAGTATAGATCCTGATATGATTCCAATTTTTGCAGCGATTGCAGGAACGTACTTGGTAAAGTATCCAACAATAATGATGGTTAAAATTGGAATAGAATAAATTCCATTGGCTTCTTGTAAGTAGTTAAAAATACTTCCTGCATACATTAGTAAAGGAGCTACACACATGGCAAGTATTGCTAAGAATACTCCAAAAGTTTTACCTGCTTTTACCACTTGTTGTTCGCTAGCTTCTTTATTAAAATGTGATTTGTAAATGTCTAAACCAAATAAGGTAACCGAAGAGTTTAAGGCTGAATTAAAAGAAGATAATATGGCTCCAAATAACACAGCAGCAAAAAAACCTACAAGTTCTACTGGTAGTACTTTTTTTACCAATTCAGGATAAGCCTCGTCTGGATTTTCTAAAGAGGTTCCAAACAGATAGAAAGCAATAATTCCGGGTAGTACTACAATTAAAGGTCCCAATATTTTAATAAAGGCGGCATAAATCAATCCTTTTTGTCCTTCTTTTAAATTTTTGGCTCCCAAAGCTCTTTGAATGATTGCTTGATTGGTTCCCCAATAAAATAATTGCACTAACATCATTCCTGTAAAAATAGTTCCGAATGGAATTGAAGACTGACTATCTCCAATAACATTGAATTTTTCAGGAGCTTTTTCCATTAAAGTAGAAATTCCTGTGGTTAAATTTCCATCACCAACCAATATCAATCCGAAAATAGGAATTAATAATCCACCTATTAATAAACCAATGGCATTGATGGTATCAGAAATGGCTACAGCTTTTAATCCACCAAAGATTGCATAAATCGATCCTATAATTCCAATTCCCCAAACGGTAATCCATAATGCGGCTGTTTTACTAACTCCTAATATAGTAGGGATATCAAACATGCTGTTGAGTGCCAAAGCTCCCGTATATAATACAATTGGTAACAATACAATTACATAACCCGATAAGAATAAACCAGAAGTAATAGTTTTGGTCATTTTATCGTAGCGAGTTTCTAAAAATTGAGGAACGGTAGTAATTCCTTCTTTTAAATATTTGGGTAATAACACAACTGCTGTAACCACCATAGCAATGGCAGCTAAGGTTTCCCAAGCCATTACTAAGATTCCTTCTTTAAAAGCAGCCCCATTTAATCCTACAATTTGCTCTGTAGATAAATTGGTAAGGAGTAAAGAACCTGCAATAACCCATCCTGTTAAACTTCGTCCTCCTAAGAAATAACCATCAGAGGTTTTCTCATTGGTGTTTTTACTTTTTACATAGGAGATAATGGCAACGAGTAGTGTGAAAGCTAAAAATGTAATAAACTGCATGATTATATTTTTTTAGGGTGAATTGTAAATGAATATGTATATCTTTTGTTAGCAGGAATGGTATACTCTGGGTGTACTAAACGTCCCCAAGAAGTATCGCCACCAACGCCCATTTGTAGATAATCAATATTCCATTGTATGGTATTTCCAATTTTAATGTCTGCACCATGTTTTTTAGTCACAGGAACTAATCCTGAAGCTGATTTCCCTGCTTCATCACTAGTGAAGTCTAGTTCCTTCATATGAAATGGCCATACACTACTGTTCAGTAATTGGTTTCCAGTAACTTTTAATTTTAATGTGTTAGAAGAAAGTTCTGCCCAACGGATATCTGTTTTGTTTCCTGTTTCTTGCGGACGAGAATATCTATGGAATTGTTCTTGGATTTTACCAGTGTAGATTCCTGTTTTTTGTCCAGTTTTTCTATCCCAATAAGACTCTTCTGGGCCTTTCCCGTACCAAGATACTTCGCTAAAAGTATTTGGTAAGGTTAGGTACATTCCTAATCGAGGTATGTTAGGGAGCTTCTTTTTTAATGCTGTAAAACCGTAGTCAATATGAAGTGTTCCATCATGTCCAATGATATAAACTATCTTTATTCTTCCGATATTTTCTGGTACATCATATGCTACTTCATAAGAAACTCCTGAGTTAGAGAGAGCAGGTGTTTTTAATAGTTTTGCTTTATAGTTATAAGAAGCTTCTTGCCATATTTTTGCCCATTTGTCCATTCCATTTCCTAAATCATTATCTGTAGGAGGACGCCAAAAATTTGGTTTCAAAGGGGAGTTGATAACCGTTTCTCCTTCATATTTCCATGAAATAATTTCACCAGTGTTTGCATCAATGGTGACATCAGATGTGTTATTTTTTATATGAAAGTTTTTTTCTGTTCTATTAATTTTTAATTCATCTTTTGAAGATGTATTTGGAGTATTTGATTGTCCTTTTTGAAGTGTAAATTCATCCCATGCAATTTCATGGCCTTCTGGAAGTCCGTTTTTTTCTTCTTTTTGATGTAAGCTAATTTGTAGTATATATTCTTTAGTAGAATCGAATTTTTGAGGTAATTTTTCTAATTGCCAAGTAAAATTTTGTTGAGGTGCTACATTAATTCGAATTCCTGAAGCTTTTATGGTAGGTTTTCCATCTTCTAAAAGTCTCCAGCTGATAGTTTTATCAGAAAAGTCAGTGAAAAAGTTCTTGTTGGTAAGTCTAATTTTACCATTACCTAGATGTTCAAAATGCGCAGGTTCGTATACTTTTTTTACTTCTGATAAATGTGGATGTGGATTTCTGTATGGGTCTACTAATCCGTTGTTTAAGAAGTTACCATCTGTTGGTAAATCAGGATGGTAATCGTGTCCATAAGCTAAGTAGGGCTTTCCGTTTTCATCTTTGTATTCTAAACTTTGATCTACCCAATCCCAAATATAACCACCTTGAAGGTTTGGATACTTTTCTATGATGTTCCAATAATCTTGTAGGTTTCCTACAGAATTTCCCATGGCATGACAGTATTCAATCATTACCGAAGGTTTATCAGAATCAGATTTTCCATGGTTGATTAAGTACTCAGGTTTTGGATACATTGGACAATAGATGTCTGTGTAGTCCTCCTTTCCAGCGGGTTCATATTGCACAATACGATTATCATCTTGTTCTTTTAACCATTTATAAGTAGCTCTAAATACATTTCCTTCTCCAGCTTCATTTCCTAAAGACCAAGAGTAAATAGAAGGATGGTTACGATCTCTATAATACATTCGTTTAGTACGTGCCATGTGAGCAGGGAACCAACTCATTTCATTTCCTATTTGTGTTTCTTCGGAAATAGCTAAAGGATGGCTTTCTATATTGGCTTCGTCAATAACATATAAGCCATAGGTATCACATAAATCCAACCAATAAGGATCGTTAGGGTAGTGTGAAGAGCGAACCGCATTGATATTGTTCTGTTTCATTAGTAAAATATCTTTTAGCATTGATTCTTTCGAAACTACATGTCCTGTATGTGGATCGGTTTCATGTCGGTCTACTCCCTTAAAATAAACAGCTTTTCCATTAATGAGTACTTGTGCATTTTTAATTTCTACTCGTTTAAAACCAATATTCTTTTTGATAAATTGATTATCGTTTAAAGAGATCTTGAATTTGTATAAATTCGGAGCTTCTGCCGACCATGCTTTTACATTTTCTAGAATTTTGTTTGTGCTAAATTCAATAGTTGTATTGGCTGGAATATTGATGTCTTCTGAAGCGATGATTTCATTTTCTAAGGAAACATCAAGTTTTTGAGTAACCTCTTTTGATGTATCATTGGTAATGGCAATTGTTCCGTTTAAAATTCCATTGGTATAAGAATTGTCCAAAGTAGTTTTTGCGTGATAATCTGAGATGTAAACTTTTGGTCTGCTATATAGATATACGTCTCTTTCAATACCACTCATACGCAGCATGTCTTGACTTTCAACATAACTTGCATCCGACCAACGGAACATTTGTAAAGCAATAAGGTTTACTCCTTCTTTTAAGTATGAGGTGATGTTAAATTCTGTAGGAGTTTTACTTCCTTGTGAATATCCAACATATTGCCCGTTGATATATAAATACATAGCCGATTTTGCTCCAGCAAAATGGAGGATAATATCTTCTGATAAAAATGAATTATCTAAAGTGATGTTTTTTCGATAAGTACCTACAGGATTGTAGTCTTTCGGAGCTTCTGGCCATTGTGTGGTAAATGGATAACGCTCGTCTAAATAAATGGGCTTTCCGAAACCTTCTACTTCCCAATTTGCAGGAACCGGAATGGTAGTCCATTGAGAGTCATCAAAATCTGTGTTATGAAATGTAGTAGGACGTTGTTTGGGATCTTTTACCCAATTAAATTTCCAATCTCCATTCAAGTTTAAGAATCGATTGGAATTTTCTTTCTTTGAAATGTCGTCTGTTTCAAAAGCAAAAAAAGAAGCTCGTGGAGGAAGTTTGTTTTCCTCAAACACTTGATGATTATAATGGTTTTTTTGCTCACTTACTTTTTTCAAAGGTTGGTTTTGACAACTTAGAATAAGAAAGGATAGCAGTATATAGAGAGCCTTAGATTTCATAATTAAGCATATAGTCTTCGTTAAAAATATTGGTTAGATATTGTATCAATTCTTCTGCATTGGCTTTTGAGAATACGATTGGAGGTTTTATTTTTAAAACATTGTTGTCCTTTCCATCAGTGCTCATCAGAATTTTATGATCTTTCATTCTGTTGGCTAAGTAAGAAGCTTGTTGTGTGAGTGGGTTTTTGTTTTTGTCAACCAATTCAAATCCTAAGAAAAGTCCTTGGCCACGTACATCTCCTATAATAGGAAACTTACTGGCAAGTTCTTGCAATTCTGTTTTTAGAAACTCTCCAACATGAAGTGCATTTTCTTGAAGTTTTTCTCTTTTTACGGTTTGTATTACTGCCGTACCAATAGCACAAGAAACAGGATTACCACCAAAGGTGTTAAAATACTCCATACCATTGGCAAAAGAGTTGGCAACTTCTTGAGTACAAGCTACAGCTGCTAAGGGATGTCCGTTTCCTAAAGGCTTTCCAATAGTTATGATGTCAGGAATTACATTGTATAACTGAAATCCCCAGAAATGTTTACCTACACGTCCGCAGCCTACTTGAACTTCATCAGAGATGCAAACTCCACCAGCGTCTCGAATATGTTTGTATACTTTTGGTAAGAATCCTTCTGGTAATTCTACTTGTCCACCGCAAGAAATAATAGGTTCTAAAATCATTCCGCCTACATTTCTCCCTTTTTGCTGAATGTTTTCGATGAGCTTTTGTACTTCTTCAGCATATTTATCTGCAGCATCTGCTTCTGTATATTTTCCTCTAAAGGTATCTGGAAGCGGAAAAATATGGGTGTACTCAGGTGCTCCTGTACCTCCTTTACCGTCAAATTTATAGGATGAAATATCAATACACATATTTGAATTTCCATGATACCCAACTTCAGAAGCAATAATATCACGCTGTTTGGTATGTGCTTTTACCATTCGAATAGCTAGTTCATTGGCTTCACTTCCAGAGTTAACAAAATGTAATACACTAAGCTCTGGAGGTAGGGTTTCTAGTAATTCTTTAGCAAGTTGATTAATATTTTCATGTAAATAACGGGAGTTGGTGTTTAATAAACTCATTTGTTGCTGACCAGCTTTTACTACAGCTGAATGCTCATGTCCAACATGTGCTACATTATTTACAGTGTCTAAATATTTGTTTCCATATTGATCGATCAAATACACGCCTTCTCCACGTACCATTTTGATAGGAATTTTGTATTGAAGACTTAAACTTTTACCTAAATGTTGTTTTCGGTAATCAATTAGTTCGGTGTTATTAGAAGTGTTAGCAATGTTTAGTGCATTAGCATTGAAAAGTAGATTCGGATTCGGACATAAACTTTTCCAAACTTCTTTTTCTGAAAAATAAGCTACTCCAGGAAAATCATTTTCAAAATTGAGCATAGAGAACAATAGTTGGAAATGTAGATGTGGTGCCCAGAATCCATTTTCTTGAGGGGTACCTAAAGTTCCTATTTGAGTGTCTTTAGAAATAATATCACCAACTTTTTTATTTTCTAAACTAGCCAATGATAAGTGTCCGTATAAAGAATAGAACTCAAAATCTGCTGTTTGGTGTTTTAAAATTATAAGTCCGCCATACTCTTTGTATTTGTTATTATCAGTAAGAACAGCAATTTCACCATCCATAAAAGCATGCACAGGCGTGTTTTCTGGTAGCCAGAAATCTACTCCCAAATGTACTGTCCTGCTTTCTCGTCCAGAATTTCCAATACGGTCATATTCCGAAGAAATATATAACGGACGCGCTTCTTCATAACCGCCTGCAATTATTTTTGTTGGATGTTCTTTTTGAAGTTGATTGATTTTAAACTGAAAAATATCAGGATCATTAAAATCAGAAGAATGACCTAGCCATTTACTTTCTATGCTTAAATCTAAAGGTGTAACTTCTTCCTTTTGAATTGTAGGGAAGATATCTGTTAGTTTATAGTTTTGTTGCGAAGCCCAGTTTTCAAAAGTTTTTTGATTAGGGTGAGGAAAGTATCCGCAAGCATCTCTAAAGGTAAAATAGGCAAAGTCTGGATCTATGGTATACCATTTTTTTAGTACTTCCCAAGCAGGTTTTTCAGAAATAAGCAGGTATTTGTTATCAGGTTCCTTTTGTTTGTTTATTGCTGATTTGGTCACAGAAATAACCAAGCGCATGGCAATAGAAATATATAAATATTGCAATTCCTCTTCTAGTAGAGGGAATGTGGTGTGATATCCTTTTATAATTGGTAATGACGCTTCCAACGGATTATTATGATGCATAATAGCATAGGCACAAGTAATGGCAACGTCATTAATTATTTGAGTATGAATGGCGTCTCCATAATCTATAGCGGCTTCAACCTTAGGAGATAACAAATCATTAGAAACAATAACATTATTATCGTTAGCATCATTATGAACTACTGCTTTTCTCAGTGAAGTGTATTCTTTTTGAAGGCTTTTAAATTGTTGCTGAAAATATGCTAGGATATCTTTTTCTTCAGAAGAAAATAAGTGTAAATGTTCTGTTGTCCATAAAGCTTGTGCAACATCCCATTCAAAAGTACGATGTGCTTCTTTGTGGTCAAATCCTTGTAGTGCTTGGGTTAATAATCCACATTGTGTTCCTAAACTGAAGCGCAAATCGTCTAGCTGTGGATTCACACTGCTCCATACTCTCCCAGAAACCCAAGTTAACAATCGTACTTTTCGTTTGCGACCATGATTGTCTATAATTTCAGAGATACTATTTCCTTCAAGATCTTTAATAACCTTAGGACTCACCAATGTTTCATTTTTCTGTTCAATAAACTGTAATAGTTTTTGCTGAAAATCTAAATACCCCTCGTCTTCTTCAGGTCGAGATACTTTTAAAATGTACTGGTAATTCCCTTCAACTTTAATTCTAAAATTAAAATCTAATTCTCCAGGTAGTTCTTTAGCAGCTCCTTTAATGTTGAATAATTTTAAAAGAATAGCTTCTGCTTGGGTAGTAGTTATTTTTATGGTGTTGTAGTTCATGAAAATAAGGCTATAGTAGTTTTTCAAAAGCCAATCTAGTGGCTCCATTTCTTACTTTGATAATACCACAATAGGTATACTTAAGCTTTTTAAGAATGTGTTGCATTCCTAAATTATCAGGATGGGTGTCAATACGCATAGAGGCTATATTCTGTTGTTTTAATTGCTCTTCGCAATAACTAATTAGAGTTGTTCCCATTCCTTTTTGAGTACAGTTTTCTCCAACGGCTATACGGTGAACTACACCATAAATAGCATCGGTACTTGTAATCCAATTACCGTCTATTTCATTATATGTTGGTTCATTGGAAGTGGTTAGCATGTAAGTAGCAATAATTTCATCTTCATTGTTTTCTACCACATAGCTTTCATTATTTTGTATGTCATTAAGTATCTGTGCTTCATTTGGATATCCATCTTGCCATTGATCAATATTTAAAGAAGCCAAAAAGCGTTGCGCATAATGAAATATTTCCATTAGTCGTTGCAAGTCGTTCGTGATTGATTTTCTTATATGCATAGGTCTCTTAATTATTTTGTAACATCATTATTATATGAGCAGCACTCCAACTAAAATTATGAGCGTGCAATCCTTTTCCTGTTAAAGGATGATAATTTTCTCTAATAGCAGGTCCTTTTTCTAAAACACCTTCAGCTCCTTTTAAAATCTGAATGGTAGCTTTGTCAGCTTCAGAGTTAAAACCGTAATTACGTAATCCTTTAATGCCAAAATAAGCTTGGTCTAACCAATTCGGACCTCTCCAATATCCTTTTAAAGGATCAAATTTTTCATGGTCTGCACTCATGGTTTGAAAAGGTACTTTGGTAAAGAACTTAGAAGGTTTCATCATGTTGTTTTTTACTGCTTCAGCCTGTTTGGCGTTGGCAGCATTTGCCCAAAGAGCGGTCCATCCTTCACTGCCTTCACCTTTTATAAAATCCGTTCCTTCTATATTGGTATCATAAAACCAACCATCATTTTGATCATAAAACTGTTTTTGAATTTTATCTTTAAGTGTTTTAGCTTCTTCTTGATATTGTTTTACATCTGCTGTTTTGTTTACAATATTTGCTAATGTTGCTAAAAAGAGTTTCTCTGCATAAAGATACGCGTTGAGGTCAACACTTTCTTGATTTAATGAATACGCGCCCTCACTGTTTTTTAAAATTTTAGAATTGTCAAATCGAATCGCATTATCCATACCGCTTTCCCATTTAGCAGCAACCAAACTTCCATCCGTAGAACCATATTCACAAAGTCCATCTTGGTCATGGTCTCTTTTAGAATACCACCATTGATGGTACTTTTTCAACTTAGGATACATGTATTTTACAAATGCTGTGTCTTTACTTTTTTCAAAAACTTTAACTACAGACCAAGCGGCAAGTGGTGGTTTGGTATCTCTGTAGTTATGTGCTTCAATAGAAGTATCTCTATAAACACAATCGGCAACAAATCCATCTTCATTTTGAAAATCAAACATCAGTTTAATTTGTTTCTGAGCCAAATCAGTATCGTAATACGCTAAACCTACACTGTGTTTCCAAGAATCCCAAGACCAAAATCCATTAAACCATACATAATGGTAGCTAGGAAATAATCCTTCATGTTTTATTTCTCCAGCAGGAATGCACCAATTGTTTTGTAAAGTAAGGTGTGTTTTTGCCAGTACTTGAGCATAAATAGAATCGTTAAATTGAGATTTTCGATTGTTGATTAAAGCTGCTAATTGTTTCTCTTTTTCTTGCTGTCTTTCGTGTAAAAGTTTATCGAAAGAAGTAGTTGTAATTTTCTGTTGTTCTTTTTCCCAAGAGTATTCTGGGAAAATAAAAGTTTGAGAAATGGTTATTGTTTTAGTCTCGTTAGGTGCAAGATTAATTTGTTTAGATTCAGTTTGGTATTGGTTGTTGTTGCAGCTTTTTATATTGTCAGGAAATTTTAAATAACCAATAGCATTGGTTTTTGTTGAAGTTATCTTTATCTCTTTGGCAGAAGAAGATAAGGTTAAGCTATCTCCTAATATAGGAGTGTTTTTCCAATAATATTTAGTCGAAACGTCTTCTCGAGAAATGTTTTTTATTTCAGATTGAATGAATGCAGTATGTCCAGAACTAAAAACTAGTTTTTGTGTAAGTTGTAGGTCTTTTGAGGTGAAAATTTGTTCTAAATGACTATTGTAACTAGTGGTTGTATGATGATTCCATTGTTGATTTTCAATTTCTAATAGAGCTAAATGCTCACTACTCCAAACACCATTTTGTTGCGTCATAAGAAAGGGTCCGGAAAACCCAGTTTGGTCATTTGAACTAGGGAAAGAATAGGCAAACCAAGCACCTTGATCGGAATACATTAAACCATTTTTGTCAAATTTCTTTTTAGGGCTAATGGTATAATCTAATAGATTATTATAGGTCTCAACGAGTTTAAAAGAATTAGTTTCTTTTACGCTAGTTTTTGTGTTGCAACTTGTAGCAAGTACTAGAATACTTATGATGGTGATTAATTTATTCATCTTGTAATTGAATGGTCCATTGGATGTTAAAAGTGTCTTTTGGAGATAGGATTTTTAATCCAACATTATTATTAAAGCTATTGGAAGGACCTGTGATAGGTTCAATAGCTATATGATTGTCTATTTCTGGAGTGTATATTTGAATAAAGTTCTTGTCGAAAGAAGAACTTAGCTTCATAGTGTAATCGTCTGTTTTATAAATTACATGATTGTCTTTTAATAAATAGCAATTATCTAATTTCTGTTTAGATATTTGAAAACTATCAGGAAGTTTACTGTCTTCCATTTTAACCGGAATCATTTGGTCATTGTGTATAATTTCTTTTTCTGTTTTTAGTTTTAAAAAGCTATTTTCTCTATTAGCTGAATAAAAATAAGGATGCCATCCAATGGTAAAAGGAAATGAATTATTATCAATATTTGTGATCATAATTTTTAAACTTAATTCATTTTCAAACAAAGTATATGTGAGGTCTACTTTAAAAAGAAAAGGAAATCCACTTTCTTTTGTTTCTTGAATGTAACTTAGTGTTGTAGAAACACAGTTGGTGCCTTGCTTACTTTCGCTAACTTTAAAAGTTTTGTTATAGAGTAAACCATGGATTGCATTGTTTTTATTGGTGTTTTGCTTTAATCGGTGCTTTTTATTCTGGAATTCATACTCACCATTTAAAATACGATTGGCAAAAGGAAAAAGAATGGCAGAAGCATAGGAGAGTTTATAGTTAACTTCCTCGGAAAAGTTTTTGATAATAACTTTCTTGTTAAGAGTTAAGTTTGATATGCTTCCACCATTTGCTAAGGAAACTTCAACTTTTGAAGTTCCCTTTAGCATAGAGATTGTGGGGGAATCTTTATGTATGTGTTGTATAGTTTGCAATTCTCTAGATTGAATTTCGAATTATTAATTTATTTTCATTTTCAATTTTCTCTCTTTCATTATTAAGAATCATACTCGCCAGTTTTTTACCCATAGCTCTAAAGTCCGTGGAGATAGTTGTGATTCCGTTTTCTACAATTTCTTTTAATAAGGTGTCGTTGTATGATATAATACCAATGTCTTGGGCTATTTTAAATCGAAGTTCTTTCGTCTTTTTTATAATACGTATGAGGTTTCGGTCGTCAGGTATAATAAAAGCATCTCCTTTTTCAATAGAGAAACCTTCTAATGAATCAATATGAATTCCATGAACGCGATTCATTTTACAAAACTTTTCAAAACCTCTTAGTAAACCATCAGGTTGTTTGTCTTCTTGAAAAAGAAAAATCAAACGGTCGTATTTTTTAATTAAGTCAATACCATCCAATAAGCCATTAAAAATGTCTTTTTCAAAAGGTTGGTAGATGGCAGGGTATTTTTTTAACTCCTCATTTGTTTGATCTAATAAATACACTTTCTCTTCTGGAAGATTCTCAAGTATATGAGCAATTCCTTTCAATTTAGCGGGCATAATAATATAGGTGTGGTAATTACCTATATGATCAAAGATTAGTTTTTTAAATACTTCATAGTTGAAATGATGGAAAAAGATATCTACTTCAATATTTTCTCCTAAATTTTTTATGAGTGCCTTATATAGATCTTCCTTAAAAGTATTAAGCTCATCAAAAAGTAAAAATACTTTTTGAGTTATATGAACACTTTCGCTATTTACATAATATCCCTTTCCAGGAATAGATTGTATAATGCCTCTTGTTTTTAATTCATTGTAAGCAAGTAAAACGGTGTCTCTAGATAGTTTGTGTTTGTTTTTTATACTATTGATTGAAGGGAGTTTGTCTCCTTTTTTTACCTTTTTAAAGGTAATTGCATTTTCAATAGAAGAAACTATCTGTTTGTACTTAGGTATACCTGCTTTTTCTTGTATTTGAATGATACTCATAAAACAAATATATAAATTCTTTAAAATAAAACAAACTGGTAGGTACTAGTTTGTTTTTTTTGATTTGGATGTTAAATTAGCTGAGTAGTTTTATTGAAAATAAGGAGTTTAAACCTTTTTGTTTACAATGTTTCTATGAGGTTTTAGGTAAAAAACAAGGAATAATTAATTTAACATTTATGAAACGAAAACAACTAAAAAAAAATCAAATTTTATTTAAAAATAAAATTAAAACCCTACTAGTCTGTTTTTTATTAATGGTTTCGGCGGGTCTTTTTTCACAAGAGAAAAAGATTACAGGAAAAGTAGTTGATAATAACGGAGAGGCTTTAGTGGGAACGTCGGTAATAATAAAAGGTACAACAAGGGGAGTTGATACTGATTTTGACGGGAACTATCAAATTAATGCAACATCGTCGTCGGTGTTAATTTTTGAATTTATAGGATATAAAAGAACGGAAGTTTTAGTGGGGAATCAAACTACGATAAATATAACTTTAGAAGAGGATGTAGAATCTTTAGAAGAGGTGGTAATTGTAGGGTATGGAACTCAAAAGAAAAGTGATTTAACAGGTGCTATCGGGCAGGTGAAATCTGAAGAATTAACAAAAGTAACTACAACGACACCAGCTCAAGCTTTACAAGGAAGAGTTGCTGGTGTTAGTGTGACTTCTTCTAGTGGGTCTCCAGGTGGAGCTCCGGGTATTTTAATTAGAGGGATAGCTTCTTTTGGAAACAACCAGCCTTTATATATTGTAGATGGGGTAGAGGCTGATAGTTATTTTATAGATCCTAGAAATATTGATTCTATAGAAATATTAAAAGATGTTTCTTCTACAGCAATATATGGTACTAGGGGAGCTAATGGGGTTGTTATTATTACAACTAAAAAAGGTAAAAGAGGTAAGATAAATGTTGAAATAGAGCAATCGTATAGTGTAAATACACAGCGTAAGAAACTTAAGTTATTAGATGCTGATGGATATGTAAGTGTTCATAGGCAGATGTATGAGAATGCAGGTAACGCATTGCCAGCTTATGTAACCAATCCACCTAATGTAAATACAAACTGGATTGATGAAACACATAGAGGTGGGTATCTTAATTTGCTGAATGCTAGAGTTTCTGGAGCTTCAGGAAATTTGAATTATAGCTTTGGTGGTAATTATGCTGATGAGCAAGGTTTGTTAATTGGTTCTTCTTTTCTTAAAAAAGGATTCTTTGTAAATGGAACTTTAAAGTCAGATAAAGTTACGTTGTCTGCAAATATTAACTATACAGAAACAAAAAGAAATCCGTATAAATTTTCTTTAGGGGAAACTTTTAGAATTTCTCCTTTAATTCCAGTATACGATGATACAAAAGAGTCTGGATTTGGGTATAGAGATGGGCAAATAGGAGATCATAGAAACCCTGTTGCTGATGATCATTTTAGACAGCGTTATACCAAGTTTAGATATCTCTTAACAAATTTTAGTGCGCAGTACGAAATATTGAAGGGTCTGAATGTTAAAGCGAATTACTCTTTTTCTGATCGAACTAATTTTGATTTTAGTTTTAACCCGGCATTTAGAGCGAGAGATAATGATACTAGTGAAAACAATATCTACTCGTTTATTTCTGAAAATGATGGTTTTTTAAGAAAAATCAATCAGTTATATACTGCTAATTACAATGTAGATTTTGGTAAGCATGATTTTAAATTATTGGCAGGTTATCAGCGTATTTCTACGCTTACACAATTTAACTATGTGCAAGCTCAAGGGTATAAAGAAGTTAATGGTGTGAGAGAGGCTGTTGAATTGTTGGATAACAACTTTAACACGCTAAGTGCATTTAGTTCGGCACAGGCTACATTTTCAGGGTCTGGTTCAAACGGAAGGTATAATATAGTTTCTCAATTTGGAAGATTTAACTATACATATGATGATAAATATTTATTTCAAGCAAGTGTGCGTAGAGATGGATCTTCTAAGTTTGGTAAAAACAGGAAATACGGAGTTTTTCCTTCTTTCTCAGCAGGATGGAAGATTTCAGAAGAAAAGTTTATGGAGAATCAAAACGTGTTTAGTTTCTTAAAGCTTCGTGCAAGTTGGGGACAGGCGGGTAATGATTCTGCATTAGGTTATTATGGTCATCAGGTGTTGATTAGACAAGGTAGTAGTCAAGGTAATGGAGGATATGTTTTTGGTGATCCTCAACTTTCTGCTTCAGGAAGTATTGTAACAGACTTGGAAAATTTAGATTTACAGTGGGAAGAAAGTACTTCTACTAACATTGGTTTAGATTATGGTCTTTTAAACGGAGCGTTAAAAGGTGGTATCAATTACTATAAGACAATAAGTGATAAGGTGTTGTTAACACGAGAGTTACCTGGAAATGCGGGGATTGTGAATAATCCAATAGTAAACTTTGGTGAATTTCAAAATAGTGGTTTCGAGTTTGACTTAGATTATCGTACTAAAATAAACGAGGTTAATTTTTCTGCTACTGCAACATTTTCGACTTTAAACAGTGAAGTGACTAGACTGGGTAATGAGTCGCAAATTCTTAGAGGAGCTGGTCTTTTATTTGGAGCTGATCATTTTGTAAATCAAACAAAATTAGGATATGAGCCAGGTGCTTATTTCTTACCAGTGGCAGATGGTATTTTTCAATCGCAAGCGGAAATCGATGCTCATGATCCGTCAGGAACGCTTCAGCCAAATGCTGCTCCAGGAGATATTCGTTTTGTAGATCAAAATGGAGATGGAGTATTGGATAGTAAAGATGAGGTTTATCAAGGAAGTGCGTTACCAAGTTATGAGTATAGTTTAAACTTAAATGCCGATTATAAAGGAATCGATTTCAATATTTTCTTTCAAGGTGTTGGAGGAAATAAGATATACAATGGAAACAGATTTCAATCTATAGGTATGGATAGTGGTCGAAACTTTGAAGCAGTAACTTTAAATGCTTGGACACCAACAAATACGAATACAAATATTCCTAGAGCTGTTTTAGGAGATCCAAATGGGAATAATCGCGCTTCTACAAGGTTTTTAGAAAGCGGGAGTTACCTAAGAATAAAAACAATTCAATTAGGATATTCTTTCCCGCAAGAAATATTAGAGAAGGTTCATATTAATAAGCTTCGTGTATATGTGACGGGGCAAAACTTATTTACGTTTACTGATTATAGCGGATTAGATCCAGAAGTAGGAGGGTCTGTGCTTTCTAGAGGTATTGATAGATCGCTATATCCACAATTCAAGTCAGTTATTTTAGGATTTCAATTACAATTATAAGACAAACAACATGAGAATTTTTAATAAAATTTTAGCAATAGCATTAATTACAGGTTTAATGTCGTGTAATGATGATGAATTTTTAGATCAGAAATCACCGGATGAATTAACTTCGGCTTCTTTTTGGAGAAATGCAAAAGATGCAAAAGAAGGTTTAACGGCGGCGTATTCTGAATTAGAATCAAGAAGTAATTTTTGGGATGGTTGGCAAGAAGGAAGACCAGTAGTTGAATATTTTAGGTCAGATTATTCTTTGCCTGGTCCGGATGCTGCTAACTACGCGCACTGGATGTCTATTTTCAATTTTAATTATACAAATGGACATATTTTCATAAAGGTTTTGTGGGATACTAATTATAGAGGTGTAAACTTTGCAAATCAGGTGATTACGAAAGTGGGGCAAATGACTCCTGATCAGATTACCGATGCTGAGAAAAAGCAAATTATTGGAGAGGCTACATTTTTAAGAGGGTATTATCACTTTAAATTATTAACATTATTTGATCAAATAATTATAAGAGAAGAGTCTCCAACAGCTACTACATTAGATATGGCGTTGTCTACAAGATCAGAAGCTTGGGCTGTGATTATAAATGACTTTAAAAATGCAGCTACAATGCTTTCTGATAAAGGAGTAACCGAGGTTGGAAGAGCTACGAAAGGAGCGGCTTTGGCTTACTTAGGAAAGGCATATTTACATAAAGCAGGAGATGCTACATCAGCTGAATCGTCAGATATTCAAAATGCAATAGATGCTTTTAAACCTGTAGTAGATGGAAGTACTGGTGGTTATTCATTGGTGAGTGATTACTTTAGTTTGTTTAATGGAGAGAATGAAAACAATTCTGAATCGGTTTTTGAATTACAATTTAAAACTGGTGATGCTACTTCGTGGAATGCTACCCGTTTACATGCATTTATTGGAGATTGGTCAATAGGTGGCTGGGGTGGTTTAGAAGCTACGAAAGCATTAGAAACGGTTATGAAATCTGAGGGGAAAATTGCAACGAATGGTTTGTATGATAATCGACTTTATGGAACACTTTATTTTAGAGATGATTATTATAATGATGCCGCTACTCCAAGAATGCAAGGGTATACATGGGATCAGTTAATGGATTGGCAATACAATAGTACAAATGCTGGTAAGGTGTATTATAGAAAATGGTTGCCTAATTATGTGTGGAATAATAGCTATATAGGATTGAATGTTACATTAATGCGTTATGCAGATGTCATGTTGATGTATGCTGAAGCATTGAATGAGGCAGGATCAACTTCACAAGCGATACCATTGATAAATGAAATTAGATCAAAACATGGGTTAATGCCAGCCATTACGGCTACCACTCAGGAGGATGTAAGAAAGCAAATTATCCATGAAAGAACCATGGAGTTGTCATTAGAATCGGTTAGGTTCTTTGATTTGAGAAGATGGGGAATGTTAGATCAAGCGATGCAAGCAGCAGGAAGAACTGGGTTTAGTACTGCAGATCATGCGTATTTACCAGTACCACTTTCGGAGATAAATAATAATAATGAAGTTAATTAAATGTAGAATTTTTTAAACGTTTTTATTTTATAGGGTTTGAATGTAAGAAATGGCATTGTCTGGTTAATCTAGATGGTGCTATTTCGTTTTAAATCCTATTCAGTAGCGATAAATAAATTAGGTGTAAAAAGAAAAAGCTCTTCAAAAAATTTGAAGAGCTTTTTGCGGTCTGGACGGGACTTTTAATTATTGTTCGAGGTTGTATGTTGTTTTTAAAATCGTAAACAATAGCCTTTTAATTATTGATTTTTATGTTTTTTTTTGATTCTTTTAAATTAGTTTAAAAATATATTTTGTTTCCCCTATATATTCCCCTTTATGTATATTTGTAACAAAAAATAAAATGTATTTTTATTTAAAAGAACCAAAGTCAATTAAACCTACGTTAATTTATTTAATATATCATTTAAAATCAGAGAGGAAGAACTTTAAGTATAGTACAGGTCAAAAAATACTTCCATCCGATTGGGATTCAAACTCTCGTTATCCAAAATTAAAAAGAGGAGGAGTGGGTAAAAAGTCTAAACAAATATCTCTTGTTTTAGATAATTATAAGGATTTGTTGGATGATACAATTGTTCATTATGAGATAAAGAATAAAAATTTACTTAAAGAAGAATTAAAGTTAATTTTTGATAAAGAGTTTAAATACAAGGACGCTTTATTAGATATTGAATTATCACAAATTATTAGTGAAGCTATTCAATCATTTATAGATAGTAAACAACAAAATGGAGCAGTTACTAAGAATTGGAAGATAAAGTATACTAACTTAATGAAAAAGATTATTTTGTTTGATGACTATCGAAATAGAATGACAGTTTTTAAAGACCTTAATAGTAGTTGGTTAGATGCATATTGCGGTTTTTTGCGTGATTTTCCTAGGTTAGTAAATAAAGAGAAGGCAAGAAGTATAAAAACTAAAGTAGGGAAGGTTGGTTATAATGATAATTCACTACAAAGACATATTGTTTTTCTATTTACTTTTCTAACATGGGTAAAAGAAAATTATAAGATAGAAATACCTAATTTAAAAAATCCTGTAAAAGGGTATGATACAGATGATATTCATCTAACAGAAGAAGAGGTGCAAAAATTAGAAAACGTAAGATTAAAAGAAGAAAGATTAGAAAGTGTAAGAGATGTTTTTTTGATAGGAGTGTATTCAGGACAACGTTTTTCAGATTATTCTATTTTTGAACAAGCAGATGTTAAAAATGATATGATTATAAAGAAGTCACAAAAGACAGTTGTTGAGAGTTTTGTTCCATTACATGATAAACTTAAAAACCTTTTAGATAAATACGATTGGAAGATTCCCAAAATATCAGGGCAGAAGTTCAATGATTACATTAAAGAGGTTTGTGAACAAGCTGAAATAAATGCTGAGGTCAAAAAAACTACTTATAGAGGAGTATCAAAGGTTACACAATATTATGATAAATGGGAATTAGTAAGTAGTCATACAGCAAGAAGAACTTTTATAACCTTGTCTTCAGAGAAAGGGGTGCCAGATCACATAATTATGAAGATAGTTGGGATAAAAAAAGCAGATACATTATTAAAATATAAAAAGACAAACCAAGATACAGTTAAAGATTTTATGACTAAAATGTGGGCTTAGTTTTTGAAGCATGATATTGTTTATTTCGTAGTAAGTTTAAAAAAAGACAAGAAATGTTTTTTTATGGTTTAAGTATTTGATATAACCTTATATATTTGGAACAGTAAAAAGTAAATTGCAGATTCAAATATTTTTTTATGGAAAAGCTATGTTAAGTATTGTTTTAATGCTATTATCTGTGTTCTTGTATACGCAAGAATTACCTAAAATTGTACCACTATCAACTGATTTGTCTAGTTTAGGTAATTTTTTTGAGACACCAGTTTCTCTCAATACTGGTATACCAAAGTATAAGGATACTCTATTACTTCTATTGGAACTAAGGACATTAGTTTCTCTATAAATTTAAGATATCATTCTGGAGGTTTTAGGGTGTCAGAGATAGCTTCTAGTACAGGTTTAGGTTGATCTATAAGTAAAGGGGTATAATAACCAGAACTGTTAGAGAGTTACCTGATGATTAATTAAATAGATACTTTTCGCCTCCTTTACTTTATGAAACTTTTAAACAAGTTTCAGAAGAATTAAGGGCTAATTATATCGGTGCTACTTATAAAATTAATTAGATTACGAATAAGACATTAAAATAGAGTCTAATTTTGAAGACACAAACACTAAATTAATAGTGTTTTAAAATAATAACTATATCAAGTTCACTTTTTGCTGACGTTATACAGTTTGTTGATTTTAAGAAGCCTAAACGATTTTTAACCAGAGAAGAAGCTTTGTGCTTTGAGGAGATTAAAACTCCCTATAATTTTAGTTGTGAAGATAAAAAGCTAAATAAAATTAAAGATGTTTTTTATTTTTCAGTGTTTAACTGGGATGCGTTATGGAGAATTAAAAAGAGTAAATAAAAGAACAATTAATAATAATGATTGTATTGTTTTGAAAAAAGAAAAAAATCGCTCTAAACCGAATAGGAAAGTTCCTTTGATGTCAATATCTAAATCAATATTGGAGAAGTATAGTTGTAATCTACCACTTATGTCTAATCAAAAGTATAATGATTATATCAAAGATATTTTAAAGGAAACGGGATTTACCAATGAGGTTGAATATACAAGAACTAAAGGGGTAGAATAGAAAACTTTTATTAAACTATTTTATAAACGTATTTCAACTCATACAGCAATAAGAACTTTTATAACAATAATGAGAAATAAAGGTATTGCTGATAAAACTATTATAAGTATCAGTAGTCACAAAGATTTAAAAACCTTTAACATGTATCATCAAGTTGATAACAAAGCAAAGGTTAATGATGTTAAGTCTGTTTTTGAGAATTTTTGAAGGGAAAAATCAGTAAAATAGAAAAACCCAGTCATTACAACTGGGCTTTAAAAAAAGGGAAAGGGAATTACCTTTTAAAAACTAAACTTAAAAACAAATTCATGAGAACCGCTACTATAGGTCGAAATATCGTTAGTAGCATGTTCATAGGCATATCCTAATTTAAACTCTTTAATAAATTGAAACATTAAAAGACCACTAAAAGATTCTTTTAATCGGTGAGATACACCAAATTCTACTTTATCTAAAAGACTTACTGTGGCAGTTAAATCTGCAGAAAGAGGAACACCAGAAACATAACGTGTCATAAACGATGGTGTTAGTTTTAATTTATACTCACCTTGTAAATCAAATGTATATCCAGCTCCTAAATAAATATGTGGTTTATCAGAAGCAGAAGTAACTACGTTTCCTTCTTTTTCATATCTTTTACTTTGCAATAAAACAGGAACTGATAAACTTGCATAGTAATTTTTTCCTTTTAAATATGCCCCAGCTCCAAAATTTGGATTAGTACGATTTACATTTTGATTAAAAAGTGGATCGTTAATATTTAATGAATTTAAATCTGTATTAAAGAAAGTAGCTCCTGCTTTTAATCCTAAAAATAAAGTATTACTTTCTGATAATTTTAACTTATAAGAAAAATCAACATATACATCTGTTTCTTTGGTTACAAATACTTGATCGTTTACAATAGATAACCCTAAACCTACATTTTTACCTATAGGATAAGATAGTGATAGTGTTTGGGTAGATGGCGCATCTTTTATACCTACCCATTGCCCTCTTATTAATGTTGTTAATTCTAACCCATCATTAGCCCCAGCATAAGCTGGGTTAATGATATTCATATTTAGGTTATACATTGTAAATGACGGATCTTGTTGTCCTTGTACTTTGACACATACCATTATTACTAATAAAGCAAGTGTATATTTTATATTATATAATTTCATTTGTATTTTATTTTAGATTGATTTTTTTAGTAGTTTATATATAACCAACCTTGAATTGTACCAAAACCAGGTTCATTTAAATTAATAATATATAAGTATGATCCTACAGGTAATTTTTCGTTACTACCTCCTCTTTGGTTTGATTTTGCATCCCAGTCGTTTTGGTAATTATTAACTTGATACATTTTTTCTCCCCAACGGTTAAAAATTTCTATTTTACTATTCGGATAATTATTTATATTTTCTATTACCCAAGTATCATTTACTCCATCTCCATTTGGTGAAAAACCTTTGCTTAAAACAATTTCTTTACTATCACATGCATCTGAGATTCCATCATTATCTTCATCAAGTCCTGTTATAGTTACAACAGCTGTTTTTGTAGCGCTGTTTCCGCTATTATCAGTTACTGTTAAGGTTACTGTTATATCTCCTAAATTAGGACAACTAAACGATGTTTTGTCTAAGCTCATTGCTGCTATTCCGCTACATGCATCGCTACTTCCATTATCAATTTGCTGTGGAGTAATATTTAAGTTTCCGTTGGCATCTAAAGCTGTTGTAATATTTTGAGTAATAACAGTTGGTGCTACTGTTTCAACAACAGTTACTGTAGCTGTGGCATTTGCTGTATTTCCAGAATTATCAACAATTGTTAAAGTAACTGTATTAGCACCTAATTCACTACAAGTAAAACTGGTTTTATCTAAAGTTCTTATAGCGATTGCACAATTATCTGTACTTCTGTTATCAATATTTGCTACAGTTAATGTTCCTTGTCCGTTTGCATCTAATTGTAGGGTGAAATCTTGTGCTACTATTGTTGGAGCCATTTTATCTTCAACGGTTACAGTTGCTGTAGCTGTTGCACTTGTACCAGAATCTGTTGCTGTTAAAGTAACTGTGTTCGTTCCAATATTAGAACAATCGAATGTTATTTTGTCTAAACTTAATGTAGGATTACTGTTACATCCACTTCCTGATCCGTTATCAACTTGTGCTGGAGTTATGGTTGCACTTCCGTTTGCATCTAACTGAACTGTAATATTTTGTGTTACAGCTGCTAATTGTGCATTCGGATTTTGAGTTACCGTAACCGTTGCTGTAGCTGTATTTTGGTTACCAGAAGTATCTTCAACAGTTAATGTTACTGTATTTGCTCCTAAATCGTTACAAGTAAAGTTTGTTTTATCTAAACTCATTGAGCTTATCGCACAGTTATCATACGAACCATTATTAATATCAGCAGTAGTAATGTTTGCTTGTCCGTTAGTTCCTAATTGCACTGTAATGTTTTGTACAGCTACTATTGGTACAATGCTATCTATAACAGTTACCGTTACTGTAGCGTCTGAACGATTATTTGAAGCATCTGTTACAGTTAATGTTACTGTGTTTGCACCAATATCTGTACAAGTAAAACTTGTTTTATTTAGCGTTCTTGTAGCGATTGCACAATTATCTGTACTTCCATTATCAATATTCGCTACAGTTAATGTTCCTTGTCCGTTTGCATCTAATTGTAGGGTGAAATCTTGTGCTACTATTGTTGGAGCCATTTTATCTTCAACGGTTACAGTTGCTGTAGCTGTTGCACTTGTACCAGAATCTGTTGCTGTTAAAGTAACTGTGTTCGTTCCAATATTAGAACAATCGAATGTTGTTTTGTCTAAACTTAATGTAGGATTACTGTTACATCCACTTCCTGATCCGTTATCAACTTGTGCTGGAGTTATGGTTGCACTTCCGTTTGCATCTAACTGAACTGTAATATTTTGTGTTACAGCTGCTAATTGTGCATTCGGATTTTGAGTTACCGTAACCGTTGCTGTAGCTGTATTTTGGTTACCAGAAGTATCTTCAATAGTTAATATTACTGTATTTGCTCCTAAATCGTTACAAGTAAAGTTTGTTTTATCTAAACTCATTGAGCTTATCGCACAGTTATCAGACGAACCATTATTAATATCAGCAGTAGTAATGTTTGCTTGTCCGTTAGTTCCTAATTGCACTGTAATGTTTTGTACAGCTACTATTGGTACAATGCTATCTACAACAGTTACCGTTACTGTAGCGTCTGAACGATTATTTGAAGCATCTGTTACAGTTAATGTTACTGTGTTTACACCAATATCTGTACAAGTAAAACTTGTTTTATTTAGCGTTCTTGTAGCGATTACACAATTATCTGTACTTCCATTATCAATATTCGCTACAGTTAAGGTTGCTTGTCCGTTTGCATCTAATTGTAAAGTGAAACCTTGTGCTACTATTGTTGGACCAAAGTTATCAACTGCATTAATTGTAGTAACAGCTGAAGCCACATTGTTTATACTATTTGAACCTTGAGCTACATTTGCTGGTACTTGTAATGTAACAGTTGTACTACAAATGCTTGTTGGTGTTACTAATACCGTATACTCGGTACCGCTTACCGCTGTAAAGTTACTTAAACTAGCTCCTGTTGCTTGAATATCACTCATGTCGAAACCAGTTACTGCACTACTAAAATTAATAGTTGCTGTATAAGCTCCTGAAATATTAGCGGGCGAATTTACGAATGTTGGAATAGGAGCTTGAGGAATTAAGCTAAACATAGCGGTTACTGTTTTATCAGCATCCATATTAATGTTTACTGGGTTGGTAGTTCCTGTAACGTCGCCACTCCAACCATCAAATTGATATCCTGTTGCTGGTGTTGCTGTTAAAGCTACTACTGTTCCGTCGGCATAGGTTCCGTTTGTTGGGTTTGGGTTGGTTGTAACTGTTCCGTTTGTTGCATTGATGGTTAAGGTACGTTGAGGACTACAATTATCACTCCAACTTGCCGTTGTATCTTTTTCCCAACGTGAACTTGCTGGACTATTTGGTGGTGTAAAATTAGAGTCATGTTGTATACAGGTTAAACTTGTGTTTCCGCGAGCATCCATTGCTGGGTTTCCGCTTCCACCCCCATTTGAAGCATCATAAAAGTTAGTATTATTTCCATTAGCTACATTTAAACTGGTTAAATTGTTATTACTAACATTTAGATAATTAATAGCACTATGTAAACTAATATCCAAACTTGTTATACTATTATTTTGTAAATAAAGATGTATCAAATTAGGATTTGAAGAAATATCTATAGTTGTAAGCTGATTATTATGTACTTCTAAAGCAACTAAATTAGGATTTGAAGAGATATTTATATTATTAATTGAATTATTACCTACTCTTAAAGCTAGTAATTGAGTATTTGCTGTAATATTGATATTTGTAAGTTGATTATTTGCTGCTTCTAAAACTTGTATAGAAGTAAATGCCTCAATACCCGTTAAGTCTGTAATATTTTGATTACTCACATTTATAGTTCCTGTAAAAGCAGTTGCTTCGCTACATTGTATTTCGGTGTCGCCGTTGGTATTTATAGCTGTGTTACCAACTAAAGCAGCTTTAAAATTTGCATCTGGGATGCTTATTAAACATTGTTGACTAAACGTAGCGGTTACTGTTTTGTCAGCATCCATGGTAATGTTTATTGGGTTGGTAGTTCCTGTAACGCTACCACTCCAGCCATCAAATTGATATCCTGTTGCTGGTGTTGCTGTTAAAGCTACTACTGTTCCGTTGGCATAGGTTCCGTTTGTTGGGTTTGGGTTGGTAGCTATGGTACCATTGGCTGCGTTAAGGGTTAAAGTACGTTGAGGGTTGCAATTAGTACTATAACTAGCACCTGCATCTTTTTGCCAATTTGTAGGTGGTGTAAAGCCTGCGTCTATTTGTATACAAGTTAAATTAGCGTTATTAAGAGCATTAAAAATATTAATATTAGCATTATTACTATTTGCTATATTTAAATTGGTTAATTGATTATTAGCACAAGCAAGTAATGTTAATGCTGTATTTTGACTTACATCTAAACTAGTTAACTGATTATTATAAACCTGTAAAGATATTAACATAGTATTTTGACTTAAATCTAAACTAGTTAATTGATTATTATAACAGTAAATATATTGTAGTAATGTATTTTGGCTTACATCTAAACTAGTAATTTGATTATCTTGAAGATAAAGTTGTGTCAATGCTGTATTTTGACTTACATCTAAACTGATTAATTGATTACCAGCACAACGAAGCATTGTTAATGCTGTGTTTTGAGTCACATTTAAACTAGTTAATTGATTTTCACCACAATCTAATTCTGTTATATTGGTAAATGCTTCAATACCTGTTAAGTCTGAAATATTTTGGTTACTCACATTTATAGTTCCTGTAAAAGCAGTGGCTTCACTACATTGTATTTCGGTGTCGCCGTTTGTGTTTATAGCTGTGTTACCAACTAAATAGTTTTTGAAATTAGTATCAGGGATGCTTACTAAACATTGTTGACTAAACGTAGCGGTTACTGTTTTGTCAGCATCCATAGTAATGTTTATTGGGTTTGTATTTCCTGTAACGTCGCCACTCCAGCCATCAAATTGATATCCTGTTGCTGGTGTTGCTGTTAAAGCTACTACTGTTCCGTCGGCATAGGTTCCATTGGTCGGGTTCGGGTTTGTAGTAACCGTTCCGTTTGTTGCATTGATGGTTAAAGCTCTTGTTATAGGTGCTGTTGCTCCAAATTCATAAGCCCCCATATCTACTGTGGTATTAAAAACACGTTGATTACCTGCTAAGTCGGTAGTTCCAATAACAAAAGTATTATTGCCTGCATCAATAGCTGGTGAGCCTGATTGTAATGTATAGTCGGTTGTACTTGTAAATAAAGGGTTTGATGACAAGATACTTGTTGTACCTGAGGTTAAATTAGAAAACGCATTTTCGTCAATAGAATTGTTAACCGTTAAAGTAACAGGTAATGTTTTATGCGCTCTATTAACAGCTGTACTAGCTGTTGTGTTATTTGGATTAACACTGATACGGTTATGATAAAAAATACAATTATTTATAGCTGCAGTTATTTGAGAGTTACCATTTTGTTCTGACAAAGCAACTGGACCTTTTTGAGAATTAGTCGCTGACCCTCTATCAAAATTATTTGCGAATGTACAGTTAGCTATCGTAGCTGTAATTTGAGATGATGCACCAATTGACCTAATCCACATTGCGCTACCAGATAATCCTAAAGTTGAACCAGCATCAGTGGATTCATTATTGTTAAAAAGAGAATTTGATACAGAGATATTGAGAGTAGCGTTGGTATCAGTTAACAAATATAAACCACTACCGTAAACACTTAAATTTTTATTAAATACACATTTTTCTATTACAACATTGGCAGTAGCATTAAAGTATGCAAAAATGGCTCCTCCAGAGGTGGATACATTACTCTTAAATTTACAGTTCTTTACAGTAAAACCATTTACAGCAGGGTTTACAATAATTGCTGAACCTCTGTTATTTTCGTTAGTGTTTAAATCTGCATGACCATCGTTTATTTGTATTCCGTCTAATAAAATATTATTTCCATTAATTTTTGCGACGTGGTAACTATTGTCTCCACGATTATATCCAGTAAAAAAGACGCCAGAATCATCTCCGTTAATGTCGCCAGATAATATAGTTACATTGTTATTTATGTCTCTTTGATTTATATGTGTTTCATTACCAGAAAACCCTCCGTAAATTTTTATATTATCGTGTATAATATCGAACGATGCCGTCCTTGAATTTGTACTTGGTTTATATGCTCCTTGCGCTATCCATATCTGATTTGCTGGACTACTAGCTAATATAGCATCTTGTAAACTTGTATAAGCATTTGCCCAAGATGTACCGTCGTTATTACCTGTGGCATTTTGGTTTACATAAGTAATTAGTGGAAGCTCACCATATAAAGAAGCTATATCTGCATCTGATAATGCGGTATTATAAATTCTTATATTATCTAAAGTTTCTATAAATTTATTATTTCCTTCAGAAATTTTAACCGTTTCTAAAGCAGAGTTTACATAAACTAAGTTTACTGAAGAAGCTCCACCATCACGAGTTGTTGCTTCTTGTACACCATCTATGTAGATAGTTCTTCTAAGCCCATGAGCAGGCGTTCCATTAAAGGAAAAACTTTCTCTACGAAATACAATTGCAACGTGATGCCAATTATTATCTGCAACTATGGTTGAAGACTCAATAACTCTTATAGGAGTTGCTTGGTTTCCGTTTTTTAAAAAGTTAGAGGTTAATTTAATTTTTCCATTAACTAATTCTGTAAACCAACCGTAATTTCCAAATCCAGAAGTACCAGTTTGTTGTATAATATTTTGAGGTGTACTATTTACAGTTCCTGTTTTTATCCAAAAACTAATAGATGCATCCTCTCTACCTACAACTTGAGATCCATCATCTCTTGTTCCACCGTCAAAGGAGTCTCCATTTAATATTAATGCATTATTAGCAGTACCTAAAAAATCTGTAGTTGATACTCTTGCTGTACCTGTTGGAGATAAATCATTAATCCCTGGAGTAGTTTGATTCACTAAACTTCCGTTTGTAAATTCATAAGATTTTATTAAATCTGTAGTTGGTATTTGCCCATAAGATAAGCTGACAACCAACAACATAAAATAAAGTAGTTTGTTTTTCATTTTAAATAGTTTATGTATTTTATAAAATCAAAAGAACAATTATAATATGAAGTGTTAATAATTCGCTTTATGAATGTCAATTTGGCTTTGTTAATGAAAAATTAGTAAAACTAAAACCCTCAAAATTCAATTGAATTTTGAGGGTTTTATAATTTGTAAAAGATTATAAACTAATTAGCTATTTGTAAAATAAAGTCTTTAATTTTTTTCTGAGACATTGAAGCTACTTTTGAGCTATTTTTACTGTAAAAGTTACTGTATGCAAAATCGGTCCAATCTGAACCTTGTTTATTAGCAGGCATTACCATTACAAAGCTTTCTTGATCGTACGAAATTAGAAAAAGACCAATATTATTATAAAAAACAGGTCTGTTTAATTCTTTACTTTCCGCTTCTTGGTATTTGTAAATTGCAGGTATACATTTTTTACAAGCAGCCACAGCTACTACTTTTGTAGTACCTAATAAGCTATATTGAAAAAATTTGGTTTTAGTTTGCTTATTTCCAATAGTTCTTTCTCTTTCAAGTAAATGATAAACACCATCAATAGCCTTGGTAGGTTTTTCATTTTGAGTATATACTGTAAAAGGTAATATAAATAAGAGAATATATTTAAAAATTTTCATACTATTTTATAACTATTAATTAATAGCTATGATAGATCCACATCCTGAATTTGCACTATAAACTTTAGTATTGGTAGTGCTATAATTATTACTTCCGCCAGATTTTGTTTTTACCTGTAAGTAAGCATTAGAATCACAACTCCAAGTTGCTGTACTACCACTGTCAATTCTAGTACCTTGATTACGACTACCAGATTTACCTATATAAATGGTACTCCCTGTATTGTTGCGAAGTGTTACTGTGTTTTGTGCCTTTGCATCTTGATAGTTTTGCTCGTTTTGCTTTATTCGTCTTTGTAAATCTTTGTACTCTGGCGTTGCTTTTATTGAGTCGTTGTAACGTTTAATTTCGGCATCTCCTGCATTACGTGCTGCTTTTATTTTAGCAGTATCATTTTTATCTTTTGCAGTAAGTGTATAAGCTGCTTGCTTTGCTTGCATTGCTTTTACATAATTGGTGAATTTTTCTACAAGATTTACACTTTTTAAATATTTATGCGTTGGGCTAAGTCCGGCACTGTTTAGTTTATTTTTCATTCTAGCTAAAAATCCACCTTTCTTTTTTTTCTTTTTAGTAGTGGTTTTACCGTTTTTAACCAATGCATATATTTTTGTGATGTCATTAACAGATGGCAAGTTGTTATCTGAAATTTTATCTAACACAAAAATAATGTCGTCTATAACAACATACCCTTCTTTTGTACGGGTATGTTTCATGCTCATAGTAAGAGGATAACTATCCATTCTACCATAATCACTTAATTCTGTTTCGCCAATTTCTCCCCAATCTTTTGCTACTGGTTTTCCAACAAAACCTACAGGAATTCCATTAGCTATACGTACTATATTTACTTTAACTTTAGGTAACGATCTTCCAAAATTACAAGTACCACCTCCGTTTGGTGATATTTCAGTAAAACCTTCGTAAATTGCATTTTCTCCATTAGCTTCAAGAGCTTTAAAGAATGATTTTTGCGCTTGTAGTGTTATGCTAAGTAAAGCACACATACTAAGTAAAACTATTTTTTTCATCTATTTAAGTTTTTGTAGTATTTTGTTTTAATGAGAGTTTATTATTGCTTGCCAAATGTCCATAATGGGCTTTCATGATTTATTTTATGATGTTGATTTTTTTATACGGGCTATACCTTAATTCACCTGTTGAAGAACCTTTTAGTCTTAAAAAATACTCTCCTGTGTTTGGAATTACATTGTTAAAATTCGACGTACTAAACCAATAGCCTACAACGTTATTACTTGTTACAAATCTATGTGTTGCAACTTCTCCTAATTTATTTAAGTTTAAGTCATATATTTCAACACTTAAAGTTAAACCATTGGCAAGTACCCAAGACCCGCCAAAGAAAAAATCGAAACTTTGTCTTGTAGGTAAGTTTAATTCGGTTAAAACTGCAGCGCTTGTGGTTCTTTCTGCAGAAAAGAAAAAAGTATATAAAAAACCATCTTCATCTCCATCTACCATAATATAAGGTCTGTTTGGTGAAGTCGGAGGAATACTAATTTCTAATTCAGTATTACTTTCTTTTTCTACAATATACGCTTTGTAACTATCTACTTTAGCTTTAAACTGTTCTTTTACAAAATCTAATATATTAACAGTAGCATTTGTATCATCTATTTTAGAAAACTGTAGCGGTAACGTATATTCTTCTTTTAATATATCTCCTTTAATTTTTATTTCATAATTGTAAGCACTATTATATCCTTCAACAGATACTTCTGCAGCCCATCCGTTATTAAGTACATTTCCTAAATCATAAAGGAAATAGGTATCTCTAAAGTTTAAGTATGTTTTCGTAAAATAAGCTTTTGTAATGCTTCTTTCTTTTGAAGTTTTATCAATGTTATCATCATTACCTCCGCAAGACATGAATTGTAATCCAATTATTAATGTGAATAATCCCTTTTTTAAATTTTTCATTTTTTTATTATTTAAATAGATTTCTACAATAATAATTGTAGAAGTTTATTTAGAACAATACACTTTATGAATGGCAAATTGAGTTTGTGAAAGAAAAAAATACTAGCATCAAAAATTGTAAATCCTTTACTTTTAAGTAAAGGGTTTATAATAAAAACATAAAAAAATGTATGATAATAAATTAGTCTCGGTAAATTTTTACAACTTCTGTTTCAGCTCCTTTTGAATCTTTTGCAACAACGGTTATTTTTATATTTTTAGTATTAATTAATGCAATGGTAGCTTTTCTTTCTTTGAGATTAGACTCTTTTAATACATCGTCTGCAAATACATTATATGTTACTGTATCTCCATCAGGATCGATAGCTTCTGTCCATGTGATAGGTAATAAACCATTATTATCAACCCTTCCAAAGGTTATAGAAAATTCTATTGGTGGATTATTTACAATAGTATCATCACTACTACATGATAGCATTAGAAATACAAATAAACAACTAGTAATTAATTTTAAATTTGTCATTCTTTCCTGTTTTAAGTTTGAAATGCAATAGTAATTGTTGATGCTTATTTAAAGAGAAACTAATCAATGAATAGCAAATTGGGTTTGTGAAAGAAAAATTATATAATTTTATTTCATTAAAATAGCTTTTTAAAAGGCATAGAAACAATAACTCTAGTTCCTTGAGAAGCGTTGTTTTTATGTAAATCTTCAATTACATAACCTACTTTGGTAGCGTATTGTTTTTGGAAAATTTCTAAGCGTTTTTTTATAGAGCTTAAAGCAAAAGATTCGTGGTGGTTACCTTGTCTAATTTTTATCTCCTTACTTTTTTCTCGTCCTACACCATTATCAGTAATAATGCATTGTAATACTTCATTAGTAAAATTAAATACTACAGAGAGTTCTTTTTTTCCTGCTTGATGCATTAGACCATGTATCAAAGCATTTTCAATAAACGGTTGAATTAATAACGATGGTATCTCTAAAGCTTCTATTGAATCAAAAGAAATAGTATAGTTAAAATCGTCTCCAAAACGAAGTTTTTCTAATTGTAAGTAAATGTTTAAGAATTCGATTTCTTTTTCGATTGGAATAAAATCTTGATTGGAATAATTAAGTGTGTTACGTATTAATTCAGCAAATAATACAATGTAGTCATAAGAAGTGTCCGTATCTTGTTTTAAAACTAAATCTTGTATAGAATTTAAAGCATTGAATATAAAGTGCGGGTTCATTTGTGAGCGCAATGCTGTTAAATTTTGAGAAATTAATTCTTTTTCTAAGTTTATTTTTTCTAATTGTACAAGACGCTCTTTTTCTTTATTTCTTATTTTTTGTTTAAAGTAAAGCACCACGCTGCCCAAAATAATCATTGAACTTCCTAATATAAACCACCAGGTTTTCCAAAACGCTTTTTTTATGGTGAATGTTAACTCTTCGATGTGATATTCATTTTGGTTTCCTTCAATATATGGCTGTACTTGAAATGTGTATTTTCCTGATGGTAAACTGTTGTAATTTACAGTACTTACTCCAGTTTCTGTTGTAAACCAATTATTATTTATTCCTTTTAATCGGTATTTGTATTTCCCGTTTTGATTAAATGAAAATCCTTTAACATTAAAGCTTATTTTTATCGTATTTTGAGTATAGTCTAAAATATATTCTGATTTTATCGGTGTATTTTTCTCATTAATTTGAAGTTCGTTAAAGTAAACATCTGGATTATATGTTTTAAAAGTTTTAGTCTTGTCTAAATAAAATAATCCGATATTAGACGCGAAAAACACATGGTTGCCAATAAATTCTATACCCGAAATATCGTAAGAAGGAACACCTTCTTTTTTGGTTAGCTTTTTAAATTGTAAGGTAGTTGCATCAAACTTTTGGATGCTATTATCTGTGGCAATCCATAGTTTATTTTTATGGGCTTTAATTGTTGAAATATTATTTGAGGTTAATCCATTTTTAATGGTGTAATGTTTTACTATAGAATCATTTTTTATTCCTAAAACACCCTCTTTAAAAGTACCCACCCAAATAACGCCATTGGCAGTTTTAGTTATCGATTTACAGTAGATTGAATTATTTTTATATTTAATTTCTTTAGGAGTCCAAAGACTGTCATAAACCATTAAACCATCTACATAAGAAATATATACTTCTTTAGTTTTCTTATTATAGAAAGAGGTATAAGTTCTTTTTTCTTCAGAAGTAAAATTAAGTATTCCTTTATTTGATTTTAAGTCTGATTCCTTAAATAATTTGGCTTGCAAATGATTTGTGTATAGTAAATCACCTTTGTCTAAATTTAAGAAACTTTTGGCATTATTAAATGTCCTAGTTTTTATGTTTTTAAGCGTTTTATAATTTATTACATAAGAAGATTGATCTTTACCTACAATAATATTTCCACTTGGGTGGTATATAAGATTTGAAACTCTATCTTTAGTAGGTAGGTTTATTATTTTTGACTGATGATTATTAGTGTTATAAAAACCAATATTACCATTTTTGATTCCAAATAATAAGGTGCTATCATTTATTTTATCTAAACAACTAATGTTTTTATTTATAGTTGAGATATTCCCTTTTTCAATATTAATATTCGGAATTATATAAATACCCGTGTTTAAAGTAGTGCACCAGTAATTATTATCTTTATCTTTTATAATGTTAGTAACATCTATATTATTTAAAAAATGGTTTTTTAAATAAAAATGGTTTTCAATGTATTCATATACCCAAACTCCGTTTCTAGTTCCAAACCAAATTTTATTATTGGTTGTATATGATTCATAAATTTGTAGGTTAGCTATTTCTTTCAACCCCTTTACAATCTGAATTTTTTTTTTTGCAGTATTAAATTGAAAAAAAGTATTGGTATTATCTCTATTTTGTCTTAAAAACATAGAATCTCCAATGTTAAATATTTGAGACTTTTGTTGAACAATTCTACGACCTTTATTGTTTTTAAGGTCTAAATTTATTTTTATTAAAGTTTTAAGGGTGTTGTCTGCTGAAATTTCGGAGATGAAATCGTCAGAACTCAAAAAAATAGAGTTATTAGATACAAAAGGATTTCCATAACGCTTTGTAGAGTCATTAATAACAGTAATAGCTTTAGTTTTTATGTTTATTTTATAAATCTTTATTGCTGTAAATACCCATAAATAATTTGGTTTAACAACAAAGCTTGCTAATTCTCCTTTTAACTGCTTTTTTAAATCTATAAAAAGTTTTAATTGATTATTTTGTGTGTAAAAAAACTGTCCAGAAATATTATTACACCATATATTACCTAAATAATCTTCTTGAACATTAAAAGTTGACAGCCCTTTTTGTTGGGAATTGGTATAACTTTTATATGCTTTACCATCATAACGAAATAGTCCCTTATCTGCACATAACCATATAAAACCTTTACTATCTTCAAGAATGTCATAAAACTCTTTATCTGGTAATCCTTCTTTTTCAGAGAGGTTTACTGTTACCGGTTCTTGAGACAGTACTAAAAAAGAGGTAAAAAAAAGGATCAGTATTAAAACTTTAGATTTGAAATACGATATTTTGGACGAAAAATTATTTAAGAACTTTTTCAAAATCTTCTATCTTGTTTCTTGATATTTTCGCTTTAAGACTACCGTTTGCTAAAGTGACTAGTAGGTCTGTTTTATGTAATAATTCAACAAAATTTAAGTTGATAATCCATCCTCTATGAGAACGGAAAAAAGAAAGTTCTTTTAAAAAGATTTCTTCAAAATATTTAAGGTTTTTACTAGTAGTGATTTGTTTGTTTTCTTTTAAATGAATTATACTATATGCGCCACTAGCTTCAATAGCTACTATGTTTTTTAAATCAACAATATGTCTATTTCCTAATTCTGGAATTACTATTTTTTTATAATTTTTATCTTTTATAGTTTTTAATAATGATTGGTAATCAATTAATTGATTTTTTTGTTTTAATTTTTCTTCTAATTTTTCAAGTGCTATATTTAGTTTAGTTCTATCAATTGGTTTTACTAAATAATCAATAGCATTTAGTTCAAATGCTTTTATAGCGTATTGATCGTAAGCAGTTACAAAAATAATTTCAAAATCTATTTTATCAAAAAACTTTACAATTTCATAGCCTACGTAATTAGGCATCTGTACATCTAAAAAAACAACGTCTGGTTGAAGTTCTTTAATTTTTTTTACACCTTCTTCTAAATTACGACAAGTAGAAATGATATTTATGTTTGTTGTAGCTCTATTTAACAAGTTTACTAAAACATCTCTAGCTCTTTGCTCATCATCTATAAGTACTGCTTTTATTTGAGTCATAATTACAAAAGTAAAAATAGCTAATTACTTATAAGGAAAAGACTTTATGAAAGAAAAATTGGGTTTGTAAACTTAGGCATTCAATATTGCTTTTTACTTTAATTAAAAAGTAATAGTAAGATATCTCTAGGGTTGGTTTCAAGATTCGCTAGTTTCTGTAAGGTTGTTTAAGCGTAATTCTCTATATAGTTTTGTAATAAAGGGTTGTCCAAAAACTATATAATCGATATTTTCTCCTAATTTAAAAAGCTCTTTTATCTTTTTAAACCTTTTAATAAAATCATCTCTCTTATTTTCTTCTTGAATACCCCAATTTCCTTCTATTTCGTTTTGTGTAAACAAAAATAATTTTCCATCTTTTGTTGTTAGATCTGGTGATTGATTAGAATATCTAGTGTGATTTTTTATTTAGCAGGTATCTTTTTCTTAAAACCCCACCAAAAATGCCTTATCGATGGATTTTAGGAAGATAGAATGCAATTTTGCGTAAAATTGCGTTTTTTACACAGTTACTATTTTATCTAGTTTTAGATAATGTTAATTTTGTGTACTTGTTTGGTATATAGTTGTTTTATGTGTTTTTTAGTGCTAAAAAATTTCATTTTGCAAAACCTTGCGTTTTTTGCGTTTTGCGGTATTTGGGAGATTAAATTACTGCTTGTAATTATTTAATATTCTGTTTTGTAGGTGTTTTAAGTTTGTTGGAATAGATTTGCGTTTCCTTGCGCTTTCTTACGTTTCTATTATTTGTATCGTCCTGAAATCCATCGATAAGACATTTTTATTGATATTGAAGCTTGTATATTAGTACCTTAAGAATGTTTGGATTGTCTTTTGCGTTTCCTTGCGCTTTTTTGCGTTTTTCTTGTAACTGTATCGTCCTAAAATAGGTTTACACTTTTTTAGCTTAATCCTAATATAAGTTTACAAATTATTTTTAATCCTAAAATACCTTTACAGTATTTGTTTTTTGATAATAGTTTTTCCATTTTCTACTATATTTAATTTATCTTATTTTTATGTTTTAAATTGTTAATGAAATGAATAAAAAAATTACAGGTTTTATTTTCTTAATTTTAGCTTCTACTCTAGTAAGCTACTTCCTGTTTAAAGTATCTTTAAAGTCAAATAAATTTATTCCTGTTTTTAATCAAGTAATAAATGACCCAAGTGTAATACCATTTATATTTATTTGGTTATTATTTTATTCTCCATTTTTTATTATTATTTACTTTTTATTCAAGTTTGGAATAAAATGGGTTAAGTAGTAGACTTTCTGTAATAATTCTTCCATTTTTTATCTCCTTTCTTTAATTGTTTTGAATGTACCTTCTCTGGTACTAAATTCCCTATACTCATATGTGGTCTTTCATTATTATATAAATTAATTACTTGTTCTAATAATCCTCTTGCTTGCTTAAACGTAGCGATCTCATAACAGCTCAAATACTCTTCTTTTAATATACCGTTAACTCGTTCTGCAATCGCATTTTCTAAAGGATCTCCATTTTCTGTCATACTGTATCGTCCTAAAATAGGTTTACACTTTTTTATTTGATGTGATGCTAATGGTTTTTTAAGTAATAGGTGTAGTTTACGTGTACCTAACATTTGTAACTCTCTTCTTATTTCTAACACTAATTCTAATACAATTTGCTCTTCCCTAATTTGTTTTTCACTTGACCAGCTTTTCGATAGTAAGCTTGCCAGCTCTTAACAAACAGTTTACAAAGACGACCGACACTTATCTTTATAAGTCCTTTTTCTTGAATCATTGTTACTGTTTGGTACCACGCTTTTTTCTAATTGCAACCTCAAATTCTTTTTCTGCATAGTCTATCAAGGAGTTTAATCCATAAATTAAAACATTAGCTTGTTCTAAAGCTCCTTCCAATTCCTTTACTCTTTTTTAAGCGCAGGGAAACTTTGTTTTTGTTCATCTGTCATAGAAGGTAAAGATATTAAGCCTTTTTCTAAACGCTTTCGAAAATATCGAATCCATAAAGTAATAGTTTGTACACTGGGTAGCTCATGCTTAGAGACTAATTCCGTTTTATCTTTTCCTTCATATAAAACTTGATAAACAATGTAATCTTTAAATTCTTCTGTGTAATTCTACCTGTCTAAAATAATTTTTTCTGTTATTGTTTCCATCTTTTTTGATTTAAAAAATGTAACGGTATTTCAGTACAAGACAAATTATTTTTAAATAAAAAATCGCAGAAAATTTCTCTAGTATAATGTTTAAGGAAGTGTAGATTACTTGTGTAGGGAAGAACCGAAAAAATATTAATTTCCCCGTGGTTTTCCCCTAAAAAACAAAACCTCTTGATTTTCAAGAGGTTTAAGTTTTTATTGGCGGTCTGGACGGGACTCGAACCCGCGACCCCATGCGTGACAGGCATGTATTCTAACCAGCTGAACTACCAGACCGTTGCATTTAGCGAATGCAAATATAAAATTGATTTTCGTATTTGCAAATATTTTTTTTAAGAACTTACTCTTTCGAGATTTTGCGGTCTGGACGGGACTCGAACCCGCGACCCCATGCGTGACAGGCATGTATTCTAACCAGCTGAACTACCAGACCGTTGCGTTTAGCGGGTGCAAATATATAACTTTTTTATTGTTTAAAACAAGGAATTATGAAAAATTTTGTCGAGAAATTAAATAGCTTGTAAGTACTTCGTTGAATCCCAGATTAATGTCTACTGGAACATAATCAATTTTATATTGCAAACATTTATTTTTTAATTCAGAAAAGTGCTCTTTAATGGCTTTTTGATATTGCTCTTGCACATTTTCAGTGTATAAATTAATCTCTTGTTGGGTTTCTACATCGATTAATTTCTTAGGAGTACTGTCAAAATCAAAATTGAATTCGGTTTTACCATCGTAGGTATGAAATAAAACTAGTTCGTGTTTATTGTACTTAAGATGATGTAAAGCCTCGAATAGCTGCTCCGATTCAATATTTGTTTGAAACATATCCGTAAACAAAAATATTAATGATCTACGATGTATTTTTTCAGCGATCTCATGCAAGTATTTATAAGTTTCGGTAGATGTAGTAGTCTTTGATACTAAAAGTTGCTCTAATTGGTTTAAAAGCATTTTTCGGTGACGTTCACTGCCTTTTTCAGGAGCGTAGTATTCATATTCATTTGCATAAATACTCAATCCAACTGCATCGCGTTGTCTTTTTAGAATTTCCATTAATGAAGCAGCCGCAACACTTGAAAAACCAATTTTATTCAAATTGTTAATTGATTGGGTTTTAACCACAGGATAGTGCATAGAAGCAGAGTTGTCTACGATAATATGACAACGTAAGTTGGTTTCTTCCTCATACTTTTTAGTATAGAGTTTTTCAGTTTTGGCAAAAAGTTTCCAATCAATATGACGTGTGCTTTCTCCTTTGTTATACAGTTTATGCTCTGAGAATTCAACAGAAAACCCGTGAAACGGACTCTTATGCATTCCAGTAATAAAACCTTCAACAACCTGCTTTGCTAATAAGTCTAAGCTTTTTATATCGGTAGAAATCGTACTTAAGTTCATCATATAGGTCGAAAATAAAAAAAGGTTTAGCATAAGCCAAACCTTTTACAATGTTTTATTTGATATACTACTATAAAGCAGCATCAATTTTATCAGTATAAGTCTTCTTTGGAGCTGCACCAACTTGCTTATCTACTACCTCACCGTTTTTAAAGATTAAAACAGTAGGGATGTTTCTTACTCCATACTTAGCAGCAAACTCTTGGTTATTATCTACATCAACTTTACCAACAACCGCTTTACCGTCATATTCATTGCTAATTTCATCAACGATAGGAGCAACCATTCTACATGGTCCACACCAAGCCGCCCAAAAATCAACTAAAACTGGTTTGTCTGATTTTAATACTACTTCTTCAAAAGATGCATCTGTAATTTCTAACGCCATTTTATAATATTTTAATTATTTATTTTGTCTTAAGTTTTCTTACACAAAAGTAAACAAACTATTTTAGAATGCAATTTTAAGAAAATTACTTTTTATTATAGGTTAATTGGATTAATTTATTGAACTGTATTATTTTACCATTTTATTTAGGAAAATTAACTAAATCTAAAAATAGACTTGTTTGTCTAAAAATAATTTATACATTTGGAGCAATGTTAGCCGAAAATAAAAATATAAGTATCTCAAAAACTGCTTCTTTAGCGGTTGGTATTTTTATTGGCACAACAATTATTACTACAACGGGTACCCTTTAGGGGGTCTTTTATTTACATATAATCTTATTGGTATATCCATATTTTCGAAAGAATCGAAAAGAGATGGTGATTTTTCAAAAAACACATACATAATTTAGTTAAAATAAAATGAAAGTTTTAAAATTTGGCGGTACTTCGGTAGCCAATCAACAAAACATTAAGCAGGTTTTACAAATCGTAAAACAAGCTTCACAAGACGAAAAAGTATTCGTAGTTGTTTCTGCATTTGGAAAAACTACGAACAAATTATTGGCAATTGCGCAAGAATCTTTGGTCGATGCAACAAAAATTGAAACATTAGTTTCTGAATTAAAAGAACACCATTATACGGTAATTGAGAGTTTAATTTCAGAAAAGAATCAATTAGAGGTAAAGCAGCATATTGATACTCTTTTCTCTGAATTAATAGCGATATATCAAGGGGTTTCTTTGTTGAAAGAGTTGTCTCCAAATACACTAGCAAAAGTATCTAGTTTTGGAGAACAGTTATCTTCATATATCATAGCCAATGCAGCAAAAGAAAGTTTGAATGCTGCTCATAAAAATAGTAGGGAGTTAATTATTACCAATAGTAACTATTTAAATGCTCAGGTACTTTTTGAAGAAACCAATTCAAATATTACACGTTTTTCAAAAGAGAACACAAGTCAAGTAGTTGTATTAGGTGGATTTATAGCTTCAAATAAAGATGGAGAAATTACTACCTTAGGAAGAGGAGGGTCTGATTACTCTGCCGCTATATACGCAGCTGCATTGGAAGTAGATGAACTTCAAATTTGGACAGATGTAAGCGGAATGTATACTGCGAATCCAAGAGTGGTAAAGCAAGCTTTTGCTATTTCAGAAATATCGTATGAAGAAGCAATGGAACTATCGCATTTTGGAGCCAAAGTATTGTATCCGCCAACAATTCAGCCTGTATTAGAAAAAGAAATTCCAATAAGAATTAAAAATACTTTTGAGCCGGAAAGTAATGGAACTTTGATTAAAAAAGTATCTGAAAACAAAAAGACAGTCAGAGGAATCTCTCATATTGAAAATATTAGTTTGCTTACTCTTGAAGGTAGTGGCATGGTAGGAGTTCCAGGGGTATCAAAGCGCATGTTTGAAACATTGGCGTTGCACCATATCAATGTGGTATTAATTACACAAGCATCTTCCGAGCATTCTATTTGTATTGGAGTATATGATGAAGATGCCGATACGGCAAAAGTATTGTTAGATGAAACATTTCAATTAGAAATGCATCAGCATAAAGTAAATCAAGTACTGGTAGAAAAAGGCTTGGCAATTATTGCTTTGGTGGGGGATCATATGAAAAATCATCAGGGTTTAAGCGGACAAATGTTTAGTGCTTTAGGAAAGAATAATGTAAATATTAGAGCGATTGCGCAAGGAGCTTCAGAAAGAAATATTTCTGCGGTAATAGAAAGTATAGATGCTAAGAAAGCATTGAATACTTTGCACGAACAGTTTTTTGAAGAAAAAATTAAGCAGCTAAACTTATTTGTTACTGGGGTAGGAAACGTAGGAGAGAAGTTTTTAGAGCAGGTCAATCAACAAAAAGCATTTTTAAAAGAGAATTTAAAGCTAAACCTAAGAGTTATTGGTGTATCAAATTCTAGAAAGATGGTGTTTGACGAAGAAGGTTTAAATTTAGATAATTGGAAACAATTATTGGCTGAAGGTGAAGCTAGTACTATTGAAAGCTTTTTTGAAAAAACAAAGAGTTTTAATCTAAGAAATTCAGTTTTCGTTGACAATACGGCTAATGCGAATGTCTCTGAAGTTTATGAACACTATTTAAGAAATAATGTAGCGGTAGTTACTTGTAATAAAATAGCCTGTGCATCTAACTTAGAAAACTATAAGAAATTAAAAAGGATTTCAAGAAAATACAATGCGCCATTTTTGTTTGAAACCAATGTAGGAGCTGGATTACCAATTATAGATACCTTAAAGAATTTAATAGCTTCAGGAGATCGAGTGCACAAAATCCAAGCAGTATTATCTGGAACTTTAAATTTTGTGTTTAATAATTTTAATGACTCTGTTACTTTTCATGATGTAGTAGCCGATGCACAAGCACAAGGATATACTGAACCAGATCCGAAAATTGATTTAAGTGGAATTGATGTTGCTCGTAAAATATTGATCTTAGCACGTGAAAGTGGATACGAATTAGAACTTTCTGATATTGTGAATAATTCATTTTTAGCTGAAGAAAGTTTAAATACTGGAGATAACGAAGCTTTTTATAAAAGTTTAAAAGTGTATGAGCACAATTTTCAGCAGTTGTATAAGGATGCCAATGATAAAAATTGTAGATTGAAATATGTAGCTGAATTTGAGAATGGAAAGGCAAATGTAGGATTGCAACATATTCCGTCGGACCATCCATTTTATAACTTAGAAGGAAGCGATAATATTGTATTGTTCTTTACAGATAGATACCCTGTGAACCCATTACAAATAAAAGGAGCAGGAGCAGGAGCAGAAGTTACAGCTTCAGGAATCTTTGCCGATGTTATTCGTGTAGGTAATGAGTAAAAAGCAGAAGTTTCAATATTAAGAAAACGATACATAAAGCAAAAAAATGAACTATATAAAAATATTTGCACCGGCAACTGTAGCCAATGTTTCTTGCGGATTTGATTCTTTAGGGTTTGCTATTGACAATGTAGGAGATACCATGACCTATACAAAAACGGAGGAAAAAGGGGTAAAGATAACCGAAATAACAGGAGCCGACCTAACATTTGATGTAACTAAAAATGCAGCAGGAGTAGTAGCCTTGGCAATGCTTAAGGAGAACCCTGTAGATTTTGGAATTGAAATTACCATACATAAAGGATATGCGCCTGGTAGTGGATTAGGAAGTAGTGCTGCCAGTGCTGGAGGAGCCGCGTTTGGCGTGAATGCATTGTTAGGAAATCCGTTTTCTAACCTAGCATTAACACAGTTTGCCATGTTAGGAGAAGAAGCAACTTGCGGAAGTCCGATAGCCGACAATGTTTCAGCAGCTATTTATGGGGGCTTTGTATTGGTAAGAAGTTATACACCGTTAGATATTGTGAGTTTGCCAGTGCCTTCGGAGTTGAGATTGGTTGCCATTCATCCTCAAGTTGAGGTAAAAACAAAAGATGCAAGAGATGTGCTTCCAAAAGAAATTCCTTTAAAAAGTGCAGTAACCCAATGGGCAAATGTAGGAGGACTGGTAAGCGGATTGTATTCAAACGATTATGAATTGATAAGTAATTCTCTAACAGATATTATTGTTGAGCCAGTTCGCAAGCAATTGATTCCGCATTTTGATAAAGTAAAAGATGCAGCTCTAAAAGCAGGAGCATTAGGTGCTGGAATTTCAGGATCGGGACCAACAATTTTTGCTTTATGTAGAGGGAATGAAGTAGCGGCAAAAGTATATTCCGTAATTAAAGAAACCTATGAAGAAACTGGAATTAATTTCCATATGATTCAATCAGGAATAAATACACAAGGAATTCAAATTCTAGAACAAAAATAATATAGATCATTACGAGTAAAAAGAATGAACGAAGTGCTCCTTCAAAATGAAGGATATTTACTTTAGAATTTCGCAATGATAATTGAAAAACAACACAATGAAATATTATAGTTTACATCATAAATCACCAAAAGTAAGCTTTGAAGAAGCGGTGGTAAACGGATTAGCACCAGATAAAGGTTTGTACTTTCCGGAAGGTATCAAACCTTTACCGAAAGAGTTTATAGAGAATATAGATAACTATTCCAATGAAGAAATTGCCTACAAGGCCATTGAGCAATTTGTAGGAGATGAAATACCAAAAGAAGTATTAGAAGGAATAATTAAAGAGACCATTAATTTTGATTTCCCAGTAGTATCTGTCAAAGAAAATATAGGGTCATTGGAGCTTTTTCATGGACCAACCATGGCATTTAAAGACGTGGGTGCTCGTTTTATGGCACGATGCTTAGGCTATTTTAATAGAAATACAGAGAAGGAAGTAACGGTATTGGTAGCTACTTCGGGAGATACTGGAGGAGCTGTTGCACATGGTTTTTTGGGTGTAAAAGGAGTAGAGGTAGTGATTCTATATCCTAGTGGAAAAGTAAGCGATATTCAAGAAAAACAGTTGACTACCTTAGGACAAAACATTACAGCTTTAGAGGTAGATGGTGTGTTCGACGATTGTCAGGATATGGTAAAAACAGCGTTTTTAGATGCTGATATCCAAAGAACTTTAACCTCTGCAAACTCTATCAATGTTGCCCGATGGTTACCACAAATGTTCTATTTTTTCTTTGCATATAAGCAGGTGTATAAACAACATAAGGAGGTAGTGTTTTCGGTACCAAGTGGAAACTTTGGAAATATCTGTGCAGGGATTATGGCGAAGAAATTAGGATTACCAATTAAACATTTTGTAGCAGCTACGAATGTTAATGATACCGTACCTAATTATTTAGAAAGCGGGAAATACGAACCGAAACCGTCTAAAGCAACCATTTCAAATGCTATGGATGTTGGAAATCCGAGTAATTTTATAAGAATACAAGAACTGTTTGATAACGATATTGAGCAACTAAAAAAAGCTTTTTCATCGTATTCTTTTTCTGATGAACTAACAAAAGAAACCATGAAATCTATTTATAAAGAAAGTGGTTATATAGCAGATCCGCATGGTGCTGTTGGATATTTAGGATTGGAGAAATACGGATTAAAAGTCAATGCAATAGGAATCTTTTTAGAAACCGCACATCCCGTAAAATTTTTAGATGTGGTGGAAGATACGCTGGCTATTAAAGTAGCTATTCCCGAACAGATCAAAGAAGTAATTGATAAAGAAAAAAAATCTATAAAGATTGGTGCTTACCAAGAGTTGAAAGCATTTTTAAATGCTTAGATTCTTTTAAAACTTAGATAAGAAAAAATATAAACTACGCTGATTTAGGTCAGGGTAGTTTTGTTTTTTAGAAAAGGGCTATTTTAGAGATTAAAAAAATATAATTATTTCAATGAAAAAGCTTTATATCTCTATAATTATTGGAACTTCTATTTTTACCTATTTATGTTTCAATCCGCTGGTTGTTTTTGTAAAAGAAGAAATAAATTTATTCTTAATAGAAAAAAAGTATAAAAAAGGAGATACAATTAAAGTCTTAGATCGTTTAAATTTTAATGAAGGGCATTGGGTAGCTTATTTGGTAATTAATATGGAAGATTCTAAAGATATTGATAATCGAATACCAATAGGCAAAATATTGAAAACTGAAAACTTAACCTTACTTAAAGAAATGAAGAGGAATTGGATGTTTAAATACACTGGAGGTGATTTAGCAACTGTTCAAAGTCAGATTAGATTTTATAAAGATGATAAGTTTATTTTTGGTAGTAATATAGTGTTGGATAGAACGTTTGAAGCATTACATAACACCAGTTTTGGCTGTGTTTATCCAATAGAAGAAGGGATTGTGGTAAAATATTGTATGCAATTTGAAAGAGTGTTTTACCCTTTCGTTATACTTTAATTTTTTGAAAAGAGTATTAAAAAAAGGTGAATATGAATGAATTAAATATGATTTCAGAATGGAAAGCTCCCATTTGGCATCAGGATTTTGGAAACTCATTATTAGAACTTAATCTTCTTAAAGAAGTTTGTAGTTATATAATTAGAAATTTTGATATAGATTATTATTTTAAGTTAGATTGTTTTGAAGAAGGTTATATGGCTATTGAAGCTATAAAAAATGAGACTTTAATATATACTATTCAGGTAGTTGATGTAGATTCTAATAAAATAGGTTTGTTTTTTGAGGAGGGAGATGATGTTTATATATACAAAATCTCTGATTTAAATAATCCTGCTCTACACGATGCAGTCATTCGGTAGTAGTGTCTAAAATAAATTTAATATGAAGAGATTGGTAATAATATTATGTATTGGATTGTTTATTTCATGTAAAGATTCTAGGATTTCAAAACAGACGCTAATAGGAAATTGGAAAAGTGAAAAAATATCTTTGGAAATCACTGAAGATAGAGTTATGAGAATAGAAAATGGGAAAGAAATAGTTTATGATAATTATTCTATATCCAATGATACCTTAAAACTTTTCCAAAAATCGAATATTGAATTGCATTTAATTTCTTTAAAAGAAGAGAAATTAATTTTTAATCCAGTTGACGCTTTCAAAAAAGATATTCAATTAATTGACCAGACAGTATTTACTAAAACATTAAAAGAAAAGAACGTTTATGAAAAAGCTTTTTTCGATAAAAAACTATTAGAGGGAGTTTGGGCAGAAAATACTGAAGAGAATGCTTTGTTTTTTGTTGAGAATGATTCTATTACATATGTTGAAAGCTTAGGTAATTCTTATCCATTAAAGTTAAAGAAGGACACTTTGTATATACATTTTGATGGTTTTATGTATAAAGGAGAAGTGCTTAAATTAAGTCAAGATAGTTTAGTATACAAAGGGGAGAATGAAATAATTAGATTGTACAGACGGAAGGAATAAAAAATCTTTAAAAAGGAAACAACCAAAGAAGTTAAAAAACTTCTTTGGCTATGGCTTTAATATTACTTGATTTTCCCATAGAGTAATAATGCACTACAGGAACACCTGCTTCTATTAATTCTTTACTTTGTTGAATAGCCCATTCAATACCTACTTGCCTTACATCTTTATTGGTTTTACAACCTTCAACAGCTTCTACTAAATCTTGTGGTAAGTCTAACCTAAAAATTTGTGGTAATATTTGTAAGTGACGTTGTACAGCTAAAGGCTTAATGCCTGGGATAATTGGAACGGTGATCCCAATTTCTCTGGCTTTTTCAACAAATTTGAAATATTTTTTATTATCAAAAAACATCTGAGTCACCACATAATCTGCTCCTGAATCTACCTTTTCTTTTAACCTTTTTAAATCACTCTCTAAACTTGGAGATTCTAAATGTTTTTCAGGATACCCAGCAACACCAATACAAAAATCGGCTTTATACGGTGTTTCAATAATGTCATGTAAGTACTTTCCTTTGTTTAAATCGGCTATTTGTTTTACCAAATCAGCAGCATATTTGTTTCCACCATTAGAAGCCTGAAAATATTGTTCATCTTTACGAGCATCACCACGTAACGCCATGACATTGTCTAAGCCTAAATAATGACAATCTACCAATACATATTCGGTTTCTTCTTTGGTAAAACCTCCGCATAAAACATGTGGAATCGCATCTACATTGTATTTGTATTTTAAAGAGGCACAAATACCAACTGTTCCCGGACGCATTCTAGTTATTTTCTTTTCTAACAGTCCATTTTCTTTAGGAATATATATATGCTCTTCTCTTGAGGTAGTTACATCAATAAAAGGAGGCTTAAATTCCATTAAGGGATCTATATTGTTATACAGGTCTTCAATATTTTGTCCTTTTTGAGGAGGGACAATTTCAAATGAGAATAAGGTTTTTCCTTTCGCTTTTTTTATGTGATCTGTTACTTTCATAAGATTTCTCTTTATTCAGAGTAGTATGTGTTGTTGTGTTTTTTAATTGTTTGCAATGTTTGGGTGTAGCCATTTTCTAGCTTTGTCAAGCGGAATTCCCTTTCGCTCAGCATAATCTCGTACTTGATCATCAGTTATTTTTCCTAATCCAAAATATCGAGCTTCTTCATGGGCAAAATAATACCCAGAAACAGCAGCTGCGGGCCACATGGCAAGACTTTCAGTAAGGCTTACTTCAATGTTTTTTTCCACCTCTAACAATTCCCAAATAGCTTCTTTTTCTAAATGATCCGGACAAGCAGGATAACCAGGAGCAGGTCGGATTCCTTTATAAACCTCTTTGATCAATTCATCATTAGATAAATTTTCTTCGGAAGCATAGCCCCAGTGTTTGGTTCGTATACGGTGATGTAAGTATTCTGCAAAAGCTTCTGCAAAACGGTCTGCGATGGCTTGTACCATGATTGCATTATAATCATCATGAACGTCCTTGTACTCCTGAGCAAGTTCATCGGCACCAAAAATAGCAGTGCAAAAAGTTCCGATATAATCTGTTTGTTGACTGTCTTTTGGAGCAATAAAATCAGCTAAGGCAAAACTTGGTTTTCCTTTTTGCTTTTTTAATTGTTGTCGAAGAGTTCTAAAAACAAAAGTTTCTCCTCCTTTTTTAGTAACCGCGATATCGTCATCATTGATAGTATTCGCTTCAAAGATTCCAAAGATAGCTTTGGGTTTTAGCGCTTGTTTTTCAATAATCAATGAAATCATTTTTTGAGCGTCTTCATACAAACTTGTTGCTTGTTCACCCACCACTTCATCTTCTAGAATATTTGGGAATTTTCCATGCAAATCCCAAGAACGAAAAAACGGACTCCAATCAAAAAACGGAACCAATTCTTTTAAACTTATCTGTTCAAATTTTTGAATTCCTAACTCTTTGGGTTTAGAAATTTGTGTGTTTTCCCAATCAATTTGATATTTATTTTCTCTAGCTTCCTCAATAGAAATATAATGTTTCTCTTTACCGCGTTTTAAAAACTTGGTTCTAAACTCTTCATAGTCCTTCTTAAGTTTGGCTACATACGCATTACTGGTTCTTTTGTTTAATAAATCACCTACAACAGTTACCGCTCTAGAGGCATCGTTTACATGCACAACCGCATTTTTATATTCTGTATCTATTTTAACAGCAGTATGTGCTTTGGAAGTGGTTGCACCACCAATTAACAACGGAATATCAAAATTTTGACGTTCCATTTCTTTGGCTAAATACACCATTTCATCCAGTGAAGGAGTAATCAATCCGCTTAAACCAATAGCATCTACATTTTCCTTTTTGGCCGTTTCAATAATTTTTTCAGGAGCCACCATAACCCCTAAATCAACGATTTCATAATTGTTACAGCCTAAAACAACACTTACAATGTTTTTTCCGATATCATGAACATCACCTTTTACAGTAGCCATTAGAATTTTTCCTAAAGCTTGTTGTTCTTCACTTTTTTCTGCTTCAATGTATGGGTTTAGGTGAGCAACCGCCTTTTTCATTACTCGAGCAGATTTTACTACTTGTGGTAAGAACATTTTTCCAGAACCAAACAAATCACCCACCACATTCATTCCCGTCATTAAATGACCTTCAATAACATGTAAAGGCCTTTCTACACTTAAGCGCGCTTCTTCTGCATCTTCTACTATAAACGCATCAATTCCTTTTACCAAGGAATGTGTAATTCTATCTTGTAAGGGCAGATTTCTCCATTCTAAAACAGTGGTGTTATCTTCTTTCTTTTTGCCTTTTACAGTTTCAGCAAAATCTAATAAACGTTCGGTAGCATCATCTCTTCTATCTAAAATAACATCTTCAATATGTTCTAAAAGATCAGCAGGAATATCGTCATACACCTCTAACATAGTAGGGTTTACAATCCCCATATTCATACCTGCTTTGATAGCATAGTATAGAAATACCGAATGCATGGCTTCTCGTACTACATTATTTCCTCTAAATGAAAAGGAAACATTACTTACCCCACCGCTTACACTTACATGCGGTAAGTTCTCTCGTACCCAACGAGTGGCTTCAATAAAATCAATGGCATTTTTACGATGCTCTTCCATCCCTGTAGCCACAGGGAAAATGTTTAAATCGAAAATAATATCCTCAGGAGGGAAGTTGACTTTATCTACTAAAACACGATAGGAACGCTCAGCAATTTCAATTCTTCTTTTATAATTATCTGCTTGCCCAACTTCATCAAAGGCCATGACAATTACTGCTGCACCATATCGTTTTATTTGAGTAGCTTCCCAAATAAATTTTTCTTCACCTTCTTTTAAAGAAATTGAATTTACAACCGATTTTCCTTGTACTACTTGAAGTCCGGCTTCAATAATTTCCCATTTAGAGCTATCAATCATTATAGGAACTCTGGCAATATCCGGTTCGGAAGCAATTAGGTTTAAAAAACGAACCATGGCTTCTTTCCCATCAATCAAACCATCGTCCATATTAATATCAATGATTTGCGCACCTCCATCTACTTGATGACGTGCAATGGCCAAGGCTTCATCAAATTTTTCTTCTTTGATTAATCGAAGAAATTTACGAGAACCTGCAACATTGGTGCGTTCTCCTACATTGATAAAATTATTTTCAGGAGTTATAATTAAGGGCTCCAGTCCCGATAATTTCATATATCTTCTTTGTTCACTCATCTTCATGTACTCTTTTACAATGCTGAGCTAAGTTCAGCATGTGGACGCGGCTGATATCTTGCTGCAACATCTGCAATTGCTTTGATATGAGCAGGGGTAGTACCGCAACATCCTCCAATAATATTGATCAAATTTTTCTTTAAATATTCTTCTATTTGTGTGGCAGTTTCTTCAGGAGTTTCATCATACTCTCCAAAAGCATTGGGTAACCCTGCATTTGGATGTGCTGATATTGCCAAGGTTGTTTTGGAAGCAATGGCTTCTAAATGGGGTTGCAATAAATTTGCTCCTAAAGCACAGTTAAAGCCCACAGATAGTAATGGAATATGTGATATAGAAACTAAAAAGGCTTCTGCCGTTTGCCCAGAAAGTGTTCTCCCAGAAGCATCGGTAATAGTTCCTGAAACCATGGTTGGAACATCTATTTTTCGTTCATCCTTTACCTCTTCAATAGCGAATAAAGCAGCTTTAGCATTTAAGGTATCAAATACCGTTTCTACCAATAAAATATCAGCACCACCATCTAATAAAGCTTCTATTTGTTGTTTATAAGCGATTCGTAATTCATCAAAAGTAACCGCTCTATATCCAGGGTCATTTACATCTGGAGACATACTAGCGGTTCTGTTGGTAGGACCAATTGAACCAGCAACAAATCGAGGTTTGTGAGGTTCTTTAGCATTGAATTCATCTGCTACTTCTTTAGCTATTTTTGCCGATTCATAATTTAGCTCATATACCAAATCTTCCATTTGATAATCGGCCATAGCAATAGTAGTTCCAGAGAAGGTATTGGTTTCTACAATATCTGCTCCAGCAGCAAAATATTTTCTATGTACTTCTTTTACTGCTTCGGGTTGGGTGATAGACAATAAATCGTTATTCCCTTTTAAAGGAGTAGGATACTCTTTAAAACGTTCTCCACGAAAATCTTCTTCAGTAAATTTATATTCCTGAAGCATGGTTCCCATAGCACCATCTAGTACTAAGATACGTTTTTGTATTTCTTTAAAAATGTTTGACATTCCTGATAATTTAGTAACATGTTATCAGGAAAAGAGAAGTGAAATTCTTTTCGTTATCTCCCCATAAATCTTATGGTAGAATTTAGCACCTTCTTTGTTTGCACAAAGGGTTGCTAAGGTTTCAAAGGGTCTATTCCCTCCACCTTTCTTGATAACATCAATTAAGTTAATGAACTGTGGGCAAATTTATTAGATTATTTTTTAATTACCCAATAAAAAATAACTATTTGTATAAGTTCGATGATAAATATCGATCTCCTCTGTCACATACAATCGCTACTACCACACCTTTCTCTATAGAATTCGCTACTTTTAGAGCCGTTGCAAAAGCTCCACCACTACTCATTCCAGCAAAAATTCCTTCTTGATTTGCTAGTTTTAAGGTACCTTCTTCGGCTTCTTGCTGTGTAACTTGTAATATGGTATCTATTTTTTGAGGTTTAAAAATTGCAGGTAAATACTCTTCAGACCATTTTCGTATTCCTGGAATTTTTGCTCCTTCTTTGGGTTGTACTCCAATAATTCTAATATCATCATTTTGTTGTTTCAAATAATCTGAAACTCCGGTAATAGTACCTGTTGTTCCCATAGCCGATACAAAGTGTGTGACTTGTCCTTCAGTATCTCGCCATATTTCTGGTCCAGTAGTAGTAAAATGCGCTTTTGGATTATCGAAATTATCAAATTGATTTAATCTAAAGTATCCCTTTTTATATTTTAATTTTAATGCATGGTCTATGGCTCCTTCCATACCTAACTCAGTAGGAGTTAAGATAACTTCAGCACCATAAGCTCTCATGGTTTTTACACGTTCAACAGTAGCGTGTTCAGGCATGGTTAACACCATATTTACTCCTAAAACTTTTGCCATTAGAGCTAAGGCAATTCCAGTATTACCACTAGTAGCTTCTACTAAAGTGTCTCCTTTTTTAATGTTTTTCTTTTTAAGAGCTTCAGAAATCATAAAATAAGCAGCTCTATCTTTAACACTTCCACCAGGATTGTTTCCTTCTAGCTTTAATAGTAGTTTTACATTTGGATTGTTAAATGAATTGGTAACTTCTACTAAAGGGGTGTTTCCTACGAAATCAATTATACTTTTTGTTTTCATTAATGGTTGTTTTTTAAGTAAAGTCATTTTACATACGATTTTCTGGTGGTAATTTTATTTTCTGATTCATAAGTAACTATGGAAGCTTTTGGAATGGATGAGGTTACACATACATTCGCTCCAATAATACTGTTTTCTCCTATGGTTACATCTCCGCCTAATATGGTTGCGTTGGCATAGATGGTTACATTATTTTCTATCGTTGGATGTCTTTTCGTTGCGGCCAATTCTTTCTTTACTTGAATTCCACCCAATGTGACTCCTTGATATATTTTTACATTGCTTTTTATAATGGTTGTTTCTCCAATAACAATTCCAGTAGCATGATCAATAAAAAAAGATGCTCCAATAGTAGCCCCTGGATGAATATCTACCCCCGTAATACTATGTGCATATTCACTCATCATTCTTGAAAAAGTAAATTGGTTGAGTTTGTAAAGCTCATGACTTAGTCGGTAAATAGCTATTGCATGAAAACCAGGATATGCCAAATACACTTCTTCTAAGCTTTTACAGGCAGGATCGCTCTGTTCAAATGCAATGGCATCTAAATCTAATTTATGGCGTATGCTCAAAAATTGTTCTTGATATACATACCATAATTCAGAAGCATTTTCTATGTGTAGCTTGTCACTAATGGTTAAGAAAAGCTTTTCTATTTTTTCCTGATTATCGGTTTTGTAGTTTTCATCAAAAAGAGCATAGAAGAGATGTTTGGTAAATACTTCTACGGTCTCTTTTAAACAGAGGTGATAATTTTTTACTGAGTTGGTCACTACGGTCATTTTATACTTCTGGTGCTAATTCTATTTCTAATCCTTCTAATTGTGTTGTTATTTGAATTTGACATCCTAAACGGCTGTTGTCTTTTACATCGAAAGCTTCCGCTAACATTGCGTCTTCATCATCGGTCATTTCAGGCAGTTCATGTGTTGAGTTCACATAGCATTGACATGACGCACACATAGCCATTCCGCCACAAACTCCAATGGTTCCTTCAGGAGCTAGTTCGTATGATCTTACTAGCTCCATTAAATTCATTGCCATATCAGTCGGTGCAAGTACCTCATGGATTACACCTTCTCTATCGGTTATTTTTATGGTTACGTCTTGTTCCATTATTGAATTGCTTTTACCACTGCTTTTGGTGCTTCTTTTTTGGTTCCATCAAACCCTTGTACACCACCAACAGTTGTATATTTCATTACATATTTTTTATCTGGGTGAATTCTTTGATAAGCACTCTGACACATTAAGGTAGCCTCATGGAATCCACATAAGATTAATTTTAGCTTTCCTGGGTAGGTGTTTACATCACCAATAGCGTAAATACCAGGAACGTTGGTTTGATAGTCTAAAGAGTTATTTACTTTAATAGCATTCTTTTCGATCTCTAGTCCCCAATTGGCTATAGGTCCTAATTTTGGAGCTAATCCAAACAATGGAATAAAATGATCGGTATCTAAAATAAATGGCTCTTTTCCTTTTTGTTCTACCACAACTCCTGTAACGTGCTCTTTTCCTAAAACACCTTTTACTTCAGCAGGAGTAATCAAGTTGATCTTACCAAGATTTTTTAATTCTTGTACTTTTTCTACAGAATCTAAGGCTCCTCTAAATTCATTTCTTCTATGAATCAATGTTACCGATTTTGCAACATCCGTTAAGAAGATAGACCAATCTAAAGCAGAGTCTCCACCTCCAGCAATCACTACATCTTTATCTCGATATAGTTCTGGCTCCTTAATCATGTATTCCACACCATTATCTTCATATTGCTGAATATTTTCTATTTGGGGTTTTCTTGGTTCAAAACTTCCTAATCCACCTGCAATGGCTACTACAGGAGCTTGGTGTTTAGTTCCTTTATTGGTAGTAACAATAAAAGTTCCGTCTTCTTGCTTTTCAATAGTATCAGCACGTTCTCCTAAAGTAAATCCAGGTTCAAATTGCTTAATCTGTTCCATTAGATTTTTGGTTAAGTCACCTGCTAAAATTTCAGGATATGCTGGAATATCATAAATTGGTTTTTTAGGATAGATTTCAGAACACTGTCCACCTGGTTGTGGCAAAGCGTCTATTAAATGACAGCGTAACTTTAATAATCCTGCTTCAAATACTGTAAATAATCCAGTAGGTCCGGCTCCAATAATTAATATATCTGTTTGTATCATTTCTCTTTTAATTTTGTCATTACATTGGTAAAAGCACAGCAATTATATGTTTAAGGTTGCTTGATTTTATTTACAATGACGTTAGCGTATTAGGTTTTCGGTTAACTTATTTAGTGTCTGTACTTTTTCTTCAAAGTTTCCTTTGATTGTTTTTCTATAATCGTTCAAATTTTGAACCAGTTGGTTAATGTCTTCTGGTATTACTTCTTCGAAAAACTGTCGTAATCGTTTTGCTGTTGTTGGCGATTTTCCATTGGTAGAAATAGCCACCTTTACATTTCCTTTGGTAACAATTCCTCCCATATAAAAATCGCAATATGGTGGATTGTCGGCTACGTTGACCAACTTATGCTGTGCTCTACAATCATGGTATACTTGCATGTTTACCTCAGGATTATCGGTAGTAGCAATAACAATGTGTTTTCCTTCTAAATAATCTTTATCATAAATACCATTTAGCATGGTAGTATTTCCTGTTTTTGCTACAGCAATGGTTTCTTCTCGGTAAAAAGGAGCTACCATAGTAACCTTAGCATCTGGACTCGATTTTAGAAGAAAAGACAATTTTTCTTCTGCCACATAGCCACCACCAACAATAAGTACTTCCAATTCTTTTGTCTTTAAGAAAATAGGATAGAGGTTGTTTCTTTCTTCCATTTATACTACTTCTTTAAAGGCTACCTCTTGTTGAATTTGTAAAAGCTGTTGTCTGTGATTCACAACATCTCCTAAAATGATAATAGCAGGGTTACTCAATTGATTGGTTTGTACAACTTCTTCTATAGAGTTTACCGTTCCAATACCAATTTTCTCATGCTTGGTAGTTCCATTTTGAATAATGGCTACAGGTAAATCTCCTTTTTCTTCTTGTTTAAATAAAGAAACAATCTCAGGAAGTTTTCCCATTCCCATTAGAATAACTACCGTTGCATTAGATTTAGCAGCTAGTGCTACATCGTTAGACAATTGGTGTTGTTTGGTAGTTCCAGTAATCACCCAAAAACTCTCCGCACTCCCTCTTTTTGTTAAAGGAATGTTTTGGTAAGCAGGTACCGCTAATGATGATGATATTCCTGGAACAACTGCGACTTCTATTCCATGTTTCGCAGCGTATTCCATTTCTTCAGCCCCTCTACCAAAAATAAATGGATCTCCTCCTTTTAAACGTACTACATGACCATGAGAGTGTGCTCTAGCAACAATCAATTCATTGATTTGCTCTTGTTGATAGCGATAGCAACCTCTTCGTTTTCCAACAAAGATTAATTCTGTCATTGGATGTACGTAACTTAATAGTTCAGAATTTACTAATGCATCGTATAGTACTACAGATGCAGACTCTAAGGCTTTGATCGCTTTTAAGGTGATTAAATCGGCATCACCAGGACCAGCTCCTACTACTGTTAATTTTGGTTGCGTATTCATTGTGCTCTCTTTTAACTTTCGACTACAAGTTTTCTATATGCATCTACTGTTTTGTAAAAAGACTTTGCTTCTTGCAAGTACTTTTTAGCAAATGCTTCTGTAGGTTCATTTTTATTTATTTGATATATTAAATCTGAAAATGTACTTGGAAGTGCTACTTTATTTGTACTTACAAATACATCATCAAAGTTTTTTATAATTCCCGCTTGGGTATTGGTTTTTTGTCCTTCTGAGGTTAATAATGCTTTCGCAGTATTTACAATAGCTGCGTATGAATGGTAAATACTATCTGCCCACTGCTTCTCGTTAAAAGCTTCTTTAGAGTTATCTAGTTTTTCTTCACTTTCAAACAAAAGCGTAGCCACTAAATCAATTACAACCCCGGCACATTCTCCAACTCCAATAGCTTTTACATAATTTTTATCATGACCCCAATCAATAAAATCATCTTCGCTTAAATTGCTAGTGTCTGAAAGCTCTTTTAATAGCTCATAGAAATAGGTTTTTCCATTTCTATCATAATAAGCTAAGAAGTTTTCATTTTCCTCTTTTCTTGATTCGAAATCATTTAATAAAAGTCTTAAAGCTTGTGGACCTCTTTTACTAGGGATTTTTACCAGCTTATCTGAAAAACGCCCTTGTCCATCACCTACAACACCACCTCCAATTAAAACCTGTAGGGCAGGGGCTAATAAGTTTCCAACTTTAACAGACATTCCCTGAAAACCAATATGTGCCATATTGTGTTGTCCACATGCATTCATACAACCACTAATTTTAATAGTGATTTCTTTATTGGTAATGTATTGTGGGTATTCTGTTTTAAAAACACGTTCTAATTCTGCTGCAATACCAGTACTACTTGAAATACCTAAATTACAAGTATCGGTACCAGGACATGCAGTAATATCTGTAGTGCTATCATATCCAGCCTCTACAAAACCTAATTTTTCAAGTTCAGTATAAAAGAATGGTAATAGTTCTTCTCTTACATGGCGTATCAGTATATTTTGACGTAAGGTAAAACGCAATTCATTGGCTGCATATTTTTTAATTAAATCAGCTAACAATCGTGCTTTATCTGTATAAAAATCACCTAAGTGCACTTTAATACCTACAGCAAAAAGTCCTTCTTGTTTCTGTGGAATTACATTCGTGTGTTTCCATGCTTCATATGCCTTATTATCTGTAATTTCTACAGCAGGAACGTCATTAGTTTCAAAAGTGATTGGTTGTTCAAACGGAACTGTTTCAATAGGATATGTTTGATATGCCAATGCTTTTTTCTCTTCTTCTACTAAGGTTAAAAAAGCATCTAAACCAATCCCTTTTACTAAGAACTTTAAACGAGCTTTGGCTCTTTTAGTTCGTTCTCCATGACGATCAAATACACGTAAAACACCTTCAATAGTTGGAATTAACAAATCCTCTTCTAAAAATTCATACATCACATCAGCCTGACGAGGTTGAGAACCTAATCCACCTGCTAACATCACTTTAAAACCTTTTATTTCGGTACCATTGATGTTTTTGGTTTTTGCAATAAAACCTAAATCATGCATAAAGCTTAAAGCAGTGTCTTTTTCTGTGGAAGAGAAAGACATTTTAAATTTTCTTCCCATTTCTTGACAAACAGGGTTTCTCAAGAAAAATTGAAAAGTAGCATGTGCATATGGGGTTACATCAAAAGGTTCATTCGGATCAATTCCTGCAGTTTCTGAAGCCGTAACATTACGTACCGCATTTCCACAGGCTTCTCTTAGCGTAATATCATCCTTTTCTAATTGTGCCCAAAGCTCTGGAGTTCTATCTAAACTCACATAATGTATTTGAATATCTTGTCGTGTTGTGATATGCAATCTACCACGAGAATATTCATCTGATACATCTGCAATTCTATGTAATTGCTCACTGCTTACCTTTCCATAAGGTAATTTGATACGTATCATTTGAACTCCTAGTTGACGTTGGCCATAAACTCCTCTAGCTAAACGTAGACTTCTGAATCGTTCTTCATCGATTCTTCCTTCTTTAAACAATCGAATTTTACGCTCTAATTCGATAATGTCTTTTTCTACAACTGGGTTTTCTATTTCTGTTCTAAAACTTTGCATGGTTTCTAGTAATTCGCTTTGTAAAGCTTTTTATTCGTTGTGTAAAAATTGTTGCTTTTGAAGCAATTCTTCTTCTGTTTCAACATGGTCTTCATCAGGAACACAGCAATCAACCGGACATACGGCAGCACATTGTGGTTCTTCATGAAAGCCTTTACATTCTGTACATTTATCTGGTACTATAAAGTAGTATTCATCAGATATAGGTTCTTGTTCTAAAGTAGCATCTGCTTCGTTACCATTAGGTAATGTTATACTTCCCTCTAAGGCAGTACCTTCACTATATTTCCATTCCATTGCCCCTTCATAAATGGCTGTGTTAGGGCATTCTGGTTCGCATGCACCGCAATTGATGCATTCATCGGTTATAATTATTGCCATCGTCTAAATAGTTTAGGAATTATTTGATAAAACCAATACCAGAAGTATTATTTGTTCTTGGATTGATGAGTATAAATGTTCCATTAGATTTATTGTCTTTGTAACTATCTACGAACAACTGTTTACTCACCTTTAACGATACCTGTCCAATTTCATTTAAACTTAATTGAGAAGGAGCTATTTCTTCTCCTGAAAAATCAGTTTTAACTAAGGATGCTATATTGGTAATTTTTGCTTGTGCATCGTTTATTCCGTGTTTTATATAATATTTTTCTGAAGCCTGTAAAGGAGTTTTGTCCATCCAACAAATCGTTGCTTCGAGTTGTTTAACAGCTTGAGGTTCTTCTCCAGATTTTACAATCATATCGCCTCGACTAATGTTAACATTATCTTCTAAGGTTAAATTGATAGAACTTCCTTTTTGAGCTTCTTGATATTCTTGATTGAAAAAGTGAATGCTTTTTACTTTAGATTTTGTTGCAGATGGTAAAATGGTAACTTCATCTCCTACAGCAATACTATCTCCATATAGTTTACCCGCATAACCTCTAAAGTCATGATACTCTTCCGTTTTTGGACGTACTACTGTTTGTACTGGAAAACGTGCTTTTGCATCTTTCTCTATAGTTTGCGTATCTAAATCTTCTAAATGATCTAATATACTTTGCCCGTTATACCAATCAATTCTTGCAGATTTAGAAACTACATTATCTCCGTGTAAAGCAGAAATAGGAATAAAGGTGATCTTTTGATCTTGGTATTCGCTTTTAGAAGCTAAATATTCTATTTCTCCTTTAATTTCATTGAATTTTTGCTCAGAAAAATCAACCAAATCCATTTTGTTTACCGCTACAATTACATCTTTTACTCTCAGTAAATTATTGATAAAAAAGTGACGATACGTTTGTTCTACAACTCCATTTCTTGCATCTACTAAAATGATAGATGCTTGAGAATTAGATGCGCCTGTTACCATATTACGAGTATATTCAATATGTCCAGGAGTATCGGCTATAATAAAGCTAGTTTTTGGTGTAGAAAAGTAAATATGAGCTACATCAATGGTAATTCCTTGTTCGCGTTCTGCTACCAAACCATCGGTTGCCAATGAGAAATCTAAATAGTCAAAACCTCTCTGTTTACTTTTCTCTTCTATAGCTTGTAATTTATCATCGGTAAGCGATTTTGTATCATACAAAATTCTACCTATAAGTGTACTTTTACCATCATCTACACTTCCTGCTGTTGCTATTTTTAGTACATTCATTTGTTTCGTTCTTTAGTGTTGTTTTAGAAATACCCTTGTTGTTTACGTTTTTCCATGGCTGCTTCAGATCGTTTGTCATCTATTCTAGCGCCTCTTTCTGATATGGTTGATTCTCTAATTTCATCAACAATCGTATCAATATCAATTGCTGTTGATAATACCGCTGCGGTACAGCTCATATCACCTACAGTTCTAAAACGTACCATTCGTTCTTGTACTTCTTCATCTTCATCTCTATAAACAACTTCATCATTAACAGACCATATCAGTCCATCTCTAACAAAAGTTGCTCTTTTATGAGCAAAATAGATAGAAGGAATTTCTATGTTTTCTTGTTGGATATACGACCAAACGTCTAATTCTGTCCAGTTTGAAATTGGAAAAACACGTACGTTTTGTCCCAAATCAATACGCCCATTTAGCATGTCGAATAATTCTGGACGTTGGTTTTTTTCATCCCATTGACCAAAATCATCTCGCACAGAGAAAATACGTTCTTTGGCTCTTGCTTTTTCCTCATCTCTGCGCGCTCCGCCGATACATGCATCAAAACCAAACTCTTCTATGGCATCTAATAACGTTTCAGTTTGTAACATGTTTCGGCTCGCGTACTTCCCTGTTTCTTCTTTAACCTTACCAGCATCAATGTTGTCTTGTACATTACGTACAATGAGCTCAACTCCTAATTCTTCAACTAACTTGTCTCTAAAAGCAATAGTTTCTGGAAAATTGTGTCCAGTATCTATATGCATTAAAGGAAAAGGAATTTTGGCTGGGTAAAATGCTTTTTGAGCAAGTCGCACCAGTGTTATGCTATCTTTTCCCCCAGAAAATAACAACACTGGCTTTTCAAATTGTGCGACAACTTCTCTTAAAATATATATAGCTTCACTTTCTAAAGCTCCAACTCTAATGATATTCGTATTCATAATGCTATTTTTTAAATATGTAAACCACATTCTCTATTGCTTTCAACTTTGGTTGGGTCGAAATATTTAAACTCATTTGGTAATTGATGTTCCTCTAAATAGGTATCTAAATCTGCATCTGACCAGTGATAAAATGGACTTACTTTTAAAATACCGTCTTTGCTATAAGAAAGAATTCCAATATTATCTCTAAAAGCAGTTTGTCCTTTTCTAAGGTTTGTGAACCAAACTTCTGGCTGATGTTCTTCCATGGCTCTTTTAAAAGGCTCTAACTTTACCTGCTCAGTAAAAATTGAATGCTTAGGATCATCAATTGTTGGAAGTCCTAAGGTTTGATTTCTATGTGCAACCGTTTGCTTTGGAACATATAGTTGAACATTTAAATCAAGTTTTTCAATCACTGCTTCTGCATGTTTATAGGTTTGCGGAGTGTTATATCCGGTATCGCACCAAACAACTTTTGTTACAGAATTTACTTGTGTTACTGCATGTAAAATAGCTGCTTCATAGGGTCTGAAATTGGTTGTAAGAATTGTTCTTTGTTGCAAATCAAATGCCCATTCCACTATTTCCTTCGGAGCTAGCTTTTCCAGTCCTTTATTTAATTCTTCAATATTTAATTGCTTTTCTAATCTCATTTTTTGCCCCATTTTATTGTGTTCCAAAGTCTTTCGTGAAAAAAGTAGAGTATCATTTTTGTTCCTAATTCAATGCCTCCTATGGAGAGTGCTGTAGTTACTTTTCCTGTGATAATCCAAGAAATAAGGATCGTATCTATAGTTCCTACAACTCTCCAGCTAATAGATTTAGCGATGCTTCTGATAGGTTTTTCAGACTCTTTATCACGCTTAAAATTTTTATCGTTATCAATTACTTGTTCTAAAATCATTTTTAAAATTCTATTACCCTATAGGATTAATAGGTTTTTAAGTTTGCAAATGTAAGCTTACATTTTAATTGACCAAATCTTTTTTAAAAAATTAACAATTGCTTAATGATTGTTAAATATTGGAAAGGGCAGAAGAGAGGTCTTTGATAACATCTTCTACGTTTTCTAATCCAATCGAACATCGCACCAAACCATCAGTAATACCAACTTCTAACCTGTCTTCTTCGCTTAATTTACTGTGTGTTGTAGAGGCAGGATGTGTAACGATGGTACGAGTGTCTCCTAAATTCGCAGAGAGTGAACACATTGTAATATTATTCAAAAATGTTCTTCCTGCTTCAATACCTCCTTGAATTTCAAAAGCGACGATATTACCTCCCAATCTCATTTGTTTTTTCGCTACTTCATATTGCGGATGCGATTTTAAAAATGGATATTTTACCAAGTTTACTTTTGGATGTTCTTCTAAAAACTGCGCTACTTTTAATGCGTTTTCACAGTGTTTCTCTACACGCAATGAAAGTGTTTCTAAACTTTTAGAAAGTACCCAAGCATTGAAAGGGGACATTGCGGGTCCTGTATTTCTTGAGAATAAGTATATTTCTCTAATTAAATCTGCTTTTCCAACAGTTACACCTCCTAAAACTCTTCCTTGACCATCAATTAATTTTGTAGCAGAGTGAATCACCAAATCAGCTCCAAATTTAATAGGGTTTTGAAGGTAAGGAGTGGCGAAACAATTGTCTATTACCAATAGTAAATTGTGCTTTTTGGCAATCTTACCAAGCAATTCTAAATCTAAAATATCCACGGCGGGATTGGTTGGTGTTTCAGCATATAAAATTTTGGTATTTGGTTGTATCAAATCCTCTATTTTATGAGCTTCATTTACTTTAAAATAGCTTGTTTCTATATTCCACTTCGGAAGGTATTTGGTAAACAAACTATGGGTTGATCCAAATACAGATCTTGAGGAAACAATGTGATCTCCTGCATTTAGTAAAGCACCAAAAGTAGAGAACACAGCGGCCATACCAGTAGCAAAAGCGTATCCAGCTTCCGCTCCTTCCATAGCTACAATTTTATTGGTAAACTCTGTTGTGTTTGGGTTGGAAAAGCGGCTGTATAAGTTCTTCTTTTTTTCTTCTGCGAAAGAAGCTCTCATGTCTTCAGCATCATCAAATACAAAACTAGATGTTAGGTATAACGGAGTGGAATGTTCAGAAAATTGTGAACGTTCTGTTTGCGTTCTGATGGCTTGTGTTTCGAAATTTGTGCTCATTTTGTTTGTTGAGGTTTGTTACCTGATATTATTTAGTTAGTTGTTTGTTTTTGCTAGTCGTAAGATGTCTCCAAAAACACCTCTGGCTGTTACTTCTGCACCAGCACCGGCTCCTTGAATTACGATAGGTTGCTCTCCATAGGATTCTGTATAGATTTCAAATATGGCATCCGATCCTTTTAAACTTCCTAACGGAGAGTTTTGAGGAACAGATACTAGTTTTACATCTAATTCTCCCTTTGATTGCTGAAGATCACCATGTAAATCACCTATATAGCGTAATACATGACCTTCTTCTTGTTTGTCTTTTTTCTCTTGGAAATAAGTATCGAGATTAATAAGACTTTTTAAGAATGCTGAAGCCGAGATTTTTCTAAGACTTTGTGGAATCAAGTTTTTAATATTAATGTCTTCAAATTCATTTTCTAAATCCAATTCACGTGCTAGAATCAATAACTTTCTAGCCACATCATTTCCACATAAATCTTCTCTAGGATCTGGTTCTGTGTATCCTTTATCAATTGCTTCTTGCAAGATTTTTGAGAAGGGTTGATCTTGCGTTGAATAATGATTGAAGATATAACTTAATGACCCAGAAAAGACTCCTCTAATTCGTACAATATTTTCTCCAGAATCATGTAATAATTTAATGGTGTCAATTAAAGGTAACCCAGCACCTACATTGGTTTCATAGAGATAGTTCTTTTTATTTTTCTCTAAGGTGTTTCTTAATTTTTTATAGAATTCATAAGAAACTGTATTGGCAATTTTATTCGAAGAAACTAAATCAAAACCAGCTTCAACCAAGGAAATATAATTTTGGGTAAATCCTTCGCTTGCGGTGTTGTCCACTGCAATTAGGTTTTCTAAATGATGTTCTTTAGCATATGCAATTACCTGCTGAATTAAGTCGTCTTTATTTTCTGTATTCGTTAAATCTTCTTGCCAATTTTTAGAGACTCCATTTTTATTTAATAGTGCTGTTTTAGAGTTGGCAATAGCGAAAATATTCAAATGAATTTTACGCTTTTCTAGTATGTTATTAGCATTGTCTAGAATTTGATTGATTAAAGTACCTCCTACTAAACCTTTACCAAAAACAGCAATGTTTACTTTTTTAGCTACTCCAAATACTTGTCCGTGAATAACATTTAAAGCTTTGTGCAAATGTTCTTTCTTTACCACCAAACTCACATTTTTCCCGGAGATAGTGTTGTTGAATAAAAGAGGAACAATTTGGTTTTTGATGAGTGCGTTAAAAGGTTGATGAAATTCACTAAGATTTTGCCCGATGATAGATATTACCGAAACATCATCAAGAATTGAAATCTTGTTTACATCTTTGGTGTAAAAATCATTTTCAAACTCATTTTCCAGCGCTTTCACTGCTATTTCAGCTTTGTCCTTATCAACAACAAGTCCGATACCTCTTTCTGAAGAACCTTGTGAAATAATACTAACGCTTACTCCCTGATGACTTAATGCTTTAAAAATTCGAGCATCAACACCTACTTTACCTAACAAGCCTCTCCCTTCAAAATTAATCAGTGCAACATTGTCTAAAACAGATAAAGATTTGATTCCTTCTGAATTGGATTTTGCAGTGATTAAAGTTCCTTTATCTTTAGGTTTAAAGGTATTTAAGATTCTTAGATTGATGTTTTTTTCCAATAAAGGAATAATGGTTTTGGCATGTAAAATATTGGCTCCAAAATTGGCAAGCTCATTAGCTTCTGAAAAAGACAACTCTTCAATTTTTTTAGCGTCTTGAACGAAATCAGGGTTGGCTGTAAAAATTCCATCTACATGTGTGTAGTTTTGTAGCTCTTCTGCATTTAAATAATTAGCTAATAAAGATGCCGTATAATTACTTCCGTTTCTTCCTAAGGTTGTGGTTTCATTTTTGACAGTAGAAGCAATAAAGCCTGTTATTATGTTAACTGTACCACCGTTGTGTTTTTTAAAATGTGCATGTACATTTTCTTTAGAAAGCTCAATGATAGGCTGCGCATTTCCGTAATTTTCATCTGTTTTTAAAAGTTCTCTAGCATCTGTTGGATTTGCTTTAATACCTTTTTGTTCGAGTAATTCTGCAACCGTTTTTATTGATAGTAATTCACCTTGGGCTAAAATTTCATCTTTAATTTTATTACTGTAATCTCCTAATAAACTTACCCCTTCAAAGAGTTTTTCTAATCGTTCAAACTCTTTTGTATAATCTACTAAAGGTGTAATTAGAGATTGCTCTCTTTTAAAGGCTTCTAGTTGCTCAATATAAGCTTGGTTTTTGGAAGCTTTTTCTAGAATGCTTTCTAAAGCATCTGTAGCTTTTCCTCTGGCAGATACTACAACAGCAATCTGCTCTCCGTCATTAATTTTATCTTCTATGATTGAAATAACTTTATGAATTCCTTCATTCGATAAAGACTTTCCTCCGAATTTTAAAACTTTCATTTTTTTAGTGGTGCTATTTTTATTAAAGATTGGTGTTACAATCTTTTTAAGTTGTTCGTATTCTATTAAAAAGGCATCATGCCCATGTACTGAATGTATTTCATTATAAGTAACATTCGGATGAACTGTGGCTAGCTCTTTTTGGGTTTCTCTATTCTCTTCCGCAGTAAAAAACAAATCAGAATCTACTCCGATAATATGGATGTCGGCTTCAATTTTTTCTAACACATTAACGCCTTCTCTTCCTCTGGTTACATCAATAGTTTTGAGTAACTGATTCATTAATTTATAAGAAGCTAATTGATATCTTTCTTGTAGTTTTTTTCCATGGTGTAACAACCAGCTTTCTACATTAAAGATTTGTAATTCCTCATTTTTTGTACGCTGAAATCTATTTTTAAAAGATTCTGGCGTTCTATAACATAACATGGCATGCATACGCGCATCATGAACAGGATTGTTAGAATTGGTTAAAAACAATTCTTGTATTTGGCAATTGGCAATTAACCAATCGGTTGATTTCCAGTCTGTAGCTACTGGGATTAAATGCTGTGTTATTTTTGGATTAATCACTACCATCTCCCAGGCAATTCCACCACCTAAAGAACCTCCTATTAAAGCAAAAAGTTTATCGATGTTTAAAACTTTTAGTCCTAACAAGAAAATATTTGCGATGTCTCTAGCTATAAAACTTTTGTAATCTTCGATAAGAAAATCATCAAAGCCATTACCTGGAATATTAAAGCAAAGTATGGTATAATCTTGTGTATTTATGGTTTTGTTTTCTCCAATAAGATCACTCCACCAACCATCTTTACCTGCAACATTACTATTTCCTGTTAAGGCATGATTAATTAATACTACAGGTGCAGTACCCAGTTTTTTACCGAACAACTGGTAACTTAAAGGGAAATTTTCATACTGGGTACCACGCTCTGTAACATAGCTGTCAATAATTAATTGACGTAAAGTTTTAGATGCACTCATTTTTTACGTTATTGAGAAGAGGTAATTACACTAAAACTTCTTGAGCTACTTTGGCAAAAGCTTCTTTTAAATCTGATTTCAAATCATCAATATTTTCAAGTCCCACCGACAATCTGATTAAATCTTGGGAAACACCAGTGCTTTGCTGTTGTTCTTCCGATAATTGTTGGTGTGTTGTACTTGCTGGATGAATAATAAGAGACTTGGTGTCTCCAATATTTGCTAGTAAAGAAAATAGTTGTGTATTATCAGCAATAATTTTGGCAGCATCATATCCACCTTTAGCACCAAAGGTTACAATTCCACTTTGTCCTTTTGGTAAATATTGATCTGCTAAGTTTTTATAAGAACTACTTTCAAGTCCTGGGTAATTTACCCAAGCTACTTCGTCTTGTTGTTCTAGCCATTTGGCTAATTCCAATGCGTTTTTACTATGTTGTTGAATTCTTACTTCTAAAGTTTCCAATCCTTGAATGATTTGAAAAGCATTGGTAGGGCTTAATGCACCACCAAAATCTCTTAGACCTTCAAGAATTAATTTAAAAGTATAGGAAGCAGCTCCTAAAGTTTCATAATATTTTAAACCATGGTAGCCTTCTGAAGGTTCTGTAAATTCAGGGAATTTTCCATTAGACCAGTCAAAATTCCCTGCATCTATAATTACCCCACCTAAAGAATTTCCTTGCCCACCAATGTATTTTGTTAAGGAGTGTATTACAATGTTTGCCCCGTGTTCTATTGGGTTTAAAAGGGCAGGAGTAGCCACTGTATTGTCTACAATAAAAGGAACTTGCGCCTTTTTAGCGTATCCAGAAATAGCTTTTAAGTCCAATACATCTAATTTTGGGTTTCCTAGAGACTCCACAAAGAAAGCTCTGGTATTTTCTTGTACTGCTTTTTCAAAGTTTTCAGGATTAGAAGCATCTACAAAAGTGGTTGTAATGCCTAGTCTTGGTAAGGTAACGTTTAACAAGTTATAGGTTCCTCCGTAAAGGCTACTTGATGCTACAATATGATCTCCAGCTTTTAATAAGGTTAATAGACCTGTTGAGATGGCAGCGGTTCCAGAAGCAAATACTACGGCACCAATTCCTCCTTCAAGAGAAGCCAAACGATCTTGTAAAATTTGATTGGTAGGATTATTCAATCGTGTGTAAATAAATCCTAGCTCTTTCAATGAAAATAAATTAGCAGCATGATCTGAATTATTAAACACATACGAAGTGCTTTGATAAATTGGAACAGCTCTTGTGCCTGCTGTTTGTGTTACATCATGTCCTGCATGTAATGCATTTGTTGCGAATTTTTGCGTACTCATTTTTCTTGTTTTTTGAGTTAATAAAAAATTAAACCAAAAGCCAACAACACATCTTTTTTAAGATGTTGCTTACTAGAAAAATGTTATTAAGAAATTATAAGAAGTTTTGTAGTTGAATTTAAAAAACTTCTTTTGGTTATCTATCCACGAGTAATGTACTCTGGTAGAATTTAGCACCTTCTTTGCTTGCGCAAAGGGTTGCTAAGGTTTCATCGGGTCTAATCCCTCCGCCTTTCTTGATAACATCGTCAATAAGTGTTTGAACTTTTACGAGTACAAATATTCAGTAAGAAAAAAATAATATCCAAATTTTTTGTGTTATTTTTTTTCGTCTAAAGATTTATATACTACGTATATAGAATTTCAATTTTAATTCTTTTTTAACAAAAAGCTTTTTTAGATATGAATTTAATCGATAAATTTGCACCTGATTTTTGAGGAAAAATTTGTTCTGATTGCAACCTCTATAAAAAATGCTAAAGCAGTAATTTCTTACTTCTTTACACGACCAAGCAATCCAGATTAATTTAGTACTTTTAACAACTAAAAAAAGAAGTTTATGTCATATTTATTTACTTCAGAAAGTGTTTCTGAAGGACACCCAGATAAAGTAGCGGATCAAATTTCTGATGCTTTAATAGATAATTTTTTGGCTTTTGACCCCGAATCCAAAGTTGCTTGTGAAACTCTTGTAACTACTGGTCAGGTTGTATTGGCAGGAGAAGTAAAATCAAGTACTTATTTAGATGTTCAAAAGATTGCTCGTGAGGTAATTAACAAAATAGGGTATACCAAAGGAGAATATATGTTTGATGGAAATTCTTGTGGAGTATTATCTGCAATTCACGAACAATCAGATGATATTAACCGTGGTGTAGATAGAGCTTCTAAAGAAGAGCAAGGAGCAGGAGATCAAGGAATGATGTTTGGATATGCTACCAATGAAACGGATAACTACATGCCATTGGCTTTAGATTTATCACATTTAATTTTAAAGGAATTAGCAGAGTTACGTAGAGAAAATAAAGAGATTACTTATTTACGTCCAGATGCTAAAAGTCAGGTAACTATTGAGTATTCTGATGATAACGTACCGCAACGAATCGAAGCAATTGTAGTGTCTACACAACACGATGATTTTGATGAAGATGAGGCAATGTTAGCGAAAATTAGAAAGGATATTGTTGAGATTTTAATTCCTAGAGTAAAGGCAAAATTATCTGCTGAAAATCAAGGATTGTTTAACGATGATATTAAGTATCATATCAACCCTACTGGAAAGTTTGTAATCGGTGGACCTCACGGAGATACTGGTTTAACAGGTCGTAAGATTATTGTAGATACCTATGGAGGTAAAGGAGCGCACGGAGGTGGAGCTTTTTCTGGAAAAGATCCATCAAAAGTAGATAGAAGTGCTGCGTATGCAACACGTCATATTGCAAAGAATTTAGTTGCCGCTGGAGTTGCTGATGAAGTATTAGTACAAGTATCATATGCAATTGGAGTAGTAGAGCCAATGGGTATTTTTGTAGATACTTACGGAACTGCAAAAGTAGACTTGACAGATGGTGAAATTGCTGCTAAAGTTTCTGAAATTTTCGATATGCGTCCACATGCAATTGAAAGCCGTTTAAAGCTAAGAACACCAATGTATAGCGAAACTGCTGCTTATGGTCATATGGGACGTGCAAATGAAGTGGTATCTAAAACTTTTACACAACCAAATGGAGATAAGAAAACCATGGATGTTGAATTATTTACATGGGAAAAATTAGATTATGTAGCTAAAGTAAAAGAAAGCTTTACGATATAATTTTTAATAAAATATAATTCAAAACACCTCTTTAAATTTAAAGAGGTGTTTTTTTATGGTCTAGTTTTAAAAGTGATAAACGAGGCTAAGTTGTTTATTATCAGTTTTTATTTTTGGTTTCCAGTATTGGAAACTAATTTGTATATTTGCCATAAATTTTTTAAATTGAACTCAGCAGATCGCAAAGAAATATTAGAATTATATGCTACTGCTTTTAAAGTAGATAATTATCCTCCCACAGCTGGTAAGATTTTAGGTTTATTGTATACCTCTAATCAACGTTACTTTTCTTTTGAAGATTTAATCAATGAAGTTGATGTAACGAAAAGTGCCATTAGTAAAGCCTTAAAATTTTTAGAAACAACTGGTGAAGTCAGTTTTATATATGATAAAGAGAATAAGAGGAAACGCCTTTTTTATTTAGACATCGTATCTGTACAAGAGCAGTTGTATCACAATGTAAACGCTTATCATACACAAATTAAATTGATGGAAGAATCATTAAAATTGAGAAATAAGGAAAACAAAGACCTAAATTCTTTTATGAAAACTTCTATTGAATTTTACAAAGAGGTATTAAACTATTATGAAGAAAGACTTAAAAAACATTTTTAGAAACTAATCAAACCAACTATATATGAAAAAACAAATTTTAAGCTTGTTACTGCTATGTTTAGTGTGTACGCTAAATGCTCAGAAAAAAACATACAATATTGGTTTTTTATTTGATGAGGTAAATGTAGAAGCAAAACCACTTTTAGAACAATTAAAGAAGGAAATAAAAGCAGTGGTCGGAGAAGACGCAACCATTGTTTTTAATTCCAAAAATCAATTGGTAAGTGGTTATGATATTCAAAAAGCAAAAGCAAATTATAATGCGTTGCAACAAACAAGTGATTTGATCATCTCTTTTGGAGCTTTTGATAACTTAGTAATTCGTCAAGAAAAAACATATCCGGTTCCGGTAATTACTATAGGAGGTTTGAGTAGTGAAGTTTCCGGATTGGATCAACAGAAAAAGACTTCAGGAATTCACAATTTAACTTATATCGTTTCTAATGATAGTTTTTCAGATGATATCAAAACCTTTCAAAAACTTACCAAGTTTAACACAGTAGGTGTTGTTGTTGAAAAACCAATAACCGAGTTAATTGATTTTAATGCTCTTTTCAATAAGAGTTTAAAAGGAGATGATATTAACATCAAACTAATTCCATATACCACTTTAGAAGATATTTATACGAATTTAGATGGAATCGATGCCTTACAACTAGCAGGTGGATTCTCTTTAAAAACTTCAGAAGTAAAGGAACTGGCTCAAAAATTAATAGAGAAGAAGATACCATCGTTTAGTTCAGTTCGTAAATCAGATGTAGCCAATGGAATTTTAGCAACCAATCAGGGCGAAGATAATTTCAATACATTCTTCCGAAGAATTGCACTTTCTATAGAATCTTATGTAAACGGAACCAATTTTTCTGAATTACCTGTGCTATTAGATTTTAATAACGAATTAACGCTAAACTTTAATACAGCTCAAGCTTTAAGCGTCCCGTTGCGATACAGTTTAATCGGACAAACAGAATTTATTGGAGATGTAAATAACAATCCGTCAGCTCAAAAAGTATATGATTTGCCAATGGTGATTAATGATGTACTTAAAAACAACTTATCACTACAAGCAACAGAGAAAGATGTATTGGTAAATGAGCAGAATGTAAAAACGGCTAAGAGTAATTATTTGCCAAGTGTAACGGCTACTGCCACTGGAACCTATATTGATCCAGATATTGCAGCAATTAGTAATGGACAAAATCCAGAGTTTGGTACTTCAGGAAATGTAACCTTACAACAAGTGTTGTTTTCGGAAAGTGCCAATGCGAATATTGGTATTCAAAAAAGTTTGGCAAAAGCACAGCGAGAAAAGTTTAATACAGAGCAGTTAGATGCTGTTTTTAATGGAGCCAATGCCTATTTCAATACCTTGATTTTAAAAGCGAATTTGGATATTCAAATGCGCAATTTAGATCTTACAAAAAAGAACTTAGAGATTGCTGAAGAAAATTACAATGCAGGTCAGTCTGGAAAAACAGATGTATTGCGTTTACAAAGTCAGCAAGCACAGAATACACAAGCCATGATTGAAGGGATCAATAGATTGAATCAGAGTTTTATTGGAATCAATCAATTAACCAACAATGCAACCGATTTTGATATCGATGTCAAAGAGGCTACACTAAATCAAGAGTTGTTTCAGCAGTATAACTACGATAAATTCATTGATATTTTAGATTCACCTGTTCAACGCGAACCTTTTGTAGAATTTTTGATTGAGGAGGCTTTAAATAATGCCCCAGAATTAAAGCAATTAAATTACAATTTAGATGCTGTAAAGCGTCAAACAAAATTATATGGTACTGGACGTTTCTTACCAACTTTATCCTTACAAGGACAGTATAATTATCAGTTTTCACGTTCTGGAGTGGGAAGCACATTTCCAGCAGGATTTCCTGCAGCACCGAACGGAAACTATAATGTTGGGGTTAATTTGAGTTTGCCAATTTTTAATAAAAACACCAATACTATTAATAAGCAAACGGCTATTATTCAGCAAGAACAATTACAAATCAATTCAGATAATGTGAAGTTGGCTATTTCAGCAAATGTTAGAAATGGCGTATTGAACTTAATCAATCAAATTTCAAATATTGAATTGTCAAAAGTTTCTGAAGCATCTGCAAAAGAAGCTCTAGAACTTACACAAACGTCATATTCAACAGGAGCGGTAAATATTGTACAATTATTAGATGCACAAAACAACTATTTAAATGCACAATTGGCAAAGGCAAATGCTATTTACAATTACCTAATAACCACCTTACAATTAGAACGCTATTTAGGGTACTATTTCTTACTGCATACAGAAGAAGATAATACCAAATTCAATCAACGTTTCTTAGAGTTCTTAAATAAAAACTAATTCAACCAACCAACAATACATCAACACCATGAAATATATCATTCAACTAGTAGTATTAAGTGTTTTTTCTTTACTGTTTCTTTCATGTGGTAAAGAGAAAAAAGAAGTACAGCAATCATTGAGACCTGTTAAATATCAACAAATAGGATATTTAGGAGGAGATAAAATTCGAACGTTTAGTGGAACAGCAAAAACCGATAAGATTATCAATTTAAGTTTCCGTAGTTCAGGTATTATTACCGAGTTTAATATGAAACTAGGTCAAAAAGTTCGTAAAGGACAATTGTTAGCAAAACTAGATAATGTACAATCAAGATTGTCATTTGAGCAAGCAAGAACACAGGTAAACAGTGCACAGTCGCAAATGAATACGGCAAAGTTAGGGTTGAATCGTGTACGTTCTTTATATGAGAAAGGAAGTGCTTCTTTAAGTGATTTTGAAAATTCGAAGAACAGTTATAAAACGGCGCAAGAAGCATTTAATTCTGCTAAAAGAGGATTGGATATTCAGGCAGAACAAATAAAATTTGGGTTTATCTATGCACCAGATAGTGGTGTCATTGCTTCCGTAAGTGCTGAGATTGATGAAAATGTAAGTCCAGGACAAACCATTGCAACCTTAAATGCTGGAACAGAAATGGAAATTACTTTGGGATTGCCAGAAAGTGTGATTAATGGTGTAAAAGAGAATATGAAAGTAGATGTAACTTTTACGGCACTCGCGGATAAGAAATTTGTAGGAAAGGTTACAGAGGTAGCACCAGCGGTAAGTGCAAATACTGCTACATATCCGGTGAAAATAGCGGTGACCAATCCATCAGATTTAATTAAAAGTGGAATGGCATCGAATGTAACCTTCGACTTTGGAAATCATACACTAGATAATAAAGTATTGGTAGCTCCAGCAAATGCTGTGGGAGAAGATAGTAATGGAAATTTTGTATTTGTTGTCAATGGAGAAGGAGAGAAGGGAACGGTAAAAAAACAAAAGGTAACTATAGGAAAGCTTACTTCAGAAGGATTTGAAATAACTTCAGGATTAAATGCAGGACAGAAAATAGCTACAGCAGGGTTGCAAACTTTGTTAGATGGGCAAGAAGTAAAATTGAATTAATCTAACAAAAACCAGCCAGTATGAATTTAGCAAAATTCTCTATAGATAAGAATAGAATTACCCTAATGGTGCTAGCTACCATTGTAATTATGGGGCTCGTAATGTATTCAGGATTATCACGTGATAGTATGCCTCCATACACAGTACGTGTAGCAACGGTGGTTTCTATATTCCCAGGAGCTAGTCCAGAACGTGTGGAGCAATTGGTGACCGATAAGATTGAAAAAGTAGCACAGGAATTACCAGAATTAAAAGATGTAAATTCTACGTCTCGTACAGGATTATCGGTGGTTTCAGTAACCTTAAAAGATGAAACCTCTCCTGAAAAACTACAGTCTGTTTGGGATCGTTTACGTCGAAAATTAAACGCTATTCAAGGGTTACCACAAGGTGTGAATCCGAATTTGAACGATGACGGAATTGGAGATGTATATGGTATTGTAGTTGGATTAACTTCAGACGGTTTTAGTTATGCTGAAATGAAAGACTATGCCGATGATATCAAAGATGATTTGATTCGTTTACCGGATGCAGCAAAAGTAAGTATGGGAGGAGCACAAGACGAACGTGTATTTGTAGAGTTTGACAATACTCGTTTAAAAGAATATGGTTTGTCCGCTTCGAAACTGCAACAAATTATTTCAACAACCAATATCTTAAACTCAGGGGGGCAGGTAAACGTAGGAGATGAACGTATTATTTTAGAGCCTACCGGAAACTTTAATTCGGTAAGTGATATTAGAGATATGTTGGTACCTGTAGGAAACGGATCTCAATTGGTAAAACTAGGAGATATTACTACGGTTAAAAAAGGTTATGTAGACCCATCGAGCCAGGAAGTATTTATCAATGGGAAAAAAGCCATTTCATTACACGTTAACTTAAAGAAAAACTCGAATGTAATTGAGTTAGGAAATCAGGTCAATGGTGTTGTCAATGAATGGCAGAATAGATTACCTGTAGGATTAGAATTAACCCGTGTATCGTCTTTAGATACCTATATTGATGATAAAGTAGATAACTTTATTAGCAACCTAATGCAGTCTATTGCGATTGTATTAGTGGTTATGTTAGTGTTTTTAGGGTTCCGAACTGGTTTTGTAATTGCAAGTTTGATTCCGATAGTAACCATCATGACTTTGATGATTATGGGGCTGATGAAAATAGGATTGAATCAGGTAACATTAGCAGCCTTAATTATGGCGTTAGGAATGCTGGTAGATAACGCCATTGTGGTTGCGGAAACCATTATGGTAAAGCTCGAACAAGGGGTTGATAAATATAAAGCGGCGGTAGATGCGTTTTCAGAATTATGGATGCCTTTATTAATTTCTACCTTAACTACATCGGCAGCCTTTTTAGCCTTTTATTTGTCACCAACCTCTATGGGAGATATTGTAGGGCCTATTTTCGTGGTTATTTCGATTGCTTTATTGTCTTCTTGGTTTATCGCACTAACCGTAATTACCTTGTTCTGTTATTTATTCTTAAAAGTAGCACCAAAAGGAACTAAAAAACCTAGTTTGATTGATCGTGTGATCAATAGCTTAAAAGTAGGGTATAAGGATTTAATCATGATAGCACTTCGTAATAAATACAAAGTGATTATAGGAATCTTTATTGCCTTTTTTGCTTCCTTATATGGTTTCGGATATATCCCGTTTGTATTCTTCCCAGATAGTGATCGAAATATGATTACGGTAGATATTAATTTACCACAGGGAACAAAAATTGAACGTACCAAAGAAGTGGTGACCGCTTTGGAGAAATACATGATTGATAACTTAAAAACCAAAGAGGGTCGCGAATTAGGAATCGTAGATTGGAGTGCCTATGTTGGAGAAGGACCAGAGTCGTATGATTTAGGATATTCGCCAGATGAAGCGAACTCAAACTATGCACATATCTTGGTGAATACCTCTTCGTTTAATGAGAATAAGGAAATGATAGCGCAATTAGATAGTTATGCGTTTAACAATTTTCCGAATGCAGATATTCGTGTGAGTACCCTATCTAGTGGTGGTGCAAGTACTCCGATTGAAATAGAAGTTTCAGGAAACAATCCAGATGAATTAGCGAAAATTTCAGAAGCGGTAAAACTAAAACTTTCAAGCATCTCAGGAACTAAAAATATCAAAGATAACTGGGGACCAAAAAGTAAGAAGTTTTTAGTAAAAGTAGATCAAAGTAGAGCGCAAACAGCTGGCGTTTCAAGTTCTGATATCGCTACTTCATTAACTACGGTATTAGACGGATTTCAAACAGGGGAGTATCGAGAAGATGATAAATCAATTCCAATTGTCATGCGTGCAGATGCATCGCAACAACAATCCTTAGCTTCTTTAGAAACCTTGAATGTATTTGCACAATCGAGTGGTAGAAGTGTTCCTTTATTACAAGTAGCAGAGATTATTCCACAATGGCAATACGGTAAGATTGTGCGTAAGAACTTACGAAGAACCATTAATATTACAAGTAAGTTAACAGCGAATGGAAATGCTACTGCAATTACCAATGAAATTACACCTTGGTTAGATGAGCAAATGAAAACTTGGCCATCTGGATATACCTATGAACTCGGTGGAGAAGCAAAACAATCGGCAGAAAGTATGGGATCTGTCATTGGATACCTACCAATTTCTGGATTTATCATTGTATTGTTATTGATTATTCAGTTCAATTCGTTCCGTAAAATGTTTATGGTAGTATTAACCATTCCATTAGGAATAATTGGAGTGGTGATAGGTTTATTGACCTTCCAAGAACCGTTCGGATTTATGCCTTTCTTAGGAGTGATTTCTTTAGCAGGAATTGTAATTAACAATGCCATTGTATTGATAGACCGTATGGAGATAGAATTGGCAGCAGGGCGTAGTGAACAAGATTCTGTAATCGCAGCCTGTTTACAGCGTTTTAGGCCTATTTTATTGGCAACGTTTACAACAGTATTAGGATTGATTCCATTATATCTTTCAGGAGGTGAAATGTGGGAAGGAATGGCCGTAAGTATTATGATCGGACTCTTATTTGGTACCATTATTACCTTACTATTCATTCCATCATTATACAGTGCTTTATTTAAAGTGAGTTATAAAGGCTATGACTTTAACGAGCAATTATTGGAAGATTAAAAAAGTATAGTATCATATAAAAGATCCACCTTTAGGGTGGATTTTTTGTTTATTGATTTAAAAAGGAATGTATAATTTGTTCTGCTTCTTTGTAGGAAGTTTCAGGGTTGTCATTTACCAAAATAACATCAAAATCTTTGGCATATTCCATTTCTCTTTTGGCTTTGCCTAATCTCGTTTGAAGTGTAGCTTCGGTTTCTGTTTTTCTATTTCTTAAACGATTTTCTAATTCTTCTATAGAAGGAGCTTTTACAAAGATGGAAAGAGCTTTATCTCCGAAGTATTTTTTTAAGTTTATACCACCAATAACATCCACATCAAAAATAATTACTTTGTCAGCCTTCCAAATTCGTTGTACTTCAGATTTTAGAGTGCCATAAAAATTATCTTCATACACTTCTTCCCATTCAATAAATTCATTAGCAGCTATTTTTGATTTAAACTCTTCTACCGATAAGAAATAATAATCCTTATCGTTAGATTCAATATTTCTTTTGGCTCTGCTACATGCAGAAATAGAAAAAGATAATTGATTGTTTACAGAAAGTAAGTGTTTGACGATAGTTGTTTTTCCTGCTCCTGAAGGTGCTGAAAAAATAACAACCTTCTCATTTTGTTTCATGCTATTTTTTTAAGATTGATTTTTAGCAAAAATACAATGAAAAATTTTTTGGAATTGAAAAACCTGAAACAAGTTTGGTTGTTTCAGGCTCTTAAATGTTTTAGAAATTATAACTGGAAATTTCGATTAAGTTTTGATCTGGGTCTCTTACATAAATAGAGCGGATGTCTCCTAAAGCTCCAGTTCTTTTAACGATGTCTTGATGCATTTTCAAGTTGTTGAATTCTAGAATTTCTTTGACCTCATTTAGAGGTGCTGAAGTTATAAAACATAAGTCTGCTGTACCTGGCAACGCAATAGTGGCTTTGGGTTCAATTTCATTTCCTTTAACATGTAAATTGATTTTTTGATCCCCAAATTTTAATGCTTTTCTATTATCTCCAAAAGAAGTTAAATCCATACCTAATACTTCTGTGTAAAAAACAATTGTTTTTTCTAAATCATTTACTGTTAAGACTAAATGATCTAACCTTTGAATAGGTGTCTTTTTATCTTTCATAGTACATAACTATAGAAGACTTAGTTATAGTATTTGCATTAAGATAATAACCTACTATTGCTGGATTTGCGTTCTTGTCTAAACCAAGTTTATCTGTTTTTAAAGCATAAACAGTTATAACATATTGATGTGGTCCATGGCCTTCAGGTGGACATGGTCCTCCGTAACCAGGTTTACCAAAGTTTGTAATGCTCTGTATCGCTTTTTGGGGTAATAGATTTGTTGAAATATTTCCTGCACCTGATTTAATTTTATTAATATTTGCAGGAATATCAAAAACTACCCAATGCCACCAACCACTACCAGTAGGAGCGTCTTTGTCGTACATGGTAATAGCAAAACTCTTAGTTCCTTTTGGAGTATTGGCCCAACTAAGAGCAGGAGAGGTATTGTCGCCTGAACAACCGAATCCATTGAACTCTTCTTTTTTGGTTGCTTGCCCTCCAATATCTGAACTGGATAATGTGAATGTTTGTGACCAAATAATACTTGGTAATGTAAATGCTAATAAGATAAGTACTCGTTTCATTTGCTTAGATTTTTAATTATTCTCTTTGCAAATTTCAGAATGAAATGAATATTTCTGTTAGCTGGTTTAGTTCAAAAAGTATACTAAAAAGTTCATTTTGAATGTTGTTGAAATTGTTTAGGAGTTACTCCGTATTCTTTTTTAAAGGCACTTATATACCTTGATAAACTACCAAAGCCATATTTTAAATAAATGTCAGAAGCTCTTAAATACTTGTCTTTTAAATCGCTCTTAGATAGTTCTAATCGTCTTTTTTTTATCCATTTAGAAGGAGTAGATTGGTATTCTTGATAAAAGGCTCTTTTAAATGTAGATAAGCTCATATTACATAAAAAGGCTAACTCATCAACAGATAAGCCCTTGGTTATATGTTTTTCAATTACTTGACGTAAATTAGAAGAGTATCTGTCGGCTTTTAGAAAAGAGAAAAACTCATCTCCATAGGTTTCATAGCAGTAGATTAGTAGTTCTTCAATTTTAGCTTGTTGCATTCTATCTGAAGGAAGAATATTAAGAGATTTTATATAGAGTTTGATATAATTATCAAATGGTAAAACTCTGTATAATTTAGCGTTATTATTTTTTTCGTGGTTTACATTTATATTATACTTGCTTATGAACTGAAGTAAAAAATCGTTTGAAAAAGTAATAAGTTTGCTTCTATAATTGGAACTTGTAGAAAGTGTTTCAGTCATTAAACAATTACCTTTTTTTACGATTAAAAAGTTTGAAGCTAAGATTTCTTCACTTTCATTTGAAGAATATATTTCCTTAACACCTTCCATTAAAAAACTTATGGTATAAAAATCAAACGACACCCTTTGTCTTGAAGAGATAATATGATGTTCATAATCGATTATGTAAGCATCTTTTTTAACTTCCTCACTTATTAGCTGTTCAGGTATGTTGACTATGCTCATTATAATTTTTATTGTAAATATACGAAGTCCTAATTTCCGAAAAATTTTTTGTTGGTTTGTTTTAACTTATTACCAGAACACAAATTTGAGATAGATAAAACGTTGTTGTTAAACATGGGTTGTGAAATGTAGAGAAGCTACTTTGCTATTTGCGTAACAAGATAGATTTTTAGCATATGTAAAATGTTAATAAAATTAAGGGTTAGTCAATTAAGACTAACCCTTATTTAATACAAATACTAGTTTTTATAAATTAATGTATTACTAATTTATGGGTTTCTGTTTTTTTGTTCATATAAATTTTGAGCAAATAAATACCAGCTTTCAAATTAGCAGTGTCGAGTATCAATTTTTCATTGTCAAATATTCCTTTTTTTACCAAGACATTTTGATAGTTATGCAATTCAAATTTATATGAATTCTCTTTTTTAGACTTGGAACTTATTTTTCCAATACGGTTTGTTTTTGGAGTTGTTAAGTGATTTTTAGAAGCAAGGTTTTCAATTGTTATACTGCTGTTTTTAGACGTAGGATTAGGATATACCCTGAAAGCAAATCCACCACCATTTAAATTGGAGCAATCTTTGGCGTAAACATAGATTAAAGTACTGGTGCTTCCACAATCATTATAGGTTGTTAAGGTTGCTGTAAAATTCCCCGTTCTATTTGCCATAAAATTTATATGGGTATTTGGAGTTACAACCGTATCAAAAAAAAGTAAGTTAGGGTTGTTAGATGTTATTTCATATCTAGTGGCCCCAGGTGAAACAGGAAGTTTAAATTCATCTTCTTGTAAAAATACATAAGCACAAATATTTGCATCTTGGCTCACATATGCTTTAGGTTTTCCAATCCAGATTTTTTTAGTTAAAGTTCTTTGTGGACCACATTCAGGAGTGCCAATTATAGCCTTTAAGATTACCTCTCCACTTGAAGAATTATCTTTTTTAGATAAGGTAATGTTATTGTTAACAATAGATTGGTTAACTAAATTGGCTCCTTGTGCTATGCTCCAGCTTGGTGTTGCGTTTCCAGGAAAAATGTATGTTTCAGAATTACAAATGAAATCTTTACCTTCAATGGATACATCAGAGCAAAAAGAAGAGCAATCAGAGGTTATAATATTTGTTCCTGTTATTTCTGCAGCCAACCAATTACCATTTCGAGCGTTAAATTCTAAATGCCTTTCATTATTGTTGTTTGGGTTATTTGTTGCTTTAAAAGCAGTTATGAAGTTGTCAAAAGGACTATTTAATGGAGCAACGGGTGGATTAGCACCTACATAGGGTAGTAAATAATCTTGATTCGAATTGGCTGAAATACCTAAAGCACTAGGAGAAGGAACTATTGTAAATTTATCTTTTACAGTTAAGCCGTTAACGTTTAGTTGCCCAGTATAAGACCCAATATCAATAAACCCACCACCATAATTGTCGTAGTGGTTGTTTACTGAATTAGGCTGGTTTACATTTTTATTTACAATATTGGTGGTTACAGAAAACAACCATAAAATTTTCTTTGTATAAGATACACGGAAATGATGTATTCTTCTTCCTCCAGATGAATATAAGGCTCTGTCTTCTAGTGAAACTCTAAATGTTGAGTTACCCGGAATTAAACCTAATAAACTAACCTTAAAAAAATCATAATCAATTAATGCTCCAGCTAGAGCACCACCTATAGGTAACACAATTAAACTTGCTAGGTCTTGCAAAAAAGATAAAGATTTGTTGTAGTTGTATTGTATTAATGGATCACCAGCATTAAAATTTTGCGTACTACCGCATTCACTTCCATTGCTTATGGCAATATTGCGAATACCGTTTTGACTGGGGTACCCTTTAGCATTAAGTTCGTTGTAGAAACTGGTGTGAGTTGAATTGTCTAAACCATACCTATTGGTAGCTCTATTTATAAGCATTTGCTTTGTTGCAGGTTGATCTAAAAGACTAAAATACTTATAGGCAGGGTCTTGTAAGGTGGTTATTCTAATTAATGTATACAATGGCGCTTGTACAATTTGATTTCTTAAATTTCTATACATGTATTGTATAGATAATGGAATGTTTGCTCCTTGCTGTGGAGAATCTTGCGATACAAACAAACGTACTTGATGTGTTAAGTTTCGTTGCTCCATGTCACGTAATGCATAACGAGATACAACACCACCCATACTTTGCCCAATAATTACATTTTTCTCAGTACTACCACTCAATGTTTTTTGTTGGTTTACCCACTTTATCACTTCTTCAACTACCAATGCATTACGTTGTATATAATCCATACCGTTATCCCAATTCACAAAAATTAAATCGTATTCTTGATCTCCATTGGAACCAAGAGATTGTCCCGAAATTAAAGATTTTAAACTACTTTGTGAATTAAATATATTGCTTTGAAAATTTTGAAAATCTTCTGAGGAATATTTTGTTTCTGGGCTAAACAAAGTAGAAAAATCCCATCCTTCTACCACAATTAAAGGTTTGGTAATTTTACAATCATTGCCAGCATCATCAATAAATATGCGTGCCTTACCTTGTTTATTGGAGTAGCTTTGGCTACTTTGTATGTCTAAAAAACTAACTCCATTCATGCTATTTAAATTACAAAGGTTTTTATTTGCTGTGCCCTTATGCAATAAGTTATCTACTGCAAACGGAGTATTTATACCTTCTTTTATAATTATCTTTGAATGGCTGTATAATACTTGTCCATTGGCGAGTGTTAGTTTGTATTTCCAGATTTTATTTCCTTCCTGTGAATAGTTTACAGAAATGAGTTGGTTAAAAGGGAGTATTCGATATCCATTACCATCGTTAAAATCGGCTTCAATTTTTTGAATTTCACTAGCACTATTGCTGTATAAAATACTTTGCGGTAACTTTACTTTTAGTTGTAACCCTGTATATACCTGTATAGGTGTGGTCATTGCAAAAGTTTTTAAAGTTTGATACGGATTTTGCCAGACCCCATTGATATACTTATCGTAAAATTTACCATTGCTATAGGTAAGTTTACCAGAAGTAGTAGCATTGTTTACAAAACGACTGTAGTTAAAGTACAGGCCTGCCAAGGCAATATGACTATCAGAACGTTCATTGAACCATTGTTGGTCTAGTACATCCGGACTTACAAAACCAAAACTTACATTATTAATGCGCCCCATTAATAGGGTTTTGTAAATTTCTTTATAGCGTTTTGCACTTACATAGTTTTGTGAGCTTAAAGTACCGTTAAAAGCAGGTACATCTGTAAATTCCATGGCCATGTCTAATAAAATGCCATTTGGTACTTTGTTTTTGTTAAGTTGCCCAAACATGGTGTTCATTTGGGTTGCAAATGTGGTGTTAATTTCTTCTTGTGAAGTAGCTAAGGTGGTATACAAAACCAACCCTAGCCAAAGTAGAATTCTTTTCATATTTTTGTAGTTAAGGTTAAATAATGGTGAGAAAGTTGTTTAACTGTGTCTTGAAAGATTGCCTACCTTGTAGGTGGTCTTTCTTTTAGTTTGTTTTTACATAAGCAATCATTTAAGGTGTGTATATCATATCAAATCTTCCATCTCGTATTTTTATAATTTCTCCATTGGAATTGACAGCATCAAACCAGAATGTTCCCGAAATAATCGATTGAGAAGAATCTATTTTACTAATTAGTATTTTTCCTGTAACTTCATTTGTTGTGGTGAAATCAGGATTTACAAAGTCAAAATAAGTAGCAAAAGCGTTATTGCCACTATCTAATAAAAGATCGTAGGATTGTCCTTCTTTTAAAGAAATGTTTTTAGAGCCTATGTTAACTCCTCTAAGGTTTTCTTTTTGATTGTTAGAGAAACCTAAGCTAAAGTGCCATTGATTATTTACAAATTGATAAAAACAGGTTACTACAGGGTTCCCAAGAGGGTTATTAGTCCTAGGCAAAAAAACTTTACCATCGACCAAACACCCTACTGTATTTGCTCCTGTTTGCGTAATAGGTGGAAGTTCGGTTTGAGGCTTAATAATGTCGTCTGTACTACAACTTGTTAATACTAATAGGGCAAAAAACATTATAATATTACTTTGTAATTGTTTTAATTTTTTCATGATATTTCGAGGGTTTTTATTGTACATTTCTTATTTCGTTTTCTTTAAATAAAAAGACAAAAGCATTAGTAGTCATAGGAAATATTAAAGTTTTTATTTTTCTCTAAAATTTCAATTTCTTTTTTTATGTTCTCAAGATTTCCATTCTTTCGTTTGGTAACTATTACTGTGTTTTTTCCGATAATAGTTACCACATTAAACTCATTATTTAAGGAATTAGCAAACCTTTCTTCTTGAATTGGGTAAACATACTTATTGGGGAATCCATAGGGTACATGTAAGCTAAAGAAAAAGTTGTCATCCTTACTTGTTGAAGAAAAATTATTAAGCGATATAATTGATTTTTTTGATTTAAGTGGTATAAAATAGTCTATTTCTAATGTACTTTCTTTCTCTACAATATCATCAATACGATATTTGTCATATTCTGCACTTACCCCTTGTTCAACTTCAGAGGGTTTTAAGAAATCATTAGTCAATGACGTTTCAAGATTTTTATTATTTATTCTTAACTCTAAATTTCCTCTTCCTCTATCTGTTTCAGAATCATGTAGGTAAACTACCATCTTATAGTATCCGTTAGAATCAGTTATAGATTTCCCTATTTTTCTTTTAATGTAAGCAAATTTGTCTTTGTGCCAATAATGAAGACTTATTTCCACATTTTTTACTCCCTCTCCACCATCTTTAAATACTTTTCCTTTTATTGTAGTACATTCATCATAACACATTAAATTAGAATCATCATCGTCTTTAATACAAGATTGGAATAGAAATAGAATTAAGAATGATTTTAATATTAATTTTAAATTGATTGAATACATATCAAGCCATAGAATTAAAAAAATATGATACTAAATAACAACAAAAAAGAAACTACTACAAAACTTAGTGTTTGATATTCAAGAATTAAAGCTTGATATTTATGAATTTCAAGAAATTGTTGTTTTTGTAAGGTGTTAATTTGCAGAAAATAAGATTTTACGTTGTGTATAAAATGATTACATTTGAGATTGATGCTAATTCTAAAAAATAATTGTTTTTGAAAATTGAAAATTTTTTTAATCTATTTCTTATCATAAGTTCAATACATGGATTTATTTTTTGTGCGGTTCAATACTTTTCAAAACAAAGAAAGACTGCTACATTTATTTTTATCAATCTTTTAGTTTTGTCTATTTCTTTGAATAATTTTCAATCTTGGGTCTTAGTCAAAGATTTTTTTAGAGGCGATAATTTTTTAAAATATTTTGAAATTCCTTGGCACTTTTTAATAGCACCTTTTTTTTATTTGTTTCTAGTTAATTATTTAGAAGTTGAAAAGAAGAAAATGAACATTTTAAAAATTATAATACCAACTTTTGTATTGTTTTTACTTGTTCGATTAGGTTTTTACTTTAATGATAATAATGATGGAGTTTTAGTTTCTTCAATATTTAGAAAATATGTTGTTATAGAAGAAATAATAAGTAGTATTTTTTCTTTATCAATATTTATTTATGCTTTTAAAATATATAAGTCAGTCAGAGGATTAAAAGAGCAGAACGATATAAATAATTTTGATAATTTAAAATGGATTGGTGGTTTTTTTACTTTAGGTTTATTGGTTTATATATTTTGGTTTATTCCTTTATTAATAACCATTGTTTTCGATTTTAAAGTTTTTATGCCGTCATATTACCCTCTTAGAGTTTTTACAACTATTTTAATATACTGGTTAGGGTATCAGAGTGTATTACAACTTCGAGTTTTGAAAGAAAGAAAATATTTGCGAAAGCATTTGACAAAACCAAGTAATTTGAGTTCAAATAATGAAGTTTTAGATAAAAAGATCAAAAATGAAATACATATTTCTCAAGAAGTTGTTGATAGTATTTTAAAAGGATTGGAAGATTTTGAGAACGAAAAACAATATACCTTACAATCCATTACACTGAATAGTCTGGCTAAAAAATTAAATACAAACACAAATTATTTGTCAAAAGTAGTAAATCATTATAAAGAAATGTCGTACACAAACTACTTGAATACTTTAAGAATTAATAATATTGTTGAAGAGCTTTATTCCAATCCTAAAATAAGAAAATTCACCATAAAGGCTATTGCACAGGAAGCTGGTTATAGTAATTCAGATTCATTTTCAAAGGTGTTTTATAAATTAAAGGGAGAAAATCCATCAGAGTTTATAAAGAAATTGAAATAGATCTTATTTGTCTAATAAAACCTTTTTAAAAAAATAGATTTAGAATAATTAATTAGGTGTTTAAAAAAAGAAATGATATGAGTAATCAAAACTATAAAACATTAAAAAACCCTTTAAAACTAAGTTTTAAAGGGTTTTTTTGTGACCTCGGCAGGATTCAAACCTGCAACCTCTTGAGCCGTAATCAAGTGCACTATTCAGTTATGCTACGAGGCCTAATGCGTTTGCGGGTGCAAATATACAGCTATTTTTTAATTGCAAAAATTATTTTTCAATTTCTTTTCTGAAATTTTCAATTACATTTTTAGCTCCCTCAAAATCAGTGTCAAAAATATGAAGTTCGGCAGAATCACCAAAGGTTCCAAATCCTGCAAGTCTTCCAGATTCTTTATCATCTTTGATAATAGAAGGAATGCTAATTTGATTTAATAAATAAGCCAACCTGTTTACTAAAATCGAGGTTCCTGTAAATATTTTAATATGTTCTTTCATAACGTTTAGGTTTTAAAGGTTAATCTAATGCATTCATGGTAACAAAAGCGCGCCATCCAATAATTGCTAATTGAAATTTAGATGCTTTTGCAATATCTAACTGTCTTTTCGTAAAAGACGGTAAAAGAACTTTGTTTAGTTTGGCTAAAAACTTAAATAATTGTTTTTTCATTAAGTAGTTGATTTACTATCAAAAATAATGAAAATTTCTGTAAAATCAGTGCTTTTGCACCTTGGTAGCTGTTTCTTTTTCTTTCTCTAATTTTTGGTAGGCTATTGCCGCGTATGTGTCCATAGCAATTTTACTTTTTCATAAGCGGCTCTTTTTCATAGCAATTTTACTTTTTCATAAGCGGCTCTTTTTCATAGCAATTTTTACTTTTTCATAAGCGGTTCTTTTTCATAGCAATTTTTACTTTTTCATAAGCGGTTCTTTTTCATGGCAATTTTACTTTCTCATAAGCGGTTCTTTTTCATAGCAATTTTTACTTTTTCATAAGCGGTTCTTTTTCATGGCAATTTTACTTTCTCAT
>NZ_CANMLT010000007.1 GCF_947498805.1 uncultured Tenacibaculum sp. | reverse complement strand
GTCTCTCCTGAAACTCTTGTTAAGTTACCTGTAAAAGTATCTCCTCCAACTAAACTTCCTGAAGTAATTTGATATGTTAAAGTTGGATCTGTTTCTCCATAAACTTTTGTTTTAGCATCCGCAGTAATTTCAATTACTCTTTTTCCTATTGTTAGGTTATTTGAAACATAGGTCAACGTATAGTTACTATTTAATGCTAAACTTCCTTGGTTTATTGCATACGCTCCTACAGACTCTCCTGAAACTCTTGTTAATGATCCTGTAAAAGCATCACTTCCTACTAAATTTCCTGTAGTAATTTGATATGTAAGTGCTGGGTCAGTATCACCGTACAACTTCGTCTTTCCGTCAGCTGTTACCTCAACAACTCTTTTGATAATACTAAAATTGGTATTTACACTACCTGTATAATCCCCATTTGAAGAGTTAACAGTTGCAAGTACCCTGTAATCTCCAGCATTTGTAGGTGGTGTTGCACTTATTGCATATACAGTTCCATTTCTACCTTCATATGTTACATCTATATCTCCAGCTGGAAGTGCAGGACTTAAACTAACATTTGGAGTTGCTGTGTAGCTTTTTAATGTTCCATCATATGTTAAATTTGCTGGTGCAGTAAAAGTAATATCTGAAGCTGTAATTGGTGTTTTATTTTCTATAACAAAAGAAGCTGTTTGACTTGTCAACCTACTTAAAATACCTTGTTGTATAGATGAACTTGAACCTTCTACAAACATTCCTGTTCGATCTACACCATTACCATTGGTTTCTTCATAGATACAAATTCCCGAACTACAAACAGTTCCTCCATTAGCATCTAGCGTCGGTTTGGTCATATCAACTGATATAGTGTATATACCTGCTGTTTCACCTGCCACTCTTTTAAGTGGAACATTGATCTTGAAGTTTCTAAAAGTAGGTAAATCTGTATGTGTATAAGTTAAAGCTGGATCTGTTGCTCCTACCGCTTTGGAAATATTATTAAGTGTAATGGTCACAGGTAATGCCTCTACTCGAATATCTCTTGCAAGGGCCGTGGGTGTGGTATATTTTGCAGGATCAGTTGGTCTGAAAGAAACACCTGCCTGATTATGATATATTGGGTTTGATACAATATTATTGGCAACAATATGAAAGTAAGAACCAGAAGTTACAGTTTGCCCTCCATATGTGTATACTAAAACTCCCTGTACAGGATTATTATTAGCATCTGTTGCGGTTGCTGAAAAGTAACTTGCTGGGATTAATCCTCCGTTAAAAATAACTTGTCCATTATAAGATAAATTCACCTGGCTTTTATTCACTACTAGGTTAAAATCCTTAGTAGTTGGATGGTAATTTTCTTGTGTTACAGTGACCCTGATTACATCAGTAACATCACCAATACCTCCAATAGTTATAGTATTACCCGAAATTATACTTCCCGAGTTATTAGAAGTAAAAGCATAGCTTATGCTAGCTCCATCTGGAGCTGTAACTGGCAGATTAAAGTTAGGGTTTATAGTTGTTTTAGTAATGTCAACAAACTGTGACAAATCGGCTGTTGCTGCATCAATTGTAAGGTTAATATCAACCGTTCTTGTATTGAAATTAACGTTTGCTGGAAGTGTAATACGAATCGTTTCTGCACCTGGTGTACCAAGCCTAAGCGTTGTACTGCTAATAGTACTACTGGTATTGAACCCTGTAGTTGCTAGGTTATTGGTATTTGTTGGATCTACAAATTGATATGTAATTGTTCCCCCTGTGTAATTGGTAGTACTCGGAGCTAGCGTAATATCTGCACTTCCAAATGTTGTATTAATATCTGCAATCGTAAATATTGGATTGGTTCTATTTATCGTAATCGTTACATCTTTAGTAGCCGCTTCAAAATTTTCATCCGCTACAATTGAAGCTCGAATGGTAACCGTTCCCACGCTTCCTGCCTTAAATTTGTTTCCGTTAAGTGTAGACCCAGTAATATCTCCAATTAACGAATATGTAATTGGACTTGTAGAATTGGTAGTAGCTCCCAAAGTAGTAACACTTAAATGCTCAACTGTTTGATTATTAAAATTAATCGTTGGCATCAATCGATCTTTAACTATTATAAAAGCTCCTTCACTTGGAGTGACAGTATTTGCTAAAATCTCTTGGTAACCTGTACCATCCGTTTTAATCTTATAAAGTGTTCCTAAATTGTTTGTGCCACCGGTAGTAGTACTTCCAAAAAGAGTTCCCCCATCAATTGTTAAAGAAGAAAAAGGTAATCTAGCACCTCCACTAAAAGGCCAATCATGGAGCGTACCATAATTAGTTCCGTTATCATTAATTCTAAAAAGAACACCAGCACTATTTGCCCCTCCTTCTCTCCAAATACCAAAAAGTTGATTTCCAACGGTTGTTAGAGTACTTAAGGATTCTCCTCCACTAAAACCAAAACGATGTACTAAGCTATAGCCTGTACCTGCTTGTGTTATCGTTGTTGGATCTATGGTAAATATTCCTCCTCCATTGGAGCTTGCAGTTCCCCATAATTTGTTATTTGCTAAAGTTAACTTAGCCCTTGGTTGTCCTGGCAATCCACTACTCGGAAATAAATAAGCCTCTGTATAACCTGTTCCATCTGAATTGATGCTATAAACACCTCCTGCAAAGGTGTGCCCTCCAAATTGTGTTACTCCCCAAAGCTTTCCGTTTGCTTCAGTAAGTCCACCAATAGGTGCAGCTAACTCTGAAAGTGTAAAATCTGTAAAAGAAAAACCACGTACCACGGTAAAATTGGTTCCATCTGTATTGATGGAAAAAATACTTCCACCTGCTGACCCACTGCCTGACCCTGGTCCTCCAGTAGACAATACTCCCCAGATTTTACCATTACTAAAAGTTAAAAAACCTGAAGGGTCGCTTCCTTCTGTTGTAGCATTGAAATCATGAACTTTGGTAAAACCTGTACCATCAGTATTTAAATTGAAGATAGTTCCTTTACCATTGGCTCCTCCTGCATTGGTTACACCCCATAATTTTCCATTTACTTGCAATAATTCACCCTTACCATCGGAACCAGTTGCAGTAGTATTTGCTGTAAAATTTACCAATGTTGACATGGTACTTTCATTTACAACTTTATATACTCCATTTGCATTGATACTTATTATTTCTGAAGGTGCAGAAACAGAAAAGAAAATGTCTTTCGTTGCTTCATTAAAATTAGCATCTGCTGCAACCGTAGCACGTACAGTTACCGTTCCTGCATTTCCAGGTGTTAAAATCTCATTATTAGTTCCTGAAAGTACATTACCATTTGCACTTCCAACAAAACTATACGAAATAGTTCCGGTTGAATTGGATATTGCTCCCAATGTCACAGCACTACTTCCAAAAGGAACTGTTTGATTATTAAATGTAATCGTTGGATTGGCTTTATTAATTGTAATTGTGGCTTGCTCTGTTCCTGAGTTGAAATTAGCTGCAGCTTCTTGATCTACACGTACTAAAACTGTACCTACGTTACCTGCTGTCATTATATTATTACCTGTTCCAGATAATGCACTTCCACCAGTAGACGTACCACCAGGCATAATAGTATAACTTCTCGCTCCTGGAGAAAGTGATGATGTAAGATTATTTAAATCAAATGCGGCAGCTCCAAAAGTGACACTAAAATCATTAAATGTTAAATTTGAAGGTGAGTTTACATTTTGTCTTGAAAAACTATATCCAGTTTGTTCATAAAATAATGCTCCACTACAATCAGTATAAGAATAGATGGTAAAGTAATACGTAGTTGCAGCACTTAATCCAGTAATACGAATATCTGGATTTGTGGATGTTCCTGCATAAACTATTTGCTCACCTCCTGTATAATTGGGATTTGAGGTTGGTAACGTATTACTTCCATCTGTTGGCGGGGAAAATGTATTAACGGTATTCATTTTTACTACATATCCTGTTACACCCGTTGCAGGTGAAAAAGATTTGAAATCCATAAAAGAATCTCCGACTTCAAAAAAGATCGCATTGCTTGCTACGTTTTGCACGGCACCACAAGTCGTGGCATTCGCCTTTACTCCAATAGCTTCAAAATAAAAGTTGGTTCCACATGGATTATATGCATACGATTTAAAAAAATATTGTGTACCTCCATTTGCATTTGTTAAGTTTGTAACTGTTAATGCGGGATTTACAGCGCTTCCTGCATAAATTACCTGTTGACCCGTACCAGAATAAGCTGCATTGACAGCTGGTAAAGTTCCAGGAACTGGAGGTGTAAAAGAATCTACTGTATTTATTAAAATTACTTGTCCTATAGCTCCACCTGCTCCTGAAGTAGAGTTTACACGCATAGAACTATGACTTATTTGGTCTATCGATAAAGCGGAAGGTACCACAGTTGGCGCACCATTACAAATCGTTCGCGTTCCTGTAGTTCCTGTATTCTCGAAAAAATTTCCTCCTAAACAAGTATTGTAGGCATATATTTTTACAAAGAAGTTTGTTCCAGCCGTAATTCCGGTTCCATTAATAGTTATATTAGGATTAACGGAAGTACCTGCATATACTACTTGTTCTCCTGCTCCTGAATTATATATCGTACTTGCGCTTGTTAAATCTGCATCTGTTGGAGCCGTAAAGCTATTGGTAGTATTGACTTTTATAACATATCCATTCGCACCACCTGTTGGAGCTGTAAAAGATGTAATACCAAAACTATCTATGGTATTATTTACCGTAACAATATTTGAAACTTGATTAGGTGCAATTAGTGCAGGATCACAAGCAAAAGTAGCTCCACTTATAGTAGCTCCATTACTAAAACTAAAATACCCATTACACTCGTTTGCAGTAGTTACTCTAAAGTAATAAGTTATGTTAGGGCTTAAGTCTGTAACTAATATATTTCCTGGTACTGTAGGTACTTCAAACCCTGTTGCTAATCTATTAGGTTTAGGAGAAGCATATATTACTTGTTGCCCTGATCCAGAATATACAGTTGATGGCGTAGTACCAGTAAGTGCATCAAATTGTGGATTTGGCAATGGATTAAATGTTGGACTATCGCTAATTTCTACTACATATCCCCCTGTAATACCACTAACTGCTGAGAAAGCATCAAATTGCAAATTGTCTCCTCCTGTAGTCGTAACATTTAAACCTGTAACATCCGCAGGGGTAGTACAAGTTGGGAAATCTTCACTTTCCAATACTATTGAATATGGTATTGGCGTACTTGATGTTGTTGTAATTTTAAGTACCATATAATTATCTGTTGTCCCTAAACTAATATTTGACATTCCATACCATCCCGCCTCAACAGATGGGTACCCTATTCCGTTATAAAAATTAGCTGTTGCTTGATTTAATAATCTAGGCGCACGAAAAGATGAAGCTACATTTCCATTGTAACCACCGGTTCTTAACTCATATTCCACTTGAATTGTTGCTGGATCATAACCGCTACTAATAAAAAGTTCTATAACATTTTGCGGATCAATACCTGGTAGTTTAGATATATTCCAATAATCAGGATCAGCATTTGAAACTGTTCCTGTAATAGTTGTTGGGCTACTCCATACAACACGTTGTGTACCGGCTTGATTTGCTTCATTATTTGGCTCTGTTTCTGTTTGTGCAAAAACGGAACCTACCATCATAAAAAACAAAAGCAACACATAATATATACTTCTATTTACCGGGGTTTTGTAATTCTGTTCCATAAGGGATTCATTAAAATTATACTTCTATTCGTATTTAATTTATTATTAAGGCAATCTATAAATTACCCTGTTAACTACTTTTCAAAACTACCTTATAAACAACCAAAAACAGTGTTTTTCATCTATACAAAGCTCTATACAAAAACACACATTAAAACACTTAAACACCACATAATTAATTAATTAACTATCAACTTAAAAACTCTACAATGGAGATACTTGCAGGAGCCTTTATTTTTTTGCGTAAACGATATCTATTTACAAAAACACTATCTACAGATATTCCCAAAACATTTGCTATTTCAGTATTGTCAAGACCTAGTTTTTCTAAAGCAATTAAACGTTCTTCTGATTTGGTAAGGTGAATATCTTTTTCTTGTATTTGCCTAAAAAACAATGGATATACCTGATTGAATTTTTCTTTGAAACTATACCAATCTTCTTGAGTTAGTATTTTATCAATGATTTTATCATGTAGTTTCTTAACTTGTTTATTAGCTCTGAGTTCTTCTTTTTGCTCATTAAGAAGTGTTTCTTGCTCTTTAACTTTAGAAGACAAGTTTTTAATGGTTTCTTTAAGTACAGCTTCTTTTTGAAGAAAGTCAAATTTATTCTTATGATTTCTTTTTTTGTAGTGAAGTTTTATAAGATAATGTGCTATAATTACTATTAGAATTGCAACTAACAATATGTATAAGAATTTACTTATAACTATTTCTGTATCCTTCTTTTGCTTTTGATTTTCTTTTTCCTTTTGAAGTACATTTGGCTTAAAAGTTTCTTGAACTATATCCTTAAACGTCGTTGTGACTACTTTCGTTTTATACTTGACAGTATTTGAATATATTTGAGCACTCTTTCCTGTAAAAGCAACACTAATCCAAACGCTACAACTTAAAATGACCAGTACATATTTACTATTTAAAAACATGTAGAGTTTTTTTAGTAAAACTATATGCTAGTACTACTAAATCTTTAAAAATAGGCTATACAATTTACTATACAAAAACAAAAAAAACTATAAATCAACTAATTAAATTAGCTTAAATATTCTGTAATAGAAACTTCTTTAGGAGCAGCTATTTTTTTTCGTAATCTATACCTACTCATAAAAATAGTATCTAAAGAAACTCCTAACATATTCGCTATTTCAGAATTATCCAAACCTAGCTTTTCCAAAGACACTAATCGTTCTTCTGCTTTTGTTAATTTGTAACCTTTGTTTTTTATATCAATAAAGAAATTAGGATATACACTAACAAATTTTTTCTTGAATATATACCAATCTTCTTTTGTTAAAATTTTTGTTGCTATTAAATCCTGAACAGAAGTTACTGCTTCTTTTTCCGTTACCTTTTCTTTTAACTCCGTTAGCTGCGATTGTAATTCATCTTGCTCTTTTCGTTTCTGAAGTAATTGATTTGTAAATTCGGTAAGTTCCTCTTTATTTTTCTTTATTTTTACTTGTAATTGCTTTCTTTTCTGTTTCCCACTCCACCAAATTCCTAATGCAATTAAAACTAATGAAAATAGGATTGCTATTAAGGAATTTCTTTTTCCTGCGGCTATTTTTTTCTCTGCTTCTAACTGTTGTATTTCATTTTCCTGTTTTAAAATCTCCTTTTCCTTTTGAGCTGTTTCAAATCTTGTTTGATGAAAAGCCAATGCATTCGTTAAGGATAATTTATTTATAGAATCTTTTAATGCTATGTAATTATTTTTATGTACCAATGCTTCTGTCTCTTTCCCCAATTTCTCATATACAGTACCTAATAGTTTTTCAACATCCAATAAATTATTATTTCTTTGGGTGTTCTTTTTAGCAAATTCTTTTGCACTTTTTAATAAGTTTAACGCCTCTTTTACTTTCCCTTTCTTTAACAAATAATTAGCCTTGTAAAGCTTAAATGACTCTATAATTTTTACATGTTTATTTTTTTCTTCAACTAGTAAAGTTGAATCATATACTTTATCTGCAGCTTTTAGATCATTTTGCGTTGTTTTTAAGCGTAATTCTAAATTTTTCAGAGTTATCTTGTTATAACTTTTCATCGAAATATCAGTAATAAACTTTTCATAATGCTTTGATGAATCTAAATATTCTTCAGCCAGCACTAATTTTTTATCATCTATTGCTTTACTTACAAGTGACAAATAAAAAAAAGTCAAACTTTTAAATGATTTATATGCTTTGCTTTTATCAATTAACTTTAAAAGCTTTTCATTCGCCAATTCTGAAAGTCCATTCCTTCTATAAACTAAATCTAGCTCTTTATTCACCAGAAACATATATTGATAATCTTTCAATATTTCATAGAGTACTGCAGCTTTTTCAAATTTGTCAATTGCTTTTATAAAATTTCCTGTATTAGAATATGCCTGACCCGCAAAAAAATATCCATCTGCCGCAAAAATGGAATCTTTAGAAACTAAAAACAGATCTGCCGATTTTTGATAATCCTTTATAGCTTTTTTATAGTTTAACTCTGAAAAATAAATACCTCCTCTTTTTAACAAAAGATGCGCTTCTGAATTTTCCTTTTTAAAATGCGGTTTAAAGTTCAACATAGAATCAATTAACCCCATTCCTTCTTTGTTTTCTCCCCTAATTAAATGCTGTTGAATCAAAAACCTTGACTTAGATGCCATTAAATCATACTCTTTTAATTCTTTAGCTAAAATCATATAATCTTTAAGCGTTGGAATTAATTCTTTATGATTCTCTCGAATCATTTGCCTAGACAACTTATCTAAAGCTTTAAGTTTTTCATTTTTATTACTCGTAATTTTAACAACTTGTTGCAGGGAATCGACTTTGGTTTGGCATTGAACTCTTGTTCCCAAAACCATAATAAACAACAAAATCAAAAAAGATAACTTACTCATATATAAAAAATTATGTAAAAATTAAGATTATATTCTATATATTGTACAGTAATCATCTGTTAAACCCTATTCTTTTTTTTATTTTTTTTTAGATTTGCCAAACAATAATTTTTGTCAATGCCCGAACAAAAAAAATCTGTTTGTGAAGAAAAGAATTTCGATTCTTTATTCACCTCCTACTACGAAACTGCTACAAACTACATTTATTATAAGTGTGGTAACTTGCAGCAAGCAGAAGATATTGTGCAAGACGCTTTTGTAAAAATTTGGAAAAAATGTGCTGAAGTTATTTATGAAACCGCACGTTCACTCCTCTATACCATATGTAATAATGCTTTACGAAATGAGTTTGCTCACAAAAAAGTAGTATTGAGACATGAAGCTATTCCAAAAAGCGATAGAGATCATGAAAGTCCAGATTTTATTTTAGAAACAGAAGAGTTTAGACAAAAACTTGAACATGCCATTGCTAGCTTATCTGAGAAAGAACGTGAAGTATTTTTATTAAGCCGTATTGACAAGAAAACCTATAAAGAGATTGCTGAAATAACTAACATTACTGTAAAGGCTGTTGAGAGAAGAATGAGTAACGCTTTTATCAATCTCAGAAAAATTTTAGGAAAAGATTTAAAATTATAATAGGGTAAATGAATAGTTAACGGTACAATAGATAAGAGCACTAAATAAAAGACATGAAAAAATACGAAACAGATACATCTTTTTTAGCCCGTTGGGCCGCAAATGAATTGAGTAAGGAGGAACTTACTGAATTCATGCAAACCGATGCCTATAAAGATTTTCAACGTATTAATGAAGTTGCTCAACAGTTTAAAGGACCTAAAATTGATACCAAGGCTGCTCTAGCTAGTACCAAAAGTAAAATGGTTAGAGAAACAGGTAAGGTTAGAACTTTAAATACTAAATTTTGGTATTCTATCGCTGCTTCAATTGCTATTCTTATTATTGGTTATTTTGCAGCCACCTCTACTAAAAACTATACTACCGGTATTGGAGAACAATTAGCTATTATGTTACCTGATGGTAGTGAAGTGCAATTAAACGCCAATTCTAGCATAACCCATAAACGTTTCTTTTGGAATTCAAATAGACAATTAAATTTACAAGGAGAAGCTTATTTCGAAGTACAGAAGGGAAGTGATTTCAAAGTAGAAACTTCATATGGTAATGTCACTGTTTTAGGAACCAAATTTAACGTTAAATCAAGAGCCTATATCTTCGAATTAAATTGTTTTGAAGGCAAGGTTCAATTTGATCAAAAAGGAACAAACAATCAAAAAATATTAACCGCTAATGATAAAATTTCAATAGAGAAAGAAATTATTTCGGAACATAAAACTAATACCACTAAACCTCAATGGATAGATAGTATTAGTATATTTAAAAACCGCCCTTTACAAGATGTTTTAAATGAGCTAAGTAGCCTATATGCTATTTCTTTTGAAATAGGAAGTATAGATACTTCTCAAACTTTCTCTGGAAGTTTTATTCATAATGATTTAGAAAAAGCCTTGAAAACAACCCTTACCCCAATGGGAATTGTTTACACTTTTTCTAATGACAAAACTATTATATCTTTACAATAGAATTTTACCCCAATCATGAACAAACTACTAAGTACAGCGATATTCCTTTTGAGTATTGTTCATCTCTCTTTTTCTCAAGAAAAGTTTAATGTTTATTATGATAATATTCCTCTACAACAAGTTATAAGTGATCTTGAATCTAAAACCAATGTTATTTTTTCTTACGCAAAAGAAGCTGTAAAGGAAAAGAGAATCAATCTCATAAAACAAGAAACTACCATTGATGCTATCATTCCTGAATTAACTCAACAAACAGGATTACTTTTTGAAATACTTTCTAAAAACCAAATTATTATTAGTAAACCTAGGAGAATTTGCGGATCTGTAATAGATAATAGTACCAATGAGGCATTACCTTATGCCAACGTATTTATCAATGCCCAATTATATACAACTACTAATGAGAGTGGTTTTTTTAGTTTTAAAAACCCACCCAACAACTCCGAAAAAATAACCATTAGTTTATTGGGTTATCAAAACAAAGAAATTACTTTAAGCACTAATGAAGGTTGCGTAAACATTCCGTTAAACACCATATCTTCTGAGCTTGATGAAGTAGTTGTTTTAGGATATATTACTTCTGGAATCGATAGAAACAAGGACGGTTCTATTTCTGTAGCCTCAAAGAAATTAGGGATTTTACCTGGTTTGGTAAGTCCTGATATTTCACAAAGTATTCAATTAATACCCGGTATTTCAACTTTAGATGAATCTGCTACAGGTATTCAAATCAGAGGTGGTTCACCTGATCAGAACTTGGTTTTATATGATGATATTAAATTATATAATACGGGTTACTTCTATGGAATGTTTTCTTTATTCAATCCTTTTGCTACTGAAAAAGCAACCATTTTTAGATCGGGTACCAGTGCTAGTTATGGAGATAGAATTTCTGGAATTATTGATATTTCAAGTGGAACCAATATTCCTCAAAAAACAGAAGGAGGGTTTGAAATAGACGGACTTTCTGTTAATGGATATATAAAAGCGCCATTATCAGACAAACTTGCGGTGTATGCTTTTGCTAGAAGGTCTTATAACAACATTGTAAAAACGCCTACTTATAATAGCTATGAAGACAAAATATTTACCAATTTCGGAGTTGTAAAAGATATTAACGGTAATACCTTAGTTCTTGAAACTGATGATGATTATAGTCCAGAAACTAGTACTAATGATTTTTCTTTTGCTGATTTCAATTCGAAATTAGTATACAAACCCAATGAAAAAAATACCATTGCAGTGAGTGGTTTATACACAAGAAATCGTTTAGACTTTGACTTTACAGGAGGTGATGAAATAGTAATTGATTCTTTAAAAACACAAAATAAAGGTTTGAGTTTCAATTGGACGCATATTTCTAGTGAAAAACAACAAGAAGAACTTACTGCCTATTATTCTGAATACAATTCTTTTTACCAAAACAATGAAATAAAAGATGAAACAGGTGATGGTATTAAAGAGTTAGCCGAAATAAGTATTAGAAAAAATGATATTGTAGATTTGGGGATTAACTTTACCTCTACCACACAAATCAAAGAGTTTCAAAAGTTAACCTTAGGATATCAACTTTCGTACACCGATTTAAATGTACTTATTAGTAAAGAAAATCCAGTAGATAATGAATTAGAACGCTCTCTACAAGATGACACCAATTTAAAAAATGCTTTGTTTGGCGAATATACTTTTAGTTTTCAAAACAAAGGTTTTATTAATGGAGGACTTCGATTGGTACATTACAATTCTTTAAATAAGTTCTTATTCGAACCTCGTATAAATTTTGAATATCCATTAAATAATCAATTGCGTATAAAAACGGCCATTGAAAAAAGAAATCAACCCATTTCTCAATTGGTAGAATTTAATCATACAGAGTTACGTTTAGAAAATGAATTATGGCGATTGTCGGATGGTGAACAGTTTCCTTTATTGAGCAGTAATCAAATTTCTGGAGGATTATTATATCATCATAAAAATTTAAGTATTGATGTTGATGCTTATTATAAAGAACTTGATGGCTTAACTACTTTTACTAGTGGATTTAGTAATCCTCTTGAAAACCTAGAAAAAGGACAAAGTACGATTAATGGAGTTGATATACTTTTAAAGTATAAATGGAATAATTATAAAATATGGGCAGGTTATACATTTAATGATATTACATTCAACTTCCCTAACTTAAAAGATACTCCAGAGAACTTTCCTGGAAACAACGATATTACCCATCATTTTAGAATTTCAAATACTTTACAACTTAAAAATTGGCAATTCTCTTTGGGATGGCAATATAGATCTGGAAAACCAATAACTCCTGTAAATAGTTATGTCATAAAAATAGATGCTGATAATGAGCCTGCTGGAGTCGTAAATTTTGGTTCTGTTAATAGCGATAGTTTACCTGATTTTCATCGCTTAGATGCTTCTATTTTACATGATTTTACTATTAATACTGGGAAGAAAAAGTTAAAAGCTCAACTGGGTGTTTCTTTCTTAAATATTTATAATCGCGTAAAGCCTTTAAATTTAATCTATAAAGCAGAACGTAAGCCCTTAGATGATGGAGGAATTGCCGTAGAAGGAACCACAGGATCAACTCCAGAAGAATTGGAGGTTATTTTAGAGCAAGTAATACAACGTTTTTCGTTAGGGTTTACACCAAACGCAGTATTTAGAATTCATTTTTAACAACTACTTTATAAAAGAAAAGCGCAAGTCGAATGACTTGCGCCGCATAAGCTCTTAGTGTTTGTTTAAAAATTATTCCCTGGTGTTTCAGGACTTTGAGCTTGTGCCTTATGGGGGGACAAGATCATGTAAGTTCCTAAGGCTGTTAATGCCGTATATTTTCCATACTTACCTAACTTCTTTAAAGCTTCTTTTCTGGTAAGTTTATCTTCTCTATCTTGGTGTTCCATTACTATTATTTCTTAAGAATTATCTTCTTACTTTTTGTTCCAATATTCGATTTAATGTTTACTACGTAAACTCCCACTTCAACTGATGGTAAAGCTATGCTATTTTTACCAATTCCTTCAAAACTATCTTTGTATACCAACATTCCTGCAGTGTTATACATCGTAACTTCAAATTCCTCTCCTTGTACTCCTTCTACAAATAGTATATTGTTTGTATTGTAGATCTTGATATCTATTTGGTTCAACTCTGGAGTTTCTTCTTGTCCTTTTGTATGTAAGTAGAATCTTCCAGCTCCATTTATAGATTTAGTTACCGTTAATGTATAGTCTTCTTCATTTAAGTTAATAACCTTCCCTAATTCTCTATCTTCTAAGTGCATCTCTGTACCCGATGGTAATGAAACCCCTTTTCCTGAAATAGTTACTGAAACTCCTTCTTTTACGTTGATTCCTATTGGAATGATATAAGTCTCTTTTGAATTACTAGGTAAAGATTGATAAGTAAAGTTCTTTTCTGAGGAACCATCTAATAACCTAGTATAAATATCCAATCCAGCTCCATCAAAATTTCCTATGTCATAACCTGCATCTAATCCGCTTGTAGCATTATTTCTATAACTAATACTAGTATTTACTTGAACTCCTTTAGAAGCTATTGATAACCCAATGGTTGGAATATTTGATCCTTTACTAAAAGTTCCTCCTGTAGCAGGTTGCACCATTCGCTGTGTTTGTTTGAAAGTCATGTTACTAGCACTACCTGTCGTTTTTACAAAGAATCCTTGTCCTGGAGCCAATGAACTCTCCTCACTTACCAAAGTTTTAGCAATGTATTTGCTTTGTCCATTATCCCAAACATACACTCCTATGTAAGCTGGATCAAAACTTGCCAAATTATCATTGATAAAGTTGGTTCCTGAGTTTTCATTGATTGGTAAAAATGCTGTATACGGATTTCCAACTGCATTCCATTCTGACACTACCACTGATTTGTTTACATCTACTGTTTCAATAGTTCCTGTAAAACTTACTGAACCATTAGTTGCTCTTGAAATCGCATAGCTTTGTCCTTTTTCGAAAGTAATACTGTTTGATGCTAAATCATCTATCGTATAATATACCCATTTGTCTCCAGTAGGTCTGGTATCATCATAATATCCTACGGCATATCTATTAGGTGTAACGGTAGTATTTACGCGAATATTATTTGCTGAATTTTCAACAAAGTCTTTTACACTTTGACCAAATACTGGTGCAGCAACAATACTCCACTGATTGGCAATCAATCCTCCACGCTCGTATGTTACTTGTCCGTTTGAAGTTCCTTTTACAACCAAACTTGCACTAGTTGATGCTATTGATTTCATTGTAAAAGTTCCATTATTCGTAAAATTACCATTCACTACCACTCCCCCGTTTTCATTGATATCAAACGATGTAAAAGCATCTGTATATAAATCATTTGTTTCTAAGGTTCCAGAATTTACCTCTGGGCTGTTTGTTCTGTATGGTACTAAAACATTTTGAGTATTTTGAGGTAGTGCATTTCCAATCCAATTTGCTGCTTCATTCCAATTGCTTCCATTTACACCAGACCAAACAACCGAATTACAATTTTCACTGAAGTTTGCGGTTGCATCTTTTTCCCATGTTGACAAATATCCTGCAGATGCATCATCTACTTCAATACAAGTCAATCCAGTATTAAAACGTCCAAAGAAGTTAGTTATTAAATGGTTGTTACCATTTCTAACATCTAATGCAACTAATAAATTTTGAGATACTGAAAGATCTTCTAATTGTACACATGAGGTTACATCAAGCGTAGTTAAATGATTCTTACTTACTCTTAGTTTCTTTAGGTTTGGATTGTTTAAAACTAAGTCTGCAATTTTATTCGAACGTAATTCTACTTCTTCTAAAGCAGTATTACTAGTAAAATTCATTGCTATTAAATCATTCTCGGCTGCATCTAAGATTTTTAAGTTGGTATTACTACTAATATCTAAACTTGTTAAATCATTATAATCAACATTTAACGATTCAAGAGCCGCAAAGGCCTCAATCCCTGTTAAATCAGTAATATCTAAACGATTTAAATCTAAGTTTATAACAGTTTTAATCTTCTCTGTATATACCTGATTATCATTAGCAATTCCGTTTCCTAAACTTGTAGTATATCCTAAAGCAACTACATTTCCATCAGCATCATGAGTTTCTAAATAATTTTCGAAATTAGTATCAGCAATATATGTTAGATCACAGTATAATGAGAAACTTGCTGTTGCATCTTTTACCCAAATGTCTGGAAATAACTGAACTACTTTATCGGCTTTTATACAGGTTAACCCAGGATTTCCTTGCCCATCAAACCAAGTGAAATTATCATTATTTCCATTAGCTACATTTAACGAAGTTAATTGATTATTAGCTATACGTAATTGTACAATACTTGGATACATAGAGATATCTAATTCAGTAAAATTATTATCATTAAGATTTAATAATCTCATTAATGGATTGTTAGAAATATCTATAGAATTAATACCTGTATTAGAAACACTAAGTGTATTTAAACTACTTAACATAGAGATATCAACATTACCTAAGTTAGAATTTCCATCTAGATATATTTTTTCCAGAATTAAATTATTACTTAAATCTAAACTTGCTAAGTTATTATTAGCCAATGTAACGTTGGTTAGCTTTGTGTTTTTACTTAAATCAATACTTGTTAAATTAGCATTATTACGACATCCTAAAAACCACATATCTCTAAAATCTTCGATACCTGTCATGTCTTCTACTAGTCCATTATGTAAGTTAAATCCTTCAGAAACTTCTACTAAAGCTGTATATACATAATCGTCCATAACTCCATTTCCATAACCATTATTTTCTAAGAACGTTTCAAAAGCATCATCTGGAACGTAAGTCATTCTACAATACTCTGCATAGTTCGCAGTTGCATCTTTTAACCAAGTTCCTAATAAGGCTGCAGCTGTTGGATCATCAACTTCAACGCAAGTTAAACTTGGATTTCCTGTAACATCCACATTGTCTAAATCTGTATTATTACCACTTCTTAAATTCAATCCTGTAAGTAGTGAATTCTTACAAGATAAGTTATCTAAGGTGTTCTGCTTTACTAAATCTAAATATGTTAACGGTGTACTATCACACTCTAATGTGCTTAAGTTTACGTTATTACTCAAATCAATTTCAGAAATACTAGTAGAACTAAACGATAAATAGCGAAGTTCAGAAAGATGAGTTATCTCTAAACTTCTTAATGGATTTACGCCACATTCTAGGTTCTCCAATAATGGATTATTTGCAATATTTAATGAAGTGATATTGGAATTCTCACAATATAGAGATGTTAAATTAGCTTGATTGCTTACATCTATTGTTCCTAATCTATTATTCGTAACTGTTAAACTTGTTAAATCATTATTACTAATATCTAAACTCGTTAAATTATTATCTCCTACATTTAAGAATTTTAATCCTGTATTTGTTGAAACATCTATAGCTGTTAAACTATTATTTGCAGCCTCTACTCCTTCTAATACTGTCAAACCATTAATATTTAAACTTGTAATTCCTGTATTCTCAAGAGTTACACTTTCTAAAAGTGTATTATTACGTAAATCTAAATCGGTATTAGTTAATGTGTTATTATCTGCCCAAAAACGAATTAAACTTTTGAAATCCTCTATTCCTGCAAAATCCTCAATCCCCTCATTTCTTGGAGTTAATAATTGAATGTTTTCAATTTTTCCTGTTGGCACTAAATTATCGTCAATAATTCCATTACCTAAACTATTTGAACTTCCTAAAGCAACCGATCCACCAAATTCATTATGTGTTTCTAAATAGGCTTCAAAGTTTGCATCTGGTATGGTTGTAAATCTACAATACTCAGCGTAATTCGTTGTCGCATCCTTTTCCCAATTAGAAGCTGATAAGTAAGCCGCATTAGGATCATCTACTTCAATACATGTTAAATTAGAATTATTTCTAGCATCCATATCTTCGAACGCATCATTGTTCCCATTCTTAAGATTTAAATACGTAAGATTGGTATTTCCGTAACACGATATATCATTAAGTTTAGTATTATTTGAAATATCTAATGAACTAATATTTAATTCGTAAGCAAATAAAGTTTCCAAATCAGTAAGCATACTAATATCCAATTCATCAATAGGATTTCTTCCGATACTTAAAGATTTTAATGCCAAATTATTTTCTAAATTTAAGTTGGTAATGGCATTATGAGAAGGTTTAAAAGATTCTAATACAGTAAGGTTACTTATATCAATGTTTGCAATATTATTCTCATGAAACTGTAGATCTTTTAATAATACATTATTACTAACATCCAAACTTGTTAAATTGTTTTCAGATAGCACTACATCATCTAAAGCAACATTGGTAGATATATCAATTGTATTTAAATCACATTCGTATAAATATATCTCTTTCAGTAAAGTTAACCCAGTTATATCAATACTTTCTATATCTAAATCGTTACACCTAATTTCATCTAGTTTTGTATTTGATGTTAAATCCAAATTAAGATTAGCTGTAGTATTATTTCTATGGATAAATCTTTCTAAATCAGCAAAATTTTCTAAACCTGTAAAATCTGCAATATTAAGATTGTATAATCTTAGTACCAATACCGAATTTATAGCAGCAGTAGTTACATAATCGTCATTTGCTATTCCGTTCCCCATACTTGTTGGATCTCCAATAGTAACAGTACCACCTGTAGCATTATGAGTTTCTAAATAATTTTCAAAATTATCATCTGGTACATACGTCCAATTACAATCGTCTCTAAAAACAGCAGTAGCATCTTTTAACCAACCAGTTAAAAAACCAGCTGTTGGATCATCAACTTCAATACAGGTTAAATTTGGACAACCATCTACCTCAAACTCAGTAAAACTACTGTTGTTCCCGTTTCTAACATTTAACGATGCTAATTCATTAATATTTCTCGCGCTAAATTCTGTTAGTTTGGTGTTTTTACTAATATCAATTGAAGTGATATTCGTTTCATCTAAATTTAAATCTTGAAGATTTGCTAAGTGACTTACATCGTAAGAACTCAAAGGGTTTCTACCTAAACTCAATGTTTCTAATAACGTATTATTCTGAGTATTTAAGGCAGTAAATTGATTTAAAGAAGCCAAAATTCTTGTCAGCTTTACATTTGCACTGACATCTATAGTACTTAAAGTGGTTTCGTGAATTTGTAAATCTTCTAATAGCACATTCGTACTAATATCTAAACCAGATAAATTATTTGTTGAAATAATTAAATCTTTAAGAGCAGTATTCGTAGAAAGATCAACAGAAGTTAGACTGTTACGCGATATTTCTAATCTTTCTAAATCAGCTAAATCGGTAACATTAATACTCGTTAATCCCATACCACTAGCTTCAATTCTCTTCAATTTTGTATTGGCTGTAAGATCTAAATCTTTATCAGTTAATGTATTATTAAAAAGAAAAACAACTTCTAAAGAAGAAAAAGCTTCTAAACCGGTTAAATCAGTAACTCCCTGAAATCCAATAAATAAATCAGTGACGTTTTCAATATTCGCAGTTTTCACATGATTATCATTGGCGATACCGTTCCCCATACTTGTTGGATCTCCTATAGCTACGTTATTATTATTCGCATCGTGAGTTTCAAGGTAATCTTCAAATCTATCATCAGGAACATAGGTCCAATTACAATCATCACTAAAATTAGTGGTTGTATCTTTTTCCCATCCAGATAAATAGCTTGCAACAGGGTCATCAACTAGAATACAAAATAAGTTTGGATTTCCAGTCACATATAGCTCTATATCACTACTATTATTACCATTTTTAAGATTTAAAGAAGTTAGTGCTCCATTTTGACATTCACCATATTCAAAATTTGGACTATTACTAAAATCTAATTCAGCTACTTGACTTCCATGGGTATAAACTTCAATTAATTTTGTTAGTCCTGATAAATCTAACGACGTTAAGGATGTATTTCCATTTACTCCTATGTCTTCTAAATTCACATTTTGAGAAACGTCTAATGATGTTAATGTTGGAGTGTCTTCAATGAACAAATCAGTAAGATTTATCAATCCACTCACATCCACAGTTGTCAATTGATTTTCTCCACAACTTAAGGTTTGTAAAAGCGTGTTATTGGATACATCTAATGTAGTCAATGCATTATCTCCACAATATAGTCTGGTTAGATTGGTATTATTACTTGTATTAAGTGCAGTTAAACCATTTTTCCTTATCCTAAAATCAGAAAGCATTAAGTTTGAACTTATATCTATCGTGATAAAGTTATTGCTATCTACATTTAAATAATTTAGGTTAGTGTTAGAGCTCAAATCTATTGTAGATAAATTATTATTTCCAAGCCATACTCTTCCTAAATTTGTCAAATTAGAAATGTTTATGCTTGTAAGTCCCATATCACTACAGGTAATTTCCGTTAAATTCGTATTTGCAGTTAAATCTAAACTAGCAACCGTATTTCTATAAGCTTGTAAGGTTTTTAAGGCTTTGAATTCCTCTAATCCTGTAAAATCAGTAATTCCTAAATTGGAAATATTTAGATAAGTTATGTTTTGAATTCTTTCTGTACCAACTTTATCATCATTTGCTATTCCATTCCCCATACTCGTTATGTCACCTAATGGCACCACTCCTCCTACTGAATTATGAGTTTCTAAATACGCTTCAAAATTATCATCTGGCACATTCGTTTCGGTGCAAAACAATTTATATTCCGTTTGAGCATCTTTTCTAGTGAATGTGGTATTAGCATAAGTCACATCATCAACCGTAACACAAGTTAACCCTGGATTATTTCTAATATCAAAATCATTTGGATTTAGATTTGTATTGTTTCCGTTATGAATATTTAAATAGGTTAACTGATTATAAGCGATAGACAAATCTTCAAGCATTGTATTTTTTGAAACATCTAAACTGGTAATATTATTACTCTCTGCAAATAATTCAACTAATTTTAAGTTATTACTAACATCTAAACTGCTTAAGTTATTTTCATAGACTTGTAACTCTAGTAATTCTGGATTTTGAGAAACATCTAAAACGGTAAGCTGGGTATCGACACAGTCTAAGTCTATCAATAATGAGTTTTGTGTTACATCTAAACTTCCTAATGGATTACTATAACAATATAAGTTTTTTAATGCCAAATTATTTGTTACATCTAAACTACTAAGTTGATTACTACTACAACTGAAAGTTTCTAAAAGCAAGTTTTGAGAAACATTTATGCTTACAATTTGATTATTTCCACACCTTAAAGTTTTTAGTGATGGATTCCCTGAAAGATCTAAACTTGCCAAGCTATTTCTACCTAACTCTATAGTTTCTAATACTGCATTTTGAGAAAGATCGATATTTGTTAATTGATTTTCATAACATCTAAAAGTTTGCAAAGCAATAAAACCCTCAATCCCTCTAGCGTCAGAAATTGTTAATCTTGAAATATCTAAAGAAGTAACACCGGAAATATTTGAAGTGTATACTTTATTATCATTTGCTATTCCGTTCCCCATACTGGTAGCGTCACCAACTGAAACTACATTTCCATCAGCATCGTGCGTTTCTAGATAATTCTCGAAATTGTCATCAGGAACGTTTGTTTCTCCACAATCCAAACGAAATGTCGCTTCACTATCCGTATTCCACGTATTTAAGTATGATGCCGTAGGATCATCAACTTGAATACATCTCAGTGTCAATGTATTTAATTCAGTATCAAAATGGGTAATATTTGCATTGTTTCCATTCTGAATATTAATTCCAGACATATCCGATTCACGAGCAGAAAAACTAGTCAATGCAGTATTATTTGATAAGTTTAAATAAAAACCAGAGGCTCTATCAATCGATAATTTTTCTAATAATACATTCTGACTAACATCTAAACTTCGTAAACTTGTATCATTAGCACTCAAATCCTTTAAATTGACTAAGGGGCGCACATTGATAGGGATAATTTGATAATTATCATCAATATTAAGAACCTCAATGGTTGTATATGCTGAAACATCAAAAGAAGTAATATTATTTCCTCCAATGTTTAATTCTTTAATAACGGTATTGTTTCCAAGATTTAGTGTTGTACTATTCGCTTTATTATAAATTAGCTTTTCTATTTTTAAATTGCTAGATAGATTTAATACTGCAAAAAAGACATCATGAATATATAATTCTTTTAATTCTGGTAGTTGAGAAAAATCAAACTCATTAAAATTATTTTCTGAACAATCTAAAACCTCTAATGATTCAAATGCTTCTAATCCATCAAGTTCTCCAATACTATTTCCTGAGATGTTTAACGAAGTAACATTCTTAATTCTTGAAGTAAGTACTTTTCCATCATTTACAATTCCATTCCCCATACTATTTGGACTTCCTACGGGAACCACATTTCCAGCAGCATCATGGTTTTCTAAATGATATTCAAAATTGGTATCTGGAATATTTGTTGTACTACAATCTTCAGCAAAAGACGCAGTCGAGTCTTTTTGCCAACTACTCAAGTAACTAGCCGATGCATCATCAACCTGAATACAAGTAAATTGATTATTTCTTACGTCAAAGGAAGTAATATTGACATTATTACCATTTTGAACATTTAAATTAGTCAAATCACTGCTATTGGCTGATAGACTAGTTAACACTGAATTATTAGAAAGATCAACATCAAAACCAGATAATCGATCAATACTTAATGTTTCTAATACTGTATTGCTTCTTAGGTTAATACTATTGATTGCCATATCATCACAAATCAAGTTTACTAAACTTGTTAAGGCTGAAAAATCAATCGTACTTATATTGTAATTCGTACTACAATTTAAATCTGTAAGATCAGATAAATGGCTTAAATCAATACTGGTTAAATTATTATTACTAAAATTTAAGTTTTCTAATGCAGTAATACTCCCTAAGTTCAATGTTGTTGTTCCATTCTTTGAAATATTTAATATCTTTAACTTGACATTAGCACTAACATCAATACTCGTATTACTATTATCAGAGCAATCTAAAGTTTCCAGATTCACATTTGCCACAACGTTTATAGAACTCATTCCATTTGTCGCACAATACAATTCTTTTAATGCTAGATTATTAGAAAGATCAAAATCACCAACACCATTGTTAGAGAAATCTAAAATCTCTAAAGCAGTAAAATCTTCAATTCCTGTAATATCAGCAATCATCTTAGAAGAGATATTTAAAGATGTTATTGAAGAAATATTCGCAGTGGTAACATAATTATCATTAGGTGTCCCGTTCCCCATTCCATTAGCTTCTAAATAAGCTTCAAAATTATCATCAGGAACATGGGTTTCCTGGGCAATTACTAAATTACTGAATAGTAAAAATAAAAATGGAAGTAATTTTATTTTCATTTGAGCGGTTTGTGAGGTTATAGTATTAAATAAAGTAGTGTTAAATGCTTTTTAGGTTAGACCAATTCTACCTTGATTATTTTCATTTTATGTCCATTGAATGCTTTCTCTAATCGAACTTTAGACAACCAAAATAATTTCCCTTTGTGAAGCAATGGTAAAATCAAAAAAATCTTTCTTCTAATTCTTACCTTATGCTTTCTCCTCCTTCTTATTTTTATTTCCATCCTTGATTAACATTTATGGTTATAAATTATAATCAAAGAAAAAAACTATTGAATAAATAATAGAGTTTTAGTCCGGACAAAAAGCGGACAAACAAGTAAAACACTAAACTACAAGGGTTTAAAAACAACCTATGAAGCTTCTAAAAACTCTAAAATAGAATGTCCTTTAGGCGCATTTATCTTTTTTCTAAGACGAGATCTACTTCGAGTTACACTATCCTGAGAGATTGCCAACATACTGGCGATTTCATTTGTGTCTAAATACAATTTCTCCATTGCAATTAAGCGCTCTTCTGACTTAGTTAAGTCATATCCTTTATTTTTGATTTTTACGAAGAAACTAGGGTATACATTTTTAAACTTCTCTTTAAACGTATACCAATCGTCGTTTGTTAGGATTTTAGTAGTAGTCAAATCTTGGAGTTTCTCAATAGATTTTTGAGCTCCAATTTCTTCTTTTAATTTTTCTATTTCTTCTGAAAGTGTTTCTTGTGTTTTACTTTTCTCAAGTAACAACTTGGTAAATTCGTCAAGTTCTTTTTTATTTTGAGCTATTTTCTTTCTTAAGGCTCTTCTCTTTTGTTTTCCTAAAAGCCAAATGTAATAGGAAATGACAATAGAAATTACCACTATTGAAAACAATAATAACCAAAGTGTTTTTCTTTTACTTTTTGCCAATTGTTGATCCTTTTCTAACAATGAAATTTGTGTTTCTTTTTTATAAATCTCATTGTCTTTTCGTTCTGTCTCGAACTGCGATTGATAATACAACAACCTATTTGTCTTTACCTCGTCTTCTAACAACTCTTTAGCCTCAATATATTTCTGCTGATGTTGATAAGCTTTAACATGATCTTTCTGCAAAGCATATAACTCTCCCAACTCTCTTTCAGCTTTTATATAGTTATTAACATCATTTATCTTTTCTTTTTTACTAATAAGTTCTTTAAGCACTTCAATAGCTTTTGAATAATCACCTATTTTTCTGTAATAAGATGCTCTAGGCAATAGCAACGCAGAATTATAATATTCTGGAGCATCCGTAAGCAACCTTTGTTCATCTGCTAGATCTAAATGCTTTTTTGCTTCTTTTAAATTATTCTTATGTAAATAATATTTTGAAGCACCCGCTTCAGCATACGTTTTAATTACTGCCTTACCAACCTTATGTTTAACGCTATCTGCATAAAACAATGCCGAATCAGCATATTTCTTTGCAATCGCGAATTCTTTTTTACTTAAATAATTCCCTGCTAACTGAATGTATACCGTACTTATCCCCTTGTATTCTTTATCTTTCCATAATTCTTTGAGTACTCTTTTTCTTTCAGAAATGGCTTTATCAAAGAACCTGTTTCTACCATAAATACTTCCAAGTTCAGAAATCGCATAATTTGCATATAGTTTGTCTCCTAAAATATCATATAGTTTATATGCTTCTTCATAACGTTCTAAAGAAACTAAGAATTTTTTTAAGTTTACATACACCTGTCCAGCAAAGTAGCGCGCATCCGCAGCGAAAATAGAATCTCCACTTTTTAAAAATAAATCTCCTGATTTATCATAATCTTTTGCTGCCTTTTCCAATAATTCCTGATTAAAATAAGCCCCTCCTCTTTTTAACAATAAATGTGCTTCTGATTTATCTTTCGTAAACTTTGCTTTGTGCTTTAGCATTTCTTCTACCACATAAATAGCAGAATCAGGCTCACCACCATAGATATGCTTTTGTGCTATAAATCTTGTTTTTGATGCTGCTAAGTCAAAATCTCCTTGTTTTTTTGCCAACCCCACCAATTGTCTTAAATAGACAAACTGCTTAGGATGCTTTGCTCTAATCATTTGATGTGTTAGTGTATCTAACAACTTCAATTTTAACCTATCATCTTGGGTGGCAGCAAATTTTTGTTGAAGAGTATCTATCTTAGTTTGTGAAAAACTAGAAACTACTATGCAGAATGTAAAAATTAAAAGGGATAAATTTCTAACCATAAAATCTATAATGCCTTTATATAGACGATTTAAAATTAAACTAATTCCTGAGATACTCCAAATTTGACTTTAGTATTTATTCTTTAAATATTAACAAAATTCGACAATAAAAAATCTCCAAGCTTTCACTTGGAGATTAATGTAATTATTTCACTTTAAATTAATCTTTCTTTTTTCTTACCATTAACCAAACTCCAATTAAAATTAATGGGATACTTAATAGTTGTCCAGTATTTAATCCTAAAACAATATCCTCTCTTCCTTCTACTTGAGGTTCTTTAAAATATTCTATTGTTAAACGTAATCCCCATAATCCAATCATAAATAATCCAAACAAGAATCCTTCTTGCTTCTTTCTATCTGTTTTCCAATAGAAATACCATAAAATAAAGAATAAAGCTAAATAACTAAAAGCCTCATATAATTGGGTTGGGTGACGCGGAACACTTTCTCCAGCTCTCTTAAAAATAACTCCAAAGCTAGACCCCGTTGGTTTACCATAAATTTCTGAGTTAAAGAAGTTACCAAAACGAATAAAGAATGCTGCTAAGGCTACCATGATTCCTAGTCTATCTAATAAGAACAAAAACTTTCCTTCAAGATGTTTCTTAGCATAAAAATACATCGCTATAATAATTCCAATAGCAGCTCCATGACTAGCAAAACCTGTATAACCAGTAAATTTCCAACCTTTCACCAATCCAAAGAGCATCTCTGCTCCTTCTTGCCTTTTCATTGGAAGTATGATTTGCCATAAATTATTTTGATAATCTGCCCAACTATAGAAAAACACTTCTCCTAAACGCATTCCAACTAGCATAGAGACAAATACATACATGAATAATGGATCTAACTTTTCTATTGAAATCTTGTCTTCAATATATATTTTCTTCATAAAATGAAGTCCAAGTAAAAAAGCTATAACGAACATTAAGCTATACCATCTCACTCCAAAACCTCCAATATTAAAAATCTCAGGATTCCAATCCCACACTATGGATAATAAATTCATGTATTCTTACTTTATATTTTTATTCTTTTTTTCTTTTACTTCTGGTACTGGATCATATCCACTTCCTCCCCAAGGATGACAGTTAAATATTCGTTTGGTAGCAAGCCAACCCCCATAAAATAGTCCATGTTTTTTAAGAGCTTCTATTGTATAACTCGAACAAGTAGGAGAATATCTACAAGATGCCGGAGTAAATGGAGATATGGCCGTTTGGTAAAAACGAACCAATAATATAAACGGATATGCTAATATTTTTTTCAATCTAATTCCAGTCTTCTTTTAACAACGTATATCTTCTATCTGTACAATTATCATACTCATTATAAAACTCCTTTGTAGGTTTTAAAAACTTCGATAAAACCTTATTAGAAGCTACATTCTCTACCCAAACATCGGCAGTAATCTTATCTAGTTTTAATTCTGAAAAGGAATAATCAATCATTCTTTTTGTTATCTCGGTTGCATATCCTTTTCCCCAGTAAGGTTTTCTAAAACGATACCCTAATTCTCTATCACCATCGTCATTGGTAAGAAATGCTACCAAGCCTATCAATTCATCTTCCCCTTCTTCAAAAACGCCAAAAATATTCAATGGATTTTTAGAGATATCTCCATCAAAACCAATTGCCTTCTCAAATTTTACATTGATATCTTCTTCAGAAGGACGTTGTTGTGGTATTGCTGTAATAATTTCTTCCGCAGTTAACAACTCTACAAACTCCTTTTTATGAGCTTCGGTAATTGTCTTCACCACAAGTCGTTCAGAAGTAAAAATCATAAGAGTTTTAATTTACCGAAAACGTGGTTCCTTCTCTTCCGTCTTTTAACTGAATTCCTAAAGAAGCTAATTCATCACGAATTTGATCAGACAATGCCCAATCTTTGTTTTCTCTCGCTTCTTTTCTCATTTGAATTAGCATTTCTACAACTCCTTCTAATTTATTAGACCCTTGTTGTGTTTCCTCTTCTACCAATCCTAAAACATCAAAAACAAACGCATCTAACGTTGTTCTTAACACTGCTAAATCTTCTTCAGAAATTTGCGCTTTCTTGTCTTTTAATAAATTGATAAACTTTACTGCTTCAAATAAATTAGCTATTAAAACTGGCGTATTAAAATCGTCGTTCATCGCATCATAACATTTCTGCTTCCATGCTAAAACATCAAAATCATTAGTAGTCTTACTTGCTTCAACTGACTTTAACATCTTTAAGGCTTCCATCAATTTATTATATCCCTTTTCTGAAGCTAATAATGCATCTCCTGAGAAATCTAAGATACTACGATAATGAGCTTGCATATTAAAGAAACGTACTACTCCTGCGCTAAATGCTTTGGGTAAAATGCTATTATCTCCTGTTAAGATTTCTTCTGGTAAGATATAATTCCCCGTAGATTTAGCCATTTTTTGACTATTTAACAATAACATATTAGCATGCATCCAATAGTTTACAGGTTGTACTCCTGAACATGTATGTGATTGTGCTATTTCACATTCATGGTGTGGAAACTTTAAGTCCATTCCTCCCCCATGAATATCTATTTGCTCACCTAAATATTTTGAACTCATTACTGAACACTCTAAATGCCAACCTGGAAAACCATCACTCCATGGAGATGGCCAACGCATAATATGACGCTCATCTGCTTTTTTCCAAAGTGCAAAATCTTGTGGGTTCTTCTTATCTGACTGTCCGTCTAAAACTCTTGTATTATGAATGGCATCTTCTATTGTGCGCCCCGATAAAATTCCATAATTACTAGACTCATTATATTTTAATACGTCAAAATATACCGAACCATTTACCTCATATGCCATTCCCTTTTCCATGATTTCTTTAATCATTTCAATCTGCTCAACAATATGTCCAGTTGCCGTTGGTTCTATACTTGGTGGTAAGAAGTTGTATTTCGTAGTTACATTATGAAAGTCTACCGTATAACGTTGTACTACTTCCATTGGTTCAATCTCTTCTAAACGTGCTTTTTTAGCAATTCTATCTTCGCCTTCATCAGCATCATTTTCTAAATGCCCTGCATCTGTAATATTTCTTACATAACGAACTTTATAACCTAAATGCAATAAATAACGAAACACCATATCAAAAGACATGAATGTTCTAATATTTCCTAAATGCACATTACTGTATACCGTTGGACCACATACATACATTCCTACACGTCCTTCAGTAACAGGTACAAAAAGTTCTTTACTTTTTGATAGCGAATTGTAAATTTTAAGTTGATTTTCTTTGTATAATTCCATAGAAAAAGTGTCTAATAACTGACGCTAAGATAGGCACTTTATAAAGAATAATGAAATGGAATTTTAGTGAAGTTTTTCAGCAATTTATTTTAACTTTTTAGCTTACTCATGTACAGCTAATTGAGTATACTTTCCCTTGATTTCTATGGTATTATTATCCGTTGATAATCTGAAGTTTCCGTTAATTTTCTTAGTCTTTTCATTTACAGAAAATTTCATCACAGAGTTTTTTGTGTAGAAAGGTGTACTATTTTCTATAGAATAGATCAATTCATCTTTAATCTTAGACAAATTAATATCTGCATTACATGAATTTAATAACACCTTTAGTGTTTTATAATTTGGACTTACATCTAAAATAGTAAGCTCTCCATACTTATTAATAACCTCTACATTATTTAAGATTTTATCTATTCTTACTTCAGATGAATTTGTATCTATTTTTGTATTGGTAACCGATGCTACTTTAGCATCGGTTACATTGTTTAATAATAAGGTACAGGCATTTAGTGATTTTATCATAACTGGTGAAAACGATACATTCAATTTTCCTCCATTAATAGCATCTGCTTTAAAAGCTCCATAACTTACCTTTCCATTTACTTTCCCTTTCGGTAATTTGATCTTACAATGACGTGTATTTAAATCAAACGTAGCATTTTTAGGTACTTTAATAATGATTTTTTTTGTCACTTTTACCTTCTTTCCATTTATAGTAAATTCATTACTATCTGATGAAAAAGAATAACTAAAACGAGTATTTTTTAATTGCTCTTGTGCTTTTGCTAAAGCTGCTTTGATTTCTTCTCTATTAATCTTTCTTAATTCATCTCTTGCTCTAGCCATTTCAGCTCTTTCTTCTTTGATAATTCTTCGTCTTTCTTCAAGCATTTTTCTTTTCTCTTCCCTTATTTTTTCACGATCTTTCCTATGCTCTTCACGTCGCTTCTTAAGTTCCTTTGCTCTTTCTTTTAATTCCTTCTTTCTCTTTTCTTGTTTTTTCTTAAACTTCTTATAGTCTTTAGATTTTTTAAATGCTTCCCATTCTTTTTTAGACTTGATCGTAATACTATTTGCTCCATCTTTCCATTCAATGAAGTAATTATCTCCATCTTCTGCATACTTGTCAAAATCAAATTCAAATTCTTCTAAGTCTGGAATTACTAAGGCATCAAAATCTATCTCTGGAATTTCTATATTCGCAACATTTGGTAGTACTATAACTTCGTCCTCTACATGAGGAGCTACTCTATATATACCTGGAACGTTATTTCCATGTTGATTGAACATTACAAAGTTATCTTTACCAAAAGAGTAGTAATTTCCTCTATTAGCGTTTATTTGCACTTTAGTCTTATTTCCTAAGGCTTCAAACTTCCAATTATTTAAATACTTTTCGGCTTCCTTTTTTTCCAGGCCATCAACTTCTATAACCGCTTCAACGGCTACTTCGTTTCTATCCCATGTGGTAACATCTATTTCAGCATTAGATGCTTTTATATCTACTACAACGTCTTTATTTGTATAGAACTTTTCACTAAATTTCTTTTCAAATTTTTGTGCAACCAAAGTTCCTGTAACGCATAATAGCAATACACTTATTTTAAATTTTTTGAATGTCATTTTGAGTTGGATTTTTAAATTCACGTAATTGTTTTTGCATACGTTTTAACAGCTGTAAACGCAATTGCAAGTTTCCAATCAATGCATTGATAGTATCGTCGTTAACACCTTTTGTATTGAGCTCTTCGGTTAACGATTTATATTCTTTTGTTAGATTTCCTAATTGAAATAAATAGCCATCAAATAGTTCTTTATTTTCTTTCGTTAGTTCTAACTGACTTAATTCATAATTAATAGAGTTGATATAATATGCTTCCACTGTTTTTAATTCAGGAGAAATACTTCCTAAACTTATATGTTGTGTTTCCGTTGAATTGCCATTCAAATCAACTACAGGTTCTACAATCTCCCCTCCTCCTTTTGGATAAAAAGTAACGGCAAGCCCAAGTAACAACACTATTGAAGCAGCAACATATAACCATTGATAATTTTTCTTTTTTACCTCTGGAGCATCATGTAACTCTTCCATTAGTTTCTGTTGAAAACGCGCTCTATGATTGGCAGATAATGTTTCTTTTTTCTCATTCTTCTGCTGTAATATTTCTCTAATATCTTTAGACATGATGAGTTGTTTTTAAGTGTTCTCGTACTTGTTTTTTACCTCTCATTAAATGGGTTCTTGAGGTTACTTCTGATATTCCTAGTATTTCAGAAATCTCTTTATGATCATACCCTTCTAATAAGAATAAAGTAAGTACTACTCTATATTTTTCTTTTAACTTTTGAATGCAGCTCACTATTTCTTGATAAGAAATAGTAGAAGCTACACACCAATCATCTTCTTCTACTATCGAAGATGTAATTTCTTCATTTATTGAAATTAGTTCTAGTTTCTTCTTTTTTAACCAGTCAATACTTTGATTGATTACTATTCTTTTCAACCATGCTCCAAAAGCAACTTCTTCTTTATAAGAATGCATATTCTTAAACGCTTTTACAAAAGCATCTTGCATCACATCTTCAGCTACAAATGAATCTTTTACATATCGTAAAGCCACATTAAACATAGCATCACAATACAAATCATACAATTGCATTTGTGCTTTTGCATCATTTATTTTACAAGCTTCAATTACCGAATGATGTAGCTGTTTGGTTGATTTCATTATTGATTTCTTACTCTAAAGACGATTGTTTTTTAATGGCGTTGCATTTTGATAAAATTTTATTTCTAAATTTACATTATTATTTGCTTTACCACTGTTAATGACGTCAAAAAACAAATCAGCACTATCAGAAAAAGACGGGGTTTCACAACCAGAAACCACGAGTAAATCTTCTGCTCAAAAAATTAAGCGTAACCGAAGAAAACAACCTTCAATAAATGAGTTTGTTGAAAAAATTTTAGGAGGTGATATTACTTTTTTAAGTAGGGCTATTACATTGATAGAAAGTACCAATGTAAAACATCAAGAAAAGGCGAATCAAATTTTAGATGCCTGCTTACCGCATGCCAACAAATCTGTTCGAATTGGTATTACTGGAGTTCCTGGTGTTGGAAAAAGTACTTTTATTGAGTCTTTTGGTAAGCACTTAACCTCTTTAGGTAAAAAAGTAGCAGTTCTAGCAGTAGATCCTAGTAGTTCTGTTAACAAAGGAAGTATTTTAGGTGATAAAACTCGTATGGAACAATTGGTTACTGATGCCAATGCTTTTATTCGTCCTTCTCCTTCTGGAACTTCTTTAGGCGGAGTTGCTCAAAAAACACGCGAAAGCATTATTTTATGTGAAGCTGCTGGTTTTGATACTATTGTTATAGAAACTGTTGGTGTAGGACAATCAGAAACTGCCGTACATTCTATGGTAGATTTCTTTTTATTATTGAAACTTGCAGGAGCTGGTGATGAGCTACAAGGTATTAAGCGCGGAATTATTGAAATGGCCGATGCCATTGTTATTAATAAAGCTGATGGTGATAATGCAAAGCCTGCCAAGATTGCCAAAGTTGAATTTAATAGAGCTTTACACTTATATCCTCCTAAAGACAATGGATGGCAACCAAAAGTTATGGTGGCTAGCGCACTACATCATAAAGGAATTGATGCTATTTATGCGATGATTAGCGATTATATAAACAATGCGAAGCAACGTAATTTCTTCAACGAAAAGAGAAAGAATCAAAATGAATATTGGTTGTTAGAAACTATTAATCAGCAATTAAAAAACAACTTCTACAACAATCCAGCAATAAAGGATCAATTAAAAATTGAGATTGAAAATCTAGAAAAAGGAACAACCACTCCTTTTAACGCTGCCAAACGATTATTAGATACATAAAGAAGGCTTAAAACGTATTATGCGAGTAGAAAGAATAGCTTTCTTCTAATAACTTTTGTATTTTAAACCTTCTTAAATCAATCAAAAAACTAAAGGTTAGAAAAGTAATTGTAAACTAACCTTTATAGATTATTACCATCCTAAGTAATAATTTTTATCTAACCATGTTGGACATTCCAGTCCATATTTTTCTCTCATAATATGTTCTGCCACACATAAAGCCTCTTCTACCCATCCTTGTTAATCTGAATAGGCTTCTCTTGTAATGAATATTTGTTCTTCTTGATATGGTTATCTTATGTATGGTATAACTTCCCAAACTTTATAATCACTCTTCCAAGCATGATATCCTCCTCCGGTAATTATAATGTCATAATCTGTTTTCTTTTTTAATTAAGTTTGGTTAGTTAACTTTTTGGTTAGCCCAATTTCTCAATTTTTAAGCATATCTATTGTATTTAATCCTCAGACGAATAATTACAGACCATAAAAGAGTCTTTTAATAGTATAAAGGTTATATTTATCGAAATTTTTGAAAAATGAGTGAAACTGAAAAGAACCTAATTTCCTGGAATGATTTTACTAAGGTTGAAATGCGTGTAGGCACCATCATTTCTGCGGAAGTTTTTAAAGAAGTGAAAAATCCAGCTTATAAAATGCAGGTTGATTTTGGTGAATATGGTATTAAAAAAACCTCTGCTCAAATAACCAAATTATATACTACCGAAGAATTAGTTGGAAAACAGGTAGTAGCTGTGGTAAATTTCCCTAAAAAACAAATTGCTACAATGATGAGCGAATGTTTGGTATTAGGTGGATTAGGTAATGACAAAGAGGTTACCTTACTTTCTCCAGAAAGACCTATTAAAAACGGTAGTAAAATTGCCTAATGAAATCTCTATCTCATAAAACATTCTTCTATATTGATGCTTTCGGTGCTCTTTTATCTAGTTTTTTATTAGGAATAGTATTAGTGAAGTTTCAAGTTTATTTTGGTATTCCGAAGTCTACATTGTACACGCTAGCCATCATTCCTTTTGGCTTCTTATTATATGACCTTTATTGCTTGGTATTTGTTAAAAACCAATTATTTAAATATTTAAAGGTTATCGCTTACCTAAACAGTATGTATTGTGTTGTTTCTTTAGTACTAGTTCTATCGCATTTCAAAGAAGTTACAACGCTGGGTTGGTTGTATATTATTATAGAAATTGTAATTGTATTAATCCTTTCTAAAGCTGAATTAAACGCTGCAAATAAGCATTAAGCTAACTTTAAAATCTTATTAATTGGAATCGGTAAATCAACTCCTTCTTTTAAGAATCGCTTATGAACAGCTTCTTTCAAAGAACATTTTGTTTTAAACTCCAAAAAGGGCTCGTTTAACCACACATAAGCTCTCATATGAATATGATCAGGATGTACGTCTATTACACGAACGTCTACTTGATTTTTATTTTCTAAAACTTGTTCTGTAGTCCTATTATCAATTACATTTGGAAGTTTTATCGCTTCTTCTTGGATTATTTTTCTTGCCAAATCTATGTCTGCTTTTATACCTATTTTAAAGTTGTTAAAACTTAAAATATAGGAATCTTCAATCGTATGATTTAAAACAGAATCGGTACTAATAACCGAGTTAGGTATGATTAAACGTTTGTTTTCAAAGTTATTAATTACCGTATGACGCAATGTAATATCTTCAACTATTCCCATACGAGTTTCATCTAATTTTATATAGTCTCCCACTCGAAAAGGTTTGAAAAGTACAATAAAGGCCCCAGCAATTAAATTGGATAAAGCAGCCTGTGCGGCAAAACCAATAATAGCTGCAATAATTCCGGCCCCTGAAAAGATTAATGTGGCTTTGCTTCGTAAAGTTGGAATAGTTAATATAATATATATCAATGCAAAAATCCCAATAAAGAACTTTACCGAATTTCTAAAAAATAAGATACTTGTTTTACCGTATCGATCGGTCTTTCTGTTTTTTATAAACAGTAAGATAATATAGCGAATTATTCTTGAAATTAACCAAGAGATAAATACAACCATTACGATATAGCCAAGGATTCCCCAAAAAGAATCTAAATCGAATTGATATTTAAAAATTTTACTCACTACTTAGATAAACTAAATGCTTTTGATGCGTGAATTGTGGTGGTATCAAATACGGGAATACTCACATCTTCTTGTTGAATTAACAATGGTATTTCTGTACATCCTAGAACAATTCCTTCTGCTCCTTGCATCTCTAGCTTCTTAATAATACGAAGGTACTCATTTTTAGATTCTTTTTTCAATTCTCCCTTTGCTAACTCCGTATAAATTACACCATGTATTATCTCTCTATCTTTAGCTTCAGGAATCAATACTTCTATTCCGTAACCATTTAAAATAGCGGTATAAAATGGTTTTTCCATCGTGTATTTGGTTCCCAATAAAGCTACTTTTGTTAACTTTTTATCCAAAATTGCTTCTGAAGTTGCATCAGCAATATGAATAATTGGGATGTCTACATTTTTTTTAACAGCATCGACTGTTAAGTGCATGGTATTTGCGCAAATTACAATACTACTTGCTCCTGCTTTTTCTAGACTTAAAGCAGCATCCACAACCATTTCATCTAATAAATCCCATCGTCCTTCAGATTGGTGTTTCGATACTACTCCAAAATCTAAAGAATGAATAAGCACCTTAGCTGTATGTTTTCCACCATATGTTTCATTTGCTAGTTTATTTAAAACTTGGTAATACATAATGGTTGACTGCGGTGTTACACCTCCAATTAAACCTACGGTTTTCATTTAAAATAATGCTGTTTGACTATCGTCGTCTTTGTTATCTTTTTTCTTTTTTATGGCCTTAGCTAATGCTTTCTTAGCCTTATCTTCTTTAGACTCTTCAAAGTCTTTTTTTACCTCGGGAACATCTAATAAAACCACTTCGTCCTCTACAATTTCCTCTTCTTCATTTACTTCAATATCTTCAACTTTTTCCTCTTCTGGTTCTTCATATGGAAGCGATTCTAGCAAATTAACAGTTCTAATTTTATCAGTTGTTAACTGGTTCCCTAATGCTTTTATTCCTTTGACTGAAATAAAATCTTCAAAATTTACTTCTATTTTTTCAAGACTACGCTTAGAGAAAATAACTTCTGCCATAGGGCGATAATCTGTTGCTATAATTTCTAACTTTGATTTCTCATGATCAGAAATAAATACTTCTTCTTTATCAACACTTTCAATTAAAAAGCGTTTTACATAATAACGCTCTTTATTTCCATCAAAATAAATTGCTGAAATTGGTTTATTTGACTTCCATTTTTCCAATACAATCATGTCATTTTCAAAATGCATTGCCAAGTCTGGAGTAACTGCTTTTATTTTTCCTGATTGTGTAGCTATTACGATTTTATCTTCTGCTTTAAACTCTCCTAATAAATCTCCTCTACCATCTACATTTAATCGTTGTACGGCATCGTCAAACCATATTTTACGTGGCTTTAAAGTAGAAGCCCCAGCTTCTTTAAATTCAACTTTCTTTATTGGATGCTTACTCACTAAATTACCTCTTACTGATCGTCCTTTTACTGCTAAATCGGCAAAATCAATATCCCATTTTAGTTTTTTAACGCTTCCTACAGAACGTAACAAAACAGTCACAACCTCTGCTTCTCCATTAGCATTTGCCGTAAAATAAAGTACTTTAGATTTAGGATTGTTATTTGCTAAGTTGTACTCCTTATCTCTGGTTACAGAAGTAACATTAAATCGTTTCATATAAGATGGTCCTCTTGCTCCATCTTTATAAATTAGATTGTAAACGGTACGCTTATCTTTTTTCTTAAATACTGCAATATGAATAATTCCTTTTCCTACAAAAGTTTTAGAGCCAACTTTGGTTACTATCATAGAACCATTATCTCTAAACACAATTATATCATCAATATCCGAACAGTCATCAACAAACTCATCTTTCTTTAACGACGTTCCAATAAATCCTTCTTCTCTATTTACATATAGTTTAGAATTACGCATTACCACTTTTGTAGCAACAATATCATCAAAAATTCTAATCTCCGTTTTACGCTCTTTTCCTTTTCCGTATTTAGATTTTAACTCTTTAAAATAATCAATAGCAAACTCTATTAAATTATCTAAGTAATTCTTTACCTCAGCAATTTTCTCTTCTAAACTCTCAATAAACTGCTTTGCTTTATCTATATCGAACTTAGATATTTTTTTAATTCGTATTTCTGTTAAACGAACAATATCTTCTTCTGTTACAGCTCTCTTTAAATGTTTTATATGCGGCTGTAAACCTTTATCTATAGCTTTAATTACTCCTTCCCAAGTTTCTACTTCTTCAATATCACGGTAAATTCTGTTTTCAATGAAAATACGTTCTAATGAAGAAAAGTGCCATTGCTCTTCAAGTTCACTTAATTGAATTTCTAATTCTCGCTTTAAGAGCTCTACTGTGAAATCGGTTGATTTTTTTAAAACTTCTGTGACTCCAATAAATACTGGTCTGTTATCTTCAATAATACAACACAATGGAGATACTGAATTTTCGCAATTAGTAAATGCATATAAAGCGTCTATGGTTTTATCTGGAGACACATTCGGTGGAAGGTGCACTAAGATTTCAACATTTGCAGCTGTATTATCCTCTATTTTTTTAATCTTAATCTTCCCTTTCTCGTTGGCTTTTAAGATACTATCAATTAACGAAGTGGTCGTAGTTCCAAAAGGTATTTCTGTAATGACTAAAGTTTTCTTATCAAACTGAGATATTTTAGCTCGAACACGAACTTTTCCTCCTCTTTTACCATCGTTATAATTGGTAAAGTCAGCTATTCCTCCAGTTAAAAAATCAGGTACGATTCTAAAACTTCTTCCTTTTAAATATTTGATTGATGCATCAATTAACTCATTAAAGTTATGAGGAAGTATTTTAGTAGATAAACCAACTGCAATACCTTCTGCTCCCTGTGCTAATAACAATGGAAACTTTACAGGCAGATTAATAGGTTCTTTTTTACGACCATCATAAGAGGCTTGCCATTCGGTTGTTTTCGCATTGAAAACTACATCTAAAGCAAACTTGGATAAACGCGCCTCAATATAACGTGAAGCTGCAGCACGGTCACCTGTAAATATATTACCCCAGTTACCTTGCATGTCAATCAACAATTCTTTTTGTCCCATTTGCACCATAGCATCCGCAATGGATGCATCACCATGCGGGTGATATTGCATCGTATGACCAACAATATTTGCTACTTTATTGTAACGTCCATCATCTAGGTCTTTCATAGAATGCATTATACGACGTTGTACAGGTTTAAACCCATCTTCTATTGATGGTACTGCACGTTCTAGAATTACATACGAAGCATAATCTAAAAACCATTCTTTGTACATCCCAGTAACCTTTGTAATGGTTTCAGTTGCTTCTTGATGGTTTTCGTTTGTTAACTCTTCGTCGTGTTCGTAATTGTTGTTCTCTTCACTCATATAAAAATGTTTAAACGACTATTCGTTTAAAAGTTTATTGATTTTACTCTTACACTATGATGATTTGAAATCATCTTCTTACTCATCTTTAGTTTTCTAACTTCTTCTTCATAAATACATAAATCACCACAAAGGCAATTGCAGAAAACAGCATACCTATATAATGACTTTCATTGTGATTCCAAGATAAATTATCAAAGTCTACTCTAAACAGGCTCACAAAAAAAAGTACAACTGCAATGATTAAATATATTCTGTATCTATTAATATTATTCATCTTACTTCTCCTCTATTAAATCTTGTTCAACTTTTAGGTTTTCGATAATAAATTTTTGTCTATCTGGTGTATTTTTTCCCATGTAGAATTGTAGCATTTGTTCTATAGACATTTCTTTGTCTAACATTACAGGATCTAAACGAATATCATCTCCAATAAAATGAACAAATTCATTAGGTGAAATCTCCCCCAATCCTTTAAATCGAGTAATTTCTGGTTTTCCTCTCAACTTATCTATTGCTGTTTGTTTTTCTTCTTCTGAATAGCAATAAATGGTTTCTTTCTTATTTCGAACTCTAAATAAAGGAGTTTCTAAGATGTATAAATGTCCTTCTTTGATTACTTCAGGGAAAAACTGTAAGAAAAAAGTAATTAATAGTAAACGAATATGCATTCCATCTACATCGGCATCGGTCGCGATTACAATGTTGTTGTAACGTAAATCTTCCAAACCGTCTTCGATATTTAATGCTGCTTGTAACAAATTAAATTCCTCGTTTTCGTATACGATCTTCTTGGTTAAACCATACGAATTTAAAGGCTTTCCTTTTAAACTAAATACGGCTTGTGTATTAACATTTCTCGACTTGGTAATTGATCCACTTGCCGAATCTCCCTCCGTTATAAATAACGTTGTATCTAAATAACCATCTTTTTTGGTATCTCCAAAATGGATACGACAGTCGCGTAGTTTTTTATTGTGTAAACTTGCTTTCTTTGCTCTCTCTCTTGCTATTTTACGTATTCCAGAAAGTTCTTTTCGTTCTTTCTCCGCTTGTAAAATTTTCTTCTGAAGCTTATCAGCAGTTTCTGTATTCTTATGTAAGTAGTTATCTAATTTTGTCTTTACAAAGTCGTTGATATAGGTACGTACCGTTGGTAAACCTCCCCCCATCTCGGTAGATCCTAATTTTGTTTTTGTTTGACTTTCAAAAACAGGTTCCATTACTTTAATAGAAATGGCTCCAATAATAGATTTTCGTACATCAGAAGCATCAAAACTTTTTCCGTAGAATTCTCTAATTGTTTTTACAACGGCTTCTCTAAACGCCGCTTGATGTGTACCTCCTTGTGTAGTATTTTGACCATTTACAAAAGAATGGTACTCTTCTGAATACTGCGTTTTACTATGTGTAATGGCTATTTCAATATCATCACCACGTAAATGAATAATTGGATACAACATGTCTTCCAGATTGTTGTTATCTTCCAATAAATCTTTTAATCCATTTTCTGAATAATACTTTTCGCCATTAAAAACAATGGTTAATCCTGGATTCAGATATACATAATTCTTTAATAAGCGTATAACATACTCTGGACGGTACTTATAATTTTTAAAGATAGTATCATCTGCTATAAAGGTTACTTTTGTACCTCTTCTACGTGATGTTTCTTCTAATAAATCTTGATTGGTTAAATTTCCTTTTTCAAATTCTGCTGAAGCTGATTTTCCATCACGTGTAGATTCTACTCTAAAAAAGGTAGATAATGCGTTTACTGCTTTGGTACCAACTCCATTTAATCCTACCGATTTTTTAAAGGCTCTAGAGTCGTACTTACCTCCGGTGTTCATTTTAGAAACTACGTCTACTACTTTTCCTAAAGGAATACCTCTACCATAATCTCGAACGATTACTTTATTTCCTTGAATAGAAACCTCTATGGTTTTTCCAGTTCCCATTACAAACTCATCAATTGAGTTATCGAGAACTTCCTTTACAAGAATATATATTCCATCATCGGGTGATGAACCATCTCCGAGTTTACCAATATACATCCCTGGACGCATTCGAATATGTTCTTTCCAATCGAGCGAGCGTATATTGTCTTCGGTATATTTTGTTTCCTGAGCCATAAAAATTGTGAGAATTTGAAGTGCTTGCTAAAATAACATTTACCGCCAAAAAACAAAAAACTCTGCCGATATAGTTATCAACAGAGTCTCATTTTTAGTATTTATTTTACTACTAAGGTCAACTTATAGCCTTATGAGTAGAAAATTTAACCTATTCTTTATTACTTATAAGAATATCAATAGCTCTTATATGCGTTTACATACAGTTATTATTTACAGTATCTCCAGTAATACTCCATCCTTTTGTATTGATTAAAAAATCTCTGGCTGTAGCGGCATCTGTAGAGTAATTTGTACAATATGTAATATTACTTGCTCCAAGAGTTACACTTGACGGCACTGTACTCAATTTACTCCAACCGATTAATGTTTTTGTATAATTACTATTATTACTCATAGCAGAAAGATTAAAAATATGGTCCATATGTGCAACTTTACTTATATTCCAAGAACCAAGGTCTCTACTAAAGTTATTTGCTGAAAAAAACAAAAACTTCATATTGGTAACATTGCTTACATCCCAATTACTAATATCTCTATTAAAGTTTGCCGCTCCTGCAAAAACACCTTCCATATTAGTAACTCTACTTACATTCCAATTCGTAATGTTTCCATTAAAACTAATCGTATTTCTAAACATATTACTCATATCTGTCACCTTACTTACATTCCAGTTGCTTAAACTTTGATTAAATTTTTTCGCCGAATTAAACATAGAACTCATATTGGTAACATTACTTACATCCCAGTTATCTAAATTTTGGTTAAAATTGGCAGCGTGCAAAAACATAAAATGCATTCTAACAACCTTACTTACATTCCATGTACTAATATCCTGATTAAAATTTGTAGCTCCGCTAAACATTCTTTCTGTAGTTAAAACATTACTCACATTCCAGTTGCTAATATTTCCATTAAAGGTTTTAGCATTTGAAAACATAGATTTCATACTCGTAACATTTCTTACATCCCAATTATTTAAATCTTGGTTAAAACTTTCTGCTTTTGAAAACATTGAGCTCATTCCTGCAACATTACTTACATTCCAATTACTTATGCTTCCATTAAAGTTTGTAGCAGAGCTAAACACATAATTCATATTGACAACCTTACTTACATTCCAATTATTTAAATCTTGATTAAATGCTTTAGCATTATTAAATAAAGAACTCATATCTGTAATGTTACTTACATCCCAATTATTCAAAGGTTGATTAAAGTTTTCTGTTAACGCAAACATCTCTTTAATTTTAGTAACACTACCAAAACTCCATGAATTTAAAGGTTGATTAAAGCTTATTGCTTGTCTGAACATTGCCTCCATATTTGTCACCTTACCTACATTCCAAGCACTTATATTTTGATTAAAACTTACAGCTTCTCTAAACATATGACTCATATTAGTAACATTATTTACATTCCAGTTACTAATATCTCCATCAAACTTTTCTGCTTTCCAAAACATAGAACTCATATCAGTAACTTTACTTACATTCCAACTACTAATGTTTCCATTAAAGTTTATAGCACTTCTAAACATACCATTCATATTGGTAACATTGCTTACATCCCAATTATTGAGATCTGCATTAAACTTACCAGCTCCTGAAAACATACTACCAGTACTTGCGACTTTTGATAAATTAGGTACATCGGTTGCATTGTAAACAAGTTCAGTTGCATTATTAAAGAAATTTAACATCGTCTCCCATTCTTGTGTACCCCATTGCTCTATTGATTTAAGTTTAGCTCCTGGATTAAACATTGTTGGAAATGTTCCAACAATTTTTACTGTATACACGCCAGCCGTTGCATACGAATGTGTTTTTGTACCTGTTTGGTTTGTCTCTACCGTACCATCTCCCCAATCTATCGTAAAATCATATGTATGATTAGATCGTGCGTTGATTTTTATTTCTTCATTTGCGCTTGTTGTTTCCCAAGTAGTAATAAAGGCTCCTACGCTTGATACTTCATTAACATCGGTTACATTAATCGTTACAGTATTGCTTGCTGTTAAACTACCATCATTTACTTCTACTGTAATTGTATGACTAGTAGCTGTTTCATAGTCTAAGTTTTTACCATTTACTAAGCTTAATTTTCCTTCTGAAGTTATTTCAAATAACCCATTATCATTGGTTACTATTGAAAAACTCAAGGTATTATTTTCAGCATCAGTTGCTACTACCGCTCCTATTTCTACCGTATCATTAATATCCTCTGCTACAGTAAAGCTTTGTGCATTTATTACTGGCGCAGTATTCTCATCAACATCTGTAACATTTATTGTAATGGTTGCTGAAGTTTTGTCTTTTCCATCTGAAGCTTCTATTGTTAAGGTATAGCTTGTAGCGGTTTCATAGTCTAATGATTTTCCGCTTTGCAAACTTAAAGCTCCTTCTGAAGTAATTTCAAACAAAGCACTGGTATCTGTTTTAAGACTAAACGTTAGGTTGTCTTTATCTACATCAGTAGCTTTTACTGTACCTATAGTAAAGGTATCAGATACGTCTTCTGAGACAGTAAAAGTTTGTGTTTCAATTTTTGGTGGTGTATTTACCACCGTATCATCTTTTGAACAGGAAATAAATTGTAGTAAAAAAATTAATACAATTAAAGAGGTTACTTTTTTCATTTAGAATTTATATTAATATTATACTACAAAAGTCTAAACTACTACTAAGTTATTTTCTACCTATCTTCTGAAACAAGCTTTTCAACTTCTTAATCTACAAACAACTCACAATTTCCAAAAATTCCTCTTTTCTATCTTTGGATATAGAAACCGTTCGATTATTGTCCATTACAATATAACCTCCTTCTTTTTTGATATATTCTTTTATATAGGAAAGGTTTATTAAATAGGAACGATGTGGCTTATAGAACATTGCTTGATTACTCAAAAGTGTTACAAAGTGTTTTAATGGTTTACTTACTAAAATTTCTGAAGTAGTATTCGTTGTTATTTTAGTATACATCCCGTCTGCTTCTAATAAAATTATATCTTCAAAATTGACAAACTTGATTCCATCGAGAAACGGCAATGCTATCTTTTTGAATTGCTTTTTACCAAAACTATTTTTTAACTCATCTAACTTAACAGCCAGTTGGTTTTTATCAATTTCTTTTAAGGCTTTACCTACTGCTTCTATTACTTTACTCGGTCTTGTTGGTTTGAGCAAATAATCTACTGCAGAAAGTTCAAATGCTTGTATAGCGTATTCATTATATGCGGTAACAAAAATAATCTCAAAAGAATATAAACTTCTATCTATAAAATCTACGATTTCTAAACCAGAATGCTCAGGCATTTCAATATCTAAAAAGACCAGTTTTGGCTGTTCTTTTTTTATCTGTTCTACTCCAGAAAGCAAGTCTTCTGCTTCTAATATTTCTGAAATTTCTTTACAATTTTCTTCAAGTAAAATTCTGAGTACATTTCTTGCTTTCCTTTCGTCATCTATAATTAACGCCTTCATACTATACTATTTTATATGGTATTTTTAATACTACTTGGGTTCCTTTTGGTTCTTTATTTTCAGTATATAAATCTATAATTTCTACACCTATCTTTTCCTTTCTCCCATAATTGAGTAAATCTAATCTATCTTGATTGGCTTTAGTTGCAAAAGATTGGTGATTAAGTCTTCTATTTTTATTTAAATCTGCCGATTTTTTTCTTCCTATTCCATTGTCTGTAATAATACATGTTAGGTAATTGAGTTCATTTTTTAATAAAAACTCAACTTTCAAATCCCTATTAGTTTTTCTATGTAACAAGCCATGCTTTATTGAATTTTCCACATAGGGCTGTATCAACATCGTTGGTATTTCTATAAAACTTAAATCCTTTATCCCCTTATATATAACTATGTACTCAAATGAATCTTCGAAACGTAATTTTTCCAACTCTAAATATTGTTCTAATGCCTCTATTTCTTCTTCTAAACTTATAAATGCTTTGGTACTATGATATAAATACATGCGCATTAAATCAGCAAACTTTCCTAAATAATCACCTGCTACATTTTTTTTGTTAAGTAATATGTAATCCTGTATTGAGTTTAATGCGTTAAATACAAAATGTGGATTCATTTGCGAACGTAAGTTCTCTAACTTCAGAAAAACTAATTCCTTCTCTTTTTCTTTTTCTTTTAATTTTTTACTGTAGTAAAAAGCTATCGTTACTATTACTAATAAAGTTATAAAAAGCATAAACCACCATTCTTTGTAAAACGGATTCCTTATCTTTATTTTAACTGATTTTATACCTGTTTCACTACTATTGGTACTCGTTGTTTTTTTTATTTGAAAAGTATAATTCCCTGCCGATAGACTATTAAACGTTATTTGATTTGAACGATCTGGTACATTTGTCCATTCATCTGAAGCTCCTAGCAAACGATAACTATATTTGCTATTTTCTTCTTCTAAAAAACCATTCGAGTGAAACTGAAATTGCACCTTATTTACATTGGACGATAAGTCGTACGATTCTTCTATTTTAACTTCTTCATCTTCAATCAAAACTTTGGTGAAATAAAAATTAGATAAGTCATTTTTTTTAAAACCTTTATTCTTATTTAACTGATATAATCCTTTGTTTGTTCCAAAATAAATTCTATCCTCATAAGTAATAATATCACACACATTAAAAGATGACAAGCCATCTTTCTTCGTAATACTTTTAAAGGCCTTTAACTTTGTATTCAGGCATTGAATTCCTTTGTCTGTAACGATCCATAAATTATCTCCATCTCCTTTTACCACCCTTGTTTGATTAGAGAGTAAGCCCTTTTCAGTAGTATAATTTTCAACCACTTTACCTTCTTTAACTCCAATTATCCCATTTGAAAAAGTAGCAATCCAAGTGGTACTATCTTTTGTATTATCAATATCTAAAGCAAAAATGGGTTTCCCTTGAAATAAAATTGGATGTGGTACTAAATCATTTTTATAAAATTCAACACCATCAACATAACCAACATAAATGGTTTTATTGTTTTTATTATAATGGGTAGTATAAGATCTTCTAAAACCTATTCTATGGGTTCCTTTTGATTTTAAATCTACAATTGTTGCATAAGCGAAAGCTCCGTAAATAAGCTTTTCCTTATTAAAAAAAGATATTTCTTTAGCACCACCAAAACCAATTGGAAAATCAGAAATTTCACTTGGCACTCCCTTTTCAAACAAATATCCTTTTCCAACATAACTTACAACAAATTTATCATGTTGATTGTATGCTATTTCATTTACCTTTTCATTTAATAATAATGGTAGTTTTACAAAACGGTTAGTTTGTAAATTATACTTTATTAGCTTGCCTTTTGCTGTACCATAAATAAAACTAGTATCGCTAATTTTTTCCAAGCTACTTATATGTTGGACTGATGAGTTTCGAAAATGCAATAAATTGATATTTGGCACAATAAAAACTCCATTTCTAAATGTAGTAAACCAATAATTACCATTTTTATCTTTAAGAATACTCGTAATAATTTTGTCCTTAAAAATATGTCGCTTCATCACAAACTTTCCATGCTCATAAACATATTCATAAGCTCCCTCAGCTGTTGCAAACCAAACCTTGTTATTTTCTACAAAAGATTTATTTATAGCAGTATCAAGGTTTAACTCCTCAGTGCTTAACTCTTTAAATTTAAAATTTCTTCTTAAAAAAAATCTTTCTATTTTGTTATTACGATCAACTGCTTGCAGAAGTATATCGTTATTCTTTCCTAGATTCTTTGCAATTAACTCTGCAGCTACATAACCTTTTGTAAATTTGATAGTATCTATAGCAGTATAGGATTCATTCTTTTTTACATAAATGGACTTTCCTTGAGAGTAAAACAAGCTATCATTATGAGAAAAATAAGCTTTGTAAGATGATGAATTGCTAACTACTGTTGTTGTCTTTCTTGTTTCTAAATCAATTTTAAATCCTAAATTCACTACATGAGCATAAATTTTATTTTTTTTAATAAAAAAAGGTGCCAATTGCCCTTTGTTTTTATTAGCTAAATCGGTAAAGAATTTAAGAGAATCATTTTCTACATAAAAAAACTGTCCTGAAATATTATTACACCATAACCTATTTTCATCATCAAATTTCAACCCAAAAACTGACAAACCCTTCTTTTCAGGATGTGTATAGTTTTTAAACGTTTTACCATCATACCTGTACAAACCTTTGTCGGCTGCAAGCCAAATAAATCCTTGATTATCTTCAGCTATATCGTAAAATTCAATATCTGGTAAACCGTCTTTTTCTGTTAATTGATAATAAACAGGGGTTTGTGAAAATGTTTTAATTGACACGAATAGGAGAACACTATACAATAAAACTCTATACAATCAGAAAATATTTTTAAATTCAAAAATAGACATTACTCTTAATTTAAGTATGTCTATTTTCTGAAACAACTTTATCAGTTTCTAAAACTAGTAAAACTCCATCGATAATTAAATCGACAGAGTTCTTTTTATTAATTAAGTGGGGCAAAAATTAATTTCTGTTTTATTCTATGCCACGCTTGTAATGTTAATAGTTACCGTTGCAGATGCTGTTGATTTTCCATCCGACACTTCAACATCAATTAAGTATTGTTGCTTTGTTCTACGTGTACCTTCTTTTAGACTTAAAGTTCCTTCATTTGTTATTTCAAACAAATCGCTATCGTGATTTTTAATAGTATAGGTCAACGTATCTTTATCCGGATCTGAAGCAATTACTTTTACTGATAGTAAAACATCCTCTCTTACCGAAAAAGTTTGTGCTTCTATAACAGGTGCATTATTTACCACCTCATCTTTTGAACAAGAAGTTAAGGTTATTGCTAAAATAAATGCTAAGAATGTAATTATTTTTCTCATTTGTACTATGTTTTATGTTTTCTTCCACAAACATATACAGCTTCCTTAATTGCATCTTTAATTTATTTCCCAACGTTATTATTTTGCTTCCAAATTATATCAAGAACTACTTATGCAACGTACTTCATAACATATTAGTAACTGTTTCAATACTTCTTCTATTAAATTAATCCGAAATCTTTGGTTATAGCTATTAATTGAGTTGGGTTATTTGCATTAAAATTTTCTTTAAGAAGTTTTAACCTTTTTTCTACAGAACTAATACTACAAGGTTTTATCTTCTTTTGTTTTAAATCTTTACTTATCTCCCTTTGATCAAATCCATCTGCGAGATATTGTAATAAACTTACATCATAATCCGTAATATCGAATGTTTCTTTATTTTTTAAAGCATGTGCTAATTTGGGAGATATAAAAAACATTTTATCATACACATTCCTTACAGCTCTTTTTAACTCTTTTTGTCCATGTATAGATTTCGATACATAGGCATTTACTTTAAGCTCGTTGCACAGTTGTTGTATCCTATAGGGCTTATCTTCAATAGAAAACACAATCGTTTTTAAGCTTGGTTGTAAGTTCTTGGCTTCTAGTATCAACTCCTCTCCCATTGTTAATCTTTGTGGGTTCGGGTTTTCTACAAATGATAAATCACTTATTAGTAAATCAAAAGGCTCACCGTTAAGAAAGGCCTTTTTAACTTTTAAATATGCCTCATCACAATACTGTGCATATTCAATTACTGGAATTTGTAAACCTTCTAAACACTGCCTTATTCCGCTAGACATAAAGTCGGTATCTTCTGCTATTAATACTTTTTGAAACATAACTACTTTTTAAATTGAAACTTTGATTGAAATCCTTTTCTTTCTTTAGTTTCAAAAGTAATGGAACCTCCAATGGATTTAATACGGGTTTCCATATTTTGCATTCCATTCTTAATTTTTATTGTATTAACTCCTATACCATTGTCCTTATATGTCACAATAATTTGATCTTTCTCTCTCTCAAATCCAATTACTACTAAACTAGCGTTACTATACTTCTTCATATTTACCAATAGTTCTTGTAGAACTCTGTACATAACAATTTGTTTTTCCTTAGCTAGTTTATTTATTGGTATAGTAGAAATATCTTTACTCATTATTCTACATTCATCAGTTGTAAAATCTTGGAACAATTGTTTTAAATATTTTTCAAATTGAAGACCTGTTAAAACAGGGCTGTTTTCATGAGAAATATTTCTTGTTTGCTCATAAATTCTTTCTAAGTTTTGTAATAAAGATTCTCCTGTATTTCCTTGTTGCACTTTACTCATGGCCAAATACACATCATTAGCCAACTCATCATGAATTTTCTTTGCCAAACGGGTTTCTGTTTTATATACTTCTATGACTTTTTCTTTTTTTGTTTTTCCTCTTTTATAAAAGAAGTAAATAATAAATCCAGCTATTGAAGCAAGTCCTATAAAGATCCACTTCTGTTTTTGAGATTTATATTGTTCAGCGTTTACTTGTGCTTTTAATTTTTGCTTTTCTAGCTCTTCATTATTATAAATTGTTTTTACAAATAGATTCTGTGAACTTTTACGAGCCTTAGCTATACTATCTCTAAAAAAACTTCTTTCATAATAAAAAGCTCTAATTTTTGACTCTTCTTCTAGCGCTACTATTTTATCCAATGCTTCAATTCTACTGTTAGGAACTTTAAGCTTCTTAGATAATTCATACATTCTATAGGCATATTCTAAAGACTTCTTCTTATCAATAGCATTATAAAACTCTGATAGGTAAGAATAATTGGTTATCAAACCTTTAAAATCATTAATCTCAATCTTTATTTTTTGGGATTTTAGAAATTCTTCTTCATTTACATTTTCTTTTGCTAAAAACCTAGCATAGGTATGATTCCCTAATATAGTTGACCTTAGTTTAGGTTCAATACTGTCAAAACTTTTACTATTTAAAATACTATCATAAATTGCAATAGCCGTATCATACTTTTTAAGATTCACATAATTATTCGCGATGTTGTTTTTGTATCTTTCCTTTTTTTCTTGATTAGAGGTCGATTTTATTGCCTTATAATACCAATCGATAGCATCCTCGTATTTTCCCTGTTCATTCGAATTTATACCTAAACAATTATAAAGCGAAGAGGCTATCCTTAATTGTTTATTTGATAAAAATCTTAATCCAGATATTGCTGTTGAGTCACTTCTATCAAATAGTTCATAACTAGATTCAATACTTGCCATACTAAACAGTCTATTTGCAATATAAATGCTATCGTATTTTTCTACATAACTCTCTTTTGATTTTTTATAGTAATTATATGCACTGTCAGTTTGTTTTAGCCTTTTGTAATTAACTCCTATTCGATAATACAAATAACCAAGCTGTCTAGGATTCAGGTTCTTTTTAGTTTTAAGTAAACTCTCTAAATGATTAATTCCGCTATCATATTTTTTTAAGCTATCATATACTTTAATAGAGGATTTAACCTCTTTAAAAAACTCTTCATTATTCTCTTTATTATTTTCTTCATTTATTAAAATGCTTTTATCTTGATTTGTAGAACAAGAAAGCGTCATAAATGAAGAAATAAAAATGAGGGATAAAATCTTAATCTGTTTCATCCCTCTAAAATATTAAATAATTATCGATTTACCCCTTTCCATTAGGGTCTTCGTCTGGATCAGGATCAGGATCTTGTTCATTCCCTCCTGTACTTTGAAGTTCTTGTGCTTGATTAGGTACTATATCTTCATTTATATCTGTACATGATGTAAATATTCCACTTGTAAATAGTATTGCTAGGGCTAAAATTATTTTTTTCATTACTTTTAAAATTTTGAGCATTAGTGTTCCTTTCCAAGCATAATTGCTCAGCTATTTGTACTGCTTGGAAAAGCCTTAAAAAATTTTAAAAGAGTCGCGCGCCTCTTTAATGGGAAGTGAAGATTAAAACCGGTTTATATTTGATAGCTTCCCCCTAAGAAAATTCACCAATATTAATCTCATCATTCTATAGTAACCGAGTTTACCTTACTAATTATCGATTACTTCTATTGCAAATATTGCTTGTTTTTCCGATTTTGTATTCATCAAATATTCATCATTTTTTGATCAATTATAGTTACGCCTATTATGGATAACCGTAATTACATGCTATACATTAAAATTAGCTTTGAAGAATTGTTTAATAATACCCTAACCTACTTACTATGCTTGAAAAACTGATTACTGATTTCTTTAATACTATTGAAAAAAATGAAGCGATTACTTCCAGACACGGGAAAGCTGTTTTTTTTGTTGAAGAAATTCTCGAGAAGAAATATGAAAAGTTTAATTATGTAAGTGTTCAAACTATTAGTCGTCTTCAAAGAAAATATATAGACAAAGAGATGAATGTTCCAGTTGGAGTTCCTAATAGTTTTATAAAAGATACTATGGCACAATACTTAAACTATCGCGACTATGAAGACTTTAAATCCATACATTCCCCAACCCCTTTTTTAGGTAAAAAAAAAATTCATTATTCAAACAAGAATCATATTTCTGAGCTAAATACTCAAAAAACACCAGTTACACTAAGCATGACTGTTACTGCAATGTTTGTTTTTGTTTTTAACTTTAACCTTTATGATTCTAAAACTAATCATTGTCATGTTTGGAAAGATGATCATTATGAAAAAGTCCCTTGCGATTATTTGAATACAGTTAATAATGCGAATAAGCCTATTGATATTACAAAGTTAAAAAAAGAGGTGATTAAAGACAGTACTTGTTTTTTAAACAATGCAAGACTTAATCATTTTCATAGAGGGAGTAAAATTCGACTCGATTATTTTTTAACTGATAATAGCTTCTATTCAGCAACAAAGAAAGAGCTAACATGTATTATGAAAACTCTAAAAGCCGAAGGCATATTAAAAGAATAAAAAAACCGTTGTACTTGATTCAACGGTTTTTCTTTTTTTAATTGATTATTATTTTCTGAATAATTCTTTGATCTTTAGTTTCTATAAGTACAAAATAAACTCCAGGTATTAACTTTAAATCGTAATCAACTTTATACTCTTTATCGCTATCCATTGTTTTAGCATCTACTATATTACCACTCAACATTTCTAAAACCTTTATACTTACAAAGCTTTCTTCTTTTAATTCTATATCTACAGCAAACTTTCCTGAAGATGGATTTGGATATATTACCAAGTTGGTAATCATTGGAGACTTGTTATCCTCTTCTTCTCCTGGAACAATGTCCGGGTCTATTTCCCTATCAATAACAATGACTCTTTTTGTTTTGGTTGCTTCACATGCTCCAATTCTAGCTATCATTGTTATTTCATACTCTCCTGCTTCTTCAAACTTCAATTCTACAAACCCTTTACTGCTTTCTTTAATTACTGCATCGTTTGGTACTATCCATTCTACTTCTTCCGGAGTAATATCACTAATATTTACTGCCACAAAATACTCATTGGTAAACACTTGTGTAGAAACCGCAAAGTCAGAAATTATTTCTCGATTTGAACGTTTAATTTCAATACTATCTTCTATTTGACAACCTTTTTTATCTGTAGCTATCACTGTATAAACTCCGGCATCTGCTACCTCAACAACAGCTTTATCACTTGTAAATCCATTTGTTGACCTCCAGCTATACCTTACTCCATCAAGTATGGTTGCATCTAAAATATAAGTTTGATCAATACATAAGGTTACATCATCTCCTAAATCCAATTGTATTTGCTCTGGATCAATTATAGTAAAAGATTTGGTGATCGAACAACCTTTACTATCCTCTATTAATACACTATATACTCCTGCAGACAATCCTTCTATAAAATCTCCTTTCATGGTGTTACTCCATGTATAATTGTATGGTGGAGTCCCTCCAGTTGTTTCAATTCTAATACTTCCATCATTACCTTGATAACAAGTTGGATTTATAAGCTCTTCATTTACGATTGCTAATGCTGGTGGAGGTGTTAGTGTTATTGCTTTAGAAACTCTACATCCATTTGCATCTACAATGGTAACTTCATAATTCCCAGCAACCATATTTTGCAGCATGGTATTATTACTTCCTGTATTCCATAAATAAGTATATGGTGCTGTTCCTCCTGTTACGGTTGTGTTTATTGTCCAGTCATTTCCTGTTGCACATAAGGTATATTCCGAACTTAAAGTTACTGCTAGGACTTCTGGCTCTCTTAATTCAAATGAAGCACTCGTTACTTTATTTGCTTTGGTATCTTCTATTTCTACATAATATACTCCATCTCCTAATCCTGATACAGACGATGATGTTCCTACCAATACTGGTGGAGTACTTGATGCCTTGTACCATTTATAGCTATATCCTGCAACTCCTCCTGTAACCTCAGCTTTTAAAGCTCCATCTTCTTCTCCATTACAACTGATCACAGCAGTTCTTACAATACTTACTTCTAGTTTTAAAGGCTCTGTTACTACATAGTCTTTTGTTAAACTACATCCTTTACTATCTGTTACCATCAATTGGTAATTACCTCCTGATATTCCTGTAATTTCATTCGCTCCTGTTAAAATAGTTACTCCTGAACCATCTTTCCATTCAAATGAATATGGCGGGGTTCCTCCTGTTAAAGCTACTGAAATTGATCCGTTTGATAATCCAAAACCTGTTACATCTTCTACAACTTCATTAGAAATGGCTAATGCAGGTGGTGGTGTTAACGTTATTGATTGTGATACTCTACATCCATTGGTATCCACAATGGTTACATCATAATTTCCAGCAACCACGTTTTGTAACTTAGTTTCATTACTTCCTGTATTCCATAAATAAGTATACGGTGCTGTTCCCCCTGTTACAGTTGTGTTTATTGTCCAGTCGTTTCCTGTTCCACATAAAGTATATTCTGAGTTTACACTTAAAGCTAAAACTTGTGGTTCTTTTAATTCAAAAGAAGCACTTGTTACTTTATTTGCTTTGGTATCTTCTATTTCTACATAATAGACTCCATCTCCTAATCCTGATACAGATGATGCTGTTCCTACCAATACTGGAGTACTTGATTGTTTGTACCACTTGTATGTATATCCTATAACTCCTCCTGTTACCTCTGCTTTTAAAGCACCGTCTTCTTCTCCATTACAACTGATCACAGCAGTTCTTACAATACTTACTTCTAGTTTTAAAGGCTCTGTTACTATATAGTCTTTAGTTAAACTACATCCTTTACTATCTGTTACTATCAATTGGTAATTACCTCCTGATATTCCTGTAATTTCACTCACACCGGTCAAAATGGTTGCTCCTAAACCATCTTTCCATTCATATGAATATGGAGGAGTACCTCCTGTTAGAGTTACTGAAATTGATCCGTTTGATAATCCAAAACCTGTTACATCTTCTACAACTTCATTAGAAATTGCTAACGTAGGTGGAGGTGTTAATGTTACTGACTGTGATACTCTACATCCATTGGCATCTAGAATTGTAACCTCATAATTTCCAGCAATCACATTTTGTAGCTTGCTATCGTTACTTCCTGTATTCCATATATAGGTATATGGAGCTGTTCCTCCTGTTAGGGTTGTATTAATGGTCCAATCATTTCCTGTTCCACATAAAGTATACTCAGAATTTAAGCCTACTACTAAAACTTCTGGTTCTTTTAATTCAAAAGAAGCGCTTGTTACTTTATTTGCTTTGGTATCTTCTATTTCTACATAAAAGACTCCATCTCCTAATCCTGATACAAATGATGCTGTTCCTACCAATAATGGAGTACTTGATTGTTTGTACCACTTGTATGTATATCCTGCAACTCCTCCTGTTACCTCTGCTTTTAAAGCTCCGTCTTCTTCTCCATTACAACTGATGATAGCTGTCCTAACAATATTTACCGCTAATATTGACGGCTCTGCTACTACATAGTTTTTCGTTAAACTACATCCTTTACTATCTGTTACTAACAATTCGTAATTACCTCCCGCTATTCCTGTAACTTCATTCGTACCTGTTAAAATGGTTGCTCCTGAACCATCTTTCCATTCATATGAATACGGTGGAGTTCCTCCTGTTAGAGTTGCTGAAATTGATCCGTTTGATAGCCCAAAACCTGTTACATCTTCTATAACTTCACTAGAAATTAATAACTCTAATGGCTCAGTAATATCAATACTAAAATCTGAGCTTCCAGATGTATGTAATGCCATACAGTTATTAGTATCTCTAACTTGTAGCGTATAGGTATTTTTCTTTAAATTACTTATAGCTATTGTATTTCCTGTCACAGAACTCCAATTAGTAAAACCGGCTGTATCTCTATATCTAAACTCATAATTTCCTGTACCTCCAACAATTGTTGCTTCAAAACTTCCATTATTAGCGTTAAAACAACTCAAATCTGTTTTCGATATTGTTAACTTAATTTCTGTTGGTTGCGAAACTGTAAAGATTGAACTCTGTTCTTCAATTCCCTCAGCATTACTTACTACTACATAATAATTACCTACAGGAATGTTTTTTAACTCTTTCTTATTTCCTACTAACAAACTTGTATCTGCATTATACCAAGCATAATTATTACCTCCAACTCCTCCAATTGTAATTACATCTAAAATTGCATTGGAAGCATTAAAACAAGTTATTTCCTGAACCTGCTCAATAGATACTAATAACTCACCTGGGTTAGCCAAATTATAAGTTTCTTCAATTACACAATTACTAGCATCTTTTATCTTAATCGTATATCTTCCTTCTGATAAATTTTCAATCTTATCATTTAAGCTACTTGATGATTTCGTTGAAATTACATTTCCATTTCCATCTTTCCATTCATATGTATATGGTGCAACTCCACCAATAATCGTTACTTCAATACTTCCATCATTAACAAGATTAGAACTTGGTCTAATTAGTTTTATCTTAGTAATATCGTACTCTATTGGTTGTGTAATATTTACTGTTCTTTCTACCGCACATCCATTCTTATCTGTGATAGTTACTGAATATTCCCCAGAAGATAAGTTCTCTATTCTATTACTATCCACGCTTGCATGTTTCCAACTATACGTATAAGGAGTTACTCCACCTGAAACTGTAACTTCTATAAATCCGTCGGTACCTCCAAAACATGTTACGTCTCCTTTAGAAACTCCAGTAATTGCCAATAACGATGGCTCCGTTAGTTCGTGTTCTTTTGTTACTGTATTGCTGTTTCTATCTGAAATTGTAACTATATAAGTTCCAGCGGCAACATTTTCTAATTTATCCGTAACACTTAACTTGCTTGAGCTTCCTTTTAATTTCCATGAATATGTATAAGGTAGTGTTCCTCCACTTACATCTGCTACCAATGTTCCTACTCCGTTTTTACATAAAATAGAGGATGTTTCTCTTACGGTTACTTCTAGTAATCCTGGTTCGGTAACTGTATATGTTGTTTCTACAAAACATCCATTTGTATCTGTCACTTTTACAGAATAATTTCCTGCACCTATTCCTGATAAGATAGCATTTGTACTACTCAATACAGTACCGCTAGCATCTTTCCATTCGTAGGTGTAATTTGGTGATCCACCAACTACATTGATACTTATCTCTCCATTTAATAAGCCAAAACCAGAGACATTTTTTATTGAATGATTATCAATAGTAACTGCAGTTAAAGGTTGATCTATAGTTACTTTTCTTGTTAGCTCACAAAGGTTTTTATCTCGAATTGTAACTTCATATTCTCCTGCCGACAATGAGCTTAAATTACTACCAGTTGCTCCATGTTTCCATGTGTAACTATAAGGAGTAGTTCCTCCTGAAACTGATACATTAATGAACCCATTAGTTCCTCCAAAACAAGATACATCTCCTTTAGATACTCCTGTTATTTCAAATAGAGATGGCTCTATTAATTCGTATTCTTTGGTAACTACATTGGTATTTTTATCTGTAATACTAACAACATAAGTTCCTGCTCCTATATTTTCTAGTTGGTTGGTTGTGCTTAATTCTGTTGCACTTCCTTTTAACTTCCAAGAATAGGTATATGGAAGTATTCCTCCACTTACATCTGCTACCAATGTTCCTGTTCCATTTTTACATAAGATAGAGGATGTTTCTCTTATTGCTACAGATAACACTCCTGGTTCGTTAACCGTATATGTTTCTTCAACTAAACATCCTTTTGTATCTGTTATTTTTACAGAATAATCTCCCGCTTTTATTCCTGATAAAACAGCACTAGTATTGCTTAACACAGTTCCACTAGCATTTTTCCATTCATAGGTATAGTTTGGTGTTCCTCCAACTACATTAATTCTTATTTCTCCATTTGATAATCCAAAACCAGAGACGTGTTTTATAGCATGACTATCTATACTCAATGCTGCTGCAGGTTCTTGAATTGTTATTTTTCTTGTTACTTCACATAAATTCTTATCGCGAATTGTAACTTCATATTCTCCCGCCGATAAAGAACTTAAACTACTTCCTGTAGCTCCATGTCTCCAATTATAGGTATACGGTGTTACTCCTCCTGAAACTGATATGTTGATAAATCCATTTCTTCCTGCATGACATGAAACATCTCCTTTATTTATACTTGTTATTTCTAATAACAACGGTTCTGTTAATTCATATTCAACTTTTGTAACATTACTATTCTTATCAGTAACAGTTACCTCATAAGTTCCTACGGAAACATTCGCTAAGCTATTCACAGTACTTAGTTCGGTAGCTGCTCCTTTCAATTTCCATGAATAATTGTAAGGTGCTACTCCTCCAGTAACATCTGCTACTAGCGTTCCTACTTCATTTTTACATAAAATAGAGGATGTTTCTCTAACAGCTACAGTTAATAAATCTGGTTCTGTAACCCTATAGGTTGCTTCTACTAAACACCCTTTTGTATCTGTTACCTTTACCGAATAATCTCCTGCTTTTACTCCACTTAAAACAGCACTAGTACTACTTAATATTGTTCCTCTAGCATCTCTCCATTCGTAGGTATAACTTGGTGTTCCTCCAACTACATTGATACTTATTTCTCCATTAGATAGTCCAAAACCAGAGACATTCTTTATCGTATGGTTGTCAATGGTTATTGCTGCTAAAGGTTGATTTACAGTTACTTTTCTTGTAACCTCACATAGATTTTTATCACGAATTGTAACTTCATATTCTCCCACCGATAATCCATTTAAATTACTACTAGTTGCTCCATGTTTCCAACTATAACTATAAGGAGTCCTTCCTCCTGAAACAGATACATTGATAAATCCATTTGATCCTCCAAAACAGGATACATCTCCTTTGTTAATTCCCGAAATCTCCAACAATAAAGGTTGTGTTACCTCGTATTCTCTTAAGGCTATATTTCCGTTTTTATCAGTAATCTTAATTTCATAAGTTCCTGCTCCAATATTATCTAAGGTATTTGCAGCACTTAATTCTGTAGCGGTTCCTTTCAGTTTCCATGAATAAGTATAAGGCATTACTCCTCCTGTTGCACTAGCAACTAAACGTACATTTTTATCACCAAAACATAAAATATTTCCTGTTTGATTGATGTTATCCACTAATAATTTTTCTGGCTGTGTAACTACATAATCTTCTGTTGTAGTACATCCATTGGCATCTCTAACTGTCAATTGATATTCTCCTGCATCAATATTTTCAAACGGATTCGTTCTTCCAATAATTGCAGTATTTCCTTTTAACCTCCATTCATAGGTATAATTTGGAGTTCCTCCTGTAACATTTACAGAAATGCTTCCGTTTTTAGTTTCAAACCCAGTTAAATTAACTATGGTATGATTGGATATTGCTAATGCTACTGAAGGTTGCTGAATTACAAAGTTTGTTGATGTTTCTTTACATCCATTTGCGTCTGTAATTTCAACATAATAAGTTCCTTCTTCTAATCCTGTAACATCTTCTGTTGTTTTACTAAACGTTGCATCTGTAGTATTTTTCCATAAAAAACTATATGGGGTTGTCCCCCCTAAAACAGTTACATCAATACTTCCATCTCCTCCTCCAAAACAATTTACATTTGTACTGGCAGCTAAACTAACGGTTATTGCTGCTGGTTCATTTATTACGATTTCTTTTTGAGTAGTAGCTCCTTTTACATCATTTACTACAACCCTATAAGTACCTGCTTTAAGACTACCTATTTTATCTTTCTTTACATCTGTATTTAATAAAACTGGCGTACCAGAAGTTATATTATACCACCTATATTCAAAATCAAGAGGGGTTGAATTTATAGGGTAACCTCCAGTTATCGCAGCTACTAATTCTGCTGTTTCTTCTCCCTTACATAAAATCGTCTTTGTGATGTTAATAGCCACCTGAATAGGTTGTGGTTCTCTAACTTCAAAAGATTGTGTTACCTGACAACCTTTTCTGTCTTTTACTACTACTTGATAGGTACCTGCATAAAGTCCGCTAATATCTTTTGTAGTTCTTGAGAAAGCCCCATCTCCTTGCTTCGTCCATTGATATATAAGTGTTCCATCACCTCCTGAAGTACTTATTGTTATCGCTCCTTCATTTCCTCCTGTTGTTTCACAATTGGTTACGTTAGAACTATCGAATACTATTTTTGTAGGTTCGTTTATGGTAACATTTGATGGAGTTGCTATTACACATCCATTATTATCTCTAATCCAAACGGCAAAACCACCTGAAGTTAATCCTTCTATAGTGTTATTTGTTAAACTGTTTACTGCTTGAAAAGATGTTTGATTATCAATTGAATATTGATAAGGAGGTATTCCTCCATTGATTGTTAATTTAATGGTTCCATCATCCGCTCCATTACAAGTAATATCTGTTTTACTTGTGCTTAACGAAACAGCACTTGGTTGCGTTAACGAAATAATTTTAGAAATGCTTGTAAACCCATCATTCACCGTAACAGAATAGTTTCCTCCTACCACATTTGATAATTGATTTGTTGTTCTTCCTGATATCAATGCTCCTCCTCTATACCACTTATAAGTATAAGAATTGGATCCACCTGATGCAGTTACTCTTAGTGATCCTAGTCCTCCATTACAAGTAATACTCTTCGTAATTGAAAGCGATGCTAAAAGTTGTGGATTCTCTCTTACTTCTATTTCGCTTGAAGTTATTTGACAGTTATTTCTGTCTCTAACAGTTGCTGTATAAAACCCTGCTCTTAATCCTGTAGCTGGATTACCTGTTTTTGAAAAAGTAGCATCTCCTCTTTTTCTCCAAGTTACAGTATAATTTGTAATACCTCCTGCAATGGATAAACGAATCTCACCAGTTGCTCCTCTATAAATTGTATTATGCTTTACAGTATTACTCACTATCTCTAAAGGTAAGGGCTCTGTTATAACTACAGAAGAAGATACATTTGATCGACATGTAGTTACATTTCTATCTCTTACAATAAACCTGTACCCAACAGCACTAGCTGGTAATGAAAATGTATTGCTATTTTGCCAAACTATTCCTGAACTTTTATATATAGCATATTGATATGAATTTGATTTTCCACCTGAAGCCGATACTCTTACGGAAGCTGACTGTCCATTACATTTTATTGGAGTTATTATATTCACTCCCGAAATAACTACTTGAGATTGTTCTAATACTTGAATTGGTTTTTCAAGATTTCCTTGTCTAGTATCTTTTATTAAAATAGTATAGTTTCCTGCTTCTATATCAAAATAAGTACTCGAAGTAACTCCTGTTTTTCTACTTAAAACAGTTCCTCCTCTTTTTAAAGTTACTGTATAGTTTGGATATCCTCCTGAGATACTTGTTACATTTATTCTTCCTTTTCCTCGATAGCAATCTGGCTTTACAGATGATACTGTAAAAGCTACTGGCTGCGGAGCTATTATTCTAGGAAGTGTATATTCTTGCGTACAGTTATTTTTATCTGTATATCTTATCTTATGCGTTCCTGCTGGTAAATTCGGAATTACAAAACCACTTATATAAGCTCTACCAGTTACGGTATTTGAACTACTTCCATTCAATAAAACCGTGTAATTGTAATAATTGGTAAAAGGAGTTCCTCCATTTACTCTAGTAATTCTTATTGATGCATCAGAGTTTCCTGCCGCACTTGGATGCGTAACCGCATTAGAAGGCAATGTATGTGTTATTCTACTCTTTGAACTTATTGTAATAGGATCTGAAACATTATCTTGATCTATACATCCTTTCGTATCTCTTATTCTAATAGTATAACCACCTGGTGCAAGTCCACTTATGGTTGTACTACCAGAAAAAGTAGATGAACTCCAAGTAGTTCCATTATTTAAACTATAATAAAAGCTACCAGATCCTCCTGCCCCATTAATTTTTATTTTTCCATCTTTACTATTATAGCAAGTTTCATCTTGAACTTTCGAGGCACTAAAAACTACTTTAGGCGGCGCTGCAATAACAAAATCATAGGAATATTTCTCACATAATGGGGAACTAGTACTTCTGTTAAACCCTGTTACTTCTACCCTATATTCTCCTCCAGCTAAAGTACCTGAAGTGGGTCTCCAATCATACATCCAATTTGATCCAGAACGCACAAAAGAAGTAATTCCTGTATTGTTATCTACTGCTACATACTGATTGGTTCGTGTTTTCTTTAAAAGGTTAAAATCAATTTTTTCGTAGCTAAAAACTTGTCTTGTAAAGAATAGTTTAAAATCTGCATTGGTACTGTAAGAACATGTTGGTTGTACAATCGTTGGAGCTCTTGCAATTTGAGGAGCATCTGGCAGGTATTGTACTGTCACTGTATTCGTTGTAAATTGGGTATTACAACTTGGTTTCATGCGCACCAATATATTTTGTGTCAAAGCACTATTTCTATCTGCTGCTGAAGAATAAATATCGCTTAATCTTAAATTTATAGAAGACTGTCCTGCTTTGTTGGAAATAGCTCTCCAAACTCCTACTTGTATCGTTTGCGGACCTGAATAATTTGCTAAGTCTCTTTGTGCTTCCATTAGGTCCATTAACATGAATTCACATCTATCCGGATCTCCCGTTCTTCGAACACAATTATTGTAAGCCGCTCTAGCCGTATTAACCGCGTTTTGCAACGCCTGATAATCTGGATGCGGTCTTGTATCTGTATTCACATTGTCAAAAAATTCCCATGTGTATACTTGCGAAGTTGGTGTAAATCCAGCCGTAGCTTTAATTCCAACCGCACTACTTAAACAAGCTGTTTTTACTGAAGATGCATTTGATCCATCACTAAAAGATAAAGAAGCATTTGGAGTGATGGTAATTTGTGCCCAACCACTCCCGATATCGTCTTTATAAACTTCACTTCTATTGTAATACTTATAAAAACATGGTGAATTAACATTTACGGTTTTCTTAATCTCCTTAGAACTTTTACATCCAAATGTTCCATTTCTTCTTGTAATTGTATGAAATTCAACTCTTGTAACTCTCTTAGAAACATTAAACGTATCGTCATGAGAATAACTTTGGTTGATAAATTTATAGTCGTAGTAAGCCAAACGTTTCGAACTTCCGTCTTGGAAATATAGTTTGATTTCTTTTAGTCCATTTTTTCTGGTACCACAAGAAGATCTACCTTGACCTATATATCCTTTTACTTCTATTTTATATGTTTGAGCATGTGATAAAATTGAAAAAAACAAGAACAATACTAGGGGGATAAATTTTTTCATATCTTTTTCTTTTTAATAGTTTACTTCAATCTTTTTAACTGGAGATTTAGCTCCTGATTCGAAAATTGCTTGAATTAAAAATGTATATTTTGTGTTGATTAATAAGTTTGTGTCTTTAAACTTATTAGTGGATGCCTTAAACATTCTATATGTTGTTGGATTCTTACCTTCTTCTGCTTTGTATAATACAAACTCTTTGACTTTCGCTTGCTTATAGTTCCAACTTAACTCAATGTATCTTGCTTCTCTATTTACATAACTTGTAAATTTCTCAATAACAGGTTTCGGTGAGTTATCCAAGACTGTTATTTTTAATGGAGCTATAGGCTTAGATTCTATTCCAGAGGTGTCTTCTGTTAATGCCGTGTATAAATAGGTATTTCCAACTGTACCCGAAGAGTCAATCAATTTATTCTCTGGTAATGGCATTCTTTTTATTAATTGCCATGGTTCTTTTTTCATTTTTTCTTTTCTATAGATTACCGTATACGCTGCATCATCACTCGTACTTGTTACCCATTCTATAGCTACTGTTCCTTTGTCTGATTTAAATGAAGTAAATACTGGAGCTGAAGGAGGAACAATATCTGGTCTATCTAGTTCTAATACTGTAGAAAATTTAGAAGGGTTGTATCTCTTATCAAAAGCTTGAACCTTGTAGTAAATTTTCTTATTCAAGGTTTTTATATTAATGGTATCGATAATCGTACTACTCGGTATTGGTTCAAAAGTGATTTGAGTAAATTCATCTGTTTTTAAATTGGCCTTAAAAACTCGATATCCTAAAAAGTCTATTTCTGAATTTTGTTTCCAGTTTAATCTAACCACTCCTAATGAGTCTATTGTTCCATTTAACATACTAGGCACCTCTGGTGGTGTAATATCATCTGGTTGTACCATTTTAGGGAAAGATTCTCGGATACCTCCATCATATCCAACTCCTACAATTTTAAAGTAATTAATTGCCTGTAAATTGGTCAATTTAATACTTCGTTGATTTTTCGAAATGTTGTCATTTACCACAAGGTATTTCCCTTTTGGAGTATTGGATCTTAGTAGTTTAAACTTACTCAATGTGCTAACTCCTTCTGACGGAAATTCCCATTTTAAAAGGGCTCCTTGGTTATCAAGATTAATATCTGTTATAAATGGTGTAAATGTTAAAGGAGTAATTCCTTTTCCTGAAACAAGATTCGAGTATGGACCTTCAATACCAAACGGAGAAACTCCTTTAATTCTATAGGTATAGACTTTATTATTTTGAAACAAGCTATCTATATACATCATCCTATTAGAAGGGTTATTTTCTCTTTCTCCTAATTTAGCAACTGGTGTTCCTAATAGTTTACTAAAAGTTTTTCCTTGATCTTCTGATCTTTCAATTACATAACTATTATAATATTTCTTTAGAATTGCTTGGTTCCAACTTAAAATGGCTGTCCTATCCTTAAAAACACCAACAAACTCTTGTGGTTTAGGTAGTGGCTTTTTATCAAGTATTCCTAAATATGCACCTCCTGGCTTTATCAAATCCTTTTTCTCCTCTGGAAGCGCTACCCGAATTGTATATAAATAACGTTCTTTAGGTTTCACACTCGTATCTGTATAGGCTAAACCAGAATATTCTGCCACTTTAAAATTTTGATCTGCTGCATACAAAGCAAATGCAAATCTTTGTTCTATTTCTTGAGCCTTATTTAGAATATTTAAAATTCCATCACCACCATTATTCATATCAATATCAAAACCTTCTCCGTATAATGCTTGCGCAGCTATTGCGGCATAATTATTTTCTTCTGAAAATTCTTTCCATTCCATCATCGGACGAGGCTTTAATGGAATTGTTGTCAATTCTTTAATTATGGGAGTAGCCAAAATTTCTTCACCAACAGCAATAGTTTTTCGTTCAATTATGTATCCATATCTATTTGCATATTTCCAGGCTGTAGGTGTTGTTACTCCCCAACGCAATAATATTTTTTCCTCAGATACTGCGGCTATCACCTTCACTTCTGCTTTTACATTCCCTAACTCTTTCTGAGCAAAGGCTTTAAATGAAAAGCTTGTTATTAATAGTGTAATAATAACTAGTATGTTCTTATTCTTAATCATTTAAAGGGTTTAGATATTTAATTGAATTTATTCTGCTTTTCTTTACCTGTCCTGGTAACACATATTGTAATGTTGCTTTGTATCTACCCTGACGCATGTAAGGGAAAGCTTTAGTTACTAATTTTACATATTGTGGATTCATTCTCCAATCAATATTTGAACTAACTAATTGATATCTCAAATCTTCGTAATCTTCTAAATAATAATGTGTCAAATTATATCTATACGGATTGTATAAATTAATATCGCTTGTATAACCATTTTCTAGATAAGTTACATACCACGTCATTGGTTCAACCCCTTCCACAGGTGGCACGCCAACTTTATTTATGTTTCTAGTTACTGATATATTTCCTTCATATGGATAGTTATTATATATCAATGGATAGATTTGGTTTCTGTAATAACTATCGTCTAAGGTTGCTCTTGAAACTACTAAAGGAGTATATGCTGTATATTCATTCCCTCTTAATTCTGTTAAGTCAAAAGCTTCTTGATAATTGATACTCGATAATAGAGTTAACCCGTATGGATATACTACATGCTGATACAAGTCTTTATCTTTGTCCATATCATTCATCTTATCTCTAAAAGTATCATATTGACTTGTTCTAAAGTCATAGACTAATAACTCCTTTTCTCCATCTTTACTTATAGTTCCTTCTGCCTTTCTAGATTTTACCTCTGCAGTATTCTCTGAACCTCCTCCTATATCTTTAGAAGTATATGTTTCGGAAACATTATTATCTAATTTATCAGACTCTGAAGTTAGTTTTATGCTTATGTCATATGCCTCTTGCTTTTGCATTTGATTAATAGGTAATGTATATACCAATTGCTTTTGCGCTGAATTATAGGTAAACTCTTTATACATACTTTCTCCCGATGCATTGGTCATAACCATTTCCTTTTTCCAATCTGGAACTGCTTGAAATAAATACGTTTGTCCTCTTTTCAATTTAACATACGCAGTATTGTATTCTTCTATATAGAAGTTTTTCTGCCCTAATACTGGGTACATATAGTCAATATTTGAAAGTGGTATTGTTTCAGGAGCGTCTCCAGTGGTAAAGTTGACTTCTTTTACCTCTGTAGCTATCTTACCATCCTTTTTAATTTTTTGCCAACTTCCATCTTTATATTCTTCAAAGTGTAATTGAACCTTTGCTTTCAATTGAGCATGTGGAGGTAATATTTCATGTGAATAAAATACTGCTACATCATTTCTGTCATTCCACTTTAGTTCTCCTACAATATTTTGTCCATTTTCAGTAACAACGAACTGATCTAATAATATTTTATACTTTCTATCTCCTGTATCATCTGGTATTTCAAAGACTTTATTGAGTTGCATATTAAATACAGCTTGTGGTGCTGCAAATACATCTACATCTGCACTTCCATCTTTTGGTGTTAAATCTCCAATTACTACAATTCCGTCTATCGGACTTCCTCCAACTACTTCACACTTTTCACCTAATTCAATTTTAAATCTAAATCGACCTTTGATTAATCCACCTAGTAAATTATAATTACCACCTAAATATCCTCTAAACCAAGCTGGGTTTGGTAATCTTGCCTGTAGTAAAACAGCTCCACCACCACTTATAATTGGTATTTTCTTTTTAGAACCAAATAATTTGAATGTCAACCCAAGTACTCCTTGTAAGTACGCATATGCTTGCCCGTTTGCATACCATCCGTTCATTCCAATAGGCTCAGAAGAGCCTTTACAATGTGCATCTCCATAATCTTTCAACATAATGTCAAAGCCAATACCTGCATCAAAACGAGCATAGAATATTAAAAAAGTAAGATCTCCTGTTGATACACTCATACTTGATCCAAAAGCAAATCCTTTTCCAGATTTTAGCATGTTTAAATCTCGTGTATATTCTAATTCAGCAACATCTACTCCTAAAATATCTGCTACAATTGACGGTGGCGGTGGACTTCCTGGTAAATCATCTCCAGTCATAAAGTAGCTATCCATTTGCATTCTTATAATTCCTAAATCTAGCTTAATACCAATACGATCTTCTGGAGTTCCAATTAATAAATGCCATTTGTCTGGAGATACATAAAAATCTAACCATCCTGCTCTTCCATAGGGTCCTATTCCTTTTAATACTCCAAAGTTTATAAATACTTCTGAAGTGGAATGGAATATGTCATTTACAAAATCGAAACCGATAAATACATTTGCAGAAATGGCTGAAGGATCTGGTTTCTCTGGTTTTATTCCTGGAGCACCTAAGTCTGATATTTGTGCTAAATTTTCATTAACCGTATCATAAAAATCAGCTGGTAAAGCAGCCATTAGTCTACCAAAACCTTTAAAGTATACTTCTTGTAATCCTCCCGATTTTCGGAAAGCCATCCCAAATTCAACAGTAGCATTAAATAATTCTTCTGAATTTTGGGTAATGATTCCTACGGAAGCTTTCATTCCAAAAGAATTCTCCGCATAAGGTTCATAAATAACACCAGATGTTGAGGCTCCTATTTCTGTAAAAGCAGCATCCTGTGCATTTGAATTACCTGCCATTCTCATTTTATTATAAAAACCACCTCCAAAAGCATTCAGAGCAAAACCAGGAAAAACTGGAATTCCTTGCGGCAAGGTTACCTGAGCATCTGCATACCAATATCTAAATGTATCTGTTCTTCCGAACAAAGCTTTCGCTTCAACTTCTAGTTTTATTCCTGTAGAAAATTTGGCTCCTACTGCACCAGCAAAACCAGTTCCGTAGGTTGGGTCTTCATCAAATAGGAAAATTGCTCCTTTTAATTGCATTCCTGCAACATCCATCTTTATATAAAGATGTTCTAAATCGACACCATCAAATTTCCATTTCCCTTTTTCTTCATTATACTTTCCTTTAATTGCCAATTTAGAAGCTCCTCCATTACCTCCATCTGATTCAGAAGTTAAATTCACCTCAAAAGAAAAAACTAGTTCAGCCTTATTATCATTGGGGGTTCTCAACCCTATTTCGTTCAAGGCTATTGGAAAATTTGCTAACTGTAATTTTCCTTTTACTCCAAAATAATCTACAGAGAATTTTGGTGATTCAGTTTGCAATACCATGTTTTGAAAAGTTACTCCTTCAAAATCTACAATACTACTTGACGAAGCGTTTTGTGATGAGCTACTATCTTTATTTAAACCAGATGCAATATTCATGGATCCATTTAAGCTAGCTTTAGGCATAAATTTGCCCTCTTTCACCTTCATTTCGACATAAGAATCTTTGGTTAAATGCACATTTGCTTTCCAAATATCAAACTTTATGTCTTTTTCTGTTTTAACAGTTAACTTATACTCGCCTGGCTGAAAAATAGCATTGTATTTTAAACTATCTAACTGAGACACTGGCATTACCAATTTACCATCAAACTCTCCCGCTCTTAGGTGGTTGGTTTCTACATCTAGCATAAAATAGTCTAACGAAAAATCCCATCCAGAAGCAGTTCCTTCACTTAAATCAATAATATTTCTTCCTGTAAATTTACCTGTTACTCCTTGCGCATCAATAATTAAGTCAGAAGCACCGAATGCTACTCTATTTTCACTATTCTTTTTCTTGAATTCTTCTGGTAATATTACCTCCAACGATTTTACATATACTCCTCTCCATAAATTAGGAACTCCTTTATAATATTTCTCTAAATACGCTTTCGGAGTGTCTTCGTCATTTCTTAAATCACTAAAGTCAAAGATGGCTGTATTTAGTTTAAACGTAGTTCCTTCTAGTCCTTTGATACCGAATTCAGGCAAGGATATATTTATCACCATATCATTCCAATCGGCTATTGAAGTTTTAAAATCAGCTTCAACATATCCTATTTTCTTTTTTCCTTTATCATCAACCGGATGTAATAGTCCGTTTGCAAACTTTATATTGGCATCAATTCCCATTTCTTTAAAACCAGAACAATCAATAATTGCATAAGTTCCTGGTTCCTCCATGCTTCCTTTTAACGTAAGTAATAAGGTTCCGCTATTAAAGTTTACGGTAAATTGTGATATTAAATGAAGTTTGGCATCCCCTATAATACCTCCTTCATGTGATAATTTAACATTAGATGCTCCTAAAATTAAAACTTGATCTCCTCTATCTGCATCGGTACTTGGTATTTCTACTTTTAAAAAGACCGTTAATTCTGTAAAAGCTGGTTTAAAAACTGCTTTGGCAATTCCAACTGTGTATTTTACATTACTAATGGTTACAGGTTTAATGGCAACTGGTAGCTCACTTAGTCCTTGCTTTGATAATAATTCGATATAATTCCCCGATTCTTCAATACTATTAAAAGTATTTGTAGCCATATCCAACCATTTTTTATTAGCAGTTGAATCTGGTGTATTGAATTGATATCCTTGCTCCGTAAAACGCTGTTGTAGTTTTGGCGTTAAGCTTTCTTCTAAATCATCAAATTTCTCTAATGAAGAAAAATTACGAAATGTTTTTACCGAAGTTGTCTTTTTAAGAGGTTTGGTGTCTGAATATGTTGTAGCTGTACTATCTTTTTTAATAGGATTTGTACTTGCTAATATTGTAGCACTAAAAAACAGTAGTATTAAAAAACTCAGGGGTAATTTTTTATTCATGTTTGTTTGGTTGTTGTTGTTTTTCTTTTTTAAACCAATTGATCTAATTGGATAGAGGAATCATATTCATCTATAAGTATCTGTAAATCCACCATGTTTTCTACAAAGTATTTCTTCTTATCCTTTATGATTATAAAATCATTCTTTTCAATCTTTTCCTTTATCAATTTAATCTGTCTTAGTCCATATGAATAACCGCTAGCAACTTGTAATGAATCTAATATCTTAATAAACTCACTCCAGTAAATTATTTCTTTTTTATTGTTCTCCATATCTTAATATCTGATTACTATAATTGTTCTCTTTTTACTCCGGTTATTTTTGAATTCTTCATATCGACAATCCAGTTAGCAAAATCATCAAAATCGTTTAAAGCTGACGACATATGAAAGCATAACTGAAAGTCAACTAATTCTTCATCTACATTAGCACTAATAATTATTCCTTGAAAGTTAAATTCTGCACCTTTATAATCTTCTCCCCAAAAGTTAATAGCCAATAATTGTAATAGCGCTTCACTTCTCTTTAATATTGTCAAAAGGGTTTCAGATTCTATAAACTTAAGGACCTTTCCAAGTTTATTTTGATCTAATGTATCCTTATAAACTTCGATACTAAAATTGCCTAACTCATTTATAATATTAGAGATCCAAACTTCTTCATAAAATTTGAACTCATAATTTTCTCTTTTCGTTTGAATGATTAATTCTTTATTCATTACCTATAATTTTAACTCCATTAGTAAGGTGATAACAATGAGGACATCTACACATGTTTCCCCAATTTCCTTTTCCTTTTACTAATATTCTAATTTTATGTAAATCTGCCCTAGAATTAAACTCACCTATTTCTCTTAGCTTTTTAATGATTTCATTCATTGCTAATACCTCTGCATGAGATGCTGCTTCCCCTGCAGCAATAAGTTTATTCTTAGGAACACCACTATACAGCTTTTCATACAATTTACCATCATTTAGTAAATCTTCTCTAATCAAATTCATGTAATCTATATGTTCTTTAATTACAGGATCTAATTGAGAATAATCAAAATCTTTCTTTTCTTTAGATGTCAAATTATACTTAACTATAACATCTCCTCCAAATGCATCAGAATATGCACCCGCCATAACCGGTTTATTATTCGTTAGTGGGTATATCTTTTCACTTTCCTCAATAGCTTCTAAAATTCTCACTTCGCTTGGAGAATTGTTATCAAGTATTTTATTTTTTGTAACATCCCATGCTATATTTGGAACATTCGGATACGAATTTCCTCTAAATAGATCAGCATTAGATTTCCAATATGCAATTAAGTTAATATTATCATCTAACGTTTTTAGTGTCTCCTCTGAAGCATCAATAAAATCATCAAAAAACTTAGCTCTTAACGATTCACTTAAATTCTCAATTTCATTGACTAATTTATCTAAGCCTAATGATTCATATTTTGATATTTTAAACCAATTAGTGTATTTTAACCAATCATCAACACTTACATTCTTAGGTTTAAAATTATTATCTACTAAGAATTTTAGTTCCTGAGCATAAGCTCCTTTTAGCTCTCCATTTGCTCCAATTAAATCAGCTTTTTTACTTGGTTTTGTAGCTAAATAGATATCATCTCCTCTATCAATAGCCTTTTTAAGCCATGGTTCATTAAATTCCGTCCACCAAGTTGCGGGGTCATAGTAATTATCAGGTCTGTTTAATAAATTTATTCCTCCCTTTACTTCACCTAATCCAATATTTTTAAAAGAACCTAAATCATCAAACAATCCTTTTATATCCGGAATAAATCGTCCTAAAACAGTTGATACTTGACTTCCAGATAATACTATTTCTTCTCCACCAATGTTTACCTTTCTTTTTGTTAACCCTGATAATCTTTGTAATTGAGCCGTTTTAGCTAAAATATAATCTTTAACCGCCTCTAGATTTCCTTGAAATGAAGGTTTAACTTTGTCAAAATCTGCAGGATTTACTTGTGCAAATGCGTGGTAATTTCCAGAAACGTCTCCTAATAAAATTCTTCCATCATTTGTGTCAAATTTTATATACAACCCTTCTTTTGTTACTAAATCATAAAGGTTTTTATCAGAATTTGGTAACTCATCTGCAAAAGATTTTGCATTGGTTTTATTCACATTATTACTTAAGTCAAACCAAACCTCAAATTGATCAATATTACTCATCGTAAGATCAATTGATTTAGCAGACGTGAGCCTATTAATTTTAGATAAATCATTAGTTACATCTGCTGCCTTTGCCGCATCTGACATTCTTCTTAAAACCTCCTTAGCTTCTGTAACTTTAGATGCTGTTTCAGACTTTACGGCATCTTTTAAATATTTTATGACAATTGATAAAGCATTATTTGCATCATTAGGATATGATTTAATAAATGCTTCCATTTCAGCTGGAGTTAACTTATGTAAAGTTTCAACAACAGCTTCTACTTTTTCTTTCGTTGGTAAGTCTTGAATTCTATCAATGTAGGTCTTTGATATATCAAAACGATCTTTTAGGCTCTTTCCTCGTATAAAAGCCAAATCTCCCATTGAAATAATTCCAGTAATGGCAGATAAACTTGAAAGAACTCTCCTTGTTTTATCATTTGCTTCTTGATCTGAAAGCATTGTAGCTGTGATGGATAAACCACTACTTGCCATATCTGCTATTAAAAAGGCCTTTCTCATCTTATCCATTGTAGAAATTCCCTTAATAGCTGTTATTGCCCCTCCTGAAGCAAGAAGTGACGCTACATCAATTACTGCACCTAATGATTGGTCTATTGTTTCGCTCGTAGCTGCATCTGAAGAATAAACTACCGCCAAGGCTGGTAAAGGCACATCTGTTAACCTAGGGTTTTGCATTAACCCTTTTACATTTGATAAATTAGAATTGTTTATAAACACTACTAAATCAAATGGTTTCAGTTTAACTGCTGGATTCGTTACTGTTTCGTACCACCCAAATTGTTTATGTTGTCTAACAGATATTTCTAAATCCGAAGAATACCAATCATAATCAATATCATAAATACTTTGCTCGCTAGTAAAATCTTTATTCCAATGTTCTCCATATGCTACATCATAAAGCAGTGTCTTTCCTAAAGATTTATAAATATTGTTATACTCTAATATAAAAACTCTTTCTCCTAAATGCTTATATGCTTCTTCTAAACGTTCTTTATATAGAGGTTGACAGTTTAACGTCATTTCTGTTAAAAGTCCCATTAATTTTAAACGATTAGGACTACCAGTTTTAAATAAAATCCAACTAGTTTCATCGTCAACAGATTTAAACATCTGCTCAAATAAATACTCTTCAGAATATTTATTCTTTCCCTCTAATCCAACTAGCACATCATAATAAACATTAGAGTTTACATCTTTAATAAGTTTTAAAATAGCTCCTTCAAAATCACTATTTGGGTAGTCACTTTCTTGAGTATAACCAAGGTTAACAAATTTTGAAATAATTCTCAAAATTGCATCAGCACTTAATTTCTGAATATCGTTTTGCGCTGCTAAATTTATGATTTTAGCAATATTATAAACGTTATCTTCTTCAACCTTATCTACCGGAGATTCTTCGTTATATTCTAGAATCGATTCTGCAACATCATTCGACAATTCATTTACATTCTCTTTCAAATAAGAATAAAAATTTCTAATCCATTCTTCTTTTGTTTTTGGAAGTTCGTTTAAAAGTTCATTTCTAAATTCATAGTTTCTAACTTGAAGTTTACAAAATTTATTTAATAAACTTCTTTCATACTTTGCACTTAAACTCCCTATACTACAAATATTATTCTTATTCCATTTTCCAAAGTTATTAGATACCTGATCTAAAAATCTTGGATACAACGATTTTAATTCAAGTATCTTATTTAAAATTAAAAACGTTTGATCTTTATGAGTATAATTACTATCAAGAAAAACCCATTTTATACCAGCCTCAGTAATCGAGCTCTGATTTAACTTAAAAGAGTTGTTTGATACATTTAGTTTTTTCTTAGCTAAAACTCCTTCATAATTATAGTTAAACTCAAGAATGTTAACCACATCAGAGTTGTTTTCAAATACAGAATGATTAGATGCAGTATTTAATTGTATTACATGATACCCTACTTCATCAAACTTTTCGACACCAAATAGTATAGCTTTCTGTGTATTCTTTTCGTTTGCAATTATGGAATGATCTTCATGTTTGTAATACTTCCCACTAGTTCCTTTATAACCCGATAACTTATAACTACCATTACTTCCTTGAATTTCTGCCGTATACTTTTCATCACCAATAACAAAAGACAATATTGTTCCAGGCACAATAGCCATGAACTTTTCAAACTTTTCTTTATCATTGTCTAATAAGCTTGTTCCATAATATCCATAATACTTAGTAACTTCTTTTACATTATTGGGTAATATTAAAACTTGATTAGAAGGTGTTAAGAAACTAAAACTTTTTGCTTCATCCTCATTTTGACCAAAATTGAGTTTCTTAAAATACCCTTGTGTAACATAATGCTCTCCATCCTCATCTCCTTGGAACCAATAAATTTTAATTCCTGGAGCATGCATTTTTTTCCAGTCTAAATGATTTAAAACAGTTCCATTACCGTAATCCATTAAGAAATTAGTTGCTCCTTGTCCGAATTTAAATTCATCCCAAGTATGCTCTAATCCAAAAACTCCATGTCCTAATTCATGTGCTAAAGTTCTTGCTTGTTTTTCTAGAGTATTAGCATTTTGCGTAAAGACATAACCAAACTGTCTTTTTAAAGGCATAAAACCAGCAATGTTTGCATCAGAAATTGGAATATCTCCTATAAATACATAATAGGTCTTATTTGAATAATAGCTTTGTTGTTTTATATAATTATTAAAGACTAATTGTTCATCTGTATAATGTGATAAAATAGAGCTATCTCCTACTTTTAATCTTCTATTACCATCTATATCCCAACCGTACACTTCTTCTGGCACGATACTTTGTCCTGTTTGAATATTTAATCTAACACCAGCTTTCTTATATATTTCAGCCGTTCTTTCTTTTAACTCATTACTTATGGTTACATTGTTTCCTAGCGGAATTAAAGTAATGTTTATAGCCTCTAATTGATTAGAAGCTAAATGTGTAGATATAAAACTTCCTGCAACATCATACTTCTCAGGATCTTCTTTTGATTTTACTACCGCAAAAATCTCCTCATCGGCATAATCAAATTTTCTCTTTAATTTTAATCTTGCTTCAGTAGCATTTGCATTCCAAGTTGCTTCTACTTTAGCTCCATCTTTCGTTTTAAAAATGATGTCTTCTTTTGAAATATCAGCATCACTAATGGTCACTTTTGCTATTATAAAGTCTTCTCCGTTAGTATCGGAAATTGCTTTATATGGCACTTTATATTTTGCTCCGTTGGTTTCTAATATTTTGTACTCTTTTTCAAAAGTTTCAGAAGTATTTTCAGGTAAAGCATCGTAATAATAATATCCAGATTCTTCAAAAACTACTGTTACTCCTTTTGCTGTAATAGCATTAACTCCTCCACTATTATCAACTCCATTCGTATTACCTTCTGTTACAGCTCCTCCTTCGGCTCCTTCTTCCTTGGTAATTGTACCATCTTCACCAACAGACCATACATCTCCATTTGATCCTTGTATACTTATATCATCATCTCCTGGAACGATTGCTTCTTCTCCTCCTGTTCCAGTAACTACAATTGCACCATTCGAATCAATATGAATACTATCTATAACGAAATCAATAACCACCAAATCATCTTTTACTCCATCATCTCCATTTATTCCTTCAGAAACATCTATATCAACATCTACCGTCATTGATGCTCCTTCTCCAAACTCAGGATCATACAAGGTTACTATTTCTCCTTCTGCTAATTGATTTTCTGTATTGATTAAAATATTGGAAAAGCTTACTCCAAATTTGGCAAACTTCAAATACGGAATTGACACAAATCCTCTTCCTGTTAGCCTTCCATTTGATTGGCTTTGAATTTCAGTAATGGTTACCTTAAAATCTCCAGCTGTAATGTCATCTCCAACATTTAATCCAGTGTGCGGGTTTCTATTCGAAATTGCAATGGCATCTGGTACAATTCCACAATTATAATTGGCATCTTCATTTTGCACTAAATCTGTAGTGACGTATTGTAAATCAGAGTACTCACTAAATTGATAGGTACACTTTCCTTTTACTTTGTACTCGTAGGTAGTACCTGGTTTTAAATCCCAAATAGTAGCCCAACTACTATTGGTTCTTTTGGTAAACCAATTCGCATTTGCTTTTCCACTTTCTCTATATGCAATTATATATTCTGAATAGATCGTTGGCTCTTGCTCCCAGAAAACATTAATTTTTGAAGTTCCCTTTGGTTCTGCTGAAATATTTTCAGGTACTTGACATGATGCAGTTCTTGAAAACCAAAAAACTTCACTGTATCCCTGGTTTTTAAACAAGCCTATTTCTTCTAAACCTTGTAAAGCTTTTGCTTTTACTCTCCAAGCATATCTTCTTCCTGATAACAACAACGGTTTATCAGGTCCATAAATTAAACTTGTTCTTCGAGTTGTTTCTTCATAAATAGGTGCTTGCGATAAAAAAGCAGTTTGTGGATCAACATTGTTATCCCAAATTTCAACAATACTAAACTCATACTCTACATTAGTAACATTAATGTGCCTTGGAGTCCATTGAAACATAATATTCTCAAAATCTTTGGGTTCAATGTTCGTACCCGTAAAAGGAATATTAAGTATTGGTGGTTCGTTTTTAAATATAAATACTACGGCACATTTTTTAGCTGATAATTTCGCTCCTGATATGTAATCATAAACTTCAAAGCAAAAATTATAACTCCCTTCTGGTATGGTTTGTCCATAAACTGAAGAACTAATTCCTTGAATATTTTCTAACTTATAATAAGGAGCAAGTTCTGTGTTTTTTAAAGTTAAAGGAATTCCTCCTTCTAAAAACAAATCTTGCGCTCCTATAACAAAGTCTCTACTTGAAAAATTGATATTACCTCCTTGAAAGTAAGTTTTCAATCGAATTTGACGATTTGATATCGTTAAGTCATTTAAAAATATTTGTACAGTTATCGGACTATTTAAAGTGGTTTCATCTGCATAATTATAAAAATTAACAGGTGCTGGAGCATTTACTCGAGGAATAATGCTAACAGGAAATTGCTGTGCAAAAACACTATTAAGAAATACCAATAAAAATGAAGCAAACAGTAGTTTTCTTTTCATAAATTTCGGGGAAAAAGGTTAGTCCATATATTTTAATTCATATTGATTTTCATCAATATGTTTTTCAGATTCTTTTGCCAAGAAGTCAATTAACAGACCTTGCAAATATAATTTTATTTTTTGTTTCTTCTCATTCATTTTGAACATCTTATAAACATTAGAAGCATTCGATTCTTTAAAATCATAAAACAACTTTTTGTCATTTTCAAGCTTATCAAAACTTTCATATTCTTCAATCTTAGAAACAATCCATCTATGAACAAGTAGCTTTTTATGCGATTTTTTAAGCACTTTATTCATTTTTATAAATTCCGTTTGTAATTCTTCAGGATAGGTGGTTCTATCTTCTTGAGTTAAATTCCACAAATCATGTTTTATAATCTCTTTTTTATTCTTTAAATAGCCTTGTTCTATTGGATAATCTAGGGCTACTGCACTTTTATGAAGATCTAAAAGAGCTTGATAAATTAATTTGTTGTATTCTTTCAATCTTTGCTTAGAAGTATATATGTCTTCCAACAACTGAATAGCTTTTATTTTGTAAGCTCTATTCTTCTTTTCTTTTGATACCTCTATTCTCTCCTCTTGAAGTTTTTTATGGACTTCTTTAGGTATATTTTTAAAAGTATTAGATTCTAATAAGGTTTTAATTTTTACATCTATTTCAGAGATTGTTCCTTCATATAGAGAGTCTTTGTAAATGAACCTAATAGGTTTTCTAACTTTTTTGACTTTATCCTTTTTCGCATTTGTCTTTGCTACTTTTTTTCTTCTCTTAAATTTTAAATCTCTCGAGTTAAAAATTCCAAAGCTATAGGTATATCCAAAAGTAATCGTAGCACTTTTATTTGAAATATTGGTAGCACTTCTAAGCTGAAAAAGTCCATTTAAATTAAAATTATGCCTTTTCTTATATACATATCTTCCACCTATTCTAAGGTTTGTTACTTGTCCTTCTCTATTACCGTTGTTAATACTTTCATTATAACTTAAAGAACCATTCAGTTTTAGTTTTTTCTCCAAAAGCCCTTTGGATACCGATAAAGTTGGGCCCAATATTAAATTATCTTCTGTAATTCCCAACTCACTATAACTAGCATTCATAGCTCCAGAAATTGTTAAATCCTTTTCTGGATAAGCAATGGTATATGCTCCCGTTAAATTGTAAAATGAAGAAGCGTCTTCTTCTCGTATTTTATTATCTATTTTATTTACAGCATCTTGAAAAGATAAACTAATATTCAAATTTTTTCTTACACTTGGTGACTCTTCTAAATTGTAATTCACATTTACATTTGCATTTTGAGAAATCTGTGTAAAATTATCTTGATCTAGTTCTTCTTCTATCTGCGATACACCATTAATAAAGTCAAATTGGTCTTTAATATTGGTAAACGATTGAAAGTTTGAGTATCCAGCGCTAATATTTAATTTTTCACTGGCATTGTATCCTAAATTAAGAGCGGTTACTAATCTACTAAGTTGGGTTGCTTTCGTATTATCTATATCATCACTTTGGAGCCCTGCGTTTAAATTTATGGATAGTTTATTGTCAAAAATTGTTTGCGATGCATTTACCGTAATATTCTCCAAATCATTATTAAAAAAATACCCTCCTAAAGTTTTGTAATTTGGATCGATACGTTCATAACCTAATCCAATAACTCCTTTTCCAACTTGATACACTAAATTCAAGTTATACGCTTTGTAATATTGAGTTGTTGGATTTGATGATAACAAGAACGATGCAAAATGATTGCTAATACCATCTACTCTAACGTCTTCTGTAAGTGCCGATAAAGCCACCTCTCCCTGCAATTTTAAATTGTCGAAAAAGTTCAACTCAGTATTAAAACTAATTACTGTATTATCTTTAGGCAACACCTCTTTATCAATTGGTATTTGATTTTTTAAGGAGGCTATTTCATCTTTAGCTCTAAAAAAGATGACACCTGCTGTTATCTTATCAAACCTATAGGATGCTTTTAAACCATATCCCATCCTTTTATAGTTTGCTTCTCCATTTAAATTCTCTTCACTAAATTCTCTTTCTTTCAATAATCGTCCATACATCAAACTAATTTTTAGCTTGTCTTTAGGAGTCAAATCAAAACCAATTCCTGTAAATTGATGTCCGTTTAAGGTATAAGGAGAAAAGCTCATGTTGACATCTCCAATATGCGCCGTTACCCATTTATAACTAGGGTGAAGACTTAATCTATTAAAAGTAAATGGTGTATTTGCTTGAAACTTACTATTGGAATAAGAGAACGAAATTGGTATGTTATAAATATCGCTAACGTTTAAATTAACATTACCAGATAAAAAATATGTAAAAGGGTCTCTTGTACCGTTTCCGTTGTAGTATACTGTGTTAACCCCAATTCCTCCGGTTAATTTGAACAATGGCGATTTGCCTATTCTATCTAAATTTTGACTGAAGATTAAAAAGGGGGACAACAATAAAAGTAGTAGTAGTGTATTTTTTCTGCTATTCAAAAACAATTTTAATTAGGGGACAAAAAAATGATTTTTTAATTAAAATTCAAAAAAAGTTTTTGATAACTTCTTTTGGATTAAATAATTAAAGAACCCTGCTGCAAAAAAACAACAGAGTTCTATGCTGTAAATATAGTAAATTATCTTCTACTATAATTTGGTGCTTCTTTAGTAATTGCAACATCATGAGGATGGCTTTCGTTAATACCACTTGCTGTGATACGAACAAACTTACCTGTGTTTTTAAGTGTTTCAATATCTTTTGAACCACAATACCCCATTCCTGCTCTTAAACCTCCTACAAATTGATGGATACTTTCTTGCAATTCTCCTTTATATGGAACTCTACCAACAATTCCTTCAGGAACTAATTTTTTGATATCATCTTCTACATCTTGGAAATAACGATCTTTAGACCCTTTTTTCATAGCTTCTACAGATCCCATTCCTCTATATGACTTGAACTTTCTTCCTTCGAAAATAATCGTCTCTCCTGGAGATTCTTTTGTTCCAGCTAATAATGAACCTAACATTACACAATCTGCTCCTGCTGCAATTGCTTTTGGAATATCTCCAGTATAACGAATTCCTCCATCTGCAATTACTGGAACTCCAGTTCCTTTGATTGCCGCAGCTACTTCTAATACTGCTGAAAATTGAGGAAAACCAACTCCTGCTACAACTCTGGTTGTACATATAGAACCTGGACCTATTCCTACTTTTACAGCATCAGCTCCAGCTTCTACTAAATACTTTGCTGCTTCTGGTGTTGCAATATTACCAACAACAACATCCAATTCAGGAAATTTATTTTTTACTTCCTTTAGTACAGAAACTACTCCTTGTGTATGTCCGTGCGCTGTATCAATTATAACAGCATCTACTCCAGCCTTTACTAAAGCTTCTGCTCTTTCTACTGCATCATGAGTAACACCTAAAGCTGCAGCTACACGTAAACGTCCATAAGAATCTTTATTTGCAATTGGTTTTTGGGTTAACTTCGTAATATCTCTAAAGGTAATTAACCCTACTAATTTATCATCATCATTAACAACTGGTAATTTTTCAATTTTATTTTCTTGTAAAATTACTTCTGCATCTTTTAAAGAAGTTCCTTCTGCAACAGTTACTAAATTCTCTGAAGTCATTACTTCAACGATTGCACGTTCATTATTCTTTTCAAAACGTAAATCTCTATTTGTAACAATTCCTACTAGTTTACCATTATCGTCAACCACAGGGATTCCTCCAATTTTATGTTCGCGCATTGCTTGTTTTGCATCTAAAACAATAGCTTCTAATGAAAGCGTAATTGGATCGATAATCATTCCGCTTTCTGCACGTTTTACTTTACGAACTTCTTGAGCTTGTTGCTCAATAGTCATGTTTTTATGTAAAACTCCTATTCCTCCTTCTCGAGCAATAGCAATAGCCATTGCACTTTCAGTAACAGTATCCATTGCAGCAGATACTATTGGAACATTTATAGTGATGTTTTTTGTGAATTTTGTTTGGATGCTTACTTCTCTTGGAAGTACTTCTGAATAGGCTGGGACTAATAATACATCGTCGTATGTTAATCCTTCTCCTACAAATTTAGACTGATGAGCGTTCATAATGCAATCAATTGTTGTGTTGTTAATTAATTGCGAGCAAATATACTATTTTTATAAATACTGGCATATTATATTAACGTTAAGTGTACCTCTACGCTTGTACTTTCTTTTAGTACACTTAGGGAATTAAAGAAAAATTCTCTTTAAGTTATCTCTAATTTTGAGAACAGATGAAACAAATTGCGCAATTAAACTCATCAAAAATACAGTACTAACCTCAAAAACTTATTTAATTATGGCTACTTTAAAAGAACCAACAACATTAATCGATTCTGCTTATTTAACAAAAGGAACTATTGGAAATGTAGGAATGCCAGGTGCCCCTATCGCTCATTTTTCATTAGTAGTTGTGCCTTCTTCTAACACTGTGTCTGGTGTAGTAGAAATTACACAAGCTATTGATAGAGCTCCAATTCAAGTACATGTAAAAGGTACGATTCGTCATACTGGATATGGAGATGTTACTCAAATCGTAAATCTAAGTGGACAATATGTAGTATCTGTTCCACCTCCAGCAATTGGTAGTTACTTAGAAAACTTTACTGCTTATATGGATATCAATAACGAATGGAACGGAACTGGTGGTTTTACTTATGGTAACAACAAAATAAACAATGTGCCTGTAAACTCAGCTAACTAATAAGCTATATTTTACGAATAAATATCTAAAATCATTCCTTTCATTAGGAATGATTTTTTTTGTGGTACCTCTCACTTATAACTTCAAAAGCTTCTTTTGTTCCATTTTTTCAAACACCTAAGACTAAAACAACATTCACAAATAAAAAGTATTATTAAATTTACATAACCAACCAAACTAACTAACCAACATATGGCTACCACAACCCCAGCTAACAAAACAATCACTAAACCAACTAGCAAATCTATTTCTAAACCAGCTAGTAAATCAATCTCTAAACCAGTTAATGAAACCATCTCTAAAAAAGTTATTGATGAACTAACTAATGAGATAAACAATATGCTTTCTTATGCTATTTACAATGGTATCACTATTAATACAGATATTAATGGTTTAATAGAAAGTAAAAATGTAGAGAATCTAATCAATGCTCATAATTTATTGGTTAAAAACATTGCTCCAGCAACTCCAAAATCAATTGAATTTACCAAAAACATTCGCGTTAATGAGAAAAATAAGTCTATTTTTAACAGGCTTCCTTTAGTGAGAAATTTGATCGTTTTATCCTTATTCTTTTTAACCATGTTTATTGCAACTGGCTTATCTCCAGATGTTAATAATAATTCTCTTGATGAAGGTGTTCTAAACAATAATGGCTGGTCTTTATTACTTAATATTTGCTTTCTAGCATCTATTTCAGGGTTAGGGGTATTGTTTTTTCTTTTGAAAAAAGTAAGTGACTCTATTAAAGAAAGCACCTTAGTTTCTGAAGAAGCAATCTCATACATTGCACAAATTATACTAGGAATCATTGCTGGTATTTTAATGTCTGAAATCATATCTTTTTACTCTAACGATCCAAAAAGCATCAATTTATTTAACAAAAGCGCTATGGCATTAATTGGAGGTTTTTCTTCTGATGCCTTGTTTAGCATATTACAAAACATGATAGATAGAATAAAATCTATATTCGTAACATCTAATACGTAAAACTTAAGGGGCTGTAATGGGAGGTGATGTGTTCTAACAACTACTACTGAAAACTACATTTACAATAGTATTCACGTTACAATGTATCTCTCCCTTACACGTCTCCTAAACAATTAAAAAACATGAAACTCAAAAATATTTTTTTTATAGCATTCTTCATCATTTTATATTCTTGTGCTAGTTTACCAAGTGCGAGCACTACACTTACTCAAGAAGTTATTGATGAAGCCAGTGATATGCATTCTTTAAACAAGTCTTTAATTCAACGTATCTTTACTGAAAAGAAGAAACAGGTAAGTTTCTTTATTGAAAAAACGTACACTCCTACTCTCATTAAAAAGTACGAAGCTTTATTACCAGACACATTAAACTATAAAAAAGAATTACCCAATATCATTCAAGGCATTGTACCTGTTATCATGCAAAAAAAGGACTCTTTGTTAACCATCATTGATAATCAAGAACAAAAGTTAATGAAGCAACTTGACGATAGTTATAATGAATATTCTAAAGCAGCTTCTTCATTGCAAAACTTAGTTAATTCAGCAGTAAAAGTTAAAACTACCGAAGAAAATGTTTTAAAAACTGTAGATAAATTAACTGGTAACAAAATCAACTTTCAAAAAATCGAATCAAACCTAGACAGTATTTTAGCTAAATCGAGCACTTTCTTCTCTAAGCTAAATACTATTGAAAAAACTTTAAAATAATTATGGCAACTATAGATTGGAATAAACTTGCAGAACAAGCAGGAAATCAAACAGACGCTGAATTTAATCAGCAAATAACCCAACTTACAAATTTAAATTTAACCGAAGTTGATTCATTTATCTCTGAAAGTAAAATAACCAATGACAATGCTTTAAAGGTTCTAAAAGTAATTGACAATGCTACTCTTTCAAACAATGAAAAAGCCAACTCAATTTCTACAATAGAAAATGGAATTGGCTTTTTAGTAAAGTTAGCTTCTAAGGTTATCTAAATATTGTGTTATCTTTTATAAAAGCATTTTTATAACGCTCGCTAAAAGGAACTTTTTCTGTATTTTCTAGAATAATTAAGTTGTCTTCAAAATAGATCTCTTTGATCTTTTTAAGATTGACTAAATAATTTCTATGAACTTGTTTAAAATTTGGATTGGAAAGCATTTCCTTCAATTTCACTAAGGATAACTTAATCAAATACCTTCCTTCATTACAGTGTAGACTGCAGTATTTTTCTTTTACTTCTATATAGTTTATAGAAGTCACATCTACTTTAGCTACACTTCTTCCTTTTTTAATAAACAAATAAGACGGACTTATAACAGCACTCTCATCGTTAAAACTGATACTATTTGATTGTTCGTAACATGACTCAATTGCTAATTCTAAAGAGTACAACAACTCTAATTTGTTATAAGGTTTCAATAAATAAACCATAGGGTTTGTCAACTTTGCTTCATCAAATATTACTCTACTTTGCATACTTGTTAAAAACAAAAACGGAAGTTCTACTCCCTCCTTATTCATGCGCTTCGCTAATTCAATTCCTTCAGGTTTTCCATCAATCATAATATCTAGAATTACAACATCAAAAAAACGATTTTTAATTTCCTTTTCAGCTTCAACAATATTTCTTACCCTAACAACTTCATAGGTATTCTCTTCTAAAAATGATATGAGCTCATTTGCTTCTCTATCTAAATCTTCTAATAATAATAATCGCAATGCATTCATTGGGAGATAAATTATACTGTTTGTAATAATATTTTCACGGTAGTTCCTTTTCCTAATTCACTATCAAAAGTTAATACTCCGTTATTCTTCTTAATAAGCGTTTGACATAAAATTAATCCTAGCCCTACCCCTTCTGATCGATCTATTTTATCAATAGATAAATCGGTAAGTGCATTAATTTTTTTCAATTGCTCTTTAGATATCCCGATACCCGTATCTTGGATTTTAATATACGAAAATTCTTCCGATTCTTTTCCGGCACTTATTTTTATCCCCCCTTTTCCATCCATATACTTAATAGCATTATCTATTAAGTTACGTACTACAATTTTAATTGACTCCTTATCTATTTTTACCAATTGATTTTCTACTTCACTACTAATAGTTATTTCTTTAGCTTCCATTAAGGTACCATAATCAAATAATATATGTTCTATCAAAGGTTTTAAGGCATGCTCACCTTGATTGAACAATAACTGGTTGCTTTGCTCCAAAGACCAATGCAATACATTATTTAATAAGTGACTGGTACTTTTTGTTACAGCAATAGCCGTGTTATTCGCTTCTTTAATTCCGACTATATCATTACCATCAATATGCTTTTTTAATTGTTCATGTTGATATTGAATGGTATTCATTGGTGAACGTAAATCATGAGAAACCACTGAGAACAGGTAATTCTTAGTTTTATTGGCAATATTTAGGTCTTCTTTTTGTTGAGTAATTAACACATTTTGTTTCTTTAATTTCTTATATAAAAAACCCAGAAATCCTAAGAAAATTAGTAATCCAGAAGCTCCTGCAATTAAACTATGTTGCACTACCCTCTGTCTTTTAATTTTCTCGTCTTGTAAAGCAATCTCACTTTCTTTTTGAGCTACTGCTAATTGCTTATCTTTTTCGGTAAGCTCCCATATTTTATCACGATTCCAAAGTGAATCTTTCCACTTAATAAACTCTCGATAATACCCAACACTCTCTTTATAGCGTTTACGGTTACGTTCTACCACCGCCATGTTTAAGGAAGAGTTTTGTTTCAATTTAACATCTTTAAATGACTTTGCTAAATCATAGGCTTCTTGGAACAAAGGAATCGCATCATCATCTAAATATTGATTATAATAGACATTGGCTAAATCCATTTTAGTTATGATTATCCTAACAGTATCTTCAGGCTCTATTAGCTTCAAAGATTTATTAAAATACTCTTTAGATTTTTTATAGTTTCTTTTATGAATATAGCATAAACCTATATTGTGAAACGCATTTCTTTTGTAATTATTCCTAGTTCTTTGCTTATCATTGTTTTCCCAATCTAAATAATGCTTAAGAGACTTATCAAACTCCTTTAACTTTAAATATACAAGCCCTAGTTTAATCTTTCGCAAGCTAGAAAACGGACCATCTTCACGTATAGACTTAATATTTATTAAACTTTTTTTGAGTAAATTTTTCTTTAGGGCACTTATACCTTGGTAATAGTTTAAAATCTCAACTTCTTCAACACTTTTAGCCTCATTTAAAGCTTTTACGCTATATACATAACAAGAGTCATATTCTTTGTTCTTGAAAAAGGTATGCACCCTCTGAAAACTTCTATTCTTCTTTGAAATTTCTATAGAATTAACTTCTAGTAATCCAACATCATCTTCTTGTGAAAATAAATTACAAGACAATAGTAATGTTAAACACAAAAAGAAATTAATCTTCATCCTCCATCGGTGTTGTTACAGTCCCTCTATCTGTTTCTGGATCATCATTTTGATCTCGAACCCAAATTACATCTGCAGAAGCTCCCGATATTACTTGATAAGTAAATTGGATATAGTATAAATCAAAAAGACTCGCTTCTTCTTCACAGTTAAACTCTACACGAAATTCTCTTCCTTGTAAGGTATCAGATCCTCCTTGCTTATTTAAAACTTTCACTGGATTGATACCATAATAATTTAGATATATTTGATTTCCTTGTAATTGCAACCCACTAGTGTTTTCTAATGGATTTAAAGGGTTATCAGGTAAATAAGCTAGTACAGTTACGGTATAAGGAGTATCATTACCTCCTTCAGCACCAGACATATTTATTAACGGCCCTGTAGGTTTGTTAGCCGCATCAATGTTAGTATCAAATTTTCTAAAATCTTTTAATGTTAATGTTACTCCATTAACGGTCACTGGGTTCCCCATAGTTGTATATTTAGTTTAGTTAGACAAACTAAATTTACAATAAAAAATGAAAGAAAAAAGAAAATGATAGAAGTTCCTAAAAATATCTTCTCTAAAAAAACTTAAGCCTCTGAATCTAAAGACACAATAAAAATTTCATTATACATTCTCAAATAACAGTTCTACATAAGCTCCTTTAGGATTCTTATACACTTCTTGTGTATTTCCTTGTTGCGATACGTTTCCATTTTGTAAGACTAAAATTTCATCAGATACTTCTAAGGCATCCTTAATATCATGTGTCACAAAAATAGCCGTGGTATTGGTTTGTTTTAAAATGCTTACAATATCTTGTCTTAATTGATTTCTTAAAATCACATCTAGATTACTAAAAGGTTCATCTAAGATTAGCAATTCTGGATTTGGAGCAATGGCTCTTGCCAATGCAACTCGTTGCTGTTGTCCTCCCGATAGTTCATGAGGATACCTTTTTTCCATACCCGTTAAACCAACCAATTCTAAAACCTCTTTAACTCTTTCTTTCTTATTGGGATGTTTAGAAATACCATAAGCAATATTCTTAAAAATAGTTAAATGCGGAAATAAAGCATAATCTTGAAAAACCATACCAACATTTCGATGCTGTGGCGCTATAAATATTTGGTTTGAAGATACCACCTTATCATTCAATATAATTTTTCCTTCATCAAGCACTTCTAATCCCGTAATTAATCGGATTAAGGTTGTTTTTCCACTTCCGCTCTCTCCTACGATGGCTAATATTTTTCCTTTTTCTAAACCTAAAGAAACATTATTTAAAGCAACGACTTCTCCCTTATTAAATCTTTTGTAGATATTTTGTATTTCTAATAATCTTGTTTGCATTAGTTTTCTTTAGAAATTAATCGGTTTAAAAATAATACTGGTATTACCCCTGTTAAGATAATAAATAATGATGGCAACGCCGCTTCGGCTATTAATTCATCACTTGCGTACTCATATGCCTTAACTGCCAATGTATTTATATGATATGGTTTTAAAATTAATGTTAGCGGTAATTCTTTCATTACATCTACAAACACCAATATAAACGCACTTAAAATAGCTGTTTTTAATAAAGGAAATTCAATTTTAAAAAAGGTTTGTATGTTTCCTTTTCCTAATGTTTTTGATGCTTCAGACAAACTCTTTCCAAACTTTAAAGAACTTGCTTCAATAGGATTGTACGCCACCGCCATATATCTTACAATGTATGCATACAGTAACGCCAAAATGGTTCCATTAATAATAAACCCTATTTTACTATCAAATACATCTCTAAAAAATAACACCAGCCATTTATCAATAAATAAAGTAGGAATTAAAACTCCTACAGCAATTACTGCTCCAGGTATTGCATATCCAAGTACCCCAATTTTTGCTATTGATTTTATAATTGATAATCGATTCCATTTAGATAAAAAGATCAGTAGTAAAGCAAAAAGCACGGTTAATAGTGCCGATAAAGTTGCTATTCCTAAACTTTGAAGAGATACAATTAAAAAATCTGTTGTAAACACTTCCGAATAGGTTAAAAATGCCCAATACACCAATTGTAAAACAGGCAATACAAATCCGAAAAATACTGGAAAGCAAACGATACTTAAAAAAAGTATTTTCAATCCTTTGGATAAGTTTTCCTTTTGAACTTTTTTATGGTTTTTTATTGCGTTGAAATAACCGATTCTTCTTCTTTGCCATTTTTCAACCATAATTAATAGAAATATAATCCCTACTAAGATTGCCGATAAATAAATAGCAGTTTCTGGTTCTTCCAAAGAAAACCATGCTCTAAATATACCTGTGGTAAACGTATTAATTCCGTAATATTTTGCTGCTCCATAATCGTTTAACACCTCCATTAAAACCAGAATTAAACCTCCTACAAAAGCAGGTCTTGCTAAAGGTAAAATCAGTTTAAAAAAAGTTCTTCTTTCACCCGCTCCAAGTAATTTTGAAGCTTCTATAATACTACTTGATTGATTTAAAAAGAACGCTCTTGAAGCTACATATACATAAGGATATAATGATACACTTAGCACGAAAATCAATCCGAAATGATTCATTACATCAATCTTTAAATGAAATAGTTTTTCTATAACACCTCCATAATCAAAAACTCCTGCATAAGCATATGCAGTGATATAAGAAGGAATTGCCAATGGAAGTATTAACAACCACTCTAATTGTTTTTGAAAAGGAATATGATAGCGAGATACAATCCAAGCAGAAGAGATGCCAAATACTAATGTTAAAATACTTGTGCCTACAATTAACAAAACAGAGTTTTGAATGTAATTCGGTAATAAGGTAGTAACTAGATGACTCCAAGTTTCCCCTGGTCCATAAAACAAATTGATAAAAATCGTTACAATGGGTATGGCTATAAACAAAACAATGGTCAATAAAAATATTGACCATTTATTTGTATCTCTTTGTATGTTTTGTATATACTTTATCACTTAAGTTCCATACATTAATGGATTACAAAGATATTGATTATTTCCATGCTGCTTTATCAAAAACTAATACTGCATTTTTATTGTTTTCTCCCAGCTTAGTTAATGATAAGGTATCTTCTTTAAAATCTCCCCATGACTTTAATAAATCAGATGGTTCAACTTCTTTATTTACAGGATATTCATAATTAGCTTTTGCAAAAACCTCTTGCGCTTTTTTGCTTGCTAAAAACTCAATAAACTTAATAGCATTTTCTTTATTTGGTGCATATTTAGCTACTCCGGCTCCACTTACATTAATGTGTGTTCCTCTATCTTCTTGGTTAGGAAAGAATATTTTTACTCCTTCTCCTGCTTTTACCTCTTCAGGGTTTTTAGAGTTTACTAACTTCCCAATATAATAAGTGTTTACAACTGCTACATCTCCTTCCCCAGCTACCACAGCTTTCACTTGATCTCTATCATTTCCTTTTGGAGAACGTGCCATATTGGCAACCATTCCTTTTGCCCATTCAGTAGCTTTTTCTTCTCCATTATTTGCTATAATAGAAGCTAACAATGATTGGTTATATATATTCCCTGAAGAACGAATTAATATTTTATTCTTCCATTTATCTTCAGTTAACGCTTCATAAGTAGACAAGTCCTCTAATTTTACTTTTTCTGGATTGTATACAACTACTCTTGCTCTTTTAGTTAATGCGAACCAATTATTATCAACATCTTTTAAATGTGTAGGAATCGTTTTATCTAAAAACTCAGAAGTTGCCGATTGTAACAATCCTTTCTTCTTAGCTCTAACTAAACGACCTGCATCCACAGTGATTAAGACATCTGCCGGAGATAATTCTCCTTCTGTTGTCATCTTTTGCATTAACTCATCTGCCTTAGCATTTACCACATTCACTTTAATTCCAGTTTCTTTTTCGAACTGTGCAAACAATTCTTGGTCTGCTTTATAATGACGATGTGTATATACATTAACAACCTCCTCCTTTTTCTCTTCTTTCTTTTGCTCTGTTTTACAAGCTGCAAATGCCACTAATAAAACGAATGCTGATATTATTTTTCTCATGATTATTTAATTCTAAATTGTTACTATAATTATTTCGAATAATTCTAAAGCTTAAATTGTAAAGTCGCATAATAACTCCTTGGAGCTGACGGTATAATTCCAGGTCCTGGATACCCTGTTGCTCTACGAGTAAAATAGCTATTATCTAATAAGTTATTCACCCCTGTTTCCAACTTAATATTCTTTGAAAAAGTATATGATAAGGAAAGGTCTAAAATATCATATGAAGGAATAGCTCCATCTACTCTAATCGTATTATTAGGGTTATAAGGCGAATTGGTTGCGTCTGTAAATTGTTCTGATAAATATGAATATTGTACAGAGGCAATTAAGTTTTTGTATCCAAAAGAGGTTCCTGTTTTAAAGTTAACTTCTGGAATAAATTCTACTTTATTACCATTTACACTCGAGTTCAAACTACTTGAATATTCAGAAGTGGTAAGCGCTAAATTGGTAAACACATCAAATTTAATGTTGTCATTTCCTTTAAAAAATGTTTCCTTTAAATTCCATTGAATTAATGACTCTAACCCAAAAATAGATGCTTTTCCTATATTTCCTCTTACCCATTTTCCTCTAAAAGGTGCATCTCCTCTATATACTTGTCCGATTCTATTATCATATAATAATGAAAACACATTTACATCATATGATATTTGTTTTTTAATAGAACCTCTTACTCCTAAATCTATGGTATATCCCTTTTCATCATTTATGTTTTCATCAATAATAAATGATGGGTTAATTGTTCTAATATCAGAAAAAGTAACTGATCTATAATTTTGTGAAAAATTAAAATACGTTTCAATACTAGGAGTAGGTTTATAACTAACTCCAACTCCTAACAAAAGAAAGGTTCTTTCTTTTTCATTATTATCAGCAATAAACAATGGCGTTGGATTGCTACCTTGTATGCTTGGTCTGCTTAAATATGCTCCTTTTGATTCTGTTTTAATATACTCTAAACGAAAACCTGGAGTAATAGATAGTTTATCATTAATATTAAAAATATTCTCTCCAAACAGTGCTACATTTAAATTTGGGAATTCAAATTTGTTTTGGTTTGGATACAAAGGAAAATCATTGGTGTAAAAATTAAAATCTGCATCTGAACCCTTACTTCCTGGTCCTTGTTGAGATTTGTTTTTTGCTTTGTAAAATTTTGCTCCTAATAATAATACAGACTCTTGTTCTTTGATATTATAGTTGGTAATTACTCTTGCTTCTGCTCCAAAGTTTTGGAAGTTTCCTACCAATAAATCTCTTTCAAAATCAAAATTTCCTGATCCATCTACATCATCATTTATAAATACATCCGAATTCTCATTCAATAATATAGTTCCATCGGATTGTGTAATAGACTCTATTCCTCTAAAACCAATAGCTTTTCTAGATGCATCCAATCCAAATATACTTAAGGTACCGTTTACCTTATCTGAGAATTGGTGTTCTAATTTTAGATTAAACAAATTCCAATTAACATCAAACCAGTTTCTACTTCTATTACTCTGTGTTGGATCTTGAAGAAATTGAACATCAGATAAACCACCTGGCTGCTGCGCTAAATAGTTTAAATGTGTATATTCCAGTTCTAATTTTGTTTTATCGTTAAATTGATACCCTACATGTGCATACGCATTTTTTGAGTCAAATTCTGAATTTGGTCTAAAACTATCTCCTTGCTTGTAGTTATAATAGGCATAGTAGCTTAGTTTGTTAGAAGTTCCTCCTACACTTGTAAAATTGGTAAATAGATTAAAACTACCTATGGTATTTCTTGAAACTATTTCAAGTTCTTTTTCCGGATTAGGTTTTTTCATTACAAAATTAATCAATCCTCCAAATTGAGTACCGTATTGTAATGAAGCAGCCCCTCTAATAACTTGAATCTTTTGTAAAGCTTCAGTTGGTGGTGTATAGTAGCTTTCTGGATACCCTAAAACATCCGCACTTATATCATAATCATTCTGACGAGTATTAAAATTGGCCGTTCTATTTGGGTCTAATCCTCTTCCTCCAATACTTAGCTGTAATCCTCCATCATTATTGTCGTAAATATTTAACCCAGCAACTTTTGCATAAATTTGTCTTGCATTATTAGTTGCTTTATTAGCCATATCTTGATCAATTAAGACAACTTCTGACTTTTTACCTGCATAAATATGTGTTCCTTCAACTGGCTTTAATTTTGTTAAACCAAAAGCTTGCTTTTTCTTGTAATTTAAAATTACTTCAGACAAAACATTGTCTAACAAACTTAACTTCACTACCACATTTGTACCGTTGGTAATTACATCAACCTCATGTGTTTTATAATTATATTCAAAAAAGACTAAGCGGTATTCTTTATTTGATTTTAAACCAGTTAATTGAATTTTACCACTACTATTGGTGGTTCCTAAAAATTTACCCAATTTAGTATAAACTTCTACATCTGAAATGGGTTTATTTGTTGTTGCATCAACCACAGTAATTTCATTCTGTTGAAAAGCATAGGTTGATACTGTTATTAGTAATAACAATAATAAATTATAAGCCTTTAATTTCATCATTTAATGGTAATATCCAATTTTTATGTTTAAAACTATCTTCTACTTTTAGCAAATCAATTTTGGGGTCTATAAATGGTTTTCCTAACCTTCCATTAAGCGCAACATAACCTTCAACAAAAACTCCAATATTTTCATTATTCAGTTCTTTTTTATAGTGCTCACCTAAAAAATGTGCGTACTCTACGATAAAATCAGGTTGTGTTGACATTTGCTTGATTTGAAAAACATTTAAAAAATGTTTATTCTCTACTTTAAAACTGTTTCCTGTATCATACTTAACAATTCTAAATGAAGTATCTCCTGCCTTTTCCATCAACATTACTCTCCAAGAAAAGCGATACCCCTCTTCTGTCCAAAACAATTCACCAGGATATAACAAATATCTAAACGGAATTATTAGTTGTAGTAGTAGAAATAAACTGACAATTAAAAATGTCTTTTTATAAACTTTAGGCAAATATACTTCTCTTACTGTATTTATTGTTGTTTTCACAGCTAATAACTGCTTAATTTTATTAATAAATTTTTCATGAAGATTAGCATCAAAAAATATCAACGTTGCAACAATCATTATAAATGGAAACATTCCTATTGGAAACAAGATTCTTGTAAACACATGGAATACTACTACTAAAACAAAAGCAAAAGGTCTTGTTTTACGCATTAACAATAAAAATGGTATGGTAAGATCATACAAGGCTCCACTCCAACTCATTGCATAATGAAACCAAGTATCATTCATAAAGCTACCTACTAGGGGTAAATCTGTTTTTGAAGAAAGCCAAATTTTTAAGGGTTGTGCTCGAAGTAACCAATCTGAATTTAACTTTGCCAAACCTGCATAAAAATATACGACCCCTAATAAGAATTTAATAGCATCTACAGTCCAAGCTGGCACGTAGTAATATTCTTTTTTCTTTTTATAGGCATCTAAAGAAAATGCAGCATTTAGAGGTAAAAAACATAGTAGAAAGCTTAATAAGCTAATAAAGTAATAATGGTTTAAATAAGTTGTTTTATCTATTAATTCTATATATGTAAAACTTAAGAAAAACACAATCATTGCTAAACGATACTTAAATCCGAGAATGATTGCTATACATGCCATTATTACAATTCCAAAAAGTACATAGGTATATTCTCCCCAAGTTTCTACCCATGAAAAACCATAGTATTTAAAGTGAAACTTAGGCTCTATATAAAATTTATATACCCAACCTTTTGCTAAAAACCTTATCATACTGATAAGCATTAATAGACCAAATAATATACGAAAAGCGGCTAATGTAGCCGCTCTCGATTTTTTACTTAAATATGATTGAACTATTTTATTAATCTCCATCATTATCTGCAAAGTCAATCGTTAAATTGAATGCATTGATCATATTAGATTTTGCTGCAACTACAAACTCTTGAATAGCGTCAAAAACCGCATCAAAATTTGAGTTATAATTTTGTGTTTGCGCATTAAAGTTATTTGTAATATTACCATTAGCAGTATCAATTTTATCAAATAATTGCTTGATATAAGCATCTAATAAAATATCATTACCACTAACCAAAACAGTTGTTTTTAATGCTTGTAAATATTCTTGTAGTCCTACCGTGTTAGCTCCGCTTGCATAACTTCTACCGTAATAAAAATCTTGAATAGCGTCATAAGCCTCTAAATACAATGCTTTTGAATTTTCTGGACTGTATAATGATTCTACAAAATCTGGACTTGCTGACACTGAAATGGTAGGGAAAATATCTCTATTTCTTGTTCCTGAAGGGATTGCTATTTTTTTCTCTCTAAACGATTTTTCAGTGTACTGAATAAAATCATTTACTTGTCTACTAAAATATGAACTAATTGTATTGTCAACACTTTTGATGTTTTCATTCTTTTTAGCTTCGAACTCTGTTAAGTTATCGGTTGTCAACGTAAGCATACGCTCCGTTAATAACTTTAAATAGTTTTTGTTTTTTGCTTCTCCATATAAGGTTATGATTTCATTATCTGTAGCTGCAAAACCATTTACTAAATAATCTACGGCCGGTAACCCTTGAGAAGAGTTTAAAACTGTTCTGTTTAAATCAACTGAAACTGCATTAATGTTTTCCTTTATTTTAGTTACGTCTGCTGGATATGAATTCATATCTAAAGCATAACCTCCTCCGTAAAAAAACATTTCAACATGCTGCCATACTTTATAAGCTTCAAATAAATCTGCTCTAACTTTATTTAAATTAGTTACATCAGGTGTAGTTGTAAAAGTAGCTACACTTGAATTTAAGGTTGTAAGCTTGGTTTTTAAATCGTTTGTTGCTGGAAGTAATAAATTGTCTACCCAACTAGTAGTTAAACTTTCTCTATTGAAGTCATTTCCTGGATCGGGTGTATTATCATCACTCGAACATGAAAAAAAATAAAGAATTGTTAGTAATGGTAGTATATATATACTTTTTCTCATAATTATTTGATTTAAAATCTGATTTGACTGTGCAAAAATAACAAATACAAAGGGATAACTTAGAAGTAATCCCTTTGTAATATATTTTTTATAATAAAATTAAATTCTATTATACGATTCTTATTAAGGATTTACGTCATCTAACGTCCAAGATAATCCTCCAACACCTTTAGCTGCAATTTTATCAGCAGTATCTCTTAATTGAGTTGAAGTTACATCCCATAAACCATTACCAGCATCTAACGTAGCTAAATAACCATCTACTTCTGCATCTGTAAAATATCTTGTAGTTCCGTCTCCTTTAACTAAATAACGTAAACTGTTTACAAAACCATATCCTTCACAAATATCGTGAAATGCGTCTGCTCTTTTTCCTGTTCCACCAGCAGCTGCATCAATAATCTTAGCTCCTGCACTTAAATAATTTACTGCTCTTACTGCGATAATTAAACCTAATTTTTCACGTAATGTAGCTACTTGAGCATCTCTTACAGTATAATCTTTATTTGCAATCGCAATTCTTCCTGTAACAAAAGCTTCAAAAATATCTTTTTCAACACCTGAAAATTTAGTTAACCCATCTACATTATCAATGTACTTATAAATTAAGTTTTGACCTCCTGTATTTCCGTAGATATAACCAAAAGCCTCATCCCAATGGTGCTCCATTGTAGTATAAGTTTTTCCTTTTACAACTAAACCATCGTTATTGAATTTACGATAATCTTTAGTACCACCAGCAACATCACCATTTTCACTATCTAAACGATTAAAATATTGGTTTACTGTTTGATCATAAGCTAAAGCTCCTGCTAAAGACTTTGTAAATAATTGATCTAATTCACGTCCTTTTGCATCTACATATCTATAGCTTGTACTACCTGTTTCTTGGAATCTACCTGCCTGACCAGACGCAGCCGCAGTTGTCCAATCTGAAAGAACTGCTTGGTGTCCAGAAATAAATGCATCAATCGCATCTACATTTGCTTTTCCTTGACCAGATGTATTTTTGCTAGACCCAAATAAACCAATTGAAGAAGATGATTTTGCTCTTACTACCTTTGTAGTACCATTTAAATTAGCATCACTAAAACCAGCACTTTGTAATTCTCCTCCTACTTCTCTACCTTCAAACATTAACTGAATATCAGCTACACTAGTTTCACTTTTTAAGCTACTACCAATAATTTTAGCTTGCTTTAATCTTGTAGTTTGTCCACCATAGCTTACGGTTGATTTCCCATTTCTTGTAAATAAGGTTCCGTAGTTACTAATATAATTATTATTGTAATCTCCATTACTTGCTCTAGTAAAGTCGCTACCAGTAACAACTTGACCTAAAGTTGGTGTATAAACAACAGGTCCTTGTGGTGTATCATCACTTGTACATGATGTAACTACCAAAGTAAAAACTGCTAACATTGAAAGAATTACTCTTTTCATTTTTATTTAGATTTAGTTTTAATAAATTTCCGCAAATTTATAGAACTAAATTGGTTCAGCAAACTTTATTAAGATTTATTTTAAATAAAAATTAAGAATTCAAATTATCTTTTAATTATCAAATAGTTACCTATTTAATACTCTTAAGGTATTCAATAACAGCTTTACGAATATCGTAAGCCAACTCCTCCGATGTAGGACGATAAACAGAGATAACTCCTTCCGCTTTATCTGAAAGTATTGGAATATCTAATCCTTTTAATAAGTAATCTGAAAAAGCAACTTTATACACTTTATTATTATCAATTGACTGACCATTAACCAGCCACTCTCCGTTTACTTTAGCAGCATTATAACGTTGTAAATAAGCTCCTGTTCCGGCAGCATTTAAGCCATATTCTAAAACCTCTTTTAATAAACGTCCTTTGATATCAACTTTTAATACAGCCCCACCATAAGGCAACACTCTAAAAATATCTACAACATTTACATCTCCCGAAAGTTCATCATCAATTCTTACTGAACCTCCATTTACTAATGCACAATCAACAGCATCATTATAAGCTAAGCTCATTCCTTTGGCTATGATCGTTCCCATATTTGTTTGTGTGCTTCGAATTGGAGTTTCTCTAGCATCTAATGGTTCTTTAGCATGATAAATGATTTCATATGGATTCGAAACAACGTCTTGTATCTTCGCTTGAAGTACCTGCTGCCATTTGTTCACAACTTCATTCACTTTACTTTCCTCTGAGATTTTATCATTAATCTCTTTTAATTGAGATTTAAATTTCACTTTTTTAGTAGCAGGATCATATTCAAACCTATGTATATAAGCTGTTTTTGCATTGGCATCTGCTTTAGCTATAATCACATCTCCAACTTTATCATAACTATTTGTATGTTCATGTCCTCCCATAATTAAAGGAACATTTGGTAACAATTCTGCTACTTTTTTATCTTGTGCCAATGATAAGTGTGTCAATCCTAATACAACATCTACTTTATCCTTAATCTCATTATACGATCGTTGTATCTCTTTATACATATCTCCATAATGTACATAACTTACAGGATTTGAGGGAATACAAACACTTATAAACCCAACTTTTAAAATAGATCCATCTGGGTTTTTAAATTCCTTTATATACGAGTCTTCCAAAGAATGTTTTGTTCCGTTCTTTTCCTTAAAAAAATAACTTTGTGTTCCATTTGCATTATGTAAGATATTGGCTGAAATCCAAGCGAAATTACTTTCATTGATTCTTTTTTGAAGTTGGCTATAGCTTAAATCAAACTCGTGATTTCCAAATGCAACAAGGTCAAAATTCATCGCATTCATTACCTCAACCATTTGTTTTCCTTTTACGCGCTCTCCATTAACTTTCATGGTTCCTAGTAAAGACGGATTCAAAAAATCACCCGCTAAAACAAGCATTACATTTTTGTCTTCTTTCAATAAATTTTGATGAACAGTTTCAACTCTAGCCATACCACCAAATTTTCCTCCTTGGATAGGTGCTATTTCATAAACATCGTTTAATTGTAAAATAGAAAAGTACGTTTTAGAAGCTTCTTTTTTAAACTTAAAAGCTCCATCAACTGAATTGGTAGAGGTAGTGTTTTTTACTGTCCCACATGCAAGAAAAAATGCAAGTAGTAAAAAAGAAAATAAATATTTGAATTGTTTCATTATGTAATTTTTAGCAAGCCAAAATTACAAATTCTAATGAAGGTATCTACGTGTATTTTGTTTTATTTGAGTTCTGATTCGAACTAATTCAGGGAATTGATAAAAAAAGTTAATTTTCTTTTGAGCCGTTGTTCTTGGCCTCTTAATCTTAGGTCTCAACACAAAAGCAGTCCAGCTTTCAACAATATCTTCCTCTGGACTTTCAGCAGCATAATCTGTTATAAATTCAGAGAAATTCTCCATATATAAATCAGAAAGCTTATCAACACAGTTTGCTTCAGTATAACAGTGTTCTCTTTGAATATAATCCCACTCTTCTAATAAACCTTCCTTCTTCCAAAATAAATTAACAAACCTATTAATATAGCTGTTCTTATAAGCTTCTCCTTCATGCGTTAGATACAAGCCATTCCTCTCAGTCTTTTGTTTAGTAGGCCTAATTTGTTCTTTATTTAGTGTTATTAAATGACCAAATTCATGTACTAAAGTATACACAGATTCATACAATCTCTTTCTATCTTTAGAATTAAAGTTTACATCTTCAATATCAATAACCAATTGCCACTTATCATTTCCTTTACTTAATGATACTAATGCTCCTGTTTTTTCATCCGGACCATCCGTCATTAAAACTAAGCGTTTAATGTATTTTTTCAAAACAGGTTTTGGAAAAATTTTATTTAACTCTCCCCAATACTTAGCAGCCAAATCATTATTAATAGAAGAATTTTTAATTAAGTACCCATTATATATTCTCCATGTACCTATCCTCTTCTCTATTTCTTGAGAAAAAGATAACATTGAAATAGAAAATGCCAATAATGTTATTAAAAATTTAACTCTCATAATTTATTAAAAAACTTCCAGTGCCTTGTTATAAGCACTTTCGAAACTCATTGGTTTAATATTGGTCTCAACATTATTACTGGTAAAATACGACAACATTTTTTCTGTTGGCATATTTCCAGTTAACTCATCCTTTGCCATAGGGCAACCTCCATATCCTTTTATAGCACCATCAAAACGTTTACATCCTGCTTTATATGCACTATCTACCTTTTCGTGCCAGGTAGTTGGCGTTGTATGCAAATGAGCTCCAAACTCAATTTGCGGATACTTAGGTATCAAATTTGAATACAAATATGTAATCACTTCAGGAGTAGAACTTCCAATAGTATCCGATAAAGATAATATTTTTACTCCCATATTCGACAACCTTTCTGTCCATTCTGCTACAATATCAACATTCCAAGGGTCTCCATACGGATTTCCAAATCCCATAGACAAGTAAGCAACTACTTCTTTGTTAGCTCTACCAGCAATGGTCAATATTTCTTTTAACGTATCAATAGACTCTTCTATTGTCTTATGTGTGTTTCTCATCTGAAAATTTTCAGAAATAGAAAACGGATACCCTAAATAATGTATCTCTTCAAATTGAGCAGCATCGTTAGCTCCTCTTACATTAGCTACAATAGCTAATAATTTACTAATTGTTGACGACAAATCCAACTTTTTTAACACATCTGATGTATCTTTCATCTGTGGAATTGCCTTAGGCGAAACAAAACTACCAAAATCGATAGTATCAAATCCAACTTTCAATAAAGCGTTAATATATTTTGCTTTTGCTTCTGTTGGTATAAAATGACTTTTAATACCTTGCATAGCGTCTCTTGGACACTCTATGATTTTGACTTTCTCAACCATTGTGCCAAATATAAGTAAAATCATTAAAAACTTTAAGCTTTATACCAGGTTAATTCATAACAGAATATATATTCATTTTTAGTTATTTTTATACCAAAGTGTCACACATCAAAAAACCATTTGTCTATTATATAGAATGATTTCATTAGAGTCAAAAAAGACACATATCAATCAACTAATCGAACGCTGCAAACTAAACGACCAAAATGCACAAATGCAGGTGTACAATAGCTATTATAAGGCTATGTTTAATACCTCATACCGTATTTTGAAAGATGAATTTGAAGCAGAAGATATTATGCAAGAGGCTTTCTTAACTGCATTTACCAAATTAGAAACTTTTAAAGGTGAAGTTACATTTGGAGCATGGTTAAAAAGAATTGTTATTAACAAAAGTTTAACTCAGTTAAAAAAGAACAACCGCTATGACGAAGTAAAAATGGAAGTAATACCTAGTGATGATTTTCAAGAAGATTCAAATATTGATTACAGCACTATGGATGTAAAGTATGTTTTAAGTACCATTCAAAAATTAAAAGATAATTATAGAATTGTACTTAATTTAAACTTAATTGAAGGTTATGATTATGAAGAAATAGCTCAAATACTTAATTACACAAATGAAAATGTGCGTACTACAGTATCGAGAGCTAAGAAAAAATTAAAACAAATACTTTTATCAAACACGAATAAAACACAAGTATATGGAAGATAAATTACATACCTATTTTTCTGAAAATGATTTTGATATACTTGAACCGCATTCTGGGCATATAGATCGTTTTCAAAGAAAACTAGCGCTTCAACAACAAAATAAACCTAAGAAAATTTCTTGGAAATGGCTAAGTATTGCCGCTTCAATTGTATTATTGTTAGGTTTCTACTTAGGAAGTATGCAAAAAGATGACGCTTCGGTATTAACCAAAGTATCGCCAAAAATGGCAGAAGCTGAAAACTTCTTTGTTTCTACAATTAATCAAGAATTAAAAGAAATTGAAAAATTTAGAACATTAGAAACCGAAGTATTAATTGAAGATACACTAGATCAAATCGAAGAACTTGAGGAACAGTATAAAATTTTTATTGAAGAGTTAAAATCTAACGAAAATAAAAAACAAATTATCAAAGGTATCATTAACAATTACCAACAACGCTTAACCTTGCTTGAAGAGCTTTTATCTCAACTAGAAGGCAGTGAAAACAATAACAATTTTGAAATTAAATACGATGAAATCATTTAATATAATATGCTTACTTTTTTTAATTCCTTTCTTATCATTTGCCAATGATAAAGAATTAAGAAAACATGAAAAAACAAAAACAATCAAGAAAAACTTTACTGTAAACTCTAATGCGACAGTATTTCTTAAAAACAAATATGGAAACCTTAGTGTTACCACCTGGGACGAAAACACTGTTGATATTACTGTAAAGATTACAGTTAAAGGAAATAGTTTAGATAAGGTGGAAAGCAAACTAAACAGTATAGATGTGCTTTTTGAAGCTTCTAAAGATTTAGTGGAAGCCCGCACTATCATTGAAAAAACAAAATCTAATTGGTCTTTTTGGGGAAATAGTAACAACATCAATTATAAGATTAATTACTACGTAAAAATGCCAAAAACTAACAATGCTGATTTTCATAACAAGTATGGAAATATTGAGTTAGATGAAATTGAAGGAAAAACAAATATTAATTGTGATTATGGAAAGATTGAAATTGATAAGCTTTTTAATAAAACAAATACTATTGACTTAGATTACTGTTCTTCTTCTGAAGTTAATTTTATGGAGTCTGGAAATGTAAACATTGATTATTCTAAGTTAAAAATAAACACCACTACATCTGCAAAAGTAAATGCAGATTATTCTACCGTTAGAATTGGAAAATGTAATACTGTTGATTTTAACTGTGACTATGGTAGTATTATTATTAATGAAGCTACTGATATTAATGGTAATTCTGATTATGCTGGAATGAAAATAGGTACTTTAAAAAAGAACCTTAAAATAAATACTGATTATGGTGGTTTAAAAGTTTTAAATCTTGCAAATGGTTTTGAAAATGTAACGATTGATGGTAGTTACGCAGGAATTAAAATTCTTACAGATGCTACTAACAGTTTTAACTTTAAACTCGATTTAGGCTATGCTGGTTTTAGTTATCCAGAAGAGCATGTAGATATGACTAAGAGCATTAAAAAAACAACAAAGAAGTATTACGAAGGTAATTTTGGAAAATCAAACTCTAACTCTTCTATTACTATAAAGTCGAGATACGGTGGGGTTTCTTTAAAATTAAACGACTAATTTTTTTCGAGAATCATAGCTCTACAGATTAAATAGCGCGCTACATAGTATATTGTAGTATACACAATTACATAAAATAATTGATAATCTAAATACTTGTTATATGCTATTAATATATCGGCTACTACAATAAGTAAAATACCCAATAAAAAGTATTTGTTTTTGGTATTCATTTTATTCAAATAGTTTAAAAATGAAAACAAAATCATAGTGGCAGAAGTGAGCCCAAGTAATAAAAATGAAGATGATATTTCTTCTAAAAAAGGTTTCATTAGTACATAAAAAATAATGAACATTCCTAAACTTGGCACCAAATAAAGTAACAGCGTTTTTATATCGGTTTCTTTAAGAGCTCTTCTAGAAATAATTATATATAAAAACCTATTTAACAATAAAAGTAACACCCCTATTATTAAAAAGCTGTCTTCAAAAATTAAAAAAGTATCTGAAGCTATTGAACTAAGTAACAATAACAAATACCAATAATTAATTTTTTTAGCCGCTGTTAAATACCAAAAAGACAAAGACAATAATGCGAATACTTTTATAGTCATTTCAACGAATTGAAACCCTTTATCAATAAAGAATAAAGACACAAAACAAGCTATAAAATATATAGCACTATATGTTCTAAGGAAGGAAGGCATAGACCTTATAAATATAAAATATAATTTAACATAATTTACATAAAAATGAAAAAACAACTGCTTACACTTATTTTGGTTGCTACCACAATTACCATGAACTCTCAAAGCTGGTGGAGTTCAAAAAAAGTAAAAGGAAATGGTAAAGTAACTACAGAAACTAGAACAATTGATGAGTTTGATAAAGTATCTATTGGAGGTTCTTTTGACGTTGAACTTATTGCGGGTAAAGAGGGAAAAATTACTATAGAAGGAGAAGAAAATGTAATTCCTTATATAGAAACGGAAGTAAAAGGTAATAAGCTTAAAATTCAATTTAAGCAAAACACCAATGTTAGAACTACAAGAAGATTACTGGTTACAGTTCCTTTTGAAGATATAGAATCAATTTCTTTAGGTGGTTCTGGAAATGTTACTGTAAATAAAGTAATAAAAGCCAACGAAGTAGCTCTTAATTTAGGAGGGTCTGGTAATATCATTGCAGAAGTTAGTGCAGACCAAACAAAAGCTTCTATCGGCGGTTCAGGGAATATTAAATTAAAAGGTAGATCTAATAATTTTAAATGTTCTATTGCTGGGTCTGGTAGCGTAAAAGCTTATGGTTTAGAAACCGAAAATTTAAAAGCTAGTATTGCTGGGTCTGGTAGCGTGCAAACAACCGTTAACACCAAAATTAAGGCTTCTATTGTAGGATCTGGTAGTGTATATTACAAAGGAAACCCTAAAGTAGATACTAGTACTATTGGTTCTGGAGATGTAATTGATAAGAATTAATATTTTTTAAATCTTATATAAAAAAAACTCCAACTTATCTAAGTTGGAGTTTTTTTTATACAACTTTATTACTTTATAATAATGAAGCTAAACTAGATTTAATAGTTTCTATTTTAGCCAAGGTATCTGATTCTTTCTTTCGCTCTAAAGCAATTACTTGCTCTGGTGCATTACTAACAAAACGTTCATTAGATAACTTCTTCTGAATTCCTGTTAAGAAACCTTCAGCTCTTTTTAATTCTGCATTTAACTTTTTTGTTTCAGCTTCTACATCTATATTTCCAGCTGAAATTGGAATAAAGTATTCATTTGACTTTACTCTAAACGAGGCTCCGTCAACCTTTTCCGAAACATAATTTATCACAGAAGCATTGGTTAACTTTTGAATTACTACATCAAAGTCTTTGGTAAACTCTTCGTTGTTTACAACAAACAATTCTACCGTTTCTTTAAATGAGATATTCTTATCTTTTCTTATGGTTCTAATACCAGAAACTACACCTGTTGCAAATTCAAACTGGTCAATAATTGCCGTATCTACCTTCTTTAACTCCGGATATTTAGCAATAATTAAGGCTTCTTCTGGTGTTCTTTCTGTAATATGCTGCCAAATCTCCTCTGTTAAGAAAGGCATGAATGGATGTAATATTTTTAAGTTATCCTCAAAAATACTAATTACCGCATCATAGGTTTTCTTATCAATTGGTTGTTGGTATCCTGGCTTTACTGTTTCTAATAACCAAGATGAAAAATCATCCATGATCAATTTATAAATTGCCATTAAAGCATCTGACAAACGGTATTTTGAGAAATGATCTTCAATTTCTGCCAACACTGTTTGGAACTTTGCATTATACCATTCTAAACCAATTTTAGACGATTCTGGTTGTTCTATAGAAGCATCAACTTCCCAACCTTTCACTAAACGGAATGCATTCCAAATTTTATTAGCAAACCCTTTTCCTTGCTGACATAAGGCTTCATCAAATAATAAATCATTACCAGCAGCAGAACTTAATAATAAACCTACACGAACTCCATCTGCACTATAATCTTCAATTAATTTTAATGCATCTGGTGAATTCCCTAAAGATTTAGACATTTTTCTACGTTGCTTGTCACGTACTAAACCTGTTAGATATACATTTTCAAACGGACGCTCATCTTTGTACTCATATCCAGCAATTACCATACGCGCTACCCAGAAGAATAAAATATCAGGTCCTGTAACTAAATCGTTTGTTGGATAGTAATACTTGATTTCCTCATTTTCTGGATTACGAATTCCGTCAAAAACACTCATCGGCCATAACCAAGAAGAGAACCATGTATCTAAAGCATCTGGATCTTGTTTTAAATCAGAAGCTGATAATGATGAATTCCCTGTTTTTTCCTGTGCTAATTTTACAGCATCTTCTATATTCTCTGCAACTACAAAGTCTTCCTTTCCATCTCCATAATAGAATGCTGGAATTTGTTGTCCCCACCATAACTGACGAGAAATATTCCAATCACGAATATTTTCCATCCAGTGGCGGTACGTATTTTCAAACTTCCTAGGGAATAACTTTACCTCTCTATCTTCTCCTAAAACGGCTTCAATAGCTGGCTTTACTAACTCCTCCATTTTTAAGAACCATTGATCTGATAATCTTGGTTCAATAACCGCTCTGGTTCTTTCTGAAGTACCTACTTTGTTAGTATGTTGCTCTACTTTTAATAAAAAGCCTTTCTCTTCTAATTCTTTTGAAATTTCTTTACGAACCACAAAACGATCTTTTCCTTCATAATGTAATCCGAAAGAGTTTAAGGAAGCATCTTCATTAAAAATATCAATTACTTCTAAGTTATGCTTATCTCCTAAAACCTTATCGTTCTCGTCATGTGCTGGAGTAACTTTTAAACAACCAGTACCAAACTCTACATCTACATACTCATCTTCAATAATTGGAATTTCACGATTACATAAAGGAACAATTACTTTCTTCCCTTTTAAATGTGTATAACGTTCATCATTTGGATTGATACAGATAGCAGTATCTCCTAAAATTGTTTCAGGACGTGTAGTAGCAATTGTTACTTTTTCGTCTGAATCTACGATACTATATTGTAAATAATACAAATTACCTTGACGTTCTTCGTAAATTACTTCTTCGTCTGAAAGTGTAGTTTTTGCTTCAGGATCCCAGTTTACCATTCTAAAACCACGATAAATGTATCCTTTGTTAAATAAATCAACAAAAACTTTAATTACAGCTTCACTCATATCAGCATCCATGGTAAACTTTGTACGTTCCCAATCACATGAAGCTCCCAACTTTTTTAACTGCTCTAAAATAATTCCTCCATACTGATCTTTCCATTCAAAAGCATGCTTTAAGAATTCTTCACGAGTTAAATCACTTTTATTAATTCCCTGCTCCTTTAATTTTGCAACTACTTTAGCTTCTGTTGCAATGGAAGCGTGATCTGTTCCAGGAACCCAACAAGCGTTTTTTCCCTGTAAACGAGCACGACGAATTAATACATCTTGAATTGTATTATTTAACATATGCCCCATATGAAGTACTCCTGTGACGTTTGGTGGCGGAATGACTATTGTATATGGTTCTCTTTCGTCAACTTCAGAATGAAAATAATTGTGTTTCATCCAGTAATCATACCATTTTCCTTCTACCTCTTTTGCACTGTATTGTGATGGAATACTCATGTGTTAATGTTATTTATTTTTTCTATATTTTTACAATTCAAAAAACGCCAATTTTCATTTTGGCATCATTTTTGAAAAATGATTAGCAAAAATACAACTATCTTTGAGGTACAGAAAATCTGGAGGTTGTTTTTTTATTAACTAAAAAATAATATTAAATTTGTAACGGTTTATAACCCCTAAATTAATTTTAAGATTATGAAAACATTATTATCTTTTGTAGCTATTTGCTTATTATCTTTAAGTATAAATGCTCAGGAATTTAAATTTGAAACGGAAACTATTGATTATGGTAAAATAGCATATGGTTCTGAAGGAAAGCGTACTTTTGAATTCACAAACATTGGTGATGCTCCTTTAATTATTAAGGATATTAAATCTACTTGTGGATGTACAGTTCCTAAAAAACCAGAGAAGCCAATTATGCCAGGAGAAAAAGGACAAATTGAAGTTTCTTACGATACAAAGAGACCAGGAGGTTTTTCTAAAGCAATCACAATCATGTCGAATGCTAAGAAAAAAAGAAGAATGTTAAAAATTAAAGGATTTATTACTAAAGATGCTGCGCCAGCTAAAGCAAAAAGCGTTGTAAATGATAGTGAATAATAATTCTTAACGATATAAAAAAAGCCTGCAAAAATTTGCAGGCTTTTTTTATATTCTTTTTTCAAGTTTAAATTCAAATTTTAAAGGCGTAACACCCCTTTCTACTTTCATCCTTACTTTTCTATCTGGTCTTGAATGGAAAATTGCTACGATATCACTTAAAGAATAGGTATGAGCTGGTTTCCCATTTAGGTATTTAATCACATCTCCTTCCATTAACCCAGCTCTTTCTGCTGGAGACCCAGGTACTACTTTATCTATCTTATAAGATGGTTTAAACCTATAAAAATAAGTCGTCACTAACGAAAGCGTATTGTTTTTACGACTTTCAGTTCCATAGTTATCTGTAAATTTAGATATAGCTTCTTCCTTTATTAATTCTTGACCATTATATACTACTTGTAAACCACTCATATTATAATAGAAGCCTTTCTTTAATGAACCTGCTTTCTTTAAGGTCATTTTTTTATTAGGATAGTCTACCCATAACTTAAATCTCTTTAAAACCTCTCCACCAATACTTCCGTTACGTTTTTTAAACTTACGTGCATTAAACGTAGACACCGAATCTAAAAAAGAAGTAGTGGGTTCTATCAATTCAAACTTCCCTAATTTTAGCTTAGAAATTCTACTTCTCTTTCCATAAATAGTTCCGCTAAAGCCCTCACCTAGTATATCGTCAAAATACTTTTCTGGAGTGAGAATCTCTTCTCTTGAGTTTTCAAACAACCATACAGCATCACTTCCTCCAGAATCAATGAGTAATTTTGTAGGAACATCTTTTAAACCATTAATCAAATCTACTTTTACATCAACATAGGGTTTGTTTCTATAAAATTGAAGTGGCAATACTTCACATTTCCTGCACTTCCTTTTAGGATATTTATAAGTTTTTGGATTATAAAACGTAATTTTCCTATTACTATAGTCAACTTTAGCAATTACATCTTTTAATAAATCATACCCTAGTATACCATGAATGGTAGTCCCCATTCTAGCCGATACATTAAAGGCATCTTTTAATATTACATACAAACTCTCATTTGTATTTACCAATCCCTTTACTCTAAAAGTATTTTTTCTAGATTGTAGTGCCTCTACAGGTTCTCCATCTCCTAATCCATAAATATATACTTTCTTTATTTCATTTAACCCTATACTATCACTTTGAGTTAAATTAAATAAAATGGTTTTATTAACTCCTGTATCTAAAATAAAAGACAATTCTTTACCATTTATTTCTAAAGGCATGATTATTAAATTATTAATCAATCGAAAATTAACTTCTTGTTTATCAGAGTTCTTACCTATAAAGTGAAATTTTCCTTGTCCAAAACTTGCAAAACAAAAATGAAGGACTAAAAGCGTGAGTATTTTTTTAATCAAAAGGGAATTATTTAGATATTAATATTCAATTTACAATTAAATTTCATTTTTTTTAACTTTTTATGAAATTTTTAACCTTATAAATTTTACTTTTTTGATTGTATTATCACTATTAAATTCAATAATATTTTGCAAATTTGCCTTTCAAAACAACTAAACATTTATATATAAAATGCCTTCTATTTCTAACAAGGGAAATTCAATGCCTCAATCGCCAATTAGAAAATTGGTACCATTTGCTGAGGCTGCTAAAAAAAATGGAACAAAAGTATTTCATTTAAATATTGGTCAACCTGATATTAAAACACCTCAAGTTGCTTTAGACGCTGTAAAAAACAATGCTATTAAAGTATTATCGTATGCACGTTCTGAAGGTTCTGAAGAGTATAGAAATAAATTAGCAAATTACTATGCTAAAAACGACATTCATGTAGCAGCTAATAATATTATTGCTACTACAGGTGGTTCAGAAGCATTGTTATTTACTATTGGTAGTATTACAGATCCAGGAGATGAGATTATTATCCCAGAACCTTTTTACGCCAATTATAACGGATTCTCTACTGCTTCTGGAGTAAATGTTGTGCCAGTAATTTCAAAAATTGAAGATAACTTTGCGTTACCAGCAATTGAAGATTTTGAAAAGTTAATTACACCGAAAACTAAAGCGATTTTAATTTGTAATCCTGGAAATCCAACAGGATATTTATATAGCAAAGAAGAGATTGAAAAATTAAAACAAATCGTTCTTAAACACGATTTATTTTTAATTGCCGATGAAGTATATCGTGAGTTTGCTTATGATGGTGAAAAACACAATTCGGTAATGGCTTTGGAAGGATTAGAGCAACATGCTATTATGATTGACTCTGTTTCTAAGCGTTATAGTATGTGTGGTGCAAGAATTGGATGTATTGTTTCTAAAAACGAAGATTTTATCAATACAGCTATTAAATTTGCTCAGGCTCGTCTTAGCCCTCCTACCTATGCTTTATTAGCTAGTGAGGCTGCTTTAGATACTCCTCAAAGCTATTTTGATGAAGTAATTGAAGAATATCAAGAAAGAAGAGATACGCTAATTTCTGAGTTACAGAAAATTGATGGTGTTAAAGTAGCAAATCCAAAAGGTGCTTTTTATTGTATCGCAGAGTTACCAGTAGATAATTCGGAAGATTTTGCTCAATGGATTTTAGAAAAATTCAACCATAATAATGAAACGGTAATGGTTGCTCCTGCTGGAGGATTCTACTCTACTCAAGGAGAAGGTAAAAATCAAGTTCGTATTGCGTACGTTTTAAATAAAGCAGATTTAAAACGTTGTGTTGAAATTTTAAAAGTAGCTTTACAACAATACAATAGTTAATTGAATATTCAAGAAAACATATCTTTAAAAGAATACAATACGTTTGGCATCAATGTAATTGCTAAACGTTTTGTTTCTATTGATTCTTTATACAGCTTACAACAACTTTTAAAAGAAGAACAAGACCTTTTTTTAATAAGTGGTGGTAGTAACATGCTACTTACTGCTGATATTGATAAACTAGTAGTACACCTTAATTTAAAAGGTATTTCTATTGATAGGGAAAACCATAACGATATTTACCTAACCGTAAATGCTGGTGAAAATTGGCATGAATTTGTACTTTGGTGTATTTCTCAAGGTTATGGTGGTATAGAAAACCTTTCTTTAATTCCAGGTAACGTAGGTACTTGTCCTATTCAAAATATTGGAGCTTATGGTGTAGAAGTTAAAGATGTAATTACCAAAGTAGAAGCTGTTGAAAAAGCGACGGGTAAATTAGTTGAATTTTCTAATGAAGCTTGTGAGTTTGGTTATCGAAATTCAATTTTCAAAAACGCTGTAAAGGGAAAATATATTATAACTTCTGTTAGTTTTCAATTAACAAAAGTTGAACATCATTTAAACACTTCTTACGGAGCTATTAATACTGAATTAGCGCAAAAAGGAATAGACAAACCAACCATAAAAGATATTTCTGACGCTGTAATTTCTATTAGACAATCTAAATTACCAGATCCAAAAGAGATCGGTAATAGCGGTAGTTTTTTTAAGAACCCTGTTATTTCTAAAAAACACTTCGAAAAACTTCAAAAAGAACATCCTAGCATTCCTAGTTATCCAGTTTCTGAAACCGAAATCAAAGTACCTGCTGGTTGGCTAATTGAACAAAGCGGATTTAAAGGCAAACGTTTTGGAGCCTATGGAGTACATGAAAAACAAGCACTTGTTTTAGTGAATTATGGAGAAGCAAGTGGTAAAGATATTTATGAACTTGCTCAAACAATTCAAAAGGCGATAAAAAACAACTTTGCTATTGATTTAGAAATTGAAGTGAACATTATTTAAACGTCAATGTACTTTTCTTTGTAGTAGTAAATGTTTCTATAAGTTTATCCTTATAATAGATTGAGAAAGTTCCTATCTTTTTAACTTTTGTATAAAAATATAGCTTTACCTTCTTAGTTCTCAACAACATTTTATTTGGCACTACCCTACCAAATAAATACTTATAAGATTTAGATTTATTGGTGACCATCGCTAATGCATTTGCTTCTAACCTATATTTGTCATAATCCTTAATTCCTTCTTGTGAATAGAGTGAAAAAGTGTCTATCAAATCAGGATATTCCGTTGTTTTTAACTTCTCTACATAATACGAGCCACCAAATGTAGCACTTATCATAACCCAAGATACCGGATGTCTAGATTTATTGGTATGATCTACTATAGAAAAATAATTAAAATCTAAAACTTTTTCTTTTTCTAAACCTTGTATTTTTAAATCTACTTCCATTCTATACAAAACTTCTGATTCTTTTTTACTAGGCCCAAATTTATCTTTATGGCCTCCAAAAGCAATCTTTCCGTTAAATACTCTTGTCAATTTAAACGAATACCCTTCATTATCTTTTGTTTGACTAAAAGACAATTGTACCACACCCATTAAAAAACTTAAAAATAGAAATTTGTAATTCATAGCTTCAATAAAACAACAAGTATAGCAGTTTTTTCAAGAACTCTTTAAATAATCCTTCTTTTTTTAAAAATTTCAATTTGTCTTATTAAATGTCCGATATCTACTACAATAATTCAGTAATTAACCTTTATTTTACCTTCTTATTAATAAAACGAAGTTTTCAGTATAACTACATCTTATTGTCTTAAAATTTTAACAAATACTTAATAATTGTTTAATTTTAATATATTTTTCTTAAAAATTTAATATTTCTTTAACATTACAGTGTTATTAAATATAATAATAAACTAAATTTTATTATGAAAAATCCAAAAACAATTTTATTACTTTTTGCCCTTTCTTTTTCATTAATATTTCAAAATTGTACTTCTGATGAAAATCAAGTATCCAATTTAGATTTCCCCGAAACCTCTCCATCGAATTTAAACATGGATGATGCTGACCATGCAACCGTTCAAGGTTTTGGTCCTAACTCTTATTGGGCTAATTATCTTATCAATCAATCAGTAACCAATTTTTTAAAAGGACAACACGATAGTGCTGCAGATTTATTTGGTATGGGAAATGTACCATTATACTATGCTGCAGGTCCTCAAACATTTAATGCACTTTCGTTTAGTGCAGGATATGTAGTTTGGGGAGAAGAGCTTTTACAAAGTGCAAATAACTATGGAAATGCAGCAATTGCTTATGTTGCCGCTCATGAAATTGCACATCAAGTGCAATTTAGAACAAGTGGTATTCCAAGTAGAAGCCATGTAAGTGCAACAGAATTAGAAGCTGACGGCTTTGGAGGTTATTATATCAGAAAAAGATATACTAGTAACTGGACTACAGCTGCCCAAGGATATACTTTTTCACAAACTTTGGCTGGTCCTGTAAACTCTAGTCATGGTTCATCTGCTCAAAGAAGGTCTGCTTATAGATTAGGGTATCTTATCGCTGAAAACGGTAACTATTCAAATAGGAATTTCGATAGCACATTCTTCTACTATTACGATCAATACGTTTTAGGAGGACTTCTTAAATCCGAAGTTAAAAAACCTAAATATGTATCTGCAAAGGTTCATGAATATATTTCTTCTTTTAGTGAAGAACTTCAAAAAATCGCTTCAGGTGAAATATCTGAAGAAGAATTTATCAATTTAAAATAACAATTAACTTAATTATAAATTATATTTAATAACGAAAAACTGTTTCTTTAAAAGGAAACAGTTTTGTTTTTTATATTTTATTCAACTCTTGTAATATTTTCCATTTTTAAGATACTTATAAATAAATAACCATTTAAAACTATTTAATTATGAATACATTTTGGATCAATTTCAAGAAGTTTTATCAATGTGAAGTCAGAATATTTAATAAAATATTAGGCATTAAAAATTAAGAAACTAGCCTTCTTTTTTTAAAATTTCAATATGTCTTATTAAGCGTTCGGTATCGAGCGCTATAGTTCCGTTATACACTCCTCTTATTCTTCCCTTTTTATCTACAAGAACAAAGTTTTCTGTATGTACGAAAGCTTCTTCATCTTGAGTTTTAACAAAGTCTTCATCAGCAAAATATGACTTTCGGGCTAAATCATAAATTTGCTTTTTATCACCTGTTACCAAATTCCATTTTTTAGAATCTATATCATTCTCTATAGCATATTGCTTTAAAACAGGAACAGAATCTTTTGTTGGCATTACTGTATGAGAAAGTAACAACACATCCTTATCATCTTTAAACTTCTCTTGAATTTTACTCATGTTCTTTTCAAGAATTGGACATATCCCTGGACAGCTTACAAAGAAAAAATCTGCCACATAAATTTTACCTGCAAATGTTTCTTTTGTTATTTTTTTCCCCTCTTGATTTGTTAATGAAAAATCTGGTATTTGATGAATACGATTATAATTTGCATCTTCTTGATGAATCCACTCTGGAGTAAACTCTGCCGAATTGAAAAATGGCAAGGTCAACTCTTTATCAACTGTTTTTTTTGTCTTGCAAGAAACAAGTACTGCTATTATGATAAGTAGTTTACTGAATAACTTCATTTTCTGTATTGATTGTATAACACTTCTTTAATCCTATTAAGCCAAATCGTTCTCCGTTTTTGGTTACATAATTTGCTCTAATTTTACCATTAGACTGCCACATTTTTTGACTTCCTTCTTCCCTTCCTTTGACATAATTAAATGCTCTTAATAACTGCCCATTTTCATACCATTCTTTTATCTCCCCATTATACTCCCCTACTTCATTAAAATAGTACACAAAACTTAACTGTCCGTTTTTATACCATCCTTTATGTTCCCCATACTTAAATCCATTTTTATAAAAACGTTCAAAAAACACATCTCCATTTTCATACCAGCCATTGTAAAAACCATTTCTTTTTCCTTTAAAATAGACTGACTTTGCTTTTAGCTCTCCTGTTTTATAAAATGATTTTACAATTCCTGAATAGGGTTCTTCCTTATAAAATAGTACTCCATTATCTAAGTTAAACTGACTATCTGATCTATTTCTTTCCTGTACATTCGTATCTACAGTATTTCTAGTTTCTTTTTGATTACAAGAAACTAGAAACACCAAGATGTATAGCAAATATTTGATTTTTAATTTTAACATTATCCACCTACTGAACCAGGAGTTCCAAAAAATCCGTTACCATTTAAATATGGATCTTCGTTGGTAATATGATAATGATAGATTCCTTCAGGAAAATCTGCCGTTGGACCAACATGTCCATGGTACTCATCTAAATCATCATTTGTAATTGTACTCCCATTTTCAAGAGGTCCGTATACTGGAAAACCATCAGAAAGTAACCCTAAAAAAGCATCCTCTCCAAAAGTATCTGTTAAAAACTTTGGTTTTATATGATAATGATATCTTGTATTTGCTGGATGTCCTAAATATTGATCAAATGAGTTTATCTCATTTGTTAAAGGAGCTCCTCCTGCTGCATACTGATTAAAAAACACCACTCCATTCCTTGCAATTCCAATTGGTCCCATTGGTGTTAAAGATTTTGTATCTGCTTCTGATGGATTCAAAGGGATTCTAAAGGTCATATTTTGTTCTCCAATTGATCCTGGATTTTGATTCCAATTAGGATTGGTTCCATTATAAGCTTCATACATTGCATGTCCAACTCCCCAGTAAGGACTTTTATGATTGGGTAAGTTAGTTGTTTGAATTGTTAAGGTATTTCCAGACACAGAATATGTAATTGCGTCAATATTATCTAGTTTCGAAAGAATTGGTGTAATGTCATACACTTTTTCATCAACAGTTCCTTCATCCGTTCCTTCCGAATCACTTGATCCACATGAATATGTTATGGCCATCAATGCCAATAATAAAGTTGTTATTTTAAAGTTCTTCATAATAGTTACTGCTTTAAATTATTAAGGGTTTCTTTAAGGCTATTTAATTGTTCTTGTTCTTCTGCAGATAATGTTCCGCTTAACAGGTTTGTGTTTTCGAAAAAATCATTTGTTAAATCGTAAAAAGCTTCGCTTCCGTCTGTAAACATTATATACTTATAATTTGCATTTCTAATGGTATATTCATCATCACCAATAGATTGTCCGTGTTCTGTATAAGCAAAATCTCTACTTAAAGAATTACTTGGAGAAGTCAACAATTCTTTAAAACTTCTACTGTCATTAATTTCATTTACTCCTGCTCCAGCAATCTCTGATATTGTTGCAAACAAATCAACAGTATTTAACAATTGATCTTCTGTTTGATTGAACCTTTCTACATTTTTTCCTGAAACAACCATAGGTACATTTACTCCTCCTTGATATAAACTTCCTTTAGCTCTTCTTGTTCTATAATCTTGAATTACCTGTCCAGGTGTTCCATTGTCTCCTATAAATATAATAATTGTATTGTCTTTTTCTTCTTGTGTCATTGAAGCAAGCAATCGACCAATTTCCGAATCCATAGCTTCAATCATGGCTAAATAATACGGTAATGGATTTGCACTAATACTAGCGTCATCTGAAGGTAAATTTCCTTGAGAATGTAAATTCGTTGGAGGCAAGTGAAATGGTGTATGCGGAGCATTATAAGCCAACCATAAGAACCAAGGCTGATCTTGACCTTGTATCCAGTCAATTGCTAAATCAGTAAATTTTGTAGTTGTGTATTCATTCGATCCTGAAGTACTTTGGTTTTGGGTAAAATTCCATTCCCAATAACTTCTTACTCCACCACTTAACAAACCTGCATAATAATCAACTCCCATTTGTGTTGGGTGTGATGGACTTGTTGATAGGTGCCATTTTCCAATAACGGCATTGCTATATCCTGTATTTTTATCTTCTAAAAATTGTTGTAAAGAAGTTTCTGTTGTAGGTAAAGGATCATCTACTTTCATAACTCCGGTTCTAAATCCATACTTACCTGTTAAAATACTTGATCTGGTTGGTGTACAAGTTGGATACGACCATAAATTCGTAAAACGAACTCCAGAGTTAATCATGTTTTGAAGATTCGGCATATTAGGTTTTACAGAGCCTACATTGAAGCCCGGGGTAGCATCTAAGCCCATATCATCTGCGATGATTAATAATACATTGGGTTTGGTACTTTGTCCTGGTGTTGAAGTGTCTTCTTCTGTTAACCCAGCGCTATCACTCCCACATGAAGCAAACAACAGAACTACTAACGAAAGAATAAGAGGTTTAAATGTTAGTTTCATATAAATAGTTTTTTCTTTGACCCGAGTTTTTACAAAAGGTTTAAAATAAAAAAGACATTTCTTAAAAGAAATGCCTTTTTACAGAATTAAAACTGCTATTTATTTTTTATCAAAAAAGGTTTTATGTAATAAACCTGCAACTATTGCTCCTGCTATTGGAGCAATCCAAAACAACCATGATTGTGTTAAGTATTCTCCTCCTGCAAACAATGCCTGACTCATAGATCTTGCAGGGTTTACCGAAGTATTTGTAACTGGTATACTTATTAGATGTATCAAAGTTAATCCTAATCCAATAGCTATTGGCGCAAACCCTTTTGGTGCTCTTTCATTGGTACTTCCTAAAATAATAATTAAGAAAAATAATGTTAGCAAAAACTCAACAATAAAAGCTGCCATTAAACCGTATCCTCCAGGAGATAGCTCTCCATATCCATTCGCTGCAAACCCTCCAATAGATTCAAATCCAACTTTATCTGTTACAATAATAAACAACATAGCTGCCGCTAATATTGCTCCCATTAATTGTGAAATAATGTAGGGAACCAACTCTTTAGCTGAGAATTTACCCCCTGCCCATAATCCTAAAGACACTGCAGGATTAAAATGTCCACCTGAAATATGTCCTACCGCATATGCCATTGTCAAAACGGTTAAACCAAATGCTAATGCTACTCCTGTGAATCCAATACCCAATTCAGGAAAAGCTGCTGCAAAAATCGCGCTTCCACATCCTCCAAAAACAAGCCAAAATGTTCCAAATAATTCCGCTACATATTTTTTCATAATATAAATTTTAAATTAGTTAACAATAATTAAGACACCTTGTTTTTTAAAATGTCACATTCTTCCTTTTTCAAATAATAGCGTATCTTTGCAACTCAATATTACTTTTATGAAATTACTTTTTGTTACAATCGGGTTATTAGCTATTGCTTTTGCTGGAATAGCGATTAAAATTTGGGCTAAAAAAGATGGAGAATTTGCAGGTACTTGTGCAAGTCAAAACCCGATGTTAAACAAAGAAGGAGAAGCATGTGGTTTTTGTGGAAAAACCCCAGATCAATTCGATACTTGTTCTGATTCACAGCATGCTAGTTAATTAATTCTATGACATTAACAACTGTACTTTTCTACATTTTAGTAGCTGTATTTGCTGTACAGATTATTTATCATTTGTATTTCCTTGCTTTTTGTTTTAGTAAAGAAAAAGTATCAAACGCACCTGCAAACAAGCCAATTTCTATTATTGTTTATACGAAGAACAATGATGCAGAGTTAAAGAAGAACCTTATAAAAATACTGAATCAGAACTATCCTAATTTTGAAGTAGTAGTGGTTAACAATGCTTCTTTTGACGATACTACTTTTACTTTAGAAGATTTACAAAAAGAATACACCTACCTAAAGGTTGTAAATGTTGAAAATACGGAGGCCTTTTGGGGAAACAAAAAATATGCTCTAACCTTAGGTGTTAAAGCAGCAACTCATGAACATTTGGTATTTACAGAAGTTAATTCTAGACCTATTTCTGACAATTGGCTTGCCACAATGGCTTCTAAATTTAGTGATACTAAAGACATTGTTATTGGCTACACGAAGTTTCATACGTCTAAATTATCTTTTTTAGGTTTATTAGTACGTTTTGAACACCTACTTAAACATGTGGTTTCTCTTTCTTTTGCTAAATATGGAAGTCCATATTATACTAGTGAGCAAAACTTTGCCTATAAAAAAAGTAGCTTTTTTGCTGTAAAAGGATATATAAATCACTTGAAAATAAATGCTAAGCATAGCGACTTGTTTGTGAAAGAAGCAGGTACTAAGAAAAATACAGTTATTACTACTATTCCTAACAGTTTTGTTTCGTCTGAACTTCCTTCTTCTTTTTTAAGTTGGTTTAAAACCTTAGAGTTAGAAACTTTTAATAGTAAATATTATAAATTCAAACATCGATTTTTATTAAATATTCTATTCTTTTCTAAAATCGTTTTTTATGGAGTTTCAACTACACTCCTTTTTCTTAACTGGCAATTTTCATTACCTTTTATTCTTGTATACTTATTATTTAGATTTATTGTGGTTGGTAAGTCATCAATAAAACTAAAAGAGAAAAACCTAATATACTTTTTACCTCTTTTAGAAGCTTTCTTATTGTTATTACAAATTAGTATATTTATAAAAAATAGAATTTCGAAACCTTCGCTTTGAAAATAGACCAAGAAAAATTACGCACTCAAATCAAACTTGCCAAACAAGGCAATCAAATTGCTTTTAATTTTTTATTAGATTCATTTTGGGGAAGCGTGTATGCTTTTTTGCTTCAAAAGACACAAAATGAAAATGATGCTGAGGATATTACTATTCAAACTTTTTCCAAGGCTTTTGATAAGATTAAAACCTTTAATGAAGAATATCAGTTTAAAACTTGGTTACTTACCATAGCGAAAAATATTCATATTGATTTTTTACGTAAAAAGAAATCTTCTATTACAATTGAGACTTCAAAAGATCAAGAGAAAGAAGCTTATAAGGTAATTGATGACGCTCCATCTCCAGAAGATAAAATTATTACCGAACAAAACTTAGCAAAGCTTCTTCGTGATATCAAACAATTAAAACCAAAGTATCAAGAAGTAATAAATTTGAGGTTTTTTCAGGAATTAAGTTATAAGGAAATTGCTGAGAAAATTGACGAACCTATTAATAATGTTAAGGTTAAATTACTGAGAGCTAAAAAATTATTAGCAGAGATTATTAAAAAATCATAAATTGCGGAATTGATTCGCAAAAGGAATCTTGTTTATAAATTTCTCTTATATCCCCTTTCATGAAGAAAAGCTTATTAACATTATTAGGTCCTGGATTGTTGTTTGCTGGTGCAGCAATTGGAGTTTCTCATTTAGTCCAGTCTACACGAGCTGGTGCCGATTATGGTTTTGGTCTTCTTTGGGCTTTATTAATCGTACATATTTTTAAATATCCCTTTTTTCAATACGGTCCTCGCTACGCAGCTGCTACAGGTGAAACTTTACTAGATGGATATAAAAAATTAGGCAAGCACTTTTTAACCATATACTACTTGCTCAATTTTGCCACTATGTTTACCATACAAGCTGCGGTTACTATTGTTACTGCGAGCTTAGCTTCTTATTTATTTAATATTACAAATGACTTAGTACAGTGGTCATTAATAATTACGGTAATTAGCATTCTTATTTTAGGAATTGGAAAATACAAACTGTTAGATAATGTAATGAAGTATATTATCATTGCATTAACCATTAGTACCTTAGTTGCTGTTAATATCGCCCTTTTTACAACTGACAAAGGTTTTAGCTATCAACAAATTTTACCTTCTGGTACTGCGCAAATTACGTTTCTAATTGCGTTTTTAGGTTGGATGCCTGCTCCTTTAGATATTTCTATATGGCATTCATTATGGTCGGTAGAAAAGAACAAAGCTACTTTAGAAAATATTAAACCGAAACAAGCTGTTTTTGATTTTAATGTAGGGTATTTAGGGACACTTTTTTTAGGGGTTTGTTTTGTTATGTTAGGAGCTTTAGTAATGTATCAATCTGGAGAGTCCTTTTCTAATAAAGGATCTATTTTCGCTTCTCAACTTATTAAACTATACACTAAAAACTTAGGAGATTTTTCGCACATTGTTATTGGAATAGCTGCCTTTACTACTATGTTTAGTACTACTTTAACTACTCTAGATGCTTCTCCAAGAGCTATGACCAAAGCCTCTGAATTATTATTTAAACGAGGTAAATTTAAATTAGGATATTGGTTTTGGATTTTATTTTTAGCTATAGGAACTTATGTCATTTTAAAATACTTCTTAGCTGATATGGGATTCTTAGTAAGAGTTGCTACTATATTATCTTTTTTAACAGCTCCTTTTTATGCCATTTTAAACTATATGCTAATTTCAGGAAAGCATACTCCCGAGAAATACAGACCTTCTATGCCACTTAAGGTTTTAAGTATTACCGGAATTATTTTTCTAATTGGTTTTAGTATTTGGTTTTTAATCAATTTGTAAATCTTTTCTTCGTAAATTTGCAGTTCAATTTTGAAACAAATGACTAAACAACCTGTTACATTACCTGAAAGAACTAAAAAACCTAAATGGCTTAGGGTGAAGTTACCTGTAGGTAAAAAATATACTGAACTTAGAGGTTTAGTAGATAAATACAAATTAAATACTATTTGTACTAGTGGTAGTTGTCCGAATATGGGAGAATGCTGGGGAGAAGGAACAGCTACTTTTATGATTTTAGGAAACATTTGTACACGTTCTTGTGGTTTCTGTGGAGTAAAAACAGGAAGACCTGAAACAGTAGAATGGGATGAGCCTGAAAAAGTGGCACGTTCTATTAAGTTAATGAATATTAAACATGCTGTTTTAACTTCTGTAGATAGAGACGATTTAAAAGATGGTGGATCTATTATATGGGCAGAAACGGTAAACGCAGTTAGAAGAGCAAACCCTAATACTACTTTAGAAACATTAATTCCAGATTTTCAAGGAAACGAAAAATTAATAGATCGAATTATAGAGGTAGCTCCTGAAGTTGTTTCTCACAATATGGAAACGGTTCGTCGTTTAACTCGTGAAGTTCGTATACAAGCAAAGTACGATAGAAGTTTAGGTGTTTTAAAATACTTAAAAGATAATGGTATGAGAACCAAATCAGGAATTATGCTTGGTTTAGGTGAAACAGAAGATGAAGTTATACAAACGATGAAAGACTTACGAAATGTAGGTTTGGATGTTATTACTATTGGTCAATATCTTCAACCAACTAAAAAACATTTACCGGTAAAAGAGTTTATCACGCCAGAACAGTTCAAAAAATATGAAACTTTAGGACTTGAAATGGGCTTTATGTATGTTGAAAGTGGGGCATTAGTTCGTTCTTCATACAAAGCACATAAGCACGCTAGTTAAAAATTTAACTTTTTTATTAATTTTTTCTTAATAAAAGGCAGTTTTGTTATATTTTCTTTAACCTAACTCCTTTATACTGTTAAAAAATTGTAAATTCTTAAACACTAGTATACAATATATTAGGTTAATTCGTAATTTTGGCACAGAATTTGAAATTAACAATACCGTAAACAAGTATTGTTTTCATTGTGTAAATTATTTGAATTAGTTGATTAACAAAAGCCCACTCAATTTGAGTGGGCTTTTGACTTTTATATATGTATGTGCGATTTCTAATTAAATAGCACTAATGATATCATATTTTGTAACGATATGGTGCTTTCCATTTTCTAAATCAACCAATACTGCTTGATTATCTTTAGTTATTAATTTAGAAACTTCCTCTATAGAAGCTGTTTTACTCACCATAGGATATGCAGCCCCCATAACATCTTTAATTGGTTTATCTGCAATATTTTTATCCTCTAAAAAGCTTCTTAATAAAGCTGCTTCATCAACAGAACCTACAAACCCATTAATATCTTTTACTGGAATTTGAGAAATTTTAAACGCTCTCATACGCTCAATTGCATGTGATACTAATTCTTCTGTTTGAACTGATACTAATGGCTTATCTATATGGTCTTTGATTAAATCTTCTGCAGTCGTAACCTCTTCTTCTAAGAAACCTCTATCACGCATCCAATCATCATTAAACATCTTTCCAACATATCTACTTCCATGATCATGGAAAAGAACTACAACAACATCATCTTTCTTAAATTCGTTCTTTAATTGTAACAAACCTTTAATTGCAGATCCGGCAGAGTTTCCTACAAAAATTCCCTCTTCCTTTGCAATTTTACGAGTATATACTGCAGCATCCTTATCCGTTACTTTTGTAAACCCATCAATTAAAGAAAAGTCTACATTCTTAGGTAAGATATCTTCTCCAATACCTTCTGTTATATATGGATAGATTTCGTTCTCGTCGAAAATTCCTGTTTCATGGTATTTTTTAAAGACAGAACCATAGGTATCTACTCCCCAAATTTTAATATTTGGATTCTTTTCTTTTAAATATTTAGCAGTACCAGAGATCGTTCCTCCTGTACCTACTCCAACTACAAAATGTGTAATCTTACCTTCAGTTTGCTCCCAAATTTCTGGTCCTGTTTGCTCATAATGTGCAACTGCATTCGACGGATTATCATATTGGTTTACATACCAAGAGTTTGGTGTTTCTTCTCCTAAACGTTTAGATACAGAATAATAAGAACGTGGATCATCTGGTTCTACATTCGTAGGACAAACAACTACCTCTGCTCCTACTGCACGAAGGATATCCATTTTCTCTTTAGACTGCTTATCAGAAATAACAAAAATACACTTGTATCCTTTTACAATCGCTGCTAACGCTAATCCCATTCCTGTATTTCCAGAAGTACCTTCAATAATAGTTCCTCCTGGCTTTAAACGACCATCTGCTTCTGCATCTTCTATCATTTTTAAGGCCATTCTGTCTTTTACAGAGTTTCCTGGGTTAAACGTTTCTACTTTTGCTAATACTAAAGCATCAACTTCTTTAGTAACCGAATTTAATTGAACTAAAGGTGTATTACCAATAGTTTCTAATATATTTTTTGCGTATTTCATCATCTTATTTTGAGCTGCAAATTTAAGCAAATCTGATAGACTTGGAAGGGTGAATTTTAGTTATGATATAGGAAGGGATTATCAGCATTAAAAAACACAAAACTAAGGTCCCTAAATTTAGGAATAGAATCATCCAAATATTAAGTTCTACAGGTACCGTAGACACATAATAAGTCTCAGGATTTAATTGTATTATTTTAAAATATTTTTGAATCAACACAATACTTATTCCTATTAGATTCCCCCATAAAAGTCCTTTTAATATTAAGTAAGAAGCATTGAATAAAAATATCTTTCTTATCCCCCAATTATTACTTCCTAATGCTTTTAATATACCCACCATTTGCACTCTTTCTAGAATAAGTACTAACAAGGCGGTAATCATATTTATTCCAGCTATTAAAATCATTATTGCTATAATAAACCAAACATTGTTATTAATAAGTTCAAACCATTCAAAAATTAACGGATAATTATCAACAATAGTAATACTATTTAAAGTCGCTCCTATACTACTATAAATTTCATTTCCTTTATCTTTTAGTTGATCAAAATCATCTATCAGCACTTCAAACCCGCCTATTTGATCTTCGCTCCAACGTTTTATTCTTTGAACTTCTCTAATATCTCCAATGAGTATCGATTTATCAAACTGTTCAAAACCGGTATCATAGATACCTACAATTACAGGTTTACGTGTTTTGAATTTAGTTTTACTATTTTCGGCATAAAATAATGCCTGAATGGTATCATTGAGGTTTAAATGTAGACGATTGGCAATGGTCTTAGAAATAAGTATTTCTCTATTTCTTTTTTCTTCAAAGTTTGGAAGTCTTCCTTCCTTTAAATATTCATTAAAAAAAGAAAAATCATAATCTGTAGAAACCCCTTTTAAAACAATTCCTTCAAAATCTGTCTGTGTTCTTATAATTCCAGCTACATTGGCAAAAACCTGTACACTTTTTATGCCTTCAATGTTTTTAAACTCTGGATAAAATTCTTGTGTTTTACTTATGGGAACTGTTGATAAATCAGAATTGTTATTGTCATAATTCAATATTTGAATATGACCTTTAAACCCCGACATTTTATCTCTAATCTTTTTCTGAAACCCTGTACCAATAGACACCGCTACTAACATAATGGCAATACCCAATGTTATAGCCGTAATAGCAATTTTTATTATTGGTGATGATATACTATTTTTATATTCTTTGCCAGCAATAATACGCTTGGCGATAAATAACTCGTAATTCAAAAGTTATAGTTTTATACAGTATCAAAAGTATTAATTCTATCTTAAACATATGCTAATAAATGATTAAAGCTTCAATTAAAGAGAAAGAACTCGTTGTTGATATCTTATACAATGCTTTTGTTGACATTAATTTTCCGAATTCGATTAATTTTGTTGTAAAACAAGACATCCATAGAAATAAACGTTTACGGTTTCTAATGGAATATTTATTCCTAAAAACTATTAATTCAGGAGAAATCTATATTTCCAACAATAAAAAGGCTTGTATCCTTTTACATTATCCTCATAAGGAAAAAGTAACTTTTAAAAGTATTCTTAGAGATTTTAAACTTGCTTATAAAACAATTGGCCTAATTCGTGTATATAAAGTTTTGAAAAGAGAGCATCAATTGAAAAAACACCATCTCAAACAAGATCATATACATCCCTTAATTATGGGGGTACAGAAAGATTATCAAGGAAAAGGAGCTGGGGTTCGGTTAATTTATGAGGTTTTCAATAAGCATAGCACTAATAAATTACCTTGTATTTTAGAAACCACTACAAAATCGAATTTAAAGCTTTATAAGAAATTTGGTTTTTATATTTTTAGCGAGACAATAGATTTAGGGTATCCATTATATTTTTTAAGAAAAGATTTTACCAATGAAATTATTTAAAATAGCATTCTTACTTTTTTGTTTTCAACTAACTGCATGTGCACAATCACAAAAATCAACCATTAAAAAAGTTGAAAAGCAACCAACTACATTTAAAGTTGGAGCAGATAGAACCAATTTATATTTAAATAAACTTAAAGGTAAAAACATTGCTATCGTTGCCAATCAAACTTCTATTATTCATGTATTACAACGTGCAGAAGTGAGTCCGAATGTAATGGGATCTAAACTAGTAGCACATCATTTGGTAGATTATTTACATAACTATGGAAATATAAACGTACAAAAAGTATTTGCTCCTGAACATGGTTTTCGTGGAAAAGCAGATGCCGGTGAAGTTGTGGTAGATGGAATTGACACCAAAACCAAACTTCCTATTGTTTCTTTATATGGAAAAAATAAGAAACCTTCTCAAGCACAATTAGAAGGAATTGATGTGGTAGTTTTTGATATTCAAGATGTAGGAGCTCGTTTTTACACCTATATTTCTACCTTACATTATGTGATGGAAGCTTGTGCAGAAGCGAATATTCCGGTAATTGTTTTAGATCGCCCAAATCCGAATGGACATTATATTGACGGACCCGTTTTAGAAACTGAACATACTAGCTTTGTTGGAATGCACCCAGTTCCTGTGGTCTATGGAATGACCATTGGTGAATACGGACAAATGATTAATGGAGAACAATGGTTAAAAGATAAAGCACAATGTGATTTAACCATAGTTCCTATTGAGGGCTACACACATGAGTATCAATATAGCTTGCCTATAAAACCTTCCCCTAACCTACCAAACGATGCTTCTATCAACTTGTATCCAAGTCTTTGCTTTTTTGAGGGGACTAATGTTTCCGCAGGAAGAGGAACAAATACACAATTTCAAATTTACGGATCACCTTTCTTAAAAGATTTTGATTATAGCTTTACACCTCAACCAAATGAAGGTGCTAAATACCCGAAGCATAAGAATGAAGTTTGCTATGGAGAAAATTTAACAGAAACAGATGAATTAGCCCATTTGAATTTAGGTTGGTTATTGAAGGCTTATCAGCAAACATCAGCAAAAGAAAAATTCTTTAATGCTTTTTTCACCAAACTGGCTGGAACCAAAAAACTACAGCAACAAATAGAGCAAGGATTGAGCGAAAAAGAAATCAAAAACTCTTGGAAGTCAGACTTAGAAGCGTTTAAAAAAACACGCGCAAAATATTTGATTTATAAGTAGACTTTACTTCGTTTTCTATTCTAAATAAAAAATCACCCTTTCTTTTCGGAATAATCATTCCAAAACTTCTATATTTGCCTCATGAACAAAAAAGAATCCATACTTACTGCTGCTTTAGAACTACTTATTTCAAAAGGAGTTCATAATACACCTATGTCTGCTATAGCAAAGGCTGCAGGTACTGGTATGGGTACCATTTATAATTACTTCCCTAATAAAGATGTGCTGATTAATGAAATTTATATCCGCATCAAAGAAAAGGAAGAATCGTTATTTTTAGAAGTAGATACCAATGGACCAATTAAAACACAGTTTGAAAACTACATTACTGTATTGATCAACTTTTTTATTGAGCGCCCTTCTTACTTTATGTTTTTAGAACAATTACAGGCCTCTCCTATCATTACAGAGGAAAATAAACAAAAAGGAGGAACATCAGTAGCAATGGTAGCTACCTTATTAAAAAGTGGGCAACAAAGTCGTATTATTAAAAACATTCCAATAGACGAACTACTTATGTTTATTGGTGGTACGGTTTCTTCGTATTTAAGATGGTATCATCTTAAATCAACAAATAAACGAACGTCTTTTACAAACCAAATTCAAATGGTTTGGGACGCTATTAAAGAGTAATTTTTTTTAACCATAAATTGGAATGAACATTCACTCCATAAAAATATATACATATGATTGATTTAAAATTTAAGCGAGAAATTAACAAACCTATTGACGAAGTATGGAGCTTTGTAATTGATGATTTTTACTCAGGTCATAAATGGGCTTATGGAACAACGCATTGTAGAAAAAGAACTCTAACCGAGGATTTTGATCGAGTGTGTCAAACAGAAAGCGGAAGATTAATGGATAAAATTACCAAAATTGATAATGACAACTATATACTTGAATTTTCAGTAAAAGGTCTACCCTTTTTTGTAAAGTCAGTAACTAGTACTTGGCAATTAAAGAAGGTTTCAGAAACCAAAACACTAATAAGTTTGGGACCTTGTATACATGTAATGCCCGTTATAGGAACGCTTTTACAAATTCCTATGAAAGCTCAACTAAAGAAAATATATCCAGGAATACTTGATGACCTTGTTACTTTTGTAGAAACAGGCAAGCCTTCCGCAAGGAAACAAAAAGAACTTGATGCTTTACTGCAATAGTTCTTCAAATAATACCATCTTTTAGCTATCAGAGAATGACTTTACTTATCAACCTTATTCTCTGATAGTCTCAAGCAATCAATACTATTTCTTCAACTCCCGTTCTAACTTTACCAAAAAGATTAATTCAGATTTATTTTTATTGTTCACTTCTGAAGTAACAACACAAGCTGTTTCCCAAAGTATACTTTTAATTTCGTCAGAAAACAGACTTTCATTGTTGTTCTTAAACTCAATAAAATTCTCAAAACACAATTCTGTAGAGCTCTCTTCCTTTTTAAATTGAAGGTACATCCTAATAATATGTTCAATTTCTGAATCGGTAAAGATTTTTGGAGCTTTCCATATTGTATCAAACAACTCCAACAGCTTTCGCTCTTCTTCTTCCCTAACAGTGCCGTCAACGGCTATTACTACATATACAAATTGAGCAATACTACTTAAAAAGTTTAAAGAATGATTTTGAGTTGCCATAACGAATAGTTTTAACCTCCACTAACAAATTTACAACAAACTCTTCTTCTGTAACATGACAAAAATCATGAAAATAAACAAGTTATCTATCTAACTTTAAACTAGTTAAAATCAATAATTATGAAGACGGTTTTATTACCTACCGATTTTTCAGAAAACTCTTGGAATGCAATTCAGTATGCATTGAACCTATTTAAGAATCAAGAATGTACTTTTTATATCTTAAATACTTATATGCCTAGTATATACCATATGAATTATATGCCTTCAAGTGTTCCGTATACAGGTGTAACAGATGCATTAAAAGAGTCTTCGCTTAAAAACTTAGCATACATAGCACGTAAAATATCTCAAGATTTTTCAAATGAGAAACATCATATAGAAACTATTAGTTCCTTAAACATGTTAATTTCTGAAATAAGAAACATCGTTTCAGAAAAGCCCATTGATTTAATTGTCATGGGTACTCAAGGTGCTACAGGAGCTATTGAGACCATGCTAGGAACCAATACCATGAGGGTGATTAATGATATTGAATGTCCTACAATAGCCGTTCCTGAAAACTTTAAATTTTCCAAATTTCAAAAAATACTGTTTCCTACAGATTATCAATTATTTTACTTACCCTACCATATAGATCCAATAATCAATTTGGTTAAGTTATACAATGCTGAAATAAATGTATTACATGTTTTAGCAAAGAACTTTAAAGAATTGACAGATGCTGAAGATAAAAACAGACTTCGATTAAAGTCATTTATAAAAGATATAGACAGTACTTTTTTATATACCCCTAATGAAGAAATTCCAAAAGCTGTTGATACTTTCTTAAGCAAAAACCCAACCGATTTAATTGCAATGATGAATAACAAAAATTCGTTTTTCGATAATGTGTTTTTCAAACCTATCATTAACAAAATTGGCTTTCATTTAAAATTACCCTTCCTAGTAATTCCAAGTAAAAAATAAAAGTCATGAAAAAAAAGATATTATTATTAACCGATTTTTCTAAAACCTCGCTCAATGCCATCATGTATGCTTTAGAGCTTTATAAGACCGACCGATGCGATTTTTTCGTACTCAATGTTTTTAAAACAACTTATAATATCATTGAGGATATTATTCCCCCTAAATCTGGGGAAAAGGGGTATGATATCCCTTATCAAAAGTCTACTGATGGTTTAGAGCGTATTGCTAAAATTATTCAATTTAAAGAAGATGAAAACCCTTACCATAGTTTTCAATACATCACTTTAAATAAGCCGCTCTTAAAAGGAGTTTTAGAAATTGTTGAAGAGAAGGATATTGAATTGGTTATCATGGGAACCAAAGGGGTTACCGACAGTCAAACTTCTGTTTTTGGAAGCTGTGCTGTTGAAATTATGGAAAAGGTTCGTAATTGTCCTGTATTAGTAGTTCCCAATGAAGCCAAACAAGAACTTCCTAAGGAAATTGTATTTCCAACCGATTACAAAACACAATACAAACGAAAAGAGCTTACATATTTAATTGACATTGTACGAAAGTGTAATGCTTCTTTAAAAATTTTACATGCTACCGAGGAAGAAAAACTAGAGCCCAACCAGGAAGAGCACAAAAAGATGCTACGAGAGTATTTTGACAGTATTCATCATACGTTTCACACACTCTCTTCTGCTACTATAGCTACGGCATTAAAATGTTTTGTAGAAAGTAGAGACAGTGATATGATTGCTTTTATAAATAGAAAGCATGCTTTTTTTGGAAGTGTTTTTTCACAACCATTGGTAAAAAAGATAGGGTACAAACTTAAAGTACCTGTGTTAGTATTACATGATTTAAAAAATTAAAACTTACAAAGATGAAAAATATAGGCATTTGGTTAGACAAGGAAAAGGCATTCATTGTAACCTTAGAAAACAACAACGAACATATGGAAAAAGTACTTTCTAATATTGAAAACTTTCATGTACGTGGTGGTTCTGGAACTCGCTTTAAAGGCGGACCTCAAGATGTAGTACAAGACAGTAAATATTTAGAAAGAGAAAAAAATCAAACTAAAAACTTCTTTAAAGATTTAGCCCTTAAAGTAAAAGATGCCAATGCATTGGCCATTTTTGGTCCTGCTGAAACTTTTGAAAAGTTTAAAAAAGAACTAGAAGTTTCATATAAAGACATAGACGCCAAAGTAAAAGGAGTTCGAAATGTAGACAGTATGACCAACAATCAAGTAAAAGCTTTGGTTAGAGATTTTTTTAAAAATGAATTCAACTAATCTAAGTAAGATTTAAGTTTTTAAAAAGTTCCATAAAACAATAGCCAAAGAGCTTCCCGTTATGGGAGCTAGTATATATAGCCACAATCCACTTAAATCTCCACTAATTAATGCAGGGGCTATGCTTCGTGCTGGATTAAAAGAACCACCCGATATAGGCCCTGCAATCAAAATAATTCCTACTACCAACATTCCTATAATTGCACCAGCCAAATGAGCTTGTTCTTTATTATTTGAAAAACTTAAAATAGTTAACATTAAAAAGAAAGTTAATATCATCTCCAATACCATTGAAGGAACAATTCCACCATTAGGCAAGGTTTCTCCCAATGTGTTTGATCCAGGAAACATTATAGATAACAACCCACTTGCCAAAATAGCTCCTCCTATTTGAGCCAAAACATATCTGAAGGCTTCTTTTCTAGGCATTAAATTACCTACAAACAAACCAATAGTTACCGCTGGATTTATATGTGCTCCTGAACTAGAACCAAAAGCATATATCATTGCTGCAACCATAATTCCAAATACTGCAGATATTCCTAATAAACCAAGACTTCCGTTTGATAATGAATTAACCACAACCGCTCCTGTTCCACAAAAAACTAGCGCAAAAGTTCCTATAAATTCCGATATATATTTTTTCATTAATTAGTTTTAATAAAAAAGGTAGTCTTTCAACTACCTTTTATAAATTATAGATCAATTGCATTCTCCCCCCCAGAAGAATAACTTCTATAAAGTTTATTCTTAAATTGCGTTTGCTCCAGCTTCAGCTACTGTATGGTCATTTTCTACCGTACTTCCACTTACTCCTACTGCTCCAATAACATTTCCTTCTGCATCTTTTACAGGTACTCCTCCAGGAAAGGTAATTAATCCGTTATTAGAATGTTCAATGTTGTATAAAGAACCTCCTGGCTGTGATAATTCACCAATTACTCCTGTATTCATATCAAAATAACGTGCAGTTTTTGCCTTCTTGATTGAAATATCTAACGACCCTAACCATGCTCCGTCCATACGTGCAAATGCAACTAAGTTTGCTCCTGCATCAACTACGGCAATGTTCATTTTTGTATCAATTGCAACCGATTTTTCTTTAGCTGCTATAATAATCTTCTCTGCTTGTTCTAATGTAATATTCATAATTCTTTTATTTTATTTCTAATTATGATGCAAATGTACAGTAGTAATCAAGCTGATTGATTACCAGAAAAGTTCAATTAGTTATGAAAAAAGGTCAAATTAAATTTCTGAAGGACTTACCTTAAATTTCTTTTTAAAAGCAGCGCTAAAATTAGATAGATTGTTATATCCTAATTCTAAATAAATATCAGAAGGTTTGGTGTGTTGATCTTCTAATAATTCTTTGGCTTTCGATAAACGTTGGTCTCTAAACCATTTACCAGGTGAAGTTTGATATTCTTTTATAAAGTTTCTTTTAAAAGTAGATAAACTCATATTACACAAAAAAGCAATCTCTTCTAAAGCTAAAGATGATAATACATTACTTTCTACTACTTTTTTAAAAGGAGAAGATTCTTTTTCTATTAGAGAGTATAAGTAGTTTTCAAATTGTTGTCCGTATTTGTTGGTTAAATACAATAACAACTCATCAAATTTTACAGACAATAAATTCTCCATAAATACTTTCGGAGCTTCTTTAATGGTATTTAATGAATTCAAATAAGAATCTATATAAGCATCGTTTTCAATCACAAAACAAGAACTTGTAGTAACAACATTGTTTTGATCTTTATGCTTCTTCAAAAAGGTTTTTAAGCGTTCTTCTGAAAAGAATAACAACTTACAGTAGTACGTTTCTTCAGTATCTAACAATTCGCTCCACAAACAATTTCCTTTGGCAATTAAAATAGATTGTGAATTATCTACTACATAAGATCCTTCTGCAAAATGAACTTGTTTAGTACCCTTTTGTAAAAAGCTAAACATGTGCATGTTTAAATTAACCTTGGTTTTAATGGCTTCTTCTTCCATTTTAAGGTCATACACAAAAAGCTCTGGATAAACAGATTCGTTTACATATGCATTTGGAATGTTATCTATAACAGGCTTCAATAGAATAGATTGAATAGGTTTCTTGTGGTTAATTTAAGAATCCTTGTTCCTTCATCCAAGCGTCTGAGTAAATTTTATCTGTATAACGAATTCCGTGGTCTGGTAACACCACAACTACAAAGCTATCTTCAGTAAAAGTACCTTTGTTTGCATATTGTTTTACCGCTTGAATGACAGCTCCAGAAGTATATCCACAAAATAACCCTTCATCTTTAATTAATTGACGGGCAGTTAAAGCGGCTTCTTTATCAGAAACCTTCTCGTATACATCTACCACATCAAAATCAGTTGCTGTAGGAATTAAGTTCTTCCCTAAACCTTCAATTTTATAAGGAGCAATTTCTTCTGTATCTAATTCTCCCGTTTCATGGAATTTTTTAATTACGGAACCAATAGCATCCACTCCTAAAACTTTAATATTCGGATTTTGTTCTTTTAAGTATCTACCCGTTCCCGAAATGGTTCCTCCTGTTCCACTAGCTATAACTACATGTGAAACTTTTCCTTGCGTTTGTTCCCAAATTTCTGGTCCGGTTGTATGGTAATGCGCTTCAATATTTAATTCGTTAAAATATTGATTGATATAGATAGATTTTGGTGTTTCTTTATGAATACGTTTTGCTGTTTCATAATATGAACGTGGATCATCTGCCGGCACGTTTGCCGGACATATATGTACCTCAGCCCCCATGGTTTTTAGTACTTCTATTTTGTGTTGTGAAGATTTATCACTTACGGCCAAAATACATTTATAGCCTTTTACCATGGCAATCATTGCCAAGCTAAACCCTGTATTTCCAGAAGTGGTTTCAACAATGGTATCTCCAGGTTTTAACAACCCTTTTTTCTCTGCATTTTCAACAATATGCAATGCAATTCTATCTTTAGCAGAGTGTCCTGGATTAAACGCCTCTATTTTAGCGTAGAAGTTACCCGGTAAATCGCTCGTGATTCGCTGTAACTTTACAATTGGTGTTTGCCCTACGAGTTCTAAAATTGAATTGTTTATTCCTTTGTTTCTATCCATTGTTTTCTATAAAAAAAGCGTCATTACGAGTTAAATGACGAAGTAATCAATTAAAATTGAGAATGCTTCGTTGCTCTCGCAATGACGCTTTTACACTCAATCGAGCGCAAAAATATAATTATTTTTCTAACTTATCCTCTAACATTAACAAGAACGTGTATTCTTCTGCAGTTTCTTTTAATGCATCGAAACGTCCAGAAGCACCTCCGTGACCTGCTTCCATGTTTGTATGTAAGAATAATAACTTATCATCTGTCTTTAATTCACGTAGTTTAGCAACCCATTTTGCAGGCTCCCAATATTGAACTTGACTATCGTGTAAACCTGTTGTTACTAACATGTTCGGATAGTTTTTAGCTTCTACCTGATCGTATGGAGAGTATGTTTTAATATAATCATAATACTCTTTATCATTTGGGTTCCCCCATTCGTCATATTCACCAGTAGTTAAAGGAATACTATCATCTAACATGGTAGAAATTACATCAACAAAAGGTACTGCTGCAATGATTCCGTTGTATAACTCTGGATTCATGTTTACAATTGCTCCCATTAATAATCCACCAGCAGATCCTCCCATAGCATATAAATGCTCTGGAGATGTGTATCCATTATCAATTAAATACTTAGAACAGTCGATAAAATCAGTAAATGTATTTTTCTTGTTTAACATTTTTCCGTCTTCATACCACTCACGTCCTAAATACTGACTTCCTCTAATATGTGCTAATGCGAAAATAAATCCACGATCTAATAAACTTAAACGTGTAGTTGAGAATCCATCGCTAATAGTATATCCGTAAGAACCATACGCATATTGTAATACTGGTGTGTTCTTATCAATCTTAGTATCCTTATGGTGTACAATAGATAAAGCTACTTTCTTACCATCACGTGCTGGTACCCAAATACGCTTGCTTACATAGTTTGCTTTGTCAAACTTCCCTCCTAATACCTCTTGTTCTTTTTTGATTTCTTTTGATTTGTCTTTCATATTGAAATCAATCACAGAACTTGGCGTTGTCATTGAGTTGTAGGTATAACGAATGATGTCTGTATCAAATTCTGGATTTGAATATACTCCAGCTGAATACGTTTCTTCATCAAATGGTAAATAGTAGTCATCAGCTCCATCCCAACGTTTGATACGAATCTTGTTTAATCCTTCGTTTCTTTCTTCTAAAACTAAATAGTCTTTAAAGATTGAAAAGTCTTCAAACAATGTATCTTCTCTATGAGGAATTACATCTACCCAGTTTTCTTTGCTAGTCTTATCCTCTGGAGTCTTCATTAACTTAAAGTTCGTAGCTCCATCTTTGTTGGTTTTGATATAGAAATGATCTCCATAGTGTGCAATATCATACTCTAAGTTACGCTCACGTGGTTGAATAATTCTAAACTCTCCATCAGGATTGTTAGCATCTAACACTTGGTATTCAGAAGATACGGTGTTATATGAACCAATTACAATGTATTTTTTCGATTTTGTTTTGGTAACAAACGTTCCGAAAGTATCATCTTTTTCTTCAAAAACTAATACATCTTCTGAAGCATCAGTTCCTAAAGTATGCTTGTAAATTTGAGAACTACGTAATGTTACCGGATCTTTCTTTGTATAGTATAATGTTTTGTTGTCATTAGCCCATACAGAACCTCCTGTAGTATTGTCGATCTTGTCTGAAAGAATCTCACCAGTTTCTAAATTCTTAACTTGAATGGTGTATTGACGACGACTAACGGTATCTGTTGCAAAAGCCACTAATTTGTTATCAGGAGTTACATTTAAACCTCCTAACTGAAAATAATCGTGTCCTTTAGCATTGTCATTTACATTAAAAATGATTTCTTCTTTAGCCTCTAAGTTTTCCTTTTTACGGCTATAGATAGGGTATTGTTGTCCTTTTTCGTAACGAGTAATATAGAAATACCCATTTCTTTTATAAGGAACAGACTCATCGTCTTCTTTAATACGTCCTTTCATTTCTTGAAATAACGACTCTTGGAAATCTTTTGTTTTTCCAGTTATTTCATCATAATATGCATTTTCAGCATTTAAATAGTCGTACACTTTTTGCGTTTGCTCGTCTTTCTGTTCAGCATTTTTTTGCTCATCAGATAAACGCATCCAGAAATAATTATCTGTTCTAACGTCTCCGTGTTTCTCTAATTTTGTCGGTTGTTTTTCTGCAACAGGGGCTTTTATCATCGTGTCTTTCATCTTTTTGTCTTTACAAGCGGATGCAAAAATAAGACTAAAAACTGAAGCAGATAGCAGTATTTTTTTCATTTTTATGTTTAGTTAATATTTAAAGGTGAAAATACTAAATTTGCTGTTAATAAAATCTTAAGATTTATGTTTGGAGACATTTCTGGAATGATGGGTAAATTACAAGAAGCCCAACAAAAAGTAGAAGAAACTAAAAAGCGTTTAGATACGGTATTGATAGATGAGGCTTCTTCTGATGGTAATATTAAAGTTACCGTAACGGCAAATAGAGAAATCAAAGCTATTTCTGTAAATGAAAATTTATTAGCAGATGCTGAAGAGTTAGAAGATTATTTAGTCTTAACTTTAAACAAAGCTTTAAAAAGAGCAGGTGAAATTAACGAACAAGAATTGGCTATTGCAGCAAAAGCTGGAATGCCAAACATTCCTGGAATGGACATGTTCAAATAAACCTTATCTATCTGATGTTATTTTTACAACTTGAAGATTATATGCTGCCTTGTCTAAACAAAAAAATGTTTGGAGTAGATTGCTTGGGCTGTGGTATGCAACGTGCTTTTAATTTGCTTATACATGGCGAATTTGTAGCTGCATTTAAGATGTATCCGGCTATATATACTTTGATTGTTTTATTTGGATATATTCTTTTAAATATAAAATTCAAGTTTCCGAATGCACAGAAAATTATTAGTATATTGGCTGTACTAAACATACTTATAATTATTATAAGTTATATTTTAAAAATGAATCAATTAATTTAAACACAACTATGAAAAAAAGGCTAAATCCAACTATTGTTTACGTTTTATCAATTGTTAGTTTTTTATGCTGTTGTTTTGCAGGATTAGGAATTTTCCTTGCTTTACCAGCGTTTTTAATGGCTAATAATGGTATAAAAGGTGCTGAAGCAAATCCTGAAGATTACGAAGGTGACTTACAGGCAATGAAAACTGCAAAAATAGTAGCTACGATTGCTTTGGCAATTAACGCACTATACTTGTTATACAACATCTATTACTTTGCTACTACTGACTGGGATGTTATTATGGAGCAATACAATAAAGCAATGGAACAATACCAATAAGAATTTTAAAATGACCCAATCGGGTCATTTTTTTTGTCTTAATACCAAGCAACACTTGTCATTACGAAAGAAGCGTAGCAGAATGAAGTAATCTGTCAAACTATAACGTACATATTAAACAGATTGCTTCGTTTCACTCGCAATGACGTTAGAGAATGTCCTTCAGAAAGTAATCCGAAAATTACACCACAAGAAACGACACAAATGAAAAGCTGTTTGACTCCGATAATATCGGAGGAGTTCTTTTCATTTCGTTTCGAGGATGATAATTTTCGAGTGAAACTTTCGACAGACTAGATTTTTTGGTTCTTTTTCATCAATGGAAAAAGAACAAGACATAAACAAATAATCAACTGTCACTTCGAGTGGAATTCTTGAAACGAAGTGAAGAGAATTTTGTATCGAGAAGGATTTACTACCAACCAATATTCTCGATACTATTTTATTTCGTTACACTACATAAAATCACTCGAACTGACATTTGAAAACATAAGAATCGTCATTACGAACGAAGCATATGCGTAGTAAAGTAATCTGTCAAAACATAACGTACACATTAAACAGATTGCTTCGTCGTACCTCCTCGCAATGAGGTCCTAAGAAAGTAATCCGAAAATTACACCGCAAGAAACGGTACAAATGAAAAGCTGTTTGACTCCGATAGCATCGGAGGAGTTCTTTTCATTTCGTTTCGAGGATTATAATTTTCGAGTGAAACTTTCGATAGACTAGATTTTTTGGTTCTTTTTCATCAATGGAAAAAGAACATGATAAAAACATAACGCACTGTCACTTCGAGTGAAATTCTCGAAACAAAGTGAAGAGAATTTTGTATCGAGAAGGATTTACTACTAATCAATGTTCTCGATACTATTTTATTTCGTTACACTTCATAAAATCACTCGAACTGACATTTGAAAACATAACAACCGTCATTACGAATGAAGTATATGCGGAATGAAGTAATCTGTCAAAAACATAACGTACAAACTCAACATCTTTCTTACTCTTTCATTTTGTCTTGATACAAAACGAAACAAAAAATCAAGACTGATTTTTCTTTGTTTGAATTCTACGTTTTATTCCATATTCGAATCCAGACCGTAAACTCTTTGGATTCTCTCATATTTCATAACCTTGAATTCTACTCAAATAAAAATAGGTCGGTTATTACGAACGTAATAAACAGATTGCTTCGTCGTACCTCCTCGCAATGACGTTAGAGAATGTCCTTAGAAAGTAATCCGAAAATTACACCACAAGAAACGGTACAAATGAAAAGCTGTGTGACTCCGATAGCATCGGAGGAGTTCTTTTCATTTCGTTTCGAGGATGATAATTTTCGAGTGCAGCTTTCGACAGACTAGATTTTTTGGTTCTTTTTCATCAATGGAAAAAGAACATAACATAAACAAATAATCTACTGTCACTTCGAGTGAAATTATCGAAACGAAGTGAAGAGAATTTTGTATCGAGAAGCGTTACTACCAACCAATGTTCTCGATACTATTTTGATCCGATTCTCTACTCAAAATCACTCGAACTGACATTTGAGAACATAACAACCGTCATTACGAATGAAGCGTATGCGGAATGAAGTAATCTGTCAAAAACATAACGTACACATTAAACAGATTGCTTCGTCGTACCTCCTCGCAATGACGTTAGAGAATGTCCTTCAGAAAGTAATCCGAAAATTACACCGTAAGAAACGACACAAATGAAAAGCTGTTTGACTCAGATAGCATCGAAGGAGTTCTTTTCATTTCGTTTCGAGGATGATAATTTTCAAGTGAAACTTTCGACAGACTAGATTTTTTGATTCTTTTTCATCAATGGAAAAAGAACATAACATAAACAAATAATCTACTGTCACTTCGAGTGAAATTATCGAAACGAAGTGAAGAGAATTTTGTATCGAGAAGCGTTACTACCAACCAATGTTCTCGATACTATTTTGATCCGATTCTCTACTCAAAATCACTCGAACTGACATTTAAAAACATAACAACCGTTATTACTAAAGAAGCGTATGCGGAATGAAGTAATCTGTCAAAAACATAACGTACACATTAAACAGATTGCTTCGTCGTACCTCCTCGCAATGACGTTAGAGAATGTCATTAATTTCTTAAAAGGTAAACACAAAATCTTTTTCCTGATAGGCGATCAACTAAGTAAATAAACTGGCTTTGTTCTTCATCTATCATTTTAAGAACGATCAATTCTTCTTTATACAATGCTATTTGAACCTCTGGAAGCCTCGCTTTCTGCTCTTTTTTCCGAAACATAAAACGATCTATGGAAACCTGATACTTCTTATTATCAACTTCGAATAGAATCTCTTTTTCTTTTAACTTGTATTGTAAAGCATTTCCAGAAGTTTTAACAATCTCATTGGCTTCTTTAGGTGTTGGATAAAACCCTGTGTACACCCCTTTTTGATACCCAAATAGAGTTGTACATAATTTAACCATAAAATTGTTTGGTGCATGGGTAAAAAACTCATTTCCTATAAAAATACAGCCAGATGTGGAACGATAGACACGATATTCTTTGTCTAAATTAGAAAAACCAAATCCTGGATATCCCACACCTTTTAAACGAGCATTCCCATCCAGATAATTGCCAATTCCTCCCACCAAACTGAATAACGGAAGTAATGACCAAGACGAAAACAGCAATAATTTCCATGTTAAGTCTGATTTTCTAATAAGTAAAACTATCAAAAAAAGCACCCAGAACGCAAATGGTAATAACCAAATCAATGGAAATACGAAAAATATCCATGAGCTTATTACCGCTACCCAAAACAATGGTTTTATATAGTTTTTTTTCTTTTCTTTATTTTCCATAACAATAAGCATTCTTCTTTTGCAAGCTAGCTATTTTCCATGAGTTATATCTAATAATACAATCATAAAATTCTTCTTGCTCCTACGCTAACAGATTGCTTCGTTTCACTCGCAATGACGGTAAGAAACGTCCTTAGAAAGTAATCCGAAAACTACACCGCAAGAAACGGTACAAATGAAAAGCTGTTTGACTCCGATAGCATCGGAGGAGTTTTTTTCATTTCGTTTCGAGGATGATAATTTTCGAGTGCAGCTTTCGACAGACTAGATTTTTTGGTTCTTTTTCATCAATGGAAAAAGAACAAGACATAAGCAAATAACCTACTGTCACTTCGAGTGGAATTCTCGAAACAAAGTGAAGAGAGTTTTGTATCGAGAAGGATTTACTACTAACCAATGTTCTCGATACTATTTTGATTCGATTCTCTACTCAAAATCACTCGAACTGACATTTGAGAACATAAGAACCGTCATTACGAATGAAGCGTATGCGGAATGAAGTAATCTGTCAAAAACATAACGTACAAACTCAATAACTTTCTTACCATTTCATTTTGTCTTGATACAAAACGAAACAAAAAATCAAGACTGATTTTTCTTTGTTTGAATTCTACGTTTTATTCCATATTCGAATCCAGACCGTAAACTCTTTGGATTCTCTCAAATTTCATAACCTTGAATTCTACTAAAAGCAAAATAGGTCGGTTATTGCTCAAAAAACGTCATTACGAAAGAAGCGTAGCGGAATGAAGTAATCTGTCAAACTATAACGTACATATTAAACAGATTGCTTCGTCCTACCTCCTCGCAATGACAGTTATTAATGACGAAAATTAAATTCCCTTTTTGGCATTGTATTTATCAGCAATATCTGTCCAATCACATCTTCGATGATGTTCAAAATTGATTTCTACTTTGCTATAATCGCTTTGATCATTTGTTCTCCATTCCTCCCACTCTTCTTCGTCCCATTCGGTTCTTTCATCATCGATATAAAATTGATCGTTTTTATATTCGTCAATAAGTAAATCGACAAAATCGTCAAAGCTATCGGCGATTACCGAAACGGGTTCGGATTCTCCGCAGGGTAAGTAAATAACTTGTCCGTAGATACCTTTTTCTGCTGGATCATAATCTATACATAAAAACTGTCCAGATCCATCGGTGGCAAAGGGAAGTCTTTTGACATTATACAAAGTATTTTTTACCAAATCTTTTTGATACAAACTATCGGGTACAGCATTATTTTCTTGCTCTTTAAAAAACTTATATTCTCCAATAATTCGATCACAACTATATAAGAAGTAACTAAAAAACGCATGCGGACTCTCTCCCCATTTCTCATCTCCATTGGTAAGTCTTAGCAAGTCTTTTAAAGATTCTGGAACTTCTAGTTTGGTTGTTTCTGTTATGGCTTTTATTTGTTCCTCACTGGCTCCTGGTGGTAAGGTTGCACGTATTTCTGGAAATTTGGTGGCTATGGTTGCTAGCAATTCGTCTATTTTATTTTTCATAGGTTTTGATATGGTTATTTTGCCAGCAAGCTACCAATTTTATACGTTTTATATAAAAATACAGCCGTAAAATTCTCCTTGCTCTCCTACTCAACCTCTAACAACTAGCGATAGCTACAAACTAACAAAAATCTAAAAACGAACATTTTTCTAAATTTAGTTTTGGTGATGGTTTTTGATTTAGCAATACTACGGGAAACCGTAGTTTATTTATAGTTAAAAATGTAGTTTTGAATTGACCAAGTCGATACATATATTTGTTTAATATACTACTACCCATTAAATGAAAAACTGCTGGACCTTTAAGACTATCTCTGATAGTGAACGAACTTATAAAAGTCATGACGGATATAATAATATTTTAACCTCTAAATATGTTTACGATAGTAATGTCGCCAACTCTAAGCAGGTAGCGAAAGGAGACTATGTTATTTTAGTGAATAAAAAACACATACTAGGTTTTGCTAAAATTTCTACTATTATCCGAACTCCTGGAAAGAAAAAAATATCAAGATGTCCAGAATGTGAAACTACAAACTATGAGGCTCGAAAAACTAAATTTCCTAAATATCGATGTAATAAAGGACATGAGTTTGAAACACCTATTTCTAATGAAGTTGATATTACAAAGTTTGAAGCAAGTTATGATGGCTCTTTTATAGCTAACGAAAAAGAAACTCCTATTTCCATTCTAAAAAACTATTATCTTAACAACTATAATCGAAATATGTCCATACAACGTATCGATTATAATTTCTTTTATAAATTTGATGCAAACATATTACACAAACTTGAAACAACAATTGTAGATGAAGAACCAAAAAAATATCTTTTAGATCATGAAGATCATCGAGAACTGGTAAATAGAGATATAAAAGCCAGAAAAGGGCAATCAGAATTTAGAAAAAAAATGCTTAGAAAATTTCAAAATACCTGCTGTATTACAGGTTGTACCATTATTGACATTTTAGAAGCCGCCCATATAAAACCCTACAGAGGTGAAAAAGATAACCACTCCGATAATGGTTTGTTATTACGAACAGATATACATACTTTATTTGATTTAAATCTTATCGGCATTAACCCTGATGACCTCAAAATTAAATTACATCCCTCAATAATGAGGGACGGTTATGAAGTTTTAAACGATAAAAAAGTGAGTTTTAGAAATGCTAGTAATACTAGTTTAGAGGCTCTTGAATATAATTGGATTTTATTTGTTAGGAAATTAAATGAGGTAAATCTATCCCTATAGATGTTCCATAACTAAAAGCTTTATTAGAGATTCTTTGTGCAAAATTCTCTTGTAGAGTTGTAATATATTTTAATTCTATTTTTTTATTAGTATAAGAAGCCTCAATACTTTTTATATTGTTTATCTCTATATACATAGTAAAAGGTTTACATGCTCCCCAATAAACAGAATGTATTATAGACTCATTTTTTATAAAAGAATAATAGTCTGTTTCAATTTTTTTTAATGCTGAAGTTAGATTCTCTGAAACATTTTCACTCTTAATAAAATAAAAATTATTATCAATTTTACTAGAATCTACACATACACAATGAGGAGTAAGTGAAAGAAAATAACCCTCTTCTATTACTTCATTAGGAATAGAACTACTATATAATTTAAATTCAAAAACATCTCCAAACCGAATATTTTCGTCTTTTATCTCCCTATCAAGAACATCAACAGTTGAAAGTTTTACGGCTAAATTAACTAAAGGATTAATAATTTGATATCCATCTATTTCATTTAATTCGTTTTCATCTCTATAATTCCCAATTACATCAAAAATCTTAGGCTTTAAGTTAATATTATATTCGTTCAATTCATTTAACCAAGATTTTAATAGGAAATCATAAAATTGATTTAAATAATTCGCTGATCTCGATTTATACCAGTCCATATGATAAAAGAAAGCCCTTTCATCAATTTGACTAATACCATTACCTATTTTAGAAAAATCTTCTCTAAGTCTATCTCTCATTTCTAAACTTAACAGAGTAATAAAATTATGAGGTGAACTTGAAATCATTTTGCTAAAACTTTCAAAAACATTTTCTGGGCTAACTCCTCTCATTCCGGTTTGGTCTGGTTTTGAAAATATTGTTACAATACAGTTGTTTATCTTAAAACCTATATCATCAACATCAATTCGCTGCAATTTATATGGGGTTGTATTCTTGGAATCTAATAGTAAATAAGTTAATAATAATAGTGCTTCTTTCCCTTTTATTCCAAAACTGGAGTTAAGTACTGTATTCAACTTTTTTTCAGTACTCTTTTTCTTGTTTGAATCTGTTATACTTAATTCCTCTTCAATAGCTTTTAATAAGTCTTGTTTTATGGTATCAAATCTAGCTGGATTATTTATTAGGTCAGATAATATTTTCAAAACTCTTTCATGTTCCCAAAATAATTCTATTTGATCTTCATCTATACCATGATCAGTTAGAGAGTTTATTTTTTCTGAGAAAGTCTTAAAAAACTCTTTTCTTTTAAGATCCTGTTCATCTATATCCCAGTTATTGAAATTAGATATGAGCTCTTCAGATATTTCATAAAATTCTTCTTCGGGCTTTTGGGTATATATTATTACAAATGGGATTTTCCCAATATCTATTATTTCTTTTAAAATTAATAAGGTACTCCCATAATTCCCCTTTCCTTCTAATTCCCAATCCAAAATTACAAGATCCTTATTGTTTAACATATAGCTAGAATTCCAACTCTCCTCAATACTTTTAAAGTGATAAATATCTAAGTCACAATCACCTTCTTCCCTAAAAGACTTATATAAACTTCTTGGTATTTCGTTAGATAATGTCTCTCCTTTATGTTCAATAGACTTATTAAATGACTCAATCTCTTCTTGTAACATGTAGGGTTCAATAAATCTATCATCGATACATATAGCTGATCTTATTGATGTTTTTATTATTTCTTTTGCTATTTCATCAAACTCTTTTTTATTAATATTTTCATTGACTTGTGACTCTATGTTTTTTATTTCATGATTCTGAGGGACTTTTGTTGTACTCATATTTTTTCTTTTATTTTTTCTTGGTAATGACAAAACACGCTCCTTGAAGCAGGTTATAATTCGAATCATTGGTTGCATATATTTCATAGCCTATAGCGTTTAAGTTATTTTTAGCCAGATATAAGCCAATACCTCTTCCATCTCTTTTTCTAGTATAAAATAATGTAAATATGTCTTCTAACTGAGTATCATCAATTCTTTCACCTGAATTCATGATTCTTATTTCATCATTTATTAATTCAATTCTTATTTTTCTTTCAGCAGAAGGTATTAACCAATAATTTGCATTATTAATAATATTTAAAAATACAGGTTTAACTATAGAATCATAAGAGAAAAACTCGTATTCTCTAAAAGCATCGTTTACTGTAAATTCGATTCTATATCTTGAAAATTCATTTTCAAAAAACTTCTTTATATACTTTTCTAATTCGTGACCAGTTATTACTTCCCTTGTCCTTCTACTAGTCCTGTATAATGGCTTCAGTAATTTGTAATTTCCTTCTAAGTGTTGAAACGCATTTTTAAGTTGCTTAAAGCTATATTCTATTTCTTTATTCTTTCTAGCAAACATATCTATTTCATGAACCGCATCATTCATTTGAGAATACATTACGTTAAATTGGTGGTCTATTATTTCTATAGCCATACCTAATTGTGCTAGCTCCTCATAATCACTAAGTCTCTTTTCTAAATTTTCATTTTGTTCTTGATACCAACCTCTTAAAAAATCATCATCTACATCTATCTGTACATTCTTAATATGTGTAATAAAGCCTTCAAAAGAATTTTCAATGACTTTCTTTTGCTCTTCAATTAAATTAATTAAGCCATTTATCTTGATAGAAATATTTTCTTTAGTATCATCTTCAGATATTTTATAAGGCTCTGATTGGGTAATAAAAGAATCTTTTTGAACTTCCCTTTCTTGACCTAGTAAGTCATAAATTCTTTTAAATGAATCTTTAGATATTTCCTGAAAACTTTTAAACTGTCTATCTATATACCTTATATGACCTCTAAACTTTTCATTAAACTCTAATTTTAAATTTTCTAGATTGATCCTTTCTCTAGTTTTATCAACTAAAAGAATAATATCATTTACTTTATCATTAATAGAGTAATATTTTTTTTGATAATCAGTATATTGTTGTTCTTGTCTTTTTGTTATTTTAACACCCTTTGGTTTTTGAATTTTTAAAGCTCTTAAATCACTTTTCTTGGAATCAAAACGTTCCAATAGTTTGTTATAATTGTTATAATTTATTTCAATTTCATCTACTTCTGATTGAATTTCCTTTTCTATTTCAAAAATTTCTTTAGTTAACCCATCTATTAAATTTTGAAACTCTTTTAAGTTTTCTACAAAGGCTTTCTTCGTTTTGGCATTTTTCCTTTTTGCTGCTGCTAACTGCTTTTCAAACTTACTTCTAATTTCATCAATTTGTAGATCTCTTAATGTTCTTTCGTCTTCATTATTTGAAGAACGTAAATAACGTTTAGCTATATCTATAAAAAAATCAATAAGATCCTGTCTAAATTCTCGATAAGCTTTGTTTTGAATAAATCCTTCTCTACCAGCTTTGTCTTTTAAACTTTTATTATACTCTCTTGATAAATCTATATACCCTATAAAACGTCTATGACTGAAGAAATATTCACCTGCTCTCATAGATCTTCTCTTTTCAAACTCCAAAAAATCTGATTCCGTTCTACCGTAAGGTAACACTCTAAAATCATCTCGGTAAATATATAAACCTCCAAACGTTTCTAGTTTTGAGTTTAAGTTCGCATATTCTTCTTTAGTTAAAGTAGAACTTTTTAATTCTCCTTCAACTGCACCCCATTCTATGCTAAAAGGCCCATAAGGCGTTAACCCAGGAGGTCGATTAGGTTTAAAAGTGTATTTTTCTCTACGATCAAATATTTTAATTTCTCCAGAGAAAAGTCCATGTTCATCAAACTCTCCTTTTAACCAGTGATCAGCACCTAACATTTCATCTTTAGTAAAGAAATCATCAATTAAATCATATTTCCCCGCAGCATCATAGATTAAAAACTTTGTGTTAAAATCTTTATTTGGAGTTTTCAAATCATTATGGAGTCCACTTAAAGAAGCTCTTAAATATTTAAGAGAACTATCATTTAGCAGATTAACGCGGTCCTTATCTGATAATTCTAGAAGTTGATCATGAGGAGTAAATACTATAAAGCACGTACCATGATAATCTTTTTTACAAAAATCATCAATAACATCATTGTATATAAACTTAGGTAAGTGTATTTCTTCAAGATTCTTTAAAATAGCATCTCTCAGTTCTAATTGCTCTTTCCATTTGTCTTTATTTAAGTTTTCCTTAAACATATTTCTAGCATCATCGATACTTTTTTCAAAATCTTCTACTTTACCAAAAGAAAATAAAGGGATATTTAAATCTTCTAAAAAGAAATCATAATTATCAAGTACCCTCCAATCAATAAAAAAAGCACTAGCTTTTTTATTTTTTTTCTTAGTAATCATTAGCATTTGACTACCTAAATATGAAACGGATAGTCTTCCTATCCCCTTCTCTCCCATTGGTATACGCCTCTGTAATCCAAATTCAGGAGTAATTTTTTCATTTCTTGCTTTGGAATCTGTACCTAATACAAACCACTTGTTTAATATGTCCTCTTCAGACATCCCAAAACCGTCATCCGAAAGTAAAAAGATTGGGGAAATATTATCTTTATAAGTATCTAAGAATAATTTACATTCTAAATTTTTAGCATAGGCATCATACCCATTTTTCCATAGTTCGGTAATGGCCGTTGGTAAATCTGCAATTTGTCCTTTTCCTAATAATTCTACAGCTCTGGCTTTCGCTCTAAAGTTAGCCATTTATATGATTTTTTATAATAGCTTTCCCAATACACTTAGCATATTCTGGGGGTACAGCATTACCTATAATTCTGGCTGTATCTGCTATTGAGGTTGTTTTAAATTTATAAGTTTTCGGAAAAGATTGTAATACAGCTCCTTCTCTTAAAGAAATGGCTCTATTTTCCTCTGGGTGTGCGAATCTTCCGTTAGAAATACTGAAAAATTTGGTTGTTATCGTAGGAGATGGTCGGTCCCACCACATTCTACCATATATGTCTTTAAATCCATTTGTTTTACCAAAATGACAAGGTGGTGCTAACCTTTTATCATTAACATAAGCTAGTCTTGTACCTCCATCTTTTGGTGTTACTTCTAATCTCTCGAGGTTAATTTCTTTAAGACCAGCAACGGTATGCATAAAATTCGAAGAATCTTTATGCCCTTGTTCTATTTTTGGAAAACCGTTATGCTCTCCTAAGACATCTCGTACTGTTTTTTTCTTACCCTTTTTTGAAATAGGCTCTAACTCCGCGTTTGAGATCCGATTAGCGATCAACGTAAATCTTTTTCTATGTTGCGGAACTCCATACTCACTTACTTCATGAACATTTATATGAACTTTATAATTTTGTTCTTTTGATTCTAAATATTCTATAAAATCGTCTAATCCACTTTCCTTTTTCTTTCTATAAACTCCTGGTACATTTTCTACCACGACATAACCAGGATTAAAATACTCTACAAACCTTCTAAACTCAATTAATAAGTTTTTAGACTTTTTAGATTTTTCTTTATCGGTATTAATAATACTCCAATACTGACATGGACTACATCCTATCAATATTAGATCATCATCATTTCTCTCTAAATTTAGCTCTTGCTCAAGATCTTCTGCATTTAAATCAAAGACATCCCTAGGTAAGAACTTACTCCCCTTTATATTGGCCTCGTAAGTTTCCTTGCACTTGGTTTCGTAATCTATACCCGCTAAAACTTTTATACCTGCTTTTTGCATACCATAACTCATTCCGCCTCCACCGCAAAAAAAATCTACTGCTTTAAGTTTAGGTAATTGTCTCTCTTCCTCCATAAAAATATTGTCAACTAACAAATTTATTATTTTATCTCGATAAAACCAATAGTTGATTTTAAGGTAAACTTTTGAAAAATTTAACAGGTAACTAAAATTTTATCCAAACATAAAAATAATTAATTTTTATTTAATACGGTAACCCGTAATCGGTACTAAAATACTTTTATTTATTCTTTAATGTTTAAAAAAATAAAAAGTCATTTTTAGACAAGATATTTTTCCTTAGTAACTAATATGATATGATCATCAAGTGTTTTAAAACTAATGCCATTCTTTTCTTCTTGATATGAGATATTTTGAGACGACAAACGTTCTTTTAACATGGCTAGGTCTCCAGAAAAGTTTATGCTTTGTAATCCTGTTTCCTGCGTAGCTTCTAGATTAAAATTGTCATCCTGTTCACTACCCCAGAAATGTTGGATTTCAATAAACAAATGACGCTGTTGGTACATCCATTCTCTGTTTTCAATAGCATCAATATTTGGATTCGGAGCTTCTAAATCTTTAGCTCCTAAAAAGTATAAGGTAAATCCATTGCCTCTATTCACATACATACGTACAAAGAGTTTCATGTCTAAAACCTCTTCATAAAACTTAAGAATCTTTACAGGATCTTTGGTACGAATGGTAATCAGTCCTAATGCAGTTTGTTCCTTTGTGGCTAAAGTTCCATTCTGTTCAAAGGTCTTTTGAATGTACTCTATCTTATGCTGTTCAGTATCGGCAGTATGAGCTAAATAGCCGATGTCTCCAAACTGAAAAGGTACTCCTATACTAAAATTATGTGCAAGCACATTTTGATAGGCTTCTTGAATATCATCTACAAACAGACTGTATTTCCAATAATTATCGGTCATTTTTTCCTGATAAAGGGCTTTATCAGCTACTGGATTGTATTGCAATCTCAAATAAAAATCAGGGTTTTGAAATCCGAGCTCATAATAAATAAGTCCGTTTACGGTTACTTCACGGATGAGTGAAAATCCTAATACCTCGGTATAAAATGCTATTGTTTTTTGAGGATCAAATATTTGTAATGTGAAACTTTGTAATTTCATGTTGTATGGGTCTAAACAGCTTTATTCAAATATATACATTCTCTACTACTCCACCTCTTTTATATTATCTGTTCTATCTTTTTCTGGTCTACTTCCATAGGGATCAATAGCAATGAATTTTGGCTTTTTAATTGTCTTGATGATAATCTCTGTTTCGTTGGCTTTGATATGATGATTTTGTAAATACAATACCTCTTCTGCATTAGCCGATTGCATATGTACATCAAACAAACCAATGCTAATAGGTTCATTTATTGCAATCTCTTCTTCGGTACTATCCGCTAAGGTTTTAAAACGTTTGGCTTGAATCTTTAGGGTAGTTTCATAAGAAGCATCCGCTAGTTTTTCTGTTTTAGAAGAAGTAATCTTTAAATCATAACGAATGATTTTTTGAAACCAATTGTCTATTAAACGGTGATACTCTTTCGGAGTGATTTGATAGAACTCGTTTAACAAATCTGTAGATAATACTTGAGGTTCGTCTAACTCTTTGAATCTATCCACCACATTTTTAATGGCTTGATTCATTTTCTCTTCTCCAACCAAATCTTTTAAAGCCAATAAAGAAATCAGCGATTTACCATATAACAAATGCGATTGTCCTTGTTCTATATACAACGGATTCTCAGCTTGAGTTGCATAGGATCTTCCTGAGAAATAACGCTGATTGGCGGTTTTACTCAATTGCCACAAAGCTTTTTTACCATACATTTTCTCCAACACTACGGCTTCGGTATACTTGGCTAATCCTTCGGTGATCAATCCTCCTCCATCTACATTTTTAGGCGTTAGTGTATGTCCCCAATATTGATGTGCTACTTCATGAATGGTTCGTTTGGCTACCAAGTTAAAATCAGGATTCTCACTTACATCTATCAAATGCAAATTATCCGCTACCATGGCAATGGTTCCTGGTAAGGCAATACCTCCGAATCTCCAATGTCCTGGTACCTCAGCAATACGAACATGGTTGTACGGAAACTCTCCAAAGTATTGCTGACAATAGTCTATGGTTTGTCGTGTGCTTTCAGAAATCAGTTCTATATTATACTCATGGTTTTTATGATAGTATTGTTCAATATCAATTCCGTTGTACTCTTCTTGAGTAGTTGTATAAGCTGCTGAAAAATACGCCAAAAAAGGAATAGCATTCCTCGCTATTTTGTACTGGTAATAGTTGCGTTCTCCTTCTTTGCATTGCTTTACCAAGTCTCCCGGAGCAATCGCGGTTTGTTCTTTGGACGTTGAAATTACCGTTTCAATAGGTATTTTTATATAACCTTCATCTTCGCTATGAAAATGATTATCGCTCTCTAATTCCGTTGCTCTTTTTGGTAAATTTCTTTGAGAACGTTCATAAGCATTTTGAACCTCATAAGAAGTACTATAGCCTAAAATCGGATCGAAATTATTTCGCATTAAAAAGGTTCCGTTTTTTACGAAATTGTTGTTTTGTACAAATCCTTTTTTAGTGTATTGAATCTCATAACTATAGTTGATACGTTCTTTGGGTTGAATTGGTGTTTCAAATTCAAAAAGTTTTACTTCATGTATGGTATCGTCCTTTTTCAGCATTCCTTTTTCTAACTGCATCTTTGAGGTAGGAATCACTTCCGTAATCAATAAATTTTCAACGGCTATTGCTCCTCTATTTTCTAATACATAATTTACTTTTACTGTATACGCTTCTTCTTCTGGAAACAAATAAATTTCTGTTTTCATATCCACCGGAATCAATTGTCTTGGTGTATCGTATTGTTTATACATACGCTCATAAGCTTCTCGTTTGTCTAAGGCTACTTCTCTGGTTTCAAAATCGCCAATTACCTGTGAATTATAATACACTGCCGAAGCACTTGATAAAAAGAGAATTCCTAAAAAACTTAAAGCTATCAGTTGCCACTTCTTCCATGGCTTCTGTAAATTGATCCAGTGATTTTTAAAGGAAAAAGCATTATTTCGTTGCCATAGTTTATAGGCTACCAAGGTGAGAATTACCGCCAAGCTTAACCAAGTAATAGCATAATAATGAAACTCTTTTGCAACATCGCTAAATCCGTTCATCAAAGTGTGTTCTACGCGCGGTAGCGCACCAATTCTAAACAAAGGGTTTTCGATTCCTAAAATAGAGGTATTAAAAAGTAAAACAAACACCCCAACGGCAGTCATTCCGAAGTATTTGTTCGGAAAAACACTTTGCATAAATACACTCAATAAAATATAAAAAAGGATACCGATTCCACTAAAATAAAATAGAGATGCATAGGTGGTGAAATCTAAAAACTCATAACCTAGCTGTATTTGAAATCCTATAGCTATTAAAATACTGATACTTATTAATAAGCATGGTAATAAGATCAATGCTACCGTCTTTGCTAAGAAAAATACAGAGGTTGGTGCAGGTGTACCATACAATATCCCGTCGAATTTTGTTTCTTTTTCTCTCCAAATAAGTTCTCCCCCATAAAACACTACGGCTAGAATGCTTATATATGGTAATGGATCTTTGATAAGCCATACTAACAAACTTGTAGTTGGATACAGACTTTCATTATAAGTTCCTCCTTGATTGATACGCGAATAAATTTCAGTAAACACAATCACAATCCACATACCTATAATGGCCAAAAAGGGAAGACTCTTGCGTACCGCATTCAATTCCATTTTTAATTGCGAAACAAAACTCTTCCAACTATGTTTAAAAGCATATTGTGGTGTTTTTATGATACGATATGGTACTAAGGCTGTTTCCTTTTCTGTATTGATAGTTCTGTTCTTCTTTTTTCTTTCTGAAATTTTATAGGAAAAGAAAGTATACGAAACGAATAAAAGAATGCTGGTAAAACCTAGCCAAAAAAGTCGGTTAGCTAAGAAGTATCCTGAAAGCGTTAACTGTTGGGTATTCTTCTCAGCAGGTGTCCAAAATTGCGTTTGTTCTAGAAAGGCTGATAATCCGAACGGATCTCCTATTGCTGCCATTTGCATGGTTTCTGCGGAAGCATTCACTCCTCCTGCCAATAAAGGCGAGTTAAAAAATAGAGCCGTTAAAAAATAGAGTCCATAAATACCTATAGCACTTACATAGGTTGCAATATTGTTTTGGGTTAACAGAGCCACCGAGCTTACAATAGCGGTTACGATAAAAATATTCGGTACAGCAAATAACAGCCATGTGTTTAGATAAGAAAATGCATTGAAATCTAACAATCTACGAGCATCTAAAGCTGGATTTTGAGTTCCTAAATACCAGCCTATAAAACAGGCGCTAAACGTGAGTAATGAAAATAGATACACGCCTAAAAATCGACTGACAAAAAATTGTGTTTTCCCTAAAGAGCTGGTAAATACCAATGCATCTGTTTTATGATGTTTGTCTCTTAAGAATCCGCTAATGGCAAAAAACATCACGATAAAGACACTTCCCAAACTTAGTAAGCCTACGTCATAGTTGATTTCATAATTGGAATTAAAAGCTACTTTATTAGAAAATCTTTGAGATCCTAGTGTATATCCTAAAAATGCAAACAGGATACTAAAAGCAATGAGTGCTCTTTGTTTTAATTGATATTGTATTTCAAATTTTAATAAGTGGTATAGCATAGCGAAGAGTTTTAAGAGGAAACTTGTTGTAATTTTTTAAAGTATACACTTTCTAAGTCTGGTGTATACGGTTTGAATTCACCATTTAAAGGTGTTTCTGAATACACTTGAATTTGTGTTTTTCCTGAGACCAATCGAGTACTAAGCACCTGAAATGATTCTTGGTATACTGCTAATTCTTCTTTAGCAATGGTTTTAATCCATGTTTTACCTTCCAAACCATAGGTAAGTTCCATTGGGTTTCCTTGCGTAACAATTTTTCCTTGCTGAAGTATGGCCATGTTTTGACATAAATCGCGTACATCTTCTACAATATGAGTAGATAGAATGACAATTACGTTCTCTCCTATTTCACTCAACAGATTTAAAAATCGATTGCGTTCTTCAGGATCTAATCCGGCAGTAGGTTCATCAACAATAATCAACTGTGGATTCCCTAACAAAGCTTGTGCAATTCCAAAACGTTGTCGCATTCCTCCTGAAAAGGTATGCACCGATTTTTTCCTATGTTGATACAGGTTGGTTTGCTGTAACAAAGCAATAACCTGCTCTTTTCTTTCTGAAGTATTCGTAATTCCTTTTAAAACTGCCAAATGATTCAATAAATCTTGGGCGCTTATTTTGGGATACACTCCAAATTCTTGTGGTAAATAGCCTAATTGACTTCGTAAAAACTGCGGATTTTGAACAATGTCTACATCATTAAAAAATATGCTTCCTGAAGTAGGTTCTTGTAAAGTAGCAATGGTTCGCATTAAAGATGATTTCCCTGCTCCATTAGGTCCTAGTAATCCGAATAATCCGTTGGTAATTGTTAAAGCTACTTGGTTCAACGCCTTTACCCCATTGGGATATTCTTTACTGATATCTTGAATTTTTAAAGTATTCATGTGCTGTGTTTTCTAATTTTTCAACGAACTTAGAACCTATTTAAAAGAGCTGCGAATTTATTTGACCAACTGGAACATTCTTCATTTCAATACGGCATTTAAAACCATAAATCTTATTCGGCATAAAAAAGCAATTGTTTGTACAGAAAAACATCCTATTCATCAAAATTGTTACACTACCTTTACACTTCTCTTTATTTTTGAACTTCTATTTAAGTACATTTAAAACGTGCCACAATTCAACAAAATATTAAAAGCATTCAGTATAGGACTCGTTATTGTAGTTCCTTTGATATATATATTAGAGCGTATCGGGTTTATTATTCTACCTGAAGATCGTCCTATAGAAACTGCCATTTTTGGGTTTGTTTGGTGGATCATTATTTCTGTAATGATTTATAATATTTCCTTTTTCAAGAAACATAAAATTATACTTTTAAAGCTTTTGACTTTATTGATAAGCTTTATTGTTTTATTGATTATAGATGAAAAAATCAATTATCCAGACAACCCGATAAGCTTACTTATTCTCTTATTCTTTTGGGTAGGATTGGCTCATATTTTATTTCCAAAGTTTGTTGAAAAACATGGTAAGATCATTATTGGCTATTATGTATTTATACTAACCATCTTTAGTTATTTTAGATTCTTTCAGCATGAAACGGAATTGTATTCCACATTAAAACACGACTTGTTTATTCCTTTGTTAATACTTCCTTTACCTGTTCTTATTGGTTTATGGGTATATGAACAATACAAATGGATTAAAAGCTTGCAAAACGAAAAATCGAAAGCTGAGTTGGCTTTGCTAAAAGCACAGGTAAATCCGCATTTCTTTTTCAATACACTTAATAATTTATATTCACTAACGGTTCAAAATTCTGATCAAGCTCCAGAAGTTATTTTAAAACTTTCAGACATGATGCGGTACACTATTTATGAAGGAAAGAAAGAATTGGTTTCTTTAAAAGAGGAAGTAGCTTATTTGCAAAACTATATTGATTTGCATAAAATAAGACATCATAAAAACGTGGTTATTAATTTTACACATACCATAGAAAACGATGTAAAAGTGGCTCCTTTGTTGTTTATTATTCTCTTGGAAAATGCCTTTAAGCATGGGGTAGAAACCCTAACAGAAGATGCTTATATCCAGATTAATCTTCAAAATAAAGACCAAGAAGTATTATTTAGTATTGAAAATAATTTTGATGACACTGACCATAATACTGTCAAAGGTATTGGTTTAGAAAACTTACAGCATCGATTGGATTTGTTATATCCCAACAAGCACCAGTTAACCATTCATAAAACAAATGCTACTTTTAAGGCAATATTACAATTAAATTAACACTATGCGATATATTATTATTGATGACGAGCCATTGGCACACCAACTTATTGAGGGGTTTTGTAGTATGCTGCCTCATTTATCGCTTCAAAAAAACTGCTATAATGCTATTGAAGCCATGCAGTTTTTAAATAGTAATACGGTTGATTTTATGTTTTTAGACTTGAACATGCCTAAATTAAAAGGCTTTGATTTTTTAAGAACATTACAGAATCCGCCTAAAGTAATTGTTACCACCGCTTATAAAGAGCATGCCTTAGAGGGGTTTGAATTGAACGTAGTTGATTATTTATTAAAGCCTTTTAGTTTTGAACGTATGCTTACGGCTATTAATAAAGTCCTTTCTACTACTTCGGAAAGTGCTACTCCAGTTGCAGCTACAAATACAACACAAACTTCGAGTAATTTCTTTGTAAAAGGAGATAAAAAATACCATCAAGTAGCTACAGAGAATATTGTTTGTGTTGAAGCCTATGGTAATTATTGTAAGCTGCATTTAAAAGATGATACTGTAATTATTAGTCATGAAAAAATATCTCATTTCGAGTCTTTCCTGGCACCACATAACTTTATACGTGTTCATAAATCTTACATCATAAGTATTCCTAAAATTACGGTGATTGAAGGAAACCGAATTTTTATTGGAGATAAAACCATTCCTATTGGTCAAACCTACAAACAAGAGGTTGTAAAGTTTATCAAATAATACTTCGTTTTTTACTTATTGGAAAATATCCTTGGTTTATCTGAAAATATCCTTGGTTCAAAAGTTACCCATTTCTGAGGCTCTTCTTCCATCCTACTTTTGATACCAGAAACAACAAATAAACAAGTATATATCATGAAAAATCAACACAGAGAACTGGTATTTTTAAGAATCTTTGCAGTAACTATAGGATTGGGAATTCTAGCTTTTTTATCCTATTCTTTTAAAAGTGGGAATCCTTTTAATCAAAAATTTGGAACTATTGATGTAGAGCGTATCAATGTGGTTGAAAAAGACGGAACTGTAAAATTAGTAATTACAAACGCAGCTCATTTTCCTACCAAAGGAGATGCTATTAACGGAAGAATATATCACAAACGTAAAAAACGAGCAGGAATGCTATTCTTTACTGAAGACGGAAAAGAATGTGGTGGATTTATCTACGACGGTGAAAAAACAGAAGACGGACACGCAGCGGGCTTATCGTTAACCTATGATCAATATGATGGAGATCAAGTAATGCAATTATTATCTACTGATGTGAAAAAAAATGGGGTAAGAAAAAAGCACAACTATCTACTATTCAATGATCGAAATGATGATGAAAACAAAGAAAAAATGATGCAAATTGCTGAAGAACTTAAAGCGATTAAAGATCCTAAAAAACGTTCATTAAAACGTAGAGAGTATGTAAAGAAAGGATACTTTAATGGCACGAAAAGAGTTGCTTTAGGTCAAATACCAGGAAAACAAAACGGACTATTTTTGTTTGACGACAAAGGAAAACCTAGAGCTAAATTTTGCATTGATCGTAACAATGAAGTGAAACTAATAGCATACGATGACCAAGGGAACGTTATTGATTCTTGGCCTAGCAAATAATCATAATTTACAAATGCAAGATGCCTAAAATCATCTTGCATTTGCTTATTTTTACTCGCCTATGAAAACTATGATAGCTTACATAAAAAAACACCGACACTTCTTTTTATTTTTATTTGCTTTTTGTTGGCTTTTAAGTCTTAAAAACAAAATAGCCATCGCATTAGGATCTTGGGAAGATTTTTATTTTCACCTAGACGCTCCCTTTTGGATGTTCTTTGGAAGTGTAATTATTTTTTTCTTTATCGACTTTATCAAAAGAAAAGTAGAGAAGAAAAATCCACATCAAACACCTCGTCTTAAAAATTACATAGGTTATTTCGGGTTAGGTTTTGTTGCCTATATGCTATATCAAAACATCTCTGGAATATTGATATCCTATGCTTTTAACAACTTAGAAAGAAATTATGGTTCTTCTTATCTTATTGCGAGTAACAATGTGGGGAGAGCACTTGACTTTTTAATGTTTGGCGGACTTTCTTTGGCATACTTGTATTTTCAGGATACTAAAAACTATAAAAAGCAAATCAGCCAATTTCAAATTAGTAATGTCAAGAGTAAAATTCAACAGCTACAGAATCAGTTAAATCCTCATTTTTTATTTAACAATCTAAATATCTTAGACCAATTAATCTTTGAAGATTCAGTAAAAGCATCTACTTTTTTAAGTCGATTTTCTGAAGTATATCGTTTTTCATTAGCGAATTCTTCCAAAGAATTAATTCCTTTACAAGAAGAGTTATCTTTTACAGAGAATTATTTTAAGTTAATGGAAGAAAAATACCAAGACTATTACCAATTAATTATTGATGATACAGTTAAAAACAAACATATCATTGTTCCTCCTTTTTGTTTACAAGTACTCGTGGAAAATGCTATTATGCATAACTTAGGCACTCAAAGTAATCCTGTTACCATTAGGGTTTCATTTGATAATGGTATCACTATCAGCAATAATAAAATTGCTCTGAACAGAAAGAAAAAAGGGAATGGCGTTGCCTTAAAAAATTTAAACGAACAATTTTTATTGATGAGTCAACAAGGGATACAAATTCTTGAAACCTCAGAAACCTTTACCGTACATCTACCCTTAATTAAAACCGTTGCCTAATGCTTAGAATTGTTATTATTGAAGATGAAGCTCCAGCTAGAAAAAAGTTAATTAGTTATTTAAATAACTTAAATACCCCCTACACTCTTCTTGCTGAAATTGAAACAGTAGATGAAACTTTAGCCTTTTTAAAATCGAATACTGAGATTGATCTTATTTTTTCTGATATAGAATTAAGGGATGGAAACGTATTTGATGTATATAGTAGTTTAACCATTACCACACCCATTATATTCACAACTGCCTATAATAACTTTTGGATGAATGCCTTCGAAACTAATGGAATTGAATACCTGTTAAAACCCTATTCATTTGATCGTTTTGAAAAAGCATGGAATAAGTTTAATAATTTAAAAGGCACTATTTCGCAAAATCAATTGGCTATCTTTAAACAGTTAGATAATTATTTTCAGCAAAAAATAGTTCATACTGATACTTATAAAGAGTTTATTTCAGTAAAATCAACAAATGGAATTTACTTTTTAAAAACAGCCGATATTAAATATATCAAAGCAGATCAAGGTGTATTATTTGCCTTTGACTGTAAGAATAAAAAACACTTACTCAACCAAAATTCACTGATTTCAATTCAAGAAATACTCAACCCAACGTTGTTTTTTAAAATTAACCGAGGAGAATTGGTAAATAAGCAGTATGTCGAGCGTATTAATCGCTATACCAAAAATACAGTAGCAATTCAGTTAAAAGAACAGGAAACTGTTTTAAAAACAAGTCAAACTACGACGGCTGCTTTTAATAACTGGATGGGAGTTTAAAAAATATTCAAATACATAAATGGTCATTTTAACAAGATTCTTTTAGTTTTAATCATAATCTCAAATTTATGTTTTCCATTCACCGAAGAAAATCGACCATTCGTCGACAGTAAATACCATTTTAACTAACAAAAAAAAATATTTCCTAAAATAATGTGAATTTTAAAATGGATATATTTATTTTTAAGATGGAAAACCTACACATATTATTTATTGACGACGATGAAATAGAGAGATTAAAATTTAATCGCATTTGTAAACAAAGTGAGTACAAAACAACTATAACGCAAGCAGAAAACGGTGAGGAAGCTTTACAAAGAATAGAAGAAAAGCTACCTCAACTTATCATTTTAGATTTAAATATGCCTAAAATGAATGGAATTGAATTCTTGAGTATTTTACGTGAAAACGAACGTTTAAAATACATACCTATAGTTGTCTTATCGAGTTCTGATAATCAAGACGATGTAAAAAAATGTTTTGAGATTGGCATATCTGGATACTTGATAAAACCCCTTAGATACGATGATTACAAACAAACTATAACCAAATTATTAGCGTATTGGAACGTGAATAATTTATTAATATAAATAGTGTATGAAAGGTATTGTATTTACCGAGTTTTTAGAGTTGGTAGAGAACAAATTTGGTATCGAAACTGTTGATCAAATCATTAATGAATCTGAATTAGAATCAAATGGTGTTTATACAGCGGTAGGTACCTATAAATTTACCGAAATGGTATCTCTTTTAACCAACCTTAGTAATCTAACTAACATTTCTCCCAACGATTTATTAAAAGTATACGCATTACATTTTTTTGATGTATTGGTTCAAAACTATGGAAGTATTTTAAACATGTACAAAACTCCGTTGGAATTATTAGAATCAATAGATGCACATATTCACGTAGCCGTAAGAAAGCTATATCCAGATGCCGAACTTCCCTATTTTGAAGTTGCTAAAACATCTGAGAATACCCTAACCATGACATACCATTCTTCTCGTGCTATGTATGCCTTTGCACATGGACTTATGGAAAAAACATTTGAACACTACAACCAAAAAGCTACCATAACTTATGAATTATTAAAAGACGATGGAACCATTGTTAAGTTTGAAATCATAAAAGAATGAGTCAACAAAAAATTGACATTTTAGAAAAAGCCCTCAAACGAGAGCGTTTGGCTCGAAAAGCTGCGGAAAAGATTTTAGAAGAAAAATCATTAGAGCTTTATCAAACCAACCAAAATCTTTCGAAGGTATTAAACGCGAAAGAAATTCAATTAGAAAGCTTGTTTAAAACTATTGTAGATCCTTATATCTTGATGGATTTATACGGAAATGTTTTAAAAATGAACAATGCTTCTGTAGAGTTTTTTGGTTACAATATTGATGACGAATCCTTTAATGTATTATCTACATTACACAAAGAAGATTATGAATATGCTATGAATTCTTTTAGACAATTGTTAAAAGAAGGGAATTTTAAAAATTTCAAAGCGCGAGTTTATAACAAAAAAAGAGCATTAAAGTGGATAGAAATTAATTCAAGTATTGTATATGATGATGATGGCAACCCCACCTTTGCTCAAGGAATTATTCGTGATATTTCTGAAGAATTAGAAGTCCAAAAAGAACGAGAAGAACTACTTAAGAACTTAACCATAAGTAATAAAGAATTAAAAGATTTTGCCCATGTAGTATCACATGATTTAAAATCTCCTTTACGAAGCATGAATGCCTTGGTTACATGGTTACAAGAAGACTGTGAGCCCTTTGCAAATGAAGATATCAAACAAAACTTTGATCATCTATTTCGTAAAATTGATAAAATGGACCATTTAATTAGCGGGATATTAAAATATGCAAGTGTAGATAAAGTTGAAGCAAAAAAACAAAAAACAGACTTAGGTATTATTGTTCAGGAAATTATTGATACCATTCATATTCCTGAGCAAATTAAAATTGAAGTAACTGAAAACCTACCTACTATTAAAGGAGATAAGTTTCGATTACATCAATTGTTTCAGAATCTAATTAGTAATGCTGTAAAGTATTGTAAACCGGAAAGTGGTTTGATTCAAATAGATTGTGAAGAAATGAATAAAAAATGGAAATTTAGTATTCAAGACAATGGAATAGGAATTGAAAAAAAATATCACAGAAAGATCTTTGATATTTTTCAAACGCTAGATGATGGTCAAAACTCTACCGGAGTAGGTTTATCTATTGTAAAAAAGATTTTAGCAATTTATGATGGGAAAATCTGGTTAGAATCTGAGTTTGGAAAAGGAACAACATTTCATTTTACATTACCTAAATAATCATGACACAACCTAATTTAACATACATACAAGAATTATCAGATGGAGATAAAGCCTTTGAACAACAACTCATAGGAGTTATTCAAAAAGAGTTCCCCGAGGAGAAAAAAATGTACTTCCAGTTACTAAAAGAAAAAAAATATGCAGATTTAGCGCAACTTGTGCATAAAGTAAAGCATAAATTTACTATTTTAGGTCTAGAAGAAGAAACGAAACTAGCTTCTGATTTTGAAGAAGATATCAAAAACGAAAATTTTGAACTTCAAAAAAAGTTTGAAGCTGTTTTAAATGTAATTAGTGACTTTTTAACAACAATTTATTAACCCCCAGGAACTATGAAAAAAAAATGCTTAATCATCGATGATGATCAGACTGCAAGATTAATTATCAAAAAATTATGTGGTGAATTTAATGAGCTGGAAGTTATTGAAGAATTCTCTAACGCGATTGATGCTATTAAATTTTTAAATACGGAAAGTGCTATTGATGTAATCTTTTTAGACATACACATGCCTACTTTTTCAGGATTTGACTTTATTAAAACCTTAAAGCATCCGCCTCAAATTGTATTAACAACATCTGACAAAAATTTTGCTTTAGATGCTTTTGAGTATGATTGTGTGGTTGATTATTTAGTAAAGCCAATTACGAAAGAAAGGTTTGAAAAAGCACTTCATAAATTAGATAAAGTACAAATAAACGGTACAAAAGAAATAAGTTCTAACACTGAAAATACTACCAACGATTTATATGTTAATATAGATAGAAGGTTGGTTAAAATAAATATCCCAGATATTTATGTAATTGAAGCAAAAGGGGATTATGTTAGAATTAAAACAGAGACGCAAAACCATATTGTACATTCTACCTTAAAAAAAGTTGAAGAAAAACTACCAAAAACAACGTTCTTAAAAGTACACCGTTCTTATATCATTAATACTCAAAAAATTGTTGATATAGAAGATAATAGCGTACTTATCAAGCAAGATATCATTCCTGTTAGTAGAGCTAATAAGAGTGAATTGATAAAACGTTTGAATTTACTTTAACGATTTTAGAAAACCATTCGTCTTAAGCAACAATAGCATTGAACGATAATATAAGTCTACAGCCCTTTTTCAGGGTACTTTAGACTTGTGAAGTTATCTTTAATACATATTGTTTGCTTTCTTTTTTTTGTTAGATATACACATGCACAGATATCTAACAAGCTTCTTCGTTATGCAGATGATTTACATTTAAAAACTTCAAAAGAACAACAGTTTCCGAACACTACTAATCTGGTTCTTTTTCCTTTTGAGTTTTCTACTCCTAGTAAAAACGCTCCGAATCAGCATGAAATTAAATTAAAAGAATATGAAGCTATACAGTTTAAACAAGACATTGGTTTGGTTTTTAAAGCAACTGCAAATTATAACTTCAGAGATGCCTTTGACGAAGAACAAAATGCTTTTAATAAATTTAGATTTAGAACAGAATTAGAATGGAACATTCTTAAAAATGGTTTTATTCATAACCGAACAAGATCTCAACAAAAAAATAATGAAATTGAACATTTAAAACTTCAGGATAATCGTTTAAAAAAACAAATCTGGAGACGTCAATTTAGAATAGATTACAGCTATATTTCTAATAAAGAAACCATCTCTTTATTTTCTACATTTTTAAAATTTGAAAACGAGTATTTCGATTTTTTAAACAAACTATATGCACAAAGTCTTATTAAAAGAGAACGCATTATCGAAGTAGGGAATCAAATTCACATTTTAAAGAATCAACTAGCGCTAATAACAAAGAAGAACAAACTACTAAAAGACAGTATTTCTAGTAATGCCAATATCATTCAAGAGTTACCTGTTTTTAGTATACAACTAGATAGTATTTCAATTAATTCAGCGGTTTACAATAACCAATATTTAAAAGAAAACATTCAGCTAAACCACAAAGCGGTGAATGATTTAAGTTTATCGGTTTATATAAATCAGAATTTTAATCATTCCGTAACTCGAAATCAATATTTTCCTGCAGTAGGAATTCGCTTTAAAGCTCCTATCCGTTTTAACAAAAGAAAAGACATTGTTAAGACAAAATTACAACTCTTAGCTGCTCAAGAAAGAGATAAAAATGTTGGACAATATAATAGGCTTATCACTCATATGAATTCTTATAATGAAATTCTTAAAGATTTTCAGAACCAGTACAAAAACTGGAAAGTAGTTGAAGAGCGCATACGTGTATTTGATCTATTAAAGGAAGAATACAACAGTTATAAAACTGGACTTTTAATATTAGAGTTAACCGAAGAAAAATTCAAAATTCTTGAAAACTGTATGCAATTGAAAAGGCAATTATATACAGCTATATCGCAACTTTTCGAATTGTACCCAAAAGAGAATTTACACGAAATTTTAGTGCCATATACCTTTGAAGAGAACGAAAACAAAGAACCTTTGCTACTCACTCAAAACGATTTATATAGCATAGATTTTCAATATGAATTTATAAAGACTCAAAAAAAATTCAGTATCACTGTTTTAAATAATGATATAAAAATTCAGCAATTCTTAAGAAAAAAGAAAGCAGCGTTTAAAATTGTAAAGCATCCTTCTGCCAAAACAATTGTACAGGTAATTCAAAATGAACTTAAACAATTAGCCTTATGAAAAAATTCACATACAAAAAGGGCAAAGCAATTATTAGAACCCTAAAAGAACCTAAACTTAAAAAGAAAAAACTCAATTTTGATAGAATTATTTATTTCATCATCATTATTGGACTGTTCTTTTGGCTCGTAAGTTTTGCTTATAAAAAAACTAAATGGACCTATGGGAATGGACAAATGCTAATGGAGAAAGTAGATGTAAATTTTACCAATGACATTCGTGTAAAAGAAATATTTATAAATGAAGGACAAACCGTTGAAATTGGTGATTCTTTATTTAACTATTTTCAAAATGATTTTGATAGCGATGCTTCAATTGTACTCAAAAATTTCGATAAAAGAGAAAAGAACTATGATAACTTACAAGAAATTTTAAGAGAACGCTATTTAAAAAACATACAGTTAAAACATTTAAAAGACCAGTATAACATCCTTCTAGAACGCGAAAAACAAGTAACAAAACTGGTGTTACTGGATGTATATACAAAAACAAAACTAGATGAAATTGTAATGCAAAAACTACAATTACAATCGAAAATTAAATTGTTACAAAGTGAAATTTACCTATTATCACTTCAAAAAAAGAATACCATTAATAACAAAGGGATTTCATATGGAGGAAATAACAATTATCAAAACACCTACATCTCCCCTATTAAAGGTGTTATTGGTCAGATTTCCAAAAATAGCGAAGAGTCTTGTTATAAAACTGAAAATGTAATGACCATTCACAATGTTGAAACGGTATTTATCAAAGCCTATTTCAATCTTAAAGATATTGCCAAGGTAAAAGAAGGAAGTATTGTCTTAGTAGAATTTCCAGATAAAAGTTTATCGAAAGGTATTATTAATAAACTTTATATTTCAACTTATAAAGCACCTACAGAGTTTCAAAAGAAATACGAACCTACCGAACGAAATATTCTTGCGGAAATCATTCCTATGAATAAAGAAGAAATCCCGGAATGGGGTAAATATTATAAACTAAACCTCAAAGTTAAAGTTCCGAAGTATTAAACCAATTTCATTTATAATAATTAGCCTTAAGCAGTGTTCTTAAGGCTTTTTTATTGTCAAAACCCGTTTATCTAATATAAACTACCATTCATCTTTATTGACTCGTTACACAACTAATAAAAGGGAAAATTAAAGGTATTGCTTCTTAAATTAGAGGTATAATAAAAAGTATAACCTCTAAATCATTGTGTTATGAGTACCGTTAGAAAGTTTAAAAAAGACAATTTAAAAACAAATCAGTTTCCAAAATTAGCATATAAAAAGAATCAGTTATTTAATAAGTTATTAAACAAAAAAGAGAACGTTGCCGTTGTAGGTTTAGGTTATGTGGGCTTACCACTAGCCGTTCACATGGCCTCTAAATTTAAAGTAGTTGGTTTTGACGTCAATGCAGAAAAAGTAATGCAACTGATGCAGCATAAAGATCCTTGTAATGAACTTAGTAGTGCTGAGTTTGAAAACAAAGACATTGCATTTACAGTGGATGAAAATATCTTAAAAGATGCTAAGTTTTACATTGTAGCTGTTCCTACTCCAATTAATGAGCTTAAAAAACCAAATTTAACTCCGTTAAAATCAGCAACAGCCACTATTGCAAAACATCTAAAAAAAGGAGATTGTGTAGTGTTTGAATCTACGGTATTTCCAGGATGCACAGAAGAAGTTTGTGTACCAATTTTAGAACGTATTTCTAGATTAAAATTCAATGAAGATTTCACCGTAGGATATTCTCCAGAAAGAATTAACCCAGGAGACACACAACATACCTTTACAAAGATTAAGAAAATTGTTTCAGGAAGTACTGAAGAAACACTAGACTTAATTGCTAAAGTATACGAAACTGTTGTAGAAGCAGGTGTTCATAAAGCTCCAACAATTAAAGTAGCTGAATCTGCTAAAGTTGTAGAGAATATTCAAAGAGATGTAAACATCGGATTGATGAACGAGCTATCTCAAATATTTGGTGTACTAGACATCAATACAAAAGATGTATTAGCTGCTGCTGGAACCAAATGGAACTTCCACAACTATTATCCTGGTTTAGTTGGAGGGCATTGTATAGGTGTGGATCCTTATTACCTAATAGAAAAAGCCAAAGAAAACAAGTATGTTCCTAAACTACTTGAGCAAGTGCGAGAAGTTAATGAAGGAATGACACATCATATTGCATTACAGTTGGAAAGACGTTTATACGCAAAACGCTTTTTAAAGAAAGGAGTTTCGGTATTAGTAAAAGGAATCACCTTTAAAGAAAATGTAAATGATATAAGAAATTCTAAGACTGCCGAGCTATGCTTAGAATTAGAGAAAAGAGGATACAACGTAATTGTTCAAGATTATATGGCCAATCCTAAAGAGGTAAAAAGACGTTACGGATTGGAAGTGGTTGATACTACATCGCAAGAATTTGACGCTATCATTTTAGCTGTAGATCATGCCGACTATGAACATTTAGCGTACTATGATTACCTAAAAAACGGAACCACAGATACGCTTATTTTCGATATCAAAGGAGACAAAAAAGATCGTTTTCCTAAAGACATATATATGTCATTATAATTAAAAACATCAAACGCAATGTTGAATTTAGTAAAATATAATAATAACTCCAGAAAGATTCATATCGAGGGATATTCGTTGCTCATCGTGGCTCATGCCAATGAGTTAAAAAATGAGCAACTTGAATATCTTGATGGATTTATTATTGACACAGCATCTGTATCTTTTACTAAAGACATCATATATCAAATTAGAACCAATAACAATTTAGATATTGCCTTATTACCTATATTCATAAGCGCTGTTCATAAATTTCCTAAAAACGTAGAAATCCATACAGACGGACCTGTTGCCATAGATTTAATTGGGTCTTATGTACAACGAATTGCTTCAATCAAAAAGAAGATCAATCAATTACAAATTCCACAAAAAACCACGCATGAAGAGTTTCTAAATTACAAAGTGTTAGCCTATAGTTATACCAGAAATTTGGTGATTACCCCTATTACCTCAAGACAAAGTATCATAGGGTATGAATTTCCATTTATCTCGTTATTGTTTAAACAACACGAAATATTGTCTTTGTTAAAGACCTTTGATAAATTGACACAAGAAAAGTTACTTTCTTTTACCCTAGAGGATCTTATCCATGTTTGTAAAAGCTGTACTAGCAATTACATCAACTTTAGAGAGTGCTGTCCAAAATGTGATTCTATAGACATCAAAGCGCATGATATGGTGCATCATTTTGTATGTGCTCATGTAGCACCAGAAAAAGATTTTAAAGTAGACGATGGTTTAGAATGTCCTAAGTGTGACAAACAATTAAGGCATATCGGAATTGACTATGACAAACCTTCAACGATTTACTCATGTAATACTTGTAATCATGAGTTTCAAAATAGTAGTATGAAAGGACTTTGTATAGACTGTTCTACTGAACATGAATTAGATGAATTATTAGAAAAAACAATTGGGAGTTATGCACTTACCCAAAAAGGAGAAAATGAAGTGTTAAAACAATCGAAAACCATTGAAAAAAGCACCTCAGAAACCATAGGAAACTTAAGCATTCCTTTGTTTAAAATACTCTTAAAGCAAGAAATTCAACGAATCAAAACAACCAACGGTTCTAGTTTCTTTGTAACTATAAATGTTCAAAACAAACGATTGCAACTGTTAAACCAAGACGTTAAAAATGAACTAACAAAAGAGATTCATAACATTATCAAATCTTATTTAAAAGATGCTGATATGTTAGCCTCTAAGAGCTATGACATTCATTATTTGTTACTTCCAGAGACTAAAGAAGACCAATTGAAAAGGTTAGAAAACATTCAATACAACCTCAACAAGTTACTGAGTGATAATATGCAACAAACTACGAATGAAATAGCAATTCAATATCAAAAAATCACAACCGAAAAAGCACTCCATGAATACCTAATTTTATGATCCTAAGCATTCACAATATACTACCTGAATATGTTAACTACTGGTTTGTTGTAGGTTTCAACAAATTCTTAAGAGTATTCTGGTATTTTGTGATTTTTGAATTCACTCGCTATATTATTATTGACTATGTTATTGCTATAATCTTCTCCTTCACTCAAAAAAGAAGAAATCAAAAATTTCAGGAAGCAAAACGTAAGCTATTTACTGAAAACCCTTTTGTTTCGGTGATTATTCCAGGAAAGAATGAAGGAAAACACTTATACAAACTCACCAAGTCTTTAGCTGAACAAACCTTTAAAAATTTTGAATTAATCATTGTCGATGATGGTTCTGATGATGATACTCCAATTATAGGAAAGAACCTAGAAAAATTGGGACTTATTGATATGTTTATTAGAAACGAAATGCGTGGAGGAAAAGCTTCTGCTGCCAATCTAGCATTACGTTATAGTAAAGGGAAATATATTGTTCATTTAGATGCCGATTGCTCTTTTGATTCAGATGCTATAGAACAAGTTTTGATACCCTTTTATTTAGATGACAAGATTGGTGCTGTTGGAGGAAATGTAAAAGTTCGTAATTATCGAGAAAGCTTGTGTGCTAAGTTTCAAGCTATAGAATATTTAAAGACGGTTTCAGTAGGTAGAATTGTTACTTCGTACCTAGGAATTTATAAAATTATTTCAGGAGCATTTGGTGCCTTTAGAAAAGATGTTATTGATAGTATTGGTGGTTGGGATATTGGCCCTGGTTTAGACGGAGATATCACTGTGAAAATTAGAAAATCGGGATACAAAATTTACTTCCAACCAAAAGCTATATGCTTAACAAATGCACCTTCTAAATTTAAAGTGTTAACCAAACAGCGCTTGCGTTGGGATAAGTCTATTATTCGCTTCCGAGTTCGAAAACATAAAGATGTTTACTTTCCAAATGCCAATTTCAATTGGCTTAACTTTTTCTCTTTAACAGAAAATGTATTTTACAATGTAGTATTAGATATTTTATGGTGGATTTATATTATTGACATTATTGTAAACTATACAAGTCAATTAAAATTTGTAATCCCCATGAACTTCACCTTGTACTTTGTTATGTCTTATGTACAAATGTTTAGTATGTATATTTTTTCTGAAAGACGAAAAGAAGAGTTGTATTTATGGCCATACGTTTCTTTAATGACACTATATACAGGAACCTACCTAAGAATCATTAGAACAGTAGCATATTACAAAGAGTTTTTCTTTAAGCGTTCTTTTGATGATCCATGGAATCCGTATAAATCTTCTATTCAAGCAAAAAGAGCTGGTTTGTAAAAAGTAACATTTGAACGATAACGAGCTGCATTTCACCGAATTTCAATCAAAAACTCTTGACTTCATTCCTAACTTCACTAAAAAATTAGTCCTCTAATAGATATCATATACCGTTATCTAAGGTTTCACAAAACTGTGAATTGCATACAAAAGATATAATCAACCCTAAAACCAAACCTTATGAAAGCGCCTAAAATAATTCAAACCATAAAGAAAATTAGTATGATAGTACAAGCCTTAATCTTCTTAGTAACGATACTTTTAGTATCTAAGATCAAACAAATCAATTTCTTTAACAATTTCAAGAACTTAAAATTTATCCCTCTTCTTCTCGTAGGTATCTTTTATAACTGTAGCTCAACCACAGAAGCAGAATTATCTAATGTTTCAAACAATACTGCAGCAGTAGAAGAATTACCTTTTAAAGTTAACAACAACAGTAGTCAACTTTCTCAAAGAATAACTTACATTAATAGAACTGCTACAATTACTCCCATAGTTTCTGGTTTAAATGCAAGAGGAAGTTCAACCGTAAATGGAACCCAAGAAATGTATTATTGGGAACATGTTGCAGAAGTTGATCCATTAGTTGTAAATGGACAAACATTGAGTGCTACCCATATTACTCTGGATGATAACAAAGCTTATGTGAGTTATCATAAACAAGGAAATGTACATTTAGGTGCTGTAGAAATTATTGATTTAAACAATGCTAATTTTCCTGAAATCATTACGCAAGCTACCTTTTTAAATTCTGATATCAATGCTGTTACTTCAGGTTATATAAACGGATCGTCTAACTTAAAAGTATGGTTGGCTATGTCCGATTCAAAAAACGGAGCTCAATTATTCGAATTGGAAGCAAATGGAGGTTTATTTTCAGAAAACTACAGACGTAAAAACTTATCGAATGTATTAGAAGGATCTGGTGTTTCAGCTTCTGCAAATGGAATTGCCATAACTGATGATTACTTATATATCACTTCAGGAAAAACACATGGAGGTACTGTAATGATTAACAAAAACACTTTTGAAGCTGTGGATTCTGAAAGTTATAGTGATGCTAAATATGTAGCTGTAAGTGGAACTAGTCTTGGATCTAAAGTAGTAAGTTTAGTAACTGGAGATAATGCAAGTATCAAAGTAGATGATGTAAAAAACAGTCTAGAATCAACCAGTTACGATATCGGTTCTATCTTCCATCAAAATGTTTTAGAAACGTATAGAGGTAAATCTACCATGGAGTTCTCTCCAGTAGATCAAGACAAGGTATACATTGCTAAAGGTAAAGACGGACTTGCATTGGTTGATGTTACGAATGGAGAAATCTCAAACGAATCAAAAGGATTAATGCTAGTTGTTGGAAATACGAACGGAGTGAGTTCTGATATAGATTATGTATATGCAGCCAATGGTTCTGACGGAATCTCAATTTCTCCGCACCCTACCAATGGCGGTGGAGATATCGAACCTATCTTCTATTGGGATATGGCCGAAGAAGGAGCCTCTGCCAATTATATTATTGCCGATGGTGAATGGGTATTTGTAGCCAAAGGTGGTGGTGGATTTAAAATTCTAAGAAAACGTACAAAAGATGAATACAAAACAATTACTACCTATAATAACAGTGGTAAGCCAGACGGAATGGAAGATGACAAAGTTATTTGTAGTACTCTATTACCAAATATTTACAATAACGTATTACCAGAACGTCAAAATGCAATGACCGCACATCCAGAATATTTTACCAACCCCGTAAAGACTTTGGTTATTGAAGAAGAAACAGAATTAAACTTAACCTTTATTGATGAAGGTGCTGGTTACAAAAATGTATTAGGATATTATACCTATCAATTAGGAAACAAACCAACTAGCGCAGATCAAGTAGATAAGATTGTAATTTTCCCAAATGCATCAGCAGAAAGATCTGGTGGACAGCTTGTAAGAGGTAACACCATGCGTTTATTAGGAACTTTTGAAGAAGGTACAGTTGTTAGTTTCTTCTTGATTGCAAACGGATGGAGAAATGGAAGTATTACTGACGGATACTACACACAGCATTCAGATATTGATTATAATTTAAGCGGACGTCAACAAAGTATTTTATTCTACGATTCAACTTGTAGTTCTATTGTGATTGCTTTTGAAGATATTAATGTTCCAAATGGAGATAATGATTTTAACGATGCTATTTTTGAGATTACACCATCTAATCCAAATGCTATAGACACTTCTGCTCTAAATCAAATAGGAAATTAATTAAAAACTTGGGTATAGAAAACGAAAAGGCCTTACTAGAGATAGTAAGGCTTTTTACTTTTGTTATTGGAAAATAATATTGATACAGCCATCAAACAACTACCATATTGTAACATTATCTAAATACCTAATCAACCTTCCTTCTTCTAACTCTTTATGGAAGTCACAACTTGTTAACCTGAGCATAACGGTATTGTCTTTTAAAGTATGGGTATTATGAATATCTCCGGGCAGGTATACACTACACTCCCCTGCTTTTAAAATTGTAGCTTCTTTTTGTACAACATCCATGGTTCCATCAGGGAAAAATACACGATTAAACAATCCCATTTTTGATTCTCCTTGAAGTACTGCATAAATTACCCAACCACTTCCGTGATCATGCGGAGGACTCATATCTCCTAGTTTTTCTAAATGTCCCATTAGCACAAAACCATGTTGTTTACTTCTATAAATCTCCTTAGCTGGAAGTTGTTCTTTTATTAAATCTATCATCCAACTTTCTGCACTACTATCTTTAATCAAATCTTCTACTAATTCTTTACTTTTCTTAACCAAGTTTGAGTTTAATGGTCCCCATATTTTTGAGATTTCTTCTACAAAATGGTCCAATCTTGCCTGCTTCATAATTTGCTCTTTTAGTTATAAACTTACTCATACGCAAAACTAAGATGGCTAAAAGCTCTTTTTTGTGTACAAAAGTTGGCTTTTTATGGATATTTATCCTTTTGTAGCAGCATTGTTACGAAACACTTCTGCTGTAAATGAAGTATGTCTTTTAAAGAAACGCATAAAATAAGAAGTATCGGCAAAACCTAACTCATGAGCAATTTCTGTTACTGTATTTTTTGTAAATAGCAACAACCTTTTTGCTTCGATCAAAACACGTTCATGAATTAAATTTATAACTGTTTTATTCAATGCCTTTTTGCATAAACTATTCAAGTGTTTGGAAGAAACATGCATTAAATCTGCATAATCTTCTAACTTCTTATGTGTTTTATAATGTGTATCAATTAATGTTTCGAGCTTTCTTATCTGATAAGTTAGATATACTGGATTGTTAGAAGTTTTAGGTTCTTGATAGACTCGTGCAACCCGTATTAGTAAAACTTCAAACAATGCTCTTAATAAATTGTCTTTTGCTTTAGATTTGTGCTCTTCGAAAAGTTCTTCCCAAGCTGTTACTATTTTTTTGTCATTTTCTTTTAACCGAACTACTGGTGTATTATTTATAGAGTGGAAAAAAGGGTAGTCTAATAATTTTTGAAAATTATCATTCAAATGATAAAACGCCGAATCAAAAGAAATAACATAGCCTTCTATATTACTACTAGCTTTTAATGAATGTACTTGCCCTGGAGAAACAAAGAATATACTATTTGGTTTAATATCATACGTTTTGAAATCTATTGAATGCTCTCCTACCCCATTTTTGACAAACATTATATGATAAAAATTATGTCTATGTGGTGCTACAATCATTTGATTCCCTACAATACTACCTGTTAATCTTTCTATTTCAAATTTTGAAACTTCTTTATTAATAATATGATCAATGGTTCTAATTGGAACATCCTTAAACTCCTTTTTACGCATAACCTATTCTTAATTTGAAATAAAACCAAAACAATTCTGTGCTCATAAAATACACTTTTAGTCTCACAAAATTACAAATACCACACTGTTATTTATATGGATAAAAGGAAGTTTATTAGGTACTAAATTCCCCAATAGAATATAGTTTTTGAAAGAAAAACAAGCATGACTAGCTCTTCCCAAATGAATCTTATATTTAACTTATTTACTATATAGTTACACAAAATAGTTAGGCAATTATAAAACACAAAAAAGCCTTACTAAAACTAGTAAGGCTTATTGTGATCGCGACAGGATTCGAACCTGTGACCGTCTGCTTAGAAGGAATATTACTTATAACACATAAAAAACTGTATTACAAAAACTTACACCTAGTAAATAAAATTAAAATTCGTAAAAAAATTGTAAAATTTATATAAAAGAGAGCATTCTCGTTATGGAAAAACAAGGTTAATCCTTACTTAAATTATGGTTTTCCGCACTTGTTCTTTTTCTTTTTTCTTTAATTTGGAAGCTTATTTTTAGTATATAACTACACAAATAAATACTTTATAGACAATTTTATTTTTAATTGCAAATGAGCCTTTATCCTGACATATTATTTCATTTTACAAAGAAACAGTACTTATACAAAATTCTAAAACAAACTTTCAGAATTTCATACGCAAGAGAAAAAATAATTGGACCAAATGAATATAGAGAATTTGCAGTTCCAATGGTTTCTTTTTGCGACTTAAAACTATCTGAATTAAAGAATCATATGGAAAAATATGGCAACTATGGAATAGGGTTAACTAAAGAGTGGGCAAATAAAAATGGACTGAGCCCAGTAATGTACATAAATAGAAATGCTCAAATTACAGATGATTTATTGGGTGGTCTTAGCGGAGTTTATGCTCACATGAGTAAAATCAATGACTTAACGGAATTAAAAAAATTAAATACTAGTTATGTGAACATTATGAACACATATCGATATATTAAAAACTATGAAGGCGAATTAAAACGAAATGGAAAAATTGAAAATGAGAATTTTCGATTTGCTGATGAAAGAGAATGGAGATATGTTCCAAAATTAAGAACGGAAGGAGTAAATCCTTTTGTAGCGATTTCTAATATTAAAACAAGAAAAGAGAAAGAGTTTTATAATAAAAAAGTAAGCCATATTAATTTATCATTTGAACCAGATGACATTAAATATTTAATTGTTGAAAACGATGATGAAATTGGTGAATTAATTGAACATTTGGAAAGCGTTAAAGATCGTTTCGATAGAGAAACTCAGAACCGTTTAGCTAGTAGAATTTTAACTTCTGAAAGAATTAACAAAGACATTTAATTACTTCTACATTCTGAATTAAATTGATAAAAAATGGAACAAATTAGAGATTATAACTTAGAAACTTTTAAAGCTTTTCTATTAGATAATTTAAAAAATATTTACGACTTAGAACTGTTAGTTTTAAAGGGGCACATCATCACTGAGTTTACCATCAATTGCTATCTTGAGAATTTATCCAACATATCAGAGGCAAACTTTTTCAAAGGGGGATATAATCATAGTTTAAAAATTGGAATGATAGAACATTTTGGAAAATTTGGCGATAGAAATTCAGGAATGGTAAAATCTCTTAGACTATTAAATAAAATAAGAAACGGTATAGCTCATACTTTAATTATTAATGAACAATTAATACAGGAATACATAAACTCAGTCACACAATTAGCTGGTAAAAGTTTTATAAATTCTAGACATGATTTAAGATTACGGTTTTCAATGGCAACAGGTTATTTATGCGGAGAAATTTTCGCAGATTATTATGATAACAAAAAAAAATATTAATGGAATTAAAAAAATTTATAAAACAAACTTTAATTGAAATAACAAATGGTGTAAAAGAAGCTCAAGAAGAAATAAAAGACTCTGGTGCTTATATAAACCCTGAAGGGTTTCATAGTGGAGAAAATTTACAATCTGGTTATCGTGGAGAATACAGACATATACAAAAAATAAAAATGAGTGTTGGAGTAAATGTTGTAGAAAATTCTGAAATTAAAGGTGGGGCTGGAATAATTTCTGTTTTTTCATTAGGCTTAAATGGAAAAGTTTCAGATGTAAATACTGTTACTAATAAAATTGAATTTGAAATACCAATTTCTTTACCTGTAATGGACATAAAAAAATAAAGCTTCATATTTTCATCTTGCTTCTTTTAATTTCTTTTCAATCAAATCAATAAACATGTAGAACTTTAACATTTATGGAAAACAAATTAGACAATAATAAAAAAAATGATAGATTTAAAACACTATCAGCTATAAGAGATTACACTCCCCTATTATATATTTTGTTAGTATGTACTTCATACGTCTTTTTAAATTCTTATTATATTCAATTTGATATTAAAGAATATTTATCATTTCAAGAAATTATTTACATTTTTCTTCCAATTTCAAATTTTATTATTCTATTCATAGTTTTTCAATTTTTGCATTACTCCTACAGAGAAATCTTACATCTTAAGGAAAGAGCTCTGTTTGTAAACCCAAAAAGTAAATCAGTTTTAAAAACCATCCCTAATTGGATAAAATACATAATATTCTACTTCTTATTGTTTGTATTTTTTCAAATGCTTTTTAACTATTCAAAGTTTATCAATGAATATTATTATACACAATTTATTGTTTTCATAATAGCAATCTCAATCATTATAGTTATTCTGATCTTGAAACTACATGAAATTCTGACTAACCAGAATGAAAAAGCTTTAAAACCTTTTTTCATTACTCTTATATCTGCTATGTTTACTGCATATGTTTTTATACAAAGGTTTGAAGCCAGATTAATACTTGGAGGAGTTCCTAAATATAGTTTACAATTAATTAGAGCTACTGATACTATTAAAACTAATGATAGTCTAGTTTATTTTGGTGAAACTAAAAATTATTACTTTTTAAGAAATTTAAAAAATAATGAGAACCTTATTATTCCTAATAGTAATATTAAATCTATAATAAAAAGAAAAATAAAGTAATTTGATTACAAAATTCCTGGATTAAAAATGGGATTGTTAAAGTCTTACTGATTCACTTACACAGACCTTAGACAACCTGCCTAAAAAGCATATTACACACAAGCACTTAAATCCCTATCTACCAACCTCTTAATCATCAAAACAACAAATTATCAGAAAAAATTCGTAAAAAATTTGTATAACTTCTTTTATCACAAATCACAAAAAAATATAAACACCTACTTATCAAGACTTTAACAATTAGGATGTAAATCTAAAATTTTAACCAATAAAAAGATCTAAAAATCTATAAATCTAATTTTGAAAAACGGTTTAACTAACTGATAAACAACAAAAAAGCCTTACTAGAAATAGTAAGGCTTATTGTGATCGCGACAGGATTCGAACCTGTGACCGTCTGCTTAGAAGGCAGATGCTCTATCCAGCTGAGCTACGCGACCAGTAACTTTTTTTGTCGGGGTGGCAGGATTCGAACCTGCGACCTCTTGGTCCCAAACCAAGCGCGATAACCGGGCTACGCTACACCCCGATAAGGTTATCTACAATTTTTTTGCGGAGAGACCGGGATTCGAACCCGGGCATCCCTAAGGATGACAGCTTAGCAGGCTGCTGCATTACCACTCTGCCACCTCTCCTTAACTCTTAAACTCGTTCGTTTTATTGAGTTAAAAATTGCGAGTGCAAATATATAACGGATTAAACATTCACACAAGTTTTTTTGAAGAAAAAAATCACTAATCTGGATACTCAACACGTAAGTGATAGATATTCATCAACTTATTCTTAATAATTTTTTTTATTTTTTCTATCTCTCTAAATGTAATATCCGAATTTATGAACTGATTTTCGCTTTTTTGCTTCTCAACAATTCGATCTATCAATTCATCGATACTTTGTGCCGTTGGTGTTTTTAAACTCTTAGAAGCCGCTTCTGCTGCATCACACATCATTAAAATTGCTGTTTCCTTAGAAAACGGAATTGGTCCTTGGTATTGAAACTTTTTAATATCCACTTCTCCATCTACACTATTATCTAATTCTTGCTTGTAAAAATAGTATGTTACACTTGTTCCATGGTGTGTTCTAATAAAGTCTATAATTCTATCTGGCAGTTTGTTTTTCTTAGCAATTTCTATCCCTTTAATTACATGATCTAAAATAATACGGGCACTATCTCTTGGAGATAGATCGTTATGCGGATTTACTCCCGTTGATTGATTTTCTATAAAATACATCGGATTGGCCATTTTACCAATATCATGATATAAGGCTCCTGTTCTAACCAACATAGAATTTGCCCCAATCTCATTCGCCGCAGCTTCTGCTAGATTGGCAACCTGCATAGAATGCTGAAAAGTACCTGGTGCTTTTTCATTTAACTCTCTTAACAATTTAGAGTTCGTATTAGACAATTCTAACAAGGTTACATCTGAAACAAGTCCGAATACTTTTTCATAAAAATAAATAAAGAATACCGACAAAAAAGAAAGCAATCCATTCGCTGCAAACAATCCAAAGTACTCCCAATTAATCTTATCTGCATTTCCTTCTTTCAAGATTGAAAATGCGAAATATGTGATCATATAAATCAAAGTAATTTGCCCTATCGATATGAATAAATTAGCCCTCTTATACAATTCAGATACTGTAAGTATAGTTACTATTCCTGCAATAATATGCAGGTAAATAAATTCGAAACTGTTTGGAACTATAAATCCTAATAACAATACTGTTAATACATGTGTAAATAACCCTAAACGAGCATCAAAGAAAGCTTTTAAAACAATAGGCAGTATACTTAACGGAACTACATATAAAAAATCTGCATTGTACTTAACTACCAATGTTTGTACAAAAATCATTAGTAACACATTAATAAAAATGAAGGTTACTTTGTTATTGTCTTTAAATATTTCAAATCGATATCTATGTAAAAATAACAATAGCATTAATAGGGCTAAAGATACAAGCACCGTATACCCAAAAACAATCCAGTTTTTATTAGACTTTGTCCAAATTTGTGATTTAGAAGCGTTTTTAAAAGACTCTAATACATTAAACTTCCTTCCTTCTACAATATCTCCCTTTAAAATAATCAATTCTCCTTTGGATACTTTCCCTTTAGCTAAAGACACATTCTGGAGCGCTTCCTCTAATTCTTTCTGAGTAAATTTTGTATCGTAAAAAACATTGGGTTCTAACAATTCCGATAAACTATTTAACACAATAGATTTCGGGTATGAAGCCAAATCTTTGGTTTCTTTTTGAAGAATTGGAAGTATCTTATTAGAAGTAACAAATTTCGAAAACACAACATCTTCTATGGCATTATCATTTTTAATTAGTGTTACCAATTCCTGATTACTTTTAACCTTGTTAATACCTTCATTAGAAACAAACCCAACTCTATATACTTTATCAATGATACGATTTCCTAATCTTTGCATTGTTGTAATCGTTCCACTAGACAAGGTATCTGAAGGAAAAATCAAACTCATTTGACTATCAAAGGACTCTTTTACTCCTGCTTTAACATCGTTGTTATAGTTAAAGTACACTCTAGAACTACTTTCTATTTGTTTTTTCTCTTTTTCTAGTTCTTCTGTAGTTTTTTGAATTGCAAAATCAAATGGCGCAATTAAGGTCACATATTGCCATGGTTTCCCTTGTACATAATCATACTTAAACTTACCCCCTTTCGGAAACAAATACACAATTGCAAATGCTGTAATTAAAAATAATATAGCCTTGTATATAATGGCATTGTTTCTATATAATGTGTTTATTAATTTATTCATTGAATTAATTTAACTTCTGTAAATATAACCTTAATTAATAATTTTACTACTTGCTATAAAATGGTTATTTTCGCAAGACAAATTTAAACAACAAATATACCCAACAATATGAAAGAAGTAGTAATTGCATCGGTTGCAAGAACCCCTATAGGAAGCTTTTTAGGTACCTTATCAACTACTCCTGCTCCAAGATTAGGTGCAGTAGCGATTAAAGGCGCTTTAGAAAAAATTAATTTAAAACCAGAAATGGTGGAAGAGGTTTTTATGGGAAATGTAGTTTCTGCTGGTTTAGGGCAAGCTCCTGCACGTCAAGCAGCTATTTTTGCTGGAATTCCTAATCACGTACCTTGTACTACAGTAAATAAGGTATGTTCTTCGGGAATGAAATCAATTATGTTGGCTGCTCAAACAATTGCTTTAGGTGATGCTGAAATTGTTGTTGCAGGTGGTATGGAAAACATGAGTATGATTCCTCATTACCAACACGCTCGTAGTGCTACTAAATTTGGTCCAGTAAAAATGGAAGACGGTATGCAAAGAGATGGTTTAGTTGATGTATATGAGCAGGTAGCAATGGGAGTTTGTGCTGATGAATGTGCTACAGAATATGAGTTCTCTAGAGAAGATCAAGATAATTTTGCAATTGAGTCTTACAATCGTTCTGCAAAAGCTTGGAGCGAGGGTAAATTTGCTGATGAAGTAGTTCCTGTTGAAATTCCACAACGTCGTGGAGAACCAGTTATCTTTTCAGAAGATGAGGAATATAAAAATGTGAAAATGGAGAAAATTCCTGCTTTACGTCCTGCTTTCACAAAAGAAGGAACGGTTACTGCTGCTAATGCATCTACAATCAATGATGGTGGGGCTGCTTTAGTATTAATGTCTGCAGAGAAAGCAAAAGAATTAGGAATTACTCCTTTAGCTAAAATTAGAAGTTATGCAGATGCTGCTCATGAACCAAAGTGGTTTACTACTGCTCCTGCAAAAGCATTACCGAAAGCCTTAGCAAAAGCTGGCGTTTCTATTGACGATGTTGATTATTTTGAATTAAATGAAGCGTTCTCTGTGGTAGGATTAGCAAACATGAAAATTTTAGGTTTATCTGCTGATAAAGTAAATGTAAATGGTGGTGCTGTTTCTTTAGGACATCCATTAGGAGTTTCTGGAGCTAGAATTATCATTGCTTTAACTTCTATCTTAAAACAAAACAACGCTAAGATTGGTGCTGCTGGTATTTGTAATGGTGGTGGTGGTGCTAGCGCAATGGTTATTGAAAGAATTTAATTTTTAACATATTTTTCATCCCTGTTTGTTGTTATTAATAACAAGCAGGGATTTTCATTCTAAACACATATTTTTAATGCTTTTCGGAATTTGTAACTTAAGTATTGTACCTATGAGGCTAACGCCTTCAGATACTGCTGAAATGGTAAATCAACTTGTATTTGGTGAGCATTTTGAAGTGTTAGAAAAAGATAAAAAATGGAGTAAAGTGAAGCTCTCTTTTGATAATTACGAAGGTTATATTGATAACAAACAATATGAAGAAATTTCAGAAGAGACATATAACAACTTAACTTCTGAAGCTAGAAGTTATGCAGGAGAATTGATTGATTTTGTTACAGACAACAATAACAATTTAACAACCATCCCTCTAGGCGCTAGACTTCCATTTTTTGAGAATCAACAATTTAGTATCAACAATACCCAATACGCTTATCAGGGTAAAATAGCCAACAAACAACTTCCGAAAGCTTCTATTGTCGAAACTGCCTTTTTGTTTTTAAACACTCCTTATTTATGGGGTGGAAAAACACCTTTTGGAATTGACTGTTCTGGTTTTACACAAACCGTATATAAATTATGTGGTTATAACTTACTACGTGATGCTAAAGAACAAGCTACTCAAGGTGAGGTATTAAGTTTTATAGAAGAAAGTGAACCTGGTGATTTAGCTTTCTTTGACAATGAAGAAGGGGTAATTACTCATGTTGGAATTATCATGACCGACTACAATATAATTCACGCTCATGGAAAAGTAAGAATTGACAAACTAGACCACAGCGGCATTTATAATATTGACACACATCAACACACCCATAAACTAAGAGTTATTAAACGATTGGTTTAATTTTCTACCACCAAACCATCATACGCTAAAAATACATTTTTAGGTAGTTCTTTCTCTACCTCAGCATGAAAGCCTAGTAATTCACTAATATGGGTTAAATATGCTTTTTTAGGTTGTAACTCTGCTATAAAAGCCAATGCTTCTTCAAGATTAAAATGGGTTGCGTGTGGTTCTTTTCTTAATCCGGTAACAATAAGAACATCTAAATTTTGAAGTTTTCTCTTTTCTTCTTCTTTGATCGTTTTGATATCGGTTAAATACGCTACATCATTGAAACGATATCCTAAAATAGGTAAGTTTCCATGCATTACCTCTACTGGGGTTACTTCTACTCCATCTAAACGTAAAGAATGTTCATGGGATATTACATTCGTTTCCACCTTGGGTGCAGAAGGATATCTATTTTCAACAGCAAAAATATACTCATAACGTCTTTGTAATTTCCCCAATACCCTTTCACTTACATAAATTGGTACTGCTCCCATTTGAAAACCATAAGGTCTTATTTCATCCAAACCGGCTATATGATCGGCATGTTCATGTGTAAATAATATTCCTTTGATTGATTCAACATTCTCACGAATCATTTGCTGTCTAAAATCAGGTCCGCAGTCGATTATATAATTACAATCATCCCAAGAAACCATTATGGAAGATCGTAACCTTTTATCTCTTGAATCGTTCGAAAAAGCAACTGGGTGCTTACTTGTTATCATAGGAACACCTGTAGAAGTACCCGTTCCTAAAAAAGTAACTTTAATTTGTTTTTTTTTATCCATGTAGGCTACAAAAATACAATAAAAATTGTCTGATAGTAGCTAATTTCAGTACCTTTGCTCAACGTAACAATAAAACATAAAAATGGCAATTACGTTAAAAGGAGATCAAAAGATAAGTACGGTACTTCCTACTAAAAGTAAAGCTTTAAAAATCAATTTGAACGCCCATATTTATGGTACTTTCGCCGAAATTGGTGCAGGACAAGAAACAGTACGTAACTTCTTTAGAGCTGGAGGTGCGTCAGGTACTATTGCAAAAGCAATGAGTGCATATGATAAAGATTTCTCAGACGCAATTTATGGAATTGAAGATGATGGACGCTATGTTACTGAAGCAAGATTAAAAAAGATGCTAAAACACGAGATGGACTTAATCGAAGAACGTCTTGATCGTCAAAAGCACCCAGATAAATTATTTTTCAGCTATGCCAATACCGTTGCTACCATAAACTTCACAAAAAAGTTTAAAGGTCATGGTTGGGTTGGTATTCGTTTTCAATTAGATCCTTTAGAAGACTACAACGAAATTGTGTTACACCTTCGTTTTAAAGAAACAGACGCTAGGTTACAACAAGAAACATTAGGAATATTAGGAGTAAACTTAGTATACGGTGCGTTCTATATGAACGACAACCCAAAAGAACTAGTTAAATCCTTTTACGACAATATAGATCATGACAAATTAGAAATTGATATGATCAATTTCTCTGGTCCAAGGTTTATGTATGTAGACAACCGTTTAATGAGCTTACAATTAGTTAAAAACGGCATGACAAATGCAGTAATGTTTGGACCTGACGGAAACAATTTATTACCTGCACAAGTTTTATATAAAAAGAACATTCTTGCATTACGTGGAAGTTTTAGACCTGTAACTAAGGTAAACATGGACATGTTTGAAAGGTCTAAAGATTTATTTTTTGCTGAAAACAAGGTTTCTCCAGAAAAAACACAAGTTATTTTTGAAATTACACTGAGTAACTTAAGAGCTGAAGGGGAAATTAACGAACGTGATTTCTTAGATAGAGCTGAATTACTTTGTTCACTAGGACAAAATGTAATGATTACTAACTTCCAAGAATATTTTAAACTGGTTGAATACTTTAGTGAGTTTACCAAAGAACGTATGGGACTTGCTATGGGAGTTTATAACTTGATTCAAATATTTGACGAAAAATATTACAGACATTTAAGTGGAGGTATTTTAGAAGCCTTTGGTAAGTTATTCTTTAAAGATTTAAAGGTATATATGTACCCATACAAAGATGAAGAGTCTGGAGAGTTTATTACTAGCGAAAACCTTAAGGTACACCCTAGAATGAAAGAATTGTATAAATTCTTTAAAACTAATGGTAGATTGGTTGATATTAAAGATGTGAATACAGACATTCTACATATTTTCTCTAGAACTGTGTTAAAAATGATTAAAGATGGAGAACCAGGTTGGGAAGACATGCTTCCTGAAGGAGTTTCTGAAATGATTAAAAACAATCGATTATTCGGTTTTTCAAGAAGAAAAGTTCAATAATCACAGATTCATAAATTTTTAAGACAGTCTTTTTGACTGTCTTTTTTTTTATAAAATTGATAAATTGATTAAACCTTTTTATTTTTATAGAGTCAAACATTTAAATAATCACTTTGACCGAAGAAATTACATTAATAAATCAACTACAAGACAATAAAACCAAAGAGGAAGCTTTTCGTTGGTTAATTTCCCAATACAAAGAACGTTTGTATTGGCATATAAGAAAAATTGTAATTTCTCATGACGATACCGATGATGTACTTCAAAATACGTTTATAAAGGTTTACAGAAGTATTGATAAGTTCAAAGGGGAAAGTAAATTGTTTTCTTGGTTATACAGAATTGCTACAAATGAAGCCATAACTTTTATTAACAAAAGAGCTAAAGAAAAAAATATTGAACTTTCAGACATGCAATTTCAATTAGCTTCTAATTTAGATAGTGATACTTGGTTTGACGGTGATCAAATTCAAATTATATTACAAAAAGCAATTGCCACACTTCCTCAAAAACAACAGCTAGTTTTTAATATGAAGTATTTTGACGATATGAAATATCAAGAAATATCAGACATCCTAGAAACCTCTGTTGGAGCCTTAAAAGCATCGTATCATCATGCTGTTAAGAAGATTGAAGAATATATAAAATTTAATCAACATTAAACCTTTTGTTAAAAGTAGAGTCAAAAGTATAAATGAAAGATAAAAAACAACATATCAACAAAGAATTCTCTTTAAAAGACATTAAAGGTAATGGGTTCAAAAAACCCACCAACTACCTAACCTCTTTTGAAGATGAACTATTTGCCAAAATTTCTGAAGACACTTTACCTAATAAAAGTGGTTTTGAAGTTCCTAAAGGATATTTTGATTCTTTAGAAGATAATCTTGTTGCTCAAGTATCTAATGATAAACGAACAACGAAAGTAATTCGTTTGTCTCATACCATTAGAAAGATAATACCATATGCAGCGGCAGCTTCTGTTTTACTTTTTATTGGTCTTAATTATTTTTCAACAGGTACAGATACCGTTACAATTGATGATCTATCAGAAACAGAAATTGAAAATTGGCTTTATGCCGCAAACGACTCAAATGAGATTACTGACATTTTGCAAGTAACAGACTTTGAAGACACAAGTATAACAGACAATATGAATGATATAGAAATTGAAGATTATTTAGATAATATTGATACTTCTACTTTACTAAACGAAATTAATTAACATGAAAAAAGTTACCTTACTACTTACTCTTTTACTTTTCTCAAGCTTTGGACTATCTGCTCAGATGAAATATAGAAAAGGGAAACAAGAAAAAATAAAAGCCGCAAAAGTTGCCTTTATTACAGATAAATTAGATTTAACCGAAAAAGAAGCACAACAATTTTGGCCTTTATATAATTCTTTTCAAAAGAAAATCAATTCTTTAAGGTTTGAAGAACGTCAAAAAATAAAAAAACAAATCGGTGGGCTAGAAAATTTAGATGCGCTTTCAGAAAGTGAAGCTAAGCAAATTGTAAAACGAATCGGTGATATTAAATCTGATATTTATAAAACAGAGAAAGAATTCCAACAAAAACTAAAAGGAATTTTAAGTTATAAGAAAGTTCTTAAACTAGAAATAGCTGAAAGAGAATTTCACAGAACTCTTATTCGAAAATTAAAACATCGAAGAATAAAGAAATAAAAAAGAGCGCAATTGCGCTCTTTTTTATTTCTTTATTAATGCCATACATGCATACAGTTCTGGTTTGTTAGCAGTAAACTGCTTTAACCATATTGTTAGTTCATCTACTTCGTAAGGTAGTAATCTGTTCAATGCCTTTTCAAGCTCTTTACAAAATAAATCTGCGTTGAAGCTTACTTTTTTTAGTACTGTTTTAGTGTACTCGAACATTGCTCTAGCCATAATCATTTAAGGGGATTAAAGGTTATATATTTGAAACGTAAGGTACAAAAAAATATTCTCTGCCAAATGTTAAAATATCAACAAAAAAAAACCAGTTTTGTTAAAAACTGGTTTTTTAAATAATTTAAACACTTGATTATAAAGCGCTTATTTTATCTAAAATAGCTTTTGCTCTTTCCTCTAATTCACCATTGATAGCTTTAAAGTGAGCCTTTTTGTTCTCTACATCTTTAGCATTAACCTTAGCGATTAACTCGTCAAATGTATCAAACAATTCATTGATAATCTCTTCAGACTTTGAAGCATCAGCTTCTGGATTCAATTGAGCATTTAGTTGACAAATATCATATAAGTCTCCTAATGTATAATTAATATCTTTCTTTAAATTCTTTATGCTTGCCATAATTCTAAAATTTGCTGCAAATTTAATTTATTTTATCTAATTGATTTTGAAATTCTTCAAAAAATAAACCTACATGATATCCATCAACCAATGCATGGTTTACATTAATTGCTACAGGCATCATTAATCTACCTTTCTTTTCTTCTATTTTTCCGAAGGCTAATTGCGGAACACTGTCGTCTTTATTTCCAGAAAAAGGTTCTTTATGTCCAGAAAAATGTACCCATGGTATCGCAGAACAGTGAATACACCCTAATGAATATTTAGGCGGGAATAAATCTCTTGTTTCTTGTATTCGTTTCTTTTCTTTTTGGAAATTGTTATTAAAATCAGCAAAGCTTTCATTGAATTCAATAAATGAAAACCCAAAGGTATGATCTTCTCTAGCGATAGTAGCAGATGCTTGAATTGTTTCATAAATAGCAATTTGATCTCCCTCAATTCGATACTTCAAATTTTCAACACTATTTATTGCTATTAAACATGCATGCAAGTAGCGCACAAAAAAAGATTCCTTTTTCTCTTTTGCATCTTTAAAAGTATTGGTTACATCGACATTTGCTACCAATGCGAACGTTGAATCATCTAAAGTTCTAAAATGATGAAACAACTCTTTTCTATTCCAAGAATCTATATCTAAATATTTCATTTATAAATATGAAAGGATTTCTTTGATATTTCCTGCTGTTCTATAATCTTCTGATTTTTGCTCTTCTGTAACCTCTTCATGTGCCCAAGTAGTATGAAATGGAACATGTATTGCAGAAGCTCCAATTTCTACTAAAGGCAATACATCAGACTTTAAAGAGTTTCCAATCATTAACAATTCTGAAGGATGAATATCTAAATGCTTTACTAACTTATTATAATCTGGTACTTTTTTCTCACTCATTACTTCTGTATGGTGGAAATACTTTAAAATACCCGATTTCTCTAACTTACGTTCTTGATCCAACAAATCTCCTTTAGTTGCTACAATCAATTTATACTTTCCATGCAAAGCTTGTAGTACCTCCTCTACTCCATCTAGTAACACAATGGGTTTTTCTAACATTTCTTTACCAATGTTTAAAATACGATCAATTGTTTGCTGATTGATTTTATAATTGGAAAGTTCTAAAGCGCACTCAACCATAGACAGCACAAACCCTTTTACTCCATATCCATAAATAGATAAGTTGGTGATTTCTTTTTTAAATAACTCCTGGTGGATTTTATTCTCAGTTTCGTAATCTGACAATAACTTTGCAAACTCATTTTCTGCGTCTCTAAAATACGTTTCATTTACCCACAAGGTATCGTCTGCATCAAAGGCTATAACTTTAATATTATCCATTGTTTAAGTATTGAATTGCTTTTTCTAAATCTTCGGGGGTATCTATACCAATAGCTTCTACATTTGTTTCTACCATTTTTATTTTCTTACCTACTTCTAAATAGCGAATACATTCTATTTTCTCTGCCGATTCTAACGGAGTCATAGGCAAGTTGTAAAAATCTAACAATGCTTGTTTTCTAAAAGCATACACGCCTTTATGTTTATAATATTTAACCTCAACATCTTTATCTCTATGATAAGGTATCGGATTACGTGAAAAATACAAGGCCAAATTGTTTTCATCGGTAATAACCTTAACATTGTTAGGGTTTTCAATATCTTCCTTATTTGTAATATGTACTTTTAAAGAAGCTAGGTCAATCTCTGACTTAATATCTTCTTTAAATATTTGAATTAGTTTTCGAAGCGACACTTCATCTATGAAAGGTTCATCTCCTTGTACATTCACCACAATATCAACCTCTAAATTTTCTACAGCTTCAGCAATCCTATCAGAACCTGTTTCATGTTCCTTTTTACTTTTAATTACCTTACCTCCTACTTCTTCAATAGCATCATAAATAACATCTGAATCTGTTACTACATACACTTCATCAAATAACTTTGTTCTTAAAGCTGCTTCATAAGTTCTAACAATAACGGGCTTTCCACCTAGTTCCTTCATCAATTTACCTGGAAAACGCGATGCACTATAACGTGCAGGAATCATGGCTATGATTTTCATAAATACAGTTCTATTTTCTATTCAAAGATACAATTTTAAACGTCAGTTTTTCTTTCGTTTAATTTTTAACTTTAACATATTTTTTCTGATTTTAACTAGCTATAATTGAGAAAGTTTTATACATTTGACCATATGAACAATGTATTTACACATATCTCTAAGACAATTAACCGTATTATTTCTAATACGATTGCATCTTGCTATGTAATGTTTAGAGGCTATACGCGTATGCAAAAACAGTATGTCTATATAGAAAAAAGTACCTGTTCTAAATTTAGAAATTAGTAAATTAATTATAACTATAATAACAGAAAGGTGCTTTTTAACAAAAGCACCTTTTTTTATGTATTAACTTAAATTTTAATCATTATGAAAATGTATTCAACAACAATGTATCGACAAGGCAAATGTATTATTAACCATGTAAAGAATTTTTCATTAGAAGATCCCGAACTATTACTCATATTAAACACTTAAAATCATGAACACACACATACACACTAGCAACAACACACAACAATTTATTGTTAACAAAAAACAAGTTAGCAAGAACAAAATCTTAAAAACATCGGTTCTTTATAATAAAATTGAATCGAATGTGAATTCTTCTCTTAATTTCTATCAAAATTCATCGGACTTAAATTTTAAAAGTATTGAATTTGATATCCTGAAAAATGCGTATTTAAATGATAAACTTATCATTAAAAACAATGTAAAAAAGCTAAGTAATACCGAGTTAATTTTAAATATAACGGTCGCAAAAAAAGAGGAAAAGAAACAAAATATTATATGCGTGGCCACCTTTGGCTACAGCGTACAAAAAGCTTCTTAATCAATCTGTTAATTGATTTTTCAATTATATATGATTTTAAGTTGATTTGGTTTGTTAACGAACAGACTTGAGGCGATTTGTTTTAAGTCTGTTCTTATTTTATATATACTTCTAGCAATTTAGAATTTAAGGTTGAAGATAAAGAAACCTCTTTTACACATGCAGGTAACATAATAGTTTCCCCTACCTTAACATTCTCTGTTTGATTTTTGTAATTAAAATCTACTTCTCCATTAACACACATATAAATCACAAAACTGTCTTTATCTTTATGATTTACATCTAATTTTCCTTCAAAAGAAATTAAATTAGTTGTAAAATGTGGACAACTAACCATCTCAGAAGTTCCACCTTCTTTAACTTTATATAATGTCTTATAATCTTTTAAAGCCTTGTAATCAATAGCCTCTTTGGTTAACTCTGTATGTAATTCTCTATAATTACCATCAATATCTTGTCGATCCCAATCATATACACGATATGTATTGTCTGATGTTTGTTGAATTTCTGCCAATACAACTCCTGCTCCCACTGCATGTATTCTTCCTGTTGGAATAAAATATACATCCCCAGAAAGTACATTATCTATATTTAATAAATCAAGTAATGTTTTGTTCTTTACATGTTGTAAATATTCCTTTTCATTGGAGTCTTCTTTAAAACCAACCATGATTTTCGAATCCTTATCAGCTTGCATTATGTACCACATTTCTGTTTTACCAAACGAATCATGTCGCTTTTTAGCTAATTCATCATCAGGATGTAACTGAATACTCAGTTTTTCTTTGGCATCAATAAATTTAATTAACAAGGGAAATTGATTTCCAAATTTCTGATATACTTTATTTCCTAAAAAGTCTGTAGTATATAATTTCGTTAAGTCTTTTAAACTCTTTCCTTTTAAGCTTCCCTTACTTACGACTGTTTCATCACCATTTACATCTGAAATCTCCCAGCTTTCACCAATATTTTCTTTTGATGAGCTTTTTCCAAATAGTTGTATCAGTTTTTGTCCACCCCAAATTTTCTCTTTTAAAATGGGTTCAAATCGTAGTAGTAGGTCTATCATAAAAATTATCCGCTGTAGGTTACGTAGTTTCTAGGTGTTTCATATAAGGTTATTTCTAAGTCGTATTTTTTTTCAATCTTTACACGTAACTTATCATAAATAACTACAGCTATATTCTCCACTGAAGGATTTAAGTTCTTAAACTCTTCAACTTCAATATTTAAGTTTTTGTGATCAAAAGAATCTTCAACATGAATCTTAATTAGATCTTTTAGCTTTCCTAAATCATATACATATCCTGTTTCTGGGTCAATCTCTCCAGTTAGCGAAACTATTAATTCATAGTTATGCCCATGATAATGAGGATTACTACACTTACCAAAAACTTCAACATTTTTTTCATCACTCCATTTCGGATTAAACAGCCTATGTGCTGCATTAAAATGAGCTTTTCTATGTATTGTTATTCTTGGCATACTATACAAACTTTGCAATTTTACTATAAGACTCTTTAAAGATAATCTTAAACCATTCTGTATAAATTTCTGGCTTATTTTCAATATCTTTTTTCACCTCTTCTAAAGGCATCCATTTATAAGCTTCTACTTCTTCTGGATTGATATTTGGTTCTCCTTCAAACTTCCCTACCATGACATGATCCAACTCATGTTCGGTTAAACCATTATCAAATGGAGCTTTATAAATAAACCAAAAAACTTTTTCTAAATCACACGTAAATCCCATTTCTTCATCTAGTCTTCTAACTCCTGCTTCTAAAGAAGTTTCTCCATCACGTTGATGAGAGCAACAAGTATTCGTCCATAGTAACGGAGAATGATATTTATGTGCTGCTCTTTGTTGCAACATTAATTCTCCTTTTGAATTGAATACAAAAACCGAAAATGCTCTATGCAATAATGCTTTTTCATGAGCTTCAATTTTCTCCATTAATCCAATCGGATTATCCTTTTCATCAACTAAAATTACGTGTTCTTTCATCTAAAAAATTTACTAGAAGCAAACTTACAAAAATGATACCAGTTCAACAATTAAACCTTTGAACAGTTCCACTTTAAAACGTATCTTTGCAGCCTTAAAATTTATAGATGAGTTTTTTAGAAGAAATACAAAAGAGACGTACATTCGGAATTATATCGCATCCCGATGCGGGTAAAACTACTTTGACTGAAAAATTATTATTATTTGGTGGAGCTATTCAAGAAGCGGGTGCCGTAAAAAATAATAAAATTAAAAAAGGAGCTACTTCCGATTTTATGGAGATAGAACGTCAACGTGGTATCTCGGTTGCTACTTCTGTATTAGCTTTCATCTATAAAGACAAAAAGATTAATATTTTAGATACTCCTGGACATAAGGATTTTGCTGAAGATACTTTTAGAACATTAACTGCTGTTGATAGTGTTATTGTAGTTATTGATGTAGCTAAAGGTGTGGAGCCTCAAACAGAAAAATTAGTAGCCGTTTGTAGAATGCGTAAAATTCCAATGATTGTTTTCATTAACAAACTAGACCGTGAAGGTAAAGACGCATTTGATTTATTAGATGAAGTAGAGCAAAAATTAGGTTTAAAAGTGACTCCTATGAGTTTCCCTATTGGTATGGGATACGATTTTAAAGGGATTTACAACATTTGGGGAAAAAAATTAAACATATTCTCTGGAGATAATAAAACAACCATTTCAGAAGGAGTTGAATTTGATGATGTAAATAATCCAGAATTAGATACGATGATTGGAGAAGATGCAGCTGAAACACTTCGTGAAGAATTAGAATTGGTGTATGAAGTATACCCTGAGTTTAATCAAGAAGAATACATTCAAGGAGATTTACAACCTGTTTTCTTCGGATCTGCCTTAAATAATTTTGGAGTAAAAGAATTATTAGACTGTTTTATTGATATTGCTCCAAATCCACAACCAAAACAAGCAGAAGAACGTGTTGTAGATTCTAAGGAACAAAAATTAACTGGATTTGTATTTAAAATCCATGCGAATATGGACCCTAAACACCGTGACCGTTTGGCTTTCGTTAAAATTGTTTCTGGTACATTTAAAAGAAACACTCCTTATTTACATGTTCGAAATGGTAAAAAAGTAAAGTTCTCTAGTCCAAATGCTTTCTTTGCTGAGAAGAAAGAAATTGTAGAAGAGTCTTTCCCAGGAGATATTGTAGGATTGCATGATACAGGTAACTTTAAAATTGGAGATACTTTAACTGAAGGAGAAAAGCTAAACTTTAAAGGAATTCCTAGTTTCTCTCCTGAGCACTTCCGTTATGTAAATAATGCAGATCCTATGAAAGCCAAGCAATTATATAAAGGTTTAGATCAGTTGATGGACGAAGGAGTTGCTCAGTTATTTACTATGGAAATGAATGGACGTAGAATTATTGGAACCGTAGGAGCTCTTCAATATGAAGTAATTCAATATCGTTTAGAACATGAATACGGAGCGAAATGCTCTTATGAAAACATCAATGTACACAAAGCTTGTTGGGTACAACCAGAAGATGAAAAAAACGAAGAATTCAAAGAATTTAAACGTGTTAAGCAACGCTATTTGGCGAAAGATAAAGAAGGTCAATTGGTGTTTTTAGCCGATTCTGCTTTTACCATTCAAATGACACAAAGCAAATATCCATCTGTAAAATTACATTTCACCAGTGAATTTGAATAAAACCCACATCGCTATACTTTTCTTGATTTTTACTTCTTGTTTTGTAAGAGGTCAAGAAAACCTATCTAATTTAAAAGGAAAGGAATTACATAATAAAGTTCGTTTGAATTTTATTCCTGTAGAAATGCCTTCAGAAAAATTCCCTGAATTAAAACCTACCATGGGTATGATGGGATTGCATTATCAAATTCCTTTTAATGATTGGTTATATGGTGGTGTTGGTATGTATGCTGCTTTAACTGGTGACCAAGGTGGTTTATTTACCTTAGGTGTTGAACTAGGAGTAAATAAACAAGTATATAAAAACTTATATTTTGATGCTAACTTTCACTTCGGAGGTGGAGGTGGATATCGCAGATACATCAATGATGGTGGCTTTATAAATCCAAATATTGGTTTACAATTCAAGAAAAATAACTACTCCTTTGGTGTTCAATACAGTCATGTCGACTTTTATTCTGGAGAAATTAAAAGTAACTCGGTTTCTTTCTTTATAGAAATACCAAGTATTTTACGTTTTTCAGATTATAAGAATGCTCAAAAAGAATTTACTGCGGCCAATCTTTCTTCAGAGAACTTTTGGAAAAGACCGGCAGTTAAAAACGTACAGCAAGTGCGCTTTGATTTCTTTAAGCCTTTTGGTAAATCAAGAAAAGACAATGGAGATGAATTCGGAGAAACTTTATATGTATTAGGGTTTGAATATCAAAAGTACCTACAAGAAAATGTGTTTTTATTTGTTCATACAGATGCTATTTATAAAGGACTTCGTGCTGGATTTATGGACTTATTTTTTGGTGCAGGATATCACCCTTATCAATCTAAACATTTGAACATCTTTGGAAAATTAGGTATTGGTGCTGCAGGTGGTCGTATTGCTCCTGAAGGAGGACTTACCATCTACCCATCTGCAGGTGTTGATTTAAAAGTATCAGATAAGTTTGCTATTAGCGGACATGGTGGATACTATAAAGCATTAGATGGTGATTTTGAAGCTTATACCTATGGTTTTGGTATTAAATACTTCGGATTAAATGGAGGTACCGAATCCACTACTAATACAAACAATTATAAAACGCAGGGAATATCTGTTGGTATTGAAAACCAAACCTATTTTGATGTTGCAAAAACTGACGACCCTAGTAACATATTATCTGTAGATTTACAATTGCTAGCGCTTCAGTTTAATTATGATATCTCTAATCATTTTTATTTAATAGGGGAAGCTGGTTTTGCTTATGATGGTAGATCAGGTGGATATGCACATGGACTTGCAGGTATTGGATATAAAACACCTTCTGTATTAAACAACAAACTAAATGCATTTATCGATTTAGTTGGAGGGGCTGCTGGTGGTGCAGGTGTAGATACAGATGAAGGTATTGTAGTTAGACCTACTTTAGGTTTAAACTATAACTTAGCAAATAATTTTTCATTATCTGTTTCAGGAGGTAAATTCATAGCTCCTTTTGGTAATGTAAATTCAACAAATGTAAATATTGGTTTAAACTTCAATTTTGCAAGTTTAGCTAGTAAAAAATAAAGTGTAAATAGATTTAAATTAAAAAAAATGAACAACGGAATTTATGCAAAGTTCACTACTCCTAAAGGAGATATTTTAGTAAACTTAGAACATGAAAAAACTCCTGGAACAGTAGGTAACTTTGTTGCCTTAGCTGAAGGGAATTTAGAAAACGACGCCCGTCCACAAGGAGAACCATATTATAACGGATTAAAATTTCACCGTGTAATTGCTGATTTTATGATTCAAGGAGGATGCCCTCAAGGAACAGGAACAGGTAACCCTGGTTATAAATTTGACGATGAAATTCATCCTGAATTAAAACATGATGCTCCAGGTAAATTATCTATGGCAAATGCAGGTCCTGGAACCAACGGTTCACAATTCTTTATTACACATGTTGCTACACCATGGTTAGATGGTAAGCACACTGTTTTTGGAAGCGTAATTGAAGGGCAAGATGTTGTTGATGCTATTGAGCAAGAAGATGAAATGAATGTAGAAATTATTCGTGTAGGTGATGAAGCTGAAAAGTGGAATGCTGTAGAAGCTTTTAGATCTTTTGAAGGAGCTCGCGAGCAAAGAGAAGCTGAAGAGAAGGCACGTCAAAAAGAATTATTAGATCAGGTTGCTGCTGGGTATGATGAAACTCCAAGTGGTTTACGTTATAAAGTAATTCAAAAAGGTGAAGGTAAGAAAGCAACTAAAGGAGCTATGGTATCTGTACATTATAAAGGACAGTTATTAGATGGTACTGTTTTCGATTCTTCTTACAAGCGTAAAGATCCTATTGAATTTGCTATTGGTGTTGGTCAAGTAATTCCAGGTTGGGATGAAGGAATTCAATTATTACAAGTTGGAGACAAAGCTCGTTTAGTAATCCCTTCGAACTTAGCATATGGAGAAAGAGGAGCTGGTGGCGTGATTCCTCCAAACGCAACATTAATCTTTGATGTAGAATTAATGAATGTAAAATAATTTTACACCATATATATTATATAGGAAGCCCATTTACTAAAATGGGCTTTTTGTTTACCTATAATTAACGTTCTTAACATTAAGAATATTTAAAATTAAATATCATATTAAATTCCCTTAAAACATAAAAGCAGTTTCTTTTTGATCTTTGTTATGCACCTATAAAAAACTATAACAATGAAAAAACTACTACCTTTAATCTGCTTAACAGTCTTAACTATTTTTAATTCCTTCGCTCAAGCTAAAGTCTGTGAAACATCCAACAATCAACTTACCGATATCAATGATATTGGAATTAGTAAATGTGAAATAGAAAAGAGTACAGAACAAACAGCTACAAGGGCTATAAAAATCAACAAACAAAAAACAAAAACTAGATTTAGGAAAGTAAACGCTAAAAAAAATAATCTAAATCAACTGGTTGGAAATAGTAATATTCAATTAAGTCTAAATAACCAATCGCCAAACATTCAACTCCCAACACATAAAAAAGCAATTCTATTTGATTTAGTAGAAGAAGTTCCGTTATTCAGCGGATGTAAAAAAACATCTCGAAAAGAAAGTAGTAAATGTTTTAAAACAAAACTAAACAAACACATCGCAAAATACTTTCATCCAGAAGAAATTATAGAAGATTCTATAAATGAAAAAATTCTAATTCAATTTACGATTGGAATTGACGGGAAAATTTCAAACATAAAAATTAACAGTAAATCAAACAACAAGATGATTACCAAGGAATTAACTAAAATCATCAAAAAATCTCCAGATTTTACCCCTGGAAAAGAACAAGGTTTTCCTGTAAATGTTATCTACTCATTTCCAATAAACTTAACATTAATTTAAAGTATAAAATTCTAAATTTTATTAGCTTCGTTCGTTGGAAAAAAATAAAAATTAAATCAACTAAACCCCTTCGATATGAAATCCCTCTACTCTACTGCGATTGCGGTAATGCTATCAGTTGCTTGCTACTCTCAAACCGAACAATGTACAACCCCAGATGCATCTGTATTAGACCCAAATAGTATTACTAAATGTAGTATTGATGATGTAAAAAAAACTCTTGAAGATATTAATGATAAAGAGGTTAGCGTTAAGTACAGAAAAAAAAGAACTAAAGTTAACTCTAACTCTATGAACAGCGCTAATGACGCTAAAGTACAAGCTAACACACAATTGATTAGTAAAATAGAACTTAAAAAAGATGTGTTATCAAGTGTTCATAAAATTCCTTTTCATTTAGTAGAAGAAATTCCTCTTTTTAAGAGTTGCGAAAATGTTCCTTTGGTTAAACAATCAAAGTGTTTTGAAAAACAAATGTCTAAACACGTAATAAACAACTTCAATTACCCACAAGAAGCATTGTCAAAAAAAATAGAAGGACGTATCTTAGTTCAGTTTACAATTGATGAAACTGGAAATGTTATTGACATCAGAAAAAAAGGTCCTGAAGGTACCGATATTTTAAAAGACGAAGCTGTTCGACTTATTTCAAAACTTCCACAATTTGTAGCTGGAAAGCACAATGGAAATAAGGTAAAAGTTAAATATGGATTACCAATTACTTTTAAATTACCTAAAAGTTAGAGAAAAAAAAATTAGCATAAATTTTTCTTTTTTTATTAAGCACTTGATTTAAAATATCTTAACAAAATTATAAATTCAAGTAAAAATTTGTGCGTTTTTATTTTTTACCATATATTTACAACCTATTCTATTTAAAACATTTAATATTAACCCCTTAAATAGGCACAATTATGGTTAAAAACCCCTTAGTAATTGCAGCTATGTTCTTCACAATGATAGCAGCTGCTCAGCAGGAGCATTGTACTACTCCAGATGAATCAATTGCCGATCCTAATAGTATAACGAAATGTGCAGTAGACGAAACTGACGGTTCTAAAAAAACGTTATCTATTGAAGTTTCTACTCGTAAAAGAGTTGTAAGAAAAAATAAAGAAGCGGTTAGTTCAATCGGAATGAACAGTAATAATAAAATCGCCGATATAAAGAAAAACACACTACTTGTAGGTAAGTTAGAGTTAGAAGATAATTCTGCTACAATTGAAAAAGTACCATTTAACATTGTTGAGGAAATTCCTTTATTTCCAAAATGTAATAATGTTCCTTTAATCAAACAAGCAAAGTGTTTTACTGATCAAATGTCTAAGCACGTTATTAGTAACTTTAAGTACCCAGAGTCTGCCATCAATCAAGGTATTGGAGGAAGAGTTCTTGTACAATTTACAATTAGTGCTACTGGACAAGTTCAAGATATACTTTTAAGAGGACCTCAAAATGGAGAAGTCTTAGAAAAAGAAGCAAAAAGAATTATCAATAGACTTCCTACGTTTACACCTGGAAAGCATAATGGTAAAGCTGTAAAGGTTAAGTATGGAGTTCCAATTACATTCCAATTACCTGAAGGAGTTACTAGAACTAACACAGGAAAGAGAGCTAGAACAACCAAAGTTGCAAAAGCTCCAGTTAGAAAAGCTACTAAAACGACTGTTGCGAAAGCAAAAGCTATAACAGATTATGTAAAGTTTTCTCAAGTACACAGCATTCCACAGTTCAAAGCTTGTTCTAAAGCATCAGACATGCAAAAGTTAAACTGTTTCAACGAGAGAATGATTAGTCATATCCAAAGAAACTTTAACTATCCTGAAGCTGCAGCTCAACAAAACATTCAAGGTAAAGTTTGGGTTAGATTTATCATTGACAAGAATGGTAATGTAGTAAACATTAAATCTAAGGGACCTCAAAATGGAACCCTATTAGAAAAAGAAGCTGAAAGAATGGTATCTAGATTACCCAAATTCAGCCCAGGACAGCACGATGGTAAAGTTGCAAATGTAGAGTACTACATTCCTATCAACTTCCAGTTAAAAGAATAGACAGGTTTTTAATCAACTATATTTATATAAAAAAGCGAGTTCAAATTGAACTCGCTTTTTATTTTATTATTCTAATTTCTTATAGTTTAAAATCTATTATCTCCATCTAATATATCTCCAATTCCTCCCAAAATACTCCCTTCTCCTCTATCTCCTTTTCCCGTTTGAGGAGCCATAGCCAATACTCTTCCAGCTAATCTACTAAACGGTAAAGATTGAATAAAAACAGTTCCAGGTCCTTCTAATCTTGCAAAAAACAAACCTTCACCTCCAAAAATTGTATTTTTAATTCCTTTTACAAATTCTATGTCATAATCTACGTCTTTTGTAAAACCAACAATACACCCAGTATCTACTTTTAACACCTCACCTGCTTGCAATACTTTTTTAGACATGGTTCCTCCGGCATGAATAAAGCCCATACCATCACCTTCCATTTTTTGCATGATAAAGCCCTCTCCTCCAAACAAACCTCTTCCTAACCTTCTTGAAAACTCAATACCTATAGACACTCCTTTTGCTGCGCATAAAAAAGCATCTTTCTGGCAAATAAACTTTCCTCCAAATTCACTTAAATCAATTGGTACAATTTTACCTGGATACGGTGATGCAAAAGAAACTTGCTTCTTACCCTGTCCCACATTTGTAAAAACAGTCATGAATAAATTCTCCCCTGTTAATAAACGTTTTCCAGCAGAAAAAATCTTCCCTAGAATTCCTTTTTCTTGATTAGATCCATCTCCAAAAATTGTATTCATTTCAACATTTGAATCCATCATCATAAAACTCCCAGATTCTGCTACCACCCCTTCTTGTGGATCCAACTCTATTTCTACATATTGCATTTCTTCGCCAAAAATGCGGTAATCTATTTCGTGTGCATTCATAAATAATAAGTTTTATAGATTAGACTAAGATAATTTCATTTTGTTACGACTTCACCTTCAAACTCCATTCAAACTCAAACTTTGAAACAGATATTCCTTCTTCATTAATTCCTTCAGAAGTAACCAAAACTGTTTGTCCTTCTCCTGTTTCAACCGATCTTTGAATTGCCTCTTTAATAGCAATTCCGTCATTACATTTAAACTGAATTTTACCAGTAGCTTTTTTTGTAAAAGTTGCATTCATATTAGTTACTAACATAGATACCTTTTTACCAGAAAGATCTATTGCTTGCATAACTAAAATTCCTGTAGAAAGTTCTGCTGCCATCCCTTGAACGGCCCAAAACATCGATCTAAATGGATTTTGATTGATCCATTTATGCTTAACCATGACTAAAGAATCTTCTTCAGAAATAGACTTAACTCTTATTCCACAGAAAAATGCAGATGGTAACTTGAACAAAGTAAAAAAATTAATTTTGCTAGGTGTAAATTTCATTTTATCAGTATTTACAGGCAATGTACGGCTTTTTATTGAATATTTATCAAAGCATTCAAATGTTAAAAAATGTTAAATTTTAGTACTATGTATTGCATAATACCTTTTAAAAGATATATATTTGCAATGTAAAGTATTATACAATCCATATTATTATGCAACACAATAACGAAAACACAAATGCTTTTTTAATACATATATCTGCTTTTGCAGGCTATTTATTTCCTTTTGGTAGTATTATTACACCATTAGTATTATGGCAAACATTAAAAACCAGAAGCTTGTTTTTAGATGAACATGGTAAAGAAGCCGTGAACTTTAATATTAGCTTTGGACTATACATTTTCATCCTAAGTGCTTCTTTCTTCTCTTTTATTTTCGGAAATGTTTTTGACATTTTTAACGGAGTAGATATTGACTTTGGAGGAAATCATGGCTATGGAGGTTTATTTGGTTTTATCGGCGTAGCTTCTTTAGCAACCGTAATAACCTTAATAAAAATAGCCTTAATCATAATAGCAGCCATGAAAGCAAACAAAGGAGAAGATTACAAGTATCCTTTTACAATTAAATTTATTAAGTAACAACATAAACCACTCTCGATGAAGATAGAAAATACAAAAGCGCAAATGCGTAAGGGAGTTTTAGAGTATTGCATCTTATCAATATTACAAAATGGAGATGCCTACACTTCTGAGATTCTCTCTAACCTAAAAAGCGCAGAAATGATTGTGGTTGAAGGTACCATATATCCGTTATTAACTCGATTAAAAAACGCAGGATTATTAACCTATAGATGGGAAGAATCAACCTCAGGGCCGCCTCGTAAATACTACGTATTGACTGAAAATGGTCAATTATTTTTAAAAGAATTAGACAAAACCTGGAATAATTTAGTATCAGCAGTAAACCAAGTAACAAGTACAAAATCAACTAAAAATGAATAAGACAATAAATATAAATTTAGGCGGATTCTTCTTCCACATAGATGAACTGGCTTATCAAAAATTAAAACGCTACTTAGATGCTATTTCGCGTTCCCTTAGTGATGACCCACAAGGTAAAGAAGAAATTATCGCAGATATAGAAACTAGAATTAGTGAACTTTTATCTGAAAGAATTACAGATGCTCGTCAGGTTATAAATGAAGGTGATATTGATGAAGTTATTGCCATTATGGGACAACCAGAAGACTATACTGAAGCTGAAGAATATGCTGAATCTGGTTCTTACTATCAAAGAAGAAACCAATCTTCTAAAAAGTTATTTAGAGATGGAGAAGACAAATTCCTAGCCGGGGTAGCTTCAGGTTTAGGACACTATTTTAATATAGATGTAATTTGGATTCGTTTAGGTTTCTTACTTCTTACTTTAGCTGGATTTGGTTTTGGTGTTATTGGATACATTATTCTTTGGGTATTATTACCTGAAGCCAAAACAACTTCAGAGAAACTTCAAATGGAAGGTGAAGCTGTAAATATTGACAACATAGAAAAAAAAATTAGAAACGAATTTGAAAACATCTCTTCAAAGGTAAAGGAAGGCGCCCATGAATTAACCGATAAAATCTCAAACGCCGATTACAAAAAACTAGGTAACCAAACTAAATCAGGTGCTCAAGATTTTGTAGATACTTTAGGAAAAATTTTGCTAACCATCTTTAAAGTGTTTGGTAAATTCATGGGCGTACTTTTAATCTTTACAGCAGGTGTTACTATAATTTCTTTACTGTTTGGATTGTTCTTTGCAGGGAGTTTTGAAATATTGAATTTTGATGGTGATTTAGTTCACTACCCACCTTTCTTCTATGATGCTACTTTACCTAAATGGTTGTTAACTACCTTTATCTTTATGGCAATTGGTATTCCATTTGTTGCATTGTTTATTTTAGGTTTAAGAATCTTATCTCCTAATTTAAAAAAGATAGGTACACCAACCACGTTAACCTTATTAGGAATATGGTTTGTAGCTGTATTAGGATTAGGTTTCTCCGCTGTAGAATATGGTACTTCACGTGCCTATGATGGTAGCAATGTTAGCAAACATAGTTTGACATTCAATCAGGAAGAGCCTCTTAAAATTCGTGTAGTTAACGATGATAACATTTACTACATGCATAGTTTAAGAAGAAGAGGAAATAGTATTGATGTAAATGTTAACGATAAAGATACTAAGTACTCTAACAATGTTAAAATTGATGTAGCAAAAAGCGAAACTGGTAATGCTTATATTGAAATCAAAAAGACTTCAGAAGGAAGAAGACGTAGTAAAGCTGGAGAGAATGCTAAAAAAATAGTGTATAACTTCAAATCTGCCAACAACACCATTGTTTTTGATGCTTTCTATTTAAGTGAAATTCAAAACCTTTGGAAAGAAGAAGAAGTTAAGGCAACTATTTATATTCCAGAAGGAACCACCATTTATTTTGAAGGTTCTTCTAGAAACTTCTTATATGGCGTAGATAATACAGAGAATATTTACGATAGAGATATGGCAAATCATCATTTTAAAATGACTTCTAAAGGTTTGGAGTGTAATGATTGTGAAACTGATAAAGATGAAGATCGCAACAACTCAAATGATGATAATAATGCTGACGATGATAATGATAATGATAATGATAATGAAGTTAGTTTTATGTTCGATAGTACCATCAATGATATCAAAGCAGAATTTATCATTGATAGTAATACGACCAAAAGAGAACTTGAAAAATTAATCGACTGGTTTAAGTATCGAAAAAATATCGATATTGATATTAGCAATGCTTTATATGATGCAGAGAATAAAATAAAAAGACTACGATTAGAGATTGATTGTAATGATGGCTATAAAGGAGTTGTTAACATCTCTAACAATGTAATAAATGATCTTTCTAAAGGTTTTAGAAGATTATATAATGAAGAAGGAAATCTTGCCTTTAAAACTTGGTAATCATAATCTGAAAAACTATGAACACACTATTTGATTTCTTTTTTAAAGGCAACTTTTTCTTTAAAATCATAAGCCTATTATACGCACTTCTTGTCTCTTGGGTAATGAACGGCCAAACAAGTGAAATTCCAAGTTACAAGCCTATTGATCATACATTATATGAAGAAATTGTAAAAATGGATAGCATTTATTTTCAAGCATATAATACATGTGATATGAAAACACAAGCTTCTCTATATCATGATAACTTAGAGTTTTACCACGACAAAGGAGGAATTGTAACCTCTAAAGAGGAGCTTTTGGAATCCCTTGAAAAAAACATTTGTGGTAAAGTAACACGTACATTAATTAAAGGAAGTATTGAGGTATATCCTATTCCAAATTACGGTGCTGTTCAAATTGGTTATCATAAGTTTTTTAATAATAGAGAACCTAATCAAAAATCAATTCCAAGTAAATTCATTGTTATTTGGAAAAAAGAAGAAAAACTGTGGAAAATAACAAGAGTTATAAGTCTACACTAAAATATAGTTTCTACTAAACACATTAGTTCATTAGTTAGCTAACTCTAATGACACTAATACTTGGTTTTATTAGTTTAGAAGGCCAAAGCATATTGCTTTGGCCTTCCTCTTATTTAATAAATAATAATTTTAAATTTTATTCTTCTATAGTAGGTTGCTTTTTTAACTTTTTACTTCCTTCGTACAATTCATATTTCACAAAACGACAATCTAAATCGGCATTTTTAAGTGGAATTCTTCTTGAGGTTCGTAAACCTACGTGTTTTAACGCCTGAATATCTGAAGTAATTAACCAAGCTGTTGAATTAGAATAATTATGCTTTAAGGTATCCCCTATTTTCCTATAAAATTCTTCTACATCAATATTTAAACGCTCTCCATAAGGCGGATTAAATAAAATGGTAGTTTTTCCAAATACTTCTTTTTTAGAGTTAAAAAAGTTTACATGATGTACTCCGATAAACTCTTCTAAGTTCGCATTGATAATATTTTGTTGTGCTTTTCTCACTGCTGAAGGCGCTTTATCGAATCCCATTATTTTAAAATGTGAACTTTTTATTTTCTTCAACAATGAATCTTGAATGGTAAAGTATAAGTCTTCATCATAATCATTCCAGTTTTCAAACGCAAAATGTTTACGGTTGATATTCGCCGGAATCTTATTAGCTATCATAGCTGCTTCTATTAAAATAGTTCCAGAACCACACATTGGATCGATAAAATTCTCTTCTCCTTTATAACCAGACAATAAAACTAATCCTGCAGCCAATACTTCATTAATTGGTGCAATATTGGTCGCACTACGATACCCTCTTTTATGTAAAGACTCTCCAGAAGAGTCTAAAGAAATGGTTAACCATTCTTTATGAATGTGAATATGAATTTTAACATCTGGATACTTTAAATCTACATCAGGTCTTTTACCATACTTATGACGGAAATAATCTGCAATCGCATCTTTAGATTTTAAACTTATATAATGCGAATTTGTAGTGAAATTTCTAGAATTTACAACAGCTCCAATAGCAAAAGTTCCATCAGCATCTAAAAAGCGTTCCCATTTTACTCGTTGAATTGCTTCATATAAATCCTCTTCATCAAAAATCTTACTACGTTTAATTGGTTTTAAAATACGAATCGCTGTTCGTAAAGCAATATTAGCCTTATACATGAAGCCTTTATCTCCTCTAAAAGAAACATTTCGAATTCCTTCTTTTACCTCACGTGCACCTAACTGTCTTAATTCATCAGCTAATACACCTTCTAAACCAGCCATTGTTATAGCTGTCATTTTAAAATCTTGCTCCATAAAAACCTATAAAATTGAATTGCAAAAGTACCATTTTAAATAATTGTAAACACAGAGTATATTCAAAATGTAAGATTTACGTATTTTTGCAGACCTTATAGCATATGAAAACAACAGATTGGTTTAGCGAATGGTTTAATACACCATATTATCATATTTTATACAAGCATAGAAACGACGCTGATGCTCAGTTTTTTATGCGTAACATTACTGAGTTCTTAGCACTTCCTCAAGCAAGTCATATTGCTGATTTACCTTGTGGTAAAGGAAGGCATTCTGTGTACTTAAACTCTTTAGGATATCAAGTTACAGGTGGTGATTTGAGTGACAATAGTATTGAGCATGCAAAACAATTTGAAAACGACACCTTAAAGTTTGAGGTTTGGGACATGCGTACTCCACTTGAAAACAAGTATGATGCAGTTTTTAATCTGTTTACAAGTTTTGGTTATTTTGAAGATGATAATGAAGATATTACTATCTTAAAAAGTATAAAAAACGGATTAAAAGAAAAAGGTGTTTTCGTTTTAGACTTTTTAAATGTTGAAAAAGTAAAAGAAAATTTAGTTACAGAAGAAACAAAATCTATTGATGGTATTGATTTTCATATCACTCGTGAGATTAAAAATGGTTTTATCTTAAAACATATTAGTTTTACGGCTGAAGGGAATGATTACTCTTTTACTGAACAAGTTAAATTTTTGACCTTAGAAAAAATGAGGAACTATTTTAACTCCGTAGGGCTACATATCAAAAATGTTTTTGGAGACTACAACCTGAATGATTTTAATGCTTCATCTTCTGATCGTTTAATTATTGTTGCTGAATGAGTTCATTGATTCTAATAATATCTGTATTAATAGGGGCTTTAATTGTATTGTATTTAAAGCCAAACACAAAGTTTGTTCGTTTACTACTAGCTTTTAGTGGTGCTTACCTATTATCTGTTACCATACTTCACTTGATACCAGAAGTGTATGTAGAAACTTCGAATTCAAAAAAAATCGGTATTCTTATAATTCTGGGAATTCTTATACAGTCTATTTTAGAATCATTTTCAAAAGGAGCAGAACATGGACATGTACATATTCATTCTGAAAAAAACCAATTTCCTTGGTTACTTTTTGTTAGTTTAAGTATTCACGCTTTTACGGAAGGTTTACCTATTCATGATCATGGTGATCACCAACACAATCTTTTATGGGCTATTTTCATACATAAAATTCCCATTGCTATTGTACTTACAACATTTTTAATTAAAGCCAAGTATGATAAAAAAACGGTAGCGTTGTTTTTAGTTTTTTTCGCTTTAATGAGTCCTTTAGGAATGTATGTTTCAGAAAAGGTTACTTTTTTACATAGGTATCACGCTGAAATTATTGCCGTAACTATTGGTATTTTTCTTCACATCTCTACTATCATTTTATTTGAAAGTTCAGAAAATCACAAATTCAACTTTCAAAAGTTTACTGCTATTTTGTTAGGTATCTTACTGACTGTTTTTACTTTATAATTTCTTTACCTATATTTAGGTAGTGCAAAATACCTAGTTGTAGGTATACATGTCACGTCTTTTTTGCACTTTATTTGTAGTAAAATTATTTGAAATGACTAAAAAAACTACAATACAGCTATTGCTATTTCTATTGTTTTTAAAGACTCTGAATGGTTTTAGTTTTCAATCTAAACCAATAGTTAATAAAGATAGTACTATCCTTGTTGATGGAACTTCTTATTATATGAAAATCAAAGATATTGATCGATTTAATAAAGAAATTGCCAATAAGGACTATAAATCAATCTCACGGAAATATTCATTAGAAGATTTAAAAGCTCTTTACTATTTTAGAGATAAAGATTCTATACCCAATAATTTCAAGAATAATGACTTCTTCTTAGATTTCTATAAAAAATATAGCAAAGATGAATTACAATATTTTACCATTAAAGCTCTCGTTGATTCCGATCATAGAATAGATTATGACCATGTAGTCAATAGAAATCAAAGAAGAAATTTTAATGGAGTTGGTTTTATAATTCACAAAAATTTTTTTGATAAAAAAGATGACAATTTTTATTACTTCAAACATGAAACCACCTCATTACGCAACTTGGGAATATGTCCTGGCCAAGCTTTTGCAAATCAGACAAGACCTAAAGGAATATTGGCTACTGTATTTGCTATAAACAATAAAACAGTACTCACTGTAAAGCACATATTTTCAAACAGTAACATACGTCCAAGTGACTATTATATCGTCTTTGGCTTTATGTATAAAAACAACAAGTTACCTTCTAGGTTTAGTGCGTCTAACGTTTTTAAAATAAGTTCTATAGAAAATTTAACAACAACAAAAACAGAAAAACGGTCAAATGATTACACAATTATTAGAACAGCTAGAAGAATTCCTTCGAAATATAGGTTAGAACCTTTATTTAAAGAACTAAACGTTGGAGCAAAACTATATACAATTGGGCATTGCTCGTTTTTACCGCTAAAACTTAATGGGTCTGCCTCTATCAAAGGAAAAGAGGATGGGATATATCTAACAAACTTAGATGGATTGCCAGGAAGTTCTGGAAGTCCTGTTTTTTTTAAAGACAAAGTTGTAGGAATATACTTAGGAGGTAATAATGGTCCTGATAATAATGGTTATATAACCACCTGTATTTCTATAAATAGTGCTAACGATTGCCTACAATGTAAACTTCCTATCTCTTGTAATTTTAATTTTAACAGTTGTCATGAAAATATACTACCATTATATCATTTAAAAGATAAAATTTAATACTAATCAAATAAAAACTATTATGAAAACCTACAAAACAATTTTAATCGTATTTCTTAATTTTTTATTGTTAACTTCTTGTTTGAATAAGGAAGCTTCTAAACAAGCTAATAAAGAAGTACTTCAACAAAATGACAAGAATAACAATAACTGTCGAGAACCCTTTAATCGATCTGAACCAGACGAAAATTTGATGTTAAACATTAATTTAAAAGATCGTCTTAATTTTCAACCTTTCCACTTAGATTTAATTAATTCATTTGCCATTTTAGGTAAGTTTGAAGCGAAAAGTAATGATTCTGTTAATATAGATTTTCGTCTTAAGGAGAGATATGGATGTGATCAGCTAAAGATAACCAATATAGAACTTACAAAATTCAACTTAGGAGAAAACCCTTGTAACCTTCAAAATGGCACTAAAAAATATCATATCACTATATTTATTGAAAAATTAGATGACAATGAATCAAAACAAGACTATACAGGTTTTAATAGTGATTTTGTTTTTTCTAATAACGATATAATAGATATACATATAAAATCATCTATTCAAGGACTAGGATCTATATCAATTCCTACTTCATGCTCAGATGCTTCTTCCCCAGATTTAGGAAATGGTGCATGCAGAGGGGGAATTAAAACAAATATTTAATATTAAAAATCAGAAAAATAAAAAAAATAACTCTTTATATAACTCTTACGGTTTTAGTGTACGCTCAGGTGTACACTCAAACCTTTAAACAAGGTATCAAACAACTTAAAAAGTATAATTTAACCTATTTGGATACCAGTTCGTTCAATAACATTTCTGAAAGTGAAAAAAAGTTTTTTCTTTTCCAGTCAAAACTTATAAAAACAGGAAAAATCGATAGTTTATTAATAGTCAATAAAAAAAAGAATAAAAGAAATTTAATAATTCAACTGATATTAGAAGGAGATTTTCAATTGTTTAAGAATCATAATGATTCCTTAGCTTTTAACTTATACAACCAAGGGTTAAACAATGCTTTAGCTATTAAGGATACCGTATTTATCAATGAAAGTATAAAAAAAATTGTGGCCCAGTTGTATAAAAATAGGAAGTCAAAAAATACTTTACTAAGTTATTTAGACATTTTAAAAAACTATCTATATGACTTGAATGAAAAAACTTATTATAACTATTATTATTATACTATTCAAGCAAATATAACTAGAAAAGAAAATGTAACTATTCTTAAGCAAAAACTTCAAGAAGCTGATAGTCTAGACAATGATTATTTAAAAGCTAAATTTCATCAAATGATAGCATTGCAATATCAATATTTTTTAACCAAATTAGATAGTTCCTTATATCATAATCAAAAAGCCCTAACATTCATTAATAAAAAAGATTATAACTACTTTAGAAATGAACTGTTTGGAATAAATATGAATATTGCTATATTATATCAACTACAAAAAAACTATATAAAATCTAACGACTATTTAACCCGTGCAAGTAACGTTAAAATCCCTCGTTATAGATACTTAGAAAAAATTAAATTGAACAATCTTTTTTCCAAAAACTATTCTCATTTAAATAACTATAAATCGGCTTACTATTATCAAAACCTTTCTAAAAAATACGCAGATTCATTAAATGAATATAATAAAGCTATTGCTTTCAATGATATAAATACAAAATATCAAACCGAAAAAAAAGAAAAAGAAAACATTGAATTAAAAGCAAAAAGAAAACAAGACAAATTAATTCTTTTAATAGGGGCTATTTTTGTCCTATTTGGTGGTATTGTTACGTATCTCAACCTTAAAAACTCCAAAAGAAAGCGTTTGTTAGCAGAGCAACAAAAAGAGCTAGAGAAACAGAAAAACCTTACTTTATTAAAGGAGCAAGAGATAAATACGATCAATGCTATGATTGATGGACAAGAAAAAGAACGTGTTCGTATTGCAGAAGATCTTCATGACAATATTGGTTCTGTTTTAGCTACTTTAAAGCTTCACTTTGAAAACCTAAAATTAAACAGAGAAAAAGAGCACTTTAATCAGGAAGAATTATACTCTAAAACTGAAAAACTCATTGATGAAACCTACTTAAAAGTACGTAGTATAGCACATGCAAAAAATGCTGGAGTAATTGCTAACAAAGGTCTTTTGATAGCGATAAAATTAATGGCTGAAAAAATATCCGATGCTAATAGAATAACTATTGAAGTATTAGATTTTGGCTTAGATAAGCGTTTGGAAAATAGCCTAGAAATAGCTGTTTTTAGAATAGTACAAGAACTTACTACCAATATTATTAAACATGCCGATGCAACGCACGCAACTATCAATATTTCTCAATTTGATAATAATCTAAATATTATTATTGAAGACAACGGCCGAGGTTTTAATATGAATACTATCGAACTTAAAAACGGAATGGGCCTCAACTCTATTCAAACCAGAATAGAACACTTAAAAGGTACCTTCGAAGTAGACTCTACTATAGGAAAAGGAACGTCTATAATTATAGATATCCCTATAATAAATACCTAAACCTAAGTATAATAAACAAGGTATTAGTTTAGTATCTTTGGTAAACATCAAACTTACTAAAATGAACTTTTTTGTTAACTTTTTAATATCCATTGACCAACTTGGTAACGTAATTGCTGGCGGTAATCCGGATAATACGATTTCCTCCCGAGTTGGATATTATACCGAACGATATTATCCTCCTGAAAAAGTTCCTTTAAAATGGAAAATTCTCAGGAATATTATAAATTTCACCTTCTACCCTATTGATGGTGAAGATCATTGTAAAGAAGCTTATTTCAATGATGCAGGGGAAGAATTCGATAAGGGAACCAGTGATATTGCTATTGCTGTTTTAGCCATATTAATAGTTGGAAGTTGTTTCTTTATTGCTATTCTTTTTTATCTCTTATATGCTTTTGGGATTGTTTCACCTAAAAAGATCAATAGATCAAAAAACATTAAAGAACGTTTACGTATTGCAGAAGCCAAATTAAAAGGAGTTCATACAGAGCTAAATGAACATCGAATACAAGTTGATAAAGAGTTAGATGAAATCATAGATGAAACACAAAATACAATTGAAGAAATAGCGCAAAAAATTGAAGGAATCTTAAGATTAAAACAACGATTAGTTCACTATAAAAAACAGAAACAAAATACTACCCGATAAATATGATAACTATAGCTATGGCAGAAGACCATCAAATGCTAATTGATGGTGTAAAGTCTTTTTTTGAATACGATGATGATATAAACATTATTGGCACAGTAAATAACGGTGAAGATCTTGTGAAACTAGTTAGTTTAAAACAACCCAAACTTGTTATTACAGATATTCGTATGCCTAGAATGGATGGTATAGAAGCTACCAAACGTATAAAAATACAGTTTCCTCATATCAAAGTATTGGCTTTAACCATGTTTGATCAACCTGAAGCAATTAAACAAATGTTAGATGTAGGAGCTTCTGGCTATCTCTTAAAAAATTCGGGTATTAAAATGCTATCTAAAGCAATTGTTACTGTAGCCAATGGTGAAACTTTCTTTGATCCGAATGTAGCTTTTAACTTTATGAATGATTACATTCAAGAAAATGTAACTATTGGAAAATCGGAAAAGGTAACTCTTTCTAATAGAGAAAAGGAAATTCTACAACTAATTGCTAATGGAAAAACCTCTAAAGAGATTGCCCAGGAACTTTTTATTGCCAAAACTACTGTAGACACTCATAGAAAAAACATGATTCGTAAACTTAATTTAAATGGAGGTAATGAATTGATTAAGTACGCTATTGATAAAAAGTATCAGTTTTAGTTTAGACTTCTTCTCTATTCACTAAATCGATAGAAAATGCCGGTAAACAAATCGCTATATATTCACATGCTTGATCAAAAGGGTTGGAATATTGAACACGGACATTTTTTTCAATTTTTATAGATTGTCCAGCTTCTAAAACAATTATCTCTCCATCAATGTTGAATTGCTTTTTTCCTTTAATGATATAAGTGTACTCTTCAAATTCAGGAGTTTGAAAAGGTTCACTCCAACCAGCTGGAGCTACCATGTGAGCAATACTTATTTGACCTTCTTTATTCGTTGCATTTCCAAAATGCTCTTCTATTAACTTACCGTCGGTAGTTGGAACAACAAACGGTGATTTTTGGATTGTATATTTTTTACTCATATTTCCTTAAATAAAAAATCCGAAATTTTCATTTCGGATTCTTATATATTAGTTAAACCAAATGGTAAATGATTTCATTTTAGCTAAATCAGGTATTTGTTCAATACTTACTTTTTGAGTACTAAACTCTTTTAATCCAAGTTCTTCTTTATCTATAGCAATGGTTGCGTTTAACTCATCTATAAATAAAGTAGCAGATGTAAATGATGTTTCTACCTTATCAATTTTGTTATTATTATTAATTTCTTGGAAGTTAGAGTTAATATTCAATCCTGTTTTTGTTTTATACCTATTGTCAAAAATCTCAATACTTCTAATGGTAGATACAGAATCTAATTGCTCTTTAGGAACGATGGTTAGCAAGTGCTTCCCTCCTTTTTCAAATACATGGTATTTATCATCTTCCTGAAAGTAATTGTCTCCTTTAGCACCTTCACTCAACACCTTTACGATAGAATCATTTTCAAAAATTTTATCTAACTGCTGAATAGTTGTTTTGGTAGTCAATTCTCCTACTTTTCCCTTAGCTACATCATATTTGCTATTGCTACATTGATAAAAAGTAATCATTCCTACTGCTACTACTAAAACTTTTACTATGTTTTTCATTAATTATAGTTTTTATATATAACGTTGATATTTGTTTCCTATTATTTCAATACTTTCTTTAATATTCCAAAAGCAGCTCTTATAAAAGTAGCACTTGTTAATACCTTTACAACAGGATTCATACGAGTACTTCTACTTCTAGTTGAACTAGATCTTCTACTTGTTTTTTCTTTTTCCTTTCGAGCTTCTTCTTCTGTTTTTTCTTTGTTGATTTTATCAATTTTATCATTCAAAATTTCATAAGCACTTTCTCTATCTACTTCTTTATTGTACTTAGTAATCAAACTAGAATTATCAAGAACTTCTTTTATTTCTTTATCCGTTAATACATCCATTCTACTCATTGGAGCTCTTAACATAGTTCTTGCTAACGGAGTTGGAATTCCTTTTTCATTTAATACGGAAACTAATGCTTCCCCTATTCCTAACTGAGTTAACACCTCTTTAGTATCGTAATACTCTGAATCTGGGTAATTCTCTGCAGCTAACTTAATAGCCTTTCTATCTTTTGCAGTAAATGCTCTTAAGGCATGTTGCACTTTTAATCCTAATTGTGCCAAAACATCTTCAGGAACATCTTTAGGGTTTTGCGTTACAAAATATAACCCAATTCCCTTTGAACGAATTAGCTTTACAATACTCTCTATTTGACTTAATAAAGCTTTCGATGCTTCATCAAATACCAAGTGCGCCTCATCTATAAAAATAATTAGTTCTGGTCTCCCACTATCTCCTTGCTCAGGAAATGTTTCATATACCTCTGCTAATAATTGTAACATAAATGTCGAAAATAGCTTAGGCTTATCTTGAATATCTGTTAAACGTAATACAGAGATGACACCTCTTCCATTTTCATCAATACGCGTTAGATCATCAACGTCAAATGATTTTTCTCCAAAAAATAAATCTCCTCCTTGTTGTTCTATTTCAACAATCTTACGAAGTATTGCACCAGTACTTGCTGTTGAAATACGTCCATACTCAGCTTGAATCTCATCTTTACCTTCATTGGTTATGAATTGAAGAATCTTTTTGAAATCTTTTAAATCTAATAATGGTAACTGATTATCGTCACAATACTTAAAAATAATTGCCACAATACCAGATTGCGTTTCTGTTAAATCTAAAATTCGTGACAATAACACAGGACCAAATTCAGAAACAGTAGCTCTCAAACGTACTCCTTCTTGTTCTGAAATTGATAAAATTTCTATTGGAAACTTTTTAGCATCAAATGGAATTCCGATCTTCTCGTGACGTTCATCAATTTTCGGATGTCCAGGACTTGGCTGTGCCAATCCGCTTAAATCTCCCTTAATATCCATTAGCAATACAGGTACTCCTTTTTCCGATAAGTTTTCTGCTATAACTTGAAGTGTTTTGGTTTTTCCTGTTCCTGTTGCTCCGGCTATTAAACCATGTCTATTTAAAGTCTTTAAAGGCACATTAACCAATGCATTTGTTACGGTCTCCTCACCTAACATTCCAGCTCCCAAGGTGATAAAATCTCCCTTACAAGCATATCCTTCTGTTATATGATTAAAAAAAGCTTCTGTATTGCTCATTCTTGATGAAATTTTTGATAAAAATACTATTAATATTAGCATTTCAAAAACTCGCTACATTTTATTTAGTAATTTTACTCGTAAGCATCTTACTTAAATATTGACAAATCATTCAAAACCTACTTTTTATGAAAACTAAACTTTTTATTGCACTTGTTTTAACTTTTTGTTTCTTGTCATGTACCACAAACGAAAAACCTTCTTTAATTTTTCATAAGTCAAAGTTAGAACGTAAAAAAAATGCTCCTTTTTCTGATGCTGTTGAAGTTGGAAACACTTTGTATTTAGCTGGCCAAGTTGGGATTAACCCAAATACTAAAAAACTCGCTGGAGATAACATTGAAGCACAAACAGAACAAGCCTTGCAAAACATAAAGGAAGTGTTGGGACATCATGGATCTGACTTAGAACACGTTGTGAAATGCACTATTATTTTAGCCGATCTAAACGATTTTAAGGCATTTAATGCAATTTTTCGTAAATATTTTCCTGAAAATAAGCCTGCAAGAACTACCTTTGCAGCCGATTTATTAGTAGGTGCTAAAATCGAAATAGATGTAATAGCCGTAAAAGTAGATGGATTTAAAGACGCAAGAGTTAATTAATAAAGGAGAAATGCTTCCATTAATGGAAGAGTTTTATACCATTCAAGGTGAGGGTGCTCATACAGGTACTGCTGCCTATTTTATTAGAATTGGTGGTTGTGATGTTGGATGCCATTGGTGTGATGTAAAAGAAAGTTGGGATGCTAATTTACACCCTCCGACACATACCGATATAATTGTTGAAAATGCAAAAAAGTATGCAGAAACAGTAGTTATTACTGGTGGAGAACCATTAATGTGGGATTTGGACTATATCACAAATCAACTACAAAAGAATCAGATTAAAACACATATTGAAACTTCAGGGGCTTATAGTTTCTCTGGAAAATGGGATTGGTTTTGTTTATCTCCAAAGAAAACAAAGTTACCTTTAGAAAGAGCTTATAAAGAAGCTGATGAATTGAAAATGATTATTCATAACAAAAATGATTTTCAATTTGCTGAAGAACAAGCTGCCAAAGTAGGTGAAAAGTGTAATCTTTTCTTACAACCTGAATGGAGTAAAAAAGAAAAAATGACACCTATGATTATTGATTATGTAATGAAACACCCTAAGTGGCGTATCTCTTTACAAACTCATAAATACTTAAACATACCATAACAAATAAAAAAGCAATCTAATTAGATTGCTTTTTTATTTCAGTTTAAATCTATTATTGCAGTATGCTTAGCATTCCAAATAAATTAGCTCCACCTAAAATTATTTCAAACACAATTCCTTGTATAATTTGTTTGTTTGGTTTTCCATCTGAAAGTAAACTAATAATCCTTCCAATAGCAAAACCGATGAAGATTAAAGTACCTACCATGAATGAGGTATATGTTAATTCAGAAACTATAATACCTAGAAGAATAACTATTCCAGCACAGAGCATTACCGCACTCACTCCTCTAACTTCATTTAATAAATCAACATCTTTATTTAATTTTATTCCTGAGCTCTTTAAATAAGTTTTTATTGGATTGGTTAACCTCATTAACCCAACAAAAAGTAGCATTAAGCCTGATAGTAATAAAATAATAGTCTTTACAATTTCCATTTTATATTGCTTTTAATTAATTATGCTGCAATATTAAAATGCTACTATGACAGCGGTATGTCAGGGGTATTTTGATCTTTTATGTATTTCTCAAAATATTTTTGAATTGTCATTTTATGTGGAGTAAATTTAGCTCCTTCCACAATAAACTTTTCTATAAAGTCTATTCTAAAGTTTCTAAAATCATTTCTTAATCTACAAAAGGCTACTAACAAAAAGTTTCCATTAGTACTATATACTGCAAAAGGCTCTATTTCTCTTTCCGTTGTTTTTCCTTGTGAAGATTTGTATACAATATTAGCTACTTGAAAGTGTATAATTGCAGACTGAATCTTCATTAAATTGTCACTTGTTTTTGTATAATTATTGTTTCCTCCGAAATATACTCTTTCTGCGAGCAATTCTGCATTTCCTTTTTGAGAATACCGTAAAATTGATTTGACCTTTTCAATAACGTTAGAAAAACTATCAATGAGCGATTTGTCTTTATTCTTTATTACTATTTGTTCAACGGTAATTAGTGCATTCGCTTCTTCTTCGGTAAATAAAACTGGAGGAAGATGATAGCCTTCCATAATAGAATATCCTTTTCCTTCTTCTGTTATAATTGGAATTCCCGATTGTTCAAGTGAACGGATATCTCTGTAAATGGTTCTCACACTTACTCCATGTTTTTCAGCCAAATAAGAAGCCGTTACAATTCTTTTAGATTGTAATTGAGTTATAATAGCCGTTAATCTAGAAAGCCTTGGTTTTTCTTTATCTTCCATAAATGAAAAAAGATGAAGGTTAAAGTATTATAAATGTACGCATAAAAAAACTCGTTACATTACTGTAGCGAGTTTCCATATTGTTTTTAAATGAAAGTTTATTCTTTATAAACTCCCATATTGGCATATTTATCCATACGTTGTTCTACCAAATCAGCTTCTGATAAATCTTTTAATTCACCATATGCTTTAAGAATTTGATCTTTAACAGCTAAAAAGGCTCCTTCTCTATCTGAATGCGCTCCTCCTAATGGCTCTTCGATAATTTCATCTACTAACGCTAATTTTTTCATATCATCAGCTGTTAATTTCAAAGCCTCTGCTGCTTGTTCTTTATATTCCCAGCTACGCCATAAAATAGAAGAACATGATTCTGGAGAAATTACTGTATACCATGTGTTTTCCATCATGTATACTCTATCTCCTACTCCAATACCTAAAGCTCCTCCTGAAGCTCCTTCTCCTATTACAATAGTAATAATTGGAGTTTTTAAACGCGTCATTTCAAAGATATTTCTAGCAATTGCTTCTCCTTGTCCGCGCTCTTCAGCTTCTAAACCTGGATATGCTCCTGGAGTATCTAATAAAGTTACTACTGGAATTCCAAATTTTTCAGCCATACGCATTAAACGTAAAGCTTTACGGTATCCTTCTGGATTTGCCATACCAAAATTACGATACTGACGTGTTTTTGTATTGTATCCTTTTTGTTGACCTATGAACATAAAAGATTGATCTCCTATTTTCCCTAAACCACCAATCATAGCTTTATCATCCTTTACACTACGATCTCCGTGTAACTCCATAAAAGTATCTCCACAAAGTGCTTTAATATAGTCTAATGTATATGGACGATTTGGATGACGCGATAATTGAACGCGTTGCCATGGTGTTAAGTTTTTATAGATATCTTTCTTAGCTTTTGCTAATTTATCTTCTATTTTCTTACATGTTTCAGTAACATCAACATCACTCTCTTCTCCTATTTCAAAACATTTTGCCAATTGATCTTTTAATTCTTTTATTGGCATTTCAAAATCTAAATATTCCATTGTGTTTTGTTTGATTTCTTAAAATAGTTAGTCGTTTGTAAAGGCAAACATACTAAAAAAATTATACAGTTTAACGTTTAGTTTACACTCTATTTGCCTTTTATTTTCTTTTTAATTGTACTTGTATTCTTTAATATTCCATTCAGTAGAACTACAAATAAAACTATTAAAGCTCCGTAATAAAACTCTACATTCATTTGCTCTTTCTCGCCAAAAATAAAGAGTGCTAATACAATTGCATAAACCGGTTCTAAATTTATGGTAAGCATCACCGTATATGGAGTTAAGTACTTCATTACATGAACCGAAGCTATAAATGCATAGGCAGTACATATACTACTAAGTATAAATAAATAGAGCCAATCATTCGTTGGTAATTGGAAGAATTCAATTGAGAATCCACCTATGATTATTAGGTAAATTGTTACTCCAACAACCCCAAATAATAATTGGTAAAAAGAGATAACATCGGCTTCATATTTTTTTATGTAGAGTCCGTTTAAAACGGCAAATAATGCCGATAGAAACGCAGATATTAAAGCATATATAATTCCTAAAGTATATTGGCTTTCGAAATTAAAGATGATATACAGCCCACCTATGACTAACAGCCCTAATACTATTTCTATAAGTTTTATCTTTCTTTTAAAATAAAATGGTTCTATCAACGATGCAAAAAAAGCTCCTGTACTCATTGTTACTAATGCTACTGAAACATTAGATACCTTTATAGCCTTGAAAAAAGTTACCCAATGTAATGCTATTATTACTCCTGTAATTGCAAATCTGAGTAATCCTTTTTTATCTACTTTGAATGACTTCTTTCGGATAAAAAAATACAATGCTATAAATACAACAGCAAGTAACATCCTATACCATACCAATGGTATTGCATCTATTGAAATTAATGCGCCTAGTATTGCGGTAAACCCCCAAATAAAAACAATTAGATGTAAGTGAAGATAATTTTTTAATTTATTTCCTTGCATTGAAATATAAATAAATAGCATAGGTACCAAATACCATATTAGGAACCCAAACGTTTAACAATGAATTAGCTCCTGCTACCGCTCCTAAAACTTCTGCCACTTTTAAGAAGAAAACGTAAATAAACATTATTGTTATACCTAAAGCTAAGTTGACTCCCATTCCTCCTCTTCTCTTTTTATGAGCTAACACTACCGCTATCAATGTTAAAATATAACATGCTACAGGTAAACTTGTTCTTTTGTACAATTCTACCCAAAAAGCATTTAAGTTCTTTACTCCTCTCTTTTGAGATATTTCAATAAATCTCTTTAGTTCTGGAGATTCCATTTCTTGAGGCACAATTGATTTATAGTTAAAATCTTTTGGTGTAAATGCAAAAGCGGTATCTAAACTATTCCCACTAAAAATACTGTCTCTTTTTTTGAAAATTTTTCTTTCTTTCCATGAGTACAAAACAAAAGAACTATCTTTTTCTTTCCATTTTATATTATCAGCTGTTAACTTATATTTTAGTTTAATTCCTTCATAAGTTTCAGTAGAAAAGTTATACCCAGCATTTCTTTCTAAATCAAAATTTTGAATAAACACATACGTACTATCATTTATTTGTAAACTAAAGTTCTTAACTGTTTTATCTGAATACTTCTTTTTCTTTAAGTATTTTTTCTCAAACCCCTTCCTAACTTTACTACTAGATGGTACCACATAATGATTCATCATAAAAGCCACACTTGCTACTATGGATGCTCCAATTAAATAAGGGTATAAAAAACGTGTAAAAGAAATTTGAGAACTATTTATAGCTACAATCTCAGAGTTATTGGCTAGTTTAGAGGTAAATAGTATTACTGCAATAAATAATGCTAATGGCATAAAGGTATTAGCATAATAAATAATAAAATTTATGTAGTAATCATTGACAACCTCAAATAACGTTAACGTTTCTTGTCTTAAAAATTTATCTATTTTTTCTGCAATATCAATCGCTACCGCAATAGGTATTAATATTAACAATGTGAAAAGAAAAGTTGTTAAATAACGTTTTAATATGTACCAATCTAGTTTTTTCAAAAGGCTTTAACTATAAACGTTTGTTCATTTGTTTTACCATTCTATCTTTCCATTCCGTAAAATCTCCAGCTAAGATATGCTTACGAGCTTCACGAACTAACCATAAATAGAATCCTAAATTATGAATTGAGGCTATTTGTTTACCTAACATTTCTCTTGCTGAAAATAAATGACGTAAATAAGCTTTAGAATACATGGTATCAACATAAGTTATTCCCATTTCATCTATTGGAGAAAAATCATTCTCCCACTTCTTATTTTTAATATTTATACTACCATGAGCGGTAAACAACATTCCGTTACGTGCATTTCTAGTAGGCATTACACAATCAAACATATCAACACCTAAAGCTATATTCTCTAAAATATTAATTGGTGTTCCTACTCCCATTAAATAACGTGGTTTATCTTCAGGTAAAATACTACAAACCACATCTGTCATTGCATACATCTCTTCTGCTGGTTCACCCACTGATAGTCCTCCAATTGCATTTCCTTCTGCTCCAACCGAAGCAATAAATTCAGCCGATTGCTTTCTTAAGTCCGTATACGTACTTCCCTGAACAATAGGGAACAAAGTTTGGTTATAGCCATATTTTGCTGGTACTTTTTCTAAATGGTTTATACAACGTTTTAACCAACGATGTGTCATATGCATAGATCGTTTTGCATAACCATAGTCACAAGGGTAAGGTGTACACTCATCAAACGCCATAATAATATCTGCTCCAATAGAACGCTGAATTTCCATTACGTTTTCTGGTGTAAAAAAGTGTGTAGAACCATCAATATGACTCTTAAACTTCACTCCTTCTTCATTGATCTTTCTTCTCCCAGATAAAGAATACACTTGATATCCACCACTATCTGTTAAGATACTTCTATCCCAATTCATGAATTTATGCAATCCACCTGCCTGCTCTAAGATATCAGTTTTCGGACGAAGGTATAAATGGTAGGTATTTCCTAAAATTATATCCGGATTAATTTCATCTTTTAATTCTGATTGATGTACTCCTTTTACTGTAGCAACCGTACCTACGGGCATAAAAATTGGAGTTTCTATAGTTCCGTGATCAGTTGTTACAACACCAGCACGGGCTTTACTTTTAGGGTCAGTAGTTTTTAATTCAAATTGCATAGTTGGCAAAGATACGTATTTGGTTAAATTGAATAACTTAAAAGCTTCTTAAATCTATTTTTTCCTTTTTCTTCCGAATCTTGATTGAAAACTAGACTTATTGCTGGTCTTTGAATTAGTATTCTTAGGGTTTCTTTTAGGTTTCTGGTCTATTTTAGAAGCTTCTTCTGTCTTGGAAGAAGAGGAAACTAATTGATTAATTATATCCATTTCATGCGATGTTAATTCTCGCCATTCTCCTACTTTTAAGTTGCCCAAATTCACGTTCATTATTCGAGTTCTCTTAAGCTTCTTAACTTCATACCCCAAATATTCACACATTCTTCTAATTTGTCTGTTTAATCCTTGTACTAAAATTATCTTGAATGTTTTTTCATTGATACGTTCAACTTTACATTTTTTTGTAACCGTCCCTAAAATTGGTATTCCATTACTCATTCTTTGCAAAAATCGATCGTCAAAAGATTTATCTACTGTGACGATATATTCCTTTTCGTGGTTATTTCCTGCTCGTAGAATTTTGTTTACAATATCTCCGTCATTTGTTAGGAAAATAAGTCCTTCTGAAGGTTTATCTAACCTACCAATAGGAAATAGTCTTTGGGGATGTCCAATAAACCTAACAATATTCTTTTTTTCCTTACTATCTGTAGTACAAACAATACCAACTGGTTTATTTAACGCTATATATATGGTTCTTGGTTTTGTTTTTAATGGTTTTCCATCAATCTTAACAACATCTCCTTCAAATACGCGATTGCCTAGTTGTGTAGGCTTACCGTTTATTGTTACTCTTCCTTCCTTAATAAATTTTTCAGCATCTCTTCGAGAACAAATCCCTGTGCTACTGATATATTTATTAAGGTTTATTGATTTTTCGTTTGATTTTTCCATTGGTACAAAGAAAAAGAAAATCCTCAAGTTATACTTGAGGATTTTCTTTTTATCGTTATTTTAATTATTAAAATATAATCATTTTTTGCGTACAACGTGCTAAACTTGGCCTTCTTTCATAATCGAATCCTAAGGTTACCATATGTGTACCATAATTAAAATCTTGTGTCTTATTTACATTAATACTGAATCCATATGACATGTAAAGATTTCCTTTCTTCAATCCAAACAATGGAGCTATGGCATTAGGCTCAAAGAACTGATCGTTTAAGAATGTGTAACTTACTCCAGCCCAAACATATCCTTCATTTATTCCTTTTCTGACTTTCACATTCATGTCTGTTCTAGAACGTTTATCAAACTCTCTATACTCTACTAATACAGAAGGTTCTATTTCAACTCTACTACTCATTCGAGCAAAAGTATAAGAAGTAAACACACTAAAACGTCTTAAAATATCCGGTTCATTTGGTCCAAATGTTTCTTCCAACTTCTTATTTAGAATGTTAGAAGCATTTACACTTATGGCAAAACGTTCATAACGATATAGCATCCCTACATCAAAATTAGATTGGTGGATATTTCTACTTGCCTTTCCACTATTGGTATTATCTTGTGAAGTGTCTTGTCCAAATTGTAGAAAATTATAACTCAAAGCAAAAGATAAGAAACTATCGTGAAAATCACTCAAGGTTAAGTGGCTCGCTAAAGATAACTTCGCTCCAATTTGAGATGTGAATCCATTTTTATCATTAAAAATTGTGATTCCTCCTCCAAATCTATCTGCTAGTCTTGCTTCCACAGTTAAAGACTGTGTATCTGGTGCATTCTTAACACCAATCCATTGACTTACTCCATTTAGTCTAATCTTTAATCCTGATCCAATACCTGCATAGGTTGGAGATATTAAAAAAGGATTGTCTGCAAGGTGACTTACATATTGCGGTAAATTCATGTCTTGTGCTTGTAAATTTACACTGCACAAAATGATACTTAATATTGCTATTATTCTTTTTTTCATTCTATTTCTTTCTATCTGTAAAGCGTAAAGTGTCCCATTAATTTTCTTCTTTGACCTGATAACTCTTTATAATAAATTGTATACCAGTAGTCTCCAGATGGTAAAGGTTGCCCTTGGTAAGTTCCATCCCATCCTTGTTGCACTCCTCTAAACTTAGCTATCTGACGTGCATAACGATCATAAATAAACACTTCTAAATCGTGATAATCTTCAACCTCTTCTGGATACCAATAATCTCCATCTCCATCTCCGTCAGGTGAGAATAAGTTTGGAACTTCAATTGTTACATATACTCCTTCTACGGTTTGCTCTGCGGTACATCCAGTACTATTTCTAGTATCTTTTACTACGATGTTGTAATCTTTTGTTTGTAAAATTTGAATTACATACACATTACTTCCAGCAAGTCCTAAGTTTGGATATTCTGAAATATTACTTGTTTCAAAATCACTTCCATCATAACTAAATAGATAATCTCCATTACCTCCAGTTGCAGTTATGATTAAGTGGTTTTTAACAGAATCATCTACCGTAAACTGAACCGCTTGATAATCTATTACATCAATTGGGTTAGAGTTTGAATTATCTGAACAACCATTTGTTAAATGATTTACTGTTACTGTATATCCAGTTCCAGCTGGAACATCAATAAATTGACCATCTCTATTTCTCTCAATTTCAGTAGCTCCATTGAATAAAATATATTCAACTTGATTTTCATATCTCGTATCTACAGATGCTAATAAAATATTTCCTGTAGGACATGAATATTCGAAATCTACTGCTAAATCTAAATCAATAGGATCACTAAACGTATGCGTAACTGATACACTTGGACATCCTCCTCCACTATCTCTTACACTAATAAAGTATGGATTTCCTGCTTGAATACCTTCTGCCGCACTTAACGTAATTACATTTTGGTTATATGGTGTAGGTAATTCAACATTATTAATACTTACAAAGAATGGTTGTGTACCTCCTTGTACATCAATTGTAATAGATGCTGCTGGATCATTAATACACGTTTGTTCTACCGTATTAACTATTTGAATTTGCAACTCATCTGGTTCTTCAATTTCAACCTGAATTACTTCAACACATCCTTTAGTATCCTTTACAGTTATCGTATAAATTCCTGCTGCTAAATTTTCAAATACATTATTTCTAACAAACTTATCTACAGGTTCTGTACTAATGTTGTATTCATAACCTCCAGCTACATTACCTCCTGCTGGAGTGATTGTGATCGTACCATCAGCTCCTCCGAAACAACTAACGTCTGTATGTGCTTCAGCTAATGTAAGTGGATCTGGTTCTCTAATTTCATGTAAACCTGTATCTGCTGTACAAACTTCTCCTAATCTACTTGTACTTCTAACTCTAATACCATATGATCCTACTGGTAAACCACTAAACATATTCGATGTTTGCCAAGTACCTGTTACTGGTGTACTTGTTCCATCTAATAATAAGTATTCATAGTTTCCGAAACCACCTGTAGCACTCGCCGAAAGTACTCCATTAGCATCTCCGTTACACGTTACAAATCCTTCAATAACACTTAAGTTTGGTACTAATGCATCATAAGCATCTACTGTAACTGTAAATGGATCTGAAATACATAATGCCATATCACGAACATAGAACCTGTGTTGTCCTGCATCTACATTAAAGATATTTGAATTCACAAAATTAGTTCCATCAATACTATACATATATGGTCCTGATCCTCCTGCCGCTGTAACTTCAACAACTGCTTGTGGAAGGTTACATGTAATATCTGCTGTTATCTGTGCAGTTGCTGTTACTTTTGTAGGATCTACAATATCTATTGGTCGAATAACTCCTTGACACGTGAATCCGTCTTCAACAATAATTTCATAACCATTTCCTTCAGGTAAATTGTTAAATATCGGTGAAGTTTGTGCTGCTGTTCTTGTACCATCTGGATGCACTAAAATATATGTATAAGTTGGTGCTCCTCCTTGTACTTGTCCTCCAACAACATTTACTGCCTCGATTGTTGCTGTCACTTCTCCGTTACATACATTTGGAGTAATTGTAAAGTTTCCAGTAATAGCAACTGGCGCATCTAATGTAAAGTTAACTGTTTCTCTACATCCTTCAGCATCCCTTACTGTTGCCGTATAATCTCCAGCTGTTAATCCAGAAATTGTTGCATTTGAATTAAAGTTTTGAATAGTTGAACCAGTTGTATTATTTACTAATTCAAACTGATATCCACTCCATCCTCCTGCGGCAACTAATACAACTTCTCCTGAATCTGTAGGGTTACAACTTACAAATGTTAACTGTGTGTTTAATGTTAAATCTGCCGTTGGTTGTACAATAGTAAAGTTTGCTGATTGTACACTACAGAATGGTGTATTTGGCATCGTTGCTACTACATAGTAATCTCCTGCTCCTAATCCGCCAATTGTAGTTGTTACTCCTCCATTTACTGGTCCACCTGTTAATACCGCCGCTGGATTTCCTACTGCAAATACTTGATAAGTATAAACATCTCCGTATGGTGTACTTGCATCAAAACTTACATCTACACTTCCAGCTGTTGTTCCAAAACATGTACTCTGTAAATTATCTGTTACTAAAGTAAACTCTGGTGCATTTCCTACTACATAATCTTCTGTATAAACACAACCCGTTACTGGATGCGTTGCAGATATTGAATAGGTTCCTGTAATTAATCCTGTGAACGTTGCTGATCCTGTTCCTAAAGCTACTGTTTGTGAAGCTGGAATCGTAAAGCCTGTTGGTCCACTTACAATCGCATAAGTAATGTTTGCAATATCTGGTGTAGTCTTAACAGTGATATCTTCTCCTGTTCCACAATCAATTGCTTTTACTAATCCAAACGTTAAATCATCGATTCCTTCAAATGGATTGATTGTTACTGTTTCTAAATCTGTACATCCTCTATCATCATAAACTGTAATCGCTACTGATCCTCCTAACTCTTCGGTTACAGTGAAATCAAACACTGAACTATCTTGAGTCACGGTAGCTCCTCCTCCATTTGGTGTAAATACAAATACTACTCTTGTATAAGTTCCAGTTCCGCCTACTATTGCTCCATTGTTTATTGATACTGTCGCATTGTTTGTAGTGTTTCCTGTTGTACAGTTAAACTGTGTTACAGTAATTGCTCCTGAAATATCTACTGGTGTATTCTCACTAATTGTTATGTTACGAGTACTTGTACATCCATTAGTTCCTGTTCCTGTTACGATATAATCGTCGGCAGGTAAGTTACTAAATACTAATCCTGTTGGTGCTGCTGTAAACGTTCCTGCAACATTATCTATCTGATAAGTTAATGGTGAAATTCCATTGTCTGTCTCAGTTATTGTTACCTCTCCTGTTGAACTTCCATTACAAATATTATCAACAGTTGCTGTAATATCAAAGTCTGGAGTAGTTGCTGGTTGAATTACTATTTGTTTTACAACATCACAATTTGGTGTTGCTCCTGCATCTGTTACAGTTACTGTATATGTATCTGCAACTGTTGGGTTAAATGTAATTGGGTTAGCTCCTATAGCTGTTCCTCCTGGTACTAATACTCCACTAACTGCTCCTACAACTGTATAAGTATAAGTTCCTGATCCTGGCCAGTTTGTTATCTCTAAACTTACTGCCGCCGGTGCTGGTGCCGAACAAGTTAACTTCTTTGTCTCTGTTAATGAGAAATCCAACGCTGGATCTATGGTAATTGGTGCTGATGCTCCTGGCCCACATCCGTTTGAATCTACTACATTAACTGTATAATCATCTGCTGCTAAATTCGTAAACGTGTACGTAGTAGCTGTTAACGTCTGAGACGATACAACTCCTCCTCCATTGGATAAGGTATACGTATATGTTCCTGTTCCTCCACCTGCAGTTACTTCAATGCTTCCGCCTGTACTTGTATCACAACTATTATCATTATGAGTCGTTCCAAAGGTTACAACCGCTGGAGCTGGCACATTAACATCTGTAAAACTTGTACATCCTACTGGATCTTGAATACGAATTCTATAGTCTCCTGCTGCTAATCCTGTAAACACATTGTTATTGCTATAAGCTACTAATACAGTACCTGTTAAGTTTTCTAACTGATACTCATAGCTACTCCATCCGCCTACTCCTGTTGCAGTTATCGTTGCATCTGCCACTCCTGTACAACTTACTGGTGGATTTACTGCTCCTGTAACTGAAATAGCTGCCGTTGGTTGTACAATAGTAAAGTTTGCTGATTGTACACTACAGAATGGTGTATTTGGCATCGTTGCTACTACA
>NZ_CANMLT010000006.1 GCF_947498805.1 uncultured Tenacibaculum sp. | reverse complement strand
GCTCCCCCTCTTGGGCTCGAACCAAGGACCCTCTGATTAACAGTCAGATGCTCTAACCAACTGAGCTAAGGAGGAATTTAAACCGTTACATGGTTTAAAATGCGAGTGCAAATTTAAGGTCTTTTTTAATATTTGCAAACTTTTTTTCAAAAAAAACAGATAATTTTTAAGTTTAGGTTGGAAATCAAAAAGTTAATTTTTCTGTTTCAACAAAAACAATTTTAAGGGAATCCGTTTTTTGACTAAAAATAGTTTAAAAAAAAGAAGTATGTTTAGTAAAAGTTGTACTTTTGTCTTCATTATTTTTATATAGAAAAGTATCATAAAATATATGGACAAGTTTTCGTTCTTAAACGCAGTACATTCAGGATTTGTTGGAGATTTGTACGAACAATATCAGTTAAATCCAGATGCGGTAGAACCAAGTTGGAGAGCCTTTTTTCAAGGATATGATTTAGCTAATGAGAATTATTCGCTAACAGATGAAGAAGTTGAAGTAGAAATTCCTGAAGAAGTAAGAAAAGAATTTTTAGTAATCGATTTAATTAACGGTTACAGAACGCGTGGGCATTTGTTTACTAAAACAAATCCAGTTCGCGATCGAAGAAAATATACACCAACATTAGATGTTGAAAATTTCGGGTTGTCTCAGAAAGACTTAAGCACCGTTTTCAATGCTGGAGAAATTTTAGGTATTGGAGCTAAAAGCTTATCAGACATCATCGATCACCTAAAAGCTATTTATTGCGATAGTATAGGAGTAGAGTATATGTATCTTCGTAACCCAGAAGAGTTAAAATGGTGGCAAAATCGTCTAAACCATAACGATAATCACCCGAAATATGATACAGAAGCAAAAAAGTATATTCTTACTAAATTAAATCAAGCTTCAACTTTCGAAAGTTTTTTACAAACAAAGTATGTTGGTCAAAAAAGATTCTCTGTAGAAGGAGGAGAAACATTAATCCCTGGTATTAGTGTTGCTTTAAGAGATGCAGCAGAAAAGTATGGTGTTGAAGAATGTGTATTAGGAATGGCACACCGTGGTCGTTTAAATACTTTGGTAAATATCTTTAAAAAACCAGTTCGCGATTTATTTAGTGAATTTGAAGGAAAAGATTTTGAAGACCAAGATATTGATGGAGATGTAAAATATCACTTAGGGTTAACCTTAAGTAAAGAATATAAAGGCGGACAAAAAATGAAGATGAATTTGGTTCCAAATCCATCTCACTTAGAAACTGTTGCGGCAGTTGCTGAAGGAATTGTTCGTGCTAAAATAGACCAAGATTACACTGGAGATAATGGTAAGATTTTACCAATTATTGTACATGGTGATGCAGCAATCGCAGGTCAAGGTATTGCATATGAAGTTGCTCAAATGATGACCTTAAACGGTTACAAAACTGGAGGAACAATTCATGTAGTGGTAAACAACCAAGTTGGTTTTACAACCAATTACTTAGACGCACGTTCTAGTACCTATTGTACAGATGTGGCTAAAGTAACCTTATCGCCAGTTTTACATGTGAATGCAGATGATGCGGAAGCTGTTTGTCATGCAATGGAAATGGCGGTTGAATATAGAACTAAGTTCAAGAAAGATATTTACATTGACTTATTAGGATATCGTAAGTATGGACATAATGAAGGAGATGAGCCTAGTTTTACACAACCTAAATTATATAAATCTATTAAGAAGCATAAAAACGCAAAAGAAATTTATGCAAACAAATTAATAGAAGAAGGAAGCATAAACTCTGATTATGTAAAAGAAATTACAGATGAATTCAAAGCACATTTAGAAGTAGAGTTTACAGAATCTAAGAAGAAAGAAACTTCAAAGATCCAAGACTTTATGCCAGATGTTTGGGAAGGATTTATTCGTAAGCAATTAGAAGATATGTTACAGCCAGTAGATACTACCTATTCGGTTGAAGCATTAAAAGGAATTGCAAAAGTAATTTCTACAACTCCAGAAGGACATAAGTTTGTGCGTAAAGCAGAGCGTATTTTACAAGGACGTGAAAAAATGGTTTTTGAGCAAAATTCTCTAGATTGGGGTACTGCAGAAAACCTAGCGTATGGAACCTTATTGGAAGAAGGATATAATGTACGTATATCAGGAGAAGATGTAGAAAGAGGTACCTTCTCTCACCGTCATGCGATTATGCGTGATGAAGAAACTTTAGAAAGAGTAAACTTATTAAATACCAATCCGAATAATAAAGGAGAAATGACTATTTACAATTCTCATTTATCGGAATATGGAGTGTTAGGTTTTGATTATGGATATGCAATGGCAGCTCCAAATACATTAACTATTTGGGAAGCTCAGTTTGGTGATTTTGCCAATGGTGCACAAATCATGTTCGATCAATATATCTCTTCAGCAGAAGATAAATGGAAATTGCAAAACGGACTGGTAATGTTATTACCACACGGTTATGAAGGACAAGGACCAGAGCACTCTTCAGCAAGAATAGAGCGTTTCTTACAATCATCAGCAATAGACAACTGGACGGTTGCAAACTGTTCTACACCAGCAAATATGTATCATATTTTGCGTCGTCAAATGAAGCGTGATTTTAGAAAACCATTAGTGGTATTTACTCCTAAGAGTTTATTACGTTTACCTAGAGCTGTAAATACTATAGAAGATTTAGCAGGAGGAACTTTCCAAGAAGTAATCGACGATACTGTTGATACTGCTAAAGTAAAGAAGATGGTTTTCTGTACAGGTAAGTTCTACTATGATATGTTAGAAGAACGTGAGCGTTTAGGAAGAGAAGATGTTGCTTTAATAAGAATAGAACAGTTATTCCCATTACATAATGATAAGATTAAAGAAGTAATGGACAGATATCCAAATGTAGAACGTTATGTTTGGGCTCAAGAAGAACCTAAAAACATGGGGTCTTGGGGATATATGTTAGAACGATTTGAATTGGCAAGATTAGAATGTGCTTCTAGAGATTATCACTCAGCACCAGCAGCAGGTTCAAGTGCGCGTTATAAGCGTCGTCATCAAAGAGTGTTAGACAAAGTTTTTGACTAAGATTAAGATGAAGAAGTTCTTATCTTTTAACATACTGCTATTCATAGTTTTTCTTGTTGGATGTTCTGTAAAGAAGAAAGAAGAGAAGAAAGAGTTAGCTGTATTTAAAAGAAATACAACAAAGATGATTTGGCCTTTCAAGGAAGAAACGTTTGTTTACTGGGGAGGTGAAAAATTAGAGCAGAATTACCATAATGAAGATGTAAATCAACAATATGCGTATGATGTGTTAATGGTAGCAAATGGAGCACCTTTTGAGGGAGATCCTAAAAAAAATGAGAGTTATTTTATTTTTGGAAAGGATATCATGGCACCATGTGATGCTAAAGTTGTAAAAATAATAGACGGAGTAGAAGATAATGTTCCTGGAGATTTGAATGAGAATCAATTAACAGGAAATACGATCGTCTTAAAAACTAATAAAGAAGAGTTTTTGTTATTTGCTCATTTAAAGAATGCATCTATTCAAGTTAAAGAAGGGGCAGAGGTAAAACAAGGACAGGTAATTGCACAATGTGGTAATTCAGGTAATACTACCCAAGCACATTTGCACTTACAATTGCAAAATACAGTTGAACTGTTGGAAGCAACGGGAGCAAAATTGTATTTTGATAAAGTATTGGTAAATGGTGAGTTAAAAAAAGACTATATGCCAATTAAAGAAGATTTTATTAAAAATATAGAAATTAAATAAATCCATATATAAAAATTAGAACTGATGGTTTTAGAAATGAAAGTTCCTTCTCCGGGGGAATCAATTACAGAAGTAGAAATTGCAACTTGGTTAGTTGAAGATGGTGATTATGTAGAGAAAGATCAACCTATTGCTGAAGTTGATTCTGACAAAGCAACGTTAGAATTACCTGCGGAAGAGAGCGGAATTATCACTTTAAAAGCTGAAGAAGGTGATGCAGTAGCAGTAGGAGCTGTGGTATGTCATATTGATATGAGTGCTGCAAAACCAGAAGGAGGAGCAGAAAAGAAAGAAGCTCCAAAAGCAGAGGAGAAAAAAGAAGCTCCAAAAGCTGAGCCAGCAAAAGAAACTTATGCAACGGGAGCTGCGTCTCCAGCGGCTAAGAAAATTTTAGCTGAAAAAGGAATTGCTGCTTCAGAAGTTAAAGGAACTGGTAAAGATGGTCGTGTAACAAAAGAAGATGCTGTAAAGGCGGTTCCATCAATGGGAACTCCAGGAATGGGATCTCGTGGCACAGAGCGTAAAAAATTATCAATGTTACGTCGTAAGGTTGCACAACGTTTAGTTTCTGTAAAAAATGAAACTGCTATGTTAACTACCTTTAACGAGGTAAACATGCAACCAATATTCGATTTACGTAAAGAGTATAAAGAAGATTTTAAAGCTAAGCACGGAGTTGGTTTAGGATTTATGTCTTTCTTTACGTTAGCAGTAGTAAGAGCATTAAAAATGTATCCAGATGTAAACTCTATGATTGATGGAGATTACAAAATAAGTCACGACTTCCAAGATATTTCAATTGCAGTATCAGGTCCAAAAGGATTAATGGTACCAGTAATTAGAAATGCTGAAAACTTAACGTTTAGAGGAGTAGAAAGCGAAGTAAAGCGTTTAGCATTACGTGCTCGTGATGGCCAAATTACAGTTGATGAAATGACAGGAGGAACATTTACAATTACCAATGGTGGTGTATTTGGTTCTATGTTATCAACACCAATTATCAATCCTCCACAAAGTGGAATTTTAGGAATGCATAACATTGTAAATCGTCCAATGGCGGTAAATGGTGAGGTGGTAATTCAACCAATCATGTATGTTGCATTATCTTATGACCACAGAATTATTGATGGTCGTGAGTCTGTTGGGTTCTTAGTAGCTGTAAAAGAAGCTTTAGAAAATCCAGTAGAATTATTAATGGACAACAATCCTAAGAAGGCCTTAGAAATGTAATCGAAAATTTCGATAGATCATAAATTGAAATCCTGCACATATGTGCAGGATTTTTTTTAACTTGACTTTTTTCAATAAAATATCTTTACAAAATATGCCCCCGGTACTTATAAAATGGCGTACATATTTTTTAGCTTTAACCATAATAGCTTCTTTGGCAGTTTTTTACTTCATAAAGAAAGACGCAACCGTTGAAATTGTTATTTCGAAAATTTTTGTTTCTATCTTTTTTGTATTGTATTTTTTTGAAACTTTAAAAAAGTCGAACTACTTATTAAGTGTAAGTTTACTGCTCTTTTTTTTATCAACCATACTTTTTTCAGTGGAAAGCAAAAGTGTCATGGGAATGTTTTTACTGTTTTGTTATAGATTGGTTTTAATGAAGGTGGTACTCAATCGAAAAGTAGATTGGAAGTTGTTTTTAACCGTGTTTTTAATTGCTATATCAATTATGTCGTTGTTGTTTGTGCTTGTTTTTAAAAACACACTTTTCTATTACTTGTCAGTCTTAACAACTTTAGTCTTAATAGGTTTAATATCTTTAGCCTTTACCAATATCATAAGTCGTAGTTCACCTAAAAATGTTTTATTCTTTATTGCCATCGCGCTTTTTGTGGCTTGCGACACTATTTTTGGTGTAAAGAAATTAGAAATTGCAGACAATATCAATATTATAATTGGTACAGCCTGCTATTATATCAGCTTTTTCTTCATAGTAAAATCTCGAGAGCTAGAGCCTTTGAATGATTGAAACCAGCGCTAGCTATAATTTGTCAGCCTATTATAAGAGGCGTTTTTATTCCTTTATGATATTTCTTTGGTAAATTTTGTAAATTGCTGTATTAAGATGTAAAGAAGATGAAAGTTACTGTTAAAAAAAATGAGCAAGTTGCCAATATGATATTTGGAACTATTTATCCGCATTATCTCAGGAGAATAGAAAAAAATGGTAGAACAGAAGAGGAATTAAAACAGGTTATAGAATGGTTAACTGGTTTTGATGGAGATAAACTACAATTCTTTATAGATAATAAAACAACGTTTAGAACCTTTTTCGAAGAAGCTCATATGCATGAAAATGCGCATATGATTAAAGGTGTTGTCTGCGGTTACAGAATTGAAGAAATAGAAGATGAATTTGATACATATAAAAAATGTAGACAAATGGAAAAGCTAATAGATGAATTAGCTAAAGGAAGAAAGATGGAAAAAATCTTACGTACGTAATCATCACAATAAGCTAAGATGAATGGTGTGTATTAAGAAGATTTTAAATAAAATAGGATAATGATAGTGGTTAATAAGATGGATTTAGGTTCATCTTTTTGTTTTTGTAGAAAGTGGTATTTTAGAATTCTAGATTGGTTCTGAATATTGTTTTAGTAATTGTAAGGAAGAAATAACAAATTAACTTAATAAATAATTCCGTAGAAGAAAAAAGGAGTTGTAATAATGATGAAAATGAATAGAAAACTAAGAAGAAGATTCTTTAAGAAAAAGATAAATTCTTGATAAAAAGAAGAAATGGTTTTCTCCGCTCCCGTAAGAGTGTAATGTGAGTTAGCAGAGACTTATTAAAATTACCAGTAAAAATAATTAATGGAGTAAAGTAAGTTATTATGAGTATAAAAAATATTGATGATTTAGTAAATGTGTTAGAAAGTAAAGGAGAAAAATTGATCCCTTTATCTCATAAAGAATTAAGTTCTATAGAATCTTTAAGTTCACTAGGTTTGCCACAACTGTATAAAGACTTTCTTTCAAAAATGGGTAAAGGATCTGGTAGTTTTATGAGAGGTTCTTCAGTATTTTATGATGAAATTCCTAATTTAAAAGAATGGTCAGATGAATTACTAGAAGAAAATGAATTTGAAAAATTACCAGAAAATGTTTTTGTGTTTTGGATGCATCAAGGTTATCAACTAGCTTTTTTTGTTTTAGGAGAATCTAGTAATCCAGATGTTTATTCTTTTTCAGAAGTTGAAGATGTGGATGAATTTAGACACGAAGGAACATTTATAGAATTTCTTAATAAACAACTAAAGGCTGTAGAAGATAATTCTTAGTAGTGAAGTAACATAATTAAAACAAGTAAGAAGATGAACTTAGGTTCATCTTTTTGTTTTTTTGTAACTTTAGTACTGTAATTTTTAGAAGTATGAATGCCATTTACCACAATTTGTTAATAGATGCACCACTAGAAAAGGTGTTTAAAGCTGTTGCTTATCCAACAGAAATAGAACATTGGTGGGCTTTGAAATGTACGGGAACTCCTAAGTTAGGAGAAACGTATAACCTATTTTTTGGAGAACCTTATAATTGGTATGGAGAAGTTATAAAATGCCAAGAAAACAGCTCTTTTTTTATTAAAATGACCAAGGCAGATACCGATTGGACACCTACCACATTTGGTTTTGATTTGGAAGCAAATGAGAAAGGAACTTATCTACGTTTTTTTCATAAAGACTGGCCACAAATAAATGATCATTTTAAGCATTCTTCCTTTTGTTGGGCGCAACTCTTAAACGGATTAAAAAACTACGTAGAAAAGGGAGAAATCATACCATTTGAACAAAGAAATTAAAATATAAAGAGATGAAATTAGGAGCTTTTTCAATTAGTTTAGCCGTAAAAAATTTACAGAAATCGAAAGATTTTTATGAAACTATGGGGTTTTCTGTGTTTGCCGGAAGTACAGAAATGAATTATTTAATTATGAAAAATGGCAATGCACTTATAGGTTTGTTTCAAGGAATGTTTGAAAACAATATTCTCACGTTTAATCCAGGATGGGATGAAAGTGCCAATACTTTAGAGGAGTTTGATGACGTACGTAGTATTCAGCAACATTTAAAAGATAACCATATTCAATTGGAAAGAGAAACAGAAGAAGGAGGAACAGGTCCTGCAAGTATTGTTTTCTTTGATCCTGATGGAAATACAATACTTATAGATCAACATGTGAATAAAAAATAAAATAAGGAACCATGCATAATGATTCCTTATTTCTTAGGGAGAATTGTTTTAAGGGTAAGGGGCTATTATTTGTCATTTAAAGTCCAGTCATACTCTAAGTATTCAACTTCGGCTCCATCATTGGCTTTGACTTTCGAGTATTGATTGATATAGTCCACTAATGAATTTTTAGAGGTAAAATCTTCTTGGTACCATTCGAAAATTTTAGAAACTGCTACTTTATCTAAAGAGATTTTATTCTTAGTCGGGTCGTTGATGAATTTTTTCATTAACGCTTCTAGTTTAGTGTCAATATTCTTTGCAGTAAAAGCAAAATTAGGGAAACATGGACCTGATTTAGAAGCAGCATTTAAACCTACGTGAACTCTTGGGTCATCGTGCCATCTTCTTAGTATTTTATGTTCTATATAATCTAAGGTATAGGTCTTGTTACCTACTTTGGCAATCGGTAGTTTCCAAGCATTTTTCCCTTGACGTTTGATAATAGTAATATTCTTTAAAGGATAACTATCTAAAATAAGCTTAATGGTATACGCATTATAGGCGTTCATCCAAAAAGCTTTTGCTTTTTTAGAAGACCAATTTTTTCCAGGAATCGTACCTTCTAAATGATTTAGATAAATATCTAAAAGAGCACGGTTTTTTCTTAATCCTTTGTAATCGATGTTACCTTTTGAGTCTACATAAGTTTTTAATAAGGCGTCAAATACATCAGTTTGACCTTGCGTTTGTTGAATGCTAATAAAAAATAATAAGCAAACGAGGGTAATTGTTTTTCGCATAGTTTTTGAATTTTGGTAGATTTTAACTAATCACGAACTTTTAGACGAAGAACAATTTTATTCTTTACAAGAATTGTAAATTTTTTGAAAAAATTAAGAAAAAAAGCACTATTTATAAGAAAAATAGTGCTTTATGGTAATTATTTTAACAAGTTGTTTACAAATCAAATCCGATGTTTACACCTAATTTGGTTGCAATTAACTTGGTAATTCTCTTTTTTACTTCTGGTATTTTTACACTTTCTAAAACTGTGTTTGCAAAAGCATACATTAGTAAAGCACGTGCTTCTTTTTTAGGAATACCTCTTTGTTGCATATAGAATAAAGCTTGCTCATCTAATTGACCAATTGTACAACCGTGTGAACATTTTACATCATCAGCAAAAATTTCTAATTGAGGTTTTGCATTGATAGTTGCTTTATCACTAATTAAGATATTGTTGTTTTGTTGGTATGCATTTGTTTTTTGCGCCTCTTTTTCAACAATAACCTTTCCGTTAAAAACTCCTGTAGAACGATCACCATAAATTCCTTTGTAATCTTGGTGACTTTCACAGTTAGGTTCTATATGGTGTACTAAAGTAAAGTGATCTACATGTTGCTTTCCTTCAGTAATAGTAACTCCTTTTAAAATAGAGTCAATATGCTCTCCTTTCTGGTAGAAGTTTAAGTTGTTACGTGTAATATTTCCTCCAAATGAGAACGTATGAACAGAACATACACTTTCTTTTTGTTGCTCAATATATGTATTGTCAACTAAAGAAGCGTTTACGTTATCATTTTGGATTTTATAGTAGTCTACCGATGAATGTGTATCTGTATATATCTCAGTAACAGCATTTGTCAATACAGGATTGTCTGTTAAACTTTGGTGACGTTCTATAATTTGTACATGTGCATTACGTTCTACAACAACTAAATTACGAGGTTGTAACATGGTAGCACTTTCATTTCCTGTAGTAAAGTTGATAATTTGAATAGGTTTTTCAACTTCTACATTTCTAGGAATATGAATAAAAGCACCTTCTGTTGCAAAAGCGGTATTTAACGCAGTTAAATTGTCTTGTTTTGCTACTTTATTGAAATAGTTTTCAATAACTGGCTTGTATTTCGATTTTGACAATGCTGCTGAAAGTAAGCAAACATCTATTCCGTCATGCGTTGTTTCTGATAAGAAAGAACTGTATTTACCATCGATAAAAATAATTTTGTAACTATCAATATCGTGGATAAAGTATTTCTTTACATCCGCTAACTCAATGGCATTATCATGGTCTGGAAATAAGCTATAGTCTTCTTTTAAAATTGAATTTAAAGAAGTGTATTTCCAAGCTTCTAATTTCTTGGTAGGAAATCCTAATTTTTCAAATTCTTGTAGCGCATTGGTGCGAATTTCATGAATATCTGAATTGATATTTAATCCATTTTCAAAGGCTACGTATGATGATAATATTTTCTCTTTTAACTCCATTCTTTCAAAGTTTAGTTGTAAGCAACTAATTATGAATTTACTTCATCCTTAATCCAATCGTATCCTTTTTCTTCAAGCTTTAAAGCTAAAGATGCATCTCCAGTTTTTACGATTTTACCATCGTGTAAAACGTGTACATAATCAGGAACAATATAGTCTAATAAACGTTGGTAGTGTGTAATAACAACTACAGCATTGTCTTTAGATTTTAATTTATTTACACCATTTGCAACAATACGTAAAGCATCAATATCTAAACCAGAATCTGTTTCGTCTAAGATTGCTAATTTAGGCTCTAACATTGCCATTTGGAAAATTTCATTACGTTTCTTTTCTCCTCCAGAAAACCCTTCGTTTAAAGAACGTGATAAGAACTTACGATCGATTGCTAATAATTCAGACTTTTCACGAATCTTTTTTAACATGTCTTTTGCAGGCATTTCTTCTAAACCTTGCGCTTTACGAGATTCGTTAATTGCTGTTTTAATAAAGTTAGTTACCGTAACTCCAGGGATTTCTACTGGATATTGGAATGATAAAAATACACCAGCATGTGCTCTTTCTTCAGGAGCTAATTCGCTAATATCTTCACCTTCTAATTCGATGTTTCCAGAAGTAACCTCGTAATTTTCATTACCAGCAATTACAGATGATAATGTACTTTTTCCAGCACCATTTGGTCCCATAATAGCATGTACCTCTCCAGCTTTAACTTCTAAATTAATTCCTTTTAGAATGTCTTTGTCTTCTACCTGTGCGTGTAAGTTTTCTATTTTTAACATTGTTCTTATGTTATTGGCTTGTAGTGTTGGTTACAAGCATTTTTATTTATTACGTATTCTAATTGGTGTTGTATCTTAACCAACAGAACCTTCTAAACTAATTTCTAATAATTTTTGTGCTTCTACTGCGAATTCCATTGGTAATTTGTTCAATACCTCTTTACTAAACCCATTTACAATTAATGCAATTGCTTTTTCAGTATCGATACCTCTTTGGTTACAATAGAATAATTGATCTTCACCAATTTTACTTGTAGTTGCTTCGTGCTCAATTTGAGCCGATTTATTTTTTGTTTCGATATATGGGAAGGTGTGTGCACCACATTCATTACCCATTAACAAGCTATCACATTGAGAGAAGTTACGTGCATTTTCAGCTCTTGAACCTATTTGTACCAAACCTCTATAACTATTTTGTGATTTTCCTGCAGAAATTCCCTTAGAAATAATAGTAGATTTTGTATTCTTTCCTAAGTGAATCATCTTAGTACCTGTATCTGCCTGCTGGAAGTTATTGGTTACAGCAATAGAATAAAATTCTCCTACAGAATTGTTTCCTTTTAAAACACAACTTGGGTATTTCCATGTTACTGCTGATCCAGTTTCAACTTGTGTCCAAGAAATTTTTGCATTGGTTTCACACAATCCTCTCTTCGTTACAAAATTGAAAACTCCTCCTTTTCCTGAAGCATCACCAGGGAACCAGTTTTGAACAGTAGAGTATTTAATTTCAGCATCGTCCATGGCAATTAATTCAACCACAGCTGCGTGTAATTGATTTTCATCACGTTGAGGAGCGGTACATCCTTCTAAATAAGAAACATAACTACTTTCGTCTGCAACAACTAAAGTACGTTCAAACTGTCCAGTTCCTCCTTCGTTAATACGGAAGTAAGTAGATAATTCCATAGGACAACGAACTCCTTTTGGAATGTAACAGAAAGATCCGTCTGAGAATACAGCCGAATTTAATGCCGCATAAAAGTTATCTGTTGGTGGAACTACCGATCCAATATATTTTTTAACCAATTCTGGGTGCTCTTGAATAGCCTCAGAAATAGGCATAAATATGATTCCTTTTTCAGCTAAGGTCTCTTTAAAAGTAGTTGCAACAGATACTGAGTCCATTACAATATCAACAGCAACATTTGCTAGTCTTTTTTGTTCCTCTAAAGAAATCCCTAACTTTTCAAAAGTTGCCAGCATTTCTGGGTCAACTTCATCTAAAGAATTTAATTTTGGCTTTTGTTTTGGTGCAGAATAGTAAGAAATTGCCTGAAAATCTGGCTTTTCATAGTTTACATTAGCCCATTCTGGTTCTTCCATTTGTTGCCAAATTCGAAAAGCTTCTAAACGCCATTCGGTCATCCATTCTGGTTCATTTTTCTTTTTAGAAATTGCGCGAACAATATCTTCATTTAAACCCGCTGGAAATTTATCTGCTTCAATATCTGTATAAAAACCGTATTCGTATTCTTTGGTTTTTAATTCTTCTCTTAAATCGTCTTCAGTATATTTACTCATCAGTGCTCTGTCTTCCGTTATCTATTAACTAAAAATTTAAAATTACAATGAAAAGCTTTCTCCACAACCACAAGTTCTATTTGCGTTTGGGTTGTTAAAAACAAAACCTTTTCCATTTAAACCTCCAGAATATTCTAGTGTAGTACCTACAAGGTATAAGAAACTCTTTTTGTCAACAACAATCTTTACACCGTTGTCTTCAAAAAATTTATCATTTTCTAGTTGTTGTTTGTCAAAGTTTAAGTCGTATGATAATCCTGAACATCCACCACTTTTAACACCCACACGAACAAAATCGGTAGTGGCGTTAAATCCGTCATCTGTCATTAACTCAATAACTTTCTTTTTAGCTGTATCTGAAACTTTTATCATATTCAATAGATTAACTCTAAATAGTTTGCAAATATACAACATAACAAGTATTAAATCATAGTAAGTTAGGTTATGATTTTGTTATTGAGTTATAAATATTATCTATGTAAGAAGTTACTCTTGAAATTCTTTGTTGTTCACAAAGTTATTGTCAGAGAGCGATAGGAGAAAGGATTTTAGGTCGGCTTTATCTTTATCAGAGAGTTTTACACCGCCTTCACTAACTTTTTTCATTAATGGATCTACGGTTGGAGAAACTTTTAACCCTTCAGAATAATGATTGATAACCTCTTCCAAAGTAGCAAATCTACCATCGTGCATATACGGAGCGGTAAAGGCTAAATTGCGAATAGAAGGTGTTCTAAATTTACCATTATCGTTAGGATCACCAGTTACTTTACCTAAACCTAAATCGGTAAAAACTTCGTCTAAACCATTGTTGCGAAATTTATTGTCAGTCCATAAAGGATTGCTGTCGCTTCCATGGCAATGAAAACAATCTCCTCTGTTTTCATCCATAAAAACATCAAAACCATTTTTTTCTTCAGGTGTTAACGTTGCTTTCCCGAGTAAAAATTGATCAAATTTTGAATCTCCAGAAATTAAAGTTCTTTCAAATTGTGCAATTGCTTTTGTGACAAGTGTAGAATCTATTTTTGAAGTTCCGAAAACCTGTTTGAAAAGTGTTGGGTATTCAGGGTGTTGCTGTAGTTTTTGAGCTACGTCAACCCATTTACTGTGCATTTCAATAGGGTTTCTTACCGGTTCCAAAGCTTGTCTTTCTAAACTTAATTCTTTTCCGTCCCAAGCAAAACGTTCATCAAAATTCCAAGCTAAATTAAAAATAGGCATTGAGTTTCGTTTTCCAAATTTTCCATCTACACCGTCACTAAAACGTGTTTCGTCTGTAAAAGCATTTTTTGGGTCATGACAACTCGCACAAGATTGAGTGTTGTTTTTTGATAAACTTTTATCAAAGAATAATTTTTTTCCAAGTGAAATTCCTTCTTCGGTAAGTGGGTTGTTACTTGGTACTAATGGAGCAATTAATCTTTGTTGAAATATTTCAGGAATTTTTAAAGTAGCTGGTTTAGGGGTGTACACAGGTTCTTCTTCTTCTTTTGATGAACAGCTCAACAAAAGAAGAAAAAATAAAATATGTATACTTTTTTTTACCATAAACTATTGTGTGATTGTTCCAAGGCTAAACACACCACTTTTACCATTGGAATGCATTTGCTTTTGTGCATCGAAATTCATCATTAAACTAACGTCTAAATCGTTTAGATTCCAATCATTTGGATTTTTAAACCACTGAGCAATATTCATTTTTATTTCAATTGTGGAGTTATTTGTAAGAGAAATAGTTCCTAAATCAACAATAAAAAAAGTGTCTTCAGATTCACTTGTAGATGTATTATATGCTTTTATAGCATGATAGTTATAAGGTTTTTTAGTAAGATCGGTACTAGTATATTTTCCGTCTAGTTGCATAAAATGATAACCACCACCTAGCATAGCAGGAACATTCCAAGAAGCGGTGTTTAAATCTTGGTATGCATTCGTTTTGTTATCTTCATTATTAAAACCAAAAACAAAACTTAATTTATAAGAGCCTTCTGATACTTTTTTTGGAAGATTAAAAGTTAAACTTTCCTCTTTACTAAGATCCACTAAATTATAGCCATCAAATAATGTTACGTTATCTTTTCCGTCTACTAAAGCGACTCTTGAAATCAAATAACGTAGCTGTTCAATAGTTAATTTCGTTCCTAATTTATTGGTAAATTCTGTTTTGCTAAAATCACTTTTAGTAACGTCAGCTCCATCCCAATTTTGCGTGAATTTTAAAGTAACAGATACTTCTTTGATTAATTCATCACTATCAGAACTACATGCGAATAGCATGGTTAAACCAATACATAAGAATAAGTATTTTTTCATTTTTTTTATTTTAATTTTATTACCAAGGCATCTGAAAAACCTTTGTTGGTACTAATGTCTCCACTGTTACTACTGCTTTCTCCTACGCCAATAATAATTCCGTTAGAAAGTTCAGTTGCATCATAGCAAAAATCGATATTATTCCCTCCAACTGTTTGTTGCCATTGTTGGTTTCCCTTGTTGTCTATTTTTAAAATCCAGGCGTCATTTTGCCCTTTGTTAATAATACTATTGTCATTGCTTCTCGAGCTACCTGAAATAAGATAACCGCCATCGGTTGTTTTTTGAATAGATCTTCCCACATCAAAACTACTTCCTCCAATGGTTTTTTCCCAAAGAAGTTTTCCTGTAGTATCTATCTTTATCAACCATAAATCTGCACCACCATTATTTTTTGAAACATCTTTATCTGTGCTTCTCGTGTCTCCAATAACGATGAAGTTTCCATCATTTGTTTTGGTAATTGCTCTGGCTTCATCTATTTCAGAGCCTCCGTATGATTTTTCCCAAAGGAGCTTACCTGTTTTATCTATTTTTACCACCCAAAAATCATAGGTCCCTTTGTTTCCTTTTATATCTACATCGTTACTGTCTGAAGATCCAACTAATATATAACCATCGTTGGTTTCCACAGCATCATAGCAAGTGTCTGTATTGGCTCCACCAAAATACCTTCTCCATTCAATAGTTCCTGAAGCATTTAATTTAAGAGCCCAATAATCTCCTCCAGCATGTCTTGAAGCGTTACGTGCTCTTGCATTTCCTTGTCCACCAGAAGCTGTTACGTCTAGGATAGCCCCTACAAAATAACCTCCATCTGATGTTTGAACAATGGTATATCCTTGGTCGGAACCAGAAAAACCTGTATTGGTTTTCCATACTATAGTTCCGGTAGCATCTAGTTTTAATATCCAAACATCTTCAAAACCTTCATTAGAACTTAGATCTCCATTGTTACTTTTACTATAACCAACAATAGCAAAACCAGCGTCGTTTGTACTAATGATTTTATAGGCTTTTTCATCTTGAGTTCCACCCAATGTTTTTTGCCATTGCAATTGGTCTGACTTGTCAAATTTTAACAGCCAGTAGTCATATTGAATAGAAGTTTTGGAGGTGCTCACATCGCCGTCAATACTTTGTGTAAACCCTAAAACTAGGTAACCACCATCATTTGTTGCTACCACGCTTTGAGCACTTTCATTTCTGGTGCCACCAAAGGTTTTAACAATATCCACAGTATATTTTTTAGGAGTAGAAAGGTCATTGTCAGAACTACAACTGTAAAGTATACTAAAGAGAAATAGATATTTAAGATATGCTTTTAGCATTTAAATTACTGTTTTTTTAAGATGAATAAACCTCTGTTAGAATCACTTACTACGATTTTACCACTGTTAAAATATGGATATACGTTCCAAACTCCATTAAAACTAGAATTGTCATTTTCAGGATAGGTATCAAAGTAACCAGTTTCTGAAATACTTTTACTCTCAATACTTGAAATATCTATAAATCTAACTCCAGCAGTATAATTTGCTAAATAGAAAGTTTTGTCTTTTACATATCCGTTATGGTCGGTAGCATCTGTAGGTCCGTTGTAAATAAAGTGTTCTTTAGGGGCATCTAAATCACTAAAGTCAAAAACAATAGTTCGTGTTTTACCTCCAAAGTTTTGTTCATCTAGCTCATCACCTAATATAAAGTACTTTTGGTCTTCGGTAAACCAACCTTGATGTACATATCCAACATTTGCATAGGAGATTTTCCCTAAGTTTTTAGGGTTTGCTTTATCTGTAATATCCACAATAACCACTTCATTTTCATTACTACCAATAAGTATTTCTTTTCCTGTATAGTCTGAGTCAGGCCCTTTATAAGTAACTACTTGGGCATCATGACTATAGTTGTCGGTTCCCCAACCACCTTCACCTTTTGGGTTTTTAGGATCTTGAATATTAATAAATAACGGACCTCCTTTGTAGGTTCCACTTTTACTAGTTCCTACGGGGTAGGCATAACCAGAATCTTCATTAATAACAATATTATGAGCGCTTCCAAATTCAGTAAAGTGAGCATCAACCGTAAAAGTTTCAGGAGGGTTTGCCACATTTCTTAATCGAGTTAAATCAAATACCTGCATTCCGTGATTCGTTGCTTCACTAACAATAAAAGCATGGTCTTTATATACTTTTATATCTCTCCATGTACTTTCAACATTATTAAAACTTGGCACTTTACCAAGGTATACTGGTTTTTCAGTATCTGTTATATCAACAAAAGCGGTTCCGTTTTTTAAACCAACAATTGCATATTCTTTATTATTTGTAGGATCGGTCCAACCCCAAGAATCATTTACAAATGTAGTATTGAAAACAGATAAGTCCATTTGCATAAGTAAATCGTAATTGCTACAAGGATAAATTCCTGCTTTCCCCGATTCACATTTTACTAAATTGGTACCGGTAGGAGGAGTGGTAGGAGTATCACAAACATCTCCTTTTCCATCATTGTCACTATCTTTTTGATCTGGGTTAGCAGTTAATGGACAATTATCTACAGTATCTTTAATGCCATCATTATCATCATCATCATCACAAGCGTCTCCAATACCGTCTTTGTCATTATCTGCTTGATCTTTATTTGGAGTATCCGGACAATTATCGGAAATATTTACAATGCTATCTTTATCCTTATCTGTGTCTGCATTTTCAGTTGAAGAACATGAAAAAAGTAGACAGAATACTGCGATTAAATGGAGGCTTTTTAAGTGATTCATATTAAGCGGAATTTAGAGGTACTAAATTAGGGAATTAAGTATTTGTATAACAGTAAAAAACTAATAAACCCTACTTTTATTGTTGTATGATATACTTGTGATTATCTTTGCAGCATGTTAGAAGATAAAAATCAAGAAAGAACGTCGTTAGCTGAACTTGGGGAGTTTGGTTTAATTAATCATTTAACGAAACATTTTAAAATTCATCATTCATCTACAGTAAAAGGAATAGGTGATGATGCAGCAGTTGTAAATACAGAAGGAAATGAATTATTGGTTACTACAGATTTGTTGGTAGAAGGAATTCATTTCGATTTAAGTTATATGCCTTTAAAACATTTGGGATATAAAGCGGTAATGGTAAACTTATCCGATGTATATGCTATGAATGGACAGGCAAATCAAATTACAGTTTCATTGGCGGTTTCAAATCGCTTTCCTCTAGAAGCTTTAGAGGAGTTGTATGCAGGTATTCAGTTGGCATGTAATACCTATAATGTTGATTTAATAGGAGGAGATACAACTTCTTCTACGAAAGGGATGTTAATTTCTGTTACGGCTTTAGGAACTGCAAAGAAAGAGGATATTGTTTATAGAAACGGAGCAAAACCAACAGATTTAATTGTGGTTAGTGGTGATTTAGGTGGAGCATATTTAGGATTACAAGTATTAGAAAGAGAGAAGCAGGTGTTCCAGGTAAATCCGCAAAATCAACCAGATTTAGATAAGTATACCTATATAATAGAACGTCAATTAAAACCAGAGGCAAGAAAAGATATTCCAGAGCTTTTAAAAGAATTGGAAGTAAAACCAACGGCTATGATTGATATCTCTGATGGATTATCTTCTGAAATAATGCATATCTGTACACAGAGTAAAGTAGGATGTAAATTATATGAAGAAAAACTTCCGTTAGATCCGCAAGTAATTTCTACTTGTGAAGAATTTGATTTAGATTCTACTATGATTGCTTTAAGTGGAGGAGAAGATTATGAATTGTTATTTACAGTTTCATTATCTGATTATGATAAAATTAAAGGAAACCCTAATTTAACAGTGATTGGTCATATTGCAGAAGAAAATGAAGGGATGAATTTGGTTACGAGGGCAAATCAAGAAATGGCATTAAAAGCACAAGGATGGAACTCTTTTAAAGGAAAAGAGTAATCATAAACAAAATATAGTTTTAAAAGGTACTTCATATATGAGGTACCTTTTTTGTTTGTGATTATTGTAACTGGTTGATTTTTAAGTGTGAGTTGGGTTTGTATCCTTGAGAGGAAAAAATGGTATAAATATTGTATATTAGTCAAACGAAATTTAATAATAATCAACAAAAAATTAAAAAAGAATGGGAATTTTTTCATTTATCAAAAATGCCGGAGCTAAAGTTTTCGGAATTGGAAAAACAACAGAAGAAGAAGCTGCAGAAAAGTCAGCAAAATTAAGAGAAGCGATTTCTGGTTTAGAATTAGAGGTTAATGATCTTGGAATTGAAGTAGATGATGATAAAGTAACATTGTCTGGAGAAGCTGTAGATTTAGCTACTAAAGAAAAAGTAGTATTAGTGGTTGGAAATACAGAAGGAATTGCTTCTGTAGAAGATAATATGACTGTTGCTGAAGTTGAAGAAATTGAAGAAGCAGCAATGGCACAGTTTCATACTGTTGAAAGAGGTGACTCTTTAAGTAAAATAGCAAAAGCGTTTTATGGAGACGCAATGAAATATCCAGTGATTTTTGAAGCAAATAAGCCTATGTTAACACATCCAGATAAAATTTATCCTGGACAGGTTTTAAGAATACCACCATTAGTGGACTAATCAAAAGTTAATCAACCAATAATAAAGCGCTGTAAAAAACAGCGCTTTTTTTATGCTTGTTATTTATTTATGCTGAAATTTGCAGTTTTTAAATAATTATGAACGCAAGAGTCTTAGCCTTACTAGCAGTTTCTATAGCTACGGTGATATATGGAATCACCTTTACGGTAGCTAAAGAAGTTATGCCTTTGTATATAAAACCATATGGATTTATATTATTAAGAGTTGGAGGTGCCGCTGCTGTTTTTTGGTTGATAGGAACCTTGGTGAAAACCGCAGCCATAGAAAAGAAAGATTATAAGTTTGTTGCCGTAGCTGCTTTTTTTGGAGTAGGCTTAAATATGCTTACTTTTTTCAAAGGGCTGAGCTATACCACACCAATCAGTGCTGCGGTAATGATGGTTACAACCCCAATTTTAGTGTTAGTTTTTTCGTCTATTTATTTGCGAGAAAAATTGCATTCAAAAAAGGTTTTAGGAGTAATCATTGGTCTTATAGGAGCGGTTGTGTTAATTGTGTACGGAAGTACTAATGAAAGGCAAGGGAGTAATATAATGTTAGGGAACTTGTTGGTTTTTGTAAATGCAGCGTCCTATGCAATCTATTTGGTAATAACAAAAAAGCTAATAGCAAAGTACCATCCTATTCAATTTGTAAAATGGTTGTATTTGTTTGGTTTGTGTTTTGTGCTTCCATTTGGATTTTCAGAACTGGCAGTAGTAGAATGGAATACAATACCAGTAAGTATTTATTTAAAAGCAGCTTTTGTAGTGTTGTTTACTACATGTATAACTTATTTATTTAACTTGTTTGCTCTGTCTAAATTAAAACCAACAACTGTAAGTGTTTTTATTTATTTACAGCCTGTTGTTGCTACATTATATGCACTTTTAGTAGGGAGTGATCAATTAAATTTGATTAAGATTACGGCTACAATTTTTATTTTTATTGGAGTGTTTTTAGTCACTACACAAAAGGCTGTAAGCTCCAATAAATAATGTATCTTTGCAAATTATAAAATTGAAGAGATGATACAATCCATGACGGGTTATGGTAAGTCTGTATTACAGTTACCAACAAAAAAAGTTACCATAGAAATCAAGTCGTTAAATAGTAAGAACTTAGATTTGAATGTTCGTATTCCTTCTTATTACAAGGAGAAAGAATTAGCGGTTCGAAAAAAAATAGCGAAAGGTTTAGTTAGAGGAAAGGTAGACTTTTCAATTTATGTAGAAATGACTGCTGATGAAACTTCAACAACTATTAATAAAGGAGTTGTTAAAGAATATATGCAACAGTTGAAAAATGTGCTTTTTGAAGGTTCTCAAGATGATATAGAGTTATTAAGAATGGCAGTTAGAATGCCAGATGCTCTTAAAACAGAAAGAGAAGAGTTAAATGAAGAAGAGTGGCAACAAATAGATGACCATATTGAGGAAGCCTTAAAAGAAATCATTCAATATAGAACAGATGAAGCAGCTTCTTTAGAAATAGATTTCAAAGAAAGAATTGTAAATATTAAGACAGCTCTAGAAGATGTTAAGAAGTTAGATGAAGAACGTATTGAGCATGTAAAAGCTCGTTTAGAGAAAGCTTTATCTGAAATTGAAGTAGAAGTAGATAAAAACCGATTTGAACAAGAGCTTATTTATTATTTAGAAAAATTAGATATCAATGAGGAGAAAGTTCGTTTGGCAAATCATTTAGATTACTTTTTACAAGAGCTAGGAAGTGATACTTCTAATGGTAAGAAGCTAGGTTTTATTGTACAAGAAATAGGAAGAGAGATCAATACTACAGGATCAAAAGCTAATTATGCTCCTATACAGAAACTAGTTATTCAAATGAAAGACGAGTTAGAAAAAATTAAAGAACAAATATTAAACGTATTATAAAAATGGCGAAAGATTTTCAAGGTAAATTATTTGTGTTTTCAGCTCCATCAGGTAGTGGAAAAACAACAATTGTACGCCATTTATTAGGACAAGAACGTTTTGGTTTAGAATTTTCAATTTCAGCAACGTCTAGAGAACCTAGAAGTAATGAGGTTGATGGTATAGATTATTATTTTATCTCTGCTAAAGATTTTAAACAAAAGATTAAATCAGATGAGTTTTTAGAGTGGGAAGAGGTATATATGAATAACTTCTACGGAACTTTAAAAACAGAAGTAGAACGTATTTGGGCACAAGGAAAGCATGTGATTTTTGATATTGATGTAAGAGGAGGATTGCGCATTAAAGAGAAGTTCCCTGAAGAAACTTTGGCTGTTTTTGTAAAACCACCAGACATTAATGAGCTATTAAGAAGATTGAAGAATAGAGGAGAAGAAAGTGAAGAGAAAATTGCCGCAAGAATAGCAAAAGCACCAATTGAGTTGGCAACAGCTCCTATGTTTGATAAAGTTATTAAAAATTACGATTTAGAAGTAGCTTTACAAGAAGCAGAAGCATTGGTAGATGATTTCTTAGGTTTAAAATCACCTTCAAAAGAAGAAGCATAAATGAAAAACATAGGATTGTATTTTGGAACTTTTAATCCAATACATGTTGGGCATTTAATTATAGCAAACCACATGGTGGAGCATTCAGATTTAGATGAAATTTGGATGGTAGTTACTCCACATAATCCTTTTAAGAAAAAAAGTTCGTTGCTAGATAATCACCATCGACTAGAAATGGTGTATTTAGCAACGGAAAATTACGATAAGCTGAAACCTTCAGATATTGAGTTTAAGCTTCCTCAACCGAATTATACCGTTAATACCCTAGCACATATTTCTGAAAAATTCCCGAAGTATAACTTTAGCTTGATTATGGGAGAAGATAATTTGAAAAGCCTTCATAAATGGAAAAATTATGAAGCCATTTTAGAAGATTATCATGTGTATGTCTATCCACGTATTTCAGAAGGAATTATAGAAACTCAATTTGATAATCATTCAAAAATAACTAGAGTAGATGCACCAATAATTGAAATTTCTTCAACAATTATTAGGGATGGAATAAAAAAAAGAAAAAACATTCAACCCCTTATAGATACTAAGGTTTGGAGGTATGTTGATGAGATGAATTTCTACAAATAATAAAAAAATCTTATACTTGATTTAAACTTTTCCAAAATTGTAAGGTCATAAGAATGATTAACTTTTAAAAATTATTTATTATGAAATTACAGAATATTTCAAGAGCTTTTAGCTTACTATTTTTAGCATCATTTTTATTTTTAGGGAGTTGTAGTTCAAATGACGAACTTGGTTTAGATAATGAATTACAATTAAAAACAGAGGAAGTAGAGGAAATCGTACAGGCGGATGATATTTCTTCGGAAGTAGAAGAAGTTTTAGAAGACGATATTTATGATGTTGGATTATCTTCAAAAGGTTCAACTTCGAGCAGTGTTGCAAACTGTGTAACAAGAACAGTAGAAACAACTGCAAACAGTAAAACAGTTACTTTAGATTTTGGGGAAGATGGATGTGAAACAAAGAGAGGGAAGATTTTAAAAGGAAAGTTAATTATAGCGTATGTAAAAACAGATTTAGGATACTCTAAAACGGTTAGCTTTGATGGTTTTTCTGTAAATGATAACACTGTAGAAGGAGGGATGTCAGTAGAAAGACTTAAAGAAAATGCAAATGGAAATAAACAATCTACCATTACTGTAGATATTAAAATAACAATGACTACTGGGGTTGAAATATCTAGAAAAGGAGAGAAGGTTAGAGAAATGATTGAGGGAGGAGATACAAAAGAAAGAGGAGATGATGTGTTCTCAATTTCTGGTAACTGGGAGTCAGTAAACAGAGATGGAGTTGTTAAAAAAGTAGTAATTACTACAAATTTAATCAGAAAATTTGCTTGTAAATTTATTGTGAGTGGAGTAGTTGAATTATCAAAAGATGATAAGCAATACACGTTAGATTTTGGTGATGGAGAGTGTGATAATAAAGCGATTCTAACTGACGCAGAAGGGAATTCAAGAGAAATATCATTGCGTAAATAGATAGTTTTAGTTCGATTAGATGTTTAATAAGGCCAGTTTTCTGGCCTTATTTTTTTGAAAAAAAATATTATTTTAACTAACAATCAAAAACTTTTCTGATTTTTGAGGGTCAAATAGATGTTAGCTAAATAAAAATGAAGACGCATTTTGATTAACGAGCAAGAATTTATTCAAGATTTAACAAATAAAAGAAAGCAGGATAAAGCTTTCGCTAAATTGTTGGATTTATATCAAGAACGTTTATATTGGCATATTCGTAAGATTGTAGGAACACATGAAAACGCCGATGATGTTTTACAGAATACATTTATTAGAGTTTATAGAAGCTTAGGTAATTTTAAACAACAAAGTTCATTACATACTTGGATGTATCGAATAGCTTATAACGAATCTATTCGGTTTTTAGAATCGCAAAAAAAGAGGAAGTATCCGTCGATGAATGAAGTCAATGAACAATATTTAGAAGACCTAAGGGCAGATGTGTTTTTTGATGGAGATGAGGCACAATTATTGTTGCAAAGAGTGTTGTTGGAATTGCCGGAAAAACAACGAATAGTTTTTCAAATGAAGTATTTTGACGATTTAAAGTTTAAGGAAGTAGCAGCAATAACGAATATTCATGAATCTACAGTGAAAACAAGTTATTACGCCGCGGTAAAGTATATAGAAAATCATATCACATCGGTTGATTTTCGTCAAAGAATAAATGAGTTATTAGTGAACAAAGAATAGAGAATAATGAAAACGAGGGGAAAACATAAAGAAGACTTAGGTTTAGATGTTCCTTTAGGATATTTTTCGAAATCTAAAGCAGATATTTTGGAGGCTACGGTTAATAAGAAATCCAAAACATTTAATATAACTAGAAAGTTTTATTATTGGTCTGCAGCAGCTACGGTAGCATTGGTGTTAACTTTATCGGTTTTTAATCCGTTTAAAGAAGAAAATACCAATGAGATATATAATGATGTTTTAATAGCAACATTATCTCTTAATGATAATGAAATAGATGGAGTAGTAGATGATTTTATTGATGATAATCTACTTACAGAGAATATATTTATAGAATAAAATGAGATCTAAATAACTAGATAAATGAAATCAAAAACTACATATTTAATAATAGCTTTTTTATGTTGTTTTAATCTTTTTGCCCAAGAAGAATTTCAAAACTTAAATTTAACTTCAGAGCAAAAAGAGCTTTTAACAAAGCAAAAAGAATTAATAAAACAAAATAGAGAAGCTTTTAAAGCAACGCTCACGGATGCTCAAAAAGAGATTTTAAAAAATAGGGCGCTGAGTAAGATTGAACGAAAGAAGGCGTTTAATAAAACACTTACGCAGACGCAAAAATCAATTTTGCTGAGAAATAGTAATAATCTAAAAAGAGCGAAGGTTAGATTTAGAGCTACACTTACAAAGAAGCAAAGACAACTTATAAAAAATAGAGTCAAGAGAAACAAAGGAAACAATAGAAACAATCTTAGGAAATCTATTAGAGATAGAAGATTGAATAGATAATAAGATTGTATAGTAGTGATTTAGTAAATAAGTGATTAAGTTTTAAACATAATCACTTATTTTTGTTTTTATGCAAAGAGTAAAAAAGCTTTTGTTTTTTCTTTTATTAGCCCCATTAGCACTGTTTTCTCAAACTGATGAAGTAGATGAGTTTATAGATGATTTATTAGGGGAAGAAGATTTAATTAAAGAAATCATAAAAGCATCTTCAACGCATCACTTAATCCAAATTGGAGTAGATTATAACGACAAAACATATTTTTCAGGAAGAGATATTGGTATTGATCAATTTCACTTAATTCCAAGAATAAGTTATGTAAACTCTAAAGGTTTTTTTTCAAGTATTTCTGGGGTGTATTACAGTGAGTTTACTCCAAAGTGGGATTACACTTCTTTATTGGTAGGCTATGGAAAAAGTTTCGATAAACAAAAAAAGTTTAATTGGGCAGTTTCTTATGCAAGATATATCTATTCAAATGATATTGAAGGCTTGTTTGAAAACGCAATTTCGGGAAGTTTAGACTATCTTAGTAAAAATAAAAACTTTGGAACTACTATCGAATCTACATTTTTGTTTGGAGGTGATAATTCTTTTCAGTTAACATCTACAACATTTAAAGAGTTTGAGTTATATAAAAATGGAAGCTTCGAAATAAGTTTAAGACCACAAATAGAAATAATTATTGCACAACAAACCATTGAACAAATAAGAATAGATAGAGATGGAACAATTCCTGTGATTGTTTATACCCAGAATAATGAATTTGGTTTAATCAATACAGAACTTAAATTACCTATTCAAGCTAGTTATAATTCATTTGATATTGAACTAGGATATACCGTTAACCTTCCAAACGCTCTGCCAGGAGAAGGAACTCTTAACTCAACAGGTTTCTTTAATGTATCGTTATCATATACAATGTTATTTGATTAAGAAATAGAATGTTATTCTTAATCTTTCGTTATAATTAGTATTAGATAATGAGTAATCAACCTTAATTACTATTTTTACACAAAGTTTTTTACAATAGTGGCAAAGAAAGAATCAAAGAGGAAAAAAATTAAACAGAAACTAACCGATAAGTACAGGTTAGTAGTTTTAAATGAGAATACGTTTCAAGAACGTTTTTCTTTAAAACTATCTCGATTGAATGTTTTTGTTTTTGGAGGTATTTTTTCAGTATTATTAATTGTATTAACAACCTTGTTAATTGCTTTTACAGGATTGCGAGAATATATACCTGGATATTCTTCTACTGCACTTAAAATGAAGGCTACCAGATTGACTTATGAAACAGATTCATTAAAGAATAAGTTAGCGATAATCCAAGCATATACCAATGCGCTTCAACCAGTATTAACTGGAGAAATAGAGCCAGAAAAAGTAGATTCGATAATTTCTGAAACAAAAACATTAGCAATTGATGATACAAAGCTTCTTGCAACAAAACAAGATTCTTTGTTTAGAGAGAAAATAGATAGTAAAGATCGGTTCCCTCTTTCAGAAGGAGGAGAAGGAAGGGCTAAGATCGTATTCTTTTCACCTTTAACAGGAAGCATTAGTCAACAGTTTAATGCAGATGATAAGCACTTTGCTATAGATATTGTAGCCCCAACAGGAACTCCGGTAAAAGCAGTGGCAGATGGTACTGTAATTTTATCTGAATGGACTGCAGAAACTGGATATGTAATAACAATACAGCATGCCAATGGTTTTATATCTATTTATAAACACAATGGTACACTGTTAAAACAACAAGGTGATTTTGTAAAAACTGGAGAAGCCATAGCCAATGTTGGATCTACGGGAGAATTATCTACAGGTCCACATTTACACTTTGAATTATGGAATAGCGGTTACCCAGTTGACCCAACTAATTATATAGATTTTCAGTAAGATGTCATTAAAGTCTTTTTTAGCAAAGCCATTTGCCAAGTTTGCAGTTAAACAAGTAAACAAATGGGCGAATAATCCAATAAAAACTCAAGAAAAAGTATTTCAATATTTAGTGTCTGAAGGATGTAAAACAGCCTTTGGAAAAGATCATGATTTCGTATCTATAAATACCTACGAAGACTTTAAGAAAAGAGTGAAGGTTAATGATTATGAAGGGTTAAGAACTTATGTAGATCGAATGGTTGCTGGAGAAGAGAATGTGCTTTGGAAAGGGAAACCAATTTATTTTGCAAAAACCTCAGGAACCACTTCTGGAGCAAAATATATTCCTATAACAAAAGAATCTATGCCAACACATATAAAATCGGCAAGGAATGCTTTGTTAAGTTATATTAACGAAACAGGGGATGCAAGTTTTGTGAATGGTAAGATGATTTTTTTACAAGGGAGTCCAGTATTAGACGATAAAAACGGAATAAAACTAGGACGCTTAAGTGGAATCGTAGCGCACTATGTACCAAATTATTTATTAAAAAATAGGTTACCTAGTTGGGAAACCAATTGTATTGAAGATTGGGATACGAAGGTTGATAAAATTGTCGAAGAAACTTTACCCGAAGATATGTCGGTAATTAGTGGAATACCTTCATGGGTACAAATGTATTTCGAAAAATTAATTGAAAAAACAGGAAAGTCTGTTTCTGAGCTTTTTCCAAATTTTAACTTCTTTATTTATGGAGGAGTAAACTTCGAGCCTTATAAGAATAAGTTTGAAGCATTGATAGGAAAAAAGATCGACTATATTGAGTTATATCCAGCATCCGAAGGATTTATAGCATATCAAGATTCTCAAAAAGAAAAAGGAATGTTGTTGCAATTGGATAGTGGGATTTTTTACGAATTTATTCCTGCAACAGAGTTTTTTGAAGAGAACCCAACTCGAATCTCATTAAAAGATGTGCAGTTAGGGGTAAACTATGTGATTGTTTTAAATACAACTGCTGGCCTTTGGGGATATAATATAGGAGATACCGTAGAGTTTACTTCATTAAAGCCTTATAGAATAAAAGTTACAGGACGTATCAAACATTTTATTTCGGCTTTTGGAGAACATGTTATTGGTAAAGAAGTAGAAAAAGCTTTAAATGATGCCATAGTAGGTACAAATGTGAATGTAAGTGAATTTACAGTTGCACCACAAGTAAATCCTGAAAGTGGATTACCATATCACGAATGGTTTATTGAATTTGAAAATGAACCTGAGAATTTAGAAGTGCTTGCAACAAAGATTGATGCTTCTATGCAGGAACAAAATATTTATTATCAAGATTTGATAGAAGGAAAAGTTTTACGTTCGTTAGTGGTTCGAAAAGTGAAAAAAGGAGGATTTCACGAGTACATGAAATCTATTGGTAAGTTTGGAGGACAAAATAAAATTCCGCAACTTTCTGATAATAGAAAAATTGCGGACGTGTTAAGTAGTTTTTTAGTAGAATAGTTAAAAACTAAAATTAAAAGATTTTTTTTCTTCATAAACAGTTTCGTATTCTATGAATACTTTAACGTTTCTGAGTTTTATTCCTTTTAGCTTAACTAACAACTTGGTTTGTTCTGCTGGGAGTATTGAATTTTTACCATACTGATAACTACCCAATCTGTTTTTGATTTCACCTGTGTTTTTAAGAAAATCCTCAAGAGAGGAGTATTTTATTCCATTATGTTCAAATGAAATTCTCTTAATAACTGCAGGTCCAAAACCATGATTAGAAATGGATACCGTTAATGCAGAATCTATTTGAATTAGATGATAATCTAAGTACGGTTTAACAGAAAGCTTATTGTGATTTTGAGCTACTTTTATTTGCCATATTGAAACAAAAAGAGCAATAAAGGCAATTAAAATAACAGCGTAATTGGATACTTTTTCAAGAGATATTTTTTTCATTGATTACTTTTTTGCGACCATAAATAGATAATCACCTAGGTCATTTTCATAATTCTTAATAATAGTATTGATATGATTTGTGTCAATATCTTTCTTTAACTTCTGTAGGCCTTGTTCAACTTCAATTTTATTAGATAAATCCGAAAAGGAAGAAATGCCATTTCTAATGGTTTTGTCGAAATATAATTGCGGATTTTGCTTTCCACAGTATAAAAATTTATCTTCTAAATCTGGTTTGATAAAATATTTTTCAGAAGTATCTATGCTAAAACCAGATAATTGTAATGCGTCTAAAATATGTTGATGCTTTGGCATTTGATTAATAGAGTCTTCTAACATTTTAGGAAAGTACTCATTTAACCAATAACCATGCATTTGCTCTTGGGTTGAGGTAAAAATAACCAATGAGCAATTAGGTTTTAGTACTCTGAAAAGTTCTTTGAAAGCCTCACTAATGTTTTTCCAATGGTGAATAGTTAAACTTCCAATAATTCCGTCTATAGTATTACTTTCTAGTTGTGTGTTTTCTGCTGTGCCTACTCTCCAATCTATTAGATTATTCCTGTCTTTTGCTTTGGTAAGCATGGTCTCAGAAGGATCTATTCCTATAAAGTTATAGCCTCTTTGTTGAAACTCATGGGTATAGTTACCAGTACCACAACCGATATCTAAATAAAGTTTTCCAGATTGAGGATTTAAAAGAGATAAAAGTATTTCTGTTAAATATTTGTCAGCTTTTCTTGTTTGATTGTAGCCTTTACCTATTTTGTTGTATTTGATTTGCATCCTTCCTGTTATAGAGTTCTAAGATACTTCTTTTAAAAGTGAATATGAAGTGTTTTATAGGGCAAGTAGTTGTTGTTGTTTCTTTGCCAAATATTCTTTTTCTAATTGATTGCTTACTTTCTTCAAAGCAATATTAATAAACTCAAGTGCTTTTTCTGTATTGGATGTAGCAGCAAAATAATCAGATTTAGCTCCGTAATATAAATAGGAACGTTGCTCTAAATCTTCAGGATTGAATTGTTCAAAATAATAATTAGCCTTTACAAAGTTTTGATTTTGAATACAAACCACCGCCATATTTAGTAGTAGCGAAGGAGATGGAGCAATATCATACAGACAGGTATACCAATATAAAATTTTATTCCAATTTGTTAGCTTAAAAGAAGGAGCTTTGATATGTTCCGCGGCTATGGCTGCTTCGTAATGATAAGAAGAAAACTGTTCTGTTTCAACAGCTTTATTCATCATAGCATTTCCTAATTGAATAAGCGGATAAGACCATTTGTTTCTGTCTTGAGATTTTAAATCTAAAATTTCATTGGATGTATTGATTTTAGCATCCAAACGAGCGGAATGAAAACACATTAAAGCAAACAGAGCATAAGTGTCTTTGGTATGTGTGTGTTTGTTTTTTAATAAAGATTTACAAAGACGCATGGCTTCACCACATAAATCTTTTCGTATTAAAACATCTTTTCTGTTGGAGTGAAAACCTTCATTAAAGATTAAATACAAGACTTCTAATACACTATCAATTCGTTGAGGTAGTTCTTTTCCTTGTGGGATTTTAAAATCAATATTTAATTTCTGAATATTACTTCTTGCTCTAAAGACTCGTTTTCTAATAGTACCTTCTTTGGTTAGCAGTGCAGTAGCAATTTCTTTAGAGCTAAAACCTGAAATTGTTTTTAAAGCAAAGGCAATTCTGTCTTTTTGATCAAGTTGAGGGTGGCAAGCGGTAAAGATCATTCGTAATTGCGCATCTTCAATTTCATCTTCTAAAAAGAGCTCATTTATAGCAATAGTGTCAATACCTCTTTTTATTTGAGGGAGGTGTTTTCGCTCTATTTGCAATTTTTTGAAAATATCTAAAATTCTGTTCTTGGCAACTTGTGTTAGCCAGGCTTCAGGGTTCTCGGGTAACTGCTTATCCCATTTAACGCTGGCTTTTAAAAAAGCATCCTGAACAGCATCTTCTATAATTTCAAGATTTGAAAAACCGAAAATTCTTGTTAAAACAGAAACCATCTTTCCGCTATGTGTACGGAAAAGATGGTCAATTATTTTGTGCTCCATTATTGGTCAAAAACCATTACTTCTCTAATCTCTACCGTATTTCCTAAGTCATAATCAGGAAAATCTTGAGCAATCTCCTGTACAGCATCAAAATCTTTGGCTGTGATAATGTAATATCCGCCAACGATTTCTTTTACTTCTGCAGAAGTTAAATCGGTAACCGTTCTGTTTTTACCAACAATACGTCTAATTTGAGGAGTTAAAGCATTTCCATGCTTTACAATACCTTGTTTCTCCATCTTTTCACTCCATGCAAACCATTTTCCCATTCTGTTTTGCATTTCTTCAGGAGAAAGTCCTAAATCTGTGTACTCAGTTCCGATAAAAATCATCATAAATTCTTTCATAATTTCTAAATTTTTTAAAGTTTATTTCTCTTAAGACGATTGTTGAGAATAAAAAGGGACTATTTTCTTTAAAAATAATGAACTTAATTATAAAAGACCTCAAATTGAATAAAAAAATAAAGCTGCTAGTACCTATATACCAACAGCTTTACTATGTAATAATAAAACAAAACTTAGTTCTTTCTTAAATAAATATCTCCACTTATGGTTTTTAGATTTAAGGAAGCAATTCCGTTTTTTACCGTACCATATATTTTGCTTCCAACCATATTCCTTTTGTTTTTATTGAATTCAATATCAAGGTCAGAATATACAGTTCCAGTAAGTGTCTCCGCTTTAAATTCTGCATCAGACACAACCAAATCAATATCTCCACTTATGGTTTTAAGATGCATATCTTTTGAATGCTTTTTTACGGTAACGTTTCCGCTAATAAGGTCTAAGGTTAATTTTCCATCGTAACTTAATGCGTCTACATCTCCAGAAATACTTTTAACTTTTAGGGCAATACCATTAGGAACATAAACGGTATAGTTAATTTTCATTTTGTTATGTTGGTTACAGTAGTTGTAACTATCGCAGTCCTTGCCATTAGAAGTAATTGTTACACCTTTTTTATGTTTTTTAAAAAGGTCTCCATAATCAGAGTAAACTTTATAGCTATTACCTGACTTGTCTGTTTTTAAGCTGAAAACATCATTGTCTTTGTTATCATTGATGTTAACCATGGCTTCCACAGAAATTTCATTTTTATTCCAGTTTTTTACCTCAATTTTTTCTGCGAATTTGAGCTTAACATAAACATTTTCAATGTTTGAAGCACTTGTGCTTTCGGTAACTTTTTTTTGAGCTGTTAGGGTACTATAAGACAATAGAAGCCCTATGAAGAAGATATATCTTTTCATTGTATAAGTTTTTATGTTGTTTGAAATTACTTTTTACGTAAGTAGATGTTTCCCATTGAAGATTTTAGCTTAATCTTTACACCTCCATTATTAATAGCGCTTACAATTTTTTTAACACCACTAACATTTCTCATTCCTTTTTTAGGAGTTGGTACCTCTATGTCAAAGTTTGTATATACCGTACCATTGGTTTTTAACTCTAGGTTTGCTTTTGTATTTGCAGGAATTGCTACGTCTATTTCACTTACAGAAGAGCTTACTGTAATAGGAGAGGCCTGACTCACTTTTGAAAACTCAATATTTATTGGACCAACGTTCGAATGTGCAGTAATAGGTCCTGTAACATCTACCATATTGATTCTTCCTACATTGGTGTTTACTTCTACTTCAGCAGTAAACCCAACTACTTCAATACTACCAAGGTTTCCGGTGTCAACTGAAATGTTTACATTTTTAGGTAATGCTAATTGTATACCATGGCGTTGGAAATGTGATTTTAAATCTCTTACAATTAAAGTGTTTCCATCTTTGTTAATACTAAATCCAAATCCGTTAGTATTGTCTTTTCCACCAGGATAAATAGCTGTTAACCCTTTTCTTTTATCTTCTTTTTTCTTTCTTTTTTTATCAGCGTGATCTTTGTTTGGCCAGTGAGACTCATCTTCATGATCTTCGTGTTTGTCATAATCACAATCGCCGCAATTTCCGTGTGATGATGCTAGATTTTTGATAGTTAAAGAGTTTCCTGAGCTTACTACGATTTTGGTTTTTGTATTGGTTTCAATACGTACCTTTTTGATTCCTGATAAAGATTGTGTGTATTCTTTATCCTGAGCTATTAAGGCTCCGCTAATAAATAAAAATATTACTAATAATTTTTTCATGATTTTGATATGTTTTTTTTTAGAATAAACTCGCTATGTTGTATTCTAATTCTTGTTTTACGTATGCTGGTGTTTCTTCGTTGTTTAATAGTTTTTTCATAGGTTCGAGCGCTCTTTTTTCTTGAATCTTAGCTAAAATTTGAATCAATTCAATTTGCATTGTTGGTACTTTTTCTGTCTCTAGCGATTTTATCAATGCTTGTTTTACACGTTCTAATGATGAAAATTTAGACAGTGCTTCTGCTGCAGCCAAACGCACATTTACATTTTTATCATTAAATAACTTTTGTATAAGGGCATCAATTATTTGTGTGTCATTGTTATTAAATTCTTCTGCTTTTGATACTGCAAGAATTCGTTTACTTGCAGATTGGTTTTCTAACAATGCTAATACCTGTTGTTGTTCTGAATTTTCAGTTTTATTCGATTGTTGTCCAATTACAAATGCACTAACCACTATTAAAATACTAGCAGCAACTCTTAAATAAGTTTTCCAATTTGTTGTTGGATTAAGAGGAATCACTTTTGATTCTTCTTTACGAATTTCTTCGCTTAGTATTTTTTCGAAATTAGCTTTTAAACCTTCACTAGGAATATCTTGACTATCAGAAGAAAGAATTGCTAGAAATTGTTTGATGTTTTCTAATTCTTTTTTACAGTTATCGCAAGAAGCTAAATGTGCTTCAAATTCTTTCATTTCCACTTGTGAAAGCTGCTCTTCGATGTAATCAATAAGTTTATTTTGTATGTGTTTACAATCCATAATTAACTGTGTGTTGTTTGAAAGAAAATATCTTTTAATTTTTTTAAAGCTCGATGCACTTTTACTTTTACGGCTCCTTCTGAACTTCCAATGATTTCTGCTATTTGTCCGTAATTTATTTCTTGAAATCGGTGCATTACAATCAGCTCTCTATCTGTTTGATTCAATCGTAAGAGCGATTTTTGTAAATGTTCTAACTCCTCTTGATTGCTTTCTGTGATTAACTTTTCTTCTGAGCTTATTAAATGGTCTTCAATTAAATTAGTTCTTTCCTTTTTTTGTTTTTGATAATAACTAGAAAATATATTTCGAGCTATGGTATAAATCCAAGAAGTAAAATTTCCACTTTTATATGATGTTCTATATTTTAAAACCTTCACAAATACTTCTTGTGTTAAATCTTCACTAACCATTTTGTTGTGTAACATTTTATTGAAAAAATTAAATATGCGAACATGGTATCTATCAAATAGAATAGATAATTGTTTGAGTTCTCCGTTAGCTACTGCTAACATTATTTCTTCATCAGTTAGATGTTTCAACGAGTGTTAGTTTTGATTAGTTTCTATCTTTAAAACCATCAATTTATAAAAAGGTTACATTTTTTAAATATTTTTTTTAGAAATAAAAAAACCTCATAGAAATTTATGAGGTTTGAAGTGTTATTGTTTGGTTTCTAGTTCGAGAACTTTTTGAATCATTTTATCGCTCTTATGCTGAAGTTTGTACATACCTTCATCATTAAATAGATCTCTTGCAATAAGAATTTTTAAATTACGTCTAATAAGTTGATCTGTTTTAAATGAAACCTTATAATCTCTAAGTTGGTTAAAAAACTTATTCGAGACTTCTTTATTCTTGTCGAAATTATCAATGAATTCATCAATGGTAAGTTTCGAAAGTTTTACTCTATTATTGTCTACATAATTAAAAGCAAAGTTGTTCAGCCTTCCAAAGAAAATAGTAGGGATATATGCACTAGTGTCTATTGGAACGAAAACATCAGGAACAATTCCTCCACCACCAAAAACAATTTTTCCTTTTGGAGTTTTAAATTGTAGGCTATCTACCGTTTTTATACTGTCTTTATGAAAGAGTTCTCCGTTTTGATATCTATTTCTAAAATCTTGATCATAACTAGTAGAGCTTTCGTCTTTCTTATATGGTTTTTGGATAGAACGACCCGTAGGAGTATAATATCTAGCTGTTGTTAAACGAACTGCTGAACCATCTCCTAAATCCATTTCCTCTTGTACAAGTCCTTTACCAAAAGAACGTCGTCCAATAATAATTCCTTTGTCGTTATCTTGTAAGGCTCCTGCTACAATTTCTGAAGCAGATGCAGAATTCTCATCTATTAATACGTATAAACCTCCTTTTTCAAAATCACCTTTATAGGTTGCAAAAGATTCATTTACATCTCCTTTATTATTTTTAGTAAAAACAATAAGTTTTCCGTCCTCTAAGAACTCATCTACAATTTTATTAGCAATATCAATAAAACCTCCACCGTTTCCTCTTAAATCTAAGACCAAGTCTGTCATTCCTTTTACTAAGAGAGTATCTAAAGATGTTTTAAATTCTTTAAAAGTATTTCGAGCAAAACGATCTAGTTTAATGTAACCAATACTGTCATTCAACATATAAGCTACATCAACACTTTTAATATTGACTTTATTTCTGTTTAAAGTAACATTGAAAATACTGTCGTTAGATTTGCGATACATTTGAAGATTTACTTCTGTATTGGGTTGTCCTTTTAAACGTTTTAATATTTGCCCAGACAGCAGTTTTTTTCCATATAAAGTATCATTGTCGGCAATAAGAATTCTATCTCCAGCTTTAATCCCTTTTTTAATACTCGGACCTCCTTTTATTGGTTGTATTACAGTAATGGTATCACCAATCATTCGAAACTGAACCCCAATTCCCACAAAATTACCTTGCATGTTTTCAGTAACAAGTTGCAAGTTTTCCTTTGGAATATATACAGAGTGTGGGTCTAATTTTTCTAACATTTGCGCAATAGCACCATCTAATAATTCGTCTGTATTAACTTCATCAACATAATCTCGTTGAATGTAATTAATTAAACGCTTTATTTTTTGCTCATTGGCAGAACTACTGCCAACGATAGGTTTGTTACCAGAACCAAAAAATGATCCTATTAACATTCCGAAAACTACGGCAATTGAAAAATATATTGGTAAGTTATTTTTGTTCATATGGTAAATGCATCAATTCTACGCCTGCTTTTTCTAAAAATTCTAACCCTGTTTTGTCTTTATAAGCATCGGCATATACAACCCTTTTAATTCCTGCTTGATGTATAAGTTTACTACATTGTTGGCAAGGAGAAAGTGTAATATATAATGTTGCACCTTGACAAGATTGTGTCGAAGCGGCTACTTTTAAAATGGCATTGGCTTCCGCATGTAAAACATACCATTTTGTATATCCATCTTCATCTTCACAATAATTTTCAAAACCAGAAGGAGTACCGTTATATCCGTCAGAAATAATCATTCTGTCTTTAACAATTAAAGCACCTACTTTTTTACGAATACAATGAGAAAGTTGTCCCCATTCTCTTGCCATTTTTAAATAGGCAATATCGTATTTTAATTGTTTTTTATTCAAAATTAGAATTTTACTTAGCTAAGTTAATTAGAAATGAAAGAGTAAGGTGTTAATTTTTACCAAAAAACACGGTCAATCATCATTTGAAAAGCAAAGCCGATTACAATAGAAGAAGCAACTAAAATCCAATCACGACGATTTACTCCAAAAACCGATTGTACTAAAGAACCAACTAGCAATATCAAAGCAATAATAATAATTTGAGCGGCTTCAACACCTAAAGCAAATTCTACCAAAGGCAAGAATTTCTCACTAGTTTTACCAATCATCATTTTAAAATAGTTTGAAAATCCTAATCCGTGAATTAAACCAAAAAATAAAGCAAAGAACAGATTTTGATTTTCTTTTCCTACAGAGGCTTTCTTTGCGGTTAATACATTCATTAAACCAGTAATGAATATGGTTAAAGGAATCAAGAATTCGACTAAATCAGCTCGAACATTTAAAATTCCATAGGCAGATAATGCCAGAGTAATAGAATGTCCAATGGTAAATAACGTAACTAACCATAGCACTTTTTTCCATTGTTTAAACTGATATACAACAGCTAATACAATTAAAAATAAAATATGATCATAGGCTCTAATATCTAACACATGAAATAGCCCTAGTTTAAAGTAGTAAATGAAATCGTTCATTCGGGGTTTAAATTTTTATTTGTCTCTCTATTTGTTGGTCTAAAGATATAAAAGTTTCGGTTCTTGATACACCTTTTATAGTTTGAATATCCTTATTTAACAAATGCATTAAGTCTTCGTTATTCTTACACATTATTTTTATAAAAATAGCGTAATTACCCGTAGTGTAGTGGCTTTCAACAACTTCAGGAATATCTTTTAATCTTTTGATAGCAGAAGAATATAAACTTGATGAGTCTAAAAATACACCAACAAATGCCGTAGTAGTATATCCTAAGGCTTTAGGGTTTAGTGTCATTTTATATCCATCTATAAGATCCGAATCTTCTAATTTACGTAATCTTTGATGTATAGCTGCTCCAGAGATTCCTACCTCTCTTGCAATACTTAAAATAGGAGTACGGGCATCCTTCACCAATCGTTTAATGATGATTTTGTCTATTCCGTCTATTTTTAGTTTTTTACTCATTGTAATAAGTTTGATAGTAAAAATAGAAAAATCCGCTCGTTTGAGCGGATTTTATCTATATTCTTTTATATAAAAAGCTTAACAAAATTCGTCGTAAGCCTCCGCTAAATTACCTGCAATCATTTGTGCAGAACGCCCTTCAATATGATGACGCTCTAACATGTGTACTAAATTTCCATCTTTAAACAATGCAATAGCAGGTGAAGAAGGAGGGAAAGGAATCATATACTCTCTTGCTTTTGCCGTAGATTCTTTTTCTACTCCTGCAAAAACAGTTGTTAAATGATCTGGTTTTTTATCAGCTCCTAAAGAAGCAATAGCTCCTGGTCTTGCAGTACCTGCTGCACAACCACAAACTGAATTTACCATTACTAAAGTAGTTCCTTCTTTCGCTAAAGCAGTGTCAACATCTTCAGCAGTATATAATGCATCAAAACCAGCATCTATTAACTGATCGCGCATTGGTTTTACTAATTCCTCTGGATACATATTTTTAATTAAAATTTTTTACAAAGATACCTTTTTTACATGCATAAACCAAGTTAGTTAGCTCCATTGAAAGGATTAAGTTTAAATGATTATGTTTTCTATTATATTTGTGTTTTTAAATTTTTAAAATGGGGAAATTTGCGAAATGGTTGGGAGCAGGTGCTGGTTTTACTTTAGGTGGGCCAATCGGAGGTATTATTGGCTTTGTTGTAGGGAGCTTTATAGATGGCATTTCCGTAGAAGATTTTGTAGAAGAACAAAAAGAATATCAGCAAAATCAGCAGCAAGGGAGAAGAGGTAGAGCAACTTCAGGTGATTTTGAGATTAGTTTATTAATATTAGCATCAATTGTAATCAAAGCAGATGGTAAGATTGATAAAAGAGAGTTGGACTATGTAAGAATGTACTTTGTGAAAATGTATGGTAAAGAAAGAGCTAATCATGCATTTAAATTATTCAATGGAATTATAAAAAAACAAATATCCACGCGACAAGTTTGTTTGCAAATACGTCAACATATGTCGCACTCTACACGTTTGCAATTAATTCATTTCTTATTTGGAATAGCTCAGGCAGATGGTCAAGTAATCTCATCAGAAGAGCAAGAGATAAGAAAGATTGCAGGATATTTATATGTAAATGACTACGATTACAGTTCAATAAGAGCAATGTTTTATGGTAATTCTGATAACGATTATAAAATTTTAGAGATTACCAAAGAGGCTTCAAATGATGAAGTAAAAAAGGCATATAGAAAAATGGCTAAGAAATATCATCCAGATAAATTACAAGGCTTGGGAGATGAGCATTTAAAAGGTGCAAAAGAAAAATTTCAGAGAATTCAAACTGCTTATGAAAAGATAAAAAAGGAAAGAGGAATGGCATAGTGCATTCTTTTTTATATATTTATAATTAGGGGAGATATAATTTTAATGGATAATATGGGGAAAAAAATACTTTTCTTAGGATTTTTATTTTTTAGTTGTTTAGGGTTTAGTCAAAAGAAGTATGCGGCAGATAAATATTTTGAAGACTACGCATATAAAAAAGCTGTAAAACTTTATGAAGATATTTATAATGATGGTACCGATTCATACAAAGTATTGAGTAGAATAGGTGATTGTTATTATTTTAATGCAAATTTTAAAGAAGCCGAGGAATGGTACTCCAAATTAATAGATAAATATTTGAGTGTTTTATCTCCAGAATACTTTTTTAGATACGCCCAAGTATTAAAAAGTAATGGGAAAATAGAAGTTTCTGATAAATGGATGCTAAAGCTCAATGAAATTAAAAAGGATGATTCAAGAGCGCAATATTTGGTGGATAATCAAGGGTATTTTTCAGAGTATACAAATAGAAAAAAGACTTATATCAATATTCATAATCTAGCTACAAATACCAAGTATTCTGATTTTGGTGGGTTTATGTTGGACGATTATTTTTATTATGCGTCAACAAAACCCGATGAAGAGAACAAAAAAATATACAAATGGAATAATCAACCACATTTGAATATTTATAAATCTAAAGAAGTTTTTAATCCAGGGACTTTAATTTTAGATGTAGATGCTTCCGAAAAAGTAAACTCATTATCTTCAAAGTATCATGAGTCTAGTGTAGCGATTACAAAAGATAGAAAAACAATCTATTTTACAAGAACAAGTTTTGACGGTAAAAAGTTAAGAGGAGGGAAAAATAAAATCGCGAACTTAAAAATATATAAAGCTCAAAAGATTGGTGATGTTTGGGGAAACATAAAGGAGTTACCTTTTAATGACGACAGTTATTCAGTAGGACATCCAGCATTAAGTGAAAATGAAGATGAATTGTACTTCTCGTCGGATATGCCTGATGGTTTTGGAGGGACCGATATTTATAAGGTTGATATTATTGGAGAAAACGACTTTGGAAGACCAGTAAATTTAGGAGAAGATATTAATACAGAAGGAAGAGAAATGTTCCCGTTTATTGGAGATGATGGAACCTTATATTTTTCTTCAGATGGACATTTAGGATTAGGAGCTTTGGATATCTTTGAAGTAAAAAAGGAACAAAACTCTTATAAAAAACCGGTAAATGTAGGGGCACCAGTAAATGGGGCTTATGATGATTTCGGTTTTGTAATCAATACCAAGAAAAATAGAGGATTCTTTTCTTCCAATAGAAAAGAAGGAAAAGGAGATGATGATATTTATAGTTTTCTAATTTATCATTGTAAAGAAGATATCAAAGGAATTGTTACAGACGCAAAAGATAACACTCCTATAAAAGAAGCTTTAGTTAAACTGGTAGATAAAGAAGGAAAAATCCTTGCAGAAGAGCGAACCGGAGAAGATGGAGGTTATGCTTTTTATCAGATAGATTGTAATAGAGAGTTTGTTGTAGTTGCTGAAAAAGAAGACTATGATAATGATAAAAAAGATACAGAAACATTAGATGTTGATGGAGAAGGTATTATCACGAACTTTCAATTGAAATCATTGATTGTTGAAGACCAGATTGTTATTAATCCAATATATTTTGATTTTGATAAGTATGATATTAGAAAAGATGCAGCATATGAATTAGAGAATGTAGTTGCTGTGCTGAATAACAATCCTAATATGATAATCAAAATTGAATCACATACAGATAGTCGCGGTCCTGCCGATTATAATAGGAATCTTTCAGATAAAAGAGCAAAATCTACAAGAGATTATATAATTGCTCGAGGTATCTCTGCTAATAGAATTGAAAGCGCCTTGGGGTACGGAGAAGACCAGTTGTTAAATGATTGTGATGATGCCAAAAAATGTACAGAGGAAGAACATCAGAAGAATAGAAGATCATATTTTTATATTGTAAAAAATGAATAGGAAGTTTTGCTAAACTTCAATTATTTTTCAGCAATTTTTGTCAAAAACCTAAATGTCAATCAGGAGAATCAGAGAGATTTAAAGGCAAATCTTACGCCTAGTCACTAGTACTTTGTTTTTTGTTATAATTAGAAATGTTTTTTTGTAGTGCAACCCCTACAATTACAAGAAAATACGTAATTTCGCACATTCAATTAATACAACAAAAAAATGAGTAAAAAGTTTACTGAATACAAAGGACTTGATTTACCAAAAGTAGCAGAAGAAATATTAAACTATTGGGAAGAAAACAACATCTTTGAGAAAAGTATAACTTCACGTGAAGGAAATAAACCATTTGTGTTTTTTGAGGGACCACCTTCAGCAAACGGTTTACCAGGAATTCACCACGTAATGGCACGTGCTATTAAAGACATTTTTTGTCGTTATAAAACTCAAAAAGGATATCAAGTTAAACGTAAAGCAGGATGGGATACTCATGGTTTACCAGTAGAACTTGGTGTTGAAAAAGAGTTAGGAATAACTAAAGAAGATATCGGAACAAAAATAACGGTAGAAGAGTATAATACGGCATGTAAAAAGGCGGTGATGCGTTATACCGATATTTGGAATGATATGACTCGTAAGGCTGGATATTGGGTAGATATGGATAATCCATATGTAACATATCAGCCAAAATATATGGAGTCTGTTTGGTGGTTATTAAAACAAATTTACTCGAAGGATTTATTATATAAAGGGTATACAATTCAACCATATTCTCCAAAAGCTGGAACTGGTTTGAGTTCACACGAGTTAAACCAACCAGGAACCTATCAGGATGTTACTGATACCACAGTGGTTGCTCAATTTAAAACAATCAAAGAAACATTACCATCTTTTTTACAAGTAGAAGGAGATGTACATTTCTTAGCTTGGACCACTACTCCATGGACACTTCCATCGAATACAGCTTTAACTGTTGGACCTAAAATAGAATATGTTTTAGTAAAAACATTTAATCAATACACTTTTGAACCAATTCAGGTTGTATTAGCTAAAAACTTAGTAGGAAAGCAATTTGCTGGAAAGAAGTTTAATCAAGTTGAAAACGAAGCTGAATTAGTAGCGTATAATGCAGGAGATAAACAGGTTCCATATACAATAATTAAAGAGTTTGTAGGGAAAGATTTAGTTGGAATTAAGTACGAGCAACTTTTAGATTATACATTACCATATCAAAATCCAGAGAATGCATTTAGAGTAATTTCTGGTGATTTTGTTACTACTGAAGATGGTACTGGTATCGTACATACCGCTCCTACTTTTGGTGCAGATGATGCTTTAGTAGCAAAACAAGCTACTCCAGAAGTTCCACCAATGTTAGTGTTGGATGAAAATGAGAATCCAGTTCCATTAGTAGATTTACAAGGAAGATTCAGACCAGAAATGGGAGAATTTGCAGGGAAGTATGTAAAGAATGAATATTATGCAGATGGAGAAGCACTTGAAAAATCGGTTGATGTAGAACTTGCTATTAAATTAAAAACAGAAAATAAAGCCTTTAAGGTAGAGAAATATGTGCACAGTTATCCAAACTGTTGGAGAACTGATAAGCCAATTTTATATTATCCATTAGATTCTTGGTTTATTAAAGTAACCGATGTAAAGGATAAGATGTTCGAATTGAACGAAACCATCAACTGGAAACCAAAATCAACAGGAGAGGGACGTTTTGGAAATTGGCTAAAGAATGCTAATGACTGGAATTTATCTCGATCTCGTTTCTGGGGTATTCCATTACCAATTTGGAGAACAGAAGATGGAACAGAACAAATATGTATTGGTTCTGTAGAAGAATTAAAAGCGGAAATGGCAAAAGCAGTAGAAGCTGGAGTGTTAGCTAAGGATATTTTTGCTGATTTTGAAGTTGGAAATATGTCAGATGAGAATTATGATAAAATCGACTTACATAAAAATGTAGTGGATAGAATTACATTAGTGTCATCTACAGGAAAACCAATGAAACGTGAAAGCGATTTGATTGATGTTTGGTTTGATTCTGGTTCTATGCCATATGCACAATGGCATTATCCGTTTGAAAATAAAGAGTTAGTAGATAACAAAGAGTCGTATCCAGCAGACTTTATCGCTGAAGGAGTAGATCAAACTCGTGGATGGTTCTATACATTACATGCAATTGGAACCATGGTGTTTGATTCTGTTGCATATAAAAATGTAGTGTCTAACGGATTAGTGTTAGATAAGAATGGGCAAAAAATGTCTAAGCGTTTAGGAAATGCGGTAGACCCATTTGAAACTTTAGGGAAATATGGAGCAGATGCTACACGTTGGTATATGATTTCAAATGCGAATCCATGGGATAATTTAAAGTTTGATTTAGCTGGAGTAGAGGAAGTACGTCGTAAATTCTTCGGTACTTTATACAATACATATTCATTCTTTAGTTTATATGCTAATATCGATGGTTTTACCTATGCTGAAGCTGAGGTTCCTTTAAATGAACGTCCAGAAATTGATCGTTGGATTTTATCTGAATTAAATTCATTGGTTAAAAATGTGGATGCTTTTTATGCAGACTATGAACCAACACGTGCTACACGTGCTATTTCTGATTTTGTACAAGATCATTTAAGTAACTGGTATGTTCGTTTGTGTAGAAGAAGATTCTGGAAAGGAGAGTATGGTCAGGATAAGATATCTGCATACCAAACATTATATACTTGTATGTTAACGGTAGCTAAATTGGCATCACCAGTAGCACCATTCTACATGGATCGATTGTATAAAGATTTAGTAGCAGCAACAGGAAAAGAAGCGTTTGAAAGTGTGCATTTAGCAAACTTTCCTGAATATAATGAAGCTTTAGTAGATAAGTCTTTAGAACGTAAGATGGAAAGTGCTCAAACAATATCTTCTTTAGTATTATCATTAAGAGCTAAGGAGAAGATTAAAGTGCGTCAACCGCTTCAAAAGATAATGATTCCAGTATTAAATGTAACTCAAAAAGAGGAGATTTTAGCAGTAGCTGATTTAATAAAGTCAGAAGTGAATGTTAAGGAGATCGAATTATTGGATGATGCTTCAGATATTTTAGTGAAACAGATTAAACCAAACTTTAAGGCATTAGGGCCAAAATTTGGTAAAGATATGAAGCTGATAGCTAGCAAGATACAGTCTTTCGGGCAGGATGAAATTTCTAAAATCGAAAAAGAAGGGCAAATTTCCGTGGAAATTAATGATAAATTGATTACCTTGGAAACCACTGACGTAGAGATTTCATCAAAAGATATTGAAGGATGGTTAGTAGCAAATGCAGAAGGTATTACGGTTGCGTTAGATGTTACAATAACAGATGATTTACGTAAAGAAGGTGTAGCTAGAGAGTTAGTAAATAGAATTCAGAACGCTCGAAAAGATTCAGGGTTAGAAGTAACTGATAAAATAAAATTAACAATCTTAAATACTGCTGATTTACAGGAATCGGTGTCTTCAAATGAAGTTTATATAAAAACGGAAACCTTAACGAATGAGTTAGTTTTTGTTAATACGTTAGAAAATGGTACAGAAATTGAATTCGATGCCATAAAAAGTAAAATGTTAATACAAAAAATATAGCATTATGGATGACGTTAAAGTAAGATACTCTGATGGAGATTTACAAGAGTTCAAAGAAATCATCTTGAATAAGATTGAGAAAGCAGAAGAGGACTTAAAATTATTACAAGCCTCTTACAAAAATGGATCTGATAATGGTACTGACGATACTTCGCCAACGTTTAAGTCGTTTGAAGAGGGGTCAGATACTATGGCAAAAGAAGCAAACATGCAGTTGGCTATTCGACAAGAGAAGTTTATTAGAGATTTAAAAAATGCTCTTGTTCGTATTGAAAACAAAACATACGGTGTTTGTAGAGTAACAGGTAAATTAATTCAAAAGGAGCGCTTAAAATTAGTGCCTCATGCTACTTTAAGTATTGAAGCAAAGCGTAAACAATAAAAAAGTAAACCTATAAAAAAGGCGATCATTTAATGATCGCCTTTTTTTATGTGATGTTTTGTTTTACCAATCGTATTTTTTATGTGCATCCAGTCGTACAAAAATAAATAGGAGTAGGGTAAAACCCCATAATGAGGATCCACCATAACTAAAGAAAGGTAAAGGTATTCCTATGGTTGGAAGCAACCCAATTACCATTCCTACGTTTACTACAACGTGAAAGAAGAGTAGAGAGGCAAGACCATATCCATAAATTCTTCCAAACTTATTAGTGTGCGTCTCAGCTAAATATATGATTCGATACAATAGAACCATAAAGAGTATAATTACGAATGTAGAGCCAATAAATCCCCATTCTTCCCCTACGGTACTAAAAATATAGTCTGTGTGTTGTTCAGGAACAAAATCTCCTTGAGTTCTATCTCCTTGTAAAAATCCTTTTCCTAAAAAACCACCAGAACTTATTGTTAATTCAGATTGATGTGTGTTATATCCAATACCACGAGTATCTTTTATCTTACCTAAAAGAATATCAAAACGATCTTTTTGATGCTGTTCTAAAACATTTGTATACATATAACCAACACCAAAAATGAATACACTAGAAAGTAAGTAAGCACCCGTTATCAATGGCCAATTAAAACGAAAGAATTGTCTGTTTTTATAGGTATAGTAAACCACGATTAGGGTTAAAATGGATAACGAACTTAGCAATACCCATTTCGTTCCAAAGTTTATGGTTAAAAGGAATAATACAATAGAAGTAACTCCTAAAATAAAGTACTTTAACGTTAATCCTTCTCTATTAAGAACAAAAAAGAAAGAAAAGAAAATTAAAACCGATCCCATATCTGGCTGTAGAGCAATAAAGAATGCAGGTAAAAAAATAATAATAAACGCCTTTGCTTGATTTTTAAGTAGCTTAAGGTTGTATTGTCTATCACTCATTAATTTAGCTACTGCTAGCGCGGTAAACGCCTTAGCAAACTCAGAAGGTTGAAGTCCTATTCCTCCAAAATTATACCATGAGGTAGCACCGTTAATTTTCTTACCCAAAACAAGAACTCCGGTCAATAATATCAGGGAAAATAGATAAAAAACACTGGCAAAACGTTCGTAAAACTTAGCATTAAAGAATAAAATAAATACAATAAGTGGAAAACTACAGCAAATAAAAATAAGCTGTTTACCATACTTTGTACTAAAATTAAGAATACTTGGTGTTTCTTCGGTTAAGGATGCAGCATAAATATTCATCCAACCAAAAGCAACGAGTAATAAGTAGATTACTACGATTACCCAGTCTATACCAGCAAATATGTTATTCCGTTCCTGTCGCAAGTGTATCTTTTTTAGGAATTAATTTTTCGTATATGCTCTCAAAATTTGCATCTTTCATTCTGTCTTCAAGCCATTTTCTTGTGGTTTTACCTGTTAAGTATTTTTCAATCATTAAACTTGTAATAGGTGCTGCATAGGTAGAACCATAGCCTCCGTTTTCAATATATACAGCCATGGCTATCTTCGGATTGTCTTTTGGAGCAAAGGCAACCAGAATAGAGTGATCAGGGGCTTGTACTTTTTCACCATCGATAATTTTAATTTTGTTTTCTGCGGTTCCAGTTTTTCCACAGATATCCAATCCTTTTACCTGAACCCATTTTGCAGTTCCATAGGTAAATACCTGATGCATCGCTTCAATGGCAATAGGGAAGTGTTTTGGATCAATGGTTGTATGTCTTTTAGTTGTATATGTAGAATTGTTAATGGGTTGATTGTCGATACTTTTTACAATATGTGGTGTATAGAAAAAACCTTTATTTGCAATGGCTGCTGTCATATTTGCCAATTGTATTGGCGTTGTTAAGATTTCACCTTGACCAATGGCATTGGATATGGTAGTAGTGGCTCCCCATTTATATTTATACCAATCACTATAGAATTTTTGATTCGGAATAAATCCTTTTCTACCAGATGGTAGGTCATAACCTAAATAATTACCTAATCCAAAACTTTTGGCATGTTTACTCCAGGTTTCCATACCTGCTTTGGGATCGTTGTATTTATCTATGATTCTTCTATAGGTTGTTGAAAAATAACTGTTACAAGATTGGGAAATGGCAGTTTTTAAACGGATAGGTCGTCCAACAATACCGCAATGACATCCCATAAAGTCACTTTTTCTATTTCCGTATCGATAACCATGACGACAATATGTATAAAAGTTTTCATCGATTACGCCTTCCTGAAGCCCAATAAGACCATTAATTATTTTAAAAGGAGATCCAGGAGGGTACATTGCTTGCAAACCTCTATCGAAAGTAGGAGTGTTTATGGTGTCATTAAATAAGCGTACAGAATTAGGCGAGCGTTTACGACCTACTAATAAGTTTGGGTCATAAGAAGGAGCAGTTACCAATGCTAAGATTTCACCAGTTGCAGGTTCTATAGCAACTATACCACCTCTCTTTCCAGACATTAATAATTCACCATATTGCTGTAACTCACTATCAATTGTTAGTTTTAAATCTTTTCCTGCTACGGCTAGGGTATCGTATTTTCCGTTCTTATAAGAACCTGTAATCTTGTTTAAATTGTTTCTCTTAAAGCGTTTTTTACCTTTTATTCCTCTTAGTTGGTTTTCATATTGCGCTTCTATTCCTAGTTTACCAATTAACTCACCTTGTTCATAATAGTCGCTCGTACGGGCTTTGTGTTCATTAACTTCAGCAATAAATCCCACTACATTGGCAGCAGATTTAATAGGGTAATCTCTAATGATACGCTTTTGAATATAGAATCCTTTAAATTTGTGTAGTTTTTCTTGAAGAAAAGCAAAGTCTTCTTTAGCAAGCTGTTTTAAGAAAACGGAAGGAAGCCAACGCGCATATTTTTCGGCTTTTTTAAAACGCTTTTTAAAATTCTCCTTATCAATTTTTAGTAATGAACAGAATTCTAAAGTGTCTAAAGGTTGCACATCTTTAGGGACAACCATTACATCATATGATAATTGATTGGCAACTAATAATTTCCCATTTCTATCATATACATACCCTCTTTCCGGATAGTCGTATTCAATTTTAATAGTAGCACCGTATAGAGGGTTCGAATTGCCACCTCTAATAATTTGAAGCTGAAATAGTCTAACAACGTAGACAATGCTAACAAATGCAATTAGGAAAATGAGTAAAAGACTACGTTTCATGAATGCTTTTTAGTAAATAAAAACCTGCCTAAAAAGTACAAAATTAATGTAAAAATGCTTGAAAAAATGGTGTTTAACAATACATTAATAAAATTACTAAATCCGAAATTGATTAATAGAAAAAGTATGAAATGATGTATAATAGTTAATATGGCTACATAATTAAATACTTTGTCAAATGATTCTAGTGATAAACTAAAAGTTTGATAATCTGATTCAGTTTTTTTAAAAATACTTTTAATAAAGAATAAACGTATATAAGCTATAAAAAGTGTAGCAAAGGCGTGTATTCCACCAGAGTTTGTAAAAGTATCAATAAGTAGTCCAAGAAGAAAAGCTAAGATTAAAAAAGGAAATCGATTCATTCTTATAGGATAAACAAAAACAAAAGCTATGTACAGATATGGATTTATATATCCCATAAATTTAATATTGTTCAATATTAAAACTTGAAGCAATAATACTGAGACAAATAAAAAGGCTATTTGCAAAGGTTTATTCATTCGTTGAATTGAGTATTTTAATTTCTTCTTTGTTTAAGTTGTTTATAATGTTAACATACCCAAGATTGGTCATGTCATTAAAAAGTTTAATGTTAATGGTGTTTACAGCAGTTACTTTTTCAGGAACGCTAACTACAGTTCCGATTAAAATGCCTTTTGGGAAAATGGTAGATTTACCTCCGGTAACAACAGTATCTCCAGCTTTAAACTGTGCTTGTCTTGGAATATCTGTTAGTTGTACAGTAGTGTAGTCTTTACCATCCCATTTAAGCGTACCATAATGGTTGTTGTTTTTGAAACCGGCATTTATTCTACTTTTAGAGTTTAAAATAGATTGTACTCGAGCAAAATTACCAGATACATTGTCTATAATTCCAATAACTCCTTTACTATTAACTACAGCCATTTCTTTTTGAACTCCAGCTTTTGTTCCTCTATTAATAGTAATAAAATTGTCAGGAGTCAAGTAGTCATTGATAATAACTTTTCCGTTGAGGTATTTATAGTTTTGATTATTAAGACTATCAGAAATTTGTTGGTCTACGATAGAATCGTTTCCTTTTAAATATACTTCCAATAAATTTTTTAAGCGATTATTTTCTTCAGAGAGAAGTTGGTTTTCATTTTTTAAATTGAAGTATTCACTAATATTAGCTCTTTTCTGAGAAAGATTACCTGTAAAAGAATTGGTTGAACTAATAAATTTACTTCGATGAAAAGAATGGTTATTAATGATTAATGCAACAGCGATTATTTCTAAAAAAATAAAAAACAGGAAGTATTTAAACTTTCGTAAGAAATAAAAAAGCTGTTGCATAAATAATCATTGAGTTTTATTTAATTAAAACCGTTTTATATTTTTCGATGTTTTTCAATGCGATTCCAGTACCTCTAACTACTGCTCTTAATGGATCTTCAGCAACGTATACTGGTAAATCTGTTTTTCTAGATAAACGCTTGTCTAAACCTCTTAACATAGAACCACCTCCTGCTAAATAAATACCAGTATTGTAAATATCTGCTGCTAATTCTGGTGGAGTTTTAGATAAGGTTTCCATAACCGCATCTTCAATACGTAAGATAGATTTGTCTAATGCCTTTGCGATTTCACGATAAGATACCTGAACTTGTTTTGGCTTACCACTTAATAAATCTCTACCTTGTACCATCATGTCATCTGGCGGAGTGTCTAAATCTTCCGTAGCAGATCCTATTTGGATTTTTATTTTTTCGGCAGTGCTTTCTCCTACATATAAGTTATGTTGCGTACGCATATAATACATAATATCACTGGTGAATAAATCACCAGCAACTTTTACAGATTGATCGCAAACAATACCAGCTAAAGCAATAACTGCAATTTCTGTAGTACCTCCACCTATATCAATAATCATGTTACCCTTAGGCTCCATGATATCAATACCAACACCAATAGCTGCTGCCATTGGTTCGTAAATTAAATAAATCTCTTTAGCATTCATATGACGAGCAGAGTCAATAACCGCTCTTTTTTCAACCTCTGTAATTCCTGAAGGTATACAAACAACCATACGTAATGATGGCGGGAAAAGCTTCTTTTTAATGGCAGGAATTTGTTTAACAAATTCTTTGATCATTTCTTCTGAAGCTTGGAAATCAGCAATTACACCGTCTTTCAAAGGACGAATGGTCTTGATGTTTTCATGAGTTTTTCCTTGCATTTTGTTAGCCTCGTGACCTGTGGCGATAATTTTGCCGGTCATTCTATTCCTAGCTACAATAGAAGGACTATCAATAACTACTTTACCGTTATGGATAATAAGTGTATTTGCAGTTCCTAAATCAACTGCAATATCTTCTGTCATAAAGTCGAAAAAACCCATATGCTATTTGGTATTTCTATAATTTAAGGTGAATCTTACAAATCTAATAAAAATATGCTTGATTTCACGCCGTTTGTTCTTAATGTTTAAAATGTCTTGTTCCTGTAAAAACCATCGCTAAATTATGGTCGTTACAGTAATCAATACTCAATTGATCTTTAATAGATCCTCCTGGTTGAATTACACTTTTTACACCTGCCTTATCTGCTATTTCAACACAGTCAGGGAAAGGGAAGAAAGCATCACTTGCCATTACAGCTCCATTTAAATCAAAATTGAAACTATTTGCTTTATCGATGGCTTGTCTTAATGCATCAACTCTACTTGTTTGTCCAGTACCACTGGCACACAATTGTTTGTTTTTAGTTAAAACAATAGTATTTGATTTCGTATGCTTACAAATTTTAGCTGCGAATAATAAATCTTCTAACTCACTTTCAGAGGGTTTATTGTTCGTTACATACGATAAATCCTCTAGCTTATCTGTTTTATTGTCCTTTTCTTGAACTAAGGCACCATTCAAGCAAGTTCTTACCGTGGTTTTAGGTAGTTCAACTTCTTTTTGAATCAGTAAAACTCTATTCTTTTTTCCTTTTAAAATTTCTAAAGCATCTTCGTCAAATGAAGGAGCGATGACCACTTCACAAAATAATTTGTGAATTTCTTCAGCTGTCGCCTTGTCAATATTTGAGTTTGAAATTAAAATTCCACCAAAAGCAGAAACAGGATCCCCTGCTAAAGCGTCAACATAAGCTTGGTAAACCGTGTCTCTTTGAGCGAAACCGCAAGCATTATTGTGTTTTAAAATTGCAAAGGTTGGAGCTTCTCCTTTAAATTCGTTCATTAAGTTTACGGCAGCGTCAACATCTAATAAGTTATTGTAGCTCAATTCTTTTCCGTGTAACTTGTCAAACATAGCATCTAACTCACCAAAGAAGAAACCTTTCTGATGTGGATTTTCTCCATAACGCAATACTTTTCCATTCGTTTCACTAATTTTTAAAGCAGCTTCTTCATGGCTTGCATTGAAGTAGTTAAAAATAGCAGTATCGTAATGAGATGAAATATTAAAAGCTTTTGCAGCAAACTTTTTTCTGTCTGCAATTGAAGTTGTTCCGTTATTTTCAGAAATTAAATTTAAAAAATCATCGTATTGTTCCATAGAAGAAACAATAACGGTGTCTTTAAAGTTCTTAGCAGCTGCTCTAATTAAAGAAATTCCTCCGATATCAATTTTTTCAATGATATCTTGCTCAGGAGCACCTGAAGCAACTGTTTTTTCAAAAGGATATAAATCTACAATTACTAAATCTATCTGTGGAATATCATATTCAGCCAATTCTGCTACGTCTCCTTCATGCTCTTGACGATTTAAGATTCCTCCAAATACTTTTGGATGTAAGGTTTTTACACGACCTCCTAAAATTGAAGGGTATGAAGTTACGTCCTCTACAGGAACAATATCGATACCTAATTCTTTTATGAATTTTTCTGTACCACCTGTTGAATAAATAGTAACATCTAACTCGTTTAATTTTTTAACTATTGGAGCTAATCCGTCTTTGTGAAAAACTGAAATTAATGCAGATTTAATCGTTTTTGTTGTGTTCATTTGTTGTTGTGTTGTTAAGCGTGCAAAATTACTAAAACAAGGGCGCTTATACAACAGTATATTTGCTAAGTTATGGAAGTGGCATAAAAAACAAAACACCATCAAAAAAAGCGTGCTTTTCTGATGGTGTTTTGTTATAACAAAACGAAAATTTTAATGTTATTCAGCATTTTCTAAAAAATTACGGAACCACATTGCAAATTTTTCGTAAAGAGATAATCTTGTTTTCGAATGCGCATTTCCTAATGCAGCATACGTAGGGAATTCTTTGTTACTCATCTTAAGGGGATTAAAAAAAGTTAAAAATTTGCTTTGAGCATCAAATTAAATAAAAAAAATGCTAATAATCAAATATTTAGGAAATAAATTATAAAATAGTTGCAACTTTGTTACAAACATGTTTTAAAAGTTCTTCGTCTTGTGGTGTAAAAGGGTTAACTGTATGAGAATCAATATCTATTTGTCCGATATTTTCTTCGTTAACAAAAATTGGAATTACAATTTCAGATTTTACTTTCCACCCACAAGAAATATAATTGTCTTGCTCACTAACATCTTGAACGACAAAATTTTCATTACTAACAGCAACCTGTCCACAAATACCTTTTCCAAAAGGGATAATAGTATGGTCTGTTGGTTCTCCATTATATTGAGCTAATTTTAATTCTTCTTTGTCTCCATTCTTAAAATAAAACCCTACCCAATCGTAATAAGATATTTCTCCTGCTAAATAATCGCATATCTGTTGTAATTTTTCTTCTCTTGAGTTTGTTGAAGAAATAATACCATCTACTTTATCTTTTAATTGCTCTATGTTCATTTTATATGTTTTAGTAGCTTATTCGTAATAGCTTATAAAAGCTTACAAAAATACTTTTAACAATTGTCTTATTAAAGCTAAAAATCAATTTTTGTAACTTTGTCCTGTTAATGAAACAATATTTCACTAAAATATCATCTGTATTACTAGCACTATTAGTGTTGTTTTCTACATTTTCTTTTACTGTAGAAAAACATTATTGTGGTGATTTTTTAGTAAATACTTCTTATTTTGGAGAGTCAGGTGGTTGTGCTGGAGAAGCAGCAGGAACCGATTGTGGAGTTAAGAAAGTAATAAAGAAATGTTGCAAGGATGAAGTTGAAAAAATTGAGGGGCAAGATGAACTTCAAAAATTATCAACAGATAAAATATCCTTTCAACAAAAAGCATTCATACTTTCTTATGCAGTTTCTTACAAATTGTTATTTCAAGGCTTGGAAAAACAATTTGTTCCACATAAAAACTATTTACCACCCAAACTCTTTTTTGATCTAAACGTTTTACATGAGGTTTTTACTATATGATTTTACACACTATTTTTTTAGAAATAAAATAATAAAGGTGTAATACAATTATATGATAAAAAATGAAAACACATATAGTTAGCATATTAATGCTAATATCATCTGTAGCATTTTCTCAAGAAGAATTTAAGGGAATGATTATGGATAAAAATAACTCTAAAGATAATTTGGGGGTTATGGGAGCCAATGTTTGGTGGTTGAACACTGAAATTGGAACTACAACAAATGAAAAAGGATGGTTTACATTACCTTATAAAGAGGAGTACAAGAAATTGGTAGTTAGTTTTATTGGGTATAAAACCGATACAATTGATGTTGAAAGTTTAAAACCAATTCATCATTATTTAACTGAAGAAAGTGTTTTAGAGGAGGTTGAAATAGATGCGAAAAAAGAAGCTACACAACGTTCATATTTGCAAACACAAAATTTAGTTACCATTAATAGTGAAGAGCTGTTAAAAGCAGCTTGTTGTAATTTGTCTGAAAGCTTTGAAACGAATCCATCTATTGATGTGAATTTTTCAGATGCATTAACTGGAACAAAGCAAATTAAAATGTTGGGTTTAACAAGTCCATATTTGTTAATTACTCAGGAGAATATTCCGTCAATAAGAGGAGCGTCTCAAGTGTTTGGACTAAGTTTTACTCCTGGTACTTGGGTAGAAAGTATTCAAATTACTAAAGGAGCTGGGAGTGTAGTGAATGGTTTTGAGAGTATTTCTGGACAAATTAATACAGAGTTAGTAAAGCCATCTACAGATAATAGCTTGTTTGTAAATGCCTATGGTTCTCTCGGAGGTAGATTTGAGTTAAATACTCATATAAACAAAAAGCTAAGTGATAAATGGGATACAGGATTGTATTTACATGGAAACTACAGAGGACAAAAGTTTGATCGAAATAAAGATGGGTTTTTAGATAACCCACTAGCCGAACAAATTAATGTGCTAAATAGATGGCAATATACCGATGCTGAAAAAGGTTGGGTGAGTTTCTTTAATGTTCATTTTGTAAATGATAATAAGCAAGCGGGTCAATTAGGTTTTGATCCAGATCTTCATAAAGGTTCAAATACTATTTGGGGAAGTGAGATTAAGACCAATAGGTTTGAGAGTTCGGTTAAAGTAGGGTATGTTTTTCCTGATTTGCCATTTCAAAGCGCAGGATTTCAAGCAGCCTATAGTAATCATAAACAAGATTCTTATTTTGGGTTAAGAGACTATGATATTCACCATGAAAGTTTTTATAGTAATTTAATATTTAACTCTATTATTGGAGATACACGTCATAAGTTTAAAACAGGTGTTAATTTTACCCATGATAATTATGATGAGTTTATTAATACTACTTCAACTGGTGCTGTTAATTTTAATAGAGATGAAACTTCTTTTGGGGCTTTCTTTGAATATGGGTATGATAATTCAGAAGATATAAGCATTACTGCCGGAATTAGAATAGATACGCATAATTTATTAGGAACTTTTGTTACTCCTCGTTTGCACGTAAGATATACTCCATGGGAAAAAGGAGTTTTTAGAGCATCAGTAGGAAGAGGGAAGAGGAGTGCTAATATTTTTGCAGAAAACCAAAAGTTGTTTGCTTCCTCAAGAGCAATTAATATTGTAAATGCTGGTGGTAATATTTACGGATTAGATTCTGAAGTTGCATGGAATTATGGACTCTCTTTTTTACAAGGGTATAAGTTGTTTGGAAGAAAAGGAGATATTACGTTTGATTATTACATGACCGATTTTAAAAATCAGGTAGTCGTAGATTGGGAAAATCCGCAAGCAATTTCTTTCTACAATTTAGATGGAAATAGTGTGGCGAATAGTTTTCAGATTGAACTAAATCAAAATATTATTCCATATTTCAATACCCGTTTTTCTTATAAGTTTTATGACGTAAATACTGATTTTACTTCAGGGAACTTATCGAAATCGTTATTAGCAAAACATCGATTCTTTGCGAATGTTTCTTATGAAACAACCAAAACTACAAAACAAGCAAATTGGAAATTTGATGTTACCTATAATTGGATAGGAGAGCAACGTTTACCTGGAACTTCAACATATGTAGAGCCTTATAGTTTGGTAAATACTCAGGTTACAAGAGTGTTTTCTAAGAAGTTTGAAGTATATGCAGGAGGAGAAAATGTAACAAATTATAAACAAAGTAATCCAGTGCTAGGAAGTAATGACCCGTTTGGTGCAAATTTTGATACTACAATTGTATACGCACCAATTTTTGGAGGTAATTTCTATGCTGGTTTACGATATAGAATAGATTAACTTAAAAACTAAATAATTTAAAAAATGAAAAAAGTATTATTATTAATAGCGGTGCTGTTCATTAGCTTTTCAGGATTTTCTCAAAAGAAAAATGCTAAGGTTACTTTTGAAGTGGATGGTGTTTGTATGATGTGTAAAAAAAGAATAGAAAAGGCAGCTTTAAATATTAAAGGGATAAAGTTTGCTAACTGGAATGTTAAAACACATCAGCTAATGGTTATTATGGATGAACGAAAAACCAATGTAAAAGCTGTTAAGCAAAAGATGGCAGCTGTAGGACATGACACTAAAGAGATAAAGGCTTCAGATGAAGCGTATGATAATTTACATCCATGTTGTAAATATCGTGATGAAGAAGTGAAAAAAGATCATCAAGAAGAAAAGAGTTAAAGATAAAAGCCGAGTTTTAAAACTCGGCTTTTTTATTATGTCTTTCATTTGTTCTTAATGGTCTGTATAGGTTATCTGTATTTTAGTTTGAATAGTTTGAATAGTTTGAGGAAATAGAAAAATAAAAAATCACCTTTTTCGGGTGAACTTGAAAACATGAGGTAAGAGTAGTTTTGCTTTTTTTAAATAACTTAATTATGAAAGAAAAATTACTATTACTATTAACATGTATAACTATTGTTGGCTATGCGCAAACTACAGTAATTCCAGATGCTAAATTTGAGCAAGCGCTAATTAATTTAGGACATGATGACGTTATTGATGGTACTGTAGTAACAGCCAATATTAGCAATGTTGAAAATTTGACTCTCGATAATTTGGAAATTGTAGATTTAACAGGAATAGAGGATTTTACAGCATTGAAAATATTGTCAATTTTTAGGAATTCCTCCCTAACAAAGATGGACTTGTCAAAGAATACAGAGTTAACATATCTAAATTGTTATGGGAACTTTAGAATGCAGAATTTTGACTTTAGTAAGAATATAAAATTGACATACCTTAATTTAGGGGCTACCAGAGTGACATCAATTGATGTAAGTAATAATACGGCATTAACTAATTTGTATTTGCAGTCAAATGAGCTAACATCAATTGATCTTAGCAAAAACATTGAGTTAGTTAGATTATCGTTAAGTAATAATAACTTAGAAGAATTAGATATAACGAATCAAACAAAACTAGGAGGGAGTTTAGAATTAGGACATAACTTGTTTAAAAGTATTGATTTAAGTACGAATTTAGATATACAGGCATTGCTAATAGATAATACATTAATAAAAGAATTAGATGTAAGTCAACATACTAAACTTATTCGACTGCATGCGTCTGGTAATTCGAAATTAGAACGTTTGAATGTGAAAAATGGAGCTAATGGATTTATTAGTACTTCGGATTTCTCTGTTAGATATACTCCAAGACTGAGCTGTATTCAAGTAGATAATGCTACATGGAGTACAACAAATTGGACACAAAAGGATGTAACAGTAAATTATAATGAAAATTGCGAGCCTATAACTTGGTCTGGAAATATAAGTTCAGATTGGACTTTGGTAGGGAATTGGGAAGGAGGAACATTGCCTAGTTCGACAGATAGGGTATTAATTCCTTCAACAGCTAGTAATTTTCCAACAATAAATACCAATACAACTGTAAAAAGTATTGTCATGGAATCGGGAACTACGTTAGTGGCTAATGCAGAAGTATCTGGATATGTTACCTATAAAAGAAATTTAGCGACTACAAATTGGTATCTAATGGGGGTTCCTTTAAATGGAGAGGGGGTTCAATACTTGAGAGCTAATAATGTGTTTGCTACAGGAAAAAACAATAACATCGGTATGGCATATTATAATAATGAGAATGGCGTAAGTAATCGATGGGAATATCAAAAAACAACTTCATATGGAGGGGTAAATCAAGGGAAGGGATTTGCTGTTAAATTAGCTTCTCCTGATGATTTCTTTATAAGAGGGTTTGTCAATGCTAATAATGTAAGTACCCATATTAAAAAAGGATTAAACTCATATAATTTGCTAAGTAATCCGTATCTCGCAATGGTTAACTCTAAGGCTTTTTTAAATGAGAACACGCATTTGTTAGAAAGTGAAACTATTTGGATTTGGAATCAGGCAACGAATAGTTATGAAACTAAGGTAAGTGCAGATGATTTTAAGTTAGCTCCTGGACAAGGTTTTTTTGTGAAATCAAAGGTAAGGTATGAGCCTGTGGTGTTTAGTAAGGCTAACCAAAGCCATGGAGCAGATACCTTTCAAAGAAACTTAGCCGAAAGAACAGAAATCAAACTAAATGTTTTTAATGGAGAACTTTATAAATATGCTAAAGTTTATTTTTCAAAATTAGCAACAAATGGATTCGATAATGGGTATGATGGAGAATTGTTCTCTGGTGTAGAAAGTAAGTTTGAGGTATATACTGAGTTATTAGAAAACAATACAAATAAGAAGTTTCAAATTCAGTCATTACCAAATGTAAAAGAGCATACAGTTGTTCCAATTGGAATAATGGCTGAAGAAGGAGAAGATGTTAAGTTTTCTATAGATGCTAAAAGTGTTTCAAGTAAAATGAAAGTATATATAGAAGATAAAGAAAAGGAGCAATTTTTTCAACTTGATGATGATACAAAAAGCTACTCCGCTAAAATTACTGAAAAAACTATAGGTACTGGACGTTTTTTTCTACATATAACTTCAAAGGTACTTACCGATAATACAATCAAAGAAGTTTCAGATTTTAAAATCATTCAATTGAATTCTAACGTTTTAGAGATTGTTGGAGTGGAGGATAAGACGAATGTTTATGTGTATTCGATTCAGGGTGAATTACTTAAAGAGAAGCAGGTAAGTGCAGATGATAGTATAGTTGAATTGCCTAGGTTATCAACGGGAGTATATTTAGTGAAAGCGGTTTTAGGTAATAAACAAGGAGTTAAAAAGATCATTATAAACTAGATCTAATTAGTATAACATATTATAGAGATAAGGATTCATTAATAGTTAATTATGAAGCAAAATAAAGAGATATCGAGAAAAGAGGCGTTGAAAAAAATTGGTAAATACGGAAAGTATACCGCTTTAACAGCGTTGGGTACCTATATGATTTTAAACCCTCAGAAAGCACAAGCTCAAAGTCCTGAAAATCCAGGAGATAATTTTTAAATTAGTTTTTATTGAAAAAAAATCCCAAGTATATACTTGGGATTTTTCTTATAACATTTGTAAGTTATTTAATTCTTGATTGGTTAACTCTCTCCATCTACCACGAGGTAAATTCTTTTTCGTTAAACCAGCAAAAATTACGCGGTCTAACTTTACTACAGTATAACCAAAGTGTTCAAATATTTTACGAACAATACGATTTCTTCCTGAGTGAATTTCGATACCTACTTCAGTTTTTCTTTCACCTTCAACATATGAAACTGCATCAATAAATACTTTTCTTCCTTCAATAATTACGTCTCCACGTAATTTCTCTAAATCAGCTAATGATAGTTTCTTATCTAAAGAAGCATGGTATAATTTACGCACATTGTGCTTAGGGTGTGTAAGCTTTTTAGCTAACTCTCCATCATTGGTAAAAAGTAACAATCCAGTAGTGTTTCTATCTAAACGCCCTACAGGATAAATACGTTCTTTGGTAGCGTTTGAAATCAATTCCATTACCGTTTTTCTTCCACGATCATCTTCCATGGTAGTAATGTAATTTTTTGGTTTGTTTAATAAAACGTAACGCTTTTGTTCCATAGAGATTAAGGTACCATCGAATTTTACTTCATCTCCTGGTTGAACTTTGTATCCCATTTCGGTAACTAACTTCCCGTTTACAACTACACTACCGTGCTCAATATACGTATCTGCTTCTCTACGAGAACAAATTCCTGAGTTAGCAATGTACTTGTTTAAACGTACTCCATCATCCTTCTTTTGAGTTGGTTTAGAAGCAGATGACTTTGGTTTTCTGAAGTCTTTTTTGAATTTACCTTTTCCTTGAGGATTGCTGTTTTTATCAGCTTGTCGTCCTCTCGACGAGTTTTTTCTTTGCATTTCTTGAAAATTTTAAGCGCGCAAATGTACGCTAAATATTTGATTTTTAATCTAAAACTTCAACAACTTTATCTAAAAGTAAAGTCTTGTCAATAAATAACAAACTAAACACACCAATAAGTAAAAGTATCTTTAAAATGTTATGTAATAATTGATATTGGGTTTTATCTGTTGCTTTCCAAATATAAAATCCAATGAATATAAGTATAACAGCTGCTAAATAGAAGTAGTATTTCATATATTCAATAGCAGGGTAATTAAAAAGAATACCAACGGGTATCAAGGTTAAAACTAATAAAAAAACAATGGTTTTTTTAGTGTTTCGTTCCCCATATTGCACAGGGAATGTGTTGTAATTATTGGCTACAGCTCCTTTAATATTTTCTAAATATTTAATCAATTCTCTCACCATTATTACGAGGAATAGAAAGAAAGCATGAATAAAAATAACTTTAGAAAAGTTTTTATAATGTATAAATACCACAAAAAAAGGAAGGATGGTAAGTATGGTTGCTGCAATAAGACCAGAAACTGGATACTTCTTTAGTTTGTGTGAATAAAACCATATACCAAAGATATAGAGTGCAAAGAATAATGCTGCTTTCCATGAAACCAACCAACCAAAATAAAAGCCCACAAAGTTTAAAAAAAAGTACAGGCTTAATTTTGTTTCTTGTTTTACATAAGCATCTAAGTTTGATTTAACAGGTCTGTTAATTTTATCTGCTTTTAAATCGTAGAAATTATTAATAATATATCCAGCTGCAATAACACAAACGGTAGCAAGTACAAGATAAAGAAGATGCCAGTCGAAAATTACTTTTTTAATTGAATCAGCATCAGAAAAAATAAAAATAGCAGCCAAATATTGAGCTGCTATTAGTACTAATATATTATATCCTCTAACAACAGATAGAAGGCTAAATAGTTTTTTACTTAAAGTTTTTGTATTACTCATTTCACCCTAAAATAACAGTAATTTAAATGTGCTATGATGTGAAGAATGAAATTTACTAAGCTTTTGTAATTTGTTTACTTCTCCTTGCATGTTAGTGAATTCTTTTGCTGAAAGATTTTTATGTATTACATCATTTCTTAACTCTATTATAGAATAGCCATTATTGTTTGCGATATATAGAATGTCATCTTTGCAATAGATTTTTTCGGCGATTGCTAACTGCGATCCATTAGAATAAATGGTGCCCTGAACCCAGTCAATAATTTTAATTTCATGTGTCCCTGATAATGGTATTCTTCCAGAATCACCAAGACCATTATTTCTCCAGTAAGAAAATCTCCAGATGAATAAAGAGATGAACAAAAAGCCAACGATTATTGGTAGGTTCATTCTTTTTGATTTAAAAGTAAAATTCAAAAGTAATCCATAAATACAAGAGAGAATAGAGATTCTAAAAAACTCGAATATTAAATGAATCAATACAAACATTTATTTAAAATCTATAAACTACTTCTAATTTATATTCTTTTAAAATGTTCTTTGCTTTATCAAAATCTTCGGTAAACCCTAAGATGTATCCACCTCCACCAGAACCACAAAGTTTTAAGTAGTAATCATTGGTTTGAATACCTTTTTCCCAAACTTTATGAAAAGCATCTGGAATCATAGGTTTGAAGTTTGCTAAAACTACTTTAGAAAGCTTCTTGACATTTCCAAATAATGATGTTACATTTCCTTTTAAGAAATCATCAATACAAGCATCAGTGTAAGTTGCAAACTCTTCGCTTATCATTTTTCTAAACCCTTCGTTTTTCATCTTGTTCATAAAGATGTTTACCATAGGTTCCGTTTCTCCAATTTGTTCAGAATCTAATAAGAAAACCGCTCCTTTTCCTTCTTTTTGAGACGGAATTCCAGCAGGCTCAATATGTTCTTTAGAGTTGATTAAAATAGGTAAGCTTAAATAAGAGTTTAACGGATCTAAACCAGAACTTTTTCCATGGAAGAAAGATTCCATCAAAGAAAAGATTTGCTTTAATTGTAATAGTTTATCTCGAGTAAGATTTTCTAAAACGGTAATCTTATCATTTGCATATTTATCATAGACAGAAGCAACTAAGGCTCCTGAACTTCCTACTCCATATCCTTGAGGTATTGAAGAATCAAAATACATTCCAGCATCAATATCTTCTTTTAAGCGATCTAGATCAAAAGAAACAGCATCTGAATCTAAGTTAGATAAGTAACCATAGAACTTGTGCAAGCTTTGATTAGATTTTAAAGCCTCACCACTTAAATTTCTTACCGTTTTTAATGCTCCTTTATAGGTGTTAAAAGGGATAGCGAGTCCTTTAGAGTCTTTAATGATCCCGTACTCTCCGAATAACAATATTTTCGCATAAAACAAAGGTCCTTTCATAGGTTTGAATTTTGACAGCAAATATAGATAAAGTATTTATTTAATTGCTTGCTATTGAACGTTTTTATAGAAGGTTTTCCAAACACCGACTTTTTCTCCGTCTTGGTACTTTCCTTTAGTTTCTATTTTTCCAGTTTTATAAAAAGTTTTCCAAATACCATCTCGCTGTCCATCTTTGTACTTTCCTTGTTCTTTAAGTTCACCACTTTCGAAATAAACTTTCCTTACACCATGTAACTTTCCGTCTTTATAATTTGCTTCGTGATATGGTTTTCCATTTTGATGATAATACACAACTAAACCTTGAAATTCTTCTTTATGCGGTTCAGCGTTAGTACTAAAACCTTTCATTTGTATTTGACCATTTTTGAAATAATCAACAATTAAATAACCATTACCTTTTTTTTGTGGGGCAGGGCGGTAATATTCAGCATTATCTTTTGAGGTTTCTTGCCAATTGGCATCAAACCATATAGTTTCTTGTGCGGTAGCTGATACAGATAAAAAGGTAATCAACATCAGCAGGTAAAATGTTGAATTTTTCATAATTAAAGGGAATTAAGTTATATTTTTTGCGCGCCAAAGCCCACATTATCACAAATATAATGATTTTTTTGGCAGTATTTACTTAAAGTTTCCTTAATGAAGTTTTCAATAGTTTCCTTTTCGTTTTGAGGGTATAATAAATGAACATTCGCTCCTGCATCTAAAGTAAAGCAAACATTACTGTTGGTTTCTTTTCTATATTCCCATATTTCATTAATTATTTCTAAGGTATTAGGTTTCATTAATATAAAATACGGATTACTAGTAAGCATCATTGCATGCAAGGTTAAAGCTTCACTTTCAACAAGTGAAATAAAGCTTTTGATGTCACCATTTTGAAGAATTTCTGAAAGTTTCTCTAGGTTGTCATTTGCTTGTTTAAAGCGATTTTCAGCATATGGATGATCATGCATTAAATTATGCCCAACTGTTGAAGAAACCTGCTTTTCTCCTTTGTCAACTAACAAAATAGTATCGCAATAATCTTCAAAAACAGTATGTACATTAAATGGGAATTTAACTCCATATAAATCAGAACTACCGGTTATTTTAGGATGTTCTCCCCAAACTACTAATGGGCCTTCAATACTTCTACTAGCACTACCTGAACCTAATCTGGCTAGAAACGAAGCTTTTTGATTTATATAGGCATCGGTTAATGATGGGTTTAGTTCTTTTTCTAAATTCATTAAACACATTGCAATAGCGGCCATTCCACTAGCAGAAGAAGCAATTCCACTACTATGAGGAAAAGAATTTTCAGAATGGATTACCATCTTATACTCCAAGATATATGGACAATATTCTTTTATACGTTCAAAGAACTTATTAATTTTAGGTTTAAAATCGTCCTTCTTTTTACCTTCAAAATAAAGTTCAAATTCTGGTGATTGAAGTGTGTTTGTTTTTGAAAACTCAATTTTTGTCTTTGTGTTACAGTTGTTTAGTGTAAAGCTAATTGAGGCGTTTTTAGGAATTTGTGGTTCGCTTTTCCCCCAATATTTTACCAAAGCAATATTACTTGGAGTTTGCCATGCAACTGTTAAGTTTTCAATGTTCTTTTCTGAAGATTTATAAATAAATTCTGAAGTGTTCAATGCTCTAAATTTTGGTGTAAAGATAGTTGTAAAGTATAAAATAAAAAAGACTGTCTTTTATATAAAAAACAGTCTTTTAAACGAATGATAAAATAATTCAAATAATTATGTAAGATTAGTTACAATGTAAATTTTATCACATCAATTATGTGTAATTCGAACAATAGTCAAATTACTTTTATTAGTTTTTATCCCAGAACAGTTTAGTACCCAAATCATCTAGAGTAGGTAAGCCTTGGCTTTGTATTGCTTTTTGAAGCTCAGCTCTATTACTATCGTTGATTGTACTTGAATAACCATATCTTACTGGAATTGCAGTTCCGTTAATCGGGCTAGCTGCCGGAGTTAATGCTGGCAAATCCAATCTTCTCCATTCTGCCCATGCTTCAAAAGGTTGCATAAAAAGAGCAATCCATTTTTGTTCAGCAATTAATTCGATTCCTCTTGCAGCGTCCCATACAACGGCTGGCTGCGTAATATAGGTATTGTACTGTGCGTCAGTAACAGCCCATTGTTTCATAGAAGCATTAATTCCTTCATAATAGTAATCAGATGGAGTTCCAGAAATCCACCCTTTTAAAGCTGCTTCTGCTTTAGCAAAGGCTACTTGCGCATAGGTGAAAACATACCCAGGAGCATCTCCTTTGTTAGCGATGTTTGAGGTTAGCAATGAAATATCTTGTCTGTCTACGTTTGGTGAGATAACTGCGTATTCCATTCCTACATAAGTTCCTGGTGCGTTTTGAACTTCATCGGCATATTTTGCTATACGAGGATCATTTCTGTTAGGATCTTGTAAGAAATCCACTAAAGTTTTACTTACTGTAAAATCAGGTGCACGATTTCCATTATATCGATCTTGCCAAGGATTATCGGTTGCATCATCTAGTGTATATGGAAACAAAATGTCTTCTGCTTGGTTGCTAATTGCTCCTGGCATTGCTTCATTAAATTTTGTTTCTGCATAATTGTTAATTCCAGATGCTGTGGTCATTTCCGAAGAAGCATCTGATAACCTTAGTGCCATTACTAATTTTAAAGTATTTCCAAATTGTTTCCATCTTTCCATGTTTCCCTGAAAGATAATATCTCCAGTAGGTCCACTTTCCGAAGTTTTAATTTGAGCTAATGCTTCATCAATTAAGTTAAACAATTGGTCATAAATTGTTATAGAAGAATCAAATTCTGGGAAATCAAATTCACCAGGTTTATGAGCTTGTGAAAAAGGAATGTATCCCCATCTATCTGTCATTTGTTGATAGGTGAATGCTTTCACTAATTTAGCTACGGCTATTTGGTTGTCGTTGTTACCATAAGTAGCTACGTCGTTCTTTGTGTTATCATTGGTATTCAATGCAATTATCCTTTCTAAATTATGTAAGGTTCCTGTGTAAAACCCGTTATATCCAAACTCAGAAGTTCCATATCTTGAACCATCGGTGTATTGTATGTCTGAATAATGTTGTACATAATACCCCGGAGTAATTGCCGTAGAAGCTCCACCAGTTACAAAGAGTGCATTTGATAATAATGCGTTTGTTAAATTTTCAGTTGGATTGTTTGGATCTATGTTGGTATCTCCAAAATCTACCTTTGTACAAGAAAGTGTAAATAGAAAAGTTAGAGATACTATTGAGATATTTATAATATGCTTTTTCATGATTATTTCTTTAAAAAGTTAAATTAAGATTAAAACCAATGGTTCTTTGACTTGGAAATTGAGCTCCTTCTTGCCATCTAAAACCGTTTCCGTTTCTTCCTAAACTTGTACCGCTTACATTTTCTATCTCTGAAGGATCTATTTCATCAGCTGCATATATTAACCATAGATTATTTCCATAAATACTTGCTCTTACATTTTTAATTCCCCATTTGTCAAACCACCCTTTTGGAAGTGTATAGCTTAAAGAAAACTGACGAAGCTTAACATAACTAGCATCAAAAACTAGGCTTTCTCCAAAGGCAGGTAATTGTCTGTCAAAATAAGCGTATGCTGTAATGTATCTAGTAACAGGATCACCAGTTACAGAATCTACTCCATCAACTCTAATACCACCTCCATCGGCTACGTCATCTCTAATAGGATTTCCTTTATCATTTGTACCAACAGTTTCTATAGATTGTCCAGAACCTCGAGCCCATCTTTTTGATGTTGAATAATAATCACCTCCAATTTGGAAATCGATAGTAGCTGATAATTCAAAGTTTTTGTATCTAAAAGTGTTGTTAAATCCACCTGTTAAGTCTGGTAAGAAATTACCCAGTAAAACATCATTTTCAACTTCAAATAATTGTCTACTCCAATCACCTGCAGATTGATTAATAATTAATCTACCTTGTGCGTCTCTTTTCGGTCTAGAACCATAAATACCTCCTTTAGCTCTACCTTCAACATCTTTTAAGTTAATATATCCTGTATTCCATGTCCATACTCTGTCTAATACTCTTGTACTAGGAAGACTAGGATCGTCGGTAGCGTTTATCTCATCTACAACCCAATCAATAGTAGCTAAATTGATAGAAGAAGTCCAAGAAAAGTCATCGGTAGTTATAGGTTTAAAATTTAATCCTAGTTCCCATCCACTTCTTGTTTCTTTTCCACTATTTCTTTGAATTGAAGAGAATCCTGTTGATGCGGGTAATGCTACCGGTCTAGGAAAACCTTCAATTTTTGTGTTGTAATGTGTTAAGTCTAAACCAATTTTGTTGTTAAGAAACTTCAGTTCCAAACCAAATTCTTTTTCTTTTGAGCTAGCACCAATAATTTCTGGATTTTTAGCTGTAGAAGGTATTGAATATAATGGTTGTCCATTGTAGTTTCCAGCACTTTGATAAGTTTCTAGAATTTGATGAATTCCTGGGAAGCTTGGAGCACTTGAAAAACCTCCTCTTAACTTACCAAAACTTAAAAAGTCTAAGTCTTTTAATAGTTCGCTAAAAACGAAACTGGTAGATACTCCATAGGTAATAACCCTGTTTTTTTCTGGATTTGCTGTAGAGCTCCAGTCAGAACGTAATGTAGCATCTAGGAATAATATGTCATCATAACCAATAGTAAGATTCCCGAAAATAGCTCTAGATTTTATCGTAGCTAAATTTCTTCCAATAAAAGGCCTGTCAACTGAAGAATCTATCGAGTAAAACCCTGGAGTAGTTAACCCTCCAACAGTATTAGCAAAGTATGATTTGAATTCTTTATTTTGAATTTGAAACCCTACGGTTGTATTTACATCAAACTCATCATTGTTTCCAAGTTTGATCTTGTGAGTAATTGAACCAAATAATTCGTCTTCAGAGTTTGTAGAAGTACTTTCGTCGTACCTTGGTTCTGTAGCACCACCTCTTCCTCCGAAGGCTCTTAGTCTGTAGAAATCAAATGTATTGAATGTTTTTCTATACTGTAAAGAGGCACTAAATTGTTCATTAAATTCATAGTCTAAAGCAACTTTCCCAAAAATTGCGTTTTTGTCCTGTTCGTTTCTGTTTTCAAAGAATTCAAAATATGGTGAATCCCAGAAAGCAGGTATAGGATTGGTAGGACTTTGAATGTTCCAAGAAACAAACTTACCGTTTCGTTTATAGTTTCTTAGACGTTTCATATCTAATTGTCTTTGCCACCATTGGTTTGGTCTAAAAAATGATCCACTTCCTGTGTATCCTAGTTGTGGATTGTTTAAAGTGTTTCTAATTTGATAGTTAAGGTTGGCAGTTAATTTTAGTTTTTCGGTAACATTAAAGTTAACATTTGAACTAAATTGAGTGGTTTTTCTTCCTGAATTTGGAAGAATACCTTCTTGATCAACATGTCTTAAAGTAGAGCTTATATTGTGATTTTCTCCTCCGTTTTGAAACGTGAGGATTACCTTTTTTATAATTGCTTCTTCATAAAAATCTTCTACGTTTGTTGGGTTTGGAGACCAAGGTCTTAGTTTTCCGTATTCAGGATCACCTTCAATCCAACTATCCCAATGCCTTACTAAGGTACCATCTAGTCTAGGTCCCCAAGATTGATCTGCACCATAATCAGGGCGTAATTGACCGTTAGACATGGTTATAAAGTTTTGGCTATAACCACCACCGTATTCGTTTTGGTATTCTAACATATTGGTAACACTACCAACTTCTGTACTAAACTGTGCGTTTATTTCTGTTCCTTTTTTTGCTTTTTTCGAAGTAATAACTACCACACCACCACTTGCATCTGTTCCATATAATGCCGTTGCAGCTCCTCCTTTTAAAATAGAGATATCATCAATGTCGGCGGTGTTAATATCGGCTGGAGATTGTACCCTAACTCCATCAACCACATACAATACATTAGAATTACCCCTAAGTCTAATACCTGCACTGTCAAAGGTAGCCCCCGAGTTACCTATAGCTTGTACCCCAGAAACTTTACCAGCGATTGAGTTGTTAAGATCTACTTCGTTTGTTCTAATTAAATCTTCTCCACTAACAGATGCCTGAGCGAAACCTAAAGATTTCTTTTTCTTAACTTTTCCCAAGGCAGTAACTACTACTTCCTGTAAAACGTTATCGTCATCTTCAAGAGAAACATTGATAGTGTTTGAAGTAGTAACTGTTTTTTCAACTGTTTTTTTTCCAACAAACCTAAAAACAAGTACATCGTTAATTTTTGCTTTTATCCTATAGTTTCCGTCGAAGTCTGTTTCGGTACCTTGCGTTGTACCTTTGATTACTATACTCACTCCAGGGAGTGGTCCGGAAGTGTCACTAACAATTCCTGAAATGAATTTTTCTTGGGCTAGCGTTATTTGTGTTATAAAAAATAAGAGCCATAAAATTCGTGTTTTCATACTTAAATTTTTGAATTAGAAATCCAAATAAATTAAATCAAAACATCAATTACGAATTTTTGATAATATGGTACAGTAAGCAGTTAAAAATGTATTTTATTAACAAATTCATTGTTAATATAGTATCGTTAACTATCTTATTTTAAAAACTTTAAAACGTCTTCTTTGTAGCTTCTGCTAATAGGGATTGCTTTGTTTTCTATTTCGATAAACTCATTCGTGTAAGAGTTTATTTGATGAAGGTTAACAATGTAAGATCTATGAGTTCTTAAGAAGTAATTCCTGTTAAGTTCTTTCTCTAGATTCGAGATGGTTTCTCTGGTAGTGATTGTTTCTTTTTGAGTGATAATTTTTACATAGTCACCTAAGCTTTCAATGTATAAAATAGTATCAAAATTTATTTTAATCATTTTTCTGTCTGCTCTAACAAACATAAAGTCGGTTGCTTTTGTTTCTGTTGAAGGAGTTAGGGTAGGTTTTGACTTTGAAGTGATCTTTTGTATGGCTTGTAAAAAACGATCAAAGGAAATAGGCTTTAATAAATAGTCGGTAGCTTGTAAATCAAAGCCGTCTACAGCATATTCTCTATAGGCAGTAGTAAAGATGATATGTGCTGAATTCCCTAAGATTTTAGCTAAACTTAACCCAGTAATTTCTGGCATGTTAATGTCTAAGAAATAAATATCTATACTATTATCATGTGTAGCTTGAATGACCTCTAAAGCGTTTTGGTAGCTGGCTATAAGGTGTAAGTTAGGAGTTTTTTCGATATAGGTAGCCAGTATTTCTCTAGCTACAGGTTCATCGTCAACAACAACACAATTTAGATTAGTACTCATTTTTTAAAGGAAGTTTTAAACTAACCACATATTTGGTATCTGTTTGGTTTGTATCCAAATTGAAATTATTGTCAAATAACATTTCTAATCTCTTTTTAATGTTCTCTAAACCAATTCCTTTTTTGGAGTTGATTGTTTTTTTTGCTGAATTTTCAATATTGAAAAATAAAGAATTATCAGATGTTTTTAAACGAATGTCTATACTTAATTTTCCATTGAAATGGTTCCCGTGTTTAAAAGCGTTTTCTACAAAAGGCAGTAAAATCATAGGAGCAATTTGGATTAGATCACTGTGAATTTCTTTTTCAAAATTTATCTGTAGGTTTTCTTGAAACCTCATTTTTTCAAGTGAGATATAATCTTCAATGTGCTGTACCTCATTGCTTAATAAAACTTTTGGTTTTTCAACTTGATATAAGATGTAATCTAATAAGTTAGATAGTTTTAAGATCATATCAGGAGCATTGTCTGATTTTTTTAAAGCAAACCCATAGAGTGTATTTAGTGTATTGAATAAGAAATGTGGATGAATTTGCATTTTTAAAAACTTCAATTCTTGTTCCTTCAGTTGTAATTGAGTCTTTAAGAATTTATTCTTTAAGTCTTCACTTTTTAATGCTGAGTTATAATTGTGCATTACCAGTCCTAACATGATAACTACCAACACAACAAAGTACACACCAAACACAATAAAAGGAAGCGTTTTTGTTAAAGGGGAAGCTTCATTAATGGTGAGGTCATATGAAAAAACTAGCCCGTATAATATGGAAAGTAGGATAAAGAAAGAACTAACAATAAATGTATATATCGTATATACAATAAACAAGACTTGCTTTTTTTGTAATAGGTATTTAGGTATTAGAAATAATAAAAAGAAATAGCCTGTACAGATTGTAATAGGCATTAAAAACAGAGAAAACTTATTTACATAAGCAGTATTACTGGTACCATATCCTAAAAAATAGGTGTAAAAGAAATAAACACCAATCCAAAATAAAAGGTGAATGGCTGTAGTAGCTAACCATTTTAGTATTGATGTAGTTTTTTTCATTGGTGCAATATCTTTCTTTTTTTGAAAAGGAAATGTTTTTAGCGATAAAAAACGGAAAAAAAGAGGTGAATAGCAGATTTGCAAGTTATCTTATAAAAAACGTAGTTTTAGTTTTTAATTTTGTCATGTGTCGAAATTAAAAATAAGCAAGCTATAACTCAAGTAAGTTTGGAGCATAATAACTTTTAAAATTTAATAACTATGAGATTTTTAATTTTTGGTCAGTTTTTCGATAGATTAAACGAAGGTGGACCTGCTTTTATGTATCCATTATTTCTAATGATGCTAACTTGTATTGGTTTAGTAGTTTTTTCTTTACTTAAAGGAGATGAAAAAGGAGTATTAAAAAAAACAGTACATCATATTAGTTTATTTGCTTTGGTTTGGGGGTTCTTAGGACAAATGATCGGATTAATTGGAGCTTTTGATTCAATAAGTGAAAGTGGTCCGGTATCCTCTAGCATACTCGCAGGAGGATTAAAAGTGGCATTACTTTGTCCAACCTTTGGAATGGTTGTTTTCTTAATAGCGCGTTTAGGAATTATTGGGTTAACCCTTAAGCAAAAAGAGGCGTAAAAAGTATTCGTATAACTTATTAAATTATAATTATGAAGAAACATGTACTTGTTTTTATAGGATTCGTATGCTCTTTTTTTACCTATGCACAGCATGAAAATTTAGATCAATTGTTGCATTCTTTTGAAGTAGAACAAAAAGCAATGGGAACAGTTTCGATCTTTCAAAATGGAAATGAGGTTTATAATAAGTCCTTTGGTAAAGCTAATTTGGTACAAGATAAAGTTGCTAATGCCAATACCAGATATAAAATTGGATCTATCTCAAAAGTATTTACAGCGAGTGTCGTTTTAAAACTTATTGAAGAGCAAAAACTAGAATTAAATACTTTGTTAAGTAAATACTTTCCAAAAGTTCCTAATTCAGATAAAATAACCATCAAGTATTTATTAAGTCATCAAAGTGGATTGTTTAATATTACTGATGAAGAAGGGTTTGATACTTGGATACGAAAACCAAGAAATAGAAAAGAGATGATAGGTAAAATCATAAAAGGAGGAAGTGTATTCGAACCAGGATCACAAACGGCTTATTCCAATTCAAATTTTATACTATTATCATATATTATAGAAGATATAGAAAAGAAATCGTTTTCTAAGGTGTTGAATGAAAGGGTTTTTAAACCGTTGAAATTAAAAAGAACAACATTTGGTGCTAAACTCAAGCCTAAGAAGAATGAAGCATATTCTTATTTTTTAAAAGAGAATATTTGGACTCCTATTTATCAAGAGACGTACTTAAAGTCAACTATGGGAGCTGGAGGAATAACTTCAACAGCTCAAGAGGTAAATACTTTTTATAATGCATTGTTTAATGGAAAAATTATTTCAAACGAAATATTGAATGAAATGACAACACCAATCAGGAATGACTGGGGACTAGGAATTTCGGTAATAAACTTTAATGGGATAACGATTTATGGACATGATGGTGGAATTGATGGTTATCAATCAGTGGCTATTTATTTACCAGCTCAAAAAGTATCGATAGCATTTACGTTTAATGCTGCTACTGTATCAGCAACTCAAACAGCTATTCAAATACTACAAACCTACCTTTCATCGAGCGCTAAGAAATAATGGTATGAGAAAATTAGTACTTTGTTTCCTGTTATTTTCAGTGAATTTGTTTGGGCAAAAAGAAAACAAAGGAGATGCTTTTAGAAGAGAAGGAGATTTGGAGAAAGCTATTGTAGCATATAAAGAAGTGTTTAAAAAGGATGCTTCAAATTATAGGAACACCTACAATTTAGCATGTGCTTATGCAATCATGTATCAAAAAGATAGTGCTTTTCACTATTTAAATAGAGCATTGAAAAATGATAACTCTTTATGGGCTTTAGCGGACAATGATTTATTGTCGTTAACAGATGATGAAAGATGGCCTACTATTGAAGAACAGCAGCTTGAGAAATATCAGAAAGAGAAAGGAAAGCTTCAACAACCCGTATATGCAAAACAGTTGTTACGTATTATAATGAAAGATCAGGCTTTAGATTATCAGTTAGATATGGCGAAGAGGTTTTATATGAAAAAGGGAAAAGCTCCGCATTGGTATTATCCATTAGCAAAAATGAAAGAAGAAATCGGTGGAGGGAATTTTACTGAAATGGAAAAGCTGATAAAGGAGAAAGGATGGCCTACTTATGATATGGTAGGGAAGTTGGCAGCAGATGGTCCGTTGTTGGTAATTAATCATCATAAAGACGATGCTATTCGAGTAAAGTATATATCCAAAATAAAAGAAGCCTGTTTGAAAAAACAGGGGAGTTGTATGGAATATGCAAAAATTCAAGATAGAATTTTAGTCAATTCTAATAAACCACAATTGTTTGGAATGCAGTTCCGATACAATGCCATGCGAAAATTAGAACCTTTTCCAATAAAAGACCCGGCATATGTAGATAGAAGAAGAAAAGAGATTGGTTTGGAACCTCTAAAAGAATATTTAAAAAGAAAGATTAACTATACTTGGAAAGTAGAGCAAAAATAGAGATAGTGTTTTTGATTATTAGTAGAAATACTCAGTTCTCTCAGTAGAATTGGGTATTTTTGTTGTATGAGTAGAAAAATAAAATTGATTTGGGATTTTAAAGGTCCAGACGGATTAGAAACTGCAAAACATCACTGTATCCATTTAACAGAGTTTGCTCAAATAGATAAACTACCATATGATGAGGTAAACTATAAAGAACTAAATGAAATGCATACCATTGCTTTTGTAATAGTTGATGAAACTTATATGAAAGTATTTAGAGATGCATTAAAACCTCACAGAGGAGAATTAGCTTAAATCAAACTATTATGCCACATTTTATTATTGAATGCTCTGGTGATCTTATCAAAGATACTTCTAAACAAGAAGTAATGCAGTTAGTTTATGAAGCTGCAGAAGCATCAGAACTTTTTGTAAAAGGAGATATCAAAGTTCGAATAAAAGTATATGAAGATTATATTGTTGGAGGTAAGAAAGACGATTTTATTCATGTATTTGGTAATATTATGGAAGGAAGAACTGCAGAACAAAAGAATAAACTCTCTTCAAGTATTGTAAAAGTATTAAAAGACCTTTTTCCAAATTCTCCAATTGTGTCTATGAATATTCGAGATTTTGAAAGAATAGGGTATTGTAATAAATCTATGGTTTAGAATTACGACTAGTAGTTTCTTCAAAAGAAATATCATAATCTTCACGTAAGGTACCCATTATGCGATCCCAAAAAAGGAAGTATAACCCATAATTTCCATGAAATTTTTTATGATGTAGGTTATGGGCTACTGAAGTGTTTATCCATTTTCCAATCCATGTTTTGTGAAACCCTTTAGGATAAAGTTCGAAACCTAAATGACCATATACATTGTAGGCTATTTGGAATAAGAAAAACAATCCAATAGAAGAAATGTGTACTGGAAGTGTAAAAGCAATTAATGGCGCAATAAGTGTTTCTAAAAATGCTTCAAATGGATGAAATGCATAGGCGGTCCAAGGAGAAGGATTGGTAGATTTATGATGGATCAAATGTACCTTTCTGTACCATTTAGGTCTATGCATCCAACGATGAATCCAGTAAAAATAAGTATCGTGTAAAAAGAAAATCCATACCCAACTTAAGGCATAATATAGATTAGAATACTCATTGAAATTGTAATAAATATTAGTGTATGGTTTTAAATAGTAGAAAACAATCAATGATACTGTAGCAAAAATGGTTACAGATAAAATAGAGTAGCCAAAATCTCTTTTATAATCTTTAATTTTTGGTAGTTTTTTCTGGATTTTTCGAAACCATAGTTGTTTTCTGAATAGAATATAAAACAATAGAAAGGTTGTACTTGCAAAAATCAAGTAACGAACCAAAACTGTAGATGCGCTTTGAAACCAAAATTGAATAAAACTATTGTCTAAAAACATAGGTTTAAATTAGTTGTTAAAGCTAGTGAAAATATTGTCTTAATAGGTTTATTTTAAAAAAACTATCTTTCGTAAAAAATATTTAATGAAGAACGTTTGTGTCATTTTGAGTCTGTTGTTTTGTTTTATGAAAGGTACTGCCCAGCATAGCTTTTCTACCTATAAAGCGCATGAGTCTATGATGGATGCTATTCGAGTACAATCTGATCTTATTGAAGGAAGAACTTCATTTTTTGAAAAACAAGCAGAAAAGAAACCATTAATGTTTCAGAAAACAAAAGTAAGAGTAGGAGAGTTGAATAGATTGTCTAATAATTTATCAAAGTATATAGAAAGGATACAAAAAGAAGTAGGTACAGAGAGTATTTTATATGATTTGTTAGAGAAAGAAGCTTATAAAAACACCATTTTTAAATCAAACGGTCGTTTAACATATAAAGGAACCAAGCTTAAAAGAAAAATAGATAGTTTATATACATGTTCAAAGGGAGTAAATGTTCACAGGCTTTCTCAGTTAGAAAATTTTTATGAAGCTCGATTTAACACCCATAAAGATTATTTTGATTTTGACCAGAATAAAATAGATTACTTCAATCATTTATTTTATGACAAATCTAATTATGGAATGATGATGGCAATGAACTACTTATTGTTAGATGTAAAAACCTATCAGCTGCTATATTATGGAACGATAATGAGTTACTAACTTTCAGCAATAGACTTGGCACAAATAAAACCACCCGTCCAAGCATTTTGAAAATTAAAACCTCCAGTAACGGCATCAATATTTAAAACCTCTCCAACAAAAAATAAGTTTTTATGAAACTTACTCTCAAAGCGTTTAAAGTTAATCTCTTTTAAATCAATTCCTCCAGCAGTTACAAACTCTTCTTTAAAAGTTGATTTACCATTTGCATTAAAAACAGACTTTGTTAGTTGATCTGCTAAGCTCTGAAGTTGATTGTTGTTTAAATCACCCCAGTTTTGGTTTGGTTTTATGCCAGCAGCTTTTACAAAGCGTTCCCATAATCTTCTAGGTACTTCCGAAAAAGGAGATTTTAAAGATGCTTGTTTTTTAGCCTGTTGTTTTTTAAGTTTTTGTAACTCTTGAAGTATTGTTGAAGGATTACTTCCTAGCCAGTTTACTTCTACTTTATATTGGTAGCTTTTCTCTGCTAATATTCTTGCTCCAAAAGCCGATAACTTTAAAACCGCGGGTCCGCTTAATCCCCAATGTGTAATTAATAAAGGCCCATAGTTTTCAAGTTTGGTATCTAGTATTTTTACTGTTGCATTCGGTACAGAAATTCCACCTAAATCTGCAATTCGTTCATCTTTGATATTAAAAGTAAATAAAGAAGGTACTGGTTGAATAATTGAATGATCTAATGTTTTAGCCAAGTCCCAAACTTTCTTGCTACTCCCAGCTGCTACAACCAAATAATCCGCATCAAAAGATTGCTCTTTTGTATGTACTAACCAACGATCGTTTTGTTCTTCAACAGAAGTAACTCCATGATTTTTTAAAACAGAAATCCCCAGGCTATCAACCAAAGATTGAAAACAGTTGATGATTGCTTGTGAAGTATTTGCTTCTGGGAATACGCGGTTATCTCCTTCTATTTTTAAAGGAACACCTCTGTTTTCAAACCATTCAAAAGTATCGCCTGTCATAAATTGATGAAAAGGACCTAAGAGTTCCTTTTTACCTCTTGGATAGAATTTTGTTAGTTCTTTTGGTTCAAAACAAGCATGCGTAACATTACAACGTCCGCCACCAGAAATTTTTACTTTTTGTAAAACCTCTTTTCCTTTTTCAAGAATTGTAATGTCTAAGTCAGGATTCTGTTCTTTTGCATTTATCGCTGTAAAAAAACCAGCTGCACCTCCACCAATAATTATAACTTTTTTCATTATAAAACCATTTTTGAATAAGGAATAATCGTTTCAAACCCTTTTTGTTGGAAATACTTAGGAGTATCTTCATTTCCAGTAACCAAAACAAAATCTCCTCCCCAAGCACCTAGACTTTTAACTTCTCCAAAGTAATCTCCAAACAATTCCTTTTTTACAGGAGATAACTTAATAATAGAACTTATGATTCTTTCGTGCTCCACAATTAGTTTATTGACATCATTAACAGATGTAGTTTCAATAAACTCCTTTGATAATTCAGAAATATCATTTATCTCTTGTTGGATATTTTTATTGTTTTTTCTGTATTGTGCAATTCCCTCTCTACTGTTTTGTTTTTGGTTTAAGTGAACAAAAAACAATTCCTCAGTAAAGTTTGGTGAAAAAGAAACTTCTTCCACAAGAGGTTTTTTATCGTTTAATTGATAAAAAATGGGAGTATTATGTTTTGCACAAGCAATATCATACCCACTTCCAGAAAAAGCATTCCATAAAAGTGTAAATGGATTCACTTCTGCCCATGTAGCAATATTATTAATTAAAGTAGAAGAACTACCCAATCCCCAATCTCTAGGAAAACCTAAATTAGTTTTTACAACATAACCCGAATTGTCATTCAAAAATGATGGGTTTAATTGTCTAGCTTCTTGTAATAAACCTTGTAATGTTTCCGCAATAAATTCGGCACTCCCTTCATTACTTGAATTAAAAGTCGCTGAGGTTAAACGGAGTTTAGGTAGATCAAAACTTGCTTCAAACCAACATTCACCTGTGTGTGTAAAGCTTCCCCAAATAAGTTGAGGTTCTTTGATGGGTTGAATAACTAAATCTTGACCAAATTTAGTAGGAATTGCTAAGGAAGTAGCACCATCTAAAACTACATATTCTCCAGTTAATAATAATTTTCCGTTAGAGTAAAATTGCATTATACTAATCCGAATTGTTTAAAATGATGTGTAAAATGTTTTACATGAAACTTCTTCCAGTATTCATAATCCAATTCTCCAAAGAATGGATGTACAATAACTTTATTAGGATTTTCTTTAAAGAAGCTTTCAAACCTGTCTATTTGTGAAAATAAATCATTGATAGACTCCTGAATTGTATCAAATTTAACCGGATAAGGTTCTTCAGACAACATAGGAGCCTTAAAACCAACTTGAATTTCATTTTCAGTGTCTAAAAAAGGCTTTCTTCTTGCAGATTTTTCTTCGTTAACAAATTCATCAAGTGCAACCTTTCCATTTGAAATCTTTACTAAGAAACTTACATGCTCGATCATCTGTTGTCCATTCATTTTTCCAAATAATGGATGCTCATCTGCTTTTAAACCATTTAATTTTTGAGTAAGCTCTTCTTTATTTAAAAAGTTAACCCAATTTACTTCGGGTTTTCGTAATGATTTTATTTTTTCAACTACTGCGCTATGAGAAACAGTTCTGTTTTCAAAGTACTTTGTAATAAGCTCTTTTTCTTCTGAAGTAGCGCTGTGTTGATTTAATATATTCTGCAAGTGCATTTTCATATGTCCATGCTGAATTCCTTTTGTTGTTAAGGCACGTAAAGCAGCAAAGTTTTGAGCCAATCCTGCAGTAGCCATAATTTGCATTAAGGTTCTTGCAGATGGACGCCCCATCATATCTAATGATAATTTAGCCATAGGATGTAACGCAGTTAATCCACCAACAGTTCCTAAAGCCAACGGAATTTCAATCCAAAATCTAAAAACTCCATCTTTGACCTCACAATGCGTTAAACTTTTATAATGTCCATTTTTTGCAGCATAGGCATGTGCTCCAGCTTCAATGGCTCTAAAATCGTTTCCAGTTGCTAAAACCACTGCATCAATACCGTTCATAATACCTTTGTTATGAGTAACTGCTCGGTAAGGTTCTATTTCAGCAATTTTTACGGCTTGGGCGAATTTTTGTGCAAACTTTTCTGGGTTTTCGCCACCTAACTCTTCAATTTTACAACTAACTTCAGCTCTAACAACACATTCAGGAACATAGTTAGATAAAATACTCATTACAATTTCAATGTCTTCTTTTTGAAATTGTTTAGCCATCGCTTCTAGACACGAATTGATAAAATTCGCTCCCATAGAATCTTTGGTTTCAAACGTAACATGCAACTGATAATAGTTAGCAAGTTTATCAGTTTTATCTACTAATTCAATATCTAAAATTCCACCACCACGTTTTTCCATGTTTTTAGTAATGGAAGCCGTAGCTGCATATAATTCTGTTTTTTGCTGCTTGAAATAAGTAGTTAAATCTTCTTTATTACCTGAGTACATAAAATGTACTTGACCAATTTTAGTTGTAGAGATAACCTCTGTTTTAAATCCACCTCGAGTGCTCCAATATTTAGCAACTAAAGAAGCCGCAGCAACTACAGAGCTTTCTTCTACAACCATTGGAATTACATAATCCCGACCATTAATTACAAAGTTAGGTGCAATACCATAAGGCATGTAAAAGTTGGTGATTGTATTCTCTATAAAATCATCATGTAATTGCTGTAAAGAAGCATCTACATTCCAATATTGTTTTAAAGTTTGAATAATTTCTGGTTGATTATCAAAATAAGTTTTAGCTAACCAATCAATTTTTTCTTCCTTGGTAAGTTTTGAAAATCCTGAAATAATTTTCGACATTCTATCATCATTTTTGGTGCGTCAAAGATAAATGAATCCTGTTAAAATAGCCGTTATATTCACTATTTATAACTTTTTAGGACTGATTTTTGATGATTTTTCCGTAAACTTGGCAAACTTTTTACGTAAACAACAACTATAAATGAAAAAATTATTCATCTTTTTTTTAGGGATTACTTCACTATTACAAGCCCAAAAAAAAGACATTACGCTAGAGGATATTTGGAAAAAGGGCACATTTAGAGCCGATTATATGAATTCTTTGAATTCAATGAATGGAAATTTCTACTCACTTTTAAATTACAACGATTCAGGTTCAACTGTTGATAAATATAGTTACGAAACTTTAGAAAAAGTAGCTACTATAGTTGATAGTAAAGATTTAAATGGGTTAGCTTATTTTGAATCATACGATTTTAATAACGACGAAAGCAAGTTAATTTTAGGAACAAAATTTAAACCTATTTTCCGTCGTTCGTTTTTAGGAACCTATTATTTATATGATATCGCTACTAAATCGTTAAAGTTAATTGGAGAAGATATTCAACGACCTACTTTTTCACCTGATAGTAAAAAGGTAGCATATGCAAAAGACAATAACTTATTCATAAGAGATTTTTCAGAGAACACTTTAGTAAAAGTAACTACTGATGGTGAAAAAAATAAAATTATCAACGGTATTACTGATTGGGTGTATGAAGAAGAATTTGGATTTGTAAGAGCATTTGAATGGAGTGCAGACAGTAAGAATTTAGCATTTTTACGATTCGATGAAACAGATGTAAAAACATTCTCTATGGATGTTTTTGGAAAAGGAAAGTACCCATCTCAACATGTGTTTAAATATCCAAAAGCAGGAGAAGACAATGCTAAGGTTACTTTATACATGTATTCATTAGAATCTAATAATACAGCAAGAATTGTTTTTGGAGAATACGAGTATATTCCTAGAATTAACTGGACAAAAGATGCAAATGTATTAGCAGTTCGTACATTGAATCGTCATCAAAATGATTTAAAAATGTACTTTGTAGACGCTAAAACCTACAGAAGTACTTTAGTATTAAATGAAACTGATAAGGCATATGTTGATGTTACAGATGATTTAACTTTCTTAGATGATAATAGCTTTATTTGGACAAGTGAAAAAGATGGATACAACCATATTTATCACTACGATAAAACAGGAGCATTGATCAATCAAGTTACCAAAGGAAATTGGGATGTAACTTCATATTACGGTTATAATGCTAAAAAGAATACTATTTATTTCCAATCAGTAGAAAACGGTTCTATTAACCGTGGTGTATATAGTATTTCTTTAAAAGGAGAAAACAAAAAACTATTAAGTGAGCCATCAGGAACAAATAGAGCTTCTTTTAGTGAGAATAAAAATTATTTTATCAATACATTTTCTGATGCAAATACTCCACCAGTATATACCTTAAGAAACTCAGAAGGAAAGGTATTAAAAACAATTAAAGACAATGCTGCTTTAAAAGATGGTATTGCTGGGTTTAACTTAAGTAAAAAAGAATTCTCAACAATCTCAGTAAACGGAGAAGAGTTGAACATGTATACTATTAAACCATCTAACTTTGATCCAGCTAAGAAATATCCTGTATTAATGTATCAATATTCAGGACCAGGTTCTCAGCAGGTAGCGAATCGTTGGAATAGCTCTAACGATTATTGGCACCAAATGTTAGCACAAGAAGGTTATATTATAGTTTGTGTTGATGGTAGAGGAACAGGTTACAAAGGACGTGACTTCAAGAAAGTTACGTATATGAACTTAGTGAAACACGAAACAGAAGATCAAATTGCTGTAGCTAAGAAGTTAGCAGAATTACCATATGTAGATGCTAAAAGAATTGGAATTTGGGGATGGTCTTTTGGAGGTCATATGAGTACCAACTGTTTGTTAAAAGGAAACGATGTGTTTTCTACTGCAATCGCAGTAGCTCCAGTTACTACATGGAGGTTTTATGACACAATTTATACAGAGCGTTATATGCGTACGCCAGAAGAAAACCCTTCTGGATACGATGAAAATTCACCATTAAATTACCCAGAATTATTAAAAGGAAAATACCTGTTAATTCACGGTACTGGAGATGATAATGTACACGTGCAAAATGCATATCGAATGGCGGAAGCATTAATTCAAGCTAACAAGCAATTCGAATGGGGTATGTATCCAGATAAGAATCACGGAATTTATGGTGGAAATACACGTTTACACTTGTATACTAAAATGACAAACTTTATTAAAAACAACTTATAATATGGCAAATTCAACTTCTATTAGGGAAAAAGAATTATTTGGACACCCAATTGGGCTGTTTATACTATTTTTTACAGAAATGTGGGAGCGTTTTTCATTCTATGGTATGAAAGCTCTTTTAATATTTTATTTAACCAAATATCATTTGTTTTCTGATAGTGCAGGAAACTTATTAATAGGAAGTTATGCTGCATTGGTATATGCGGTTCCCGTAATAGGAGGTTTTATTGCTGATAAATATTTAGGTTTTAGAAAAGCCATTGTTTTTGGAGGAATCATGCTTGTTTTAGGACATTTAGGAATGGCCTATGAAGGGAATGCTGCAACAGAATCAATGACAGGAGAGATTACAAGAGACAATACTGCTTTACAAGTATTTTATTTCTCGTTAGCCTTGATTATTCTAGGTGTAGGATTTTTAAAAGCAAACATTTCTTCGCTAGTAGGAGAATTATATAAGGTTGGAGATAAGAGACGAGACTCAGGGTTTACCATTTTTTACATGGGTATTAACTTAGGATCGTTTTTAGCAACTATTATTTGTGTTTGGTTAGGAGAAGAATACGGATGGAGTTACGGATTTGGAGCAGCCGGTGTAGGTATGGCTTTAGGTTTAGCAACTTTTATAATGGGTAAGAAATATTTAAACGGTAAAGGAGAGTCTAGCAATCCAGAGTTATTAAGTAAGAGTACATTTGGAATAAATAATGAATGGTTAATTTATATAGCTAGTATTTTATCTACAGTTGTATTTTGGCAAATGGTACAAAGACATGAAGCAGTATCTATGTCTTTAATGGTAGCTGGTGCGGCATCATTTATTTATATTGTTTATTATGCAGTTACACAGTTAGATAGAGTGGCAAGACAGCGACTGTTTGCTCTCACTATTTTAATTGTATTTACAGTAATTTTCTGGGCATTGTTTGAGCAAGCTTATACTTCGTTAAACTTATTTGCAGATAGAGTATTAGATAGAGGAGAAATAGCCGCAGGAACATTCCTTAGTTTAAATGCATTATTCATTATTTTATTAGCACCAGTATTTGCTTGGTTATGGGTTAAATTAGGAAAGTATAACCCTAATACAGCGGTGAAATTTTCTTTAGCACTTATCTTAGTAGGTTTAGGATTTGGATCATTAGTATTAGGTATCAATGCATCTGGTTTAGGAAAGGTAGCTATTTATTGGTTGGTAATCACATATTTTTTACATACTTGTGGAGAGTTATGTTTATCTCCTGTAGGATTATCGGCAGTAACAAAATTATCTCCTGCCAAAATCGTTGGTTTTATGATGGGAGTATGGTTTTTGGCTACAGCGAGTTCAGAATTTATAGCTTCTGTATTAGCAAATATTGCATCAGTAGACACTTCTAATGGAACAGCTCCTGATTTGGGTATTGCAAAAGAAAGTTATTTGCAGTTATTTGAATATTTACTGTATACAGGAGTTGGATTTGGAATCTTACTATTAGCATTATCACCATTAGTTAAGAAAATGATGCATGGGGTGGATGTAGATGATAGTGGAGAGGATGAAATTTTAATAGAAGAAAAGCATTAATAATAAATAAAAACAAACCTCGTAATAGGAATATTACGAGGTTTGTTATGTTAAATTATATATACTTATAATATGAATACAGATATAGAAAATCTATTTAAAGACAAGGTTTTAGGGCACCCAGCAGGATTGTTTGTGTTGTTCTTTACAGAAATGTGGGAGCGTTTTTCGTATTACGGAATGCGTGCATTATTAATCTTATTTTTTACAGCATCGCTTTTAGACGAAGGTTGGGGATGGCCAAGAGAATGGGCATATGCAATCTTTGGTACTTATACCTCATTAGTTTATTTATCTACAATGGTAGGTGGTTATTTTGCTGATAATGTTATAGGTATTCGTAAAGCTGTGGTTTGGGGAGCTGTATTGATGACCATTGGTCATGGATGTATGGCTGTAGAAACACCATTCTTTATTTATGCTGGTTTAGGATTTTTAGTAATTGGAAGTGGATTCTTTAAACCTAATATGACGTCTATTATTTCTGAAATGTATAAAGGTAAAGAAGGAAAGAAAGATGGAGCTTATACGATTTTCTATATGGGAGTTAACGCGGGAGCGTTCTTAGGAATTTTACTTTGTGGTTATTTAGGTGAAAAAGTAGGATGGTCTTGGGGATTCGGTGTAGCTGGAATTTTTATGCTATTCGGAATGTTACAGTTCTGGTTTGCACAAGGAATTTTTGGTAAAATAGGAGATGGACCAAAGAATAAAAATGTTGATTTAATTGATGATATTACATCAGAAGAATCTTTAGAAGAAGAAGGGAGAAATCCTTTTACAGGAGTTCAAAAAATAATGATTGCAATTTCAGCTCTTTTAGGTTTAGCATGGATATTTAACGATCCAATATCTAAAGTTTCTAAAGGAAAGTATAATTTATTTCCATTTGAATTTGCGGGATTATCTGGAACAGATTTAGCAATTTTTGTGGCTTTGGGCCTTTTTATAGCGTTGTTAGTAATCAGAATTCCGAAATATACGCCAGTATTAAGAGATAGAATGTTAGCAGTAATTTTCTTTGCTTTTGTAACTATTTTCTTCTGGGCAATTTTTGAACAATCACCAAGTTCTTTAACAGTATTCGCTAAGGATTATACACAAAGAACTTTAGAAGGAAGTGCTGGAATGATTTTTAAAGTAGTAAATTCTTTAATGACTATTGTCCCTTTAGGAATAATATCTTGGGTATTATATTTATTATTTAAAAAGACATTTGAAAAGTACGCTTGGTCTAATATTTTCTTGGCGTTAAGTTTTGTTATTGTTTGGGGAATTGCTTTATGGATGCTATCAACAGAATTCCAAAAAGACACAACTGAAGTTCCTGCTTCGTGGTTCTCTATATTAAATTCTTTATTTATTATTACGTTAGCTCCATTATTTTCTAAATGGTGGGAAAGTAAGTACAATCCTAATGCAAATATGAAATGGGCAATTGGAATGGGACTATTAGCTTTAGGTATGGCGTGTGTGGCTGTTGGTGCATCAGGAATTGAACCAGGAGCTAAAACAGCATCTGTAAGTATGATTTGGTTAATTTTAGTATATCTTTTCCATACAATGGGAGAGTTATGCGTTTCTCCAGTAGCATTGTCTTATGTGTCTAAGTTAGTACCTGGACGTATGATTGCATTTATGTTTGGTATTTGGTATTTAGCCGTTGCTATTGGTATGAAGTTAGCTGGAGTGTTTGCGGAATCTTCAGAATCAATTGCGCAAGAGCAAGGATTAAGTAGCTTCTTCTGGCTATTAACATTTGTTTCTTTGGGATTAGCAGTATTATCTGCTGTTTTATATCCTGTAATTAAGAAGTTAATGCACGGAGTAAAATAGAGTTTTACAAACGTTAAAATATGCGAAAAACCTATTGAGTGTAAAAACTTGATAGGTTTTTTTGTAAATTTGGAATACTTATTGAGACTTAGAGGATATGAAGAAATTAATATTACTAGCATTTATATTTGTAGGTACTTTACAAATGACTGCGCAGAACGGAATAAATTGGTTGTCTTTTGAAGAGGCTATTGAGAAGAGCAAAGAGAATCCTAAACCTATTTTGGTTGATTTATATACAGACTGGTGCGGTTGGTGTAAGAAGATGGATGCAACTACCTATAAAAATGGAACTATCGTGAAATACATTAACGATAACTACTATGCAGTTAAGATGGATGGAGAAGGAAAAGAAGATATTAGTTTTCAAGGAAAAACCTTTAAGTTTGTACAACAGGGTAGGAGTAAATTCCATCAGTTAGCTGCAGCTATCATGAGAGGAAAAATGAGCTATCCTTCAACAGCGTTTTTCGATAAAGAACAAAAATTAATTCAAACAGTTCCTGGTTATTTAACTAAAGAACGTTTTGAGAAAATATTAGCTTTCTTTAACAACGATAACTATAAGAAATCAAATTGGAAAGACTTTGAAAAGAACTTTAAGAGTTCAATCTAGTCTCTTTCACTTTAAAATATAAGCGCCATTTTTACCGGTATAGTAAAATGGCGTTTTTTGTTGCTCACAAGTTTCCTTCCACCTAAGCACATAACTATTATAATTACTTCCATCTACAACAATACAACGAGGTTGTAAGTAAGTGATTAATCTTCTTAGATTGATTTTTGGAGAATGTTGAAGGAGTACAAGAGGTCTTTTTAAAGAAAGGTTATAAACACCCAAACTGTCAACTATTAAAATTACATTGTCCTTGAAAGTTAGGATATTAGAATGCTTTTTTAAATGTGATATACTAATGTTTTGATGTGTTTTGTAGAGGTTTAGCATTTCCTGTGTGAACTTGCTGCTCTTAGAGTTGTTGTAAAAGCTCATTTCTTTACCTTTTCGCACTCCTATAACAGATGTTTTATTTTTATGAAAAACAATCAGTTCTTCTTTGGTGTTTTTGATACGTGTTTCAATAAGACTCAGAAGTTGCAGGGCTATTATAGAGCACAAAGCATATAGCAAGTGCTTATTTCTTTTATGAATTATAAGCTGGCAAGTGAGAATAATACATCCATACCATAAAAGCATTTTTGGAAAGGATAGGTATATGTTTTTGAGTAAAAATACTTCTTGATTAGCGATCTCATAAATGATACTATTCATTAAAGAAATGATGTACTCATAGATGTTGGCTACCTCCTGTGGTAAAAGATTGATAAGAGCGAGTAGAATAATAAGAATTCCTCCTGCAAGAATACTTCCTAAGAAAGGAATAATGATAATATTTGAAATGATAAACAGACTTGAAAACTGATTAAAGTAGTACAGACTAATGGGGAGTATTCCTAATTGAGCTGCCATCGAAACAGTGAATAATTGCCATAGTTTACGAGTTAAAATAAATTTAGGTTTCCAAATAGAAGAGAGTAGTGGTTGCACCCAAACGATACCAAAAACAGCTACATAACTTAATTGAAATCCAACGTCAAATAGAAATAACGGTTTCATAAATAAAAGAAAGATCATAGAAGTAATTAACGAATGTTCGATATGTTGTTTTCTATTTGATATTAAGGCAATGGAAACGAAAGAAAACATGGTTACCGCTCTTACAACAGAAGCAGAAAGTCCTGCTATAAAGGCAAAACACCATAGAAAACATATAATGAGTCCAGTTTTGAATATCTTGCCGTATTTGAGCCTCTCTAAAGGCTTTAAAAAGAAAGATAAGATCCAAAGAATAATACCAATATGAAGTCCTGAAATAGCTAGAATATGTATCGCGCCTGCGTTGACGTAACTTTCTTGTAGTTCTTTAGAAATACTTTGTCTTTGTCCAAGCAATAAAGCATTAATTACGGCATAAACATCGCTAGAAAAATGATGCTTTTTTAAGGCGAGTTGAATGTTAGCTCTAAATTTTGCCGATATGCTGTTAATGGATATAACTGTTGGTTTTAGAACTTTAAAATCAGAATACTTTGTAAAAATTTGCTGATAAATGTATTGTTTGGCTAAATAATTTTTATAATTGAATTGATATGGATTTAAGGGAGACGTTAGTTCTTTAAAATCAGGTTTTAGATAAAGTTGTTGACCTTCTCTAATAAGAGGGAGTAAACTGTCTTTTTGTATGCTTACTAAAACAAAACCACATGTGTTTTGTTGATTCACTTGAGCAACCTTTGCAATATATTTATGGTTATATAAGTTTGGTTTTAGTACTTGCTGGACGGTTAATACAGCAAAATTATTTTTCTCATAATAATTCTTATAGTAATACTTATGATTTTTAGTATCCTGAATAAACACCAAACAAACTCCTATAAGAACAAATAGTAATGAGCTTAAAATTGTAAAAAACACTCTGGTATTTCTTTGTTTTAAATAAAAGAGAATAAGAAGTAGTATAAATAATAAGGTGTATACATAAATCGATGTATAGCACCATATATTCCATTGAAATTGTATGATGATTCCAATGATTAAAAAGACTAAAAAGTAGGTAGGGGTATAACTAACTAATGTTCTCATAGCAAGTTAAAGCTATTGAAAAAAGAATGAGAATGTTTAGATAGCAGTTGGTTTTATCTTAGACTAGGTGGAAAGTGTAGATTAATCTATGTTTTTTATTTTCAAAGTGTACTTCTGTTGTACTGATAAAGTACGTGTAAAATAAGAAATAAGACTTACGAAGATCTGAGGTATTCATATTTCACCAAATCGTTTTTACCATTTACTTTCATTTTTTTGGTGTTTTTTATCAGGAAGTTTTTATCTGTTATTTTCAGTACGTCTTCGTAGTAGTGGTCGGTTATTATAATACCTTTTGTTTTTTTTAGCGTAAGTAATAATTCTTGTATTACATTTTTATAAATAGGTTCCACCATTGAAAATGGTTCGTCTAACATTAAAAATTGATGGTTTAGATTTCCAACAAGTAATAACTCTAGATACCGTAATTGACCGATGGATAAATCACCCACCTTTAACTTTTCAAAAGAGGCTATTTGAGGTGAATAGAAAATCATGTCTTGGTCATTTCCATTAGGAAAAAATAAAGGGATAATATCTCGTACTTTTTTACTTTTTGGTAAAAAAGAATCCTGAGGTAGATAGGCTATCTTTTTTGAAGCTATGATTGCATTAGGTTTAATAATTTTTGAATCTATTTTTATGGTGATTGAATCTGCTGGTATCGTACCAAAGATGAGTTTTAATAATGTTGATTTACCAGTTCCATTGCGACCAAAAAGACCAATTATTTCACCAGTAGTACACTTTAAACTGATGTTTTCTAAAATCTTTTTGCTTCCGTAAGATTTACTAAGGTTTGTTACTTCTAATACTCCCATGTTAGTTATACAATTAAGATATAAATTGTTAATAGTAGTATCGAAATACATAAATTGACAAGGAAAGTTCTTGTTAAAAGATTGCTTTTTGTAAAACCAAGATTGTAATAGGTGTAGTATTCATGCTCCTTAAAAAAATAAAAACCAAGATACCCAACAAATATTCCAAAAGAAGAAAAAATTACGAAACTCCAAATAATACCTGCTGTTATTCCGAAGAATAAAGAGAACGGGATATTAAATAAATTAATATCTAGATAATATTTCCAAAAAGCTTTAGTGTTCATTTTCAAGCAACCATTGAAAAACGAAGTTATTAAAAAGAAGTATAATAAAACAATAAGTAATCTTTAAAAAGATTACTTATTGTAGTTGCTTGTTGTTTCTTATATTAAAAAAAGTATCTATTAAAATCCTTTTTCAAGAATTATTGAGTCACTTTGACTAACTTTTTGTCGCCAAGCTTTAATAGGTTGGTATTCTGGGTCATTATAAAAACCTTCAGCAGCCGCTTTAGTTGGAAATTCAACAATAACTACTCGTCCAGAAGGGATGTTTCCTTCTATTAAATCGGGATTTTCATCAACAGCAACGGTTATACCTCCATGACGTTCTACGATAGGAACTGCTTTCTCAATATACTCTTTGTTAAAAGTCTCTAAATCATTTACTCTTACAAATGCTAACATGTATGCTTTCATACTATTTATTTTAATAATTAATACTTCAACAAAAGTATTTGTGGCGCAACAGGTGTGCATTAATAAATATTAAGAAATAAAGAATTATTTAGAAGCACGAAGTTTGTCTCCTTTGGCTTTACTCAGTGCTTCAGGAGTAATGCCTAAATAAGAAGCAATCATCCTTTGAGGAATACGCTGTAGTAGATTAGGATAGGTTTCAATAAAATGTTCATAACGTTGCAAACCAGAATAACTCATTAACATGATAATTCTTCTTTGTAAAACAAGCATACGTTTTGCTATAGGTGAAGCATTTAAAGGGATTTGACTTAAATCTTTGTCTCTTATCTTAACTGTAGAGTCTTCCAATGCATCAATAAAGAATTCAGAAGGAGTACCTTCTGGATTTGCATCAGCAATAATCCAATTTTCAGGAGCAAACATAAATATATGTTCTTTCCCTTTTTGGTCTATTGTATAGCTTCGAAGCAACCCAGATACAACTTCATAAACTTTACTGTTAGTATCACCAGAGCGTTGTAGGGTATGTCCTTTTTTAATATTGACTATTTGCATCTTTATTATTTGTAAGTCGAACTGAAAGATAAGATTTCTTTCTGGTTTAGTTTATTTATGAATAAAGCTCTTAAAACAAAAATGGAATTACAAATTGGAAAAGTGCAATAAGAAGGGCAATAGCTATCAAGTTTAAAACAACACCTGCTTTGGCCATTTGATGTACTTTTATATATCCACTCGCAAAAACTATGGCATTTGGAGGAGTAGCCATCGGTAGCATAAAAGCACAGCTACTGGCAATAGTTACAGGAATAAGTAAGTTTAGGATAGGAATATTTAAACGAATAGCAATACCAGCTACTACTGGAGCTAATACAGCTACTAGAGCTACGTTACTCATTAATTCTGTCATAAAAAGCATTAAGAAGATTAATAAAGAAGCCGTTAGTAGGATGCTTATATTACTGGAAGCAATGGTGTTAGAAACAAAATCAACAATACCGCTACTAGACATACCTTTTGCTAGTGCTAGTCCTCCTCCAAAGAGAATTAAAATACCCCAAGCTAATTTTTCGGTATCCTTCCATTGTAAGATAAATTCGCCTTTCTTAAAATTAAATGGAAAAGCAAAAAGAGAAACCGCCGCAATCATACTAATGATGGTGTCTGATAGTTTTAAGCCAGGGAACAACTTATTGATTAAAGTTCTAAAAATCCATAAGAATACGGTGATACCAAAAATGACTAATACCTGTTTTTCTCGAGCTGATAATTTGCCCAATTTATCTAATTCTGAATCAATTACCTGTTTCGAAGCTTTGAATTGGAGGTTCTTATTTGGGTACATCCATTTTACCAGAACTATATAAACAATAGCAATCATGATTATAGAAAATGGTAAACCAATAGTCATCCATTGTAAAAAGGAAATTTCAATTTGATATTCATTTTCAAGTAAACCAATTAAAACAGAGTTTGGAGGAGTACCTATAATAGTGGCTATTCCTCCTGCATTTGCCGAGAACGCAATTCCTAACATGGCCGCTAAAGCAAAGTTTTTGTCATCTTTAGTGAATCCATCTTCATCATCTATCAATAGTTGAATTACAGATAAAGCTATGGGAAGCATAACTACTGTGCTTGCTGTATTACTTATCCACATACTCAACACACCCGTGGCAATCATAAAACCTAAAATAACTTTATTAGGAGTTGTACCTGTAACTTTTATAATGTTAAGAGCAATACGTTTGTGTAGATCTACTTTTTCCAATGCCAATGCAAGCACAAGGCCTCCAAAGAAAAGAAAAATAATAGGGCTACCGTAATTAGCACCTACTTCTGCGATGGGCATAATCTTTAACAGCGGAAATAAAATTAAAGGTAACAATGCCGTTACCGAAATAGAAACAGCCTCTGTTATCCACCAAGTAATCATCCATAAGGCTACTCCAATAACGGCATCTCCATTTTCAGAAATGAGATTGAAAGGAATGTTTATGATAATTAGAAAAAACAATGGGCCTAGAACAAGACCAATTTTTTTTGAGTTTGGCATAACAAATAATAAGTTGACTTAAAGGAATCGAATATAGTTGATTTCGAACAAAAATGAACCAATGTGTTTTCCTTTTATTGAACGTTGTAGTAAATGAAAAGAGGGATTGCATTTTTGCAACCCCTCTTTTATATATGTATTATGGATAATATTAAATCACTTCTACAAATAAACCTTCTTCAGTTTTTTCCACTTTAGCTAGTTTATTTTTGGTTAATCCTTTAATAGTTTTATCCCACTTCTTATTAGATAATCCACTTTGAGATTTTAAATCGTTTAAGCCAATTTTTTCAGCTTTTTGTAATAAAGTGAAAACAGCTTTTTCATCATCGTTTAACTCAACTGCAGGCGCTTTTTTCTCTGGCTTCATCTGTGGGAAGAATAAAACTTCTTGAATAGATGGATTGTTTGTTAAATACATAATTAAACGGTCCATTCCAATACCTAAACCAGAGGTTGGAGGCATTCCATATTCTAAAGCACGTAAGAAATCTTGATCAATAAACTCACCTGCTTCATCATCACCTCTTTCAGCTAATTTTAATTGAGCTTCAAAACGTTCACGTTGGTCAATAGGATCATTTAATTCAGAATACGCATTTGCAATTTCTTTACCACAAACCATTAACTCAAAACGCTCTGTTAATTCAGGATTGTCTCTATGTTCTTTACATAAAGGAGACATTTCTTTTGGGTAATCGGTAATAAATGTTGGTTGAATGTAGTTTCCTTCACATTTCTCACCAAAAATTTCATCGATTAATTTTCCTTTACCCATAGTGTCATCTACCTCGATACCCATATCTTGAGCAGCTTTACGAATTTCATCTTCTGTTTTACCAGTAATATCAAATCCTGTAAAATGCTTAATAGAATCTGCCATTGTTACACGTGCATATGGAGCTTTAAAGTCTACTTCATATTCTCCGAAAGTAGCTTTTGTAGTTCCGTTTACTGCAATAGCACAGTGCTCTAATAACTTTTCAGTAAAGTCCATCATCCAGTTGTAGTCTTTATAAGCTACATAAATTTCCATTGCTGTAAATTCTGGATTGTGAGTTCTGTCCATTCCTTCATTACGGAAATTCTTAGAAAATTCATAAACACCATCGAAACCACCAACAATTAAACGCTTTAGGTATAGTTCATTAGCAATACGCATGTATAATGGAATGTCTAATGCATTATGGTGTGTAATAAACGGTCTTGCTGCTGCTCCTCCAGGAATAGGTTGTAAAATTGGTGTTTCAACTTCAAAATATCCAGCGTCATTAAAAAACTGACGCATTGCATTGAATAACTTTGTACGCTTTACAAAAACTTCTTTTACATGTGGATTTACTACTAAATCTGCATAACGCTGACGGTAACGCATTTCAGGATCAGTAAATCCGTCAAATGTATTTCCTTCTGCATCAACTTTTGGTAATGGTAAAGGTTTTAAAGATTTACTTAATAATTTAAAATCTTTTACCATTACAGTGATTTCTCCAACTTGAGTTTTGAATAACTCTCCTTCGATTCCTACAAAATCACCTATGTCTAATAATTTCTTATAAACTTCATTGTATAAAGTGTTGTCTTCTCCAGTACAAATTTCATCTCTGTTAAAATATACCTGTACTCTTCCTTCACTATCTTGCAATTCGGCAAAAGAAGCTTTCCCTTGGATACGACGAGACATTAACCTACCAGCAATTACCACCTTTTTACCCTCTTCAAAGTCCTGTTTAATTGCTTTTGAATTAGAGTTTAATGGGAATAAATCTGCTGGGTATGGATTGATACCTAACTCACGTAACTTCGTAAGTTTTTCTCTACGTACAACTTCTTGTTCTGATAATTGCATGATTAACTTTTTACTGTTTAAATTTTAAAGGGGCAAAGATACAATCAATTACAGAACTAAGCAACGTTAACAAATAGTAGATTTTTGTAAAAAATGTTTTTTTTATTTGGTGGTTTTCAAAAAGTATGTATATTTGCAGGCTGTCTTTTTTTAAAAGCAGCATTTAGTTGTGTTGTTAAGGTGTTAAATCACCTAGGTTTTGTTAACCGATGGAAAGCTGCCCTGAGATGGGTTGCTTTTTTTTTGCATTCAATTTAGCTAAAGAAAGCTCCTTTATAATTCCAAAAATCCATTAGAAACAATACCAAATAAATTACTGAAACAGAAAATTTTATTGTTGCAGAGGCTAAGAAGCCTATAAATGCACCAAAAGATGCTTTGATTGCTCTAGTAGTATCCTTACTATCATACATTAATTCTCCAATAAATGCTCCGGCAAATGCCCCGAGCAGAAAGCCTAATGGAATAGGAATGAAAAAAAGACCTATAAACAATCCAATTGTAGTACCATAGACTCCATATTTGGTTCCGCCAAAACGTTTGGTTCCCATAGCAGGAATGAAATAATCAATGATAAAAATAAATATGGCTATTGCTAAAGTAATTCCTAGAAAAGTCCAGTTTTGAGGTATAACACTGGTCATGTGCAATAACAATAATCCACCCCAGCTTGTTAAAGGCCCTGGAAGAATTGGTAAAAAAGAACCTATTAGTCCAAGAAAAATAAGAAGAAACCCTAGTAATAATAACAGTATGTCCATTGAATTTTTATTGATATGACGAATATAAAAACTGTTTGTTACATAAATAAATAAACTAAGAAATTAGTTTTAACTAAGTTTTTAGTTATATTTGTTAAGAGTTTATATAAAATAATAGAAGATGAGTAAACAATTAACCAAGGCAGAAGAACAGATAATGCAAGTTTTATGGGAGTTAAATAAAGCTTCGGTAAAAGAAGTTATAGAAGAACTTCCAATGCCTAAACCTGCCTATAATACAGTTTCAACTATTATTAGAATTTTAGAAACAAAAGAATTTGTAGGACATGAACCTAAGGGAAGAGGATATGTATATTTTCCTCTTATAGATAAAGATGAGTATAGCAATCAAAGTTTACATAAGTTAATGAATGGATACTTTGGAGGTTCTTTTAAGAGTATGGTTTCCTTTTTTATGAAGGAAAACAAAATGGATATTACTGAACTAGAAAGTATTTTAAAAGAAATTGATAAAAAGAAAAAGTCATGATAAATTATGTAATTCAAGTTGTATTGTTTCAGGTATTGTTTGTAGCAGTATATGATTTCTTTTTAAGTAAGGAAACATTCTTTACAAAGAACAGATGGTATTTGTTAACAACTGCAGTGGGTTCGTTTATATTACCCTTAATAAAGGTAACGACCATTCAAAAAGCCGTACCTCAAGAATATACCATTTTGTTACCTGAAGTGGTACTATCACCTCAAAAGGTAATTGAAAAGTCGGCTTGGTATCAATCAATTAATTATTTAGATGTGCTGTTTTATGCGGGCTGTATACTATTCACATTGGTATTTGTATTGAAACTCTATAGAATCGTTCGGTTAATATTTGTTTACGGAGCGGAGAAAAGACAAAACTATAGACTGGTACTCCTGCCAAAAAACTCCAAAGCCTTTTCGTTTTTTAATTACATTTTTTTAGGGAAAGGAATTTCTAGTGATAAACAAGAGAAAATTATTCAGCATGAGTTGGTGCATAGCCAACAAAAACATTCGTTGGACCTGTTATTTTTTGAAGCATTAAAGATTGTAATGTGGTTCAATCCTATGGTATATATATATCAAAACAGAGTTGCTTTAGTACATGAATATATTTCAGATGAGGTGGTTAGCAAATCCACTCCAAAAGAAAACTATATAAACAATTTACTCTCCGATATCTTTCAGGTGGAGAGCATTTCATTCATTAATCAATTTTATAAACATTCATTAATCAAAAAACGAATACGTATGATGACAAAAAACAAATCAAAACAAATTAAACAGTTAAAGTACTTATTATTAGTACCAGTATTAGCAAGTATGCTTTTGTATACAGCATGTTCAGACACGGAGAAATCCATTACCGAACCTAAATTAGATAAACAAAGAATATACTTTAGTTTAAATGAAAATCCAGCAATCTCTGAAACAAAGATGACTTACATGGATGTGCTAATTAGTAAAGACGCTCCAGAAACGCAAGAGTACGCATTACATGAATTATCTAAAGGAGAGCGTAAAGAATATGAAGAAGTAATCGCAAAACGAGATGAAAAAGAGAAGTTGCTTTCGAATACAAAAATTAGATTTTTTGAAGGGAAAGATGGTAGAAAAATCATGTTTAGTAGTATGAAAGATATGATGAATGCTATGAAGTCTAATATGGATACTAAGAGAAAATTAGGAAATCAAGACGCTGAAAATGTTCCATTTGTCTCATTAGATAAGTATCCGACTTTTCCAGGGTGTGTTGAGGCAAATAAGGAGTGTTTTAATAAGAAACTGATGAAGTTTGTTGCTCAGAATTTCGATACTAAATTGGCCAATAAACTAGGATTAGAAAAAGGAAAAAAGAGAATTTATGTGCAATTTAAAATTGGAAAGAACGGTGAAATTAAAGACGTAAGGGCAAGAGCACCGCATCCTACTTTAAAAGAACATGCAATGGAAATAGTTCATAAACTACCTAAGATGTTACCAGGAGAAAAAGATGGTAAAAAGGTAATTACTGGATATACATTACCCATTACGTTTAATGTAGAGTAAAATGAGATATCTAGTTATAGTTTTGTTTTTCTTACAAATGTCTGTTGAAGCTCAGCAGGTAGCCGATACGTTATATTCGCCAAGCATTGAAAAAAAAGTAAGAGGAATTGAAGTATTTATAGATGAAGCTCATAATAATTTTCACACAAAAGATAATCGATACAAACCTTTTGCTTTAGTATTGGCAAAAACTGGATATAAGGTAAAAGGTTTTACCAATAAATTTTCGAAAGAGAGTTTAAAAGGAATAAAGGTTTTGGTAATAGCAAATGCTCTTGTTGAAGGAGCTAGAGGTCCGTTTGTCACTCCTACACCAAGTGCTTTTACTTCAAAAGAAATAGCAAGTGTAAAAAAATGGGTACAAAAAGGAGGTTCCTTGTTTTTAATAGCTGATCATATGCCATTTGCTGGAGCAAGTGAGCCTTTGGCAAAAGCATTTGGGTTTACTTTTTATGATAGTTTTTTGTTGGATGAAAATCAACGTGGAATCTTAGAGTTTTCAAAAGAGAACTTGTTACTGGGAGAACATAATATAACAGGTGGAAACAAGAACTACAAAGAACTAAATAGTATAAGAACCTTTACTGGGCAAGTGTTTAAAATTCCCAATAAAGCAGTTTCTATTTTAAAAACAAATGAGAAAATGGTTGTCCATTTGCCTGATACTATGTGGCGTTTTACAGAAAAAACAAAGCGTTTTAAGGCAAAAGAACTATCACAAGGTGCTATTATGGAATATGGTCAAGGAAGAGTAGCAATATTTGGAGAAGCAGCCATGTTTACAGCACAATTAGCAGGAAGAAATCGATTTAAAGTAGGAATGAATGCAGAAGGAGCAGAAGAGAATTATAAATTACTATTAAACATTTTGACTTGGCTAACTAATTAAGATTAAAATAAATGAAAAAGAAATTATTTTTTATGGCAAGTATGATTGTTTGTTTAAAAGTCGGAGCGCAAGTTTCGACTTTTAAAACAATTGATAGTTTAACAAGTATAGGAAGGTATCAAAAAGCACTGGTGCTATTAAATGAATTGCCTGAAACTTATATCAAAAACAAAAAGATAGCTTCAGTTTATGAGTCTATAGATAATTACAAAAGAGCCACAGGGTTCTATGAAAAAGCATTGAGTTTAAAAGAGAATGATGTATTAAAATTGAAGCTAGGAAAAATACACATTCGACTCAATCAATTTAACAAAGCCATTGCATTATTGGAAGAGATTGTTGATAAGGACAAAGACAATCTGTTAGCAAAATACCTCTTAGGAAAACTGTATCTAAAAACAAACCAAATTAAAAAGGCAGTAACTTTTTTCAAAGAATTGAAAAGAGCCGATAATACTAATGCTAACTACCCATATTATCTAGGATTGGTTTACCAAAAATTAAAAAAGAGGAACCTCAAAATAGATAATTTTTTAGAAGCTTATAGGAGAGATAACCAGCATATTAAGGCAATAGAGAAATTAGCTCTAGCCTATAGAGTTTTAAGAGATAGAGATTCTTCAAATTTATTTGTAAACAAGGGTTTAAAAGTTGTTCCTAATCATATCAATTTGAACAAATTGAAAATAAACGATTTCTTTAGAGAGAAGAAATATAAGGAGGCAATTAGACTCTTAAAGAAAATAGATTCTATCAAACCAAACGAGCACTATACATATAAGATGTTAGGGAAGTCTTATTACGAAATAGAAGAGCTTGATAGCGCTAAAATGTATTTTTCAAAAGCGTTAAAATTAGATAGGTCAGATTTTAAAAGCTATATATTTTTAGGAAGTATTTATTTTGAAGAAAAGGATTTACAAAATGCTTCAATGAATTATTTAATGGCAACCATTGTAGGTAAAGAACCAAGAGATCAAGCTCATTTAGGAATGGCAAATGTGTTTTTTGAACAAAAGAAGCCCAAAAGGGTGATTGAGCAGTACAAGAAAGCAATTGCTGAAAATAGAAATAACTACAAAGCATTGTATCTGCTAGCCAACTTTTCTGATAATTATTACGAAGACAAAAAAGTAGCTTATAAATATTATCAAAGATATATAGATAGGTTTGAACGAAAAGATTCTTTGTTTACAGTAAACGCAGAAAGAAGAATAAAAGAAATAAAAAAAGAGCACTTTTTAAAAGGCGAAATTTTAGAATAGTTGATTGAAAACTATTGAGGCTTTTTAAAGTTCTTTTAATGACTAAAAATTCGTATTTTCATCTCAAAATCAATGAGATGAGAATACGTTTTTTTTTATTGTTACTTATTCTTACTAATGTATCATGTAGTAATTTGTCTTCTACAAAAAAGGAGAAATTACAATTTGATACTATTGTTGATTACACAAAAGTAGATGTGTCTCCTGCTTTTGTTGCTTGTGATCATTTAGAAGGAAAAGCAAAGACAAAGTGCTTTGAAAAAGAGCTACAAAAAAGGGTGTTTGTAGAACTTGAGAAACATCAATTTTCGGTAAAAGAAGATATAGATGAAACGGTTTTATTAGTCATTCAAGTTTCTAGTAAAGGAAAAGTAAATTTAAAAGAAATTCAATCTTCAAAAAATGCTCAATCTAAGTTCCCGCAATTAGATAGTATTGTAAAAAAATCAATAGAAAACCTTCCCGTAATTACTCCAGCTTTAAAGAAAGGATTTCCTGTAATAACGGAATATACACTACCAATAAGAATAGCTAGTAACTAAGTTTTTTTACTTCGCATTTTGTTATTTGTTTAAAATACTGCTTGTTACATTTTTTTGATTCGTTCGTTTTAGAAATAACTAAACAAATAAAACCATAGTATGAATCAATTCATTGTAGAGACGAAAAACCTCAATTTTTCGTACTCAAAATCCAGAAAGGATATTGAGAATTTGGATCTTAAAATTCCGAAAGGAAGTATTTACGGATTCTTAGGTCCAAATGGATCAGGAAAAAGTACCACCATTCGTTTAATCTTAGGGCTTCTAAAAAAACAATCAGGAGAAGTATCATTGTTTGGAGAGCCTTTTACATCAAAGAATCGAGTGTCTAGTTTAGACAAGATTGGAGCTCTTATTGAGAACCCTTCTTTGTATGAACATTTGAATGCTGTAGATAATTTGAAAATTGCTGCTAATTATCGCGAGAATATTGCTTCGGAAAGGATTGACGAAGTTTTAGAAATCGTAAAATTAACGCATGCAAAAAAGAAAAAGGTAAAAGCATATTCTTTGGGAATGAAACAGCGCTTGGGGTTAGCTATTTCTTTACTAAGTAACCCTGAGTTTGTCATTTTAGATGAACCTACCAATGGTTTAGATCCGAAAGGAATCATTGAAATGCGAGAGCTTATTAAAGAATTGAATGAAAAATACGGAACTACCGTTTTTATTTCAAGTCATTTACTAAGTGAAATAGAGAAAACATGTACACATGTTGGAATCATTCGAAAAGGTAAAATGTTGTATCAAGATACGGTTGCTGCCTTAAAAGCATCTAAAGATAAGAGTATTGTTATAGAATTAGAAGTAGATAAGTTTATAGAAGCGTTAAGTGTATTAGAGCAGTTAGAAAAAGTGAATACTTCTGAGTCTAAAGAATTTCTTCAAATAGAAGTACTGCACAAAGAAGAAATAACAAATGTTATTGATGCCTTAAGAAAGAATAATGTTCAGGTCTTTCAGGTAAATATTAAAAATAACTTAGAAGAACTTTTTTTATCACTAACAGAAAACTAATATCATGTCGGCATTATCATTTTATATTTCAAATACTAAGAATGAATTAATCAAGCTTAAGAGAACTTTTGCTTTTTGGTTAACAATTATAAGTGCATTAAGCATACCCTTATTGTTTTTTATTGTCTATGCAGTAAAACATGCAAAACTAATTCCGGAAGTAGGAGTGAATCCTTGGGAGAAATTTATGGTGAATCAGGTGAAAAATTCAATTCCGTTTTTTGTGCCTATGTTCATTGTGTTGATTACAAGTTTAATAATTCAAGTAGAGCATAAAGCTTCAGGGATAAAACATATTTTTACGCTTCCAGTACCTAAATGGAGTGTTTATTTTGGAAAGTTGTCTATTGTTCTCTTGTCTATTCTGATTACCTACGTATATTTTTATTTGGCTATTCTGTTCTTTGGAGTTTTACTAGGAGCCTTTTATCCAGATCTTGGGTTTTTAGATTTTCAACCAGAGTTTTTTAAGTATATAAAGATGCTGTTCTTATCATTTATAGCTTCTTTAGGTATTGTTGGAATTCAGTTTTGGTTGAGTTTTCGCGTAAAGAATTTTATTGTTCCATTAGCAGTAGGAATGGTTTTGGTTATTGTAGGTTTAATTGCTTCACAAGCACCTGAATCAATATATTTTCCGTATGCCTATAATTTGTTGTCAATAAATTTAGGAGATAAGGCACCATTAACCTTTGGTTATTCCTCTGTGTTGGTTTATAGTGTCTTTTGCTTTATTGTTACCTGTATTTTAGGGTATTTCGATATTAGAAGATTAAATATAAAATAAGCAAAAGAACCAAAGGAAATAACACAGAGAGTAAACTAATACTTACCCAAAATAAAAAAATGCACCTCTGAAATATATTCATTTTTAAGGGGTGCTTTCTTTTAATTTTCTCTTTTACTTGAGAAATAGTTAGTTGTAACAGTTGCTCTTTACTTAGTTTAAGATCAATAATACCTGTTACTTTTAGCCCTTCTTTATATCCATTGATCACCTCAGTAGGATAATTTAGTAAAGAAAAGCCCATAGCCCAAATACTCATAAAACCAATAGGTAAATGTTTCCACATACCCGTGGCTATTTCCCATCCAGCAATGAATGCTTCACCTTTCCATGTGGTATCACAATTGTATAACACATGTTGAATGTCATGAATATGAATCACTTTTTTTCTAAAGTCTGAATTCGGTACTTTAATAGAGAAAAGGTTAAAATGGAGGTAAAACCAGTTGTTATTCGAACCTCCTTCTTTTTCCAGTTTATTTTGAGTGTAAAAGTCGTTAAGAGCTTGTTGTAAAACCATTGTTATGTTGTTTGTTACTACAAATTTACAGGCTCTAAATTTTAAAATTCTTGACAAATATCAAGATTTTACTTTCCTCTAATTCTACTTAAAGTTTCTGGGGTAATACTTAAAAAAGAAGCAATGTGTTTGGAAGAGACACGTTGAAATAAGTAAGGTTTTTTAGCGAGTAGTGTTTGGTAACGTTCTTGAGCAGTGTGCAGCTGTAAATCATCTATACGCTCTACCAATTCTATATAAATTTGTTGCATAAATAACCTGCCATAACGCTCGTACTTCGGATTACTTTGGAAGAGCTCTTCCATATCATTAATATGAACTGCAAAAACTTCTAAATCTTCCAATGCTTCAATATTGTATTTGCTTTTTTTTCGTTGAATTAGACTATCTATTGTAGTGATACTTTCTCTTTCTGCGGAAAAATGAACAGTAATGTCTTTATCTTCTTTGTAATAAAAGACTCTAGCAATTCCTGAAATGAGAATATAAAAATGATTACAAATGGTTCCCGCTTCATGTAGCAAATGATGTTTAGGGTATTTCTGATATATCATAATACTTTGCAGAGCTTCGGCAAACTCAGGATTCTCTAGTAGGAGAGAGGCGTTATTTTGATTAAAATCATTCATTTTACAAATTTAAAAGCTCCTCTAAAAACCAACGTGTATTTGATAATCGAGGTATTTTATGTTGTCCTCCTAATTTGCCTTTGGTTTTTAACCATTCATAAAATAACCCCTCTTTGGCCATATGTACTTTAGGCATAGATAGGGTCATATTGTTATATCTTTTCGCCTCGTAATCTGAATTACAGTTTTTTAAGGCGTTGTCTAATAATTCTATAAAAAAATCTAAATTCTCAGGAGCTTTTTTAAATTCAACTATCCATTCATGACCTCCACCAGTGCTATCTCCATTCATAAAGATTGGTCCTACTGTATAGTCTTTAATTTCACTGTTTGTTTTTTCACAAGCCGCTTGTAAAGCCTCTTCCGCATTTTCAATAATTAATTCTTCTCCAAAAACATTAATATGGTGTTTGGTTCTTCCTGTAATTTTTATACGATATGGGTTGGTTGAGGTAAATTTAATAGTATCACCAATTAAATAGCGCCATAAACCAGCATTTGTGGTAATGACTACAGCATAATTAATATCCTTTTGAACTTTTGAAAGGGGAATAGCTACTGAGTTTTCTCCATCATAAGAGCTCATTGGAATGAATTCGTAGAAAATTCCGTAGTCTAACATTAACAATAACTCGTCAGAATTATTTTGGTCTTGAATGGCAAAGAACCCTTCTGAAGCATTATAGGTTTCGTAGTATTTAAATTCTTTTTTAGGAATGAGTTTTTTGTATTGTTCTCTGTACGGATTAAAGTTAACCCCTCCGTGAAAATATACTTCTAAATTAGGCCAAACTTCTAAAATATTATCCTTTCCTGTTTTTTCTAACACACGATTTAATAATACCAACATCCATGAAGGAACTCCAGCTAAACTGGTAATGTTTTCATGAATAGTTTCGTCAATAATGGCTTCCATTTTGGTTTCCCATTCTCCCATTAAGGCGACTTCTTGTTTAGGGGCTGAGCTAAAATCAGCCCAAAAGGGCATGTTTTCAATAATAATAGCCGACAAATCTCCGAAATAGGAATCGTTGTCTTCATAAATGGCAGAACTACCACCTAACCGAAGACTTTTACCAGTAAAAAGTTGTGCTTCTTCATTGTTGTTAATGTACATGCATAACATGTCCTTTCCTGCTTTGAAATGACAATATTCAATAGCCTCATCACTTACAGGGATAAACTTACTTTTAGCATTGGTAGTACCACTACTTTTTGCAAACCATTTAATCTTTGTAGGCCAAAAAAGATTTTGTTCTCCTTTCCTACAACGTTCTATTAACGGCTCAACAGTTTCATATTTTTGAATAGGTATGTTAGAAGAAAAATCAGCATAGTTTTTAATTGCAGCAAAATCAAATTGTTTTCCAAATTCAGTATTCTTAGCAGTATGAATTAATTTAAAAAGCAACTCCTCTTGAACGTCAACAGGATACTTTAAAAATAACTCTACTTGATGTTTTCTCTTTTTTAAAAACCAAGAAATAATAGAATTTATAAATGGAAATGGCATAGTTTAACGCTAAATTCAGATTTTTTACTGTAAGTTTGTTAAAAGCTAAAAGTAATAAAATTTAGAGAATGCAATACCAAGGAGTCTTAAAAAAAATGACCACCGAAAATTTAGATTCGGTACACTATTATTTAGATATGAAAACTGATTTTTTAAATATGAATCAGTTAATTGGTAGGCAATTGGAAATGAACTTTGTTACTTATGAGTGTTTGAACTGTCATAAGGAAAAGCAAATATACCGACAAGGGTTTTGTAAAAGCTGTTTTTTTGAAACACCAACAGCAGGAGATTGGATAATGAGACCCGAATTAAGTAAAGCTCATTTAGGAATTGAAGATCGTGACTTAGAATACGAAAAGAAAGCACAATTGCAACCGCATATAGTGTATTTAGCAAATTCGAGTAATGTAAAAGTTGGAGTAACACGTAAAAGTCAAGTACCTACTCGTTGGATAGATCAAGGAGCACATGAAGCTATAGAAATTGTTGAGGTGCCAAATAGGTATTTAGCAGGGATTACAGAAGTTGCTTTAAAAGACCATGTGGCGGATAAAACGAATTGGCGCAAGATGCTTAAGAATGAAATTGAAGATGTAAATCTAGTAGAGTGGAGAGAGCGTTTACAGGAGTTTATACCAGATGAAGTTAAGGAATACTATATAGAGAACAATTCTGAAACAGAAATTTCCTTTCCGGTAGAAAAGTACCCTGCAAAACCTAAAAGTTTAAATATGGTGAAGGAAGGCTCTTATACTGGAAAATTAGTTGGGGTAAAAGGACAGTATTTAATCTTTGAAGATGAAACTGTTTTTAATGTTCGTGCTAATGAAGGATTGGTATTAAGTATTCATGTTAGGTAACTAAATTTGCTGTAATAACTTATCTTCTAAAATCATTTTTTTCTGAAGTTTTTCTTCCTGAGTTAATTTTTGTTTTTCCAATAAATAAGGGTAGAATTCTGAATTTAAATTGAAATAATAAATACAGAGTGCTACTTCATTCTCAATCTTTATAAAAGACTTGTTATTATCCATTATTAAACTGTTGTTTAAATTAATGGTGTCTTTTCCGCCTAACGAATATTTGCTTTTGAAATTTGTTGTGATTGTATTTAAATCTATAGATGAGGGGAAGGTTTGTTTAAAAAAAACAAGCTTCTTTTTAAAAAAATGAAGTTCGATAATAATTTTGTGCTTCCCTATTTTGGTGGTGTAAAAAATAATATCGCATAGATGAGAATTTTTGACCAATCGATATGGACTTACAATTATTTTTTGAGCACTATTGAGGGTACTTCCAAAAGTAATATTAGAAGTGTAGGTTATTGTTTCTGGAGTACTAACAATTGATCGACATTCAAAAAGACGACTGTATATAGATAAATAGGTTTCTACCCTTTTGTACTTGTAAGTACAGCGGTTAAAATAATTGTTATAGTATTGTTTACTGTAAAGTAAATTGTTAATCTTTCGGATTATTAGCATCTCGTTGTGTAATTTTTTGAGTAAGCTATAATCCCACGAATTGTATATAGTTCTAGGTAAATATAGTTTTTTTTTAATAGGAAACATAATTTAAAACCAACAAAAAAGCGGATTCATTTTGAATCCGCTTTTTTGTTAATGCTTGACAGCTATATGGTTAGTGCTCATTTTTAGTTCGCTGAGCACATTTAAAGCTTCATTCATATAAATGTCTTTCTTTAAGTTTTTATGCCATGCAACTCGCTTTTCTTCGAGTACAGTATCTTTTTTAAATAGGTCTAATTCGTACTTAGGTGATTCAAAAGTTAGATTTGATTCAAACTTGAAAACATCTTTAAACTTCTTACCTTCATCCACACGTTTTTTACTTTCCTTTTTAAACATGTCGTAGCTTAAAGCGTAAGTGTTTTCATCTTGTTTTTTTCTTAACCACTTAGCGTATTCGTTAATTTTTTGAAACTTAATATTGTTCATAACACGCTGCTTACTGTTGTATACAACATCTCCAAAGTTACTATATGAATTGGTAGTATTATATTTTGCCTGAGGAACTTTATCCCATGCTAAAGCACCGTCTAAGTCGCGCTCACCAAAATCCATATAACTATATCTACTAGGTAAAGAGATATCAGAATAAACACCTTCTATTTGCGTAGATCCACCATTAATTCTATAAAACTTTTGAATGGTCATTTTTATGACTCCTAAATCATCTGGATAGTCAGCATAAAAACGATTGATTGGTACGATGTTTTGAACGGTACCTTTACCATAGGTTTGTTTTCCTCCAATAATTACTCCACGCTTGTAATCTTGCATTGCTGCTGCAAAAATTTCTGAAGCTGAAGCTGATAATTCATTTACCATTACAACTAATGGGCCATTCCATTGAATTTTTGGATCAGTATCATTTTTAACTAAAGGATCTTCACCTCTATATTTTACTTGTACAATAGGTCCTTTGTCAATAAATAACCCTCCAATTTCGATGGCTGTTTTTAAAGATCCACCTCCGTTATCTCTTAAGTCAACGATTAAACCTTCAACACCTTCTTTCTTTAGACGAGCAATTTCCTTTTCCATATCTTTTGCTGCATCTCTTCTATCAGTATCGTTAAAATCGATATAGAATTTAGGTAAGTTTATAATACCATACTTTTTACCATCTTTTTCAACGGTACTAGATTTAACAAAGGTTTCTTCTAATTCAACAATATCTCTAATAATTGGAATTACTTTAATAGAACCGTCTATTTTTTTCTTTACTGTTAAACGTACTTCTGTACCTTTTTTACCTTTGATAAAAGTAATGGCATCATCTAAACGCATACCAACAATATCTAAAGGCTCTCCATCTCCTTGTGCTACCTTTAAAATAATATCACCTGCTTCTAATTCTCCTTGTTTCCAAGCAGGACCTCCAGAAATTAACTCAACAATATGCGTATAAATTCCTTTCTTTTGTAAACGAGCACCAATTCCTTCTAATTTACCAGACATATCTTGATCAAAACGAGATTTGATTCTTGGAGACATATAAGAGGTATGCGGATCGAAACCACTTACAACACTATTTAAGAATGTCGAATACCAGTCAGAATTCTCTAACTCCTCAATTCGTAAGTATAAATCATCCATGTTTTTTAAAACCTCCGCTCTAGCTTCTTTTTCCATTTCACTAAAAGATTTTTTAGCGAAATCTTTATCTTTCTTAAGTTTTTCGGCTTGTTGGTTTTCTGCATCTTCAATTCTACTTAATACCGATAGTTTTAATTGTTTACGCCAATGCTCTTTTAAAGCTTCTTTGTTTTTTGCATATGGTACTTTGTCGTAGTCTACATCGATAAATTCTTTCTTTTTATAATCGAAAGGATTGGCAAGAAGTGTTCTATAGGTATTTTTAGCACCTTTCATTTTTTCTAAAAAACGTCCGTATACTAACTTGTAAAAATCAATATTTGACTGACGTAATTGATCATCTATTAAGTACTTGTATTGAGAAAATTCTTTTAAGTCTTCTTGAGTAAAATAACGTTTACTAGGATCTAAACCATCAATAAAGCTGTTATACACGTGTTCAGAAAAATCATCATTTAGGTCTTTCTTAACGTAGTGAAATCTCCCTAGGATATTTTTTAAAACATAAATTAGTACTCTATCTTTTTCAGGGTCTTTTGCGTTAGTAGTATTTGCAAAAGTGCTATTAGATAACAATCCAATAGCTAGTAACGTGATCAAAAATTTCGTCTTCATATACCTTCTAGTCGTGTTTTAAAGTTGTAGCATTATACCTTAGCTAATCTACTAAAATAATGCCAATTTTTTTAGTTTTCGTCTTTTTTATAAATGCCTCTAAAAACTTCTTTTAGTTTTTTATTGTTTTCGTCTAAATAATCCCAAACTTGCGTTACGGATCCATCGTTGTTTTTTGTCCAGGTTATTAGATTGTAATATTTTCCTTTTGGAGAGCTTACAAGCTTACTTTTTAAACTCATTTGGTTATTGCTATAGGCTCCTTTTAGCTCTAAAGAAAACCCTGAATTGTCAATCCAAACTTGATTCCAAGATTTATCTGTTTTGTTGTAATAATTATAACTGGTTCCTTGGCTTTTGGAAGCTTTAGAAGCCCAGTTTTCTTGTATTGCACAAGCATTAGGAACGCGAACGATTTTATTGGTGCCAATAAGTTTTCCATTCGTATTGTATACATTCCAGTCACCTACCCAAAAATCAAATTGAGAATATTCTATATCAGAACAAGGGACTTTAGAACTACTTTGTGCATTTACAATCGAGAAAAAAGTTGAAATGATAAAAATGCTAACGTATATTATTATGCGTGCCATAACCTTAAAGTTTGATACATACAAGATTACGTATAAAAAGCTTGAATCTATCTTTATGAAATGTTAAAAAAAATGTGCGTTTTTTATGTTACATTTGTTAGAAAACTAAGATACTATGCAAGAAAGACCATTAATATTGGTTACAAATGACGATGGAATTACCGCTCCAGGAATTCGAATGTTAATTGAAATAATGAATAAAATAGGAGATGTTGTTGTGGTTGCTCCTGATAGTCCGCAGAGTGGAATGGGACATGCAATTACGGTAAACAATGTGCTGCACTGTAATCCTATTACGATAGATGAAGGTCCACAATTAGAATACAGCTGTTCAGGTACTCCTGCCGATTGTGTTAAGATGGCTAAAAATAAAATTTTGAACCGTGTTCCAGATTTATGTGTTTCAGGAATTAATCATGGGGCTAATTCTTCTATTAATGTCATCTATTCAGGTACGATGAGTGCCGCAGTGGAAGCAGGAATTGAAGGGATTCCAGCGATTGGTTTTTCATTATTAGATTTTGATTGGCATGCCGACTTTAGAGCGGCTAAAAAGTTTATTGAAAAAATCACATTGAATGTGTTGTTAAATGGATTACCAGAAGGTGTTGTATTAAATGTAAATATTCCGAAGTTAAAAGAAAACGAGATTAAAGGAGTACGCGTTTGTAGACAAGCAAATGGATATTGGAAGGAAGATTTCGACAAGAGAAAAAGTCCGTTTGGGAAAGAGTATTATTGGTTATCTGGTGAGTTTGTAAATAGAGACAAAGGACAAGATACTGATATTTGGGCCTTAGAGAATGGTTACATTTCAGTGGTTCCAGTTCAGTTTGATATGACAGCACATCATGCAATTCAAAAATTAAATTCATGGGAATTATAAGAAAAGAAATAGCAATAGGTTTTGTAGTATCGCTTTTTGCTACATTGTGCGGAATGTTTATTTATCTAGAATACATTTCAGATACAAATAGCCTTTCGGAAACTATTCGAAAAATAAAAGAAGGAGGCGTATTAGGAACTGTGATCGCTTTGTCTGCAATTCCGAATTTATTTGTATTCTTTATTTTCTTAAAAAAGAATCAAGATTATAGAGCAAGAGGAGTATTGTTAGGAACTATTTTTATAGCCTTGTTAACCTTGGTTATTAAGTTTATTTAGTTAGGATAGGTAAATGAAGTATTACATTTTAGCAGGAGAAGCATCGGGAGATTTACACGGATCAAACTTAATGAAAGCTTTGTATAAAGAAGACCCGAATGCAGATATACGTTTTTGGGGAGGAGATTTGATGGAGTCGGTTGGAGGCATCTTAGTGAAACACTATAAAGAGCGTGCTTTTATGGGATTTGTGGAGGTTTTAATGAATCTTAGAAAAATCTTGGGCATGATTTCTTTTTGCAAAAAAGATATTGCCGAATATAATCCTGATGTACTAATTCTTATTGATAATTCAGGTTTCAATCTTCGCATTGCTAAATGGGCAAAAGAAAATGGTATACGAACGAATTATTATATTTCTCCACAGGTCTGGGCAAGTAGAGCAGGAAGGGTAAAAAGTATCAAGCGAGATGTAGATGAAATGTTTGTAATTCTTCCGTTTGAAAAAGAATTTTATCAAAAATATGGATACGATGTACACTTTGTCGGACATCCGTTAATTGATGGGATTGCCGATAGAGAGCAAATAGATGAAGAGGCTTTTAGAAAAGAACACAATCTTGGAGATAAAGATATTATCGCGTTATTACCAGGTAGTAGAAAGCAAGAGATTACAAAAATGCTTTCAGTGATGCTGTCTTTAGTAGATGATTTTCCAGAGTATCAATTTGTAGTGGGAGGCGCGCCAAGTCAGTCTGAAGCATTTTACAATGAGTTTATCAAAAACAAAAATGTAAAACTGATTAGCAATAAGACCTATGATTTATTAAGCATTTCACATGCTGCGTTGGTGGGTTCTGGAACTGCAACTTTAGAAACAGCATTGTTTAAGGTGCCTCAGGTAGTTTGTTATAAGGGAAGTAATATTTCATATCAAATAGCTAAAAGAATTATTACGTTGGAATATATTTCGTTGGTGAATTTGATTATGGATGAACCTGTAGTTACCGAGTTGATTCAGAATGATTTTACAAAAGAGAATTTAAAAATTGAATTGACAAATATTTTAGAAGAAGAACATAGAGAAGATTTGTTTTTAGCCTACTTTAAATTAGAACAGAAGTTAGGAGGGAAAGGAGCTTCTGAAAAAACAGCAAAATTAATTGTTAAAGGGGTGGCTAATCGAGCAAATTAAAAAAGCATGAAATCGTTAATTTTAAAATTAGTAATTCCCCTAACGGTTCTATTTTTTTTCGTTTTTACAAAATGGTGGTATGTTTTACCCGTCGATGCTCCTAGAACCATGATGTATGGTTTTCCATTAGTTTGGATAAGTAAAGGTTGGCATACTTCTATGTCTTTTCAAATTTTTTGGAAAGAGTTTTTAATCAATCTTTTGTTCTATTTTACCTGTATATTAGCACTCGTTTATGTTGTAAATAAGTTTATTTATAAAATTAAACTTCATAGATTGTTGAATATTTTACTAATGTTGATTTGTTTTATTATTGGTTTATCTGCATTTGCAATAGGAACTATGACAGAGAATATCTATTACTTTGAAAGAGATTTTGAAGTTGAGATTTTAGATTCAGGATACAAGTTTGTTTGGGATGATGTGGGTCCATTGAGGGAAAATAATGAGCAAATACAAAAGGAATAATTGAAATATTGTATATGATTAAAAAACTACTCTTACTATTTTTAGGTGCATTATTAATGATTTCTTGTGGATCATCAAAGAAAATAGCCTCATCTCAATCGCCTAAAGGGAAAAACATTACCAATAAGGAAGTAACTGTTGCAGATAAAATTGTTTGGACTGCTGTATCTTATAAAGGAGTACCGTACAAGTTTGGAGGTATGAGTAAGCGAGGTATGGATTGCTCAGGCTTAATTCACACTTCATTTAAACAACGAAATGTTGATTTACCTAGAACTTCTCGTGAAATGTATACGAAAGGATACGATATTCCTTTAAAGAAAGTAAAACGAGGAGATTTGTTGTTTTTTAAAACGGCAAGAAAAAGAGGAAAGGTGAATCATGTAGGTTTGGTAACTTCTGTTAAGAATGGAGATATTCATTTTATACACTCTACAAGTTCTAGAGGTGTTATTGTAACTTCTCTATGGCAAAAATATTGGCGTAAAGCTTTTATAAAAGCAAAACGCATATTGTAATATGAATAAAAGACTACTTCTCTTTATATTCATTGTTGGGTTTATCGTATTTCGTTATTGGAATCAGGGTGGAGAAACTACGAGTGAAGAAAACTCTGAAGTAGTTGCATTGATTACATTGGCAAAATCTTATGAAGGAGTGTCTTATAGAGCAGGAGGTACTACCAAAAGAGGAATGGACTGTTCGGGTTTGGTAACAACCGTTTTTAGAGCTTTTGACAAGTCCTTACCACGCTCTTCTGCATTAATGAGTAGGGAAGGAGTAGAAATCCCCTTATCTAAAGTTAAAAAGGGAGATTTACTGTTTTTTGATATTGCTCGTTTAAAAGGAAATATTAATCATGTGGGATTAGTTACTTCCGTAGAAAATGGAGAGGTAAAATTTATCCATTCTACAACCTCAAAAGGAGTTATTACAACTTCTATCAATGAACCTTACTGGAAAGAAGCTTTTGTAAAAGCTAAAAGGGTGTTATAGGGTTAAAACTAAAAAAACTACTTATAATTTTTTATCATTAAGATTGTATTAGGGAACTTTTTAAAATAACTCATGGATTTTACCATTTGTTAGTTTTTGTGTACCATTCAAAGTTACTCCATCAGGATAAGTGCTTATTTTATAATTAATTTACATTTGAAAAGTCACTTCTATATATGATGTTCGAATTTTAGCTCAACCATGTGTTTGAATTATATTTATGTATTCAGATTCTCTGTTGAAATCATTCTGAGTCAATTCGGTAGCATTTTGTTAATATAGGTTCTATTAATTCTTTTATTTTCAACCTCTGTAAAAAAAAACTGTATACTTTGGCAAATCATTTTCCAAATTAATTATTGTTGAATCTATATGTCGGATCCATATAAAAAATATAAACCTTTTCGGCTTTTAGATTTTTTTTTTAGATTTGCTCATATGTAAAATTGCTACATGTAAAATTGCTACATGTAAATCTATGAATATTTTATTAAGCAAAATATAAATCAATAGATTTAAAAGAGTAGGTAATATGTTTAATATTGAATAAATCAAAAGGTTTTAATTAAGCATATTCGTCTTTTTTATTTCAAAAATATCTCTATCTCTTTAATAAAGAGATAGAAAATATTTATGCATAATCGGTATGTATTATTGAGCTTTTTGCTATAAAAATTGCAAATTATAACCAAATTTCATGAAAATCACCAAATACTCTAAGAAGCAATGCAGGAATTAAGAGTGGGTAATTTAATAATATTGAAAAATGTTGTATCCCAATATTAGACAAAGTAACTCAAAAACGAGAACTGTAATGTTGTTGGAGTTAGAACATGTTAATAAAAAATAGAAAAGAGCTTTTACTGATAAAGAAAATTATAGAATATGGTGTTTTATCTAAAGGAATATTTTTTTATGAAGATATTGTTTTAATGGATAAATGTAAATCCTATAACTGCAAACGAAAAAAGAAATAATAAAAAAACAAAAAAATTGGAATTCCTTCAAAAAATACAAGTTATAGAAAGAGTAGATAGATTGATTCAACTAAAATCAACGGGTACAGCAGATGATTTATCTCGTCGTTTATCCGTTTCTAGACGAAGTGTATATAATATTCTCGAATTAATGAGAAATATGGGAGCACCCATCGAATATTGCCAAATTACGAGAACATATTATTACTCCTACAAATGTGATTTCGTGCTTGGATTTGTCGAGAGTGAAGAGAAATAAAAAGAAAGTTTCTCATATTTAATTCCAAATGCAAAATACTTGCATTACCTCGTTTTATATTGCCTTCATTATGATAAACTGCAGGTTACATAGGAGGGGATATTCTTCACCCTTTAAAAGAAGAGTTAACTTATAAATTATTTAAAATGTTAAAATTAGAAGATTTTAAAATTAAAGAAATTGAGACTTTAGAAACAATCAAAGGTGGTGATATGGGACGTCCACGTCAATGTCTTGAAATGTGCCATACTTATGTAAGATTCTTAGGTTGGATCATTAAACAGGAGTCGCATGGTGATATCCATGATGATTAAGACCTTTCTCAACATCTGTTGAGTAAGAGTTTAAATTACAACTAATTACCTCTATTGGTAAATCATTATTTGCAAGTAGAGGTAATTTTATTTTAAAATAAATCAATGGAAAAACATTTAATTATAACTCAGGATAGAGATGGGTCTTCTGATGAAGTTTGTAACTGGTTTTATAGATATGGTGTACATTTTAAAAGATTAAATCTAGATTCTTATAAATTAATAAATCGTAAAAATGATCTATATTCAGATTATTTTAATTTCGATAGCGTTGACATAAATATTCCTGGTAACACAAAAGTTAACGATGAGAACTTTACGGAAGAATATGCTTCAATTTGGTTTAGAAGACCAAGTGCCAGTCTTGAAAACATGGTAGTAGATCTGACTAATTCAGGTTTGTCTACGGTTCTTCTTCAAGCAATAAGATCAAATCAAAAATCGGAATTAAAAGAACTTTATGACTACATTTTCAACTCTACTATACAAGGCAAAGTCATATTAGGAAATAGACTAAAAACTAGAGTAAACAAGTTAGAGATTCTATTTCTAGCAAACAAATTGGGTATTTGCATTCCGAGAACCAAAATAGTTTCTAAAAAGAGTCAAATATTAGAATTTCAAAAAGAGGTTAGTAATTCCCTAATAACCAAATCGATTTTTGAGCCAATAGCCTCTATGGACGATGAGTTAAGAGAATTACATTCGTCTTACACAAATGAATTGAATGATTCTATATTAGATAAACTACCAAATTATTTCTCTCCAAGTTTGATACAAGAAAAGGTAGATAAAGATTTTGAAATCAGAACTTTTGTTATGGGAGAAAATTTTTACAGCATGGCTATATTTTCACAGAATAACGAAAAAACCGCTGTAGATTTTAGAAGATACGATCGAGAAAAGCCAAATAGAAATATTCCCTTTAGTTTACCAGAAGAATTGACTCTTAAAATAAAAAAATTGATGAAAATTATTGGATTTAATACAGGTTCAATTGATATTATCAAAAGTAAAAATGGAAAATACTATTTTTTAGAAATCAACTCAGTAGGTCAATTTGGAATGGTTAGCCGACCTTGTAATTACAATATAGAGTATCATATATATAAATATTTAACCAAAAATGAAGAAAAAACTTCTTAATTCGGATATTTCACTTGAAGAATTATCCCTTAACAATATTTTAGTTGATTCATTTGAATATTCAAATGAGAATGTTAATAAACGTTTTTTAGGTCGAAACTCATTGATAAATACTAATCAATATCGTGTTAGAGAAAACTACAAATTAAATACAACAATAATTTTGAATTATGGATAAAAGTAAATTTTTGAGAGTTTTTACAGATTGTTATTTAGTTGAAGGAGATAAAGGCTATGTAATATATGATTTAACGAGGCGTAAGCTTATTTCAATTACGAAAATAACATACAATGTATTAAAAGAAATAGATGGAAAAAGTATCGATTTCATTATCTCAAAGTTCGGAAACGATATAATTAAGATAATTGATTACTTTCTTACTGAGGAAATTTGTTTTTTAACTGATAGTCCCACAAGTTTTCCTAAAATTAGCGAAGATGTATATTTTGAGAACGAGTGCTATTCAGCTATCTTAGAAATAGGCGCTTCTTCTCAATATGATTATATCAAAGTAGTAAAGGAGCTTAATGAATTAGGATGTCAAATGTTGATGCTTTCCATCAAGGCAGATAGTGATATAACGTCTGAAGAAATTTTAAAAATTTTTAATGCAACAACTGATTCTTTTTTCAAATGTATTGATGTTGTTGTTCCAAGTTCTTTTGAGAACGTATTTTCTATGGATTTTTTCGACCAAAATGTTAGGGTTACCTCTGTAACTTATTTAGGTTCTGAGCAATTTAAAACTGAAGAAAATAAAAATTACGTACAGATAAATAGAATAAAAGATGAAGAGTTAAATTGGACTGAAAAATTTGTTCGTTCAAATTTAACTTTTACTTTGAAGAGCTTTATGGAATCAAAGAAATATAACATTGCTCTTAATCGTAAAATTTGTATTGATGAATTTGGTTTTATTAGAAATTATATAAATCATGAAGAACATTTTGGAAATTTATCGAATACTACTGTTTCAATTAGTCAAGTTCTTAGAAGTCCCGAATTTCAGAAGAAATGGAGAATTAGCAATGATTTAGTTGAAAATTGCAAATCATGTAAATTCCGCTATTGCTGTTTTTCTAATTCAGATCTTAATTATTCTAATAATAAATGGTATAAAGTAAATTCTTGCCACAAAATAGAACCTGCAAAAGAAAATGTAAATTGATTTTTTACTAATCTATAATTCAATAATAAGTTTAAAGAAAAAGATATTTAAATACTTCATAATCAACGATTTGATAAAAAAGAATGATTAAATCATTTCCTCATTACAAACAACCCGATCTGAAAGATTGCGGCTCGACCTGTCTTAAAATAATTGCTAAGCATTATGGAAAAACAATTTCTATACAATACCTTCGTAAATTAAGTGAAACTACAAGAGAAGGAAGTAGTTTATTAGGTTTAAGCAATGCTTCAGAAAACATAGGTTTAAGAAGTTTAGGAGTAAAAATTAACATGCGAGACTTATTACAAGCTCCTTTACCTTGCATCCTTCATTGGAATAGTAAACATTATGTAGTTCTCTATAAAATTAGAAAGGATACTTTTTGTATTTCTGACCCAGCCCATGGATTACTTAAATACAAGAAAGAAGAACTCTTAAAGCACTGGATCGGTAATAATGCAACTGAGGAAACAGAGGAAGGTATAGCGTTATTATTAGAGCCAACTCCAAAATTCTACAATTCAGATATTGAAAAAGATAATCAAGGATTCGGTTTTAATTTTTTATCTAAATACCTATTTAAATACAAGCGGTTCTTATGGCAATTAGTTATTGGGTTAATTACGGCGAGTTTACTACAACTTATCTTTCCATTTTTAACCGAAAGTATTGTCGATATTGGTGTTAAAAACCAAGATATACATTTTATATATTTAGTTCTATTTGCCCAATTAGCACTATTCATTGGTAGAACAGCCATTGAGATTATAAGAAGTTGGATATTATTGCACCTTAGCACAAGGATTAATATATCCTTGGTTTCAGATTTTTTTATAAAACTGATGAATTTACCTATTGCTTTTTTTGATACTCGCATGACTGGAGATATACTACAACGAATTAATGATCATAAACGTATAGAACAGATGCTAACTACGTCATCATTAAACGTGTTGTTTTCGATGATGAATTTATTGGTGTTTAGTTTTGTACTAGCGTATTACAACTTATTGTTGTTTGGGATATTCTTAACAGGTAGCTTTTTATATTTTTTATGGGTTGTTATTTTCCTTAAAAAACGAAGAGATTTAGATCATAAGCTTTTTTCTGAAGTGAGTCAAGAGCAAAGTAAAGTGATTGAGCTTATTAATGGTATGCAAGAAATAAAATTGCACAATGCAGAAAAAAGAAAGCGTTGGTCTTGGGAGTTTGTGCAGGCACGTTTGTTTAAGGTCTCTATTGAAACTTTGGCATTAGAGCAATACCAGAGTGTAGGTTCTGGGTTTATTAATGAGCTCAAGAATATTTTAATTACTGTACTATCTGCGAAATTGGTTATTGACGGAGATATTACTTTAGGTATGATGTTATCTATTAGTTATATCGTTGGGCAATTAAACTCACCTATAGCACAACTCATTGACTTTATTAGAGAAGTTCAAGATGCTAAAATCTCATTAGATCGTTTATCTGAGATTCACAATAAAGAAGATGAAGAACAGCAGAATAGTGAGAAAATCACAGATATTCCTTTGAATGTGGATTTAGAATTATCTAAAGTGTCATTTCGATATAATGGATCTAGCCAAATGGTATTACAGGATTTAGATTTAACCATTTCTGCAAAAAAAGTAACAGCAATAGTTGGAGTGAGTGGAAGTGGTAAAACTACCTTGATGAAATTGCTCTTAAAGTTCTATGATCCTAATAGTGGGCAAATAAAAATAGGTAGTCACGATTTGCAAAATGTATCACAAAAAACATGGAGACATCAATCTGGAGTTGTGATGCAAGAAGGCTATATTTTTAATGATACCATTGCTAATAATATTGCGGTTGGCGAAGATTATGTGGATAAAAAGAAACTTGGGCATGCTGTTGATGTAGCAAATATAAAAGAATTTATAGAGTCTTTACCGCTTTCTTATAACACAAAAATTGGTATGGAAGGTGTTGGTCTTAGTACTGGACAAAAACAACGTCTATTGATTGCAAGAGCAGTTTATAAAAACCCAAGCTTTTTGTTTTTTGATGAAGCTACAAGTGCATTAGATGCCAATAATGAAAAAGTGATTATGAAAAAACTCAATACTTTTTTTGAAAACAAAACGGTGGTTGTTATTGCACATAGATTAAGTACTGTAAAAAATGCACATCAAATTGTTGTCTTGGATAAGGGGAAAATTGTCGAAGTTGGAAATCACAATACTTTAATTCAGAAAAAAGGAAACTACTATCACTTGGTGAAAAATCAATTAGAATTAGGAAAATAAAATGCCACAAAATAATCATTTAGATAATATAGAGCTGAGGAGCGAAGAAGTACAAGAAATACTTACGAAAGTACCCCATTGGATGATACGTTGGGGAAACTCTTTATTTTTAGTATTAGTTCTAATGCTATTACTTTTATCTTGGCTCATAAAGTATCCGGATATTATTACTTCAGAAGCACTTATAACTACTAAAATCCCTCCTCAAAAAGCGTTTGCTAAAGTTACAGGAAAGATAGATACGATTTTGGTAAAAGACACTCAAGAAATTAGTGAAGGTACCCCTATTGCCTTTGTCGAAAATACAGCTAATTATGAAGATGTTTTGTATCTAAAATCTGTAATAGATACTATTATCTTAAAAAAGGACAGTTTTTCTTTTCCTTTTGAAAGAATACCTCTTTTATTTCTTGGAGATATTGAAAATGCTTACGCTAATTTTGAGAATAATTATATACAATACATTTTAAATAAACAGTTACAGCCTTATTCAAATGAAGCTATTGCTAATAATATAATTGCATCTGAATTAAAAAGAAGGTTACAAAATCTAAAATCTCAAAAGCAAATAAACAAAACCGAATTAGGATTTAAAAATAAAGGCTTAGAAAGGAGTAAATCATTATTTGAAAAAGGTGTAATTTCCGCAAAAGATTACGAAGCTCAACAATTAGGGTTTTTACAAGCAGAACGCAATTACCAGAACATGAATTCTTCAATTTCTCAATTGCGTGAAGCAATTGCCAATAGTACGAAAACTTCTAAAGGGAATGAAATTATACGTATTCGTGAAGAAATGACTTTACTAAAAAATACGATTCAATCTTTTAATTTACTAAAGAAAACTATTAAAGATTGGGAATTAAAATATGCATTTATCTCTAAAATAAGTGGAACTGTTTCTTTTTTAAATTATTGGAATGAAAATCAAACCGTAACACAAGGAGATCTTGTTTTTACTGTTATTCCTTCTAAACATTCAGCTTATATTGCTAAACTAAAAACACCATCTTTAAATTCGGGAAAAATAGCAATAGGGCAACGAGTAAACGTAAAATTAGAAAATTACCCAGATTATGAATTTGGAGTTCTAAAAGGAATAGTTAATAATATTTCCGTAGTTTCCGATAAAGAAGGATTTTATACTATAGATGTATTACTTCCTGAAAAATTAGTCACGTCTTATGATAAAGAGATTGAGTTTAAGCATGAAATGCGTGGAACAGCTGAAATAATTACTGAAGATTTACGTTTGATAGAACGCTTTTTTAATCAATTTAGAAAAGTTTTGAGTAGGTAGTTTAAAACTGTTGCAACTAATTCTTTGATAAGACATAATTAAAAGCCATTTTAAATATGGAATTAATTCAATAGCCAAATTTTACATAAAGCATTTACAATTTACCAATGTAAAAAGTCAAAAACCTTCTTTATATAAAGAAAGGCTTTATAAATTAGAGTTGAGTTGATGCTTTAAGAAAGAAGAAGAACATCTAAATGGAGTATGTTCCATATAGTCATGGAATGTAGAAAAAGCACTTAGAAAGTAGAAGCGGTCAAAGAATATCCTAGTAGTTAACAAAGAAGGTTTTACTGATTAAAGAGACCTGTAAAAACTAGGGTGTTTTTGGAAAATACATGTGTCAAAAGATAGAAGTTAGTTTTAAAGGTTGTAATCATAAGAGTCAATGTCATCAAAAACAACTACAGATTGAACGATGCCATCATGAATGGCTTGTTTGTTTTCATTTGAAGAAACGGTTATAAAGGATAACCAACCAAGTAAAGCTTTTACGATAAAACGAATAATAGCTTGTAAAAAGTTTATTTTTTTACCATTTGTCAGTTTTTGAACTTTTAAGTTGTTAAATCGATGTCCGACTGTTGACCCAAAAATGGAAACCATTATAGGGTCGTATAATCCAAAAATTAGTACGAAGGCAATAATTTTAGCAGTATCAGGAACATTTTCAAAATTTGAAAATATATCGGTTACTAAAAGAAGTAAAAGGATAATAATTATCGAATCAATAATTGCAGCTTTTGCGCGTAAGAATACACCTGGGTAATTTTTCTCTTTCATAATTTAACAAATGCTCTTTTGGGATAAAAATACGGCAATTAAATTAGTTTTAAAACTAAAAAAGCAACCTCAAATGAGATTGCTTTTTTAAATATTTTGAAGAGATGAAATTAATTCAACATCGTCCATAATTTATCCTTTAATTCCATAAGTCCTTGTTGGGCTACAGAAGAGATAAATAAGGCTTGGACACCTTCAGGTAAATCTTGTTTAATTTCTTCTTTTAATTCATCATCTAACATATCTGATTTAGAAATGGCCAATAAACGATCTTTGTCTAGCAATTCAGGATTGTGTTTACGAAGTTCGTTTAATAAGATTTCATATTCCTTTTTAATATTATCACTGTCTGCTGGAACTAAGAATAACAATAACGAATTACGTTCAATATGACGTAAAAAGTAATGTCCTAATCCTTTTCCTTCAGAAGCTCCCTCAATAATTCCAGGGATATCAGCCATTACAAAACTTTGATGATTACGGTATTCAACAATTCCTAAATTAGGTTTTAGGGTTGTAAAAGCATAATCAGCAATTTTAGGTTTTGCAGCGGTTAAAACCGATAATAAAGTAGATTTCCCAGCATTAGGAAATCCAACTAAACCAACATCTGCTAGGATTTTTAACTCAATACGATACCACCCTTCTTGACCTTCAATTCCAGGTTGCGCATAACGAGGTGTTTGATTGGTAGGAGATTTGAAGTGCCAGTTTCCTTTACCTCCTTTACCTCCTTCTAATAAAATAATATCTTCGTCATGTTCTGTTACTTCAAAAAGAATTTCATCGGTATCAGCATCTCTAAAAATAGTTCCTAGTGGTACTGGAATTACAATATCTGCACCATCACTACCAGTACTTCTACTAGATCCACCATCACCACCATGTTCTGCTTTAAAATGACGTTTAAATTTTAAATGGAAAAGTGTCCACATACTTTTATCTCCACGTATTACTACATGTCCTCCACGACCTCCATCTCCACCATCAGGACCTCCTTTTGCTACAAATTTTTCACGGTGTAAGTGAGCAGAACCTCTACCTCCTTTACCAGAAGCCGCATGGATTTTAATATAATCGACAAAATTTCCTTCAGTCATTTTCTTTTAATTTATCTCACAATGTGAGCTTAATTGTTATCGTAAAAAACTCCCGCATTTTAGCAGGAATTTATAGTTTATAATTTATCAAATACGTCTGATAAACGATTTGTAATATCTTCAATACTACCAACTCCGTCAACTCCGAAATAGTTGTTTTGAGCTAGATAGAAATCTTTTAATATTGCTGTTTTTGTATTGTATTCGTTAAAACGATTTCTGATTTTCTCTTCATCAGTATCGTCAGAACGACCACTAGTTTTTCCTCTTTCTAAAATACGAGATACTAATAAATCTTCTGGTACTTCTAAAGCTACCATTCCATTAATACGCTCTCCTTTTTCAGCTAAGAAATTATCTAAAGCTTCCGCCTGAGATTCAGTACGAGGGAAACCGTCAAAGATAAATCCGGCTACACCATCATTTTTATTTACTTCTGCTTTTAACATGTTAATCGTTACTTCGTCTGGTACTAAATCACCAGCATCGATGTAGGTTTTTGCTAAAAGACCTAATTCAGTTTCATTTTTTATATTATAACGGAATACATCTCCAGTTGAAATATGTACTAAATTGTACTTGTCTTTTAAAATTTCAGCTTGGGTTCCTTTTCCAGCACCTGGAGGGCCAAATAATACAATGTTCTTCATTTTGGGTTGTGATGTTAATTGATAAATAGCGGGTAAATTTCTTCCGTAACCGTCATAGTCTAAACCATAACCAACAATAAACTTGTCTTCAATACTCTTTCCAACATAGTTAATGTTAAGTTCTTTTTTGTACACATCTGGTTTAAAGAACAAACTCACTATTTTAAGTTCTTTTACGTTTTGGCTTTTAAAAATTTCGTAGATTTCTTGCAGTGTAGTGCCCGTATCAATAATGTCTTCTAAGATGATTACGGTACGTCCTGTTAAATCTTCATTAATACCAATTAGTTTCTTTACTTTGTCAGAAGAACTAGTTCCTTCATAAGAAGCTAACTTTACAAAACTCATTTCACATTTTCCTTTATACGCACGTAAAAAGTCTGCAGCAAACACAAAACAACCATTTAAAATACCTACAAAAAATGGTATTTCATCTTTAGGTAAATCGTTTTGAACTTGTTGCGCTAGGGATGTTACTATGGTAGAGATTTCACTTTCAGAAAGGAATTCTTTAAAGTATAAGTCGTGGAGTTTTGTAATTTTCATCTGATTTTCAAATTGCAAAGATAACTTGTTGTTATGAAATGAAAAAACCGTTTTGAATTATATTCAAAACGGCTTAAACACTTGTATATAAAGTTTATTCTTTATCTTCTTTTTTAGTAGTATCGAACATGATTGGAGTAGCTACGAATAAAGATGAATACGTACCTACAGCAACCCCTACGATTAATGCGAACATAAATCCTTTAATACTATCTCCTCCGAAGAAGAAAATAGCTAACATTACTAATAATGTTGTTAAAGAGGTGTTGATTGTTCTACCTAATGTGCTGCTTAATGCTTTGTCTACTAAACCAGCGCTAAATGATTTGCTGTTACCAGCATACTCACGAATTCTATCGAAAATTACCACGGTATCATTCAGCGAGTACCCAACTACGGTTAAGATAGCCGCAATAAATGATTGTCCAATTTCCATATCGAAAGGCATCACTTTGTATAGTAAAGAGAATACTCCTAATACTACTAATACATCGTGGAATACCGCTGCTACTGCACCGATAGAGAAAGACATTTTTCTAAATCTTAATAAGATGTATAAGAATACTACGATTAATGATCCAATAACGGCTAATAATGCTGCGTTTTTAATATCATCAGCAATCGTAGGTTCTACTTTCATATAACTCATGATTCCGTTACCAGCTTTTTCAAATCCTGGTTTAAAGTTTTCATAAGAAGTATCTCCTAAATACTGCTTTAATCCGTTGTATAATGCAGTTTGTACTTCGTTATCTACTTGTTTACCCTCTTCATCAATCTTAAAGGCAGTAGTAATTTTTAATTGGTTGTCTGAACCAAAAGTTTTAACTTCTGGAGCGTTGTTTCCAAATGAAGCTTTTAAGTTAGCAGCAACTTCATTTGCTTTCATTGGTTTATCAAAACGAACTACATAAGAACGACCTCCTTTAAAGTCAACTCCTTGTTTTAATCCTAAGGTAAACATAGAAGCTAAACCGATCACGATTAACGTACCAGAAACGATATAAGCTAATTTACGCTTCTTTAAGAATTCTATGTTAATGTTTTTAAACCAGTTTTTAGATAAGTTGGTGTTGAATGGTAATGCAGTTGCTTTTTCTACAGATCCGTCAATAAACAAACGGGTAATAAATACTGCTGTAAATAATGAAGTAGCAATACCAATCATTAATGTTAAAGCGAAACCTTTAATTGGTCCAGTTCCGAATACATATAAGATAACCCCTGTTAATAAAGTAGTAATGTTTGCATCAATAATTGCAGATAATGCTCCTTTGATACTAAATCCTTCGTCAACAGCTTCTCCTAAACTCTTACCTCCGTTTAATGCTTCTTTAATTCTTTCGAATATAATTACGTTCGCATCTACAGACATACCAATAGTTAAAATAATACCTGCAATACCTGGTAATGTTAATACCGAGTTGAACGATGCTAAAATTCCGAAAATGAATAAGATGTTCACCACTAAAGCTACATTTGCATATAAACCTGCTTTACCGTAGTATAAGAACATCCATACTAATACTAAAACAATTGCTAAAGCAAATGACCATAAACTTGCGTCAATAGATTCTTGTCCTAAAGATGGTCCAACAACTTCTGCTTGAATTATACGAGCTGGTGCTGGTAACTTACCTGCTTTTAATACTGTTGCAATGTCTTGAGCTTCAGTTACTGTCATATTACCACCAGAAATAGAAGAATTACTTCCTAATTGTTGATTGATAATAGGCGCAGTATAAACGTAATCATCTAAAACAATAGCAACATGTTTTCCTATGTTTTCTCCTGTAAGTTTTGACCATTTCTTAGTACCAACACTATTCATTGTCATTGCAACCTCAGGCTTGCTTAATTGGTCGTATTCCTGCTTAGCATCTGCAATTACATCACCATCAATAGGTGGTTGGTTCTTTCTATTAGATTTGATAGCATATAAGCTAACCATTTCAAATAGTTCAGCATCTGAGCTTTGAGCGTTTCTTTGTGGAGTAAAAGGCTTATAATCCCATAAGAATTTTACATAACGTAAGTTGTTGGGTAATAGAGCTCTAACGTTTTTATTAGCTAATAAGCTGTTTACTTTTGCAGTATCTACAACTCTTGCATATCCAACAACAGAACTTATTTGTTGAACGTTTGGTTGTAAGTATGTAAATAACATTTTTTGCTCCGCTACTTTCGTAGAGTCAGCAGATTCTCCTAATAAATCGTCAATACTGTCTGTCTTTGTAGAATCTTTTGCTTCTGCAGCGTCTTCAGCAGTATCTTCTTTTAATAATTCAATTGATTTCGCGTTTGCTACTTGGAAAAACGGAACCATGTCAGCATTTGTAAATACTTCCCAGAATTGTAATTCAGCAGTACTTTGTAATAATTTCTCTACACGATCAATATCTTTTGCTCCTGGTAATTCTACTTGAATTCTACCAGAAGTTCCAATTCTTTGAATGTTAGGTTGTACAACCCCAAATTTATCAATACGGCTACGTAATACTTCAAAAGCAGTGTTGATAGAAGAATTGATTTCTTCTTGTAAAGTCGATTTAACCTGCTCATTTGTTTTGTTGAAGTCTATTTTTTCACGTAAAGCTTTTGTTCCGAAAATGCTTGGGTCACTTAATTTAACGCTTCCTTTGCTTGCTTCTTCGAACTTACTGTAGAATAAATCTAAGTAATTCTCTTGACTATCCTTTTGTGCTTCATCTGCATTTGCTAATGCTTGTTTGAACACTGGGTTTTGAGAATCGTTAGACAATCCTATTAAGATGTCTTTTACAGAAACCTGTAAAATTGCATTAATACCCCCTTTTAAATCAAGACCAAGGTTCATTTCTTTCTCCCTGATGTCGTTGTAAGAGTATTGTGCAAATCCTAAGTTAACTACCTCTTTGTTGGCAACACTGTCTAAATATCTTTTTTCAAATCTAGCTAATGTTCTACCATCATTATCTGGTACATTCTTCTTTGCGTACGCCTTAGCACTGTCTTCAACCTTGTTGGCAAAAAACGTGAAAGACAACTGATAAATACTTACTAAACCAAATAGAATAGCAAATAATTTAATTAATCCTTTGTTTTGCATTGTAAATAATTTAAATCGACTTTATTTTTAAAAAACGTGCAAATATAGGGTTTCAGCTAAAGAAAAGCGAATTCTTTTAACATATTTATCTCTTTCCTACAGAATTATGCAATTTTTAATAACAAATGGTCAAAATCATGGCAATTATATTGCGTATATTTACCTGCTTTTTTTTACAATAAAACAAACAACTTAAAAAGGATATTCATGGCACATTTAACAGATATAGAAATTGCCCAAGCGAAAGAATTAAAACATATAAAATGCGTTGCTCAAAAATTAAAGATTGCTGAAGATGATCTTGAAATGTATGGGAAATACAAAGCAAAATTACCTTTAGACTTAATTAATGGTGATAAAGTCAAAGAAAATAATCTGGTTTTGGTAACCGCATTAACACCAACACCTGCTGGAGAAGGAAAAACTACGGTATCTATCGGATTAACAGAAGGGTTGAATAAAGTAGGGAAACAAGCTACGGTGGTATTGCGTGAACCTTCTTTAGGACCTGTTTTTGGTATCAAAGGAGGAGCTGCTGGTGGAGGATACTCACAAGTAGTGCCAATGGAAGACATCAATTTGCATTTTACAGGTGATTTCAACGCTGTAGAAAAGGCCAATAATTTACTGTCTGCTTTAATAGATAACAACCTACAGAGCAAAGAGAATAATTTAAATATTGATCCACGTACGATATTATGGAAACGTGTAATTGATATGAACGATCGTTCGTTGCGTCAAATTACTATTGGATTAGGAGGTACGGCAAATGGAATTCCTCGTGAAGATGGATTCAATATTACTCCGGCTTCAGAGGTAATGGCTATCTTATGTATGGCGACTTCTTTTGACAATTTAAAAGAACGTTTAGGAAATATCTTTATCGGATTTACTTTTGATAAAAAGCCTGTTTTTGCACGTGATTTAAAAGCACAAGATGCTATGGCTATTTTATTAAAAGATGCTATTAAACCTAATTTAGTACAAACTTTAGAAGAGAACCCAGCGATTATTCATGGTGGACCTTTTGCAAACATAGCACAAGGAACCAATACGATTATTGCTACAAAAATGGGATTGTCATTATCTAATTATGTGGTTACCGAAGCTGGATTTGGGGCCGATTTAGGAGCAGAGAAGTTTTTAAATATCAAATCGCAGTATGCAGGATTGAATCCGAAAGCTGTGGTGTTGGTTGCAACGATTAGAGCTTTACGTCATCATGGAGGAGCTCCAAAGGAAGAGTACAATACACCAAGTTTAGCACGTGTACAGGAAGGGTTTAAAAACCTAGAAAAGCACATTGAAAATATTCGAAAGTATGCTATTGAACCTGTGGTAGCGATCAACTCATTTATTTCTGATTCTGAAGAGGAAGTAAACTTTGTAATTGATGCTTGTGCAAATCTAGGAGTAAAAGCGGTAGTGTCTCGTGGATGGGCAAAAGGAGGTGAAGGAACCAAAGAATTGGCAAATGCAGTGGTAGATGTAGTTGAAAACAAAGCTACCCAGTTTAAGCCGTTGTATTCATGGGAGAGTCCGGTAAAAGAAAAGATTGAAACTATTGCCAAAGAAATTTACGGAGCAATAAACGTAGAGTACAGTAAAAAAGCACAATTAAACTTACGTAGAATAGACCGATTAGGATTTAATGATTTTGCTGTTTGTATGGCGAAAACACAAAAATCTTTTTCAGATAATGATAAGTTAATTGGAAGGCCAGAAGGGTTTACAGTAACGGTAAGAGAAATTGAAATAGCAGCAGGAGCACAGTTTATCATTCCTATTTTAGGAAAAATGATGCGTATGCCTGGATTACCAGCAAAACCTGCTTCTGAAAACATGACAATTGATAACACAGGTGTTATTTCTGGATTATCTTAAGAAACAATAACATTTATAAAATCAAAACCAGCATGTTTGTGCTGGTTTTTTTATGTCTCGTTGTTTATTGTTTTTTAGTAGACACAAGAAGTTCTCTTACATCTACTTCTAAAAGTTTAGCAACTTGAAATAAGTTTTCAATTCTTGGTTGCATATCATTTCTACACCATTTTGAAATGGTATTCTTATTCATGTCCATTTCATCTGCCAACCAATTGTTGGTTTTTCCTTTTTCAGCTAAAACAGCTTTTATTCTATTATAAATAGGTTTATCCATAGCAATCTCTATGATTTAATAACAAAAATAGCTAAGAAAAATAAATGTTTCAAGTATTAAAATATGCTTTGTAGGGAGATTTAAAAAATTTTATATAACTTTGAAATGCTTTTAAAGCATAGAAATAAAATTTTAAAACTTTTTAATAGCAATTTAAAACAGAACCATCTTATGCTTTACACTAAAGTCGATCTTGAAAGAATAGTCTATGCTCAATTAGAAAACCTTCATGCTATGAACGATTTATTAAGTATTATAAAACAACAAAATGAATTGTTAGAAAAAGCTAATAAGAAATTAAAAGATGAAATTTTAGAGGTCAAACAGAAAATGTATCCGCCTATTAAAAAAGAAAGGTCTAATGGTTGAAAATGATTGGTGAAAAATATTTATTTGAGCATCTACGAGTTTTGAGTTGTTTTTTTTACAAGTTGATTTAAATGTTTTAATATTAGGGTTTTGTATTGGTATTTTCCCTACCTTTTTTCAATAATTCCCATAAATAGTTTTTTTGAGGGGTACTCGCATCTCTTTTTGATAAGTAAATTTTAAGGAATAGAAATTTTTTATTGGAAAAAGGGTAAGAGTAATTTTTACCCTTTTTAATGTAATTCTAGCAAGTATTTTATTCTATTGAATATTCAATATCAACTTCGATAAATTCTTCTTTTCTAACTAAAAAAACAGTTTTATAATTTAAAAGAAAATCAAACAAATTACTTGCTCTGAATCTATTATAAATATTATAGGTTTTTGATTCTTTAAATATTTCTTTAAAATTTTTTATACTTGAAGAAGTAGTTATTTTTTTACATACTTTCTTTTGTTCAAAACAAATATATTCTACATTTTCTTTTAGGTGTTTAAAACTATAAAAGTAATTTTTAGTAGTTGGATGTTTCCATTTCTTTAAAATTTTTTCATCATATTTAATAAATAACGTGTCTTTTTTTTGCTCTTGAGTTTGAGCTTTAACAAAAGATAGAATTAATAGAATAAAGAATATTTTTTTCATAATTATTTTGGACAATTTTTTGTTAATGTGTGATAATAGGTGTTTAAAGCTTTATCTAATTCTTTTTTTCTATTTTCAGGTAAATCTTCATAAACTTTTACTCCATCGCTTACTAATCTTTCTTACAATTAGTATGTGTTAATGAGCGATAACTACTCTAACAACTTTAAGCTTCAAATATTTATCTTTTTCAATTTTGAGCAAAAAATATAAATCTTTAAATATAATATTGGGGTTGTTTTCTTTCCATGTATTTTCTTTAATCCATTTATAATTAACGAAGTTTAAAAAATGTGTCTCGCAATGATTGATTAACTCTTTATTCTGTATTGCAAAAGATAATGAAGGTACATTAAATTTAATATTGTCTTGTCCACTTTCTGGATCGTAATAATAACTTTTATTTTTTTTTAGCTCTTCTCTTTTTTTAAGAAATGTTTCATATTTGTTTCTATCTACTAAATGAATCAAATCTCCTTTTTTAAAAATTTCATTTTTAGGTGTGATAAGATAATTTTTATCTGTTTTTTTTAATAAAAAAAAAGCATCGTCATTTTTTGTTTGTGAATAACAAGTAAATGATATTGCTAACAATAATAACTTAATCGCATTCATTATTTCCGCTTTTATTAAATTTATAAGTTGATTTTATAATTCTTAATTGTTCGTTTTTAGTATATACTTTATCGGCATACATGTTATCCCATGCTTTGGTATTATGTAGACCTATCCATGCTAAATCTTTATATAATTGATTTGGGTAGGTTTTACCTATTAGTTTAGCATATTCTTTTAAACTTTCTTCCATTGCTGTTCTATAATAGTCAGCCATATAATTATGTTGAGGATTATTTGGAAATTTATCATAATAGTCAAATAATGTTGGGAAATCAGCTTTTGAGCCATCTGGTAAATGATAAGTATTTGTATATTGATTATAAACTAATTGACTTCTGGTTCTTATCATTCTATAAATTTTAGCATGTATAGCTTCATGAATAATTGTTCTAGCAACAGATAATGAAGGTCTATCCTTTGATTTTTCTGTGTTTATAACAATTCTTATTTTATCTCCATATATAGTTTGTCCATTTATGATATCTCCTTTGTTATCTCTTAAATTTGACTTCATTTCTAATTTAAGATGTACGGGAGCATCTTCACCTTTAAAATTATCTAAAGTTTTCTTTATTAAAGTATTGTTTTTTAATTTATCATATACACACTTAGCTTTATCAGTTAGATTGTTAATAATTTTATCATCTTCATTCCACCAAGGTTTAATGTCTTGTACTTCAAGTTCATTTGAAATATTATTGTTAGAGTTTGAGGTATTGCCTGTAGTAGAACCTCCACCGCCTCCTAAAGTATTATTATGACCTAAATGCCAACCAATAGGATCCTTTAGCTTACTGCCTGGAGTACTCCATTCTTGAAATGTTGAGCTGCCCCCTCCTGTTGTGCCTCCAACACAAACACAATCTAATAGTCCTCCTACATCCCAACCAGCTTGCAATAGCTGTACTACTTCTAATACGGAAGTGCTACAAGAACATCCTCTATTAGAAAAGTTTTTAGAAGTATTTATTTCTTTTAAGGTTTGAATGTAAGTACCTTGTTTATACTGATAAACTTCAATAAAAGCACCTTTGTTGTCATGTTTAAAAATATAACCCGAAAAGGCTTGGTTGTTAGAATCTTCATCATAAACTAAGGTTAAAATATAGGATTCTATAACGCCTTCTTTTTCTACAGAACTAACCAATGATTTTATACGTATTTCACTGTTTAAATCAATGGGAGTGTGCAAAATGTTTATGTCTTCTTTATATTTTTTAACACTAGATTCTTCCCATAAAATATCTAATTGTTTTTCAGATTTTGAAAATGTATTTTTTGAAAAGAAGGTTTGTTGAAATGTTTGTTGCGTTTCTTTTACAGAAGGAATAGAGTAATTACTTTGAACTAGAACCTCTTTAGATAGATCGTTTTCTTGAGAACAATTATAAAAAGAGAATAATAGCATAAAACAAATATATAAATATTTTGACTTTTTCATTTTTTTAGAATTTTAAGTTAGGTTACTGAAAGTTAGTTGAATAAATGATTAAACAGGTAGTTGTTTCGATTACTTTTGGTAAGTGAATCAATTACTTTTTCAACTAGACAAGAGGATAGGGAAGTTTGTTGAAAAGTGTGTAAAACGATTAAAAAGCAATCGTTTCTACATATTTTCGATAGGAAAAATAGCTAATGCTCCTTACAAGTTAGTCAGGAGGTCTAAGTGATAAAAAAAAATAATTTTTTTGAGTTTGATTTTTTGAATGTGTTGTAGGTTAAGGATTTAAAACAAAAAAGCCTCACTAAAAGTGAAGCTTTAAAGGTGGTCCCACATGGGCTCGAACCATGGACCCCCTGATTATGAGTCAGGTGCTCTAACCAACTGAGCTATAGGACCCGTTTTATTGGGTGTGCAAAAATAAAAACTTTTATTGAAATAAAAACAATTTTTTACACTTTTCTATTCATTAAATTTTCCCCAAACATACGTAAACCAAGCTTGGCTTTCTCAGAGATGTTTAACAAACTTAAACTCTCAAAAGACTTATTAGTATAGTACTCAATAAGTTGTTGTGTGTGTTGGGTAATATTGTTGTTATTAAAAATAGCGGTTACCGCTGCTACTTTAGCATCGTTGTCTTGTTCTTCAGAATTATAAAGTTTTACTAAAGTGTTTTTATCCTCTTCAGAAGCAACTTCTAAAGCCTTTAAATACAAATAGGTTTTTTTGTTTTCAATAATATCTCCACCTACCTGTTTTCCAAAGGTTTCAGGATCTCCATAGGTGTCTAAATAATCGTCTTGTAATTGAAAAGCGATTCCTAAGTTTAATCCGTAGTTGTATAAATGATTGGCTTGTTCTTCATCTGCTTCAGAAATAATGGCCCCCATTTTTAAGGCAGCAGCTACTAAAACCGATGTTTTTAAACGAATCATTTCAATGTATTCCTCAATAGAAACATCATTTCTTGTTTCGAAATCAATATCCAATTGTTGTCCGTCGCAAACTTCTAAAGCAGTTTTACTAAACAATTTTGCTAATTGCTGGAAAATATGTGGCGGATAATTCTCAAAATACTGATATGCTAAAATTAACATGGCATCACCAGAAAGAATACCTGTATTTAAATCCCACTTTTCATGAACGGTTGCTTTACCTCTGCGTAAAGGAGCGTCGTCCATAATATCATCATGTACTAAGGTAAAGTTATGAAATACTTCTACCGCTAATGCTGTTGGTAAGGCTTTGGTATAATCACCCGAAAAGATATCAGCAGCAATTAGTGTTAATATTGGTCGGATTCTTTTACCTCCTAGCTGAAGGATATAATCTATAGGTTGATATAAGTTCTGTGGTTCTCTTACTATTTTCTGAGATTCTAAATAGTTTAAAAAATCGTTTTGATATTGTAATAAGTCCAAATCTGAAATTTTTGGTAAAAATAATGTAAAGAAATATGCTATGTAAACTAAAATGTTAAAAAATCATTAAAACTTTGGAAACTTTTTTTGTTTCTAAAGTTTCCTACCATATCTTTGCCCTCGATTATGAAGGATAAAATTTTAGAAAAGGCAGGAGCAATGTTTTTGAGCTATGGGTTCAAAAGCGTAACGATGGATGATATAGCCAGCGAATTGGCAATATCAAAAAAGACACTTTATAAGTATTTTTCAAACAAGAACGATTTAGTAGACGCTTCTATAGAGGCAGTTCAAAAAGCGATTGATGATGCAATTATGTTTATTAAAGAACAAAGTTACAATGCAATCGAAGAAGAATTTGCGGTAAAGAAGATCTTTAAAGAGATGTTTAAAAATGCAAAAACCTCACCTATGTTTCAATTAAAAAAGTATTACCCAGAATCGTATACGAATCTTGTAGATAGAGAGATTTGTATGTTTCGAGACTGTAATACCGATAATTTGGAAAAAGGAATTGAGCAAGGTTTATACCGTCCAGAGATTAAAAAGGAATTAGTAACTAATTTTTATTTCACGTTAATCTTCGGAATTTTTGATAGTGAATACTATGGAGAACGTATGGACGAACTCATGAAGGTTGAATATGAAGTGTTAGAATATCATATACGAGCTATTGCCACTAAAAAAGGTCTGGAAATTTTAGAAAACGAATTACTAAACAACGCTATTTAACTATAATAATTAATGAAAAGAGGATTAATAATTCTTAACCTTCTCTTTGTGGTGACAATTGGGGTGGCACAACAAAAAGAAATGAGCTTATCAATGAAAGAGGCTATTGATTTTGCTATTAAAAATAACTATAATAATAAAGTTGCTTTGAATGATATTGAAGCAGCGAAAAAAAGAAAATGGGAAACTACAGCAACAGGGTTACCTCAAATTAACGGAGTTGTAAATTATCAAAACAATTTAAAACAACAATTTCCAGGGGTTGACTTTAATAACGACGGTACTATTGATTTTGGAGCAAAGCACAATATTACAGGTACAGTTACTTTAAGTCAGTTATTGTTTGATGGATCTTACTTAGTAGGATTACAAGCAGCAAGAACCTATTTAAAAATTTCAGAACAAGCAAAAGAGAAAACCGAATTAGCAACAAGAGAAGCTATTATCAATGCTTACGGAAATGTACTAGTTGCAGAAGAGCGTATTGATATATTAAAGGAAAATAAGAAAACTGTAGATCGTCAATTAAAAGGAGCGAGAGAAGGTTTTAAAGAAGGATTAACAGAAGAAGAAACTGTAGAGCAGTTTGAAATTACGCAAGGAAATATTATCAGTCAGCAAAGAAATGCTGATAGAAATAGAGAAATTGCGTATCAAATGTTAAACTTGGCTTTAGGGAATCCAATAAATACTAAGTTAACTTTAACAGATGGTTTAGATGATTTGGTATTGAGTACTAATGATTTAAATTTGTTAGCAGAATCGTTTGATTTAGACAATCATATTGATTTTAGAATCGCTCAAAATGATAGAGAAAGCAAGCGATTGTTAATGAGGTTAGAAAAAAGTAGAGCTTTACCAAGCATCAATGCTTTTGTAAACTATTCTAGATTAGCAAACGCGAATAGTTTTGACTTCTTTAATTCATCGCAAGAATGGATTTCAACTTCTGTTTTTGGAGTAGGAATAAACGTGCCAATCTTTAGCAGTTTTGGGAGAACAGCAAAAACTGCACAAGCAAGAATTGCTTTAGAGAGTGCAGATATCCGTTTATCTGAAACAAAACAACGCTTAAACTTACAGGCAGAACAAGCTAAGAGTAACTACCAATTAAGTATTGAAAATTACGAAACTGCAAAAAGAAACTTAGCATTAGCTACCCGAATTGAACGCAAACAAAAAGTAAAGTTTGATGAAGGAGTTACTACGAGTATCGATTTATTAGCTGCTCGTAATCAGTTGTACGGACAACAAAACAGTTACTTACAATCAATTTTAAACATCATTGCCAACAAGGCAAAATTAGACAACGCATTAAATACACCAATAAAATAAAATCAACTATAATGAGAAAAATATATTCAATAGTATTACTATCTGTACTTTTAGCTTCATGTGGAGGCGACAAAGGGCAGTCTGTACAAGATGTAATTGCTACCAATGATTTAGCTCAAATAAGAACAAAGAAGGCAGAGTTAGATACAAAACAGCAAGAACTAGCTGCAGAGATCAAACAATTAAACGATAAGATTTCTGAATTAGATACCAATAAAAAAGTTCCTTTAATTACAGTGTTTTCTGCAAAAACTGAAGATTTTGTACACTATTTAGAATTACAAGGAGATGTACAAACAAAACAAAATGTTTTGATTTATCCTGAAATGCCAGGGCAATTAGTACGCATTTTTGTAAAAGAAGGACAAAAAGTAGTAAAAGGACAAACCTTAGCTAAAATTGATGATGGTGGTTTAGGAAACCAGTTAGCACAAGTAGAAGCACAAGCTGCATTAGCAAAAACTACCTACGAGCGTCAAAAGAGATTATGGGAGCAAAGAATTGGATCTGAGATTCAATACTTACAAGCAAAAACATCTTATGAAGCACAAAAGAATGCGGTAGACCAATTAAAAAGACAATTAGGAAAGTCTGTAATTAGAGCACCTTTTACAGGAGTAATTGATGATGTAATTAAAGAACAAGGAACGGTAGTTGCTCCAGGAATGGGATCTGAAGTTTTTAGAATTGTAAACTTAGGAGATATGTATATCGAAACAGATGTTCCAGAAAGTTATATCACTTCTATTAAAAAAGGAAAAAGTGTTCAGGTAGAGTTTCCAATCTTAGGAAAATCATTAGAATCTACTATTCGTCAAGCAGGAAACTTTATCAATCCAGCAAATAGAACTTTTAAAGTAGAGATTGGAGTTCCTAACAAAGATAGAAGCATCAAGCCAAACCTAACTGCAAAGTTAAAAATCAACGATTATACAAATCCGAATGCAATTTTAATTCCACAGAGTATTATTTCTGAAAATGCAAAAGGAGAGCAGTATATCTATGTAGTAAAAGATGTAAAAGATCAAAAAGGAGTTGCTAAGCAGGCTATTATTACTACAGGAAAAACACAAGGAGATGTTATTGAGGTTTTATCTGGAGTAGCAAACGGAGCGCAGATTGTAGAAGAAGGAGCTCGTAGTGTAAAAGATGGGCAAGAGGTGAAGATCTTAGCAGTGTCTCAAGCAAAATAATCAACTAAAGACTACACGTTAAAATGACTGAAAAACAAAAAAAACAAGTCGATAAAGAATTCGGTTTATCCTCTTGGGCAATTAATAATAAGACAACCATTTATGTAATGATGGTGATGATACTTATTATGGGTATTTCTGCCTTCTTAAGTATGCCAAGAGAAAACTTTCCGGAGATTAGAGAAACTAAGATTTACATTAGTTCTATATACCCTGGAAACACTGCCGAAGATATAGAGAAATTAATTACAGATCCGTTAGAAGATAAATTAAAAACGGTAAGTAATGTGGTAGAAATTACTTCTACATCACAAGAAGATTACTCAATGGTAGTGGTAGAGTTTGATGAAAACATTACCGTAGACCAAGCGAAGCAAAAAGTAAAAGACGAGATAGATCAAGAAACTTCTGGTGAAGATTGGCCAACCTTTAACGGGGCTAAAGTAGAACCAAATGTGTTTGAATTGAGTATGTCTGAAGAAATGCCAATCTTAAACATTAACATCTCAGGAGATTATCCAGTAGATAAGTTAAAAGAGTTTGGTGAGTATTTAGAAGATGAGATTGAAGATTTACCAGAGATCAAGAAAGTAGATATCCGTGGAGCAGAGGAGAAAGAAGTAGAGATTGCGGTTGATATTTATAAAATGATGGCTGCTCAGGTGAGTTTCCAAGATATTATCAACTCGGTAAATGGAGGGAACTTAACCATGTCTGCTGGTAATTTGATTGCAAGTGGGCAACGTAGAACCATTCGAATTTTAGGAGAAATAGAAGATCCGCAAGAATTACAAAACTTTGTGGTAAAATCTGAAAAAGGAAACTCAATTTACTTAAAAGATATTGCAAGTGTTTCTTTTAAAGATAAAGATAAAACTACCTATGCACGTGAGTTTGGTGAAGCAGTAGTAATGCTTGATGTAAAGAAACGTTCTGGTAAAAACATGGTAGAGGCAGCTGAGAAGATTCAAGTAATTGTAAAGGATGCTAGAGAAAATGTTTTTCCAAGTAATTTAAAAGTTACAATTGCCAATGATCAATCATCAAAAACAATTGGTCAGGTAGATGATTTAGTAAACAACATTATTTTCGGGGTAATCTTAGTAGTATTAGTACTAATGTTCTTCCTTGGATTTAAAAATGCATTGTTCGTAGGATTTGCAATTCCAATGTCGATGTTCATGTCCTTAATGATCTTAAGTTGGTTAGGATATACGATGAACACCATGATTCTTTTCGGATTAATTATGGGACTTGGAATGTTAGTAGATAATGGTATTGTGGTTGTAGAAAACGTATATCGTTTAATGGATGAAGGAATGCCAAGAATTGAAGCAGCTAAAAAAGGTATTGGAGAGATTGCTTTTCCAATTATCATTTCTACAGCAACAACTGTAGCGGCATTTATTCCTTTAGGAATGTGGCCTGGAGTAATGGGACAGTTTATGATTTACTTCCCAGTAACGTTATCAGTAGTATTAGGATCGTCTTTATTTGTGGCAATTTTCTTTAACTCAGTAATGGTATCTCAATTTATGAGTGTTGAAGATAAGAACATGCCATTAAAGAGAATTATCACCTTGTCATCTATCATGGCAGTAATTGGATTACTGATAATCATTTTTGGAGGAACATATAGAGCTTTAGGGTCAATCATGGTATTCACAGCAATTATGTTATGGGTGTATCGAATGGCTTTAAGACCATGGGCAAATGCGTTTCAAAATAATGTATTACCACGTTGGGAGCGTTTTTATGAAAGAGCATTAAGAGCTGCTTTAAAAGGGTGGAGACCGTATGTAATTACGCTAGGAACATTCCTTTTATTATTCTTTGCTTTTGGAGGGTTTGGAGCTTCAGTGCAGAGTCAGAGAACAAAAGTAGAATTCTTCCCAGATAACACACCAAATCAGATTATTGTTTATATCGAATATCCACAAGGAACCGATATTGAAAAGACAAATCTGATTATGAAAGACCTAGAAGAACGTGTATACAATGTATTAAACTCTCCTGAGTATATGCATGGTGATCATAACTTCTTAGTAGAAAGTGCCGTTTCTCAAGTAGGAGCAGGATCTGGAAATCCACAAACAGATGGTGGATCTACCGCAGAAATGCCACACAGAGGAAAGATTACCGCTTCAATGCGTGAGTATAAATACCGTGAAGGAGCAGATAGTAAGGAGTTGCAGAAGAAAGTAACGGAGGCCTTAAAAGGAATTTATCCAGGATTGGCAATTTCTGTAGAAAAAGAAGCCGTTGGACCACCAGCAGGATATCCTATTAATATTGAATTAGAAGGAAAGGATTATGGAGAATTGATTAATACAGCAGAAAAAATGCGTGATTTTATCAATTCGAAAAGTATTGCTGGTATTGATGAATTAAAGATTGATGTTAATAAATCAAAGCCATCGATGTTGGTAAATGTAGATCGTAAAAAGGCTGGAGAATTAGGAGTAAACTCTTCTCAAGTAGGTAGTCAATTACGTAATGCAATTTTCGGATCGAAAGCGGGTATTTATAAAGAAGACGGTGAAGATTATGATATCTATGTACGTTTTAACAAGGATAATAGATATAATAAGAGTGCTATTTTCAATCAGAAAATAACCTTTAGAGATATGGCTTCTGGTCAAATCAAAGAGATTCCAGTATCAGCTATCGCGAAACAAACCAATACCTCAGGATATAGTGCTATTAAGCATAAAGATGTAAAACGTGTGGTAACTGTTTATTCGGCATTAGCTCCAGGGTATACAGATGCAGCGGCAATTGTAGCGCAGATTGAAAATGAAATGAAATCGTTTACAGAACAACCAGATACTGTAAAGATTAATTATACTGGACAGATTGAAGAACAAAACAAGCAAATGGCATTCTTAATGGGAGCGTTCTTTTCTGGACTTGGTTTGATTTTCTTAATCTTAATTTTCCAATTCAACTCAGTTTCGAAGCCTGGAATTATCATGTTAGCGATTTTCTTAAGTTTAATTGGAGTATTTGGAGGATTAATTATTACTGCAAAACCATTCGTAATTATGATGACCATGATGGGTATTATTTCATTGGCGGGTATTGTAGTAAACAATGGGGTAGTCCTCTTAGATTATACTCAGTTATTAATTGATAGAAAGAAAGTTGAAAATGGTATTGCTGAAGATGATTATGTAGATGTAAATACCTTAGGAGAAGCAATCATTAGAGGAGGTAAAGCTCGTTTACGTCCGGTATTATTAACGGCAATTACAACCATCTTAGGATTAATTCCGTTAGCAACTGGATTCAATATTAACTTCTATACATTATTTAGTGAATTTAATCCACATATTTATATGGGAGGTGATAACGTAATTTTCTGGGGTCCATTAGCATGGACAGTAATTTACGGATTATTCATAGCTACCTTCTTAACGTTAATTGTGGTTCCAATATTATTCTACCTAATAACACGTTTTAAAATGTGGTTACGTAGAGTTATGTAAAACAATATTTGTTAACTAAAAAAAGGGTTGAAAGTCATCGTGCTTTCAGCCCTTTTTGTTTTAAAATATGGTTGTTAATTTTTGATAATTTGTTTATTAATCAGGTAAACGATCACGATCTCTTTTAGTTCTATTGAATCGATAAATAAAGGTTAATGAAGAAAAACGGCCTATAGGTCTTTCATAGCGGTATGCTGTATAATTACTTCCTGTAATCAATTGCTTACGTACACGAGAATCGAAAATATTATTCATATTTAAGGTTATGGTAGCTTTATCGTTCCAAAAGTCTTTACTAATCCCCACGTTTGCTTGGTATTGAGCCTCTGTAAATATTTGTCCGCTTTGACGCTCTCCTTGGTAATTAAAACTTGTTTGAATAGTTAGTTTAGAAAACCTCATTCGTGAGTTTACTCGAGTAGACCAGTTATTGTCATCTACTGTATAAATTCCACGTTGTGTAAATGAAAAATAATTGAATTCACTAGATAATCTCCACCATTTGTATGGAGAAAAACGAACCGCTAGTTCTGCTCCGAATCTTTTTTCAGTTCCTGAATTGATAGGTTTTGAAACCAAGGCACCGAAAGAATTAGCCGTAACTAAAGTTTCAAATACATTGGTAGTTTTTTGATAGTATACAGAAGGATTCACTGTAAACTTACTCCATCTTTTTAGAAAACCTAATTCATAAGAATTGGTATACATAGGATCTAAATCTGGATTTCCTACACGAATATTTCTACGATCGGAGATTCCACCAAACGGATTTAAATGCCAGAAGCTCGGACGACGAATTCTTCTGCTATAACTTAACTGTAAATTGGTTGCTTGACTAAAATTATACGTCAAGTGAGCTGTTGGGAAAAAATCAGTATAACTTTTGTCTGTTCTAAATTGGTCTTTTCTATCGGTACTTCCAGTGTTCGCATGTTCAGCACGTAAACCTAATAAATACTGTAGTTTGTTCTTTCTGTTTCCGTATTGAACATAGGCTCCGTAAATACGCTCTTGGTAGCGTAATAGATTATCTAAACTATCTATTAAAACGGTATTGTCCCAAACTTTGTAATCACTATCTATATTTCTAAGCTCTCCTTTAATTCCCATTTCTATATGCGATTTTTTTGTAATAGGAAGTTTAAAGTCCGATTGAAACAAGAAGTCTTTACTACTTTCAATATCTCTACTTTGTAAAGTGTTAATAGTTGCGTTAGCAGGGAATAGTTGCTGTTCTTTTACAAACTCATTTTCATCGTCATTCCAGAAATCGTATTGAAGATTTAAAGTGAATTTTTGTCCTTTCTTATCAAAGGTTTTTACATAGTTAAACTCAATTTGATTGGCTTTTTGAGGTTCTCTATAAAACTCTTCTGTCGAAAGTTTGCTATCGGTTTGTTGTGCACTGTTTAAAAAATCGAACTCATAAGAAACACTGTTTTTACTTAAGTTGTTTCTGTGATAATAACTTAAAGTAATGGTGTTTTTATCATTGATATAATAGTCACTTCCAAAATAAATATTAAAAGTACTCCTGCTTCTTGTGCTTTGAGTTGTCCTGTTTGAAAAAGAAATTGGATTGTTGGTAGCATTAAAATTCGTTCTGTTTAAAAAACCGCTTCCATCAAATTTCATATAACGATATCCAAGATTAGAAAACAGGTTGAATTTTTCCTTTTTATAATTGAGGTTATAATTCACACGATGGTTGTCTGGTATACCTGTGGTTACTTGTAAAGAACTTCCAAAACGCCCTTTTTTATTCTTTTTTAGAATTATATTAATAATACCAGCAGTTCCTTCAGCATCGTATTTAGCAGAAGGATTGGTAATTACTTCTACTTTTTCTATGGTTTCTGAAGGAATAGACTCTAATCCGTTATTTGCTGTTAAAACTGAAGGCCTTCCATTTATTAAAATACGAACATTAGGGTTTCCTCTTAGACTAACTGCTCCTTCAATATCGACATTTACAGAAGGAACATTGTTTAAAATATCATTAACAGATCCTCCTTTAGAAATTAAATCTTTTCCAACGTTAAACACTCGTTTGTCTAATTTGTATTCGGTCGTAGACTTTTCGGCAGTTACTTCAATTTCATCTAATTTTTCAGCATCTTCTTCTAAAAAGAAAGTTGGAATCGTTTGATTTTTACTCAAAGATATATTTTGAATAGACTTGTTTTTAAAACCAATGAACTCAACTTTAATATCATAGGTTCCTTGTTTAGTTTTTATAGTGTATTGTCCGTTTTGATCTGTAGTTTCTCCAGCAATAATTTGTTTGGTGGCTGGGTCTGTTAAAATAACAGTGGCAAACTCTAATGGTTGATTAGAGTTTTGTTCAAGTACCTTTCCTTTGATGGTTACTTGGGCGGTTAAAGCTACTGAGCTCAAGAAGATGAGCATGCAGAATATTTTTTTCATTTCGTTTAATTTGAGTTATACCGCAAATGTGAATCATTCTAGCATGCACTATTTTATATATAGATAAACAGGGGTGAAAAATCGACGTTAAAGTGTTTTTTAAAGACCGAATTAATTAGGGAGTCGAAAGTGGTTGTTTGGGAGTAAAAAACCAAGTTTCGTCTACTCATTGTAGAATTTGAAGGAATAGCGTTTATTTTTGTGGTGATATGGATGCACTACAAAAATTTTCTGAATATATTAGAAAGAACCAATATGCTCGTCATATATTATTTTGGTTTATACTTTTTAGTTTAGACCTTCTAAGAGATATTATTATTAATGATAAGAACCAACATTTTACTATTGTTGAGGCTTTGATATTTAATTGCTTAAGTTTTGTAACTCAGATAATAGCAGCCTATTTTGTTGCTTATTTTTGGATACCTAAATTTATAAAAACCAAAAAATATCTGCTTTCGATATTAGTGTTTTTAGGAGCTTTTTATTTGTTTGGTGTCTTGAGTCGAGTGTTGGTAGTTCATGTAGCTGAACCTTTGGTGAGGGTACCTCCATTTGAACAAGAATCTATTCAAGAAATTTTCTCGGATTATAGATGGTTACTGGCAAAATATATTCCTACAATTTTACTCAATGTTTTAGTGTTTGTTGCAGTGAAGTATTATTTTGAAGATTCAAGAGAAAAATCAAAAAAGTTAACCTTAGCAAAAGAGAAATCAGAAATAGAATTAAAAACATTAAAAGGGCAATTAAACCCACACTTTTTGTTCAATACATTGAATAATATATATTCACTTTCTATCATAAATTCACCAAAAACATCTACTTCAATTAGCAAGCTTTCTGAAATTTTAGATCATGTTTTGTATCGATGTAATGGAAAATTTGTGTTGCTTTCAAGTGAAATAGAATTATTAAAGAATTTTATTGAATTGGAAAAATTACGTTACGATGAAAGACTAAAAGTTACGTTTGTAGAAGATATTGAAAACGATACAGAGATTCCACCATTAATTTTATTGTCTCTAGTAGAAAATGCTTTTAAACATGGAGCAGGAGAGGATAGTGGCTCTCCGGAGATTAATATTCATGTGTCCAGTAAAGATGCTAAATTTGTTTTTAATATAAAGAATACTGTCTCTAAAGATTATCAATCAAATAATAAAGGGAATCTAGGATTGTTAAATGTTAAAAAGCAGCTAGATTTAATTTATAATGAAGGATATGAATTGGCTATTGGAGGAACAGAAAATACATTTGAAGTAACATTAATGGTGAATCAGTAATATGAATAAGAAAATAAAATGTTTGTTAGTAGATGATGAGCCATTAGCAATTAAATTGCTAGAGAAACACATTGGGAAAATAGAAAGCTTAGAAGTCGTAGCAACGTGTAATAATGCAATTAAAGCCTTTGAAATATTAAATACACAGCAAGTTGATTTGTTGTTTTTAGATATAAAAATGCCAAACTTAACAGGTATCGATTTTTTAAAAACCTTAAAGAATCCTCCTAAAACAATTTTTACAACGGCTTACAGAGATTATGCTATAGAAAGTTATGATTTAGGGGTAATTGATTACTTGTTAAAACCCATTACTTTTGAACGCTTTTTTAAAGCGGTAGATCGCTTTGTAAAGGATAACAAAACAGCGGTTGAGGTTGTACCCAATAAAGAAGCTGCGGAGGAGTTTATGCTGATAAAATCAGGGAATAAATTTCATAAAGTTATCTTGGAAGATATCTTGTTTATTGAGAGTTTGAAAGATTATATTAAAATTCATACCACGAACAATAAAAAAATAGTTTCTAAATACCGAATAAGTGAAATAGAAGAAGAACTAAAAGAAAAGAACTTCCTAAGAGTGCACCGTTCGTATATTATAAATATTGATAAAATATCTGCATTTACTGTAAATGATATCGAAGTGAATTCTACAGAAATACCTATTGGAGCTAGCTATAAAGAAAAGGTAGTTTCTTTTTTAAATAACTGGAAGTAGCATTGTATTTTTGCTGTATGAAGAAGCAGGTAACATCAATAGAAGAAGTAAAAAGAAAAATAGAACGCTATTGTGTTTATCAAGATCGATGTCATAAAGAAGTTGAGAAAAAACTGGCAGAATATCATTTAATTCCTGAGGCAAAGGAAGCTATTTTACTACATTTATTTGAACATAATTTTTTAAATGAAGAACGTTTTGCAAAAAGTTTTGCAAGAGGAAAGTTTAGAATAAAAAAATGGGGAAGGCAACGTATTACAAGAGAGTTGAAGTTAAGAGATATTTCTACTTACAATATCAAAACTGCCTTAAAAGAAATAAACGAAACGGATTATCTAACATCTTTGCATAGTTTAATTGAAAAGAAAAATAATCAAGTTACAGAAGAGAATATTTTTAAAAGAAAGAAAAAAATAATTGATTTTTTACTCTATCGAGGGTATGAAACCGACTTGGTTTTTAAAACAGTAAATGAGCTTATTGCTTAAATAAACTATCTAAGTTAATTTCAGCATCAAACTGTTCTTTTAAGTAGATGTTATTAAGTTTTGAGTTTACACTTCCAAACAACGCAAGGGTTCTTTCAATTTGGGCAGAAACATCGTTAGCTTTAATAGCAGAGATATAGGTCATATCAGCTAAACGTAACACTTCATTTTCAAAAACGTTGATACGAGCTTTAAAAGCAGGAAGCTTCATAATGTCAATATCAGAACTATCTTTTAATTGCTTTGTAAGTCGTTTTAGCTCTAAAGCATTGTTGAGTGCTTCGGTAGGGGAAACACTTTTAAATTCTTGTAAAAACTCTTCTAATTCTTGGTATTCATTCCAGTCTTTAACTTTACTTGAAGCACGCTCATCTAAAGAAGTATAATCAGCATAGTTTTTTATAGAAGACATGTCTGTAGTATCTACAGTGTTTGCCTTATTTTGTTGCTTTTTAGAAGTGCAACTAATGCTAATTACTAATAAAATTAAAATACCAATTCGATTAAACATAAAGCCATAATTATGGCGTAAAATTACATTTTTAATTGCGTATTTTTCAAATAAAAAAGTTAAACCTTTATACTCAGGTGGTTAATGTGTGTTTTTTGTTTTAAGTTAAATTTTAATAAATAATTTTTACGAAAAATGAAATTTACTAACTTTGAAACCTATATTTTTTGAACTTTTAAAAATGAGTGACACGATATTAATTATAGGAGCTTGCGGGCAAATAGGAACTGAATTAACCCAAAAATTAAGAACTATATACGGAGGATCAAATGTGATAGCTTCAGATATAAGAGAGGGGTCTGAGGAGATGATGAGTGAAGGACCGTTTGAAATTTTAGACGCAACTAGTCAAGAAGATATTTTAAAAGTCATTCAGAAATATAAAGTAAACCAAGTATACTTAATGGCGGCAATGTTATCTGCAACTGCAGAGAAATATCCTCAAAGAGCTTGGGATTTAAACATGACTTCGTTGCTTGCAGTATTAGAACTAGCAAGAGAAAAACATATCGATAAAATTTATTGGCCAAGTTCAATGGCAGCATTTGGACCTACATCACCAAAAATCAATACACCACAACAAACGGTAATGGAACCATCAACGGTATACGGAATTAGTAAAATTGCTGGTGAACATTGGTGTAATTATTATCATGCTAAATATGGAGTTGATGTTCGTAGTATTCGATATCCAGGGATTATAAGTTGGAAAACATTACCAGGAGGAGGAACTACAGATTATGCGGTTGATATTTATATTGATGCTTTAAAGAAGGGTACATATGAGTGTTTTTTAAGCGCTACTACTCGTTTGCCAATGATGTATATGAATGATGCTGTAAATGCTACCATTCAATTAATGCAGGCACCAGAAGAAAGTATAAAGGTGAGAACTTCATATAACCTAGCAGCAATTAGTTTTACGCCAGCTGAAATAACTGCTGAAATTCAAAAACATATTCCAGAATTTACAATTACCTATAATCCAGATTTTCGTCAAGAGATTGCCGATAGTTGGCCACAGATAATTGATGATACCAATGCAAGAGATGATTGGAACTGGAGACACGAATTTGATTTAACTTCTATGACCCAAGAAATGCTTAGCAATTTAAAGATAAAATTGGGTGGTGAGTTGGACATGAAAGCTTTGTAATTTTTTACGACTACATATGCACGGAAGTCAAAAACATATGTAACCTTGGTTACTGTTTGATGCTTGACTTAAATGTAAATTTGTAACATAAATTATATGTAGCGTTATGAAAGAAATTATAACAGAAGCTTTATCAAAATCAATAAATTATTCAGACTATAGAAAGTTAGTAAGTGATCTTTTAGAAGAAGGAAAATCTACAGGTTTAAATCAATCTGAAGCTCTATTAAATTATAGTATGTTAAACGATAGACGTATGAAACGTTTAGATAAAACGGTTAAACTTACTACAACAACCAAAGAAGCTGCCACATCTTTAGAAGTGCCTCAAACATGGTTGGTACTTACGGAAGGATGGTGTGGAGATGCTGCTCAAAATATTCCTGTATTAAATAAGATTGCAGAAGAGAATAAAAATATATCTCTACAATTGGTGTTAAGAGATGAACACCCTGAACTGATGGATGCTTTTTTAACGAATGGAGGAAGAGCAATTCCAAAGATGATTGTACTTGATGAGGCTAAAAATGTTATTGATACTTGGGGGCCAAGACCTAGTACAGCGACAAAAATGGTTTCAGATTATAAGGAAGAACATGGAGGTTTAGATGCCGACTTTAAAAAAGACCTACAAGTTTGGTACAATAAGAACAAAGGAGAGAATGTTCAGGAAGATGTGATTGAAATACTTAAAAAGTAAAATAAATTAACAACTACTTCAAACACAAGGTATATATTTGCCAAATGTTTACCGATTTTGAAAAATTATCACCTGAAGCAAAGGTTTGGGTGTACCCTTCAAGTAGAAAGTTTTATCCACAAGAAATTGAAGGACTAAAAGAAAAGTTACATGAATTTGTAGCTGAATGGAAGAAGGATGTAGAAGGTTTTGTAGCTTCTTGTACTTTATTATATAATAGATTTGTTGTTTTTGCTGTGGAAGAAAATGTAGCAATTACAAATGAAGATGTAGATAAACAAGTAGCTTTTATTTTACAGTTGCAAAGTGACTATGAAATAGAACTGTTAGATAAAATGAATGTATGCTTTAAACAAGGAGAGCATGTACAGTATAAAGAATTAAAGGAGTTTAAGAAACTCTTAAAAAACAAATCGGTATCATCAAAGACGGTCGTATTTGATAATTTAATTCAAACAAAAGAAGAATTAGAAAACTATTGGGAGGTACCTATTACAGAAAGTTGGTACAATCGTTTTTTAAAATAAATACAAGCCTTACTTGATATACAAAGTAAGGCTTTTTTTGAGTTTTGTTTTTTTAGAAAAAAGAAAAACCTACTCCAAAAGAGATGCTATCTAAATGACCGTTTTTAAACCCTTGAATGGCTTTTCTGTGATAATCTATACGAAGAATAAGATTCCATCTACTTTCTCCTGTAATTTGTGAACCAATACCAAAACCATAGTAGTTTCCGTTTTCATATTTGGAAGAAGGTCTCCACATTTTTCCATGACTATATTCTACAAAGAAGTTGTCGTTATCATCTTCTAAAACATTATAGCGTAAACTTCCATAAAGAGGAATGGCATTAATGTTAAATCGAAAATGGTGGTCAAATCCGGCATTGAAACCTATTTGCCATCGTCGATCAAATTGATACCCTGCTCCTAAACGGAATAAAACGGCACCTGGAATTAACAGAGGCTCATCATCATCAGGGTCTATCGTGTAATCTTCATTAATAGCAAAGGTTGTACTAAGACTTCCAGTAAAATACGGTTTTTTGTAGGTGTTTTGAGAAAAGGTAATTTGGGTTGCAAATACAACCAAACATAATAGTAATGTTTTTTTCATAGTAATAGTAAATAGATAAGTTTCGCTTTGTGAAACAAAAACTATTCCATTCCTAATGAATCTATAAAACCTTCAATACTTTGTGCGTTTTCTACGGAGAAATCTCCAATTTTAGTTCTACGAAGTTTTGTTAAATGTGCCCCTGAGTTTAGTGCCATACCAAAATCATGCGCTAATGAACGTATATATGTTCCTTTACTACAAACTACTCTAAAATCAAGATTGTTACCTTCTATATTAGTGATTTCAAATGTTGAAATTGTTATTTTTCTAGCTTTGATTTCGGTAGTTTTTCCCTGACGAGCTAGTTCGTATAAACGTTTTCCGTCTTTTTTAATTGCCGAAAAAATAGGTGGTTTTTGATCGATTTCTCCAATAAACTGTTGCGTAGTATTGTGAATTTGATCAGTAGTAATATGGTCAACTGGAAAAGTTTCGTTTATTTCCGTTTCTAAGTCATAACTAGGAGTCGTAGCACCAATAGTAATAGTACCTGTATACTCTTTTATTTGACCTTGATAAGTTTCTATGCTTTTGGTTTGTTTACCTGTACAAATAATTAATAAACCTGTAGCTAGAGGGTCTAATGTTCCAGCATGCCCAACCTTTATTTTTTTAATATCAAAACGTTTACGAATGTGCCAACGTAATTTATTAACTACTTGAAACGAGGTCCATTCCAAAGGTTTGTCAATTAATAAAACTTGTCCTCCTTTATAATCTTCTGCAGTCATCAATAATAATTAAAAAAATAGCGAATATCCAATGGCAATAAGTCCAACAATAGCACAGTAAATAGAGAAATAAGAAAGTTTACTTTTCTTAACTAATGCAATCATCCAATTACAAGCTAATAATCCAGCAACAAAGGCAGCAATAAAACCAGCCGACATTGGAACAACTTCATTCGATGAAAAATTAATATCTCCACTTAATAAGTCTTTTGCAATTTTTCCAAAGATTAATGGTACTACCATTAAAAACGAAAAACGTGCTGCTTTCGTACGGTCTACACCTAATAAAACAGAGGTGGAAATAGTTGCTCCAGAACGAGAAATACCTGGTAGCATAGCAATGGCTTGAGAAATCCCAATAATTAAAGCATTGCTAAACGAAACATTTTTACTAGTATTTTTTGCCTTATCAGCCATTAAAAGAAGAATGGCTGTGACCAATAACATCAATCCTACAAATAAAATTTTTCCTCCAAATAAAGCTTCTAATTGCTCTTCAAATAAAAGTCCAATAATGACAGCAGGAACCATTGAAATGATAATTTTTAAAGAAAATTGCATCTCTTCATTCCATTTAAATTGAAACAATCCTTTAAAAATCTCAGCAACTTCTTTTCTAAAAATTACTAAGGTGCTTAAAGCTGTAGCAAAGTGCAGTACTACTGTGAATGTAAGACTCTCTTGTGGTACAGAATTGTCGCCTAATATAGCTTTAGCTAATTCTAAATGACCACTTGATGATACTGGTAAAAATTCAGTAAGTCCTTGAATGATTCCAAGGATAATTGCTTCTATAATATCCATGCTTATTTTTTTGGATCGGCTAAAATAGCGTAAATTTCAATACCTAAACCAATAATTACTAAGGTTGGTGCTAAACGTATTCTTCTCCAACTGTAAATTTCTGGATTAAATACATTGGGGTCATCACTACCACCACCTGCCATAAGTATAAAACCTAAAGCAATAACGGCTAAGCCAATAAGCATAAACATATAGTTTCGTTTTCCGAATAAAAACGTATTCTTCTCTGATTTTTTTTCTTTACTCATAAGTGTCTTATTAATAATATAAGTCGTTTGTTTGAAGGTTTAAAAAACGTTGTGTAGCAAAAAATGTACTTATCCAAGTAATTAAAAATGCTATTCCTATAATTCCACCAGCAACATATCCTAAAGTAGTATAGTCTTTTAATAAAGCTAAAGTTGGTACGTATTGATTTACATAATAAATTAAAATACCAATGGTAATAATTGCTACGAATGCACCAATCATCCCTAATTTAATACTTTGCCAAATGAATGGTTTTCTAATAAAACTTTTGGTGGCTCCAACCATTTGCATGGTTTTAATATTAAAACGTTTTGAGTAGATTGATAAACGAATAGAACTGTTAATTAAAATAATGGCAACTAACCCGAAGAAACCACTTAATACTAATAACCAAAAACTAATACGTTGAATGTTTTTAGTAAGTAATTCTACTAGTGGTTTATCATAATTAACTTCAGCAATTAATTTATTGTTTTCAAATTGTTTTTCAATTTCTTGCATTTTTTCAGGAGTAACATATGCTGCTTTTAAATAAATGTCAATTCCATCTTTTAAAGGATTGTCCCCTAAAAATTGTAAGAAATCTTCACCCAAATCTTTTTTATAAGCCTTAGCAGCTTGTTCTTTAGTGATATATGCTATTTTATTAGTGAAAGCTTTGTTGGTAACTTCTTTTTGAAGTTTAACCAGTTCCTTTTTATCAATACTATCTCTTAAAAACAATGTCATCACCACCTTTTCTTTAAAGTGGTTTGCAACTAAAGTAGATTTTAAAACAACCAATCCTAAAACACCAATCATAAAGAGTACTAGTGCAATACTAACTACTACAGATACATATGAAGATTGTAAGCGTCTTTTTTGAAAGGAATCAAAAGAAGTGTTCATGTTACGAGGTTGTTATTTAGCGATGCAAGATACTAATTTTTGAAAACAAGTACCTGAGTTTAAAATCTAGAACTTTTGTTAAAATTAAGGCTTTTCTTGACAAAGTTCAATAAGAACTCCATTCGTAGTTTTTGGATGTAAAAAAGCTACTAATTTATTGTCTGCTCCATTTTTTGGAGTTTCGTTTAAAACGGTAAAACCTTCTTCTTTTAATCGTTTGATTTCACTGTGAATATCATCTACAGCAAAAGCAATATGATGTATACCTTCACCTTTTTTTTCAATAAACTTGGCTATAGGACTATCTGGTTTAGTTGCTTCTAATAATTCAATTTTATTAGGGCCAGATTTAAAGAAAGAAGTTTTAACACCTTCGCTGGCAACTTCTTCGATTTTATAATGTGCTTCACCAAATAAAGAAGCAAAAAGTTCATTTGATTTTTCTAAATCTTTAACGGCTATACCAATGTGTTCAATTTTGTTCATGAGGTAAAAATAAAAAAATGTAGAGATATAGGCTAGGAAGTAGTAAAATCAAGAGTTATAAGGTGGAGTTTTGTGTAGCGAATACACTTTTGGTATAAGGGGGTTTTTCCTATTTTTAAAAATATTTCAGAAATTAAACACTTGTTTTTGAGGAATGTATCTTTTTTTGGGTTTTTGAATTCAAAATATCCTATTATATTTAAAAAGGAAAACTTTAAATATTTAAATAATGAAAAAAACTAACCTACTATTAATATTTGTGGTTGCATTAGCGATATTAACATCGTGTAAAGACCATAAATGTAAATGCGATTGTGATGATTGGCAGTCTTTAGTGCCAGAAGGAACATTTTGTTATTCAGATGAAGGAAGAACTGAAGAAATGTTAGATTATAAAGAAGTGATAGATATGTTGAAGAATTTTGATAGAACCCGAATAGCGCCATTAGAAAGTGCTTTAGGGTATCAAGATGCGCGTATTCATAATTATAATTTTGACCAGTTTAAAAAGTATTTAGCACATGTTGAGAACTTAAGTAAAAAAGCCAATGTGAAAATTACAGGTATTAGTTTTATAGCAGGTGTTAAAGAAAACTATAAAGGAAAAGGGAAAGGTTATCAAGATCTAATTTATATACCAACAACAACGATAAATGGGAAACAAATTCCTTTTGATCCTTTACATTCTGCTAGACAAGGAAAGCTTGTGACATTTAAAGAGATGTTGGCAAAACATGGGTATAAATGGATTTACAATACGATAGAAGAGTTCAAGGAAGGTAAGAATCCAAATTACGATTATTCATTACCTATAAAGAAACAAAACGAAGCAGGTTTTTTTGCACCTAGTTATGATGATGGAAAAAGTGGAGCAGGGAATAAAGGACAACTTCAGCCTCCATATTAATTTTTTGTACCTCCTGTGTTATGAGTTTGTTGTTTGTAGGTTTTTTGCTTTCAATATTATCTTTTTTGGGATATTTATTGATCTCTTTAGATAAAAAAAGGTTTATTGGAATGAATTACTTTTTGATCTTTCTATTTTGTATGGTCTTTTTTGAGACCATGGCTTTTTTTCTTAGAAAGTATGGAGTTAACAATGGACTTTATAACCTGTTGAGTTTGTTAGAGTTTATTATATTGTTTTTGTTTTATGGAAAACTATCAAAAGATAGATTAACGAAAAAAGTTACTAGAAACTTTATTTATATCTATAGTGCAGTCTTTTTTTTAAGTTCACTAAATTATGGGATGGGACTGTTTACTGTTAAGTACAATACAATAGCTCCCGTATTTGGAGCAGCCTTTATAGGTGTTGTTTTGTTATTGTATTTAAGAGAAATTTTACTTTCTGAAGAAATTTTGAACTACAAAAGCAATATATATTTTTGGATAACGACTGGCTTGCTTTTGTATTATTTAGGTACAATGCCTTTAACGGCAATATTTAATTTTATGAAAACAGGAAGTAGTTTTAAGTATTTGTTTAAGATTCAACAGTCTCTGACTGTTGTCATGCATTTTTGTTTTATTTTTGGATTGTTATGGAATTGGAAGAAAGTGAGGTAATCGTTTTTATAACTACATTTTTAGTAGTACTTGGAATATTGTTTATAATTATTTTATTTACGGTATTTCAGCGTCGTAAGAATAAGTTATTATTAGAACGTGCTGCTTCAAGAAAACAATTTGAAACAGAGATTGCAGAAACGCAGATAGAAATACGAGAAGAAACGTTAAGAAATATTAGTTGGGAGTTGCATGATAATATTGGGCAACTCCTCACTTTAGCTAAAATACAATTGCAACACGCTACTCCCGAAAATATGGGAGAGATTTCAGAAACCATTACTAAAAGTTTAACCGAAATTAGGGCGTTGTCTAAGCTTATTAATCCAGAGTATATAAAGAATATTGAGCTAAAGGAAGCTTTGCAATTAGAAATAGAACGTTTTAATAGATTAAAATATATTGATGCTCAGTTGTGTGTAAATGGAGAAGAAAAATTAATCAATCAGAAACACAGCATTATTATATTTAGAATTTTACAAGAATTTTTTTCTAATACAATTAAACATTCGAAAGCAACTAACCTAAAAGTATCTTTAAGTTATAAGGAGAAGGAGATAGAAATAAAGGCAGAAGATAATGGGGTAGGTTTTGAAGTGAAAAAAGTAATGATGAAAGGTATTGGATTGAAAAACATAAAAACAAGAGCCAAACTTATCAATGCAGAAGCAAAGTTGAGATCAGTTCCAGAAAAAGGAACGACTTTAATAATTAATTACTATATTTAAGAGTAATTTACCCTAATAATTTTCCCCAAGAATTAATAATTAACGGTAAAGAAATTCAAAATGAAGTATTCAGTAGTTGTTGTAGACGACCATACCTTGTTGTCTCAAGCAATAGAAGGCATGGTCAATACATTTGACAAATTCAAAGTATTATATACCTGCAAAAATGGAAAAGAAGTAGAAGAAAAGTTTTCTGCTTCACCAAAGAACGTCCCCGATATTGTCTTAGTAGATGTGAATATGCCAGTAATGAATGGTATTGAAACCACAGAATGGATCGTTGAAAATAACCCAAATGTTCATGTAATGGCGTTGTCTGTTGAAGATGCAGATGGAACTATTTTAAAGATGTTAAAGGCCGGTGCAGTTGGATATTTGCTGAAAGACACTCAGAAAGAAGTGTTAGAGAAGGCATTGATAGAGCTTATGGAAAACGGGTTTTATCATACCAAAGATGTAACAACATTGTTATTAGATTCTGTTTCTGGTAAGAATAATAAAATGTCTATTCAGTTAAAAGAAAACGAAGTTAAATTTATGAGACTCGCTTGTTCTGAACTTACATATAAGGAAATTGCGGACAAAATGTTTTTAAGTCCTAAAACAATTGACGGTTATAGAGATAGTTTATTTACAAAGCTAAATGTACGTAATAGAGTTGGGCTTGTAATGTATGCAATAAAGAACAAAATTTATACACCATAATTCGATAGCGGTTTACAATAAAATAGTTGTAAATTTGCAGCATGGAAGAAACAAACAGACAGAGAAAAATAGCAGGAGTATTACAACAAGATATCGTTGATGTTTTACAACGTGCTGCTCAAGATGGAATGAAAGGTGTGATAATATCAGTTTCTAAAGTATCTGTAACCGCAGATTTAGGAGTTGCTAAGGTATATTTGAGTGTTTTTCCATCTGAGAAAAGAGAAGAGATTTTAAAAGGAGTTGTATCAAATACTGCAACGATACGTTACGAATTAGCACAAAGAACCAGAAATCAATTAAGAAGAATGCCAGAGTTATTATTCTTTGGAGATGATAGTTTGGATTATATTGAAGATATTGATAAGTCTTTAAAAGGAGAGGATGTGAATCCAATTAAAAATCCTGATATTTTACCAAAACGTCAAAAGCGATAAGGAATAAATTGTTACATTGGTACCATTAATTTATTAGTTGGTTGAACTTTCCTTTTTATATAGCTAAAAGATATCTGTTTTCAAAAAACAGCACCAATGCTATAAACATAATTACGTTTATAGCTATGTTTGGTGTCATAGTAGGTACTTTGGCATTATTTATTATCCTTTCTATATTTTCAGGATTACGAACCTTTAGTGATTCTTTATTGGAAGCATCAGATCCTGATATTAAAATTATCGCTAAAGAAGGAAAGAAATTTGACTATTCTAGTGAAGTAAAAAGGGTATTAGAAGCAGAGGAGATTGCAGCGGCTTCAGGGGTTATAGAAGAGCGTGTTTTTATTAGATATAAAGACAAACAAGAAATAGCTCAAATAAAAGGAGTAGATACCTTTTATAATGAAGTAGTTCCAATAGATTCTTCTTTAACTGTTGGGAATTGGGTAGATTATAAATATCAAAATACAGCGGTTATTGGTTATGGAATTGCTTATAAACTTTCTATGAGTATTTATAGTTTTGGAGAACCACTTCAAATTTTTGTTCCCAAACCAGGAAAAGGCTTTGTAAACCCAGCAAGTGCTTTCAGAACTAAAAATGTACAACTTATAGGGATATACTCTGGTTCAGAAGAATTTCAAAATAAATTTGTGTTTACAGATTTACAATTAGCTCAAGAATTGTTGCAATATGAAGCTACACAAGTTTCAGCAGTTGAAGTAAAATTGAAAAATATTGAAGCAAGTGAAGCGGTTCGATCGAAATTGCAAAATGAACTGGGTGAAACATTTGTTGTAAAAACAAAAGCAGAATTGAATGCTTTGTACTATAAAGTGGTAAATACAGAAAACTTTATTTCTTACTTAATAGCCACTTTAGTAATTATTATAGCCCTTTTTAATGTTATTGGATCTATAATTATGATGATTATAGATAAAAAGCAAAATTTAAAAACAATCGTAAATCTTGGTGGTACATTACAAGAGATTAAACGAATATTTGTGTATCAAGGCTTTTTGCTAACCCTGGTAGGAATGGCAATAGGATTGTTTTTTGGAGTGATTGCAGTGCTGTTGCAACAACATTTCGGATGGGTTAAAATTAATGCAACATTAGCATATCCGATAGAATTTCGTTGGTTAAATTTACTTGTGGTAATAGGAACTATTGTAACCTTAGGTTTCTCAGCATCAAAAATTGCAAGTGCTAGAATTAATATGAGTTTTTTAAAATAAAAAAACACCATTTAAAATTAAATGGTGCTTGGGTCTTATTTTATTTCTGGTATTAAAGAATTTCCAAATTTAGCTTCAATCAAATCTAAAGTGTCAAAAACATCTTTAGGATCGTCTGAGGTAACCAATTTTGTTCTGTATTCTTTAAAATGCGGAATACCTTTAAAGTAATTAGTATAGTGTCTTCTTGTTTCAACAATTCCTAAATGCTCACCTTTCCAATCAATAGACATTTCTACATGACGACGGGCAACATTTACACGCTCTGCAATAGTAGGTTTTGCTAGGTGTTCACCTGTTTCAAAGAAGTGTTTTATCTCGTTAAAAATCCAAGGATATCCAATAGAAGCTCTACCAATCATAGCACCATCTAATCCATATTTGTCGCGCATTTCCATTGCCTTTTCAGGAGAGTCTACATCACCATTTCCAAAGACAGGAATATGCATTCTTGGATTATTTTTCACTTCGGCAATTGGTCCCCAATCGGCACTACCTTTATACATTTGAGCTCGTGTACGTCCATGAATAGAAATTGCTTTACATCCTACATCTTGCAAACGTTCTGCTACTTCAACAATTCTAATAGAATCATGGTCCCAACCTAAACGAGTTTTAACAGTAATAGGAAGTTTAGTATGCTTTACCATAGCCTCGGTAAGCTTTACCATTAAATCAATATCTTTTAGAATACCAGCACCAGCTCCTTTCGATACTACTTTCTTTACAGGACAACCAAAGTTGATGTCAATAATATCAGGATTTGTTTTTTCTACAATTTCCACAGAACGTAACATAGAATCTATGTTTGCTCCAAAAATTTGAATTCCCACTGGGCGTTCTTTTTCGTAGATATCTAATTTGATTACACTTTTAGCAGCATCTCGAATTAAACCTTCCGAAGAAATAAATTCAGTATAAACTACATCTGCTCCGTTTTCTTTACATAAAGCTCTAAACGGAGGATCACTTACATCTTCCATAGGCGCTAATAATAGCGGAAAATCAGGAAGTTCTATATTATCAATCTTTACCATAATTCTTAAACTCGCTGCAAAGTTAGTTTTATTTTTAATAGAAAAAAAGAGGTTCTTTATAAGTAAAAGAACCTCTTCTATGATATTGTTGTATAAGAAGTTAAAAAACTCTTACAATATTAAAACCAAAAGCAACATCGTTAAACCATTGTCCTTGTGTTCTAGATAAGAATCCAGAGTCATTGCTTCCATTGGAGTTGGTAAAGACTAATTGAAACACGTGTCCGCCTGTTTCAATATCTAAACCTACCGTAAATGGATCTTTGTAAATAGAATTACTATGTCGGTTTAAATTAAGAGCGTAGTCGGCATTAATACTCATCCTTTTACTAATTTTTAATCTACCACCTAATCCGATTATAAATTGATTGAGGTTGGTATCACCTGTTTGTTGAAATTGTTGAAGGTTATTTTGACGCACAAAAGTAGGGGCGATTAGTAAAGATAAATTTTTATTGATTCTTCTAGAAGCTAAAATTTGAGTGGTAATGCTTACACGATCTTTAAAATCTATACCTGGGAAGACCGAACTTTTTGAAGCAGTTTCAATATCTAATGATCCATAACCAACGAGGTTTAAAGGGAAGTCTTTACTTTGTTTTTTAATACTGATTTTAGCCGTTCCAGAATAGGTTTTTTCAAAAGAATCTCTACTTAAACCAAACTGAATTCCATCCCACATACTATATACAAATTGAATTTTTGTATTGGCTCCATCGAGTCCGAAAAATTCATCAATTCCTTGAGAAAAAGGGCCAAACCTATGCGCTACGATCAAGTAGAAATCTCCTTTATCAGCTATTTTGGTGGATTGTAAATTACCTACTTGCATGGCTTTGAAAGCAGGGAGTTCATAATTTAAATCTTGTTTTGTTTCGTTTTGTAATTCCTTTAGTAAGTCATCTTGAGAAAAGGAATAGCTTACTGAGAAAATAAGTAGTAGAGCTAGTAGTTTTTGTTTCGTCATTTTTGAATATTTTTTATAATACAATACTTAAGTTTTAATTCTTCTAGTAAATCATCATAGCCAATGATTTGTCCTTTTAAAGCAATTGATTGTTCTGCCTTTATAGATTGTATGTTTGATTTCTTTTTAAGTTGACAGTAAATTGCTTCATTCAAGACAATCCCAAAGTCATCTTTAGAAGTAACCTTTCCTTGGATAGTTACGATTTTGTTTAACCAGAGTTTTATATCCTGTGTTTTTATAGAGTCCAACAAGTCCGAAGCATTACCAACGAATTCAGATTTTACTTTATCAACAACTTTATGAGGTTTGTAAATGATATAGTTGTATACCAAGTAAAAACCCAATAAGAGTACTAAAAGGCTATATAAAAGTTTCTTTTTATTTTTTTTCTGAAAGTTCATAATGAATGCCAATGTTAATACGCTGGGCGATCTTATCTCTTACAATTCCTGGGATTTTGATATTGAAATCTTTTGGAGAAACTGAAAAACTTGATGTTAATACTATTTTTTCTCCTTTTCTAGAGACGTTTCCTGTAGTTTCAATCAACTTGTCTATACCTTTTACGGTAAGTGTTCCGCTAATTTTGTACGTTATATTTTCATTTATCTCATTTAAGTTAAAACTGCGTATAGTTCCTTTAAAAGTAGCTTTTGGATATTCATCTGAATCCATGTAATTTTCATTAAAGTGTTCTTGCATTAGTGCTACTCTAAATCTAAATGCTTTGATTAATAAAAGGGATGCTATTTTTCCATTTTGAGTATCTAAAATAGCAGTTGAACTATTGTTTATAGCAGCAACAGGTTCAAAAGCATCCACTGATGCTTTGAACTCTGTAGTGCCTGTGCGGGTAAAGTATTTTTGACTAAAAACAGCTTGTGTACACAAGAAGAATAGTATAAGTATTCTCATAGTTGTATGTTTTTTAGTTTTCGAGATATCCGTCATTCTTCCAGTTGTTAATTAAATTTACAATAGACTGAACTCTTCCAGTAGGAGGCATTGAATTCGTGGTACTGTTAATTCGAGCAATTAAATTTCCATTTTGAGCGGCGTTTTTTACTTGAAGAAAGTTTGTTAATGGAAGACCTCCAGTAGGAGCAACTGCATCATGGCAACTTGCCGTAGCACAGCTGGTATTAATTACAGTTTTTACATCTTTCTCGTAGGTGGTTTTGGCTGTAGGGTTAGGGTTTACTGGAGTAGGTGAAGAGTCACTGTCAGATGAGCAACTTGCCAATGAAATAAAAATACTTAATACTAAAAGTTGTAATGTTTTTGTTTTCATAAATGTAGGTTTTAAGGTTGTAGCATCCCAAGGATGTATATTCCTTGGAATAGATTTAAATAAAAAAATGTTTAAAAGAATTTTAAATAAGGTTTCGTTTATTATGTAACAGTTGAAAAATAGATTTCCCTACTAGCTGAGTCGGGTTAAGTTGTTGTTGTTTACAAATTAGTTAGCCCTTATTTTAAATATCTTACGTTGATTTAAAGGTTAGATTCTTAAAAGAAGAAAAAGGATACAAAATTTTGTATCTTTTTTTTAGAATCTTAATCTAACCACTAAACAAACTACCATGGAAGTTATAAATATCAACGATTTTAATAATAAGAAGATTAAAGACGCAGAGGTTATTAAAAGAATCATAGGAGGTGAGAAAGAGTTATTTGAAATATTGATTCGAAGAAATAATCAAAAACTATATCGTATTGTTCGAATGTATTTTAAAAATGAGGCTGAGGTGGAAGATGTTATGCAAAATAGTTATTTAAAAGCGTATACAAAATTATACCAGTTTAAATTGGAAGCAAGTTTTTCTACATGGTTAATTCGAATAGGAATAAACGAAGCTTTGCAACGAATTAAAGAAAATAAGAAACAATTTAAAGAAAGTTTAGAACAAAAGGTAATCGACATTCAAGATGTAAAAGAAGCAAACCCGCAAGATGAAATGATAGAAAGAGAAATGAAGTATTTACTAGAGAAGGCGATAGACAAGTTAGAATTGATTTACAAAAATGTGTATGTACTCAAAGAAGTAGAAGGAATGACAAGTAAAGAAGTGGCAGAGGCTTTAGATATAAGTATAGCGAATGTTAAAATTCGTTTGCATAGAGCTAAAAGAATGCTAAAAGAAAACTTATATCAATTGTCTAATGATAAAAGTATTTTTGAATTCGGTTTTAGTAAATGCGATAACATAACAGAACGTGTAATGAACAGTTTATAAAGTACCTTAAAAAGGGAGTGTAAATCATCCCTTGTTTTTTATTTGCCAAAACATATAACAAAGAGTATCTTTGCAGGTCATAAGAAGTTAGAAATAGGACGAATGAAAAACATTAGAAATTTTTGCATTATTGCGCATATTGATCATGGTAAAAGTACGTTAGCAGATAGACTGTTAGATTTTACAGGAGCTGTTACCGAAAGAGAAAAACAAGATCAGTTATTGGATAATATGGATTTGGAGCGTGAGCGAGGAATTACTATTAAGTCGCATGCAATTCAAATGGATTATAAATACAATGGAGAAGATTATATATTAAACCTAATTGATACTCCAGGACACGTAGATTTTTCTTATGAAGTTTCTCGCTCTATTGCAGCTTGTGAAGGAGCTTTGTTAATTGTAGATGCTGCTCAAAGTATTCAAGCACAAACAATTTCTAACTTATACTTAGCTTTAGAAAACGACCTAGAGATTATTCCGGTATTGAATAAAGTAGACTTACCTTCTGCAAACCCAGAAGAAGTTACAGACGATATTGTAGATTTATTAGGTTGTGATCCAGAAGATGTAATTCCTGCAAGTGGAAAAACTGGTTTTGGGGTTGATAAGATTTTAGAAGCTATTATTGAAAGAGTGCCTGCTCCACAAGGAAATCCTGATGCACCATTAAAAGCTTTAATTTTTGATAGTGTTTATAATTCTTATAGAGGAATTGAAACGTATTTTAGAGTGATTGATGGTTCTATTAAAAAGAACCAACAAATTAAATTCATGGCCACTGGAAAACAGTATGGTGCCGATGAGGTTGGAACTTTAAAATTGGAACAGGTTGTTAAAAAAGAAATCAAAACAGGAGATGTAGGATATTTAATCACTGGTATTAAAGCAGCTAAAGAAGTAAAGGTAGGAGATACAATTACTGATTTTGCAAATCCTACTACAGATACAATTGAAGGTTTTGAAGATGTAAAACCAATGGTATTTGCTGGGATTTACCCAGTAGATACAGAAGATTATGAAGAACTTCGTGCCTCTATGGAGAAGCTACAGTTAAATGATGCTTCTTTGGTTTTTCAACCAGAAAGTTCTGCTGCTTTAGGTTTTGGTTTCCGTTGTGGATTCTTAGGAATGTTACACATGGAAATTATTCAAGAGCGTTTAGAACGTGAGTTTAACATGACGGTTATTACTACAGTTCCTAACGTAAGTTACCATGCATTTACTAAGAAAAACCCAGATGAGATTATCATTGTAAATAACCCATCAGATTTACCAGATCCATCAAAATTAGATAGAGTAGAAGAGCCTTTTATCAAAGCGTCTATTATTACCAAAGCAGATTTTGTTGGACAAGTAATGTCTCTTTGTATAGAGAAAAGAGGTCAAATAGTAAATCAAACATATTTAACACCTGAGCGTGTTGAGTTAATTTTTGATATGCCTTTAGCAGAAATCGTTTTTGATTTTTACGATCGTTTAAAAACAGTGTCTAAAGGATATGCTTCTTTTGATTACCACCCAATTGGAATGCAAAAATCTAAATTGGTACGTGTAGATATGCTATTAAATGGACAATCAGTTGATGCACTTTCTGCTTTATTACACGATAGTAATGCTTATTCAATAGGAAAACGTATTTGTGAGAAATTAAAAGAGTTAATTCCACGTCAACAGTTTGATATTCCTATTCAGGCAGCAATTGGAGCTAAAATTATTGCTCGTGAAACAGTGAAAGCTTTACGTAAAGACGTAACAGCTAAATGTTATGGAGGTGATATTTCTCGTAAGCGTAAACTTTTAGAAAAGCAGAAAAAAGGTAAGAAGCGTATGAGACAAGTCGGGAATGTAGAAATTCCACAACAAGCGTTTATGGCGGTATTGAAATTAAACGATTAAGAATATATAATATTAAAAAGACCTCAGTCAATTTCGACTGAGGTTTTTCTTTGAGAATATTTTATATTTTTGTTTGCAGAAAATAACTTAATAAAAATTATTATGGAAAATTCATTTAACTCCTTTAATGAAGGAAAAGTCTTGGTTGCTGAAAACACCCAAGCAGAAAGAGTTGCTTTTTACAAAAAAACATACGCGCACGTAGCTGGTGGAGTATTGTTATTCTTAGTATTTGAATATTTATTATTTCAGAGCAGTACAATTGTTGAGTTTGCGTTATCAATGACCGAAGGATATAAGTGGTTGTTGTTATTGGGAGGTTTTATGCTAGTGACAAATTATGCAGAAAGTACAGCACTGAAAACTACTGATAAAAATTTACAGTACATGGCATATGCAGGATATATTTTTGCAGAAGCTTTTATCTTTATTCCACTAATTTATATTGCAATAAGCTATACGCAGAGTTTTGATATACTTCAACAAGCTGCTATTGTAACATTAACACTATTTGCTGGTTTGTCTGCAGTGGTATTCATAACCAAGAAAGACTTCTCATTTTTGAGAGCGGCTATTACAATTGGTTTTTTTATTGCTATAGGGTTAATTATTGCAGGTAGTTTATTTGGATTTAATTTAGGTTTATGGTTTTCAGTAGGAATGTGTGTATTAGCAGGAGGATCAATATTGTATCAGACATCTAATTTAGTTCATAAGTTTACTACAGAAGATTATATACCTGCAGCATTAGGATTGTTTGCTTCTTTAATGTTACTATTTTGGTATGTGTTACAAATATTTTTAAGTAGAGATTAAAGTCAAAGAAATATATTGAATAAAAAAAGCTTCAGAATTCTGAAGCTTTTTTTATTGTTCTAACCATTTTCTAAAGTCTGCAGTTACAGATGAGCTGGTCATAGGTTTTTCCTTAACACCTTTCAAGGTAATTAGTAAACGATTTTTGAAATGACTGTCAATATTTTCTATATAGTCAATACTAATAATTTCACTTCTATTGATTTTATAAAACTTAGCAGGATTTAATTGTTGGAAAATACTTCCTAAGGCTTGAGAAATAGTATGTCTTTTCCCATTAGAGTCTGTAGCTATACAAAAGTCTCCAGAAGCTTCTATAAGACTTATTTCAGAAACATTTAGGAGTTGTATTCCCTTTGCTTTTTTAATAACAAAACGTTTTTTGTAAGTCGTGTTTTCTTCTTGTAAAACAGATTTTAGACTAGATAAAGTAGTTGTGTTTAAACTTTTATAAACTCCCTTGTTAAATAACGATTGGTACTTTTCTATGGCTTTTTTAAAATCTGATTTTGAATAGGGTTTTAAGATATATGCAATACCATTAGTATTAAATGCTTTGAATAAATATTCGTCATGAGCAGAGCAAAAAATAATAGGGCAATCAGTTTGCACTTCATCAAATAAGTCAAAAGAAATACCATCTAATAGTTGAATGTCGGATAATATGAAATCATACTTATTGTTCAATAAAAGTTGCTTTCCATCTGCATTAGATCTTGCTAAATCATGATGAAACTCCCCTTCAAAATATTCTTCAAAATAGTTGATTAACTTTTGGTAAGCAGGAATTTCATCCTCTAATATTAGTATATTCATTTTACTCATTTTCATCGCTTAAATTAAGTATGGGAATAGATATTATAAATCGATTGTTAGCGTTTTTTATGTCTACTTTCTTATCAGATAACAATTCATAGCGACCTTGTAAATTAACCAGTCCAGTTCCAAAACTTTCCTTGTTTGGATTGTTGGATTTAGTATTGTTTACCCTTAACCAATTATTGGTAATGCTAATTTTTGTCTGTATTGGTTTACCATTTGCTTTGTTGTGTTTTACTACATTTTCTAAGAGTGCTTGTAAAGCACCAGTAGGAATAAATTTGTCTGAAATATTAGCCTCTTTTTCAATTGTAAATTTATAATCTGTTCCAAAACGGGTTTCAATTAAGAAAATATAATTTTCTGCAAAGGAAAGCTCTTTTGAGAGTTCCATAACTTCAGCATCTTTGGTTTGAATTAAGTATCTGTATATAAGTGATAGTCTATTAATATATTCTTTTGCTTTTTCAGAATCAGAATCTATTAAAGAATCTAAGGTGTTTAGATTGTTAAATAAAAAATGAGGATCTATTTGAGAACGTAATAGCTTTAACTCATTCTCTTTTTTTTGTCTTTCTATTGCTAAAATTTGAGTCTGACTTTCGTAGAATTTTTTTGTGAATAATATTCCAAAAATAAACCCTGAATTATTAGCAGAAGTGTAAATACCGTTAATCATTACGCTATACCAAACTGGTAAATCATTTAACTTTTTTCCACCACTTAAAAAGCCAAGGGTGTCATCGATAACTCCAAAAAAGGTTAATGTAATAAAAGCTGAAAATATAAAATGAAAATATTTTTTTTCTTCAATTAAAAATTTAGGTATTATGACGTACATAAACAAAAGGATAATTATTATTGAAACAATTATTGATGTTGGTATGTCAACAAAATACTCTATGGTTTTTAAACCTCTGCTTTTGTAATCAATTATATTTAGTACTGCGGCTACACCGTAGTAAAGAGAAATAAGTGTCCAGTCGGATTTGTTAAGTCTGGTGTTCATAAAAAATAAATGGACATCACATTTATAAACCATGTGATGTCATGATTAAAACAAAAGTATAGAGAATTTAATTATTATCTTGAATTCGGTTTTCTTCATCTCTAGAAGAATTACGTCTCGATTTTTTCTTTCCGAATTTAGAACCAAAACTATAGGTTAATCTAAGTTGTACATTTTGTCTTGAACCATTGCTTTCTACTTGTGCAGTTCCATTACCATAGTCAATGGTACCATTAAATCCACGGTTTAGCATTTTATTAAACCCTAAATTTACTCTTAATTTATCGTCTAAAAACTTTTTACCAAAAGAAAAATCTAGTCCAGCAAGCCATTGTACATCTATTTGACCTTCTAAAGCACCTGTTCCGTAATTACCACTTAATTCAAAATTGATATCCCATGGAAGCGTATAATTCGCTTGAATAAACCAGAAAAGATTCCATTTTGATAAATCTACACCATGTATGCTAGAATGATAAGCATTTTTGTTAACAATAATACCTGTATATCCTTCTACATCTTTAATAAAACTTAAAGGACCAAATAATCTAAAATTCCAGTTGGTATAATCTTCAACATTTACCGCTTGTTGTCTTATTTGAGCTGTCGTGTTATTTTGCTTAATTAAATCAAAAATCACATCATTTGTTTTACTGTATCCAACTGTGAAAAAAGGTTGCCCATCGTAGGTTAAGTTAAATTGGTAATTGTTGGTAAATGCAGGTTTTAAGTTTGGATTTCCTTCACCAGCAGAAAAAGGATCTAAAAACTCCTGAAAAGAATTTAAACTATTATAAGAAGGTCTTTGTATTCTATAACTATAGGATATACTTGCTCCAAGTTGATCTGTAATTTTTCGGCTTACAGAAGCACTAGGAAACAACTTGCCAATTGGTCGTTTTTTAACTTCTGTTGTTAGGTTTCCATTGTTCATAAAAATTGAAGTTCCTCGGGTGTTACTATCTTCATAACGTAAACCAGCAGAGAAAGACCATTTTCCGGCAGTAGCATTTACTTTAGAGTAGATAGCAAAAATAGTTTCATCTACTAAGAATTGACTACTATTGGCTTGATCAAGGTCAAATCCACCTGATGTATTTTCTAAAAAAGACTGTAAATCGCTATCTGTATTTACTTGTGCATATTTACTACCAACGCTTAATTTAAAATTATCAGAAAAAGTTTTATCATAATCTACTTTATAGGTTTTGATAGTGTATTTACCATCTTGTAAATACCTTCTGTCTGTAAAAGGAATTGTACTACCAGTAACATCAGATAAGGTGTTAATGTTGTCGTTTTTGTAGTCTATATAATTAAAGTCAATTAATAACTTATCTGAATCTGATTTATATTCATAATACGGATTTATGTTAAAGTCAACTCGATCTCTATCAAAAACGTTTTCAGAAAATAAGGTGTTTGTATCGGTTGGATCTGATATAATTGTTTTACTTGTAGTAGTTCTGTTCGATTCTCTTTTATTCCAACGACCACCAATTCCAATAGAATGCCTATCGTTTATATAGTAGTCTAAGTTTCCACTAAAAGTTAACCTATTCGGATCGTATGGTTCTCTTGTCGTTTGGTCGTAGGTTTCATTTCCAACGGTTCTTACTAGGAATAAATCATCTCTCCAAGTTGGTTGTGAATGACTAAGGCTTGTTTGCCAATTTAGCTTGTTTCTATAACTGGCTATAGAAGCTCGTGTACCATATTCAAAACCTTCATCTTCACCAACCCATCCCATAATACTTCCATGAGTTCCTAAACGAACATTTTTCTTTAAAATAATATTGATAATGGCTCCTGAACCGGCAGCATCATGTTCTGCTCCTGGTTGCTCAACAACTTCAACTTTAGCAATGTTATCTGCAGGGAAATCACGAAGCAAGGTTTCTACATCCATGTATTCAGTAGTTTTACCATTAATTAAAATACGAACTCCACTTTTACCAGCAATGGTAATTCCGTTATTAGTTACCAAAACTCCAGGTACCTTTCGCATAATATCTTGTAGACTAGTATTAACCATTTCAGTTTTTTCTAGATCTACAACTAGTTTCTCGGCCGTTTGCTTTATGACTGGTCTTTTAGATTTAATGACAACTTCATTTAGTGTTTGACTTTCTTCTTTTAATGTAAAGTTGAATGTTTTATTACTGTTTAATGTAAACTCTTTTGATTTTTCAACTTGAAAACCTAATACAGATACCTCTATTTGATAAGTGTTTTCTTTTATGTTTTCAAAAGTATAGTTACCATTCTCATCGGTAACAGCTCCTTTTAAGGGAGTTTTGCCATCGATGCTTTTTAAAATAACATTGGCATAAGGAATCGTAAGTTTGTTTTGATCTGTGATTTTCCCTTGTATACTGTGTTGAGAAAATACGCTCATAATTCCCAAGAAAAACAAAAATGTAGTAATTGCAGATTTCATATTAATTCTTTTTTGAGTAATAACACTTCAAAAGTGTATAATTTAATGATGTATAGAAATTAGATTCTGTTGAAGTGGGATAAATTTCCGACGAATAGAACTATTTAATCTATATGGAAAGAAGACGTCGTCTTAAAAGAATTAGTTGCCTGAAATGTAATAAAATAATAAAGTGCTCCTTTTTAAAAAGAGCACTTTACCTTTAGATAATGAAAAAAGGGGTCATATTTTATTGATTAGATTTTTATTCTCTTCCTTTTTAGGGTGGGGTTGGGGTCTTTTTCCGGGGAAAACCAAAGAGGTGCTAGAAAAGGTTGTTCCGAAATTAACATTAGCATAGTAAACCTGTGCTATTGCATTTAGTAATTGTTTCTCTGAGAGTTCTTGTAAAGGATGAATAAAAACTGACCATAAAATATCATCTGTAATAGCATATTTAACATCTAATGCCGTATGAAAATTGGCAATTAATGATGCGGTTTTTAACTCTTCGGTTAATTTATTGCTATTGATAATAGGGGAAATAATACGCATTCTGTTGTGGGTAGAGTCAGCGATACATAAAAATGGGACTTCTTTAATTTTAAATCGCCATTGATTATTCGTTTTAATAATACTATCACTTACGCTAGTTAACATTGAGTTTAATTTAGAAAGAGACATGTCTTGCCCATATACTGAAGTTACTACTATCAAAAAGGCAATTAAACAAGTTCTTTTCATCTTTAAAATGTTAATGTTTTGACTTTTAGACGCTTTAATGAAAACAACCTAACAAAAAAGCTCCAGAAAATTTTCTGGAGCTTTTAAATAGTATGTATTGTGATGTTAATCTCTATTAGCGGCTAATAATCGCATTACCCAATATAATAACATTGCTAACGAACCTAAGGCAGCTACTAAATAAGTTCTTGCAGCCCATTTTAAAGCATCCTTAGAACCTGCTAGTTCTTCACGGGTAACAATATGTTTGTTTTCTAACCAAGCTAGAGCTCTATTACTAGCGTCATATTCAACAGGAAGTGTTACAAAGCTAAATAAGGTTGCAATTCCCATTAAGAAAACTCCAGCAGCTAAAACCCAATAACCTAAACTAGAAGTAGCTCCTAAAATTAGCCCCCCCATTACGAGGTATTGAGAAAATTTAGAAGAGACACTTACCATGGGAACCAAGTTAGAACGCATTTCTAACCATTTATAAGCTCTTGCATGTTGAACAGCATGTCCAACTTCATGAGCAGCAACGGCTGCAGCGGCGGCATTTCTTTGATTATATACTCCTTCACTTAAATTTACTGTTTTGTTTCTTGGGTTATAATGATCTGTAAGCATTCCAGGAGTAGAAATTACTTTTACATCACTTATCCCATGATCTGCAAGCATCTTTTCAGCAATTTCAGCACCACTCATCTGATTTCTTAGACTAAGCTTAGAATATTTCTTAAATTTTCTTTTTAAAGTATTGCTTACAATCCAACTAAATAAGGAGATTACACCAATTATAATATAGTATTCAAAACCTATTGCCATAATTATCTTTTTTGTTCTTAATCTTGTTTTTGTTTGATAAATTTACAACATAAATTATTCCAAATTATAAATCGATAGAAATTAATGTCAAAATGACAAGGAAACCAGAAATACTTATAGTTTATACAGGCGGAACCATTGGTATGGTGAAGGATTATCAAACAGGAGCTTTAAAAGCGTTTGATTTTAGCCAGATTTTAGAAAAGATTCCTGAGTTGAAACTTTTGAATTGTAATATATCAACCATTTCATTTGAAGAACCCATTGATTCTTCTAATATGAATATTGATTACTATATAAACATAGCTGAAATAATTGCTTCTAATTATTCAAAGTTTGATGGATTTGTAGTTTTAACTGGATCAGATACGATGTCGTATACATCATCTGCTATTAGTTTTATGTTTGAGAATTTAAAAAAGCCAGTGATTTTTACAGGTTCTCAATTACCAATTGGACATTTACGTACAGATGCGAAAGAGAATTTAATTACTTCTATAGAAATAGCTTCTGCTTACAATGGCGAAAAGCCAATAGTACAAGAGGTTGGTTTGTATTTTGAATACAAGTTATATAGAGCAAATAGAACCACAAAAATAAATGCAGAGCAATTTGAAGCTTTTACTTCTATGAATTACCCACCTATTGCAGAAAGTGGAGTGCATTTAAACTTTAATCACCATTTATTATTAGCTCCAGATAAAAATGGAAGTGAACTAATTTTCAGGAAAAAGCTTGACAATAATATCGCTATTTTAAAGTTATTTCCTGGTATAACAGAAAAGGTGGTGCGTAATTATTTAAATATTCCAGATTTAAAAGGGTTAATTATTGAAACTTATGGAGCAGGAAATGCACCAACAGAGGATTGGTTTTTAACATTTTTAAAAGATTGTATTGCAAAAGGAATTTTTATAGTAAATGTAACTCAATGTGCAGGTGGAAGTGTGATTTTAGGCCATTATGAAACAAGTTCTGAGCTAAAAAGCCTTGGAGTTATTGATGGTAAAGACATCACAACAGAGACCGCAGTAGCAAAAATGATGTATTTATTAGGCGAAAAATTGTCAAAAGAAGACTTTAAGCGTTATTTTGAGACGTCTTTACGAGGAGAAATTAGCGGTTAATGTAAAATTAACGTTATGAAAACGAGTCTAAAAGACTGGTTTTCTACAAAAAAAGTGGGAATACATTAAATACTCTGTGTTTTTTTTTAATGTCCCAACATTTTTTTGTTATTTGGCACTCTGAAAATTTGCGAAAAAATTAACATAAGCGTAAAAACTATGCTAAAAGTTATTTTTTTCCGTTTTTTCATAGTAAAATTTGTATTTTTAACCCGTTAACTATTTAAAATTAATTATAACAAAATGAAAAAAGTAGTAAATATCCTATCAATTACAGGATTTATGTTTTTAGGAGCTATTCAATCTGTACAAGCTCAAGAAGCAGCTGAGTCGACTAAAACTTTTCGCCAAGAGCTAAAGCAACGTTTTATTGAAGGAGGTCCTGTTTTTATGGGGATTGTATTAGTTGCTTTAATTTTAGGTTTAGCAATTGTTATCGAAAGAATCATTTATTTAAATATGGCTACTACTAACACTAAGAAGTTAGTTGCTAGTGTTGATGATGCTTTAAGTTCAGGTGGTGTAGAGGCTGCTAAAGAAGTATGTAGAAATACGAAAGGTCCTGTTGCTTCAATCTTTTATCAAGGATTAGAAAGAGCTGATGAGAGTTTAGAGGCTGCTGAAAAAGCTGTAGTAGGATATGGTGGTGTACAAATGGGATTATTAGAGAAAAACGTTTCTTGGATTTCTTTATTTATCGCATTAGCGCCGATGTTAGGATTCATGGGTACAGTAATCGGTATGATTGGAGCATTCGACGCAATTGCAGTAGCGAATGATATTTCTCCAGCGGTAGTAGCAGGTGGTATTAAAGTAGCACTTTTAACTACAGTATTTGGTTTAGTTGTAGCAATTATCTTACAAATTTTTTATAACTACATTATCTCTAAAATTGATAGTATCGTTAACAACATGGAGGATGCTTCAATTTCTTTAATCGATTTATTAGCTAAGTATAAAAAATAAGAAACATTTATGAGCAAGTTATTAAAAGTTGTTGTTGCGATTATCGCTATTCTTGGAATAGTAGGTTTCGTAATGGTAGCTGGTGCTGAAGAAAAAACACCAGAAATGGATAGTGCAGCTGGCTTTATGGTAAATGTAGCCTATGTTTTATTAGTGGCAACGGTAGTTGTGGCTGTGGCATTATCTTTATTTAGTTTAATGAAAAATCCAGCGGCTTTAAAGAAGACGTTATTAGGATTAGTAGTATTAGGAGTAGTATTGTTAATTGCCTATTTTACAGCATCAGATGCAGCAGTATATGACGCACAAGGTGTATTAGTAAAAGATGGTGAAGCAGGAGCAACTTCTAAATGGGTAGGAACAGGAATTACTTATAGCTTAATTTTAGGAGCTATTGGAATGTTATTCTTTGTTTGGGATTTATTAAAAGGATTAGTTAAATCATAAGAAAATATGGCAAGAAGAGAAAACCCAGAAATTAATGCAGGTTCTATGGCAGATATTGCCTTCTTGCTGCTTATCTTTTTCCTAGTGACAACTACAATGGATGTTGATTCAGGAGTTTCAGTAAAACTTCCTGAAAAAGTTGAAACTCCACCAGATATTAAAATTAAGGAGAAGAATATCTTCGAAATTAGTATCAACCGTAACAATCAACTATTTGTTGATAACCAAGTAATGGAATTAAAGGATCTTAAAGATGCTGCAATTGCATTTATGGATAACGGAGGAGGTTTAGGAAATCCAGCTCCAGGAGAAGATAAAAGTAAAGGTAAAGAATGTGATTACTGTAAAGGAAATAAAGATCCTGAATCTTCAGATCACCCGAATAAAGCTGTAATTTCTATTGAAAGTGATAGAGGAACAGAGTACGGAATTTATGTAGCTGTAAGAAATGAAATTCTTAGAGCAAATGCTGAGTTACGTAACCGTTTAAGTCAAGAGAAGTACGGAATGAGCTTTACTGAACTAGAGGAAGCTTTTAAAGCATCTAGTAGAAAGGATGAAGATTTAAAGAAAAAAGTTGAGGATATCAAAAACAGTTACCCTCAAATTATTTCTGATACAGATCCAACAAGTGTTCAATAATATAAAACAATTTAAGAATGTCTAAGTTTAAAAAGAAGAAAAAAGGATTGCCTGCGGTATCAACGGCGTCTTTACCAGATATTGTTTTTATGTTATTATTCTTCTTCATGGTAACAACTACAATGAGAGAAACTGATTTACAGATCGATGCTCCTCGTTTACCTAGTGCTACCGAAGTTAAGAAATTAGAACGTAAGAGTTTAGTAAGTACAATATATGTTGGTAAAGCTAAAGAAGCTAAATACGGAACTAGTTATAACAGAATTCAGTTAAATGATAAAATTGGTACACCAGATGAGGTACCTGCATTTATCTTTAGAGAAAGAGAAAATGTTTCAGAAGCTGAGGTTCCTTTTATGACTACTTCTATCAAAGCAGACAAAGAGTCGAGCTATGGTACATTAGCAGATATCCGTGAGAAATTAAGAGATGTAAATGCTCTTAAATTGAGTTTATCAACTCACAAGGGTAGTGCAATCAACAAGTAAAGGATTTATTACTTAATATAAAAAAAGAGCAATCGATAAGATTGCTCTTTTTTTATACAAAAACATGTATTTTTACGTTATTAGTTATGATGAAAAAAGTATTTTTTTTAGTGTTTGTTTTTTGGGGAATTAGCTGTTTTTCTCAAAAAGATTCTTTGCAACTTGGAGACCGTTATTTGGAGGATCAATTGTATATGAATATAAGTTATAATGTATTGACGAAGCAACCAAGTACGGTTGGTTCAAGTGGGTTTTCTTATGGAGTGTCTGCTGGTTACATAAAAGATATTCCGTTGAATAGACGTGGAAATTACGCATTTGGAGTAGGTTTAGGCTATAATTATGATTCTTTTAACCATGGTTTAAGGTTAGTGGAAAATAATGGAGGAATTAGCTTTCAAGTAGATTCTCAGTCAACTTCAAATGTCCTTAGATTGCATAATATTGAATTGCCCATACAATTTAGATGGAGAACCTCAGATGCGGTTACCTATTCTTTTTGGAGAGTGTATGCAGGAATGGTTGTGAGGTATAATTTTTACAATGGCTTTACAAATACCTTAAATGGAACTACAACAAGATTAACAAACGTTGATAATTATAATAAGTGGCAAACAGCACTTACATTATCTGCTGGGTATGGAACCTTTAATTTTTATGTGTCCTATGGGATTTCTCCAATGTTTACATCTGGAGCAACACTAAATGGGGAAGCTATTAATAGTAAAATATTAAAAATAGGACTTAGTTTTTACCTTTTATAAAAATGAAAAAGCTGCGATTTGACCTATAAAGCCAATAAAAAAACCGATGTATATTTCGTGAGTGGTGTGTGCTTTTAAATCTAGTCTTGCTCTTGCTAGAAGACCACTTAGAACGAATAAAAGAATTGTTAAGCTAAAAAGTATAGCACGATGATTAAACGTGTCTATAAGAAGAAAAAAACTAATAGTACTTCCCATAGATAGCAAATGTAAACTCGATTTTATTTTAAAAATAAAAAGAAAATACACTAATATTAGGCTTATAGTGCTTCCATAAAAAAGGAGTGCAAAATCTCTAATCATTGGTAAGTTCATGAGCATTTTTCCTAAAAAGAAAAAGAGCGTAGTCATTAAAAACAATGGTATTTTACGCTCGTTGATTGTGCTTACTTGATAAGATTTTATCAAACCGAATCCTTTTAAAAATATTAAAAGAAGTAAGGGAATGATATAGGTTGCAATAAAAATGATACTAAAAATAACTAATTTTTGCTCCTGGTTCATTCTAAGGTCACTCACAAGGAAAAACAATAGTAATCCTATAGTAGGCATAACTATAGGATGTAGCGTTGTTGAAATTAGTTTCTGCCAATTCATTAAATCTCTTTTCTTAGACGTGCAACAGGAATGTCTAGTTGTTCACGATATTTAGCAACTGTTCTTCTAGCAATAGGATACCCTTTTTCTTTTAAAAGCTTAGAAAGCTTTTCATCGGTTAAAGGTTTTCTTTTATTTTCTTCAGAAATAACATTTTCTAAAATCTTTTTAATCTCACGTGTAGATACATCTTCACCTTGATCATTTTTCATTGATTCAGAAAAGAATTCCTTAATTAACTTAGTTCCATATGGAGTAGTTACATATTTACTATTAGCAACACGTGAAACTGTAGAAACATCCATGTCAATTTCATCAGCAATGTCCTTTAAAATCATAGGTTTTAACTTACGTTCATCACCAGTTAAAAAGTACTCTTGTTGATGATGCATAATTGCATTCATGGTTACTAATAAAGTTTGCTGTCTTTGCTTAATAGCATCAATAAACCATTTGGCAGCATCTAGCTTTTGTTTAATAAATAGAACAGCATCTTTTTGGGCTTTACTTTTATCTTTTGAACCTTGATAGCCTTTAAGCATATTATTGTATTCACGAGATACATGCAACTCAGGAGCGTTTCTTGAATTAAGTGTGAGTTCCAATTGTCCTTCAATGATGCGAATAGTAAAATCAGGAACAATTTGTTCTGCTATTTTATTATTCCCAGCATACGAACTTCCGGGTTTTGGATTTAGTTTACTAATTTCAGTTATTGCGCCTTTTAATTCCTCTTCGTTAATATTGAACTTATCAAGAAGTTTTTTATAATGTTTTTTTACAAAATGGTCAAAAGCCTCTTCTAAAATGTCAATTGCTAAATCTCTATTCGCGGTACTTTTTTTAGCGTTTAATTGAATCACAAGACATTCTTTTAAATCTCTAGCCCCTACACCAATAGGATCTAGTTTTTGAACCACTTCGTTTAAAACTTTAAGAACCTTTTCTTCAGAAGTAAATACATTTTGGGTGAAAGCTAAGTCATCTACCAAATCAATTACCTCGCGTCTTATATATCCGCTATCGTCAATACTCCCCACTAAGAACTCTGCAATAGAGCGTTCTTCTTCGTCTATTCTAAAGGTGTTTAACTGATTTTTTAAAGACTGATGAAAGGTAGTACCCGCTGCATAAGGAACTTGCTTTTCGTCATCATCAGATGAATAGTTGTTTGCTTGAGTTTTATAGCTAGGATATTCATCATCACTTAAGTATTCATCAATGTTGATGTCTTCAGCTTCTATTTTTTCGTTACCAGCATCATCATAATCAGAATCATTTACTAATGAATCTTCAAAGTTATCGGCTTCTTCTTTTCCTGTATCTAAAGCTGGATTTTCTTCTATTTCTTGTTTCAAGCGTTCTTCAAAAGCTTGCGTAGGCAATTGAATCAGTTTCATTAACTGAATTTGCTGTGGTGATAACTTTTGAAGTAATTTTTGATGTAAACTTTGTTTTAGCATAAGTACAAATATAGCAAATAGCCCTAAAAAAAAATCGCCATTCTAAAGGAATGACGATTGTTATATATTATTTTATGATTTTTTTAAAACTCTGCATTTTGTGGAGTTCTTGGGAAAGGGATAACATCTCTAATATTACTCATTCCTGTTGTAAACAATACTAAGCGTTCAAAACCTAATCCAAAACCAGAATGTACTGCAGTTCCAAATTTACGCGTATCTAAATACCACCATAATTCTTCTTCAGGAATATCTAAAGCAGCCATTTTTTCTTTTAGTACATCTAAACGTTCTTCTCTTTGAGATCCTCCAACCATTTCTCCAATACCAGGGAATAAAACATCCATTGCACGAACGGTTTTACCATCTTCATTTAAACGCATATAGAATGCTTTAATATTTGCTGGGTAATCGAATAAGATTACAGGGCATTTAAAATGCTTTTCAACTAAATAACGCTCATGTTCAGATTGTAAATCTACACCCCATTCGTTCACAGGGAATTGGAACTTTTTCTTTTTATTTGGTTTAGAATTACGTAAAATTTCAATAGCTTCTGTATATGAAACTCTTTTGAAATTGTTTTCTACAACAAATTTTAAACGTTCTATTAACCCCATTTCGCTGCGTTGCGCTTGAGGCTTTGTTTTTTCTTCTTGTGCTAAGCGATTATCTAAGAAAGCTAAATCGTCTTGACAATTGTCTAAAACATATTGTAAAACGCCTTTGATGAAGTCTTCAGATAAATCCATATTAGCATCTAAATCGTTAAATGCAACCTCAGGTTCAATCATCCAGAATTCTGCCAAATGACGTGTAGTATTTGAATTTTCAGCTCTAAATGTAGGTCCAAAAGTATATACTTTACCTAAAGCCATTGCATAGGTTTCAGCTTCTAATTGACCAGAAACAGTTAGGTTAGTTTCTTTACCAAAGAAATCTTGACTATAATCAATAGTTCCATCTTCTTTCAAAGGAGCTTTGTTTGCTTCAAAAGAAGTTACACCGAACATTTCTCCAGCACCTTCAGCATCAGATCCTGTAATAATTGGAGTGTTTACATAGTAAAATCCATTTTTTTGGAAATATTGATGTACCGCAAACGATAATGCAGAACGTAAACGCATTACTGCACTAAAGGTATTTGTTCTTACACGTAAGTGAGCATTTTCACGTAAGAATTCAAAACTGTGCTTTTTGGGTTGAATAGGGTATTCGTCTGGATTTGAATCACCTAAAATTTCTATATTGGTAACTTGGATTTCTACAGATTGTCCTCTTCCTTGGCTTTCTGCTAACGTACCTGTAATACTAACAGCAGCACCTGTATTTATTCTTTTTAGAAGCGTTTCATCTGTGTTTTCAAAATCAACAACACATTGAATATTATTAATTGTAGAACCATCATTTAGAGCAATAAAACGATTGCTTCTAAAAGTTCTAACCCATCCTTTTACATGTACTTCTTGTAAAAATTTATCAGAATGTAATAATTCTTTAACGCTACTTCTTTTCATCTTTTAAAAAATTGAAAGGCAAAGATACTTTATTACAAAGAATTGAGCAATGCTGATATATAAATAAGCGGTAATCTTTTATTTGTCCTCTTTTGGAGGTAATATTTTAAAGTTTGTTTCTTTAAGAACCTTTTTATTGGCTATTTTTTTCTCAAAAGATAACAATAGAGAAGGTAATAGTAATAGGTTAGAAACCATAGCTAATAATAATGTTACAGACACTAGTCCACCTAGGGCGATAGTCCCACCAAAACTAGAAACGGTAAAGACTAAAAATCCAAAGAATAAAACAATAGAAGTATAAAACATACTTACACCAGTTTCTCTTAATGCAGCATATACTGCCGGTTTTATTCTCCAATTATTGGCTAATAATTCCTGACGATATTTGGCCAAGAAGTGAATAGTATCATCTACAGAAATACCAAAGGCAATACTAAATACTAAGATTGTAGAAGGTTTGATAGGAATATCAAAGAATCCCATTAACCCAGCAGTCATTAATAATGGAAGCATGTTTGGAATAAGGGATATTAAAATCATTTGTGGAGATCTAAACATCCATGCCATGAAAATGGAAATAAGTACAATCGCTAACGATAATGATATTACTAAGTTCTTAATTAAATAGTTTGTTCCTTTTAAGAATACTAAAGCTTTACCAGTCATTGAAATTTCATACTTATTGTCCGGAAATTGTTTGTTAATAACAGCATTCAAGCGTTCTTGGATTATGTCCATTTTATCAGTTCCAATGTCTTTCATGAAGGTAGTGATACGAGCATAACGACCTGTAGAATCAACAAAGTTCTTTAACATACCAGAATCACTGTTTGAATTTTTTGTAAAAGCAAAGATGTGACTCTTCTCTTGACTTGTTGGAAGTTGATAGTATTTTGGGTTTCCTTTGTAATAAGCCTGTTTAGAATATTTAACTAGGTTAGTTACAGAAATAGGTTTAGAAAGTTCAGGGAAAGTTTCTATAGTTTCATTAAGCTTTTCCATTTTCTTTAAAGTAGAAAGCTTCATTACTCCTTTTTCTCTTTTAGTATCGATTAAAATTTCTAGAGGCATAATTCCACCAAATTCACTTTCAAAGAATTTGATATCCTTATAAAACTGCATTCCCTTAGGCATATCTTCTATTAAACTACCAGAAACTCGAATTTGATATAAACCTACCATACTCAATATGATTATGATAACGGTTGTAATATAAATAGCTATTCGTTGCTTTCTAACTGTGTTTTCCATCCAGTTTACAACATCTTCCATCCATCTTTTTTCAAGATGATTTAAGTGCTTCTTTTGAGGAAGCGGCATAAAACTATATAGGATAGGAATTATTAAAAGAGCAAGAATAAAAATACTAATAATATTTACTGACGCTAAAATTCCGAATTCACGTAACAATTGACTCTTAACAAAAACAAATGTTGCAAAACCAGAAGCGGTTGTAATGTTAGTCATTAACGTAGCATTTCCAATTTTTGAAATAACACGCTGTAATGATTTTGCTTGATTTCCGTGCTTTTTTACTTCTTGTTGATATTTATTAATTAAGAATACGGCATTAGGTACTCCAATTACAATAATTAAAGGAGGTATTAAAGCTGATAAAACTGTAATTTCATAACGGAACCAACCAATAAAACCAAACGCCCATACAACTCCAATACCTACAACTAAAAGTGTAATAAAGGTTGCTCTAAAGGAGCGGAAAAAGAAAAAGAAAATAATAGCGGTGATCAACAAAGCACCTGCTACAAAAATTCCCATTTCATTGGTGATGTTTTGAGAGTTTAATGTTCGAATGTAGGGCATTCCAGAAACACGAACATCAATATCATTAGACTCTTCAAAGTCTTTTATTTTAGAGATCAATACCTTATTGATAAAATCAGCTCTTGCAGGAGTGTTTACAATATCTTTATTTAAATAAATAGCAGTTTGTAAGGTTCCTTTGTCATTGTATAAAAGGTTTTCATAAAAAGGAAGTTTTTCAAATAATTGAGTTTTTATTTTTTCAACTTCTTCCGTATTGGTAGGAAGTTTGTCAAATAAAGGTTCAACAACAAACTTTCTTTTTTTTCTGTCTGCCTTTAATTGTTTTACATCTGAAATAGAAACTGTAAAATCAACTTCAGGAACACTATCAAATGTTTTTACTAATTTATTCCAAGCATTGAATTTCTCTGGAGTAAAAATGGTGCTGTCTTTTACGCCAAGAATAATAAGGTTACCCTCTTCTCCAAAAATTTCTAAAAACTTGTTATATCTAATGTTTGCTTCGTGATTATTTGGAAGTAGGTTGGCTTCAGTGTAAGAGAAGCGCATATATTTTATTTGAGAAACTAAGGCGGCAGTAATTAAAGCAATTATCGCTAAAACTATATAGCGGTTACGAAGTATAAATCCTGCAATCTTAGTCCAAAAAGTCATTCAAAAAAAATTTTAGCAAAGGTAGATAAATAGTTAGTATTAAAACAAAAAAAGAGTGTATAAAACACTCTTCTCAATAAGGTTATGTAGTAAGAAATTATACTGTCATAATTTCCTTTTCTTTTACTGTGTATTTTTCATCAACTTCTTTTACGAAATTGTCAGTTAATGTTTGAATATCAGCCTCAGCATTTTTCTTCATATCATCAGAAACATCGGTCTTTTTGATATCGTTGTTTGCATCTTTACGAGCGTTACGAATACCAACTTTAGCGTGCTCAGCTTCAGCTTTTGCTTGCTTAGCTAAATCACGACGACGCTCTTCTGTTAACGGTGGAACATTAATAATAATATTTTCTCCATTGTTCATTGGGTTGAAGCCAAGATTAGCAATCATTATTGCCTTTTCAATTTCTTGTAACATGTTCTTCTCCCAAGGTTGAATAGAAATAGTACGTGCATCTGGTGTGTTAACATTAGCAACTTGACTTAATGGTGTTTGAGACCCATAATAATCAACCATTACATTGGCTAACATTGCTGGTGTAGCTTTACCTGCTCTAATACTGCGTAACTCTTTTTCTAAATGTGCGATAGCATTGTTCATTGCTTCTTTTGCACTATCTAAAATAAAATCTATTTCTTCCATTTTAATTGTATTTTAAACCTTAATGGTAATTTTCGTTTTATTGATTATCAACTATTGTTCCAATTTGTTCTCCAGAGATTAACTTCAATAAGTTTCCTTTGGTGTTCATATCAAAAACAATTATTGGTAGTTTGTTTTCTTCACTTAATGTAAAGGCAGTCATGTCCATAACTTTTAAGCCTTTTTCCATTACGTCTTTAAAAGTAATACTTTCAAATTTAACAGCGTTTTTATCTTTTTCTGGATCAGCAGTATAGATACCATCAACTCTTGTACCTTTTAAAATAGCGTCAGCATTGATTTCTATTGCACGTAAAACAGCAGCAGTATCTGTAGTAAAGTAAGGGTTTCCTGTTCCTCCTCCAAAAATAACTACACGTCCTTTTTCTAAATGACGATTCGCACGTCTTTTAATATAAGGTTCAGCGATTTCTTTAATTTCAATGGCCGTTTGCAAACGAGTATGAATACCTTCATCTTCAAGAGCACTTTGTAATGCAAGTCCGTTAATACAAGTAGCTAACATTCCCATGTGATCTCCTTGTACGCGATCCATACCATTACTAGCTCCAGCAACACCTCTAAAAATGTTACCACCACCAATAACTATGGCAACTTCTACATTTTTATCTACAACTTGTTTAATTTCTTGAGCGTATTCTTTTAATCTCTTTGGGTCAATACCGTATTGACGGTCTCCCATTAAGGCTTCTCCACTTAATTTTAAAAGGATTCTTTTGTATTGCATAATTTTATTGAAAGTTGTGCAAAACTACATATTTTTTTTGATTCAGTTTTTTTTAAGCATAAAAAAACCATCCGATTAAGGATGGTTTTTAAAATTTCATGTTCAAGGAATTACCCTAAAGTAACTCTTACGAAGTTTTTAACCTCTACTTCACCATAAGAAGAAACGTATTCAGCAACAGTTTTCTTCTCATCTTTGATGAATTTTTGGTCTAATAAACACTGCTCTTGATCTAAAGTAGTGTTATCAGAGATAAATCTTTCCATTTTTCCTGGTAAGATCTTGTCCCAGATTTGCTCTGGTTTACCTTCAGCTTTTAATTGCTCCTTAGCAGTTTCTTCAGCTTGAGCTAAAGCTTCGTCAGTTAATTGTAAACGAGATACGAATTGAGGAACGTTCTTTAAAGTTTTACCTAAACGAACTAACTCTTCGTTATCTTTAACGATAGCTGCAATTCTAGCTTCAGTTTCAGAAGCAACGTAAGCAGGATCAAAATCTTTGTAAGATAAAGTTGTAGCTCCCATAGAAGCAGCTTGCATAGCTAAATCTTTAGTTAAATCTCCAGCTTTATCAACAGCAGCAGTTAAACCTACCATAGCAGCAATCTTACCAACGTGAGTATATGCTCCAACGAATGGTGCTTCAATTCTTTCGAAAGAAGTAATATCGATTTTTTCACCGATAACTCCTGTTTGTTCGATTAATTTTTCAGCAACAGATACTCCACCAATGTTAGCAGCTAAAAACTCTTCTTTTGTCTTAGTAGTAAATGCTACATCTACAAATTCTTGAGCTAAAGCTTTGAAAGAATCATTCTTAGCAACGAAATCAGTCTCACAAGCTAAAACGATAGCAACACCATATGTGTTGTCATCACTTATTTTAGTAATAGCTACACCTTCAGTAGACTCACGGTCTGCTCTTTTAGCAGCGATTTTTTGTCCTTTTTTACGTAAAATTTCAATTGCTTTGTCAAAATCACCTTCTGCCTCAACTAATGCATTTTTACAATCCATCATACCAGCTCCGGTAAGTTCTCTTAATTTTTTTACGTCAGCAGCTTTAATTGCCATTTTATTTTTGTTTTTAAGTTGTGATTAAAATTAAAATAAAATAAAGGCTTCAGTGTAATGAAACCTTTAAATTAAAATTATTTTGCTTCTTCTTTAGTAGCTTCAGTTTCTTTAGCTGCTTTAGCTTTTTCTTTATCAGCTTTTCTTTCAGCTAAACCTTCAGCAATCGAACCAGTAACATATGATAATACTTTATCGATAGACTTAGAAGCGTCATCATTTGCAGGGATAACGAAATCGATCGGTCTTGGATCAGAGTTTGTATCAACCATTGCAAAGATTGGAATGTTTAATTTTTGTGCTTCAGCAACAGCAATGTGCTCTTTCTTAACATCAATTACAAATAAAGCACCTGGTAAACGAGTCATATCAGAGATAGAACCTAAATTCTTTTCTAATTTTTCACGTTGACGGTTGATTTGTAATTTTTCTCTTTTAGATAATGCATCAAAAGAACCATCTTGCTTCATTCTATCAATAGAAGCCATTTTCTTTACAGCTTTACGGATAGTAACGAAGTTAGTTAACATACCACCTGGCCATCTTTCTGTGATGTAAGGCATGTTTACAGCTTTAGCTTGTTCTGCAACGATATCTTTAGCTTGCTTCTTAGTAGCAACGAATAAGATTTTACGTCCAGAGTTAGCTATTTTTTGTAACGCAGCAGAAGCTTCGTCAATTTTAGCTGAAGTCTTATACAAATCGATGATGTGAACACCGTTACGCTCTGTATAAATGTATGGAGCCATGTTTGGATTCCACTTTCTAGTTAAGTGACCGAAGTGTACTCCACTTTCTAATAATTCTTGAATGTTTGCCATTTTAATAAATGTGTTTACGTTCTGTTTTTTCAATACTTCAGTAGTTATTAAGTCTGAAATATTTAGATACTAAACTGTTAATAAATAATATAATCTTATAAATAACAGTTCTATTAAACGATTAACGCTTAGAGAACTGGAATTTCTTACGTGCTTTCTTCTGACCGAATTTCTTACGTTCAACCATTCTAGGGTCACGAGTTAATAATCCTTCTGGCTTTAATACTGATCTGTGCTCTTCGTTGATTGCAACTAAAGCTCTAGTGATCGCTAAACGGATAGCCTCAGCTTGACCAGTAACACCACCTCCATATACGTTAACTTTGATGTCATAAGCATCTAAGTTTTCAGTTAACATTAATGGTTGCTTTACTTTATATTGTAAAGTAGCAGTTGTAAAATAGTTATCTAACTCTCTTTTGTTTACAGTAATGTTTCCACTTCCTTGAGAAACATAAACACGAGCAACAGCTGTTTTTCTTCTACCTATTTTGTGTACAGTTTCCATAATTATTTAAGATCGTTAAGGTTAATAGCTTTAGGTTTTTGAGCCTCTTGACCATGCTCAGTTCCTGCGTATACATATAAGTTTCTGAATAACGCACTACCTAATTTGTTTTTTGGTAACATACCTTTTACTGCTTTTTCGATTAATCTTGTAGGATCTTTTTCGAACATTTCTGTAGCAGTAAGTGATCTTTGTCCTCCTGGATAACCCGTGTGACGGATGTAAGACTTATCAGTCCACTTTTTACCTGTTAAATTGATTTTTTCAGCGTTGATTACTACAACGTTGTCTCCACAATCTACGTGAGGAGTGAAATTTGGCTTGTACTTACCTCTAATAAGTTTTGCAACTTTAGAAGCTAAACGACCCAAGTTTTGCCCGTCCGCATCAACAACAACCCACTCTTTGTTTACAGTGCTTTTGTTAGCTGATACTGTTTTGTAACTTAATGTGTTCATAATTACACGATTAGTTTTTGTCTTATTAATATTAAATTTTGTCCTTCAAAAAGGTGTGCAAATGTACAACTAATTATTTGATTAACAAATAGTAGCTTATCTTTATTTTTTGGCTAATAATTAACAAATTATTAAGAAATACTACTTTTACCTTTGTTGGGTATTACAACTCAATCTTTAGCTTAATGAAGCGTTATTATTTATATGCATTGCCTTTTTTGTTAGTTTTAAAATCTTTTGGTCAAGAAGGCGGTACGATACCTAAGAAAATTTACACAACAAATAAAATTACCACTCCTCCGGAAATTGATGGACTATTAGATGATGAAAGTTGGGAGTCATTAGAATGGGGAGGCGATTTTATTCAAAAAGCACCTACAGAGGGAGTAGCTCCTACGTATCAAACTAGATTTAAAATTGGGTACGATGACAAGTACTTGTATATTGCTATTAGAGCTTTTGATGAAGAACCAAATAAGATAGAGCGCAGACTTTCTAGAAGAGATGGTTTTGCAGGAGATCGAGTAAATGTACTTATCGATAGTTATCATGATAAACGAACAGCTTTTGTGTTTACTACAACAGCTGCTGGTGTAAAAGGAGAGGAGATTGTAACTAGAAATGGAAACAATTGGGATGCAAGTTGGAACCCTATTTGGTACACGGATGCTGTTATTGATGATAAAGGTTGGACAGCTGAAATGAAAATTCCTTTTAGTCAATTACGTTTTGGAAAGGCAAAAGAGCAAGTTTGGGGCTTAAATATTATTCGACAGTTTTTTAGAGAACAAGAACGTTCTTTGTGGCAACGTATTCCAAATGATGTAGCAGGATTTGTTTCTGAGGCAGGAGAACTTCATGGATTGGTGAATTTAAAATCTCAAAAACAATTAGAAATACAACCTTTTACAGTATTGCAATATGATACTTATGAAAAGGAGCCTGGAAATCCGTTTAGAGATGGAAGTGATTTTAAGGTGAATGGTGGTTTGGATGCTAAAATTGGTATTACTAATGATTTAACTTTAGACTTAACAATTAATCCAGATTTTGGACAAGTAGAGGCAGATCCAGGAGCAATTGCCCTTGATGGATTTCAAATTTTCTTTAATGAACAAAGGCCTTTCTTCGTAGAGAATAAGAATATTTTTGATTTCCGATTTGCAAACGGACCAGATAATCTTTTTTATAGTAGAAGAATTGGAAGGAGTCCTCAATTAGGTCCTAATGTGAATTCTGGTGAGTTTGCAGATGTTCCTGTGAATACATCTATTATTGGAGCTGCAAAATTTTCAGGTAAAACGAGAGATGGTTGGTCTATTGGTATTTTGGAAAGTGTTACCTCTAGTGAATATGCTGAAATTGATGCGAATGGTACTCGAAGAGAAGAAAAGGTAGAGCCTTTAACCAACTATTTTGTAGCAAGAGTTCAAAAGGATTTTAATGATAGGAACTCTTATATTGGTGGAATTTTTACAGCAACCAATAGAGCTTTGGGTGATATTACTAGTTTAAGAAAAGCAGCCTATACAGGAGGTGCTGATTTTAGACATGAGTGGGACGATAGGAATTACTTTATTCAAGGAGATTTTGTAGCGAGTCATGTTATTGGAAGTAAGGAAGCAATAGAAGCCACTCAAAGATCTTTAACGCATTTATTTCAAAGAGTAGATGCGAGTCACGTAGAAGTAGATCCTAATAGAACTTCATTAACAGGAACCGGAGGAAGAATTTTTGGAGGAAAAAGAGGAGGCGGAAACTGGCGTTATTGGGGAGGTATGAATTGGAGATCTCCAGAGTTAGAGTTAAATGATATTGGATTTTTAAGACAAGCAGATGAAATAAGGCAGTTTGCTAATGTGCGTTATTTATGGCAAAATCCAACAAAAGTATATAGAGATGCCAATGTAAGAATGGGAGTTTCTACAGCGTTTGATTTTGAAGGTAATTATAATAGAATTCAATATACCTTGAGAGGTAATATTAATTGGATAAACAATTGGTGGACGGAAGTAGAGTTTGGTCATAAGCCAAGAATTTTTATCAATACATTTTTAAGAGGAGGACCACGTTGGCGTTATTCAGAAGAGAATTTTGCGGTGTTGTTCTTAGGGTCTGATAGAAGTAAAAAGGTAAGTTTTAGAGCAGGAACTGTGCAGAGTACAACTACTCAAAATAACTTTGCTTTTAGACGATATGTTTTAGGTGTGAATTACCAGCCTTTTGATTCTTTTAATATGTCTTTAGAAGCTACTTTTAATGAGAATCCTAATAAAACACAGTATGTAACGCAGTTGGATCATAATGGTACTACTAAATATGTACTAGGAAATATCGATCAAAAAACGTTAACGACTACGCTACGATTAAACTACAGTATTAATCCAAATTTATCGGTTCAGTTTTATGGTCAGCCATTTATTTCAAGAGGGAGGTATTCTAACTTTAACCTAGTAAAAAACTCTATTGCAGAAGATTTAAACGAGAGGGTAGATTGGTTTGAACCAAACCAAATTAGTTTGTCTAATGATACTTATAATGTTGATGAGAATACGGATGGTGTTACAGATTATTCTTTTGATAAACCAGATTTTTCATTTGTGCAGTTCCGTTCTAATTTGGTTGTGCGTTGGGAGTATATTCCTGGTTCAGAATTATTTTTAGTGTGGTCACAAGGAACAAGTGGTTCAGAAGATGCTAATAGGTCGTTGTTAGGAGGTTTAGAAAATAGAATATTAAACCAGCCATTAGATAATACGTTCCTTATAAAAGCAACCTACAGGTTTGTAAAATAAAGCTAAAACTTTAAGTATAAAAAATAAAAAAGCTCATCATTTTTATGATGAGCTTTTTTATTAGGTTTATTTTAAATGATAAACTTATTACTCTACTTTTTGATCTAATAAATCAAAGAATTGATTTAAACGAGGTAAAATAATAATTTTAGTTCTTCTGTTTTTAGATTTGTTACCAGGAGTGTCATTAGCAACTAAAGGCATAAAACTACTTCTTCCTGCAGCAATCAAACGCTGAGGAGCAACATTGTATTTGTTTTGTAATTCACGTACAATTGCAGTAGAACGTTTTACACTTAAATCCCAATTATCTTTTAAGCTTGAGTTTCCTGAAATTGGTGTGTCATCAGTATGACCTTCAATCATCACGTCCATTTCTGGTTGCCCGTTAACAACTGTTGCTACTTTTTCTAAAACTTTAGAAGCTTTGTCTGTAACTGTGTAACTTCCGCTTTTAAATAATAATTTATCAGAGATAGAAATGAAAACTACCGTTTTTTCAACATTTACTTCAATGTCTTCATCATCAATACCTGCTTGTAATTCTTTCTTTAAATGGAAAGCAACTACTAAGTTTAAAGAATCTTTTTTAGAAGCCGCAGCTCTAATTTTATTGATGTATTTGTCTTTTTTACTTAACTGAGTTAGCGTTTCCTTGATGTTGTCGTTTGCACCTTTAGTTAATACAGTTAAGTTCTCAACTTGTTGTAAGGTGTTTTCTTTGTCTTTTTTTAGTTCGTTTACACGAGATTCTAAAGAAACAGTTTGATCTTGGTATTTTTCTTTTTCTACCAAACACTTTGTAAGGTTTGCTTTTACAGCTAATAATTCTTCTTTTGTTTGTTCGTGTTTAGCTTTTAAAGCATCAAGTTCTTTTGTAGAAGCACATGAGGCTAACAAAACAACTGCTGACAGTAATAAAAATATTTTTTTCATTTTAAATCTAAAATTTTAGATGTGTTATTAAATCTAATAAGAAACAAATTTATAAAAATGAAGATATAAAAAAGACTGTTAACAATCTTTTATGATATATTCTATAGCCTTATTTTTGTAAGCAAAATAATTTAGATGAAAAATTTACGATATCTACTAGTATTATTGGTGTTTGTTTCTTGTAAAAAAGAAGAGCAAATTAAGGAGACAAAATTGCAAGGTGGCGTTTTTGGAACGATGTATCATATTACATATTTAGATGATGTGAACTATCAAGAGTCTATTGATAGTTTGTTTCAATTGGTGAACAAATCATTGTCTACCTATATGCCAACATCAGATATTTCTAAGATCAATCAAGGAGATTCTACAATTGTTGTAGATGCGATGTTTGAAGAGGTTTTTCAAAAATCTAAAAGGATATTTAAAGAAACCAATGGGTATTTTGATCCAACTGTTTGTGAGTTGGTAAATGCTTGGGGTTTTGGTTATAAAAAAGAGAAAAAAGATTTAGACTCATTACAGGTAAAAGAATTAATGAAGTTAGTCGGGTTTAATAAGATAGAACTGAAAGATAAGAAGGTTGTGAAACAATTTTCTGAAATGTGCTTAGATTTTAATTCTATAGCAAAAGGGTATGGAAGTGATGTAGTTGGTCGTTTTTTAGAAAGTAAAAATGTATCAAATTATTTAGTAGAAATAGGAGGGGAGATAAGAGCAAGAGGAAAGAATAAGAGAAATAAATTTTGGACGGTTGCTATTGATGACCCGAATACAGATGGTACACGAAGTGTTTCTAGATATGTAGAATTAGACAATCAATCTATGGCAGGATCAGGGAACTATCGAAAATTTAGAATGACCAAAGATGGTAGAAAAGTAGTGCATACCATCAGTCCAAAAACAGGTTTTGCTACTGAAAGTAATTTGTTAAGTGCTACGGTGTATGGTAAGGTAGATTGCGCTGATGTAGATGCCTACGCAACTTCTTTTATGGCGATGGGACTAGAGAAATCGAAAGCCTTTTTAGAAAAGCACCCTGAGATAAAAGCAGTGCTTTTATATGCAAATGATAAAGGAGAAATAGAAGAGTTCAAGAATTAGAAGTAACTTTAAATTATTGTTGTGAAAAAAGTTTTTTTATTAATAGTGATGTTTTCTTTTTTTTCTTGTAAAAAAACATGTAATGAAAGAGAAATTGTTTTTAAGTTGAATAAATTGTCTAATACAATTTATCTAGAGGAAGTTGAAAGTATGCGAAGATTTTTTAAGAATAAATCTTTGGAGCAACCGAAAATGTATAGTGGAGTTTATCAAGAAATGGTAGTGATTGAGAAGACAATTGCAGAGATATCGAATTTAAAGAGTGTTGACGATAAAAGAAGATGTATGCAAGAGTTAAAGAAAGATATGAATGATTTGTTTGAAGATAAAGATGTGAAATTTCTCCATCACGATGCTAATCCAGAGGATGTTGAGTTGTTTAACTCTATGCTTGAGAACGATTTGAATAGGATGTTATATTATCTTTATAAAGAAGCTTATATTTATAGGGTATCTGAATTTTAAAAACTACTTATAACAAACAGGTAAAATTTCACCTTTCATTAAAGCATATCGTTCTAGTAATTCTGGAGCGATTTTTTTTGTGTAATCTATTTCGTCAACTTTGAATCCGATAGAGCGTAATTTATCAAAATAATCACGTCCGTACACGCGCACATGGTCGTATTGCCCAAATATTTCAGCACGTTCCTTTGGGTCGGTAATAGAATCATCTTCAAAAGTAGTTTCTCTAGATAGATCCTGCGGAATCTGAAAGATACCCATACCTCCAGTTTTTAATACACGATGCAATTCCTGCATGGCTTTAGTATCGTCTGGAATATGCTCTAAAACATGATTGCAAAATACAATGTCAAAAGAATTGTCTTCAAAAGGTAAATCACAAATATCAGCTTTTACATCTGCAATAGGTGATTCTAAATCTGAAGTGGTATAATAGATGTTTTTAAGTTTTTTAAATCGATCTAAGAAACATTGTTCAGGAGCAATATGTAAAACTTTTCGTTGTATGTTAGATGTAAAGAAATCAGTTTCTTCCTTTAAATATAACCAAAGTAAACGGTGTCTTTCTAATGATAAAGTAGATGGAGATAATGCATTTTCTCTTTGCGTACCATAACCGTAAGGTAAAAATTTACGGAATGATCTACCATCAATGGGGTCCGTAAACCTATCACCTTTTAACCACCAAGCTATTACAGGGCGAACCCAATAACTAGCTTTAATTAAAATAGGTCTTGGAATCGTATTTAATACTGCCTTAAATAAAGACATCTTATAAAACTAATGGTTGTTGTCTAAACTCATTTTCCTCATCACTCTCAATACCTAAAGCTTCATAGATATATTGGAAAGTAGATAATAACTCTGGTTTTCCGTCAACAATAGCAACATCGTGCTCAAAATGCGCAGAAGGTTTATTATCTAAAGTAGTAATCGTCCAACCATCACTATGCTGACGAATTTTATGAGTTCCCATGTTAATCATAGGTTCAATAGCTACTACCATTCCTTCAACAAACTTCTTCCCGCGTCCTCTTTTACCATAGTTAGGCATTTCAGGATCTTCGTGCATCGTTTTTCCTAATCCATGTCCTACCAATTCACGAACAACACCATACCCGTGTTTTTCACAGTAGTTTTGAATAGCAAAACCAACATCTCCTACACGGTTTCCAACTTTTAATTGACGAATACCTTCGTATAAGCTTTGTTTTGTAACATCTAAAAGCTTTTGTGTTTCAGGTGCAATTTCACCAACAGCAAAAGTGTATGCATGATCACCATAAAATCCATTTTTAATAGCTCCACAATCAATAGAGATGATATCTCCTTCTTGTAAAGGAGTTTTGTTAGGAATACCATGAACAACTTGAGTGTTCGGGCTCATACAAAGTGTGTTTGGAAAATCATACAATCCTAAAAAACCAGGAACTGCTCCTTGCGCTCTAATAAATTCTTCAGCAAGTTTATCGAGGTGTAAAGTAGTAACTCCAGGCTTTACTTCTTTTGCAAGCATTCCTAAGGTTTTAGAAACTACTAAAGCACTTTCGCGCATTAATTCGATTTCTTCTCTAGACTTTTGTATTATCATGGTGAAAATTTTGAAGCGCAAATTTACGTTTATTTTTGATATGGATGTTTGTATTCTTGACCAGATACAATTTTTACGAAATCTTCTTCAACAGTACTGTCGTCAACAGCATGCTCAACGAAGCGTCCTATTTCTTTTCCGTCTTTATAAAAAATAAAAGTAGGAACACGAATAATGTTTAAGTTTTCTTCTAATCCGTTTGCTTTCTTTTGACGATTAACACCTACCAATTCCATGTTTTTATAATCAAAACCAGCTTCGTCTAAAATTTTATAAAGGTTAGGTACTTCTCTTTGACTGTCTCCACACCAAGTTCCCATAAAACCTTTAATTTTTACATCCTTTAAAAGTGGTTTTAGTTTTTCAACAGCATCTTTATTGGTTTCATAATACGAGTAAAAATCGTTAAACCATTCGCTACCATAAGGTTCTTGTTGAAAGCTCTTTTTGTTAACATAGCCAACTAAATTTCCATCTGTGTCTTTTGCAGCCATTGTTTTTTTAGGAGCAGCACATGATGCTAATAGTACGATTGTAGCTAATAATATAATTTTTTTCATGAGGTATAATTAAACTAATGAATGTTGTGTCATTTCTTCTGGTTGCTCCACACCCATTAAATTTAAAATTGTTGGAGCGATGTCACCCAAGATACCACTTTTAATTGATTTTAAATCTTTATCAATTAAAATCATAGGAACCGGATTTGTAGTGTGTGCGGTATGAGGTGATCCATCAGGATTAATCATAGTTTCACAATTTCCATGATCAGCAATTAGAATGGTTGTATAATCATTTTCTAAAGCTGTTGTAATTACATCATTTACGCAATGATCTACAGCCTCACAAGCTTTTACTGCCGCTTCAAAAACTCCAGTATGCCCAACCATATCACCATTGGCAAAGTTTAAACAAACAAAGTCAACATCTCCAGATTTTAATTCAGGAACAATAGCATCTCTGATTTCATAAGCACTCATTTCAGGCTTTAAATCATAGGTGGCAACTTTTGGAGATGGACATAGCAAACGTTTTTCTCCATTAAATTCTTTTTCTCTACCACCAGAAAAGAAGAAAGTAACATGTGGGTACTTTTCTGTTTCGGCAATTCTGATCTGCTTTTTTTCTGCCGATTCTAATACCTTTCCTAAAGTGTTTTCAATATTTTTATTGTCGTAAACTACCTGAATGTTATTAAATGTATCATCATAGTTTGTTAGAGTAACAAAATACAATGGTAATTTTTTCATGTTAAAATCACTAAAGTCTTTCTGACTTAAAGCTTCTGTTAATTGGCGTCCTCTATCTGTTCTGAAATTGAAGAAAATAACAACATCATCTGCTTTAATAGTAGTTTTTGGTTGTTTGTTTTCATCAACCATTATAATAGGTTTGATAAACTCATCTGTTACGCCATCATTGTAGCTTTGCTCAATACTTTCACTTGCATTAGTGCTATAAGTTCCTTTTCCGTGTACCAAAGCGTCGTAAGCTAATTGAACACGTTCCCAACGTTTGTCTCGGTCCATTGCGTAATAACGACCTATGATTGAAGCCAATTCACCGGTAGTTTCTTGCATGTGTTTTTGAATATCGTTGATAAAGTATTTTCCTGACTTAGGATCGCAATCACGACCATCAGTGAAAGCATGTAAATAAACATTATCTAATCCAGAATTATTGGCTGCTTCTAAAAGGCCTTTTAGATGGTTGATGTGAGAATGAATTCCTCCGTTCGAAACCAATCCTAAAAAATGAACATTTTTGTTATTTTGTTTAGCGTACTTAAAAGCATTTAACAATTCTTGTTCTTGAGCTAAAGAACCGTCTTTAACTGCATTGTTGATTCTAGCTAAGTTTTGATATACAATTCTACCAGCACCTAAATTCATATGTCCTACTTCTGAATTTCCCATTTGACCTTCAGGTAAACCTACATGTTCACCATCGGTGCGCAATTCTGCATGAGGAAATTTATCGTATAGAGAATTAATAAAAGGTGTTTTAGCATTGTATATAGCAGATACCTTAGGGTCTTGAGTAATTCCCCACCCATCTAGTATCATTAAAATAACTTTCTTGTTCATTTGTCGTGTTTTGAAGCACAAAAGTAAGAAAGATTTTTAGTGAGTACTTAAAAAATAACGAAACCGATTACGTAGATTAAAATAACAGCGACTAAAACAAATGACAATGCATTTTTTAAAAAAGAAATTCTCTGTTCTTTTTGAGTTTCTTTGCGAATTCTTTCTAAATCTTGTTTACTCGATTTTTTATCAAAATAAAGTTTGTTGTTGTCTTCTTTTAGAAATCTTTCTAATTTTTCAAATGATGTTTTTCGAGTTCTCTTATTGTGTTTTAAACTCGCAATCATAGCGGATGTAGTACCTCCAAATCCCATAGCAAATAATTTAAAGTTACATCTATAAGTAGCGTTTTAGGCGAAAAAGTTACACTTGTAAAGTAAAAATCCATCACTCAAATGATTATGAGCGACGGATTTAGTATATAAAGTATACTGCTTTTATAATGGAATATAAGTCTACTAGTATTTATAAAAACCGATAAAATAGGTCAAAATAATGATTGAAATAATTAAGAATAGCGCAAAACGTATGGTGCGAATTCTGTTTTCCTTTTGAACCTTTTCTCTTATAGCGGCTAATTCCTTTTGGGAAACTTCTTTCTTTTCAATTTTACCAGAAGAACTATTCAAGTCTTTTATTTTTTCAAAAGAACTTATAGGTTTTCTTCTTAGATTTTTTACGGTTTTTTGCATCTCAGATGCAGCTCCGAATCCTAACATAACATAGCTTTATTTTTTGTACTTGCGAATTGCCTCTTTTATTTTTTCAATTCTATTTTCGGGGTCTGGGTGAGTACTTTGAAATTCAGGAACTCTATTTGGTCCTGCTGCGGCTTTTAAGATTTCCATAACTCCAATTAAACTTTCTGGATTATATCCAGCATCAATCATAAGTTTAACTCCTAATTCGTCACTTTCTAATTCATCACCTCTACCATTTTTTAATAAAGTTTGTTGCCCGATACTATTTGCAAGTTGCCCTAGATCAGCACCTACAGAGGCTCCCATTGTTAAAAGCTTCCAGAAATTAGCATTTGTAATACGTTCATTAGAATGTTTTCCAAGAACATGACCTATTTCATGACCTAATACACCGGCCAATTGATCTTCATTCTTTAATTTAGAAAATAGTGCATAAGTGATAAAAATTTGTCCACCAGGTAATGCAAAAGCATTGATAGCTCTATCGTCTCTTAATAAGTGAAATTCATATTGATAACCTGATTGTCTGGCCACAGTATTGTTTACAAGTTTAGCACCTACCTTATCTACTAAGTCTTGAGCATTGTCGTTAGGGAATAACCCTCCATGTTGTTGCGCCATTCTTGGTGCTTGTTGTAGACCAATTGCTATTTCTTGCTGAGGAGATAAACTAATGGCTTGCTTTTTTCCGGTATAAGGATTTACTTCTTGTTGACTGCATTTTCTCAGATACGCAAAGGCTACAATGGCAATACCAATGAATAATCTGATTTTAAAACTACCTCTTCTCATTGTGTTTTTAAATTTTTTGATTTTTTGTTGTTCCCGTAAAGTTACAAAATAAAGATATTTAACAACAAGCTGTTTTTTGTGTTCTTTAAAAGCTGTAAATTTACCCAGCAAACAACAACACTATATGGAGACTCATTTTGAATTGAATGAGGTAACAAAGAGGTTACCGAAGCATTTACACAAGTTTATTGTCAAACAGCCTTACGACGAATATACTGCACAAAATCAAGCAGTATGGCGTTATGTAATGCGAATGAATATAGATTACTTGAGTAAAGTTGCACATGAGTCTTATGTAGATGGGTTGCAAAAAACGGGGATTTCTGTAGAGAGTATTCCGCATATGGAAGGGATGAATAGAATCTTAAAAGAAATCGGCTGGGCAGCTGTTTCGGTTGATGGTTTTATTCCTCCAAATGCTTTTATGGAGTTTCAAGCCTATAATGTATTGGTGATTGCTTCTGATATGAGAACTATAGATCATATAGAGTATACACCAGCTCCAGATATTATTCATGAAGCAGCTGGGCATGCTCCAATTATTGCAAATCCAGAATATGCTGAGTATTTAAGAAGGTTTGGCGAAATAGGTAGTAAGGCGATTTCTTCTGCTAAAGATTATGAAATGTATGAAGCAATTCGTTTGTTGTCTATTTTAAAAGAAAATCCAAATTCTTCTAAAAAGGAAATCAAAGAAGCACAGGAAAAAGTTGAGTGGTTGCAAAATAATATGGGAGAGCTTTCTGAAATGGCTCAAATTCGTAACCTACACTGGTGGACAGTTGAGTATGGATTGATTGGAACTGTTGAGAATCCAAAAATATATGGAGCAGGACTTTTATCTTCTATAGGAGAAAGTAAATGGTGTATGAAGGAAGAGGTAAAGAAGATGCCATATACACTAGAAGCAGCAAATGTTAGTTTTGATATTACTAAACCACAACCGCAATTGTTTGTTACGCCAAACTTTGCACATTTAAGTTTGGTTTTAGAACAGTATGCGAACACCATGGGTATTAGAACAGGTGGTTTGAAAGGTGTGGGAAAATTAATAGACTCTAAAAACTTAGGGACAATTGAATTGAGTACAGGCTTACAAGTTTCAGGAATATTTACAAATGTTATTTCTGATGAAAGAAATCAACCTATTTATATTCAAACTACAGGTCCAACTGCTCTAGCAAATAGAGATAAAGAACTAATTGGACATGGAATTAACTATCATGCAGAAGGCTTTGGAAGTCCAATTGGTAAATTGAAAGGAATTAATATTCCAATAGAGAATATGAGTCCGCGTGATTTGGAAGCGTATGGTATTTACGAAGGACAAAATGTAACACTAGAGTTTGAAGGTGGAGTCAAAGTAGAAGGGGAGGTAATAACGGGTACTAGAGATTTAAGAGGAAGAATTCAATTAGTTTCTTTTAAAAACTGTACGGTTACTCATGGAGATACTGTGTTGTTTCACCCAGATTGGGGAATTTACGATATGGCGGTTGGAAAAGAAATAAAAGCTGCTTTTTCAGGCCCTGCAGATGTAAATTCATTTGGAGATATAGGAAAGGTATCGGAAACAAAAACGCATAAAATTAACTACTCTACAAATGAGAGAAAGTTGTATCAAATGTATGAAGATATAAGAAGGGCTAGAGAGGAAAAAACAATAACGGAATCTAAAGTTCAGGAGGTTTTTGATCTTTTAAAAGAAGAATTTCCAAATGACTGGTTGCTTCCTTTAGAGCTTTTGGAATTGGCTATCGAAGAAGATTATGCAATTAAATCAGATTTAAAAAAGTATTTAGAAAATTTGAAAGGTAACTCAGGTTACACGAACTTAATAGAAAACGGTTTACATTTGTTGCCTCAACATTCAATGTAAAATGGGATTATTTAATTTATTTAGAAGAAAAGATATGAGTAACGAAATACAAGAGTATTTAGAAAAAGGAGCAATAATATTAGATGTACGTACTTTACCAGAATGGAATGACGGACATACAGATGGTGCTAAACACATTGTGTTAAATACGATTCCTGAAAATATAGAGGAGATAAAATCTTGGAATAAGCCGGTAATTGCTGTATGTAAAAGTGGTGGAAGAAGCGGACAGGCAACTGATTTTTTAGCACAACATGGTATTGATATTATCAATGGAGGTCCATGGCAAAATGTTGATCAATACGTAGGGGCTTAAATAAAAGCCTTTAAAAAGTTATATGAGGAAACGCTTTTATTAGTGTTTCCTTTTTTTGTTGTAATTTTTTAAAGAATTGTTGATGTGCTTCTGAATTTGGGTTAAAAGGTTTGTGTTGTATTCCTTTTTGAATAGTATCTACTTCTTTCATCGTAGTAAAAGAGTTTTCGTCAAACCAAACAGAGGTGAATTTTTCCCAAATATAATTGATAGCTGTTTTGTTCGGGTGAATCATATCTTCTGCATAGAAACGATAATCCCTCAGTTCATCCATCATTATTTCATAAGAAGGAAAGTAGAAAGAATTTTGCCTTGGTTCAACTATATTATGTATAGCTGTTAGTAGATGCGATTTACTACGTTGGTTTTCCATAAAGCCATCTTTTATATGTCTAACAGGAGAAACGGTAAAAATAATACTGGCCTTCGAATTGATAGATTTGATAAGTGCGACAATTGCTTCTAAGCTTTCAGAAATTTCAGTTACAGATAAAATTTCTTTAAGAAACTTTTTCTGAGGAACCTTGTGGCAATTGGCAACAATACTATCGGTAACAATTTCTCGATAAATCCATGCCGTTCCTAAAGTAATAATGATGTGCGAGGCGTTTTGAATAGCTGTTGAGGTTTGATTAACAGCTAAATTTAGGTTGCTAAGTAATTCCTCTTTGTTTGTAGAACTTAAGGTAGAGTGTGCCTCAAAGCAGTGCCAACGTTCGTTATGAAGGAAAATGTCATCTTCAGTATATGTCTCGCTATTAACACTTTTAAGAATTAGGTTTTCAATAGCTTTTGGATGAAACAAAATTCCGAAAGGATTTTCGAGTGTTTTAAACTTATGATAAGCTAATTTAGCTCCAATATTTTCAGAAAAACAAGAACCTAAAAGTAAAATATTCGAGTTGTAGTTGATTAAGTTATGTTTTCTACGAGATAAAGGAATGTTGGTAGATAGAACCATTCTAAAAGCTATTTATACATCAAAATTAAGCAATTATATAAGGTAAAAAGTACATTTTCTGTGTTTTGATAAAAAAAATTGTATATTTGTTTAATAATATTATGTTTACGTTGAACAATATCAAAACCATATTTACAATAAAAGACCTCGAGAATATTTCGGGGATTAAAGCACATACCATTAGGATATGGGAAAAACGATATAATTTATTTAAGCCTAATAGATCAGATACAAATATTCGCTATTACTCTACAGAGAGTCTTACCAAATTATTAAATGTAGCGCTTTTAAATAAGCACAATTTTAAGATTTCTAAGATTGCTATGATGAGTGAAGATCAAATAAAATTGAATGCTAGAGAGTTGGCTTTTAAGTATGCAGTAAATGATGAAGCAATCAATTCATTTAAATTAGCAATGTTTCAATTTGATAAGGTTTTATTTAATAGTACATATAATAAGTTACTTCATAAAAAGACCTTTAGAGAAGTTTTTAAAGAAGTGTTTGTGCCTTTCTTAAATCATATAGGTTTATTATGGCAAACAGATACTTTGTTGCCAGCACATGAGCATTTTATCTCTAATTTGATTGCGCAGAAAATTCAAATAAATATTGAGAAGTTAGATTATTCAACTACAAATACAGATGTGACTTATGTGTTATTTTTACCAGAAAATGAAATACATGAGTTAGGGTTGATGTACTTGAATTATGAGCTTGTTTTAAGAGGGTTTCAAACAATCTATTTAGGTCAAAGTCTTCCTCTAAACAATTTGGATTATTTTTTTAATAGTGATTCTAAGGTTTGTTTTGTGACTTCAATGACAGTGAGGCCTTATGATGATAAGATTGTGAATTATTTTTACGAAATAGAAGATATTTTAAAGGAAACGAATCATAGCTTAATTGCAGTAGGGAAGAAGGCAATGGATGTAGCTGATCTTGAGTTTAACTCAGATATAAAGGTGTTTTCTTCTGTGATTGAGTTGATTAAATCGTTGTAATTTTTTTTAAGCCAATTCATTTTTGTTTAATTAAAATTTGGTTTTGTTAAACAAAATATTTAATTTTGAAATGAATTTTGCCGGAAGTGGCATATTTTTTTATCGATAATCAATTTGTTTAATGTTTATGGAAAAAGAATAAACAGTCTGGGAAAACCGAAAAGCAGACTTAAAAGAAATAGAGTAGGACAATTTAAAATCAGTATAGTTATGTTAACTAAAAGAAGTTTTTTTAAGTACCCCCTTGTTTTAGTATTTGTGCTAAGTTTTTGTGCTCTTACATCTTGTTCAGATGATGATACAATTGTTGCTTCAAAAGATCTAGTAGGTAAAGTTGCCGAAAGATCAGATTTAAGTATTCTTGTTCAAGCTTTAGAAAAAGCAGATTTGGTTGGTGCCCTAAAAGGTAGCGGACCGTTTACGGTTTTTGCTCCAAATAATGAAGCCTTCCAGAAATTATTAGATTCAAAAGCCGCTTGGAGTTCTTTAGATGATATTCCTGTAGATGTTTTAAAAAGTGTTCTTCTATATCATGTAGTAACCACTAAAAATGCATCTTCAAGTTTGTCTAATGGTCAACAGATTCCTACATTAAATGGAGCTTCTCTAGTTGTTGATTTATCAAGTGGTGTTAAAATAAATACAGTTTCAGGTCAATCAGCATCAGTAATAGATGCCGATATCGATTCTTCTAACGGAATTGTTCATGTAATTAATGAGGTGTTATTACCAGTTGAATTACCTAAAGATATTACCGATTTGGCAATTGGTACTGCAGACTTAAGTATTTTAGTAGAGGCTCTTAAAAAGGCTAATTTAGTTTCTGCTCTTCAGGCAGAAGGAAGTTTTACAGTTTTTGCACCTACCAATCAAGCCTTTCAAAATTTACTGGATAGTAATCCAGATTGGAACTCTTTAGATGATATTCCAACAGATGTTTTAACAAATGTGTTATTGTTTCATGTGTTAGGTAAAGGAGTGGAGTCAGAAGGATTGTCTGATACTTATGTAAAAACGCTAGCTAAAGGACCAAATGATGAAATGTTGTCTTTGCAAGTTGAAGTAACAGGAGGCATTGAGTTCAATGGAGATGCAAAACCAGTGATGGTAGATAATATGGCTTCGAATGGAATAGTTCATATTATAGATAAAGTGATGTTGCCACCAAATGTAGTAACGCTTGCCTTGAATAATAGTGGTTTTACAACTTTAGTCGCTGCATTAACAGATAGTAGGCATACCGTTAATTTTGTTGACTTATTAAAGATGGATGGACCTTATACCGTTTTTGCTCCAACCAATGACGCTTTTCAAGCATTGTTAGACAGTAATGCTTCTTGGAATTCGTTAAGCGATATTCCGATAGCTACATTAGAAGCAGTTCTTAAGTACCATGTATTTGGAGGTGGAAATGTTCAGGCAAATGAGTTAACAGATAACCAAGAGATTACCATGTTTGATGGGAATATGGTAACAGTTGATCTGAGTAATGGAGCAAAATTAGAAACAGGTTCAGGGCAATCGGTAGTTATTTCTTTAACTGATGTGCAAGGAACAAATGGAGTAATTCATGTAGTAAACAACGTATTGTTACCATAAAATTAATTTTAAGGTAGTTGGTTTGTTGTCAGTTTGTTATTGATTAAATTTATAGATAAAACAAAACATTGGGTAAGAAAGTACACATAATAGGTTCAGGGTTTTCCTCTTTAGCTTCCGCTTGTTATTTAGCGAAGGCCGGATATGACGTAATTGTTTTCGAAAAAAATAATTACCTCGGAGGAAGAGCGCGTCAATTTAAAAAAGAAGGGTTTATTTTTGATATGGGACCAACTTGGTATTGGATGCCTGATGTTTTTGAAAAGTTTTTTGCCGATTTTGGAAAAAAACCTTCAGACTACTACCAATTAGAGCGATTGAGTCCAGCATACGAAGTTTATTTTGGTAAAGAAGATTCAATTGTTATACCTGGTGATTTAGAGGGTATTGTAGATGTTTTTGAGAAGGAAGAAAAAGGTAGTTCGATACATTTAAAACACTTTCTTAAACAAGCAAAAGGAAATTATGATGTAGCTGTAAAAGACTTGGTGTACAAGCCAGGACAAAGTCCTCTAGAACTAGTTAATATCGAAACTATTAAAAGACTTCACCATGTATTTGGAAATATAAGAAGTCAGGTTAGTAGAAGAATTAAGAATAAAAAACTCCTCAAAATTCTTGAATTTCCGGTGCTGTTTTTAGGAGCTAAACCCCAAGATACCCCGGCCTTATATAGTTTTATGAATTGGGCGGATTTCGGACTTGGTACTTGGCATCCTGTTGGAGGGATGTATAAAGTAGTTGAAGCTATGGTTGCTTTGGCAAGAAGTATGAACGTCGAGTTTAGAACCAATTCGAATGTACAAGAAATAACACTAGATTCAGTAGGAAAAACAAAAGGTATTATTGTAAATGATGAATTTATTGCTTCCGATGTTGTATTAAGTGGAGCAGATTACCATCATACCGAGACCTTACTTCCTCAAAAATATAGACAATATTCAGAAAAATATTGGGATAAAAGGGTGTTCGCACCATCTTCCTTATTGTTTTACGTAGGGTTTGATAAGAAACTTAAGAATGTTAAGCATCACACCTTGTTTTTCGATACAGAGTTTGATGTGCATGCAGAAACAATATATGGTCCCCCAAGTTGGCCTAAAGAACCATTGTTCTATGCGAGTTACCCCTCAATTACCGATGGTTCTTTTGCGCCAGCAGGAAAAGAAGCTGCTACTTTTTTAATTCCACTAGCACCAGGAGTAGAAGATACTTTATCGATAAGAGAAAAGTATTTTAACATCATTATTCGACGATTGGAAGAGTTAACCCAACAATCTGTAAAAGAATTTATTATCTTTAAAGAGAGCTTTTGTGTTAATGATTTCGTTAAAGATTATAATTCTTACAAAGGCAATGCTTATGGATTGGCTAACACGCTAATGCAAACTGCTTTTTTAAGACCAAAAATTAAAAGTAAAAAAGTAAAGAATTTATTCTTTACAGGACAATTAACGGTTCCAGGACCGGGTGTGCCTCCGGCTTTGATATCGGGGAAGATAGCTTCAGATTTAATAATAAAACACAACTAATTATGAAAAAGCAACTCTTTGATGAGGTGTCTTACGCAAGTAGTAAGCTCGTAACACAAAAATATAGTACCTCTTTTTCGTTGGCAACAAGAATGTTGTCTCCTTCAATACGTGCTGCAATTTATAATATTTACGGCTTTGTTCGTTTCGCCGATGAAATTGTTGATTCTTTTCATGATTATGATAAAGAAGCACTATTGTCGAAATTTGAGAAAGAGTATTTTTTGTCAAAACACATGGGTATTAGTTTAAACCCTATTATGAATTCTTTTATTCATACAGTAGTTAGATATAATATACCAGATCAAATGGTACAGTCTTTTTTGAAGAGCATGAAAGTCGATTTATACAAGACAGAATATCAAACAAAAGAAGAGTATGAAGAGTATATTTATGGATCAGCAGATGTGGTTGGATTGATGTGTTTGAAGGTTTTTGTAAATGGGAACCAAGACAAATACGATGAGTTAAAAGATGCTGCACAACGCTTAGGATCTGCTTTTCAAAAAGTAAATTTTTTAAGGGATTTAAAAGATGATTTTGAAGACTTAAATAGATCGTATTTTCCGAATGTGAATTTTGGAAATTTAGATGAACAATCAAAGCAAGATATTATCGAAGATATAGAAAGAGACTTTGAATATGCTTACAAGAATGGGATTCTCAAATTGCCAGTTGAAGCAAAATTTGGTGTATACATGGCTTTTCGATATTACAAAAGACTATTGAAGAAGCTGAAAGCTGTACACTATTCAAAAATAATGGAAACTAGAGTTCGAATATCTAACCCAATGAAAATTAATTTATTGGCAAGGAGTTATGTAAAATATAAATTAAACCTTATTTAATGTTTTTTGTTTTAATAACCATAGTAACATTTGTAGTAATGGAAGGCATTACTTGGTGTACACATAAATATGTGATGCATGGTTTCGGGTGGTATTTACATGAAGATCACCATCAACCAGGATATCCACATGTTTTTGAGAAAAATGATGCTTTTTTTGTTGTTTTTGCTGTGCCGAGCATGCTATTATTCTTTTTTGGAATACGCCCGGAACTTAATTTTATGTTTTTTATAGGTTTAGGGATATTACTTTACGGAATTGCTTATTTCTTAATACACGATGTATTAATACATAGGAGGTTCAATTGGTTTAAAAACACAAAAAACAGATACCTAAGAGGTTTAAGGAAAGCACATAAAGTGCATCATAAACATTTAGGGAAAGAAGAAGGAGAATGTTTTGGTATGTTGTTCGTACCATTTAAGTATTTTAAAACATTTAAAAAGTGAGCCAATACGTATATCTAATATTAAATTTAGGTAGCTTAAGTATTCCATTATTATATAGTTTTTTAGAAAAGAAATTTCATTTTATTCAATACTTTAAAATTGCTTTGATAAGTATTGTTTTGGTTGCAATTCCTTTTTTAATATGGGATGGAATATTTACCGCTGAAGGAATTTGGGGGTTTAATGAGAGTTATTTCTTAGGTATGAAAATTTTTAAAATGCCTATAGAAGAATGGATGTTTTTTTTCTGTATTCCATATGCGTGTTTGTTTACACATGAAGTTTTAAAGTACTACTTACCAAACTATAAATTATCCAAATCGGCGACGATACTGTTAAGTATAATGTTGGCCTTAATTGTTTTCTTTTTACTGATATTCAATTTTGGAAAATGGTATACAACGGTAAATTTTATATTTTTTCTTGGCTTACTAGTATATGGCTTGAAGAATCATTTGACAACACTTCAAGAATATTTGCCAAGTTTTATAGTGATTTTGATTCCGTTTTTTTTAGTGAATGGAATTTTAACAGGAAGCTTTATAGAGAGCCCTGTTGTATGGTATAATAATGATGAAAATTTAGGATTTAGATTGTTTACAATACCTTTTGAAGATGTTTTTTATGCATTCAACCTATTGTTTTCAATTCAACTAATTTTTAATCATTTAAAAAATAAACAAATTGAAAGAAAATAAATATATACGATTCTTACTGTTTTTAGTGGTTAATTTTTTAGCCTTAGCTATAGGTGTTTGGTTAATGAACGACGGACCAAGAACAGCATGGTATCAGTCATTAAATAAGGCGCCTTGGACACCTGCAAATTGGGTGTTTGGAGCAGCTTGGACCACAATCATGTTCATGTTTTCAATCTACATAACTAGAGTAAGTTTTCAGTATGCTTATTTAGCAAAAAAACTACTTTACCTATTTGGTTTACAATGGATTTTAAATGTTGGGTGGAACTATGTTTTTTTTAACCAACATATGATAGCTGTAGGGTTGGTAGTAATTACGTTACTGTGGTTGTTAATAGGCTATTTTACTTTTGAACATTTAAGAAAAGTAAAAGGGTATACACTGTTTATTATACCGTATTTAGTATGGATGACCATTGCTACAAGTTTGAATGCATATATAGTTTTTAATAATTAAGAAGATGGCAAAAAAGAAAAATATTACTCAGGAAAAATTAATTGAATGGTATATGAATACTGTATTGGTTTCAGGAAGACCACAATCTGTTTTTGCATTTGCTCAAAACAACAATTTTGAAGAAGCAGATTTTTATAAGAGCTTTTCTAGTTTTGAAAGTTTAGAGAAAGCCATTTTTCAGGTTTTTGCAAAAGAAACTATTCATATGCTGCACAAAACAGAAGCTTATAAAACGTATAGTTCAAAAGAAAAGTTGTTAAGTTTTTACTTTACATTTTTCGAGTTATTAACGGCAAATAGATCTTATGTTTTATTGCAATTGAAAAGCCATAAGATGGATTTCAATAAGTTAATGGTTTTGAAAGGGCTTAGAGAAGAGTTTATTGCATTTATAGAAAATGTCTCTCTTGAAAAGATTGATTTTAAGAATGAAAGAATAAATAAAATTCAAGATAAAACGATTGCTGAAAGTTATTGGTTTCAACTATTAATGATTCTAAAATTTTGGTTAGAAGATGAATCTTCAAATTTTGAAAAAACAGATGTTTTTATAGAAAAAACAATCAAAGCAAGTTTTGATATACAGCAAATAGCACCTATTAAAAGTGTGGTTGATTTAGCTAAGTTTTTGTGGAAAGAAAAAATGACGATGGTATGAAAACACTAAATAAAATACCTACAAGTAAAATAGAAAGAGCTACAAAGCTCGTGACAACTGGCGTAAAGGTAGGAGTGAATTATGTGAAGTATTATGGTAATAAAATAACACAATCAGAAGAAGAAGCCAGATCAAAACTAAATGAAGAGAATGCAACAGATATATACAATGGTTTAAAAGAGTTAAAAGGTTCTGCTCTAAAAGTAGCACAAATGCTAAGTATGGAGAAAAACTTGTTGCCAAATGCATATGTAGAAAAATTCTCGTTGTCACAATTCTCGGTACCACCACTTTCAGGACCGTTAGTAGTCAAGACTTTTAAAAAATATTTTAAAAAATTACCTACCGATGTTTTTGATACGTTTACAAAAGAATCTGTAAATGCAGCCAGTATCGGGCAAGTTCATAAAGCAACGGTAAATAATAAAAATTTAGCGGTTAAGATCCAATATCCAGGAATCGCTGATAGTATCTCTTCAGATTTAGCCATGGTAAAACCAATGGCAATGAAGATGTTTAATATTCAAGGAGAAGGTTCTGATGAATATTTTAAAGAAGTTGAAGAGAAATTACTAGAAGAAACAAATTATAATTTAGAATTGGCTCAAAGCAATGAAATAGCCAATGCATGTAAGCATATACCTAATTTAAGGTTTCCAAAGTATTACAAAGAGTATTCTTCAGAACGAATTCTTACAATGGATTGGATGGATGGAGTGCACTTATCTGAATTTACTGAAGTGAATACAAATCCTGAAATGGCAAATAAATTGGGTCAGGCATTATGGGATTTTTATATGTATCAAATGCATGTATTAAAGAAAGTTCACGCAGATCCACATCCAGGTAATTTTTTAGTTTCAAAAGAAGGAGAATTGATTGTGATTGATTTTGGTTGTATGAAGAAAGTTCCTGAAAGCTTTTACATTCCTTATTTTGAATTAGCAAAAAAGGAAAATATTGAAAACCCAAGTTTTTTTGAAAGTAAGCTTTATGAATTGGAGATCTTAAGAAAAGACGATACAGAAGAAGAAATAGTCTTTTTTAAAGCTCTTTTTTACGAAATGTTATCTCTGTTCACGCAGCCATTTCAACAAGAAAACTTTGACTTTTCTGATGATGCTTTTTTTGGAAGAATTGCCGATTTAGGACAAAAGTATGCGAAAAGCACAGAGCTAAGAAAGATGAATGGAAATAGAGGGTCGAAACACTTTATTTATATAAACCGAACTTTTTTTGGACTGTATAATTTAATGCACGATTTAAAGGCAAAAGACATTGTTATAAATAATTTTAAAAACCTGTAATGCATATTACAAGAAAAGACATAGAAGCATTTCCGCATTTATATAAGATAAACTTAATGAATAGTATATCGGGATATAAATCTGCAAATTTAATAGGAACGAAATCATTAATTAGTAATGTAGCTAATGTTGCGGTTTTTAGTTCTGTTGTACATTATGGATCTAATCCACCTATTTTAGGTTTTGTACTTAGGCCAACAACAGTAGTTAGAAATACGTATAATAACATAAAAGAAACAGGCTTCTATACAATTAATGCAATTAGTGAAGGTATTATAGAAGATGCACACCATACCTCTGCAAAATACACTGCCGATATCTCAGAGTTTGATAAGACCAATCTAACACCAGCGTATAAAGAGAATTTTTATGCTCCGTTTGTAAGTGAGTCCCCATTACAAATTGGAATGAAATTTTTAGAGGAATATTATATAAAAGCAAATGATACCATCCTAGTTTTAGGAGAGGTGGTTGATTTATATATTGAAGAAAGTATGTTGTCTGAAGATGGATTTTTGAATCTATCTAAACAAAGTGTAGCGGCAATTAATGGGTTAGACACCTACATGGTGGCAAAGGAATTTAAAAGATTATCATACCAAAGACCTAAATAAATGAAAATACTAATCACAGGAACAACTGGGTATATCGGGAAGAGAATCATTCCTATCCTTCTAAAAGAAGGACATACTTTGGTGTGTACTGTGAGAGATGTAAATAGAGTACCATTAGAGTTTCGAATAGAAGATAATATAACGTTCATTGAAATTGATTTTTTAGAACCGAAACAAGAGTTGCCAAAAGATATTGATGCAGCATATTATTTAATTCATTCAATGTCTACTAGTAGTAATGACTTTGGGAGTTTAGAAGAAAAGTGTGCCATTAATTTTAAGGATTTAATAGAGAAAACAGCGTGTCAGCAAGTAATATACCTAAGTGGAATTGTAAATGATGCTTCATTATCGAAGCACCTACAATCGAGATACCAAGTAGAACAGATTTTACAAAGTGAACATTATAATACAACTACTTTTAGAGCTGGTATTATCGTGGGTAGTGGAAGTGCTTCTTTTGAAATTATTAGAGATTTGGTTGAAAAACTTCCAGTAATGGTAGCTCCGAAATGGTTATATACAAAAACACAACCCATTGCAATACGGGACGTTTTAGCTTATTTAACAAGAGCGCTTTTAAACGAGAAACTTTACAATAAATCATTTGATATTTATGGTCCAGAAGTATTGACCTACAAAGAGATGTTATTGCAATTTGCTGAAGTAAGAGCTTTAAAGAGGTTTATTTTTACACTACCAATTTTAACCCCAAAACTATCATCTTATTGGTTATACTTTGTTACTTCGACATCTTTTAATTTGGCAAAATCATTGGTAGATAGTATGACCGTTGAAGTTATTGGAAAGAAAAGTAATATCAATGATATTGTAAATGTAAGCCCTATTACTTATAAAGAAGCGGTTCAAAAAGCCTTTGTTAAAATAGCACAAAGCTCTATTGTTTCAAGTTGGAAAGACGCGAAAATCAGTGGAGTATTTAAGAAAGAATATATCGATCACATAGAGTTACCTCATTATGGATGTTTCAAAGATATACGAAGCAGAAAGATGAATGATGAAGAGAGAACATTAGAAAAAATTTGGAGTATAGGAGGTAAGCAAGGTTGGTATAGATTTGATTTTTTATGGGAAATAAGAGGCTTGCTAGATCAAATTGTTGGAGGAGTTGGTTTGCGAAGAGGAAGAAGACACCCAACTGAATTAGAACCAGGAGATGCCTTGGATTTTTGGAGGGTACTTTTGGCAGATCAAGAGAATAAAAGACTGTTGCTTTTTGCTGAGATGAAATTACCAGGAGAAGCATGGTTGGAGTTTAAAGTAGTAAAGAATAAAATATATCAAAGAGCAGTATTTAGACCGAAAGGTATCTTAGGAAGGGTATATTGGTATACCGTATTACCATTTCATGGAATTATTTTTAATGGATTAATAAACCATTTATCAAAGTAGAGATCTTATATTTTTTTGATTTATAAGTTTTTGTTTAATGAAAATAGGTTTATGTTGAACAATATTTAAAATAGAATAGATATGTTACAGCGCAAAGAGGAAATAGCAGTAGTTTGGTTTAAAAGAGATCTTCGTTTACACGATAACGAGGCAATTTTAAATGCGCTTAATTCAGGAAATAAAGTGTTGTTTATCTATCTTTTTGAAGAGAGCTTATTGAGAGATGAACATTACTCTGAAAGACATTGGAACTTTGTTAAAGAGTCTCTAAGAGACATCAATGCAGAGTTACTAGGTTATAACACAAGAGTCTTGACAGTTAATTCTGAGGTGAATTCTTTTTTTAGATACTTGCAAACTCAAAGGAATGTAACTGAGGTTTATTCTCATATTGAAACCGGCATATTAAGAACTTATAATAGAGATAAATCATTTAAAAGGTTTTGTAGCAATAATTCAATTAATTGGACAGAAAATATACACAATGGTGTATTTAGAGGAAGAAAAGATAGAACCAATTGGAAAGAGGATTGGGAAAGCTATATGAAAGTAGCAATATCACCTTTTGAACCAAAGAAAGATGTGTTTTGTTCCAATGAGCAAATTGATGTTTTGGCGAAGAACTTAAAAGAGGTAAATCTGAATACCTTGAAAGGAACATTTCAACTAGGAGGAAGAACTATGGGATTAAGATATATGCATAGTTTTTTCAATATACGTCATGAAAACTATACCAAACATATATCAAAACCAAGTGAAGCCAGAGAGAGCTGTAGCAGACTTTCTCCTTATATCGCATGGGGAAATTTATCCGTTAGAGAAGTTTTTCAAGAGGCCAAAAAAGCACAAACACAAGGAGGAGACAAAAGAGCAATACATGCTTTTGTTTCTCGGTTAAGATGGCAGGCGCATTTTATTCAAAAATTTGAAATGGAATGTCTTATGGAAAGAGAGAGTGTAAACAGTGGATTCAGAAAATTAAAAAAAGATATTACGAAGAAATATGTGAGTAGCTGGAAGCAAGGAGAAACTGGAATTCCTTTTATAGATGCATGCATGAGGTGTTTGATAACAACAGGATACTTAAACTTTAGAATGCGAGCAATGTTGGTGTCCTTTTTTACCCATAACCTTTGGCAACCATGGCAAGAAGCTTCCAAATATTTATCAAAACTTTTTTTAGATTTTGAACCAGGAATTCATTTTCCGCAGTTGCAAATGCAAGCAGGAGAAACAGGAATAAATACCATAAGAATCTACAATCCAATAAAAAACGGATTAGAACATGACCCTGAAGCAATATTCATTTCAAAATGGGTTCCAGAAGTAGCGAGTTTACCAATTCCTTTTAGGCATGAACCTTTTAGAATGACAGCTTTAGAGCAAAAACTCTACAATTTTACTTTGGAAAAAGACTATCCTGCGCCCATAGTTGATTTAGAGAAATCTAGGAGAAAAGCATCAGATATTATTTGGAAAATGAGAAAAGATCCAGAAGTAATAAAAGATAGCTATAGAATATTAAAAAAACATACAAATAAATAATATGCTATTTAATACAACATATACAGATAAAGAAGATATCGCAGAAATGAATGCGCTTATCGGTAAACCTATGGGGTTTATAGCATCTTTCAAATTGGGCGGAGTTGGTTCGGGAAGAATGATTATAGATGGAGTAAGTAGAAGTTTTCAAGGCGTATTGAGCACAGTGAGTGATTTAGGGTATGGAAGTATTGAGCTGAGGCCTAACGGAGTTATGATCTATATAACAAGACAAATGGAACGTTTTTGTTGGGTGATTCCATATTATAAACTATCCGTATTTAATGATGGGTTTTTTAGTATCCATTCCGATAACAATTTTATACGATTTAGAAAGGATTTAAAATATAAAGAGAATAAGAGATTTATAGATAAAATGATGCACCAAAAAGCATTAAAAATGAAAGATTACTTTTTATGACCACGAGAATGTTAGATAGAATAATTGAAATGGCTTGGGAAGACAGAACTACGTTCGATGCAATACAATACCAATTCGGTTTGAAAGAACAAGAGGTTATTTCATTAATGAGAAAAGAATTAAAGCCTTCAAGTTTTAGGTTGTGGCGAAAAAGAGTTCAAGGAAGAAAAACAAAACACGAGCAAAAAAGAACTTTTATAAAAGGTAGGTTTAAATGTTCAAGACAAAAAAGTATAAGTAGTAATAAGATTTCAAAACGGAAATAATGCTAAAACACAAACTAGGAATAACAAGAAAAGAACATTTTAATGCAGCTCATAGGTTGCATAATCCTAATTGGAGTTTAGAAAAAAATAAAAAGGTATTTGGAAAATGTAATAACCCTAATTTTCATGGACATAATTATGATTTAGAAGTAACAATTATAGGAGAAATAGATATTGATACGGGTTATGTCATCGATACTAAAAAACTGTCTCGCTATATAAAAGAAGAGATATTAGATCCTTTCGATCATAAAAACTTAAATCTAGAAGTACCTGAATTTACGGAGTTAAATCCAACAGTAGAAAATATAGCAATCGTAATTTATAATAGGTTAGAAAAAGTAATACCAAATAATTTAGAAATTAAAATTAAACTTTATGAAACACCAAGAAACTTTGTTGAATATCCCTATTAAAAATAAGATCAACAATCTGAGTGTTGAAGAAATAGGAGATGATCATTTATATACAGGTATAGAAACACCAATGATCTCAGATGCTTTTTTGATTTCTAATGAAGAGAAAAAGGAAAAGATAGCTAGTTTGTTTAAAGAGATTATGAAAACAATGGGGCTTGATTTATCCGATGACTCTTTAAAAGGAACGCCTAAAAGAGTTGCTAAAATGTATATAGAAGAAATTTTTTCAGGTTTAGATCCGGCTAATAAACCCAAGATGGCATTGTTTGAAAACAAGTATCAGTATAATCAAATGTTGGTAGAGAGAAACATTAGTTTTTACTCAAATTGTGAACATCATTTTGTACCTATCATAGGAAAAGCTCATGTTGCCTATATCTCTTCTGGAAAGGTAATTGGACTTTCAAAGCTCAATAGAATAGTGCAATACTATGCCAAAAGACCTCAAGTACAAGAAAGGTTAACAAATCAAATAGCAAGAGATTTACAAGAAATATTAGAAACAGAAAGTGTTGCTGTTATCATAGAAGCAAAACACTTATGTGTTTCGTCAAGAGGAGTCAAAGATGATACTTCTGAAACAGTAACCTGTTTTTATGGAGGAGAATTTAATACTCCAAAGAAAATAGTTGAACTTCAAAATTATTTAAAATGAGCACAGTTAATTTAATTCAAGAAGCTTTAGATTTTGAAAAGAATCATAAAAGATTAAGATCTAGAAATGAAAAAATTCTAGCGTCAAGAAAAGCAAAAGAAATAATTCTATCTATTAATGAGGTGTATAAAGAAACCAAGGATAGAAGTTTGATGGATATTATGAAGCGTTTGACTTTGATAAAACAAAAAGTAGAGAAACGATTAAAAGGAAGGTTATGAAAACAATCGTTGTAATAGGTGGAAGTAAAGGAATAGGAAAGGCTATTGTAGATAATTTGAAAGAAACTACTAAGATTATTAATATTAGTAGAACCCCTTCAGAAGAACATAAGAATATAGTTAGTTATACATGCGATGTAACAGTAGATAAGTTGCCAGAATTAGAAAGTGAAGTTCATAGTTTAGTGTATTGCCCCGGTAGTATCAATTTAAAATCATTTACGCGTTTAACTCTTGATGATTTTCAAAATGATTTTAACGTGAATGTTATTGGGGCAATTAAAACTTTAAAAGCTTATGAAAATCAATTAGTAAAAAGCAAAGGAAGTGTCGTGTTGTTTAGCTCAGTGGCCTCTATGTTAGGTATGCCTTTTCATGCAAGTATTGCTGCAAGTAAATCAGCAGTAGAAGGGTTAACAAAATCGCTAGCTGCAGAATATGCAACTAAGGTTAGGTTTAATGCAATTGCACCTACAGTTACTAACACCCCTTTGGCTTCACGTTTATTAAGAAACGAAAAACAGCAAGAATCCATGAAGCAACGGCATCCACTTAAGAAATATTTAGAGTCGAAAGAAGTTGCCGATTTGGCGTGTTATTTATTGTCTGAAAAAGCTTCGGCTATTACAGGACAAGTAATTCCTATAGATGCAGGTATAGTAACGGTAAAAATATAAAGATGAAATGGTTAGTGTTAATATGTGTATTGTTGAACGTAAATAATGAAATTTTGGTGTTTGACAAAGCAAAACAGACAAAATGGTATGTTACCAATGATGATGTAATGGGAGGTATTTCAACCTCTAGTATGATTCACAAGACATCAGAAAATGCCGTATTTTCAGGAGAAGTTTCTACTGAAAATAACGGAGGGTTTGCAATGACGCGTATGCGCGTGAATGTTAAGCTAGACGACAAAAAGTCGAAAATTGTACTTAGAGTAAAAGGAGATGGTAAAAAGTACCAATTAAGATTAAAGGCAGATAGAAGTACTCGATTTTGGTATATCCAAAGTTTTCAAACTAATGGAAAAGAGCAAGAAATAGAAATCCCTTTAACTAGCTTTTATCCATCTTTTAGAGGATATCGTTTGAACTTAGATAATTTCTCTTCGCAAACTATTAAAGAGATTGCCATTTTAATAGGGAATAAAACCAACGAAAAGTTTAAATTAGAAGTTGAAAAAATATCTATTAGATAAAAAATAAAATTATACTAATTATGACACTATTTAGTTTTTTAGGAAATGGAAAAACGGTAACGCCGAAGGAATCGTTGTATGACATAAAAGTTAATGATATTCATGGAGAAGAACTAAAGTTAGAACACTATAAAGGAAAGAAAATATTATTTGTTAATGTAGCTTCTAAATGTGGGTTTACCAATCAATATGACGGATTACAAGAGTTGTATGTAACACACAAAGATAAGCTGGTCATTATAGGATTACCATGTAATCAGTTTGGTGCACAAGAACCAGGAACAGAACAAGAAATACAATCGTTTTGTAGAATGAATTATGGAGTAGATTTTCCAATGACAGAAAAAATTGAGGTCAAAGGAGCAATGCAACATCCAATTTACCAATGGTTAACTAAAAAAGAGAAAAATGGTAAGCTAAATTCTTCTGTAAAATGGAATTTTCAGAAGTACTTAGTTGATGAAGAAGGAAGATTAATAGATGTGTTTTACTCGGTTACCAAACCTATGAGTAAGAAAATAACAAAATTATTATAAGGTGATTACATTTAAAAAACATTCTGGAATTTATACCTTGTCTACACAACAAGTTCTAGAAGTACCACTCAAGCAAGCATGGGGTTTTTTTAGCTCGCCAGAAAACTTGCAAAAAATTACTCCTTCACATATGGGGTTTCAAATAACATCTGATGTAGAAAGTAAGGCGTATGCTGGACAGATTATTACCTATAAAGTTGGAATTTTACCAGGAATAAAATCAAGCTGGGTCACAGAAATTACGCAAGTAAAAGAACAAGATTTTTTTATAGATGAACAACGATTTGGTCCTTATAGCATGTGGCATCATGAACACTGGTTTGAGGAGTTATCTAATGGAAATACATTAATGAAAGATAAAATATCGTATAAAATACCTTTTGGATTCTTAGGGCATCTCGCTCAAAGCATTTTTATAAAGAAGCAGCTAAAAGGAATATTTGAACATCGATATGAAACATTAGAAAAATTGTTTAATGAAGGATAAAATCGCCATTTTTTGGTATCGAAGAGATCTACGGTTATATGATAACAAAGGATTGTCGAAAGCATTGCAATCTGGTTATAAGGTACTACCCATATTTATTTTTGACGAAGAGATTTTAGATGCACTTCCAAAAGATGATGCAAGGGTAAATTTTATTTATGATTCTTTAAAAGAGATAGATAAAAAACTAAAACAATACGATTCGTCTTTATTGGTTTTAAAAGGAAAACCACTTAAAGTTTGGAGTGATCTTGTTGAGGAATACGAGATTGCTGAGGTATATACAAATAAAGATTATGAGCCTTATGCAATTCAAAGAGATACACAAGTGCAATCTTTTTTAGCGTCAAAAGAAATAGCGTTTCATTTATGTAAAGACCAAGTTGTTTTTGAAGAAAGTGAGGTAGTCAAAAATGACGGAACACCTTATACCGTATATACCCCATTTAAAAACAAATGGTTGAAAGCTTTTTCAAAAGAAAGAGATCTACAGGAATATGAGATTGATTTTTCTGGTTTCTTAAAAAAGACTATAAATTTTCCAATGTTGGATTTTATAGGTTTTAAAGAAAGTGCAATCAAAGTGAAGCCTTATAACTTTTCTCAAATAAGTACTTATGATGCCACAAGAGACTTTCCTGCAAAAAACACCACTTCATACATTTCTCCTCATTTACGCTTTGGAACAGTAAGCGTACGTGAAATGGTGAAAAGAGCACTTGACTTAAATCAGGTGTTTTTGAGCGAATTGATTTGGAGAGAATTTTTTATGCAGATTTTATATCACTTTCCTAAAGTGGTTACCGAGAATTTTAAATCAAAGTATGATGCAGTTCCATGGAGAAATAGCAAAGAGGAGTTTGAAAAATGGTGTAAAGGAGAAACAGGATATCCTATGGTAGATGCTGGTATGCGTGAATTAAATGAAACAGGATACATGCATAATAGAGTTCGTATGATTACCGCAGGATTTTTATGCAAACATTTACTCATCGATTGGCGTTGGGGGGAAGCGTATTTTGCTGAAAAATTGTTAGACTATGAATTAGCTTCTAATAATGGAAACTGGCAATGGTCTGCTGGTACAGGCTGTGATGCTGCACCCTATTTTAGAGTGTTCAACCCCACAGAACAGCTTAAAAAGTTTGATAAAGACTTACAGTATGTAAAAACATGGGTAAAAGACTTTGAAGAATTAACTTATCCTCAACCTATAGTAGATCATAAATTTGCCCGAGAAAGAGCTATTAGTACTTATAAAAAAGCATTATAAATAACAAAAAGACAGTAATTTATTCGGGAGTTTTGTTATGTTGCACTATCTGTTGAGGCTATGATTAATTGTGGAAAATTCAATAGAATTTATGGTAAGGGGTTACGATTTAGGAAATCTGACGACAATAAATTATAGATGTCGTTAGCTATTGTACTCTACCCCATTTTCGTCAACTAAGAATTCATTAGGATTCAATCTAATATATTTAGCTAAGTTTTCAATAGGTTCACAAAGAGGGATATAAAACGCTACACCATTATTTGTGTTTTCTAAGTCGTAATACTTTTCTTCAAGTTGCTTATGTCTTAAATCATAATTAGCTGGTTCAATAGCATTAGTTAAGTAATCAAATTCTTTTTTGTTGTTATGATAGAATAATAAAGTTTTATCAATAGCGTCAACTGCCTCACGTTCGTTAAATTCATATAATAACTCTTTAAGTTCTATTAAATCAGGTATTTCATGCGAATAATCTATAAAGAAATTTATTTGCCCATAACTTTCAATAGTAAATTCAATCTGAATAATTAAATTACATAGTTGAATTCTTTTATAGTATAAATCTTTTTTTTGATTTGTTATATTTGGATTTATTTCTACATCTGTTGTTTGCCCAATTAATTGAACTAACCATTCATCATCAGCATTTAAAAAATCTTCTTTTTTTATTTTAGGTCTCATTTTATGGTATTGTAGTAAATAGTTAAGATATGCTTCGTTTTAAACGATAAGATATTGTTTGATAGTGAAGTTAATTTTTTTAATTAAATATCACGAGAGAAAACTTTTGGTAAACAAAAAACTCGCTGCTTAAAGTAACGAGTTTTATATAAGTTTCTGTTTGGAGTATTACACTACATACTCTTTAGCTTTGTCTAATACTTTAGGTAACCCTCCTGGGTTTTTACCTCCAGCAGTTGCGTAGAAGTTTTGTCCACCTCCACCACCGTGAATGTATTTACCTAATTCTCTTACTACTTTACCAGCATCATAACCACGTTCATTAGCTAAATTTTTAGAAATATAACACGTTAACATTGCTTTTTCTGGATTTTCAGAAGTAGCTAATAGGGCAAATAAGTTGTCAACCTCTCCAGCCAATTCAAATAATAAGTTTTTAATACTTACCTGATCTAAATCTACTTTTAAGGCCAAGAATTGAACTCCGTTAATCTCTTGTAATTGATTTTTAAGATCTCCTTTCATATTCTTTGCTTTATCTTTTTGTAATTGCTCTATTTGCTTCTTTAAAGCGGCATTTTCAGTTTGTAAAGCACTTACTGATTTCGTAATATCTTTTGGATTTTTAAGCAATTGCTTTACCGAATTAAAGTTACGCTCTACATCTTCAAAATATTCACCTACAGCAAGGTTGGTAATTGCCTCAATACGACGAATACCAGCAGCTACAGCACCTTCAGATTTGATTTTAAAATACCAAATGTCTCCAGTTTGTTGTACGTGTGTTCCTCCACACAATTCCATTGATTGTCCAAAACGGATCGCACGAACGCTATCACCATACTTTTCTCCAAACAAAGCCAAAGCACCTTCGTCAATAGCTTGTTGCATTGGAATATTTCTTTTCTCTTCTAAAGGAAGGTTCTCACGAATACGTGCATTTACAAACTCCTCAATTTCATTTAACTGATCTTTGTCAACCTTTGAGAAGTGAGAGAAGTCAAAACGTAAATAATCAGGACTTACCAATGATCCTTTTTGTTCTACGTGATCTCCTAAAACAGCACGTAATGCTTGGTGTAACAAGTGCGTTGCTGAGTGATTGCTCGCAGATAAACGTCTAAACTCATCGTTTACTACTGCCTTAAATGTTTCGTTTAAGTTCTTCGGTAAATTCTTCGTAAAGTGAATGATTACATTGTTTTCTTTCTTCGTATCAATCACATAAATAACATCACCGTTTGGAGCTTCAATAAAACCTTTGTCACCAACTTGTCCACCACCTTCTGGATAGAAAGGAGTCATATTAAATACTAATTGGTATTGATCACCGTCTTTTTTAGTAGTTACTTTTCTATAACGAGTAAGCTTTACGTCAACACTTAACGTGTCATATCCAACAAACTCTTCCATTTCATCTTCTACTAAAACAACCCAGTCACCAGTTTCACTTGCAGAAGCTGCACGAGAACGGTCTTTTTGAGCTTTCATTCCAGCATTAAACTCTTCTTCATTTACATCATACCCTTTTTCACGAGCAATTAGCTGTGTTAAATCTAATGGGAATCCATAGGTGTCATATAATTCAAAAGCTTTTTTACCAGAAACCGTAGTTCCTTGAGTAGTGTCAATTACACGATCTAATAATAATAACCCTTGTTCTAAGGTACGTAAGAAAGAAGCTTCTTCCTCTTTAATTACATTATGAACTAAAGTATCTTGTTTTCTAATTTCAGGAAAAGCATCTCCCATTTGATGAGCTAAGGTTTCCGCTAACTTATAAATAAAAGGTTCTTTTTTATTTAAGAAAGTAAATCCATAACGAATAGCTCTACGTAAGATTCTACGAATAACATATCCAGCACCATTATTACTTGGTAACTGTCCGTCTGCAATAGCAAAAGCAACCGCACGAACGTGATCTGCAATTACACGAATAGCAATGTCAACCTTTTCATCTTTACCATATCCAACACCCGTAATCGTTTCAATTTCTCTAATTAATGGTGTAAATACATCGGTGTCATAGTTAGATTGAACACCTTGTAATACCATACATAAACGCTCAAATCCCATTCCAGTATCAATGTGTTTTGCAGGTAATTCATCTAAAGAACCATTTGCTTTACGATTGAACTGCATGAAAACTAAGTTCCATATTTCAACAACTTGTGGGTGGTCTTCATTTACTAATGATTTTCCGTCAACCTTAGCTTTTTCTTCAGCAGAACGAATATCTACGTGAATCTCAGAACATGGTCCGCAAGGTCCTTGCTCACCCATTTCCCAGAAGTTATCTTTTTTATTACCCATTAAGATACGGTCTTCAGAAATGTATTGCTTCCAAAGATCATAGGCTTCTTGGTCCATTTTTGTACCATCTTTCTCATCACCTTCAAAAACGGTTACGTATAAAATATCTTTAGGAATCTTATAAACCTCAGTTAATAATTCCCAAGCCCAAGCAATAGCTTCTTTTTTAAAGTAATCACCAAAACTCCAGTTTCCTAACATTTCAAACATGGTATGGTGATAGGTGTCATATCCAACTTCCTCTAGGTCGTTGTGTTTTCCAGAAACACGTAAACATTTTTGAGAATCAGAAATTCTATTATTTTTTGGAGTAGCATTTCCTAAGAAAAACTCCTTAAACGGAGCCATACCAGAGTTGGTAAACATTAATGTTGGGTCATTCTTTAACACCATTGGTGCCGAAGGAACGATATCATGTTGTTTTGACTTAAAAAATTCTAAAAATTTAGCTCTAATATCTTGAGATCTCATACTACTCTAGTATCTTATTTTGTTAATTTTTAATTAAAAAACCACTTTCATTAAGCAGTTTTGAAACATTTTGTAAATTTGTGACTAACCAAAATTAGTACATCCCCATAGGATGCTTCGTTTAATGAGCACAAAAATAGTACATTTAGCATTATGGCGAAAGTAAAATATTATTACGATCCAGATACCTTATCATACCGAAAAATAGAAGCAAGAAAAAGTGAAACATTTAAGAAAAGTGTTTTATGGACTTTAGGAGCAATGCTAGTTGCTTTTTTCGGATTTATTGGATTTAGCCAGTTTTTAATGTCACCAAAAGAACGTGCTCAAAAAAGAGAATTAGATAATTATAGACTGCATAATGAGATTATGTCGAAAGAATTGGATGAATTATCTATTAGATTAACAGAGTTACAAGAGAGAGATAATAATATATATAGAACGTATTTCGAAGCAAACCCAATTCCAGAAGAACAAAGGAAAGCAGGATTTGGAGGAGTAAATCGATACAAACATTTAGAAGGTTTCAATAATAGTAAAGAAATTGAAGAGGTAAAACGAAAAATAGATATTATTTCAAAGCAGATTACGGTACAATCAAAATCATTAGATGAGATCGTAAAGTTAGCCAAAGAAAAAGATAAGATGTTGGCATCTATTCCTGCAATTCAGCCTGTAAAAAATGAAGACTTAAAAAGAATGGCTTCTGGGTATGGTATGAGAATGCATCCAATATTAAAGTCTTGGAGAATGCATAATGGAATGGACTTTACGGCTCCCACAGGTACACCGATTTTTGCCTCAGGAAATGGTAAAATAGTAAAAGCGCATAGAAGTGCTACCTTTGGTAAGGTAGTATATATAGATCACGGATATGGCTATGAAACTATTTATGCGCACATGAGTAAAATTATAGCTAAAAGAGGTCAAAAAGTAAAGCGCGGTGATTTGATTGGATATGTTGGGAACACAGGACGTTCTGCGGCCCCTCATTTACATTACGAAGTTCATAAAAATGGTAGACCCGTAAATCCGATTTATTACTATTATGGAGATTTAACTCCAGAAGAGTTTATTGCAATGCAAAAAGCATCTCAACAAAAAGGACAATCGTATGATTAATACATAAAGTACTAGGTAAAATATGCATGTAGATTTACCAGAAAAAAGATATTATAAAATTGGAGAAGTAGCTAAGGCCTTTGGCGTTAACACTTCTCTAATTCGTTTTTGGGATAATGAGTTTGACATTATCAAACCCAAAAAGAATGCTAAAGGAAACCGTTTGTTTACTAAAGAAGATATTGAGAATTTTAAGCTCATTTATAATTTAGTAAAGGAAAGAGGTTTTACCTTAGATGGTGCTCGAAAGAAACTTAAGAAAGATCCTGAAGTAGTTAGTAATCAGGAAATAATTAGTAGATTAGAAGCAGTAAAAGCAGAATTACTGAAAATAAAAAATCAATTATAACAACAAAAATCAAAAAACATGAAAAAATTAATTCCTATTATAATTCTTGCCGTTATTGGTTTAGGAGTTTTTGGATGGGCAAAAGGATTTTATAATACTGCCATTGAATTGGAAGAGGTAATAGGAGAGCAGTGGTCTAAAGTAGAGAGTGCTTATCAACGTAGAGCAGACTTAATTCCTAATTTAATGAAAGTAGCAGAACGTTATGCTGAGCATGAACAAGAAACTTTTTTAAAGGTTACCGAAGCACGTTCAAAAGCAACGAGTATTCAAATAGACCCAAGTAATATTACTCCTGCACAGTTGCAACAATTCCAACAAGCACAGAGCGGATTAACCTCTGCTTTATCACGTTTATTAGCAGTGTTTGAGCGTTATCCTGAATTAAAGGCTAATGAGAATTATAAGGAAATGATGAACGAATTAGAGCGCACAGAGAATAGAATTAAAGTAGAGCGTGATCGTTTTAATGAGTCAATTACTCCATTTAACAAACATGTTCGTCAATTTCCAGGAAACATTTTAGCGAGTATTTTTGGGTTTGAAAAGAAAGATCGTTTTAAATCTGATGATGGAGCTGAGAAAGCACCAGATGTTAACGATTATACTAGAAAATAATGTCGTTAGTTGAAGAGTTTTTAACTTCAGAAGAAGAATTAGAAATTGTTCAAGCTATTCGACAAGCTGAACGAAATACTTCTGGTGAAATACGTGTGCATATAGAGAAAACTACGCAGATTTCTCATTACAATCGTGCGCTAGAAGTATTCCGTATGCTTAAAATGTTTAACACCAAAGAACAAAATGCGGTGTTAATTTATATTGCTGTGGAAGATCATGCCTTTGTAATCTATGGAGATAAAGGAATTAATAAGGTAGTATCAAACGACTTCTGGGATACTACAAAAGAAGCTATACAAGAACAGTTTCAACAAGGAAACTTTAAACAAGGAATTATTAATGGCGTATTGAAAGCTGGTAAGGAGCTGAAAGCGCATTTTCCTTGGAGTATTAGTGATGAAGATGAATTGTCTAACGAAATTTCTAAAGGATGATTCAAAGATCAATGATGAGTACTCAAATTTTAGTTGTTTGTAGAAAATTGTTAGTTTTAATAATCTTTTTAGTATCAACACTGTCAATAGCACAAAGTGGTTTTAAAATTCCAGAGAAGCCAGATGGAATATTTCGAGTGTATGATGACGCTAAAGTTTTTGAACCTTGGCAAAAGGAAAGTTTAGAAAAAAAACTGTTGTTTTATTCAGATAGTACCTCTACACAAATTGTAGTAGCGACAGTAAAGACATTGAATGGAGATGATATTTCCTTGGTGGCCACTAATTGGGGACATAAATGGGGAATAGGTCAGGAGAAAGAAGATAATGGTATTTTGATCTTACTAGCCATGGAAGACAGAAAGGTTGATATTGCTACAGGTTATGGGATTGAATATTTGTTATCCGATTTACTTTCTGAGCGAATAATTAATAGAGTAATGATTCCTGAGTTTAAAGCAGGAAATTATTATGCTGGTATTGATAAAGGAACTACAGCTATTTTTCAAGTTTTAAATGGAGAATACAAAGGAACTCGTAAAGAGTCTGAAGGTTTTGATTTTGGTTTTATAGTCTTTATCATTATTCTTCTCATCTTCTTTATTTTAATTTCTCGTGGAGGAAGAGGAAATGGAGGTAGAGGTAATTACCGTAGAACCGACTCTAGAGATATTTTAGAAACCATTATATTAAGTAACGCTGGTCGAGGTGGCTTTGGAAGCGGAGGCTTTGGAGGTTCATCAGGTGGCTTCGGAAGTGGCGGTTTTGGCGGAGGCTTCGGCGGTGGAGGCTTCGGTGGAGGCGGAGCCTCGGGAAGTTGGTAGTTTTATATAATCTTTCATTTTTTTTGACGTTAACTGTTCTATGAAGAAGTTTGTTTTACCTTTCGTATTTGTATTATTCTTATGTAGTTGTAATAACTATGGACAACTGAAACTGGTTGCCGATTTACCTAAGAAATTAAAGGAGGTTTCAGGAACGGAATATTCAAATAGTGACAATGCCATTTGGATGCTGAACGATAGTGGAAATAAACCACAATTATTTGAGATTTCTACCCAAGGAAAAACGGAAAAAGTACTAGAGATTCAAGCTAAAAATAACGATTGGGAAGATTTAACTTCTGATGAAGAAGGGAATTTATACATAGCAGATTTTGGTAATAATGCGAATACAAGACAAAACTTAGTTATTTTAAAAGTAAACAAACAAGAGTTGTCAAAGAAGAATGTTGAGGTTGAGAAAATCCATTTTTCGTATCCCGATCAAACTAAGTTTCCACCCAAAAAGAAGAAACGTTTTTTTGATGCAGAATCTATCTTTTTTAAAGATGGCTACTTGTATATTTTTACAAAGAGTCGTGTAAAAAAACACTACGGAAAAACAAGTTTATATAAAATACCTGCTAAAGAAGGAGATTATGAAGCTAAGTTGGTAGGTGAGTTTAATAATTGCGACGATATGGAATGCTGGATAACTTCAGCAGCTATTTCTCCCAACAAAGAAAAAGTAGTCTTACTTACACATGATTCGGTATTGCTTTTTACCGATTTTGACGGGGATAATTTTTTCAGCGGAAAATTAACCGAACTGCCTTTTCAACATATTTCTCAAAAAGAAGGAGTGAGTTTTAAGGATAACAATACCCTTTATATTACCGATGAAAGATCTCATGGTAAAGGAGGTAATTTGTACGAGTTTTCTTTGAAATAGTAAACCTTACGCTATTAAAGTATTTCTAACAGTAGTAAAACCCATCCTACAATAAATAGCAAACCACCCAATGGCGTAATTGGTCCTAAGAAGCGAAGTTTCTTTCCTTTAGCATCCGATAAAACCAATCCATAGATACTAAAAGAAAATAAGACAATACCTATTGCGAAAGCCCAAACCATGTATGCATTGGGTTGCTTAAAATATGCTCCGATAAATAGTAACACTATAGCATGATACATTTGGTATTTGACTCCCGTTTCAAAAGATTTTAACTGGTCTTCAGATAAAATTTTCTTTAATGCATGCGCTCCAAAAGCACCAAAAACAACGGATAGCATACCAAAAATACTGGCTATAATGAGTGGGGTTTGTGATGTCATATGTAGTTTTTTATTTCGTTATTAAGTTTTCAATGATGACCTTTTTTCCATCAAAGAAATAAATTACTTTTTCAATTTGGTCAATAATAAACTGGTCAAATTCAAAGTCTATTTCTTTTAGAACAGTCGTAGCACCTGTATCTTTTTCTAATTGAACAATACTACTTTTTTTGTCTTTAGTTGTACTAACAACAATACTAAAGTTATCATTTTTTTGCCCTTTATTAAAACGACTAAATACAGAAAGCAAATCACTGTCTAAGCCTAGTGAGTTAAGCTGTGTAATGTCATTTAAAGTGTTTTTATACGATTGATAAGTACCATAGATACTTGAGGTAGCTCTCGTAACAAAACCTAGATTGGTAGATACTAACACATTTTTAAAAGTTTGATCTATTTGATTTGGAATAAAACCAATAACCGACCTTGCTGTTCCTATACCTCTTCCAAACCAGTAAAAAGTATCGCTAAAGAAAGAACCTTTTGCTTGGTAGGGTAATTTCTTTTGATAGACTAAACTTCCATTTCTATGAAAGAAATAAAACTGATTGTTTAAAGTCATAAAATACCCTTTTTCTCTTATTTCCATATGAGGAATCTCTCTTCCAAAATCAAATTTTTGTAGAGAAGAAGGAGCTGTTGTGGCTTTAGGATTAAAAATGTAAAAATTATTCTCATTGTATACCGGAAACAAATCATGCGCTTGATCAAACCAAGCTTGATAATAATGATGGTTTAATTTTAGGTTTCTACTGATAAACCCAGCTTTGTTTAAAACCACATCTTTTTCCCAAATTTTACTTCCATCTTCTATAGTTATTCTATTAGAAAAAGAAGGGGTAAGATACATGGCAGTTTGAGCATCTTCTAAAATATGAATAGGTAATTCATTGCTTGATTTGGTAATTTTTACTTTCTTTTTCCAAGCCTTTTTTCCTAGTGTATCAACCTTTGTTAGGAAGTTTTCTTGTACCACTAAATAACCACTTGATACCGGAACTATTTTTTTTATCAAAGGCAATGTTTCTGAACGATTCCATTTTTTAGTTCCTTCAGTTACATTAATAATATTAAAACCTTTAGAAGTAATGGTAATAAGTTCATTATTGATAAAAACACTTTGAGAGATGTGTCCAGTAATTTTCGGTGTGTGTTTCCATAAAGGCTCTAAATCTTTTGTTAAAAGCGCTTGTATAGCCGTTTCTTCATTTAACCTTTCTTCTTTAATTTTATTAGTAAACACATAGATGACATCTTTTTGTGAATTCATGTTAAACGAAGTAGTGTTCTTTTGATGAAAGAGAACCTCCCCAGTTTTACTAGCTACTTTTAAAAGTGTATTGTTTTTTAACCAAAAGATATTCTTATCGCTATCTAATTGTGTTATTTCTTGATCTAAAAGAGCTCCCTTTAAGTTCTTGAAAAAAGCACGATCGGAAAGATTGGTTTCCCAGATGAGTTTCCCAGTTTGAAAGTCAAAAAGCGATAGTACATATTTTTTGTTCTTGATTCCATCAACTAAAACGGCCTTTTGCTCTGGTAAAATTAAGGTGTTGTTGACTGCTTTAAAACCTTGCTTTTCAGAATCAAAAAAAACGTTTCCGTTCAAGACATTGACCAAGGTTTTAGAAACTCCTTTGGTACCTAGGGCATTCGATAATAACTTTGAACTTATAAAGGGCTTTTTGCTAAAGATTACATAAGGCGTAAATGGAATTTCTGTATAGGAACTAAAGTCTACTTTTTTTAAGTCCTTGTTTTCCCATAAAACATTCTTTTGCTTACTAGAGTTTATAGCAACTACTTTTTTAGAAGTCTTTACCAAAACAATTCCAGTATTGGTGTTTAAGACCTGACCTTTGGCATTCTTAGCTAACATAATAGTTTCTGTTTGTGCAGAAACTATTATTGAAAAGCATAGGGTAAAAAATAGGCTAAAAACTCTTTGCATGATGTTATTTTTTAAAAGGCAAATCCAATTCCGAAGGCAAAACGATTTTCATTTTCATTTCCTTGGAAATAAGAAATATTTGCTGTGAACATGTCAATACCACTTAACCAAACAGAACCACCGTAACTAGTATGCCATTTACTAGATTTAGCTACTCTAGGGCTCCATACTCTACCGTAATCAAATCCAGCAGAAACTCCCAATTTTAATGGTAAAACTGCCGTTTTAAAACGTCCTAATTGTAAACGTAAGTCATTACTATGATAAAAACTTTCAGTTCCTGTAAAACGTTGACGATTGAATCCACGTAAGCTTCTGTCACCACCCAAAGTAGCACCTTGGTAGAATTCAAAACGGTTTCCAAAATTAATATGGGTTCCTACTTCAGAAGCAAATACTAATGAACGATTTTGAACTAAGTTTTGATAAAAAGCCAATGAACTTTTAATGTATCCAAATCTTCTTTCGAAATCATCTGATTTTGATTTAGCACCTACTGCTAAATCAAAGTTCATTCCTTTGGTAGGGAAACTCTGATCATCTACGATATTATGATTAAAGTTCAATTCACCACCAATAAAATAATTGGTTTCAAAAAGGTTGATAGGTGAGTTCGGAGAAACATCTGTAATATATCTATTCGGAGTATTTTGTATTTCAATCCCTTCGATAGAACCCGAAAGTTTTAAAATACTTCCACCGCGTAATCTTCTTAGTAAAGATGGTGTAAAGCTTAATTCTCCTTTTTTAACTCTGTAATAATCTAAATCATCTCTTTGATCTCCAGTGGGCATTAAGAATTGTGTTTCATTACCCCAACCAAAGAAATTAATAGCATAGTTGTCACTCGTAACTTTGGCTCTTAAGTGCAAGCTCCATTGACCAATAAACTCTGTAAATTCACCATTGTATTCAATATCATAACCACTGGTTGCTGTATAATAATTAGCAGCTAAACTGTGCTGACTAGCAAACGGACGCTTTTTAAAGCCTTGTTTGGTAAATGTTAAAGCTGCACCAAAGAAGAATCCATCATCTGGGTTACTTCCTAAACTAGGAAAAACAACAGTAGTATTGTTCTCTATATCTCTATGATTATAGGTGTTTTTAAAGTAATTATCTGAACGTAAATCAGCCGTTTCTTTACTTCCTTTAACGGTGTTTTTCTTTGATTTATAATCGTAAATCTTTGTTTTCTTTCCCCAACCAGATACAGAAGATGTATCATTATAAGTATCGTGATCTTGTCCACCAATTAAACGAATTAAAATACTATCATCTACATCACCAGAGATTAAGAATTCATCATCACCATTCAAACCATAAATTTGAACTTCTTTGGTTTCGTTTGTTTTAAAAGTACGGTTATAAATTTCATCCTCTTTTCTATAAACCGTAACATTAGTTTCGTCATCATTAAGTCTCTTAATAATGAATTTATCTTTTTTATCAGTACCAATGATGTACACCGTTTTTGCCTGTTTTGTATAATAGCGTTTGACAATATCCTTTAGTTTATTTCTTCTTGATTTTATCTTAGCAATGGTTTCTTCACCATCAAGATCATAAATAACTTGAGGTAGTTGTTTGATAGCTTTTTCAATTACTTCATCGGTAAGATTCTGTTGAATATATTCAGCTTGCTTATACCAATCTTCTAAAGTTAATTTATTTAAGAACTCAGCATCAAAGAAACGAGGATAGTTGTTGTACCACTTCATGTCTTTAATATCATGGTCAAAAGTTTGCATGTTTCTTACTAAAGGAGCAAATTGTTGAAATAGAGGAATCATCACTCCGTCGAACTTAGAAAAAGGTTGATCTCTATCTCTAGGAATTGGTCGGTAATAGGTTTTACCATCCTCAGTTTTAAAAGAAGCCCAACGCCATTGATCTTCATGTCTGTCCCAATCACCAATTACCATATCAAATAAACGAGAACGCATTGCCCATTCTTGATCTATAGAATGTTTTCCGTTTTTTCTTATTTTTTCCAATACGTCAAACGTACTTACAATTTTCTTCGAATTACCAAAGCTCTTCACATCATCTCTATTACCAGCAGGACGCTCTTCTAATAAATAAAGCCCTCCACCAAAAACATCGTTGTAATTTCCTAAGGCAGGTTGTTTAGGCATGTAAAATATTCTTGGATTGGTATGATAAATATTTGCTGCTTCAGCCATATCTGGAATTACAAAGGCCGCATAAGGGTGCGACATGGTAAAGATATCTTGTACAACATCAATTAAAATAGTTCCTTTTAAAATACCCCCCATAATACGACTACCATCTTTTACCATAGAACGTAAAACATATTGTTTACCATCAGGATTTTCTAATCGTAATGAGTTGGTTTGGTTTCCACCTCCTCTTTGAATAGGTGTTAATCCACCATATAATTTTTCTAATTCCAATACAGGAACCTTAATTTTTTTACCATATTTTTCTCTGTGTAAATCTCCCCACATGAACTTATGGAAACCACTAACCTCAGTGTCTTCAGGTTTGTAAATAGAAGCTTCTATAAATTCTTTGTGCGCATCGTATTCTGGAAATTCATTAAATTGTTTTACCTCTTTCGGAGCAATAATTTGTTTGTTAAATAATAATTTATGTCCGTCTTTTTTATTTGCGGCATAGTATTCAATTACAGCCGAACCGTCTTTATAATAGTTTAAAATAGCATATCCATGGCTACCGTAGGTAAACTGCGCATCATAACCAATTAATGCTGGAGATTCCTTTGAACCAGAACCACTAACAACCTGTTTGAATCCATCTTTTTCAATGTATTGTAAGTTGTGTTCATGACCAGAAACAAACACAATGTTTTTATTGAAATCTCTTGAGATAGTTTGAATTCGCGTTATAAAATCAGTGTAGTTTTTGTTAAAGATATCTGTTTGGATTCCTACGTGTGAACGTAAAGTGTTTTTTAAGGTTCCAAGGATAGGAGCAGGGCTCATATGATCTTTAAAAGAAAAACTTCCTCCGTGCGGTCCGTTAGAATACATTGGGTGGTGCATTGCAACGACCACATTTTTATAACGGTTCTTTTTAAATAAACTCCAAACCTCATCTATAAAACGCTCACGAGTTTTAATATCACAATCTTCATTAATCGTAGGGTGCTTATTCCAATCGGCAATAAACCAACGGCTATCGATAATTATAAGTGTTATATCATCGTTGATTTCTACTTTTTTCATCCCACATCCATTCTGTGGTAAAAAAGATTTTTTACCTAAAGCCTTCTCTACAATTTTCTCTTGTCGCTTTAAGCCTTTTAAACCATTGTACCAATCGTGATTTCCTGGAATGAAAATAGGATTTCCTTTAAAGTTTTTTACGGCATCAATCTGCGTTTGAATACGGTGTTCAGATAAGGCTCTGTCTTTATGTTCTTTTTTAGGAATTCCATAAGGGTATACATTGTCACCTAAAAATAAAGCCGTCGCATTTTTTCCAGATTTTTCTAAAGCTTCTTGAAAATAAGTTAAGGAAGGAATTGTTTGTCCCATATCCGCATTTCCAGCGTCTCCTATCAAATAAAAAGAGTGTGCTAACTCTTTATTGTTTGTTAAAGGTGTTGCATCTTTTTTATTTGCATACTTGGCTTTATAGGTTGCACAGCTTGCAAATAAGGCTATTATAGTTATATATAGAAAAGATTTTACAAAATTCATGAGTCTGGTGTTTTGTTATGTAAAATTACTCCTTTTTCAGGAATTAGTTGAGTGCTATTTTTAAGAAAAAACAGCTGGTTTTATATTTAATTTATCAGTTTTTGATATTCTTCTTTTGTATCAATATCGATTAAGTCGATAGTTTTCATTTTCATTACTTCGGAAAGGTGATTTTGCAAAAATAACTTGGCTCCTTTATCACCTTTGAGCTTTGTTAAATTTTGAAAATATGCTTTCGGAAAAATAGCAGGAACTCCCACGTTTTTCCCATAGTCAGAAGCAACAATTTTTTGAGGATATTCTTGAGAGGTGTTGAGCAATGTATTTAGGTAGTCAGTATCTACATTAGGTTGGTCTGCCAACATAATTAAAATACGGTCAAAATCTTGGTTTTCAATATGTTTTATTCCCGCAGCAATACTTGAGCTTAAACCACCTTGATAGGCAGTATTGATTATGATATTAACTGAAGTTTGTTTAATTTCTTCCCTAATACATGAAGCATTTGCTCCCAATACACAAAAAGTTCCTTTAGCCTTTGTTTGTAGGGCATTTTGAATAGCCCACCCTAACAAGGTGGTGTTTTTATATGGAAGTAGCTGTTTGATGGCTCCCATTCTAGAAGCACTTCCTGCTGCTAATATGATAATTGCAGTGTTTTGCATCTTATTTGTTTGTCATCTCAATGGGAGGCGGATGAGTGTTTTATGTTTATTTTATGGCTAAAATTTAACTGTGTATTCGTCCAGTAATTTTCTTTAATGAAAATACTTCTTTTTTTCGAACTACTGATAATACTTCTGCTAAAATTGATAAGGCAATTTCCTCTGGGGTTTCAGCTCCAATATTTAAACCAGCAGGAGTATGTATTTTTTCCAAAAAATCATCTGAAACTTCTGGTGCAAAATCAAATAATTCATTTAGTAGTCGTTCTCTACGCTTGGCAGCACCTAATATTCCAATATATATCGGATTGTGTTCTTGCAGTTTTACCAACCACCGTAAATCGTAAGTAAAATTATGGTTCATAATAACCACAGCAGTATGTTCATTTACATGATCAAGAACAATGGTTTCAGGTGTTTGTGCCGTCACGGAATTTGCATGTGGAAAATCGGATAATTGTTTTGGGTCTTTTACAGAACTAACAACATCTACAATCCATCCTAATAGATTGGCTTGCGAACAAAGTTTTACGGCATCGTGTTCACCACCCACAATTAATAAACGAAATAAAGGTTGCAAGGTTTGTTGAAACACTTGTAATTCGTGAAAGTTCTTTGGGTTGAAGGTGTCTGAAAAAGAAACGTTTTGATTATTTTGAAAACGTACTATTGATCCAAAATCACCTTCAACTTCATCTTCTTTTTGATAGAAAGATTCAATTACAAAAGGAAGTCGTTTCTCTATGCTTTCAGAAAAGGAATCAATCAAAGCTGTACTGACCGTAAATGGTTCTAGCAAAATATAAAGAATTCCTTCACAGCCCAATCGATAGCGACCATCATAGGTCATTATTTTAGAAACTCCTGTTTTAAAAACCGATTGCGCTCTTCGTTGAACTTCTTTTTCTACACAACCACCACTCACTGCACCTACCATTTTTCCATCGGAAGAAAGTAGCATTCGAACGCCTGGTTTTCTATAGGAAGATCCATCCAAATCAACAACAGTAGCTAAAACATTTTGAATACCATTCTTTTGGTTAATGGCTGCTTGGGTAAGAATATCTTTAAATTCGTGCGTCATAAGAGAACAATTTACAAAAAAGTTTTTTATTGGTTATTCCACCAAGTACTATAGCTTTTCAAGCTATCTTTTAAAATTATAGGTTCACCAATTTTAGGAGTAATTAAAGGAAGATTCAGTTCTTTAGCTTTTTTTGTTGCGCGTTCAATCGGATCCGTCCATGAGTGCATGGCAAGTTTGAAAGAACCCCAGTGTATTGGCATAATAGCTTTTGCTTGTACATCAACTCCAGCTTGTGCCGTTTCTTCTGGAAACATATGTATATCTGGCCACATTTCGTTGTACTGTCCACATTCTAACATGGCAAAATCAAACGGACCATATTTTTTACCTATTGCTGTAAAGTGCTTTCCGTAGCCACTATCGCCACTAAAAAAGATATTGCTTGAGGTTGATTTGATAACCCAAGAACTCCATAAAGTACTCTGACGGTTGTTCATTTTTCTGCCAGAAAAGTGCTGAGATGGAGTACATACCAATTGAATGTCTTTGTAGGTGGTTTCTTGCCACCAATCTAACTCTGTGATTTTTTCTTCAGGAATTCCCCATGCTTTTAAATGTACACCAACTGCTAAGGGAACAAAATAGTGTGCTACTTTCGGTTTTAGTTTTTCAATACTTTCATAGTCTAAATGATCATAATGATCGTGTGAAATCACAACGGCATCTATATATGGAAGTTTTTCAATTTCTAGGGGCATTTGTTTATTAAAACGTTTTTCTCCTAAGAATGTTAATGGAGCGGCTACCTCACCAAACATAGGATCTAACAAAATATTTTTTCCATCCATCTGAAGTAAGAATGCTGAATGTCCGTACCAAATTAGTCGGGTGTCTCCTTTGTAATCAGCTACGTTTGCCGAATCTATTTTTTGAACTTGTAAGTCGGTTTTTGGACGCCCATTTTCAACAGTTGTAAAGAAGAATTTACGCGACATTTTTAGCATATCACCGAAACTGAAATCCTTTGGTACATTGGCATCTGCATTTTTGAATTTTCCGTTGTCATATTGTGTTGAACTAGCATATTCCTGGTATGCTTTTTTAGTTACATCACCTCCAAAACTTGGATAAAAGTTAACCACTAACTGGTAAGCAATTATAAAAATTGCAATTATAGAAATAACCGCTATTGTCATTTTTTTTAAGATTTTTTTCATGATTTATTGTAGCTTTTCAGCTAATACATTGATGTCTTTATTTTCTAAATGTTTTAAGGTTTGCGAGTGATGTAAGGTGTGAATCATTGCCAAACCAATTTTAGTAGTAGTAGTAATATTTTTCGATTTTTTCATCAAACCGAAAAAAGGAGTTAATATGATATAAATAATACTATACCAGTTGGTTCTTGATTTGATTCCTTTTTCAGGAATAATAGCTCCTGGTCTAAAAGCATACGCATCTTTAAATCCTTTGTTGAGTACATAATTTTCTGTTTTCCCTTTTACACGTGCCCACATACTGCGTCCCTTTTCAGAGCTATCTGTTCCAGCTCCTGAAACATAGTTAAAAACCATGTTAGGATTTGATTCAAACAAAACATCAGCAAAAGCTTTGACAGTATTAAAAGTGATACTGGTGTATTTTTCCTCATTCATTCCTACGGAAGAAATTCCCATTGCAAAAAAACAGGCGTCGTATCCAACCAATTTTTCTTTTAAGCTAGCTACTTGAGTAAAATCGCTTAATAAAAGCTCTTCTAGTTTTGAATGCTCCATGTTTAAAGAAGAACGATTGATTACCAAAACTTTTTCAATGTTTGGTTGTTCTAAACATTCTAACAAAATTCCTTTTCCTACCATTCCTGTAGAACCAGTAATAATAACTTTCATTGTTGTTTAATTTATAGTACAAAAGTAGCTACGTTCTATAACAAAGAATGTATGCATTTTACAGATTGTTGTATACATATTACAGTTTGTAAACCAATTCTAGGTGTTTTTAGTTTTGAGAACGGTATTTTGCTGGACTTGTTCCTGTTTGTTTTTTAAATAGTTTGCTAAAGTGTTGTGGATATTCAAAACCAAGATCATAAGCTATTTCACTTACTGAATCTGTGGTACCTAAGAGTTTATTTTTAGCTCTATTCACTACAAAGGCGTAAATATGATCCTTTGCACTTTTACCAGTTTCTTTTTTTAGTAAATCACTTAAGTAATTAGGAGACATGTTCAGTTGTTCTCCGCAATACTTTACGGAAGGTAATCCTAAAGTAGTAGGCTTGTCAGAAGTAAAGTAGTTACGTAATAAGGTTTCAAACTCTGTTACATGGTCTTGATGTAAATTAGTACGTACATAAAATTGACGGTCGTAATAACGATTGCAATAATCTAAGATTAACTCAAGTGTGGAGATGATTAATTTCTGACTATGCTTATCAATATTTTGATTGATCTCTAATTCAATTTTTTTAACCAAATCGGTTAAGATTGCCTTTTCATCTTCTGAAAGATGTAGTGCTTCATGTACTTCATAATCGAAGAAAGAATACATATTGATATTTCTTCCTAACTCTGATTTACGAATTAAATCAGGATGAAAAATTAACGACCATCCTTTAGCGTCTTCAGCTACTTTTTTCTCTTCAATTGATAAGACTTGATTAGGTTTTGAAAAGACCATAGTTCCATCTTCAAAATCATAGTTGTTACGTCCGTATCCTAAAACTCCTTCAATACCCTCTTTTAAAGAAATAGTGAATAAATCGGAATTATATTTAACACCGAAGTATTTGCTAAAATCTGGAAAATCTTTTGCCCACATTATGGTAACTAACGGATGTTTGGGAGCAGGTAATCCAAAGGCTTTATTGGTTTCAGTAATCGATTTTATATGAATAATTTCTTTCATTGAATTATGTAATGATCAACTATTAGTTTTATAAATTTACGTATTATTCTGCTTAAGAAACTTCTTGCATTTTACGAATTTGTTTTAACAGGGTTCTTTTTGGAGTAAAAGGAATTGATTTCATCATTAAATTTTGTGCAAACGTTAATCCCGATACTACATCTAATTTACCCTGTTCCATGGCTTTATATCCATCTTCTGCAACGGAATGAGCGGTAACTGTTTTTTCAAATAAGCCCGTTTTATCCATTCCTGAGGTTTTTGCAAATTCAGTTTCTGTAGCCCCAGGCATTAATGTAGTTACTGTAATGTTGGTGTCATGTAATTCTTCTGCAATGGCATTTCCAAAGTAGGTTACATACGCTTTGGTAGCAAAATAAATGGCTTGGAGTGGTCCAGGCATAAACGATGCTGTTGATGAGGTATTTAATATTTTACCAGTATTACGTTTTACCATTTCTGGTAAGAATAAATAGGTAAGCTCTGTTAGTGCAACCATGTTTAGATTCATCATTTGTAGTTGACGCTCCCAAGGTAATTCATGAAATTTCCCTCTTAGTCCAAATCCAGCGTTGTTAATTAAATACTCTACCTCAAGTCCTTTTTCTTTGACCTCATTATACAATTCTTTTGCTGCATTGGGTTGACTCAAATCTTTAACAATAGTAAGGGCTCTAACATCGTATTTAACTTCTAATGCTGTTTTTAATTCTTCTAGTTTTTCTTTTCTTCTTGCTACTATAATTAAGCTTCCTCCTTTTGCTGCATGAATTTGTGCTAGTTCTTTTCCTATTCCGCTACTTGCTCCTGTGATTAATGCTGTTTTTTTCATCGTAATTGGTTTTAATAATATTAGTTATCAAATATTTACGATGCAAAATTATAGCAGCTTTAGAGTGCTGATGTATACATTTTACGGAAGCTTGTATATATTTTACAGATGAAGGTTTTACGAACTACAACTCAACATAGAGCATCCTACTTTGTGTCTTGCCCATTCTGGTCGTTTAGCAAACCACTCTTGATATTTTGGTTGTTCATCATATGGTTTTTTTAGAAGTTGGTAGAATTCTTCAATAAGGCTGTAGTCTCCTTTATCTGCTTTGTCTATGGCTAACTGAGCCATATAATTTCTTAAAACATATTTTGGATTTATTAAATCCATTTGTTGTTTTCTTTCTAGGTCTGAAAGAGATTCTTCTTGTAGTCTGTTTAAATATCTATCGAACCAATCTTTCCAATGTGTTTTGATTTCATCGGAGATTTCGTTTGGTGTGTAAAAAGCATCTTTAGTTTTATCAAAAGCCACTTCAAAACTATCTTCCGAAGAAATATTGGATAAGTTTCTATAGAAAATAGTCATGTCAGTTTCTGATAGTTGCAGTGTTTCTTCCAATCTACCAACAAGTTCTTTGTCATCTTTCTTAGAAGCTGTTAATCCTAACTTGCTTTTTTTCATTGCAAGATATTTTTCTTCATAAATAGTATTGTATTCATTTAGAATTTCTTGTAAAGGTTCGGTTTCTTCAATTAAAGGATATAAGGCGTTGGCCAACTGAAACAAATTCCAAAGACCAATATAGCCCTGGTTTCCGTATCGATATCTTTTAAATTGAGCATCGGTGGTATTAGGAGTCCAACCCAAGTCATAACCTTCTAACCATCCGTATGGACCATAATCAATAGTTTGTCCGAGTATAGACATATTATCGGTATTCATAACTCCATGGACAAAACCTACACGTTGCCAATGAATAATCATGTCTATAGTTCTATTACGAACTTCTGTAAAGAAGTCGAGGTATTTTTCTTTTCCTTCTGAAGTAATATCAGCATAAAAATGCTGAATGGTATAATCGGTTAATTGTTTTAAAATTAAATGTTGTTTGCGAGCAGCAAGAATTTGAAAGTTTCCAAATCGTATAAAACTTTGAGAAACTCTACATGCAATAGCTCCTTTTTCATAGGCCGGATTTCCGTTATACATCACATCTCTTAAAACTTCATCTCCTGATAAAGAAAGTGATAAGGCTCTTGTAGTTGATACTCCAAGATGATACATAGCTTCACTGCATAAGTACTCTCTAATAGATGAGCGTAGTACTGCTAATCCATCTGCCGTTCTTGAATAGGGAGTTTCGCCAGCTCCTTTTAATTGTAGCGCCCAACGCTGGTTGTTATGAACTACTTCAGTTAAATTGATAGCTCTTCCATCTCCTAACTGTCCTGCCCAATTTCCAAATTGATGTCCGCCATAACACATGGCATATGGATGTGTGTTTTCTAAAACTTCATTTCCAGTAAATACTTTTAAAAAGGCTTCCGTTTGCGCTTCTTCTTTAGAAATACCAATTGCTGCTAGCATTTCTTCGGAAACATGTATAAGTTTCGGGTTGCTTGTTTTTTTAGGAGTCACGTATGAAAAACAGGCATCTAATACCTGTCTGCGTGAGTTCTCTAAAATTTTATCAGCAGGTAATTCCTTGTTAAAAGTATCTTGAATGTTAAGCTTCATTATTATTTTATAAATGCTAGAATGAAATTACAAATTTCTTTAGACTTTTCTTCTTGAACAAAATGTTTTGCATTTAATATATGAATATTCTCAGGAGCAATGTTTAGATCTTTGCTTACTAAATGCTCTTGAGGTTTCCATTTTAAAAAATCATCTCGATCTCCCCAAAGTACTAAAGTGGGAATATTTAATGTTGGTAACAGTTTTTTATAACTAGGTAAATTATGACAGGTTCTAGAAAAGAAATAATACATTGCTTTGTTCTTACCTTCTAACAATGGTTTTTGATATCCTTCTAAATCATTTTGAATAAGGTTATTGTGTAATAACCCCATTTTAAACAAATTCTTTATTAATATTTTGTTGGTGAATTTAAATGTATATAAAGCCATAACTAGTTTGGTAAATAAGTTTTTACCAAATCGCATCGGCGGAACAAATCCTTCTTCGTAAATAATGGTGTTTAAAATAATTAAATGCTGTACTCGATGTGGGGCTAACTTTAGTAATTCCCAAGTCCACAAACCTCCAACATCATGAAACACATGAGACCAAGAGTCGATTTCTAAGTGATCCATTAGATCCAACAAACGTTGGGCTTGTTTAGGTTCTTCATATACATCATACCCATTAGGAGAATCGCTATTTCCAAAACCAAGCATGTCTGGAGCAATGATGCGATAATCTTTAGCACTAAGAATGGCGATCATTTTTCGATATAACCAACCAGAAGTAGGGATTCCATGAAGTAATAGAATTACTTCATCATCCTTATTGCCTATATCTATATAAGCTATTTTTCCTTCAGGTGTGTTGAAGAAGTGTTGTGAATTTCTAAAATCAGCATAGGTCATAATTTAACTTTTATAGGAAACATTACAGGTTTCGCATATTAAGATGTCTTCTTTGAGTACAATTTTATCCAATTTAGAACTTATTTCATGAACAAAACTGTTATAAGTGTTGTGTTCTGGTGTAATATTATTGGCTTTGATTTTTTTATAATATTCTCCTTCCCATTCTTGCTTACCCCAGCAATTTGGGCATATACCTTCTGGAGCTTTCATAGCAGTATCTCCTTGTTCTTTTGCACTAAAGTAATTTTTGATGTTTTCTATTATATTCATAATTTGAGTTTTAAATGTTAGACTTTATTAGGGAAATATCGTTGTACCCAGGTTCCTATAATGTTTCCTGTATAGATACTGTCTTGAGGGTTTGTTAGTAAATGATCGGCATTATCTAAGCTAATAAAGCTTTTGGGATGATGCGCATTTATATAGAGTTCTTGAGCGTTTTGAATACTAACAATAGTATCAATAGGGGAGTGAAATATAAGAATGGGTTTTCTTAGTTTTTTTGTGATTTCAGCTAAATCGGTTTTGTCAAAATCAGCAACAAATTCGTTGTTAATTCGAAAAGGTCTTCCTCCAATATTAATTTCTACTTCTCCTTTTTGTTTTACTTCTTCAATACCATGAGAAAATAGGTGTTTCACATGACTAACATCTGCAGGAGCACCGATAGTTGCCACTGCTTTTATGTTTGAAAGTTTAGAAGCAGCAACAATAACAGCTGCACCTCCTAAGGAATGTCCAATTAACAAGCTAGGAGCTTTGTAATGTTGTGTGATGTATTCATTTACTGCAACTAAATCATCCACATTGGCAGAGAAATAACTTTCTGAAAAATTCCCTTCACTTCTTCCTAAACCTGTAAAATCAAAGCGAATAACTCCAAAGCCATATTTTGTTAATGCGCGACTAATATTTCTAACAGCATTTAAGGTACTACTACAGGTAAAGCAATGTGCGAAAATTGCATAATGCTCTGGAGATTCATTTTCGGGAAGTTCAAGATGTGCTTGTAATTTATATCCTTTGTTGTTTATGATGCTTAGCCGTGAACTTCTCATTAAATAGTATGTTTATGGTTGTTTTAGTTTTTCTAACCATTTGATTAGTTCTTTATCTGTCGGATTTCTTAGCTTTTTCTTACCAATGGCAATTGTAGGGAAGTTGAGTTTGTTGTTTTCATATAAACTACGGAGCTCTTGGGCGAATTGCTCATTTTTTTCAACGTCTAAAAAATCAAAATCGAAGTTTTTATTTTTTAAAAATTGCATATAATATTGCGTTTTATGGCAACGCTCGGCTCCGTAAAGTTTAATTTTTTGAAACATCTATTTTAGTTTATCAGCATACATTTTTCTAAACTTAGCTAGTTTTGGAGTAATCACAAAATTGCAATAGTTCTGTTCTTTATTCTGATTGTAATAATCTTGATGATACTCTTCTGCAGGATAAAAAACAGTGAGTTCTTCTAAGGTAGTTACAATAGGATTATCAAAATAAGGTTGTAATGTTTCAATAACCTTTGCGGCAGTATCTTTTTCTTGCTGATTATTGTAAAAAATTGAAGAACGGTATTGTGTTCCTACATCGGCACCTTGTCTATTTAAAGAGGTTGGATCGTGCGTTGTAATAAAAATGGTAAGAATTTCTTCATAAGAAATAATATCAGAATCAAAAGTTATTTGAACCACCTCGGCATGTCCTGTTAATCCAGAACATACTTCTCTATACGTTGGTTTGCCAGGAGCATTACCTCCTGTATATCCTGATACTACTTTTTCTACTCCTTGTACTTCTTGGAAGATTGCTTCTGTACACCAAAAGCATCCACCACCAACTGTAGCTATTTTTTTAGGCATTGTTTTCTAGTTTTATAGATAATGAATTTACACAAAAACGCAGTCCACTTGGCTCAGGACCATCGGGAAATACATGCCCTAAATGTGCATCACAAGTATTGCATAAAATTTCTACTCTCACCATTCCATGTGTGGTATCTTTTTCATACTGTACTGCATTTTCTTTAATAGGTTGTGTAAAACTTGGCCATCCAGAGCTAGAATCAAATTTAATACTAGAGTCAAACAAAGGAGTATTACAACACGTACAGTTGTATTTTCCTAAAGAAAATGTAGAACAATGTTCTCCACTAAAAGCTCTTTCAGTTCCTTTTAATCGAGTAATTTGAAATTCTTCTGAAGTAAGGATTTCTTTCCACTCTTCTGCGGTTTTTTCAACTCTTTTATCAGGTTTTGGATTGCCATTTACGGCAAAATGTATAATATCTTTCCAGGTAAGCATAATGTGTTTTTTGTACTATGAATATACTAAAATATAGTTTTTTAAGTTTTGTCGATAGGTATTGTAAAGCTTACGAAATTATAGCTACTAATACATTCGATAAATTATGTTAATTTAGCAAAAAACATTTATATGGAAGCGTTATTTACGGAGATAGAAGCATTCGTAATTCATGAGTTGAATGAGAACTTAGATTCTAAGTTTTTGTATCATAATATAGCTCACACACAGAGAGTTGTAGAGAAGACGAAAGAATTGATTGAAGATGCTAAGATAGAAGGAGAGGAGGCAGAAAATTTAATAATGGCTGCTTGGTTTCATGATGTAGGATATACAATTTCTATGGAAAACCATGAAGATGCTAGTATTGAAAAAGCTGTTGGTTTTTTAAAAGAAAAAGGGCTTTCTAAAGAGAGAATACAAAATGTTTCTCGATTAATTGAGGCAACTAAGATGAGCGTGATTCCTAAAACAGAATCAGAAAAGCTTTTGAAAGATGCCGATTGCTCTCATATTGGAGGTAAGAATTACGCTGAGTATTCTGAGTTATTGCGAAGAGAGTGGGAGTTAACTCAAAACAAGGTTGTTAGTGATAGCGAATGGATAGAGGAGAATATAAACTTCTTAACAACCCATCATCGTTTTTATTCAGATACGGCCTCGAAAAAATGGGACAAAGTAAAAGGAAAAAACTTAGTTCAATTATTAAAAGAACAGAAAAAGTTAAAGCAAGATACCAATAAGATAAAGCAGAAGAAGGAGGAATTAAAGTTAAAAAAGAATAAGATAGAGTTACCAGAACGTGGAATTGAAACCATGTTTAGAGTAGCATTAAGAAATCATATTACTTTAAGTGATATAGCCGATACGAAAGCCAATATCTTACTTTCAGTTAATGCTATTATTATGTCTTTAGCTTTATCTAATCTATTACCAAAATTAGATAACCCATCAAACCATTATTTAATTATACCGTCATTAATCTTTGTTGCGTTTACAGTAGTGTCAATTATACTATCGGTATTGTCAACAAGACCCAATGTAACCCAAGGTAAGTTTACAAAAGAGGATGTAGCAAATAAAAAAGTGAATTTGTTATTCTTTGGTAATTTCCATCAAATGACTTTACCAGATTTTGAATGGGGAATGAATGAAATGATGAAAGACCGTGATTATTTATACGGTTCATTAACAAAAGACTTGTACTTCTTGGGACTTGTGTTAAATAGAAAGTATAAGCTGTTGAGAATTACATATACTGTTTTTGCTATTGGAATAGTAGTAAGTGTGATAGCTTTTGCTATGGCATTTAAAGCACAAGAAGTAGTTCCGGTTTAGAAAAATAATATTAAATAAAATGAAAAAAGTGACGATACCGTCGCTTTTTTTTATGATTTGAATTCTTCCATTAACTCATCAATGGTAATTGTTTTTTTATCATCGAAGTTTTTATGATAAATTACTTCGGCTCTTAAGGCTTTTAAACCAGAAACTCCTTGCAAATCTTCAATGTCTAAAGTTTCTACCTTACCTAATAAGTTTTTAGATTGTAGGTAGTTGATGTATTTAATATATTCTCTAGCATCTTTGTCTTGAGAGTATACGATCGCTATTTTTCCAGGTACCGTTAAGCGTTCATCTGTTCCTTTTATATGAGCTTTATCAATTCGTTTTTTGATAATTTCATATCGAATGTTATAAGCCCCATCAACATCAAATTGCTTTTCATCCATTCTAAACTTAATAGAAAGCGGATTGCTGTGTACAAGTATTAAAGATGCAACCCTTAATTTGTGTTCCATTTCATTGGTAGCTTTAAAAGCTACATTTTCCATTTCGCACATTAATTGCAATTGCCATAAACGAAGGTTGTATAAATATAAATCATCAAACTTTTGTTCGCTTGTTAATGATTGTCCTATATACATATTGTACTCCACACCGTCTGTTTTGTATCGTTCAAAATAATGCGGAAACATTTTTTGAGCTTCTTCTTGTTTTTTATCAATAAACTTAGCCAGTTTATCATTTAAAAGAGTAACACTATGCTCATAGTTTTTTCGCTTTTCATAAACCACATGAAGGTTTTCGTCTAAACGATTCATGTAGGTCTTAACTAGTGCATTTAATTCCGTGTTAATTTCTTTTATATGATTAAATACTGGGTAGATTTCACGTTTTAAGAAATCTAAAATACCTATTTCATCTCCAGCTTTAAGGCCATCTTTTACATCGGTTAAATATTCAGAAACTCTAAACATTAACTCATCATAAATAGGTAAAGTTTCTGCTTTAAGAGCTTCTTTTAAAACAGATATAGCTAGCGTAAGCTGTGTGGTTAAATCTTCCTTAATAGCTTCGTTTCTTGCAATAGATGAGCCTTTGATATCTGATTGACCATATAAAGGATATACCTCATTAAAAACGATGTTCTCTATTTTAATATTTTCTTTTTTCTCTAAAATATCCTTTTGATAGTTTTCAGCAGCTTCATAAAAACGCCATTTCACAGTAGGATGTATAGAAGTATAATGTTCTTGAATCGTAGCTTCTAAGGTATTCATATGTTCTTCAGAAGCACGTTTAATAGCCGATTTAAATACAGGAATCAAATCTTTTAGTTTGTTTTGATTCAACGAGTTTAATTCATACGGTCTTGGTGAAGCTATTTCTAAAATAGCCATTTCTTTACTTTCTTCAGAAGCTTGAATTGGTAAAAGGATAATACTACCAATATTCTCTCTCTTTAAGTTTAGATAGAATTGGTTGTAATTTGAATCTTTTCCATACTTTTCAGTATCTGATATAGCTAAAGGTTGCTTTTCATGAAATACTCTATGAATAATTCCTTGGCAAAAGAAGCTATCATTAGAGCAAGAAACATCATGATCTATTTTTAAAATTAAGCTTTGCGATTTTCTTAATCTAGATGAAGCTAAACTATTCATAGTTTCATCAAACATAGAATAGCCAATTCGTAAATCTTTTACATTGAAAAACTCACCTAAATGTTTTTGTAAATCAACGATCAGATTCTCATCAGCTCTTAATAAATCATTCTGAATAGAGGAAATTGTTTCATCGGCACTAACATCAAAAAGATTCATAATGCCAAAGCCTTTAAAGATATAGCTGTTTGGAGGAAATTTCTCTTTCCATACTTCAATGTTATCAAAATTGTCGAGTAATATTTTGATATCGTCTTCTGTGATTTTTGGAGCATCTTTCGTAGGATAAATATCCATGAAATCACCGTTAAAAGCTACCCTGTAGTATTTGTTTATATTTTGAACCGTATCTGGAATGTCAAAAAAGAAAGGTCTTTTTAAATCAATAGGATAATTATAATGCATTGCGAGTATTAAAGTACATGCATGTATATACATTACATCATCTTCAAAGTTACGCACTCTTAATTCATAATCGTCTCCAGCATTTTTTAAGATGTTTTCAAAACGCTCGGTAAATTTAAATGAAGTAAAAGAGAACGGAATAGTTGCTGCTTTAATTTCATTATTTGTTAAAGCAACAGGAAATAAACCATCTAATAAGAACTCTATAATTTCTTTATGCTCTTCAAGTAAAGATAAATCAGAAAAACCTTCAATTAACTCTGGGTGTTTTTCTACTCTCTTCACCATAATATTTGCTGAAGCATGGAAAGGATGGTTCTTAGATTCCTCACTCGCATAGCCCTTAATCATATCATATACCTTCCTAAAGCTAACATTCAGTTGTACAGGTAACTCTAAGTTTATAGTGTCTGATGCAGATAATATTTTCATGATTCCCCTTGTATCTTTTTATTGCAAATTTACAAAATTGTTAATTATTGGTCGTAATAGTCCCTTTTTCCTTGCTTTAAGATACAAAAAAAGTATCTTTTAGATGTTTTTTACTTTTATAGATACGAATTATAATCTCGTGCTTTTCCTTTTTTGCCCAAACTGTTAAATTTCCAACTAAAACCAAGCATAAAATATTGCTGTAAAACAGTACTTTCAGAATCTTCTATATAGTTTAATGTAGCTCTTCTTCTTACATTGTTATTTTGATTTAATACGTCATAAGCTTTTAATGAAAGATAGGCTTTGTTACTAAAGATTGAGTAGGAGAGTGCAGCATTCCAAAACCAAGCAGATTTATTAAATCCTATAACGTCTGGGTTATATGAATAACGAATATCGTTTCTCCATTCTAGTTTTTTAGGAATATTCGTTTTAGTAAGTATTCTCAACGTATGTCTAGTGAAGTTTTGATTTTGAGTGGTGTTGTTCTCAAAACTCGTATTTGAAAAAGAAACGTCATATCTAGGTTCAATACTTAATACCTTTTTAATTTCATAGGTAATCCCTAAGCTAGGTCTGAAAGAGTTAGTAGTAGATCCGTTTTTTATTTGGTTAAAGAAGTTAATGTTTTTGAAAGTACTTAGGTTCATCCCAATTCTTACATTAATACTATTAATTGAATCTAATTTTATTTTTTTACTATATGAACCACCACCAGATATATCATATGCTCCATTTGTGTTTTGATAGGTTGTTGTTCTAATAAGATTAGCATCAATACTTGAGTTTGCTACAATTTGATTATTACGTAAATTCGTAATTATATAAAGGAACATTCCCGAGTGAGCTTGCCAATTGAATTTATTGAAGTTAATATACACTCGATGATTTTGTGAAGGTTTTAGATTCGGGTTACCCATAATTATATTTGTAGGGCTACTTATATTGGTAAAAGGTTGTAGTTGACTTAAAGCAGGGGCTTTGTTATCAATTCTATAATCGAAAAAAATAGAAGCTTTCGAATCAAAACGATGTCTAAAACCAGCATCAACAGTTAAATTATTAAAGTTTCGTTTTAGACTTAGTTGAGGTCTTAATTCATCAATGTTTTCCATAGATCTTTTAACTAAACCTACTTCAAAATTAAAACGCCATTTTTTTTGATTATAAATTAACTCGATGGCTGGAGTTTTGGTAATATCTTTATAAGTAAAGTTTGAGCTTAATGCTGTGTTGAGGTCAGAATATTCTTGTGTAGAAGTATTAAAATCAAATGTGTTTTCTAAGCTTTTTCTTTCATTGTCTTGATAACTATATTTGGCACCTAGAAAGAGCTTTTTAGAAACTATTGGGAATCGATACGTTAGACGTGTTCGAAAACTATTGAACTTCTCTTGGGTACTACTTTTTTGATTTCTAATTTCTATACTTGAAGTACTTCCGTAAATTTCTCTTGTTGAGGTAAAAAGTTCTTTAGTATTTGATTCGTCTATTTGGTTTGAAAAGGAAACTTTAATAAAAGAACCTTTTTTTCCCAGTTTTTTGGTAATGTCTATTTCGTTTCCAAAGTTTTTTGCATCTGCTTCCGTATAAGAATTACTCAAGAAATTATTAGTTAGTGTTTTATTTTCATCAAGAGTTTCTTCACTTCTAGAAAACTGTCTTTTTCTTTTATTCAAGACAAAAGAAGGAGTTATATTGATTAAAAAAGTTGAGTCTATTTTAATATCCAAACTCGTATTAACATTGTGATTGTGGTTTTCGTCATTTGAATTTGAGTTTGAATTTGTAAAATATTGTTGCACTATTTGTTTATCAGGATCTGTTGGATCTGGTATATTGATAGTGTACTCTCTATTGTTTTTTGAGTAGTTCGTAGCATCACTTCCAGAATAAAAATAGTTAGCGTTTATATCAAAACCTTTTAAGTATTGGTCGGCATAGGTAGCTCCGGCTGTTTTAGATTTTAGTATTCCTGAACTTCCCGTATTTCTAGTAAAAGACATTGCAGATCCTCCCCCAAACATTTTTTGAATCTCACCAAAACTAAAGCCTGGAGAATTGATGTTATTAGCGCTCGCCAATACACTAACTCTAGTATTATTGTCAAATCTATTGATCATGGTAGCCCCTTCAAAGCGCTGATTTGTTCCCAGTCCTGCCGACATTCTTCCAAACCATCCTTTGTTGTTTTTTTTACTTATGGTTAGGTTAATTGTTTTGTTACTTGTATCTCCTTTTTCACCCGTAAAAGCTTCTGATTTTGATTTGGTATCAGTAATTTGAACTTTTTCGATGATTTCTTTAGAAAGGTTTTTAGTAGTAATCGTAGGGTCGTTGCCAAAGAAAGGTTTTCCATTAACCAAAATTTTATTTACTGGTTTTCCATTAATGGTTATTTTACCGTCCTCGTTTACTTCAACTCCAGGAAGTTTTTTTAATAAGTCTTCAACATTGGCATCTTTCTTTGTTTTAAATGACTTTACATTAAATTCTAAAGTGTCTTTTTTAATTGTAATTGGAGCTGTAGATTTAATGATCACTTCATTTAATAGATTCGTTTGATTTTTTAGAGAAATCGTTCCTAAGTCAAAGACTGAAGTTTTATCTAAAGAAATTGTTTTACTGTAGTTGTCCATTCCAATAAATGAAATAAACAATTTGACGTCTTTATGAAATGATTTTCCAGTTAAAGAAAAATCTCCTTTGTCATTAGAAATAGTATAGGAAATAATGGCGCTATCTTTTATTTTTTCTAAGTGAATAGTTGCGGCTTCAACAGGATTGTGTTCTTTTTCTGATTGGATTTTTCCAAAAATTTTAAATTGGTAAGATTGAGAAAAAACCCCACTAACAATCAATAGAGTAAAAATAAAGAGTAGCTTTTTCATAGTTTTTGAACACTAATTTTCAAGCGTCAAAAAAAAGAAAAAACTACTAAATATGTCGTTTAAATATTGTTAAACTTTATTACTTCTGTCTGAAATAAATTCCAAGAGGAACACCATTAAAATCGTAGTGTTCTCGTAATTTATTTTCCACGAAACGTTTATAAGGCTCCTTAATATACTGTGGTAAATTAGCAAAGAATGCAAATTGCGGTGTATGTGTTGGCAATTGCATACAGTATTTGATTTTGATAAATTTACCTTTTGTAGCTGGAGGAGGGAAGTTTTGAACGATTTCTAACATAGTTTCGTTCAACTTACTTGTTTGTATTTTACGAGATCTGTTTTGGTGAACTTGAACAGCTGTTTCTATTGCTTTAAAGATACGTTGTTTTGTCAATGCAGAAATAAATACAATTGGTACATCTGTAAATGGAGCAATTTTTTTGCGTACTTGATTTTCAAAATCACGCATTGTGTTTGTTTCTTTCTCCACTAAATCCCATTTGTTAACTAGTATAACAACTCCTTTTCTGTTTTTTTCTGCCAGCCAAAAGATTTTCTCATCTTGTCCTTCAAAATCTCTGGTTGCATCAATTACTAATACAGCAACATCACAATGCTCAATAGCACGTACAGCACGCATTACCGAATAGAACTCTAAATCTTCTTTTACTTTCGATTTTTTTCTGATTCCAGCCGTATCTACTAAATTAAATTCAAAGCCAAAACGATTGTATTTGGTATCAATAGTATCTCTTGTAGTACCCGCAATATTGGTTACAATATTTCTATCTTCACCAATAAGAGCATTAATGAAGGAAGATTTTCCTGCATTTGGACGTCCTACAATAGCAAAACGAGGTAATTCATTTTCTTGTTCTTCTTCATCAAGAGGTTCCGGAATTTCTTCAACAATGGCATCCAATAATTCACCAGTTCCACTTCCGTTAATAGAGGAAATTGTAAAGTAATCACCAAGTCCTAAGTTATAAAACTCTACAGCATCTGCATCACGCATAGCATTATCAACTTTATTTACAGCCATAAATAAAGGTTTTTCTACTTGACGAAGGATTTTAGCCACTGCTTGATCCATAGGAGTAATTCCTTGTTCAACGTCAACTACAAAAACAATAATATCTGCTTCATCAATTGCTAACTGAACTTGCTTTCTAATTTCTCCTTCAAAAATATCATCCGATCCAACAACATATCCACCAGTATCAATAACAGAGAATTCTTTACCATTCCATTCTGTTTTTCCATAGTGTCTATCACGAGTAACACCACTTACAGAATCTACAATAGCTTCTCTACGCTTTACTAATCTGTTAAAAAATGTTGACTTTCCTACATTAGGCCTTCCTACTATGGCAACAATACTACTCATTTCTGAAAAAAATTTGTGCAAAGATACAACTTACTGTAAGATTTGTTGTGTTTAATTTTATAGGATGTTTTTTTGTACATTGTTAGACAAATTTTTAGCAATGGATGATAAGATTTACAATCAAATTTTTTTAAAACCTCGATTTCAAATTGATTTTAAAATGAATGCTACTGTTTTAGTTTCAAAAGTAGAAGAGTTATTGAAGGAAGAGAGAAATTATAGAACAAAGATTGTAGATAATCATTTAGTGATTGATGTTTCTGAAAAAGACGAGCATTTTTGGTCTCCTCAACTACATGTAGAAGTAGAACCAATGGAGGAAGATGCATCAAAGCTTAAAGGCTTGTTTGGTCCTAAACCTGGAGTATGGAGTTTGTTTATGTTTATCCATTTTGGAGTTGCTACGGCCTTTATTATATTTGGAATTATAGCATACTCCAATTGGTCTTTAGATAAAGATGTTTTTTTTCCAATAGTCATGTTAATTGTACTTCCTATTGTTTGGGTTACCCTATATTTTTTAGGCAGGTTGGGGAAGTCCACTGGACAAAAACAAATGGATGAACTAAAAGCGTTTACTTTACAGTTATTAAAAAAGGTTAGGGATTAGTCTTTATAACCAAACCTTCTTAATTGTCGTTCATTCGAACGCCAGTTCTTATTCACTTTTACATGTAAATCTAAAAATACTTTCTTGTCAAAAAAGTGTTGCAAGTCTTTACGTGCATCTGTACCCACTCTTTTAATTGCACTTCCTTTGTGACCTATAATGATTCCTTTTTGAGTATCTCTTTCAACCATAATTACAGATCGAATTTTGATAATATCTTCTTCTTCAACAAAGCTTTCCGTTTCTACTTCGACAGAGTAAGGAATTTCTTTTTTATACTGTTGAAGAATTTTTTCACGAATCGTTTCATTTACAAAGAAACGTTCTGGTTTATCGGTTAATTGATCTTTAGGATAAAAAGGAGGTGCGTCAGGTAATAGTTCTATAATTTTATAAAATACCGTTTCTACATTAAAGTTCTCTAAAGCAGAAATTACATAAACGAAGGAACTAGGAACTTTCTTTTTCCAGTATTCAATTTTTTCTTGAACTTCTTCTTGACTCGATTTGTCAATTTTATTCAGTAACAAGATAACAGGTATTTTACTATTAATTATTTTATTGAAGAAGGCTTCGTTTTTCAATTCTTTTTCTCCTACTTCAACCATGTAAATAAGTACATCGGCATCTTCAAAAGCAGATTTTACAAAATCCATCATAGATTCTTGTAGTTCGTATGCTGGTTTAATGATTCCCGGTGTATCTGAAAAAACAATTTGATAGTCCTCTCCATTCACAATACCTAAAATACGGTGTCTGGTTGTTTGGGCTTTAGAAGTAATAATTGATAATTTTTCACCGACTAGGGCATTCATTAAGGTCGATTTTCCAACATTTGGATTCCCTATGATGTTTACAAATCCTGCTTTATGTGTCATATTGCAAAGATAAGTTGTTTTAAGTTAAAAGAATGATTTTTTTAGTTGGCTGTTTTTAGGATACTTAGCTGTTTTTATAGAAAATAAAGCCTTTTTAATTTGGATAGAAGTGAGAAAAGGTCGTATGTTTGCAGTCCAAATCGCGGGATAGAGCAGTAGGCAGCTCGTCGGGCTCATAACCCGAAGGTCACAGGTTCGAGTCCTGTTCCCGCTACTAAAAAACCGATTGTAAAACAATCGGTTTTTTTTTATGTTTTAATTTTAAATAATATTCAGCTATTTAAAATTATACAAGAGGTTTTACTTTCAGAACCTCCATTTGTTCTAATTTATATTGTAATGGATAGGTTTATTGTTGAAATATAGAAGCAAATTGAAATTATGGCGCTCAATAAAATAACACTAGAATAGTTTTTGTTTTTTGGTATTGTATTTAATATAAAAACTATCCCTGTTGATAAAATCATTAGGTATTTAATGATACTGTCATAAAAGAACCATTTACTATTTTTTAGACCTACTATAATATTATCATGAAAGGCTATAGAGGCTACAGCTTCGTCAAATATTAATAATGTTAATATGACTCTAATTAGCTCAAAAATAATTAGAATGTATATAGAAGTGGTTATCCCGTCAATTAATAAGTTTGTTTCTATTTTTAATTTGAAAGTTTTAATTGTAAAATAGGCAATGAGTGCAATAATTATTATTACAATAGATGAAAATATTGAACTCGTTATTAAACCAACGTAGCTGGATAGTTTTGCAGATTCTACAATTTCATTGTTAAGGGTATTTAATATACTGTTAATTCTAAATACACCTGATAGTATTAAGGAAATGAGATAAGCTAGTATAACAATTAAAAATTCCGATATATTTTTTTCTGTTTCTCGTTTCATAAAGTTTCAATTATTGATGCAATAAAAAGTAAGGCTATAGGAAGTATAAACTCTTTGATTTTTGGTATTCTTTCTAAGTCCGGTTTTTTTTGAGTATACGTTTTTTTGTAAAAAAGAAATCCTTTAAAACCAATTGAAGAAAGAAGTAAAAAAGCTAAAAACTCAAGAGGTATATGTTTTGAGTAGTATAATATTTCTTGATAATTTAATAGTTTAGTGGCAAAGCCATAAATTATACTTAGAATATAACCGTTCCAAAAAAGAACAACAACTGTAATAAGACCACCTGATAAAAAACCAAATACAGATAGTATTAGACCAACTATTAGGTTATTAATAAATATATCAAAAAAGTTAAGGTCTGAATCAATGGTTTTTGATGCGCTATAGTTTACTTTAAGTTTTATGTTATTTTCGGTGAGAGTATTTTGTTCATTTGTTTGAAAATCTGTGTAATAGAAAAAACCACTAAGAACGATTAGTATTGATAAGATAAAGTTTTTCATTTTGTATAAATATTTTCAATTCTTTTTGAGAGTATAGGGTGAGTTATCCCTCCTTTACTAACTCCACCTGAACTAAGAACATCTAATTCTATTAAAGCTTTTTTGAATTTTTCAGGACCCACTATTTTAGCAGCAAACGAATCAGCTTCAAGTTCTAATTTATACTGTATTTTACCTGGAATATACCAGAAAGACAAGCCAATAAATAATCCTAGAATGAAAATAGATAAAGGTTCAAAAATTGTATGTTCTACTTGGTCTAAATAGTAGTTTCTTATAAAAAAAATAAATAATGAGGCTACAGAGAGTAGAATGTTTATGAAGTAATGCTTTAATAAATGATTAAGTTTTAAATGACCTATTTCATGATATATTATCGATAATAAACTTTCATCAGTCATATTATCTTTTAGATTCTTACCTATAAGTATTGTTTTAGAAAATGGTAAAATACCGGTGGCATATGCATTTACGACATTAGCATTAATAATAACTATGTTGTAATCAAACCCTTTGCTTTTAATAACTTTTTCAAGCTCTTTGTTTTTTTTGTGCAATCCTCCTGAAAAAATATATTTCAGAGGAGAGATTATAAAGTTATAGCTAGGTATTAATGACATTAAAAATATAGAAAAAAGAGCTATAGTATGAGTAGAAATAAAATAGTTTTCAAGGATGAATAAAGATATTGAGAGTATAATTGATAAAACTAAAAATTCAGTTATAATAAATTTGGGTCTTAAATTAATGTTCTTGAATATATCTTCATTGTAAAAACTTGAAGCTATAATGGCCAGTATAATTTTGAATATATTAATACTAAAAATAAAAATTAAAGAAAAAAGCAAATACTTCATTATTTATAATTTTTAAAAGTTATCCTTTAAGAACTCAAAGGTTCTTAAAGGATAAAACATATTTGATTAAAGAGCTCCTAATCCTGCTCCAATTGCTAAGCCCCAAGGTCCACCAACAAATGCCCCAAATTTAGCTCCTTCTTGAGCCCCATACCAAGCAGCTGCCGCAGCTCCTCCTGTAGCTCCTGCCGCTTGCATAAAAGCTTGAGTTCCACCACCATCTCCAAGAGCATATTTAGCAACAGCCCAACCAGCATTTGCAGATGTTTGTTCTTGTACTGTGCTCATTGAAAATAGAAGTCCTAAACTTAAACTTAAACCTAAAATTGCTTTTTTAACTTTCATTTTTTTAAAATTATTTGAATAAACGTTATGAGAATGATTAATAAAATTTGAGTCATGTTTCTAAACGTTTAAAAGTTACTTTATTCTATGATTTTTTTAATGTCACCCATAGTTTTATGACAATTTTTGCAAAAATATTTTTCTATCTATACAGATCATTTTTAGTATTTTTCATTTTACTAATTGTGATTTGTATTCATATCAACTTTCCCTTGTTACCGAATCACACTGCAAATAAAAACTGGAAAAAGAGTAAAAAAAAGTGACCTTACGCTGAATTTTAAAAATACTGACACGGATTTTTAAAAAAAAGATAGTGTAGAAATGAGTGAATTACTTGGTAACTCTAGGGAGATTTATTTGTTATAGGTAAATTATATATTTGTAGAAAATTTTTAATATAAACCTACTCAATTGTAAAAAAGATATGATTAAGAAATTGAAATTAACATCATTTTTGTTTATTTTTTTTCTAAATGCTGTTTGTGGTGTATGTCAAGAAGGTTCAAAAAAACAACTTAAAGATACTCTAAAAGATAAGTCATATGAAGAGTTATATACATATTTCTATTATAGTAGAGAAAACGATACACTTTATGACCTGTATGCTAAAGCATTTTTAGATAAAGCTTATAAAGATCAAGATACTTTAAAAATAGCTACTGGTTATTATATAATTGCATATGAAGAGAAAGATCGCCATTTTAAATACAATGATAGTTTAATAAAGTATTCAACTTTAATTAATGCAAGTGATTGGTTATGGTCTGCCTATAACGATAAGGGAAGTTACTATAGTAGAAAGAGAAATTTTAAAAAAGCTCTTGCGAATGAAATTGAAGCTTATAGGGTGGCAAAAAAGGCTGGATTGAAAAAATATGAAAATTCCTCTAATATTAGTTTAGGTATTCTCAAGGAAAGGATTGGAAAATATAAAGAAGCCTTAAATGCTTTTCGAAGTAGTTATAAGTACTTGAAAGAAGTTGTTGATAATCAAGCTGATACGGTTAGTGCTAAAATAGGGTCTTCATACTTAAACACCTTACACTTATTATCGAATGCTTTTAGATTGAATAAAAAGTTAGATTCTGCGATAACAATAAATAAGGAAGTTCAAAAATATGGAGAGTATGAATGGGCAAAAGAATATATAAATAAGGTTAGGTTAAATATGGCGGAAGTTCATTTTGATAAAAAGCAATATGAACTGGCTATTGATAGTGCTCAAAAAGCGATTCCAGAATTTAAAAACTCAGAAAATTTAAAAAGCATAGCAGTTTGCTATTATGTAATAGGTTTGTCTAAACTTGAGTTAGGAAAAGAAAATGAAGGGATAAAAGATCTGAATCGTATGGATAGTATTTATAGTATATTAGGAGATATTTATCCTCCTGTAAGGTCTGGCTATGAGAAACTAATTTCACATTATAAAAAGGAGAAAAATACTATCAAACAATTATATTATGTTGAAAGATTGATAAGATTTGATAGTATTACACATAAAAACTATGCATTTATATACGAAGGTATAGTAAAAGGAATAGATGAGCCTATATTAATTAATGAGAAAAAGTATCTAGAATCGTTACTTGATAAATCTCAAAAAAGATTGTATTTCTGGTTGTTTTTGCTGTTTTTAGTTTCTGGTTTGTTTGTCTATGAAATAAGACGAAGAAAGAAATTACAAAAGCAGTATCAGGATAAATTCGATAAAATTATTCTTAAAAAACAAAAACTAGGAGTAAATGAGACAAATACCAATTTAGATACTTCAGAAGAGCAAGTAGAGTTAGGAATTGCTAAGGAGGTGGCAAATGAGATCTTAAAATCATTAGATAACTTTGAGAAGAAATTACTTTTTACAGATAAAAATATCACGAGTACATCAGTTGCAAAAAAAATAAATACTAATGCTAATTATTTAGGAAGAGTAATTAAACATTTTTATGGTAAGAGTTTTAGAAATTATGTTAATGACTTACGTATTGAACTTGCATTAGATAAACTAAGAAACGATCGTTCTTTTAAGAATTTTTCTGTACAAGCGATGGCTAATGAAGTAGGGTTTAAAAATGCAGAGCCGTTTTCTAAAGCTTTTAAAAATACAACAGGGATGTATCCTTCAGACTTTGTTTGTAAATTAAAGGACGAGTGTTAGTTGTCTGGTTTTGAGCTTTTTATGTGTCGTTTTTTTAAAATTAAGACTACTGTTTGAATTTTAACGTGTTAAGAATTTAGTTTTTTGAAGTACTTTGCGATAGAATTTAATCATAAATATTTTATTACTATGGAAACTACAAAAAAAATTAAGGATTTCGAAATATTCAAAGTAATCGGATTGCATCATATTAAAGGAGGTGATGGAGAATTAATTGGGCCAGGAGATAAAGATAAGAAGGACAATGAAGAGGATGATAAGAAAAAGAAACCTATTACTATTTTAGGGATTCCTATTCCAGGTACAGGTAGTAGTTCAAGTAGTTCAGGTAATTAATTTTGAGTCCTAAAATTTTAATAATTATTGTCTAGTTTTATAACTAGACAATAATTATTTTTAACCTAAATATTATTTATGAAGTTTAAACTGTTATATATTTTAATTTCCATTCTGAGTTTCAGTACATCATTGGCTCAGACTACTAATTCAAAATCTTTAGAAATTAATAAAAATTGGTGGATGAAAGAGAAAAATGATAGTTTGGCTAGCACAGACTTTATTAAACTTTTTAATCAAATTGCTACTAATTCAAAAAAGATTAAGAAAGAGGTGATCGTGGCGGTTTTAGATTCAGATATAGATATTTATCATGAAAATTTCAAAGACTTTTTATGGTTAAATAAAAAAGAAGAGTCAAATGATAGTGTAGATAATGATGATAATGGCTATGTAGATGATGTACATGGTTGGAATTTTTTAGGAAAAAAAAAGGATGGTTCGAGTTTAGAATATACATTAATAGAAGAGACAAGAATTCTTCGAAAGTTTTCAGAAAAAGAAATAACTAAACTAAAGGAACAAAAAAAAGTGTTTTTTTCATATGATTCTGTAAAAAAATCCTATGATAAAATCGATAAAACATTAAAAGAGGAAATAGGCCCATATAAAGCGGCGGAACCAGGTTATGTGTTTTGTATGGATACGTTAAAAAAAGCGTTTCAAAAGAAGCAACTTACTTTGCATAATATAAATGCGCTTAAATCTAAAGATACTCTCTTGAAAACGTGTATTTCATATGTGAAAAAAATGCATGAAGACGGGTATCCATATAAGGAATTTATTGATTTTTTAAATCATAAAAGAAATTCCTTAACAAGCTGTTTAAATTTAGATTATGACAATAGAGAACAGATTGGTGATGATATTTATGATATTAATGATACTAAGTATGGTAGCCCTTTATTTTCTAGTGTTACTCATAAAATAGATCATGGAACAGAAGTGTCAGGAGTCATTATTAGTGCTTTACAAGATATAAAAGAAACTCATGAAGTTTTTATGCCAATTAAAATCATGCCTTTATGTATTACTGGTATAGGTGATCCTACAGATAAAGATACGGCTCTAGCCATTCGTTATGCCGTAGACAATGGAGCTAAAGTTATTAATTTAAGTCAAACAAAATCATTTTCCATAAATAAAGAATTTGTAGACAATGCTCTTAGGTATGCTGAGAAAAAGGATGTGCTTATCGTAAAATCAGCTGGTAATGAAGGGGTGAATTTGGATAGGGTAGTTAGGTTTCCAAATGATAATAATAAACTCGGGAGGGAATTGGTAGATAATATGATAGTAGTAGGAGGATGCACAAAATTCACAGATAAGAGTATCTTCACAGGCAATTACAACTATGGTAAAAAGAATGTGGATATTTTTGCACCTTCAAAAAAGATATCAACTTTTTCTCCTAATAATAATTATACAGAATCTAGTGGTACATCTTATGCGGCTCCTATTGTTTCTGCTATTGCTGCAATTATACGCTCTTATTACCCAAGTCTTTCGGCTAAACAGGTAAAGCAAATATTGATGGATTCAGGCACTTCCTATGAAGTTAATATTCCATTTAGTCAAGAAGATGGTGCTGAAAAACTAATTCCTTTCTCTGAATTGTCAAAGTCTGGAAAGGTAGTAAATGCTTACAATGCTTTTATGATGGCGAAGAATTTTGTAGAGAGATAATACAATTTGTATTTGAATTTTTCATTTATACCGAATAGAATAGTATTATGAAGTAAATGGGATAATAATTATTCTTTTTGAATATGGTTATTAAAATATCAAAATTGATTTCTATTTTTATTATATTATTTGAATGAGGAGCTCTTTTAAGGTGATAATGATTAGTTTTAGATTTTTTTAAAAATTAAAATTTATCAGGATTTAACTGGAGAAAATATGTGTATTTGCAACCACAAATCGCGAGATAGAGCAGTAGGCAGCTCGTCGGGCTCATAACTCGAAGGTCACAGGTTCGAGTCCTGTTCCCGCTACTAAAAAAACCGATTGTTTTACAATCGTTTTTTTTATGCCTGGATCATGGTTAAATCTAGAATGTATATTGGAGGCATCTTAATTTCTGAAATTTTAAAACTTTAAGTTAAAAGGTTGGTTATATATTATAGCGGACTTAAAGTAATCGAATAATTTCATTAAAAGAGATTTTCGCTTCTTTCATTATTGGTAAAAGCGGCCATATATGCGGCATACCATCTCCTATAATTACCCTAAGCTCGACATTATTTTTTTTCATTTTTTGAGCAGCTAATTTACCATCTGGATACATTATGTCATTTTCAGCAAGAAATAAAATAGTATTTGGAAACACTTTAAAGCTACCATGCAAAGGAGAAATCATTACATTTTTTAAATCATTGTTATCAATACACATTTTCTTAGCACTTAGTACTCCATTCTTAGAAAGCATTGGATCAATTTTATTAATTCTTTCAATTTCTGGGTTAGACATACTAGCATCCATAACAGGGGTAATAAGGATAATTTTATTAGGTAATGCTACGTTTTTAATAACGAGTCTTTGAATTAAACTAGTTATTAAAGTTGCTCCAACAGAATCTCCAATAAAAGAAATTTTGTTTGCTTGAAATTGTTCTAAAGCACTAGTATATATAGCATCTATATTCTCTGATATTTTCAATATTTTGTTTTCTGGTGATTTTGGATAATCACACATCCAAACTTTGTACTTCTTGTTGCTAATAATTTTTTGAGCAGAATCCCAATGATGTTGAGCAGGACCCGAAATAAAAGCACCTCCAGGGATATAAATTAGTAAGTTGATAGCGTGCTCATTTTTGCCTATTTCAGTTACTAGAGTTTCAAGTATATTAAATTTATTTAATATATAGGTTTTGGAAAAAAAGCCTTTTGGTTTGTGTACATCTTCTTTACGAATCTTCATATAATCAATTGGAGACTTACTGAAATTCTTTTTTACTCCTTTTAACTTTAATGCGAGTAAGAGTAGATAGTATGATAACGATTTTGACATGATTCAATAAGATATGTTTTTTTAATAATTATGATGTATTCATTTTATACTGATAAATCTATGAATATTTCTTCAGCATGATTAAACAATAATAGATGTCCTTCATTAAGGCATTTGTTTAAGGTAACCTTGTTTGTTCTATATGCCATTAATTCAGTCCATTCATAGGGTACATTATTATCTTTTATTCCACACCAAAAAGCAATAGGAACTGGAATCTCATTTAGTTTAAACCCCCAGTCTTTTACTAAAATATTTGCTATTTCATAAGCAATACCTTTGCTTCCATTTCTAAAAGCTTCCTTATACATGCCTTCAATAACTTCTATTACAGCAGTGTTTTTAAGGATTTTCTGATCGGGTTCACTCATGATTTTTAAAAAATGTTGAAGTGATTTTTGGGGGTTCTTAGCTACTTGTTTTGCTTGTAGTTTCAGTAAGTGTTTTAACAAAAAAGGAAATGATTTTGCGAAGCTCAACATTAATTTGACTTCTTTTGATAGATGCTGCTTACTTTCTTTAGTATATGGAGCAAAACCATTGATTATTGTAGTTTTATAAACGTTTTTAGGAAATAAATAAGCTATGCCTAAGGCAAAAGGAGAGCCTGCGGACATTCCCGCGGCAGAAAATTTATCAACCTTCAAATAGTCCAGTAATTGTTTAGTGTCGCTAGCGAAACTTAAAATAGTTCCGTTCGAATTAAAATCTGATAATCCATGGCCAGGTCTGTCAATAGTGATTACTCTTAAGTTGTTTTTAAAAGTAAACGAAAGATCGTAATGCATTTCTAATCTCGAACTTTGAGAACCATGACAATAAACAATCGGGAAACCATTTAATTTACCATATTGAGTAAATCCTAATTTTCTTTTGTCTTTTAATATAAAATATTGATCTGATTTATTCATTGTAATAGTTGGTTTATAGTTCAAGAAAAGATTACGTTACTCAATTGAGCAACGTAATCATGAATCAAAAATTAATCAAAAACCAATACTTCTATTGTTTTATTGTTACGTATATAGCTATGGTAACATCTTTTTGAACATTCCAATCTCTAAGACTAGATAAACGAGAAATTACTTTCCCTAATAATTGTCTACTATACTGAAAGGGGTCTTGTTCGCTATGGTTTTCTTGATATATCCTAATCTGCAAATCATTAATTTCATTAGAGATGGTTCCAATATTTACATAGGCTAGCTTATCATTATTAACTCCTTTAGTAGTATCTTTTAAAGTTATATGTTGAGATAACAAATGCTTGATAACAATAAAAAAGTTAAACTAACCTTTAAATATATTTTGAAAACTGGATTTTATTCTTGAAATACATAGTTTGAAATTTTTCTTGCAATTGAAGTAACATATAATTCAGGTGTATTACTAAGAACAATAATGGTGATGTCTTTTTTAGGGTATATCCAGAAGTCACCTGAAAAGAAATCACCTCCACCAGAGTGATGTATTAACTTGCTTTCTGAATTATGGTTTTCAATAAACCAACCATAACCATAATTTTCATTTCCTCCATTATATTCAAAATGAGGATAGAAATATTTTGAGGTTGTTTCTTTATCAAGTACGATATTATTTCTTATTGCTTTACTCCAAAGTAGGAGGTCATTGGTGTTTGATAAAATACCTCCATTACCCTTAAGATTGAGATAAGGACCATTGTTACTCCAATTTTCTTCATTTGGTTTTTTAGCTTCTATTCCATCTAAAAAACCATTGGCAACTTGGTTATTTTTCCAATTTGGAATCGTATAACCCGTATAATACATTTTTGAAGGCTTAAAAATGTTTTCATTCAGGAAAGTTTCATAATCCATTCCACTGACTTTCTCAATTATAAGAGTGAGCAAACTATACCCCACATTAGAATAATGAAATTCTTGACCTACTGGACTAATCAATTTACTGCGAAATACTTTTTTTATAAATTTCTTTTCTGTAATTGCATCATAATCTCCACCTATTCCAATTCTTAAGCCAGAGGAATGTGTTAGGAGTTGGTGAATGGTTATATCCTTTTTGTCTTTTGGTACTGCGTCAAAGTATTTTGAAAGTTTATCGTTTACTGAAAGTTTATCTTGCATTGATAGTTTTAGTATTCCAGCGGCAGTAAATTGTTTGGTAATAGAGCAAATACTAAAAACGGTATTGATATCATTCAATCCATTTGCTTTACTATTTTTTTTACCATAAGCTTTATTAAATATTATACTATCATTTTTAGCAACTAAAATTACTCCTGAAAAGCCTCTTTTAATAAGTTTTTTATCAATTGTAGTAAGGTCATCTATTTTTACTTTTCCGTTACGAATTGCTTTGACCGTTCCTTGAGGTTGTATTAGAATTAACTCATTAAAAACATTATTCTCTAAATTGTTAAATTCTAATTTAAACCCTTCTTCATTCTTAAAAGCAAATTTATGTTCTCCTGTTTTTATCAATTCACTTTCTGTATCTCCCGATACAAACAAATATAGTTTAGCGCCATTCTCTTTTTCTTTGGTGTAAATATGTATTATAATTCCTGTTGCTTCATACATATACTCGCCAACATATTGTTGTAAATTATTAACTGTATTTACATTTTTAGCTTTTGACTTCATATTTTTACAGCTAACACTCATTAAGGCTAATGAAGTAATTAGAAGTAATAAAATTGATTTTATTTTTTTCATTTTAAGTTTGTTTTTTGTTAAGAAACAATAAATGGGAAGCTTATATCAGAGTTAATTAAAGGAAGGGATTTGTTTTACTCCAAAAGATGTTTCCTTACACGATTTTTGACTAAAAATTACTTTTTCTCCATTATAATTGGACGTAATTTATTTTTTAAAGCTTCAAATTCTTCAAGAGATATTATCTCTATATCTAGTAAAGTTTTTGCCTCTTTTAATTTTGAAATGGCTTCTTCTCTAGTCATTTTTCTGTTTTTTAATAAAATCTCACCAGATTCAATAGCCAATTCAGTGTCCATAACACTTAAGTATTTATTTATTCCAAAAGCTCTACCATTGATTTCTCCTAGTACCATGACTAAAAACAAAGGTTTCTTTTTACTCCCTCTGTGATAGGCTTTTATTTCTTTAACCATAGCTTTGGTGTTTTTTAAGTTGTTACTAGCCATAATTTCGTCTTCTCCAGCTAAAGCATTCATGATACTTCCAAATCCTGCAGGTCTTCCTTTTTTTATAAATTCATAAGTTTTCTTAGTAGTACTTCTGGTTCTAGAATACCCGAATTTTACTTCTTTACCATAAAGTCCAGAAAGAGTTCTAGAACTTAACTCTTGTGAAGTTGGAGTTCCTAAAATAATGGTATCACCTACTTTAACTACATTATCGTTTATTGTTCTGTATTTTTTAACTAAAGTTCTATTTCTAATTTTTTTAAAGAACTTTATGTCTTGTGTGTTTTCATACGTTAGTGAATCAATAATTTTTTGAGCACTTACACTTGTTGCAGTTAATACAATTGTTATTAATAAAATAAATTTTTTCATCGATTTTAGATCAAGTTATTTTCTTTAAGGTTTTAACTTATTACTAACTGCTGTCTTTGCAAAAGATTAGCTGCATGTTTTGAACAACTAATCTTTAGCAAAGGCAATTAGAAAATGTGTAATAGGAGGGCATAAACAGTATGACAAATCTACTTTGGGGCAATTCCAAAAAAATCTTTAATTGCATCTACAATAAGATCCTCATAAGTTTCATCATGATTTCCATTTCCAGAAATTATAGATGCATTTCTAGTTTGTAAAAACTGAATTTCTTCACTGGTAAGACGACCAACGGCATTGTCGTTTTTCCCGTAAACATACATTAGGTTAGATAGGTCATTAATAGCTCTCAAATTTTGCGTGTACCGGTTTTTCGCTATACCTGCAAACAATCTAGCAGTATTTCTTTCAGCTGCGCTTGCACCTGGGTTTGCAGCTATATCAGGTGTAACAGCATTTATAAACTTACTATCTTTTCCTTCTGCAGCTCCTTGCCAAATTTCATCATTTATATCTAGTCTGCCAGTAAGAATTATGTACTTGTCTGCAACATTAATTCCATGTTTTGCAATGAGCTGTTGAGTTAAAAAAGCTCCATAAGAGACACCCAATACATAAACGGTTCTACCTTGGTCTTTAAAAAACTGAATCGTTCTAAACAGATTTTCTACACTTTCTGCATTAAAATTAACAGCTTGTTCTAGGGTTAAATCATTATTGGTGAAAGGATCTAAGTTTTTTGTTTGAGCTTGATGTACATTGGCCATTAAAACATCATCAGTATTATAGCCTTGGAAGAATAAATTCACCGTGCCTTCATCTAGTTGATAGCCGGGGCCACCTTGAGAGTTGATCAAAACTGTAGAGGCACTTTCATTCCCTTTAAAGTAAATTAATTCTTTAATTTCTTGTGATATTTTTAAAGCCTCTACATCATCTTTTTTAGAACAAGATATTATGATAAGTATTAAAAATAGCATTGAAGTAAATTTCCCAATTAAAGAATGATAATTGATGTTTGTAGTTTTTAAGTATACTCTTTTCATTTTTATAATTTAAATTTCTACAGCAAAAGTATAGCGGGCTTATAAAAAAGAATCTTGTTTTGGAGCTAGAGAAGTGCTAAAATGTTAGGATTATACGAATCAGGACTTTTTAAAAGTTATTTGTAATTTTTATAAAATAGTTCTTAGACAAGTTAAAGAGATTATATAATTATGAGTGCTTCTAAAAAGCATCTCTGTGTTATAATAAAAAAACCAAGTCTAGTTGCTTGGTTTTTGAACTTTGAATTTTCTTTATTTTAAAAAAGAAAGTAACCAATAGATACTTGGAATACTTCATTTTTAATTTTTGTGCTAGCGTATTGATTAGCGGCTCCAGTACTTATATTAGATAAGCCATAATTGTATCTTGCTCCCAAACTTAGTCCGTTTTTAAATTGATAGCCTAACCCAACATCCACTCCAAAATCAAAAGTTTTGAAGGAACGTTTTACATTTACTCCGTTGGTATTTGCAGAAAGCAAAAAGCCTATTTGAGGTCCTGCTTGGATACTTAACCCTTCAGTTAAATAATACTTCCCTAATAAAGGAATATTCAAATAATCTAAGTTAACCGAGGACCCTTGTTTTGAATATAATAATTCAGGTTGAAAAGAAAATTTTTCAGAGATAGGTATTTCAGCCATAACACCTACGTTGAAATCTGTTTTTCGGTCAGATTTTAGTGAATTAGCACCTGTAATTTGTGCAAAGTTTAACCCTCCTTTAATACCAAATTTAGTTTCTTGTGCATTTAAATTTGTAAGCCCTAAAACTATAATTAGGGTCGTAAACCATGATACTTTTTTCATCTTTTTAAATTTATAATTAAGAGGTTCAAAAGTATATTTGAAAAGAAGATAAAAGTTGATTTTTAAAAATAAGAAGTACTGAAATAATAAGAATTAACGAATTAGGACTTTTTTTGTAGTTTTCTATAAGCTCCTGGAGACATTCCTAAATTAGTTTTAAAAACATTGTAAAAAGCACTTTTAGATTTGAATCCAGACTCTAAACCGATTGCCTCTACAGAATATTTGTTAAAAACAGGGTCGTGAAGTAAGTTTTTTGCGGTTTCAATTCTATATTCATTTACAAATTGAATAACACTTTTATTAATTTCTTGATTTATGATTTGAGATAGATACCCTTCGCTTGTACCTAATTTAGTCGCCAAATCTAATCTGCTTAAAAGAGGGTTTTTATACAATTCATCATCTTCCATTAGTTTATAAAGCTGACTTATAATTTTAGAGGTAGTATCTGTTTTTATTTTCTTTTTGGGTTGAAGATCACGTGTCTTTTTAGAAACTAAATAACTATGTATTTCTTCTTTTTGTTCTATTACTTGTAGTCTAAGTATTCCGTAGTATAATACCCACCATAAGCATAAAGACATAAGTATCCATTGGATATATATAATATGAAATGATTGGAATACATAGGCTTCCACTCTTGTTAAAATCCAAATGGTAATAAGGCATATAATAAAGAGATTTAATCTTAGTAACCAATGTTTTTTATCATCTGAAATAGTGGTTGAATTTTGTATTAGTTTTCTACTCTTAAGAATTAAATGTATGTTAAATCCAATAGAAACAAAGTCTCTGATTAAAAAAGCTAGAATTTCAAGAATGGAATTATATAGATTGAACGCATATATGGGGATTTCTAGAACGATAGAAGCAATAAAAGGAAAGTATATCCACTTGTATTTTTTTTCGTTAAGAAGCTCATGGTCAATTTGAATTAAAAAATAAGTAAACAAAGTAGCTGCAAAAAGTAGGTCTAATCTAAAGTTGCCTAAAATTTGAACACTAAGGGAAGTCATATGAACATCTCCCCATACTAATAAAGTTAAGGTGGCTAGCAGGAATAATGATATCGAAAGATAATTATTCGCACGACTTTTATAAAAAGAATTCATGACCAATGAGATACTTAAAAAATATCCAATAATTACGCTTGTAATCATTATAATGTCTAGCGCGCTTTGATTCATTCTTGATGCTATGTTGAAAGCTTAAATAATTGTTGAGCTATTATGAACTCGCTAATATATGATGTAAGATATACTAGTTCGTTAATTAAATTATAATGTTTTTTTTATATTTTCATTTTTATGCTAATTTTTTGAATCAATTTCAAATATAAAAAGGCAAGTAAATTAGCTACAATACATAAAAGAAAAATCAAATAATAAGGCTCTTCAAAAACTGGAAATAAATTTCTCGGGTCGTATGATAATTTCTTAAAAATTAAAAAAGTTAACATGAATAGAAACATAGACAACAAAATGTATATCATTTCATGAACGGAGAATTTTCTTTTAAAGCTGAAATAACGAAGTGTAACAATACCTAAAAGCGATGGAGAACTAAGAAATGATAGTAGTAAAAAGATAATCATAAAATAGTCAAAATCGAAATAGAGATATACGTATAAACAAGTAAAGCTAAGTAAGTATGCAAGGGCAAAATGAACGATGTTAACTGTTTTTTCTGATTTCATTGTTTTTTTGTTGTAGCCTAAAGTTATTGATAGATTGAGTTTTTTAGCATGGGAATTTAGAAGATATCCTTCAAAGGAAAAAGTAATCATTAAATAAATGCGATTTTATTTGGATTTTATCTAGAAAAGATCGTATATTTGCAACCGCAAATCGCGGGATAGAGCAGTAGGCAGCTCGTCGGGCTCATAACCCGAAGGTCACAGGTTCGAGTCCTGTTCCCGCTACTAAAAAAGGCTTCACAATTCTGTGAAGCCTTTTTATTTGTTGTTATATTCAATTATTTGAAATAAATATAATTGATGTTTTCTCAGGTGAAAAAGTAATTCTTACAATTAAAACATTTGTACTTTTTTTTATACCGCATTAGTTTTTCGAAAAAAGTTCTTTTTTTTCTGCCTAATATTTTCCCCTGACATTTAGGACAGTTAATCATCTTTCTTATAATTTTATAGTAAGTTATTTCCTACAAAAGTATTTTTATTATCATGATTTGAGTTCACCCTAAAAGGGCGATATTTTGATAAAATAACTTCGATCTTTAAAAAGATGTATAGAATGAAGATTAAAATAAGATTAAGAAGAACTGGGTTTTTGTATCCACTGTAAAGGACACCTTTTATAGTAACTTTCTTAGAAAAAGATAGCAATTAGAGGTATTAGTATTTATTATTTAACTTTTCAATTAGTTCCTCTTTTTTACTTACATGTAGTTTTTCATAAATATTGCGGGTATGTGTTTTGATGGTATTTATAGACAAACACAATTCCTCAGCAATGGTGGAATAACTCTTTCCTTTTGCTAAAAGTTTTACCACTTCATTCTCTCGTGTTGTTAATTCATCCTGTTTAGGTATTTGAAAATAAGCAATTACTTTTCTAGCAATATTACCACTCATAGGAGACCCTCCATTTTTTATTTGTTTTAACGCATTAATGAGCTCTTCAGGGCCGGTGTTTTTGGTTAAATAACCAATAGCTCCGGCCGATAGAGCGTCAAAAATATAATCGGAATCTTCATATACAGAAATAACAATGCTTTTAGCATTTGGGTTTTGAACTTGGAATCTTTTTACACCTTCTATTCCATTTATTCCCGGTAACTTAATATCTATTAAGATAATCTCTGGGTCATTCTTTTTACAATATAACAATGCATCTTCACAATTAGAAAATGCCCCAGTTACAGTGAATTCTTCTGAAGTATTGATAATTTCTTTAAACGATAATAAAAGACTTTGATTGTCTTCAATAACAACAACTTTGGTTTTCATTTTACTCATTAATTTTTCCTTTAAAATAAACCCTAAAACCATTGCTTGTTTCTAGGTTTAATTCTCCATTAATCGATAGTACTCTTTCTTTCATGTTTCGTAGCCCGTTTTTTCTTTCAGTAGCGTTTATGTCAAATCCAATTCCATTATCCTCAAGTTTTATTTCTAGAATATCATCATGTAAATAGAGTGAAAATAATACTTCACTAGCTTTACTATGTTTTAGGGTATTGGTCATTGCTTCTTTAAATACCAGTACTAATTGTTTATTCCAATAATGAGGAAGCGTAACATCTAGTTTTGCTACATTGTTACTACTCTTAAAATTGATATCAGAATATTCAAACAACTTTTCGCCAAAATCATTTAAATAGATTTGAACTTCTCTTAGCTCATTGTTTTTATAATCTAAAGACCACACAAAGTCTCGCATACCCGCATATAAAGAATTGGCATCTTTATTAATTTGAAGTAGACTAGGGTAGAGGTTACTTTCTTGTAAGGTCTTTTTTAATGATAAGTTAGACAGCATAGAGATACTAGCCAATTTATTTCCTAAATCGTCGTGAAAATCTTGTGCAATTTGATGACGTACATTTCTTAAATCTTCTTGTAGCTTTTCTCTTTCATGTATGGTCTTTTGAAAAATTTCATTTTTCTTCCTTGCTTTTACAAGTTGATTATAAACAATTAGAAGGATAGAACCCGCTACACTAAAAATTAACAAAATATAAAACCATAATTGTTCATACCATGGGTTTATGATACTAAACTTGTGTGGTTTTGTATAGTTCCAGTTACTTAAACCATCTTTAAATCTAAACACTAATTTGTGATTCCCTTGACTTATATTTTTAAAACTAAGTTCTTGATTCAACACATTTACCCAATCATTTTCATTTAATGTATACTGAATTTTCACCGTATTTGGATTCGTGAAATTTACAGGAACAATATTGAATACTTCATTTGTTTGACTTACTTTTAAGTCGGTATGCAATGATGGAGCAAAAGGTTTTAAATTATCATATTTAAAAAGCCCTCTGTTTCCTGCAACATATAAATAATTACTATGTTCAGTTATTTTCTTTACAGAAGATGATTTTTGCCCTAAATTTTTATCAATAGTATAAAAAACATCGTTTTTAAAAACGTTCAATCCTTTTTGAGTCGCTATCCATAAAACTCCATGTTCATCAACAAACAAATCATTAATGTGGTTACTAGATAAGCCATTATTAACGGTATAACAGGTAACAGAGTCATTAGAAACTTTGTATACCCCAGAATTTGTACCAACCCAAATAACATTGTTTTGAATGGCTATATCAGTAAACATATTAGCTTCAATACCCATTTTTTTATTCCAATGTGAAATTTTATTCTCTTTGGTATTGATACTGTAAATACCCAATCTACCATAGATTCCAAAAATTTGTTCTTTGTATTTTGCAGCACTTTGAATAAAAGTCCCTACATCGAAATGCACAAGTTTTTTCGTAAGCTCTCCTTGTTTATTTTCTATTTCAACCCGATTATAAATCAGCTTATATTTTTTATTCTTCTCTATAAAATCATATTCCTTGCTGCTTCTGTTATTTACTTTAATGCCTTTAAAAAAGAGGTTGAATGCTGATTTCTCTAAGTTTGGTATAATTAACTGAAGCTGTGTGTTGTTTCTGATTTGAAAAACCTCTGTATGGAAGGGTATTTTATTTAAATATACCGTGTCGAAACTATCTATAGAATAGATAACATTTGGAGCAATGGCAAAAACTCCTAATTCACAAGAAGCCACATCTCTCAAGTCTGATTTTGAAAAGTATCCTTTATCAAAAAAAGCATTCCTTGTGTTGGGTAGTTGGTATACTCCATCGCCATAAGTAGTAATCCACAAATTTGATTTGTTATCAAACATAAAATCTGAAACAGAACTTTTAATGGTGATTTTTTTTGAGATGTTGGTTAGGAAATCATTCTCAATATCATACTTGTAAAACTCTCTTAACCCATCATTTTTATTAATAAAAACAAAGTATAGGCTCTTTTTAAAAAGCTTTATTTGAATTATTTTTCCTGAAGGTAAATTAAGTTTTCGTTTTTCTAAAAACTTTTTTTGATCATAAAAAAAGACAGTGTCGAATGAAGCAGCTACTAGATAATCATGTTGCTTTGTTAGCGCATGTATAGGAGTATTATTAATCTCCTTTAAATTTTCTTTCTTAAGATCAAAACCATCTAAAGTATAAATCCCTTTGACTTCATCTTTTGTAGCTACATTCAATTCAGAGTCATAGATATATAAGGTATCTTCAATATAATTCTGATTTATGTCTAACACCACTTTTTGAATATTAATCTGATCAACCAGCTGCAAAAACTCACCTTTATATTCTATAGAAAGAGCAATTTTCTGATTGTTTTTTAAATCATAAAATAGTTGTTTACTGGTTCCTGTAGCACCGTATATCAAAGAATCATTTAGCTTATATACCTTATGAATTTTCGAGTAATCTTTAGAAGGAAGGTCATTTTTATAGATACTGTCATTTTTTAAAATATGTAATCCTCTACCCCAAGTACCTATAATTTTTTGGTTATTAATGCTGTCCTCTTCTACATCAATTACATAGTTAGATTTTAATCCTTTTTCACTTCCGAAGACAATAAATTCTTTTCCATTAAATTTCACCAACCCATCATCCGTACCCAACCAAATATATTCCTCAGAATCTTGAATAATTTGATAGGTAATGTCATGAGGTAATCCATCTTCTGTGGTGTAGTGTTTATAAACAGTTTTTTGCCCATAAACGATGCTCATATTCAATAAGTATATAAGAATAATTACTTTATAACTATATGTTTTTATGGCTTTGAACACGTATCTAGATTGAGTTACAAATATCTATAATTTAAGAATAGAAAAATCACCCTTTTGGGGTGAAGTCTGTTTGTGCTCTTCAAAGTAGTTTTGAACCTTAATTTTATAAAGATGAAAACTATTCATCTTGTAATTTCATTATTGAAAAATAAGAAAATTTATACTTAAAAGATTAAAGATTGTTAGTAGTACTTTTTTGAAGGGTAAAGTATTACAATTAGAAAAGCTCACTTTAAATAGTGGGCTTTTTTTATAAAAATCACCCTTTAAGGGTGAAAGCTAATAGCCTCACTTAAAATACTTTTACCCTGCAAAAATATGTGTCAAAATAAAATTATATGAAGTTATTACAAATTATTAAAAACAAACTAGGAATAGGTGGAGTTAAGGTAAAATTATCTGTGCCAGGTCAAGTAGATCGAAACTCTGGACTTGTTGAAGGAAGTGTTCTTTTAACCACTAAAAGTGATCAAGAGATTATAAATATACGTTTCGTTTTTATAGAAGAATTTACCAGAGGAAGAGGAGACAATCAAACGGTAAGAGATTTTGAGTTGGGAGAAACTACAATGAATACTAGTTTTTTTATAAAAACAGGAGAAAACAAATCTTTTGATTTTCAGCTGCCATTTGAACTCTTAAAATCAAACGCCGATAACTTAAAAGAACAGGGTGGAACCTTAGGGAAAATAGGAAGTCTAGCCAAGTTTGCTAATAATGAAAAATCAGCTTACTTCATTAAGGCGGAAGTAGATGTTAAAAGTGCCGCTTTAGATCCATCTGACAAAAAAGAAATAAGATTAGTCTAATTGAAAATATAAAATGAAAAATACTATTTACATACTATTATTTGTATTTACACAACAAATAATTGCTCAAAACTATCAAACAGGGAAATATTACACCTCGAACCAAGCTATTAGTGCTATTGATCTTGTTCTAAGAGATGATAATACAATTAAAGCTACCTTTCAAACGCATAGAGGGAATTACAACTATATTTTTAATCCGTTGTTAAGAAATAAAGGAAGCTATGAATCGACAAAAGGTAATTTTGTTTTAACCAGTGAAAAAGGAGCTTTGATGCTTCTAGAGCTTAACAAAAATGACCAGATTAATGCTACTATTGCGCTAGCTACCTCGAAGAAAGCTTTGCGTGAAGCTAAAAATAAGTTAGGAATAAAAAGTAATGTCTTTACCAAGAAAAAGAAAAAAGCCACTAAATATTTTTTGAAAAATCCTACTTCTGATTTTCATAAAGAAAATGTAGGGAAGATAGTGTTCTTTTCTAAAAAGCCTGAAGTGGGTAAAGAAGATAAAACGCTAATTAAAGATTCATTTAAAGTAGGAGAAGAAGTTTGGGCAGTAGCTTATTTACCAAGTGCTTTTAATGCTAACAGATACTTTAAAAGACTAACAAATTCTTTTTATGATGCTTATGGAAAAACACATTATTGGATTACCGTTGGTGTTGATAAAAATGACAAAGATAGATTGCCTAAAGAAAATGAAATAGTAAATCAATGTACTGTAAAGTCTTTATATAAAGACGATTTGGATAAAAACTATGTTATATTTCAATTTATTCCTGCTTCCGTAGAATCTTCAGTTATGGATAAAAAAGGTAGTGTGTTTTTACTAAAGCGTATGGGGAATCGTTTACAAAGTAAAAAACATCGAATAAGAGTTTCATTAACTGATGGAGAAATGGAACAGAAAGAAGAAATTATTTCAGGATATTTTAACTATGATGCAACTTCGGGTACAGAATCTTTGTTAGCTATGTCTAAAACTATAGCTAGTAAAGCTTTAGAAAGTAAGAAAGTGCCTACTGCAGTACGTAAGGATACCAGTATTGAAAGAGAGATGTTAATGCAAGTTAGGTTATGGGCTTCCAAAAATAATTGGTCTGATGTAGATTTTAGACGTGCTATAATCACTTTAGATTGGACTATTCTAAAAGATAGATATGGGAATATAGAAGGGAAATATATTGAGGGAGACCTTTTGTATAAGAGTGATGAAGGATGTGGTTATAGAAATTTTGGTTTTATAAGAAAATATCAAGGTGGAGGACGTTATGCTTCTTCCCTTAGACAACATACCGTTGGAGCCACTGCACCACTGAGTTGTAAAAAAGTAAAATAACAATTTGAAACAAGTCTATAAATAGATACATATAATTATGAAAACTAAATTTTTAATAGTAATTATTTTATTATCCATTGTTACCGTTTCTTGTAAAGAAGAGAAATTAGTGATTCGAAAAATTCCGAGGACTAATTTAGAAATATCTCTTTATGAGTCTGAAGCAAAGCTATATGATACTTATAATAAAGTTGTAGAAGATAATGCCTCCATATTTTTTGGGAAAAAGAAGAGAGCAGTGATTTGTAGAGAAATAGAAGAAACGTATTTTCCGAACGATGTAGATTTTTTGGCAAAAGCCCTGGAAGAACATGATGATATTGTAAAGTATACTTTAAAAAATGGAGCTTTTGGTGTTTCATATACAACAAAGCCTAATGAAAAAGGGAAGACATATAAATATTATTACTTCTATTATAAAAAAGATAATAGATGTTATAAGCTTCAGTCTCATTTGGCTAATTATAAAATGGAATATTTCGAGCATGTAAAAAACGCAATAGAAAGCCTAAAATAACTCCCCCTTTCCTAAATCCCCAGTACTATAGTACTAAAAAACTCGAAGCTTTTGCTTCGAGTTTTTATGTTTTAGTTTTAAATGAGCTATAATAAAGTTTATGCTTTTTTAGTGATATCTTTCAACGCTAAAAGGATGTATGTTCAAACTTGTTTTTTTGTTGGAAATTATTTCGGAAACAAGTTTACCAGTTGCAGGTCCTAAACTCCATCCCATCATAGCATGACCGGTTGCTACAGTAACATTTTTAAGGTTCGATAACTTTCCGATATAAGGTAATCCATCTGGAGAACAAGGACGCAATCCTGACTGTGTATTTTCAATGGCTTCTTTATCTATAGTTAAACCGTTGTAGTAGTTTTTAGAAGCATTTGCGATCGTTTGAACTCGTTTTAGGTTAATATCTTCATTGATGCCTGCAATTTCCATAGTTCCCGCAAAACGAGTATACCCATCCATTGGAGTTACTGCAACTTTAGCTTCCATTAAAATGGCAGGTATTTTTATTCCTGTTTCTTTTGTGACATTAATTCTATAACCTTTTCCAGCTTGTAAAGGTATTTTTGCACCTAGTTTTTTGGATAGCTTTTGCGTCCATGATCCTGTAGCAATAACAAACTCATCAGCAGAAATTTGTTGGTTTTTGGTAATTATAGAGCTAATAGTATTATTAGAAGTGGTAAAATCGATAACTTCTTCATTGGCTATAAATTGAACACCCTTGTTTTCTAAATATAATTTAAGTTGTTGCATAAATTCATTCGGACTCATATGCGCATCTGAATGATAATATACCGCACCTTTTATATTTAAATCTACCTCCGGTTCTAACTTTTGAACTTCTTCTTTGGTTAAATTTTCAACCTTTAGTCCTTCTTTTATGGCACGTTGTCCAACTTTCCATTCTTCTTCTCCAGCTTTGTCTGTTTGATAGTGCATTAGCAAGCCTTTGTCTTTGTAAAAAAAGTCAAATTCGTTACTATTTTGCATTTCTTCGTACAATTCTTTACTGAAAAGATTAATGTCTTTTATAATAGGAATTGATGTTTCTACTTTTTGTTGTGTCGAAGCCTTTTTAAAAAGCCAAGACCATTTTATAAAATCAAGATCAACACGTGGTTTAATTGAAAACGGACTAGTAGAACTAAACATCCATTTAATTCCTTTGTTAATCATTCCAGGAGCAGCTAAAGAAATAATATGACTAGGAGTAATAATCCCAGCATTAACATAGGAGGCTCCTTTGCTAAAATTTGATTGATCTAGGAGGGTAACTTGATGTCCTTCTTTTTGCAAATAATAAGCAGAACACATTCCGATAATTCCACCTCCTACAATGATTACATTTTTACTCATAATTAAATAACTTGAAAGCCGTAAGCATACGGGTCATCTTCATCATCAATAATAATATTATTGTATCCGTATACTTTTGCCCATCCTTGAATACTTGGAACAATGGCTGTTTTACCATCTAAAGTAGTTTCTTCTTCAATACGGCCAATAAACTTACTGCCAATAAAACTTTCATGAATAAACTCTTCTCCTTTTTTTAATTTTCCTTTGGCATGTAATTGTGCTATTCGAGCAGAAGTTCCTGTTCCACATGGACTTCTATCAATGGCTTTGTCTCCATAAAAAACAGCATTTCTTCCTGAAGATGTTGGGTCTAACGGATCACCTGTCCATAGCATATGTGAAACATCTCTAATCGTATCGTTTTCAGGATGCACAAACATGTCTGGATATTTCTCATTAATTCTTTTTCGAACTTCCTGTGAATATTGAATAATTTTTGAAGCTGTAAAACCTTGGATTCCTGAAAAGTTCTTCTGAGGATCTACAATAGCATAATAATTTCCGCCATAGGCTACATCAAAAGTTATTACTCCAAGTTCAGGACATTCAATAGTTAAGTTTTCTGCTGCCAAGTAGCTTTTTACATTAGTTAAGCGAACCCAGTTAACTTTTTTATCTGTTTGTAGATATTCGATTTCAACTAGCCCAGCAGGAGCTTCCATTTTAATTTTTCCCGGAATTTTAGGAGTGATTAATCCTTCTTCAATGGCAATAGTAATCGTACCAATAGTACCATGTCCACACATAGGAAGGCAACCTGAAGTTTCAATAAATAAAATTCCAAAATCATTATTTGGGTCGCTAGGTGGATATAAAATGGAACCACTCATCATATCATGACCACGAGGTTCAAACATTAACCCTTTACGAATCCAATCATATTCTTTTAAGAAATGTTGACGCTTTTCGCTCATATTATTTCCTACTAAGTTAGGACCTCCTCCTGCAACCACTCTAACGGGATTTCCACAGGTATGCGCGTCAACGCAAAAAAAAGTTTTTTTCATGTTAAAATTGAACTGCCAACTGTAGCCTTCTGTCCGAGTTAAATCCCTTCATATTTAACTGTTCTAGATAGGCTAAGCCGGCTTAGTTATCAATTTCTTTAACGACGGCAAAGGTAATGGTTTTACCCGAAGGGACGTCTAAAGAAATTCTTAATTTTTATTATTTTATTGCCTCTTTTGTAAAATTACCGTTAACTGAACGTAAAATTTTTAGTGGATTGCTGTTTTTTAGTTCTTTAGGTAATAATTCATTAGGGAAATCCTGATAACTAAATGGTCTTACCCAACGGTCTATCGAACTAATTCCAACAGCAGAAAATCGACTGTCTGAAGAAGCAGGATACGGTCCTCCATGTGTCATTGCAGAAGTAACTTCTACACCAGTAGGAACTCCGTTAAAGATAATTCTTCCAACTCTGTTTTGAAGCGCTGAAACAATTCCAGATAAGTTTTTATAATCAGATTCTTCCGCTATAATGGTTCCTGTTAATTGACCTTCTAACTTGTTGATTATCTGTATAAGTTCTTGTTCGTTTTTACATCTTACTATAAGTGAAAAAGGACCAAATACTTCTAAATGTGTCTTAGGATTGTTTATAAAATCAGCTCCAGAAATAGTAGCTATTTGAGTAGGAGCATAATTAGCATTGGTATTGTCATTTGTTATCTCAGAAACAACACTAACTCCTTCTTGAGCGGTAACTGATGCTTTATTATTTAAATATCCTTTTTTAATATTTGGATGCAACATGCATTGCGGTGCAATTGCTGTAGTTTTTTCACCTAAGTCCTTAATAAAAGTATCTAGTTGTTCATTTTCAATAGTCAACAATAACCCTGGGTTTGTACAGAACTGTCCAGTTCCTAAGGTAATTGAACCTGCATAAGTAGAAGCAATAGCCTCAGATCTATTTAAAATAGAAGTAGGGGTTATAATTACAGGATTAATACTTCCCATTTCTGCAAATACTGGGATCGGCTCCTCACGATTTGCAGCTAAATTGAATAGAGCTCTTCCTCCATTGATACTTCCGGTAAAACCAACAGCTTTTACGTTTGGATGTGTAACCAACTGTTGTCCCACTTCAATTCCGGTTGAGTTTACATTTGAAAACACACCGTTTGGCATTCCTGTATCTTGTGCTGCCTTAATAATTGCAGAAGCAATTAGCTCTCCAGTTCCTAAATGCATAGGGTGTGATTTTACAATGACAGGGCATCCAGCGGCAAGTGCACTTGCAGTATCTCCACCTGCTGTTGAATATGCTAATGGAAAATTACTAGCTCCAAAAACAACTACAGGCCCTAAAGGAATATTTATTTTTCTTAAATCAGGCTTTGGTAAAGGTTGTCTATCTGCAACCTCAGTATCAATTGTTGCGTTAGACCATGATCCTGCTGCTACTAATTCAGCAAACATGCGTAATTGAAAAACAGTTCTACCTCGCTCTCCAATAGCTCTTCCTTCTGGTAACCCTGATTCAGACATGTACGTCTGAATTAATTCATCACCTAAGTCTAAAATTCCATCTGCAATGGCGTTTAAAAATGCTGCTTTTTGAGTTCCAGAGTAATCTCTATACTCTAAAAAAGCATTTTGAGCTAAGTTTACAGCTTCGTTAACCTCTTCTTGAGTTGCTTCAAAAAACACAGCTTCATTTTCTTGATTCAATTGAGGATTAAAAGTCTTATGCGTTTTGGTTCCGTTTGATGAAAGTTTATTTCCTATATAATTTTTACCTGTGATTGTTGAGGTCGTTGTTGTCATGTTAATTTGTTTTAATGAAGCTTTATTTAAAAACACTAAAAGTAGAGAATAAGATCTCTACTTTAATTTATACCACCAATGTTAGATTTTTATAATCTGGTAACTTAGGACGGTTTTTAACTCCTTCTTCAATAATTTGTAAAACTTTTTTTCGTTCTTCTCCTATGAGCGGTAGACGCGGTGCTCTTACATTTTCTGTACCTATACCTGTTGCTACTTCTGCTAGTTTAATGTTTTGTACTAATTTAGCATTAATATCTAATTCTAGCAATGGTAAAAACCAACGGTAAATTTCTAATGCTTCCTTAGCTTTACCCGCTTTTTGCAATTCATAAATGGCAACAGTTTCTCTTGGAAATGCACAAACCAATCCAGCTACCCATCCGTTAGCGCCCATAAAAAGACTTTCTAAAGCTAGTGTGTCTACACCGCTTAAAATTGCTAATCTATCTCCGAAACGATTTTTAATTCGAGTTACGTTTGATAAATCTCTAGTAGATTCTTTTACTGCTTGGATATTTGGACAAGAATTTAATAAGTCTTCGAACATGTCAAGTGTTACTTCAATTCCGTAATCTACAGGATTGTTATATACCATAATTGGTAAGTCTGTAGAGTTTGCTGTTTGCTTAAAGAATTCTACGGTTTCTCTTGCGTCTGCTTTATAGCGCATTGGAGGCAACATCATTAGTCCAGCAGCACCATCTTCTTTTGCTTTTTGAGCAGCTTCAATAGCTCCTTTAGTAGTTTGTTCTGCAATATTGATAATCACAGGAACTTTACCCTCTACAATACGAACAGCTTCTCTTACTAGGGTTCTTTTTTCATTATCTGACAATGTTGAAGCTTCACCAAGAGTTCCTCCTAAAATTATTCCATGTACCCCGGCATCTAGTTGTGCTTTAATGTTTACTTCAAACATAGCTAAGTCTAATGTATCATCTGATGTAAACTTAGTTGTTACAGCTGGCATTACGCCTTCCCATTTTATCATAATACTTGTTTTGGGGGCAAAGTTATGTTTTAACTAGGCTTGTTTTTTGTTAGTTTTTAACTGGTAATGATACAATATTACCCTTTATGATTTATTTAGTGTTATTTTTGGTGTATATTTTATAAGTTTGAGGTAAATCATCATAAAATGAAAGTATTACCGTTTAAAATACCGAAAGCAAAAAACATAGGATTAATCTATCAAGAAGATAAAGGAGCATACTTTTATGATAAGTTTCATCAGCATGAAGAAATTCAATTATGTTTTATTGTAAAAGGAGAGGGAACCTTAGTTGTTGGAGATTCTATTGAAGAATATAAAAAAGGTGATATTCTTGTAATTGGTAGTAACCAACCACATGTTTTTAAAAGTGATACTTCGGTAGTAAAGAACTCCTTTATGATCTCGTTGTTTTTTACTGAAAACTCTTTTGGAGAGAGCTTTTTTAAATTGGATGATTTTAAAGAAATGGGAACTTTTTTTAGTAAGTCTAAAACGAGTTTTAGAGTCATTTCTAGTAAGGAGAAATTAGAAAAACTATTTTTAAAATTACCAAAAAGTAGGGATTTAGAGCGGTTTATTGTTTTTATTAAGGTTATAGATGTTATTTTAAGTTCAGAAACCAAGTCACTTTCTTCATTTATATATAATAAGAATTATACAGATAATGAAGGAAAAAGAATGCGTGATATCATGGATTATACGCTGACTAATTTTAATAGAAAGATAGATTTAGAGGAAATAGCGGAGATAGCAAATATGACTTCTAATGCTTTTTGTAGGTACTTTAAACAAAGAACAAATAAAACTTATTTTAGCTTTTTAAATGAATTAAGAATAGAAAAAGCGTGTAAGTTGTTGCAAGACAAAGACTATTTAATTACTGAGATATCTGATAAATCTGGATTTAAAAACATTTCAAATTTTAATAGAAAATTTAAGGAATTGAAGGGATTAACGCCTTCTTCCTATAGAATTATGCATTAATTGGTTTTTTGAATGAAATATTTTAAACGTAGTTTTTTTGATTTTAACAGTATATATTATTTAGCTTGGTTATCTTTGAAGGCTTTTTATCTAGTTAGGTCTATGAAGAAAATAGTAGTTTTATTGATTTTAGGTTTATCGTTAAGAGTTTCTGCTCAGGAAACGTTGCCTATTTATGCTGATTACTTATCAGACAATGTATATTTATTACATCCAGCAGCAGCAGGAGTAGGGGAGTGTGGTAAGATTCGATTTACCGCACGTCAGCAATGGTTTGGTGTAGATGATGCCCCAAGTTTACAAACGTTGAGTTATCATGCAAAAACAGGAAATGATTCCAATTCAGCTTATGGTTTTATTCTATTTAATGATAGTAATGGATATCATTCTCAAATAGGACTGCAAGGTACCTACGCTTACCACTTAAATATGGGGAGTGAGAGCTTGTTTAATCAGTTGTCTTTCGGACTATCGATGTCGTTTGTACAAAATCAAGTAGATCAAAGAACTTTTAGATTTGATAGAGAGGTAGCACAGGTTATTGAAAGTAATTTTTATTACAATGCAGATTTTGGAATGGCTTACCACTATAAAGGGTTTGCATCGTATTTTACGATAAAGAATTTGTTTTTAGCTGCTAAAGATGGATTAAACGATAATTTTGAATCGTTAAATCTTAGAAACTATATTTTAGGAGGAAGTTACTTTTTTGGGGAAAAAGATGTATTACAATATGAGCCATCTGTAATGTTTCAATATAAAGAACAAACAGGTGAAAAGGTAGCCGATATTAACTTTAAGGTTTATAAGATGATTAGAAATACCCAATTCTGGGCGGCATTATCATATAGAACTAGTTTTGACGGAAGCGTTTTTGGAGAAGCTCAATATTTTACTCCTATTGTAGGAGTTAACTTTAAAAAGTTTATGGTTTCTTATACCTATACACAGCAAACTGGAGACATTGTTTTTTCTAATGGAGGATTTCACCAGATTTCTTTAGGTATGAACATTTTATGTAGAAAGAGAAGAGCCTCAGCTTGTCCTAATATCAACGGAAGTTTATTCTAAAAAGAAAGTTCTTCGACCTTTATATTGGCCTTAGTATCTTTTAAAATATTTTCTAAAACAGTTTTGGATTTATTGATATAAAATAAATGTGAAGCTGTTTTTTTTGTTTGAGTATGCATTAAACTATTTAACTCAAGTACTTTTTTAGTTTGTCTGGCAACAGCCTCGCCTGAATCAATGAGATTTACTGTATGATTCGTAATCTTGTTAATAGCTTCTATAAGATAAGGATAATGGGTACATCCTAGTACGATACAATCAGCTTTTGCATCTAACATAGGGGTAAGGTACTTTTTTAAGAGAATAGTCATTTCAGGAGTGTTTATTTGCCCATTTTCAATAAGGTCAACTAAACCTTCACCAACTTGTTCAATAATTTTAATATTGTTGTCCAAAAGTGAAGAAGTTTTTTCAAATAACTCACTGTTCAAAGTTCCCTTCGTAGCTAAAATTCCAATTATTTTCGATTGTGTTTGTAATGAAGCAGGTTTTATAGCTGGTTCAATACCAATAAAAGGAACTTTATAAGTTTCTCTTAAATATTTAATTGCATTAGTAGTAGCAGTATTACATGCTACGACAATTATTTTAGCATTTTTGTTAAGTAGAAACTCTGTGTTTTTTTTTGAAAGATAAATTATCTCTTCTTTTGATTTTTGTCCATAGGGAGCATTGATACTATCTGCTAAATAAATAGTATCATCATTTGGTAGTAAGCTGTGGATTTCTTTCCAGATGGATGTTCCGCCAATGCCAGAATCAAATATTCCTATGGGTGAATTGATAATTTTGCTCATTTTTAACAAAAATAAAAATCCTGCTAAAATAGCAGGATCTTTTATATATATTTTTTATTAAAATTAGAATCCTAATTTCGCTTTTACAGCACCGTAGATATCTTCTCCTTTGTCGTAAACGATTAATCCTTTACCTGGAGCAGCATCTAATACGTAGATGATTCCTTTTTCAGCAGCAACTGCTTTAATAGCTTCTTCTGCTTTCTTTAAAATAGGTAACGTTTTTTCTTGGTACTTCTTTTGCATTTCTTGAGCAGCAGCTTGTCTAGCTTGTTCTATCTTTCTAGCATCTTCTTGAACTTCTTGTGCTCTTTTAATGTTAACCTCTTTTGTTTGATTCTTTCCTTCTGCTTCGTATTTATTTACTTTAGCCTGATATTTTTTAAACATTCCTTCAATCTCGTCTTGGTAAGTCTTGTTTAATTTTTCTAAATCAGCTTTCATTGCTTTTGTTGAAGGCATTTCAGCTAATAATTTATCAGTGTTAATATGTGCTATTTTTTGTGCATTCGCAACACCACCCAAACCAACTGTAAAAATTGCAACTAATAATAACGTTTTTAAATGTTTCATTCTTTGTTGTTTTAATTAAATAATTGTTTTTATTCTTGATTAATTGTCTTTATTATCCTTTTCTTCTTTACGCTTTTTTGCCTCTTCTTCAGCTTTCTTTTTAGCTTCTTCCTGAGCTTTTCTAAGCGCTGCTTTTTTCTCTAAAAGTAACTTTCTTTTATCGGCTCTTTCTTTTAAACGAGCTTTTCTGGTTTCTTCTATTTGTTTAATTCTAGCTAATCTTGCTTCTTCTCTCTTCTTCTTTAATTCTTCTTTCTTAGCAAGTTTTGCTGCTTGTTCTTCAGATACATTATTGTTTTTTAATAATTCTTTCTTAGCAGCAATTTTATCTTTCTTTTCTTGTTTTCTTTGATCAATGTTTATCAATTTTACAACAAGGTCGCTAATATCGTGTTTTTTATTTGAATAAAGCATCACCAACTCGCTTGACTTGTCAAAAACAAAATCATACTTTTTTCTTGATGCTATATTTTGAACCGCATTGTATACTTGATCTTGTACAGGCTTTATTAATTGCTTTCTAAGATTGTACATGTCACCATTTGGACCAAAATATAAAGATTCTAATCTGCGTAAAGATTCTTGTTTAATAGTAATGTCTTCTTCACGTTCATCAATCAAATCTTTCGTTAGAATTGCTTTTTCATTGGTTAAATCGGTTTTTAAAACTTCTATCTTTCGTGCTTCGTCATCTAACCTTTTTCTCCATTTTTCAACCTTATCATTAAGTGTATTTTGAGCGGTAATATATTCTGGGATATTCTGAAGAATATACTCCATGTCTATATACGCAATACGCTGATTTTTTTGAGCAAAGCTAAAAATGCTAGTAAATAAAAGAACGATTAATAAAATGTTTTTTTTCATCTTGTATAATGTGTTTAGAAAAAACCGTGCCAAAAACCAGACACATTACAAATGTAAGGTTTTTTAGAACTGTCTTCCAATAATAAAATGTGTTTGCCAGCCAGACTTTGTTGGGTTTAGAGATTGGTCTACTAATGGTAATGGATCGAAACCATGAGCAAAGTCAATTCCTAATAATCCGAAGGCAGGCATAAATATACGAATACCTAGTCCAGCAGAACGTTTAAGTTTAAACGGATTAAATTCACTAAAATTGCTATAAGAATTACCTGCTTCTAAAAATCCTAATGTATAAATAGATGCAGAAGGTTTATCTGTAATAGAATAACGTAATTCTAACTGGAATTTATTATAAATAGCTCCTCCGTCTAAATCAGATAAACTATTGTTTTCGTATCCTCTTAATCCTACAATTTCACGTCCATCTAACTGTCCTTGTGCAATACCATCACCTCCAACAAAGAATCTTTCTACTGGAGTTAATCCTAACTTGCTATTGTAAGAACCTAAATATCCTACTTCAAAATTAGACATTAAAACTAATTTATTTGCCAGTGCGGTATACCACTTACCTTTTGCAGATAATTTATAGTATTCTAACCATTGGTATTTATCAGCTAAATAATCGTTTCTCTGTTGATCTGTTGGGTTGTCTGGAGCTGTAAAGTCTTTTCCGTTTACAAGTGAATAAGGGAAAGTTGCTTTAGCTCTAACAGTAAACTCAGAACCATATGTAGGGAAGATTAAACTTGGTCCTGCAGAATTACGGCTTAAAGCAATATTATATGCTAAATTGTTTAAGTTTCCTTGATTTAAAATATCATTAGAAGAACCTACTCTATATTGATAGTTGTTTAAGGCAATTCTCTGGTAGCTGATACTTTGTGAAAGTGTAAAGTAATCATCTGGCCACTGTAACCTCTTTCCTAATCCAATCGAGGCTCCAATAATACTTAAATTTTGGTCCTTTAAAACTTGATTGGTACGGAAATCAAATCTAAACTGATTTGAATAATATAGAGAGAAAGATAAAGATTGTGGTCTTTTTCCTCCTAACCATGGTTCACTAAAAGATAAACTATATGTTTCGTATGTTCTTGCTGCTTGTAATCTTAAAGATAAGCTTTGTCCATCTCCCATAGGTAATGGTCTATAAGCTTCTTTATTGAAAAGGTTTTTAATAGAGAAATTGTTGAAAGATAAACCTAATGTACCGATAAATGATCCAGCACCGTATCCTCCTTGAAGTTCTATTTGACTTCCTCCTTTTTCAGTTACGCTAAACTCAATATCAGCAGTTTTATCTTGATAATTAGGTTTTACATCTGGAGTAACATTCGTGTCGAAGAAACCTAACTGTCCAATTTCACGAATAGATCTAATAATGTTTTGACGACTGAATAAATCACCTGGCTTTACTCTTAATTCTCTAAAAATAACATGGTCATTGGTTTTTTCGTTACCAACAACAGTTACTTTTTTAATAGTTGCAGGCTCATCTTCACGAATACGAATCTCTACAGTAATAGAGTCGTTTTTTACCTGTGTTTCAACTGCGTTTACTTGAGAGAATAAATAACCAGTGTTGTGATATAATGTTTGAATATCTTGAGAATCTGGAGTTCCATCACCAGAAATTCTTTCTTTTAATACTTTTCCGTTATAAAGATCTCCTTTGTCAATACGTAAGAATTGATGAAGGAATTCATCAGTATATTTTTGATTTCCGATGAATTTAATTTCTCCAAATCTATATTGTCTACCTTCTTCTACTGCAATTTCTAAGTTAATTGTATTGTCATCATTCCAAGTAAGATTATCAGAAATGATTCGAGCATCACGATATCCTTTTTCGCTATACTTCTCTAATATTTTTTCTAAATCTTCTTTATAATCATCTAAGATATACTTAGAAGCTTTCCAGAAACGACCAATCATTTTACGTTTAGTGTTTTTCATGGCACCTCTTAAGTTTCCATCAGAAAAAGCTTCATTACCTTTAAACGTAATGTTTTTAATTTTGATACGGTTTCCTTTATCAATAAATATTTTCATACTTACTGTATTGATATCGGTAGTATCTTTTTTAGTATCTAAAGTTACTTTGGTTTTTAAGAAACCTTTGTCTGTGTACTTTTTCTTAATGAAATTTCTGGTAGTAACAATAAGGTTATCGGTAACCATTGTTCCTTTTTTCAGGTCGGTTTCTTTTTGTAACTCTCTAGCTTTTGATTTACTCACACCAGTAATAGTAACATTGGTAAGTTGTGGTAATTCAATAACATTGAATTGTAAGTACACGGTATTACCATCTCTTTTAGAAAGGTAAACATCTACCTCACTAAACTGTTTACTCTCATATAATTTCTTAATGGCACTGGTAAGTTTATCTCCTGGTAATTTAACAGGTTGACCGATAATTAAACCGGTATATACTCTAACAGTTTGTTCACTAAATTTTTGTAATCCAGTAACGGCTATTCCCCCTAAAATATATTCTTTACCCTTTTCGTATGATATAACATTGGTCTGCGTACTGTCCTTAGGAGTTATATCTTGTGCTTGTTGCGTACTTACCGTAAAAACGGTTAATAAAAATGCAATAAAAAACGAATATCTATTCATTACTTTCAATCTGTTCACTGGTTTTTCCAAATCTTCTTTCTCTGTTTTGGTAATCTAATATTGCGTTAAAAAGATGTTCTTTTCTAAAATCCGGCCACAAAACCTCCGTAAAATAAAGTTCTGCGTATGCCATTTGCCATAATAAGAAATTACTTATTCTTTGTTCTCCACTTGTGCGGATCATCAAATCAACGTCGGGCAAATTAAACGTATATAAATGATTATTTATAATTTTATCGTCTATTTTTTCAATATCTAATTCGTTATTAACAACTTTTTTAGATATGTTTTTGATAGCATTAACAATTTCTTCTCTCGCTCCGTAGCTTAATGCAAAAGTTAGGGTGATTGTTGAATTGTTTTCGGTAGCTTTAATAACTTCAGATAAAACTTTTCTTGCTTTTGAGGGTAATTGTTCGATATTACCTATGCTATTTACTCTTATTCCGTTTTTTTGAAAATTAGGGAGTTCTTTTTTTAGAGAATTAACTAAAAGACTCATTAAGGCATCAACTTCTAATTTTGGACGATTCCAATTTTCAGTTGAAAAAGCATATAGTGTAATAAATTTAGCTCCAACATCTGAGGCTCCTGCAACGGCCTCGCGAACTGCTGTTAAAGCATTTTTGTGTCCAAATACACGTTGCATCCCTTTACCTTTTGCCCATCGACCATTACCATCCATAATAATGGCAATATGATTTGGCGTGTTTTGTAAATTAATGCTTTGTAGTAGTTCTGACATATGTTTATTCTGTTAATCCGCTATAACAAGCTGGCCTTCCAAAGGTATAAACAATTGAAATACCTGTGAAAAAATACCAGTCATTTCCATTTCCTTCGAAATCTAATGATGGAATTTCGCTTGTACTATAATCTAGTTTATCTGTAAATGTGTACCTGGCACCAGTTTCTAAAGCAAAGGCTAAATCATCACTTAACCTTCCTTTAATACCTATTCCTACAGGGAGAGCATAAGAAAAAGTGTTTTTTAACTCAATAGTATTTGCGTTAATTAAACGTCCAGGACTTTTGTAATTAATAGCTGCAAACTGTGCTAATATATAAGGGGTAAATGAAGTTCTGTAGTCTGCAATATTATATTCATAAAAGTTAAATTCTACACCAGCAGCAAATTCGTGAACCGTATTGGTAAAACTTCTTCCGAATTGTTGTCTGTATAGATTTTCTGAATCTTGATCATTTCCAGAAATTGGAATTAGATTGTAGTTTCCTCTTAGGGCTATTCTTGGGTTTAGATTGTATTTATACACAATACCCCCAGCAAATTCGTTAGGGTATAAATAGTTTGTTCTTCCAATGTCACCGACGTAATTAGAGCCTCCAAGAAAAACCCCAATTTCATGACTTTGAGCTTGTAAAAAGCTTACTGAACTTAACAATAATATAAATAAAATACGTTTTCCCATTATAATAATAGCGTGCAAATATAGATAATTGAATTTGCTTTAAAAAGTTAATGATATGTCTTTTTTGATTAACTTTTTTTTCTGCGTTTTATTGTAAGGGGATTTTGATTAAATAGATTCATTTCTGGTGTCTTCGCCCCACAAGAGTTTACTTCTAAGAGTTTTTAAATAAGATTGCTTGTTAAGCTGTATGCTTTTTATAGTAAAATTGGCCTTCTTTATTTTAACTTTTGTTTCTTGAGGTACGGTGGTAATTCTTGAATCTAAAGAAATTAAAAAATCCTTTTCTCTAGCACTAACCTCTAATTCAATGGTAGTATTATCTGGTATTACCATAGGTCTCGCATTCAAATTGTGCGGAGCAATAGGAGTTATAACAAAATTTTTAGCATTTGGTAATATCACTGGTCCATCACAGCTTAACGAATAGCCTGTAGACCCTGTTGGAGTTGCTATAATTAAACCATCTGCCCAGTAATTGGTTAAGTATTCATTGTTAAGATAGGTTCTAACACCAATCATAGAGGTAGTGTTTCTTCTTGCAATGGTTACTTCATTAAGAGCAAAGTTTAATTCTGAATACTCATTAGTTTTCGGACTGGTTTCTATTTCTAATACAGTTCTTTCTTGAATTTGATATTCCTTATTAACAAGCTGTTCAATTGCTTCTTTAATCTGATTCTTTTGTACAGTGGCTAAAAACCCTAATCTTCCGGTATTGATACCCATTACAGGAATGTTTAAATCTCTAATATAAGTTACTGCTCTTAAAATAGTACCATCACCTCCAATAGTGAACATACATTCAAAATCATTGGTAAGGTCGTTAAAATGAGAAAAAACAGGGTAGGTCTTGTGTAAAGAATTATTCTCTGTTAATAGGTTGTAAAAACTTTTTTCAAAAAATACTTCGGTATTATATTTTTCTAAAGAAGTTAATAATATTTGTATTTCTTTCTCGGCTGTAATCGTATAGGATTGTCCGTAAATGGCTACTTTTTTCACGTAATAAAAATTGATTAGTTTAAAGACAATTTTACATGTCTAAGTATCGTCTCAAATATTCAGCTCTGTCTTTAAGCTCTTCCAAATAGGTATCATCTTCATGTTGCGTAACAACATTATAATTGTATCTACGAAAAGTTTGAATGATTTCGTTTACTTCTTCAGAAGTGACTTTTAAGGTAACCTGCACGTTATCTTGATTTTGAGAGGATATATAAAGTCCTAATAGCTGCGCATTATTTGCTTCAACAATTTGAGCTATTTGACTCATTGAGTAATCAGTTCTGTTTTTCTCAATAATCAGTGTTTCACTCTCATTGTGCAAAAATGGGCTATCAGCAAAAGCATCCAGAATATCACCTAGTTCATAGTAACCAATATAATTCATGTTCTTGTTTAATACAGGAATTAGGTTACAATCATTATCGGCAAACAAAACAACTAAATCTAGTAATGTAGCTTTTTCGTGTGTATGGAAATGATCTAGTAAATAAGAATATTCTTGTAGTGTTTGGTTATTATCTTCAATTGTTTGAATATCACTCTCAGGTAAACAACCTATGAGTTTTCCATTTTCAACAATAGGTATGTGTGTAATAGGTAAATCCTTACACATTTGTTGAGCACTTTTTACGGTATTACTTAGTTTAAGTGCTTTAATTTCTTTTAATATGAAATCATTAATATTCATTACTACGAATATAGTTTAAAATCTTGGAATGCGTTACCTTTGCATCTTAAATTTATGAGATGACAAAGTTAAGCGTAAATATTAATAAAATAGCCACCTTGCGTAATTCGAGAGGAGGTAATGTACCTAACTTATTACAAGTAGCAACAGATGTTCAGGAGTTCGGGGCTGAGGGGATTACAATACATCCAAGACCAGATGAACGTCATATTCGTTATCAAGATGCTTATGATTTAAAACCAATTGTTACTACAGAGTATAATATTGAAGGAAATCCAATTCAACAATTTATGGATTTGGTTTTAGCGGTGAATCCTACACAGGTAACCCTAGTACCAGATGGAGAAGATGTATTAACATCAAATGCAGGTTGGGATACGGTAACACACCAATCATACTTACAAGAGGTTATTAGTGAATTTAAAAATGCAGGAATTAGAACTTCTATTTTTATAGATACCGATCTAAAGCTTATTGAGGCAGCTGCAAAGACAGGAACTGATAGAATTGAGTTGTACACAGAGCATTTTGCTTCTGAGTTTGAAAAAGGAAATAAAGATGCTGTAAGGCCATATACAGAGGCTGCTATATTAGCACATGATTTAGGCTTAGGAATCAATGCAGGGCATGATTTAAACCTTGAGAATATTGCGTTTTTCAAACAAAATATTCCTCATTTAGCAGAGGTGTCTATTGGGCATGCTTTAATTTCTGAAAGTATCTATTTAGGAATTCAGAATGTGGTAAATATGTATTTACACAGATTAAAATAATTTATGGAAATTCTTCATTCACGTATTGTAGGAAACGGACAACCTTTGTTGATTCTTCATGGGTACTTTGGAATGGGTGACAATTGGAAAACTCATGCGAATGCTTTAGCTGAAGATGGATATGAAGTACATTTGATAGATCAACGAAATCATGGAAGAAGTTTCCATGCAGATGCCTTTGATTACGAGTTGTTGGTAGAAGATTTATATAATTACATTGCCCATCATGAGTTAGAGAATGTTTATATACTAGGTCATTCTATGGGAGGGAAAACGGCCATGCTTTTTGCTACCGAATACCCAGAACTTGTAACGAAGTTAATTGTGGCTGATATTTCTCCAAGAATGTATCCGCCACATCATCATGATATTTTAGCAGCATTAAACTCTGTTGATTTTGCTGTACAAAACTCAAGAAAGTTGGTAGATGAAAAACTTGCTGAATTAATACCTGAGCCGGGAGTACGTCAATTTTTATTAAAAAGCGTGTACAGAAAGGATAAAACGGAATTGGCTTTTCGTTTTAATTTAAAATCGCTCACAGAAAACAATAGCGAAGTAGGAGAAGCTTTGCCTTCTTTTACAATGTACGAAGGAGAAACCTTGTTTTTAAGAGGAGCAAACTCAGGGTATATTTCTACCGATGAAGAACCTTTGATAAAAGCACATTTTCCAAAAGCAATCATTAAAACAGTGGCCAATGCAGGGCACTGGCTTCATGCAGAAAATCCTAAAGGTTTTTATGAAGCATTAGTTACGTTTTTGTAGGAATACGATATTAATATATCATTATTTGATCACCTTGTTTAGCTGTTCTTACGCTGTGAGTGTACCCTTTAAAAAAGAAGGGTATATTGTGTTTGCTACCGTTTTCTATTCGTTGTTTTACTTTTTCAAAAGCTACCATTGAAACCTCAAAAATGGGCTGACCCGTAATTAACATTGGTTGATTTAAAGGATCATACCAATAGTATTTTCCTCCAAAATTCCTTCTTGCTACCTCAAAAATGTAACTTCCGGTTTGATTGATGATGAAGGATTGCATAATTTCATCATAGTTTTGTAGATTTTTAGATACTTTTTCTAAAATCTCCTCCTCTACAATTTGTAGGCTTTCAATGCTATAATCTAGCATGTTGTTAAGAAAGTTGTTACATTTAGTAACAAAGGTATTAGCATTTACTAAGATGTTTACTATAATGTCTTTTTGAGTATTTTGATTCTTCCCTTTCATAAATAAAATTAAAGTCTCTCTGGCTATAACAAAAGAATAGCTAAGCAGAAGTACCCCAATTTTAATGACAGTTTTCTATTTTCTCTTCTGATTAGAATTTTGTTAGCGTGTATAACACCTGTCTAGAAAACACGGTTTGTACCATGCTTCTAGAAAAAAGTGTTGTTTTCGTATAATTTTGGTGTGTATAATCCCTGTCCGTAGTATCTGTACTACAGAGAATTATGTGTTTGTTAAAATTTTAGTGAGGAGGGTTTACATTAGTTAATCCTTAAAAGTGGAGAGAAATATAGGTTTAAGGAGTAAAAACTATAAAGTGTGCTTTGTGTAAGTAGGTTTAGCGTTTTGTTTGTTTTTATTTCTTCATAGGCTTATCATCTTTGTTAATTTGGTTAATTAAATTGTTGAGCTTTAAATGTACAGACTGTTTTTCCTTAAAGTATTCGTTAAAAACAATAATAATACCTTTTGCTACAATCAAGTTGCTTCTTTTGCCAGAATATACCTTTTGTATCGTTTCTAAAGAAAAATGATGGCCTTGTTGCGTTAAGTATTCCTGTACCTTCTCCCTGTATTTGGGAGGTTTAATTTTTTCTAATTCATTTCGTTGTGTGTTTGTAATCATAAAAACTCTAGCTAATTTTTTATAAAACACGTCACAATTAAATTATATTTGTACGTGTCTTGTACTTGTGATAAAACAAAGATACGAACAAAATTCTGAAAAGAAAACAAAATTCAAATAAATTAGAAAAAAGTTATTGTTTTGATGAGTGAGTTTATCGATGAAACATATAAAAGAGTTGAAGAAATAATTATTCATAAAAGGTTAAATATTAGGTCTTTCGAAGAGTTGATCAATGTTTCTAACAACTCTATAGGTTCTGCTATAAGAAGAAAATCTGCATTTAAAAGTAATGTGTTAAACAAAATTCTACAAACATTTCCCGAAATAGACCCAACATGGTTGTTAACCGGTAAAGGAAGTATGTTTTTAGAAAATGATAAAACAGCCATTCTTAACGACACTCCGCTAGAGTATACTAAAATCGAATTTAAAGATAAGGTGAAGTCGGTACTATTGGAGCTTTTTTTAGAAGAAGATGTAGTAGTGAAAGAAGTCGTAAAAAAGCAGATCAAGAACTATCTAGAAGACAAGTAAACTATCTATAAATAAAAAACCTCGAGAATTTTCTCGAGGTTTTTTTAGTTTATTTAATATCGATTATAAAAGGAAGCCTCGCTTGAATACCTTTTAGATTTCGTAGTTGATTGATATTATTATATAGTCTAAAGTTTTCCTCTCCAAGAGCCTCTTTAATAATATCTTCTTTAGAAACTTTACCAAAAGGAGATAACTTAAAAGCGTCTTTTATATCTGTATGATAATTCGGATAGTTTCTAATCTTATAGTCTTCAATTTCTGCTAAATCCGCAGCAGCCATAATTGCCGTTTCTAAACCACCCAATTCATCTACCAATCCATTAGCAATTGCTTCCGTTCCAGACCAAACTCTACCTTGAGCAATTTCGTTAACCTGTTCAAAGGTCATGTTTCTACCTTCAGAAACCCTGTTTACGAACGTTTTGTAAATATCTTCAACACCTTCTTTTGTTACGTCGTAAAACCTTTTACTCATAGGTTCAAAAACGCTATAACTTGGGCTGTTGTTAGTTGAAACTTGTTCTGCATTGATTCCTATATCATTGGCAAGTTCATGTACATTTGGTATTGCTCCAAATACGCCAATAGAACCTGTAATCGTAGTTGGTTCTGCAATAATTTTATTTGCATTGCAAGCAATATAATATCCACCAGAAGCGGCAACATTACCCATAGAAACTACAATTGGTTTTTCTTTTTTAGTCAATTCTAATTCACGCCAAATTAATTCAGAAGTTAAGGCGCTACCTCCAGGAGAATTTACACGTAAAACAATGGCTTTAACTTTATCATCTTCTCGAGCTTTACGAATAGCTTTATTAATTAGTCCCTGACCAATACGATCTTCGTCACCCTCACCATAAATAATCTCTCCTTGAGCATAAATAACAGCAATCTTGTTTTTAGCTGTTGAAGAAATATATCCTTTTCCAGCCTGAATGTATTCTTCTAAAGAAATAGTACTTGCTTCAGTACCAATAGCCGTATCTAACTTATCAAGATATTCATCATTATAAATAATACCATCTATAAGTTTGTTTTCTTGAGCTAGGGTAGGAGTTCTTCCGTTTAAATTATCAGCAATCGTATTTAAATCTTCTACAGAAATATTTCTAGTATTGCTAATGTCTTTGGTAATTTGAGACCAGATAGATTTTAAAAATGAAGTGGTTTGCTCTCTGTTAGCTTCACTCATTTCATTAGATAAAAAAGGTTCTACAGCACTCTTATATTTACCATGACGAATTACTTCCATCTTGATACCGTATTTATCTTCAAAATCTTTATAGTATAAAATCTCAGTAGCTAAACCTTTAAAGTCAATAGTACCTGCAGGGTTTAAGAAAACACTGTCTGCAACAGAACTTAAGTAATAATTCTTTTGAGTATAAAAATCATTATATGCATATACAAATTTTCCACTCTCTTTAAATTCTTCTAACTTTTTTCTAATCGCTTGGGTTTGAGCAATACCAGCTGAAACTAAAGTAGATTGAATACTAATTCCTTTTATCTTAGAATCACTTTTTGCATTTTCAATAGCATTTAAAACTTTATTTAACGATAGTTTCTCATCAGTTAATTCTAAGGCTTCAGCAATAGGGTTATCCTCTTTAGGAGCATAATCTTTAAGAGCTGTAGACAAATCGATTTCTAGCACAGAATTACTATCTACAACAACTTCATCACCACTTCCTGCAATAGCAGCTATAATAAAGAAGAATACAAAGATTAAAAATAAGGCAATAAAGAAGCCCAAAATAGAGGCTAATAAATTTCTTAAAAAATTCATATGGTTTATTTTTTGGGGCAAATATACGTTATTTAATGCTTATCAATTAGATAGCATTAACGCGGTAAAGTGCTTCCAAATACCCCTAAATTCATATTGTATTTTCGCTGGGCAAATACAAAATAATTATAGAGCTTATAATTTACATCATAACCATAATTAATGGTAGGTTGATAGTTGATGATATTCTCATAAATATTCGGATTAAATTGACTTGGTGTTTGTACACGGTAATTCCAAACAGGAACTAACAAACGATTTCTATTTTCTAAATAAGTTTGAGAGTAAAAACCAACGGGTCTAGCGGCAGTATTTAAAAAATTAGTAAACCCAGGATCAATAATAATAATCTCATATTCTAAGCTATCGTTTTTTATTACAACGGGTTCTTCTTTTTGGTTAGAAGAAACTTTACTTGGGTTTGAGGCACAGGCAAATAAAATACACCCAATAATAACTAATGATAATATGTGTGGTAATTTTTTCATAATCGCTAAAACTTTAAAGATAAAGTTGCAAAAATTATTCCGTTTTTCATTGATTTTTAACTTGTTTAACAGTAATTTTCAACAAAAAACAAATAAAAATGAAGCAAAGATGTTTTTGGGTAAGCGAAGATCCTTTATATATTGAATACCATGATAAAGAGTGGGGAGTACCGGTATATGATGATGATAGTTTATTTGAGTTTTTAATACTAGAAACCTTTCAAGCTGGATTAAGTTGGATTACCGTATTAAAAAAACGAGAAAACTTTAGAGAAGCCTTTGATAGTTTTGATTATAAAAAGATAGCCAAGTACGAAGAAGATAAGTTTAATGAGTTGCTGCAAAATGCAGGAATTATTAGAAATAAATTAAAAATAAAGGCGACTATTAGTAATGCAGAGGCTTTTATGAAAGTACAAGAGGAATACGGTTCTTTTTCAAAATATATTTGGGGGTTTGTAGATGGGAAGCCAATTAAAAATGCCTTTGAAAAAAGAGAAGATGTACCAGCAACAACCGAATTATCTGATAAGATTTCAAAAGATTTAAAAAAGAGAGGATTTAAATTTGTAGGCTCAACAGTTATCTATGCATTCATGCAAGCTACAGGCATGGTAAATGATCACACAACGGATTGTTTCCGCTATAACGAAGTATAATTTGTACCTTTAGCCTCCAACAAATCAATTTAAATATTTATACAATGAAATTAAGATATATGCTTTGCACTGCAGTAGCAGCAAGCTTATTGGTTTCCTGTGTCATAGAAAATAAAAAAGAACCACAGGTAGCAACAAAAAAAGAAAAAGCTTTCGAATACGAAGTAGAGCAATTTGCTGATATCAAAGTACTACGATATCAAATTCCAGGTTTTGATCAATTGACACTTAAAGAAAAAAAGTTAGTGTATTATTTAACGCAAGCAGGTTTAGCTGGGCGTGATATTATGTGGGATCAAAACTACCGTCATAACTTAGAAATAAGAAGAGCTTTAGAAAAAGTAAACGACGAATTTAAAGGAGATAGAAATTCAGAAGAATTTAAAAAGTTCACGACTTATTTAAAGCGTGTTTGGTTTTCAAACGGAATTCACCACCATTATTCAAATGATAAGATCAAAGCTGAGTTCTCTAAAGAATATTTAGAAGGATTATTAAAAGAAACAAACACTGAATTATCAGCAGAAGCTTTAGCGGTTATCTTTAATGATGAAGACAATAAAAAAGTAAACAAAAAGGCAGGAGTTGATAATGTATTGGCATCTGCAGTTAACTTTTACGGACCAGATATTACTAGTGAAGATGTAGAAACATTTTATGAAACTGCATACAAAGGTCCAGAAGGAAAGCCAGTAGAGGCAGGATTAAACTCTAAATTAGTTAAAGAAGATGGAAAGCTTGTTGAAAAAGTATGGAAGTCTGGTGGAATGTATGGAGCTGCAATCGATAAAATTATTTATTGGTTAGAAAAAGCACAAGGAGTTGCAGAAAATGAAAAGCAAGCAAAAGCTTTAGGATTATTAATTGAGTATTATAAAATTGGAAGCTTAGATACTTGGGATCAATATGCAATTGCTTGGGTTGAATCTACCGAAGGAAATATTGATTGGATTAACGGGTTTATTGAAGTATATAATGATCCAAAAGGATATAGAGGTTCTTACGAGACAATTGTTGAAATTAAAGATTTTGACATGTCTAAAAAGATGAAGGTATTGTCAGACAATGCACAATGGTTTGAAGATAACTCACCTTTATCTCCAGCACATAAAAAACAAAATGTTGTAGGAGTTTCTTACAAAACGGTAAACGTTGCAGGAGAAGCAGGAGATGCATCACCTAGTACACCAATTGGAGTAAACTTACCAAACAATAACTGGATTCGTCAAGAGCATGGATCTAAGTCGGTATCATTAGGAAACATTATTGGTTCTTATAACAATGCTGGAGGAACTGGACGTTTAAAAGAATTTGCTCACGATCAAGAAGAAATTGATTTAGAGATTAAATACGGAAAGTTAGCAGATAAATTACACACGGCATTACACGAGGTAATTGGTCATGCTTCTGGAAAAATTAATGACGGAATTGGACAGCCAAAAGAAACCTTAAAGAACTATGCTTCTACGATGGAAGAAGGTAGAGCAGATTTAGTTGGGTTGTATTATTTAATGGATCCAAAATTGCAAGAGTTAGGATTGGTAGATGATTGGCAAAAAGTAGGAAAGGCTGCTTATGACGGATATATTAGAAATGGATTAATGACGCAGTTAATTCGTATCAATTTAGGTGATGATATTGAAGAAGATCACATGGTAAACCGTCAATGGGTATCAGCTTGGGCTTTTGAGCAAGGAAAGGAAGACAACGTAATTGAAAAAGTAGTAAAAGATGGTAAAACATTTTTTGTAGTAAACGATTATATGAAGTTACGTGATATCTTCGGAAGCTTATTAAAAGAAGCACAAAGAATTAAGTCTGAAGGAGATTTTGAAGCTGCGAAGGCTTTAGTAGAAGGGTATGGTGTAAAAGTAGATCAAGCAATTCATAAAGAAGTATTAGATCGTAATAAGCAATTTACATCAGCTCCTTATAGTGGATTTGTAAATCCAGTTTTAGAGCCTGTAATGGACGCAGAAGGAAAGATTACAGATATTAAAATAGCACAGCCTAAAACTTTTGAAGAACAAATGAAGTTTTATGCTAAGAACTATAGCTTCTTACCAACAAAGAACTAAGCATACCTATAAACGTTATTCTGATTTTAATTAAGAATCGTTTAAAAGGGAGCTATAATTGAATTTAAAAACCGATGCTTACAAAGTGTCGGTTTTTTGTATTTTTAAAATCAGAAAGTAAGTAGTATGGCAAAGAAGATTAAAGACCCTGGATTAGGGTATAATTCAAAGAAAAATATCCAAGGAATTGTAAATAAAGACGGAAGTTCTAATGTAATTCACTTAAACAAGAAGTTTAATATAGACGATTTATATACGTTTTTTATAGAGCTTACTTGGTGGCAGTTTTTTTTATTTGTGCTGCTAGGTTATACCTTGTTGAATATTGTTTTTGGTTTTGTATACATGGCAATCGGTATTGAAGAAATAACACCATCGAAAGGTAATTTTTTAGATGACTTTTTAAACGGATTCTTTTTTAGTGCACAAACTTTAACAACTGTAGGGTATGGGGGAATTGCACCGCAAGGAATAACTGCAAATATGATTGCAGCTTTTGAAGCTATGATAGGTCTATTGAGCTTTTCATTTATAACAGGGCTGTTGTACGGAAGGTTTTCAAAGGCAAAAGCAGCCATTCATTTTAGTGAAACAGTAATTTTAAGAGATTTTAAAGAACATAGAGCAATCATGTTTCGTTTAATGAATAGTAGAAAAACGGTTATGATCGAGCCAGAGATAACAGTAACACTTTCAGTAAATGAAAAAAATAAAGAAGGAGAGTATCAAAGAGAATTCTATCGATTAAAACTTGAACGCGATAGAATAATGTACTTACCAACAGTTTGGACCATTGTACACGAAATAGATGAGAAAAGCCCTTTGTTTAAATATTCAGATAAAGAAATAGAGAATTTAGAAGCACAGCTGTATGTGCTTATTCAATATCATGAAGAGTCATTTGGACAAAAAGTATATCAAATTACTTCGTATGATTTTGCTGACCTTAAATCAGGAGTAAAATACATCCGTTCTTTTAGTTTTGATGAAGAAGGATATACTGTTTTAGATCATGATAAGTTAGATGAGGTATTACCTATGAACTAACCTTTGATTAAAAATTTAGAAAGAAATAATAAACCAATAACGGTAATAATTCCAATAGCTACGTATAAGGCTCCGTTTTGATAATGCTTTTTGTTGTTATTTGCATCTTTTCTATAGCTAAAAAGCATTAGAGCAATAAAAGCAACTACAAAAATACTAGCAAATATAATTCGACCAGTAGTAAACATTTTAGCAGCAATAAGTGTAAACATAATATTTTATATTTTTAAGCAAAATTACATAGAATCTATGAGATAATTGTAGAAATACTATTTGTAAATTGTAGCCTATTCTGAACTTGTTTTCAGAATAATATAAACCATACTTAATTTTATACGAATGAAGAAAGCTATTGTTTTTGGAGCAACTTCTGGGATAGGAAAAGCCTTGACTGAGTTATTGATAAAAGACAACTATCAAGTTGCTATAACTGGTCGTAGATTAGAAAAACTAGAAGCACTGAAGGATGCTTACCCAGAGCAAATATTGGTAAAGCAAAATGATATTCAACAAGTAGAGGAGTTAGAGAAGGTGTTTCATGAAATAGTGGAAGAGTTTGGTAGTGTTGATCTTATTATTCAATCTTCAGGAGTAGGGTCTGTAAACTCCAAATTAGAATGGGAAATAGAAAACGAAACCATTCAAACGAATGTAGTGGGGGTAACGAAGCTATATGATTTGGCCTATAACTTATTTAGAGAACAAGAGTTTGGTCATCTAGTAGGAATCTCTTCTATTGCTTCCTTAAGAGGAAATAGAGCTGCACCATCATATTTTGCATCAAAAGCTTATCAAAAAGCGTATTTAGAAAGTTTATATATCAAAACTAAATCTATCAAATCTAAAAAAGTATTTATAACAGACATTCGACCTGGGTTTGTAGATACGGCAATGGCATTAGGTGATGGTATTTTTTGGATGGTTCCTTTAGAGAAAGCAACAAAACAAATTTATACGGCAATAAAGAAGAGAAGGAGAGTGGCTTATATATCAAAAAGATGGCGATTGATAGCTTGGGTATTAAAACTAGTTCCTTCTTGGATGTTAAAAATGGCAACATAATTTATGGAAAAGAAAAATTTAATCGTTTTTGATATAGACGATACACTAACTAAAAGTGAGAATCAGCATCAAACAGCGTTTGTAGAAGCAATGATTAGTTCAGGGATTACCGAGATTAATAAAGATTGGAAATCTTATAAAAACATGACAGATAGTTATATTCTAAAGAAAAATTACGAGCGTAATTTTAATAAAGAATTTGACTTCTCATTAATGCCTCCGTTTGAAGAGAAAATGACGGCTCATTTACTTAAGTTATCAGAAACGGAAGAAATTTCAGGAGCAGGGAATATCATAGACTTTTTTATGAAAGAAACCAATTATGCTATTTGTTTTGCTACAGGCTCATTGTTAGAGCCAGCACTCATAAAATTACAACAAGCCCAAATAAATTTTATACCTGATGTAGTAGAAACAGCAAGTAGTTTTTATACGAGAGAGGAAATTGTGACAGCTGCAATTAATAAAGCAAAAAATTACTTTAATGTAGAGGATTTTGAAAGTATTATTTCGGTAGGAGATGGAATTTGGGATTTACGAACAGCTAAAAACTTAGATTTACATTTCTTAGGAATTAGAAATAAAAACTTGGCTGATTTTAAGGAAGAAGGAATTAAAAGTCATATTGAAGATTGGAACTCATTTGATTTTAAAAAAGTACAAACAGAATTAGGAATTATATAGATAGGTAAAAGAATGAAAAACAAAATAAGCGCAGTACACGAGTTTCACTCGGCATTCGGATTAGGAATTAAGAATGAGCCAACGGCTAACATTGGAGAAGATAGAAACATGCTTCGATTTAATTTAATGAAAGAAGAAAATGAAGAGTATTTAGAAGCTGCTCAGAATAACGATTTGGTGGAAGTAGCAGATGCACTAGGAGATATGTTATATATCTTATGTGGAACTATTATAGAGCATGGTATGCAACATAAGATAGAAGAAGTTTTTAATGAGATACAACGAAGTAATATGAGTAAGTTAGGTGAAGACGGAAAACCTATTTATAGGGAAGATGGAAAAGTCTTAAAAGGGCCTAATTACTTTAAGCCAAATATTCAAGAGATTTTAGAAAAATAAAAAAAGTCAGCATAAAGCTGACTTTTTTTATTTTTCTAAGATTTTTTCTAGTTCTGAAGTTAGTGTTTTTACATTGTTCACCATTTTTAAAATCTTGCCATCGGCATCCACAATTAAATGTGAAGGATATTGCTTCACTTTTAATTTTTTAGACATATAATCCTTTTGTAGTGGAATGGTAGAAAACTTAAATGGTTTCGTCTTTAAAAACTCTACAAGTTTTTCTTTCTCATCAAAAGCTAAACTTACAAAATCTATGTTTTCATCTTTATATTTATCTACTAAAGCGTTTAATTCCGGAAACTCCTCAACGCAAACTTTACAAGTAATAAACCAACATTTTAGAACGAGTATTTTACCTTTGGTATCTGCTTTGTTGTGAAATTTTCCTTTTAAATCTACAAAGTCATAGGCAGGAAGTTTCTTTCCTTCCATCTTAAAATAACTATGCGCAATAGAAGCTTTACTCTTAATAGATTTTTTGATTTTTGCATCAGCATCTGAGTTTAAAGCCGTTAATTGGTAATAGTCTTTATCGTTCTTTGTTGTTTTTACAGGAATATAAGCTCCTGTTCTTAACAAGGTTAAAAAGATACTTTTTTTAATGTCATCTCCCTTTTCATCTAAAGCGTTGAAGGTTGACATTAAATCTACATTTTCTTTGGTATAAGCATTCCAACTATCAAAACTTTTTTGAATGTTGTCAGCTTCGTTTGTAGATTTAGAAGTTGTTTTTTTACTACTTGTTTTGGTCGTTTTCTTTTTGTCGCTTTTGGCAGTTTTTTCTTTAGCAACTTTAGTGTTTGAACTACTTTTTGTTAATGCATCAGTATTTAACGTATTCAATGCAAAAGTGGTAGCTCCAAAACTTAAGATGGTTGCTAATAATGCCGGAATTAGGTTTTTCATATTTTACCCCTATTTGTTATGAAAAAGAGTTTTTCTTACTACTAATATAGTGTTTTTTAACAAAAAAACTAAATTTTCACACGCCACCCGTAATTATCTTCGCTTTTATTGTACTGAATATTTAACAGTTTTTCTTTAAAACTTGAAGCATAAGAATTTTCTAAAACAGGTAATTCAAATTTGAAATCATTATGCTTAAAACCTTTAATAGGATTGATAACAGCAGCCGTACCAGAACCAAAAATCTCTTTTAATTCTCCAGCTTTTGCAGCTTCTTTGATTTCGCTAACAGAAACACGTCTTACTTCAACATCAATATTGTTGTCTTTAGCGATTTGAATAATAGATTTTCTGGTAATACCATCTAAAATACGATCATTATTAGGAGCAGTAATTAATTTATCACCTACTCTAAAAAAGATGTTCATAGTACCAGCCTCTTCTAAGTACTCGTGTGTATTAGCATCTGTCCATATAATTTGTTGGTACCCTTCTTTATGAGCCAAGCTTGTTGGGTAAAATTGAGCAGCATAATTTCCTGCAGCTTTTGCATAACCAACACCACCATCGGCAGCTCTACTATATTTTTCTGAAATAATCACTCTTACATCTCCAGCATAATATGACTGTGCAGGAGAACAGATAACGATAAATTTATACTCTTCAGCTGGTGATGCTGCAATAGCACCTTCAGTAGCAATAATAAATGGTCTTAAGTATAAAGAGTTTCCGAGGCCTTTTTTAATCCAATCATTATCTATTTTCAATAACTGTTTTAACCCTTCCATGAATACATTTTCTGGAACAGGAGGCATCGCTAAACGTTCTGCAGATTTATTTAATCTTTCAAAGTTTTCGTCTGGTCTAAATAAGAAAACATCATCATTATCATCTTTAAAAGCTTTCATTCCTTCGAATACAGCCTGACCGTAATGAAATACTCTTGCAGAAGGTTCAAAACTTATAGGAGCATATGGCGATATCGTTGGTGTTTGCCAGACTCCATCTTTAAAGTCACAAACCAACATATGGTCTGTAAAAACTCTTCCGAAGTTTAAATTATTAAAATCAACAGTGTCGATTTTAGATTGTTCTATTAGTTGTGTGTTAATGTTCATAAAAATTGCATTTAAGAAGCGCTACGAAGGTACAAAAAGTACATTGATAATTAGCGGTTTATTAGTGAAAGCTATTTTAATATTAGCTATCTTTGTTGTATTGATTTAACTAAATTATTGATAATGAAAAAAATACTGTTTTATAGTCTGTCTTTAATGTTTTTACTTACAGCATGCAAAGTTGAAAAGAATGAAGAGAAAGAAAAGAAGGAAGAAGTAAAAACAGAAGCATATGTTTCTTTTGGAAAGGAAATTTCAGCTGATAATGCTATCACTAAAGATGAGATGGCAAAGAAGTTTGAAAGCATGAATGTTGGAGATACTTTAAATGTAAAATTTGCTAGTAATATTGCAGAAGTTTGTCAGAAAAAAGGATGTTGGATTAAGGTACCTTTAGATAATGAAAAAACATCATTTGTGAAGTTTAAAGATTATGCATTTTTTATGCCTTTTAATTCTGCTGAAAGCAAAGTGATTTTAAATGGAAAAGCGTTTAAGAGCGAAGTATCTGTAGAAGAATTACAACACTATGCTAAAGATGCTGGGAAATCAGAAGAAGAAATAGCTAAAATAGTTGAACCTAAAGTAACGTATTCTTTCTTAGCAGATGGAGTATTGTTAGAGGCAAAAGCAGATGAAGAGTAAGATTTTGATTGCTCTTTTTTTAGGATTGATAGTAAGCTGTCAAACGAAAAAAGAAACTCAAAGAATAAAGATAGTAAAAGAAGTTCCGTCTAATTTTCAGATGTACAAAACATCTGAAATGGCGGAGCTAATGAGAAATATGCTTGCTAAGAACAAAGAAGTTCGAACAAAAATTATTGAAGGAGAAGAGATTGGTGATTTTAATAAAGAGTATATTAAAATACACACTGCAAAACTTACAGATAGTACAGATTTTGATGAGAATTTTCTTGCCTTTGCAAAATATTTTGAACGAGAGCATAGAGCTCTTTTTGAAGTATCTAAGGAAGAGAGAAAAGAACAGTTTAATAATGCTGTAGCATCTTGTCTGGCATGCCACCAAGTAAAATGTAAAGGACCCATACCTAGAATCGAAAAATTATTAATTAAATAATTTGAAAAGAGAAATTATTATAACATCTGATGGTTCAACTACCATTCATTTACCAGATTGGAATGAACAATACCATTCTAAACATGGCGCTATTCAAGAAGCATATCATGTGTTTATAAAAAGCGGATTAGAAATAGTAGAGAAAGATGAGGTAGCAATTTTAGAAATTGGTTTTGGAACTGGGTTGAATTGTTTTATTACTTTTTTAGAGACTCAAAAAAAGATTGATTATGTAGGTATTGAAGCCTACCCTGTTGCCGAAGAAGAAGTTGATAAATTGAACTATGTAGCAGAATTAAAAGCAGAAAATCAACAAAATATCTTTGATAAGATACATGCTGTATCATGGGAGGAGAAACACCAGATTACTGCAGACTTTAACTTAACTAAAAGAGAACAGTTTTTTAAAGATATTGAAGATAAAGATACTTTTGATTTAGTCTATTTCGATGCTTTCGGAGCAAGAGTGCAACCAGAGCTTTGGACAGAAGAAATCTTCAAAAAAATGTATGACGCATTACTTCCTAATGGAATTTTAGTAACCTATGCTGCTAAAGGTAGCGTGCGAAGAGCTATGCAAGCAGTTGGTTTTTCAGTAGAAAGATTGCCTGGTCCTCCAGGGAAACGTGAAATGCTCCGTGCTACTAAACCCTCTATTTAATAGAATCTAATACCATACTAATTAGAGCTGGTGCTGTGTGGTACCCGTAATTTCTAGATTATTTTTCTGTATAAAAGCAATCAGTCTTAAATTACTTTCATCCGTATAACTTTCAGGAATTTCAATCTTAATCTTTCCCTTAGAAGAAGAAAGTGGTAGTGCTAGTTGGTTTAAAACAATATTACTATTGGTAATTTCTTTGTTTCTATTCTCTCCTTTTTTAACAAAGGTAGATTTACGTTCTAGCACGAGAGCGATCACAATATTTTTGTCGTCAAGAGTACCATTGATTGAATAAGCTGCTGAGAGGAAGTTATTTTGTTTCTTAATTTGATCTAGGGTAATGGTGTTTTCAGAAATACTAGAAGCATATTTGTTTAATATTTTTTTAACTCTTGTTTGATTAGATCCTACAAAATGATCTCTTCCATTTACAACCAATTGAGGTGTATACACACGGTTTCTTTTAAACTTCTTCCCATAGGCATATTGCACTTTGGTAAATGCTCTAGAACTAAAGGGATCATTCCAACCAATGTAATTCCAGTAGTCTACATGATACGATAAAACAACCACGTTTTTATTAAGATTTTCTTTTTTAACTTTCTCTAGTAAAGCATCTGCAGGAGGACAGCTACTACATCCTTGAGAGGTAAACAATTGAAAAACTAAAAAAGGTTTTTCGGCTTTATTAGTAGTGGTTTGGGCAGATAAAGAGAAATTGATAAGTAAAGCTAAAAGAAGAAATCTATTCATAAATGTTGTTTGATGGTTTAGGCGTATGAATAACGAAAACCTTACTTTTTTAATTCTGTTCAGAATAGAATATCTATCTTCGAAGCGTAAAATAATATAGAAATGAAGTTCGAAAGAAGATTTGGAAATAGAAAGCGAACCAATCCGAAAAGAGGATTGTTTTTGGTGCTTCTTTTAATCATTGTATTGTACTTGTTTTTTAATGCTGAAAAGTTTTTAGATAAGATTTTATAAATGAAGCCATTTCAATTCAAAGAGTTTGCGGTGCATCAGGATAAAACAGCAATGAAAATTGGAACTGATGGAGTTTTATTAGGAGCTTGGTGTGCATTAGGAGAATATCCAGATACGATGCTAGACATAGGGTCTGGTACCGGAGTGATTGCATTAATGTTAGCACAACGTAGTGATGCCATGACCATTGATGCTGTTGAGATTGATGAGGATGCCTATGAACAAACAGTAGAAAACTTTGAGCAATCTGATTGGGGAGATAGACTATTTTGTTATAATGCTTCTTTCGATGAATTTGCTGAAGAAATGGCTGAAGATGAAGAGCAGTACGATGTTATTGTATCCAATCCACCGTTTTATACAGACGATTTTGAATCGGAAGATGAAGCTAGAAACAAAGCAAGATTTACCTCGTCATTATCTTTTGAATCTTTAATCAATGGGGTTTCTAAAATCTTATCTGAAAATGGAGTATTTTCGGTAATTATTCCTTTTAGAGAGGAAGCTAGCTTTGTAGAATTGGCAAAAAAAGAAGGGTTATTTCCTAAAAAAGTATGTCGAGTACGTGGAAATGAAACTACAGAAATTAAAAGAAGTCTATTGGCCTTTACTTTTAACGAAACTTCAGTAGAAGAAGAGGAATTGGTTATAGAAAAAGAAAGGCACCAGTATACTGATGCCTATATAAATCTTACCAAAGATTTTTATTTAAAGATGTAAGTTAAGTGTTTAATCTATTATTATAAAATCATCCTCTTTTTTAACCTCTACGTTTTTGTTCATGGAGCTATTTATTTTTTCTATTTTGAAACTTGTTAAATCCATAATATAACCACGAATATTATTGATAATTAAATAGTCCGTACTTGGTGAAATATTTATTGAGTGAATAAAACTTACGTGTTCTCCTGAGGTGTTTATTTTGCTAACGGTATAGTTATTTAAGTTTAATTGAAATACACTGTCAGAGTCTGAATTTACAATAAGGACGCTATTACTCTTTTTTAAATAAAATAGTTTTGTATTAGCAAGTAAGTCAAATTCGTCCGTATTTACTTTAACCTCTTTTTTAGTGAATTCATTTGTTGTAGTATTCATTTCGTGTAAAAAATACTTTTCATCTTCAGTGTCAAAATAAACAACAGCATTTTTCGAAGGAATAAAGAGATTAGATTCTATGTAAGAAGAATATAAATTTTCTCCAAGTTTTTTAATGTTTATTACTTTACCTTCATTATCTATTTCAGAGAGGTATAAGTTTCTATCAAAACTTTTATCCATAAAAGAATATGTTTTATTTTGATTAGAATCTATAAATATTGTTATTACGCCATTTGCATGTGAAGAAGAACAAGAAGAATAAATATTATAGTAATTCCACCTTTTGGTATTTAAATTATAGGTAAAATATGCTCCTGGACATTGCCCTATGTAAATTATAAACTGTTTATGTTCTTTGTTATAGACTATTTTTTTTATTCGATCTGAAAACTTTGGAGAACGAGAAATAAGTTGTTCGTCATAAGTGTTTTCATCTTTATTATAATTTAACTTTCGTAAACTAAACCCTCCATAGGCAAAACTCCCTTTAGAGAAGTAGTGTATTTGAGGGTATTTCTTAAATTTTACTGAAAATTTTTCAGAAGAAGTCGTTGAATAATTATTGACTTTTATCGAAATTTCTCCATCCTTTGCATGAGGCGGGACTATACATTTTATTTCATTATTTGAGATGTTTGTAATTTCACTTTCAATATCATTAAACTTTACTGAAGAATGATCTATTTGAGTATTTTTTGGTAATCCAGAAAATTGAATGGTAATTTCATCTCCAATACCAGCAGATTGAGGTGATATCTTTTCAATCATTATCTTAGGAGATATTTCATTGCTCGAACAAGAAATTATAATTGTTACGAAAAAATATAGTGCAAGACCTTTTATAAGTTTAGAACTGTTCATTTGTGATAAAAAAAAATATGAATTTGATAGTTTGAAATTGGAATTGATTTAAAATAGTTTTAATATTCTAAATAAATTATCTTTTAATTCTTTCAAGATTTCATCCTTAAAATAAGGAAGTTTTCCTTGCAAGAATAGTTGTCTTCGTGAATAGTTTTGAGTGTTTATCGTTTAATTTACTTTAAACTTAATTGTTGTTGGAAGTAATTATTGAAGGCAGTCTCCATTAATTAGATCTTGTCGAGTAGGATTGTATCCATTACTGCGAATATCTAAAGTGAAATTTTCTCCATTATTAGCTAAACCTTTTATTGCACATAGGTTTTTTAATTTACTATTCCCTGTTATATGACAAAACCTTTTTACAGAATTTAAATTATTTAAACCATCAAGGCTTTTTAAATTTTCGTTATCAGAAATTTCTAAAACATTATCTATAGAATTAACAGCTGATAGCCCATTAAGGTTATTAAGACTTTCATTTTGTCTTATTGCCACGCTAAAAGTATTAAATGAGTTTATATTTTTTAATCCATCAAGGTTAAGTAGGGCTTTGTTATTGAATATTTGTAATGCGCCTACATAGTTTTCAATACCACTTAACCCATCTATATCAATTAGATTATCGTTTCCAGATATTATAGACATCCAAACTCCATCGGTTAAATCATTATCAATAATTGATTTTAAGTTTTTTAATGGGTCAATATTTGTTAGTTTTTTTGCATCTGTAATAGATATACATTCAGTCGATGTGATATTGTTTAATCCTTGAAGAGAGTTTAAATCAATCGTACCTATAATAATTAGGCAGCCATTAATTTTGGTTAAACTTTTTAATCCTTCTAATGAAGTTATGTCACACTTAGGGAATTCTCCAATTGTTAAGGTTCCATTAACACTGGTATAGCCTTTTTGTGCAAAAGCGTTAAGTTGTTGTTGATTTTTAAGAACAATACTTCCTTCATGTACAATATTTGTTGGTTTTATAGTAACTGAACCACCACCTGAACTATTTGCATTTTCAGTGTTGCTTGAACAACTGCTTAGTACTAAAAATATGCATACCAATAATAAGGAATGAATAAAGTTTGTTTTAGAAAATACGAATGAGTTTTTTGTTTTTTTCATAATCAATGTGTGTTTTTTCAATGCTTTTTTTTGATAAAAATAATTCCCCAAATTTACTAATAAATTTGAGGAATTAATATAGTTTTTTAGGGGAAACTATCCTTTTACACTTTCTGGATTATATCCTAAATAAGGAACTTTTTTCTCCACAAAAGTAATTCCGTAATCTTCTAATTCTTTTAAGATTGGTTCGTATACCTCTTTAGTAATTGGTAATTGTACTCCAGGAGTAGTAATTTCTCCATTTAAAATACGTACAGCAGCCATTGCAACTGGTAAACCAACGGTTTTTGCCATAGCAGTATAGGTTTGATCATCACCTTTAATAACCATACTACTTTCTATCTGGCGTTTTTCTTCTTTATACTGGTATCCGAATTTATGATGCATTACAATCATATCTTTATCATCTGCTTCTAAAGTCCACTTTTCAGATAAAATTTTCTGTAAAATCTGAGCAGGAGTAGCATTCTTTAATTCCACTCTTTTAGTAGGATCAAATAAATCTAACTCTAAGAACTTATCCCACATAATATCATCCTGATCAATTTTTAAATACGAACGGAACTTTAATTCTACTGAATCAGATGGAGAATACGCTAAGAAAAGATTGGTGAAATCACGATAGCTCATATTTTCAGAATCTTCAATCGTATAAGTATCATCTGTCATTCCTAATTGAACAAAAGCGTTCCAAGCTCTAGAAAAGCCAACTTTTCTAATCGTTCCACGATACATGGTTGGAATATCATCTAAACCATAAACGTTTGTATATGATAAAGAATCACGGTTAGCATACGCTTCAAATTTTCCATGTCCTTCAATATCTAAAAACTCAGTTCTTCTAAATAACTTGTGATATGGAATGTATTTATATGTGTTTTCTTGTCTAAACATGGCAGCTCCACCTTGCCCTGCTAAAACCACATTTCTTGGATTCCAAGTAAACTTATAGTTCCATAAATTGGTATCACTTTCTGGAGCTACTAAACCACCACAAAAAGATTCGAATAATAACATTTTAGCACCATGATCATGAATTCTATCTATAATTTGCATAGCACTCATATGATCAATACCTGGGTCTAAACCAATCTCGTTCATAAATACTAATCCTTTTTCTTTTGCAGCTTCATCTAAAGCTTGCATCTCCTTAGAAATATAAGAAGCAGTTACCATGTGTTTATCATAGGTAACACAATCTTTAGCAACTTCAATATGAAAACGAGCTGGTAACATTGATATCACAATATCTGCATTTTGGATAGCTTCAACACGTTGTTCTTCATTAAAAACATCTAATTGAACAGCAGTTGCATTTGGGTGGTTGTTAATTTTTGCTTGTGCGTTTTCAACAGAAACATCACCAATAGTAATATGTAAGTTTTCGTTTGACGACTTATCTAGTAAGTATTTTATTAGAGAAGAGCTCGATCTACCTGCACCTATAATTAATATTTTTCTCATTTATAATGTACTTTTGTTATCTAATGTTTGAGGCGACAATATCGCTAAAAAAGTTTAAAATTAAACAAAAATAGATAAAATGTATAAAAATTTAACAATAGCATCCGTTTTAGGAGTAATCGCAGTAATTCTAGGAGCCTTTGGAGCGCATGCATTAAAATCAAAATTAAGTCCAGAAGCTATGCAAAGTTTTGAAACAGCGGTGAGATACCAGTTTTTTCATGTGTTACTCTTGCTTTTTGTAAACATGTTTGCAGGTTTTTCAGAAAAACAAAAAAGAACCATAAGTACATTTTTGATAGGGGGTATTCTATTGTTTTCAGGTTCTATTTATACTATTTACCTTGGAGGAGTGCCTGCCAAAAGTATTTGGTTTATAACACCTTTAGGAGGAGTTTTGTTAATTGTAGGGTGGATTTTACTTTGTTTACGTTTCGTCGAAAAAGTTATCAAAAAAGAATAGTTGATAAAATTTTTCTATGATTAATGAGTTTAGACAAAAAGAACTATTTTTGTCGAAAATAAAACACAACTAAAATATTTTAAGATGACAAATCTTGATGCGAAAACGATTTCGATAGACAATCTTGGTATAACAGATGCTACCGTGCGTTATCAATTGACTTCAGACGAGTTACATGATATTACAATTGAAAAAGGACAAGGAGAAGAATCTAGTTTTGGAGCGATAGCTGTTAAAACTGGAGAGTTTACAGGACGTTCTCCCATGGACCGTTTCATCGTTAAAGATGATATCACGAAGGATGAAATTTGGTGGGGAGATATCAACATTCCATTTGATTCAGACAAATTTGATAAATTATACGATAAAGTAACTGCTTACCTTTCTGGTAAGGAGGTTTTTGTACGTGATAGTTATGCATGTGCAGATGAAGACTATAAATTAAACATTAGAGTAGTAAACGAATATCCATGGAGTAACATGTTTGCTTATAACATGTTTTTACGTCCAACAGCAGAAGAATTAAAAGATTTTTCTCCAGAATGGACTGTAGTTAATGCTCCAGGTTTTATGGCTGATCCAGCAGTTGATGGAACACGTCAGCATAACTTTGCTATCTTAAACTTTAGTAAAAAAGTAGCGTTAATTGGTGGTACTGGATATACAGGAGAAATCAAAAAAGGAATTTTCTCTGCGTTAAACTTTATCTTACCAGTATTCAAAAATACTTTACCAATGCACTGTTCTGCAAATGTTGGTAAAGAAGGAGATACTGCTATTTTCTTCGGATTATCAGGAACAGGAAAAACTACTTTATCTACAGATCCAAACCGTAGTTTAATTGGAGATGACGAGCATGGTTGGACTTCTGAGAATTCAGTATTCAACTTCGAAGGAGGTTGTTATGCAAAAGTAATTGACTTATCTCAAGAAAAAGAGCCAGAAATTTATGGTGCTATCAAGAGAGGAGCAATTTTAGAGAATATTGTAATGGATGGAGAGAAGAAAGTAGATTTCAACGATACATCTATTACTCAAAATACACGTGTAAGTTATCCTATTTACCATATTGAGAATATTCAAACACCATCTATAGGAAAGAATCCAAAGAATATTTTCTTCTTAACAGCAGATGCATTTGGAGTATTACCTCCGATCTCAAGATTAACACCTGGGCAAGCAGCATATCACTTTATTTCAGGTTATACTGCAAAAGTAGCAGGTACTGAGGCAGGAGTTACGGAGCCACAACCAAGTTTCTCAGCTTGTTTTGGAGCACCATTTATGCCATTACACCCAACTCGTTATGCAGAAATGTTAAGTGAGAAGATGAAAGAAACTGGTGTAAACGTATGGTTAGTAAACACAGGATGGTTTGCAGGACCTTACGGAGTAGGAGATAGAATGAAATTAAAGTACACACGTGCTATGATTAATGCAGCGTTAACTGGTGGGTTACCTCAAGAGATTACTCATGAGAATTACCACATTCACTCTGTATTTGGGTTAGCACAACCAAGACAATGTCCTGGAATACCTTCAGAATTATTAAGCCAACGTCAAGCTTGGAATAATGACGAAGAATATTATAAAACAGCTCATAAGTTAGCAGATTCATTTAGAGAAAACTTTAAGAAGTTTGAAGAATATGCAAACGAAGAGATTTTAGCAGGAGGGCCACCAAGCGCTAAATAATAGATAAAATAAAAAGCATCCAATTGGATGCTTTTTTTATGCAGAAATACTACCTATTTTAGCAGTCTTAATTTTGAATCATATGAAAATACAAGGAAATATAGTTGATATAGAAAACAAACGAATTTTTAAAGGAGAAGTTGAGGTAGCCAATGGGAAAATAGTGGCTGTTAAAGAAACAGATCATTCTATAGAGAATTATATATTACCTGGTTTCGTAGATGCACATATTCACATAGAAAGTTCTATGTTGGTACCTTCAGAATTTGCTAAAATAGCGGTAACACATGGTACAGTAGCTACAGTTTCAGATCCGCATGAAATTGCCAATGTATTAGGTGTAAAAGGAGTTGATTTTATGATAGAAAACGGAAAGAAGGTACCGTTAAAATTTAATTTTGGAGCGCCTTCTTGCGTACCAGCAACTTCTTTTGAAAGTGCAGGAGCTGTAATTGATTCTGATGACATCAAAAAAATGATGGAGAACCCAGATATTAAGTATTTGGCAGAGATGATGAATTACCCTGGAGTTATTTATCAAGATGAAGAAGTATTAAAAAAGATAGCTTGGGCGAAACATTACAACAAGCCTGTAGATGGACATGCACCGGGAGTTAGAGGAGAAGATTTAGACAAATATATTGCTGCTGGTATTTATACCGATCACGAATGTTTTACTTATGAGGAGGCTTTAGAAAAGCTACAAAAAGGAATGAAGGTAATTGTTCGTGAAGGAAGTGCAGCTAAGAATTTTGAAGCATTGATTGATCTACTTCCAGAACACTATGAAAATATGATGTTCTGCTCTGATGATAAGCATCCAGATGATTTGTTAGTAGGCCATTTAAATCAACTTTGTGAAAGAGCGGTAGCCAAAGGAATGGATGTATTCAAAGTATTGCAGGCAGCTTGTATAAATCCTGTAAAACATTATAATTTAGATGTAGGGTTATTAAAAGAAGGAGACGAGGCTGATTTTATTGTAGTGGAAGACTTAGAAAAATTCAACGTAATCAAAACCTATATCGATGGAGAGTTGGTTGCTGAGAATGGAAAATCGTTTGTAAAGCATGTAGATTTTGAAGTATTAAATAATTTTGATACAGATAAAAAGGAGGTAAGTGATTTTGAATTTCATTCAGCATCAGAAAAAATCAGAGTAATTGAAGCTTTAGATGGAGAGTTGGTAACCAATGAAATTGAAGTAGATTCTTTAATTAAAGATGGAAACCTAGTTTCAAATACTGAAAACGATGTGTTAAAAATGACGGTGGTAAACCGTTATAAAAATGCAGAGCCTTCTATAGCATTTATAAAAAACTTCGGATTAAAAGAAGGAGCTATTGCAAGTTCTGTAGGACATGATTCTCATAATATCATTGCTGTTGGAGTTTCAGATGAAGCAATTTGCAAAGCAGTAAACTTGTTAATTGAAAACAAAGGTGGAATTTGTGCTGTTTCTAATACAGAAGAAAAAGTGGTTGCTTTACCTGTAGCAGGAATTATGAGTGATAAACCAGCAGAAGAAATAGGAAAGGCATATGCTGAATTGGATGCGATGGCGAAAGCTATGGGTAGTTCTTTAAGAGCGCCTTATATGACCTTGTCTTTTATGGCACTATTGGTAATACCAGCATTAAAGTTATCAGACAAAGGATTATTTAACGGAAGTACATTTCAGTTTACTTCTGTTGAAGTAAAATAATGGTTTTAATATATGAAATATGCGCTTCTTAACTAAAAGAAGCGCATACTATATAAACTCATATTCACTTAGAATATAGTAACCTATTTAATATTTGGGTTAGGTCCTAACCAAACTTTTTGAGGATAATTAGGATTCACACCTACATTTCCTTTAAAGCCTTGGCTTCTTAAAAATTCAACAAATTCTTCTGTTGTTTTTGGCTCCGATACGATTACTTCATAATCAACAGAGACTTCTTTTTTGTCTAAAGTTTTCATAAGATTAGTTTTATTTTAGGTTTATAAATAGTTACCACTTAACAACAGTTTCTTTGTTTTTATAAACAACTTGACCATACTCGGTAATTTCAAATGTACATTCTATTGAAGAATTGAAGTAGTTGGTAGTAAGCTCTCCACTAAATTGTTGTATCCCTGTATTTTTCCATAAAGTTTGTTTAGGGTTTTCAGGATTCATAGTTCCCTTTCCTAATTCTAATCCATCAAAATTTGATGAAGTGGTAATGATATTAGTTGTGGTATCGATATTGTAAGAGATTTCAAGACCTCCCATTCTTTTAATACCTTTAATTGGTGATGTTGCTGTATTGTTTGACATTTTGAATCTGTTTTAGTTATTATTGAATTGTTTTTTGGTATGTGTTATGCTAAAGTAGCTACATCAAAAAATGATACTTCCAGTGTATTTACTTTTGCAGGGTTTAAAGAAACCTGCACCGCAGAGAAACGATCTGAATATGCAAAGTTATATGCTTGCGATAATGTTTGTAAAGTAGCTGCGTACTCATTATAGTAGGCATCGTTACTCTGTAAATTTCCAAATAGTTCTATGTTTGGTATTTTACTAAACCAATCACTACTTTTCATAGCACCTGCTGCCGTACCACTAATAGAAGTTGTAGAACCAATTGCTCCAATATTAAAACCAGCTAATAAATCGCCAGTAATCCATCCGTATACATCATTTGCTGGACTTTGTTTAGCAGCTCCATTTAAAGAGAACATAGCATTGGCACCATAGATTCCATCAGGATTAATTAAATCACCTTTTTTATATACCATAGTTACAGTACTTCCTCCAACAGTTCCACTTAAGGTAATATCTAAACTATCATCAATAGAAGCCGTTAAGTTGTAATCTTGAGCGCTTTGTGGACCTGATGTTGGTACGTTAGGCCCTACACCATTAAAATGTCCTGCAATAGTTGCAATAGTACCTTTTCCTAAACCGTTAATACTAACTGCTCCTGCTTTAGGAGATGTTCCGAAATTGTCGTTTAAATACGTTAAATACGATTCAAACAAATGATATGGTGTAATAGGTACTCCGCCAATTGGTGGATATGAAGATGGACCAATAATTCTTGCAAATCCAGATCCTGGTTGATTTGAGTGTTGCGTAAAATCTCCTGGGACTAAAGCAGGTTTTGCGTTGGCTAATCCAGACTTTGGAGTCTGTGTTAACCCATTTAGAGCGTTGTACACTTGGCTTGAAGTAACGCCAGGTTCTAAACCATAATCGGTTTGTACAGGAATTAAACCATCTAATGAAGTTTCTAACTTCATAGGAATACTCCAATAATCGATACTTGTTAAATCAGCCACATCAGTAGCAGCTCCATTAAACGTAAGTTCCATTTTGTCGTATCTTAAAAAGAAATTAGGATCGGTAATGTTTTGTGCAGGTTCATAGTAGGCATTTTGTACGGTCCAAGCTTGTCCGTAACAAACATAAATTCTTCCACTAAAGTTCGTTACTTGAACACCTTCTTTTAGTTCTTCGTAAGAATACCAATTTCCATCACCAGCTTCGGTGTTTAATGGTTTAATATCAACTTCAAGAGGTTCAAATTCTCCAGCTTTATAACTGATGTTAAACGCATCATCTGTACTTCCAGAAACAAAACCGATGTAAATGTTTTCTTCGGTTACTTCTCCTTTGTTAAATTTTATAGTTAAAACGCTCATAGTATGTAGTAGTTTGGTTAGTTAAATTAGTTGAGAGAAATAAGCTCTTTGTGATAAGCAAAGAGCTTATTGATTTAGTTGAGTTTATAGGTTAAAAGTATCTCCGTTTATTGGAAGATTTTCATAGTTTTTACCTCTAAAAGTGATTCCACCTGAACCTTTCCAATCTGAATTTAAAGCCATATGAGCTTCAAAAGGAAGTACTATTGTGCTAAGTTTGTTTTGTGGAGGAAAGTTTCCTCTAATACTGATCAACCTAACAACGTCATTAAGCCCAGTAGCATGAGTAACTCCTGTTACTTGACCAGAGTATACTTCCTCGTCTCCATTGCTTATAGTTAGTTTTACTGTTCCATCAACTGTATTTTCTTCTGGGTGAATTAAAAGAGAGAACGTTAATAATGGTGATAAAGGATTTGCGACTTCTCCCATAGTTCCTTTGAAATAAACCGTTTGTGTTGTTGTGTTTGCTTTTGTAGCCATAATAAATTTGTTTTAAAGTTTGGTTAGTATTTTATTGATTATACAGTTGCTGGAGTTTTTACGTCAAACTTAATAGTATCTAAGTTTCCTAAAGACCAAATTGCTCCATTTAAAGGTTTGTCCGCTTTGTTTAATAACTGATAAGGCTGTCCTCCATTTACACTGAATTGGAAGTTGTATGGTCCTCCCCAGTTAATTCCTGAGTAAACTAAAGAGTAGTTTCCTTTTGGAACTTGGATTTTATGTGTTCCTGATAAATCTTGTTGAAGACCATTTAATCTAACTGTTTCAGCAGAAGTTCCTTCTTCGATTTCAATGGTAACGTTTACAGTATTGTTGTTTCCACTTACGATGTTACAGATTTCAACAGTTTCGTTTGTGTTGTCGTTGTTTACTGCAACTAAAATTAATTGATTATCGCACTTTGTAATGTTGATAGAATTTGACATAATTTCTAAGGTTTAGGTTGGTTAATAGTGTTTTAAAAGAAATAATAATTGGTTGTTATTTCTGATGTAAAACTACAGTAGAATGGGAGGTGAAAAGTTTAAAATGGAATAAGAGCGGATTTCTTTTCCATAAAAAAGGGAATTGTTGGAATATGGTAGTTTAGTTATTAGTTGTGAGAATTTAATATATAATGAGAATACAGCGTCATTACGAACAAAACCAAGTGGGGTGAAGTAATCTTTTAGATATGCGTTCAGGGTTTGTTTTTAGTAGCCAAAAGACAGATTGCTTCGTCGTGCCTTCTCGCAATGACGGTGCTATGTCATTACGAACGAAACAAAGTGGAGTGCGGTAATCTTTTCAAAGACAAGTTAGTTTTCAATGTCACTCCGAGTGAAATTATAGGAAGCGGGGCGCATTGTAATTTAGTATCGATAAGAGATTTAGTAGAAAAGGTTCTCGATACAATTTTTCCTTCACTGTATTCAGAAAAATCACTCGAACTGACAGATAAGGTCATTACGAATGAAACAAAGCAGAGTGAAGTAATCTTTTGAATAGGAGTTTAGGGTTTGTTTTTAGTAGTCAAGAGGCAGATTGCTTCGTCGTACCTCCTCGCTATGACGGTGCTGAGTCATTACGAACGGAACAAAGTGGAGTGCGGTAATCTTTTCAAAGACAAGTTAGTTTTCAATGTCACTCCGAGTGAAATTATAGGAAGCGGGGCGGAATATAATTTAGTATCGAGAAGAAAGAAAGTAAGAATGGTTCTCGATATAATTTTTCTTCGTTGCATTCAGGAAAACCACTCGAACTTACAGATAAGGTCATTACGAATGCAACAAGGAGGAGTGAGGTAATCTTTTAGATATGCGTTCAGAGTTTGTTTTTAGTAGTCAAAGAGCAGATTGCTTCGTCGTGCCTCCTCGCAATGACGTACGTATTACTTTAAAGTACGGAATCGTTTGATGATATCTTTATAACGTTCGCTAAGGGTTACCGTATGGTTTTCTTGTAGTACAATTAAATTATCGGTAGGAACAATCTCGGTAATCTTTTCAATGTTTACAATGAAGTTTCTGTGAGTTCTAGAGAATTTGGTATTGTCCAACAACTGCAAAATCTTTTTCAAAGAAATTAAAATAACAAACTTCTCATTAGAGGTAATAATATTGCAATACTTTTCTTCTACCTCAATATAAATAATGTCAGAAAGTAGTACTTTTTTTAAGGATTTTCCTTTTTTAATAAATAGGTAATCGTTGCTAATAACAGTATCCTCTTCATCCGTAATAAATACATCTTCTTGCTCGTAAAACTTCTCCACAGCCATTTCTATGGCATACAAAACCTCTAACTCATTAAAAGGCTTCATTAAAAAGCTAAAAGGTTGGGTAAGCTTGGCGCGTTCAAATATTTTACGATCGGTACTACTAGTTAAAAACACAAAAGGTTTCGAAGCTTCTGGTACGGTATTAATGGTTTCTGCAAAGGTAATTCCGTCGGGTACTCCGTCTAGGAAGATATCAATAATCACAATATCTACTTTTACTTTATAAAATAAAGCCAAAGCATCTTTAAAATTACGGGCAATCCCAGATACCGTATAGTTATTGTCTGCAAGTACTTTAACTAATCGATCGCTTTCTTGAGGAGTGTCCTCAATGATTAAAATATTTACATTATCCATTAAGAGGTGTTTTAGGTAAAGATACAATCATTTTGGTACCTTTTCCTAATTCACTCTCAATATCAAATTTTCCGTGATTCTTTTTAATCATCGATTTACATAATTGCAATCCTAAACCAGTTCCAATCACATCTTCATGTTCCTTTTTATTTAAAAGAACAGAATCTTCTAATAATTTTAAACGGGTTTCTTCGCTCATTCCTAATCCGGTATCTTCAATAACCAAATCGCAATAATCTTCAGAAGAGTTTCTAGAATATATTTTAATACTCCCGTTGGGTTTAGAAAATTTAATGGCGTTGTCTAACAAATTTCTCAATACAATTTTAAGAGACTCTTGATCGGCGTAGATGACCTCTTTTTTAGAAACCGTATTTTCAAAAGACAACTCTTTTTCTAATAGTAAAGGCTGATAGTTATAAGACACATGCTCTGCGATAATAAACAAACGATGTTTATCTATATAAAAATACTGTTGTTCGGTTTGTAGTAAAGCCCAGTTTAAAAGATTATCTAACAAACCATAGGCACCATTTACAATACTACTATTTTTTTGAAGTAAGTTTTCTAGGGCAGTTAGGTTTTTAGACTCTAAATTATCAATAAGTACTTTGTTACTCGATTTTAAAGCATTTACAGAAGAACGTAAATCATGACTTACAATAGAAAAAAGTTTGTCTTTGGTTGTGTTGAGTTCATCTAAAGTTTCTTTTTGAGAAGCGATAATTTTGTTTGATTTTACCTTTTCTCTATAAAAATAAACTGCAATACCCAATAGAATGAACAATCCAAGAGCAGAATATAAAAAGATATTTCGTTGGGTTTCTTTCAATTCATTTTGTACCTGTAAAATATCAACCTCGTTTTGTTTTTGTTGTACCGCAAATTCTTTTTCTTTTTGAGCAACAGCATAAATTTTATTTTGGTCGTTTAAAGAGTCTTTCCATTGTTGAGCTTCTTTCATATACATCAAAGCTTTTTCAAAGTCTTTGCGATTTTCTTCTACTACTGACATATTAAAAGCAGTCCTTTCTTTTTCGGTTAAAATATCTTTATTTTTCTGATAATCATACGTGTTTGATACATTGCTTAATAGTTTAACTGCTTTAGATAAATTATAAGCTCTGTTAAAGTGTTTGATGGCAATATTATCTATATAACGTTCGTAATATAGATTAGCAATATTTATATAATTACCGATTAATTCAATGGTGTCTTTTTCATTTTTAATACTCTCTTTAAAATAGATTTCGGCATCTTTGAAGTTTTTAAGTAATAAATAGGAGATTCCTATGTTATTAAGAATATTTTTTCTTTTAATATAAGAGTATTTCTCATTAGATAGTTTAGTGAGTTCCTTTAGAATTGAAATTGCTTTTTCGTAGTCTTTATTTATTAGAGCTAATTCTCCTAAGTACATTTTTACAATATAGTAGAATTCAAAGTCTTTAGAGATTTGTTTGAATTGAATTTCCGCCTCGTTGTTTAACTTTTTATTTTTAAAACTATGTCCTCTAAAAAAATGTGTGTAATTGTTTAAATGAGAATTGCCTTTTGATAAATTTAAAACTTTATCTGTATATACAATTGTTGAATCCCAGTTTTTCTCAAAATAGAATTTAGAAGCTTTTAAAAGGTTAGAGTTTTTTAAAAAAGGAGATATTTTTTTTTGAATCTCAATTTTTAATAAATCATCCTTTGATTTAGTTTGAGAGAATAAGTTATGTAAAATGAAAAAGGCTAAAAAGAACAGAGGAAAAGATTTCATAATTTACAATCAGTGATTAGATTGCAAATTAAAAAAAAACGCTTAAACTTTAAGTTAAGCGTTTTTTTAAATTGTAGAACTAAATTTCTCCAGTTCCAGATTTAACTGCTACTTTAGTTCCTCTTGAAGTTTTTGGATCATCTGTATCACCAATAATGTCATTATTTTCATCTCTTGTAAATACTTCTACAGTATTAGTAGCTATAGGAGATGGAGAAGGAAAGGTACTAAATTGTCCTGTCAGGGTCCAAGTAGTTACATTTTTAGGTTTTTCATACGGATAATCATATTCAACAAAATATTGAATATATTTAAATTCATTATTAATAGTATTTAAAGTAGGTGGAGTAGTTGAATTAGAATCAATTTCAACATCAATAGATACGCTTAAAGTGTCATGACTATCATAGATGAAAACAACATTCTTGGGAGGAATTAAATAATTATTATCTGGAAAATCTTCAGGGGCTGCTTTTGTAGCTCCTTTTGTTACTGTAATCCCGTCAATTTTTTTTAGTGTACTCATAGTATTACTGTTTTTTGAATGATTAGACAACCGAAAAGTAGTAAATAAAAAACAGCTAGGTATTAATTTATGAATAAGAATGAAAATAAATGGAACAAGAGCAGGTATTTGTGGAATAAGATTAAAATAAAAACACTCTAAAATATTTTAGAGTGTTTTTATTTTTTCTATTAATCAATAACTACTTCAGTGCCTCTGGAAGTTTTTACACCCGGTCCTTCAACTCCTCCTCCTGAATTGTCCGGGCATCCTTCGATAATATTTTCAGTGCCTCTTGACGTGGTTTCTGCACATTTATCTCCTCCATTTATTTTAAGAAGTTGCGATTTCGTAAGAGATTTTTTAGCAAGTTTGTCTAATGTGTTTTCTAATTTTTTCATAACTTATAATTTTAAATTGGTCTTAAATATAACAAGAAAAAATAAACCTAAAAACGAATGGCTAATTTCTTTAATAAACGCAACACTTCTACATACAACCAAATTAAGGTAATTAATAACCCCCAAGTCGCTAGCCATTCACGTTCTTTAGGGTAACGACCAACTTGTTTGTCGATATAATAAAAATCTAATAGTAAGCTAAACGAAGCAACCAAAGCTGCAATCACATTAAAAGCAATGGCAAACCAAGAAGTACCCCATAAATACGGAACCTCGATTTTTAAGAACCATAAAATCCACCCAATAAAATAAAACATAAAAATACTTATGGTTGCTGTAATAATAATGGCTCTAAATTCTTTGGTAACTTTAATTACTCGCCATTTATATAAGCTAAGCATAACAAAAAAAGTAATAATGGTTACTCCAATAGCTTGAAAGGGTAGATTTGGAAAACGTTGATGAGCAATAGCACTAATGCCTCCTAAGAAAAAGCCTTTGGCCAAAGCATATATGGGTAATACATATTTAGCAGCACTGTGTTTAAAGGAGATAAACAGGCTACAAGTAATGGCTATAAATCCACCAATAGCCGTATACCATTTGGTATTTACACCACTAAAAAATAAATGCCAAGTATAACTTGCAGTTAAAGCAACCAAACTGAGCATACAAAGAGATTTTAGTAAAATACCTCCAATCGACATTTTGATTTTTGAGTAGTACCTCGATTTTTTCCAGAAGTATCGGTTAAAAGCCGGATTAGATGTTCGTAAACCAAAAACGCCCATAAACAATTTAAATGATTAGTTTTGTGTTTGTACAAAGTACGAAAATTTGAAGACAGAAAAAATCATATTAGGTATTGACCCAGGAACCGCTATTATGGGGTTTGGAATTATTAAGATCATTGGAAAAAAAATGGAATTTGTTCAAATGAATGAGCTACTTCTAAAAAAATACGATGATCATTATTTAAAGCTAAAAATCATTTTTGAAAGAACCATTGAATTGATTGATACGTATAATCCAGATGAAATTGCTTTAGAAGCGCCGTTTTATGGAAAAAATGTACAATCGATGTTAAAATTGGGTCGTGCGCAAGGAGTAGCCATGGCAGCAGGATTGTCGAGACAAATTCCAGTTACGGAATACGCGCCTAAGAAAATAAAAATGGCGATTACAGGAAAAGGAACTTCTAGCAAAGAGCAAGTAGCTTTAATGCTAAAATCTTTATTGAATCTAAAAGAACTTCCGAAGAATTTAGATGCAACTGATGGTTTAGCGGCAGCGGTTTGTCATTATTATAATTCAGGAACCAAAGTAGGAGGAAAGAACTACACTGGTTGGGCGGCCTTTGTAAAACAGAATCCTAAAAAAATCAATAATTGATTTTTTCAATGAATAATTATCAGTAATCAGTTGACAATGATAAAAATGTAAAAGAAATAAAGAATAATAGCTATGAAATTAGAGAATAATCCATTACAAAATAAGTCTTATGATTTTGCTTTGTTAATAGTAAAGTTGAGTAGGAGATTAATGAGTGATAAAAAAGAATTTATATTATCAAAACAATTATTAAGAAGCGGAACATCGGTTGGAGCAAATATAGTTGAGGCAAATGGAGCAATTTCAAAAGCAGATTTTTCGTCAAAAATGTCAATTGCATATAAAGAGTGTTTAGAAACCAAATATTGGTTATCACTATTAAAAGACAGCGGTGATTTAGATATTATCAGTTTTAAAAATTTGTTTGATAAGGCCGATGAGATAGGAAAGATTCTATTTTCAATATTAAGAACAACGAGAATCAAGAACAATTAAGAATAATTACTTTAATAAACTCTTTTTTAAGAATACATTTAGATAACTGATAACTGATAACTGATAACTGATAACTGATAACTGATAACTGATAACTGATAACTGATAACTGATAACTGATAACT
>NZ_CANMLT010000005.1 GCF_947498805.1 uncultured Tenacibaculum sp. | reverse complement strand
GTGGGAGAGTAGGTCGTCGCCTTTCTTTTTAAACCTCAGTCTTTTATAAAAGAGATTGAGGTTTTTTTATGCGCTTAATTTAGAGATTAAAGTATCTCAGACTTATCGTTTACTACTTTACTAAGCTGAGTTTCTACTTGCATTAATATTTCCGAATAATGATCGGGTTACAATTTTTTCAAAAATCTCCTGTTTTTTAGGATCAGTATTTTCTTGTTCTCCTAATTTTTGAATTTCCTTTAAGGCATATTGTTGAATGGTTAATAATGGTAATACAATATGTTCTCTGATATCTATAGAGGCTTTACCTGCTGGTTGATTTTCCATTAAGGTAGTATAACCAGTAAGCTTTAATATTAACCTGTGAGATAATAAATACTCATCGTATATCAACTTCCAGAATTCACCATATTCTTTATCATTAGCCATATATTTAGTTAAATCAAAGAATGATTTCGATAAAGACATCATACTGTTTTCAATTAAGGTTTTAAAGAAACTCGATTCATTGTATAGTTGCACTACTTTATCGAATTCTCCTTTATCTTCAAATTGCTTCATAGCACTACCTACACCAGAAAATCCAGGTACATTTTGTTTTAATTGACTCCAAGATCCAACAAAAGGAATGGCTCTTAAATCACCAAAAACCAAGCTAGCAGAGGCATTTCTCTTTGAAGGTCGACTACCAATATTTGTTTTTGCATAATATTTAAGTGTGCTCATTTTTTCTAAATATGATAAAAACTTAGGATGTGCTTTAAAATCACTATAAGTTTGATAACTGATAGTTGCAAGTTCATTCATAACAATAATATTATCATCGGTCATCAACTCATTAATACCATTTAGTTTATTACTAATTCCAGAACTAATTAATTGCTCCATGTTGTATTGAGACGAATCTAACGTTCCAAAATTTGAACTAATGGTTTGTCCTTGAATGGTTAATTGAACTTCTCTATCCTCGATATTTGGACCTAAAGAAGCATAGAATTGATGAGTCTTTCCTCCACCTCTTGCTGGTGGTCCTCCACGACCATCAAAGAATATCACGGTAATCCCATATTTTCTTGACATTGCAGTCAATGCTTCTTTAGCTTTGAAGATCGACCAGTTAGCCATTAAATAACCACCATCTTTAGTACTATCACTAAAGCCAAGCATTATGGTTTGTTTTTGACCTCTTTTATTAAGGTGGTTCATATAGGAAGAATTAGTATATAGTTCTTCCATTACTTTAGGGGCATTTTTAAGGTCTGTAATCGTTTCAAATAAAGGAACGATATCAACAGTTAACTCATCGTTGAAAGCTGCTAATTTTAGCATTGCGTACAGTTGCATAACATTCAATGATGTTTGGTTGTTACTTATGATATATCGATTTGCAGCTGCTTCTCCGTTTTTGTCTTGAATTGTTTTGATGACCTGCATGGTCTTCAAGGTTTTCAAAGCAAATTCATCTTTAATAATACTTAAATCAAAAGTTCCTTTGATTTCAGAAAGTACTTGTATCTGTTCAGCTTCTTCTAAATCATGATAATTATCTGGAAAGATTGTTGAATTGTGTTCATTTAAGGTATCTACTAAAATAGTGAAGACATTATGATGTTGTCTACTATCTTGTCGTATATCTAGATTAGCAAAATGGAATCCGAAAAGTTTAATTCTATTTAAGAGACTTTTTACTTCTTTTAGATATAGTGATTGATGTTCATTAATTAGAACATGCTTAATATTAAGAAGTTCTAGTTCTAAAGATTCTAATGAAATTGAATTAGTATCTTTTTTCAGAATGATCTCATACAATTTTCTCTCTAAACTAATGATGCGATCTTCTATACCAGCAAAAGTTAGTTTTCGTTTGAGAAGTCTAATATCACGATAGTAATTTTTAATAATAGCTTCTTTGAGTTTCTCAGAAACTTTTAAGGTGGTTTCTGGTGTAACAAAAGGATTTCCGTCTCTATCGCCTCCTGGCCAGAAACCTATGTTAATAACATCATTTTTTAAATCTTCAGACTCTGAAAAAATATTTTCTTTTATATAGTCATAGATATTTCCAAAAGAATGATAAAATACATTTTCTAAGTACCAGATTAGACTAATTGCTTCATCATAAGGAGTAGGTTTGCTTTGTCTGAAAAATGGTGTTTTTCCTAACTGAGCTAAGAGTTGAGTAATTTGTTGTAAATCGTTGTTTTTTATAGCTTCTGATAAAGCAGTAATAATACCAAGAACAGATCCTGGGTAAAACTGTGTTGGATGTGCAGTTAGAACAATTCTTACTTTAAAGTCTTGTAAAAAATCTTTTAATTGCTCCATTTTGTTATTAGAGGAAGCAAATTCTTTTAAGTTCCTCAAAGTACCTATTCCGTCCATGTTATTTACAATAGGAAATGCAGCATCTTCAATAGCGTCAAATAAAACGACTTGTCTTTCGATATATTGAATAAATCGGAAAAGTAAATTTATTTGACTTTTTTCATCTCTTCGAGCCTGATACTTTTCAAAAAATGTTTTTACAATAGTAGTAGGATCATCTCCTCGCTCATATCCTTTTTTACAGGTTTCGTGAAATAGAGGTAGGAGCACACCTGTTTTTGTTATACTGCTAAATGGCAGCGTCATAAAAATACTATTGTATATTTTATATTTAGCCTCTACACTCTCTTCAAATCTTTTTATTTTAGGTAGTTTGGACATTGTGTTTTTTTTAATACTGAAAATTAAAAAACGTTTTGCAAGAATTCTCATATAAAATGAAAATTCTACGAAAACGTTTTAAACTAATTGCTTATATACGAGGAAGATCACCGTTTCCTTTAGTGGCTAAATAGCTTACACTGGTTAAGTATTTGTCAATGCTAATAGCAGCTTCTCTTCCTTCAGAAATCGCCCAAACAATTAAAGATTGACCTCTTCTCATATCTCCGGCAGTGAAAATATGCGGAACATTGGTTTGATAATTATTGGCTTTATAATTATTTCTATTGTCTAATGTTAAACCTAACTGATCGCTTAAAGTAGTTTCAGGACCTGTAAAACCAAGAGCTAAAAGAGCTAAATCGCAAGGCCAAATTTTTTCGGTATGAGGCTTCTCAATAAGTTTAGGACGTTCACCAGGAACAATCTCCCATTCTACTTCAACAGTTTTAAGAGCGGTTAGATTTCCATCGCTATCAGTAATAAATTCCTTAGTGTTAATTAACCAATTTCTATCACAACCTTCTTCGTGAGAAGTACTTGTTTTCAGTTGTAATGGCCAGTAAGGCCATGGAGTTTTTGCACTTCTAAGAGCAGGGGGTTTTGGCATAATTTCAAAGTTAGTAACCGATTTGGCTCCTTGTCTATTGGATGTACCTACGCAATCTGAGCCAGTATCACCACCTCCAATTACGATAACATTTTTACCTTCTGCGGAAATGTGTTCACCTTCAATTTCTTTCTTAAATACTAATTTTGTCTGCTGAGTTAAGAAATCCATTGCTTGGTGTATGCCCTTTGATTCAATTCCTTTTACTGGAATACTTCGTTTTTGTGTAGCACCTCCACATAATAATATGGCATCAAAATAATCAAGATTTTTAATATCGTAATTTACTCCAACGTTAACATTTGTTTTAAAGATAACTCCTTCTTTTTCTAGTATTTTTACACGTCTATCGATGATTCCTTTTTCAAGTTTAAAATTGGGAATACCATATCTTAATAAACCACCAACTTCATCATCTCTTTCAAAAACAGTAATATTATGACCTGCTCTATTGAGTTGTTGAGCAGCCGCTAGTCCAGCAGGTCCAGAACCAATTATACCCACCGTTTTTCCCGTCCTCACTTTTGGAGGATTTGGTTGAATCCAACCATTGGCAAATGCTCGTTCAACAATATTTTTTTCTATGTTTTCGATAGCAACAGGATTGTTAACCAATCCTAAAACACATGATTTTTCACATGGAGCTGGGCACAATCTTCCTGTAAACTCAGGAAAGTTATTTGTTGCGTGTAATATTTCTGCTGCTTTTTGCCATTCTCCTTTATACACCATGTCGTTAAAATCTGGAATTAAATTTCCTAACGGACAACCACTATGACAAAAAGGAACTCCACAGTCCATGCATCTAGCACCTTGCTTTTTTATTTCAGCTTCTTTTAGGGCAATTGTAAACTCTTCATAGTTTTTTAATCTTTCCTCTACTTTGATATTGGTTTCATCTTGTCTCCCAATATCTATAAATCCTCCAATTTTACCCATAACTTATGCCGTGATTTTTTTTAATACTATTTTTTCTTCAGATAGTCTTTTTAAAGCTTTTTTGTAGTCTTTAGGAAAAACCTTTACATATTTACTCTTTATAGTTTCCCAGTTATCGAGTTGTTGTCTTGCTAGTTCACTATTAGTGTAATTGTAATGAACTTCTATATGAGTTTTAAGTTCAAAGAAATCGTTATCATCTAGAGGATCTAAATCGACCATTTCTTTATTACATAAATTGTTTACGAACTGGGTATCTTCATCAAATACGTAGGCAATTCCTCCGCTCATACCAGCAGCAAAATTTCTACCTGTTTTACCTAGAATAATCACTTTACCACCAGTCATATATTCACAACCGTGATCACCTACACCTTCAACAACTGCAGTAACTCCAGAATTTCTCACGGCAAAACGCTCTCCTGCGATTCCATTGATAAAAGCTTTTCCTTTTATGCCTCCGTAGAAACTTACATTTCCTGTGATGATATTATCAGCTGCTTTGAAAGTTGCAACATCGGGTTTTTTTACAATCAAGGTAGCTCCTGATAGACCTTTTCCAAGATAATCGTTTGTTTCTCCTTCGACAGTAAGTGTAAGCCCTTTGGTTGAAAAAGCTCCAAAACTTTGTCCGGCTGACCCTTTAAAAGTTAGATTAAGTGTGTTTTCTGGAAGGCCTCCTTCTCCGTGTTTTTTAGAGATTTCGTTGCTGAGAATAGCACCAACGGCCCTATCTGTGTTTTGAATTGAGTATTGCAGATTTGTTTCTTTTGAATTAATAATTGCTGATTTTGCATCGTTTAAAATTTTAAAATCTAGAACATTGTCTAAATTGTGGTTTTGTTTTTCTGTATTGTATTGGATTGTTTCTTTTTCTTGTAGCGGTTGATAAAGAATTGCAGAAAGATCTACACCCTTGGCTTTATAATGATTTATAGCCTTATTAGTGTTTAGTTTATGACTTTGACCAATCATTTCATTGATTGTTCTGAATCCTAATTGAGCCATAATTTGTCTTAATTCTTCTGCGACGAAGTACATGAAGTTAATAACATGCTCTGGTGTTCCTTTAAAGTTTTTACGTAGTTCAGGGTTTTGAGTAGCAATTCCAACAGGACATGTATTTAAATGACAAGCTCGCATCATAATACATCCTGAAGCTACTAATGGAGCAGTTGCAAAACCGAATTCTTCGGCTCCTAATAAGGCGGCAACAGCAACATCTCTACCGGTTTTTAATTGTCCATCTGCTTCTAACACAACTCTGTTTCTTAATCCATTTAAAACAAGTGTTTGCTGTGCTTCGGCTAGCCCTAATTCCCAAGGTAAACCAGCATGTTTTAATGAGGTCAAAGGAGAGGCTCCAGTACCTCCATCATAACCTGAAATTAAAATCACGTCTGCTTTTGCTTTTGCAACTCCAGCTGCGATAGTACCAACACCAACTTTTGAAACTAATTTGACATTAATTCTAGCTTCTCTATTGGCATTTTTAAGATCAAATATTAACTGAGCTAAATCTTCAATAGAATAAATATCGTGGTGTGGTGGTGGAGAAATTAACCCCACATATGGTGTTGAATTTCTAACGTCAGCAATCCAAGGAAGTACTTTTTCACCAGGTAATTGTCCGCCTTCTCCTGGTTTTGCTCCTTGCGCCATTTTTATTTGAATCTCTTTAGCATTGGTAAGGTAATTACTCGAAACACCAAATCGTCCAGAAGCGACTTGTTTAATCGCACTGTTTTTCCAGTCGCCATTAGATTCTTTTTTAAACCTTAATTTATTTTCACCACCTTCACCAGAGTTACTTTTACCTCCAATTCTATTCATGGCTATGGCTAAATTCTCATGTGCTTCCTCACTAATAGAACCGTAAGACATAGCTCCAGTTTTGAACCTTTTTACAATTTCGGTCCATGGCTCAACTTCATCAATTGAAATAGGATTAAGATTGTTAAATTCAAACAAGCCTCTTAAGGTCATTAAGTTTTCACTTTGCTTATTAATTTTATCAGCGTAAGTTTGATAACTTTCTTTAGATTTACTACGAACAGCTTGTTGTAATTTGGCTACTGTAGTTGGGTTAAACATATGCTTTTCTCCATTTCTTCTCCATCTGTAATCTCCTCCAATTTCTAGATCAAGAACAGATTTGTAATTTTCAAGTTTGAATGCTTTGTCAAACCTTGTTTGAATATCTTTTTCAAGAACGACCAAACCAATTCCTCCAATTCTTGAAGGAGTATATGGGAAATACTTACTAGCAAAAGTTTTCTTTAAACCTAAGGCTTCAAATATTTGTGAAGCTCTGTAAGAATGTAAAGTAGAGATTCCAATTTTGTTCATTATTTTCAATAACCCCTTACCAATTGCCTTGTTAAAATTCTCTACCGCAGTTTCCTCATCTAGATCCTTGATAACATTGGTTTTTACTTGCTCACGAATTATTTCATTTACTAAGTACGGATTAATAGCACTTGCGCCATACCCGAACAATGTTGCAAAGTGATGTGGTTCTCTAGCTTCGGCAGTTTCAACTACAATTCCGAATTTAGAACGCTTCTGTTTATTATTCAATGAATGATGTACATAAGAACAAGCTAGCAATGCTGGAATTGGTGCATATTCTTCATCTACATTTCTATCGGAAAGAATGATAATGTTGGTTCCTTCAAAAACAGCTTTTTCCACTGCAATGAGTAAATCATCCAATGCTTTTTCTAAACCATTAACCCCTTTATCGATAGGGTATAAAATGGGAATTGATACTGCTTTAAAATCGGGATGATCTATATTTTTTATCTTATCTAAATCCCCATTAGAAATTACTGGATTCTGAATTCTAAGTTTTTTAGCTTGCTCAGGAATAATGTCGAAAATATTACGATCTCCTCCGATGGCAAGACTGATATCTGTAATAAGCTCTTCTCTAATTCCGTCTAAAGGCGGATTGGTAACTTGAGCAAATAATTGTTTGAAGTAATTATATAATAATTGAGGTTTGTCGGATAAGACAGCTAATGGAGTATCATTCCCCATTGATCCGATAGCCTCTTTGGCTTTCGTAGCCATTGGAATGATTACTGTATTTATTTCTTCTAGAGTATATCCAAAAACACGTAACCTAGTTTTATAATTGGTTGCTTCAATAGGACACATGTTATTTGTATAAGGAACTTTTGCTAAAGGAAGTGTATGTTCATTCACCCACTCTTCGTAAGGTTTTTTAGAAACAATTTCAGATTTAATTTCGTCATCTTCAATAATTCTTCCAGCATTCATATCAACCAAGAACATTTTACCAGGTTCTAATCGACCATGTCTTTCTACATTTTCTGGGTCAATTTGAACTACTCCGATTTCAGAAGACATAATAACAAATCCGTCTTTGGTAACCGTATATCTTGAAGGTCTTAGTCCGTTCCTGTCTAAAAGAGCTCCAATATAATTTCCATCTGTAAAAGGAATAGAAGCAGGGCCGTCCCATGGTTCCATAATACATGAGTTGTACTCATAGAACGCTTTTTTATCTTCAGACATTGTTTGATGTTTTTCCCAAGCTTCAGGAACCATAATCATCATTACTTCTGGTAAAGATCTACCGGTCATTAATAAAAGTTCTACCACCAAATCCATTGAAGCAGAATCAGACTTACCATCTCTTACAATAGGAAATAAATTTTGAATATCTTCACCAAACCAGTTACTTTTCATAAGTTCTTCTCGAGCTCTCATTCTACTTACATTTCCTCTTAATGTGTTTATTTCACCATTGTGACACATATAACGGAAAGGTTGTGCTAAACTCCATGCCGGAAATGTATTGGTAGAAAAACGTTGATGTACAAGAGCTAATCTTGTGACTACGTCTTTTTCTTTTAAATCTTTATAATATCTGCCAATATCTTCAGGAATTAGAAGTCCTTTATAAATTAATGTTGTTGTAGATAGACTTGGTAGATAGAAGTACTCGGCTTGAGAAAGTTTTGATTTAGCAATAGTATGTTCAGCGATTTTCCTTGCTGCAAATAGTTTAGCATTAAAGGCTAAGTCATTAAGTTCTGCATTGTTTTTATCGATGAAAATTTGCTTTATTTTAGGTTCGGTTTTAGAAGCTATTTTACCGATAAATGAAGTATCAACGGGAACATCTCTCCAACCTATAATTCTTAATCCTTGTTTGTTAATTTCTTCTTCAAGAATTGAAATACAATAATTTGATTGGTTAGAGCTTTTTGGAAGGAATACCATTCCGACAGCATATTCTTTTGGAGCGGGGATTGTAAACGAGCAAACACGGTTAAAAAATTCGTGTGGAATATCAATAAGAATACCAGCACCATCACCTGTTCTTCCATCAGAACTTACAGCTCCTCTATGTTCTAATTTTACTAGAATTTCAAGGGCATTATGGATAATAGTGTTTGATTTTTCTCCATTTAAATTACAAATGAATCCAGCACCACAATTGTCTCTTTCAAACTCTGGGTAATATAATCCTTGTTGTTTCATTTTATGCTGTTTTACAATAATTAAAGTTTAATAGAACTAACAATTTCAGTTAGCTCAGTATGATTAAAGCAGATAGTTGAAAAAACTATTCACCTCTATCTCTTTTTCCAGGGTATGCAATGGTACCATGTTCAGCTAAATCCAATCCTTTTTCTTCAATTTCTCTAGAAACTCTTAGTCCAATTGTTTTCTTTAGTGTGAATAGAACTGCAAATGCTAGCACAATTGCCCATAAGGCATAAGCAAAAGCTCCTAAAGCTTGAACTCCTAATTGAGAGAATCCTCCACCGTTGAAAAGTCCAATTCCTTTATCACCTGTAACTCCCCAAAGTCCAATAACTAAGGTTCCCCATACACCTACAACTCCATGAACAGATGCGGCGCCAATGGCATCGTCTATTTTTAATTTCTTTTCAATAAATTCAATGGAGAATACGACTAAAATACCTCCGATTAATCCGGCTAAAGCTGCGCCAATATCAGTCATATTTCCACAACCTGCTGTAATGCTTACCAAACCAGCCAAAGCTCCATTTAAGGTTTGTGCTAAATGAGGTTTACCATACCAAATCCATGTAGTGATAAGTGCTCCTAAACCTCCTGCTGCTGCAGAAATATTAGTAAGTAGCACAATGTTTGATGCTGCAATAGCATCGTCGCCTCCCCAAGCTAATTGGGAACCTCCATTAAATCCGAACCATCCTAACCATAAAATGAAAACACCTAAAGTGGCCAATATTTGATTGTGTCCAGGAATGGGAATTACTTTATCATCTACAAATTTTCCAATTCTAGGACCTACTAAAATAGCAGCAACAAGAGCGGCCCATCCACCAACAGAATGTACAATTGAAGAGCCTGCAAAATCAATGAATCCCATTTTTGTTAACCAACCTTCACCTTGCCATTGCCAACCACCCGCTATTGGGTAAATTAAAGAGGTCATAATAACTGAAAATATAACATAGGTAGAGTATTTGGTTCTACCTGCAATAGCTCCAGATACAATTGTAGCAGCAGTTGCAGCAAACATGGTTTGAAAAAGAAGATCAGCTCCTTTTCCTTGAAATAAACCACTCCAGAAGAACCATCCATTAGAGGTACTTCCATACATTAATGAATATCCGATCATCCAATAGGTTAAAGAACCTACACAGATGTCGAGTAAATTTTTCATAGCAATGTTTACTGCGTTTTTAGAACGCGTCATTCCAGATTCAACTAAGGTAAATCCAGCTTGCATGAAGAATACTAAAATTGCTGAAAGAAGCATCCATAGCATTCCCATGTCTTTTTTGATTTTAGCGACTTCAGTTACTAAGTCTGCAGTATTGTCTTGAATTAGAGGAAGAATTAAACTCATAATAGGTGTTTTTTGTTCAAAAGAGTAAATAGTCGATAACCTTTTTTTGTTGTTTTGGGACTGTTATTATTTGAATTTCTTGATTAAATGAGGTACTAATTTTGGGATTTCTGAAGATATAAACAAATGATATGTAGCTTGTTAGTGGCTGAAAACGTTTTCGTGAGGGGTTAGGGTGATAAAAAAATGGGGGTAAAAATTTTAATATGATAAAATGAGGAAACTTAACTATATGTAAAATGAGAAGTATTCAAATAAAACTGTAAAAAACGAGGATTTGATAAAAATGCAATTTTTTAATAAAAAATTGTTTTTTAGATGTGTAATTTTAATGAAAATTACAATTTCATTGATTTATTTTTATTGAAAGTTTGTTTTTATTGAATTATCAATAATTTATTTAAAGTGATTCAAAATAAGGATAAAATTGAAAATGGTTGTAGATTTGGAGCATGAATTATAGGCATTCTTATTTAATTAGATTACAGTATTTAGGATTTAGAGTTCATGGTTGGCAAAAACAACCTAACTTAAAAACGATTCATTTGTTTGTAGATAAAACGATTAAGTTTATATATAAAGGTATTCGTTTTAAAACCATTGGTGTAGGTAGAACAGATGCAAAAGTGTCTTCTACTGATTTTGCCTTTCAGTTATTTTTAGATGATACACTTGATTTAAATGATTTTATTGAGTTGTTTAATTTAAATTCTCCTGCAGATGTTAAAGCAGTATCTATAGAAAAAGTAGAAGATGCTAATTTTAATATTATTCAACACCCTAAAGAGAAAGAATATCGTTATTATTTCTCTCATGGAGAAAAAAATCATCCTTATAGTGCTCCTTTTTTGGTGGGTTATTTAAATAACTTGGATATAGAAAAAATGCAATTAGCAGCGAAGCTTTTTGAGGGAGAACATGATTTTACAAACTATTGTAAAAGACCCAATGAAGCAACTAAAGTTATTCGAACAATTAATTCATGTGAAATAATTAAAAATACTGAGCTTACGGCTTCTTTTTTCCCTAAAGTAAGCTATGTGTTGGTTGTAAAGGGTAGTGGTTTTATGAGGAATCAAATTCGTTTAATTATGGGAGCCTTGGAAAGAGTAGGAAGTGGAGTTTATGATTTAGAATTTATACAAAAGAGTTTAGAAAAAGGAAATACTATTGAAATGGATAAGGTTGTCGCACCTGCATCTGGATTACATTTACATAAGATTAATTTTGAAAACGATTTGCGTAAGGGATAGAAGCTAGTTACCATGTAACGCGTATAGCCCGACCACAAAGTGGATACGCCCAAAAGAAAAAGGTTCACTTTTTAAGTGAACCTTATATAATTCTATGAAAATAGTTGTTTATTCTCGAATTAAACTTCTTGAAATTACTATTTTTTGAATTTCAGAAGTTCCTTCATAAATCTGAGTAATTTTTGCATCACGCATTAAACGTTCAACATGATATTCTTTTACAAATCCATTACCTCCGTGAATTTGTACAGCTTCAACAGTATGTTCCATTGCAACTTTAGAAGCATATAACTTTGCCATTGCTCCTTCGCGATCATAATTCTCACCGGCATCTTTCTTACATGCAGCAGCCATTACTAAATGACGAGCAGCAGTAATTTCTGTATACATATCAGCAAGTTTGAATGCAATTGCTTGATGATTACAAATCTCTGTTCCGAAAGCTTTACGTTCTTTAGAATATTTTAAAGCTAATTCGTAAGCTCCAGAAGCAATTCCTAAAGCTTGTGCAGCAATACCAATACGACCTCCTGATAAAGTTTTCATGGCAAACTTGAATCCGAATCCGTCTTCTCCAATTCTGTTTTCTTTTGGAACTTTTACATCATTGAATTGTAATGTATGAGTGTCAGAACCACGAATACCTAATTTATCTTCTTTTGGTCCAATGTGGAATCCTTCCATACCTTTTTCAACGATAAAAGCATTAATTCCTTTATGTCCTTTTTCTCTGTCGGTTTGTGCAATTACTAAGTAAACATCAGAACGTCCACCATTAGTAATCCAGTTTTTAGTTCCGTTTAATAAATAGTGATCTCCTTTGTCTATTGCAGTAGTAGCTTGTGAAGTAGCATCTGATCCAGCTTCTGGCTCACTTAAACAAAAAGCTCCAATTACTTCACCAGTAGCTAATTTTGTTAAATACTTTTGCTTTTGCTCTTCAGTTCCATATGCTTCTAGACCATAACATACTAATGAGTTGTTTACAGAAACCATTACTGAAGCTGAAGCATCAATCTTAGAAAGCTCTTCCATGATCAACACATAAGAAACAGAGTCCATTCCACTTCCTCCATATTTTGGATCTACCATTATTCCCATAAATCCTAATTCACCCATTTTGCGAACTAGTTCCTGAGGGAACTCTTGTTTCTCGTCTCTTTCTATAACTCCAGGCAATAATTCGGTTTGTGCAAAATCACGAGCAGCATCACGAATCATTAGGTGCTCTTCTGTAAGATTAAAATCCATTATATGTGTTTTTGTTAAATTCGTAAAAAATGAGCTCAAAGATACTTTTTTAATATGAATTTTTCAATAGACTTGTTATTTTTACCAGATGCAAAATAAAGATATTTTTTGTTTGGGAGTTATGTCTGGAACTTCATTAGATGGATTAGATGTTGCCTATGTTCGAATTAACTCTAATAATTATGTAGACTTTGCTATTATTGAAGCTATAACGATTCCTTATAGTAATAAATGGAAGACAGATTTAAGAAATGCTATTAATTTTTCTAAAGAAGAATTGAGTATTTTAGATATTGAATATGGAAAATTACTAGGAGAAGAGATTTTAAGTTTTATTGAAAACTTTTCAATTGAAAGAATTGATTTTATCGCTTCTCATGGTCATACTGTTTTTCATCAGCCAGATAAAGGAATTACACTACAAATTGGAAGCGGACAAAAGATTGCCAATATAACTAAGCAAAGGGTGGTTTGTGATTTTAGAACGCAGGATGTCAAATTTGGAGGTCAGGGAGCTCCTTTAGTTCCTATTGGAGATCAATTATTATTTTCAAATTACGGTTATTGTATAAACTTGGGAGGTTTTGCAAATATTTCTTTTGAGGAGAATAATCAAAGGGTTGCTTTTGACGTATGTCCTGTGAACATTGTAATGAACCATTATTGTAGAAAATTAAACTTAGAGTATGATGATGAAGGAAAGATAGCCGCTAAAGGAAATATAAATTATGAGCTACTAGAACGTTTGAATGGTTTAGATTTTTATGAAAAGAAATATCCAAAATCTTTAGGATTAGAATGGGTTCAGTCGTCAATATTTCCTTTAATTGATGAGATGGAATCTGATGTGCCAATAATTTTAAGAACATTTGTAGAGCATATAGCTATTCAGATACATAATATACTATTGGTTGATTCGTTAATTTTGGTTACTGGTGGTGGAGCTTTTAACAAGTTTTTATTAAAAAGGATAGAAATATTATCAGAAAAAAGAGTAGTTACTCCTACTAATATGCTTATAAACTACAAAGAAGCGTTAATTTTTGCATTTTTAGGGGTGCTAAAATTAAAGAATGAAGTAAATTGCCTAAAGTCTGTAACAGGGGCGAAAGAAGATCATTCATCGGGTGTAATTTTTATTCCAGAGAAATAAAATTAAACTATTTGAGTACTGATTTTTTTATGGTAAATTTGTTCGGATTACAAAACAACTAAAATCTACGCAAAATGAGTCAACTTTAGCTTCCCTTTGGGAAGAATATTAAAATCTGAAGATTAGAAAATGAAAAAGAAATTAATTAAAGTTGAATTACCCATTTAAATTAACAATGAAAGAATTATTAAAACAATACGAAGAAAAGCAACCAGAAATAGTGTTTAATTGGAAAGATCCTGAAACAGAGGCAGAAGGATGGACCGTTATAAACTCCTTAAGAGGAGGAGCTGCTGGTGGTGGTACGAGAATGCGCAAAGGATTAGATAAATATGAAGTTATGTCCTTAGCAAAAACTATGGAGGTTAAATTTACAGTTTCTGGTCCTGCAATTGGAGGAGCTAAGTCTGGAATTAATTTTGACCCAAGAGATCCTAGAAAAAAAGGAGTATTAGAGCGTTGGTATAAAGCAGTTGCTCCATTATTAAAGAATTATTATGGTACTGGAGGAGATTTAAATGTTGATGAAATTCATGAAGTAATTCCAATTACTGAAGATAGTGGTGTTTGGCATCCACAGGAAGGAGTTTTTAATGGGCATTTTAAACCAACGGAAGCAGATAAGATTAACCGCATTGGTCAGTTACGTCATGGAGTAATTAAAGTTTTAGAAGATGAAAACTTGTCGCCTAGTATATTAAGAAAATATACTGTGGCAGATATGATTACTGGTTATGGTGTGGCAGAAGCTGTTCGTCATTATTATGATATCTATGGAGGTAGTGTTGTAGGAAAGAGAGCGGTAGTTCAAGGTTTTGGAAATGTAGGATCTGCTGCAGCATATTACTTAGCTCAAATGGGAGCGAAAGTAGTTGGAATTATTGACCGCGTAGGTGGTGTTATTAAAGAGGAAGGATTTTCTTTTGAGGAAATTAAAGAAATGTTCTTAAACAAAGACGGAAATACCTTAGTTTCTGAATATATGGTTCCATTTGAAGAAATGAATGAACGAATTTGGAAGTTGCCTTGCGAAGTTTTTGCTCCTTGTGCGGCGTCAAGGTTAGTAACTCAAGAACAAATTAATCAAATGATTAACTCAGGGTTAGAAGTAATTTCTTGTGGAGCAAATGTGCCTTTTGCTGATAAAGAAATTTTCTTTGGTCCTATCATGGAAGATACCGATAAAAAAGTGAGTTTAATTCCTGATTTTATCTCTAACTGTGGTATGGCTAGAGTATTTGCGTACTTTATGGAACGCCGTGTAGAAATGACGGATGAGGCTATCTTTGAAGATACTTCAAATATTATAAGAAAAGCGTTGCAAAGAACTTTTGCAAAGAGTGCATCTAAGACTAGAATAAGTGAAACTGCTTTTGAAATAGCATTAAAAGAATTAATATAAATATATGGAATTAGCGATTATTTTAATTTTCGTTTTAGGGTATCTGGGGATTACCTTAGAACACAATTTAAAAATAGATAAATTAATACCTGCATTAGTAATGATGGCATTGTGTTGGGCAATGGTAGCATTAGGAGTAGATGGTTTTTCAAATTGGTTTGACTCAGGAAAACATGCTTTAGTAGAAGGTTTTCCAGCATTGGCTCATGAAGACAAAATGCATTTAATGGAAGAAACGTTGTTGCACCATTTAGGTAAAACAGCAGAAATTTTAGTATTCCTTTTAGGTGCAATGACCATTGTAGAAATTATAGATTATTTTGATGGGTTTTCTACCATTAAAGGATATGTGAAGACTAAGAGTAAGAAAAAAATCTTATGGTTATTTTCGATTTTAGCTTTTATTTTATCTGCTATAATTGACAACTTAACAGCAACTATCGTATTGATTTCGATTCTTCAAAAAATAGTAAAGAGGAGAGAAGATCGTATTTGGTTTGCAGGATTAATTATCATCGCTGCGAATGCTGGAGGGGCTTGGTCTCCAATTGGAGATGTTACTACAACTATGTTATGGATTGGTAAGAAGGTTACAACACCAATGTTGTTTTTATACCTGTTTATCCCATCGGTATTATGTATGGCTGTTCCTTCTTTTATTGCAACTTTTTTACCTGCTTTCAAAGGAGATATTGAGGTTGAAGAAAGAGAAGAAAATAGTAAACCAAATAAGTATAGCGCAACTATGTTATACTTAGGTTTAGGAGCAATAGTATTTGTACCAATTTTTAAAACGGTTACACATTTACCACCATACGTAGGTATGATGTTGTCATTAGGTGTTGTTGCTACATTTGCAGAAATATATTCTAGGACAAAATTCTCTTTAACAGATTTTGATAGTGAAGAATCAGATGCACATGCACATCATAGTCCAGTTCACCATTCCTTATCTAAGATTGAAATGCCTAGTATTTTATTCTTCTTAGGGATTTTAATGGCGGTGGCTGCATTAGAATCTTTAGGTATTCTATTTAATTTCGCTGATTCATTAAAGAATTCAATTCCATTAATGGGGACTGAGTTAGAAGGAACTAAGGTTTCTGATTTAGTGGTAATGTTATTAGGAGTAGGTTCAGCGGTAATTGATAATGTACCGTTAGTTGCTGCATCTTTAGGAATGTTCTCGGAGCCATTAGATAATGAGTTATGGCACTTTATTGCATTTGCAGCAGGAACAGGAGGATCAATGTTAATTATTGGTTCTGCTGCAGGAGTTGTAGCAATGGGAATGGAGAAGATTGATTTCTTCTGGTATTTAAAGAAAATATCATGGTTAGCATTAATTGGTTTTGTCGTAGGGTCGTTAGCATTTATGGTAATGAGAACACTACTTTAAAAAGTAATTAAAAATATATTAGAAAAAGTCTTCCTCAATAGTGATTATTGGGGAAGACTTTTTTATACTTGTATTGTAAAACAATTTAAGAGAAAACAAACCGTTAGGTAATTAAAACATTAACTCTAATTCATAGTTATTTTATGTTATTATTTCAAGAAGCTCAACAATTGGCAGACGAAGTATCAGAAGAAAAGACATTGTCCATTTATAAATTAATTATGGATGGAGGCGTAGGGGGTCAAATCATTATAGCTTTGTTATTTGTGCTTTTAGCTGTGGCATTGTATATTTATTTTGAACGTTTTTTTGCGATAAAAGCTGCATCTAAAGTTGATAAGAATTTTATGAATCAGATTAGAGACCATGTAACAAATGGAAAGATAGAAAGCGCGAAGGCATTATGTGATAATACACATACTCCAACAGCTAGATTAATTGGAAAAGGGATTTCTCGAATTGGAAAACCTTTAGACGATATTAATACGGCTATAGAAAATGCTGGAAAATTAGAAGTTTATCAATTAGAAAGAAATGTATCTGTACTTGCAACAATAGCAGGAGCAGCACCAATGATTGGTTTCTTGGGTACGGTAATTGGAATGATTGTTGCAATTCATGAAATAGCAAACTCAGGAGGGCAAATTGATATTAAAATGCTTTCTGATGGATTGTATACGGCAATGACAACAACAGTTGCAGGTTTAATCGTGGGGATTATAGCTTACATAACATATAACCATTTAGTAGTTAGAACTGATAAGGTGGTGTATCAAATGGAAGCAAAATCTGTAGAGTTTTTAGATTTATTAAATGAACCAGTATAATGAATTTAAGAGGAAGAAATAAGGTCGATCCAAATTTCAATATGTCATCTATGACAGATATTGTTTTTTTGTTATTGATATTTTTTATGCTAACATCTACCTTAGTAACGGTAAGTGCAATTGATGTTTTACTTCCTAAAGCAGGAGGGAAAACCGAGAATCAAACTTCTGTAGCGGTAACCATTACTGAAAGCTCTTCGTTTTATATTGATAAAACAAAAATAAGTTCAGGAAACTTAGAAAGAGAATTGTTGTCAAGAGTTGGGGCGGATAAGAAAAAAACGGTGGTTATTAGAGGAGATCAAAATGTGCCTTATAAGAATGTAATGAGAGTTATAGATATAGCTAATAAGAATAAGTTGAAGATGATTTTAGCTGTAAAAGGAAAATAAAATGAGAGTTTTAGATACTGAACATAAACGTAAATCAGCAGTCATTACTGCTATTATTCTGATATTATTGTTGTTCGGGATATTTAATTACGGAATGAAGTATCTTGATCCTCCTATAGAATATGGACTCGCAATTAACTTAGGAAATTCAGAAGTAGGTAGTGGAGAGCCAGTAGAAAAAACGAAAGCGCAAGCTGTACCAAAACAAGAGGAGGTTGTTGAAGAAGTTGAGGAAAAGGTAGAAGATGTTCCAGAAGAGACTATTCAGGAAGAAGTTATTACAAATGAAACTTCTGAAGAGGTTCCAGTTGTAGAAAAACCAAAAGAGAAAAAAAAAGAAGTTAAAGAAACACCAAAAAAGGAAAAACCAAAAGAAAAGCCGAAGCCAAAACCTTCAAAAGAAACCACCGACGCTTTAAATAGCTTGTTAAATGGTACTTCTAAAGATGGTGCAAATACTGGAGAAGGAGATGATAATGAGTCAGGTGTAAAAGGTAATGAAAATGGTGACCCTAATTCTAATAAGTACTACGGGAATTCTGGTAGTGGGTCTGGAGGAAATTATAATTTAGCAGGAAGAAAAGCATTGTCTAAACCTATAAAAAAACCAGATTGCCAAGAAGAAGGTACTGTAGTAGTTAGTATAGAAGTAGATCAAAATGGAAAAGTGATTAAAGCAACTCCTGGGGTAAAAGGATCTACAAATACTGCTCCTTGTTTATTAGAACCTGCTAAGCAGGCAGCTTTGAGAACAAAGTGGAATGCAGATGGCAATGCGCCAACCAAACAAAGAGGAACAATTATCTACAGGTTTTCTCTTTCAAAATAATTAAATACTAAATTTGTCGAAAAAATAAAGAATGAAGATTACTGTAATAGGATCCGGTTATGTAGGATTGGTTACTGGTGCTTGTTTTGCGGAAATGGGTAACGAGGTAACTTGTGTTGATATTGATAAGAAAAGAGTAGAAAATCTTCAAAATGGAATAATACCTATTCATGAACCTGGGTTGGAGAGTCTAATACTTAAAAATGTAGAAAATAAAAACATATTTTTTACAACAAGTTTACTTGAGGCTGTAAAAAGTACAGAAATTGTTTTTATTGCAGTTGGGACTCCTATGAATGAAGATGGATCTGCAGATTTACAACACGTTTTAGCGGTGGCAAAAGAACTTGGTAAGAATTTAGAGCATTCCATTTTAGTAGTTAATAAATCAACGGTGCCTGTTGGAACTGCAGATAAAGTAAGAGAAGTAATTCAAGAAGAATTTAAAAATAGAAATTTATCTATTGATTTTGATGTGGTTTCAAATCCTGAATTTTTAAAAGAAGGAGCTGCTATTAATGATTTTATGAAGCCTGATAGAGTTGTTATAGGTTCTGATAGTGAATCTGTAATAAAAAAAATGAAGCAATTATATAGTCCATTTTTTAGAACGCACGACCGTTTTTTAACCATGGATATTAAATCAGCTGAAATGACGAAGTATGCTGCCAATGCAATGCTCGCAACAAAAATATCTTTTATGAATGAAATGGCTAATATTTGTGAGAGAGTTGGAGCAGATGTTAATCAAGTTAGATTAGGTATTGGTTCTGATTCAAGAATTGGGTATAGTTTTATTTATCCGGGTATTGGTTATGGAGGAGCATGTTTTCCTAAGGATATAAAAGCATTGAAAAAAGTTGCAGAAGATTACGGATATGAAGCACAGTTGATTAATGCTGTTGAGAATATAAATAATAGACAAAAAACAGTTCTTGTAGATAAGATAGTTAAAAGGTTTGGAGAAGATTTAGAAGGGTTGACTTTTGCTGTGTGGGGATTGTCGTTTAAACCAGGAACGGATGATATGAGAGAAGCTCCATCTGTGCATGTAATAAAAGAACTTGTAAAACGAAAAGCGAAGATTAAGGCTTACGACCCTAAAGCAATGATAGGTGCTAAAGAGTTTTATTTAAAAAATGTTGACGGGGTTGAGTATTGCAAATCTAAGTATGAGGTGTTACCGGATTCAAATGCATTGCTTTTAATGACAGAGTGGAAAGAGTTTAGGTCTCCAGACTTTGAAGAAATAAAAAAGCAATTAATAGATCCTGTTATATTTGATGGAAGAAATCAATATTATGCTTTTAATATTGAAGAAATAGGATTTGAATATTTCCAAATAGGAAAGTAATATACTTTTACAATGACTTACGAAGAGGTAGTTAAATGGATGTTCGCGCAGTTACCTATGTATCAACGTCAAGGAAAATCTGCTTTTAAAAAAGATTTGACTAATATATTGATGTTATCTGAACATTTAGATCGTCCAGAGAATAAGTTTAAGACTATTCATATAGGGGGAACAAATGGTAAGGGGTCAACAAGTCATATGATAGCTTCGGTTTTACAAGAAGCAGGTTACAAAGTTGGACTATATACTTCGCCACACTTAAAAAACTTTACAGAAAGAATTCGAATTAATGGGAAAGAAATTGATAAGAATGAGGTTGTAGAGTTTATAATAGAGAATAGAGCATTTTTAGAAAAGCAAAAGCTTTCATTTTTTGAAATGACCGTCGGAATGGCTTTTAACTACTTTGCAAAAGAAGAAGTTGATGTTGCTATAATAGAAGTTGGACTTGGAGGAAGATTGGATTCTACAAATATTATTACTCCAGAAGTGTCGGTGATTACAAATATAGGGTTAGATCATACACAATTTTTAGGAGAAACATTACCCGAAATTGCTTTTGAAAAAGCAGGAATAATTAAAAAAGGTGTTCCTGTTGTGATAGGTGAAAGACAGGAAGAAGTTGAGCAAGTATTTGTAAAGAAAGCTCAGGAATGTGATTCGGAAATAATGTTTGCTTCAGATAATACGGCTAAGTTTGAAACAGATTTGTTAGGAGTGTATCAAAAGAATAATGTGAAAACTGCTGTTGAGGCTATACGTCAATTAAAAGGATTCTCGGTATCTAAGGAAGATGTTAGGAAAGGTTTGTTGAATGTAGTGAGTAATACCAACTTAAAAGGACGTTGGCAGGTTTTGCAAGAGAATCCAAAAGTTGTTTGTGATACAGCACATAATAAAGAAGGATTAAGGTATACACTTGAACAACTAAAAAAAGAAAGATATCAAGATTTACATATAGTGTTAGGGATGGTTTCTGATAAAAAAATAAGTGAAATTTTGCCATTGTTTCCCAAGAATGCGACTTATTATTTTTGCAAACCTGATATTCCAAGAGGGATGGAGGTAGAAAGTTTAAAAAAAATATGTGAAGAGTATGGTTTAGTCGGAAGAAGTTTTAATTCTGTTAAAGAGGCATATATCAGATCGTTAGAAAGGAGTGTTGAGGAAGATGTGATTTATGTAGGAGGGAGCACTTTTGTTGTTGCTGAAATTTTATAGAAAAAAAGTAAAAAAAGTCATTGTAGATATCTAAAAGAGTTATATATTTGCACCCGCAATTGACAATTAAGGGCGCGTAGCTCAGTTGGTTCAGAGCACTTGGTTTACACCCAAGGGGTCAGGGGTTCGAATCCCTTCGCGCCCACAACTCTTAAGATGTTAAATTGCAAACGGGCGCGTAGCTCAGTTGGTTCAGAGCACTTGGTTTACACCCAAGGGGTCAGGGGTTCGAATCCCTTCGCGCCCACAGAAAGTCTTCATCGTATCGGTGAAGACTTTTTTTATATATAACGTTTTGGTAATACTATTTTTTGTAGTTTTGCGCATTAGTTTTTAACAGAAAAAATGGAAGAAAAAAAAATTGCCGTTATTGGTTTGGGGTATGTAGGATTGCCTCTTGCTAGGCTGTTTGCAACAAAATATTCAGTAGTTGGTTTTGATATAAATGAAGATAGAGTAAATGAATTGATGTCTGGAGTTGATTCTACTTTGGAAGTAGAGGATGATGTTTTACGCACGGTATTAGTAGGTAAAGAATCTAATGAAAAAGGACTGTATTGCTCTTTTGATAGTAACGATATAAAGGAGTGTGATGTTTATATAGTAACAGTTCCAACTCCGGTAGATAAAAATAATAGACCTGTTTTAACTCCATTAATAAAGGCTAGTGAGACTGTTGGAAAAGTTCTAGGAAAAGGAGATGTAGTTATATATGAATCTACAGTGTATCCTGGAGTTACGGAAGAAGAATGTATTCCAGTTTTAGAACGTGTTTCAGGGTTGGAGTTTAATAAAGACTTTTATGCAGGGTATTCACCTGAGCGTATTAACCCTGGAGATAAGAAGCATACAGTTGATAAAATTTTAAAGGTGACTTCTGGGTCGACCCCAGAGATAGGGAGAATAGTGGATGAACTATATAAATCGGTAATTACAGCAGGAACACATTTAGCTCCTACAATTAAAGTTGCCGAAGCTTCAAAGGTCATCGAAAATTCACAGAGAGATATAAATATTGCTTTTGTCAATGAGTTGGCTAAAATATTTGGGTTAATGGATATTAATACCCAAGATGTTTTAAATGCAGCAGGGACAAAATGGAACTTTTTACCCTTTAAACCTGGTTTAGTTGGTGGGCATTGTATAGGTGTAGACCCTTATTATCTTGCACAAAAAGCACAAGAGTTCGGTTATCATCCAGGTATTATTTTGGCAGGACGAAGAATGAATGATAGTATGGGGGAATATGTTGCGTCTCAGGTTATTAAATTAATGATCGATAAAGACATTAAAATTAAAAAAGCTAATGTGTTGGTCTTAGGAATTACGTTTAAAGAGAACTGTCCAGATGTACGTAACACCAAAGTTATTGATGTAGTAAAATCTTTGAAAGAATATAATACAAATACAATTGTTTATGACCCTTGGGCGGATGAAAATGAAGTTAAACAAGAGTATGGTATTGAATCAGTTAGAGACTTTCCAAAAGGGGATTATGATGCAGTAGTTTTGGCTGTGGCTCATGATAAATTCAATGAAATCGATTTTAAGTCTTTAAAGGAGCATGGATCTGTAATATATGATGTTAAAGGTTTTCTGCCCGAGAGTATAGTAGATAAGGTCTTATAACATAACTGTAATTAGATAAAAGAGAATGAAAATGAAAATGGGAATTACCTTTAGTGCATTTGATTTACTTCATGCAGGACATATTAAGATGTTAGAAGAAGCGAAAAGACAATGTGATTATTTAATCTGTGGCTTGCAGACTGATCCTACAATAGATAGACCGGAGAAAAATAAACCTGTTCAATCTGTTGTTGAAAGATACATTCAATTAAAAGGATGTAAATATGTAGATGAAATTGTTCCTTATGCAACTGAACAAGATTTAGAAGATATTCTACGTTCTTTTCAAATTGATGTTCGTATTATTGGTGATGAGTATGCTAATAAAATGTTCACGGGTAGAGATTATTGTGAAAAAAAGGGAATCAAGCTATATTTTAATAAAAGAGAACATCGCTTTTCTAGTAGTGGGCTAAGAAAGGAAGTAGCTGAGAAGGAAACTTTAAACTCGAAAGATAAATAATCTACAAAAATAGATCAAATGAAAAAAAAGAACCTTATTGTTTTTGGTACAAGACCAGAAGCTATAAAAATGGCTCCTTTGGTTAAAGAATTCTTAAAGAATACTAAAGATTTTGAAACTAAGGTTTGTATTACTGCACAACATAGAGAAATGTTGGATCAGGTATTAGAATTTTTTGAGATAGTTCCTGATTATGATATGGATTTAATGAAGCCAAATCAGAATTTATATACTTTAACGGCAGATATTATTACTGGGCTAAAACCAATATTAGAGGAGTTTAAGCCAGACTTTGTTTATATACATGGTGATACAACAACTACGATGGCTTCTAGTATAGCTGCTTTTTATTCAGGAGCTAAGGTTTGTCATGTGGAGGCTGGTCTAAGGACTTTTAACAAACGATCTCCGTTTCCAGAAGAAATTAATAGAAGCGTAGCTGGAAGTATTTGTGATTATCATTTTTCCCCAACTGAAACTTCTAAAAACAACTTATTAAGAGAGAATATTTCTAAGGATTCAATTGTTATTACTGGGAATACAGTGATAGACGCACTACATATTAGCTCAGAAAAAGTTACATCTGACGAGTATTTAGATAATGAAATATCATTACTTAAAAATATAGTTGATGACTCTAAAAAGATGATCTTAGTTACTGGTCATAGAAGAGAAAATCATGGGCAAGGATTTGTAAATATATGTACTGCATTAAAAGAAATCGCTGAAAAGAATTCTGGTGTTCAAATAATTTATCCAGTACACTTGAACCCAAATGTTCAAAAACCAGTGTACGAACTTCTTAGTGAAGTTGAAAACATTAAGTTAATATCTCCCTTGTCATACCCATCTTTTGTTTGGTTAATGAATCAATCATATTTAATAATTACTGATAGTGGAGGGGTACAAGAAGAAGCACCAAGTTTAGGGAAACCAGTCTTGGTTATGAGAGATACTACTGAAAGACCTGAAGCTGTTGAAGCAGGAACGGTTATTCTTGTTGGTACCAATACAGAGGAAATTGTTAGTAGAACTCAGGGACTATTAAACGATAGTGCTATGTATGCTGCTATGAGTCAGTTACATAATCCGTATGGAGATGGAACAGCATGTGAGAAAATTGTAGAATTTATAAAAGAATTATAAAAATGAATCAACCAGAAGTGGTAATGATAGGTTTAGGGTATATTGGTTTACCAACAGCTGCCTTAATAGCACAAAATGAAGTTAATGTTCATGGAGTTGATATAAATCCTAAAGTAGTAGAAACTATTAATAAAGGAGAAATTCATATCGTTGAACCTGAGTTAGATAGTGCTGTTGAAACCGCTGTTAAAAATGGTTATTTAAGGGCATCTACCAAAGCGGTTACAGCAAATAACTATCTTATTGTAGTACCTACACCTTTTAAAGGAAAGAATGAACCCGATATTTCTTTTGTAGAAGCTGCTACACTTGGGATTATACCTTTGTTAAAAGAAGGAGATTTATATATTATCGAATCAACATCTCCAATAGGAACTACAGAGAAGATGCGCGATCTTATTTATCAAAAAAGACCAGAGCTTAGAGATAAATTGTTTTTGGCATATTGTCCAGAGAGGGTGCTGCCTGGAAATGTAATGTATGAATTGGTTCATAATGATAGAGTTATTGGGGGGATAGATGAGAAGTCAACAGATAAAGCAATCAGCTTTTATTCAAACTATGTAAAAGGTAAATTACATAGAACTAATGCACGTACTGCAGAGATGTGTAAATTGGTTGAAAATTCTTCTAGAGATGTTCAAATTGCATTTGCTAATGAATTGTCATTGATATGCGATAAAGCAGAAATAAATGTTTGGGAGTTAATTAATTTAGCAAATAAACATCCGCGTGTAAATATTTTACAGCCAGGTTGTGGTGTTGGAGGTCATTGTATTGCTGTTGACCCATATTTTATTGTTTCTGAATATCCAATGGAATCAAAAATTATTGGAACCGCAAGAGAAGTTAATAATTATAAATCCTTTTGGTGCGCTGAGAAAATCCAAAACGCAAAACTTAAATTCGAATTAGAGTATGGAAGAAAGCCAAAGGTTGCTTTAATGGGATTAGCGTTTAAACCTAATATAGATGATCTTAGAGAGTCTCCTGCTAAGTATATTGTTAATAAAGTTTTACAAAATGATAGTAATGGTGAATATTTTATTGTTGAACCTAATATCGAAGAACACAATGTATTTAAACTAACTAACTATAATGAAGCAATTGAAAAAGCTGATGTAATAGCCTTCTTGGTAGCTCATGAAGAGTTTAAACAGATGAAATTAGATAAAGATAAGGTTGTGTTAGATTTTTGCGGGGTTATAAAAAATGAAAATATTTGAAAGACTTGGTAATAGAAATAAATTTGTTTTAAAGTCCTTTTCTGCCTCTTTTGTAGCAAGAGTAGTTGGATTACTTTTTACAATTATAGCAACTCCGTTTTTGTTAAAAGAACTGGGTGAAGAGGAATATGGAATATGGAGTATACTTATTAGTTTGTCGGGATATTTGGCATTTTCAGATTTAGGTTTAGGAAATGGTCTTTTGAATTTTTTATTGCAAAATAAAGAAGATGTCTCTCTTGTAAAAAAATCAATAAAAACTACTTTTTTATTTCTAAGTATTGTAAGTACTCTCTTAATTTTAATATTTGGAATATTTACATTAGTATTCGATTGGGAGACTTTTTTTAGTATAAAAAAAGAAGATCTTAATCTGGTCTTTTTTTTAGTTATAACTGTTTTTTGTTTAAATATTCCATTGGCGATAATTCAAAAAGTTCAGTACGCATTTTTGGATAATCCAATTTATCATTTTTGGGAGGCCATTCAAAAGATATTATCAATGGTACTTATCTTAGTACTAATATATTTTAAGAAAGGATTAATATGGTATGTTTTGGCTTTTTATCTTCCTGTTAATATTGTTAATATTTTTAATATCATAACATATCAAAGGAAAAACAATCTGATTAAAGTTCTGTTTGAAAAACCTCTTTTTGATAAAAAGGTTTTTCAAATTATATTTAAGACAGGGTCACTTTTTTTCCTAATGAATTTAACGTATCTATTTGGGAGAAGTGTAGATAAGTTTTTATTAGCTCGAGTGGGAAACCTTGAATTGGTTACAAGTTATGATATTTTGATGAGACCTTATGAGATAATGATAGTGTTTGTAATGATGCTTTCGAGTTCTCTTTGGTCAGCTTTTGGAGAAGCATTGCAAAAGAAAGATTATAATTGGATTACAAATATTTTAAAGAAAGGAACAAAGTTGTCTTTCATTTTGATAACCATTTTTACACTTATTTTAACTTTTTTAGGAAATTATATTTTAAGTATTTGGTTGGGTAATAATTATTCGTTTTCAAGACTATACTATATTTTGTTAGGAGTATGGACTTTATTTTTGTTGGTGTCTAATATTCTGTCTTCTTTTTTAAATGCCGCAAATATTTTAAAATTTCAGATAAAGATGTTTGTGTGTTATGGAATAGTATCTTTTATTTTTAAATATTTAGGTATTAATTATTATGATCTATTAGGGTTTATTATTGGAAATATAATTGCTTTTGGAATTTGCATTTTACTACCGAGTTATTTAAAAATTAATAATTTTATTTATGATAAAAATAATTAATCATTTTTTAAGACTATTATTGAAGGTATTTCCAGAGTATACCTTTAAGTACCTAACGGCGAGAATTTATAGAGTTATTGGTTATAAGTCTATTAGTAGTAAAGCAAGAATATTCTCTTCTGTAAAAATATTAGGAGAGGTCGAGGTGGTTATTGGAGAAGATACTTTTATAGGAGCAAATACTTTTATTGGGGGCGGGAATTGTAAAATTAGCATAGGGAAAAATTGTGATATATCATCAAATGTACAAATTATAGGCGGTACGCATGAGATTGATGTATTAGGAGATAGAATTGCAGGAAAAGGATATTCTGAAGACATTATAATAGGTGATGGAGTGTGGATATGTGCCGGGGCAAAAATTTTAGGAGGTGTTACAATTGGTGAAAAAGCAATAATAGCAGCGGGAAGCGTTGTTAACAAGGATGTTGAAAGTTATACGGTGGTAGGAGGTGTTCCTGCCAAACTTATTAGAAAATTAAAATGAGAGTAAACATACCACATATTATTTTTTGTGTTTTTATTACTGTTTTTTTGACGCTACTACTTAAAATTAGTCCGGAAGTATCTAAAGTTTATTATCCAGTTATATTTGTTTTGTTTTTTCTTTTAATAGCAAAACCAGTTAATTTTAAGATTAATCTAATAGCGTTTATTTTTACTTTAATTACAGGACTTAGCATTTTTCTTAATGATATTCCGACTATTTTTAATTCGTATAATAGGTGGTTAGGATGGCTTTTAATTTTATTTGTTTTTGGCCCTTTAATTACAACTACTCCTTTTATTAAATTTAGAATTAAGGCCTTTAGTTTTTTGTTGAAATTATTACCTTTTTTAACTATACTTTCATTTTTATGGTATGTTTTTGGATTACCTAATTTGGGAAGAGGAGATTTTACAGGGGTAACGTATCACTCAATGTTACTTGGTCCCATTTCTGGACTGAGTAGTGCTTTCTTTTTAAATAAGAATTTGTTTGAAGGTAAAAGTAAAAAACGTTTAGGACTTTTATTGATTTCTCTTGTGGTTTGTGTTCTGGCAGCTTCTAGAACTGCTCTTTTAGCTTTTGTTCTGGTGGCATTGGTGTCATTTTATATCAAATATAAGATGAAAAATTTATTATACTTAATTTTATTATTTTGTGGATTTATAATTTTTCAGGCCGTTAATATGGAGAATGTAAACCAAGGTTCAGGTATATTTGAAAGTCTTAGTAATAAATCCTTTAATAATTCCAGAGAAGGCTATTGGACAAATAGGATTAAAGAATGGTATAAAAGCCCATTGATAGGAGTAGGTTTTGCTTCTGTTGATTTAACAATAAGTGACTTGGGAGTGCATGAGGATGGTAGTATTGAACCTGGGACTTCTTGGTTAGCTGTCTTGTCTATGACAGGTCTTTTAGGATTGTTATCCTTCATACTTTTACTATCTAACATATATACTAAGCTATATAAATTAATTAAAACAAATGATATTTTGATAATTAATGTACTGAGTTTTAATATATTTTTTATTGTTAGTTTTGTATCCGAAGGATACTTGTTTGCAGCAGGTTCTGTTTCTGGATTAATCTATTGGTTATCACTTGGATGTGCTTCTAGTTTAATAAGTGTTTATGCAAAAAAAAAATAAAATGAGGTTTCTGTTTTTTCAAAAGATGATTTCAATGCACTTTTCCTCTTTTTTAAGAGAACTATCAAATGATCATGATGTCTATTTGTTTGTAGACGAGGAAATCTCAGAGAGCAGAAGAAAGCAAGGTTGGAAAGTACCAGACTTGGGAAATACTATTGTAAAAATTAATAGTAGTATTAGTGATACAAAAAAAATAATAGATAAGGAAGATGAAGCTATTTTAGTTTTTTCAAGTATTTATAATTCAAAAAAGAATAATATTTTTTTTAAGTATGCGTCGAAGAAAGGAAGGAAATTAGGAATTTCTTCTGAACCTTATGAAGCCAACGGATGGAAAGGGACATTACGTTTTTTGAGATCTAAGGTATATTTCTATTTTTATGGTAAAAGTATAAAGTTTATTCTAACCAAAGGAAATTTAGGAGTTAATTGGTTTACCAAAGTAGGATACAAAAAAAATATAGTTCATCAATGGGCGTATTTTATTGAAAATAATGGAAAAACTCTTGACAGACTTAAGATTAATAGCTCTATGGTGGAGTTAATTTATGTTGGTCAATTAATAAATAGAAAAAGAATCTTAGAACTTTTGAAAGTCGTATCTGAGATAGAAAATGTAAGAATTAGAATTATTGGTAGAGGAGAGTTAAAGGAGGAAGTTGTAGAATTTGCTCAAAACTATCCTAAAAGAATTGAGTATTTAGGTACTTTAGAAAATTCTAAAGTATTAGAATGTGTGTCAAAATCTGATTTGCTTGTATTACCTAGTGTTTTTGATGGTTGGGGAGCTGTTGTAAATGAATCACTACAGCTAGGAACCCCAGTGCTATGTACAGATACTTGTGGAGCAAGTGTTTTAGTTGATGGTTCTATTAGGGGAGAAAGTTTTGCTTGGGATGAGGAAAAATTAAAAGAATTAATTATCAAATGGGCTCAAAAAGATGATTTAAGAGATAATAGAAATCAAATTATTGAGTGGAGTAATAATTTATCTTTTGTTAAAGCAAAAGATTATTTTATAGAGGTAATGACATCTATAGAAGATAAAAAAGAGAATCATTTTATTAAGGCCCCATGGCTATAAAAAGGAGAATATGAGTTATTATTTAGAACCAGTATCGGAAAACAATTTAGAGGATATAAAATACTTGATTAAGTCAATCTATGATAGAGATTCAAGTATTGAGACTATAGGAAAAAAGTATGACACTTCAGGCTTTGGAGAGTATACTGTGGGTTACATAGCATATCATGAGGAAACCAAAGAACCATCCGCTTATTATGGCGTGTTTCCAATAGTTTTTGAATATAAAGGAAAAAAAATTCTTGCAGCTCAATCGGGAGATACTATGACACATCCAAATCATAGAAGAAAGGGGCTGTTTACTAAATTAGCAAAAGAAACTTATGAATTAGCAAAGGCAAAAGGAGTCGAGTTTGTTTTTGGTTTTCCAGTTGAAGCATCATATTACGGCTTCGTGAAGAAGCTAGACTGGAAGCATGATAATGATATCCAAAAATATGATTTCTTCACTTTATCAATACCATATAGTTATTTATTTAAAAAACATCATAATAAAATAGCCAGTTTTTTATTAAAAGGAAGAAAGAATAAAGATTCATATCCTAATTCTAATATTGATCTAAATTTGCCAAAAATAGAGAGATCAACTTCTTTCTACGAGTATAAAAATAAAGAGGGAAATTTTAATGTTAATTTTTTAGGACTTAAAATTTGGTTTCACATTAAAGGAGTTACAATGATAATTGCTGATTTAGAATTTGGAAGAAAGACATCTATTAGGTCAGTGATTTTTAAACTTAGAGTTTTAGCTACTATACTAGGGGTTGTAAGAGTTAGTTTCCATCTAACAAATAACAGTAGTTTAAATGATATGCTAAAAAGTAAGTACAAAAATAAAAAGGGATTAGCAGTTGGTTATGTGAATTTTTCTTCAGAGTTACCTTTGAATGAATTATGTTTTACTTATGCTGATTTTGATACTTTTTAATGATGAAAGAGAGTCTAAAAAAAGTATTATTGATATTAGGAGGTTTTCTTTTTAATAATAGAAAAAGTAAAGTTTTGTATTATCATGATGTTCATGGAGATAAAAAATATACTTCCATGTCTACAGATATAGATTTGTTTAAAAATCATATCTCTCAGATAAAGAAGAATGGATATTCTATAGTGAAAGAAATCTCCAATAACAGAAATGAAGTTCTAATTTGTTTTGATGATGGGTTTAGAGGAGTTTATGAAAATAGAGATTTTTTTATTAAGAACAAAATTTATGCTACAATTTTTTTAATTACTTCATGTATTAATGAAAAAGATTTTTTAACTGAGAAAGAGATTATAGAGTTGAAAAATATTGGCTTGTTTAAATTTGAATCGCACACACATACCCATAGAAACTTAGGAGAACTTACAGAAAAAGAAATAGAAGAAGAAGTAGTCTTAAGTAAGAGTATATTAGAAAAATTATTAGGAGAAAAAGTAGAATCGTTGTGTTTTCCGAGAGGAGTTTTTTCTGAAAAATCAATTGAGATTGCAAAAGAAAAGGGCTACAAGAGGTTATACTTGTCAATCCCAGGAGAATACTTTAATAAAAACGATAATAAAATTAAACTTAGATATTTTGCACAAGAAACTTCGAAAAAAATGTTTCCACACCTGTTAAGAGGAGGGCAAAATATTTTTAGTAAAAAGTTGTATAAAATGCATAAACGTTAAAAAAATGGGGGAACATTTGCAAGCTTTTAATAATAAGGGGAAAATAACTTTGAATAGATTTTCTGAGAAGTGTAGACTGGAGCAAAAAAAATGTCAAAGGTTTTTGACTAATATTTAATTTGTAAATAGAATGAGAATCATTCATGTAGTACCATACATTGGAGATAAGGCAAGTGGGCCTGCTTATTCAGTACCTGCTTTATGTAATGCGTTACAACAAAGTGGGTGTGATGTAACTCTTTATACTTTAGCACCTCTTAATGTATCTGAGGAAAATTTTTTATTTAAGGTTAAGACATTTAAAAGAGATAAATATCCTTCTCATAGTTTTGGAGCGTCAAAAGAAATGTTTAAGGCGCTTTTAAAGGAATCAAAAAATGTTGATCTGATTCATATGCATAGTTTGTGGATGGCTCAGAATATTTATGTGGGTAAGGTAGCTAGAAAATTCAAAATACCCTTAGTTACTTCACCTAGAGGAACGCTTTCAAAAGAGGCGTTGAAAAGATCTCGATGGAAAAAGGAAATTGTATTAGCACTAGGACAACGTAGAGCATTGAGGTATTCTAAGTATTACCATGCAACAGCTATACATGAGTATGAAGATATTAATGATTATGTAAGTGATAAAAAGACAACTATTATTCCTAACGGAGTTGATATACCGAACTTAATTGATAAAGTTAAAGCTAACAAGAGTGAAGATAGGAGTCGAAGAAAATTACTTTTTTTAGCAAGAATACATCCAATTAAAGGCTTAGAAAATTTAATAGATGCTTGGTTAAATTTAGAACAAGAATTTAAAGATTGGGATTTAGAAATTGTTGGAGTAGGTGATGAGAATTATGTAAGCTCCCTTAAAAATAGGGTAAAGGAGAAGGGAATAGAAAGAATATATTTTTTAGACCCAGTTTTTGGAGAAAGTAAGAATGTAAAATTCCAAGAATCAGAACTTTATATTTTACCTAGTTTTTCTGAAAATTTTGGTATGACGGTAGCAGAAGCTCTATCGAATGGAGTGCCTACTATAACTACTGACGGCACACCATGGGAAGAAATTGATAAAAAAGATTGTGGATGGTATATACAGCCTAATCGCAATAGTATTGAAGAAACGCTTCGGGAAGCACTCTCTTTGTCTCCGAAAGAACTCAGTTTAAAGGGACAAAAGGGAAGAAATTGGATGATTCATGATTATTCTTGGAGGTCATTAGCACTTCAGTTAGTTGACTTTTATAAAGAAATTTTGAATGAAAATTTAAAGAAATAATGATAGATAATTTAACAGTAGTAATTTTAACACTAAATGAAGAAGTTAATATCCGTCAATCTCTTAAGAACGTTGTTGGATGGGCAAAAGAAGTATTTGTTTTAGATAGCTTATCTAATGATGCTACTCAGGATATAGCCATCAAGCTTGGAGCGAAAGTATTTACGAGAGAATTTGATAATTATGCTAACCAAAGAAGGTACGCTATAGAGGAATTACCTATTGAAACAGATTGGATTTTATTTTTAGATGCTGATGAGTATTTAACAGGTGATTTGAAAACTGAAATAGTAGAAGAACTTTCAAATAGTGCTTTTGATGGATACTATATAAAGTATAGATTTTACTTTTTAGGAAAATGGATTAAATATGGAGGATATTATGGAACTAAAATTTTAAGACTCTTTAAAAAAGATCGAGCCACTGTAAGTAGAGATATGAATGAACATGTTTCAGTTAATGGTAAGGTAAGTACTTTGAAGAATGATTTTATTCATGAAGATAGAAAGGGGGTTTCAGATTGGACACAAAAACATAATAAATATGCTACATATGAAGCATTGGAATTAATTAAATTTGACGAAAAGAAAAAAGAAGAAAATGACGAATTTGCCAATTTATTTGGAACTCAACCGCAAAGAAAAAGGTGGATTAGAGAGAAAATATGGAATAAATTATTACCTCCCTTGATAAGACCTATTTTCTATTTTTTATACAGGTATATTATAAGACTGGGGTTTTTAGATGGAAAACAGGGTTTTATTTTCCATTTTCTGCATGCTTTTTGGTTTATGCTACTCATTGATGTGAAATATCTCGAAATGAAAACGAAATCAAAAGAGATAATAAAAAATAAATAATTTAAGTTAGAGGTTAGCTTAGTTAAAAATAAAACAATAAAACAATATAAATCAAGAAAATGATATGTGTGGAATACTAGGGTATTTTGGAGGAAATCAAGAAAGATTTATTGAAAAAACTAAATTAGAAGACATTGCTCATAGAGGTCCAGATTTTAGTAGTTCAACTAGTTTGGATAATTGCTTTTTAGGGCATACAAGATTATCTATACTTGATTTGAGTGAGAATGGAAACCAACCCATGCACTCAAAAGATAATAGATATTTTATAATTTTTAACGGTGAAATATATAATCATATTGAATTAAGACAAAAATATTTAGACAAAGTTGACTTTGTGTCAACAAGTGATACTGAGACTATTTTGTATGGAGTGATTGAATATGGAATAGATTTTATCAGTAAGTTAAATGGAATTTTTGCATTTTGCTTTTATGACACGTTAACTAATGATTATATGGTGGTGAGAGATCATTTTGGTGTGAAACCATTGTATTATCATATAAATGAAAAAGAGTTATGTTTTTCTTCTGAGTTAAAGGCGATTTTACCTTTTTTAGATGATAAAAGCATTGATTTACATACAGTAAAAAAACATGTAAATTTTTTATGGTCAACTGGTGAATCAACTATGTTGAATGAAGTTAAGAAACTATTACCAGGCCATTTAATAACAGGAAATTCGAAAGATCATAGTAAGGTAAAGTTTCAGCAGTATTATACAATTCCTTTTAATGATAGTAAAATAGAAAAGAAATTAGAAGAACATTATATAGATGAGCTAGAGGAAAAGTTAATTAACGCTGTAGAAAGACAAATGCTATCCGATGTTCCCATAGGATTTTTTCTTTCGGGAGGTTTAGATTCTAGTTTAATTGTTGCTATTGCAAGAAAACTCTATCCAGATAGAAAAATTAAAAGTTATACTATAAAAAGTCCCGAGATTGTAAAAGAAGGTTTTTCGGATGATTTGTTTTATGCAGAAAAAGTTGCTCAACATTTAAATGTTGATTTATCAATAGTGAATGCCGATACGGATGTTTTAAAGTTTTTTGATAAAATAGTGTACCATTTGGATGAACCACAATCTGATTCAGCACCTATAAATGTTTATAATATTTGTTCGCAGGCAAGGAAAGACGGTATTAAAGTATTATTAGGTGGTACAGCAGGAGATGATCTTTTTTCTGGATATAGAAGGCACCAAGCTTTAGATTTAGAAAAATATTTTGAGGTTATACCTGTTGGTATAAGAAAAGTCTTAAAAAAAGGAGTTTCTCGATTGGACAAAAAGAAACCTTTCTTCAGAAGGTTAAATAAACTACTTGCAAATATTGATAAAAGTAAAAATGAAAGAATGATGGGGTATTTCTCTTGGTTAGCCCCTGAAACTTTAAATGGTTTGTTTTTAGAAAGAAATAACTCAGATGTATTTAAGAGGTTTAAAGAATTAAATAACCAAATTCCAGATTCGACTTCAGATTTAAATAGAATGTTATTTTGGGAGTTGAATACCTTTTTAGTCGACCATAATTTAAATTATACAGATAAATTAAGTATGGCAACTGGTGTTGAAGTTAGAGTTCCTTTTTTAGATAAAGAATTGGTTGAGTTTTCAACTAAAATTCCTGTAGAACTTAAGTTAAAAGGAAAAGAAACTAAATATATTTTAAAAAAGGTGGCAGAGAGATATTTACCTAAAGAAGTAATTTATAGACCAAAAACTGGTTTTGGTGCGCCAGTTAGAGAATGGATATTGAATGATATGTCTTTTATGATAGAGGATTATTTGAGTAAAGAAATTGTAGAAAGAAGAGGTATCTTTGAATATGCTAAAATAGAACAGTTATTAGATAAGAATAGAAAAGGAGTTGAAGATGTTTCTTATAGTATTTGGGCTCTTTTATCAATTGAATCATGGATGAGGCAATTCTATGATAAAGAAATGAAATTATAAATAATGAAACAAATTATACAAGACCTTAAAAAGGGAGATACTATATTAGAAGAAGTTCCGGTGCCTTTAGTTAAAAAAGGACATGTGCTTATAAAAACAACAAAGACATTAGTATCTCTTGGTACAGAAAAAATGTTGGTTGAGTTTGGTAAGGCAAACTTTATTCAGAAAGCAAAACAGCAACCTGATAAAGTAAAAATGGTACTTGATAAAATAAAAACCGATGGGTTAAAACCAACCTTGGATGCAGTATTTAATAAACTAGGACAACCTTTACCTTTAGGATATTGTAATGTAGGAGAGGTTGTTGCTGTAGGAAATGGGGTTACAGAGTTTAATATTGGAGATCGAGTTGCTTCGAATGGGAATCATGCGGAGTATGTTTTAGTTCCGAAAAATTTAGTAGCGAAGATACCAGATAATGTTGCAGATGAAGAGGCAGTTTTTACTGTTATAGGTTCTATAGGTTTACAAGGAATTAGATTGTTAAAACCTACCTTTGGAGAAACAATTGTAGTAGTAGGTTTGGGGTTAATTGGATTAGTTACTGCTGAGCTTTTAAAAGCAAATGGATGTAATGTAATTGGTTTTGATTTTGATCCTGAAAAAATTAAAATAGCGCAATCTAAAGGAATAATAGCAATAAACCCGTCTGAAGGAACTGATCAAGTTAAATTTGTAGAAACTTTTACTAATGGAGTAGGAGCAGATGGAGTAATTATAACAGCTTCTAGTAAGAGTAATGAAATCATTGCTCAGTCAGCACAAATGTGCCGTAAACTTGGAAGGGTAATTTTAGTGGGAGTTATAGGATTAGATATCAGCAGGGCCGATTTTTATAACAAGGAAATTTCTTTTCAAGTATCTTGTTCATATGGACCAGGAAGATATGATGAAGAGTATGAACAGAAAGGAAATGATTATCCTATTGGTTATGTTCGTTGGACTGAGAAAAGAAATTTTGAGGCAGTATTGAATGCTATTTCAAATGGTTCATTGGATGTGAAACCTTTGATAACAGAAAGGGTTCCGCTAAAAGAGTTTGACAAGATTTATGGAGACATGTCTTCGTCTAAATCAATAGCTTCAATATTAGAGTATAATTCAACGGAAGAACCTAAAACCACCGTCGCTATAAATGAAAAGTCCTTTAAAGAAAATAAAGGAGTTATAGGAATAGTTGGTGCTGGTAATTTTACTAGTGCAACAATTTTGCCTAATTTGAAAAAAATTAATGCTGATGTAAAATATATAGCTAGTTCTGGAGGTTTGTCGTCTACAACCATGGCTAAACAATATGGGATAGCAAATTCAACAACAAACTATAAGGAGATGCTATCTGATAATGAGGTTGATACGGTTTTTATAACCACAAAGCATAATATGCATGCTTCTATGGTTTTAGAGGTAATGAGATCGAATAAAAGTGTTTTTGTAGAAAAACCATTAGCCTTAACTACTGAGGAATTAGATGAAATTATAAAAGAGTATAATGAAAGTGACGTTTCAGTATCTGTTGGGTTTAACAGGCGTTTTGCTCCTTTAGCAAAACAAATGAAGAAGGTTTTAGGAAGTGACAATACTCCAATGAATATTGTTGCTACAATGAATGCAGGTTTTATTCCAGATGATGTATGGGTGCATGATATGGAAGTTGGAGGAGGACGAATTATAGGAGAAGCTTGTCATTACATCGATTTATGTACTTATTTAGCAGGAAGTAAAGTGAAAGCGGTTTGTATGAATTCAATGGGAATAAACCCTCAAGAAAATACGGATAATGCAAGTATCTTATTGAAATATGAGAATGGTACCAATGCGGTAATCAATTATTTTGCTAATGGTTCCAAAGCTTATTCTAAAGAAAGAGTGGAGGTATATTCTCAAGAAAGAACTTTAGTAATGGATAATTGGAGAAAGTTAAGAGGATATGGATTTAAAAAATTCTCAAAAAGTTCTTCAAAACAAGATAAAGGACATTATAACCAATTCAATGAATTGATTGATAGTCAGAAAAAAGGAGGCAATCCAATTATTTCTTTTGAGGAAATCGTGAACACAACAAGAGCATCGTTTGCTGCTATTGAGTCTTTGAAGCAAGGAGGATGGATAGAAATAAAATAATAACTTTATACAATACAATAAAGTTTTTAAAGCCTGTTCAAATTTATTACAGGCTTTACTATTTTGTAAGGAATCGTTTATCTAAAAAAGATTATGATAAAAGACTTGTTGAGAAACCAATAGGTTTAAAATGGGAGGATGAAGTTTTAAATAGAAAATCCTTTTTAGGAGAAAATAGTTTTAAATTTTTAAATGTTTCAAAAAGTTTTGAAGAAAAAATAGATTGGAATTATGCTTCATTTGGTAAATTATGGACTTATAATTTAAACTACTTTGATTTTTTAAATCAAGAGGGTATCTCGAAAGAAGATGGGCTGAGTTTAATAACTAATTATATCAAGAATGATAAGAACTTACTAGACGGTAAAGAACCATATACGGTTTCGTTAAGAGGAATAAATTGGATAAAATTTCTTTCTAAGAATAGTATAAAAGAAGAGGTAGTCAATCAAACCTTATATAATCATTATCAATTCTTGATAAACAATTTAGAGTATCATTTATTAGGAAACCATTTATTAGAAAATGGCTTTTCTTTATTTTTTGGGGCTTACTATTTTAACGATAAAAGCTTTTATAAAAAAGCGAAAAAGATTTTAAAGGAGCAACTTGAAGAACAGATATTAGGAGATGGAGCACATTTTGAACTATCACCAATGTATCATCAAATATTGTTGAACAAATTATTAGATTGTATCCGATTGGTTCAACTGAATAATTCTTGGAACAATGAGGAAGAGTTAAAAACTTTTTTAATTGATAAGGCCTCAAAAATGCTTTCTTGGTTAGATACAATTACTTATACGAACGGTAATATTCCAATGGTTAACGATAGTGCATTTGATATAGCCCCTACTTCAATAGAGTTGTTCAGATATGCAAAAAAAACAGGAATATCTTGGAATCAAACAAGATTGAATGAATCTGGATACAGGAAATTTCAAACAGAAGAACTTGAGGTATTTATGGATGTTGGAGACATAAAACCTTCGTACCAACCTGGTCATGCGCATTCTGATACTTTCAGTTTCGAGTTATATAATAAAAATAAGCCAATAATAGTTGATCCAGGAGTTTCTACTTATGAGAAAAATCAATTAAGACAAGAAGAGAGAGGAACCTATTATCATAATACAGTGCAGTTAGCTGATCTTGAGCAAACTGAAGTTTGGGGAGGTTTTAGAGTGGGCAAAAGAGCCAGAATATTTGATTTGAAAGAAGAAGACGGATTGATATCTGCTAAGCATGATGGTTATAAAAAAAATGGAATAATTCATGAAAGAACCTTTCAAATAAATGAGGAGACTTTGTTAATTTACGATAATGTTTTAGGGAATTCTACCTTAAATAAAAAATTCATTTTGCATTTTCATCCTGATGTAGAGTATAAGAAAATTAGTGATAAAGAATACTACTTAAATCATTTGAGATTAACCATAGATGGAGATATAAAAAGAGCAGAAGAAAAAAATTACTACTATTGTTTAGGTTTCAATAAAACAGTTATAGGAAAAAAAATAGTAATTATTTTTGAAGAAAAATTAAAGGTAGCAATAGCAAAATAATAACCATGAAAATATTATTTCTAACGTTTTATTATGAGCCAGACTTGTGTGCTGGTTCTTTTAGGAATACTTCCTTGTTAAAGGAATTAGTTAAGCATCTAAAGCAAGAAGATACTATTGATGTTGTAACTACACATCCTAATAGGTATGATTCTTTTAAAATGGAAGCTAAGGATAAAGAAAAAGTGCGTGATGGTATTTTTGTGAATAGAATTAAAATACCAGAGCATGGAAGTGGGATTCTTGGTCAAATAAAATCATTTAAAAAGTTTTATTTTGAAGCATTAGAACTCACAAAAAATAAAGAGTATGATTTGGTCTATGCTTCTTCATCTCGTTTGTTTACAGCTTTTCTGGGGGCAAGAATAGTAAGAAAGAAAAAAGCAAAGCTGTACTTAGATATTCGTGATATTTTTAGAGAAACTATAACGGATCTTTATAAAAGTAAAGTTCTAAACTTAGGATTGAATTTAATTTTAAAACCTATTGAAAATTATACGTTTGGAAGAGCAGAACATATAAACTTAGTTTCTAAAGGATTTGAAAGTTACTTTACAAAATATACTAAAGCTAAATATACTTTCTTTACTAACGGGATTGATGAACTTTTTTTATCACTAAAGAAAAAAGATACTTTTAGTCGTAATGATAAAAAAACTATTGTATATGGAGGTAATATTGGTGAAGGGCAAGGCCTCGATTTAATAATACCTCAAATTGCTATGAAATTATCTGATACACATAGGTTTTTGATTATTGGAGACGGTGGAGCTAAAAATAAATTGGAAGATCAACTTAAAATTAATAAAATAAATAATGTTGATTTATTACCACCTGTTACTAGAGATCGGTTAATAGACTATTATCAAAATGCAGATTTTTTATTTTTACATTTAAATAAGCATAAGGCCTTTGAAAGGGTATTACCATCCAAGCTTTTTGAATATGGGACATTTGATAAACCAATAATAGCAGGAGTAGATGGATATGCGAAAGTTTTCCTTAAGGAAAATATGTCAAATTTAATTTTATTTGAGCCAACTAATTCAGATGAGCTATATGAAAAAATTAAAAAATATTCATACGTAAATATTGACAGACTGGATTTTAAAGAGAAGTTCTCAAGATTAGAGATTAATAAGAAAATGGCAAACTCTATAATAGCTCTTGGAGATGAACAATAAAATTATAATTACAGGAATATCTGGTTTTGTAGGAAAAAGCTTGAAGGAATATTTAGAAAGTCAGTTTGAAATATCCGGAGTATCGAGAGAAAAATCAAGGAGTATTTTTTCATACGGAGAATTGTCGGGAAAATTATTTTCGGAGTATGGTACAATTATTCATTTAGCAGGGAAAGCACATGATTTAAAAAATGTATCAGATGATGAAGAATATTTCATTGCAAATACTGAGCTAACAAAAGAACTTTTTGATAAGTTTTTGGAGAGTAAGAGTGAGACTTTTATATTTATGAGTTCCGTGAAAGCTGTGGCAGATGAAGTAGAAAAGGTACTAACAGAAGAAGCTCAACCAAACCCGATAACTGCATATGGAAAATCAAAATTAGCGGCTGAAAAGTATATTTTAGGTAAAAAACTTCCTAAAAACAAAAGAGTATATATTTTAAGGCCTTGTATGATACATGGACCTAATAATAAAGGAAACTTAAATTTATTATATAGTTTTGTGTCAAAAGGAATACCTTATCCGTTTGGGAGGTATGAAAATAAACGCTCTTTTTTGTCTGTCAATAATTTATGTTTTGTGATTGAAGGGTTAATTAAAAATAAAAATGTTGTATCGGGAGTGTATCACATTGCGGATGATCAACCAATCTCAACAAAAGAGTTAGTAATAAATATAGGTGAGGCTATAAATAAAAAAGTGTTAATCGTTAATACTCCTAAATTCGTTATCAATTTATTAGGTAAAATTGGAAATATAATCCCTTTTCCAATAAGTACAGAGAAAATACACAAATTAACTAGTAATTATGTAGTTTCTAACAAGAAAATTAAGCAAGCTATCGGAAAAAAAATGCCTTTAGCTGTTGAAGAAGGGATACAGTTGACTATAAAAAGTTTTAATATATAATATATGACACGTTTTTTTGATTTCATTTTTTCTTTTTTTGGAATTTTGGTTTTATGGCCATTGGGTTTAATCGTATACATCTTAGGATTATTTGATACAGGGTCACCAATTTTTAAACAAGAACGAGTAGGTAAAAATAAAAAACCATTTACATTACTTAAGTTCAGAACAATGGGGGTAAATACAAAATCGGTGGCAACACATTTAGCAAACAGTAGTTCTGTAACAAAATTGGGGGCTTTTTTAAGAAAGTCAAAACTAGATGAATTACCGCAACTGATTAATGTTTTAAAAGGTGATATGAGTTTAGTTGGTCCAAGACCAAATCTTTTTAATCAAGAGGAACTAATAGAAGAGAGAAGTAAAAAAGGAGTTTATGATTTCTTACCAGGGATTACTGGTTTAGCTCAAATTAATGAAATTGATATGTCAACTCCAAAAAAGTTAGCTGAGGTAGATGCTGAGATGCTAAAGTCTTTAACAATAAAGAAATACTTTCAATATATCTTTGCAACCGTAGGAGGAAAAGGATCGGGAGATAGAATTAAAGAATAAATGAAAATAGGCTCAGAAAATTTTCTGAGCTTATTTTTTTAATTTAGCTTTTATAGTTTTTAACAAATGAAAGGAATAATCTTAGCAGGCGGATCGGGAACTCGATTATATCCCATAACTAAAGGGGTATCAAAACAGCTATTGCCGATTTATGATAAACCAATGATTTATTATCCTTTGTCAGTATTAATGCTTGCAGGGATAAAAGAAATTTTGATTATCTCTACTCCAGATGATTTGCCAAATTTTCAAAAATTACTTGGGAATGGAAGTGATTTAGGCCTTAGTATAATATATGCGGAACAACCTTCTCCAGATGGATTAGCACAAGCTTTTATTATAGGAGAAGAGTTTATTGGGAATGATGATGTTTGTATGGTTTTAGGAGACAATATTTTTTATGGTCATGGACTTCCCGAAATGTTGAAGTCGGCAATTAATAATGTAAAGAAGCAAAATAAGGCTACTGTATTTGGGTATTATGTTAAAGATGCAGAGCGTTATGGAGTAGTTGATTTTGATGCTAATGGAAATGCAAAATCTATTATTGAAAAACCTAAAGAGCCTAAATCTAATTATGCTGTAGTAGGATTGTACTTTTATCCTAATACTGTAATTGATGTAGCAAAAGATGTAAAACCGTCAGAAAGAGGAGAACTAGAGATTACATCGGTAAATCAATATTATTTAGAAAAAGAACAATTGAAGGTTGAGTTAATGGGACGTGGTTTTGCCTGGTTAGATACTGGAACACATGATTCTTTGTTAGAAGCAAGTCAGTTTATAGAAACTATAGAAAAAAGACAAGGGTTAAAAGTGGCTTGTTTAGAAGAGATAGCTTTATACATGGGGTATATTTCAAAGGAACAGGTAAAAAAACTAGCAGAGCCTTTGAAAAAGAGTAGCTATGGTCAGTACCTTTTAAACTTGATAAAAGTATAATGCAGTTTATAAAAACAAAAATTCCAGAAGTTATAGTAATTGAGCCTCGAGTTTTTAATGATGATAGAGGTTACTTTTTTGAATCTTTTAATCAACAAGAATTTGAAAAGAATATTGGTGAAGTTCAATTTGTTCAAGATAATGAATCTAAATCTGTAAAAGGAGTCTTAAGAGGATTGCATTTTCAAAAACCACCATATGCACAAGCAAAATTAGTACGTTGTATACAAGGAAAAGTGTTAGATGTTATTGTTGATGTAAGAAAGAATTCTCCAACTTATGGAGAGCATATTACTATAGAACTATCAGAAGAAAATAAAAAGCAAGTATTTGTACCTAGAGGTTGTGCACATGGTTATGCCGTTCTTTCTGAAGAAGCCATTTTCGCTTATAAAGTAGATAATTATTATGCTCCAGAATTTGATTCGGGGATTATATGGAATGATAGATTGTTAAGAATAGATTGGCAAACTAATATTGAAGAAGTGATTCTTTCAGAAAAAGACAAAGCATTGGAAGCATTTGAAGCATTAGAAACTCCATTTATTTATTAGTAAATTTGAAGAAATTTAAAAGAAACTGATAGTTCTTAATGAGAAATGTTTTAATCACTGGGGGAGCTGGATTTATAGGTTCACATGTTGTTCGATTATTTGTAAAAAAATATCCAAATTATCATATTATAAATTTAGATGCGTTAACCTATGCAGGTAATTTATATAATTTAGAAGACTTAGAATCCGCATCTAATTACACTTTTGTAAAAGGAGATATTTGTGATGAAGTTTTGGTACATGAAATTTTTCAAAAATATGAGATAGATAGTGTAATCAACCTAGCAGCTGAATCTCATGTAGATCGATCAATTTCTGATCCGTTTTCATTTGTAAAGACCAATGTTTTTGGAACATTAAATCTATTAGAAACGGCAAAAAACTATTGGAAAGAAGATTTTAGTAAAAAGTTGTTTTATCATGTTTCAACTGATGAGGTATATGGAAGTTTAAGCTCAGAAGGCTTTTTTACAGAAGCAACATCCTATAATCCAAAATCACCATATTCAGCATCAAAAGCATCATCAGATCACTTTGTAAGAGCATTTGCTAATACCTATGGTTTACCCATTGTAATATCAAATTGTTCAAATAACTATGGACCCAATCAATTTCCGGAAAAATTAATACCTCTTTGTATTCACAATATTTGTGAGAATAAACCAATTCCAGTTTATGGGAATGGGCAAAATGTGAGAGATTGGTTATATGTTGAAGATCATGCAAGTGCTATTGATACCATTTTTCATAGAGGAAAAGTAAACGAAACATATAATGTTGGAGGAATAAGTGAAAGAACAAATATTGAAATTGTTGAGAAGCTAATTGAAATAACCGATACCCTTTTAGAAAGAGAAAAGGGAGTATCTAAAAGTTTAATAACCTATGTTACTGATAGAGCTGGTCATGATTTTAGATATGCTATTGATACTTCTAAAATAGAAAGAGATTTAAATTGGAAACCTTCCATGAGTTTTGATAAAGGAATAGAACAAACGGTTCGTTGGTATTTAGAAAATCAAACTTGGTTAGAAAAAATAACTGATGGTAGTTATAAAGACTACTATAAAACTTTTGCTTCTAAAAAATAATTCCCACCTTAGCGCCTTATAATGTAAGCTAACATAGAAAACGTTTTAAGGTGAATTTACAATTAACGACTCAAAGCAAAAGTTTAAACGAAAGTATTATCATTTCAGGTTCAAAGAGCGAATCAAACAGGTTATTGATTTTACAGAAACTATATGATAATTTAAAGATTGAGAATCTATCTGATTCGGATGACTCTAATCATTTATTAGAAGCATTAACATCACAAAAAGAAACTGTTAATATTGGGCATGCAGGTACGGCAATGCGTTTTTTAACAGCCTATTTTGCTTGTTTAGAAGGAAGAGAAGTGATACTTACAGGTTCCGAAAGAATGCAAAACAGACCCATCGGAATTTTAGTAGATGCTTTGAGGAGTTTAGGTGCTAAAATAGAGTATGTTGCAAAAGAAGGATATCCACCACTTAAAATTACTGGGCAAAAGTTTGAAAAGAATAAAGTTCAAATTGACGGTAATGTAAGTAGTCAATACATATCTGCCTTAGCCCTAATTGCATCAAGTTTAGAAAACGGATTGGAAATAGAGCTTATAGGAAAAGTAACTTCTGTACCTTATGTAAACATGACGTTGAGTTTGCTAAATGAACTAGGTATTTCAACTACTTTTAAAGATAACATTATTACTGTTTTTTATAAGGAGGAATTAGCGTCGAAGGAGGTTGTTGTAGAATCTGATTGGAGTTCAGCATCATATTTTTACTCATTAGTAGCTTTAAGCGAATTAGGGTCTGAAATAACTTTAACTGCATACAAACAAAACAGTCTACAAGGAGATAGTTGTTTAAGTGAAATTTATAAACATTTTGGAGTAACTACCAATTTCAAAGAGCATTCTATTGTCCTTAAAAAAGAAAAAGAGACAAATAAAGATGTTTTAAATATAGATTTAAAAAATGCTCCGGATATTGCACAAACAATTGCTGTAACTTGTTTTGGTTTGGAGGTTGGTTGTGACTTAGAAGGGTTACACACATTAAAAATTAAAGAAACAGACCGATTAGAAGCATTAAAAGAAGAGCTAACAAAATTTGGAGCTGAGATAGAAGTAACGAATGAGACGTTGCATTTAAAACCTTCCAAAGAAATAGCAAAAAATGTTACAGTAAAAACATATCAAGACCATAGAATGGCGATGGCTTTTGCTCCTTTAGCATTAAAAGTTCCTGTTCAAATTTCAGAAGCAATGGTGGTAACTAAATCATATAGAAGTTTCTGGAACGATATGAAGAAAATTGGAATGTTGGTTGAAGAGATAAAATAAACCTTGAATTGCTTGACAACGCCTATTTCGATATTGTATATTTGCCACCGTTAAGAAAATAAAACATGAAGTTATCAAATTTTAATTTTGAATTGCCAGCAGAGTTATTGGCAGAGTATCCATCAGAGCATAGAGATGAAGCGAGATTAATGGTATTGCATAGAGATACTCAAAAAATTGAACATAAATTATTTAAAGATTTAATCAATTATTTTGATGAAGGAGATGTAATGATGTTAAATAACACAAAGGTATTTCCTGCTAGAATGTTTGGTAACAAAGAAAAAACAGGAGCACGTATTGAAGTGTTTTTATTACGTGAATTAAATGCAGAACACCGTTTGTGGGATGTGTTAGTTGATCCTGCTCGTAAAATTAGAATTGGAAATAAATTATTCTTTGGTGAAGATGAAAGTTTAGTAGCTGAAGTAATTGATAATACAACATCAAGAGGAAGAACATTACGTTTCTTATTTGACGGTTCTTATGAAGAGTTCCGAAAGAAATTATTAGAATTAGGAGAAACACCTTTGCCAAAATATATTAAGCGTGATGTAGAGCCAGAAGATGAACAAAGGTACCAAACTATTTTTGCTAAGAATGAAGGAGCTGTTGCAGCACCAACTGCTGGATTACACTTTTCAAAGCACTTAATGAAACGTTTAGAGATTAAAGGAGTTGATTTTGCAGAAATGACTTTACATGTTGGATTAGGAACTTTTAATCCAGTAGAAGTAGAAGATTTATCTAAGCATAAAATGGATTCTGAGCAAATAGTTATACCACAAGCGTCATGTGATATTGTAAATAATGCAATAGAAACAAAACGTAAGATATGTGCAGTAGGTACTACGGTAATGAGAACAGTTGAATCGTCTGTTTCAGCAAGTAATCGTTTAAATGCATTTGAAGGATGGACAAATAAATTTATCTTCCCTCCATATGACTTTAGTATTGCGAATTGTATGGTAACTAATTTTCATACACCAAAATCAACTTTATTAATGATGGTTTCTGCGTTTGCTGGTCATGACTTTATGATGGAAGCTTACCAAGAAGCAGTAAAAGAGAAATATAAGTTTTATTCTTACGGAGACGCAATGTTAATCCTATAAGAATCAAAATTTACTATAATAAATAGTCACAAACCTCACTAGCTTTTAAAGCTGTGAGGTTTTATGTATTTTTGAAACAGATGACAACAAAGAAAAAAGATATACGCGCACTAACCAAAGACCAACTTAGAGAGTTTTTCGTAAATAATGGCGATAAAGCTTTTAGAGGTAACCAAGTTTATGAATGGCTTTGGCATAAAGCAGCACATACTTTTGATGATATGACTAATATTTCTAAAGCTACTAGAGAAATGTTAGATCAGAACTTTGTAATTAATCATATTGAGGTAGATACGATGCAGCGTAGTAATGATGGGACTATTAAAAACGCCATTAAATTGCACGATGGATTAGTCGTAGAATCTGTTTTAATTCCAACAGAAAAAAGAACGACAGCATGTGTTTCTAGTCAAGTTGGGTGTAGTTTAGATTGTAAGTTTTGCGCAACAGCTCGTTTAAAGCGAATGCGTAATTTGAATGCTGATGAAATTTATGATCAAGTAGTAGCAATTGATAAGCAAAGTAGATTATATCATAACCATAAATTAACGAACATTGTATTTATGGGAATGGGAGAGCCTTTAATGAACTATAATAATGTAATAAAGGCAATTGATAAAATAACTTCAGAAGAAGGTTTAGGAATGGCTGCAAGAAGAATTACATTGTCTACATCTGGAGTTCCTAAAATGATAAAGAAAATGGCAGATGATGAGGTGCGCTTCAATTTAGCAGTTTCTTTACACTCTGCAATAGATGAGGTCCGTACTTCAATTATGCCATTTAATTCAACTTTTCCTTTAAAGGATTTAAAAGAATCTTTAGAGTATTGGTATGCAAAAACTAAACGAAAGATAACATACGAATATGTAGTATGGAATGGAATTAATGATAGAAAGGAAGATATTGATGCTTTAATCAAATTTTGCGGTTATGTACCTTGTAAAGTGAATTTGATTGAATACAATCCAATTGACGATGGTGAATTCCAGCAAGCTTCTGAACGTGCATTAAACAATTATATTTCTAATTTAGAAATGCATGATATTACGGTAAACGTTCGTCGTTCTAGAGGAAAAGATATCGATGCTGCTTGTGGGCAATTAGCGAATAAAAGCTAGTTGTAAATGGAATTTTCTAAAACGCTTACAGGACAAGTACTTCAAACGCTAGGATGGTTATTACTAATTATCATAACAGGGCTTTTTATAGATAGTAAGTTTGTTGCAGAAAATATTTACAGTAATGCACAGTGGCTTAATAACATAATTGTTTCGTTTGTATTCGTTTATTTGTATATAAAAGCTAATCCAAGAACAAAACAACAACTGTTTTTTGCATTAATTATAGGAATAATAGGGGAGTATATTTTCTCAGTAGGTCTCGGGATGTATACCTATCGCTTACAGAATATACCACATTATGTACCACCTGGTCATGCCATTGTTTTTGTATTGGTTTACTATTTTTCAAGAAAACCTCAGGTTAAATTAAATAGAAAAAGAATTGAACAATTTTGTTTACTGCTTATTATACCTACTTCAATATATTTTCTTCTTTTGAAAAATGATGTGTTTGGTTTTATATGTACTCTGTTGATTTTTTACTTTTTAAGAAAACATCCAAAGGAAAGAATGTTTTATTTAGTAATGTACTGTGTAGTTGCTATAGTAGAGTTTGTAGGTACTGGATTGGAATGTTGGAAATGGCCCGAACTAGCTTTTAACAAATTTAGTTTTTTACCAAGTGCTAATCCACCATTAGGAATAAGTTTGTTTTATTTTGGATTAGATAGAGGAACATTGTCTATTTATAAAAGAAAGAATAAAACAGTCTGGAATCGCTTTAAAAGTATTCAAAAAACGCAAAAAAGAATTAGTTAGTTTTTTCTAAAGTAGCCTTTTGAAATACTGAAATAGGGTAGCCAAAAACCTCTGGTATATCTTCAGAAATTCCACCAGACTTCACCTTGTTTTTTAAAGCCGTAAATAATATTTCAAATTCTAATTTTTTCTCTGTAAACTTCGCTCTAGAACTTAGTAAACTCCCTTGTACTTCAAAGAAACTATGTAGAGTGTTATCATTTAAATAAGTAGGTAGAATGATACAATTATTCTCATTTACTTCAAAAATTCCTTTTTCTTTATCTTTAATTATCAAAGTATAATTTCTAGGTTGCCCGTTATATACTAATTTGTAATCAAATTTATGAATAGAATCAGTTTTGAGTAAGTGATATTCCATAGGAATTTCTTGAGAACCTTTGGGATTGAAGATTTGTAAAGTTCCTTTGTAAATTCCTAAAAAATCATCAGGAAAAATTAGTTGTTCTTGTGTCTTTTCTTTTTTAATTTCTTTAGAAGTAGGTTTTGTTTGGCACCCTATAAGAACTAAAACTAAAAAAGATAAAAAAAGGAAAGTTTTTTTCATAAGAAACTGTTTTTCCAAAGATAACCAATCCAAAATTATTTTCTACTTTTGATGTTCGAATGAAGCCAGTAGAGCAAATAAAACTTCCCATAGCTAAAGAAATGGAACTCTTTGAAACAAAGTTCAAAGATTCTATGTTGTCTAAAGTCCCATTATTAAATAGAATTACATATTACATCGTTCGACGTAAAGGAAAACAAATGAGACCAATGTTTGTTTTTTTAGTGGCGAAAATGGTTTCTAATGGAGGTTTTGACGAACGTACATATAGAGGAGCTTCTGTAGTAGAATTAATTCATACTGCTACTTTAGTACATGATGATGTAGTAGACGATAGTAATAGGCGGAGAGGTTTTTTCTCTATTAATGCACTTTGGAAAAATAAAATTGCTGTTTTAGTAGGTGATTTTTTATTGTCCAAAGGATTGTTACTTTCTATAGATAATGAAGATTTTGACCTTTTAAAGCTTATTTCTATTGCGGTGCGCGAGATGAGTGAAGGAGAATTGTTGCAGATTGAAAAGGCGAGAAAGTTAGATATAACAGAAGAAGTATATTTTGAAATCATTCGACAGAAGACAGCTACTTTAATTGCTGCTTGTTGTGGAATAGGTGCGGCATCTGTAGGAGCTAAGAATGAAACAGTTCAACAGATGAGAAAATTTGGAGAGTATATTGGAATAGCTTTCCAAATAAAAGACGATTTGTTTGATTATACAGAAGATAAAATTGGAAAGCCTACTGGAATTGATATTAAGGAACAAAAAATGACGCTTCCTTTAATTTATACTTTAAATACTTGTTCAGCAGAAAAGAAAAAATGGCTTATCAATTCTGTAAAGAAACACAACACGAATAAGAAAAGAGTAAAAGAAGTAATTGCTTTTGTTAAAGAAAGTGGAGGTTTAGAATATACAATAGCTAAAATGCACGATTATAAAAATAAAGCACTAGCTATTTTAGATAACTATCCAGAATCTGAATATAAGAACTCTTTGCTACAGATGATAGATTATGTTGTTGAAAGGAAGATTTAATTACTTTTTTATAGTTTCTATAATTTTTCTTTCATGCACAAAAGAGAAAAGGTATCAAGATTATAATGAAAACGATTTTTATGAAGTACAAGGGGTTGTAACTAAAGCTTATCAAACTTCTTCTATTTTTGATTCATCGTATAACAGATTAATGAATTATACTTATGCTATTAATGACTCAATTTTTTTAGAGGGTAAAGAAAAAGAGTTTTATAAAGCATGGGAATTTGGACAACCAATAATAGTTTTAGTACATAGAAAAGATTCTACTATTAGTTTTTACGCAAGAAGTGGAATATTAAATAGTCTTACAGAAAAACAAATAGAAACATTTAATACTATTTTAGAAATAGACAGAATTAAAAATTAATGAATGGAATTTGGTAGAGAACTCTTATTTTTCTTTAGCGCGTTAGGGGCTTTTAATGGCTTAATTCTTAGTTTGTATTTTATATTCTTTGTAAAGCCTCAAAATCTATCAAATAAGTTTTTAGGAGTATTTATTTTAATGCTGAGCATTAGAATTGGAAAATCGGTATTCTTTTACTTTAACCCTAAATTGTCTTTTCATTTTTTACAGTTTGGATTAACCGCTTGCTTTTTTATAGGCCCTTTCTTGTATTTTTATATTAGATCAGTAGAAGAATCAAAAGAGCGTATTAAAAAAGAATGGAAGTATCATATTGCTATATTACTTCCTATAATCTTAACTATAGGATATCTATATCCATTTGAAACCAATATAGATTTGTGGAGACCATATATCATAAAAAGTATTTATTTTGTTTGGTTCCTTTACATATTAGCATCTATATATACATTAAGAAATCGAGCAAATAAATTACTTGCTAAAACGAAAGAGGTAACGATATTAGATATATGGTTGTTGAGTTTGTTAATAGCGAATCTACTAATTTTAACAGCTTATAATTTTGTTAGTTTTACAAACTATATCTCTGGAGCTTTAACATTTACATTTCTTTTGTATTTATTAGTCATATTCTTGTTTTCTAGAAAGGGAAAGGAAATCAGATTACTTAATAAAGAAGTAAAATATGCAGATAAGAAAATAGAAATAAATAAGGCAAAAGACTTGTTAATAAAACTAGATCAATTGATGAATGATGAAGAGTTGTATAAAAATGCAAACTTAAAATCTTCAGAAGTAGCACAGAAAATGAAATTGACTACGCATCAGTTTTCTCAATTGTTAAATGATAATTTAGGTAAAAGTTTTCCTGTTTTTGTTAATGAATATAGAATTGAATCAGCAAAAAAAATGATTCTCGATGATAATAGTATTACTATAGAAGCTATTGGTTATGAAAATGGTTTTAATTCAAAATCAACGTTTTACACCACCTTTAAGAAGCTGGTAGGAAAAACTCCTTCACAATTTAAGAGTTCTGTTTTATAAATTAGAACTTCTACTTTATAGCATATAAACTTATTTAGCGTTTAATACTTCAATTTGCAGGAAAAACATAGTTTATGCAAATAGTATTAAAATCAATATTGATAATTGTAGTTTTTCTCGGTTGTCAATCATCAAGTGTTAAGAAAGAATCTCCGAAAAACTTAACCAGTACTTTCAAACAGAAGTCTTCAAATAGAATTTTGTTTGTAGTATCTAACCAAAAAACCTACGGAAATACATCTTTAAAAACAGCGAATCATTTCGGTGAAATTGTATATGCATATGACGTATTAGTTGATGCGGGTTGCAAAATAGATTTCGTGAGCCCTCAGGGAGGAGAAGTTTTGTTGGGATATATTGATAAAACCAATAAGATTCAGCAGAAATATTTAGAAAAAACTGATTTTTTAAATCAGTTAAAGTACACGAAAAAACCAAGTGAAGTAGATTATTCAGATTATAAAGCTATTTATTATGTAGGTGGTGGGGCAGCTATGTTTGGAGTTCCGGAGAATAAAGAAATTCAGGATTTAGCTATTAATATTTACGAGAAAAATAAGGGAGTTGTTTCTGCTATCTGTCATGGCACTGCAGGAATTGTACATGTTAAAACTAAAGAAGGAAGGTATTTGTATGAAGACAAAGAAGTAAATGGTTTTCCAGATCTTTTTGAAAGAGTAGATAAAGAATATTATCAGACTTTTCCTTTTTCTATTGAGAAGATTATCAAGGAAAGAGGAGGCAAGTTTAGTTATTCTAAAAAAGGATGGGATAATTACTATAGAGTTGATGGAAGACTGATTACAGGTCAAGACCCAACAGCATCGGCTTCAGTGGCAAAAAAAATTGTAGAAGTATTAAAAATCAATCAAAATTAAATTAAAATGAGAAAATCACTTTTAATGATATTCCTTTTGATAGGAATATCTGTAACTGCTCAAACAGAAATAGAAAGAATAAATAAAGTTTTATATGATTATATAGACGGAACTGCAAATGGTGAGCCTTCTAGGTTAAAAAGAGCGTTTCATCCCGAGTTTAACTTGTATTTCGTAGCAAAAGATTCGTTGAGAGTATGGAAAGGAGAAAATTATATAAACAATGTAAAAGAAGGAAAGAAAAGTAATCGAATAGGTAAAGTACTTTCTATAGATTTTGAAGGAAATGCTGCAGTAGCTAAAATTGAAATATTGATGCCTTCAAGAAAACGAATTTATACAGACTATTTACTACTGTTAAAAATTAAAAATGATTGGAAGATAATTCACAAATCTTTCACTTTTAAAAACTATCATAAATGAAACATTTAAAACTAGTATTCTTCTTTTACTTTGTAAAAATGGTGTTACATGCACAAGTTGAAAATGCAAAGTTTGATAAGTTTTTTAAGAATTGGAAAGAAGAAAATAAACCGGGAGTAGTTGGGGGAGCTATTAAGGATGGTAAAGTTATTTTTTTAAAAGCATTTGGAAGTGCAGATATAAGTAATAATAAAAGAAATACTATACAGACTAAGTTTGAAGTAGATGATTTAGCAAAGCAGTTTACGGTATTGGCAACTTTCTTATTGGTAGAAGAAGGGAAGATCTCTTTAGAAGATGATATAAGAAGATATATACCAAAACTCCCTAATTACAAGTATCAAATCAAAGTAAAACATTTATTAAATCACTCTAGTGGATTACATAATTTGGATCCGATAAAAGAACTGCTGGGTATTAGATCTTTTGATACGTTCACGCAAGAAGACGCGTTGAAGATAATTCAAAGTCAAGAAGAGTTGGATTTTATTCCAGGAACAGAGTTTTCTTACATGAGATCAGATACCGAGATAATTCTATTATCAGAAATTATAGCAAAAGCATCTGAAAAATCATTTATTGAATTTACATCGGAGCGTGTCTTTAAACCTTTAGGAATGTTAAATACAGCTTTTAATAATGAAAGGGAATTATTAGATAATGTGGCTATTTCATATCGAGTAGGAGAAGAGGTTTTAAATAATCCAGTTAACAATTTAACACTAGGAGCAACAAATTTATATACTACAGGGGAGGATTTAGCAAAATGGTTTCAGGTGTATACAAATTCTTCAAATCCATTAAATAAACTGGTAAAAAGATTAGATGATTTTGTTAAGTTGGATAATGGAGAAAAGTATAACTCTTCATGGGGAACAATGACCTATGGAAGGTATTTTGATCATTTAGAAAGAGGTTTAGAATCTATTTGGCAGTTTGGTATTAATGCTGGTTATGCAAGTAATATGTTTCGATTTTATACCAAAGGTTTTGTTTCATTTGTTTTAGGAAATAATAATAGATATAATGGAATGCCCGCTATGAGTATGGCTTATGAAGATTTGAAGGAAGAATTTCCAAAAGCTCGAATAGTAAATTTTAAAGAGATAAAGACCAAAAGGCTCTCTAAAAAGCAACTTGAAAAATTTGAAGGATTTTATTGGAAAGAGCAAAATGGGGTAGCAAGACACATTTATGTGAAAAATGATACACTTCGATACAAACGATTAGAAAGTGGTATTGAAACCGCATTGGTTCCGTTAGATGATAATAGGTTTCAATTTGTGGTTAATAGCGACGATGAGGTAATAATGACTTTTAAAGATAATAGTTATTATATAAAAGTAGGAGTAGGAGATGCGGAGGTTTATAAAAAATATAAATCCGTGCAATTGTCTAATACACATTTAGAAGAATACGTAGGGCTTTATTATAATGATGAATTAGGAGTAGTTTATGAACTAAAAAACGAGGAAGATAAATTAATCGCCAGTAATTTTAAAAATGATGAAACAATATTCTATACAATAACAAATAAAACCTTTAGGAGTAACACATTTATGTTGTCCTGTATTGAATTAGAAAATAATGGTTTTTATGTTAAGACAGATGGAGTGCGTAAATTGTTTTTTAAAAAACTTGATTAACTAAAAAAACCTCGAGAATTAATTCTCGAGGTTTTTAATTTTATATAAAGATGATCTTACATCATTCCTGGCATTCCACCACCCATTGGAGGCATTCCACCACCAGCAGGAGCATCTTCTTTAATATCTACTAAAGCACATTCAGTAGTTAATATCATTCCAGATACAGAAGCTGCATTTTCTAAAGCAACACGAGTTACTTTCTTAGGATCAATAATCCCAGCTTCTAACATATCTACATAAGCTTCAGATTTAGCGTCATAACCAAAGTCTTTATCTCCTTCTAAAACCTTATTAATAACAACAGATCCTTCTCCTCCAGCATTTTCAACAATCGTTCTTAAAGGAGACTCAATAGCTCTGTTTACAATTTGTATACCTGTAGTCTCATCTAAATTATCAGTGGTAATAGTTTCTAATACTTTTTTAGCACGAACTAAAGCAACACCACCACCAGCAACGATACCTTCTTCAACAGCTGCACGAGTAGCGTGTAAAGCATCATCAACACGGTCTTTCTTTTCTTTCATTTCTACCTCAGAAGCAGCTCCTACGTATAATACAGCTACACCTCCTGCTAATTTAGCTAAACGTTCCTGTAATTTTTCACGATCGTAATCAGAAGTAGTAGTTTCAATTTGTGCTTTAATTTGGTTTACACGAGCTTTGATTTGCTCTTCATCTCCAGAACCGTTTACAATAGTAGTATTGTCTTTGTCAATAGTTACAGTTTCAGCAGTACCTAATAAATCTAAAGTAGCATTTTCTAAAGAGAAACCTCTTTCTTCAGAAATTACGGTACCTCCAGTTAAGATAGCGATATCTTCTAACATTGCTTTTCTTCTATCTCCAAATCCAGGAGCTTTTACAGCAGCAATCTTTAATCCACCTCTTAATTTGTTTACTACTAAGGTAGCTAAAGCTTGTCCGTCTACATCTTCAGCAATAATTAATAAAGGACGACCTGATTGAGCAACTGGCTCTAAGATTGGTAAAATTTCTTGTAAGTTAGAAATCTTTTTATCGAATAATAAGATATATGGGTTTTCTAGCTCAGCAATCATTTTATCTGCATTAGTAACGAAGTAAGGAGATAAATATCCTCTGTCAAACTGCATTCCTTCCACAACATCAACATAGGTATCTGTTCCTTTTGCCTCTTCAACAGTAATAACTCCTTCTTTACCTACTTTACCAAAAGCAGTAGCAATTAAATCACCAATTACTCCGTCGTTATTCGCAGAAATTGAAGCTACTTGTTTAATTTTTTCAGAAGAGTCACCAACTTCTTTAGATTGTTTAGCTAAATCTTCAGTAATAGCAGCAACAGCTTTGTCAATACCACGCTTTAAATCCATTGGATTTGCTCCGGCAGCAACGTTCTTTAATCCTTCTTTTACAATTGCTTGTGCTAAAACAGTAGCAGTTGTAGTACCATCACCAGCTAAATCATTTGTTTTAGAAGCTACTTCTTTTACCATTTGAGCTCCCATGTTTTCTAATTCATCTTCTAGCTCAACTTCTTTAGCTACAGAAACTCCATCTTTAGTTACGTGAGGAGCTCCAAATGATTTAGAAATAATTACGTTACGACCTTTTGGTCCTAAAGTTACTTTTACTGCATTTGCTAATGCATCAACTCCACGTTTTAATCCTTCGCGAGCTTCAACATCAAACTTTATATCTTTTGCCATTGTTTTTATGCTTTATGCCTTATACCCTAAGTTTTGGGTTTTATGCTAGTTGTTATTTTAATTTTTAATACCGAATTAAACGATTGCCATGATATCTGACTCACGCATCATTAAATAATCCTTTCCTTCTAACTTTAATTCAGTTCCTGAGTACTTTCCGTATAAAACAGTGTCACCAACTTTTACAGTTAATGGCTCATCTTTTTTACCATTACCAACAGCAACCACCGTTCCTTTTTGTGGCTTTTCTTTAGCGTTATCAGGAATAATAATTCCAGAAGCTGTAGTAGTTTCTGCTGCAGCTGGTTCTACAAGAACTCTATCTGCTAAAGGTTTAATGTTTAATCCCATTTTATATGTTTTGTATAATTTAATTTTAGTTTTTACAATTTGACTTTGTCAGAAACTATGCCAATACTTTTATGCTGTCAAATTTACGAACTAGATAGGTTTTGGTTAAAAAAAAATGCCAACGTGTCATTTACGTTGGCATTTTAAAATATATTTTGGGTTCTATTATCGAACGCTATCTTTTGTTGTCTCAGTAGTAGCTGGAGTTTCAGCAGGTGTTGTTGCTTCAACATTTTCTAAAGTACTATCTAATTGAGGAGCGTCTGAAGCATTTCCTCTTGGAATAGCAAAATTAGCCAATAAAATTAATGCAAACATAGTAATAGCTAATGTCCAAGTAGTACGGTCTAAAAACGTATTTGTGTTTTGTACTCCTCCTATGTTTTGAGTTCCTCCTCCAAAAGAAGAAGATAATCCTCCACCTTTAGGGTTTTGAACCATTACGATTAAAATTAAAGCTATAGCAACTATTAAAATAAGTACTAAAAGTAAAGTATAAGTTGTCATCTATTTATTATTTTGTAATGTTTGTATTTTTTTAATCTGGTCTGCAAAGAAACCACTTTTTTCTGGATATTTCAAACTTAATATTTTATATGCTTGAATTGCACTGTCATACTTCTTTTGCTCTAGATAAACTTTAGCTAAAGTTTCTGTCATTAACTGCGTAGAATCTTGTGTTTCTTTAGGTTTTATGTCTATAATAGGAGCGGTTTTATTGGGCCTAGATATTTTAGGGTTATTAGTTATAAAACGATTGATAATATCATCTTGCTCCGTTACTTTTGTTTTTTCTTCTTTTTCTAATGTATCATCCGCAACATTGTCTCTAACGATTGGTTGTTTGGATGATAATTGTAGCCATTGGTTAAAAGAAAAAGTTTCGCTATTTGTAAAAGAAAGCGGTTTCCCAATTTCAAGTTCTTCTTCTATTTTTGAAGCTGAACTTTTCTTTTTTGATGTTAAAATACTTTTTAAACTAAATTTCTCCTCTTCTTGGGTTTTAAGTTCAAAATCTTTAGAAGTAATGAACTCAAAAAGAACGGTTCTATTAGTGGTGTATGCTGCTGTTTTTTTTAATTGATTATTATACTTAAAACTATCTTGACTTTTTAACGCCTTTAAATATAAAGCTCGAGCTGATTGGAAATAAGGGTATTGATCAATAATACTCTTTAGCTCCAAAGTATCATTAAGGTGAATACTTTGAGCGTTTTCTAATAGTTTTATGTAAGTGCCTTTTTCCAAATTATTACCACTTAGCAACAGATGCGTTAAAAATATCTTGAGTTATACGCTCTAGAATAACTTCTAAAGCAGTTTCTAGTACACTTCCAGTTAATTGTTGATCAGCTCCATAATCATAATAGAAAGAAAAACGTTTTTCGAAATTGTCTTTTTCTTCTTTCTTGTTCTCAAAATTAACATTAACTGAAATTGTTAATCGGTTTTGAGCGGCTGTTTGATTTCCTGTAGCACTCATTGGAGTAATACGATAATCAACAATTTCACCGTAAAAGTATAAATCCCCTCCGTTATTAACTAAAGTTAAGTTAGTTTGACGCGTAAACAAATCTTGTAAGTCTTGCGTGAATTTTTGACTTAAAATAGGTTCAATTAATGGGGCCTGATTAGGGAAGAAGTCAACTTGGATTGTTTCTGCATCCCCAGTATTACCTCCAGTAAAAGAATAGGCACCACAACCAATTAAAATTGAGGTAGCCACAAAAAGAAATGATATATATATAAGTTTTTTCATATGAATCTAATGAGTTATAAATGTAAGCAAATGTATTATAAGTCGTACTGCTTAATTTTTCGATATAAAGTTCGTTCAGAAATCCCCAATTCTTTGGCTGCTAGTTTACGTTTACCGTTGTTCTTTTCAAGTGATTTTTTAATCATCTCTATTTCTTTCTCTTGTAGAGATAAGTTCTCATCTTCTTCTATTGTTTCGGCATAATCAAAATTATCTTCAATAGAAGGTGATTGTGGTATTTGTACCACTTCAACTTGGTGCGTTTCTGGCTGCTGTTGAGGTTGCTCTTGATAAATACGTTCAATTAAACCATGATTCGCTTCTTTCACCTGTTCAGAATTTCCACTTTTCATTAATTCCAAGGTGAGTTTTTTCAAATCATTGATATCATTACGCATGTCAAACAAAACCTTGTACATAATATCTCGTTCGGTTGAAAAATCAGATTGCCCTCCAGATTTAGAATTAACAACAGCAGGCAAATTTCCTTGGATATTAGGTAAATATTGAATCACTTTTTCTGGAGTAATTAATCTATCCTCTTCAACTACAGAAATTTGTTCAGCAATGTTTCTTAGTTGTCGAATGTTTCCAGGAAAATTGTAATTTAATAGAACTCTAGTTGCTGCCTCATCTAGCCGTATAGTAGGCATTCTGTATTTTTGAGCAAAATCAGAAGCAAATTTTCTAAATAATAAATGAATATCCTCTCCACGTTCACGAAGTGGTGGTAATGGTATTTCAATTGTACTTAAACGATAATATAAATCTTCTCTAAATTTACCTTTGGCAATGGCATCGTGCATGTTTACATTGGTAGCAGCTACGATTCGAACATTGGTTTTTTGTACCTGAGAAGAACCTACTTTAATAAACTCTCCATTTTCAAGAACACGTAATAATCTAACTTGAGTTGTTAGTGGTAATTCTCCTACTTCATCTAAGAAAATAGTTCCACCATCAGCAACTTCGAAATATCCTTTTCTAGAAGCGGTAGCTCCGGTAAAGGCGCCTTTTTCATGGCCAAACAATTCACTATCAATAGTTCCTTCAGGAATTGCTCCGCAGTTTACAGCAATATACTTGGCATGTTTACGATGTGATAATTGATGAATAATCTTAGGAATATTCTCTTTACCAACACCACTTTCACCAACAACTAATACTGAAATATCAGTAGGAGCAACACGAATTGCTTTTTCGATAGCGCGGTTTAATTGCACATCGTTACCAATAATTCCAAATCGTTGTTTTATAGCTTGTAAACTTTCCATATCTATTTTTTAGAGTCAAGACTTTAAGAGTTAAGAATCAAGAAATTTTATTTCTTGATTCTTAACTCTTAAGTTTAGTTATTTTCTGAGTACCCCACAGCAGTTCCTTTTAGTGTAGTTGAAGTACAATCTTCAATTTTTACATTCACAAAGTCACCCATTTTAAAATGTTCTTTAGGGAATACTACTACAGTATTTTGTGTATTACGTCCTTTCCATTCGTTTTCATTTTTCTTAGAAGTTCCTTCAATTAAAACTTCTTGAATCTTTCCAAGATGCTCTCTAGTTCTGTATAAACTATGTTCTTGTTGTAAGTTGATGATTTCTTGTAAACGACGTTTTTTTGTTTCTAATGGAATATCATCTTCCATTTTTTTAGCAGCTAAAGTTCCAGGGCGTTCAGAATATGCAAACATGAATCCGAAACTATACTTTACTTTTTCCATTAAATCAAGTGTGTCTTTATGATCTTGCTCAGTTTCTCCACAGAAACCAGCAATCATATCTTGACTTAAATTCATCTCAGGGATGATTTTATAAATATTTTCTATTAATTCTAGATATTCTTCACGAGTATGCAATCTGTTCATGGCTTTTAACATTGCATTACTTCCACTTTGAATAGGTAAGTGAATGTATTTACAAATGTTTTTATGTTTTGCCATTACATGAATTACATCTAAAGTCATGTCTTGTGGATTCGATGTAGAGAATCTAAAACGCATCTTAGGAAACTCAGTAGCACACATATCTAATAATTGTGCAAAATCTACAGCCGTTGCTTGTGCCATTTCAGAAGCTTTTTTGAAATCTTTTTTCAATCCACCTCCATACCATAAATATGAATCTACATTTTGACCTAATAAAGTAATTTCCTTGAAGTTTTTATCGTGCATAGAACGAATTTCTTCAATAATACTTTTTGGGTCACGACTACGCTCACGTCCTCTAGTAAAAGGTACTACACAGAAAGTACACATATTGTCACATCCACGTGTAATAGATACAAATGCAGAAACTCCATTAGAGTTTAAACGAACTGGAGAAACATCTGCATAGGTTTCTTCCTTAGATAAAATTACGTTTACTGCATCTCTTCCTGCTTCAACCTCTTCAACTAAATTTGGTAAATCTCTATAGGCGTCAGGACCTACAACTAGGTCTACAATTTTTTCCTCTTCTAAAAATTTAGCTTTTAAGCGTTCTGCCATACAACCTAAAACCCCAACTTTCATTTTAGGATTTACCTTTTTTACGGCGTTGTATTTTTTTAAACGATTACGAACAGTGGTTTCAGCTTTTTCACGAATAGAACAGGTATTCACTAACACTAAGTCGGCTTCTTCCATGTTACTCGTAGTGTTAAATCCTTCTTCAGCTAAAATAGAAGCAACGATTTCACTATCGTTCATATTCATTTGGCAACCATAACTTTCAATAAAAAGTTTTTTGCTATTGCCGTCCTTTTGTTCCGTTAACAAAGGTTTTCCTTGTTTTTTCTCGTCAATTACTTTCTCTACTTGTTCCATAAAACCTTAAAATCGTGATAAAATAGTGTGCAAAGATACAACCAAAAAGTGTAATTTATGACAAATTGTCATTGAAAATATATGGGTGTTTAACTTTAATTAATTGTAAAATTTAAAAGAATCATTTTGATTAAAAAAAAACTCTCTACTTTTGCAAATTGAAAACCACTATATATATTATGGTGTAAAAAGAGAATAGAGAATTAGAAGTATGGCAAAAAATTTAGTAATAGTAGAGTCACCTGCAAAAGCAAAAACCATTGAGAAATTTTTAGGAAAGGATTTTCAAGTAGAATCAAGTTTTGGACATATTGCAGATTTACCATCTAAAGAATTAGGAGTAAATGTAGAGGGAGACTTTAAACCTAAATATATAGTATCTACTGATAAAAAGGCGGTAGTTAAAAAGTTAAAAGATTTAGCAAAGAAAGCAGAAACAGTTTGGTTAGCTTCCGATGAGGATCGTGAGGGAGAAGCAATTGCATGGCACTTAGCTGAGCAATTAAAATTAGATGAGAGTAAAACCAAACGTATTGTTTTTCATGAGATTACTAAAAAAGCCATTTTAAGAGCTGTTGATAACCCAAGAGATATTAATTATAACTTGGTAAATGCACAACAGGCTCGTAGAATATTAGATAGACTAGTAGGATATGAGCTTTCTCCTGTTTTATGGAGAAAGGTAAAAGGAGGATTATCAGCAGGTAGAGTACAATCGGTTGCAGTACGTTTAATTGTTGAACGTGAGCGTTCAATTGAAGGGTTTACTCCAGTGGCTTCTTATAGAGTAGATGCAGAGTTTATTAATGGAGAAGGAAAGAAGTTTAAAGCTAAATTAGGGAAGAACTTTGACACAAAGGAGGAAGCACAAGCGTTTTTAAACTCATGTATAGCTGCTAATTTCTCAGTAGCAGATTTACAGAAAAAGCCAGCAAAAAAATCTCCAGCACCTCCATTTACGACATCAACATTACAACAGGAAGCTTCTAGGAAATTAGGTTTTCCGGTAGCAAAAACGATGATGATGGCGCAACGTTTATATGAAGCCGGGTTAATTACGTATATGAGAACAGATAGTGTAAACTTATCTGATGATGCTCGTAATGCTGCACAAGAAGAAATTACAGATTCTTATGGAGCGGAGTATAGTAAACCGCGTAATTTCTCTACAAAATCAAAAGGAGCACAAGAGGCGCACGAGGCAATTCGTCCTACTAATATGACGCGTCATGAAGTCTCAGTAGATTACGATCAAGACCGTTTATACAGCTTAATATGGAAACGTACCATTGCTTCTCAGATGAGTGATGCTCAATTAGAAAGAACGGCAGTAAAGATTGATAACAACAAAAATGACAAGCAGTTCAATGCAAATGGAGAGGTGATTACTTTTGAAGGATTCTTAAAAGTATACTTGGAAGGAACTGACCATGAAGAAGAAGAACAAGCAGGAATGTTACCTAAGATGAAAGTAGGTGAAAGCTTAGAAAATGAATTCATAACGGCAACGGAGCGTTATACACGTCCACCAGCAAGGTTTACGGAAGCATCTTTAGTAAAGCGTTTGGAAGAATTAGGAATCGGACGTCCATCTACATATGCACCTACCATTTCTACGATTCAAAGAAGACAATATATTGAGAAAGGAACAGTAGAAGGTCAAGAAAGAAAATATGCTCAGTTAAAATTAGCTGAGAATAAACTTTCTGAAAAAGAGCTTATTGAAAGAGTAGGATCTGATAAAGGAAAGTTGGTTCCTACCGATATAGGAAATATTGTAAATGATTTCTTGGTAGCGAATTTTGATTCTATTTTAGATTATGGATTTACAGCTAAAGTAGAAAATGAATTTGATGAAATTGCAGAAGGAAAAGAAGATTGGACTGCAATGATTAAAGAATTCTACAAAGAATTTCATGTTAATGTAGAGGATGTAGCAGCGAATGCGGATAGAGCAAGTGGACAACGATTGTTGGGTGTGGATCCAGAAAGTGGAAAAAATGTATATGTACGTTTAGGTCGTTTTGGAGCAATGGTTCAAATTGGAGAGGCTACCGATGAAGAGAAGCCGAAATTTGCGAGCTTACAAGGAGACCAAACTATGAGCTCAATTACATATGAAGAAGCTATGGATTTATTCAAGTTACCTAAAACATTAGGTGACTATGAAGAAAAAGAAGTAGTGGTTGCTAATGGACGTTTTGGACCATATATTAAGTTTGATGGTAAATATGTTTCTTTAGATAAAGGAGAGAATCCAATGTCTGTAGATATGGATAGAGCTATTGAATTAATTGAAGCGAAGAGAAAAGCGGATGCACCAATTGGTGAATATGAAGGAATGCCGATTCAAAAAGGAGTTGGTCGTTTTGGGCCATTTATAAAATGGAATTCGATTTTTATTAATGTTAATAAAAAATACGATTTTGATAACTTATCTCAAGCAGATTTAGAAGAGCTTATTGAAGATAAGAAAAGAAAGGAACGCGAAAAGCTAATTCATAACTTTGAAGAGGTAGGAATTCGAGTAGAAAAGGCGCGTTGGGGTCGATTTAATGTAATTAAAGGAAAGATAAAAGTAGAACTTCCTAAAACAACAGAAATTGAAAAAATGACCCAAGAAGAAGCGGTAAAACTTATTGAAGCAAAGACACCTAAGAAAAAAACAACAAAAAAGAAATCAACAAAAAAGAAGTAATTTAGCAAAGAGTTAAAATAGTTAGTATATTGCACTTCTAATTTTCCCCTAGAATGAACATCGATTTTTTAACTTCAATTGAAAATTCGGTGGTTGCATATTGTCAACAGCAACCCCAAAATACTTTGGGCAATCTGATAAGTATTCACACAGAAGAACACTTTCCAGATTTGTCTGATGTTTCTATTGCTATTATAGGGGTAAAGGACGGAAGAGGAGCAGTTGATAATTTTGGATGCGGACAAGAACTTCAAGAAATAAGAAAAAGCTTTTATAGTTTATATCCAGGGAAATGGCAGGTTAAAATTGCCGATTTAGGAAATGTAGCAATGGGGAATACTGTTGCTGATACTTATTTTGCCGTTTCGTCTATAATCACATCACTTTTAAAATTAAACATTATACCTATAATAATAGGTGGTGGTCAGGATATTACTTATGCAAACTATAGAGCATATGATGCTTTAGAGCAAACAGTAAATTTAGTTGCTGTTGATAGCCGATTTGATTTAGGTGGATTAGATGATGAATTAACTTCAAAATCATTTTTAAGTAAAGTGATTATGGAGCAACCTACGAACTTATTTAACTATAGTAATTTAGGATATCAAACATATTTTAACTCACAAGAGGAAATACAATTGTTAGAAAATTTGTATTTTGATGCTTATCGTTTGGGAGAAGTAAAGGATATAACCTTAGTAGAACCAATCTTAAGAGATGCTGATATTGTGAGTGTAGATTTGGGCTGTATTCGTCAGAGTGAAGCACCAGGAAATAAAAACGCGTCACCAAATGGATTTTATGGAGAAGAAATTTGTGCCATTGCAAGATATGCTGGTATAAGTGATAAGGTGAGCTCGTTTGGTATATATGAATACAATAGTAAGTTTGATTTAAACAATCAAACAGCACAACTTGTATCGCAAATAATATGGTATTTTGTAGAAGGGGTAAACTTTAGAGCAAAGGATTATCCATATTCAACAAAAGAAACATATCAAAAGTTTACAGTCGTTTTAGAAGACGATGAACCAATTAACTTTTATAAAAGTGATAAAAGTGGACGTTGGTGGATGGAAATAAATTTAATATCGAATAATAAACATAAAAGACATGCGTTAATACCTTGTAGTTATCAAGATTATGAATACGCTTTGCAACAAAAAATACCTAAACGATGGTATAAGGCTTTACAAAAAATGTAACAAGTTGTAATAAAGTGTTTTCAAAAAAGTATAATAGGTAATTGTTTTTTAATAAAAAAAATAATAGGTTTACGCCTCTTTACATGAAAGAATATAGTATGAAGAAATTAGCAGCATTTGCATTATTAGTATCAGTTGTGTACGCTTGTGGATCAAGTGGTGATAGAGGAGAATTGGTGGGGTCTAAGTCCAAGAGGAAATGGTTTGCTGAAAAACCATATGGTATGGTAAAAATACCGGGAGGTTCTTTTACTATGGGTAAGCAAGACGAAGATCCATTAGGAGCAATGAATGCACCAACTAAAACAGTAACAGTTCAACCATTTTATATGGATGAGTCTGAAATCACAAACACAGAGTATAAGCAATTTGTAGTGTATGTAAGAGACTCTATTACTAGAACACGTTTAGCATACCAAGCAGAATTTTCTGAAGGTGGAGGAGATGAAGCTACTGGAGGAGATAGAGCTGAAGGAATTCAATTATATGCATTTGCTTCTAAAGATACTACAAATGAATCTGCATATGATAAGTATATGCGTGAGAACTATTACGAATTAGGAGAAGGAATTGATTCTTTAAAGCCATTAAATTGGGAAGAAGATTTGGTTTGGAACCAACAAGAATATCCCGATGCTGATTATGTAGAGGTAATGGACTCTTTATTTATTCCTAAAGATGAAGCTTTAAATGGTATTCGTACTTTCAATACTAAATTATTAAACTATAGATATTTCTGGTTCGATAATGAAGCTGCTGCAAGAACAGGAAAGAACAGGAAAGATTTTATGCAAAACGAGGTAATTAACATTTACCCAGATACAACTGTATGGATTAAAGATTTCAACTATTCTTATAATGATCCAATGCACCAAGAGTATTTTGCACACAAGGCTTATGAAGCTTATCCAGTAGTTGGAGTTAACTGGCACCAAGCAAAAGCTTTCTGTCACTGGAGAACTCAAAATAAAAATGCATTCCAAAGATCTAAGAAAAATTTAGGATTAGTTCCAGCGTTTAGATTACCAACCGAAGCTGAGTGGGAATATGCTGCTCGTGGAGGATTGAATTATGCAAAGTATCCTTGGGGAGGTCCAAGTACAACAAGTGATAGAGGATGTTTCTTAGCAAACTTTAAACCAGTACGTGGAGATTATGCAGCTGATGGAGCTTTATATACTGTAGAAGCAACTTCATATAATCCTAACGAATATGGATTATTCAATATGGCAGGAAATGTAGCAGAATGGACAAACACTGCATACAATCAAATGTCTTACTACATGGGGTCTACAATGAACCCGAACGTAGAGAATAAAGAAAACGGTAGAAAAATTATCCGTGGAGGATCTTGGAAAGATGTAGCGTATTTCTTAGAAGTAAGTTCTCGTGATTGGGAATATGCCGATACTGCTAGAAGTTACATTGGTTTCAGAACAGTTCAAGATTACTTAGGAGTTAACAAAAACAAATAATCAAGATTCAAGAATAAATATTAATTAAAAATTCCCTTAAAAAACAACAAAAATTATGGCACAATCAAAATCAACTAAGAGATTATTTAACATGGCTTACGGTTTAGGAGCCGCAGTAGTAATTTTAGGAGCATTATTCAAAATTTTACACTGGCCTTTTGGTAACGAGATGTTAATTTTAGGTATGATTACAGAGGCAATCGTTTTCGCATTATCTGCTTTTGAAGCAATTGAAGACGATTTAGATTGGACAAAAGTATATCCTGAATTAGCAGATGGACAATCAACTGGTAAGAAAGGAAAAGAAGCTACTCCAGCTGATGCTCAGTCATTATTATCTCAAAAGTTAGATAATATCTTAAAAGAAGCTAAGTTTGATACTCAATTAGTTTCTCGTTTAGGAGATAGTATTAAGGATTTCCAAGGAGCGGTAGAGCCATTAGCATCTGCTTCTCAATCAATTTCAGCTACGAATAGCTATAACGAGCAAATGTCTAGAGCAGCTGCTCAAATGGAATCATTAAACAGTTTATACCAAACACAAGTAGAAAACGCAAGTAAGCAAGCAGATTTAAATTCTGCAATGGTTGAGAACTCTCAACGTTTACAAGAGCAAATGCAATCATTAGCTACAAACTTATCTTCTTTAAACGGAGTATATGGAGGTATGTTATCTGCAATGTCTACTAAGTAATTAGTTTATCTAATTTAATTATTAACAAAATAAACTAACACTAGTATGGCAGGAGGAAAACTATCACCAAGGCAGAAGATGATTAACCTTATGTACCTTGTATTCATTGCAATGTTAGCAATGAACATGAGTAAGGAAGTATTATCTGCTTTTGGTTTAATGAACGAAAAATTATCTGAAGCAAATATTAAAGCATCAGAGAAAAATGAGGCAGCATATGCAACTTTAGCTCAAAAGGCAGTTGAACAAGCAAAACAATATGGTGAAGCTAAAGAAAAGACTGACAAGTTAAAAGGAGCTGCAAACGATTTATATGCATATTTAGGAGATTTAAAATCTCAAATGACAGGAGACTTAGACGATCCTAAAGCATATGAAACAATGGATAAGTCTAAGTTTTTAGATGAATTATTCTTTAAAGGAGGAAAAATTACAGAAGCTGGTAAAGAGTTTGTTTCTAAAATTGAAGGATTTAGAAATGAGGCTGCAACTGCTTTAGAAGGAACTGAGGTTGCTGATGTAGTTTTAACTCGTTTTAATACAGATAAGGTTACCAACAAAGATGGTAAGAAAGTAGATTGGTTAAAGTATAACTACGAAGGATTTCCTTTAGTAGCATCTTTAACGAAGTTAACTCAGATTCAAGCAGACGTTAAGGCTACGGAATCAGATGCATTATCAGCTTTATTACAAGGAGAGTTAGAGAGCGCAGTTTCTATGACGAAGTATGAAGCAATGGTAGTTTTTGATAAAGGAGCGTATTATCCTGGTGAAAAATTATCGGGTAAAGTTATCTTAGGTAAAAAAGATCCTAACTTAACAGCTGAGAAAGTAATTATTAACGGTCAAGAAATTGATGCAGAGAAAATTCAAGCTGGTCAGGTTATTTTAGATGATCCTGTTGGGAATGTAGGAGACAAAGAATTAGACGGAGAATTCTTATTCAAGGAAGGTGATTCTACGGTGTCTATAGCAATTAAAGGAGGATATTCTGTAATTCCAAGACCTAATGAGGCATTAGTTTCTGCAGATAAAATGAATGTTGTTTACCGTGGTTTATCAAACCCATTAACAATTTCTATTCCTGGAGTACCAGGAAACAAAGTTTCAGCAAAAGCACCTGGTTTACGTAGAGTAAAAGGAGATAGCTATGTTATGAGACCTGGAAATGGAAATGAAGTAAACATCGTTGTTACAGGAACTCCAACTGGAGCGGATAAAGGTGTTCGTTCTGTTAAGAAATTTAGAATTAAAGATATTCCACCAGCGGTAGGAATGGTAAGAAATCAATACGGTACAGTTAAAATGCCTAAGTCAAGTGTAGGAAAAGTAACTGTAGCAGCTGGATTACCAGATTTCTTATTCGATTTAAATTTAAATGTGTCTAGCTTTAAAATTAAAGTTCCTGGTCAATTAGCTGTTCCTGTAAGTGGAACTAGATTAAATGCCAGAGCTAAACAAGCAATTAATAAGGCTAGAAGAAATGATGTTATTACAATTTATGACATCCAGGCATCTGTTTCAGGTTCAAACTATAAGATCAAGAAAGTTTTACCTGTAAGTATAGAAGTTTCAAATTAATAAAAATATAGAAGTATGAATTGGAAGCGTTTTTATGTGGTTATTATAGCCCTTGCTAGCACAAGTTTAGTGAGTGCACAAGCCAACCTTTTAAATGCTAAGAAGGTAGAAGAGATAGGTATTAAGCCACAAGCTCAAATTGATGCAGAGGCAGACAAACCTCTTCCTTATGGTTACATAAGTGATAGAGATGTACTATGGTCTAAGGTAGTTTGGGAGTATGTAGATTTAAACCAAAAAATCAACCTACCATATTATTATCCAATTGATACGGTTAGTATTTCTAATGGAAGACGTTCTTTATACGATACCTTATTAAAAGGAATTAGAACGGGACAGATCAAGGAGGTATATGAAGACTCTTATTTTACAACTAAAATAGGAATGACTGAAATTACAACTAAGATTGAAAATTCTCGTGATGACGGATATGGTAATGTTGATGTATACCAAATTAAATCAGACTATATCAAAGGATACTTAATTAAAGGAATTTGGTATTTTGATAAGCGTCAAGGAGAACTTAAATATCGTATGTTGGCAATCGCACCAATGGGTCCAGATGTTCAGGTTTTAGGAGTTGAAGAAATAGACGATGCAGACAATGTATATCCACTATTCTGGGTATTCTATCCAGATGCAAGAGAGACATTGCATAAATCGAAAGTATTTAATCCGCAAAACTCTGCACAACCGTTATCGTATGACAACCTTTTAAATGCACGTAGATTTAATTCTATTGTTCAGAAAGAAGAGAACTTATATGGAGATAGATCTATTAAAGATTACGTAAGAGGTAATTCATTATTCCAACTTTTAGAAGCGAATCGAATTAAAGAAGGAATTAGAGATAGAGAAATGGATATGTGGAATTACTAATTCCAATAGCTATAAAATTAAAAAAGCGTTTGCATTTGCAAACGCTTTTTTTTGTAATAATACCTACCTTTGAAGTATGAATAAAAAGGTAGATTATATAGTCGTTGGTTTAGGCCTTGCAGGAATAGCTTTTGTAGAAGAATTGATAAAGGCAAATAAGTCTTTTGTTGTGTATGAGAATAGTTCTCAAGTATCGTCTATTGTTGCAGGAGGAACTTATAATCCTGTTATTTTAAAAAGATTTACACCGGTTTGGAACGGACATGAACAGCTGCAAATAGCAATTCCTTTTTATAAAAATATAGAAGAAAAGTTAGCCGTAGTTCTAGATACTCCTTTTAAAACTAGAAAAATATTTTCATCGGTAGGAGATGAGAATAATTGGTTTATAGCTTCAGACAAACCTATGCTTTCGCATTATATGAATCCTACAGTAGTAAAAGAACAAATACCAGGTGTTATTTGTGATTTTGGTTATGGAGAACTTAATGGGACAGGAAGAATTAATACACCGTTGTTGGTAGACTCTTATAAAAAATATTTAGAAAGCTTAAATGCTTTGATAACGAAAGAATTTGAGTATGATGCTCTATTAACTTCTAATGAGAATATAAATTATAAAGAAATTGAAGCAGAACATGTCGTGTTTTGTGAAGGATTTGGACTAAAGCAAAATCCGTTTTTTAATTATTTACCTTTAAATGGAACTAAGGGTGAAGTAATGACTATTCATGCTCCTGAATTAAAAATTGATTACTTATTAAAATCGGCGGTTTTTGTAATGCCAATTGGAAACGATTACTATAAAGTAGGAGCCACTTTTAATTGGACAGATAAAACTTCAATTCCAACAGAAGAAGGAAAAAAAGAGCTTGTAGAGAAACTAGAAAAAGTAATTAATGTACTGTACACAATTGTAGAACAAAAAGCTGGTATTCGTCCAACAGTGAAAGACAGAAGGCCTTTAGTAGGGTTGCATCCAGAAAACAGTAAGTTAGCCGTTTTAAACGGTTTAGGAACGCGAGGAGTTATGATTGCTCCAACGGTTGCTAAAAACTTGTTTAATCACCTTGAAAATAAGGAAGAGTTAGATAAGGAAATCGATATTAAACGATTTAAAGATTTATTTTAGAGTTTCTTTCTTTTTGGCATCTTTATCATAACTCACAAATAAGTTTATCCATATAATTCGAGATAATCTTAAGGTAACTGGCGTTAATAATAAAGATACTACAACAATACTAATAAAGCTTTGTAAAATACTCAGTCCAATAAATACTTTAGAAATAATAAATACTCCAACAAATAAAGCAACGGCTAAGGCGTAATTTACATACATGGCTCCAAAAAAGAATGAAGTTTCTAACATGTACTTTAATCCACAATTTGGACAGTTCTCATGGAGTTGAGTGATTTTTTTTGGATTTGCATTTAACTTGTATTTATAAAACTCTCCTTCGTGACAACGTGGACATTTATTGTTTAAAATACTGTATAATTTATTGCCTTTTCCAAACATGATGTAATTATTAGTTTCGTTTTAGTAAGTTTGTGCAAAATTCGGCAAAAAACTAACAAGAAAAAGTAACAGAGGTTACAAAAAACGAATATTAAATGTTAAATGTACATAATTTATCGGTCTCATTTATGGGAACCGATTTGTTTTCAGGAATTACTTTTAAACTAAATAAAGGTGATCGAATTGGATTGATTGGAAAAAATGGAGCGGGGAAATCAACCTTGCTAAAAGTATTGGCGGGAGATATTGAAAGCAGTGCAGGATCTTTGGCATTAGATAAAGAAATTAATATTGGGTTTTTACGTCAGGATATTGACTTTGTTCATGGAAGAACTATTTTAGAAGAAGCCTATCAAGCCTTCACTGAAATAAAAGAGATTGAGGGAGAATTGGACGATATCAATGCACAGTTAGCTGAAAGAACCGATTATGAAAGTGAAAGCTACAATCAGTTAATTATTGATTTAAATGAAAAAACAGAACGCTACGAGCTTTTAGGAGGTTATAACTACCAAGGAGATACAGAGAAAATATTACAAGGTTTAGGGTTTCAACGAGAAGATTTTGATAAACTAACCGATACTTTTTCTGGAGGTTGGCGTATGCGTATAGAGTTAGCGAAACTTCTTTTACAGAACAACGATATTTTATTACTCGATGAGCCTACCAACCACTTAGATATTGAATCTATTATTTGGTTGGAAAACTTTTTAAAGAATTATGCAGGTGCGATTGTACTGGTATCGCATGATAAAATGTTTTTAGATAATGTAACCAATCGAACTATTGAGATTTCATTAGGTCAGATTTACGATTATAAAAAGCCGTACTCTGAGTTTTTAAAACTACGTGCTGAGATTAAAGAGAAGCAATTACAAACGCAAAAGAATCAGCAAAAAGAAATAGAACATACCGAGAAGTTGATTGAAAAGTTTAGAGCCAAAGCAAGTAAGGCAGCAATGGCACAATCGCTTATCAAGAAATTAGAAAAGGTAGAGCGTATTGAAGTAGATCAGGATGATAATGCCGTTATGAATGTACGTTTTGAAATTTCAAAAGAACCAGGGAAAATTATTGTAGAGGCGGAAAACCTAAGCAAGAATTACGGTGAAAAAGAAGTTTTAAAAAATGTTGATTTATTAATCGAACGTAACAGTAAGATTGCTTTTGTTGGTCAAAACGGACAAGGAAAATCTACCTTAGCCAAAATGATGGTAGGGGAGATTCCATTTGATGGAGATTTAAAACTAGGACATAATGTAGAGGTAGGGTATTTTGCGCAGAATCAATCAGAACATTTACCACCAGAAAAAACGGTGTTAGAAATCATGGAAGATGCTGCCAATGAATCTAACCGAATTAAAGTAAGAGATATGTTAGGAGCTTTCTTATTTAGTGGTGAAGCGGTAGATAAAAAAGCAAAAGTATTATCAGGAGGTGAGCGAAATAGATTGGCCTTGTGTAAATTATTATTATCGCCATTTAATGTGCTGATAATGGATGAGCCTACCAACCACTTAGATATTGCTTCTAAAAATGTACTAAAGCAATCGTTACAAAACTTTGATGGAACTTTAATTATTGTTTCTCACGACCGTGATTTCTTACAAGGATTAACTACTACGGTTTACGGGTTTAAAGATCGAGAGATTAAGGAGTACTTGGGAGATATTGATTATTTCTTAGAACAACATCAAATAGAAAGTTTACGCGAAGCAGAAAAGCGTACCGTTGTAAAAGCAGAGAAAGATACTTCTAAAAAAGAAGCGTATAAGCTATCTAAAGAGCAAGAAAAAGAGCTTAAAAAATTAAAGAATAGGATAAACAAAATTGAAAAAGAAATAGCTAATTTAGAAGAAGAAATTGAAAAGATTGATTTAGAATTAGCACAGAATTACGCAGAAGTTTCTGCACAACCCAACTTCTTTGAAAACTACAAAGTTAAAAAAGCCAAAATAGATGATTTAATGGAAGAATGGGAGCAGGTTGAAGAAAAAATATCTAACTTTAGCTAATTATATAAAAATTGTACTATGAAAAGAATTTTATTGGCACTATTGATGTGCTGCGCTGTGCTGCATGTAAATGCTCAAGAAGATTTTAATAAACTTATTGAAGTAGGTATCTCGAATCATGATAAGGGAAGATACCAAGATGCAATAAAGTATTATAAGAAAGCTTTAGAGTTAAAACCAGAATCTCATTTAGCGAATTATGAAATCTCGTTGTCTTATATGAGTCTTAAAGATTATAAGAACGCGATTAAATATTCTGAAAAGGTTTTAAGTAAATCTAAAGATGAGCGATTGTTATTACCTGCATATGTTAATAAAGCTTCTGCTTTAGATATGATGGGAAAAACGAAAAAGTCCATCAGAATTTTTGAAAAGGCTATTAAAAAACTAGGAGGTCATTATTTACTTCATTTTAACTTAGCAGTAAATTATTTAAAATTAAATGATTTAAAGAATGCTGAAATTCATTTACAAGGAGCAATAAAGAATAATCCTTTTCACACGTCTAGCCATTTTTATTTGGCAAAGATAAATGACGCTCAAGGAAACAAAGTACAGGCATTATTAGCCAGTTATTATTTCTTATTCATAGAACCAGAATCTATAAGAGCTCAAGAAATTTATGCAATACTTAAGAAGAATATAAAAGCGGGCGTTAAAAAAGAGGACGGTAAAAACATAACAATCAACTTAAGTTCTATGGGAGGTGATGCTGATTTTAGTGCAGCGGAGTTAATGTTATCCATGTTAGAGGCATCAAGAAATTTAGAAGAAAATAAAGGAAAGACAGATGAAGAAATGTTTGTTGAAAACACCAAAAGTTTTTTCGGGATTTTAGGAGAGTTAAAAGAGGATAGTAAGAAAGAAGGTTTTTGGTGGGATTTTTATGTGACATTTTATGATAAACTTGCAAAGAGTGAACATATGGAAGCATATTGTAATTTTGTAACTCAAATGGATTTGAAATCGAAAAGATGGATTGATGATAATGAAGAAAAAATGAAGTCGTTTTTAGCTTGGTTAGAGAAAGAACTCAAATAACTTTTATAAAAGATACATAAAACCTCCTAGTATTTACTAGGAGGTTTTTTATTGATAAAGTTTTATGGTAATCATTAACTAACTTTAACTTGGGTCCAAACTCCAGTTTTAGTTGTTTCTTGTGCGTATTCCAGAAACGTTTTTGCTTTTCTTTCAAGAACTTTTTCAACATCATTAACAATCAATTGATTTTTAGGATTGGTTAAAACATGACTAAACAAATATTCAATTAGCCAAATAACATCATTAGGCAATTGCATTTGCTTCATGCCAGCTATATACTGTTCTAATGTAATGTCGTAAAAGTTTAAATTTCTACCACTAGTTTTTGAAATAATATCAATAATATTTTTAAACGTTATTAACTCTGGACCGGTTACTTCAATGGTTTTACTATTGTAAGAATCGTCGAGTAAAACTGTAGCAGCGACTTCAGCAATATCATTCGCATCAACAAATGGTATTAATACATCAGACATTGGTAATGCTACTTCTCCAGATAATATAGGGTCTAAAAAGAAGCTTTCACTCCAATTTTGGTTAAACCATGAGGCTCTAACAATCGTGTAATTAATACCTGAGTCCTTCACAATTTGTTCGCAGGCTTCAGCTTCTGTTTCACCTTTTCCTGATAATAAAACCATTTTTTTTACACCTAATTCTTTCGCTAAATAAGTTAAACTTTTTATGGCTTCTTTTGCTCCCGGAACTGCTAAGTCAGGATAATAGGTAACATACATTTTTTCTATTCCATTTAAAGCAGCTACCCAAGTATCTTTGTTATCCCAATCAAAGCTAGGGGATGCATTTCTAGAACCAATTCTAGGTTCAATTCCTTTTTTTCTTAATTGTTCTACTACTCGGCGACCAGTTTTACCTGTTCCACCGATAATTAAAATGTTATTGTTCATGATTTAATTGTTTAAAATTGTTTTTTTATAAAAATTGCAACCAGCAATAATATGAATGAGGTCATACTAGCTATGGTTCTTAGTGTGTGATATAGATTCCACTTACTTTCATAATAGTTTCTAAAGTTTTTTAATTGAGTAATGTCTAATTTGTCAAGATTTAGTGCTTCCAATTCATTGTTTAGAGGAACATTTCCGAAGGCAGTTATACCAAAAGTTCCTATTAAGTAAGTAAGAGCTGAAATTAGAACGAACCAAAACATAGGCTTATAATTAAACTGCATATAAGTAGTTATGAGCAGTGTAATTAGGCTTCCAAAAAACACTATAAAGAATGCAGGGTTTAAAATTTCTTTATTAATACTTTGCATGGTTTCTAAATAGGTTAAATCACCTGTTTTTTTTGTGCCTAAAATGACAGAAACTGACCAAACAAAGAAAAAACCTGTAGCAAGTGCATTTAATAATACCGTAATAAAAAGTGTTAGTGTTTTCATGCTTTTAGTTTATTGGTTAAGTAGTTTCCGAAGAACCACACAATTACATAAAGCTCTATTGCAATAACATAGAATGTAGGGTCTCCAAAAAAATCTGAATGGCTACTGCCATTTGGAATTAAGAATACGGGAACTGTTATACAAGCATCAAGTAGTGTAATAACAAGTACAAATATGAGAGCGAGTAAAGATGGTTTTAAATACTGTTTTTTATAAAACAGATATGTTCCTAAACAAGCACTTGGTATTATGGCAAGTGCCAATACTATATTGGCTTGTAAGTCTGGGTCGTCTAGTATAGGAGCATAAAATGATAAGAGGAAAGAGCAAACACCCAAACTCCAAACTAATATGGCGCTTATAATACTAAATAAACTTTTGCTAATCATAATGTTGGTTTTCAATTATGATGCAAAGCTATAGTGCTTGTTTACCAGTAACTTATTCGAAAAGAATTATGATTTATTCGAAAAGAATTTTAGACTTGGCTTGGTCTAAAACCAAACTTTTTTTCAAAAGCGTTAGAAAAAGAACCTAAACTATCATAGCCAACAGCCCAAGCGGCTTCTTGAATTGTTTTTTTATCGTTCTTAATTAGATTATATGCTTTCTTTAAGCGTTCGTTTTGTAAATATTTAAAAACAGGAACACCAAATTGAGCTTTGAACTCTTTTTTAAGTTTGTTGGTGTTTGTTCCTATTTTATGAGCTAGTTCTGTTAAAGAGGGAGGGTTTTCTAAATTGGCGACTAAAATTTCGTGTGCTAGATTAATTTTTTCGAGCGTTAAAGCATTGAGTTTAACGTTTTGTTGTTGGGCTAATTGTCCGAAATAATGAGATAGTAAAGCCGTGATATGACTTTTATAGAAAAGCATTTTAAGTTCACCCTCGAAGGTATTATTGAAGAATTGTTCAACTAATTGAAACATCTCCGGACTCATATTAAACACAGGTCCTTCAACATAATGATCTTTTGGGTGTACTAACGGACGTAAAAATTTTTCTAAAAACAAACCTTCTCCATCAGGTAGTTTATCAATGTTTTTAAGTGCTGTAACAATAACCAAGCATTGAAGCGGTTTTAGTTTAGAAACATGATGTTCAAAGGTTACTTTATCATTCGCATAGAATGATAATACCATGCCTTTGGTATGATGGAATTCTTTCATTTTTCCATCAAATTTCACTTTCAAACCAACGTCACCAACTCCATAAAAAGCAATGGCGATTACTGGTTCATCAAAAAAACAAGAATCAATCAAGTTATTATCAGAAGAAGCCTCTTCTAATAAAATAGTATAATCATTTATGTCTATGATTTCTCGATTCATTGTACGTTTACCTTAGTGGGCTTTACTTTTTTAATTGAACTACAGCAAATAGATAGTTTTCAATTTTTTGATGTACAAATTTATTGTTGATCGTTTTTAAAATCTACCTTGATCATAAATTTGAAATTCAAAAGAATCATTCAGTTGGTATCCATAAACATTCTGTATAATGTCTAATGTAACTTCTTTTATTTGTTGACGATCTCTTCCAAAATTAATAGAATAGCAAGAAATACCATCTTGAAGTTGATAAAAATCGAATTTTCCAAAACAATTCAAGTTTTTGAATTTTGTTAATTCTTTTTCTTCGTTATCAAATGTTAGATTCATAGAAAAATTAAATTCTCTTTCAGATTTATCTACATCATGAATAGATTTACCTAAACTCAAAGGTATTAACAAACCATGAACCAATTGGATAACCACAACATTGTCTTTAGCTATATCAATTAAGAAAGTATGATTATTTTGTTCAAAATTTTTAAAGGTTAAGTTTATACTATTCTCTAGCCCAATACTTAATTCTTCTTTTACTATAGAATTTCCATTATTGTTAATACCAAAGATAGCCAAAATGGATTTTAAGATTTTTTTCATCTGATAATTTAAGGTGTTTACTAATGTTTAGGATAAAAGTTGCTACTGTTTTGTGGGGAAATTTTAAATTCTTTCCTATGTAAGGAAAAATACTTTTGAGGTAAGTTAGTTTTGATTTTTCTATTAAATAGAGACCCATATTCTTTATTTCGTGTTCCCATTGTTTCCACTTCTCAGAATTTGGGTTATTCAAAGAGATCTTAATTTGAGTATTCGGAGCGAAAATTAAATATTTATATCTAACACCATCTAAAGCAAATCCGGGATTGGCTTCGAACATATCATACTCTGTAAAATTTTTTACTCTATCTTGGAAATCTTCAGACCTACTTTCTAAATAAAATTCATTCATAGCTCCATCTTTATTTACCGTGAAAATTCCCTGAATTAACTCTTCTGAATTTTTAATGTCTCTAAAATTACTTTCTTTAAATTTTATTGAGAAAATCCAACAAGATTCAATAAGGGAATGTGTAATATTTACAAGCCAAGAGTATTCAATGTCTTTTTCATTGGTTCTGAAATTTTTATTATTACGAATGACTTTTTTACCAGCTGTTATATCAAGTATTCCTAGTTTATTAGATAAACTTGAAATAATTTTTTGTTGGTATTTAAGTTCCTCCAATTCGTATTCATTCATTTGATTGGCTCTGTTCATGGTTTTTTATTTCAGGTAATAATATACTGAGATCTGCATATTTTTCTTGATTTTTTAAAATATCTCTAACTTCAATTAGTTGTTCAACAAGCATTATATTAGCTTTTAACTCATTCTTTTCCTTATCACTAGGATGATAGCTAAAGTCTTTAGAATCATCAAGTATAATTTTTGATTTATTTACCAATAAAATTTCTTCTTTTAAAACCTCAAAAAGTTCTTTTGTTTCATTTGAAGTACTTTTAAAATAATTAATTTGTTTTAAAATATCCTTTGGTAATGCGTAATCCCAATTTGTTAAAGTTCGTGCTTCACCATGGTATCTATAATCACCTCTTGCTTTTAAGTTATGAATAAGAATTTTTTGAATAACAATAGTATCTATTGATACTTTTTGATCTCTAGAAAAAGCATGTTTGATGTTCCAGATTTGGTCTACAGAACTAGAAGATTTTCTCCTTTTTAATGCTGTTATGGCTTTATTGTCGAACTTAATACCATAATCAATTTCAGCTTTAGAAATTGCTTTTTCGGTATAACTAAATAATAATTTATGTTTTGTGAAATAGTTGTGGTTAACTATGTTTTGATCTACCGTTGTAGTTTTAGTTAATGTGAAAACAATAACAGTTGAAACAATTAATGAAATGAATATCCATTTTCCTGTTTTATATATACGTCTTACAAGGAACCAATTTTGTGTAAAAATTACTATTGGAATAAGAATAAATAATAGAGCGTGGTCTTTATACAGGTTTATTGGATGGTCAAAATAATTTGAAACTTCCCCGAGAATTAAAAATAAAAATAAGCAACCCAATTGAGCAGTAAGAAATAAAGCTAACCAAAAAAATAGTTGTGTATTGGTTCTTATTTGCTGTTTATATAATTTATGCTTTTTTCTTTTATGTAATGGACTTCCCATCCAAATCCATATAGTAATTGAAAGCCCTAATACGGTAGATAGCGAAGCAAAAAAATAATTAAAAAAGGATAATTCATTAGGTTCAAAGATTAATAAGTCTTCAGATACACTAGTTAGAAATCTTATAATTTCACGTATTCTGTTAAAGATTAAAGAAATGGCAATAGATGTAGTAACTCCAGCTATAACACCGAACCAAAATCTTTGCTTTCCTATAAGTTCAATTGATATTTTTTCTTTCTTAAAGCCTGTTTTTTTCATTCAATTTCTATAGTCATAGCTTTAAAAGCTATGCGCTTTTATTTTCTCTTTTCTTAATAATCTCTAAAGCGTTTATGCACATGGTTTCTAAAACCTTTTCTTGTCCGACCAACTCGTTCATCAATATTCTAAAGACCATTACATTTTCATGTGCCAATTCTTTTCTCTGTACTTCACGTGAGCTTAAGAAACTAACAATGTCTTTTATGGTTCCCTTTAGAACATTTTGTTGCTCGTACACCGCAAACAGCACTTGAGATTCATTTAAGTGGATACGGTTGGTAATTTTATCTTCTTTAGCAACCGTCCAAGCAATATTCTGAAATTGTTCTTGAATAATTCCATTTGGAGCTATTTCTCTTATAGCAAAATATCCATTTTTTAAAAATTTTTCTTCAATAGTTTCTCTATTACTTGGTAGACTGAGTCTATCCATTATCTCCTCATGATATTGAATAATATTTTGTAGTATTTCTCTATTATTTTGGATTTCACTTTTGATATTCTGAACAATCAGTTTTGTTCTTTTAGCCTCATTTTTTTCATTTTTCCATTCGTTAATAAATAAAGCAATGAATACACTAAATATGATCATTAATGACTCTAAGATAATCTTGGACCAAAATGATTTTCTTTTTGACATAAAATTTTGTTTTAAATTAAAGCTAGCAGTTTCAATTAACGGTTGGTTTTGGGATTAAATTTACTCTTTTTCTATTAAGTTATTATCTATTAGTAATTGAGTTTGTAAATTGTAAGGGATAATACTTTTTATTTTTAAGTGCTTTGAAAAACCATAATTACATTTTCGATATTTCTCTTTTCTAAGTTCTCATGTTCAATGCCAAAATAGATAACAGCACTTCCACCAAACCTACTTAAATCTGAATTTTCATCATTACAATCGAGTTGTAATAATATGCTATAGTTTTTTGAAATTTTTTGAGCTTCTGTTTTTTTTGATTTGTAATCTTCAATAGTTTTAATATCCAATTTTTTAGCTGCAAAATCGAAAACGACACTAGATTGAATAGACCTGTCTTCTCCAAGAACTTGATGGAAATTATCGACTTGTTGATTTGTCAAATTATCAATAAAATTAACTATGTTCTCATGAAAACCATCAAAATCATTATATTTCAGGTCGTATTTTTTTATTTTGTAATTTTCATCATCCGGTAATGTGTAATATTTAAAATATTTAATTTGAGCAGTTTTAAACTTACTATCTAAAAAGTATCCTTTAGGGAATTCAAGTCGTTCTATGTTTTCTGTGTTTTCAGAATAGATTATTTTATAACTTGATTCTTTGTTAAGAAATCCAGGATGATTTTTGTCTATATATACAAAAACATACATCATTCCAGTTTTCGGAAGTTTATTTTGTAAATCGTATTTACTTAATTCGGTTAAATTGTATTGAGCACAAAAAGTTAAATATTCATTTTCAAATTTTGGCCATTCAAAATCTTTTGGTAAATCTGGGTTTCCACCAATTTTAGACTTTCCAATTCCAATTTCACTATCATTTTTTGATTGAGTTTTTATTCCGATTGTAGGTACTATTAAATCAATTATTTCTAATTTATCTAACTTTTCAATAGGATAATTAGATTTGATAATATGTTTTTTGATTTTTTTTAAGTTATTTTGACTAAAGTCAAATAATGAAGATAAAATAGCCATTAAATTTGATGTTTTTGTGGAGGGGCAAATGAGAAATTTAGTTGTAATAAACTATATTTTACTACCCAATCTTTCTATTCAGGTAGAATTAAATTGAACGCTTCACTTTCTTTATAATTATTAAATATAGTTTTATTTAAATTATTACCTTTTATTCTATACCGTACACTTCCCAATCTTTTTCGTAATCTTTAAAAACAAAAACGGTAACACTTTTGTAAGCCTTTTCTCCTTTAATTATTAAGTTAATATTGGCATTTCCTGTTTTACCATTCGAATTTGTTTGAACAGAAATTCCACCTGTTGGGATTAAACCAAAGCCTTTAATAGTTCCAACTTCTGATGCTAACTCTTTATCGTTTAGTATAAACTCTTTCGATATTTTAAACGCATCCGTATTAGGGATGATAATGATTAAAATGGTTTGAATTAATAGGCTAAAACAAATAAATCCAATTCCAATTTTATTCCAAATAGTCTTTTTATTTAAAGCCTTTCGTTTTTTAATCCCATCTAGTAATACACCGATGAGTCCAAACAGTATTAATACCCATCCAACAGATTTCGATTCCCAAAAGAAATTGACAGGAATTATTCGACTTATAAAACCATAGATTAGTAATAGTAAGCCAAGTCCGAGAGTAGCCTTTGTGAAGTTTTTTAGTTCTTTAATGTTTTCCATTATTCCAAGCAATTTGTTAAAGCATTAAATTATACTTTAGAGTTTTTATTTCAATTCGTAAAAGTATTCAGATTCACTATTCCAAAAATCTGTGATTTTTTTCGGTCCATTAGAGTAGTCTAGTTTAGCGTTTTGGTTATGTTCTAATATTTCTAATAGCTTCTTGTCAGATTCAATTTTTTCTTTAATTGTAGTAATTTGCAGTGCAATTTGCGAATCATTCAATCCTCGTTGCTTTAACCCCAGTTTTATTGATTCTATATCTACAGATAAGTAGTTTTTCATGCCAGTAATCATTCCATTGATTAAGTTCGTGTCCATAATCATAAAATCAAATTTAACAGGACTTTGATCTAACGGAATAGTTTTGTCGTAATAATGTTTTAACTCAGTATTTTGTATTAGTTGCTCTTTAGTTAAATTAACAATTCCATTTGAGTCGGTTGGAATAAAACTGTAAGTATAATAACTTAAAGAGTCTATATAAATGTTTAAATGGCAGAGCACATTTTCCAGTTTTAATTTCTCGCCGTTATTATTTAATAGTTGAACTGAGATTTTGTTGGGTAAAATAGGGTGTTTTTTATGTTCTGGTACGCCTGTGTTTTTGGCTGTACTATCATTTTTTATTACATTCTTACAAGAAAATGCTACTATTAATAATACCAAGTAGATTGTTGTTTTCAAATTGTAGGTATTTTCTTGTTTAATACTAACTTCTTTTGCAATTTTGAAACTGGGTTTTTCTAACCACATACTTTAAAGGCACATTTTTAGAGTTATAATTGGGTTATAAATTGTTGGTAATTGATTTTTTATTTAAATTCTTTATTATTTCCTCATCTTGGAATGTACGAATTCCATTTTCATAGTTTTTTAAAAAATATTCGTTATAACCTGTTTCGTTAATTCTTTCGGCAATATTTTTTTCGGTTAGTAATAATTTTGGCTTAGGAACGGTTAAAGTTGCTATTAGAAAATCAAATTCGTCCATTTCATTAGTCCAATCAATTTTAAGAAACCCATTTTCATCAATTATTTCAGGTTCATTTTCTAATTGATAGTCTGATTTACTCCAATTATAATCTTTATAAATTTTTGCCCATCTTTCTTTTATTATTTCAAGAGTTTTATTTTTCTCTAACTTTGGATTTATCAAAAGTCCAACTGTTCCCCAACTTTTATTAAGAGAAGGACCTGATTTTTTCCATAACCCTTCTGCTGAAGCCATTGCAAAAGCTTGACTTTCTAAATTTTTGGCATTCTTAAGAGTTTCTTTAAATCTTAAAATATAGGCATTTCCAAACTCAGTTTTTGGATGATTTGTAAGAATCATTGTATAAGTATTACTTCTTGAGCTTGATTCTCTTCCGTATCGAATTCTAATTTTTAATGGAATTTTATTTTCCGCAGATTCCAAATAGAGTTTTCTCCACTTCACACGTTTTGGTTCATTACCCCAAAATAAAGAACCAATTATTATTGCTCCACCTTTGAATTCCATTTCAGTAATGTTTTTAGTTTTTAACTCACAATTTTTCAGCCCTTCTTAGGCAATAACACTATTTTTTTCGGACTCTTAATTGTTCTATTTCTTCAATTGTTAGGCCAGTAAAGTTTGCAATTTTTTCTATAGGTTCATCAACCCTTTTCATGGCTTTCGCTATTTCAATTTTCTCTTTTCGTTTAGCTATTTCAGTAGCATCTTTTTTAATTTGTTGTTCTAATACATATTTAGGAACATACTTTGTGCTTTTTTTCAACTCATCTAAAAGCCCGATGTCTTTAAAGCTTAAATAACTTTTGGTTGAAATAATTAAATGGTCAATTACCTCTGTATCTACAATAATTCCTACTTGAATAAGTCTATCAGAAATATCTTTGTCAGATTCAGATGGTTTTAATTCACCACTTGGATGATTATGACATAAAATTATCTTAACCGCTCTTTTTTGTAGTGCAAAACTAAACACTTCCATAGGTTCTGCAATCGTTTTATTTACAGAGCCAAGACTAATTAATTCAATAAATAAAATTCGATTGTTATTTTCTAAACCAATTACCCAAAAGTGTTCTCTATTTTGGTCAATCTTACTTTCTCTTAGTAAAATACGTTGCATAATTCCGTAGATATCATCGGAATTCAGGACTTTAATCTTTTCTTTTTCGCTTAGTCTTATATCCATAGTATAAAAGTAAGCTTTTATTTTAAACTAAGAAATGGATTGTGAGGTTTGGAATGTTTGTGGCTATGATTTCGTTGCGAGTTGAAAATCCAGAAGGTTTTCCACTGTAGAAATCTAACCGGTTAAAAGTAACTAATTTTCTTTTTAAAAATATATTTAGCAATGAATTATAGTCATTGTTGTGCGTAGTTTTTTACCAATTCGGTTTCACGTTATTTAAATATTTATCATAAATCTCTCTATGGTACAGATTTTCATTAACAAGTCTAAAGTCAAAATTCTGCATAATATCATACTCTTTGATTAAGAACAAAAAGTTTGGATAACCTAAATGTACAATCAGCGAATTGTATAAAATCAGATAAAGTTCATCGGATGATAATTGTGCTCTTACCAAACTTGCATAAAATTGTTTTTTTTCCTTTGGTATAAGTTTTGAAAAATAAATGAACTTAAAAATATGATATACGTTTCTGTAATAATGACTTAATATTTGCTTGTAATCCTCAAAATAAAATTCTGTGTAAGCTTGAATCAATCTTTCTTCAGCTACCTCTATTGATTCAGGTTTAAACTCTTTCCAATTAGTTTGACCAGTTGAAGACTTATATGGAAGTGTATTAGAACCTTCGATTTTACTGTGTAAATCAATAAAAGCTTTAGATAAAACAGCTCTTTTTTCTAATGGTTCTGTTTGTCCAAGAAACTGATTTCTGTCGAAATTTAGTTTATCAACTAATTCGTGGTGCAAGCTTAATAGTTGAAAAAAAGTATTCTCAAACCTTTGTATTTTGAGTGTTTCACTTTGTTCCTTAAATACCTTTCGTGTTTCAGAAAGTTCGGTTCTTTGTAATTCAAACTCCTTTATTTGTTGATTGAGAGCATCGACTTGTGCTTCTAATGCTTGACGATTTATCTTAATGTCATTTCGTTGCTCTGTTAGTGCTACGTAAAATAAAATTACTCCTGCTAAAGACCATAATGAGCCAACTATTCCACCAATGAAGTCTCCAAATTGAGCAATTTTTTCAGAATTTAATTTGCTTGAAACATTGAAATTTTCTTTCCAAATAAAGAAACCTATTCCTGTAAGAAACAAGAATAGTCCAATCCATAATAGTCTTTTGCTGTTTTTTTCTGTTAACATTTCTCAATTACGTATAGCGATTAGTATATTATCTTGTTGTTCCTATTTTTTCTATTTCAATAACATCATATAGAGGTAATACTCGGTCAAATGAACCTGAATAACCAACACGATTATTATAAGGAGCATTTTGTGAGTCCTTTTCTTTCAATTCATTTAATTTTGATTTTAATTCCTGAATATCTTTAACACCAAACAGCCCTTTTACCTTGTTGAAATGTTTTTTTGAGACCATTTTGTAAAACAATTCTTTTTTGCCTTGAGAGTTATAAACATAAGTTTTGGGGAACCAACTTTTTCCATTCATATTTGCAACATAATAACATAAAAGGTCGGCTAGAACAAAATCAGATTTGTCCATATTTTCTGGAATTCTCTTTATGATTAAATCCGCCATTGAACTAAAGAAATTTTGAGAATAGGTTTCCTTATAATATTTATCAATGGAATCAACATGCCTATATAATTCATCAAAGGTTTTAGGTTCATTATTATAGTTGTTATGTCGGTCTTTAAAGAAATAAGTTGAGTATAATACATCCTCAACGAACTTGTAGTTTTCATTTTTTAACCCGATGGCCACCAGATAAATTAATAATTCGTGGTTTATAATTCGAAAATTATCAAATTCAAATTGAGACCAACTAGACCTTGATTCGTCAGGGGTTTCTAGAAGCGGCAATTTCTCTAGAAAATTAATAAGGATATCAAAATCAAAATCTATTTCCAATTTCGTTAATTTATTTATGAAATCTAAAAAGTCATTCCTAAGCTGGGTATATTGATGAATATTGTCACAAATTTGTTTGCCGATTCCTATATAGTCTCTTCCTTCAAATTCAATTTTGAAGTCTTTCAGGTTGTTGTAGAAAGTATTTAGGAAATCTCTAATTATTGAATTTATTCTTTTAGGATGTTTGTCTATTTGATAATCAAACGTTCTCAATATTTGTGAGGTTTTGAATGATTTAGGTGTTTCCTCGAACAAATATTTCGGTGGTGTGCCAATTTTGGGTTTTTGAAATGAAGGTCTTTGATAGATGTTCCTCAATAGTTTCTCATAATTTTCTTCAAAATGTTCATTTGAAGATAAGTCTATATAAATTCGACCGTCAAGGTAAGTTGGAATAAATGCGTTTCCTTCGCCATCTCTTTCAGTAACTATAGGAAGAAATTTTTCTTGCGAAGCATTTTTATAAACGTTTGGGCTGATAATTTGTGTTTCTGTTCCAACTCCCCCACTTCTTGAATCTGCTTTTTCTGAATATGTTTTATCTAGGATAATTAAAACCTTATTTATTTCGGGTGATTTTACCATAGATTCCATAAAATCAAACATGTCATGACCTTCCTTCAAATCCCATTTGTCAATTATTACTTCTATTCCGTCTGACATTAATCTTTCTGCCAGATTAATAACCCATTCCTCATGCTCAGGCGAAGACCAACTATATGATATAAATACTTTTTGTTTCAATTTCTGATTTTAGTTTAAATTACCCACAACTTGTTTATATGCGTACCTTTTATCCGTTTATAAATCCTAATTGGTAGTGTAAACGGAAAATATGTGGTTTCTTGAAGTTCCCAATATAGTTTAAATGAAGTAGTGAAAATTACGGTTTTCCATACTTTAAATACGGTTTTTCCGTAAATGTTTGTGTATTCGGTTTTGTGATGGGCAGATTACTTCATTACACGGTGCTTCATTCGTAATGACGTTTGGGGAATGTGTTTCACTTTATTTGTAATGATGTTAAGTAGTGTCATTGCGAGTGTAACGAAGCAATCTGTTTGCTCGGAGTTCTTGATAGGCAGATTACTTCGGTCATAATTTCCCTCGTAATGACGGTGGGTAGATTCTGCAAATGTCAAAAAAGTGTAAAAGAAGTGTCAACGCTCTTAAAATGAATATAAAAAGCCAGATATTTGTAAGTTGTATGCGTAAGAAAACTATTTTTTATATCGGTGTGTTTTTAGTGTTGCTAGGAGTAATTTCCTGTAGTAAACGAGATGCTTTTTCAGAAAGAGTAAAAGTGTCGGTACGTAGTATTGGTCATGAATTATTGCTAAATGCACATGATATGACTTCGTTGGTGTTACCCGTAAAAGAACTCAATGCATCAAGGTATCAATTAAGTTTTCAAAATAATTTAGAAATTCATCCAGATAGTTTGGTCTCTATTGTCAATAGAAACTTTAGTACGGCAAATTTTTCTACCCATTATATTTTAGAAGTCAAAGATTGTGAACACAAAGAAGTAGTATATAGCTATGAAATGCAACAAAAGGAAGAGAATTCTATTATTCCTTGTAGAGGAAGACTCTTACCAACCGCTTGTTACATCATAGAAATTCAGTTTTTACAAAAACAATTGGCAACTTCTCAGCCTTGGTTACTTTATGGAGGCTTACTAGTGCTACTTTTTATTGGCCTTTTTGTTTTTCTAAGAAGTAGGAATAAAAAGGAAGTGGTAGCAAAGACTTCAGAAGATATGCAAACATTAGGGATATTTGAGTTTTATCCGGAGCAAAACAAGTTGGTAAAACAAGCTACGGAAATCAGCTTGTCTAAAAAAGAATGCGAGTTATTGGCAATTTTCATCACAAAACCCAATGAGATTGTAAAAAGAGAAGAGCTTACCAAAAAAGTGTGGGAAGACAATGGTGTTTTTGTAGGGAGAAGTTTAGATACCTATATCTCCAAACTACGTAAAAAATTAAAAGACGACGCTTCTATTAAAATTACCAATATTCATGGGGTAGGCTATAAGTTAGAAATCAATTAAACTCTTACTTTTGTAGCATTAATTACTGTCAATGCTTTTTAAGTTAGAAATACCCACACCTATCAATCAACCTATTCAATTACCTATTTTAAAAGAAAAAGGAATTGAGTTATGGATTAAAAGAGAAGATAGCATTCATCCTTTTGTATCGGGTAATAAATTCAGAAAGCTCAAGTATAATATTACCAAGGCCCAAGAAGAAAAACAGCATACCTTACTAACTTTTGGAGGCGCGTACTCCAATCATATTGCTGCTACGGCCGCTGCTGGTAAAATGGCAGGATTCAAAACCATTGGAATTATTCGAGGTGATGAATTAGCAAAAGATATAGAACGCACCCTTGCAGGAAATGCTACCCTAAAACATGCCGTAGAAAATGGTATGCAATTGAGGTTTGTATCAAGAGAGTTATACCGAAATAAAACTTCGGAAGCATTTATCAAAGAACTCCAAAATGAGTTTGGAGAATTTTATTTAGTACCTGAAGGAGGAACCAATGATTTGGCCATACAAGGTTGTGAAGAGATCTTAACTTTTGAAGATGAAAAATTCAATTATATTTGCTGTGCTGTAGGTACTGGAGGGACCATTTCTGGATTGATAAACTCCATAAAGGAACACCAAAAAGTTATCGGGTTTCCAGCTTTAAAAGGAGATTTTTTAACCTCAGAAATACAGCAGTTCGCAAAGCGGAACGATCATTGGAGTTTACAAAATGCGTTTCATTTTGGTGGATACGGAAAATATACTCCAGAGCTTATTCGTTTTATAAATGAGTTTAAGGTACAAACAAACATTCCGTTAGATCCTATTTATACTGGGAAAATGCTATTTGGAATTTTCAAAATGATTGAAAACGATGCCTTTGAAAAGGGTAGCAAAATTTTAGCAATTCATACGGGAGGTTTGCAAGGAATTGATGGTGTAAACCAGAAGTTAAAAAATAAGAATCAAGAATTAATACAGGTTTAATGAAGTTATATTTAAGATTATTTATAGTAGTTACATTTTTAGGATTAACAAGTTGCGATACCAGTAAGCGTGTGGTAAACTCACAACCTAAAAAGGTTATTGTTAAGGAAGATGTAGAAACAAAACCTGATGTTGTTCAGTTAGAACAGGTAAAAAGAAAGACCAAAACAACGGTTAATAATACAGAAGAATATATCTTAAAATTTGCTCCTATTGCAGTTAAAAAGATGCATGAGCATAACATCCCAGCAAGTATTACATTGGCGCAAGGAATTTTAGAATCTGGTAGTGGAAGAAGTCCGTTAGCAATTCGTTCTAACAATCACTTTGGAATTAAGTGTCATAGAGGATGGAAAGGAAAAAGTGTAACCCATGATGATGATGAAAAAGGAGAATGCTTTAGAAAGTATAAATATCCAGAATCATCGTATGAAGACCATTCACAGTTCTTAATAACTCGTAAGCGTTATGCTAGTTTATTTAGATTACGTCATACCGATTATAAAGGTTGGGCATACGGATTGAAAAAAGCTGGATATGCTACCGATAGAAAATATCCGCAAAAATTAATTGCCTTAATTCATAAATACGATTTAAATAAATACGATCGAATTCCGAAAAGAGGAAAAAAAGGAAAACGAGTAGTAGCGCAAAACTCATATTATAAAGTTCAAAAAGGAGATACTTTATATTCTATTGCAAGAAAACATAATATTTCTGTAAAGGAGTTAAAATCAAATAATGGTTTAAGAGATAATACCATTAGTATCGGTCAGGATTTATTAATAAAATAAAAAAAGAAGGAGTTTCCTCCTTCTTAAAAATTGAATTGAACTAAGAACTACTACCAAGAGTAGTTTTTCTTTTTGGCCTGTTTTTTAATGGCCTTAATCATTACACTTTCTAATTCATTGTTTTTTGCATTAGCTTTTTGCTTTTTTGCAATAAACTGTTTCCTCTTCTTATTCAATTCCTGAATTTTTTGTTGAATTTCTTGGCGCTCTTTACTTTTCGTTTCAACGTATGTTTTAATTTCTTTAGTAGACTTACTTCTTAAGTGTTGCGGTAATTGTTCCTTCTTTAACTTGGTATAGTCTACTTTTTTATCTTTTGAAGCATCCACTAAATCCCAAGAAGAATTATTATACAATCGAGAACTTTTACTTACGGCACGCTTAACTACAACAGCTTCGTTTAACTCTTCTGCATTGGTATCTTGCAATGCTTGTTTTTGATATTTAGAATATCCGGCATTTCCATAGTGGATATAAGTTTTGTTTAATTTCTTATTTAAAATAATAATATCACTATCATAAGGTGTTACAATATGTACAATGTTCTTGTTGTGGTTAATGGTCATATAATCTCCATTTCCAAAATACGCTCCGTCTTGCCACATACCAGAAATACCATCGTTGTAATTACCACAAAAAATAGTATTGATGGTAATGTCTTTTTCTTTTGCGTTGGTAATAGCATCTTTATAATTAATCTTTCCTTGCGTAAATGGTTCGTTACCGGCAATAAAAATCATTTTTAAGTCTCGTTCATTTTTTCCCCATTCCAATTCATTTAATGAAGTTTGAATTACTTGTCCGCAAAACTCACTTCCACCATTGGTGCTTAAAGAAAATAAACGTTCAGAGATTTCATCTAAATCACTTGTAAATTGTAAAACCTGACGAATATATCCTTCTCTAGAAGATAAACGATCGTTTCCATATTCATACAACGCGATTTTTAAATTCGGGTTCACACCTTCACATTTCGCATAAGACAATTCATTTACAATATCCCACAACTGAGACTTTGCCTGGTTGATTAAACCGTCCATGCTATTACTTGTGTCTAATAATAAAGCAACTTTTATGGTCTGCTTTTTAACCTTTTCAATGGGAGTCGTATTCGCATAACTACTTACAGAAAGTAGAAGTCCGAATAGGAAACTAAATTTTAAAACATGATTTTTCATAATTTTTGGTTTTTAATTATTGTTTAATTAAAAGCTTGGTGTTATTTAATTTCAAATACTACATGAATAGATGATATTAGTTTGATGTTTTCAAATTGTACTACATCTTTTCTATATGATTTGACTTTTGATATACTGTAACTACTCTGATTTACGTTTAAATGATTTAGTTGCGCAAAATCTTGTAATTGATGTTCTGTTTCATATACCTTCAATGGCTTTCCCGTACCAGCGTCTATAGCATTTAGTAAATACTTGGCCTTTTCTTTAGCCGCTTTAATAGCCGCAATTCTATTTTTCTTTTTAAAAGTTGTAAGCTCCGAGTGTGTTGCTTTGATAATATTGGTGTCTGTAATTTTGAGTTTTTCGAAAATTTCAAATACCTTTTTTAGTTTTTTAGGACTCGTAACTTTTAAAGAATATTTACCCGTTGATAATACTTCTTGCGACCACCAACCCGTTTTTGAAATTACAGAGTTGATATCTGAGATAAATAAATTCTCTTTCGGAACTCCAATTTTTTCTAATTCATTTTTTAGCGAGTTTTCTAATTCATCTAAACTTGTTTTTTTACCACTCTTTACTTTTTCCTTTAGTAAAAGATCAATATAGATTTCATTCGGGCTTATTTCTAATTCTGCTTTACCTGTCACTTCAATAAAAGGAGTGTCCTTTTTACTAGATTGACTAAATGATAAACTTGTACATAGTACTAATATGATAACTTGTAATACTTTCATAACTTATTATTTATACATCAAAACTAAGACCAACTTTTTTCTTAAAAAATCTAGAATGAGTTAATAGTGTTGTTGAATGAGTGAAAAGGAATGAAAAATGAGTGAAACCGTATTTTTAGTATTCTTTTAAGTGGTTTTACTCTAAAGGTGATTTTTTGAACCCAGTTTTTGTGTGTATGTTTACATGAATTAATTAAAGAAATGAAGAGGTTTTTATATATACAATTGTTTTTACTTGCACTAACTCTTACTTCCATGCAAGCGCAAAGAAGTAAAGGTTATGATAGGGAGCATACAGTGCCAGTAAAAGTAATAGATGAAAAAACAAGATTACCTATTAGAAATGCTGAGGTAATTGTAAATGGTGAAATTTTTGTGTTTTCTCATATTTATGATAAATATATGGTTAAAGCAAGATTGAATGATGTAATACAGATTACGCACCCTGACTTTAATACCATGTTTCATACGGTAGAAAATTTTAAAGCAATTCAAATATTGGTAGAAGACTATGAAGATAAGAAATCTAAATATAGTTTTGATAAGTTGTCTATTCGTAAAAACAGTGGACCTAAAAGAGATTCTAAAGCATATAACACCTATTACGATTCGGTAAAATTTTATAAAGAAAAAGATTTAGACAAGAGTTTAACTTTTGTTGAGAAAATGCTTGATGAAAGCGATACCAAACGTAGACGGGCTGTTTCTTTTAGAGAATTAGCAGATATATATACCCATTGGAAACAGTATGATTTAGCTATTGAAAATTACAAGGCATCTCTAAAAGAAGTGAATGAAAATAGAGTGCTGTTATTGTTAGCTAAAACACAATTGTTAGCATTAAAGAACGGAGATGCTAAAAGAAGTTTTATGAGAGCTTCAAAAGGTAAGCTGAGTAATTATGAAAATTTAACGATTAATGAGGGGCTAGGAGATGTATATAAAAATTTGACAGAATATAAAAAGGCAAAAGAGTATTATGAAAGTGCCTTAGAAATTGCTCAAGCAAGTTCTTTAAAATCGAAAATAACTGATTTAAACTCAAAGCTAGCAGAAACCTATGCAAAACTAGGAGAAGGAGTAAAAGCAGATTCACTTTTTAAAAACTCATTGGATTTAGCCTATAAAGAAAATGTAAGAAGGTCATTGAATCAACAGCAAAAAGTAGCTGATTATTACAATCAAGCACAACGGTATGATGATGAAATTGATTTAAGGAAAGAAAGCTTAAAAGAAGCCAATGGTATTACTATAGAAACTGAAGATAAAGAGTCATTGGTAGATTCTATAACTTCACAAAAGATAAATTATAAAATAGGAAGCGCTTATATTTTAAAAGAAGAATTTAACCAGGCAATACCCTATTTAAAAAAGAGTATTGAAGAGGCAGATGAGAATGAAGATTTAATTGTACAAAAGGATGCTACTCGCAAATTATCGGAAGCTTTAGAAACTGTAGGAGCTTATTCTGAGGCGCTAAAGTCTTATCAAGATTATGTACAATTGGTAGACACTTTATATTCAAGAAAAGAGCAAGAAATACAGCAATTAAAACGTTTTGGAAAACGTATTGCAGAGAATCGAAGTAGAATAAAAAGTTTAGAAAAAGACAAAGAGTTGGCAGATACCAAGGTTGATTTGGCGTATAAGGATCAGCAGTTAGTCGAAGAAAGTAATAAACGTCAAGAATACGTAATCTATTCTTTAATAGGTGGAATGTTACTAATGTCGTTACTAGCATATTTTATGTTTAGAACCAACAAGCAACAAAAACTAGCAAACAATTTATTGGCATTGAAATCAATGCGTTCACAGATGAATCCACATTTCATTTTTAATGCCCTTAACTCTGTAAATAGTTTTATAGCGGTAAATGATGAACGAAGTGCGAACCGATATTTATCGGAGTTTTCTGTATTAATGCGCTCTGTTTTAGAAAATTCTGATGAAGATTTTATACCGTTATCTAAAGAAATTGAATTGTTGGAGTTATATGTAAAGTTAGAACACAATCGCTTTCAAGATAAGTTTGATTACACCATTACCATAGATGAAGAAATTCGATTGGAAGAATATTCAATTCCACCAATGCTGTTACAACCCTATATTGAGAATGCTATTTGGCATGGGCTTCGATATAAAGAAGAAAAAGGGAATTTGCATATTTCAATGAAGAACAAGAATGAAGAGTCAATTGTCATTTTAATAGAAGATAATGGAGTAGGAAGAAAGAAGTCTATAGAAATGAAGACTAAAAATCAATTGAAGCAGAAATCTAAAGGAATGAGTACGATTAAAAACAGAGTGTCAATTTTAAATGATATGTATCAAGATAAAATTGCTGTTTTAATAACAGATGTTTTTGAAGATGGAAGCGGAACAAAAGTAGAATTAACATTAAAAAAAGATTAAGCTATGAAGTTAAAAACAATTATTGTTGAAGATGAAGCAATAAGCAGAGATATTTTACGAAACTATATTTCTAAATACTGTCCTAATGTTGAATTGTTGGGAGAAGCAAGCAATATAAAGGAAGGAGAAGAACTGATAAATAAATACGATTTAGACTTGGTTTTTCTAGATGTTGAAATGCCTTTTGGAAATGCTTTTGATTTGTTAGAAAAAATAGAAAATAGAACCTTTGAAGTAGTTTTTGTAACTGCCTATGATCATTATGCGATTGATGCTCTAAATACACAGGCAACTTATTATCTATTAAAACCAATTTCGATAGATGAATTGATAAAAGCAGTGAACTTAGTTACAGAAATCAAGGAGAAAGAAATAGCTTTAGAAAGCTCCGTGCTTACGCCAAAATCAAATATGGTGAATGGAAAAATTACTATTCCCTTACAGGATGGTTTTGAGGTGGTAAATACAAGTGATATTTTGTTCTGTAAAGCAGATGATAATTATACAGAACTGTATTTTGAAAATTCTAAAAAATTGGTGAGTAAGACACTTAAGTATTTTGAAGGAATTTTAAAAGATTCGTCATTTGTAAGAATACACAAGTCATTTTTAGTGAATGTAAATGAGATTGTGAAATACAAAAAAGGAAAGGGAGGAAGCGTAGTGCTGTCAAACGGAAAAGAAATTATGGTCTCTTCATCAAAAAAGGCTAATTTGCTTTCGTATTTTAAATAAAGATGAAAAACAGGTGGTTAATAATTTTAATTTGTGCTTTTACTTCTTGCCATTTTAATAATGAGAAAGTGAAGTTTAAAATTATAAATAATACAAGTTTTATAATTGATTCTTTAAATATAAAACCAAACACATTTGAATCATTAAAATATGTTAAGTTGGTGCCTAAACAAAAGATAGAGTATTGCATTGATATGTCAGAAGCCTTACCAATTGATGATAGTTATCGATTAGAATATAAAATCAAAGATACAGTTGTGGTTAGAAAATTTGGATATTACGCAAAGGGCACTCCGATAGATGATTATATAATAATAAATATAGAAAAAGATACTATTAAATATGTTTCAAGAGAAATATAACATAATTTAAAAATATGCCAATAATAAAATCCGTAAACGGAAAACATCCGCAAATACCAGAAGATTGTTATGTTGCTGGAAATGCTACAATTGTAGGAGAAGTTACCATGGGAAAAGAATGTAGTGTATGGTTCAATGCAGTAATTCGTGGTGATGTACATTATATAAGAATGGGAGACAAGGTAAATATACAAGATGGAGCAGTGATACATGCTACTTATCAAAAATCACCAACTACAATTGGTAATAATGTATCCATAGGGCATAATGCTATTGTACATGGTTGTACTATTCATGATAACGTGTTGGTAGGTATGGGAAGTATTATTATGGATGATTGTGTGGTAGAATCGAATTCTATCATAGCTGCAGGAGCTGTTGTAACTAAGAATACAAAAGTAGAAAGCGGAAGTATTTACGCAGGAGTGCCTGCAAAGAAAGTAAAAGACATTTCTCAAGAGCTTATCTCAGGAGAAATTGACCGTATAGCCAATAATTATGTAAAATATTCTGGTTGGTTTAAAGAATAAAAAGAGCTCGGTTTTATAACGAAACCGAGCTTTGTACTACTTTCCCTTCTTCTAAAATAGGCTTTCAATAAATAGGGTAATAGGACTCTTTTTATCTAAGTAAAAAAAGGTTAATCCCCATGTATCATATAAGCCATGTATAAGTATAAGCAACCAAAGATTGGTTTTGTTTTTGTAAAAGATATATGAATCTGCTAATGTCATAATTGCAATGGTAATTACTCCAGAAATACCTTGGTAAGAATGTGAGATTCCAAAATATATGGAAGTGATGATTCCTGCAAACAACCAGGCTTTTTTTGTGTTTCCAAAAAGAGAAGCCAACCATTTATAGTAATAGCCTTTGAATAAAAACTCCTCACCAAAAGCTACAATTGTCCAAACAATAATTAGAATTATTATAAAATTAACAGGGTTGTGTTTAATTCCTTCAAGAGAGCTGTAATTAGGTGGTCCAAAGTAACTTTCTACAAAAAGAGCTATAATGTTGTCGAGAAAAAGAAGAGTAATAGTTAATAGTATACTATAAATAATTGTCTTTTTTGTAAGTCGCTTTGTAAAACCAAACAAAGACCATTTAAAATTACTTGACCAAAGAATTAATAAAACAATACCTAAACCAAAGAAGAAACTAAAATTTCTGTCTAAGCAGCCAAGTAATGGTGCTAGAAGCATAACTATAACAACAATAAAAGGTTTTGTGAGAAGTTTATAAACTGAATCTTTTTTAATCGATATTCCAGAGTTTTTCATATTATAAAGCTTTTTTAGTTCCGTTATGTAATACAGTGAAATATTTGTTGTTTTCAATTAACAAGCCTTCAGATTTTTTGTTTGGCCAACTTTTTAAATAATCATTCGGATGTTTTACGTCAATTGCAAGTACTTTTCCATTGTAATATTTTTTTACTGTAGATTGAATTGTATGTCCAACAACCACAGCTTTTGCATTGAATTTTTCAATTCCTTTTTCAACTTCTTCTTGAGATAGATCATCTTTAAAATAACCTCTATACCAACAAATTCCTTTTTTAGTAGAAAGAACCGTTTGCGTCATATTTTTTTCTGGTTTTGGAAAATATCTTTTGTAATAATTAGCTCTGTTAATTCGATTCAAATCGTGCAAAGTAAGACTTGATTTAGTAATTTCAGGATGAATTCCTCCATGAGTAAAAAGAATTCCGTTGATAAGTTCAATGGTGTTTTTAGAAGAGATCCATCTTCCTAAAAAAGAATTCTGATCATATAAATTAAACTGTTGTTTTCCTAAGATAGAAGCAATGGCATAATATTTTTGTTCGGCAGATTTATATTGCCCTTGAAGGTTTTTTAGTTCATGGTTTCCTAAGATAAAATGAACGTTTCCTCCATGTTTTTTAGCATCTTGTTCTAGCTTGTAAATAAACCAAAGAACTTGGGTGGTAGAAAAACCTCTATCTACAAAATCACCTACTAAAACTAAATGTCCTTTACCAAAAGTCCAGTTAAGTTCTTTGTCAATAACCTGATTGCTTATTAAAAAGTCGCGGAAAGTTTTATACTTACTTTCAATATCAGAAATAGCTAAAATTTTGTTTCCATCATTATAAATAGCTTTTGGAGTGCTTACATTTGGATTTATAGAAAAATCAAATTTAGAAGTATCTAAAGGAAAAAAGCAGTCGCCCTTGATAGAATTGTGAGTACTGTGTTTTTGAGTGTCTACAAAAAAGCCATCATCTTTATTACCTTTTACATAGTTTACAGAAAGAAGACTGTCGTTTTCGAAAAAAACATAGGGTCCTTCATGGGAAAGGTCATAACGCTTCGGGTTTTGTCCATAATTAAAAGTACCGTTAGCATATAGCAAAAAGCAAACTCCAATAATAAATAAGGTAAGTATAGTACCAAAAATGTGTTTAAAATATCGTAAAATTCTTTTTTTCATCAGTTCTAAGTATTAAATATTGATGAAGCAAACCTATTCATAGGGTTTGTTTGAATAAAGTTATTGGGATGTGTTGAGGTTCTTTGATTACAAAAGGATGCTTTTATGTAGGACAGTCCGTTTGTCACACTTTTTAAATAGTATAACCTCAATTTTAGATAGTTTAACAAGAAGCCAATAATAAAAGAAAAAGGAAATGTACTTTTACTTCATGAAATTTATTAGAAGTAAAAAACATAAAACAATTTTAAAGTATGTTATAGCAATTTCAATACTAATTCCAGTATTAATTGTTGCTTACGAAATAATCGTTTTAGGAAAGGATAACGTAGTTTTATTTATTGATTTTCCTTCTGTTTATAGTGTGTTGACAATTCTATACTACGGATTGTTGTTTGTTATTGGATTTGGATGGGCTCTTAGAGAGATCAAACAAACCTTAAAACTTCGAAATGAGAAAATAAAAAATGAACTTAAGTATTTAAAAGCTCAAGTGAGTCCTCATTTCTTCTTTAATATGTTGAATAACCTATATGGTTCTATTGATAAGGATGCCGAAAAAGCAAAAAATATAGTATTGGAGTTGTCAGAAATGATGCGTTACAGTATTTACCAAGGAGAAAAAGAATATGTAACACTAAAGGAAGAGATTAAGTTTATACGAAATTTTGTTGCCTTACATAAAAAGAGATATTACAAAGATTTGAAAATAGAATTTGTAATAGATATTGAAGACGAGGATATGAAAATTATGCCGTTAACCTTTATTAATTTGGTAGAAAATGCTTTTAAACATGGAGTAGAAAGACTTAGGGGGGAGGCATATGTATACATACGGTTAAAATCTGATGATAAGATTATTTATTTTGAAGTTGAAAATAACTTTGATAAAGAGGAAAAAGAAAAAGAAGCTGGAGTAGGATTGTTAAATTTAACTAGAAGATTAGATTTGGTGTATCCAGATAAATACAAATTAGTAACTTCAACAATTGATGAAGTGTTCAATATTCAATTAACATTACAAGCTATATGATTAAATATATTATTGTTGATGATGAGCCTGTAGCTCATGATATCATAAAAGGATATTGTGATGTGTTACCAAATTTTAAGTTTGAAAACAGTTGCTATGATGCTATTGAGGCCTTAGATTTTTTATCTAATAATCAGGTAGATTTGATTTTCTTAGATTTAAATATGCCTAAACTTAAAGGATTTGATTTTTTAAAAGTACTATCGAATTCACCTAAAATAATCGTAACAACAGCATACGCAGAATATGCTTTGGAAGGCTATGAGTTAAATGTTGTAGATTATCTATTAAAACCTTTTAGCTTTGAGAGACTCGTAAAAGCTGTTAATAAAATAGATACAAAAGAAGAGGAGGTGAAACCTGTGAAAAAAACCGCTGAGAATAGTTTGTTCATCAGAAGTAATAAAAAATATATTCAGGTAAATATCGATGATATATTATTTGTAGAAGCTTTAGGGAATTATTGCAAAGTGGTATGTATAGATGATGAGTATAGTGTAAGAGAAAAAATTTCGGAATTTAAAGAGTTGTTAGATGATGATTTGTTTTTACAAGTACACAAGTCTTTTATTATAGCAAAGAAGAAGGTAAAAGAAATAGAAGGAAATCGAATAAGAATTAAGGATTATGTTATTCCAATAGGAAAAACATATAAAGTAAATTTGAACCATTGGTTAAAATAAAAAAGTTCGGTTGAAAACCGAACTTTTTTATTTTTTACCACTCATCTTTAGACCTTTCAGAGTGTTTTTTCTTTTTGTGTTTCTTAAGACGTTTTTTTCCTTTTTGAACTCTTCTAGAAAGAGATTTTTCAAATCTTTCGTATTGTTGTTCATTTAAAATTTGTTTCATTTCCTGCTTAATAGCAATTTGCTTATCAAGCATTTTACTTTTTAACTCATAGCGTTGTTCAGAAGAAAGTTCTTGCCCTTTAGCTTTCATGGCTTTTCTTTTTTCTCTCATGGCCATGTGATCACTAACTGATTGTGCTAATAAAGGTCTAATTTGACGTTGTTGTTTAGGTGTTAGATCAAGTTTTAAAGTCATTTTTTTTAACTTTAATTCAGTTTTTTGATCTATACTTAATTCATCCTTTTGTTTCTTTTGAGCTACTAATGTTGTACTTACGGTAAACATTAAAAGAAATAAAGCTACTAATTTTTTCATGGTTTTAATTTTAAATTACGCTTCTATGACTAAGCAAAACTAAAAAAGTTTAAATTTGAAAACCAATTTAACATTTTTTTAATTTTTATGAAGCAAATAATCAGAGTTCTTTTAAAACTATTAATAGTTTTATCGGCACTTGCATTCGTGTTTTTTTTGTGGGCCTCATCACCTACAATGAATGAGAAAGAGTATGCAAAACTAATTACTCACAGTTACAATACCAAAGTTGATAATGATTCTATTTATAGCATTGTTACATATAATATTGGGTATTTAAGTGGGATGACAAATAACAGAGCAATTGCCAAACCAAAAGAATTATTCGAAGCTAATTTAAGCAAGGTTGTTTCAGAAATAAAAAAAGAAAACCCCGATATCATAGCGTTTCAAGAAATAGACTACAATGCTGCGCGTTCCTATGAGGTAGATCAAGAAGAAGAAATAGCTAAGTTAGGGTATAACTATGTGGCAAGAGGAGTTAACTGGGATGAGCATTATGTGCCGTACCCGTATTGGCCACCAAGTATGCATTTTGGAAAAATGGTTTCTGGACAATCAATTGTTAGTAAATATGAGTTAAAGGATTATGAGCGTATTGTTTTAGAACGCGTTCCTGATAATCCTTTTTATAGAGATGCCTTGTATTTAGAGCGTTTGGTTCAGGTAACCAAAGTTGTTTTAGAAGAAAAGGAGGTAGTGGTGATTAATATTCATTTAGAAGCGTTCGATAAACCAACCAGATCACGTCAATTTGACTATGTGGTTAATTTATTTAATAGTTATAAAAAAGATTATCCTACAATTCTTTTAGGTGATTTTAATTCTAGAGCAAGAGATAAGAGTGCAGTAATTCAAAAAATGTTTGAAATGGACAATATTGGAAATGCGGCTTTCGAAGTAGCAAATCCAGCAAATACATTTGATACGAAAGATTTATATGAGCGAATAGATTATATTTTCTATACAGAGAATTCGATTGAATATGTAGAAGGTAAGGTATTGAATGGTTTTGAACAAGCTTCAGATCACTTACCAGTAGAAATGAAGTTTCGATTAAAATAAATAGAAGTAAAACATATAAAAACAAAAAATCCGAACAGAAGTTCGGATTTTTTATGTGGTGCCTCCAGGAATCGAACCAGGGACACAAGGATTTTCAGTCCTTTGCTCTACCAACTGAGCTAAGGCACCATTTGGTTTTGCCAATCAAAAGCTTCAAAAAAAGTGGTGCCTCCAGGAATCGAACCAGGGACACAAGGATTTTCAGTCCTTTGCTCTACCAACTGAGCTAAGGCACCAGTTATTAGCTTTTGTTTAGCGGATGCAAATATACAATCGTTTTTTAATTTAACAAAGCAATTAGTTTAAAAAAATGTATTGTAAATTTGAAGTTTTGTAAAAAGAGGATATGTACTTAATAATTGACGTAGGTAATACAAGAGTGAAAGCGGCTGTTTATGAACAGGATAGCTTGGTTGAGTTGGTGGTTTTTAAAAAGTCTAAAATAATTTCAGAATTGAAAAAAATAATTTCAAAATTTTCAATTTCTCATAGTATTATATCTTCAGTAGCATCTATTTCGAGAGAAAAGAAAGAAAAAATAGATGATTTTTTGAAGCCAATGTACCTTAATTCTTCCACAGAAGTACCGTTTAAGAATAAATACAAAACACCCAAAACTTTGGGAGTAGATAGAATAGCACTAGCTTCTGCGGCAGTGAGTACTTATAAGAATAAAAATGTATTGGTAATTGATGCAGGAACTTGTATTACCTACGAATTTGTTACAATGAATAAAGAGTATTTAGGAGGAGCTATTTCACCAGGTATACAAATGCGCTATAAAGCTTTACATACTTTTACAGCAAAATTACCGTTGTTAACATCAGAAAAAGTTGAAACCGTTATTGGAAAAGATACAAATACATCAATTCACTCGGGTGTGGTAAATGGTGTTTGTAGAGAAATAGATGGGGTAATAGAGCAATATAAAGATGACTATCAAGATTTAACAGTAGTTTTAACAGGAGGAGACACATATTTCTTGGCTAAACAATTAAAAAGTGTCATATTTGCCCATCCAAATTTTGTTTTGGAAGGTTTACATACAATATTGAATTATAATTTAGCGAATGATTAAGAGGATATTACTAGGAGTATTCGTATTAAGCTCAGTAACATTATTAGCACAACGTAACAGTGCTTCACCGTATTCTGTTTTTGGAATAGGTGAGAATTTTGAAGCAGTAACAGTTGAACAAGCTTCTATGGGGGGAATTGGAGTGGCAATGAAAGATTCAAAGTATTTAAACTTTGTGAATCCTGCGGCCAATGCAGATTTACGTTATGCAACTTATGGTCTAGGAGGAAGCTTAACTTTTTTAACTTTAAAAGAAGGGAATAGTTCTCAGTCTGGAAACTCAACGAATTTAAGATATATAGCTTTAGGATTTCCTATTGGTAAAAAAGCAGGGTTTTCTGTTGGATTACAACCTTTTTCTTCTGTAGGATATTCTTTAGTAAATAATAGTAATGCTCAAGACGTAACAGTATTTAGAGGAAGTGGAGGTACAAATAAGATCTACGCTAGTTTTGGTATGTATGTCTACGAAGGACTTTCTTTAGGAGCAGAAGCAGCATTTATTTTCGGAAATACTGAAAACACGATTTTAAATGTACGTGAAGGAGTTGCTAGAGGATCTAAGAATAGTGAAGAATTAAATATTCGAGGAGGACAGTTTAAATTAGGAGCTCAGTATAAGACACAATTAAAAAATGATTTGCAATTACAAACAGGATTAGCAATGACTTTACAGTCTGATTTAACAGGTACTGGTACTGACAAGTTTTATTCTGTAGTGTTTAATTCTAATGGGTCTGAAATAGAAAAAGATATCAACTCTACTACGAATATAAATGGAAATATAACAATCCCTTTAAAAACTGTTTTTGGAGTTGGTATTGGAAAGTTAGATAAATGGTACGTTGGAGTTAATCAACAATTCCAAAAAGCATTGTCTACAAATAATTCATTAATAACAGATGGAACTTCTTTTAGATACGATGATTCAAGAAAATTTTCATTTGGTGGGTATTATATTCCTAAAAAGAACTCTATATCAAGTTATTGGGATAGGATAACTTATAGAGCGGGGGCGCGTTTTGAAAATGTTGGGTTATTAGTTAATACAGGAAGTTCTAATAATTTTACAGCTGTAAAAGACTTTGGCATAAATGTTGGATTAGGATTGCCATTACCAGGTCAAGCATCTAATTTAAATATTGGATTTGAATATGGACAAAGAGGAACAACTAATAATAACTTAATACAAGAAAATTATTTTAATGTAAGATTAAGTTTATCTTTGAACAGCAGAAACTGGTTTGTAAAGAGACAAATAGATTAATAAAAACTGATAAATGATGAAAAAAATTACGTATTTACTAACAGGATTATTTTTGTTTGTAGCCGTAAGCGGGGTTAAGGCACAGGCAAATCAAGAGTGTCTGGTTAAGTATAACTTAATGAGCGGTGATGTTAAAAATAAAAAATACACTGGAGACGCTAAGCAAAATTTAGATTACCTTTTAACTAATTGCCCAAAATTATCAGTCAATATTTATAAATATGGGGCAAAGTTAGCAGAGGCAACTAAAGATCACGGTTTAGTTAAGAAGCTATATGAAGCAAGAATCGCAAATTTCCCTCAAAAAGGAGCTGCGAAAGCACATAGTGATTATGCTACCTATGTATTAAAAAACAAGTTGGCTTCTGAAGATGAGGCGTTTTCATATTTAGAGAAAGCATATAAAATTTCACCTAAGGATATGGGGGTTAAGAATATCTTTAGATATTTTAAAACCGTAACTGAAAAAAATAAAGATACGAATCCTCAAAAAGTATTTGATACGTATGATGATGTAATGGAGTCTGTAGGAGAAAAGTTAGATGATTATAACAAGAAAATTGCAGCATTACAAATAAAGGATTCTTTAAAAACAATTTCTGCCAAAGAAAAAAGAAATTTAAGAGCTTATACTATTAACTCAACTTCTTTAGGTCAAGTAGAAGGTGGTTTAGATGCTACAATTTCAGAAATAGCTACTTGTGAAAGATTAATTCCAATTTATAGTAGAGATTTTGAAGCTAATAAAGCTAACGGAGTTTGGTTAAAAAGAGCAGTTTCTAGAATGTATAATAAAGGATGTGCAACTGATCCATTATTTGAAAAACTTGCAAATGCTTATGCAGAAACAACTCAATCAGCAGACGCTTATAACTTCTTAGCAGGAGTTTTAGCTAAGAATGGTGATAAAGGAGGTGCTGCTCAAATGAGAAAAAAGGCATTCGATTTAGAAACAGATCCATTAAAGAAAGCAAAGTATAAGTTAAGAGAAGCTCAAAGTGCAAGCGGAAGTAGAGCAAGAGCATTAGCTAGAGAAGCATTAAGATATAATCCAAACATGGGTAAGGCATATTTATTTATTGCAAGTTTATATGCTAGGAGTGCAAACTCTTGTGGAAGTGATGAATTTGAAAAGAGAATGGTATACGTTGCAGCTTTAAATAAAGCACAAAGAGCAAAAAGAGTAGATCCAGGATGTGGTGCAGGAAGATATATTAATAACTATAAAGGAAATGTACCTTCTAAGAAATTAGTTTTCCAAAAAGGATTAGCATCAGGTTCTTCTTATAGAGTAGGATGTTGGATTGGTGAAACTGTAAGAGTACCATAATCAATATAGATTTTGAGTAGAAAAAAACATATAATAAATAACATTGCTATCATTAGTTTGGTGGCAATGTTTTTTTCTTGTGTAAATAGTAAAAAAGAAGTACAGGATTTTTTAGCAGATAAAAATCTACCTATTGGAGTCGCTAAGAATACAAATCATGTGTATAAAGATTCAGGAAGAGTTACATCAAGATTGATTACACCTCTATTACTCGATTTTTCCAATAGAAAAGAGCATCCGTATAATGAATTTCCAAAAGGGATAAAGATTGTTTCTATAAATAAGAATGGAAAAGACTCTACTACCATTACAGGAAATTATGCGTTAACATATTCAAAAACGCAAGTTTCGGAAATAAGAGGAAATGTGGTGATAACTAATCATACTGATAATTCAAAATTAGAAACGAACCAATTGTTTTGGGATCAGAAAGAAGCTTACTTTTTTACTGAAGACGGTTTTAGATTAACTACCCCAGAAAGTGTAATTAATGGTTTTGGATTTGAATCAAAACAAGATTTAACACAGTTCATAGCGAAGGATATTACTGGAGATATCCAAGTAAAACAAAAAGAAATATAATGAATACACTTTGGAAATATATACAATACGGTTATCTAGTTGTAGGAATCATTTTTTTTGTTGAAGGAATATTAAAATGGAATTCTGACAAACAACAGGCACTTATTATGTTTGGTTTTGCTATCTTTATTACGTTAATTTTCTTTTTTAAACGTAATTTTAGAAGAAAGGTAGAAAAACGAAACAAACAAGGTTAATGTATACCGAACTGATTATAATTTTTACATCCATTCTTTTTTCAGCTTTTTTTTCTGGAATGGAAATAGCCTTTGTGTCGGCTAACAAGTTACATATAGAACTTGAGAAAAAAAGGGAAGGTATCGTTCCCAAGATACTTGCAAAACTTACAGAGAAATCATCAAAATTCATTACAACAATGCTTGTGGGTAACAATATTGCTTTGGTAATATATAGTTACTTTATGGGGGAGTTGTTAATGGGGTGGTTTAAAGCACTACTGCCAACTGGAATTATATTTCTTGATTATTTATTAAATGATGTAAGTCTACTTACGCAAACTACTATTTCGACGATTATAATTTTAGTTACTGCAGAGTTTTTACCAAAAGCGATATCGAGAATTTATGCAAATGAAATGTTGAAGTTGTTTGTAATACCAGCTTACATTTTCTATATCTTGTTTTATTTTATTTCTTGGTTTATAACTAAGATTTCTGACTTCTTTTTACACGTTTTTTTTAAAGCGAAAGAAAATAATGCACAAGTAGAATTTAGTAAAGAGGAATTAGGAAACTATATTTCAGAACAATTAGAAACAGGTAAAGATGCGGAAGAAGTTGATTCTGAGATTCAAATTTTTCAAAATGCACTAGAATTTCACAAGGTGAAATCTCGTGAGATTATGGTGCCTCGAACAGAAATTATGGCGGTTGATCTTCATGAATCTGTAGCCAATCTGAGAAATTTATTTATAGAAACAGGGTATTCTAAAATATTGGTTTATAAAAATTCATTAGATAATATTTTAGGGTATGTAAATGCTTTTGAACTGTTTAAAAAACCAAGGTCTATAAAGTCAATTTTATTACCAGTTGAATTTGTTCCGGAGTCTATGATGATTAATGACGTGTTAAATGCGCTCATGAAAAAAAGAAGGAGTATTGCGGTAGTAGTAGATGAGTATGGAGGTACTTCTGGTATTATTACGGTTGAAGATGTAGTTGAAGAACTCTTTGGAGAAATAGAAGACGAGCATGATGTACAACAACAATTAGAAGAAAAAATAAATGAACGAGAATTTAAATTTTCAGCACGTCTTGAGGTTGATTATTTGAATGAAGAGTATAATTTAGAAATTCCTAAAGAAGAAGCCTATGAAACGTTAGGTGGTTTTGTAATAAATCATACAGAGACTATTCCAGAAGAAGGAGACAAAATTGAAATAGGAAAGTTGCATATAGAAATCTTAAACGTAAGTGCTACTAAAATAAACGATTTATACCTTAAAGTTTTAGATAAAGAAGGATAAACTTTAATTCTTTAATAAAACATATCAAACCCCCTCTAAAACAGCTAAAAAAACGTTGCATTATTTAATGTGAAATTGTATTTTCGCACACTGTTAATTAAATAAATGACGTATGGCAATTTTATCGAAAATTAGAGAACGTTCAATGTTCTTGATTCTTGTAATAGGTTTAGCACTTTTTGCTTTTGTATTAGACCCTTCTACTATTTCAGACTTTTTTAACGCAAGTAAAGTAGACGAAATAGGAGAGGTAGATGGAGAAACTATTTCACGTTTAGAGTTTGCTGAGGCTTTAGATGCATATAAAACTCAGACTGGAAATAGAGTTGGAGAAATGCAAGCAGCAAAGACGGTATGGGATAACTTACTAAGACAAAAGATTTACAAAGCGCAATTAGAAGAAGCAGGAATCACTGTTGGAGATGCAGATATTTTTAATAAAATTTGTGAAAATCCTTCAATTCAAGGTGATCAAAGATTTCAAACAGCTGGAATTTTCGATAGAAATAAATTAAAAGAGTTTTTAAAAACCATTAAGGAAACAAATGGAGAAGAGTGGAGGTTATGGCAGAACTTTATGACTTCTATTCAAAATAACTTAGAAAAAACTGCATACGATAATTTAGTGGCGGCTGGTTTAGGTGCTTCTTTAAAAGAAGGAGAAACTGACTATTTAACCAACAACACTAAGATTACGGCTAAATATGTACGAGTACCATATTCTACAATCGCTGATAGTTTAGTTACTTTAACAAAAGGAGAAGTAAAAAGCTATATTGAAAAGAACTCAAATCAATTTCAAGTTGAAGAGTCAAGAGATTTAGAAGCAGTAAGATTTGATATTTTACCAACAAAAGAAGATGAAGAGGCAATTAAAGCAGAAGTAGCTAAGTTATTAGAAGATTCTGTTGTAAATAATACGCCTATCAAAGGATTAAAGAATACTACTGATTATGCTGAGTTTTTTGAAGAGAATGAATCAGATATTTCTTTAGATGATACTTACAAGTATAAAGTACAAGTACCACAGGTTATTGCTGATGATATCTTTAATGGTAAAGAAGGTGATGCTTTTGGTCCTTATAAAGATGGAGAGTACTTTAAGATTTCTAAAATAACTAAGGTTACTCAATTACCTGACTCTGCTCAAGCAAGACATATTTTAATTCCTTTCGTAGGAGCTTCTAGTGCAGCGGCAACAGTAACTCAAAATGAAGAAGAAGCAAAGAAAACTGCAGATAGTTTATTAACTGTAGTAAAAGCTACTCCTTCTAAATTTGCTGATTTAGCAAAAGAAATGTCATCAGATAAAGGTTCTTCAGATAAAGGAGGATTCTATGATTGGTTCCCATACGGACAAATGGTACCTGCTTTTAGAGACTTTGTTTTTGAAGGTAAAGAAGGAGATATGGGAGTTGTAAAAACACCTTTCGGTTTCCACGTAATTAAAGTTGAAGGACACAAGAACTTCCAACCAGTAGTTAAATTGGCTACTTATGGTAGAAAAATAGAAGCTTCTGAAGCAACAGAGAATAAAATATTCCAAGAAGCAGAAACATTTGCTTTAGAATTAACTAATGGAAAAAGCTTTGAAGATGCTGTTAAAGAAAAAGGTTTAAAATCTATTTCTTCTGTTGGAATTAAAGCTTTAGATGAGAATGTACCAAGTATAGGTAACGAAAGAGAAATGGTTACTTGGTCATTTGGAAAAGATTTAGAAGTAGGAGACTTTAAGCGTTTTGATATTAATGGAGGATATGCAGTAGCAGTATTAAAAGCAAAAACTGCAAAAGGATTAATGCCAGTAGATAAAGCAATTGCACAAGTTCGCCCTATTTTAGTTAAAGAAAAGAAAGCTGCTTTAATCGCAGAAAAAATGAATGGAGCTAACTTACAAGATATAGCAACAGCAAATTCACAAACTGTAAGAACAGCAGCAGACGTTAACTTACAATCTCCAACATTACCTGGAATTGGTAACGAACCAAAAGTAGTTGGAGCAATGTTATATGCTAAAGAAAATGAGTTAAAGAACAAGGTAGCAGGAGGTTTAGGAGTATATGCTTTTATCGTAGAGAAAAGAGAATTACCAGTTGCTTTACCTAATTACGATACATTTAGAAAGCGTATTGCAAACGATAGAAAAGGAAGAACATATCAATTATATGAAGCAATGAAGAAAGCTTCAAATGTTGAAGATAGACTTAGCTCTTTCTACGGAATAGAATAAAACAACAAGTCCATACAATTTAAAAATCCGAACTATTTAGTTCGGATTTTTTTGTTAAAGAATCTTCTTATTGCATAATTTCTTATGATGCTTAGTATTGTAAAATATAGCGTTAGCGCAATGTTTTTTTGATAGTTACTTGTAATACCTAGAAAAGGAAATAGAATGTTTAAAGAAACCAGCGTAACTAGAAAACCAATTGAGACATTTATAAGACTTTCTATAAAGGATTGTTTTTTAGTTTGACTCATGGAATAATTGAGTTTGAGTAGTTATGTTGTTATGAGTAATATAGATAAGTCTGTAACCATAAGTATTTGCGTCTATTCCTATTTTATCTGTTTGTTTTTTGATTTGATAGGACACAGCTGGACTTATATATTGCGTAACATTTTTGTCAATAATTGTACTACTTAGGTGGTAGTGACCACAAAAAACAGTAATGCTATTTGAATGTTTTTGTAATAGATCAAGAATGGCTTTTCTATTTTTTAGAGCTCCTATTTCATCAACTTTTAAATTGAGTCCAATAATTGGGTGATGTAGGGAAATTAAAACATGCTTGTTAGTCTTAAGTTCCTTTTCAAGCCATGCTAGTTGCTGCTTATCAATTATTCCTAATGAAGAGTCTAGATAAATATACTTGTAAAAATCATCCTCATGACTATAGTATAACTTTGATGAGTTAAAGAGTTTTGACTTAATATATGTTGCGGTTTCAAGTTCGGAATCGTGATTTACTAAAGTAACAGATAAATTAAAATGGTTACATTCTTTAAAGAAGAAGTCTAAGCTCGTTCTTTCACCAATATCTCCAGTGCAAATAATCTCATTTATATTAAGGGACGAAATATGTTGTAACACGGTTTTTAATCGGTTCCTTGCAGAGATACCTTGTTTTTTAGTGAAGGGTTCATCTAAATGTAAATCGGTTATATGAGCGATTCTTTTTATCATGAGTAAATAATCTTTTTGATAAAAGTATCTATACGCTCAAGGTTACTGTTGTAATATCTTGCGGATTTTACTGTTCTCTATAAATTGTAGGAGTAATTCCGAAATACTTTTTAAAAACGTTAGAGAAGTAAGAAGAGTTTTCAAAGCCATTATCCACTGCAATTTCAAAGATTGTTTTTTTAGAAAGTCTTAGTTGTTCTTTAGCACTGTTTAGCCTAATGAATGTTAGGTATTCTATAGGAGTATACCCCATTATTTCAGTGAACAATCTATGTAAATAATACTTGCTAACGCCTATAGCATTACTTAGAGTATCTAGAGATATTTTACGCGTAAAATTATCATGCATATAGGTTTGAGCCATGGTTGCGTATTTATAGAGTTCTTTTTGGGTATTGTATTTTATTATTTTTAATTCAGAAAATTTAGCTTTGATTTTAACATGCTCTTTTATGACAGTTTCTGAAAGATGAATGAATAAATCGTCCATTTGAAGCTTGAAAAGATTGGGCTGGTTTTCATACAAAAAAGCCATTTTCTGTAATTCATCTCCAATAAGATTATGGTTGGATTGAGGGAATTCAAAAAATTCTAAAGAAGTATCTCTTGCATATAGATTGGAATAAATTTCTCCAATTAAGTCTGGTGATAAAAAAAAAGAAAGTCCTTTGCTCCCTTTTAAGGCTCTGGTGGAAATGTTTTTGTTATTTAAGATAATATATTGTCCAGAAGAAATAAGGCTGTCCTGATGGCTATGGTTGTATTCCTTAGTCCCTTCAATAACATACTTTATAGAGCAGGCAGATTCGTATTGAATTTCAATATCACTTGTATGCTCAGAGTATAATATTTTATTTTCTAGTTGACTCGAAAAGTTAGGAAGGGCTGTTATTTTCTCAAGGGTAACCATTATGTTTAATAATTAGGAATATTTAAGCCTAAGGTAATCTCTCTATGTATTACCCAAATATCGTTTTCTTTTTTAAGCTTTACAATTCCTGAGCCTCCACGTTTTTTTTGAGACTGTTTTTCTCGTTCGGTTAGGTTAGGATCATTTTCAAAATGATAGCTATCAATATAATAAGGATTTGTATTCGGTTCTTTTAAATAAATATGAATATGTTCGGCGATTTGTGTTCCGGGATAAGAAGCAGGTCTAAAAGTGTAAAAAGTAAACTTACCATCCTTATTCGTTTTTAACCAGCCTCTATATTGTCCATGCCTTTTTTACCAACCAATAGGTGTTGCACTTGGTGTGTATCTCCCAGTTCTATCTACATGATATACATAGATTACAATATCCTCTGCAGGTGTTTTTCCATCTTTTTGAAATATAGTACCAGTTATTTTTAATTTTGGTTCATTTTCAAAAAAGCCAGGTAATGTATCAATTGATTTAAGACTCTTGTTAAGAGTTTTATAATCCAATAAAGCAATACAATCTTGGCAAGGCCCACCCACATTTCTTTCTTTGACGTTTTGAGATTGTCCATTGCAGCAAATCAAAACCAACGTAATACAAAGTACTCTTAATAACTGTTTCATTATTTGATTGATGTTTAGTGATAGGAGTCTGCTTAAAAGTACAAATTTCTTAAGAGGTTTTTTACTGTATCTGTCTAATTGAGAGTTAAATAAATATTAAAATAATAAAAAAAGCAACCTCATTAAGAGATTGCTTTTTAGTATATTCTTTACGTTGTTAATTACGCATTTAATGGCTTTCCATCCCAAGCAGCTTTAGCCGCTTCTTTTACAGCTTCAGAATACGTTGGGTGTCCATGACAAATACGAGCTAAATCTTCCGCAGAAGCTCTGTATTCCATTGCTACAGCCGCTTCCATGATTAAATCAGCTACACGAGCACCTACCATATGTACTCCTAATACTTCATCTGTATTTTTATCGGCTAATACTTTAACAAATCCATCAATGTCTCCACTAGCACGAGAACGTCCTAAAGCACGCATTGAGAATTTTCCAGCTTTGTAATCAACACCGGCATCTTTAAGTTCTTGCTCAGTTTTACCAACAGCGGCAACTTCTGGCCAAGTGTATACAATACCAGGAATTAAGTTATAATCAATATGAGGCTTTTGTCCTGCTAAGTATTCAGCAACCACAACACCTTCTTCTTCTGCTTTATGAGCTAACATAGCACCACGTACTACATCTCCAATAGCATAAATATTAGAAACATTCGTTTGTAAATGGTCGTTAACTTCTACCATTCCTCTTTCTGTAACTTTTACACCCGCTTTTTCTAAAGCCAATCCATCAGTATAAGGACGACGACCTACAGAGACTAAACAGTAATCACCAGTAAAAGTAACTTCTTCACCTTTTTTATTTGTAGCTTTTACAATAACTTCATCTCCATTTCTTTCAACAGAAGTAACTCCGTGACTTACATTGAACTTTATTCCTTGCTTCTTTAAAACTTTAGTAAGTTCTTTAGAAACATCTTTATCCATTGTAGGAGTAATTGTAGGAGCATATTCAATTACAGTTACATCAGCACCTAAACGCTTGTAAACCGAACCTAATTCTAATCCAATAACACCACCACCAATAACTAATAAGTGTTTTGGTACTTCTTTTAACTTTAAAGCTTCAGTAGAAGTAATTACACGTTCTTTATCAATTGAAATAAACGGTAACGTAGAAGGTTTAGAACCTGTAGCTATAATAATGTTAGTTCCTTCGATAACTTCTGAAGAACCATCATTTTTAGTAACTTTTACATGGGTAGCATCTTCAAAAGATCCTACACCTTCAAAAACATCAATACTGTTTTTGTCCATTAAATATTTAATACCTCCCGTAGTAGTTTCTACTACTTTAGCTTTACGGTCAACCATTTTTCCGAAGTCAAATGAAGGCTTCTCAACAGAAATTCCGTGCTCTTCAAAATGATGAACAGCATCGTAATAGTGGTGAGAAGAATCTAATAAAGCTTTTGATGGGATACATCCAACATTTAAACAAGTTCCACCTAAAGTTGGGTATTTTTCTATAATAGCAACTTTAGAACCTAATTGTGCAGCTCTGATAGCAGAAATATATCCACCAGGTCCAGAACCAATAACGATAACATCGTATTTCATGAGTTATGTTTGTTTTGTGTTTTTCAGAATAATAACTACAAAATTACACAATCTAGATGACTTGCAATGAACGATTTTAGATTTGTTTTGTTTGATTTGTTTTACCTTTGGAAATTGTATGAAGAAACTTTTAATAATAGGGTACGTTTGGGTTGAAAAAACAACAGGTGCAGGAAATAGAATGTTGCAATTAATTGAGTTGTTTTTAGAAGATGATTATCAAATAATATTTGCTTCACCAGCTCAAAAAACAGAAAACTCTTTAGATTTAACTAGTTTAGGAGTAAAAGAAGTTTCTATTGAATTAAACAGTGCTTCATTTGATGACTTTATATCAAGTTTACAACCAAGTGTGGTATTGTTTGATCGTTTTATGATGGAAGAACAATTTGGTTGGAGAATTGCAAAATATACTCCAAAAGCAATTCGAATTTTAGATACGGAAGATTTGCATTTTTTGCGCAAGGTTCGTCATAAACAATTGAAAAAAGGAGAGAGCTTCTCGAATGAAGCGTTACTCCAATCTGATGAGGCAAAACGTGAAGTTGCAGCTATTTTACGTTGTGATTTAAGTTTGATTATTTCTTCTTACGAGATGAAGTTGTTACAGGAAGTGTTTAGTGTTGATAAGAAGATACTTTATCATTTACCTTTTTTATTAGATAAAATAGGTGATACCATAATTTCCAATTGGAAACCATTTGAGGAAAGAGAGCATTTTGTGTTTATCGGGAATTTTTTTCATGCTCCAAATGTTGATGCTGCTTTGCAGTTAAAACTAATCTGGAAATATATTAAAAGCCAACTGCCAAATGCTGAAATGCATATATATGGAGCTTATACCACTCAGCAAATTCAGGAATTGCACAAACCCAAAGAACGATTTTTAATAAAAGGTTTTGCGAAAGATGCAATAGAAGTGGTAGAGAAGGCAAGAGTAGTATTGGCACCGTTACGTTTTGGAGCCGGGATAAAGGGGAAGCTAACGGAAGCAATGATTTGTGGAACACCATCAATAACCACAAGTATTGGTGCAGAAGGAATGCATGCTGATTTACTTTGGAATGGTTTTATAAAAGATGATTGGAATACATTTGCAGATAGTGCTTCGGAATTATATACTAATAAGAGTATATGGAAACAAGCACAACAAAATGGAAAGCAAATCATTAATGAATTATATGATAAAGAGAAATTATCAACCCCATTTGTACATTGCATCACGCAAATTGTTACAAACCTAGATAAACACCGTACTCAAAACTTTTTAGGAAGGATGTTACAACATCAAACATTACAAGCTACTAAGTACATGAGTAAATGGATTGAAGAAAAGAATAAAAATTAGTTCTTCAAAGGTTTGTAATTTAAAGGAAGCATGGCTCCAATAGATTCAAATGCCCAATAACCTTCAGTTAACATAGATTTAGGTGCTACAATACCATGAGAATTGATAGCAGTTTTACCTTTGATAAGAGCAATTTTACTAGGTTGCATTCCTAAGGCTTTTTCAGGTGCTTTGATATTAAATTTTATATAATTGTATTCTTCTGGCTCGTATTTATAAACAACATTAAGATATCCTTTAAAATCTAAGTAGGGAATGTTTTCCTCATATGAAAGTATATGCTTATCAGAAATATTTTTTTCCGTAAAATAGTCTAAATATTTTGGTAGTGAAAATTTCCTAATAGTAACTAAAGCACTATCTATTTTGGTTTTAGGCTGTAAGATAATTTTATCAAAATCTACCTTTGCATAGATTGGTTTAAGTGTTTTTCTCGCAAGTTCGATTTGCTCATCAGAAGGTCTTTCTGGATTTACAATTTTACTGAATCGATGAATGATAAAACCTTCCTCTTCTGTTTTGTTTTGAAGCAAGCTTCTTAAAAAATGCATTCGAGAACCATTAAAGGCTTTTAGTCTATTTTGGCGCCACTTTTTACTAACGTTTTTTCTCAAATCTTTAAACTGGACATACCCACTAAAAAATATTTTATCATCTTGTTTTACAAAATCCACCAAGTCATAGGTTATGAGGTATCCTAATTCTTTGTTTTTAATAATTAAACTTTTTTTAGCGTAGGCATGAAATATATTAGTGGTTTCATCAAAAGAAAAGTACAGATCTTTTTCATTTACTATTTTACATTTTTTTGAAGCGGCACTTCTTCCTAAAAAAGCACGTTTAAAGAAAAATAAATCTCTTTTCCATTTATAATCATAAACAATATCTTTAATAACTACTTCATTAAGTAAATTGGTGTCTTCTTGAAGTTGAATGGTTATTTTTTGATGCTTGTTTTCTGAATTGATTAAGATTTTCTTGGTTTTATAACCTATATAAGATACAATGAGATTGTAATTTCCTTCTTGAATTTTTAACTCAAACTCACCTTTTGAATTTGTAATAGTACCAACAGTGGTGTTATTAAAGTAAACAGAAGCACCTTCTAAGGGTTCATGAATATTGTTGTGAACCTTTCCTTTAATAGTAAGTTGAGAAAATGATAACGCAGTATAAAACAGCAGTAAAATAACAAGTCCTTTTTTCATAGCATAATTTTTCCATAAAAATAAGGACTTGTTTGTATTATTTAAAAAAATAGTTGGAATTATTTAAGTAATCCAGCTCTTTTTAACAAAGCATCTGAGTTTGGTTTTTTACCTCTAAATCGCTTGTATAAATCCATAGGTTTTTCTGTTCCTCCTTTTGATAGTACGTTATTTTTGAATTTGTCAGCCACTTCTTTGTTGAAAATTCCTTCTTCTTTAAAGTACTCAAAGGCATCAGCATCTAAAACTTCTGCCCATTTATAAGAATAATATCCAGCAGAGTAACCTCCTTGAAAAATATGAGAAAAAGCAGTACTCATGCAATTCTCTGAAACATCTGGGTATAATTTTGTGTTTTTGAAGGCTTCTAATTCAAAATCCTTTACAGAAGTAATACTTTCAGGTGATTCTCCTCCATGCCATGACATATCAAGTAAACCAAAACTTAACTGTCTTAACGTTTGCATTCCTTCATGAAAACTTGCAGATTCTTTGATTTTTTGAACGTATTCCATAGGAATAACTTCTCCAGTTTCATAATGCTTGGCAAACAGTTCTAAGGCCTCTTTTTCATAACACCAGTTTTCTAAAACTTGACTAGGTAATTCTACAAAATCCCAAGAAACAGAGGTTCCAGATAAACTTCCATAAGTAGTATTCGCTAGCATTCCGTGTAATGCATGCCCAAACTCATGAAACAACGTAGTTACTTCATTAAAAGTTAATAGAGAAGGTTTTGTTTCTGTTGGTTTGGTAAAATTACATACGATGGAAACTTGAGGACGTTCGTTTATGTTATTCTTAATTTGTTGTGATTTATAAGAAGTCATCCATGCCCCGTTTCTTTTTCCAGGTCTTGGGTGGAAATCAGCATAAAAATAAGAAATGAACTCACCTTTATTATTTGTTACTGAATATGTTTTTACATCTTCGTGGTATTTGTCAATTGTGTCTATTTCTTCAAATTGAAGATCGAATAATTTACTAGAAATCTCAAAGACACCATCAATAACATTTTCCAGTTTGAAATATGGTTTTAATAACTCTTGATCTAAGCTAAACAATTCTTTTTTCAATTTTTCAGAATAAAACGCAGAATCCCACTTTTGCAATTGATCTATTCCATCAAGTTTTTTTGCATAGTTTTCTAAGTTTTCAAATTCTTTTTTCGCAGCAGGTTTTGCCTTTTCTAATAATTCATTTAGAAAATCTAATACCTTGGTAGGAGTTTCTGCCATTCGTTCTTCTAAAACAAAATGTGCATGCGTTTTATAACCTAATAGATTGGCTCTTTTATGACGAAGGTTTACTATATCTAGAACAATTTGTTCATTGTTGAATTCATTTTGTTGAAACCCTTTTTTACCCATAGCTATTGAAAGTTGTTTACGTAACTCTCTATTTTCTGCATAGGTCATAAAAGGAATATAGCTTGGATAGTCTAATGTAATTAACCAACCTTCTTTTTCTTTTTGTTGTGCTAGTAATTTAGCAGCTTCTTTAGCACCATCTGGAAGTCCAGCTAGATCCTCTTCATTCGTTAATAACAATTCAAAAGCGTTGGTTTCAGCTAAAACATTTTCTCCAAATTGAAGCGATAATTTAGCCAAGGCTGCATCTAGTTTACGAAGTTCAGTTTTGTCTGTATCATTCAAATTGGCTCCGTTTCTAGCAAAACCTTTGTATTGTTTTTCTAACAACATGATTTGCTCTGGAGTTAAATTTAATTGCTCTTTTTGATCATAAACAGCTTTTACCCTATTAAACAAAGCCTCATTTAAAATCATGTCGTTTTTAAACTCACTCAACCAAGGAGAAATATCTTTTGCTATTTTTTGAATTTCTTCATTGGTTTCTGCCGAATTTAAATTGAAAAAAATTGAAGTAACTCGGTCTAATTTATCCCCAACATAATCTAGCGCTTCAGTGGTGTTTATAAAATTAGGAGCTTCAATATTTTCTATAATAGCAGTGATTTCTTCTTTTGCTAATTCTATAGCTTTTTGTATTGCGGGTTTATAGTTTTCCTCTTTTACTTTTGAAAAAGGAGGTGTATTAAAATCTTGTAATAAAGGATTCTTAGTCATAAAAGTCTCTTTTAAAATTGAAAAAACCTCACAAAGTTGAATGAGTGAGGTTTGTATAATAGAAGTACTAAGGTACTTATTTTTTTACTCTTTCTGAAGCTTTTTCAACCTTAAGTTTTAAGCCTTCTTTATAGGCTATAATTTTATCTAAAACACATTTGTCTGAGGCTCCAATAATTTGTGCAGCAAGAATTCCTGCGTTTTTAGCTCCGTCTAAAGCAACGGTAGCAACAGGAACACCTCCAGGCATTTGTAAAATAGATAAAACAGAATCCCAACCATCAATTGAGTTTCTACTTTTTACAGGTACTCCAATTACAGGTAAAGGACTCATACTTGCCACCATACCTGGTAAATGGGCAGCACCTCCAGCACCGGCTACAATTGCTTTAACGCCTCTTTTATGAGCGTTAGTTGCGTAATCAAATAATTTCTCTGGAGTTCTGTGAGCAGATACAATATCAACTTCAACTTGAATATCAAAACTCTCTAAAATATCTATTGCTTCTTGCATTATTGGAAGATCAGAATCGCTTCCCATGATAATTCCTACCATACTTTTATTTTTTTGTTATCTCGAGGATCAAGTCGAGAAATTATTTACTAATTACTCTAATGGTTTCTTTTACTTGCTGAGCTACTTTTCTAGCTTCGTTGATATCTGTATTCACAATAGTAACATGTCCCATTTTACGGAAAGGTTTTGTAATAGTTTTTCCATAGATATGAGGGGTTACACCGTCTATTTTTAAAATATCTTCAATGTTTTCATATACCACATTACCCGTGTATCCTTCTGCACCTACAAGATTAACCATAATACCTGCTACTTTACTTTCAGTATTTCCTAAAGGAAGGTTTAAAATACTTCGTAAGTGTTGTTCAAATTGATTGGTATAACTTGCTTCTATGGAATAATGTCCTGAATTATGAGTTCTAGGAGCTACTTCATTTACTAATATTTCATCATCTTCAGTCTGAAACATTTCCACAGCTAACAAACCTACAAAATCAAAGGAATCGGCAACTTTAAGTGCTACTTTCTGAGCTTTTTGAGCTACAGCTTCTTGAATACGAGCTGGACAAATTACATATTCTACCTGATTTGCTTCTGGATGAAACTCCATTTCTACAACAGGGTATGTTTTTGTTTCTCCACGTTCGTTTCGAGCTACGATTACGGCAAGTTCATTTTTAAAAGGAATTAGTTTTTCAGTAATACATTCTCCACTAGGTAAACCTTCTAAATCAGCGATGTTTCTAACAACCTTAACTCCGTTACCATCATATCCAAAACGAGCAGCTTTCCATACAAAAGGAAAATCTATAATGTCATTTTCATAGGAGTGTTTTAACTCTTCTAAATATGCATAATGATTAAATTCTGCGGCAGGGATATTGTGGTCTTTGTAGAATTTTTTTTGTTGAGCTTTATTCTGAATAACTCTTAAATTCTTTGGTTTCGGATAAATGGTTAACCCTTCTGCTTCTAATTTATCTAGCGCATCAATGTTTACATTTTCGATTTCAATAGTTAATAAATCTACCTGTTTACCAAAGTTGTATACAGTTTCAAAGTCTAATAAGTCTCCTTGATGAAATTCATTACAAATTTGAGCACATGGAGCTTCTTTGTTTGCGTCTAATACTACCGTAAAAACATCAAATTTTTGAGTTTCGGATAATAGCATTTTACCTAACTGCCCTCCACCTAGAACTCCTAGTCTAAAGGAAGACGAAAAATAATTTTTCACGTTAAAAATTAATTAGTTGTGTTGTTGTTAGCGCAAAAATAAGAATCTTATCGGGTTGTGAAAATTTAATTATCTGCTAATTTGTAGAGAAGCGCTATTTATTTGTAAAACGTTGTACTCTAGTACAAAACAACCTTCACCATCTAGAGGTGAACCATTTAAAGAATTATACTCTTTATTATCACAAGCACACTTTAGCTTTAAGCCATCATAGGTCATAGGTGAGCCACAATTTTTTTGCGGACATTGTAAATCAAATGCCTGATAGTGACTATTTCTTCTAATAACTAGAACAGTTCTTCCACCAATACTGGTAATAGCACTACCGTTAGGAACTTGCAAATTGATGAATTCTGGGTTGTTCAAGTTGATCACTTCATTTAATCGAACACCGTTAAAACAGGTGTTCTGAACTATTTCGCTTCCGCAACTAGAAATAACTATAAAAACTAATAAGTAAAGAATTTTTCTCATTAAAACTGTATTCTATTGGTAATGTAACGTGACGAATTTACAAATATTTTGTACATTTGTAAGAGAATCTCATTCCAATAGGCGTGAGATTTTTGAATTTTAAAAGCCAAATTAAACTTAGGCAAAACGATTATAGGAAAGCTTCTAAAAGAAAGGAGTTTTGATGTTGGATTTAAAAGAAGAGAAAAAATGAGCAATATATCATATTATACAGAAGAAGGATTAAAGAAATTAAAAGATGAATTAGCGCACTTAGAGCAAGTAGAGCGTCCAAGAGTATCTCAAGAAATTGCGGATGCACGTGATAAGGGAGATTTAAGTGAGAACGCAGAGTATCATGCTGCAAAAGAAGAGCAATCGTTATTAGAAACCAAGATTGCAAAATTAAAGAATGTTGTTGCTAGTGCTCGTATTATTGATGAAAGTCAATTAGATACTTCTAAAATTTTAATTCATTCAATTGTAAAGATTAAAAATACGGTGAATGGAATGGAGTTTTCATATACGTTAGTTGCGGATAGTGAAAGCGATGTAAGAAACGGAAAATTATCTGTAAATTCACCAATAGGAAAAGGGTTATTAGGAAAGAAAGTTGGAGATGTAGCTGAAATTCAAGTTCCAAATGGAATTATGAAGTTTGAAATAATGGATATTTCACGTTAAAAAAAGACAAAAAATATTTTATAAATGAGCGTTGCTTTAAGCAACGCTTTTTTTATTTTTACTAAAAACTAAAAGAGACATGGCAAGTATTTTTACTAAGATAGTAGCAGGAGAAATTCCTTCATATAAAATTGCAGAAGATGAAAATTTTTATGCTTTTTTAGATATAAACCCAAATGCTAAAGGACATACGTTAGTAATTCCTAAAAGAGAGGAAAATAAAATATTTGATTTATCTAAAGAGGAATATGATGGGTTAATGTCTTTTTCTTATCGAGTAGCAAAAGCATTGGAAAAAGCAATTCCTTGTGAACGAATTGGGATGAGTGTCATAGGGTTAGAGGTTCCTCATGTGCATGTACATTTAATTCCAATAAATACGATGGCAGATATGCAGTTTGTTAAAAAGGACAAGCTGACTAATGATGAGTTTAAAACTATCGCTGAAAAAATAGCGGAGAACTTCAAGTAAATTAATAGCAACAAAAAAACATGAGGCTATAATTTATTGAGCAGAATTTCAAAAGTAGTTCCTTTTCCAAATTCTGATTTTAACACGTGAATTTTACCGTTGTGATAATCTTCAATAATACGTTTAGAGAGTGAAAGCCCTAAACCCCAACCGCGTTTTTTTGTGGTAAAGCCAGGTTTAAATATTTGATTGAATTGTGATTTGGCAATTCCCTTTCCTGTATCTGAAACCAATATTTTTACTGTTTTAGGAGTTTCTGAAATATGAACAGCAAGATCTCCTTTGGCTTGCATGGCGTCAATTGCATTTTTAATAAGATTTTCAATTACCCAGCCAAAGAGTTCTGTGTTTAGTTGAGCATACAAGTTGTTTTGACTTGAAGAGAAAGAAAAATTTGTATGCTTTGATCCTCGAGATTGTAAATAGTTAAAAGTGGTTTGAGTAATAGCAACCACATCTTGTTTTTTTAACTCAGGTAAGGAGCCAATTTTAGAAAATCTATTAGCAATGGTACTAAGCCTATCTACATCTTTTTGCATTTCATTGATATAAGATGGATCAATATTTTCGGTTTTCAAAATTTCAATCCAACCCAGTAGAGAAGATAAAGGAGTACCTATTTGATGTGCTGTTTCCTTAGCCATACCAGTCCATAACTTATTTTGTTCAGCTACTTTATTGGAGCGGTATACGAGATATATAATAGTAGAAAATAGCGCTAGAATTAAGAGTAACGCAATAGGATAATACGTTAGCTTGTAGAGTAAATCAGAATTCCTGTAATAAATATAATCCTTGGTATTAAGATACTCGATTACTATAGGAGCGTTTTGTTTTTTCATGAGATTCAATTGCTCCTTAAGATATTTTGGGTCTTTGGATTTAATAGAATCTAAATTGTAAGTGTATTTTATTTCACCATTTTCATCTACTGAAATTGCCGGGATGTTTTTAATTGTCTCAAAAACTTTGTTTTCTAAATTGATATTGGCATTTAAATCGGTATTTGCGGCTAACTCTTTTACTGCAGAAGCATAAACCTCCATTTTAGCACGTTCTTCTTCTTTAAATAGTTTAAAAAAAGAATAAGTATTCCATAGTATCAAAGTAACGATTCCAAAAGAAACTAGAACTCCAAATCGTTTTAGCCAATACGTATTCATAAAAAAACTCATTATTCAAATATAAACTATTCTTACAATAACTTAATTTATAAATCCGTAGTATATTTACATTAAAAATATTAGATAATGTTATCATTAGATCCTAAAGATTTACCTACAGGAAAATTACATAGTTATTTATTAGGGGCCATAGCTCCAAGACCTATAGCATTTGCGAGCACGATTGATAGTGAAGGAAATCCGAATTTATCTCCTTTTAGTTTTTTTAATGTTTTTGGAGCCAATCCTCCAATTATGATTTTTTCTCCTGCACGAAGTGTAAGAGCAAATACAACGAAACACACTTTAGATAATGCAGAAGATACAAAAGAAGTGGTTATCAATGTGGTGAATTATGATATCGTTCAACAAATGTCGTTAAGTAGTACGATGTATCCTAAAGGGGTTAATGAATTTGAAAAAGCAGGATTAACCATGTTACCTTCTGACGAGGTAAAGCCTTTTAGAGTAGCAGAATCTCCAGTTCAGTTTGAATGTAAAGTAAATGATATTATATATACTGGATCTGAAGGAGGAGCAGGAAATTTAATTGTTTGTGAAGTGGTAAAACTTCATATAAATGAGGATGTTTTAGCTGAAGATGGAAGTATAGACCAATATAAGATAGATTTGGTTGCTAGAGCAGGAGGAAGTTTTTATTCTAGAGCAAGAGACGGTTTTTTTGAAATTCCAAAACCAATATCTACTTTAGGAATTGGGGTAGATCAAATTCCGTTTGAAATTAGAAATAGCACTGTTTTAACAGGAAATAATTTAGGAATGTTAGGTAATGTAGAAAAGCTTCCTAGTAATGAAACTGTTAATAACTTTGCTAAAGAACATCCAGAATATGTTTCTATTAGCACTGAAAAAAAGCATACATTTGCACAAGAGTATTTACAAAAAAATGATGTAGAAAGCGCGTGGAAAGTGCTTTTAATTAAATAGTTAAGAATATGGAAGTTATAGGGAAGATTAAATTGATCAATGAAACACAGACTTTTGGATCAAACGGATTCAGAAAGCGTGAAATGGTTGTGACTACTGATGAGCAATATCCTCAAATGATATTAATTGAGTTTATTCAAGATAAGTGTGACTTATTAAACAGTTACCAAGTAGGACAAGATGTAAAGGTTTCTATCAATTTAAGAGGAAGAGAATGGATTAACCCTCAAGGAGAAGCGAAGTATTTTAACTCTGTTCAAGGATGGAGAATTGAAAACTTAGCACAAGCAGCACCACAAGGAATGCCAGCTCCAGATCAGTTTGAGCCAGCTCCAGATTTATCTGCTAACGAACCAGATGATTTACCGTTCTAAACGAGAAAATCAATAAGATATAAAAAAAGCCTATGGATTAATTCATAGGCTTTTTTTATGGAAAAACTTTAAATGCTAGGGATCCAGCAATATGATCGATCTTGTTTTTCGAATAATTTTCTCGTTCTTTTCAAGTACTTTTAAACTTCTTGATATTGCTTCTCGTGAAAAGTTTAAATCTTCAGAAATTTCTAGAAGAGGTATTTTGATTTCTGAACTTTTATAGAGTTTAGATTTTGTTTGTATATAGTTAAGTAAAAGAGTGTCTAAAGGTTGATTACTAATTTCTTGGGTTTTAGAAATAATACTCATATAATGATATTGAAATGAACTAACCATAAAATCTCTTAGTTCAATATAAGTACTTGTCCATTCTAAGAATAAACTATTAGGAATGTTTAAGATGGTTGCATCTTTTAAAACAGTACTACTTATTACTTCAGAAGAGATATTAGGACTATTGGTATAATTCATTATTTGTGGACTACTACAATCAATATGATATAGTAGAATTTTTTTATTGTTATGATTTATTGATATTTTGACAATTCCAGAGGTTAAAATACATACACCTTCGTCGAAGCGACGACAGCTTTGTAATAAATATCCTTTTTTATAATGTAAAAGCTTTCCATGTTTTTTAAAAAGATCAATAACCTCTTTAGATAGGGGTAAGTTTTCTAGCATATGTTTAGTTTGTTAGATTAGTTGGTTATAGCATTTTTTGTCCTTAAAAAAAGGGTAAAAGGAGCCTTTGGATTTACATGTATATAAACCGTGCTCTATAAAATTTATGTAAGTTTAAAATTACACTACCAGCTGTATGGACCTTGGTTTACCAATGATCTTATGCTGATTTTCTAAACGTTTAATAGCTCTAGAAATAGAAGCTTGGGGAGTTTTTAAATCTGAAGAAATTTCAGCTCTTGAAATATGAATTTCCTTTTTCTGATAAATGTTTGATTTGTTTTTTAAATAATAAAACAAACGATTTTCTAGAGAATGCGTTAGTAAGTTCTTTAGTCTATATACCATAGTGCTAATATTATATTCACTAGAGTTGATAATCGCTTTTTTAAAGGACAAATAAGTACTTTGCCATTCGGCAATTTTATCATTAGGAAACCATAATAAGATACTATCTTCTATTGCAGTAATTGAGATAGGAGAAGCCTGAGCTTCCGTCATGTTCATTAGTGCTATAATTGGATTGTTTTCTGGAGATATATGATAAAGTAACAGCGAACTATCGTCTTGATCAAGATGTGCTTTTAAAACACCTTCAATTACAATAGCACTATGATTTAAAGGAACATCCTTAAGTAAAATAGGATCACCTGAAATATATTTCTTTTTAATAGCATAAGATTGAATTAATCTAGTTGTTGATTCGTTACAATTAATGAGGGACTCTAAAATCATTATAAATTATTTAAATTAATTAGTACTTAAATCTGTAAGCCGTTATTTAGTAGTAAATTATATAATGTTCTTACATTATATCTAAACAGTGTATAAAAAGAAAACCCTATGACTCTTTAATATGAAATACTTATGCGTTATAAATAATTCTTATAAGTATAAAATTGAAGCTAAGGAAACCGTTACAGCTTTTTAGAAAAAGTACATGTTTTTTTCATGAACTTGGTTTTAACATTCTGGTTAAAACGAATTTAGTGTAAAATGTTAAATAAATGTTAATTTATTTAATAAAAAAATAAAATTCAAGGCTTTAAGAAAAGTAATCAATGTTAATTTCTTCTGTGTAAAATATAAGTGTCTTAATTCGTGGGTTTTATGGCGGTGTTAAATGTGATGTAGGTCAAATATTGATGTGTGTTAAATAGTGACCGTGGTTAAATGGTGATTTCAGTTAAATCGAATGGTTTTTCTTAATTCAATTTTGTGGGCTTGTAATTAACTACTAGTTAGTTAGAATTTTTAACCATTAAATAAGTATAAATGAGAAAAACAATTTTTTTAATTGGCGCATTGTTATGTGCCAGTTATAATTTAAAGGCCCAAGGGAGTACCCATATAATTTACTTCGATACAGATGGGAGTCACCAGGGATCTGAAGGACTTTATATCAACGGAGGTGTTGGAGGAGGTACCATAACTACTTTTAGATCCTATACAACAGGAAATATTTCTGAAGTAAACTTTAAAGCTAATAGAGAACTAAGAGTTAAAGGTCGCTTTTACTCAGATGGAGATGCTTTTTTTGCACGAGGAGCAAATTTTAGTCGGGGTTTAAGCGCTTCAGGGAACAGTACATTTTCAAGAATAGGAATTGGAACTACTCCCCAAGAAGCGATTCATGTTAGAAGTCAAAATATTCGAGTTGATGGAGGAGAATTTCAAAGTCATGGTCCTTTAGTTTTTCATCCTGATGTAGATAACACTGGGGATGATATCATTTCATTTAGAAATAGTCAAAATGGAGAAATGGCATCGTTGAAAGATGGTGTTTTTACAACCAATAGAGGTGTTTTTAATAATAGTATTTCTGCCGTTGGAGGGACTTTTGGAAGTGTATCCTACAACAATAGTACAGGTAGACTTAGCTTAGGACACGGTGAAAATGAAAAGATAACTTTTATGAATGGTCAAAATAACGAAATGGCCACATTGAAAGACGGAGTTTTAACTTTAGATAAAGTTGTATTAAATGTAGGATCATTTCCAGATTATGTTTTCTCAGAGAAATATAAACTAATGTCTTTGAAAGATGTAGCAACTTTTATAAAGAAAAATAAACACTTACCAAATATGCCTTCTGAAGCTGAAGTAATAGCTAAGGGAATGGATATAAAACAAATCAATACGGTTTTAGTGGAGAAAGTTGAGGAACTAACACTGTACCTTATTTCTCAAGAAGAAAAAATAACAAAGCTATCTGGAGCATTGAATAAAGCAAAAGAAGCGGAGAAAAAAATGGAAATTCTTTTAGAAAGAATCTCAAATTTAGAAAAGGAGTATCATTCGTTAAAAGCTAAAAATTAAAAATGAAGATGTTTAAAAAAATTACATTAGTAGGTTTATTATTAGGAGCAAGTATTACACAAGCGCAACATGTTATCCAAACTGTAAGAGGAATTGATATTAGAGCCGATACCGATGCGAAAGGAGGTAATGAAGGAGTTGTTTTGTATGCTGCAAATAAGAAGTTAGCATATTTTACTCCTGCTAACAACGTACATTTAATGAGAACTTTTTTTGATAAGGAAGTTTACTTCGACGGACTAACTTATTTTAGAAAAAATGTACAAATAAATACCAACTTAAATGTGTCTGGAACGAGTACCTTTTCTAAAATCGGTTTAGGAATAACACCAACCGAAGGAATACATGTAAAAAACAAAAATATTCGAGTAGATACTGGAGAGTATCAAAGTTGGGGGCCAATAATTTTGCATCCAGATGTAGATAACAATGGAGACGATATTATTTCTTTTAGAAATAGTGCAAATGGAGAGATGGCAAAAATTCATGATGGTGTTTTAACAATTAATACTGGTGTTTTTAATAACAACATCTCTGTAAATAGTGCCCAAATTCAAGAAGGTACATTTGGTAGTGTTTCTTATAATAGTAATGGTAGGTTAAGCTTAGGACACAGTACAAATGAAAAAATAACTTTCTTAAATGGTAATAATGTTGAAATGGCAAGTTTAAGAAATGGAGTTCTAACCTTAGATAGTGTTGTTTTGAATGTTGGATCATTCCCAGATTATGTGTTTTCTAAAAACTATAGGTTAATGCCTTTAAAAGAAGTAGCTACCTATATAAAAGAGCATAAGCATTTGCCTAATATGCCATCTGAAAAGGAGGTAGTAGTTAATGGGATGAATCTAAAACAAATCAATACAGTTTTAGTAGAAAAAGTAGAAGAACTTACGCTACATTCTATTTCTCAAGAAGAAAAAATTGAACAACTACAAAAGGAGTTAGCACTTATAAAAGAGGCTATACAATCAACAAAAAAATAAGTAAGAAACATGAAAAACAAATTGATGTTGTTTTTGTGCCTATATGTTTTAGGCGCAGGGATGGTCATTGCCCAAGATATAGAGTTATTTAGGTTCACAAATGCAAATATTGTAGATGGAAACGAAATGGTGTTATACCATAATACTTCTGATAATTCAATTAAGCTATTAAAAAAATCGAGTTCTAATCTAAATGAAAAAGATGGTTATTTACAGTCTTTTATTCTAAAACGATTAGAAAGAGGCAACGTTTTAATAGCATCTGCAAAACAAAAAAATCACTTTTTAAAATTTAGTAACACTTCAAGTGATGTAGTTTTTTCTACTATAGAAAACTCTAATGAGTTAGAAAACTACACATGGAGAATTCAGTTTGCTGGTTCAGGTAAAATATTGATATCACCTCTAAGTAACCTTAACAAAGGCTTGGTACAAAAGGAGGGGAATATCATAAAACTAGAAGAATTTAAAGATGGTAATAATCAAGAGTTAACCACAGGAAAAATAGTGGGAGATCAATACAGGTTTACCATGGAAAAAATAGCAAACGTACTTTAAAATATTAAACATGAGAAAAAATAAAATTATAGGCTGTTTAATAATAGCTCTATTGCATTCATTTTCTTTGTTATATGCACAACAATCGCATGATCTGGCTGTATTGCAAATACAAAGTAAAGGAAAGTATCATAGAATTTTTAACCCTCAAACTAAACTAAATAGTTTATTAAATAACGGAATAAATAATAAAGCAACTATTGAGTTTTGGGGAATGCATAATACAGGCACTTCAGGTACTAATGAAGTGGTAAAATGGCAATTTTCAAACTTAGAAACAGGAGCAAAAGAATTTACTCTTCGTATAGAAGAAGATAAGGTTGCATTAAGAATTGGAAACAATGAACAAGTAGGAGATTTTTTACTTACCGAAAGATTGTTTAAAAATACATGGCACCATTATGCAATTACATTAGATAAAGAGTATAATGAGTTACGAGTATATATTGATGGAGTTGAGTATTTTTATAGCACCAAACTTACCTTTGATGTACAAGAATTGTACTTTTTAACAAATAAAAAGACAGACCTGTTTTTAGCTGAATATAGAGGATGGTCTACGGTAAAAAGTAAAAAACAAATTCAAGAAGAACAGTACCGAACTTTCTATAAAGAAACTCAAAATTCGTTGGAAGAATTGAAAAATAACGGATTGGAGATTGTGTATACAAATACAAATTATAGAAATGAAGATTATTTGGGAGGAAATGTACTTACTTCTATTTCTTGGGATAATTTATTGTATGAATATTTTCCTAACGACAATTTAGTGAAGGAAGCTGAATTTTCTTCAAGCTTAAAAACAAATGAAGTAGGAAGAATAGGTTCAGATATACAACACCCAGTACTGAATTTAAATAAAATTATAGTACGTGCTAGTGATGGAGATGGTATAGATAATACATTATTATCAGGAGCAAATGGAATTTTAATAGAATGGCAACATGTTAGAAATGTTGAAAGCTATGAAATTAAAAGAAGAAACTTAAGAGCAGGAACAACCAGTACAGAAATCCATTCTTTAAAAGATACAGAAACAAGAAGTCCCTCAGAATCTTTATTTTTTGTAGACAAAGGAATACTACCAAATGAATTGTATGAGTATACGGTAGAAGCTAAGAAAAATGGAGCAACAACATTATCTGGTAAAGATGTTGGATTTGTATTGCCAAATGGAAAAGTAAGAGGAATTATAGAAACGTCTTCTCGTGTAGCAACAAAGTTTGCAAAAGTTGAAGCTATTGCTGAAGGAAATGTAAATCCAGGAGGAGCTCTTAAGTTTATACCAGGGAAAAAACCATTACTTATTAAGAATATCAATGCTTTTAGAAAAGCTAAAGGAGGAGCAACCTTAGAGTTTTGGTATAAAACTCCGAGTGTATCTCAAGGAGAAAATAAGATTCTTAAAATCGGAAATAGTGAATTAGTTCTTCAAGAAGATAAAATAGTAGTTAGATTAAATGGAAGTACATACTTAGAAGGAGCAAGAACATCAGATACCAATTGGCATCATTATGCTTTTGCATTTAATACTACAGGAGGAGTTCTTTATGAAGATGGAGAACCAATAAATAATGCAAGTACTTCAACACTATTTAATTTAGATTTAAGTAATGTAAATACATTTTATCTAAGCGAAACAACCAACGTAACTTATTATATTGATGAGGTTCGTTTATGGAATACACCAAGAACATCGCTAGAAGTAAAAAACTATGCAAACCATATTATTGGAGGAGATGTAAGTGATTTGTTTGCATATTATCGTTTTGATTTTAATAGTACTCGTAAAGTATTTAATTTTTCATCAACGAGAAGAGGTGAGTATATCGCTGAAACGGAAGAAGATTTAGAGCGTTTACCTGCGGAAGAACAACCACAAATTACATATGCCACTTTTACAAATGAAACAGGAAATTATGAGTTTAATACGTTGAATACAGGTATACAAGGTGTAACAAACAATGACAATAAGTTTGAGTATACTATAAAACCATCAAAACCACGATTCGAATTTTTACCTAAAAATAGAGTGGTTGGAGTACCAAGAAGATTAAATGGATCGGAGGTAAATGATGTGAACTTCAACGATGTGTCTAGCCTACCTGTTACAGGAGTAATTTCGTATAAAGTAGGAGAAGAACTATACCCTGTAATAAAAGGAACTTCATTAAAAGTAGATGGATCTGTAATTCAAAGTAATGAGGATGATAAAGTAACTACAGATAATACAGGAACATATGCTATAAAAACTGCTCCTGGAAGACATATTATTACTCCTAATCCAGTACCATCATTAACTAATGAAGAATTATTAAATGAAGGAAGTTTACAATTTGATGGAGCAACAGGATATGCTCGTACTTTAAAATCTATAACTAACAATGGAGAAAGTTTTGTATGGTCTGGATTTATAAAACCATATTTAAAAACCAATGTAGATGAGCAAGTTATTGCTGTTCAAACTATTTTAGATTGGGGAGACCTATCATTAAAACTGATAAACAATAGTGTCTTAAAGGTTTATGTAGGTAATCTAGAAAAGCTATCAGAAGTCTTACCATCCAATAGTGTAGGGCAGTTTTCGTTCTTTGCTATAAATTACAATAAGGTAAAAGGAACGATGTCTCTTTATGTAAATAGCAAAAGAAAAAACACATCGTTAAGTAACCTTACAACAGCTGGAAACCTATTTGTTGGAGCAGAAGAAACTGTAGATGGCTATGCGAATTTTTCAAAATCTCAGGTCGATTTGTTAGAGTATAGAACAACTGCTTTGGAAGAAGAAGATATAGTAAAGATATTAGAAGGGAAGTACCTTTCACCTGAAGAATCACAGTTGCAATTATCTTATAGTTTTGATCAGAAACATGGAACCAAAGCAATCAATTCTATTGTAGGTGATGCAGAGAACAACTATTTACAATTTGAAGGAGGATGTAATTTTGATAATACATCGCATAAACAATACGTAAGAGAAATACAATATACATACAAAGCGACTAATACAAGTTTAAATCCCGAAGGAAATAGTTATGAAGTTGTCTTGGAAGAACCTTTACAAAATGTAAATTTTGAAAATACTACCAGACGAAGTTTTATTGGAAATATAGTAGTTCCATGTAACAATAGTGTGGGGGCATGGACAGGAAAGATTGTGCGTACAGATATTGAGTTTCCTAAGTTTGAAAAAACAATTAATGCTGCTAACTTTAATAATGATGCAACCGTTTTTACAGTGAATGATTTATTACCAGGACAATATCGTGTTGAAATTACGAACACAGATACCAATAGACTATTGAATAGTCCAATTATAGATTTAAGACGTAAAAATGTAGTTTATGATTTTGAATTTAGAAACGATATCGAACTAGAAATTGAGTTGTATAAATTCGATATGGCTGGAGTTAGAGATGTAGATAACATGAGAGATTATGTAGGAGAACAAATAAATAGTACCTGCGAGGGAAGTTATACGTTCAATTCTCATGATGGATTTAAAATGGATGTGAAGGTTTTTGAAAGATATGGAGCTAATAAATGTCCGGTAGAAGGTGCTGAAATTACTTTAGGAGGTGATGCTATTTTATCAGATAGTAATTTATCAGGAAATAGTTTAAGTCAAGGAATATTGGAATTTTTTACACAGGTTTCATCTCCTAATTTCTTAGGAGACCATACAAGAAGTTTTTTAATCTCTGCTGAACACAACGGTAGAACAGCTTCCATAACTAAAAAAGCAATTATTTTAGGTGCTCGTCAAGGAAATTCAGACTTTACATTGATAGATCCTCAAGTAGGTTTTGTGCTACATGACCCTCCTGGAGATAATAGTTCTGCAACCTTAGCAAAAGGAGCTACCTACTCTTATTCTTTTTCAGCAGAAAATGGTATAGGTTTAGAAGTAGATAATTCAATAGGAGCGAAGTTAAAAGTTAAAAAACAAATTCTAACTGGAGTTGTTGCGGCACCATTAGGAGTTGGAACAGTGGCAGGTTTTGTGAATCCAGTATTACAAACAAGTAGTGATACCAAAGGTTTAATTGGAGGAAAATTTGACTATGTAAGACATAGTGGTAATTCAGAAACGGTTACTTTAGAACAATCAGTTTCTACACCTTCAGATCCTACTTATGTAGGCGAAGACGCAGATGTATTTATAGGAACATCAAAAGTAATTACGTTTGGAACAGGGCAAGTATTAAAATTGAATGGTTGTTCACCTGTAGTTCAAAATTCAGACAAAGTTGCAAAGCCATCTACGGTTACTCCTTTTATTTATACAAAACAGAGTTTAAATGATATTGTAATTCCTAATTTATATCAGTTGGCAATAGCTAAATATGATAAAAATAACAATATTGAAACAGCGCCAGATGATAGAGATTATTTAGACTTAGAAGGTACTTTAGAAAAACTTTTGGCAAGTACACCAAATGATAGAGAAGATAAAGACATTAAGAATTATTTACATCAAATCTCTAGGTGGAAAGCAATTATAAAAAAGAATCATGATAAGCGTACAAAAGCTTATTTCGATAGTGCTCCTGACTTTAGTTCAACCACTAAAAAACTAACCAATGATAATGATGTTGGTCAGAGTGGTGCAGGGTTAAATGCTTCCGTATTAGATAAGCGAATTACATTTGATGCCTTAACAGAGATTAGTTATACATTATCTAGAGGAAAAACGAAAAGTACTGGAAATTCATTTAGTGGAGGACCTTATGTAGGTGTTAGTTTTTCAACAGACTTTACAGTCTTTGGAGTTGGACTTACGCTAAACAACGAAACCAAAGTACATAACTTTAACAGTAGAACAGATACTGATGAGAATGGAAACAATAGAGTAGATAGTTTCACATTGAATGATGACGACGCAGGAGATCACTTTGATGTGTTGATAAAGAGAGATCCAGAATATGATACGCCAATGTTCTTAACGAATGCTGGAAGAAGTTCTTGTCCTTTCGAATCTGGAACTGTTCCTAGAGAAGGAGTAGAATTAATTGTAGATAAGGTAGTTGGTTATGGTACAGGAGATGAATCTATATTATACAATTTAACGCTTCGTAATACCCAAATAGCAAAAGACGCTACTAGAAAAACCTATATTGTAGGTATGTCAGGTGCTTCGAATCCTTTAGGAGCAGTAGTTAATTTGAATGAATCACCAATTTTTGAACCAACAACATCGTCAAAATTTGTATTTGATTTAGATTCAAGTTCTCCTACTGGGGTAAGAAAAGAAATCAAGGCGCAATTACGCATCTCTAGAGGAACAGATGCTCCTTCAGAAATTTCATATGAGAATATAAAAATTCAAATGTATTCTGAATGCGAACAAACAGGAGATAGGTACCGTTCTTATGGTGTAGATGAGTATAATGAAGTAGGTATAAAACCGTATGCTGAAATATTAGTAACTGCCCATTTTACAGGAGCTTGTATTGAAGAAATCACCTCAGATGCACCACAAAATGATTGGGTGGTAAATGGTTCTGATAAAAAGAAACTCGACTTTAACTTTAGAATTCCTGAGTTAAAAGATATGTCAGATGATACTGATTTCTCTGTAGATTTAGAATATACAATTGAAGGGAATAACTCGCCTAAAATATTAAGAAAGCTAGATTTACAAACATTAAAGAGACATTTAAACTCAAAGACAGATCAAGTAGAGTACAGCGCAGATGTTTCTGGTTTAACAGATGGAACGTATAACTTTAGAATTGTACCCGTATGTGGAGATGGTGGTTCAGATAATCCAAATAATAGGAAAAATCCAACTCCATTTGTAACAGGGAAAATAGCAAGACAAGCACCTCAATTGGTTTTAACAACACCAGATAATGGAGGAATTTTTACCACAGGAACTATTTCAGCTAAATTCTCAGCTCCAATTAATCCAGCAACGGTAAATTTAAATTCATTGGCAATGCGTGGAATCTTAGGAGGAGTACCAAAGCCATTAACGTCGGTGAAATTAGACAATGTATCTGATGTTATTACTGTTCCTCATAATGATAAGTTTAGCTTAGAAGATAAGTTAACTATTGAAATGTGGGTGAATCCATCAAAGTATCCAGCAGGAAGCAACGTACCAATTGTTCAAAAAGGATCAAATTACCACGTTTCATTAATGCCAGATGGTAAGATTATTACAAATGATGGAATAAAATCAACAAGAGGATTACAACCATTTACTTGGACTCATGTAGCGGTTGTATTAGATAAAACAAATGGGAATGCTCTTATTTATTTTAACGGAGGAGAAGTTGGTTCAGGAAATATTTCTACTATAAGTAATGAAGCAAATACAGAGGATTTCATAATATCTCCAATGGGAGCAACAGATTCTTTTGTAGGTTCTATAGATGAAATGAGATTGTGGCAATCTGCAAGATCTCCATTAGAAATTGCAAGTAATTTCAAAAACCAATTACTAGGAAATGAAAATGCTTTAGAAGCATATTTTGTTTTCAATAATAATACATTGGCAAAGCAAGGGATAAATGGAAATCCGGATGAAGCAATTCAAGATTTTACCGGAAATGCGCAAGGTACAACCGCATCAGGTATTGATTTTATAACAAATGAAGAGGCAGCTCCATTAGATGAAACAAAAACTGTGGAGGACATTCAATTTACAACAACCATGTCTGAAAATAATACCATTATTAATTTCAATATGAAAATTTCAGACTTAGAATTCGTAGAAGGAGCAAGATTAACTGTTTTTGTAAAAGATAAAAAGTTAGAAGACCCTTTAGGAAATAAGATAGATAAAACATCTTGGAGTTTTATTGTAAATAGAAGTAAGTTAAAGTGGAGTCATAACAACATCTCGATAACACAAAATCAGGGAGAAGCAACATTGATCGATTATATTGATTTGATTAACGAAGATGGAGGAGTAGATGTGGCATATACTTTTGAAAACTTACCAGTTTGGTTTAGTGTGAACAAAGGTGCAAATCCAGACAAAGATGCATTGAATGTTATTCGAGCTACAGAAACTAATAGAGATTTAGAATTTGAAGTAAAAAATTATCTAAATCCTGGTGTTCATACCGCTACGATTTATATAAAAACGAGTAACAAAGAAACTGGTTTAAAATTAGGAGTAGAGAGTTTTAGAGTTGAGGTAACTGTTCAGTGTCCGGAGCCACCTGTTGAAACTGGATTTGAAAACAAGTATCCATTTTCAATGAACATGAAAGGTAATCTAGTTATTAATTCTCAAACCTCTGCAGACATTAATGATATCGTAAAAGCTTATGTAGGAAATGAAATAAGAGGATATGCAAAAGTTGGAGCTAACGGTTTGGTAGATTTAACTGTATTTGGAAATATTGGAGAAACTACAGCCTTAAACTTTAAAATATGGGATGCTTCAGAATGTACCGAGTATGAAGGAATTATTGAAAACTACAGTTTTAATTCAGATGCTAGAATAGGTTCGAATGCTGCACCAGTTAAGTTTACGGTAGGAGAAAAAGTTAGAAGAAGAATACCAGTTGTAACGGGATATCAAGAATTAAGTTTTAATTTAAAAGATAGCGAAGCATCAAATAAATTATCATTGACAGCAATCAAAGGGTTACCGATTAATTCACAGATTCTTGATTTATCTGATAACAGAATAGCGGTACTTGGTTCAAACAATATTTTTACAGGAGGTTTAACAGAATTAGATATTACAAAAGCATATTTAGTTAATGTAGCGGCTTCTCATGAAGATGTAAAGTATATTGAAATAACTGGTGTTCCTGTAAGTTTAGATAAAAACCTTACTATAAATGGAAGTAACGTTAGAAACGCACTTCCATTTTATCCAAATGATTTGCAGCGCACAGGTTATGCATTGCGATCATTTACCTCAACTAAAGTGAGTGAAGGAGATAGGATTGAAAGAAGAGGTTTATTTGCTGAGTATTCAGCAGCCAATGGTTGGAGAGGTAGTTTAACTCATTTAACTCCGGGATTAGGGTATATTTTTAAATCGCAAAACCCAGGAGCAATTAACTATTCAGGAATTGTTAAGAATGAAGCAGCAAGATCATTTGTTTTAGACAACTCAATAAAAAATGAGTCAATTACTACAAGTGAGCTAGAAGAAACTCCTTCATATAAAGATTTAGATTTAACAATTGACGTTAATAAATACGCTAATTTTATGTACATCAATGGTGTTATTGATGATGAAAATGATGCTTCTGATGAAGCACAAACCATTTTAGCTTTTGTAAATAATGAGTTAAGAGGGGTTTCTAAAGCAGAATATATTAACGGAGCATATCATTATTATATTGGTATTGGGAATAATCATGATATTGAAAAGGTTAAGTTTAAACTATATAACGGAATTGATATTACTGAGCTAGGTAATGCTGAGAAGTTTGAATCGAACCAAGTATTAGGAGATATGAATACTCCATACATTTTTAGGTTAAAAGCTAAAGAAATTGAATCTAGTATAGATTATGGTTTGTCACTATCCCAAAATAGACCAAATCCTGTAGATGGATATACCAAAATCAGTTTTAGTATTTCGAACGAGGCGCATGTAAACTTGAGCTTATATAACTTACTTGGACAGAAGTTACACACATTTATTTCAAGAAAAGTACAGCCAAATACAAAACATGAAATACAATGGAATGGAGAAATTAGGGGAACTAAACTTCAAACCGGAGTATACATGTACGAATTAAGAGCCAATGGAAAAAGACTAAAACGTAAATTAATAATCAAGTAAAATGAGATAAATCAATTAATAAAGGGAGGTTGTAGAAACAATCTCCCTCTTTTATTTAGTTGAAAATCTGATAAATATGTAGGCTTTGCCGAGATAATAAATACAATAGAAATCCTATGAGTTTTTCATAGGGTTTTTTAAACTTAACTTGTTACTTTAATTATTGTTAGGTTTGATGAAAGTCAAATTTTTAACAATTTATGTAAGGAATTTATAAAATAAAGACTGATGCTAATCAGTCTTTTAACCCCCCGAATCTATGATACTAGAATTAAATTCAACTGTCATTATTGAGTTGTTTCATTTATTTTTTTTAATAATTATTTGTGCTATCATTTTTAATGATAGAATTAGATTTACATCAATAAAAAGTAAATTTTTATTGAAAATACTATTCATAAATCTAATGTTTGAATCTATTGAAAGATTATATGAAATCAAGTTTGGGAGCTATATTATTCCAACAAAGTATTATTACTTCTCAATATCTGAAACAATTTTTTATTCTTTTTTAATTGAAACTTTACGAATTAAATCAAGATATATTTATCCCATAATAATTACACATATAGTAGGAATAAATGTTTTATATAATCAATACTATCCGCCATATTTTTTAGCATTTGATTACGTTTATAAGCTTATCATGTTACTATATTTTTATTTTGAACTAAAGACTTTTGTACGAGATAAGTCAAAACGATTTTTTATTCAAAATAAATTTTTCATTTACTTTTTATTTACTTTGATGTTTGTCTGTTTTGCTTATTATATTTCCCATTCATTGTATATGATAGCATTTTATTTTTTTCCTAATTTAATCAAAGAGGTTACTTATCTGGACGGTTTAATCGGTGTTTTTAGTTTACTTTTTTTTAGATATCTAATAAAACAAAAAGTAAGCTTTAAAATAAAAGAGGTTAAAAAGAGAAGCATAGTTTTAAATTCAAAGAAAGTAAAGAGTATCATATATAACCTTAAGGAAAAGAAAGATTTTGATAAATTGTCGGAACTAATACTATTTAGAGGGATTTATAAAAATTCTAAAGTAACAATTTCACATATTTCGGGTATTACGGAAATGCATACGAAATATATATCTAAACTGATCAATACATTTACAGAAGGAAATTTTAATGATTTTATAAATAGATTAAGAATAGAGGAGTTTAAAAAGAATTTAGATAAAAAAGACTATAAAAACTATTCTATATTAGGAGTTGCTAAAGAATCAGGATTTAGCTCAAAATCTACTTTTTATAAAGCATTTAAAAAGCACGAAAAGATGAATCCGAGTGAGTACATGAAAATATTTCATGATGAAAAAAACAATTATGGGGCATAACTAAATAAAAAAGTTGACAACGTAATTAAGAAATTACAAAATTTAAAAGCCAGATGCGTTAATTTATATACGTATCTGGCTTTTTGTGGTTTTTAAAGTTATGTTATGAGACTCTTTAAAAAAATAATATTTAGGGTTGAACTTAATGAGTTTCTTTACAGATAAAAGAGATAATTATTTTTCAAGATATCTAAATAATTTGAAAGTAATGTATATCAAACTTATTTTAAATAAAGTGCTGAGTAACCTTAGAAAGTATTTAGTAGATTCTTTCGTTTTTAATAAAAAGCCTTATAACTGGCAAGTATGTTTTTTTAAAATAAGTCCAATAAAAGGAATGAAGACTTTTTTATTAAAAGGTATTTATATACAAGGTCTCATATTCAGATAGTAGGACTTTATTCGTTTATTTGTCAGGGGGGTAGATTCTGTTTTTGGTGTTTTAACATCATACAAACCCTCGAATATGATTTATCTTACATACAATTTATTCCAACGAATTTGGTTTCTAACAAATACAATTTGCATACAATTACAAGTGACAAATATTGTAGCACGAAGTAAAATTCACGCAGTTATTTTTCAAACATAAATATCAAAAGTCAAATAGTCATTTGATTTAAAATTCATTTTTTCTTGAGATAGTGTTCCATTGAAAATCGATGTTGTTCAATCGATAAAAACGGAAGTTGCAATAGGCTTTTATGAAAAGTAAAAAGTCTAAGGGAACCTTGTTTTTTATTGAAACGGATGATTGACTTCTCATAGTAAAAAATAAATACGGTTTAGATCAATAGAATTGGATTCTAAGCTACCAATTAAGTTGATAAAATAGCTTAAAACATTAAGAAAAAAATAGTCAATTAAATTTAATTCCAACAAGTATGATGAATAGATCTCTGTACTATGTTTTTATTAAAAAATTAAAAAGTAAAATAAGTAGATCTTCCTTTTTTGACCCATAGCTAAATAAACTAAATAGGCATATAAAATATTTAAAAGTAAGAAACTTTTTAGTCTAATAAACAAATAAAATATAGTAACAAATACATAAACAATAATTTAAAAATATATAACAATGAAAAAAATAATATTTATAGGGCTATTACTAATGTCCATGAGTAACTTTAAATTAAATGCACAAGATTTTAAGGAACCAATTCTCAATTTTTTTAGAGAAAAAGTTATTTCGAATGGAAATGCAATAGTCTATAAAGCAGATACTAATGGAGGTTTTATTGATCGTGTAGAAGGTCATGGTTTTGTTATTGGTAATAAACAATATGTTGCATTTTTACCTGAATTTACATGGTTTCGTAATAATATGAAAATCGCGAATGGTTTAGAAGTTAAAAACAATGCGAAATTTTATAGCAGTTTAAGTATAGAAGGTGGATTAACAGTTGTTTCAGCTTCTAGCTTTAGTGGTAAAGCTAATTTTAAAGATGAAGCTAATTTTAACGGTAATGCAAATTTTACGGGTAATGCGAATTTTGATGATGGAACTGTAACTTTTAAAGGAGCTAATTTTTCAGATCTTGTATCTTTTAAAGGAGCAACAAACTTGAGTGGAACAACAAACTTGAGTGGAACCACAAATTTGACTGGAACAACAAATTTCTCTAAAGGGTTTTCAGCTAAAGAAGGAGTAAAGAAATTATTAGTGGTAGATAAAAATAAAGTTGAATCTCAGTTGCCTTTTTCATCATATTCGGTAACAACAGGAGATATAATAGCAAATAAAGTTACCTTAAGAGTAGGGTCTTTCCCAGATTATGTATTTGCCAATAATTATGACTTAATGCCTTTACAAGAAGTAGCATCTTTTATTAAAAAACACCAGCATTTACCAAATATGAAATCTGAAAAAGAAGTGGTAAAAGAGGGGATGGATTTAAAAGAACTTACGTTAAAATTAGTCGAAAAGGTAGAAGAGTTAACCCTGTATACTATAGAACAACAAAAGTTAATAGATGATTTACAAACAAAAATTGCAACAAACAAAAGTAATACGAAATGAAAAAGATAATAACGATAACAGGAATGTTTCTTTTAGCAAGTTTGGGTAACACTTATGCTCAAGATCATTCAGTAAGTGGTGATTGGGAAATTAATGTAGATAACAATAATAACGATATCAAAATCGACCAATTTTGGGTGAGTTATGGTAAAGAACGGAAAAAATTATTTGAAGTTAATCCAGAGGAAATCAAAGCAAATTCTAAAAGATTTGATTTTAGTGCTAAAGTAATAGATCGGTTTGGAATACACCATAATAGTTCAATTTCTTCTGGAGCCTACGGGATTCAACTTCATCAAGGAGAAGGAGGTTCATTATCAATAACTCAAAGTGGTATTAGTGGACAATCTCATGATTCATTTGCATTTAGTTTACCGCATCATAATTCCAATGGAGACTTATTTGAAAATAACTTTAGAGTTACAAAACGCTCTTTAGATGGTAGAATCAATAGAAAATTGATTATTGATGAAAAGAACACTCGAGTTTTTAACAGTTTAGTTGTTCTAACCGATGTAGGAGTAAATAGAGATAAGGTAATATTAAAAGCTGATGAAAACCTCGTGGATGTGCAAGCAGCTTTATTAAAAGGAAAGAAAGCAGTAATAGAAAGTAGTATTTCTGCTAATGAACTCATAGCTTCCGATAAAGTATCAGCGAAGGACATTAATGTTACTAATCAAGTCACTAGTAAAACTATCATTGCAGACAAAGTGACTTTGCGCGTTGGATCTTTCCCAGATTATGTATTTGCTAATGACTATAAATTAATGCCTTTAGAAGAAGTAGCATCTTTTATTAAAAAGCACCAACATTTACCAAACATGAAATCTGAGAGAGAAGTGGTGAAAGAAGGGATGGATTTAAAAGAGCTTACCTTGAAGTTGGTCGAAAAGGTGGAAGAATTAACCCTGTATACTATACAGCAACAACAATTAATCAACAAACTACAAGCAAAACCAGCTGCAAATAAAAAGTAATAGTATATGAAAAAAATAAGCATAACAATACTGCTTTTATTACTTGGAATCGTAGTAAAAGCACAGGATGATATTACCTTATTCAGATTAGTTAATAGCGATTCTTCACTCAATAAAACATTTTTGGCTAGCCATAATCCAGAAAATAATTTGTTAGTGCCAAAAGAGATAACTAACAGTGAATTCAATATAAGAACGGCGTATTTAAATGCACTAATGCTTGTGCCTCATCCAACTTTGAAAAGTAAAGGAGGTGTACTCATAGTGTTGGCCAAAAACAAAAAATTATACCTTAAAAATAATATAGGCAAGGCAATAAGTTTTGAAGATTATTCATTGGATTCTCATGAATCAGAAAAAAACAAATATGTATGGTATTTGAATTATGCCGGAGTGAATAATAAAGTATACTTAACCCCTTTCTATTTCAGTACAGGAGATAGCGAATGGGGAGTAAAACGAGATAATGATAGTTATTCGTATACAATTTTGCACGATTCAAATGATGTAAGAAGAAATGATACAAATAAAGATAAGTGGAAAGTCGATAATCGTTTTGTTTTCAATTTACAATCAATTAAGAATTCACTTTAATTTTAAAACAAGCAAATGAATATAATTACACATAAGTATAAGTTATTAGTGATAGCACTGATAGCTTTATGGAGCCCTTTTGTACTGCTGCAAGCACAGAATAAGTTATCAGTATTGCATGTACAAAGTCATGGGAAATATGAACGAATATTTACGCCACAAACCAATTTAAAAAAGTTATTGCAAGCAGGGAGTAATCAACAGGCAACGGTTGAGTTTTGGGCTAAGCACAATACAGCAGGAAGTACAAGCAGTGCTCCAGTGAATTGGAGTGTGACTAACTTTGAAGGTGGAAACACCAAATTTTCTTTAGATGTTTCTTCAAATGAAGTGTCTTTATCAATAGGAGATAAAGAAACAAAAAGCAGTTTATTGTTAAACGAACAGTTGTTTAAAAATAGCTGGCATCATTTTGCAATTACCTTTGATGGAAATGCCAATGAAGTGAGAGGGTACATAGATGGTCAAGAAAAATTATTTATACAAAACTCTAATTTTGATATTGAAGATTTGTATTTGATAAGTGATGCAAAAACAGACTTGTTTTTAGCGGAATACAGGGCTTGGTCAGCAAAAAAGAGTAAAGAACAAATTCAATTAGAGCAATACCGTAGTTTTTATCAAGAGAGTAAGAATAGGTTGTCGGAGTTGAAAAACAATGGATTACAGACATTGTATACAAACGATATAGTTTCTAATGAAGATGCTTTTGGAGGAAAAGTGATGATAACCACTTCCTGGAAGAATTTATTATATGAACATTTTCCAAATGATAATTTGGTAAAACAAGCCTCTTTTGTAAGTGCATATAAAAATACTGGAATAGCAACGGTTAACTCAAAACTCAAACATCCTATTTTAAGTCTTGATAAAATTATAGTGAAGGCAAGTGATGGAGATGGTAGTAGTCATACCTTATTGTCTGGTGCGAATGGGGTTGTTGTAAGTTGGTTACATGCAAAAGATATGGATGAATATCAAGTACTAAGAAGAAATATTCGCGAAGGAACAATCAGTACAGTAATCCATACAGAGCGCAATGTAAGCAGCAAACAACCTTCAGAGGAAATAGTATATATTGATAGAGAAGTCTTACCAAATGAATTATATGAGTATACGATTCAAGCAAAAAAACAAGGAGGAGATGCCTTAGTAGGTAAAGATGATGGTTTTGTATTACCCAATGGTAAGGTAAGCGGAATCATTGAAACATCTTCACGTGTAGCAACGAAGTTTGCAAAAATAGAAGCAAAAGCAATGGTAAACCCAGGAGGAGCTTTGCATATAGAAAAAGATGCAGCCCCTATTTTTATTAGAAATATAGAAGCCTTTAGAAAAGCGACCAAGGGAGCCACTTTTGAATTTTGGTATAAAACACCGGTGATAGGTGCAGAAACTAATACAATTCTAAAGATAGGGAATGCCGAATTAGAAATGGCTAAGAATACTATTGTTGTAAAGCAGGCTGGTAAAGAATATATAAAAGGAACAAGAACCTCTGATACGAAATGGCATCATTATGCCTTTACTTTTGGAGAAAAAGGAGGAATGTTGTTCGAAGATGGAAAATTATTATCAAACGCCAGTACATCTAATTTATTTACCATTGATTTAAGTGGAACCAATGCTTTTTGCTTAAGTGCAGCTACCAAAACGGGTTATTATTTAGATGAGGTGCGTTTTTGGAATGTAGCAAAAACACCAGTAGAAATAGCAAATTATGCAAGGCATATTGTAGGAGGTAATGAAACTAATTTATTTGCCTATTACCGATTTGATTTTAATGATGCTCATAAGACTTATAATTTTTCTTCTAGTAGAAGAGGGCAATATACTGGAGAAAGCAAGGGAGTTTTAAAACATTTAGCAGCAAATGAGCAGCCTACAATAAGTTATGCTACTTATACTAATGAAACGGGTAATTATGAATTTACATCCTTAAGTACAGGAGTTCAGGGAATAACTAATAATGATAATAAGTTTGAATATACCATTGAACCTTCGAAACCTCGATTTGAGTTTTTGCCAAAAACGAAACAAGCAGGAGTACCTAGGAGATTAAATGGAGCAGAAGTAAAAAATGTAAATTTTACAGATGTATCAAGTTTACCGATTACAGGTGTTATTTCTTATAAAGTAGGAAATGAATTGTACCCTGTAACAAAAGGAACGTCTTTAACAGTAGATGGTTCAGTAATTCAGAGTGCAGAAGATACCAAGGTTACTACAGATAATACAGGAACTTATGCAATTAAAGTAGCTCCTGGAAAACATATTATCACTCCTAATAAGAAACTGACTTTAACTAATGAAGAACGTTTAAATGAAGGAAGCTTAGGTTTTGATGGGAAAACAGGATATGGAGAATCCAATCAAACGGTTGATAGTAATAACGAAAGTTTTATGTGGTCTGGGTTTGTTAAGCCTTATCTTAAAAAGAAGAATACAGATGTTATTCCAACAACCCAAACTATTTTACAATGGGGAGATTTAAGTTTAAAATTAATAAACAATACTACGCTTAAAGTATTTTTAGGAACTCAAGAAAAACTATCGGAAGCAACATCAATTACAGAACAAACTCAATTTGTGTTTTTTGGAATAAGTTACAATAAAGATAGTGGAACGATGACTCTTTATGTTAATAATAGGAAAAAGAGCACAGCAATAAGTGATTTAACTATAGATAGTAAGTTAATAATTGGTTCCGAAAATGTAAATAATAAGTTTATCAATTATGCTAAATCACATGTAGATTTATTAGAGTACAGAAGTACTGCTTTAACAGATGAAGATGTTAAAAAGCTAAGAGAAGGAAAATATATTGCTGAGAGTATATCAAAATTAGCATTGTCTTATAGTTTTGATCAAAAAAATGGTAGAAAAGCAATCAATATTGCTAATATCTCTAAAGTGCAAAATAATTACATACAGCTTAATGAAGGTTGTAATTTCGATAATACAATACGTAAACAGTACATAAGAGAGGTAGAGTATTCGTATAAGGCAACTAATGTAGATTTTGATCCTAAAGGTAATAGTTATGACCTGGTTGTTGAAGAACCCCTACAAAATGTAAATTTTGAAAATACTACGAGACGAAGTTTTATTGGAAATATAGTGGTTCCATGTAACAATAATGTGGGAGCATGGACAGGAAAAATTATACGAACAGATATTGAGTTTCCTAAATTTGAAAAATCAATCAATGCCGCTAACTTTAATAATGATGCAACTGTTTTTACAGTGAATGATTTATTACCTGGACAATATCGTGTTGAAATTACCAATACAGATACTAATAGAGTATTGAATAGCCCAATTATAGATTTAAGACGTAAAAATGTAGTTTTTGATTTTGAATTTAGAAATGATATTGAACTAGAAATTAAATTGTTTAAGTTCGATATGACTGGAGTTAGAGATGTAAATAATATGAGAGATTATGTAGGGAATCAAATCAATAGTACTTGTGATGGAAGCTATACTTTTAAATCTCATGATGGTTTTAAAATGGACGTTAAGGTTTTTGAACGTTATGGAGCTAAGAAATGCCCGGTTGAAGGTGCAGAAGTTACTTTAGGAGGTGATGCTATTTTATCTGATAGTAATTTGTCAGAGAATAGTTTAAGTCAAGGAGTAGTGGAGTTTTTTACTCAAGTTTCATCACCAAATTTCTTAGGAGATCATACAAGAAATTTTTTAATATCAGCTAAACATAACGGTAGAACAGTTTCAATTAGCAGAAAAGCAATCATTACGGGAGCGCGTCAAGGAAATTCAGATTTTACATTGATAGACCCTCAAGTAGGTTTTGTACTACATGATCCTCCGGGTGATAACAGTTTTGCAACCTTAGCAAAAGGAGCAACGTATTCCTATTCTTCTTCAGCAGAAAATGGAGGAGGTTTGGAAGTAGATAACTCTATAGGAGCGAAATTACGAGTAAAAAAACAAGTACTAACGGGAGTTATTGCTGCTCCATTAGGAGTTGGAACAGTGGCTGGTTTTGTAAATCCAGTATTACAAACAAGTAGTGATACAGAAGGTTTAATTGGGGTAAACTTTGATTATGTAAGACATAGTGGTAGTTTAGAAACGATTACTTTAGATAAAGCAATCTCTACTCCGTCGGACCCTACTTTTGTTGGTGAAGATGCAGATGTTTTTATAGGAATGTCTAAGGTGATTTCTTTTGGAACAGGAAAAGTACTTGAAATGAATGGTTGTACTCCTGTAGTCAAAAATTCTGATAAAGTAGCCAAACCTACGTCGTTAACACCTTTTGTATTTACCAAACAAAGTTTGGTTGATAACGTGATTCCTAATTTATACAGATTGGCAATTGCAAAATCAGATAAGAATAACAATATTGAAACAGCGCCAGATGATAGAGATCATTTAGATTTAAAAGGAACATTGGATAAGCTATTGGCAAAAAATCCAAAAGACAAAGAAGATAAAGATATTGTTAATTATTTGCATCAGATTACTACTTGGAGTAAGATTATAGATGATAATCATAAAAAATTACAAGCAGCTGCTTTTAATACGGCTCCTGATTTTAGTAGCACTACAAAAAAACTAACAAATGATAATGATCAAGGGCAAAGTGGAGTTGGAATTAATCCAGCTACTTTAGATAGAAGAATTACCTTTGATGGGTTAACAGAGATTAGTTATACTTTATCAAGAGAGAAAAGTAAAAACTCTGGAAATTCGTTTACAGAAGCTCCTTATGTAGGAGTTAGTTTTTCTAAAGACTTTACAGCTTTTGGTGTCGGATTAAGTTTATCTAATCAGAGTAGGATTCATAATTTTAATAGTCAAGTGAGTTCTACTGATAAAGGAAACAATAGAGTTGATAGTTTTACATTTAAAGATGATGATGCTGGTGATCAATTTGATGTTTCTATTAGAAGAGACAAACAATATGATACACCAATGTTTTTAACCAATGGAGGTAGAAGTTCGTGTCCATTCGAATCAGGAACTGTACCTAGAGAAGGAGTTGAGTTAATTGTAGACAAAGTAGTAGGTTATGGCACTGGTGATGAATCTGTATTATTTAATTTAACACTTCGTAACACACAAATAGCAAAAGACGCTACAAGAAAAACTTATATTGTAGGTATGTCTGGAGCTTCGAATCCTCTAGGTGCTGTGGTGAATTTAAATGAGTCACCAATTTTTGAACCAACAACATCTTCAAAATTTGTATTTGACTTAGATCCAAAATCACCAACGGGTGTGAAACAAGAAATCAAAGCACAATTGCGTATTGCTAGAGGAACAGATGCTCCTTCTGTCATTTCATATGAGAATATTAAAATTCAAATGTATTCAGAATGTGAACAAGATGGAGATAGATACCGTTCTTATGGTGTAGATGAATACAATGAAGTAGGTGTTAAACCGCTTTCAGAAATACTAGTAACCGCTCATTTTACAGGGGCTTGTATTGAAACTATTACGGCAGATGCACCTCAAAACGATTGGGTAGTAAATGGTTCTGATCAAAAAAAGCTAGATTTTAAATTTAAAGTTCCAGGCTTAGTTAAAAAAGATGATAAGTTTCCTATCAATGATTTTTCAATTGATTTAGAATATACTATCAAAGGTAATAATATGCCAAAAGTCTTAAAGAAACTAGATTTAAAAGCGCTAAAAGCAAGTTTAAATGAAAAAACAGGTTTTGTAGAGTATAGTGCAGATGTTTCTGGATTAACCAATGGAGAATACAATTTTAGAATTGTACCTGTTTGTGGAGATGGAGGATCTGATAATCCTAATAACCGTAAAAACCCAACTCCATTTGTAAAAGGAAAAATAGCAAGACAAGCTCCTCAATTGGTCTTAACAACACCAGACAATGGAGGGATTTTCACCTCAGGAACCATTTCTGCTAAGTTTTCTGCTCCAATTAATCCAGCTACTGTTAACCTGAATTCGTTGGCAATGCGAGGTGTTTTAGGAGGTATACCAAAGCCACTAACATCAGTGAAGTTGGATAATGTTCAAGATAAGATTACCATACCGCATAATAGTAAATTCAATTTAGAAGAAAAGGCAACAATTGAAATGTGGGTAAACCCAGCAAAATACCCAACTGCAGGTAGTGTTCCGATCTTGCAAAAAGGAAATAATTATGCTGTTTTACTAGCATCGGACGGTAAAATAGATTTAGGAAACGGTATAAAATCGTCTGTAGGACTGCAACCATTTACATGGACACATGTAGCCGTTATTGCTGATAAAGTAAATGGAAAAGTGACCATTTATTTTAATGGAAAACCTGTTGGCTCTGGAAATATATCAACAATATTAAAAACAAATGAAGATCCTCTTGTAATAGCTCCAGTAGCAAATAATGATGCTTTTGTTGGTTCTTTAGATGAAATACGTTTATGGAGATCTTTAAGAACACCTGCACAATTGGTAAGTAATATGAAAAGCCAATTATTGGGTAATGAAGATACTTTAGAAGCCTATTTTGTTTTTAATAACAATACTTTAGCCAAGGAAGGAATCAATGGACAGCCTGATGAAGCTATTCAGGATTTTACAGGTAACGCTTCAGGAACAACAGCAACTAGTATCACTTTTGTTACCAATGAAGAAGCTGCACCTTTAGATCAAACTAAAACTGTTGAAGATGTACAGTTCACAACAACTATGTCTGAAAATAATACCATTATCAATTTCAATATGAAAATTGAAGATAGAGAGTTTGTTGAAGGGGCGCGATTAACAGTTTTTGTAAAAGATAAAAAGTTAGAAGATCCGTTAGGAAACAAGGTTGACAAGACTTCTTGGAGTTTTATTATTGATAGAAGTAAGTTAAAATGGAGCCATAACAATATCTCTATAACACAGAATCAAGGAAACTCTACACTAATAAATTATGTAGATTTGATAAATAAAGATGGAGGTGTAGATGTAGCTTATACTTTTGAAAATTTACCTGTATGGTTTGAAGTTAAATCAGGAGCTAACCCAGCAAAAGATGCTGTAAATATTATTAAAGCAACTGAAACCAACAGTAACTTAGAATTTGAGGTGAAAAGCTTCTTAAATCCTGGTGTTCACAGTGCAAATATTTATATTAAAACAAGTAATAAAGATACTGGTAAAAAACTGGGAGTAGAAAGTTTTAGAGTTGAAGTAACTGTAAACTGTCCTGAACCTGTAGTTTCTCAAGATTTCGCAACAAAGTATCCTTTCAATATGAATATGAAGGGTAATATACTGATAAACAGTCAAAAATCATTTGATGTCAATGATGTTGTTAAAGCCTATGTAGGAAACGAATTAAGAGGATATGCAAAAGCGGATGCCAATGGATTGGTAGATTTAACTGTATGGGGTAATATTGGAGAAACTTCCGCCTTAACTTTTAGAGTTTGGGATGCTTCAGCTTGTACCGAATATGAAGGAATTAAGGAAAACTATAGTTTAAGCATTAATTCAAATGTAGGAACTAGTTTTGCCCCTATTAAATTTACGGTAGGTACTAAGGTAACTCAAAGAATTCCAATAGTAGCAGGGTATCAAGAGTTAAGTTTTAACCTAAGAGATAATGCAAGTACAAGCACATTATCTTTAAATGCCATTAAAAAATTACCTGAAAATTCGCAAATAGTGGATATTTTAGACCCTACAAAAAGTGCGTCTTTAGGTGGTAATGGAGTATTTACAGGTACACTAAAGACTATAGATATAAATAGAGCGTACCTAATTAATTGCGCTGCTTCACATGATCAGATAACATATTTAGAAGTAAGTGGTACTCCGGTTGATATAAATACCAATATTACGATTAAAGGAGGAAAAATAACGAACGCTATTCCTTTTTATCCGAATGATTTACAACGTACAGGTTATGCATTACGATCATTTACCTCAACAAAAGTAAGTGAAGGAGATAGAATTGAAAGAAGAGGTTTATTTGCTGAGTATTCAACAGCCAATGGATGGCGTGGTAGTTTAACACATTTAACTCCAGGATTAGGGTACATTTTTAAATCGCAAACCCCAGGAGTAATTAACTATTCAGGAATTGTTAAGAATGAAAGAGCAAGATCATTTGTTTTAGACAACTCAATAAAAAATGAGTCAATTACTACAAGTGAGCTAGAAGAAACTCCTTCATATAAAGATTTAGATTTAACAATTGACGTTAATAAATACGCTAATTTTATGTACATCAATGGTGTTATTGATGATGAAAATGTTGCTTCTGATGAAGCACAAACCATTTTAGCTTTTGTAAATAATGAGTTAAGAGGAGTTTCTAAAGCGGAATTTATTAATGGAGCATATCACTACTATATTGGAGTAGGAGGTAATACACCAGTTGAAAATATTAGGTTTAAATTATATAACGGAATTGAAATTGCAGAGTTAGGTAATGTTGAGCAGTTTGAAGCGAACCAAGTATTAGGTGATATGAAACTTCCTTATAGTTTTAGATTAAAAGCTAAAGAAAGTGAATCTAGTATAGATTATGGTCTATCGCTATCTCAAAATAGACCGAATCCTGTAGATGGATATACCAAAATTAGTTTTAGTATTTCGAACGAGGCGCATGTAAACTTGAGCTTATATAACTTACTTGGACAGAAGTTACATACATTTGTTTCAGGAAAAGTAAAAGCAAATACAAAACATGAAATACAGTGGAATGGAGAAATTAGAGGAACTAAACTTCAAACCGGAGTATACATGTACGAGTTAAGAGTCAATGGAAAAAGACTAAAACGTAAATTAATAATCAAATAAAATAAATCAATTAATAAAGGGAGATTGTAGAAACAATCTCCCTCTTTTATTTGGTTGAAAATCTGATAAATATGACCTTTTGCGGAAAACTACATTTTAAATTGCGGAAATCCCATTTTGTAAACTAAAAAGAGGTTGTATGTTTGTGTCATCATCGCCCAGCAATGGGAGAGGAATTTAAGGGGAAAAAATAATCCGCATAGGTTAGACTTATGCGGATTTATTTATTAAAGTATATATTGTTCTTATTTTTTCTCCGGCATCGGACCTCTTAAATGAATAATTAAGCCATTTAAAAAATTACGTAGAAATTGATCACCACATACCATATACTTAGGGTGGTTTTCGTTTCTAAAAATTGCATTTATTTCAGATTTAGAAACTTTAAAGTCAACTAAAGCACAAATTTCAATGATGTCTGTATCTCTTAATTTGTGAGCTACTCTAAGTTTTTTAAATATATCGTTGTTTGTAAGTCCCATATGTGTTTTTTAATTAAGTGCAGAAAAAATCGCCCATGCGTATAAAGCAAAACGCACAAAACGGAATAATCCAACAATTACAACATTTTTAAAAGGATATTTAATCATCCCCGCTGTTAAACAGCTTATAGCAAAAGGTAATGGTAATAAAGCTCCAACTAAAATTAAAAAACCTCCCCATTTACTGGTGTTTTTTAAATTTTTAGCCATTTTTACTTCTAAATAATTTCTTACTGAATCTATTTTAAGTGAAGCTCTTCCTAAAAAGTAAGCGGTTAATCCTCCTAAATATGATAAGGTAGCTAAGATGGCTAAGTTTAAAACAGGATCTGCTGTTTTTTTAGACCAACCAATAAAAATCTCTGGTGGAATTAATCCAAGTATGGTTTCTGAAATAAAGAAGGTAATTAATACTCCTGTTCTAGAAAAAGTTTGTGTCATAGCCTCTAAACCTTCTCCAATATTATAAACGTATTTGTTGAATAATAACAGACCTACTACAGCAATCACTATGGGTAAAAAAGCCTTTTTTAAACTTTCCCATATAAACATATAAAACCCTGTTCGCTGATAATAATTATGCAAACGCTTTACATGTGGTTTTTTGTTTCCTTTTTTCTTTTTTTTCTTGGTCATGATTTTGACATCAAATTTTAGAGACTGCAAAAATACCACTTAACATGAGTATAACCCAAGAAATTACGAAGTATATTTTGCAATTACTGCTTCTGCACATCGCTCACCATCCATAGCGGCAGAAATAATTCCACCTGCATAGCCACCACCTTCACCACAAGGATATAGTCCTTCTATTTGAGGATGTTCTAAATCTTCTTTACGGGGAATACTCACAGGAGACGACGTTCGAGATTCAACTCCAACAATATTTGCCTCATTCGTATAATAACCATGCATTTTTTTTCCAAATGCAGCAAACCCTTTTCGTAACCTTCCACCTATAATTTTTGGAAGTAAAGAGTGTAGAGGAGAGGAGTTTAATCCAGGTTGGTAAGAGGTGTCATTTAAAGAGTTAGACAAACGCCCTTCCACAAAATCGGTTAAACGCTGGGCAGGAGCTACTTGGCTTCTTCCACCAGCATTAAAAGCAAGTTTTTCTAAGTCTTTCTGAAATTGTAATGCTTTTAACTCACCAAATTGCTCATATTTTGGTAAATCCTTTTCTACATTAATTTCAACTACAATTCCAGAATTTGCAAACTTATTGTTTCTTCGAGATGGTGACATTCCATTCACAACTACTTCATCATTTGCTGTAGCAGCCGGAACAATAAATCCTCCTGGACACATACAAAAAGAATAGACACCACGATTGTTTACCTGATGTACTAAGCTATAAGCCGCAGCTGGTAATAATTCATCTCGCTCACCTGGGCAACTATATTGAATTTGATCTATTAATTCTTGAGGATGTTCAACACGAACTCCCATTGCAAATGATTTTGCTTTAATTAGAATGTCTTTTCTATCTAATAATTCAAAAATGTCTCTAGCAGAATGTCCAGTAGCCAAAATCACTGCATTTACAGCCATTTCGGTACCATCTTTTAAAATGATAGCTTTTAATTTGTTATTGGTAACAACAAAATCTGAAACACGTTTTTCAAAATGAACTTCACCGCCATATTTTAAAATTGTTTCTCTAATATTTTGAATAATCTTAGGAAGTTTGTTTGTTCCAATATGAGGATGCGCATCAATTAAAATTTGTTCAGTTGCACCATGATAAACTAGGTTTTCAAAGATTCTGCGAACATCTCCACGCTTTAAGCTTCTAGTATAGAGTTTTCCATCAGAATATGTTCCTGCACCACCTTCTCCAAAGCAATAATTCGAATCTTCATTTACGGTATGAAATTGGTTAATTGCTCGTAAATCTCTACGTCTATCTTGTACATTTTTTCCTCGTTCTAAAACAATAGGTTTATAACCTAATTCGATACAACGCAATGCAGCATACATTCCTGCTGGTCCGAAACCAATGATGTGTACTTCTTTAGCATTCGAAACATCTTTATAGTCGAAAATATAATCAGGAGTTTGAGGAAGAGGTTCGTTTATATAAACGGCAATTTTATAATTAAAAATAGTTTCTTTTTTACGAGCATCAATTGATTTTCGTAACACTTTAACAGCAGTAATGTTTTTTGAGGCTATTTTTAAGCTTCTAGCAGCTTTCTTTTTTAAAATATCTTCAATTCTCTGTTCAACTAAATTTACTCGTACCTGAATTTCTTTAACCATGGTGCAAAACTAGGTAAAATCAATTGATTGATGATGCCAGATTTAAAATATCAGCGAATAACTTAAATAGGTTTTGATTATTTTAGCAAATCAAACTTAGTTTTATAAGCCCTCAATGATAGATTAAGTGTAAAAAGTAATGTTTTTTATATAGCATTATACAATCTAAATTAGGTAGCTGTTTAAATTTTAAATAAATGAAAATTACTCAGGTTATAGAAAATGTATTCAAAAAATACTTACCATCACCTTTTACCATTGCTATCTTACTAACGTTAACTACACTATTACTTGCATTATTATTTACAAAACCAATAGATACTTCCATACCTAACTATACATTAGATATTCTAAAGTTTTGGGAAAATGGAATTTGGTCTAATGGTTTATTAGTTTTTGCTTATCAAATGATGCTAATATTGGTGTTGGGGCATGTGTTGGTTTTGAGTAAACCAGTGAGTAGTTTAATTTTAAAAGTAACAAAGTACTGCACTAATACGGCAACTAGTGCGGCAATTGTAAGTTGTACAACTATGATTGTTGCTTTTTTTAATTGGGGATTAGGTTTAATATTTGGAGCCTTGTTGGCCAGAAAAGTGGCAGAACATGCACAAAAGAAAGGGATAAAATTAAATTACCCAATTATTGGAGCTGCTGGATATGTAGGATTAATGGTTTGGCATGGAGGAATCTCTGGATCGGCACCTATTAAAATAAACGAAAGCGGTCATATTAAAAGTATCATGCAATCTATTTCTTCGGAAGGAGTCTTGGCACAAATTCCAGAGGTAATCGACTATTCTGAAACGGTATTTAGTTGGTGGAATTTGTTGATTTTTTTATTGGTACTTATTGCGGTGTCTTTTACTTTCTATTTCTTAGGAAAGAAAGCAACTCCTACAGAAATAAACTTACCAGAATATAAAATGAATTCTGAAGAAGAAGCTGTTACCAAGGCCGAAAAGCTAGATAGTTCAAAGGTATTGGCAATTTTATTCGGTATGATTATATTGATAGCTTTTGGTTATCGCTATTGGGAAGATATTCAAGAATTAAAAATAACACCTAATCTTATTAATTTCTTTATGCTAGGATTAGGAATTATACTGCATGGAAGTTTTAAGAAATTTACAAATGCAGTAGGAGAATCTATAAGTGATGTTTCTGGAATTTTAATTCAGTTTCCTCTGTATTTTGGTATTATGGGGATTATGAAAAGTACAGGAATGGTTACTTTGATTTCTAACTTTTTTGTGTCAATTTCTACAGCTACTACGTTACCAATATTTACTTTTTTTAGTGCAGGATTAGTAAACATTTTTGTGCCAAGTGGAGGAGGACAATGGGTAGTACAAGGGCCTATTGTTGTTGAAAGTGCTTTGCAATTGGGTGTACCGTTGCCCAAAGCAATAATGGCTTTAGCATATGGAGATCAAATAACAAATATGTTACAGCCTTTTTGGGCATTGCCTTTATTAGGAATAACAAAATTAAAAGCAAAAGAAATTTTACCTTATACATTAATAGCAATGGTTGTAGGGAGTGCAGTATATTTATTAGGATTAGTAGTTTTATAGATGATTTGGTTAAGTAAAGAATTAGTATTTCCTCCGTTGGAATTGGCAACCGAAGATGGTGTTTTAGCCTTGGGAGGTGATTTATCTATAGCTCGTTTAATTTTAGCATATAAAAGTGGAGTTTTTCCTTGGTTTAATGAAGGAGAACCTATTGTATGGTATGCTCCTTGGGAACGTATGGTGTTGTTTCCAGATCAAATAAAGGTATCAAAATCCATGAAGCAAGTACTTCGAAAGAAGAATTTTACAATTACGGAAAACAAAGCATTTGCTGAAGTTATTTTTAATTGCAAACATATTGATAGGAATGATCAATATGGAACGTGGATTACAGATGATATGGAAAAGGCCTACTTAAAATTGCATGAGGTTGGATTTGCTAAGTCTATAGAAGTTTGGCAATTTGATGAGCATTTAAAAGAAAATGTATTGGTAGGTGGTTTATATGGAGTGGATTTAGGAAATGGTGTTTTTTGTGGCGAAAGTATGTTTAGTAGAGCTAGCAATATGAGTAAAGTAGCATTCATACATTTAGCGCAAAACTGCAATTACAAACTTATTGATTGTCAAGTATACAACGAGCACCTAGCTAGCTTAGGTGCTCGTGAAGTCTCTAGAAAAGAGTTTTTAGGATTTTTATAAAAGCTCCTGTTAATCTAATTGAATCAAATCAATATCACTATTTTTTACTTTCTTATTTAACTCTTTAACTTCGTTATTAAAAAGTGCGTTAAGTTTAGTAAGTTCAATATCTATTAATTGAGTAATTTCATTTTTAAAATCAATAGCTTGTTGAGTAGGAGCATAGTTTCCTATTCTAGTTAGCGAATTTAAATGTGCTAGTTTATTATTCAATCGAATCGGAAAGTTTAAAGGATCTTGATTACTCTTACTCTTTGTTTGGTATAAAGTTTCTTCTATAGTAGTCATATTTTTTACCAATTTATCAGCAAAGTCTATTAAGTCTTTATACTTCTTTTTGTCTTTGATAGATTTCTTTAAAGAAGTAACTTTAGTTCGTACTTTCTTTACATTTTTAAGAGCCCTATGAATCTCGGTCATTTTAGAATTGATATCATTAATAAAATCGAACTGAGCCTTCATATCTGCTTCAGTAGCTTCAGACATAGGATTTCTAAGAATAATAAACTCTTGAGATTTTTTTACACCGTTCACATCTAATTCAACATGATAAGTTCCTGGTAAAGCTATCGGACCGTTTAATGAAGCCCACCACAAAATCATTCCTTTTACTTTTTCAGCTCCAGGATACATCATATCCCAATAAAAAATATTGTTTCCGTCTGTTACTTTTAGTTTTCCTTCTTTTTTCTTCTTTTTATCAGGTTTGTTAGTGTACTTTTTGATGAATTTTTTGTTAGCATCAAAAATTGAAAGATTGATGGTGTCATTTTCTGCTATATTTTTGATAAAATAGTTTACAGCTACACCACCAGCATGATTGGTTCCATATCTTTTGGATGTTTTACCCTTTCCTCCCGATAAATTGCAAGCATCTTTAGGTTTGTAAAGAACAATGTTTTCCTTTGTTAAAGAGTTACTTAATTGATGTAATGGTGTTAAGTCATCGATAATCCAAAGTGAACGACCTTGGGTAGCAGCAATTAAGTTATCGTCTTTTATAGCTAAATCTGTAATAGGTACAATGGGTAAATTTTGTTGAAATGATTGCCAGTTATTTCCATCATCAAAAGAAACATACATTCCTCTTTCTGTCCCTGTATATAATAACCCTTTACGTTTTGGGTCTGCACGCAGTGCTCTCGTAAAATCTTCAGAAGCAATTCCATTAGTAATTAACTTCCATGATTTACCATAGTTTTCTGTTTTATAGATATAAGGTTTGTATTCTCCTGTTTTATATTTGGTTCCTACAATATAAGCACTTCCTTTATCAAACGGATGAACTTCAATACAATTAATCATCATCCATTCTGGCATTTTTTTAGGAGTAACATTCTCCCAAGTATCGCCATTGTTCTTACTAATATGTATCAAGCCATCATCAGAACCTGTCCAAATTAAGCCTGGTTCTAATTGAGATTCCGTAGCTGCGAAAATAGTACCGTAGTATTCAACTCCTGTATTGTCTTTTGTAATCGGACCTCCAGATGGACCTAAGGTTTTAGGATCATTTCTTGTTAAATCTGGACTTATGACTTTCCATGACTGTCCTTCATTTTCTGTAACATGCAAATGATTAGAAGCTGCGTATAATCGTTTCTTATTATTTGGTGAAAAGAAGATAGGGAAATTCCATTGAAAACGGTATTTGAAATCTTCTGCTCCATGTCCCATAGGATCATCAGGCCAAACATTAATAGCTCGTGTTTCGTTGGTTTTATGATTTTTTCGAGTTAATAAACCGCCATAACTTCCTCCATAAACAATATCATTGTTTAAAGGGTCTACCGCAATATGAGCGCTTTCTCCTCCTGCTGTAGATTCCCAATTAGAATCGGTAATAAAGCGACCAGAAGTTCTGTGTGAAATTCTAATGGTTGAATTGTCTTGTTGCGCTGCATAAATTCGATATGGAAAATGATTATCGGTGGTAACTCTGTAAAATTGAGAAGTAGGTTGATTTAAATAGGTACTCCAATTTTCACCTGCATCAAAAGAAATTTGAGCGCCTCCATCGTCTCCAATAATCATACGTTGATTATCATTAGGATCAATCCATAAATCATGATGATCTCCATGAGGGGCGTTATAGGTTTTATATGTTTTTCCTCCGTCGGTAGAACGATGGTAACGCACATTTAAAACATATAAAATATTTTCATCTTGAGTGTCGGCATATAAACGGGTATAATACCAAGCACGTTGACGTAATTTTCTTTCAGAATTAATCAATTTCCAAGTCTTACCAGCATCTAAAGATTTATATACCCCTCCTTTTTTATTTTCAATTAAGGCATATACGATATCAGAATTTACTGGAGAAACAGTCACTCCAGAAATTCCCCAAATACCTTTTGGCAATCCTTTGTTCGTAGAAATATTTGTCCACGTTTCTCCTTCATCTGTACTTTTCCATAGCGCAGAACCTTCGCCTCCCGAAGATAAACTATAAGGAGTTCTTCGAACATTCCAGGTAGTAGCATATAAAATTCTAGGGTTGTTAGGATCTATGATTAAATCTACTACTCCAGCATCTGCATTTGAAAACAATACCTTTCGCCAAGTTTCTCCTCCATCGGTAGATTTATAAACTCCACGTTCTTGTGTAGATTTGTATAAATCACCTAAAACACCCGCATAAACAATATCTGGATTTTTAGGATGAATTCTAACTCTTGGAATATGTCTTGAATTTTTTAATCCAACATGACGCCAAGTTTTACCGGCATTTTCAGATTTCCAAATACCATCACCCGAAGAAACATTACCGCGAACGGTTTTTTCTCCCATACCAACATAGATCACATTGTTGTCAGATTCTGAAACAGCAACAGCTCCTACAGAACCTCCAAAAAAGCCATCAGAAATATTCTCCCAAGTATTACCAGCATCATTAGTTTTCCATACTCCACCGCCCGTAGTTCCCATATAAAACAGGTTTGCCTTTTCTGAAACACCAGTTACAGTAGCACTTCGCCCTCCTCTGAAAGGACCAATATTTCTCCACTTAACTGCACTAAAATATTCCTTTGAAATGGTGTTTGAAGTTTTTTGAGCAACAACATCAATGTTTGCTATTAGAAACAAGCATATAGTTGATAAAAGAAGTTTTTTCATGAGGGTTAGTAGTTTGTTAGCTTTAAAAATAAGAATTAAAATTAACCTTTTTCTAATTTTTAAAAACTATCAAAACCATTCTTAGCAAGTTTAACAAAAAAGAAAAAAAAGTTCAAATTTTTTAATCTCTTTTGCACATCTCAAACAAGTAAAAAACGAAGACTATTTTAGTTAAAGTTTATAGAGGTCTATAAAACGATTCTTAGGCTTGTTGAAATAATTCTGGATTGTTTTTTACCAAAACAAAAACAGCTACGATCATTCCAATAATCATTAAAGGAACTATAACTAAAAGTAGTACAGGTATGAACTTCAAAAATTTGACAACAGATTGCGTAAAATTAAGTTTATAGAGTTTACCATATGCATACAGGTAATATAGAATAACAATAAGCATACTTAACATAAAGATCTGTGGATGCACGAAAATGCTTAATAAAAAACAGATAACCATGGTGTACATTGTAGTTCCTTGCAAATAGGCATTTGCTACAATATGCTCCCCATAATTTAAACGTTTGTTATAAGTAAGTTTACTTATAAGTGCATAAAAAGGAAGGAAGAGAAATGTTGAAATATTGAAGTATTTTAATAAAAATGTAGACCATTTCTCTAGAAAACTTATTTGAATTTTGGCAGTACTTTGCTTTATTTTTAGTTTTTCTAACTCTTTTTCTGTAAGTCCTTTTATAGTGGTTAAATCTTTACTTATTAATTCTTTTGCTTCTGCTATTTGTTCCTTATTGAAAGATTCTTGTATTCTTAAATAATCGTCCGAGAAATAGTTAAAAACAATTAACGAAACTGCAGCTCCAACCGCTAAATAGGCAAAAGGGTTTATGTAGCGTTTTCTTACCCCTCCTAAATATTCTTGAATAACCTCATGAGGAGCTGTAAACATCTTTTTTAAAGTAAGGAAATAAATGCTTTCAAATCCCATTGAAGCAAACAATTCCCCTAATAAAAAACGTAGGCTTATTCTGTTTTTGATAACTTTTGCACCACAATGGTCACAAAACAATGCTTCGTCTTCAAGTACTTCATTACAATTTTTACAGTTCATGGCTCATAGTTTATGTTACAAATATGAGCATTTCATTTTTAAATAAAAAGCTCGTGTTATAAACACGAGCTCAAATGATTATTTTAATACAGTAAATTCTATACTGGAATCTGTAAAAACAGAATGTGTTTGCGTTTTAAAATCATCTTCATTTGCTTTGTAGATATTGTCTACATAGGTTTGAGGGTTTAGATCTATCAAAGGAAACCAAGTACTTTGTACTTGAATTTGTAGTTTATGTCCTTTTTTCAACGTATGAAATACATCTTGTAACTTAATGTTAACGGCTGTTTTTTTGTTAGGAACAAATGGTTCTGGATTAGAGAAACTATTTCTGAAACGTCCACGCATAACCTCACTTCTAATCATCATATGATAATTACTTAATTTTAGGTGCGTTTGCATTTCTTTATTATCGTTCTTTAAGTCATGAGGGTGTACATCAATAACTTTAACAATCCAATCAGCAGCAGTTCCTGTTGTAGCAACATTTAGCTTAGCTAATATATCACCAGCTAAAGTTAAATCTTCAGTTAGCACATCAGTTTCAAAAACCAATACATCTGGTCTACGCGCGGCAAAACGCTGGTCATCGGTCATATATTTTCTCGGAGTAAACACAGTCTTAATGTCTTCTGAATAAGGAACAGGACGTTTTATATCACTCACAAAATTTATTTTTGAATCAGATTTTTTTGAAGAGGTTAATTCTTGATTTTCTGATAAAAAGAAAGCTTGTTTCTCTATACCTTCAGGAGGCCAAACGCTATAATCTTTCCATTCTTTTTTACCAGTATCAAAAACATGTGCTTCTGCTAATCCGGAGTTAGGAGAGCCTTCACCTTTTAAAAAGTGGTTAAAGAATTTTGTTTCTATGTTTTTCTGAAAGTTTAATGAAATAGAATCTCCAAAATAATAATTACCTACTTTATTAGGCACTTTATTTCTTGACCATCCACCGTGATCCCAAGGTCCAAATACTAAAGTATTGTAATTATTTGGTTGATTTTTTTCAATATTCTTATACGTTTCTAATGGACCGTAAAGATCTTCAGCATCAAACCAACCACCTACAACCATGGTAGCAACTGTAGAAGGAACTTTGTTTAAATGTTGAATAATACCTTTGCTTTTCCAAATAGAATCATAGTTTGGATGCTCTACAATCTCTTTCCAAAAGAAGTCATCAATACGATTTTTGTTATCAGCAGTTTTAGTATCTAACTTATCGTATTGGAAATATGAATTTAAATTTTTCAACGGACCTTTGTCTAAGAAAAATTGATATTGATCTTGCGTCTTCATATCTGGAAAAGAATACCAAGCAGAATCTGTTGGTTGGTCTTTATAGGTTCCGAATAAAGGAATTACTTTAAAATAGCTTAATAAAAAAGCTCCGTTATGATGGAAATCATCAAAGAAGAAGTCTCCAATACAAGCTTGTGGAGAAGCTGCTTTTAAAGCAGGATGCGCATCAATAGCAGAAACGGTAGCATAATGTCCAGGGTATGAGATTCCCCAAGTACCTACTTTTCCGTTATTATGTTTTACATTGTTAACAAGCCAATCGATTGTATCGTAAGTGTCTGTAGTTTCATCAGCTTGCTTCTCAGTTTTATTAGGAATATAAGCACGCATATTATCATACACACCTTCACTTTTCCATCTTCCTCGAACATCTTGATAAACGATGATGTTTCCTTCTTTCATTAAAATTGGATTTGGACCAATTTTTTTTCTGAATTTATCTTCTCCGTAAGGTCTACAACTGTAAGGTGTACGTTGTAGTAAAATAGGATATGTTTTACTCGTGTCTTTAGGAGAATAAATAGTTGTGTGTAATTTGATACCATCTCTCATTTCAATGGTAACCTCTTGTTTAGAATAATTATCTTGAACAAAAGTGTCTACTTTTTCTTCTTTTTTAGTAATAGTCTTTTTGGTACAGCTCGCTATAATAAATAACGATAATAACAATAGTTTTAGTTGTGATTTCATGAGGTTAATTGTAATAGTGTTGTAAATATATAAAAAGAGACCTAGTAAATTAGGTCTCTTTTATATTTATATTATTTTGGATTTAAAATAGTGTCAATTCTATCAAGTGCATCTTGTAAGTGATAACGGCTAATAGTATTTCTTGCTGATGGAATACTACGTTTAATATCTCTTTTTAAACGATTTAATTCGCCTCTAACTACCGGTTTAATATCCGATTGATTTATAATAACCCCTGTTTGCTTAACATAACCTCCATTGTTAATAGTTTTTTGATCTTTTGCTTTGTTTAGTAAAAAGTCAAGACGTTCTAAATAAGCTCTTTGAAGGTTTCTTCTATAGGTATCTATTGAACGATTATTATATAATTCTCCCCAAATACCTTTGCGTAAATCAGACATCATCTCTACTAGTGAATATGCTTTGCTACCGTTTAAGGTTTCATTTTCAATCATACGTGTCATACGACCAGTTTTTAAAATACGATTCAAAGTCCTTACCTGTAAACGACTAATATCTTCTCCTGAACCAGAGAATTCTGTTTTACTATAAATGTTTTTATCGATTAACCAATTAGGTGTTTTAAATAATTGTTCGTTGATAAAGCGTAGAGAATTTTTCTGATGGTTTTTAGTTACATGGGTATAAACGGCTCCATCTTGATCAGCAGTTTTATAGTTTTCATATACCCCACCAATATTAGAGCTTACATGTCCCATGTATCTATTAAATTGTCCAACAAGTTGTCCGTACATCGTGTTTAGCTCATCATAATTTTCACCTTTTTCTGTGGTCCATTCTTCTAAACGAGGTAAAATACGTTTTAAGTTTTTGATTCCGTATTCACTTGCTTTAATTGCATTATCACCTAAATCTTCTGTTTGAGAACTTGGATCTATTACATTACGTGCTTGTTGATGTCCAAAACGATATAGAGGATTGTCTGCTTTTTCTGTAATCCATTTGTTTAATACTGATTTTTCATCTTCAGCAGCAACATTTAAAATAGGTCTATACCCCCAATTGATGGCATATTTATCATACGGACCAATATCTGGCATCATAGCCACTCCTTTATCTTCTGGTTGTGCAATGTAATTGAAACGTGCATAATCCATAATTGATGGAGCCGTACCAAACTTTTTAGTAAAAGAAGCAGAACGTAATGAATCTACTGGGTAGGCAACAGAACTTCCCATGTTATGAGGTAATCCTATAGTATGACCAACTTCATGAGCAGAAACAAAACGAATTAAGCGTCCCATAACCTCATCTTTAAATTCATTATTTCTAGCATCAGGATTGATGGCAGCTGTTTGAATAAAAAACCAATTATGAAGTAAGGTCATAACATTATGATACCAATTGATATCAGATTCTAGAATCTCTCCAGATCTTGGATCACTAACATGAGGTCCGTTTGCATTTGGTATTGGAGAAGCTAAATATCTAACAACAGAGTATCTAACGTCTTCTGGAGACCAGTCTGGATCTTCTTCTTTTGTAGGAGGATCTTTTGCAATAATGGCATTTTTAAATCCAGCAGCTTCAAACGCAATCTGCCAATCTTCAATTCCTTGCTTTAAATATTTTCTCCATTTTTTTGGAGTAGCTCTGTCTATATAATAAACAATTGGCTTTTTAGGTTCTACCAATTCGCCGCGTTTAAACTTTTCAATATCTTCTTCTTTAACCTCTAATCTCCAACGATCTAAATAGGTTATTTTTTTACTTTTTTGAACATCTAAGCCATAATCAGTTTGAGAACTCGTAAACCATCCTACACGTTGATCAAAATACCTACGTTTCATTGGTTTTTCAGGAAGTAAAATCATTGAATTACTAATTTCTAATGAAATAGAACCTACACTTTTATTTGAAGGAGGTTGATTAGAAGCATATGTTTTTACATGTCTGATCTCAATATTCTTCGGATAACTACTTACTCTATCTATATATGAACGAGCAGCATCTAACTTGGTAATCTTGTAACGTTTTCTTCTAAACTGTGGAAATCCAATTGCTTTTACATCTTTTGTAAATAATGGTGAAGCATCAATTACAGTTGCAGTAGAATCTTTGCTAAATGCTTTGATAGGAAAAGAAAATAAAATAGGTTCGAAGTTAGAATTGGTAACTGCTTCATGAACAGGTAAAATACTATCCGCTACAACAGCATGAGAAACAACTCTTAATAGAATTTTTTTGTGCTTTTTCTCCCAACGGAGTACTTGCGTATTTTGTTTTCCACCACCAAAACCAATACCATTTGCTGTTTTAGCTATTCTGGTTACCATTAGCATTTCTTTGCCTAACAGTGAATTTGGAATTTCAAATAGATAGCTTTGATCTTTTTGATGAACGTTAAACAAACCTTCATCTGTAGTGTGTTTTTTAGTTACTACTTTATCATAAGGTAAAATTTCTCCTTTTTTAGGCTTCTTAGTTTTTGACTGAGGAGCTTTGACTTCAGTTTTTTGATTCTTTTTTTTTCTCTTTTTTCTTTGCGCATCTACGGTGTGTGAAATGGCAAATACCAGAAGAAAAGAGAGAATTCTTATGGGTAATTTTATGTTCATTATGTTAATTAATTGTGAAATTTATCGAAAGTAGCAAATCAATTGCGAGAATGTCTTAATAATATGTTAAACGAAGACGAGGGAATCTTAATAAATACAGAACTATAATAAAATGAGTATTTTTAAACTTTTTAAAATTCAATCATGAAAAAAATCACGTTATTTCTTTTAGTAATTTGTCTGTCTTCTTGTGTAAAGAAAGCAACAACTAAAGTAGGAAAGGAACTTCCAAAAAAGGTTTTTCCGGAGTTGAAAGCCAATAGATATAATGTAGCTTTTTTAATTATGGATGGTACTTATAATACAGAGTTAACAGCTCCGTTTGATATTTTTCAGCATACTATTTTTAGAGAAGGTATCAAAGCTATGAATGTATTTACGGTTGCAGATACGGATGAAGCAATTACTAGTTTTGAAGGAATGAGAATTCTACCAGATTTTAATTACTTAAAAGATTCGTTGCCTAAGATTGATATTTTAGTAGTACCATCTGCAGAACATCATTTAGATACAGATTTAGAGAATAAAAAACTTATTGAGTTTGTTCAGAAAGTAGATAAAGAAGCACAATTTGTTACTTCGCATTGCGATGGAGCGTTTGTCTTGGCAAAGGCAGGTGTTTTGAATAATCAAGTATCTACAACATTTCCTTCTGATATAGATAAGATGCGAACCATGTTTCCAGATTTAGATATTAGAAAAGAGGTGTTGTTTGTACATGATGGAAAATACATTACCTCAGCAGGAGGAGCTAAATCTTTCGAAGCAGCGTTGTATTTGTGTGAATACTTATATGGTAAAGATATCGCAAAATCTTTAGCTGGAGGTTTGGTCATTGATTGGGATGTAGAGAAAGTACCACATTTAATTATAAATAAAAAAGAAGAGTAAAATACTCTTCTTTTTTTCTATTCTGTATAATTCATATCTCCAGCAAGCTTTTTGAAATCTCCTTTTTTAATTTTAGAGCGAACTCTTTTCATTCCTTTTTGAAAAGCTTTACTCATTCTTTTCATATGTTTTTTAAGTTCTTCTTCAGTAAATGTTTTAGACTCTTTTTTAGCTAATAGCTTATTAATTCTTTTAATCTGTTTTGGGTTTTCAAAATCCACAATTTTAAACTTAGCAGCTGCCGAAAAAGCTCCCATGGCTGCATTGGTTTCGACTAAATAAATTTTGTTTGGCTCTAAATTAGCTTCTAGTACGTCAATGTTTTCTGCTTTTATCCAAAAATAAGTTTTACCAGGATCACATTCATATCTTAAATAATTTACTCCTTTGAATTTTCCTATATATGAATCTTTGTTAAAATATCTCATATTCATTAAGGCTCCTAGTGAAGTGGTTCTTAAAAAATAAATAACAGATTTTCCTTCGGAAGGAGGAGTGATTTTATCACTCTTTATTTGAGCAAAAGAACTGATGCTAATAGAACATAATAAGACTAAAGTTAGGATAGTTTTTTTCACGCTTTTTAAGTTTTTGGATTGAGTATCAAAAATATAAAAATCATTTTAACAACAAAAAAGCTCTCTGAATAGAGAGCTTTTAAAGGTTTATTAGAACGCTTTATTAACCTTTTAACCAAGCGTTTCTCAATTTGTTTTGAGTATGGTTAGCATCTTTATTAATGGTTAAGCTTGTGTTTTTAGTAGTGGGTTGTGTATACTCACCTTCTAACTTTACAAGTTTTCCATCTCTGCTAACTTCCATCGTAATTTTGTCACCTGCTTTCCATTGCATAGATTTTCCGATGGCAGGGCGTATGTTTTCTAAAGAAACTTTTTCTCCATTGATAGCTTCTAAAATATCACCTGCTTGTATACCAAGTTTAGTTAAACCAGAATTTGTTCTTTTTGTAAAAAATATTTTTCTATCGTTATTTACAGAAATGAAAGGCTGTCCTTTTTGATCGATAAAGTAAGCTGATTTTTCTGTACTAGATTGTTTTTGCACACCAACTTTATCAAAGTATGTTGAATAGTCGATAGGAGTTGCTCCTTGAACATGTGTTGCAAAAAAGGCACCTACTTTTGGATTAGTCATTTTAATGATTTCATCAATAATTTCGTCATCTTTAAAAGGTTTGTTTTTTCCGTATTTATCCGACAAATCTTTCATTAGGTTTCTTAATCCATATGCTCCATTGGTTTCTTCTCTTAAAATAATGTCGATACACATTCCAATTAAAGCTCCTTTCATGTATACATTAGAATAGTTTGGTGCATATTTCTCATCTAAAATGTTCTTACTCATTTCAGTAAAAGACATGTCATCTTTAAAACGTTTAGAGGTGTTAATTTTAGTATTCATATTAGAAATGAATTCTTGTTCAGAAATTAACCCTTGATTTACTTGAAATAAGTGAGCGAAATATTCAGTAATCCCTTCATACATCCATAGATGTTTAGACATATTTGGTTCGTTAAAATCAAAATTATGAATCTCTTCTGAATGTACCGAAAGTGGAGTTACAATATGGAAAAACTCATGAGATACTACATGGTTAATCATATTATCTACTAATTGCTCTTTTGGTAAAGACTCTGGATATACTACTGTAGTTGAGGTATTGTGTTCTAAAGCCCCATAGATGTCAAACTTATAGGTTTTATCATCAAAAAGGTATACTAAAATATTGTACTCTTTTGTTGTATCAAAACCTTTTAAAAAGTTAGACTGTGCCTGCATCATTTTTTGCAAAGGAGCTCTAAAATCTTCTGCTTTATGTACACCATTCGGAGAGTAAATAACTAAAGAAACATCAATTCCATCTACATTAAAGCTAATTGTGTTTGCAGGAGCATACATAATTGGGCTATCAGAAATCTCATCATAACGAGATGCATGGAAAATATCTTCTGTTTTATTTACGCGATTAGCATTTTTATTTATCAAAGAAGTAGTTTCAATTAAATTCTCTGGATGTTGAACTTTAATTGTATATGGTGATTCTTTTTTACCTTTAAAATACCCGATAAATCCTGGTAGGTTTAAAATAAAGTTCTTGTTCTCTTCAATATTGGTACCTGCCATAACATAAATACCATGTTTTATATCTGAATCAAAAGTATCATCTACTTGATAGGTTAGCTTGTCCATTTGAGCGGCATTTTCTATCTGCCAAGAATTGGTGTCTAATTTCTTTACTGTTAATTCATTTCCGCTATAATCGAAAGCCTTAAAATTTGAAACGAATTGCCCATAATTACTCATCTTATAAGTTCCAGGAACAATTGCCGGAATTTGATAAGTAATGGTAGATGTTTTTATTTTTTGCGGATTAACTTCCACAACAACCTTATCGTCTACCACATTATTTAAATCAATGGTAGTTTCAATTAAAGAACTGGTTTTATGTAGGTTTTTAGTAGATGAACAGCTTGTAATTAATGCTAATGAAGCGATTCCTAATATTACTTTTTTCATTGAATATGTTTAGTTTGATTGATTTGTATATAGGAACGAAGATTTGTTACGTTAAATGTTACGTGTTTAACAAAACTTTAAGAAGTGATGAATAAATTAAAAGGTCGTACCTTTGCAGCGGCATGAGAATTAGACGACTTTCAGATTGGTTACCTACTACAAATAAGGAGGTGAAGTTAAGAGGATGGGATGAATTAGACGTAATCCTATTTAGTGGAGATGCATATGTAGATCATCCATCATTTGGTCCTGCAGTAATTGGACGTATATTAGAGAGTTACGGATTACGTGTAGCTATTGTACCACAACCTAGTGTACATGATAATTTACAAGACTTTACCAAGTTAGGAAGACCACGTTTATTTTTTGGAGTAACTGCTGGTTGTATGGACTCTATGGTAAGTAATTATACTGCAAGTAAACGTCGTAGAGATAAAGATGCTTATACACCCAATGGCGATAAAGGTTTTAGACCAGATTATGCCACTACAGTATATACCAAGATTTTAAAAGAAAAATTTCCAGATGTTCCTGTATTAATTGGAGGAATAGAGGCTTCGTTACGTCGTGTAACGCATTACGATTATTGGTCGAATAAATTGATGCCTTCTATTTTAGAAACTTCAGGAGCTGATATGTTGGTATATGGAATGGGAGAACAACCCTTACGAGAAGTAGTAGAGCTTTTACAGAAAGGTGTTCCGTTTTCTAGTTTAAAGACCATCAAACAAACGGCTGTTTTATTAGAAGAAGGGGAAGGGGTGCCAAAGAATAAAAATTGGCAAGATGTTGAGATTTCTGCTCATGAAGTTTGTTTAAGAGATAAGAAAGCCTATGCTTCTAATTTTAAAGTAATAGAACAAGAGTCTAATAAATTATATGCTCGTAGAATTTTTCAAGTTATAGGAGATAAAAAGTTAATGATTAATCCACCTTATCCAACCATGACGGAAAAGGAGATTGATGGTTCTTTCGATTTACCTTACACAAGAATGCCGCATCCTAAATATAATAAGAGAGGAGCTATTCCTGCTTATGAAATGATTAAGTTCTCGGTAAATATTCATCGAGGATGTTTTGGAGGATGTAGTTTCTGTACGATTTCAGCACATCAAGGAAAGTTTATTGCTAGTAGAAGTCAGGAATCTGTTTTAAAGGAGGTGGATGAATTGACAAAGATGGATGATTTTAAAGGGTATCTATCTGATATTGGAGGACCATCAGCAAATATGTATCAAATGAAAGGAAAGATACAGTCTATTTGCGATAAGTGTGTTGCTCCTTCTTGTATTTCTCCTGTGATATGTAGTAATTTAGATACTTCGCACAAGCCATTAACAGAATTATATCAGGCAGTTGATAAACATCCGAAGATTAAAAAGTCATTTATCGGTAGTGGAATTCGACATGATATGTTAGTGCCAGAATTCAATAAAAATGCAGATCCTAAAGAATTAGATGCATATACTGAAGAGGTAATGACAAAACATGTTTCTGGTCGTTTAAAGGTAGCACCAGAACATACCTCAGATCCTGTGCTAAAATTAATGCGTAAACCATCGTTTACGTATTTTCATAAGTTTAAAGAGCGTTTTGATAAGATTAATAAGCGTAAGAAGTTAAATCTTCAGTTAATACCATACTTTATTTCTAGTCATCCTGCATGTGAGCCAGAAGATATGGCAAACTTAGCTGCAGAAACGAAGGATATGGGATTCCAATTAGAGCAGGTACAAGATTTTACACCTACACCAATGACGGTTGCTACTGTAATTTACTATAGTGGTTATCATCCATATACGTTAAAAGAAGTAAATACTCCAAAAACGAAAAAGGAGAAGTTAGATCAACATAAATTTTTCTTTTGGTATAAAAAGGAAAATAGAAAGTGGATTAAAGATACCCTTACAAAGGTTGGACGTAGTGATTTATTACAAAAACTATTACCGCCAGATAATTCTTGGAGAAAGAACAAGCCAGGAAAAACAAAGAATACTTTCAACGATGCAGTTACCTATAAAGAGAAACCATCGAGAAGAAAGAATAAAGGGTTTAAGAAAAAAAGAAGATAATAAAGAAATAAAAAAGGTTGGATTTTTAATCCAACCTTTTCTTTTATAATGCAATAGGTTCTATAATTGTATTTTTTACTCGTTGACGGATATCACTTAGTTTTTCATTAATTAGTAATTCTCCATTGCGAAAAACTTCTCGAAGTTCCCCTTGTTGTTCTTCTTCCCAATTAACTTGATCTTGTAGTTGATATTCTCCATTTTCAAGAATGATTTTTAGAAGCCCTTTAGCAGATTTTTTAGTTCCATCATCGGTAATAGGATCTTTAAAAATCTCTCTTCCAATACCATCTACTTCTCCATAAGTAGCTTTCATGGCAAAACCGAACGTATCACGAGTATTGTATTGATAGGTAAAAGAACCTATTCCCAAGACTACATTGGTAGAAGCGAAACCGTTTTGTTTTAGGCGTTCGCAAATTTGTGTAGCTCTTTCAATAGTAATACTATCTCCATAAATAGCACCAATATGAGAATCTAATTCTTTATATCCTTTATCATTAGTGGTTCCTCCAAAAGTTTCCCAAAGAAGTTGTATCACTCCTTTTTGTTCAACAATAGTACTTGCATTAGGGTTTCCACAAATGATGTCTACTGGATCTCCACTATCAGGTCGAATCACTACTTTTCCGTCACGAGCTAATACTTCCTCTTTTAAGTTAGGTAAGTATTCAGTTAGTACTTTCCATAAATCCCAAGTATCAGAAACAATAGAAACAATTCCATTTGGATAAACATTGGTAATCAATCGTTTAAAAGTTTCTTGTTCGCCACTATTAGTTCCCATACACATTACAGAGTGTTCCGTAGCGGCAACTGATCCACCAACTAATTCAAGATCAGAATTGGCATTGTAGTATTTTTCTAAGAAGTCAATTGCAGGGATGGTGTCTGTTCCTGTAAAACTCAATAAATGTCCTGCTGCACTTAATTCAGCAGCTTCTAAGCCTGCCATTCCTCTCATAGAAAAGTCATGTCCTTGCCAGTCTACAAACTCTGGAGTAGAAGAGGTTTCTTCTGCGTATTGATCTAATATTTTTCTGTATTGTTTGGCAATGGTAGCGGAGTTGCATGGTAACCAAACGGTCGTAGATAATAAAGTTTCAAAATAATTAGTTAACCAAAAGAATTCTGGTAAGGTGTTGTACATGGTAAACATTGGTACTCGAATTGGTACTTCAACTCCTTCTGGTAAAGCTTTAATGGCCATTGGAATGTATCCTAAATCATGAAGAGCTTCAATATGTTGAATACCCACTTGGTTTGCTCCTAAATAATTATTGATTCGTCTGCTGTATTGTTTGCAAATTTCTTCTTTAGGTTTGTTAAAGAAGTTTGTTTGAAATTCTTCAATAATATATTTTTTAATGAAGTATTGTAGTCCGAAGAATACTACTTTTTCAATTCCATTGATTCTACTTTTTCTTGGGGTCCAGTTTGAATATACTAAGGTAGTTTGATTAGGATATTGTCTTCTGTGATCTACTTTATAACCGTCTGTATATAATAATGGATTCATAGTGTATTGATTTAATTTGCGTCAAAAATACGCAAATTAAATTTAACTGGCAAGAATTTCCATTTTAAAAGATGTTTTAGAAGTCTTTTGGGAAATCTAATTCGATTAAACCTTCTCCATTTAAGCGTTTATTCGCTCTGGTTAAAACTTCCAATTTCAAGTACCATAAGATTTCAAAATCGTTGTTGTTTATTGATATAGGAAGTGATTTGGTTGGGAACTCTGATTTAAAGGAATGTAGGTTTGTAGAAGTAACTTTGGTTATTGGTCCTTCATAAAAAATTTTTGTAGCTGTAGAGCGACTGCTACCATTATCATAGGTTACTTTCTCTTTTGCGATGAGTTGGCAGTTGATATGTTGTATCATTCTAGTTCTTTTTTTTAACCTTAAACTCGTTTGGTAGAAGCTGTCATCTATTGTTGTTAATTTATAATTGATTGCTCCTATGGCTAAAGAGGGGCGGATTTTATAAAAATAGACAAATCCTAGTAGTATCATATATACCGATAAAGATGTATACCATACTTCCAATCTGTCTATTATTGAGTTTATAAAGAGGCTAAGAATAATTACAATAACAAAACCAAAGAATAAAATAGATATTGCTTTGTTAATACCTGGCTTAATACTACCAGAAGTTTTCTTAAATTTATAAGGAATATCTCCTTTGATAACCAATACTGGGGTTTCATGGTAGAAATCTGGCGAAACAAGACCTTTTAGATATCCTCCGAATTTAAAATCAGATAGTTTTTCTTTTCTTAATAGTTTTTCACTTTCTTTTTTAATATCAACTTTTGTGGTTAACAAGATCGTTTGTGTCATGTTTTCACCAATAAAAGAAACACTAAAAGCAGGATTGAATGAAAATTTAGAGGAAATGGTTTGACCTCTTGAAATTTTTTGATAGTCGTTTATGGAATAATAATCCAATGTAATTTCATCCGTTTCTCCTTTTCCTTGATGTTTTATAGATAGTTTAATTTGGATTGTTTCAAGGTCTAGGTGAATAGGACTGTTGTTTTTTACAAAAACTTCTCCTGTAATAGGTTGGTTTACTCGAAATTCGTTTTCATCAAGTACAATTTTAATATCTACAAAGTTAGTATAGCTCATACAGTTCTTTATTGGGATTTAAGAAAAAATCATATAAACATGTTTGAATTGCTCTTAAATTATTACCATGGACTACTAGTAATCTTTCAAGATACTCGTCTTTAACTTGTATAGATTCTTTATCAGAATCTAAACATGCCAATTCAATTCTTTGCTGTACAATTTTTTTCACAAAGTTTATATCTAGTTCTAGTTTGTTGAAATTTACTTTTTCGTATAATTTTCTTCTCGAAAAGTACGGAATTTTATGAGAGTAGTGAGAACCAATAATTAGTTTGTTTTGATTTTTAAGTAGTTGTAGTTTGTTTTGAATAGATAGCAGCTGAAAGGAATCTACTATAAGAATACCTGGCACTACTTGTACATATTCTGACTTTTTCTTTTTTAATTGAACAAAAGTGGCATTGGGTAAGTGGTTGGAATAAAGCGATTGTAAGAGTGTTGATTTTCCTCTTCCTTTTTTACCGTAAAATTCAACAAAGCAAGAACTACTAGCGGTTATTTTGAAAGCTAAATCTTTAAGATTTATTCGCTCTTCTGTTACTGCTAGTAGTTCTTGATCATTTAAATATGAAAAAGGATTGTATTTTAAGTTTAGTTTAGAGTAATGATTGATATCAAGCATATAAAATTGAGCTTAATTGCTTAATCGATCTCTAACTTCCATCAATACATAACCTAAGAGATTATGCCCTTTCCATTTTGTTGGATTCGTAGCATTTGGATTGTCTGCTGCCAAACCAATTCCCCAAATTGGATCAACTGGACTAGCTTCTACAATAATTCGATCTTTTGTATTTACTAGATATTCTTTTAAAGCTTCATTTTGAGAGAATTTTGCATAGTTCGCTTCTAAGACAATTTCAAACTTATGTTCGTTCCATAATTCAGGAGTAAAGTTCTTTACCTTTCGTCCTAATTTTTTAGCATCGTTCGGATGCGTTGCATTAAGAATTTTTTGTAATATTTCTTCATCTTTAAATAAGCGTGCTTTTCCTGCCATCATATAGTGTTCGGCAGTAGGGTAGGTGATTCCATCAATTTCAAATGGAGTTTCCCACCATTGACTAAAACAACTCTTTCCTATGCTTCCGTCTTTATTTGGTTGATGTCCCCAAAAGAATAAGAACTTTAGGGTTTCATTATTATTAAAGCGTTCTATTATTTTTTCGTTAGTGTATTTCATAGTGTTATTTTTTAAAAAAAGATTGCGTCGTTCGTTTACCCTTCCTCGCAATGACGTTTAGTTTCTTCCTTTTTCTTTAGGATATAAATCTTTCAAAGGTTCACTTTGCCAATACTCTTTGGTATCGATATCCATAATGGTTAATGCTCCAGTAAATGCAGCTCCAGTATCTAAATTCCAAATATTTATTGCATTTATAGGTTGCGTACTGTTATAGCGTGTAGTTGGAGTATGTCCAATATAAATTTCGTGATAATGTTTTAATCTATTAGGGTATAACTCTGAATTCTTTTCAATTCTTTTGTCCATAGTGAGCGCCATTTCCCAAAGAGTTCTATCAAAATAATAATTCAATTTGAAAGTTTCTTTTTCCACACCATGCATGGAAGTAAATCCGGCATGGATAAATAAACGATTTTCAGAATCGATATGGTAAGGTTTCATTTCTTTGAAAAAATCTAAATGCTCTTGTTTTTCTTCTTCTGAAAAATCTATGTAGCTATCTTTAGTTTCGTTACCTCCATTAATTTCCCAAACAACTTCTCCTTTTCCAGTTCTCAACCAGTCTTCGCACCATATATCATGATTTCCTTTGATAAAAATACAGTGATGTGTTTTGTTTAGATTGATGAGGTACTCAATTACTTGAGCAGATTCGCTCCAACCATCAACATAATCTCCTAAAAAGATTAAAGTATCTTCAGTGGTTACGTTGGCCTTTTTTAAAATTTGAGGAAGTGCTTTTAGACCTCCATGTATATCTCCAATTACAAATGTTTTCATAGTTTAAATTCTTTTATACATTATATCGGTGCGTAAAACATATTTTACTCCAGATATAATTTCTTTTCCTTCATGTTTTAGTCGATGTCTAAAAACTAATGCAGTACCCTTTTGTGGAGTAACTGTAAACAATTTTCTAAACTCGGTTTCTCCTCCGTCAAAATCGTCATTTAAATAAATAAGAAAAGAGAATAAGCTTTCTTCATTTAAATTCCTTTTGTAACTTCCATCAATATGCATTTTAAAGCGTTGCCCTTTGGAATATTTATAAACTCTAAACATTTCGTTTAAATCTAAAGCTTTATAAAAACCAACTTCTTCTGGTAGAAATTCTTTTATTTTTAGCCAAATATTTTCGGCTAAATTCTTGTCAAAGAAAATATACCGATCATTATTTCTAACACCTTTATTCATGATTTGTTCTCCATGAATAGAAATTTTAGCCTCTTCGAAATGCTTATTTTCATAGTGCTGTAAATAGTTGTTACACTCTTCTTGAGATAGGAAATCTTCAATTAAAAATACCTCTGGATGTAAATCTATCTTTTTCATGACTTTGTTAATTTTTAAAACTCAATATATTTAGTGGGTACTTGATCAGTTAACCATACTCCATTTTCAGATTGATAAAAAGGATGTTTGTTTTTATACATTTCTCCAGTGCGAATTGTTAAGATTACTGGTTTTCCTCTTCTACTCGCCACTTTTATAGCGGTTTCTTTATCTACACTCAAATGAACATGTTGTCTATTCATTTTTTGTAAGCCTTTTTCTTTTATGGATGATATAAATTTAGCTACAGTACCATGATATAAAAAAGTAGGAGGTTCTTTTATTTCTGTAAGTACTTCTACATTTTTAAGCGAGTGTCCTTGATTGGCTCTAATTTTAGTTTTGTCTTCGTTGAAAGCAAAGCGTTGTTTGTCATTGGTTTTCACAACAAATTCTAAATCTTCCATAGAAAATCTAGTTCCCGATTTTTTTGATTTAGAGATTAATTCCTCTACAATAGCCCATCCGTTTTTATCTAATGTTAAACCAATTCTATCAGGTTGATGTCTTAATAGTAAGCTTAAAAACTTACTGATTCTTTTTGTTTCTTTTTCATTCATAATTGTATTTCTTATTCAAAATCATACACTGTGGTATGAATTTGATGTGTTATTAGTTCTTTTGTAATTAGGGGTTCTATTTTATCCCAAGTTCCACCAGCTAAGCCACAGCCAATTCTTGGCATATGTACCGAAGCATTTAATTCTTTTGCTTTCTGACTAACTTTCTGTAATCCTTCTTGAATTGCTTTATATCGAATAGGAGGATTTCCTTGTTCATCTTTCCTAACTTTATGTTGACCAATTACATTGGCAATCCATAGCTCTTTTTCAACTCGTACAAATTGAATAGCTCCTAACTCAAAACCATCTTGAGAAGCATACCAATTGCGATATTCTTGTTCTGGAGCTTTCCATCGTTTAGAAAGTGCCATAACAAACCCTTTTCCCCAACCGCCAATATCATTGCAAATATGTACGATAATTTTATTACCGTTTGCTTTGGGTTGCGTGGCATCTCCTTTTATATATTGTATGTTATTCATGATCTAATAACTTTTTATAAATATTGTAATTTTCCGCATCAAAGCAAACAAAGTTTACTTCTTGAACGACAGGGAAACTTTTAATAGTTTTTATAACTATTTCAGCAGCTACTTGCTTAGGAAAACGATAAATACCAGTGCTAATGCATGGAAAAGCAATAGAATTTAAATTATTTTCTTTAGCAAGTAACATACTGTTTTGATAACAGTTGGCTAATAATTCTTTTTCTTTTTCAGCGTTTTTCCCACCATTGTATACGGGACCAACTGTATGAATTACATGTTTTGCAGGTAGTTTACCAGCAGTTGTTATAACTGCTGCTCCTGTTTTACATTTCCCTTGTTTGTTTCTAATATGTCTGCATTCTTCTAAAATAGCAGAACCACCTGCTTTATGTATAGCACCATCAACACCACTACCTCCTAATAAACTTGAGTTTGCTGCATTCACAATAGCGTCTGCTTTAATTTTAGTGATGTCTCCTTGTAGTACTTTAATTATCATAACGATATTTTTTTGCAAATTGCTCGCTTAATTCAAAAATGTCATTTTTCCTTGCTAAACAATCAATCCAATCATTTGGAATATTGTCTAATCCATAATGCATTCCTGCAATAGCACCGACTACAGTAGCTGTTGTATCTGTGTCATCACCTAAATTAACAGCTTTTAAAACAGCTTCACTATAACTAGAAGTATTTAATAAACACCATAAAGAGGCTTCTAAAGTATACATTACATAACCTCCTGAACTAATTTCTTCTTCTTTTAAGTTTTTTAAATCTAGTTGTAAAACTTTTTTAAAATGTTTTTGTTCATATGCTGATATCTTCCTTTCTTCAAAGAATGCTAAAACATCTTGAACCATATTTTTATGAGAGTCCTCAATAGAACTACCTTGTAATATGTATTCTGCAAGTTTTAAATAAATCAAACATGCAATGGCTGATCGAATATGTGGATGAGTCAAAGAGGAAACATGCCATATAATATCAAATTGTTCAATAATATCCTTGTCTTTGATATAGAATAGCAAAGGAATTATTCTCATTAAAGAGCCATTACCATTTGTGTATTCATCACCAGAGTATTTTAGAAGCTCTAGGTCTTTGTATTCTTTTTTGTTAAGTATACCTATTAATTGATAGATAGCACTTCTAGTTTGTATTCCAATATCAAAAACAGATCCATGAGGAGTCCAAATTTGTCCTCTCATCCATTGTACAAACTTTTGAGAGATATCCACTAAATCATAGTCCTTACATAAGCTGTCGGCTAAACAAAAAGTTAAGGAACTATCATCAGACCAAGTACCTTGGGGTTGATGATGTGTTCCAAAGGCTCTCATATCTGTTACTGGATTATTTTTTAATGCTGCTCTGCTCATGAATTCTACAGGAACCCCTAGGGCATCAGCAACAGCTAGTCCAATAAATGTGGATGTGATTGTATTTTTTTTCATAGTTATTACTTTCAAGCATTAATCTCTTATCTAATTTTTATCAAAAGTATCGGTAAAGGCATCTATAAAAATTGTTTTCTTTGAGTAAATAGCAAAGACAACATCTTTAAAAGTTCCTTTAAATTTGGTATTTAATTGTTCATTAAATAGTTGAGCAATGGTGCTAGGATCGTTTTGAAATACTCCACATCCCCATGCACCAAGTATAAGTGTATCATAGTTTCTATCAACACAAATAGAAAGCATTTTTTCAATTCTCTTACTCATAATTTGAGGTACTTGTGAGACTAAATCAGCTTCTCTAGATTTTACTACTCCAAGGTTTACTGCTGGAGATGTGATGAAATTGCATAAAACACTATTTTCTAAAAGGTTTCCATCAGCGCTTCTAAATACTGGGACATCTGGACTCAAAATCATGTCATCTGAATAAATACCAGATTTCATATTTCTATGCTTCGTATAAAAGTCAAAAACACTATTCTGTGTTACGTATAATGCAGAAGAAGATGCTAGACTTTCTTCTTGTGCTAAAGAGCCATTTAAAAAACCTCCTCCGGGATTTTTAGCAGAAGCGAAATTTAGACACATAATTTTTCTGCCTTCTATTTTACTCAATCGTATAATACAGCTGATAGAATCTTCATTGGTAATGGAGATATTTGTATTAAAATTTGAGTCAGTTTTTATTTTTTGTGTCAAATTCTCTAGTTCTTCCGATTTGAAATACTTTGTGTTTTTTACAGCTTTTTCAATTTCATTTTTTATATCAACTTCGGTACGGTCTTTTGATAAGTACCAGCCTTTTTCAAGAATTGAAACTGTTTCTTCTGCTTGTGTTTTTCTTTGTGCTCTGTTCATAGTCATTCTTTTAATATTTCTTTCAATTTTATTTGTACGCAACTTTTATGTTCAATAGTTTTAAAACTATCTGTTGTAAATATTTTTGTAAAAACTTTTTCCAGCTCTTCAAATCCTCGACTAAAAATACCATGACTCACGGCTAGGTATAAATTGCCTGCATTTTTTGCTTTTAATTCTATTGCGAGTCCTAAAAAAGTACCTCCACCATCACATATATCATCTACAATTAAGCAATCTTTGCCTTGTAAATCATCTGTATATACTTTAAACCCTGTAAGCGCACCCGTTTTTACATCTCTACTTTTTGAGCCTTCTACGACTTGATATTCTTGCAAATGAGCAGCTACTTTATATATTTTCTTTAAAGCACCTCCGTCAGGAGAGATTAATATAAGGTCTTTAGAAAGCTGTTGGGTTACATGTTCAATGAACTTGTAATTATCAATTACCTTACAATTGTTCAATAATGCAGGAGTAACTTCTGAATGTGGATCAAAAATGCTAACTGACTCATAATTTTGACTGTTAATAAGATTAGCATATACTTTTACCGATAAAGCTTCTCCAGTGACCATTAATCTATCTTGGCGAGCAGCTGGAAAATAGGGAAGTACTAAATGTAATTTTCGAACTCCCATATTTCTTAAAGCATCGGTTGCTAACAATAGTATTCCTACATCATTAAATGATTGAATACGATGAGTAATGATTACTTCTTCAATATTTTCTAATGCAGATATGATTTTAATATGCGGTTCTCCTCCCGAAAAAGTAAAAGCTTTATAGGTTATCGTATTCTCTGTTCCGTATGGAGTAAACTCTGTATCTAAATTTAAAATCATATTGCGTAATTTTAACGCAAAAATAAAAAAGTTTTATAGATAGCAAAAGAGTTTTGTGTTTTTTTTACGCAAACTTTATTTCGAAGTGAAATCCTTCTTTTTCAAGCTCTTTGTATTTCTTAGCGTTGAACTTAAAAAGTTTTGCAGGTCTTCCACTAGAAGGTTGGTGAATCTTATTTGTTTCTGTAAGTATTCCAAAACTTAGAATTTTTTTTCTAAAGTTTCTTCGGTCTATTTTTCTATTAAGAATCGTTTGGTATAAGTTTTCTAAATCTGAAAAAGGAAATTCTTTTTTTAGCAGTTCAAAACCGATAGGTTGGTAGTTGATTTTACTCTTAAGCCTTTCTAAAGCAGTATTTAAAATTAGATCATGATCAAAAGCTAATTCAGGAAGTTGGTCAATAGAAAACCATTGTACATCATCGGCATCGGTATCTGCACTAATTTTAAAATGATTTGGACTTACCAATCCAAAATAAGTAACCGAGACTACACGATTTCTTGGGTCTCTCCCAGGAGTTCCAAAAGTGTATAGCTGCTCTAAATAATCTATCGTAACTCCTGTTTCTTCCTGTAATTCTCTTTGTACCGCATCTTCTAGTGATTCATTTTCTAAAACTAATCCACCAGGCAATGCCCAAGTTCCTTTATAAGGTTCAACCCCTCTTTTAATTAATAATACAGAGAGTTCTTTTTGTTCATAACCAAAAACAACAGCATCTACAGCAACTTTTATATTTTGTGGTATCTTCATTTAGTGTTGAGTTTACACAAAAATACTAAAGTTTACTTTTTTCGAATAAATTAATTAAGGTTTCTTCGACCAATAATCCATTGGTTTATATAATAGCAGTATTCATCCCATGGCATCTCCTCAATATCTTCTTTATTAAGTTCATTTTCATGAGCAATTTGATAGAAGTCACCATTGAATTCATTGTACAGACGCCAAATTTTATTCGCACTATCTATTTGTTCGTTTTTAATTTTACGAAGCCAATTTCTAAGTTTTCGAATAGCAGCTTCCGGTGAGTTTCTATGAATTTCAATATCATTCCCCGATAAATCTGAGATAGCTCTTTGATAACGATAGCGTTCTTTATCTAGAATTAATAAGTATTTATAGCGCATTTTTTCTTCTCCAAAGACCTTACAGCCTATATCCATTCCTAATTCGAAGGGCATGTTAAATCGCGCTAATTGATTTTTTTGAGTAGATTCCATTCGAGATAAATCGTGAATACTGTATTGTGCTTGTTGAATCAAGCTTTGAATTCCTGAAACGCGTGACTCTGCAGAATTTACAGTTTCAGATAATAAAGGGTTTAAGCCTAAATATACTGCACTAAATACTACTGCTTTAAGTATTGGTTTGTATTCGTTATCGAAAGGACAATTAATGAAGAGGTTGTTTTCGAAAGCCATAAAATATTATCCAGCAAATTGAACCTTATCTACAGACCCGTCAATTTTGTGTATTACTAATGCTTCTGCATGTTGTAATTGAATAATTTTCTTTCCTTTTAATATGGCACTTCTTCTTGTAGAGTGTTGCGAAATAACTTTTTCGGTTCTTTCTTTAAAAACTACCCATTGTCCTCTACGAGGCATTACATGTAGTTTTTCTCCAGTAGAACCAGCTTTCCTAAACTTAGTACTTAAGTCTTCTTTTCTGTTATTTGCTTTTTCAGTAACCATAATATCAAAGATACAAAATCAACGAGTTAACTGCAATTTTTATTCCAAATTTAATTTCCATTATCGTCCAAACGAAGTTCTTTCCATTTGTATTTGCCTTTGTTAACAATCGATTGAAATTCTGTATGAATTTTAGAAATATATTCTGGATCGTTTTTTTCTTCTTTGGTAGCAAGTTTTGTTTTTAATTCTAGCTCTTTTAATCGATCTCGGGTATCTCCATAAATAACCCATAGTTCTTTATAACTATAAAATCCATCCCAAGCCGCAAAGATGGTACTCATGGCACTAAAAAAAAGTGTTAGGATTTTTATAGTAGTTTTAAAGTTAGGGAAATCATCTCCTACAGCTACCAAAAAAGTGATTAAGGCTGAAGAGATGGCAATACTAATATATATTCTAAATGATTTTTTTTTGTTGTTCTTAGTTCGGTAAGAAGTAAGTTCAATCATTTTTGCTATTTCTGCTTGCAAAATATCAAAGCGAGTGGGGGTGTTTTCCATAGTTTGGTTAATTGTTTCCCAAACATACTTGAAAAAAGTTTTAATTACAAACTTTGCAATCTTCTTTGTCTTGAACTTCACCTACTAATTTACCATCTTCGTTTAATACAAATCCGCAACAATCCATAAAGCCCTTTGCAATCAATTTACGGGCGCGTTGTATTTGAGATTTTGTAGTTGGTAAACTTTGATTGAGTTGATTCGCAACCTCTTGTTGCTTTAACCCTTTAATGTCTGAAAGGAATAAAGGGTCTCTATATTTTTTAGGTAGACTTTCTAAAATACCTCGTAAACAATCTTGTTCGGTGTGCTTATGTGCTTCTATCTTTGTCTCCGTTTCGAAATTTGCCAATTCAAAAGTTTGATTGGTGCTTTTGAAATAATCCATGATAGAATTTCTAGCAATGGTAAAAATCCAAGGTTTTAGTTTGGTAATATCTTTAAGGGTATGGAGCTTAGTGTGTACTTTTATAAAGGTATCTTGTAATACATCTTCGGTAATATCTTTATCCTTCACTTTACTTAATATAAAGTATCTGATATCATCTGCATATTTTGTCCAAACCTGTTGTGTAGTCATATTATAAATTTACAAAAAATGTTTTATTGAGTGGTTTTAAAAATGTATCGAAGCATAGATGCCTCGATACATTTTCTGTTATTTAATTCTAATTTGAATTAAACGAGTAGTTAACAAATGAATTCATTAACAATTGCAATTATTGCAGGTGCAGTTTTCACAAGTACAACTGTTACAGTTTCCATTTTTACATCCTTCACAATTGCAAGTGCATTGATTTTTATATGTCATGATATTGTAATTTAAATATTTCATATAGTAGACTTTGTAATCTTTAAAAAGATGCATAAAAGTTTAAAAATATTTTTGAAGTTCTTTTCGAATAGGAATTGGTTTGATAGGAGAGATGTTAGTACCACCAGTATTCCCTTTTGGTACCCAGATATTAGTGAAGATTAAGGAAGCTAAAATTCTAGTAATTTGTCCGAGAATTTCTTTAAAATTTTTTGATTGAATTCCGTGTAGTAGCATCCAGTAATGAGAAACTGTATGTCGGCACCAATGTTTTTGCCCAAGAATATGAGCGTTTTCAAAATGATAAAATGACACTTTAAAACGTTTGTTTTTAAGTGCCATTTTACCCAATGTTAGTTGTTCTTTAAATGCTTGCTTTCGTAATTGTTGTGTCATGATTTTTATAATCAGACATCAAAAAAGCAAAAAAGATGCATATAGTTAGTTAACTTTTTCTCCATTAACATAGGTTTCTAAAACCTTTGTATGTGGAATCTTTTTTTCATCAGCAGTCATAATATCATTTTCTAAAATGATAAAATCAGCTACTTTTCCAATTTCAATACTTCCTTTTTCAGTTTCTTCAAAATTGGCATAAGCATTCCAGATAGTCATTCCTTTTAAGGTATTCTCTCTAGATAAGGCATTGTTCATTTGATATCCATTTTCTGGATATCCTTTTAAATCTTTACGGATACTTGCTGCGTAAAAAGTATATAAAGGACTTACGTGTTCAATTGGGAAATCTGTTCCTAAAGCAACTTTTCCGTATTGCTTAAGTAAGTCGTTATAAGCATAGGCTCCTTTGATTCTTTCAGCTCCAACACGTTCTTCTGCCCAATACATATCTGAAGTAGCATGTGTTGGTTGTATAGAGGGTAATACATTTTTAAAGAAATGAAAGTCTTTTAAATCTACTACTTGTGCATGTTCTATTCTCCAACGACGGTCTTTTTTGTTTTTTAAGACCTCGTCATATGTTTTTAGCATTACATAATTTGCTGAATCACCTATGGCATGTGTATTCATTTGATATTCTGAATTTGCAATTCGTTGTGCTAAGTTTTGTAGATCATTATAAGAATTCACCAATGCTCCAAAGTGTCCCTTTTTATCTGAATATTCATCTTTTAAGGTAGCACCACGTGAACCTAAAGCTCCATCTGAATATACTTTTACAGAGCGTACATGCAGACGATCGGTTTTTATAACTCCTTTGTTTAAATAATAATCAAGGTTTTCTTTATTGTTGGAAATCATGGCGTAGATACGCATTTTTAAATCTCCTGTTTGTTGAAGGCTATCTACTAACTCAATAACTTGTTTGTCTAAACCAGCATCATCAACCGTAGTTAATCCTAAATCGAAACATATTTTCTGAGCATCTTTTAATGCCTGAATTTGTTCTCTTTTAGATGGTTTAGGTACTTTGATGAAGTTCATTGCATTGTCAATTAAAACTCCGGTTAGTTTACCATCTTTTTGAATAAATTCTCCACCATCAATTTTTGATTCCGTAGAAATTCCTGCTAAGTCAATTGCTTTTTGATTTACAAGCATGGCGTGTCCGTCAATTCTACGAATGGCTACAGGTGTATTAGGGAAGACACTGTCTAATTTTTCTTTGGTAGGAAATTCTTTTACCTCCCAATCATTTTGATCCCATCCACGTCCTGTAATAAAAGTGGTGTTTTTTTCTTTTTGGAAAGTTACCAAACGCTGTAATACATCTTCATAGCTTTTGGTACCTACCAAGTTTACTTTTTGTTGTTGTAAGCCCAATCCGTAAAAATGACAATGACCATCAATAAATCCTGGATATACAGCATTGTTTTGGGCGTCTACCGTTTTTAAAGTAGCGTATTTATTTTGAATTTCTTCATTCGTACCAACTGCTATAAATTTACCATTTTTAACAGCAAAACTTTCTGCTTTGTCAAAGTTGTTGTTTACGGTGTATGCATTGGCATTAATAACAATAAGATCTGCTTTTTCTTGTTGTTTGCATGAGAATAAAAGACCTATTGAAACTAAGGGGATGAATATTTTTTTCATTTAGCTTGGTTCGTTTTTGTTTTTAAGGTTTTAAAGTTTCGTTATTGTATAGGTATTTGTCCATTAAATACACGATACTAGCCATTGAAGCACTTCCTAATTCTAACTCTCTTTTGTTTACTTTGTCAAAAGTATCAGTAGCGGCATGATGGTAATCAAAATAGCGTTGAGAGTCTGGTCGGTATCCTACTAAAGTAACATGGTCATCTTTTAATGGACCTATATCAGCACCACTACCTCCAGCTGTAATATCATGTAAGCCATAAGGTGCTAACAATTTTCTCCAACTTTGTAAAAGAGTTCTATTTTTTTCATTTGCATCAATAGAAAATCCTCTAGGTGTATGTCCTCCAGCATCAGATTCAAGTGCACCAATGTGTAATTCACCATTTTCTTTTGCCAATCGAGCATATTCTGTAGCTCCTCTTAGACCGTTTTCTTCATTCATAAAGAATACAATACGAATAGTATTTTTAGGCTGAATGTTATTTTTCTTTAATAAATAGGCTACTTCTAATGATTGTACAATTCCAGTACCATCATCATGGGCTCCATCACCTAAATCCCAAGAATCTAAATGACCACCAATCACCATAATTTTATCTGGATTGGTACTTCCTTTAATTTCTCCTACGACATTATGAGAAGGTGCATCTGGTAAGGTTTCACAACTTTGTTTGAAATAGAATTTTAATGTTGGGTTTTCCTTTAAGTGCTTGCTTAAATTTTCTGCTGCTCTAGAACTAATTGCTGCTGCAGGAATGTATTCTGATTTTGGAATTTCTCCATATCCCATAGAACCTGTATGAGGATAATCATCAAGACCATTGGTCATGGAACGAACAATCATACCCTTTGCTCCAAATTTACCAACCGTTGCAGCTCCTGCAAAACGTTGTCCAACACAACCTCCATAGGCTCTAAAAGTGTTGATTAATGTATTGTCAAAAGCACCGTTAAAGAATACGATTTTACCTTTTGCTTTTTCTCCTAGAGTTTTAGCTTCTTCAAGGCTTTTTACTTCAATAATTTCAGCAGTAATTCCACTTGAAGGTGTGGCTATAGAGCCTCCTAAAGCACAAATAGGAACATTAATTTTTTCTCCATTAAATTCGTAATTCGCAACTTCTTTTTCTCCACGTACCCAATGAGGAACCATTACAGGTTGTAACCAAACAGAATCTAATCCAACCTCTTTCATTAATTGTTCTCCCCAAATAACGGATTTAGCAGCTCCTTCTGAACCAGATAATCGACTTCCAATGTTTTGTGTTAAGTCTCTTAACCATTCATAGGATTTTCCTTGGGTTAATGCAGTATTGAAGATTTCCTTTATTTGTACTGAATCTTGTTGGTATTCAGCATTAGAAATAGGAGTTTTTGAAGTTTCCTTTTGTTCTGTTTTACAAGAAAACATAAGGAAACTAAGACATATAAATGCAAGTGTTTTTTTCATTAGAGAAATTTATTTGGATATAAAACTACAAAATAGAATTAAGAATTTTTGTGAATGGCAGTTTTATATCTTTTTAATTCCTGAATTACTTTAGGTGCTAATAGAATTAATCCTATCATATTTGGGACCATCATTGAAAATACCATCGCATCTGAAAAGTCGATTACTGCATTTAACGTAGCAGCAGCTCCAATAACGGTAAATACGCAAAAGATGATTTTGTAAATGTTTCCAGTTCTTTTTTCTCTTCCAAAAAGGTATGACCATGCTTGGTAGCCATAATAAGACCACGATATCATTGATGAAAAAGCAAATAAAATAACAGCAATTGTAAGTACATAAGGAAACCAAGAAATACCACTTTCTAAGGCTTTTGAGGTTAAAATGGCTCCTTGTTCAAAAGAAACTTCATTACCAGCAGTTATTTGTCCTGTAATAATTAAAGCTAATGCAGTCATGGTACAAACAACTACAGTATCGATAAAAGGTTCAAGTAATGCTACTAGACCTTCACTTGCGGCATAGTTTGTTTTTACAGCGGCGTGGGCAATTGACGAAGAACCGATACCCGCTTCATTAGAAAATGCTCCTCTACGAAATCCTTGAATCATTACACCAATTATTCCTCCTGCAATTCCCGTAGGGTTAAATGCTCCTTGTATAATTTCGTTGATAGCATTGGGTATTTGTGTGTAATTCATTACGAGAATGGTAACGACGGCAAGTATGTAAACGACTACCATTATAGGAACTACTTTATCAGTTACTTTGGCTATTTTTTTAATTCCTCCAATAATTACAATACCAGCAAAAATTGCCATGATAAGTCCAAATAACCATCCTTTTCCATAGATAAAACTTTGTTCACCGCCTGTTACATATTCAAATAGTTTAAAGGCTTGATTAACTTGAAACATATTTCCTCCTCCAAATGATCCACCAACACACATGATGGCAAATAGAATAGAAAGTCCTTTTCCAATTTTACTGAATCCAATTTCTTTTAGACCATTTTTTAAATAGTACATAGGTCCGCCAAAAACGGTTCCGTCTGCTTCAATTTCTCGGTATTTAACTCCTAAAGTACATTCAACAAATTTTGAGGCCATACCTAAAAGTCCTACAACAATCATCCAAAAGGTAGCACCAGCACCTCCAATAGACAATGCAATAGCAACACCAGCAATGTTTCCTAATCCAACCGTAGCAGAAAGGGCGGCGGTTAATGCTTGGAAGTGCGAAACTTCTCCTTCTCCTTCAACTTTAATAGTTTCAGGAATATCACTTTTGTTTTCAGGTTTGTCTACAGCATCGTATTTACCTCGTACTACATTAATGGCTGTTGTAAATCCACTGAAATTGATTCCTTTAAAATAGATAGAGAAATAGGTTGCGCCACCTACAAGAATGATAAGCACCCAAGGAATTGAAATATTATCGGTAATTGGAATTTGATATAAGATGGTATCGGTAAACCAACTAGTAGCATTGTGAAAGGATTGATTGATTTTTTGATCTACTGTTTGTTGATTTTCTTGTGCATTAATTGAAAATGACAAGAAAACGATAAAGAATGAGATAAACCGTTTCATTATTTAATTTTTAAAATTGATGGATGCTAAATTGCTTACAATCAATTGTAAATGAAAGGTTACGTAGTGATGATTTTTTTTAATTTTTGTAATTAAGTATATGGTTAAGTATATCGTTTAATCACATTGAATGGTAGCAAATTTTAGTAAGTCGTTGTTGATGGCGTAGGTAATTAATTGTTCTTTACCGCCAGAACCAGAAATGTTTAATACTTTTTTAATTTGATAAATATGTGCTTGAAATCCGTCTACACTAATATTCATTGCTTCGGCAATTTCAGTATAGGATTTTTTAGCGCCACAAACACCAAGGTTTGCCAAAACTTCTTTTTGACGATCTGATAATTCAACTTTTGAAGATTTTTTAAGTTTTTTATATTTCTTTTTCTGTTGTTGAATTTCTGATTTTAAATGTTTAATCGTGTCTAAATGACTTTCGTTAGCTATTAACAAAGTTTCTTTGTCTTTTTCTAGCTTGTCTTTTCGCTCTTTTATTTTGATGAATTCAGATTGTTGTTCTTCTTTTTCTGCTAACAATTTCCAGCTGTATAACAAAATTGTAAACAACAGAATAAAAAGAAATTTAAATGAAAGAGCTGTCACTATACCAAGTATATTCCATGTGTTTAGGTTGATCCAATTGGGTAAGTTTTCTGTAGGAATAATTCGATGTGTAACTGCTATGACTATTAAAACAAATAGGGCAAAGGTTGGGAGATACATAAACTGCATGCCTCTATTTTTAAAAGCTTTATTTAGTTCTTGTAATAAAGCAAAAGCTACTACAAGAGAAAAAGGAATGTCTATTAACCAAATAACATTGTTACTTGAGTTTTCTTGATATCCACTGTAAAATGAAATTAAAAAAACAGAGGCAATCATGAATAGAATTCCTCCAAAAATTACAAATACTTCTTTGTTAGAAAATCGCTCAATAATTCTAATGACTAAGTTTCTTTTTTCATAATGTTTTATAGAAGGAATAGACATTAGAATAAAGACAGAATTGAGGAGTGAAAATAGTACTCCTAAGCTAACAATGATTTTGTGTTGGCTATGAATACCTAACACAGATATTAGAAGAATATTTATAAAAGCACCCAATCCCCAAGAAAAAATAGCTAAAGAAAACCATTGGATTCCTTCGACCGATTGAGTATCGGTACTTCTATTTTTTTCTTTCACATATATTCGTTGAATTACAAAAGCTGTAACCAAACAAACAATTGCTGTAATATAATTAGATACTAATACAAACATTCTTCGAATGTAAGATTTTTCTGCTAACTTTAGAAAAGTGTATCAAACTTCCACGTTAAACCTCCCATGGCTTGAAATCCTTGTACGTTGAAGTTTGTGTATTGCTGATAACTGTTGTTTAATACGTTTTTTAAGTTTAAGAATACAGAAAAAGAGTCGCTGAAATGATACCCTCCATTAAAGTTAACATCAATATAGCTTTTTAGATTCACTACATTGGTCGTAGTTGCTGGAAGTAGGTCATATTGAATTCCTTTTCGTTCTCCAACAAAAAAGATGTTACTTCCTGCATACCATTTGTCTAATTTATAGGTTCCAAAAAACTCTGCTCTAATCTTTGGTGTATTCCATGCGTGTGCTATGTTCGCTAGTTTGAAATTATTAAACTCAAGATTAGCACCTAGGCTTACTTTTTTATCTAATTCAAAGGCAGCTTCAGCAAAAACAGTAGTTCTCTTCATATTATCATAAACTACATTGAAAGAATTTCCGTATTCATAACCAAAGAAGGTAAATCCATTTCCACCAGCACTATTAGTACCATTAGATTTTGAAGGATTTAACAAGAAAAAAGGATTGTTTTCAATATCAGCATAACTTGCTTTTACCTTATAGCTAAATTGTGAATTAAATCTTCCTCTTACTCCAGCGAAAGCATTGTACTTTTCATTGGTTGGTGCTATAGTAAGGGTAGGGGAAACATATTGATTCTCCTGAGATAATTTTTTATAGGTGTTGTTTTCTAAGCCTCCCGTAGCTCCAATGAATACATTAGCAAAATCTTTTACAACAGGGTAAGAAATTTCTACGTCTGGATAAACAAAGAATTTGTTGGTGCTGTTTTGAGTATCCATAGAAAAATAACCTTTTGCACCTATTTGAATTAAAAAGTCGTGCATTAAGAACTTGTATTTAGGAAGTAATCCGGCTGTTAAAAATCCATGTTTTAAACTAGTAATATTACTTAGTGGGTCATTTATATAAGTACTCGCAAATTCACCTCCAAAATAATTAAGATATACCCCTAAATTTAAATCGTTTAATTGCCTGTGAATTCTGTCTAAAGGAAATTCTAAATTTCCTAAAGCTTCAAATTCAAATTCACTACTACTTAAACCATCCGACATAAAGTTTACGTTTCCGTTGATGTTTTTAATAAATGACTCATCGAAATCAATTTTACCAAAAGCTTGGTAATAATTATAAACTTGTTCTTCCTCTATGTTTTCTATAGTTGCAATTGTATAAGGTATATTTCCTGGTAAACCGTACCAGTTATATTTGCTTCGTTCAGCATCTAACCCCGCTTTCCAAGTATAATAGCGTTCTTTTTGTTCGTAAAAAAGGTTAATATTTATGTTGTAGAATGTACTACTTAGCTGCGTATTTGCAACAGGGTCTGAGTTTAATAAAAATCGTAAACTTCCTCCTAGCTCACTGTTGTAATACTCACTTTGTCTAACATAAATCTCAGCAAAAGGCGCAATGTTATTTCCCATTCCAATAGAAGCGTAGTTAGGGTATAAGCGTTCTCTTTTGCCTAAGTCTATTTTTTTCATTGTTCCTCGTTGAGGAATAAATGTAGAGGCTACAGGAACTGAGAATATTTTATAGTCTAAAGCTTTTCTCTCTGTTTCTTTAGTGTGCTTTATAGTAGGCTTTTGTTTTATTTTAAAGGCATCGGTAATTTTAGGAACATAAGAAGTAACTACGTTTACGACTTCTGTTTTTATAATTGTATCCTTTGCTTTTTCTGTGTTTGTTTTTTCTTGCGCATTTGCTATCGCAACAGCAAATACTAAAAGTAACCCTAAATGCTTTTTCATTAGTTTCATCTTACGTTTGTTAATCACAAATTTTAGTTTTGGGTAGTTACTGATTCGTTTGTTTTTGCTTCTTTATTCTTAATTGTACTTAGTTCGTTTTTAGCTTCTTCAACTAAGTCTCTGTATTGCGTAAAGTTTTTAACAATGTTTTCTAAGATATACGTTGCTTGGTATGCATCTTTTAAAGCGTAATAATTCTTAGCCATAATGATATAACTTTTTACACCCCAATATTTATAGGAAGAATAATTGGCGATTAAACCTTGAATTGCTTTATTTGATAATTCATATTCTTTTTCATCATTTAAAAAGAAAGCATTGTAATAAAGTGTTTCAGCTTTTAAAGCTCCTGTAGCTTTTTTGTCAACTTCACTGAAAAAGTCTCTGGCAGTTTCATAATCATCTGTTTCAAAGGAAGCACGTGCTATGATTATTTTTGCGTCTTCTATTATTTTGGTGTCTATTTTTCCATTACTTAAAACTTTCTCAGCATAAGAAATTGCATTTTCGTAGTCCTTTTTGTTGTAATGTCCTTTCATCAAATTACTTTGAGCAAAAATGATATTTTGTGGGTAGTTAGCGTCATTTTCTAGTTTAGCCAATACCGTCATACCATTATCCCAATCTTCTTTTTCAAGATAAATATTAGCAAGTTTTGTAAGTGCTTCTTCTGTAAACTCACTTTTCTCTTGATTCATTACATACGTGTAATGTGGAATTGCATTGTCAAATTGATTGGTGTTATTGTATGCTTGCGCTAAATAAAAATGAGCTTTTAAAGCATGAATTCCATTTGGAAAACGATTTAAATATTTATTAAATCCTTCAATCGCTCTTGTGTTATTGTTTTCTAAAAATTTGTTTTCAGCAGATTGATAGCTCGCATTGTCTAAATCGGCATCTGATACGTTCACAAATTTTACGTTTTTTACCCAGTCAGCATATTCATCAACTTTACCAATATCTATATATACGTTTCTAACATTGGTTACAGCTTGTTTAGCCTCATTTGAATTTGGGTGCTTAGCTACAATCTCTTTAAATTTAGTAAGTGCTTTAGTGTTACTATTGTTGTTGTAGTATAAAAGTCCTTGACGCAATAATACCGATGGTACATAATTACTTCTTGGATGTTTGGCTAATAATCTTTCGTAGGTGTTTTGTGCTTTAGTTTGATTATTACTACTAGTATAGGTAGCAGCTAATTGGAATAAAGCATCGTCTTGTAATTGTGACTCGGTATAGTCATTTACAAGCGTGTTTAAGTTTTTAATTTTTAAATCACCATTCCCCATAAAACCATTACTCATTGCAATTTGATATTGGGCATAATCAGAACCTACGCCTCCTTGCTGAATAATATTATCATAAGAGCTAATAGCTTTTGAGTATTCTTTAGTAGCATAATATGAATCTCCAAGTCTATTTCCTGCATCATCATTTAAATCGTTATTGTCAATTTTAGCGTCTAAGAATTGTTGAAAGTGTTTTGCTGCATCCTCATATCTTTTTAATTTGAAGTAGGTGTAAGCAATATTATAATCTAACATTTTTCTTTCTTCAATTTCATTATTGGTGAACAATAAATACTCTTGTAAAGCTTCATCATAGTTTCCTTGTAAATAATTAGTTTCAGCTAGCCAATACCTAGCTTTATTATTTACTTCACTGGAAGAAGATTTTGTAGCAGCTTCAAAATAAGGTTTAGCTTCATTTAACTTTTGATTGTTAAATAATTGAATTCCTCTGTATAAAGAAACTTCGCTAATTAATTCTTCATTCTCTGGCGATTTGTTTTCGTTTAAATAAGAAAGAGCTCCTGTATAGTCTTGTTGGTGTAAATATGAAGTTATTAATAGTTCTTTAATTTCTGCAGTATTTACTGATGTAGGGTACTTTGCTAAGTAATTTTTTAAAACATCTGGAACACTTTCATAAGGGTTTCCTTGCTCGTAACTTAGTTTAGCGTAGTTTAAAAAAGCACTTTCATTAATTTGAGGATCAAAATCCATCTCACTAGCATTTTTAAAAGCGTTTAAAGCTTCTACTTTTTTATCTAGTTCTAAATAACATTCTCCAAGATGGTAGTATGCATTTTGAGCTACTTTATTGGTTCCTCCAATAATTTTATTAAAAGTACTAATGGCTTTTTCGTAGTCCTTTTGTTTATAGTAAGCATACCCTAAGTAGTAATAATCTGTATTGGTCCATTTTCCTTTTTTTCCTTTGTAGGCCTTTAAATAAGGAATGGCTTTTTCATATTGTTTTAAATTGAAATAGCTTTCTCCAATGATTTTTGAAATTTGAGGAATTTGTTTTCTATCCTTGGTGGTTTCTAATAATTTTTCTCCAATCTGAACCGATTTATCAAACCTTCCTGCTTTAAAACTAATATCTAAAATATAGTAGTTAGCCTTTGCTTGATAAGTAGCATCGTTAGCTAATTGACTCAGATTGTCTTCCGCTTCACCAAAATTTTCTTGTTTGTAAGCTACATATCCGTAGTAATAACGAGCATCATTCCCATAAATAGGATTTCCTAATAAGGTTTTAAAACGAGCTTTAGCATCTTTTAAATAGTTAGAGACTAATAGTGCATATCCCATTTTATAATTCAACTCATCTTTTTCTTCTTGCGTAAGTAATTTTTCATTTACTTTTTGATACCATTTTAAGGAATGAGAAGCTTTTCTGTTAGCGAAATAATGATTACCAACGTTTAAATAGGCTTTTTCTTTTTTATTGTGATACGGATAGTTCTCTACAAAGTCAATTACTTTATCATCTGCATAGTCTTGATTTAACTTAATAGCACTCATTGCATCGTAGTAGTCTGCATCTGCTTTTAAGTTATTTGCATCTTGTGATTCTGAAGATACTTTTTGAAAAAGTTGCTGCGCTGCAGCATAAGATTTATTATTGTATAATTCTTTAGCCTTGTGAAAATCAGAAGACTCAGATACATGTAAAGCAGTTTTTTGTGCAAAAAAAGATGTTGTAAACCCTAAAAAAAGTAAAGACAGATAGCCTTTTTTGAAATAAATGATTCTCATATTTTTAGTTATCTAGAAACTATAACGTATGTTTTTTAATTTTGTTGGAGGGATTTTATCAAAAGTAATAAATGTTATAGAATTACGTAATAAAATTTTAGATTTGTAAAAACAATATTTTAACTATGGAGCAACCTGTTTTACACTTAGAAAATGCTGATATCTATCAGTTGGATAATTTAGTGTTATCAAAAGTAAATTTCACATTGAATAAAGGTGATTTTTATTACCTAATTGGGAAAACAGGAAGTGGGAAAAGTAGTTTGCTAAAAACGCTTTATGGAGATCTTCGTTTAAAGCGTGGTTTGGGTAGTATTGTAGGCTTTGATTTAAAGAAGATGAAAGAAAAAGACATTCCTTTTTTAAGAAGAAAGTTAGGAATCGTTTTTCAAGATTTTAAATTATTAAATGACAGAAATGTATTTGAGAATTTAGAGTTTGTATTGAAAGCTACGGGTTGGAAGGATAAAACTGAAATGAAAGATAAGATTTATGAGGTTTTAGATAAGGTTGGAATGAAAGAGAAATATTACAAGAAGACCTTCGAGCTTTCAGGAGGAGAGCAACAGAGAGTTGCTATTGCAAGAGCCTTATTAAATGATCCTGAGTTGATTTTAGCAGATGAGCCTACTGGAAATTTAGACCCAAAAACTTCTTTAGAGGTGATGGAGCTTTTAAATGAAATTCATAAAAGTGGAAAAACCATTTTAATGGCTACGCACGATTATCAATTAATCGTAAAGTTTAAGCAAAAAACGGTTAAATGTGAAGGCGGAGAATTGTTTGAAGTAGTACAGCAAGCTACCGCATAAAATAATAAACCCACTCCAAGAAATGAAGTGGGAAAATTGCTATGAAAAACTATGAAAAAGAAACTCTACTATTGTTTCTTCCAATTAATAGACGATTGATTGTCTAAAGTCTTACAGTTACTGAATGTATTTAACATTTTTTTATAAAAAAAACCTGAGCGAAACTCAGGTTTTAGTATAATTGTTAATGAATTTAACTTAGAAAGTTAAAGCTTCATTGTTTTTCTTAACAGCTTCTGCAGAAGAAGTTAATTGAGCTTTTTCGTCTTCACTTAAGTTGATTTCAACTATTTTCTCAATACCATTTCTTCCTAAAACTACAGGAACACCAATACATAAATCAGATAATCCGTACTCTCCTTCTAATAAAGCAGAACAAGGGTAGATTTTCTTTTGGTCACAAGCAATAGCTTGAACTAAACCTGATACAGCAGCACCTGGAGCATACCAAGCAGAAGTACCTAATAATCCAGTTAATGTAGCACCACCAACTTTAGTGTCTTGCTTCACTTGGTCTAATCTTTCTTCAGATAAGAATTCAGATACAGGAACAGAATTACGAGTAGCTAAACGAGTCAAAGGAACCATTCCTTTATCTGAGTGCCCACCGATTACCATACCATCAACATCTGAAATAGGAGCTTCTAAAGCTTCTGCTAATCTATATTTGAAACGCGCAGAATCTAACGCACCTCCCATACCAATAATTCTATGCTTTGGTAAGTTTGTTGCTTTGTGTACTAAATAAGTCATTGTATCCATTGGATTAGAAACCACAATGATAATAGTGTTAGGAGAATGCTCAATTAAACTAGCTGATACAGACTTTACAATACCTGCATTGATTCCCATTAACTCATCACGAGACATACCTGGCTTACGTGCAATTCCTGAAGTAATTACACAAATATCAGAACCGGCAGTTTTAGAATAGTCACCAGTAGTACCTACTATTTTAGTGTCAAATCCATTTAAAGAAGCTGTTTGCATTAAATCCATAGCTTTACCTTCGGCAAAACCTTCTTTAATGTCTACTAAAACAACTTCAGAAGCAAAATCTTTGATAGCAATGTATTCAGCACAACTAGCACCTACTGCACCTGCTCCTACAACTGTTACTTTCATTTTATATATTTTTTATTGAAAATTATTAATAAGATGCACAAAAATAGCGATTTGACTATGGATAAAAAAAGAAAGTCCATTGAAATTTCAATGGACTTTACAGAAGGTGTTTTTATGATTTTGTCATCATCTTAGTGTATTCTAAAACATACTCACTAAAATAACGCCACTTTAAGCTGTCTTTAGGATATTTCTTAACGAACTCTTCGCAGTCACCAAATAAACTTTCGTATCTTACATCAAGTTCTTTCTTACGCATCCAGAAAATTTTCCCATTTTTCTTTATGTAATAAGATTTAGCTAAGCCACCAGCTACATTTAAACCAAACATACCTAACTTAGTAGTTTCTTTAGCAAAAGGGTCTCCAAAAACTTGAATGTATTTGCTAAACGTAGGGTTGATTAATTGCATTAAATACTCTTTCTCTCTTTTTTTGTTCTTAAGAGATACTTTTTGATTTTTAAAGTAGATGTATCCTTGCTTAATGATATCGCTCTCTAAATCTGATCTTTCCCATTGTCTTACATCATGAATGTGTCTCCAAGACTTTGAAAATTTTTCAATACCGCCTGGGTACAAATACATTTCTTTAATTTCGTCAGAATCTAACTTGTGCTTTTTCTTCGTTCCTTCTTCTTTTAATTTGATGTAATAAATCTGACCTTTTTTTCTGTCTACATCTTTTTTGTAACCTTCAATTCGTTTACCATCTTTTAAAATTACAACAGATAACTTATTCCCAGAATAAGAATTGTAAACTTTGTCAAATAGGTTTTTTCCTTTTAAAGCTTCATTGTCTTTTTCTTGTCCATGAAATACCGCAGTTACCATAAGTAAAAGGGCTAATAGTTTTTCTTTCATAAATTACGTTTTTAATAATTGAAGCCCGAAAATAAAAAATAAAAGGAGCTTACTGAAATAGTTAGCTCCTTTTTATTAAGATTTTTTTAACAATTAAATATTATCTGAAACTAAATGCCATTCCCGCATTTAACGTGTTTTGTTCTTGTAATGTATAACTTCCAAATATTTTAAAGAATCCTAGACTTAATCTAGCTCCAGCGGTAGCGTTAAATCCTCCGGCACTATTATTTATTGATAAAGGATTTGATACGGTTTCTTGAACTTGTACTGATGGAGTTGTGTTTGTTTGATAGGTTAAGGTGTAGTCTCCTAACATATCTAAATTGGTAGTACCTCCATTGTAACCAACACCTCCGTAAAAATTAATAATCGGTAAGTTCAATGAAGCAATAGCTTGTATTGTATATGAATTTAGTTTGAATTCTGCTGAACCATTGGTTGTAGCAACTTGTCCAGAAACATTTCCAATTTCATAATCAACAGTCATATTTGTGTATGCTGCTAATAAAGAAATGTGTAAAGGAGTTTTGTCCATTGGCCCGAACCAATCCGTAATTTCTTTTTTAATACCAATACCAAATAATCCTGCTTTTACATCATCTGTACCTACTTTAGGAACAAAACGAGCCATAGCTTCAAATTTAAAAGGAAGTCCTATTCCTACTTGAACCATTGGTGCTGGTGTAATGTTTAGTGATTCTCCTGTTGGCATTCCGAAGTTTGCAGAAACATTTTGACCTGCAACCGTACTATTAAATGTAACTGTAGTTGCTGGTACATTTTCTTCAGCAGAAATGGTTGGAGAAGTATTATTTGTAAAAGTAGTGTTGCTCGACAACCCTAATTTTGTTAAATCAAAAATATCGTCTTTTGAAGGAGCAAACGAACCACTGGCTCCGATAGTAATATCAAATCCAAGTTTTTTATGAACTTTTGCTGTGTGGTACCAACCACTGTTAGAACTATATATCAATCCTTTCATAACAGGGTTAATATATGCTTCGGTTAATTTAGCAGCATCATCTTTTGCTAATAGAATGGTTTCTAGTTCTTGTCCTTTTGCACTAAAGGCTAAAACGAACATCGTTATAAAGGAAAAAGTAATTTTTTTCATACTAGGGGTTTATTTTGTTTCACTCGGACAAATGTACTAAATAATAAATGTAAAAAAAGCTCAACTTGTTAAAGTTGAGCTTTTTGTTTGTTGTTGATTTATATGATGTTATGCATCGATATTTGCATATTTTGCATTTTTCTCAATAAACTCTCTACGAGGCGGTACATCGTCTCCCATTAACATAGAGAATACTCTGTCAGCTTCCGCTAAGTTATCAATTGTAACTTGACGAAGAGTTCTGAATTCAGGGTTCATAGTAGTGTCCCATAATTGTTCAGCATTCATCTCTCCAAGACCTTTATAACGTTGAATGTTGACACTTCCACCCATTTTTTGAGCAATTAAATCACGTTGGTTATCATCCCAAGCATACTCGCGCTTTTGTCCTTTTTTAACTAAATATAAAGGAGGAGTAGCAATGTATACATATCCTTGTTCTACCATTTCTCTCATATAACGGAAGAAGAAGGTTAAGATTAAGGTTGCAATGTGAGATCCATCTACATCGGCATCACACATAATAACTACTTTATGATAACGTAATTTTGTTAAGTTTAAAGCTCTTGGGTCTTCTTCTGTACCAATAGTAACTCCTAATGCTGTAAACATGTTTTTGATTTCTTCATTTTCAAAAACTTTATGTTGCATTGCTTTTTCAACATTTAAGATTTTACCTCTTAAAGGAAGTATAGCTTGGAAATTACGATCACGACCTTGTTTTGCAGTTCCACCTGCCGAGTCTCCCTCAACAAGGAATATTTCACAAGCTGCTGGATCTGTTTCAGAGCAATCAGATAATTTACCAGGTAAACCACCAATACTCATAACAGTTTTACGTTGCACCATTTCACGTGCTTTACGTGCCGCATGTCTTGCTTGTGCTGCTAAAATTACTTTTTGAACAATCGTCTTGGCATCGTTAGGATTTTCTTCTAAGTAATCTGTAAGCATTTCAGCAACGGCTTGCGATACTGCAGAAGTTACTTCACGGTTACCTAATTTCGTTTTTGTTTGTCCTTCGAATTGAGGTTCTGCTACTTTTACAGAAACAATTGCAGTTAATCCTTCACGGAAATCATCACCAGAAATATCAAACTTTACATTTTTTAATAATCCAGACTCATCTGCATATTTCTTTAAAGTATGTGTTAATCCTCTACGGAAACCAGATAAATGTGTACCTCCTTCATGTGTGTTGATGTTATTTACATATGAATGTAAATTTTCAGCATATGAAGTGTTGTAAACCATGGCAACCTCTACAGGAATTCCGTTTTTCTCACCTTCCATAGAGATTACTCCTGCGGTTAACTGCTCACGTGTACTATCTAAATACTTTACAAACTCAGATAGTCCTTCAGTACTATGAAAAGTTTCAGAAATAAAATTTCCTTCGTCGTCTTTGTTTCTTTTATCTGTTAAAGTAACTGTAATACCTTTGTTAAGGTATGCTAATTCACGCATACGAGTAGCTAGGGTATCATAGTTATATTCTATTGTTTGTTGGAAGATAGAAGTGTCTGGTAAAAAAGTAACTTCAGTTCCAGTAATATCAGTTTCTCCAACTGTTTTTACGGGATACATTGTTTTTCCACGTTCGTACTCTTGTTGCCAAATTTTTCCATCTCTATGTACTGTTGCTTTTAAATGATCAGAAAGTGCATTCACACAACTTACACCAACACCGTGTAAACCACCAGATACCTTATAAGAATCTTTATCGAATTTACCTCCAGCACCAATTTTGGTCATTACTACTTCAAGAGCAGAAACACCTTCTTTTTTATGAATTCCAACAGGAATACCACGTCCATTATCACGAACGGTAATAGAATTGTCTTCATTAATATCTACCGAAATAGCATCACAATGACCAGCTAAAGCTTCATCAATAGAGTTGTCAACTACTTCATAAACTAAGTGATGTAAACCACGCACACCAACATCACCAATATACATGGATGGACGCATACGAACATGCTCCATTCCTTCCAATGCCTGAATACTATCGGCGGAATAATTATGTTTTTTTTCTTCGCTCATAAAAAGTGAATTAAATTAAAATCATTTCATAAAAAAATCGCTCGAAAGCGACTTGTAATCTTTACAAATTTACAATTTTTAAGGTTTAAAATAAAGTTTTTAAGCAAAGTAATTATAATTTTATCAACAATTAGTTTTTGTAAAAAGTGTCTTAAAACGCTTAAAAACACCTTTAGGTAAGGTTTGAGGTTTTTTTGAGATTTAGGCAAAAGACAAAAAGTTAAAAGTTCTTTAAAAGCGTTGTTTTAAAGAAGGTTGTTTTTTAAATATTGCGATAAAAATAAATGTTCTTTAATAAAATAACATATGTTAATAAGATGTTAAAAAAATGTTTTATTTTCATCAATTATGTGGTTAAGATATGGTTTTGATAAAAAATTAACAAATATGTTGTTTTTAATTTTAAAAATTCAGATGTTTGTTGCTCAATATTAACCAAATAAATTTTAAAAAATGAGAATCCCCCGTATTCTATTAGGCATGGCTATTGCCTCAATTTTACTTGTTAGTTGTAATAACTCTGAAGAATTAACAAAGAACCCCACAAATGAGTTGTCTAACCTTGATTTAGTAAACAAAAAAGAAGTAACCTTAGATTTCATCGATTTAATGAAGAATGATGATTTTAAAAAGGTTACTCTAGAAATGCTGAGTAAGCAAAAGCCAAGTGTTGAAATGTCTAAGATATTAGATGGAGCATCTGGTTTTGTTTCAGAGCAAAAAGCTTTTAAAGACTTAGATAATAAGACTTCAGAATTAAAATCTAAAGCAAATGCTGAAACTGCTCCTGAGAAAATAGAAATCTTAGAGGTTTGGATGCATCTTCCAGAAGGAGTTGATGCACGTGCTTCAAATGACTTATTGTTTTCTTTTGCTCCTAAGGGAGAGGAAAATGACTGGAAACAAATTGAAGCTTATACTTTAGATAAGGAGTTGGTGTATTTAGATGCACATGAGGCTCCAAATCGACCTGTAATTGTTATCGAAACAGATGGTTTTGAAACATTGAAAAAAGAGGTTGAGTACATGAATAAGTTTTTGAGAGAAGAAGGTGTACAAAACAATCGATTCAATGGAAAGAAAATAATGAACGTTGTTAACCCAGCAAAAACATCTGGTTTAGAAACTACTAAATTGAATAAAATTCGTTTGAATGATGACGAAGAACCATGGATTAGTGGTGCAGCTGAAGTATATGCGATAACTTCAGGTATTAAGGATGATAGTAAATCACCAGAAATTAAAATCATTCCAATGTACTACTTAGATTATGATGGTACAGATTACTATCCAAATCAAGTACTATTATTTTGGGATGATTATAAGTATCAAGCTGCAAACATTCAATTGTTTGAGAAAGATGATAATGTAAATTATAAAGATTTAGTTTCAACGATCGTAAGTGGAGTTTTTCAAATTATTGGTACAGTATCAACACAGCCTTGGGTAAATGTTTTAGGACAAGTTGCTGGGGCTATAATTCAGGCGATGCCTAATAGTTGGTATACTAATAATGATGATTATGTAGATTCGTTTTACACAATTGAGAAGAACAAAAGCTACAATAATCACTATGGAGCTAGAGGTAATGCTAAAGTAAATTTAGCACCTTATTTTATAGCTTCAAATTAATTTGAGTTTAAAATCCCGCGAAAGCGGGATTTTTTCTTTCTAGCAACTTTCCCAATAAAATCGAGATTTTTAATGTGTTTAGTTAAACGAACTAACCTTAGATAAAGTTGGTTTTTACGTTTTTTTGTGTACTATAAAGGCCTGTCAAACCTCTTGTAAAAGAGTAATTGTTTGTTTTTAATTGGTTACGGTTTTATAACTTTCTTTTACCTAATTGGTAACGTATTCCAAGATTATAAATAGAAGAGTCAGGTTTAAATCTTTTACTGAAAATAATACCTCTTGATTCTTTTGTTTTAGCTCCACCTGCGAAAAAGGTTTCTGCAGATAATAGCAAATGAAGTTTTCTATTTAGTTTGTAAGAAAAACCAATTCCTAAGTTAAAATTGACATATGTATTGTTGTTGAGGTTAGGAGTTAGATTTTCTGTTAAAATGAACTTTTCTTTAATTTGAAAGTTGAAGGCGACTCCAGTATTAAAGAAAAAATTTAGGTTAGGTAAAATAAAATGGGACTCCCATTTATAATTTAAGGGAAGGCTTACAATGTCTCCTTGGTAGATTATTTTATAATATGGGTTTAAGCTAAATCCTGTGTTAGAGGTGCTTCCTCCTTCTGTATTTATGGATGTTTTTAAATACTTAGCTCTTAATGAAAAACTACTTTTTTTTGAAATGAAGTATTCAATACCAATACCAAAATGGATGTTGGTTTTGTTGTTCGGATTTTGATATCCAGTTTCTGTCAGAAAGAAAAAAGTATCTTTTTGTTGAGAAAACATGAAGGATGTAGTTAGAAAAAAGAAAATGAATAGATTTTTTTTAGTGTTCATAGTTTAGCTTTTAAAATTCCAGTTTATAAAAGGGAGGGTACGTTTTTCATTTTTATTCCATAGCCCTATTTGAATTCCCTTTGATTTTTTTGAAGTATTGAATATTCCAATTTGAACTCCATTTAGGTGTTTGGTTTCATTATATCCGCCGATTTGCATCCCGTTTAATTTGACTGTTGAGTTTCCTGAAATTGAAGCCGAAATTCCGTTGGTTTTATAAGTCTCATTTCCAACAATTGCTACAGAAATTCCGTTGTTTCGTTCTATAAGATTTCCAAGGGTAGCAAAAGAGATACCATTCATTTTTATGAGATACTGTCCGATGAGTGCACCCGAAATTCCATTTATTTGAGTATTAGCCAATGAACCAGATGATAGATTGATTCCGTAAACAACTTCAATAGGTTCTTGATGTAAACTTGCTTGGTAACTTTTTTCGCTTGTTGAAATAGGGCTTCTAGGTGCCAAGGGTAATAACAAGCCCAAACCAGGAGCTTCAATTCGTACACCAAAAGTTCGGGTTAATGTGCTGTCTCTAAAGACCTCTTTCGGGAGAATACCAATAGAGGCTCCTATTATGTCGGTGTTTTTGGAGTGTATTGTCCATAGAATAGGTCTTAATTTTCTTTTTGACTTTTGAGCATTAATTCCGAATGAAAATAAAAAACAGGTAATTATAATAATTGTTCTCATTACGATTTACATTTTAGATTCGGTTCAAAGTTATTGTGATAGTTGCGTTTTTGTTTGTGTAAATCAAAGTGTCATAAAATATTATTTGTGATTATCGCAAATAAAAATTACATTAGTAATATGTTTCAAGAAGCTCTACTAGAAAAGATCAAAAAAGAATTACCTAAGAATACTTCTTTAAATGAAGCATTGGCAACCGTATTAGATATTAGTTATGATGCAGCTCATAGAAGGACTAGTCTGAAGAGTAAATTTTCGTTAGAAGAAAGTGTTTTGTTGGCTCGTTATTTTAATGTTTCATTAGATGCATTGTTTGGAGTGACACAAAAGGAATTTGTTTCTGTTGAAAAAACAAAACAAATAACGAATGAAAATGAATTGAAAGAATATTTTGAAAGTTCTTATCAATCATTATTTCCATTACTAAGCGTAAAAGAATCTGAAATTTATTATTCAGCTAAAGATATTCCGCTGTTTTATACTTTAGGAAATACCACATTAAGTAAATTCAAACTTTATGTATGGCTAAAACTGTTAGATAAGAATTTTAGAAAGAAAAGATTTGAAGAATATCATCCAAGTTTATCGATTGTACAATCGGCTGAGAAATTGGGGAGTTTATATCAAGATTTATCGGTTACAGAGATATGGGATGTTACAACGATTAATAGCACGCTAAAACAGATTCATTTTTATTATAAAGCAGGACAAATTTCTACAGATGTTGCTGTTAAAATATGTGAAGATTTGAAAGGGTTGTTGAAAGAAATTTCCTTAAAAGTGATTTCTAAAAGTGAATCTTTCAAACTCTATTATAACGAGCTTCTGCTAATGAATAATAATGTGCTCGTAATAGCACCACAGGTGAAATCATTATTTGTTCCAAATTCAATGCTTTCTTATTTTACTACAAGTGATAAGAGAACAACTGAAGAAGCTGAACGATACTTTAATGAGCAATTTTACCATTCTAAACTATTGAATAAAGCAGGAGAAAAGGAACAAAATATGTTTTTTCATAAAATGTTAGAAAAAGTAACTGCTTTGGAAAGGTTGATAGAAGCTGAAAATATTTTAGATTTTGAATAAATAGAATATCCCGCTCATGGCGGGATATTTCACAACTAAAAATTTAATAAGAACATTAGGAGCTTTTAATAAGCATCCTCGTGTACCGCTTTAATGGCTCTACCACTAGGTTCGTTTTGGTTTTGGAAACTAGCATCCCAAGCCAATGCTGTTGGAGTACTACATGCAATAGACGGAACTGATGGTACCGTTAATGCAGCAGTTTCACTTGAAAAATGCTCTTCGAAAATAGAGCGATAATAATATTCTTCTTTTGCTCGTGGAGTCTGAGTTGGAAATCTATGAGCGGCATTTGCCATCATCTCATCTGTTACAGCAGTTTCTACAACCTCTTTCAAAGTATCTATCCAGTTGTAACCAACTCCATCAGAAAATTGTTCTTTTTGTCTCCATGCTACTTCTTTTGGTAAATAGCTTTCAAAAGCTTTACGTAATACCCATTTTTCCATTCGTTCTCCATTAATCATTTTATCTTCTGGGTTAATACGCATCGCTATATCCATAAACTCTTTATCTAAGAAAGGAACTCTACCTTCAATACCCCAAGCCATTAAGCTTTTGTTGGCTCTTAAACAATCATACTGATACAATTTATCCAGTTTACGAACAGTTTCTTTATGGAATTCCTCTGCATTCGGAGCTTTATGGAAATATAAATATCCACCAAAAATCTCATCAGCACCTTCACCTGAAAGCACCATCTTAATTCCCATTGATTTAATAACACGTGCCATTAAATACATTGGAGTAGATGCTCTAATGGTAGTTATATCATAGGTTTCTAAGTTATAAATTACATCCTTAATAGCATCAAGTCCTTCTTGAATAGTAAAGGTGATCTCATGATGAATGGTTCCAATATGATCAGATACTTTTTTGGCAGCAGCTAGATCGGGAGACCCTTCTAAACCAATAGAAAAAGAATGTAATTGTGGATACCAAGCCTCATCTTTATCATCAGATTCTACTCGTTTAGAAGCATATTTTTTTGCGATAGCTGAGGTGATAGAAGAATCTAATCCACCTGATAATAAAACTCCATATGGTACATCACTCATTAATTGGCGGTGCACAGCGTCTTCTAGAGCATCGCGTAATTCGTCAATAGAAGTTTGGTTTTCTTTTACCGCTTCGTATTCCATCCAGTCTCTTTGATACCATTTTTGTAAACCATCTTCTCTGGTGTAATAATGTCCTGGAGGAAATATTTCAATTTTGTTACAATATCCTTCTAATGCTTTTAATTCTGAAGCAACATAGAAAGTTCCGTTTTTATCCCATCCCATATATAAAGGAATGATTCCCATATGATCACGTGCAATTAAATATTCATCTGTAGTAGAATCGTATACTGCAAATCCAAAGATTCCGTTTAAGTCATCTAAAAAATCTACTCCTTTCTCTTTGTATAAAGCTAAGATTACTTCACAATCTGACTTTGTTAAGAATTGGTGTTTTTCTTTTAATTGAGATCTTATTTCTTTGTGGTTGTATATTTCTCCATTGGCAGCTAATACAAAACGACGATCATGACTAAATAACGGTTGTTGTCCAGATGTAGGATCTACAATTGCTAACCTTTCATGAGCCATAATAGCTTTTTGATCATTATAAATACCACTCCAATCCGGTCCACGATGACGAATCTTTTTTGCCATTTCTAAAATTTGTGGTCTTAGCTCTTCTGAAGACTGCTTTAAATCAAACGCACATACAATTCCACACATAACTATATCTTTTTAAAATTTTATTCTTTTTGGTTTATTTCTGGTACAAATAACCAACATATGTTTTTTAATTGTAACTAAAAATTAAATTATAGTTATAAATTAAAACTTTTAAGTTGTTTTTTGTGTTGAATTGAAATCTGTTTATTGCTATTTGTTCAAAGAGACTTACTATTTTGTAGTTGAATTAAATAATTTGAAAGAAAAGTTTGCAAAATCAAAATGACTTTATACATTTGTACCACAATGATGAAACAATTATTAAATAACTGGTGGTGGAAATCTCGTAACTTACGTTAGTGAGACCATACTGTTATATCTATAATACAACGAAAAGGCTTATCTCATGATAAGCCTTTTTTGTTATAACAAATTTAGAAATTAGAACAAATGTCACCTCGAGCGCAGTCGAGAGGTCATTTAAACAAAAAGAGATTTAAAAATGGTCTCAACTGCGCTCGACCTGACAAAGAAATAATGGATAAAATCAAGTTTACAACAATTTCCAAACAACAATTAGCTGATACTATTACTCCAGTGAGTTTGTATTTACGTACTCGTGATAAATATGCAAATAGTTTATTGTTGGAAAGTTCAGATTATCATAGTAAAGAAAATAGTTATTCTTTTTTATGTATAGAGCCAATGGTTACAATAAAAGCTGAAGAAAATAGTATTTCGGTATCCTATCAAAAAGAACTTCTAGAAACACAACCTATAGAACGAGATTTTTATCAAAAATTTGAGGAATATAGCAAATTGATTGAAGTAGATTGTACAGATGAAATTAAATCATTTAATGGTTTGTATGGATATACAACTTTCGATGCTGTGCAGTATTTTGAAACCGTACAATTTAACTCTCAAAAGGCACCATCTGCAATTCCAATGTTACAATACAGCTTTTTTAGATTTATAGTTGCAATTAACCATTTTAAGAATGAATTAATTTTAATTGAAAATATTCCAGAAGGAGAGGAATCTAGATTATCTGAGATTGAAAATTTAGTGAATTCTCAATCTTTTGCGAAGTACGATTTTAATTTCATTGGAGAAGAAACTTCTAACGTAACAGATGAAGAGTTTAAATTAAATGTTACCAAAGCAAAAGAACATTGCAAAAGGGGAGATGTATTTCAATTGGTATTATCTCGTCAGTTTCAACAACAGTTTAAAGGAGATGAGTTTAATGTATATAGGGCGTTACGTTCAATAAATCCATCACCATACTTGTTTTATTTTGATTACGGAAGTTTTAAGTTAATGGGATCTTCACCAGAAGCACAAATTAAAATAGAAGATAAACAAGCTATTATCAACCCAATTGCAGGGACTTTTAGAAGGACAGGAGATGATGAAAAAGACAGAGAGTTAGCAAAAGAATTAGCAAATGATCCTAAAGAAAATGCGGAGCATGTAATGCTTGTAGATTTAGCGCGTAATGATTTAAGTAAACATGCTACCAATGTAACCGTTGAAACCTACAAAGAGGTACAATATTTTAGTCATGTAATACACTTAGTTTCTACGGTTACAGGGACTATTAAAGGAAACTCAATGAATATTGTAGGAGATACCTTTCCAGCAGGAACTTTAAGTGGTGCTCCAAAATATAAAGCTATGGAGTTAATTGATAGGTATGAAAATCAAACACGTGGTTTTTATGGTGGATGTGTAGGTTTTATTGGCTTAAACGGAAATGTAAACCAAGCAATTGCAATTCGTTCTTTTGTAAGCAAAAACAATACATTGTATTACCAAGCAGGAGCAGGGATAGTAATCAACTCTAAAGAAGAAAACGAGTTACAAGAAGTAAATAACAAATTAGCAGCATTAAAGAAAGCTTTGGTGTTGGCAGAAAATATTTAAGTGTAAAAGTTGAAAAGGTTTAACAAGTTAGAAAGCAATAAAACTGAATAAACTATAAACATTCAAACTTTAAAACTAAAAAAGATGAAAATTTTAATACTAGATAATTACGATTCATTCACCTATAATTTGGTGCATTATGTAGAAGATATTACTGGTGAGTTACCAGATGTGTATCGTAATGATGAAATTTCTATTGAGGAGATTCAAAACTATGATGCAATTATTTTATCACCAGGACCTGGAATTCCTGATGAAGCTGGAATTTTAAAAGAAACGATAAAGACTTATACAGGAAAGATTCCAATTTTTGGTGTATGCTTAGGATTACAAGCTATTACAGAAGTTTTTGGAGGTGAGTTAGAAAACCTAAATGATGTATTTCATGGAGTTGCTACAGAAATGAAAGTAACTAAAAACAATACCATTACTTTTAAAGATATTCCTGAAACTTTTGAAGCTGCACGTTACCATTCTTGGATTGCTTCTCACCATAATTTTCCAGCAGAACTAGAAATTACAGCAATTGATGACGCAGGAAGTATTATGGCACTACGTCATAAAGAATATTTAGTGGAAGCAGTACAATTTCATCCAGAAAGTATCTTAACACCAGAAGGTAAAAAGATGATAGAGAATTTTATTACTTCAGTTGAAAGTCTCAAAATTAAAGCTTAAAGCCGTTCCAATGAAAAAAATATTAAATACCTTATTTGAGCAAAAAAGATTGACAAAAGAACAGTCGAAGGAAGTATTAATTAATATCGCTCAAGAGAAATATAATGCATCTCAAATAGCAGCTTTTATTACAGTTTTTTTAATGCGTCCAGTATCGGTTGATGAACTTTCTGGATTTAGAGAGGCTTTATTGGAGTTGGCAGTAAAGGTTAATCTGTCGGATTTTAATACAATTGATTTATGCGGAACGGGAGGAGATGGAAAGAACACTTTTAATATTTCTACGTTAACGTCTTTTATTGTAGCAGGAACAGGAAATAAAGTAGCAAAACATGGTAATTATGGAGTTTCTTCAGCTTCTGGATCTTCAAATATGTTAGAGTTTTTAGGATACCAGTTTACGAATAATGAGAGTACCTTAAAAAGACAATTAGAAGAAGCTAATATTTGTTTTTTACATGCACCATTGTTCCATCCAGCGATGAAGGTTGTGGCACCGATTCGAAGAGAATTAGGAGTAAAGACATTTTTTAATATGTTAGGACCTTTGGTAAATCCAAGTTCACCGCAAAATCAATTGGTAGGAGTGTTTAATCTAGAGGTAGCCAGGGTATACAATTATATGTTACAACAAACCAATGTAAATTATGGGGTTGTTCATGCTTTAGATGGTTATGATGAGATATCTTTGACGGGAGATTTTAAATTGTTTACTAAAGAAACAGAACAACAAATATCTCCACTAGATTTAGGACAAAAGCAATTACAACAATCAGATATTTTTGGAGGGGATACGGTAAAAGAAGCTGCAAAAATATTTGTTGATATTATCAATGGAAAAGGAACTGATGCGCAAAATAATGTGGTTTTAACCAATGCTGCATTCGCTTTAAAAACCTTTGATAAAAACAAATCGTTTGAAGTAGCTTTTGAAGAAGCAAAGGATTCTTTATTAGGGTTAAAAGCGAAAAATTCATTAGAAAAATTAGTAGGTTAAAATTAAATGTCTGTTCGAGTGAATTTACGAGGAACGAGTAAATTTGTATCGAGAACTAAATACAATTTGATACATTATTCTTTATAAGTAAAAACTATTCGAAATAGAATAAAATTCATAATTACTCATTCGTAATTTATAATTAAAAAGTATGACCATTTTAGATAAAATTATAGCATTTAAAAAACAGGAAATAGCAAAGATTAAAGCAGAGATTCCTGTGAAAAAATTAATAGAAAGTCCGCATTTTAAAAAGGAGGCTATTTCTTTAAAGAAATCTTTATTAGAGCCATATTCAACAGGAATTATTGCGGAATTTAAAAGACAATCACCATCTAAAGGTGTTATCAATGAGAAAGCTACAGTGAGTGAGGTTACCAATGGTTATTTAGATGCTAATGTAGCAGCACAGTCTATCTTAACAGATACCTCTTTTTTTGGAGGAACTATGGCGGATTTAATGGAAGCTAGAAGTATTAATACAACAAAACCTATTCTTAGAAAAGATTTTATTGTTGACGGATTTCAAGTAGTAGAATCGAAAGCAATTGGGGCGGATGTAGTATTATTGATAGCAACTTGTTTGGATGAAGTACAGTTAAAAAATTACGGACAGCTAGCAACCGATTTAGGTATGGAAGTGTTGTATGAGGTACACTCTCAGGAAGATTTAGATAAGATTGGAGATTTGGATAATAAGATTATCGGGATTAACAATAGAAATTTAAAAACGTTTGAAGTTGATTTAGAACACTCGATGAAGTTGGCAAGTCAAATACCGAATACTGCATTGAAAGTTTCAGAGAGTGGAATTTCAGATCCTAGAATTATTACAGGATTAAAAGAGCACGGTTTTCAAGGTTTTTTAATAGGAGAAAACTTTATGAAAACTGAAGATCCAGGAGAAGCTTGTAAAGAATTTATTGAGCAAATTAGATAAAGCCCTCCCAAAGGGAGGGATTTAAAGGAACGATTTAGAGTAAAAAAAGAGAGATGTATTAAGGTTATGCAAAAAAAGAATAGAAATAAAACAACGAATTGTCCCCCTTTGGGGGAACGGGGACTTTTACTAAAAGTTTGCGGAATGAAGTACGTAGAAAATATTCAGCAAGTTGCTGAAGTACAACCCGACTATTTAGGGTTTATTTTCTATGATAGGTCTCCAAGGAATTTTGAAGGAATTATTCCAGAGTTGCCTAAAGGAATAAAAAAAGTAGGAGTATTTGTAAATGAATACATAGAGATTGTAGTTTCTTTAATTCAAGAGTATCAATTAGATGTAGTGCAGTTACATGGAGATGAGAGTGTTGAGTATATTGAGAAGTTAAAAGAAGCATTTCAAACGGCGGAGGAAGAATTGATAGCGCAATTAAAGAAGAAGCGTAAACCCAAAACGATTGAAATAGTAAAGGTTTTTGGAGTAAAAGATGAGTTTGATTTTTCAATATTGAAACCTTTTGAAGCAATTGTAGATTTCTTTTTGTTTGATACGAAAGGAAAAGAAAGAGGAGGGAATGGAATTACCTTCAATTGGAAAGTTTTAGAAAATTACAATTCAACAGTACCATTTTTTCTCAGTGGAGGTATTGGTTTAAAAGAATTACCAGAAGTACAAAACCTTCTAAAGTCAAACTTACCTATTCATGCACTAGATGTGAATAGCAAATTTGAAACAAAGCCAGGAATAAAATCAGTAAAAGACATTAAGAAATTAAGGCATATAGCAGCGAGCTTATAGCCAAAAGCGAATCATATGAAATTTCAACCAGATCATAACGGATATTACGGACAGTTTGGAGGAGCATTTATTCCAGAATTGTTATATCCAAACGTAAAGGAACTAGAAGATAATTATATTCAAATTATCGAATCTGAAACTTTTCAAAAAGAGTATAAAGATTTACTAAAGCATTATGTAGGGAGGCCAAGTCCGCTGTATTTAGCAAAACGATTATCAGAAAAATATGGTGCTACTATCTATTTAAAAAGAGAAGATTTAAACCATACTGGTGCACATAAAGTAAACAATACTATTGGTCAGATTTTAATTGCAAAACAATTAGGAAAAACCAAGATTATTGCAGAAACAGGAGCAGGGCAACATGGAGTAGCTACGGCAACAGTTTGCGCATTAATGGGCTTAGAGTGTATTGTGTTTATGGGAGAAACCGATATCAAACGTCAAGCGCCAAATGTAGCTCGTATGAAAATGCTAGGAGCAAAAGTAATTGCTGCAACTAGTGGAAGTAAAACATTAAAAGATGCGACTAATGAAGCTATTCGTTATTGGATACAGCATCCAGATACGTATTACCTAATTGGTTCTGTAGTAGGTCCACATCCATATCCAGATATGGTAGCTCGTTTACAAGCAGTTATTTCAGAAGAAATGAAGTGGCAATTAAAAGAGCATACTGGAAAAGAAAACCCAGATACGGTAATTGCTTGTGTGGGAGGAGGTTCAAACGCAGCAGGTGCTTTTTATCATTATTTAGATGATGAAGATGTAGAACTAATTGCTGTTGAAGCTGCTGGTTTAGGAGTACATTCTGGAGAAAGTGCAGCTACTTCGCAACTGGGAGAAGTAGGGGTAATTCATGGTAGTAAAACGATTTTAATGCAAGATGAATATGGGCAAATAGTAGAACCATATTCAATTTCAGCTGGGTTAGATTATCCAGGAGTAGGACCGTTGCATGCCTTTTTATTTGATGAAAAGAGAGCAACATTTATGAATGCAACTGACAAGGAAGCATTAGAAGCTGCATATGAGTTAACAAAAATAGAAGGAATTATTCCTGCATTGGAAACGGCACATGCATTAGCAGTTTTACCAAAGATGGACTTGAAAAAAGATCAAACAATTATCATCAACTTATCAGGTAGAGGAGATAAAGATTTAGAAACCTATATTAAACATTTAAGCTAATTCGTCATTCCGAATGAAATGAAGGAATCTGTATAACAAGATTGCCAGGTCTTTTCATTCCTCACAATGACCAAAAAAGAAAATATGAATTCAGTTCAACAAATATTTAAACAAAAAAATAAAGACTTATTGTCTATATTCTTTACAGCGGGTTTTCCAAAATTAGAAAATACCACTAGTATTATCTCTGAATTAAGTTCGAATGGAGTTGATTTTATAGAAGTAGGTTTACCTTATTCTGATCCTTTGGCAGATGGACCTACGATACAACATAGTAGTTCTGTTGCTTTAGATAATGGAATGAATTTAGATGTGGTTTTTGAGCAACTAATGTCTATTAAAGAATCGAATAAAACGCCATTGGTTTTAATGGGATATTTGAATCAAATTATCAAATATGGAGAAGATGCATTTTGCCAAAAAGTAAAGGACTGTGGAATTGATACTGTAATCATTGCAGATTTACCTATGGTAGAGTTTGAAAGTCATTACCAACAGTTATTTGATAGTTATGGAATTACAAATGTGTTCTTAATTACTCCACATACATCAGAAGAGCGTATTCGAAAGATAGATGCATTAACCAATGCTTTTATTTATGTGGTAGCCTCAGCATCTATTACTGGAGCTAAAGGAGAAATTTCGCAAAAACAAGTAGATTATTTTAATAGAATCAAAGTAATGAATTTGCAAAGCAAGTTAATTGTTGGTTTTGGAATTTCAGATAATAAAACATTTACTACAGCTTGTGAATATATGAATGGAGCTATTATTGGTTCTGCATTTATCAAAGAATTAGATAAAAATGGAGTTGAAGGAATAGGGAGTTTTGTTAAAAGCATAAAGAATTGTTAAGTTATTGCTAAATTTTTACAAAAAAGAACTTAAAAAAGTACTTTAGTAGTTTAAATGATATATAATGACTACTAGAAGATTACTATTAGTAATTGCGGTACTAACCAGCAATATTTTACTGGCACAGCATACCTTAATTAGAATGCCAGCTATTAGTCCAGATGCATCTCAAATGGCGTTTAGCTATCACGGAGATATCTGGACTTATAATTTCAATACAAAACAGGCAAACCGATTAACAATTCATAAAGGATATGAGAGTAATCCGGTTTGGAATACAAAAGGAACAGAAATCGCTTTTTCTTCTAATAGAAAAGGAAACGATAATGTTTTTATTACAACATTAAATGGTGGTGTTCCTAAGCAATTAACTTATTATCCAACCGCAAATATTCCTACTGACTGGACTTCTAAAGGAGAAATTTTATTCTCTACAGGAAGAGTATATAGAGGTCCAGAATGGGATCGTCAAATGTATTCAGTAAACCAAAATGGAGGAACTCCAAAACGTTTGCTAACAGCATATGGAGAAGATGCACAATTATCACCAAATGGTAAATTCATAGCATTTACAAAAGGAGCTTGTAGAATATCTCGTGAAGACTATTCTGGTTCTGCACAACGTGATATTTGGATTTATAACACTACCACAAAACAATATAACCAAATAACAACAAGCAATAAGAACGACCATTCTCCAAAATGGGATGCAGCAGGAAACTTATATTATATCGGAGCAAAAAGTGGTCGTTATAATATCTATAAACAAACAATTTCTGCAAATGGAACCGCAAATGGAACTGCTTCAAAACTAACTACACAAACGAAAGATGGAGTACGTACATATTCTGTAAGTAATAATGGTACAATTGTTTATTTAAGTGGAGTAGATACGTATAAGTTAGAAAACGGTAGTGCTAGGAAAATTAAATTAAACATTGCTTCAGATAATCGTTTTGCAGAAGAAGAAACAAAAACGGTTTCTAATGGGATTCAAGGATATGCAGTTTCGCCTGATGGTAAAAAAGTAGCCATAGAAGTCAATGGGGAGATTTTTGTTAAAGAAAATAACAAAGAGAAAAAGCGTTCAAATAACGTTAGTAAGCACCCATATAGAGATCGTAGTCCGCAGTGGTTAGATGATAAAACCGTTGTTTTTACTTCTGATAGAGATGGTCACTTCGAATTATATAGTGCGGTATCAACCGATACTTTAGTAGGATTACATAGAAGTTTAAAGACAAAAGTTGCTAAGTTAACCAATAGTAAAGAAGATGTAGAAAATCCAATAGTATCTCCAGATGGTAAGAAGATTTCTTATCAAGTGGGAAGAGGTACTTTAATGATAGCAGATATCAAAGACGGAAAAATAGTAAAACCGCAAGTATATTCAGATTCTTGGGCAGCAGCAGAAGGATTATCATGGAGTCCAGATAGTAAGTATATTGCCTATTCTCAAGAAGATTTAAATTTCGATAGTGAAATATTTATCCAATCGGTTGCAAATAAATCTCAGAAGATGAATGTTTCTATGCACCCAAGAAGTGATAGAAGTCCAGTTTGGAGTGCTGATGGAAAAAAGTTAGCCTTTATTTCAAACAGAAACGGAATTAATTATGACGTTTGGATGGTTTGGTTACAAAAAGAAGATTGGGAAAAATCGAAGCTAGATCACGAGGAAGGTTCTTATTATCCTGAGAAAAAAGAAGACAAAAAATCAGATAAAAAAGATAAGAAGAAGTCTAAGAAAAAGAAGGAAGTTAAAGTAACGATTGATGCAGATAGAATTTTTGATCGTTTAGTTCAAGTAACTTCTCTACAAGACAATGAATTTAGTTCAGTATTTAGTGCTGATAGTGATTTTATCTATTTTTCAGCTACAAATCCAGCAACAAAGAAAAGAGGATTGTACAAGATTAAATGGGACGGAACAAAACCAAAAGCTATCAAAGGAGTATCTAGAGCAGGAGGTTTTGATATGAATAAAGGAAAAGTATATTTTGTTTCTGGAGGAAAACTAAAAGAGTTAAATACAAAATCTGATAAAATTACTGGCTTACCACATTCAGCAACTTATACTAAGAATAAAGAAAAGGAATACGCACAAGTGTTTGATGAAGGTATTAGAGCATTAACTGCAGGGTTTTACGATCCGGAATTCCATGGGTACGATTGGAATGGATTGGTGAAAAAATACAGACCATGGGTACTGTCTGCTTCTACACATCAAGATTATTCATATATGTATAACCTGTTACTAGGGCAATTAAATGCCAGTCATATGGGATATAGAGGAAGTGCTCCTCGAAATACCAATGATAAAATAGGATTATTAGGATTAGAAGTTGAAAATACTTCTGAAGGAGCTCGTGTCGTATATGTCTTAGAGAACACTGTTGCCGATAAGTCAAAAAGTAAGTTAAACGTAGGAGATGTTATCACTTCTGTAAATGGACAAGAAGTTAAGAAGAATACGAATTTTTATAGTTTATTAAAGAACACACAGAAAAGTGAAATTCTATTGACTTTGAAGAATGGAAACGATGTAATTATCCGTCCGCAACGTTCATTAAGAACAGCGCAATATGAAGCATGGGTGGCATCTCGTAAAAAGTTAGTAGATCAATATTCAAACGGTCAATTAGGCTATATACATATTCAAGGTATGAGCATGCCGAGTTTTGAGCGTTTTGAAAGAGAATTGAAAGCGAGTGGATATGGAAAGAAAGGAATTGTAATTGATGTACGTTATAATGGTGGAGGTTGGACTACCGATCGTTTAATGGCTGTATTAAATGTAGATCAGCATGCATATACAATTCCGAGAGGAGCAGAAAAAAGCTTAAAAAATCATAAGAAATATAGCAAGAACTATCCATTTAATGAGCGCGCAATACTATCTGTAAATACAAAACCTGTAGTAGCTTTATGTAATGAGAATAGTTATTCTAATGCAGAAATTTTTTCGCATGCATTTAAGAACTTAGGATTAGGGAAATTAGTAGGTCAACCAACTTTCGGAGCCGTAATTTCTACAGGAGGTAAACGTTTGCAAAATGGATTTATCCGAATGCCATTTAGAGCTTGGTTTGTTAAGAAAACAGGTGAGAATATGGAAAACGATGCTCCTGCAGTGCCAGATTATTTAGTAAAGAATGCTCCAGGATGGAAAGAAAGAGGAGAAGATGCACAATTGAAAAAAGCAGTGGAAGTATTATTGCAAGATATCAAATAGTACATTCTTTAATAGAATAGATAAAATCAAGCGTAGAATTTAAATTCTACGCTTTTTTTATGGTTACTTTTGTCCTATGATGCAGATAACAGAGAACGAATTATTAGAAAGACTTAAAACTAATTTTGGATACGATAGTTTTCGATTAGATCAACAAAAGATTATAGAAAATGTATTGGATAAAAAAGATACATTGGTCATTATGCCTACAGGAGGAGGTAAATCTATTTGTTATCAGTTACCCGCATTGTTTTTCGAAGGAATTACGCTGGTTATTTCTCCTTTAATAGCTTTAATGAAAGACCAAGTAGATAGCTTAAAAGCAAATGGAATTTCAGCAGCTTTTTACAATAGCACTCAATCTCAAGAGGAACAAAAAGAAGTATTTGATGGAGTAGCAAATAAAACCATTCGTTTACTATATGTTGCTCCCGAGAGTTTATCTCTACTTCAACACATCTTAAATCAAGATTATATTAGTTGTGTAGCGATTGATGAGGCGCACTGTATTTCTGCTTGGGGACATGATTTTAGACCTTCCTATAAACAACTTTCTTTTTTAAGGAAAAGTTTACCCGAGGTGCCTATAATCGCTTTGACAGCAACGGCAGATAAAGCAACTCAAGAAGATATATTAACCCAACTAGTCATATCAAACGCAACTCGATTTGTTAGTTCTTTTAATAGGGAAAATATAAGTTTAGAAGTACGACCAGCAAATGATCGTGTACAACAAATTGTAAAGTTCATCAATAAAAGACCCAATGAGTCTGGAATAATCTATTGTTTAAGTAGAAAGGCAACTGAGCAGTTAGCCAGTAAACTAAATCAGAGTGGTATTAATGCAAAGGCGTATCATGCAGGATTAAATCTCGAAGAAAGAACAAAAACTCAAGAAGACTTTGTAAAAGATGATGTGCAAATTATTTGTGCAACCATTGCTTTTGGAATGGGAATAGATAAATCCAATGTACGCTGGGTGATTCACTATAATATGCCTAAAAACATAGAGGGGTATTATCAAGAAATAGGTCGTTCTGGAAGAGATGGGTTACAAGCACATGCTTTACTTTTTCATAGTTATGCAGATGTAATACAATTAAAGCAATTCATAGCCAATACTGGAAATAGAGAAGTTCAAGAAGCAAAATTGGATCGAATGAAGCAATTTGCGGAAGCTACTGTATGTAGGAGAAAAATATTGTTAAGTTATTTTGGTGAACTCATTGAGAAAAACTGTGGAAATTGTGATGTCTGTAAAAATCCTCCGCAATTTTTTGATGGAACGGTTATAGCTCAAAAGGCGTTGTCTGCAATTTATAGATTGCAAGAAAAAGAAGCTATGGGAACTGTAATTGATGTACTTAGAGGAGCAAAAAATGCCAATGTATTAGATAAAAATTATCAGACCTTAAAAACCTATGGAGTAGGGGCAGGAATTTCTTGGAGAGATTGGCAACATTATATCATTCAGTTGATAAACCAAGGGTATTGTCAAATTGCCTTTCATTTAAATAATGTATTGCAATTAACCGAATTTTCGAAAAAAGTATTGTTTGAAGGAGAAAAGATTGAATTAACTACACCTGTTGAAATCAAAAAAGAAACAAAAGAAGTTATCAAGGAGAAAAAATCTAAAAAGGCTGCATCTGATACTTTGTTTGAACGTCTAAGAAAGTTGAGGTATCGCATTGCGCAAGAAGAAGATATTGCTGCTTATTTAGTTTTTAGTGATGCCACTTTACGCGAAATAGAGAGGGAACGACCGTTAACAGATGATGATTTTTTAGCAATAAGTGGGGTAGGACAACGTAAATTAGAAGTATATGGAGGGGAATTTATAGAAGAAATAAAGACCTTTTTAGGTGAGAAAAAACGAAAGAAAAAAGATACTACGCTAGAAACATACAATCTATATAAAGATGGACTTTCTGTAGATGAAATAGCACATAAAAGGAACTTAAAACCTCAAACGATTTTTTCTCATTTGTCAAAATTATACTTGGATGGGAAAGATGTGAGCTTGGATGAGTTTATCGATGCAGATATTGTAAAACAAATTGCCAATGCTAAAAAAGTACTAGGAAATGAAACCGCTTTAAAACCCTATTTTGAATTTTTAGGAGAGAAAATTCCTTACGAGCAAATACGTATAGGATTGACGATTTTACAAAAGAGAAAATAATTTTTTGCATTTAAAGAAAGTATTCAAAATCATTTATATTTGAGTACTTGCAAAAGATGTAAATTACTATGAAAACAACTGTAGCGTCTCCCGACATGAATGTATGGAATAAATTTTTACTTCGATTTATACTCCTGTATTTTATATTTTATATATACCCCTATGGATTGGAGTACATTCATAACTTTAAATTTGATGATTTTTCTTTTTGGAAAGGAATAACCATTTGGTTCGGAGAAACTTTTTTCGGGTGGGAATTTAATAGGAATCTACTCTATAATGGATTCGATTCCAAATACGATTTTAGTAGGTTTTCCTTAATAGCTGTGTTATCTATACTGTTTTCTTGTATTTGGATTTTTCTAGATAGAAAGTTCAAATGGTACTATGATGTAAAAGTAAAGCAGCTACTAAGAACAATTTTAAGATACCATGTTGGACTTACATTAGCATTATATGGATTAGCAAAATTAATACCTACTCAATTTGGAGTAATGAGTTTTGACAGGTTGGAAACCCCTTTAGGAGACTTTACTGGAATGGGACTTTTATGGGCATTTATGGGATGCTCTAAATTTTACACCATAGTTACAGGATTGGTGGAGTTTATAGGAGGTGTTTTGTTATTGTTTAGAAGAACTACTTTTTTAGGAAGTTTCATTTTATTAATAGCTATGTTAAATGTGGTTATAATAGACATTGGTTATGATGTTACTGTAAAAATGTTTGCTGTTCATTTGTTATGTATGATCATTGTATTATTAGGGCCTTATGCAAAAAACTTACTTAATTTTTTTGTGTTTAATTTACCTACCACTAGTATTAAAGAGAAATCACTTTTTGATAAAAACAAAAAAATAGCAAACTATATAAAAGCTGGAATACTGATACTATTTTCCATTTCGCTTTACCACCACAAAGTAGAAGCTTTAGAATATGCTAAAGAAGATACAACGCCAACGATATCTGGAGAATATGAAGTAATAGAACAGGTTCGTAAGAATGATACTCTAAAGATTGAGAATGATGGGAGATGGAAAAGTTTTTCTATTAATGGATCTTCATGGAAAAGAGGAAGTTTTCGATTAGAAAAAATGGATGGAGAAAATTATTATTATGATTTTAAGGCAGATACTGTAACCAAGACGATTGAGCTAATTTCAAAAAAAGATACTGTAAATAGTCCGTATAAATTTCGCTATTCAAAAACGGGAAAAGAAGTTGTTTTTGAAGGGAAATATAAAGGGGATTCTATAATGGTTAAGACTAAATCAAAAACGCTCTTAGATTATCGTTTGATGAGGAAGACCAAACTGATAAGAGACCTAGAAGATTAATAGATAAACTTAAACTCCGAAGTATCATTTGTACTTCGGAGTTTGTTATTAATTTTTTATTTCTTCAATTTCATTGATAACATCATCTAGCTTAGATATAAGAGTTCCATATACTATCTTGGTAGAAATTTTAAAAACAATCAAGCCAATTATTCCAACGGTTACTGTAACAACAAGGCCAATGCCTGCCATTTGAAGTAAGGAAGTATCTTCGGAAATAAATTTTGAAAGAAAACTGGTTTCTTTAATATTATGGGCTAAAATAAATATAGACAATACGGCTAATGGAATGGCGAAAATAAATAGCTTTTTTGTCGCATTGGTTACGTCAGTTATAATAGCTCTATAGTTTTTTAAATAGGTCAAATTATCAGATTTCACATCAATAGTGTTGAATCTACTTAACAATTTAGTGTTGAATACATATAAGCATAAGATTAAAAAAGCACCATATGCTCCGATGATTGTTTCTGATAAGAGAATTCCCCCAATAACTACAATACCAGCCATAGGAAGTAGTCCTTTATTATCAAGTTCATAGGTTCTTTTAATCCTATTAATGATTGACTTTGATTTTTTGTTGTATATATCGATTACTTTTGGAGCAATTAGAGATTGTTCATCTATAAACGCTTCGTTCCATATTTTTTCAATTGATCTTTCCATCAAGTAATATTTTTAATTGTTTTTTAATTCTGTTAATTTTAACTGCAATATTGTTAGCGCTAGTTCCAATAATAGCAGCAATTTCTTTGTAAGGATTTTCTTCTAAATGCAATAAGATGATTGCTCGATCTACTTCAGATAGTTGTTTAATAGCATCATATAATAAATTCAGATTTTCATTTTCAAAAGCTCTATTCTCTTCAGATTCCTGTTGTATGTTGTTTGTAGCATATCCTTTTCTATTGTTTTTTTTAGAAAGAGTTAAACAAACATTTAAAGTAATTCTGTAAATCCAAGTAGACCACTTTGATTTGTTTTGAAAAGCATTTCTACTTTTCCAAATTTGTAAGCAGGCTTCCTGATAGAAATCTTCAAAATCTTCTTGAGAGTCTGTATAGGCTCTACAAATTTTAATGATAAGTCCTGAATGAGGTAAAATGGATGCCGTATAAAAATCGTTACTCAAAATTGTATTTTCTTGATAAGTAATCTTAGAATTAAAATTATTACATCAATATCTATTTTTTTTTCGTTTTTCTAATAATTTAAAAATTCGATAATAAATCTGATACTGCTTTTCTATTTTTTCCTTAGATCTTCTTTCTATTTGATATGAACCTTGGGCTATAAAAATTTGAGTTGTAGAATAACCCAAAAGAGTAGCTAATACAGGCAACAAAATATCTAACCCCCAACGTTCATTGAAATCTATAACTAATTGATTGTTTAATAGTTTTTGAATTAAAAATGCATCGTAAAGCTGAACTCCTGATGAGATAGGTTCATAGTTTTTAATATTAAGTTCATTTACTAGGTAAGAATTCATTTTGTTTTTTTCTACAATTTCAAAATCAGAACAATTCGAGTTCTCATTTAGTTTCCTGATGCCAATTAAAAATGAATGATTGGTTATATGCTTATTAATATAAGGTAGAAATTTTTTTAGAATGATAGGATGTGAAAAATCTGTATCCATATCACATTTTAAAAGATAATCTGGTTTTTGTTTGAGAGCTGCTGAAATAAGATTTTTAGTAGCTTCAACAATACCTTTATTTTCTTTATGATGCATTAAATGTATAAAAGAGTATTTATTTTTAAATTTTTGAAGTATTTCATAAGAGTTGTCTGTACTACAATCATCAAGAATAAACAATTCGAAATTTATAGAGGGATGCAAAGGAAAAGAATTAATAATTTGATTAAGCACGGTTTTTATATGGGCTGCCTCATTATAACAAGGAATAATAATTATTAAACGTTTCATAAATTGAATATAATCATATTGATTTTAATAAAAAGATATTTTATTTTCAATAATTATTGAAAGTTTTAAAAATAGTTGTATATTTGAACCATGCAATTAGAAGACGCAAAAATAAAATACATTCATACTTGGGGTAGTTTGGCTACGAGTTGGGGAATTAATAAAACCATGGCACAGGTACATGCGCTGTTATTAGTTACTTCCAAACCGATGTCTGCCGATGAAATTATGGAGGCCTTAAAAATTTCAAGGGGAAATGTAAATATGAATGTACGTGCGTTGATTGATTGGGGAATAGTACGTAAAGAATTTATAGCTGGAGAGCGTAAAGAATTTTTCGTTGCCGATAAAGATATTTGGGAACTGTTCAAACAAGTTACTAAAGAACGTAAGAAGAGAGAAGTGGAGCCGGTATTAAAGGTTTTAGATGAACTCCAAGAAAATGTAAAAGGTGAAGGAGAGGAAGTAGAGCAGTTTAAAAAATTAATGGGAGACTTATCTTCAGTAACCAATACAGTAAATGGTATTTTAGATAAAGCGATTAAGGCAGATGAGCATTGGCTGCTCTCTAATTTTACCAAAATGATTAAAAAGTAAAAAAATTTAAACCTAAACTTTCAAAAATTTCTGAAAGTTTAAAATTGTAAGAAAATGATTGAAGTATTAAAGAGAGAAAAGAAATGTACTAATGAGGAAGAAATGATTAAATTGTATAATGAGGCAACTAAAGATTATTCATTTTGGAGTAAAGATTTAAACATGCACTTTGGGTATTATATACCTTTTAAAACCTCGCTATTAAAGAGAGATTCTATGTTAAATCAGATGAACGAACAACTATTCTCATTACTTGAGGTAGCAAATAAAGAGAAACATATTATAGATTTAGGATGTGGGATTGGAGGTACCATGAAATATGGTATAAATAACCATAAAAAATTGCGAATTACTGGATGTACAATAGTACCGTTTCAAGTAAAATATGGGAACAACTTTATAAATAATGACCAAGCGAAGATTGAAAATATTGATTATAAGCATACTCAATTTTCTGATAACAAGTTTGACGGTGCTATGGCTATCGAGAGCTTTTGCCATTCAGGATGTTCAAAAGAGGCTTTAGAAGAAGCATATCGAGTTTTAAAGCCTAATTCAAAATTTGTTATGGCCGATGCTTTTGTAAAAAGAGATTATAAGGAAATGAACATTTTCTCAAAAAAAGTACATCGAGGTTTATCTAAATGTTGGAGTTTAGAAAGGTTAGGAAATATTAATAGGGTAAAGGAGGATATGGAAAACATTGGTTTTAAAAACGTCAAAGTAAAGAATATATGGTATAGAGTAGCCCCTTCAGTATTGCATGTGCCTTTTGCTATTTCAGGGTTTATTTTAAGAAAAATCATAAACAATGAAGAATTAAAAGAAGAGAGTATTCATAATATGAAGGGATCTTTTTATGCATTATTAACAAGTTTATGCATGCAAGATTTTGGTTATTATATAGTTTCTGCAGAAAAAAATAAGTAAAAGAATAAAGAATGAGAATCCTTATAACAATAGTTTGGTTAATTAATGGGCTATTCTGTAAAATATTAAATTTAGTTCCGAGGCATGAAGCCATAGTTTCGAGGATATTAGGAGATAATTATTCGAGAGAATTAACCGTTGCGATTGGAGTTTTAGAGGTTATAATGGTACTCTGGATTCTGTCAGAATTTAAGTCAAGGTTAAATGCACAAACACAAATTAGTGTAATACTCTTAATGAATATTATTGAATTTATTTACGCGCCTGACCTTTTATTATGGGGGAAATTCAACATTCTTTTTGCTTCACTTTTTGTTGTTATTATTTATATGAATGAATTCAAATTAATTCCCAAAAAACTTTTGTCATGCTAGCATCTTTAAAGAATCATCCATTTTCTGTAGCGGCATTTTTTAAAAGGTCTCTCGTTTTAACTTTTGCAATTCCAAAAGAGGATTTAGAACCATTAATTCCTGAGAGTTTATTATTGGACGTTTTTGATAATAAATGGGCTTTTTTAGCAGTAGCAATGGTTCAAACGAAAGACTTGCGTCCAAAAGGATTCCCAAAAATTATGGGAAATGATTTCTTTTTAATAGGATACCGCGTTTTTGTAAAATATACTACAAGTAAAGGAAAAAGATTAAGGGGGTTATACATTTTGAAATCAGAAACAGATAGCAAGAAGATGGAGATAGGAGGGAATATATTTACCCATTATAACTATACTACCACTGATATACATCAACTAGAATCTAAGAAAGAAAAAGTCATTTATTCAAAAAAGTCTGATTTTAGAGTAATGTTTACTGAAGAAGAAGACAATACACAACTTCCTCAAGATTCACCATTTTTAAATTGGAAACAAGCAAGGAGGTATGCGGGACCATTACCGTTTACTTTCACTTATGATAAGCATAAAAAAGAAATGCTAATTATTGAAGGAGTAAGAAGAAATTGGAAACCTAAGCCTATTAAAATTCTCGATTATAATTTTTCATTTATAAGAGATCTTGAATTAAAAGATGCAAAACTTGCAAATGCATTTGTTATAGAAGACATTCCATACTATTGGAAAAAAGGGAGAATTGAACTATGGAAATAAATAGAAAAAGAAAAAGGTTTCAAGGGGTATTAAATATACTCAGTTTTAATAGGCATTTTTATATTATAGGTGTTTCTGCGTTAATTGTATTATGGTGTTTACAATCTTTTTTTAATTGGCCAGAATATATTAAATGGGTCATCTTGTTATTCTTTAGTTATGGATTGCTAATTCCATTAATAGTATCAGCTTATGTATATGATTATTCGAGATATTATGATTTCGAATGGTTGGAAAAATTAGAGTTAGTTGATTCAAGAAATACGAAAATATTGAATATTAATGCAGGGTTTGATGAAACAAGTTTTATCATAAAAAGGAAGTTGTCAAAATCAACTTTAAAGGTTTTTGATTTTTATGAGGAGCTTAAGCATACAGAAAGAGCTATTAAAATAGCTAGAAAAGTTAGTCAAGTTTACCCGAATACAGAAGTCATAAAAACAAATAGGATACCCTTAAAAGATAAATCGGTTGATACTATTTTTTTATTATCAGCAGCGCATGAAATACGTTCGAATAGTGAGAAGGTAACTTTCTTAAAAGAATGCAATAGGGTTTTGAAATATAAGGGTAAGATAATTTTAGTAGAACACTTAAGAGATTTGCCTAACTTTTTAGCGTTCTCTGTTGGATTTACACATTTCTTTTCTAAAAACACATGGAAGAATGTGTTTAAAGAAGCGGGTTTAAGCATTAAAAATGAAATAAAATTTACCCCGTTCATGTCAATTTTTAATTTTTCAAAATCAATTTGAATATTATAACCTATGGAAATACATTTTTATATTATTGGCTCGCTATTAGTTTTATTGGCTATAGTTCATATTATTTTTCCAAAGTATTTTAATTGGAAAGAAGAATTGGAAAAATTGAGTTTGATGAATCATCAGATGATGAAAGTTCATACTTTTTTTATCGGATTAACTGTTTTTTTAATGGGAATATTACTGTTGACATCTACTAGAGATTTATTAACAACTCAGTTAGGTAAAACTATAATTTTAGGTTTCGCAATATTTTGGACAATTCGATTTTTTATGCAGTTATTTGTATATTCTTCTCAACTTTGGAAGGGAAAATTATTTGAAACAGTTGTACACATTTTTTTTACTTTTTTATGGCTATATATGAGTATAGTTTTTGGAATTGTCTCAATGAATTAAATAAAACAATATGAGTTTTTTAAAAGCAGCATGGCGCAAATTAATAATGATTAATTACAAGGTAAATCCAGAGGTACTACTTCCTTATGTACCGAAAGGAACTGAGCTCGATTTTTATAAAGATGCCTGTTATGTAAGTGTAGTTGGATTTATGTTTTTAGATACCAAGTTACTCGGTGTTAAAGTACCGTTTCATGTGAATTTTGAAGAAGTGAATCTTCGATTTTATGTGAAAAGAAAAGTTGGAGATGAGTACAAAAGAGGAGTAGTTTTTATTAAAGAAATTGTTCCAAAACCTGCTATTACCTTTGTGGCAAATACCATATATAAGGAAAATTACCAAACACTTCCAATGAAGCATATTTGGAAAGAAGAAAATGATAAGAAGACAATAATTTATCAGTGGAAGACAGGAAAAAGATGGAATACCATTTCAGTTGAAAGTGAAGTCAAATCTCAACCTATTCAAAAAAATACGGAGGTAGAGTTTATTGCAGAACACTATTGGGGGTATGCAAAGGATGGGAATAAAACAACTGAATACGAGGTGAAACATCCAACATGGGATTCTTATCAAGTTAACAATTTCCTAGTAGATGTAGATTTTTCAATAACCTATGGTAGTGATTTTTCTTTTTTACAAAAGGAACAACCAAGTTCTGTATTTCTATTAGAGGGTTCAGAAATAAGTGTAGAGAATAAAACTGTTTTGTAATAATGTAATAAAAAGAAAACCTCATAAGATATTTCTTATGAGGTTGTAAAATTTTATATTGAAATAGAAGCTATTTAGTATAAGTCAATAAGAATAACTCCATTGGCTCCTCTCATTCCATAGGTTGCTAATTCATCAGGTTTTTTAAGTATCGTAATTCTTTTAACCTCATTTATATTAACGTTACTAACATCATGTACTTGAGTTCCGTTTAATAGAATTAAAGGTTCTGTAGATGAATTAAAAGAATTAATTCCACGGATATATACTTTTTGTCTATTAACAATTACACCAGGTCGTCCACGTAAGTAATCATAAATATTATTAAATCGAATATACCTGCTTGTTCTTAATACAGGGCGTTTATCCTTCATAACAATACTCATAATACTATCTCCCTTATATTCTATTTCTTTTGTACCATGTTTTTTGTGAACAAATTTTATCTTCTTAGGACTTTCATCACAGACAATTAAGAAAACTCCTTGACGATCCGTCCTTCTCTTCGTGTTTTTATTGTCAATATAAATGGAAGCTTTCTTTACAGGTGCATCTTTATCCGTCTTTAAAATTCCTCTAATAACAATTTTTTTACTCTCATCTTGAGCATACATGTTAAGAGCGAAAAAGAATAAAGATACCAATGTTAAATTTCTTAGTATCATAATTTGAATTTTTTAAATAGAGCTAAATATATAAAAAAATACCCTCACAAACTTGTGAGGGTATTTAAATCTTTCTTAAAAGATAACTTCTTTTACATATTTCGTCTGTATTGACCACCTACTTCAAATAGGGCTGAGGTAATTTGACCTAAAGAACATACTTTAGAAGCTTCCATTAATTTTTCAAAAATATTCTCGTTTTGAATAGCTGCTTTCTGAATTTTTGATAACTCTTCTGAAACTTTGGCTTCATTAGCCTCATTAAGGTTTTCCTTTGTTTTAATTTGGAATTGTTTTTCTTCTTCTGTTGCTCTAATTACCTCCTGTGGTGTAACCGTTGGAGACCCTTTAGAACTTAAGAAGGTATTAACTCCAATAATTGGGAATTCACCTGTATGCTTTAAAGTTTCATAATATAAACTTTCTTCTTGAATTTTAGAACGTTGGTACATTGTTTCCATTGCCCCTAAAACTCCACCACGTTCTGTGATTCTATCAAACTCTGTTAATACCGCTTCTTCTACTAAATCTGTTAATTCTTCAATAATAAATGAACCTTGTATTGGGTTTTCGTTTTTCGCTAATCCTAATTCCTTATTAATAATTAACTGAATTGCCATGGCTCTACGTACACTTTCTTCTGTAGGAGTAGTAATAGCTTCATCATAAGCATTTGTGTGTAGCGAGTTACAGTTATCATAAATAGCATACAATGCCTGTAAGGTTGTACGAATATCATTAAAGTCAATTTCTTGAGCGTGTAATGAACGACCAGAAGTTTGAATATGATACTTTAACATTTGCGCTCTTGGGTTTGCATTGTACTTATATTTCAATGCTTTTGCCCAAATCTTACGAGCAACACGACCAATAACTGCATATTCTGGATCAATACCATTAGAGAAGAAGAATGATAAGTTTGGTCCAAACTTATTAATATCCATTCCTCTCGATAAATAATATTCTACATACGTAAATCCGTTTGCCAATGTTAATGCCAATTGCGTAATCGGATTGGCACCTGCTTCAGCAATATGATATCCAGAAATAGAAACAGAATAGAAGTTTCTAACATTTTTCTCAATAAAATACTCCTGAACATCTCCCATTAAACGCAACGCAAATTCCGTAGAGAAAATACAAGTATTTTGAGCTTGATCTTCTTTTAAAATATCAGCTTGAACAGTACCACGTACTTGTGCCAATGTAGCTGTCTTAATCTCAGCATATACATCAGCAGGTAAAATTTGATCTCCAGTAACTCCTAAAAGTAATAACCCTAATCCGTCATTACCTTCTGGTAAATCTCCATTGTATTTAGGGCGATCAATACCTTTATCATCGTATAACTCTTTTAACTTGGCTTCAACCTTAGCTTCTAAACCGTGTTCCTTAATGTATTTTTCACAGTTCTGATCGATCGCAGCATTCATAAAGAATCCAAGTAACATTGGAGCTGGCCCATTAATGGTCATGGAAACTGAAGTCATGGCGTGACTTAAATCAAAACCAGAGTATAATTTCTTAGCATCGTCTAAACAACAAATAGAAACCCCAGCATTACCAATTTTACCATAAATATCTGGTCTGTGTCCAGGATCGTTTCCGTATAATGTTACAGAATCGAATGCTGTAGATAAACGTTTTGCTGGCATTCCTAAACTTACATAGTGAAAACGTCTGTTAGTTCTTTCTGGACCTCCTTCACCAGCAAACATTCTTGTTGGATCTTCTCCTGTACGTTTAAAAGGATATAATCCAGAAGCATAAGGAAACTCACCAGGAACATTTTCTTGTAAATTCCAACGTAATAAATCTCCCCAAGCCTGATACTTTGGTAATGCTACTTTAGGAATATCAGAGTGTGATAATGATTTAGTATGTGTTTCAATCTTAATTTCTTTATCACGTACTTTAAATGTATAAATAGGATCTTTATATTTCTTAACTTTTGCATCCCAGTTTAAAATGATTTCCCAGTTATGTGGATCTAAGTTTAATTTAACTTTGTCAAATTGATCAAATAATAACTTAATAAAAACCTGGTCATCATCCTGAACTTGTTTTAGAATCTGATCTTGGTCTAATCCGTTTTTTGTAAGGAAAGATTCCTTCACTTCGTTCGGAATGACAGATAAAATCGTTTGATAAACTCCGTATAATTTTTGAGCAACTTTTTCTTGAGTATCTACCTTCTTGTCGTATGCTCTATTGTTTTCTGAAATTTCAGATAAGTAACGGGTTCTTGCTGGTGGAATTACAAAAATCTTTTCAGACATTTCTTTTGTAATTTCAAAAGTAGATTGCAAATCTGCTCCAGTTTTTTCAACCAATTTATCCATGATTGCCTTGTAAAGCGAATTCATTCCTGGATCATTGAATTGAGAGGCGATAGTACCAAATACAGGCATGTCATCCATATGAACATCCCATAAATTATTGTTACGCATGTATTGCTTCTTCACATCACGTAACGCATCTAAGGCACCACGTTTGTCAAACTTGTTGATGGCTACTAGGTCAGCAAAATCTAACATGTCGATTTTCTCTAACTGTGTAGCAGCACCAAATTCAGGAGTCATTACATATAATGACGTATCTGAATGTTCGATAATTTCTGTATCAGATTGTCCAATACCAGAAGTTTCTAAAATAATCAAATCAAATTCTGCTGCTTTTAATACTTCAACAGCTTCATTTACATATTTAGATAAGGCTAAATTAGATTGACGTGTTGCTAATGAACGCATGTATACACGTTCATTGTTAATTGCATTCATACGAATACGGTCTCCTAATAAAGCTCCTCCTGTTTTTCGTTTAGATGGATCAACAGAAATTAATCCTATAGTTTTATTCGGAAAGTCAATTAAGAAACGACGAACTAATTCATCTACTAAGCTTGATTTTCCTGCACCACCAGTACCGGTAATACCAAGTACAGGAGTTTTTGAATTTTTATTCTTTTCATGGATAGCATCCAAAGCGTCTTTTGCTACATCTGGAAAGTTTTCAGCAGATGAAATAACACGAGCAATACTACCAATCTCTTTGTCAGCTAATTTGTTAACTTCACCGTTTAAGGTATCACCAACAGCAAAATCTGATTTTTCAACCAAATCATTGATCATTCCTTGTAATCCTAATTCACGACCATCATCTGGAGAATAAATACGGGTAATACCATAATCCATTAACTCCTTAATTTCTTCAGGAAGGATTACTCCACCACCACCACCAAATATTTTAATATGTTCCGCTCCTTTTTCTTTTAAAAGGTCGTACATGTATTTAAAATATTCGTTGTGTCCTCCTTGGTATGATGTCATTGCAATGGCATTGGCATCTTCTTGTATGGCACAGTTTACTACTTCTTCTACACTTCTATCATGTCCTAAGTGAATTACTTCAACCCCAGTAGATTGAATAATTCTACGCATTATATTGATAGCTGCATCGTGTCCATCAAATAATGAAGCTGCAGTAACAATTCTTACTTTATGTTTTGGTTTATAAGGAGCTATTTGTTCCATTCGTAAATTGTCTTGATTTTCGGGTACGCAATTTACGGAAATATTAAAAAATATGGAGATTTATTGTGAATTATAATGATAAATGTAATGTTAAAATATTCACAGTTTTTTTATTCTGAATACTAAAGAAAATAAATGCACCGTTCTTGTAACAATCTCTAGAATAAAGCTTCTTACTAACTAAACTTATAGAATCATTGAAAACTTTAGAAATTTTATCACTGTTTTTAGATATGTTATCCACTTTTTCTGGAATAACAATTGGAATTTTACTTTTTACGTTAAAAGTTAAAGAGCAAAAAGGAAATATTTATTTAGTGTTGTTCATTTTAAGTTTATCAATAGGTTTCTTAGAAGATATTATAGAAGATCGAAACTTAGGAATGATTTCCGACCATGTTACCTTATTAATCGAGACAGACTTTTTTATCATACCATCTATTTTCTTATTCATGCTTACTGTGGCAAGGAAAAATATTTCTCGATTTTGGCTCTTACTTTATGTTCCAGGAATTGTTTTGAATTTAACCCATTTTGGAGACCCTGAATTAGGAGAAATTTTACATGCATTTTTCTATTTATTTTTAAATATACCATTGCTCATTTATTCTTTTAGAATACTAAGAAAGTTTAAGCTTAAACTAGAAAGTTATTACTCCAATGTGGAGAGTAAAAGTATTACTTGGGTAAAGACCATTATGATGACTGTAATATTGGTGCATGTTTATTTATTCTTTGAAGGAATAGTTTTCTTGTTTTTTGAAAACAGTTTATTAGAAGCGGTATTAGAGTTAATCTTGAGTTTGGTAACCTTCTTTATAGTATACTGGGTTGGTTATAGTGGATTTAGACAAATAGGTTTTATCAATGAAGTTTCTGAAGTTGTATCTTCCATACCGGAAATTGAAAATAGTAGCGACAAAATTGTTACTACGAAGGAAAGTGTATCTAAAGATGAAAGAGAAATTAAGTATCAAAAATGTTGTGAAAGTATTTTAAAAGAAAAGTACTTTGCTAATCCAGATTTGTCTTTAAAATCATTATCACAAGATTTAAAAATTAAAGAAAGAGAATTATCTGAGCTTATAAATTCGTGTGCAAAAAGCAATTTTCATAGCTTCATTAATCGGTTTAGGGTAGATGAGTTTAAGAGACTTTTAAATTCAGATAAAGTAGCACACTATTCTATATTAGGACTAGCAAAAGATGCTGGTTTTTCTTCTAAATCAACCTTTTATAAGGTTTTTAAAGATGCAGAAGGAGTAACTCCAAGTGAGTACAAAAACGGATTAAAGAGTCCGAATACGTGTTCTAGGACTTGTTAAAAAGAATTTTTTTTATCGTGTAGCGTTTCTTTGCTGACGAGTAGTTTTTAATACTGGAAAAAAGATTGAAAATTACTTTTCTAAAAGTACATGTTGAATTTAAAAAGAAGAATCACGATGAAAAAAATAATAATAACAATCATTATACTTTGGTTAGGAAATGCTCCTGCACAATGTCAAGAAATATCAAAACAAATTTTTGGTAAATGGGAATTGAAAGAAATAGAGATAATGGGACAAAAAGGAACTCCATTAGAAGTCTTTGGAGTTGCAGAAGCCTATCAAGAATATCAAAAGCCCAATAAATTTACTGGTTTTTTAGGAGAGAAAGTAAGTGGAGCATTCGTAGTAAACGAGAAGGATAAAACAATTAACGTAAAAATTGATAATGAAAGCACCGTTTTTAAAGTAAAGAGTTTTACTAAAGAAAAAATGGTCATAAATATTAATACCGAGGAAGGAACGCTCACGCTTCATTATCTGAAAAAATAGCAATTACATAACATTTCTGAATCCTAATGAGTAGTCAGTTTTAGGCTACTACATGAAAGGAAAACTATTCGTCTTAGGTCATGTTTATAAGTTAAACATGCCTAGGATAGGATAACTACACCCATCAACCAACCAAAAAAAAATTACATCATTTAAAAAAAAGAACCTACTATGTCTGTATTTTATGAAAACCCATTGGTTTTACAATTAATCGTTTATGCCTTTATTATTCTATTTTTTTGGGGATTAGAGCTTATCTTATTTTCTCAAAAGTTAAAACACAAAGCACTCCATTCATTATTAAATGCAAAGTTCATTGTATTTGTGTTACCTGTACAAATAGGTTTATCTACAGTTGTGTTTATGGTAGCTAATTGGACGGTAAATAAGCAATGGGGGTTGCTATATCAATTGCCTTTAGAAGAATACTCTTTATTGCATTTTATTGTTGCTTTTATATGCATTGATTTTTTTGATTACTGGTACCATGTAATGATGCACAGAGTTCCATTTTTCTGGAGATTTCATCAAATACATCATAGCGATATGGATGTCGATATATCTACTACCGTTAGAGAGCATCCTGGGGAAACAGCTGTAAGAGTTAGTTTTTTAATAGGGATAGTTTTTATTTTAGGAGTACCTGTTCAGTTTTTATTAATAAAACAGTTTATACAAAGTTTCATCAACTTAACTTCTCACTCAAAGGTAAAACTTCCAGAGAAATTAAACAATATTATCTCACTTTTATTTGTAACTCCAAATACCCATCATATACATCATCATTATGTTTTACCGCAAACAGATAGTAATTACGGAGATATATTTTCTATTTGGGATCGTTTGTTTTCAACCTTCAGTAAAATGAAGCAATCGGAAATTGTTCATGGTATAGATACCAATATGGATAAAGAAGAGAACAAAGATTTTAAAAATTTAATTACCAGGCCGTTTGACGATAGTAGAGAACATTCAACGAATCCTATTTACAAAAAAGTAAAGTTAAAAGCAGTAAAATAACATTCGAATGAAGATGAAGATGAAGTTTGCAGTAGTACTTATATGTTTATGTACTGCACTAAACGCGCAAACAAAAGTTAGCGGAAAAATATTGGATGAAAACCAGGAACCTTTGCCTTATGTAAATATTTTTTTTAAGGGAAGTACTGTGGGTACTGTAAGTGATGAAAGAGGAGAGTTTTACATTCAAAGCTCTGAGAAACAAACTACAGTTTCTATTGCTTTTTTAGGCTTTAAAACACAAGAAATTCAGCTGAAAGATAGGATAACAAATGGGTTGCAAGTAACATTAAAAGAAGATAATACGACATTAGAAGAAGTAGTAATTGTTAAAAAGCCCACAAAACGTGTAAAGAAAAAAAGTAACCCCGCTTATAGAATACTTAAAGAAGTATGGAAAAAGAAAAAAAAGAATGGATTGTCATTAGTTAATGCATATCAATATGATCAATATAATTCTAGAGAGTTAGGGTTTGGAAACATGGATAGTGCTTTTATTCGTAAAGTATTGCGAAAAAAGTTTGAAGACCTAAAAGACCATGTTCAAAAAAACTATGATAGCGATAACTATTATTTGCCTGTTGAGTTTATCGAAAAAACTGAAAAAGTTTATGGAAGTAATATCTTAAAAAAGGAAAGAAGAGATATGGATGGAGAACGGAAAATTGGAATTCATCAATTGGGAAAATATGTAGATAGAGCAACTACCATTTTTAAAGAGATAGATGTATACAATGACAACATTTTTATTTTAGATAAAACATTTGTGAGCCCTATTTCTACCACTGGTTTTGGAAGTTATGATTATGTATTGTCAGATAGTACTATGGTCAATGATCAAAAGGAATATACAATTCACTTTTTTCCAAGACAAGAAGGAGACTTGGTATTTAAAGGACATATGAAAATAGCCGATAAAAGCTTTGCCTTAACAGCTATTGAAATGGATATTTTAAAAGATGTAAATCTAAATTTTGTAAGAGATTTATCGATAGAGAAAACATTTTTATTGAAAAATGATAGTATTTATTTACCCAAAACAAATACCTATAAAGGAGAATTCACTTTTTTAACAAAGAACAATAAAGAAAAAGGGATTTATTTAGTGAAAAAAGAAAAATTTTCGAAGTATGTTTTTGATAGAGAAAAACCATCAGATTTTTATGATGTAAAAATTGTTCAGACTTCCTCCAATCAGTTTAAGAAACCAGATACGTATTGGAATACGAAGCAAGATGAAAAAGCTAAGAATACTTTTAAGTTAGTCAATAAAGTAAAAACGAGTAGTAAAGTAAAAAAGATAACAGGTACGATATATACACTTTCAGATGGGTATTTTACACCAATATCAGGAATACAACTAGGAAATTTATTTACAACAACAGCCAGAAACGATATTGAAGGAATAAGATTGCGTTTAGGGTTTAGGACTTTTAAGACAAACAATGATAGAGGTAAATTATTGGGATATGGAGCATTCGGTTTCAAGGATAATAAATTTAAGTACGGTATAGAAGGAAGATATTTATTATCATCAAAACCAAGAATAACCTTTGGTGCAGCATATCAAGATGATGTGGAACAAATGGGGTTTACAAGATTTAACGAAAGAAATTTAATCCCACTACCAGATAAAGGACCTAAAGCAGTTTTTGTAAGAGGAGATAACTATTTCTTAGCTAAAGTGAAAAAGAAGATGTTTCGATTTGATGTAGAGGTAGCTAAAAATTTGAATGTAGGAGTTAAGTTAGCTCATGAGAAAATTTCTTCCGCGGATCCTAAACGTTTTTCAATGGCTTTTTTTGATAAACAAAAGAATAAAGAAATCAATGTAACTAAAGATGTGTATTCAGATTTCTATTTGAGTTATCAACCTGGAAGAATTACAGAAGGCTATGGTGTAGATAGGCAGTTCGGAACAAAATTGCATCCGAAGTTATTGGTGAATTATAAAAAGGCGTATAAAGGTATTTTTGGAGGAAATGTAGATTATGAAAAGCTTTCTGTTTTGTACAACCATCCTTTACCGGTCGGAAAATTTGGAGTATTTGACCCAACCATTATCGCGTCAAAAACATTTGGAAAAACACCCTTATCTGTATTAACAGCAGTGCCATCTAATCAAACCTATTTTTTAACGCCAAACACATTTGCACTATTGGATTATTACGACTTTGTTGCAGATAGTTCAATTGAAGGGCACTTTGAACAGCATTTTAATGGATTATTGTTAAATCGTATTCCATTCATAAAAAAGTTAGGTTTAAGAAGTGTTATCACGTTCCGAGCGGCGTATGGAAGTATTTCAAATAGAAATAAGAGTATTAACAGATCCACAATAAAATATGTAGCACCAGATAAGAAACCTTATTTCGAATATGGATTCGGTATAGAAAATATAGGCTATGGAAACTTACGTCCTTTAAGGGTTGATTTTATATGGCGTGGAGATTTTAAAAACGTAAATGGGCCAGTAAGTCCTGGCTTTGGAATAAGAGTTGGATTTAAAACATCATTTTAAGATATGAAAAGTAAATTTCAAATAGTATTTGTAATGTTTGTAGCAAACATTGCATTTGTATCTGCACAGGAGTATACATATGACGTAAAAGTGTTTGGAAAAAAAATAGGAAGTGTGATAGCCTATAGAACTCAAGAAGGAACAAAAACGATATATAAAACAACATCATTGTCGACTGTTAATTTTTTTGGAAAAAAAGAAATAACAACACTAATGGAAACAGTGTATCAAGATGATGTTTTACAAAGTAGTTTTTACGAAGTGAAAAAAAATAGTAAAATAAAGGAAAAGGCAGTTTTAGAATATGTAGATGATCAATATTTCATTACCACAAATGGTAAAGAAACTAATTATGATAAGCCTATTTCAATGAGTACAATTATGTTAACCTACCATAAGCCTCAAAACAACCAAAATATATTTGAAGAGGTAGGAGGTTTTTATAAAAAGATGGTTAAAATAAATGAAAATGAGTTCGAATTGGTGAGTCCTAAAAGTAGACATAGAGATACATATATCTATTCTGAAGATGGAATTTTAGAGAAATGTATTGTAAGAAAAACACTTTTTAATTTTGAAATGATTTTATCATCAGATTCCAAGAAAAAAGAAATAAGTAAGTTATAGGTAGTTAATAAAGCTCCAAAACTTTCTGTTCTCTAAATAATACAGGTTAGATTCATTTAAATAGGCCTCGCGTTCAAAACTTAAATTCTTATAAGCTAAACTCGGATTTCTATAAATACATAATTTGATAATCCATTCAGTAAAATAAAAAAGGAAAAAGAAAACAATGAGAAGTTCTCGCTGTTGTTTTAAATGTATTTTTTCATGATTGATAAGTTCAGAGTCATGCTTTAAATCTTTTCGTTTTAAAAAGATAAAAGGATATAGGGTAATCCCTATAAAACCTCGTGGAACCATATGTTTAGAAACAAATATCATAGGTTGTATAAACAACTAAAATACAGTTGTAAAAGTAATTAAATTAAAATAAAGTTGTTTTAAATAGTGGTTGAAATCATTTTTAAAAGAGAGTTCAATAGAGGGTTTCGATTGTTTTTGTCCCAAACAACAGAAAGGGTTGTGTGCTGTTTAATATTGCTTAATTCAATGAATTTTACATTCATATTATATCCTTGTTGTAGAGATTTGGGAACAATTGACAAACCAAAATTATTTTCTACCAATTTGTAAATGGATGCGGCATGAATGGTATTGTGCGAAACGATTGGAGCAAAGCCACTATCTGTAAAGATTTGCATTACTTTTTCATAATACGATGGGCTATAGGAAGGGTCAAACAAAATAAATGATTCATTTTTTAATTGATTCAGTCCTTTAAAGTTATCATTATTTACAGGATGGTCTTTTGGTAGCACCAAGCAAAAGTTTTCCTTTAAAATGGGTTGAATGTTCAAACCTCTTGGAACTCTATCTAACCTAACAAAACCAATATCAATTTTTTGATGTAATAAGCTTTCAATTTGTTTTTGGTTGTCCATTTCTTTTAAACCAAATTGAATGTGTTCATGCTCTTTCTTAAAACGAATTAATAAATCTGGAATAATATTATGCATTGCCGATCCTACATAACCAAATTCAAGTTTTCCATATTTTCCTTCCTGAAGTAGTTTTGCATGGTTAATTATATTATCCAAGTTTTTAAGATTTCTAGCAAATTCATTTTTTAAGTACTCGCCAGCAGGCGTTAATACTACTTTTCTATTATGTCTTTCAAATAGTTGAATTTCTAAATCATCTTCCATTTGCTTAATCTGTCTGCTTAAACCAGGCTGTGAAATAAATAAACGCTCAGCAGCTTTTCTAAAGTGTAAATCTTCAGCAACAGCTAAAAAATAACGTAGATGTCTTAATTCTATTTGATAACTCATGGTTATTGTTTGTTGATAAAAATGATCTTGTTAAGCATCAAAAATACAAGTAATTTTGTGAAAATAGAAGTAAAGAATATGTTTAAATACGGAATAGATCATTTAACAGTAGATAAAGTAATTGCCATTGCTAATGGTAAGTTGGAAGCAGTTATTACAGAAGCTGCTAAAGAAAAAGTTAATGTTTGTAGAGATAAGGTAGAAACAATGGCAAATTCTGATGCTGCGGTATACGGAATTAATACAGGTTTTGGACCTTTATGTGATGTGCAAATTACTCCTGAAGAAACGAGTAAATTACAAGAGAACTTATTAATAACACATGCTGTAGGAGTAGGGAACCCGATAGATAAAACCTTGTCTAAAATAATGATGATATGTAAAGTACATGCATTATGCCAAGGATTTTCAGGAGTTCGATTAGAAATGATAGAACGTATTGTTTATTTTATTGAAAATAATATTTTACCAGTAGTTCCTGAGCAAGGTTCGGTTGGTGCCTCAGGTGATTTAGCGCCATTATCACATTTATTTTTACCGTTGCTAGGTGAAGGTGAATTTTGGGTAAAGGATGAGATATTACTAGCAAAAGAAGTATTGGCCAATCATGGTTTAGAACCGTTAACTTTAATGGCAAAAGAAGGCTTAGGTTTAATTAATGGTACTCAGTTTATTTTATCACATGCTATCGTAGGGTTGAAAAAGATGGAGTATTTATTAGACCTAGCAGATGTTGCAGGAGCGATGACTTTAGAAGGATATTCAGGAAATGTTTCGCCATTTAAAGAAGAATTGCATAAAATTCGTCCGTTTAAAGGAAACTTAAAAGTAGCAGAACGTATGCGTATGCTTTTAGAAGGTTCGCAAAATGTAGAAGATACAAGTTTCCCTAGAGTACAAGATCCATATTCTATTCGTTGTATGCCTCAGGTACATGGAGCTTCAAGAAATGCGTTCCATCATTTAAATGAATTGGCAGAAATAGAAATGAACTCTGTAACAGACAATCCAATTGTCTTAAGTGCAACAGAAGCAATTTCAGGAGGTAACTTCCATGGACAACCTTTAGCAATGACTTTAGATTATGCTTCTATAGCAGCAGCTGAATTAGGAAATATTTCAGACAGACGTTGTTATTTATTGTTAGAAGGGAAATATGGATTACCAAGATTGTTAACCACTGGAGGAGGATTAAACTCAGGTTTTATGATTCCACAATATACAACAGCGGCTTTAGTAACAGAAAACAAATCATTATGTTTTCCTCCTTCGGCAGATAGTGTTCCAACCTCATTAGGTCAAGAAGATCATGTATCTATGGGAAGTATTTCAGGAAGGAAATTCAACCAGATTTTAGGAAATTTAGATAAAGTTTTGGCAATAGAATTAATGTATGCGGCACAAGCAATGGACTTTAGAAGGCCTAATACATTTTCAGAAATTATTGAAGATAATTTTACCTTAATTCGTAGTCAAGTAGCCAAGTTAGAAGATGATCGTGTATTAAAAGACGATATCAATGCATTAGTTACTATGGTTAAAAACCAAGAGTTTACAGTAGCATAATTTATAGTTTAAAAAGAAAGTATTATGACATTTAAAGAACAAATTCAACAAGGAATACCAAGTGTTTTACCTCCAAAAAAGGAATATGATACCACTATAAATCATGCTCCTAAACGTAAAGAAATACTTACAGATGAAGAAAAGAAGTTAGCGTTAAGAAATGCCTTGCGTTATTTCGATAAAGAATATCATGCAGAATTATTACCTGAATTTAAGGAAGAGCTAGAGAAATACGGACGTATATATATGTATCGTTTTAGACCAGATTACAGAATGTATGCACGTTCAATTGAGGAGTATCCAGGAAAATCATTACAAGCAAGATCTATCATGGTAATGATTCAAAATAACTTAGATTATGCCGTTGCACAACACCCACATGAATTAATTACATATGGAGGGAATGGAGCTGTGTTTTCTAACTGGGCGCAGTATTTATTAACCATGAAGTACTTATCTGAAATGACAGATGAGCAAACTTTAGTAATGTATTCAGGACATCCAATGGGATTATTTCCATCTCATAAAGATGCACCGAGAGTTGTTGTAACAAATGGAATGATGATTCCTAATTATTCTAAGCCAGATGACTGGGAAAAGTTCAACGCATTAGGAGTAACTCAGTATGGTCAAATGACGGCGGGTAGTTATATGTATATTGGCCCGCAAGGAATCGTACATGGAACAACTATTACGGTATTAAACGGATTTAGAAAAATAGGAAAGTCTCCAAAAGGAAATTTATTTGTTACTGCTGGTTTAGGAGGAATGAGTGGAGCACAACCGAAAGCAGGAAACATTGCAGGATGTATTACGGTTTGTGCTGAGGTAAATCCAAAAATTACACAAGTACGTTTAGATCAAAAATGGATTGATGAAAAGATTACTGATTTAGACGAATTAGTAGCTCGTGTTCGCAAGGCCAAAGAAAATAAAGAAGTTGTTTCTTTAGCATACTTAGGAAATATAGTAGATGTTTGGGAGAAGTTTGCAGAAGAAGATATTCATATTGATTTGGGGTCAGATCAAACCTCATTACACAATCCTTGGGCTGGAGGGTATTATCCTGTAGATATTTCGTTTGAAGAGTCAAATGAAATGATGGCAAACAATCCTGAGTTATTTAAGGAGAAAGTACAAGAAACCTTACGTCGTCATGCAAAAGCAATTAATAAACATACAGCAAAAGGAACTTATTTCTTTGATTATGGAAATGCCTTTTTATTAGAAGCAAGTAGAGCAGGAGCAGATGTAATGAATCCAAGTCCTACATTGGGAAGAGAATTTAAATACCCTAGTTATGTTCAAGATATTATGGGACCAATGTGTTTTGATTATGGATTCGGACCATTCCGTTGGGTATGTGCTTCGGGAAAACCAGAAGATTTAGCAAAAACAGATGCAATTGCTTGTGAAGTTTTAGAAGAAATCATGAAAAATTCTCCTAAAGAAATTCAACAGCAAATGGCTGATAATATCCAATGGATTAAAGGAGCGCAAGAAAATAAATTAGTAGTGGGTTCTCAAGCACGTATTTTATATGCAGATGCAGAAGGACGTATGAAAATAGCACAAGCATTTAATGAAGCCATAGAAAGAGGAGAAATTGGTCCTGTAGTATTAGGTCGTGATCATCATGATGTATCTGGAACAGATTCACCATATAGAGAAACTTCGAATATTTATGACGGTTCTCGTTTTACAGCAGATATGGCTATTCATAATGTAATTGGAGATAGTTTTAGAGGTGCAACTTGGGTCTCAATCCACAATGGAGGTGGAGTAGGATGGGGTGAAGTTATGAACGGAGGATTTGGCATGCTTCTTGATGGTACTTTAGATGCATCAAGACGCTTAAAATCAATGCTTTTCTGGGATGTTAATAACGGAATAGCGCGTAGAAGCTGGGCAAGAAATGAAGAAGCAGTTTTTGCCATTAAACGTGCCATGAATGTTGAACCTAACTTAAAAGTAACTTTACCAAACTTAGTGGATGATGCATTATTAGAAAATGTATAAACCCTAAGAAAAATGAGGAAATTAAAATTACTAGTACTACCAATTATTGCTTTGGTAATTACATCGTGCAGTTCAGTTAAAGTAGCAACCGATTATGATACTAAGGCAAATTTTAACGATTATAAAACCTTTGCGTTTTATAAAACAGGAATTGACAAAGCACCTATTTCCGATCTTGATAAGAAGAGAATTATGCGTGCTGTGGAGGCTGAATTAGTAGCTAAGGGAATGACGAAGTCGTCAAATCCAGATGTCTTAGTTAGTTTATTTACGAAATCTAGAGAACGTATTAATATCAACGATAATAACTTTGGCTGGGGCTGGGGTTATGGTTGGGGCTGGAACCCATGGATGTGGGGAGGAGCCAATCGTTTAAATGTAAATCAATATACAGAAGGAACATTGTTTTTAGATGTTATTGATGCGAAGAACAAAGAGTTAGTGTGGCAAGGAATTGGTACAGGAGCATTAAAAGTTCGTAGCGGTGCAAAAAAAGAAGAACGTATTAAAGAATTTGTAAAAGAAATTATGGCAAAATATCCTCCAGGATGGGATAAGAAGTCGTAAAAAATAATCCTTGTGTATACAAAAACGTCAAGCTAGACTCTAGCTTGGCGTTTTTTTGTGAAAAAAATGTTAAAGAAAATGTAACAAATCGCTTTTTTTTTCTTCTGATAGGAAATTAAAATAATCAAAAATCAAACTTACTATGAGATTAGTTATTAAAGATTTAACTAAAACTTACAAAAATGGGGTAAAAGCCATTGATCACTTAAATATAGAAATTGGAACAGGGATGTTTGGACTGTTAGGTCCGAATGGAGCAGGGAAGTCTTCTTTAATGCGTACAATAGCAACGTTACAAAGTCCAGATCAAGGAACTATTACTTTTGACGGAATCGACGTTTTAAAGAATCCAATGGAGTTTAGAAAAACATTAGGGTATTTACCACAATCGTTTGGAGTATATCCAAAAATGTCAGCAGAAGATTTATTAGACTATTTTGCTACTTTAAAAGGAATTTCTTCAAAAGCCGATCGTCAAAAAATTATCAAAGAAGTTTTAGAGATAACTAACTTATATGAGGTAAGAAAGAAATATGTAGCCGGATATTCTGGAGGGATGAAACAACGTTTTGGAATTGCACAGTTGTTATTAAATAATCCAAAGTTAATTATTGTAGATGAACCAACAGCTGGATTAGATCCTGCGGAACGAAGAAGATTCTTAAATGTACTTAGAGAAGTAGGAACCAATTCAACAGTAATATTCTCTACACACATTGTAGAAGATGTAAAGGAATTGTGTAATGAAATGGCTATCTTAAATGGAGGGAGAATCCTTAAGCATACAACTCCAGTAGAATCTACAAAAGAAATAGAAGGAAAGATCTGGACAAAAGTGATTGATAGAGATGATTTAGAAAAATATGAAGCAAGTTATAATGTGCTTTCTTCAAATTATAATGAAGATGATTCATTAAATATTAGGGTCTTTTCTGAAACACAGCTTTTAGAAGGTTTTGTAGCTGCAAAACCACAATTAGATGACGTGTATTTTATTGCTTTAAAGCAAGATGAACCTGTTACTGCATAAGTAAAGGTAAAGTTGAATTTAAAAAGATAAAATTATGTTTTCTACAATATTTTTACATGAGATTAAGTACTGGCTTAAAAAACCAGCGTTCTATATATATGCAGCAATACTCTTTGTATTGTCAACTTTTTTCGCAGCTGCCAGTGCAGGAATTTTTGATAGTTTAACAGTATCGGTTGTTGGTAGTAAAGTGGTAAACTCACCGATGGGGGTTTATGGAATGTTCAATGGAATGTCTCAATTAATATTCTTTCTGTTTCCTTCTATTATTGGGGTGACGATTTTTAGAGATTATAAAAGTGATATGCATTCTATTTTGTATTCGTATCCGTTTACCAAAGCAAGTTATTTATTTGCCAAGTTTTTTAGTGGACTAGTAATTGTAACTTTAATTGTGTTATGTATAGGCTTAGGGGTGGTTATTGGATTTAGATTACCAGGAACAAACCCAGAAATAGTAACAGCTTTTAATTTTGGTTCTTATTTGCATTCATATTTGGTGTATATAATTCCAAATTCATTATTATTTGGAGCCATTGTTTTTGGAGTTGTAACATTTACCCGAAATATTACAGCCGGATTTATAACCATTATAGCCTTAATGTTTATTCAAGGATTAACGGTAGGCTTATTATCTGAAGAAGAGAATAGAATGATTGCTGGTTTAGTAGATCCTTTTGGAGATGCTGCTTTGAATTATTATACGAGATATTGGACTTTAGCAGAGCAAAATGACTTATCGCTTCCTTTTAAAGGAGTTGTTATTTATAATAGATTACTTTGGTTGGGAGTAGCGGGAATTGTTTTCGGTTTTGTATACAAGTACTTCTCATTTAGCCAAAGCGCAGTATCGTTATCATTATTTAAAAAAGAAAAGGGAGAACGTGTAACCAAAAAGAACTTTGGAGGAATTACAAGAGTTCAGTTACCAAAAGTTACTTATGGTTTTTCTTTTGTTGAGAATTTAAAAGCTGCTTGGAAACTTGCTAAAATAGATTTTAAATATGTTGTTAAAGCATTACCGTTTATAGCAATTGTTCTTGTAGGGTTAATTTTGGCCTTACTTACCCTATCTGAAATAGGAAATATCTTAGGTACTAAAACATTACCAGTTACTTGGAAAACGTTGCAAAGTGCTAGCGGAGCATTTGTGTTGCCAATTAACCTAATTACCTTTTTATATGCAGGAATGTTAGTGCACAGAGGTAAAATGGCAAAAGCAAATCATTTGGTAGATGTAACTCCAACACCAAACTGGGTATTATGGTTATCTAAATTAGTAGCCCTGTTAAAAGTACAGCTGGTTTTATTGACTGTGGTAATGCTATCTGGTTTAATTTATCAAGTATATAAAGGCTTTTATAATTTTGAAATCATGCATTATATGTACGAATTGTATGTGCTACAGTTTATGCACTTTGCAGTTTGGGCGTTAATGTCATTATTCATTCAGACACTAGTAGGGAATGCGTATTTAGGATTATTCATTTTATTAGTATTAAATATAGGGTTGCCATTATTAAGCTTAGCCGGAATAGAACAATCTATATTTAAATACAATCAAGGACCTTCATTCAAATATTCAGATATGAATGGTTATGGTTGGGGATTAAAAAGCTATTTAATTTATAAAGTGTATTGGTTATTGGCAGGTTTTGTACTGTTAGGACTAACAAGTTTGTTTTGGGTACGAGGCATTCCACATTCATTTAAAGAGAGATTATCAATCTTTAAAAAACGTTTTAATCTAAAAACAGGAATTGCTCTAGGAATATTGTTTATTGGCTTTATAGGATTAGGAGCACGTATTTATTATGAGAATAACGTAGTAAATGAAAGAACTTCTAGAAAAGAACGTGAAGAACAACGAGTAGAATGGGAGAAGAGCTATAAACAATACGAAGGAAAGGCACAGCCAAGAATTGTAGCAGTGAATGTTGATATGAACATTTTTCCGAAGAAATTGGATTTTAAAGCGATTGGAGTTTATAAAATGATTAATAAAACAGATGAGGTTATTGATAGTCTATTTTTAAATCATAATTCATACCCAAGTACTTTTGAATTTAATAAACCAACCACATTAGTATTGGAAGATTCAGTTATGAACTTCGATATCTATCAGCTTAAAAAACCATTACAACCTGGAGATAGCTTAGAATTGAAAATTACTGTTAAAAACAAAGAAAATACGTTTTTCAGAAAAAATTCACCAGTGCGTTACAATGGTACTTTTATTAATAACTTCCAATTGTTTCCTTCATTTGGATATTCAGATAGCAGTGAGCTTACAGACAATCAAACACGTAAGAAGTATGGATTGCCTGAGAATGATTTAAAACCACATCCATCAGATAGCACGGCATTAGGAGATACCTATATTTCTAAAGATTCAGATTGGATCGATTTTGAAGCAACTGTATCTACTTCTGAAGATCAAATAGCTATTGCACCAGGATATTTACAAAAAGAATGGATAGCGGATGGTCGTCGTTATTTCCATTATAAAATGGATAGCAAAATCTTGAATTTCTTTGCTTTTAACTCAGCAAAATATGAAATAAAGAAAGACAAGTGGAATGATGTTAATTTAGAGATTTACTATCAAAAAGGGCATGAATATAATCTTGATAGAATGATGAAAGGAATTAAAGCTTCGTTAGATTATAACTCTAAAAGCTTTAGCCCATATCAACATAAACAAGTACGTATTATTGAGTTTCCTAGAACCGCAGGAAGCTTTGCGCAATCGTTCCCAAATACGATTCCTTATTCTGAAGGTGTTGGGTTTATTGCTGAAGTAAATAAAGAAGATACTGGGGTAGATTATCCATTTGCAATTACAGTACATGAATTAGCGCATCAGTGGTGGGCACACCAAGTAATTGGAGCCGATGTATTAGGAGCAACGATGTTATCAGAAAGTTTATCTGAATACGTAGCCTTAAAGGTATTGGAGCATGAAGAAGGGAAAACAGAAATGCGTAAGTTTTTAAAGAAAGCCTTAGATGGTTATTTAACACAACGTACTTTTGAACGTAAGCGAGAAAAATCATTAATGTATAATGATGGTCAAGGATATATTCGTTATCAAAAAGGATCTTTAGTGTTTTACGCTTTAAGCGATTATATCGGTGAAGAAAAGTTGAACAATGCCTTAAAAGAGTATGTAGAAAAAGTGAAGTTTCAAGATGCTCCCTATACTACTTCTATTGAAATGGTAGATAAAATTCGCGAGGTAACACCAGATAGCTTACAATATGTAATCAAGGACATGTTTGAAACAATTACCTTGTATAGAAACCGCATTACTAAAGTATCTTCTAAAGAGTTAGATAATGGAAAGTACCAAGTTGATATTGAGTTTGATGTATCTAAGTATAGAAATAACGATAAAGGAAAACGTTATTATGGAGAAAAAGCAGGAGATACTATTTCTTATAAAACAGAGAAAATGAAAAAACCAATTCTTTCTGTTCCATTAGCTGATTATATTGATATCGGAATTTTTGGTGAACGTGAGGTTAACGGAAAGAAAAAGGAAAAAGAACTGTATTTGAAGAAACATAAAATTACTCAAATACATAATAAGATTTCAATTATCGTTGATGAAAAACCTGTTGAAGTGGGTGTAGATCCATACAACAAATTAATAGATACGAAATCAGATGATAATAGAAGAAAATTATAATAGAAACGAATAGTATTTTTGATTTTAAAAAAGGCTGCCTAAAATGGGCAGCCTTTTTATTTGAAATGATTTAAGTAAGATTAGTCTACGATGATTTTACTATCGTGCGGAAATTCTTTTTCCAATCTCTCTTTCTCTTTGTTGTATATTTTTTCAAGTTCTTCTTTATCCACTATATTTTCTTGATATTTAATTTCAAGATCAATGATAAATTCAAGCTCTTTGAGTAAATATTTATAGGTGTCAATAGAATTGTAATTAGCTATTTTTCTTAGATTGATTAAACTACTAAAAATAAAGTTATGACTATACTCCGAAATGTTTTTAGAAACTACTTCATTAGAAATAATATTTTCCATTAAATCAGGATAAGGAATCGGGTTATCTAACTTTACTTTACTTACAAGATTCGCATTATAGCTAGAATCTTTTTCAATAGTATTGATATAAGTACCCAAACCTTTTGAATAATCAAAAGTGTTGTCAATAATGTTTTTAGCCGACTTTAAAAGTTTAATGGTATCTGCTTTCTCCTTTTTAAGATTTTCTCTATTCGATAAATTTACAGCCAGTAATACTCCAAAAAGAGTAGCTAAAAGAGTTGAAACAAAAGATAAGGTTTCCGATTGTTGCTTTTTCTTTTTTAGAAGTATTAAAAAGCCAATACTTATCAAGCTAAGAAGTATTAAAATAAAAGTGTATCCCATAGAATTTAAAAAATTTAATCAATAGTACTATTTATGAGGCTATTTAACAAGCTTTTTATTATAGGAAGTTAAGTAATCATAAAAACGATTACTTTTGTAGTCATGTATAGGCAACGAATAGAATTAGAAGAAGGAGATTATTACCTTAATGAACAAGGATATAGAGTGTTTACAGAGCAATTTCATTTAAGAAGAGGATATTGCTGTAAGAATGGATGTAAACATTGTCCTTATGGATACGATAAGAAAACAGATAGTTTTAATAAATAGTGACTTTTACAGGATAAATGTATCTTAAAAATATAAATTTAGTTAGATGAAAAAAATTATAGCATTTACATTTGTAATTTTATTAACAGGATGTGCAGAATTACAAAAAGTAGTGAATCAATTGCCACAAGGAGGAGTATTAACACAAGATCAAATTGGAGCTGGATTGCGCCAAGCATTGGATAATGGGATTCAAAACCAAGTATCTAAACTAACTGCTAAAGATGGTTTTTATAGAAATGAATTGGTTAAAATATTATTGCCAAAAGAATTACAAGTTGTAGATAAAGGCTTACGTAAAATAGGATTAAGTTCTTTAGCAGATGAAGGATTAAGAGCTATTAATAGAACAGCAGAAGATGCAGTTAAAACAGCTACACCAATTTTTGTAGATGCAATAAAAGGAATCACATTTGCTGATGCAAAAAACATATTATTGGGAGAGCAAAATGCAGCAACATCTTATTTAGAAGGAAGAACTTCGCAAGCTTTATACGGAAAATTTAATCCGGTAATTAAGAATTCATTTTCAAAGGTAGGAGCAGATAAAATATGGAGCGATCTTATTACTAAATACAATAGTATTCCTTTTGTAAATAAGGTAAATCCAGATTTAACAGATTATGTTACAACGGAAGCTCTTAAAGGAGTGTTTACGATGATTGCTGTTGAAGAAAAAGGAATTAGAGAAAAAGTTGGTTTACGTAATACTGATTTATTAAGACGTGTTTTTGCACTTCAAGATGGAAGGTAGTTTGAAATAAAAATAAGAATATAAAAGACTCTTAATTATTAAGAGTCTTTTTTTTATGGGAAATATCCCTTTTTTTTCGAAAATTGCAGTTGTTTATATGGCTGGTTTTCAAATAATTGTGTATATTTATGTCCCCTGTTTAATGAAATTTATCATGTCAAGAATTAGTCAACTACATAGGTATAGAAAGCATCTTGAGGAGAGATACAACAAATTAGTTGAGAGAGCTAATGATTATAAGTATGAAGACGAATGTAAAAGTGATCGTTCTGCCTTCAAAGCAATGAAAGTATTAGAAAAGCTAAATAGGTTAAAGTATTTAGACAATGAATTAACGGTTAATCCTGTTATGTAACTTTTTAAAATAGTCAAAAGCTTTTAGTAATCTACTCCCATACCAAGAGAACATTTCACCGTCAACAAACACCGTTTTGGCATGATGGGTGAATCTCCCTACCTCAAAAGCATGTTCATCTTTAAAAGGATATGGCTCAGAGGATAAAAAAACTAAATCAGGATCACCTTCTAATCGTATCTTCTTTAATGCTACTTCAGGATAGCGTTCTTTGTTTTTATAAATGTTACTATATTTATTTAGCTCCAATAAATGATTTATAAAAGTATTGTTGGCAGCTACCATCCATGGTTCTCTCCAAATAAAATAAGCAACTTTTTGTGCTTCTTTGTCTTGAATGAAATTTTTAAAATCTGTAATCTTAAATGCTAGTTTTTGAACGATTTTAGAAGCATCCGTTCTTTTAGCAAAAATTTCACCATACTGAAGAATCAACTCTTGAGCATCTTCCAGCGTAAAAATATCAGAAACATGAGTTGGAGCAATTTTCTCACAAGCTTCAACAATTTCTTTGGTGTTTTCTTCTTTATTACATAAAATAATATCAGGTTGAAGCTCTTTTATTCGGTCTACTTTTATATTCTTAGTACCTCCAACAATGGTTTTTGTTTTTCTTAAATGAATAGGGTGGATACAAAATTTGGTTACACCTACAATAGAATCTTCTAGCCCCAAGTCAACCAATAATTCGGTTTGACTTGGAACCAGTGATATAATTTTCTTGGGTGTTTGAGTCAATTCTATAACTCTATCTATTTGATCCTTATGTTTTTTCATTATCCTTTTAAAAGTACACTCATCTGAGATTGCAATTCTTCAGCTTTTTTAGCTGCAGCTTCAGCAAAATTCTCAGTATTTGAAGCATAGATAATTCCTCTTGAAGAATTTATAAGTAGCCCAATATTGTCTGTCATACCATATTTACAAACGTCCACTAAACTTCCTCCTTGTGCACCAACACCAGGAACTAATAAAAAGCTCTCAGGAATAATTTGTCTAATTTCAGCTAAATATTCAGCTTTCGTAGCTCCAACAACATACATTAGGTTTTGAGCATTATTCCATTTCTTAGAAGTTTCTAAAACTTGTTTGTATAACTCCTGATTGTTGACCTGTAATGTTTGAAAATCAAAAGCACCTTCATTAGAGGTTAATGCTAACATAATAGTATGTTTATTTTCAAAAGCTAAAAAAGGCTCCACAGAGTCTTTTCCCATATAAGGAGCAACGGTAACACTATCAAAAGATAAATCTTCAAAAAATGCTTTTGCATACATGGTTGAGGTGTTTCCAATATCACCACGTTTTGCATCAGCAATAGTGAAAATTTCTGGATGTTTTTCATTTAAATAATTGATGGTTTTTTCCAACGATTTCCAACCTTTTATCCCGTAAGCTTCATAAAAAGCGGTATTAGGCTTATAGGCAACACATAAATGATGTGTAGCATCGATAATTGCTTTGTTAAAAGCAAAAATAGGATCTTCCTCTTGTAATAAGTGTTGCGGAATTTTATTTAAATCTACATCTAAACCGATGCATAAAAACGATTTCTTTTTTCTTATTTGGTTAACGAGTTGTTGTGTTGTCATTTGTTGTTGTAAAAGTTATGCAAAAGTACACTTTTTTGTCACTTTCTGTTATCTTTGTTGTATATGTTTCAGTATATCATAAGCAAAGTATTTTACGGTTTTCTAACACTTTTTGGAGTAGTTACAGTAATTTTTTTATTGTTTAACATTCTACCGGGTGATCCAGCTCGTATGATGTTAGATCAGCGTGAAAATACCGAGCAACTTCAAAATATTAGAAAAAAGTATGGTTTTGATAAGCCTATTTTCACACAGTATTTGTACTATTTAAATGATGTTTCTCCATTATCATTTCATAGTAAAAGTAAAGAAGACTATACTTTTTTATCAGAAAAAAAATACAATGCACAAAAGTTGTTTTCAATAGGGGAAACAGATATAGTTATAAAATATCCGTATTTACGAGAATCTTTTCAAAAGAATGGTAAAAACGTATCTGAGGTTATTGCTGAAACACTTCCTAATACGGCAATTTTAGCGGTGGTAGCAATTACTTTAGCTTTAATAATAGGTATTGTTTTAGGAATTTTTTCAGCATTATTTAAAGACACAGTTTTTGATAGAATTATTGCTGTCATCAGTACTTTAGGAATGAGTGTACCTTCTTTCTTTTCGGCTATCTTATTTGCTTGGTTTTTCGGATTTGTATTACACAAATACACGAGTTTAGAAATGACGGGGAGTTTATACGAAGTAGATAATTTTGGAGAAGGGGTATATATTCAGTGGAAAAACTTGATACTACCTGCAATAGTTTTAGGAATTCGCCCGTTAGCAGTAGTAATACAATTAATGCGTAACTCATTGTTAGAAACCCTTAGCCAAGATTATATACGAACCGCAAAGGCAAAAGGATTAACATTGTTTAAAGTAATAAAAACACATGCATTGAAAAATTCATTAAATCCTGTAATAACAGCAATTTCAGGTTGGTTTGCTTCAATGTTGGCCGGAGCAGTGTTTGTAGAGTATATTTTTAATTGGAATGGTTTAGGAAAAGAAATAGTGAACTCTTTGAACACCTTAGATTTACCGGTAATTATGGGAAGCGTATTGGTAGTTGCAACCTTGTTTATTATCATTAATATTTTGGTTGATATTATTTATAGTTGGTTAGATCCTAGAATTAGACTTCAATAAAATGAGAAATATAATTGCCTTATTATTAATTAGCAGCTTTGTAAGTTGTGGGGTTTTTCAGCCCAAACAATTTAGTCAAGAGGCATTAGAAGAAGAATTGTTAACAGTTGATAGAAAAGAAACTTCTTTAAAAGAGATTCTGGCTAAGAATCAAGAACAAAAAAAGTTCATTCAAATCTACGCAAGTTACTGTCCAATTAGTCAAGATAGCTTTGATGATGTGGTTAAGTTTCAAAATAAAAATACAGATGCCGAGTATATTTTTCTATCGGTAGATCATAGTTATCATGACTGGAAAAGAGGATTGGAATCACTTAAAGTAAAAGGAAGTCATTATTATATTCAAAAAAAAGGAAAGGGAGTCTTAGGGGAGTTTTTGAAGCTGAAAACCATACCGAGATTTTTAATTATAGATAAAGAGGGTAATATATTAGTGTATAAAACGTCTAAGCTTTCAGAAACACTTCAGCAAAAAATAAAATAATGATTAAAAATGTACTTTTTGTAGCCCTGGCATTACTATGTTTAGGGTGTACATTTGAAACTCCAACAGTTTTTTCAGAAAAAGCGTTGAATGATACTTTTATAAGTACTCATGGAGAACCAATTACATTTCAAGAAATTCTTGAGGAGTATAAAGGAAAAAAAATACTAGTGAATGTTTGGGCTTCTTGGTGTGGTGATTGTAGAGAAGCATTGCCAGAAGAAAAAAGACTTTTTGAAGAATATCCAGAGGTAGTATTCTTGCATTTATCATTAGATAGAGATATAGAAAGTTGGAAAGCAGGAATAGAAAAACTAGGAATTGAAGGAGAACATTATTTTATGAAATCTGGATGGAAAGGTGATTTTGGTGAATTTTTAAACTTGAATTGGATTCCCAGATATTTGATTGTGAATGAGAAAGGAGAAATTGAAATGTTTAAAGCAACGAAGCCAACCGATAAATTAATAAAAGAAAACTTAAAAAAATAACGTACATTAGCTATACTACTAATAATCTAAAACATTTATTATGAAGAGAATAGTATTGCTTTTATTGTTAACATGTTTAGTTTCGTGTAACTCAGAAAAACCAACAGCTTTTCCTGAAGAAGTATTAAATGAGAAGTTTTTAACAATAGATGAAAGCCCCATAACATTTAAAGAAATTCTAGCAAAATATAAAGGAAAAAAGGTTATGTTTGAAGTCTGTGCATCATGGTGTGCAGAATGTATATCAGGTATTCCTAAGATAAAAAAATTAAAGCAAGAGAACCCAGATGTGGTGTTTGTGTTTTTATCAATAGACAAGAACATTCCACAGTGGAAAAACGGAATTGAACGATTCTTTAATATTGATGGAGATCACTATTTCTTATCATCTGCTTTAAAAGGAGGTTTTGCTAAAAGTTTTGGAATAAAGGATATCCCTTACTACATGGTGGTAAACGAATTAGGAATTGCATCTTTATCAAGAGTATCTGAGCCTACAGATCCTAGATTGGAAGAAGCATTAAAAGAATAATAAATTAAAGAGAATAATTTAGTGAGAGCGAAAATAGTTGCAGGTAACTGGAAGATGAATAAAAACCTTAGTGAAGCTAAAGCATTAATAAAAGGTTTAAAAAAGGAATTAAAAAAAGTAAAATTAGATAAAAATACAAGAGTGGTAATTGCTCCTAGCTCTGTAAACCTCAGATCTGCGGTTAACAGAACAAAGAAATCAGTAATTGAAGTTGCTGCTCAAAATGTTTCTCACGAAAAAAGCGGAGCGTTTACAGGGGAAGTTTCTGTGGATATGCTAAATGATATAGGAGTAGCATCTAGTATTGTTGGACATTCAGAAAGAAGAACCTACTACGGTGAAACGGATGCGTTGTTAGCTCAAAAAGTAGATACAGTATTAGGAAAGGGAATGGAAGCAATTTTCTGTTTCGGAGAACAATTAGAAGATCGAAAAAGCAACAATCATTTTAAGGTGGTTGAAAGTCAAATAAAAAATGCTTTATTCCACTTGGAAGCAACTAGTTTTTCAAATATTGTGTTGGCTTACGAACCAGTTTGGGCAATTGGAACTGGAGAGACTGCGTCTCCTGAGCAAGCTCAAGAAATGCATAAATTTATACGAAGCTTACTAAAAGATGAGTATGGAGATAAAGTGGCTGATGCAATGTCTATTTTATATGGGGGAAGTGTAAAACCAGCAAATGCTGAAGAAATTTTTTCTAAACCTGATGTAGATGGAGGTTTAATTGGTGGAGCATCTTTAAAAGCAAATGATTTTATAGAAATAGTAAAGGCAATTTAAATGCCTAAGACATGGTTAGAAAAATATAATTCAACGAAACCACCTGTTGTTAAGGTGATTGATAAACGTTTTGCCGACTTAGAAGAAGGAACGAAAATGTTTATCGCAACTCCGAAAATTATAGATAACTATGTGAATGAGATTCCTAAAGGAACTTCAGTAGATATAAAGGTAATGCGTAAAGATATGGCAATTGAACATTTCGCAGAAAATTCTTGCCCTGTTACTACAAGTATCTTTTTAAGAATAGTTGCTGAAGTAGCTTTAGAATCTTTAACTAAAGGAAAAACTACCAATGATATAACTCCCTTTTGGCGAGTTGTACACCCCAAAACACCCTTGGCGAAAAAACTTTCTTGTGGTGTAGCATTTATTAAAGAACAAAGAAGTAAAGAAAATATTAATGGATAATATTTACATTGAATACGATTTTACAGTAACTCCAAAAGATCCAGCAACCGAAATTCTAATAGCAGAACTAGGAGGTGTAGGCTTTGAGAGTTTTGTAGAAAATGAGCATGGAGTAGTGGCGTATATTCAAAAAAATGATTGGAATGAAGCTATTTTAGAAGATTTATTTGTGCTATCATCTTCAGAATTTAAGATTGAACATTCACATAAAGAAATAGCGCAAACCAATTGGAATGCGGAATGGGAGAAGAATTTTAATCCTATTCAGGTTGATGACAAAGTAAGTGTAAGAGCTCCTTTTCACGAGAATCCAAACTTAGAATTTGATATTGTAATTGAGCCTAAGATGAGTTTTGGTACTGGACATCATGAAACAACACATATGATGTTACAGCATTTATTAGACCTTGAGCTTCAGGGGAAGAAAGTGTTAGATATGGGATGTGGTACTGGTATTTTAGCAATTTTTGCAGAAATGAAAGGAGCACAACCTATTGATGCTATTGATATTGATGCTTGGTGTTATGAAAATTCTGTTGAAAATGCGCAGCGAAATAATTGTAGTCATATTTCTGTTTATGAAGGAGATGCTAGCTTGTTAAAGGATAAAAGCTATGATGTTATTATTGCTAATATTAATAGGAATATTTTATTGCAAGACATGGAAACATATACAAACTGTTTAACAGATGATGGTGTTTTATTGTTAAGCGGTTTTTATAAAGAGGATATTCCATTGATAGATAAAGAGGTATCAAAATATAATTTATCTTTGCAAAAAACTATTGACAGGAATAATTGGGTAGCCCTGCGTTATAAAAAATAAAACAAAATGAGTACAATAGAAAAAATTCAAGAGGAGTTAGATGTTTTGTTTCAGGAAACACAAAAGCATGAAATAGTTTTACATAACGATGATGTAAATACGTTTGACTTTGTTATTGATAGTTTAGTAAGCGTTTGTGATCATACTTTAGAGCAGGCAGAGCAATGTACTATATTAGTTCATTATAAAGGGAAATGTACCGTTAAAACTGGTGAGTACAAAGATTTAGAGCCTCGTTGTTCTAAATTACTTCAGTTAGGTTTATCTGCTGAAATAGTTTAGAATGGAGAACGTTTTTAAGTATTACGAGTTTTCTGACTTTATAAAAGATACATCAGGAACATTTTCAGGGAATGAAATATGTTTTTCTGTATTAAATGAGCAACATTTTTTAATTTTTGAAAAAAAAGAAACCAATTATAATTTATACGTTTCTAGATATTCTTCTCAAAAGGAAATAGGTGTCAAGCTCCCAGAAATACTAGAGGTATTGATTGAAAACTATGATAAGTCGATACCAGAACACAGAATAATTTTACGTAAATATTTGTATTAAAAAATCTCAAAATGAAAATTTTGAGATTTTTTTTTGCAATTAAGTGACTTTTAAAAAAAAGGTGGGTCTTAATTTATGAAAGCGAAACAGAAACAATGTTTTGTTAAGTTCATTAAAATAAGAAAGTGAAAGTATTATAGATATAAGTTACCCTTAAAACTTCTCTTAGTAAGGCTTTACCCCTTATTTGTTTTACAGATGTCTGAAAAGAGAGGTTTCCTCTATAAGAAAAAATATAGTAGTTTTTAAAATAGTAGTAGTTAGTTTTTATACTAAGTTTGGTTAGACAAAAGGCTCTAGATTTATTTTAGAGTCTTTTTCATTTTAAATGTGACTTTTTTAAAAACAATGTGTCAAAATAGTAAAGACAAGAAATAATTTTTGATACAATAAAAAATAGTAGTAGTTAGTTTTTATACTAAGTTTGGTTAGATAAAAAAGCCTTAAACATTTGTTTAAGGCTTTTTTTATTTTATTACTTTAATGGATAATATATATCTGTTTGAATTTTTTCTGGACTTACGGTACTTGGATCATTCACATATAGTTCCCAAATTGGCCAAGTTCTTTCTAGATTATTAGTTAGAATGTAATTGTCAATAGCTACATGAGCTTGCTCATCTCCAACGCCATAATTACCAAATTTAGAAATAGTAACAGCTTTCCCTTTTGGTAAATTAACTACTTGCATTCCTTCTGCAGGAGCTAATTTAGTATGTAACAATAAACCAATGTAAAATTCAGTTTCATTGGTAGCTTCATCATATTTAGAAAAAACTGCTCCAGGAGTATAATCTCCTAGTTTTAAACCTGCTTTAGTGGCATATATACCCGCTTTAGGCAAGTCTTGCATAAATAATTTCGTCATGTTCTCATGATCAATTTTTACTTTATGATGATAACCAATAAAGGTTTTAGCATCCACTTCCGCAATGCTTAGATCACCTAAAGAAAATTTAGGAGCTTTTGGAATAGTCTCAATCATAACTTTTTCCAGATTGTTTAATCCATTTTCTTCCATTGGTCCTAACATGTTGTCCCAACCACCTACCATAGCGGCAATAGCTTTAAACATGAAAGGAGACTTTTCTGCAGTCATTCCCCAAGTAACCTTCGTTCCTTCAGCTACTTCTTCAAAATCCCAATAAATACCTCCTGGGTCACCATCCATAAACGTTATTTCTTGTTGGATTGATTTGTTAGGTTCAATTGCAATAGTTTTCATACTCCCTGGACCATCTTTACTAGTCCAGCTATTATAAGCACCTACACCAACGGTTTTGTCTCCATAGGTAACCACGATAGTAGAATCTTCATCATGCCATGGACCCCATTTCTCCCAAGTTTTTAAATCGTTTACCGTATTAAAAGCATGAGCAATAGGAGCTTTTATAACTTTACTTCTTTTTACATCGTATTTCCCGTCATAAGTTCCTACGTAAATAAGACCTAAAACGATTAATGCAAGTAGCAATAGTAGAATGTACTTCAAGATTTTCATTTGTGTATAAAGTTTTAGTTATGATATAAATATACTGATTTTTAGTGTATTGTGTGTTTTGAATGTGTTGCAAAAAAGAAGAGTTGCAATTTTGCAACTCTTCAAATAGTATATATTATGTAGCTTATTTTAATTCAGCATCTTCGGCATCATTCCAGTTCCATTTTCCAACGATATTACCTTTTTCAACAGTAATAATACCTGGGTTTGCTCTGATGGCTGTTTTAATTGCTTTTTCATCACAACTTCCGAATATATATGGAAGATTGTACTCTTTTTGAAAAGCATTTAATCCTTCGAAGTTTTCTTCGTAAATAACATCAGCCATCATCATGTCTGAAGTTAAGATATAAATTTCATATCCTAAGCTCTTTGCTTTTGCAGCAGCTTTAGATACTTCATGAAGACCTTCTTTATTTGCCTTTTCAATAGTTGTCATTAAGATCATCATTGCCTTATCTTTCGACAACATTTCTTCTAATTTATCACCATCTACAGTTCCTATTTCGAAATCATGAATAGGAGGCACTTCGTCACTATCATCTTGATATTGCATTCCTTGCTCAATGTTTGTACCAATAGAATATGCTCTAAAGTCAATAATTGGTAAATGACTTAATACATAGTACGCTATTAGTAAAGAGAAGAATACGGAAGCATAAGTAGCAATTGCAGATAACTTATCTGAAACTAGTGGTTTTATATACTTTATTCCAGCAATTAGAATCCCTATAAAGACCATAAAAATTAAATTTTTATAGAAGGTTTCTTTTGGGGTTAATTTAATTGCATCACCAAAACATCCACAGTCTGTTACTTTGTTGTAGGTGTACGAATACCAAGTAAGGAATAAGAATATTAAGTTAAGTCCAAACAAACTCCAAACTGTAAGTTTGGGCTTGTAACCAACTAAAAGCATTACTCCTAAAACTAATTCCGATACGATTAATAAAATCGCAAACGGAAGTGCAAATGGAATTAAAAACTCTAGGTTTAAAACATCTGCACTAAAGTATTCTTCGAATTTGTATTGAGATCCAATAGGATCAACCAATTTTACAAATCCAGAATAAATGAATAATAGTCCTACTAATACTCTTGAAATGTGTGTTAATAATTTTAAAATCATAGTTAGGGGTGTTTATTATTATTGGGGTTCAGCTTCTGAAAAGTGAATCAACGCAAAAATTGCATAATTTATCATGTCTTGATAGTTTGCGTCTATTCCTTCAGAAACCAACGTTTTTCCTTTATTATCTTCAATTTGTTTAACACGCAATAATTTTTGTAAAATTAAATCTGTTAAAGAAGAAATTCTCATGTCTCTCCAAGCTTCACCGTAATCATGGTTTTTGTTTTCCATTAATTCTTTGGTGATTTTTATATGCTTATCATATAAATCTGTTGCTTGTTCGGTTGACAAATCTGGCTGTTCTACAACTCCTAATTCAAGTTGTACCAGAGCCATAACAGAATAATTGATAATACCAATGAATTCCGACTTTTCGCCTTCATCCACTTTACGAGTGGTATTTTCTTGCAACTGACGTATACGCTGTGCTTTAATAAAAATTTGATCAGTTAAAGAAGGAAGCCTTAAGATTCTCCAAGCACTTCCATAGTCACTCATCTTATTAACAAATAAACTACGGCATTCATTAACTACCGTATCATATTGTTTTGAAGTATTCTGCATGTTTGTTTTCTCAAATAATCACGTAAAAATAGCAAATCAAATAGGTTTTCGATTATTTTTACCAAAGAATTTATAAAATCGTAATTAAAATTTAAAGAATGACGATTAATTGCAAAGGAAAACTTATTGATTTAAGTACTCCAAAAGTAATGGGGATTTTAAATATTACACCCGATTCTTTTTTTGACGGTGGGAAATACAAAAATGATAAAGCTGTTCTCGTTCAAGTAGAAAAAATGTTGAATGATGGGGCTACTTTTATAGATATAGGTGGATATTCTTCAAGACCAGGCGCAAAGCATATTTCTGAAGAAGAAGAGTTAATGCGAGTAGGGCCTATAGTAAAAATGGTTCATGAAGAATTTCCTGAAGTTTTAATTTCTATTGATACCTTTAGGAGTAAGGTGGCAAAAGAAGTAATTGCTATGGGAGGAGCGCTGGTTAATGATATTTCTGGAGGAAAAATGGATGCCAATATGTTTGCTACGGTAGCACAACTTCAAGTACCGTATATAATGATGCATATGCAAGGAACACCGCAAAACATGCAGCAAAACCCTGAATATAAAAATGTAGTTACAGAAGTGATTGCTTTTTTTGCAGAGCAATTACAACAATTGAAAGAGTTAAAAATTAATGATATAATTGTAGATGTAGGCTTTGGATTTGGGAAAACACTCGAACACAATTTTGAATTACTCAATAAACTATCTTTATTTAAAGTATTAGATGCACCTATTTTAACAGGAGTTTCTCGAAAATCAATGTTATATAAAACCTTGGATATTACTCCAAAAGAAGCCTTAAATGCAACAACGGTTGCCAATACAATTGCCTTATTAAATGGTACTAGTATTTTAAGGGTACATGATGTAAAGGAAGCGGTACAAGCCGTTACGATTGTAAATAGATTTTAAATACCTATCTTTACTTAAATCATATAAGATAAATGAATTTAGATTTTATCAACTTCTCATTTCTTGACGTTTTAGATATCATATTAGTGGCGGTGCTGCTCTATTATATTTATAAGCTTTTAAAGGGTACGGTGGCTATAAATATTGTAATAGGTATTGCCTTGATTTTTTTAATTTGGAAGATAACCCAAGCATTGCATATGGAAATGCTGAGTGGTATTTTAGGATATTTATTATCAGGTGGAGTTATTGCCTTAATCATCGTATTTCAACAGGAAATTAGAAAATTTTTATTAATGATTGGAACTACGAATTTTAATACGAAACGTAGTTTTTTAAATCAGATAAAATTTTTACAATCTGAGATTAACGCAGAGATAGATACAGATGCTATTTTAAAAGCATGTAGTAATTTGGCGAAGACTAAAACAGGTGCTTTAATAGTTATAGAAAGAACAAATAACCTTGATTTTATTGCGATTACAGGTGATAAAATGAGTGCAATGGTAACACCGGTTTTATTGGAGAGTATCTTTTTTAAAAATAGCCCACTTCATGATGGAGCCACTATTATAAGAGATAATCAGGTGGTAGCTACACGTGTAATTTTGCCAGTTTCCAACAGTTCAATGATACCAGCAAGATTTGGTTTACGACATAGAGCTGCTTTTGGAGTAACGGAAAGAACAGATGCCGTGTGTTTAATAGTATCTGAAGAAACGGGAGAAATTTCGTATATCAAAGATGGAGAGTTTGTGCTCTTTAAAACTCCGGAAGAGTTAAGTAAGACATTACAAAAAGATTTAACAACATAAAAAAAGCTCGCAATTGCGAGCTTTTTTATTTTAATATCTTTAAACAGCTTATTTAGCTGGAGCCATTTTTGATTGAATAGCTGTCATTACACTGTTAAACTTCTTAGCAGATTCAGCATCTAAAGAAGAAACAATATCTTTAGCTTTTGTTGCTAATTCAACACCTTTTTTAGCTAATTCAGCATTTTTTACTACATCACCTTTAGCATCGATATAATCTTTAGCGTATTTAGAATACGACTGTAAGTATTCACCTACTTTAGGATCTTCGAATTTAGGAATAGTAACACCTTCGATAGCAGATTGTACAGCTTCAACAGTTTTGTCAACAGCTTCTTTTGCTTCTTCTACTACCTTTGTAGTAGCTTCTTCAGTTGCTTCTGCAGCTTTATCAACCGCTTCAGTTACAGTTTGAGTTGCATCTTTTGCAGCCTCTTTTTCTTTTTTACATGAAGTTGCTACTAACGAACCAGCAACTAATACAGATAAGATTACTTTTTTCATTGTTTAATGATTATTTAGTTTAATAGATTGATTCTACACAAATGTATTGTTTTGAAACATTTTAACAAATTATTTAGAAACATTTTCTAAACTAAATTGTTTATCATACAAGTTTTTATAGTAACCTTCTTCCTTTAATAGTAGTGTTTTATGGGTTCCTTGCTCCACAATTTGTCCTTTGTCCATAACAATTATTTTGTCGGCTTTTTTAATGGTTGCCAATCTATGGGCGATAACAATTGAGGTACGATTTTGAGTAATTGTATCTGTAGCATATTGAATCATTTGCTCAGAATGTGTGTCTACAGAGGAAGTAGCTTCATCTAATATTAAGATACGAGGTTTACTTACGTAGGCTCTTAAAAAAGCAATTAATTGACGTTGACCAGAAGACAACATAGCCCCTCGTTCTTTTACATTATAGAGATAATTATTTGGTAAAGTCATGATAAAATCATGAATACCAATTTGTTTTGCAGCCTCTTGCACTTCTTCTAAAGAAATTGCATCGTTTTTTAAGGTGATATTGTTTAAGATTGTATCAGAAAACAAAAAGACATCTTGTAAAACAACGGCAATTTTATTTCTTAAAGACTGTATTTCATACTCTTCCACAGGAATGTCGTCAACTCGAATGGTTCCTTTGTCAATTTCGTAAAATCTATTTATTAAGTTAATAATGGTAGATTTTCCTGCTCCTGTAGCTCCAACCAATGCAACCGTTTCACCTTGTTTTACATCAAAAGAAATTCCTTTTAAGATTTCTTCTCCTTTGATATAACTAAAATGAACATTTTCAAAAGAGATGTTTCCTTTTAAATCATTCGATGAGAAGTTACCATCTTTGTTGATAGAACTCTCAGTATCTAAAACATCAAAAACACGTTCTCCAGAAACAATCCCCATTTGTAATTGGTTGAATTTGTCTGCAATTTGACGTAGTGGTCTAAATAACATTTGCGCCATTTGAATAAATCCAATAATTGAAGCAATGGTAATTGATTTTCCTTCAATTACTTGCAACCCACCATACCAAACAATTAAACCAATGGCAATTGAAGATAGAATTTCTGCAATAGGGAAGAAGATAGAATAATACCAAACCGTTTTTATATGCGCTCTTTTATGTTTGTCGTTGATGTCAACAAAGTTTTTATACTCTATATATTCTCTATGAAATAGTTGTACTATTTTCATACCAGTAACCCTTTCCTGTACAAAACTATTTAGATTGGCTACTTGGTTTCTTACATCTTGAAAGGTTGCCTTAATGGCAATTTGAAACAATTTTGTAGCGTATATTAAAATAGGAAGAACAGCCAAGGCAATAAGTGCTAGTTTCCAATTTAAAAAGAACATTACACCAATAACCACTAACATTTTAAGGATGTCACTAACAATCATAAAAACTCCCTGTGTAAAGAAGTTAGAAATGGTTTCAATATCAGACACTACACGAGTTACTAGTTTTCCAACAGAGGAATTGTCAAAATACCCCATTTTAAACTGTACAATTTTTTCAAAGGTTTTAATTCGTATGTCTCTAATAACATGTTGTCCAACCCAATTGGCAAAGTATATAAAAGTAAACTGTAATAATACTTGTAATAATAGTACAGCTAGCATTAGAGTTGCAAAATACAGAAGTCGATTAAGATCTTGATTTGCAACAAAATCATCAATGGCTTGTATAAGGATATACGGACTTGCAGTAGCAGCTACTGCCAAAAGAATGGTTGAAAAAACTGCGATTAAAAATCGTGTACGGTATTGTTTTGCAAAGCTCATAAGCCTTGCAAAAACTTTAATATCAAATGCGTTACCTGTAGTTTTGCTCACTATATATATGTATATGCTACTTCTGTTAAAAATAAACCTTTTGCAGGAACTGACACCCCTGCTTTGCTACGATTTTTACTTTCTATAATAGATCTAAATTCTTCTAGGCTTGTTTTTCCTAGACCAACATTGAATAAAGTACCTACAATTGCACGTACCATATTGCGTAAAAATCTATTTGCTGAAACATAAAATGTTAACTCGTCATCTACTAATTTCCATTCAGCATTGGTTACGGTACAATTAAATGTATGTACATCGGTTTTAACCTTTGAAAAGCATTCAAAATCTTCATATTCGTATAAAATTTTGGCAGCTTTATTCATTAATTCAATATCAATGTCTTTATAATTTAATTGCCAAGTGGTATCTAATAAAAATGGATTTCTACCCAATATAATTTTATACTCATAGCTTCTGCTAACTGCATCAAATCTTGCATGCGCATCATCATGAACTAATGTTGTATTGTATATAACGATGTCATTAGGTAAAATTGCATTTAATTTATAGGTAAAATTTTCATTTAGAGGACTGTCAATATCAAAATGAGCAAACATTTGAGAAGCATGTACTCCAGCGTCTGTTCTACCTGCTCCTGTAATATTTATTTCTGTACGAAGAATAGTGCTAATAGCTTTATTAATTTCTTCTTGTACAGAATTAGCATGGGGTTGTATTTGCCAACCGTGGTAGTTTTTACCCAGATAAGAAAGCTCTATAAAATACCTCAAGATACCAGAAAATTTAGAAGGCTAAATTATGGAATTTTTAGTTGCCTTTTGTTCCTATTTATGGGCATTGAATTTTAATTTTTGAAAGAAGTTATCATATGTTAATTTTTTGTTAAATAAATCCTGTTATATTTGTAGGGTATTCATGACAATGAATTTTTCCCCTTATAATAGATTCCCTTAGAAAAACCCCTCTATTCTCGTGACCCCTTGTGTTGCGAGTTTTTTTATTTAATTTCGTTTCGAAATTGATTTTTTTAATGAAAAAAATACTGCTTTTATCAGATACCCATAGTTTTATTGACAATCAAATCTTAAAGTTTGTAGCACAGGCTGATGAAGTTTGGCATGCTGGAGATATTGGTGATTTAAAAGTAACCGATACCATAAAAAAACTGAAACCACTACGTGCAGTATATGGAAATATTGATGATAAAGATGCGAGAGCAGAGTTTCCTTTAGATAATAAGTTTGAAGTGGAGGGGGTACGTGTGTGGATAACACATATTGGAGGTTATCCAAATAAATATAACCAAAGAGTACGAGAGGATTTAAAAAAAGAACGACCACAATTATTTATTTGTGGCCATTCTCATATATTGAAGGTTCAATTTGACGAAAAGTTGAATATTTTACATTTAAACCCAGGAGCTGCGGGTAACCATGGTTTTCATAAGGTGCGAACAATGCTACGTTTTGAATTGGATAACACTGCTATAAAAAACATGGAAGTTATAGAACTAGCTCACCGAGGTTAATTTAAATTCCTTTTTTTGTTGTTGAATTGGTACGGTTATAATTGCTTCGGTACCTTTATTAAGTTCTGAACTAATAATGAACTTACCATTTAAAACATGAATACGCGCATCAATTTGGTTTAAACCAATTCCGTCTTTAATAGAAGATGATGAGGGCGTAAACCCGACCCCATCATCTCTAATAAGAATGGTTAGTTGATTTTTCTCTTCTTTTAGCGCAATTTTCGCATGGTTTGCTTTACTATGTTTAATAATATTATTAATAAGTTCTTGAATGATATTAAATATCTTTATTTCAAAATCTTGATTATATCGATTCACATTTTTTGCCGAAACTTCAAAGTTTAGCTGACTATTAGAATATTTTTTAGCCACATCTTTTATAGCATATTCTAATCCGAATTTTAATAGAATAGAAGATACTAAGTTATGTGATAGATCTCTTACCTTTTGAGAGGCTTCTAAGATAATAGCACGTGTTTTTTCTACTTCGATCGGTGTATTACCGTTGTGCTGTTTTTTAGTTGCACTTAAATGCATATTGGCAGACGATAACAAGGCGCTTACATTGTCATGTAAGGTTTCTGCGATTAACTTACGTTCAGATTCTTTACCATCTATGGTAGCATTTAATATTTTTATTTGCGCCTCAGACTTTAATTTTTCTATACTTTGCTGTTGTAATAAATTACTTTCAGAAAGTTTTAAATGTAAATTCTTCTGTCTAAGCTTGTAATTGTACACAACAACACCTGATATTAGTAGAATTAAAAAAGTTAGAACCCCTAGAAGTAGTGTAGCTTTAGAGTCTTTTGCTTCTATTAGTTTCCTCTGTTCTTCTACCAAAGCCGTTTTTTCTTTTTCTAGATCAACTTCTTGTTTTGCGTAAATCTCTTCTAAAATTCTTCTTATCTCAATATCTCTTAAATCATCTTTAATATTGTATGATTTTTCTTGATAATCATAAGCTCTATAATCTTTTAACAGATATAAAGTATAGGCTAAGTTGAAGTATAAATATTCTTTATATTTTGTTGAATTATAGCTTGTGTCTTTTTGAATCAAGTCTAACCCTTCTAAATATATTTGCTTGGCTTTAAGGTAGTTTTTTTCTTCTAAAAAGATACTAGCTAAGTTACCATAAGCAGCAGCTCCCGATATTTTCCTATTATTAGATTTGTAAATATCTATTGCTTTTAGAGAATAATCCTTAGCTAAATCGTAAATGGAATCTTCTCTATATAAACCAGATAAATTGGTATATGCGCTAGCTTTTATTATTTGGTCATTTGTAGTTATATTACTATTTCCTAAAATCTTTTTGTAATAGAATATAGAACTATCTTTTTTATTATTAGCATAATATTCTCCCCCTAACCTTAAATGAATAAGATTTAAAGAAATGTTCGAATTTTTGGAAAACAACTTTTTTTCCAGAGATTTTTTATTAAATAGTTTTAAGACTTCTTTATAGTGATAGATAGCCTTGTCATGATTATTTGTTTCTCTAAAAATATCTCCTACAAGAAAATTTAAGCTTAATTTTACTTCTAAATCATTTTGTGTTTTCGGTAATAATAAAAGACTTTGTTCTAAAGATTTATTATATTCTTTTTTATTGAATAAGTCTTTAGCTATTTTTAATTTAATTTTTAACGAATCTTTTGAAATAGAAGAATGACTATTCTTATTACTTAAATATTTTTTTTCATTCTGTATAAAATTATTACTTGAAAAACAAAGGCCAACTTTCATCAAGAGTATTGATAATAAAAAAAAGTGGTTGTAAAACTTCATTAGAATAAGACTTTGTTTTTTTGTAAATATTTTTAACCTATCGTTGGATCACTAACTATAATCGTTTTTGGCTTTTCGGTAGTCATTCTTTCTTGTGCCCTACCAGAAAACTTATGATTTACAAAATTAATTTTTAAGACACCAGAGTGAGACATTTCAAAATGTCTTGAAAAATTTACTTGTTTAGCATCTCCCTTTGATAAGTGTACTTCATAAACATCTTTAATTTCGTTATAAATGAATTCCGCTTTTACATCCTCATTTACTTTAAAATCTAAACGATAAGTATTATCCTCATTAGAAGTAATACTATATGAATTTAAAAATTCTGTAACGGTACCTCTTGCAAAGGTAATATTATCATCAGTAACAGAAATATTTGTTTTTTTACCAGAGTTATTTTCAATAAAACCGATCTTTAATTGGTCGTTTTCTATAGCATATTCGTTAGAATAGCTTTTTTTCTTCACGGCTTGAGATTCTGATAAAACAATGTCATTGGAATTCCCTTTACCTTTAAACGTTGCTACTTCTGTATTATTTTGTACGTCAAAATCGATCGAGTAAGCACCGCTACCGTCTCTCTTTAAAGTATATGATTTTAATAGTTTTTGTCCTGATTTGTTGTTATCAATGATTTCCCCTTCATTGGAAGAACACGATGCAAAAACTAAACTAAGGGCTAAAAAATAAGGAGCTATTTTTCTCATAATTTAAGTTTTTTGAATTTAAGTTGAATAAAATTATTTAATAATTGGGTTAAAAATAGAAATCGGGGGACTCCTATTTGATACGGGACTTCTAATAAATTAAAAAAGCGGTGTACGGTATAATAGAAACGGGGGACGTTCTTGGTTTAGGGGGTAAAGAAAACAAAATGAAGGGTTCTTTCTTTTTCTTCCTATATCAAGGAATTATATGTACACCACTTTAGGTTTATTTTTTATAAGTGTTAAATTCTAGTAGTTATTAGCGATGTACTTTAGTATAAAAGTTTGCGGGGGATATACAACTCGGGGGACTAAAGCAAATTTTCTCCTATACAATGTTATTTTTAACAGCGTACATCGCTAAACCTACTACATTCTTCACTTGTAATTTCTTATACAAATTTCGACGATATGTCTCCACAGTTTTTAAACTTATATTCAATGCTTCTGCGATTTCAGAAGAATTTTTCTCTTTGGCGATCAGTTTTAAAACTTCTAACTCTCGGTCAGTTAAGTACTCATCTATCTCAGAGGTCTCCTCTTCTTCTTTAGATTCTGTTACATAAAGATTAAATAAACTAGTTTTAATATCATCACTAAAATATTGTAATCCTTTGTGAACAGCTTTTACGGCATCGATTATATGTTCGTATGCACAGCTCTTGTCTAAAAATCCGTTTGCACCGAGTGCAATCATTTCTTGGACAAGCTTTGGGTCTGTTAAACTAGATAGAATAATTGTTTTTACTTTTACACCTCTTTGTTTAAAGGTTCTAAGTACATCTATTCCATCCATTTCAGGCATGTTTATATCTAAAATTAAAACGTCTGCCTTGTTGTTTGAGAACCATTGTACAACTTCTTTTCCTGTTAGAGAAAAATCACGAACTTGTATGTCGTTTTCAGTATTTAATAATGCAATGACACCTTCTATTAATATCTTATGGTCATCTGCAATGTGAACTTGGATCTTATTCATTGTTTAATTACACTTACAAATTTATACTACGGGTTTAGTTTACACAATACTCAATAACCCTATACGTGCACTCAGGGTTTACCCTTAGTCTATCAGGGTTAACCCTGAGTTTTCTTTAACATTTCTTTAACATTTAAAAAGAGAGGCCAGTAAACATGGGCTATTCAAAAATAAAAAACCGAAGTTAAAAACTTCGGTTTTTTCGCACTAAATATACTAAGATGTTAGGTTTATCGTAATCTATCTACAGATTTTACAAGATCTTCATCCTTTTTAATGGCTTTATTTGCTAAAACTACTAGCAAAATAATAAGAACAGGAAAAAACATCCCAATACCTTTCTCAGAAACTGCTGTTTCTCCAGATAATGTTAGTGATAGATATATCAACAATCCTAATAAAAAAAGATTTATCAATACATTAACACGCCCTAATACAAATTGTAATTGGCGGTTTTTAAATAAAAAGATGGTTGCTAACGATAAAATCGCTGAACCAAAAAATAATACTGGAACCAATTTTTCAGTTAAAGTTGCTCCCGAGAATAAATCCATTATATTAATAGGAGTAGCACTAGCATTTGTCCATAAACTGAAAACAAAAGTTAATGCCCCTGCAAAAACAGCAGCTATTAATAAATATATTGATTGTATTCTTTGTATCATTTTTTATAATTGGGTAGCAAATGTAGTATTTCTTTTTTTAAGAAAGAAACATTGTATATTAAATTATTTATCTATATTTGTTGCATAAAACCGCACTAACTCTATTATAATATTCAATTATAATAGCAATCAAAATAAAAATAATATAAAGATTCTTCACCCTTATTAAAAAGGATTTTAATTTAATTAATTGACGAAATGTTTGAAATTTCTGAATTGAAAGCTAAAAAATTAGCTGAATTACAAGCTATTGCAAAGAAAATTGGTTTAACTAAATTTAGTCAACTTAAAAAGTTGGATTTAGTTTACAAGATTCTTGACGCACAAGCTGAGTCTTCCCCTAAAGAGGTAGAAACCAAGAAAGAAGAGAAGCCTAAAAGAAAAAGAATAGTAAAAAAGGCCGAAACTAAAGAGAAGCCACAACCAAAACAAGAACCGGTTAAGGAGAAAAAGGTTGAAACTGCTGAAAAAAAGGAAGAAAGACCTGTTCAAAAAGAAAAGCCTGTTAAAAAAGAAAGAGTTGTTCAAAAAGAAAAAGTTGCTCAAAAAGATACGCAAGAGGTAAAAAAGAAAGATACTTCAGAACAAAAGCCTCAGCAACAATCTCAGCAAAAACAACAACAACAAAATAAGCAACGTAACCAACACCATAATAAGCAGCGTCAGCATCACAACAAGCAAAATGGTAAAAATTACCAGCATAAAAGTGGTAATAAATACCGTGATCCTGATTTTGAATTTGATGGAATTATAGAAAGTGAAGGGGTATTAGAAATGATGCCAGATGGGTATGGATTTTTACGTTCTTCTGATTATAATTATTTATCATCTCCAGATGATGTATATGTGTCTCAATCTCAAATTAAATTATTTGGATTAAAAACTGGAGATACGGTAAGAGGAAATGTACGTCCACCGAAAGAAGGTGAAAAGTATTTTCCACTTATTAGAGTTTCAAAAATAAACGGATTAAACCCTAATATTGTTAGAGATAGAGTTTCATTTGAGCATTTAACGCCATTATTTGCTGATGAGAAATTTAATTTAGCACAAAAAGGAAGCTCTTTATCAACTAGAATTATCGATTTATTTTCTCCAATAGGAAAAGGGCAACGTGGTATGATTGTAGCACAACCTAAAACCGGTAAAACTATGTTGTTAAAGGATGTAGCAAATGCCATTGCTGCAAATCATCCAGAAGTTTATCAAATAGTATTATTGATTGACGAACGTCCGGAGGAAGTTACCGATATGCAACGTAGCGTTAGAGGAGAGGTAGTAGCTTCTACTTTTGATGAGCCTGCAGATAAGCATGTACGTGTTGCAAATATTGTATTAGAAAAGGCAAAACGTTTAGTAGAATGTGGACATGATGTAGTAATCTTATTAGATTCTATTACTCGTTTGGCAAGAGCTTATAACACAGTGGCTCCAGCTTCTGGTAAAATATTATCAGGGGGTATCGATGCAAACGCATTACATAAACCAAAACGTTTCTTTGGAGCAGCTCGTAACATTGAAAACGGTGGTTCTTTAACCATTATAGCTACTGCATTAACAGAAACTGGTTCTAAGATGGACGAAGTAATTTTCGAAGAATTCAAAGGAACTGGTAACATGGAATTACAATTAGAGCGTAATATTGCGAACCGTAGAATTTACCCAGCTATTGACTTAATTAAGTCTAGTACTCGTAGAGATGATTTATTATTAGATGATAAAACTGTTCAACGTATGTGGGTATTACGTAAGTATCTAGCAGATATGAATCCGATTGAAGCAATGGAATTTATTCAAGATAGAATTAAAACTTCTTTAAATAATGAGGAGTTCTTAATTTCTATGAACGGATAGTTTCATAAAATGATATAAAACGAAAAATCCCGTCAACAGCGGGATTTTTTTATACAGGATATATAACATTGTCTAGTGAAATATCATATTCATTGAGATCTGAAATGTTGTCAATAGGTTTAAAAAAATTCAGACCAATTGTTTTTACTGTTGATTTACATTCAGATAAAAAACGATCATAAAAGCCTTTACCATAGCCCACTCTATACTTGTTTGTGTCTGAGATTAATAGCGGTACAAATACCAAGTCGATTTCCGTTACATCAAATGGAGTTGCATTAACTGGCTCTGGAATACCATAATTATTCACTTCTAAAACAGTATCTTTTTCTAAAATGAAGTGAGTTAAGGTATTGTCTTTAAAATTACTTTTACTTATAATAATGTTCTTTCCTTGAGCTTGTAAAAAGTCTATGATAGGATAGGTGTTTATTTCTTTTTGTTTTTCTATCGAAAGAAAAATATGAATGTTTTGAATTTTCGAGAAATCTAAACGTTCTATTTGTGCTTCAATGCTTCGCTGAAACTCTGTTATTTGTTCTGGAGTTAATTCTCTTCTCTTTTGTTTATAGATTTTTCGTAGCTCTTTTTTTACCATTAGGAAAGATTTTCTAATTCAGCTTGTGTTTTTTTAGGTAAACTCTTTACAATAAGATCGTAAGAATGGTCTATTAATTCAAAAGCAAAAGTATCTGAAACATCTTGGTTAACAGTAACCGTATTCCAATGCTTTTTATTCATATGGTATCCTGGATTGATACTTTCATATTCACCTCTTAATTCCAATGCCCAATCTGGATTGCATTTTAAGTTGATTTGAGGTTCGTTTTGTTCCCAAGTATCCAATCCAGATAGTGCGAACATTTTATTCATTACTTTAAAAACTAATACATTATCATCAAAAGGAAAATGTTCTGTAACTCCTTTTTTAGTAATACAATAGTTTCTGAATTGTTCAATATGCATTTTTTCTGTCTTTAAGAAATGTATATACTAGAAATATAATAGAAAGTACGCCAAGTGTCAAGAAAAAATATTTTAGAATACCTGTAAAAAGGAAAAATTCAAAGCCATCGCTTAGATCATCATGATCAAGTTCCTGTTGAATTTCTTTAATTGTTTCAGAATTAAGTATGGTTGAATACACAAATAGTGACACAACAGAAACCAAGAATAACCTTAAATATTTTCGGTAATTATCCAATCTTAAACAATATTTATTCTAACAATTTTTGATCCGATGCCGGTAGTTCTAATGCAGTGTAGTCTAATTTCCAACCAATGGTTTCTACTAGGTTTTGCATTAATACAATAGCCTCTAAAGCTTCTTTATTAGCGGTTTGCATTAAGTTACTTTCTGGGATTTTTTGTAAAATATGTTCTTTGGCTTCTTGGTTTACCTGAGTTAAATCTTCTGAACTAAATTTATTAAGCAACCCGTTTTGAATATCATAAAATCGGATGTTTGGTTCTACGGAAAAAACTTCAGGTTGTGGAAACTCAGAAAGTAAAATAGTTTTCTTTTTGGTGTTAGATTCCATCTTGATTTTTCTGAAATCAAAACCAATATGCACTTTTGCATTGATTAATATGATGGCTTTTTTCTTGCTATTGAATAAACCAAGAAACTTTTCTTTGGTGTTTTCATGGTGGTAAATTTCAGCAAATTCACCTTCAACAGTAATTAATTTTGAGACCTTTTTAATTTTGTCTAACAATACAACTGACTGTTTTTCAGTGATACTTTTCTTATTTGAATATGAAAATTTTTGAAAAACAAAATAGGAGATAATTGCTCCACCTGCTAAGCCTAAAAATAGTAATTCCATAATTACGAAGTTACATATTTATTACTACAAATAATTGTACTATATTAGGGGAAATGGTTTAGATATAAAAGTTACTTTTGCGTTATGCTATCTAAGAAAACAAAATATGGTTTAAAGGCATTGACATTTATTGCAAAACAACCGAAGGGAGATAAAGTTCAAATAGCTACTATTTCTGAAAGTGAGAATATTTCACATAAATTTTTAGAAAGTATTTTACTTACCTTACGTAAGGCTGGTTTTTTGGGTGCAAGAAAGGGTAAAGGTGGTGGTTACTATCTTTTAAAAGAAGCAGCCGATATTAAAATGACCGATGTTATTAGAACTTTAGAAGGGCCAATAGCAATGGTGCCTTGTGTAAGTTTAAATTTTTATGAAAAGTGTGAAGATTGTCCTGATGAAGATGCATGCTCAGTGCATAAATTAATGATTCAGGTAAGAGACAATACTTTGCAGGTTTTACGAAATAATACTTTGGCAGATTTAGTCTAAGAATTTTATCTAAAAAAACAAAAGAGCAGTTTTAATAACTGCTCTTTTGTTTTTTATTCAACTAGATCTTTTTGATCTGTAGATTCCAATGAAGGAACTAATTCTATTTCTGGTTGTGGAATGCTATTGTTCAATTCTTTAAATACATCTAAACCACATTGTAAAAAGTTGGTATAGTCAGCTTCGTCTGGAGTATAGCCAACAGGTTGATTTAAAATTTGTTTTCCGTCAGAACTTAATAAGACATAATAAGGTTGTGAGTTTGTCTTAAAAAACTGTGTTTGGAAGTTAGCCCATTTATGTCCATAACTTTCTAGTTTTCTAGTACCGCCATTAATTCTATTTACATGAACTTGCTGGTTTTCAGGAAGTGTTTTTTTGTCGTCTACATATAAAGAGATTAATACATAATCGTTTCGCAAGTAGTTGTCAACTTTTGCTAGAGGCCAAATGTGCTCTTCCATTTTTCTACAGTTTACACAGGCATATCCAGTAAAATCTAATAAAATTGGTTTGTTTACTTTTTTAGCATATTCAATTCCTGTTTTTAGGTCTTTGAAACATTCTAGATTATTCGGACAATCATTCGGGTATATAAAGCTATATCCTACAGGAGGTGCTAAACCACTTAATAAAGTTAAAGGCGTAAATGTTTTTGTTTCTTCATTCACTCTAAATCCTGAAGCTAAGTATAGTGTAAATGCTAATACCAATACTCCAAAAGAAATTCTAAAGAACGATAACTTTTTAATCGGAGAATCATGTGGGAATTTAATCTTACCAAATAAATACAAGGTAAGTCCAGCAAAAATAATAATCCATAAAATTAAGAAAGGTTCAATCTTTAAGATGTTCCAGTGTTGTACTAAATCTGCATTGGATAAGAATTTAAAAGCTAAAGCTAATTCTAAGAATCCTAAAACTACTTTTACAGTATTTAACCATCCACCAGATTTTGGTAAAGAGTTTAGCATGTTCGGGAACATTGCAAATAAAGCAAATGGTAATCCAAGTGCAACACCAAATCCTCCCATACCAGCTGTTAATTGCCATGCACCACCATCAGCAGTTAATGAGCCTGCTAATAATGACCCTAAAATTGGTCCTGTACATGAGAAAGAAACGATCGCTAAAGTTAAAGCCATAAAGAATATTCCAAAAATACCTCCAATACTTTCTCCTTGCGTTGTTTTACTAGTCCAACTTGCTGGTAAAGTCAATTCATAGTATCCAAAGAATGAAAAGGCGAAGAATAGGAAAATGACAAAGAAAATAACGTTCAACCATACATTTGTTGATATTTCATTTAAAATGTCTGGATTGATAGAGTCTAATAGGTGAAAAGGAATACTTAATACCAAATACACTGCTAAGATGAAAAAACCGTATAACAAGGCTTTAGATATTCCAGAGCCTCTACTTTGATCTCCTTTTTTAGTAAAAAAGCTTACAGTTAAAGGAATCATAGGAAATACACAAGGTGTTAATAAGGCAATCAATCCACCAAAAAAACCAAGAACAAAAATGTTCCAAAGTGATTTTCCTTCTTTCTTTACTTCTGTAGCGCTACTGGCAACTTCATCGTCACAAGTTGTTGCGGTAGGTGTCATCTCATTTGGAGATAATCCGTATAATAATTGATTTACTTCGGTATCGTTTACACTAATAGTGTTTTCTTTTGAAGTTTCTTCTGAAGCAGTGTTTGAAAAAGTAAATTCAAAATTTTCATCAGAAGGAGGGATGCATCGTTCAGCATCACATGCCATGAAGTTAACGCTTCCTTTTAATTTTGTTTGAAGATCTTTAACTTTTACTTTTTGTGTAAATACTGCTTGTTTTGTAAACTTAGAAACAGTCATGTTATCAAAAAGCGGATCTTGAGATGTTTTTTTGTTAAGGTTACTTTCTTCTACTTCTCCAATAAACTCAATGGCATTATTTTCTTCAAAGAAAAAAGACGTAGGAACTGGTCCTCCTTTATCAATATGCTGAGAATAAATGGCCCATCCATGATCTAAATTAGCAGTAAATGTTAACTTAAACTCGGTATCATTAATTTTTTCAGCTTTAAAATTCCATTTTGCAGGCTCTAGAATTTGAGCGTTTACGAAGTTGGATATTAATAGTAGTAATACAACTAATCTTTTCATTGTTATGATTGGTTAACTATAATAGAAACACAAATCTAAATAAAAAGATGAGTTTAAGAAGTTAATAGTATGATAAATTGAAAAAAGAAAAAGCTCAATTAGTATTGTAATTAAGCTTTTAGTTTGTGTATGATATGGTATTTGAGGTTTAAATAGCTATTTTTTTGATAAAAGATACTCCTAATGGTACAGTTTTTATCGGTTATACTTTTGTGAGTTGATAGTTTCTAGTATAAAATATGAGAACTAGAAATGAAATAATAAGGGTTAGTATCACCGTAAAATAATAGTTTGTAGTTTCAAGAAAACCAAAGTAACTTGTTATTGGAATACCATTAATGTTTGCATAGGTGATTAGGAAAAACAATACTTCAAATAGTTTTTTCCCGTTTGTGATTATGCCTAATAAAGCTGAAAGTAATACGATAAATAATGCACCTAACACAATAGCAATGATGGAAGTAAATTTCATTTGAATACCCAGTTGTATGATAAACGGAACTGCTAAGAATACCATCAATAAAAATGCTGACAAAATTTGAGAGGTCAATAGTCTTTGTATCGGTTTATAAGAGGCAAATGCAAAATAGTGAACCTTGTTATTAATTTCTTTAGAGGTTAGGTTAGATAATCTACTTACTTGTAAAAACCATAGAATTGGTAGCACAATTTGATAAGAGATTTTAATCGGCAAACAAGCAAGTGATACCATTCCAATTGCGTTTAAGAACCATAACCATTTACTACCGTTTCTTATGAGTAGTAGAAGTTCTGTTTTTATAAGTGAAAAGATTTCAAATGTAGGTTTAGGTTTTGGCAAAAGAGAAAGATCTATGTCTTTCATCCCTGTAGCATGAATATTTACTTTCTTTTTGACTTTTGATACTGTCTTTTTGAATGAAAAGCGATGGAAAAATGGGGTTAGAATTGTAATAATAACTAGTCCTAAAACAATCAAGATTACACGACTCAAGATAAAACTGTTTGGAAAATCGATACCATTAAAATCAAAAGAGTTTGCCTTGGTGGTATTTCCTAAAACATACCCAATACTCATATCAATATTATGCTCAATTCCTTTAATAGTTCTTACTTTTTCTTCTAATTCATGAATAACAATTTTACTTCCAAATACATCTGTAGCAAAATCCATTTCTGTAGTAGCTTGAGAAGCCATTAAAAAAGAGAATAGGAAGAAATAAATGACATTTTGAATTACAGAATACTTTCTGAAAAGAATTTCAAAACTCACCGCAGTTACTGCTACGAGAAACATTGCTGGAATAGGAATTAAGAGATAAGGTTTTACAAATTTCCATAACTCAAAAGAGCTTCCGTCATTGTATAAAAAGAATAGTATGATGCTCATTATAAAAACAACAGCTACAATGGTAACTAAGATTAAAAAATTACTAATTGTTTTTGATAAGAGATATCGGAAATTTGATAATTGTGTAGCGGCAATAATTTGTCCCACTTTGGTATCTACATCCTTTTTAATTCCACTATTGATCAAGTAAAACCCTATCATAGATAAGAAAATAGACGTCATAATTGCTGTAACATACCCAAACCATGCAGCGTTATAGGTTCCAACATAATCAGCGATTCTAATGGTAGAATATGTAGCATTAGGTTCTGGTACAAATGTATACCCAATTGCTAAACTGGCGCATAAAGTGATTAAAAATGCGTAGCTTCTTGTACGTTGTAGATAATCGTATTTTATGATTTTTATAAAGTTCATAATTGGTGTTTTAGAAATTAAGAAGACTTTTAAAGGTTTTCTGTCTTAATGTTTAATTAATGAGCATCGTATACTCCAAAGTGAATTTTACTGGAAAAAAGTAGAATAATAATTAGTACTATAATTCCAGCAACGATAAGTTTTTGTGATGTTTTTTTGCTTAGTAAATGTTTCATTTTAATTAGTTTTGGTTAGATATAAATAAGCATCTTCTAAATTTGCTGTTTGCTTTTTTGAATTTTCAACAGGGTTTTGAGATATATACCTAACAGTTAATTTTTCTTGTTTACGAGTAGTACTTACTACCAAATGTTGATTTTTAAAATTGGGTAAAGACTCTTTGTCAATACTAGTTTCAAAAACATTGTCTTTAACTAAATTGATAATGTCTTCTTGATGACCTTGAGAAACCAATGCACCATTTTTCATAATAACTACTTTATCTGCAATAGTATCTATGTCAGATACAATATGTGAGGATAGAATAACAATGCAGTTTTGAGCTAAATTGGAAATTAAATTGCGAAATCTCACGCGTTCTTCTGGGTCCAAACCAACAGTTGGCTCATCAAAAATGACTACATCTGGATTATTTAACAACGCTTGAGCGATACCAATACGCTGTTTCATTCCACCAGAATAAGAGCCAATAGGTCTATGTGCCGTATCTATTAGATTTAGGTTTTCCAGTAACAATGTTATACGTTGCTTTAGGTCGTTACCACCAACACCTTTTAGCGCTGCTAAGTATTCTAAAAATTCGAAAGCATTAAGGTTTGCATACACTCCAAAATCTTGAGGTAAAAAGCCAAGTTGTTTACGCATAACGTTAGGGTTCTTAACGATGTTGTTTTCATTAAGATAGATATGCCCTTTTGTTGGTTTACTAACTGTAGCAATCATTTTCAACAAGGTTGATTTTCCTGCGCCATTGGGTCCTAATAAACCGAGAATTCCGTTTTCAATGGTTAAAGAGAAGTCTTTCAAACCGTATTTATCTCTGCTGTATTTTTTAGATACATTTTGAATATCAAGTGTCATAATCTTAAGGTTTAATACGTTTAATAGTAGTTTCTAAACCATTTTGTCTAAAAGTCAATTCGTCATTTTTTTCAGGATTAACCTCTAGTTCTATTCCGAATGAACCATTGTATAATTTGTTTTTCTCTTTACTAACTAAGATTACTTGTGCTCCTTGAGCTGAAAAATAGAGATGATTGTTCTTTTCTATGATTTCCATTTGCATTTTCATACCATGAGTGTCAAATTGGTATTTTCCTAAGGCATTTTTAAAATCAGAAGTAATGTTGTTACTAAAAGTGGTAGTGGATGCTTTTCCATTTATAAAATCAAATAGTTCTTTCTTTAATATTTTTTGAAATGGAATAATTTCTCCGTTCGAGAAGAAAAGTACAAGCTTCTTTTCTTTCGGATTGTAATATTCTCTAAAGGCATATCCTAAGTTGTTTCCTCCGTGCCCAATATATTCGTCTTTGAATTTAATCATACCCAATCCGTAATCGGCATCATCAAAAGAAGTTAATAACTTCAAAGAGGCTTCAGAAAGTAATGTTTTTTTCTCAAATAAATGATGATAAAACAATTGCATGTCATGCAATGTAGATGCTACAGATCCTGCAGCATAGGCATAATTGTAAAAGAAACGGTGGTCTAAAAACTCAGAAACATCTTTACCACGATGTGTTGGAGGAGCAAGATTGTTTAAATTTTTAGAAAGATACGGGTAACTTTCATGCATGTTTGCTGGTTTGAAAATACGTTCCTGAAGTACATCAAAGTAACGTTTGTCAGCTACTTTTTCTAGTATTTTACCTAGTAAAATGTAATTGGTGTTACAATACTGGTACTTTCCAATTTTTTCTGAGTTACCCTTTGGAATTCTACTTAAAATGTTTTGGTTGTAGATACTGTCATTTTTTGCGAAATACTCTTCAGCATAATTACGACCAACCATTTCACCTAAACCACTTCGATGACGTAAAAGAGTTTCAATGGTTAAAGAACTGTCTACATTTTTAATAGGTTGTAAATAAGTTCCTATAGAATCTGAAAGTTTTAAGTTTCCGTTTTCAACCTCTTGCAGGATTAAGATAGCCGTCATTTTTTTTGTGGCACTCCCAATGTTAAAAACAGTATGTTCGTTGAAATTGTTCTTACCGATGTTAGCAATAGTTGTTTTTCCTTTCTTTTCTACTAGAACAGTAATGTTTTGATTTAACTCTGTTAAGTATGGAGTATATTTTTCGGTTAATTGTTGTAAAGTTTGCTGCCCAAAAGTAATTTGCTGAAATAGAAAGAATACTATAAAAATAATGAGTTTTAAAGATTTCATAATTAAAGTTTTAATGATTATTTGCTCAAAAGTGGGGTTATATCTGCTCAGAAAAAACTTAAGATGACGAACCCTTTTATAAAAATGATAAAGGGATGTTTTCAGTAATATCATGAAATCATGTCCTTTCACACTGATCTCAGATCCGTTTATCATTAAAAAGAGCGCTATTGAGATTTAAAACTTACTTTTATAAAGAATTTGAAGCTTGTAAAAATGTCAAAACTTGATACTCTTATTGATAATAAAGTTTTCCAAAATGTAGTCGTTTGGGGAATATTATTTTTCTTGATTGCAATAACGATAACAGCAGATAATAAATGGATAGCTTCCTTGTTTGTAATAGGGATTCTAGCTCCACCAATATATGTGAGTAATTTTTATATACTGCCGTATTTTAAGAATAAACCTTGGAAGTTTTTGGGGCTCTTTTTATTGAACACAATTGTGTTTTCTCTTATTTCAGTTTACATTGTTGGATTAGCGTTAGGAAAGCATCAATTCAAATCAATTATCAATTTTTTAGGTATTTTATTGTTGGCACTTTCATTTGCCGCAGCTTTAAAAATTGCTCGCGATAGCTTTGTTCGTAGACAAGAAGAAAAGAAGGCAGAATTGTACTTGTTAAAAGCACAATTAAATCCTCATTTTTTGTTTAATACGTTGAACAACTTATATGGTTTATCGGTAGTGAAATCGGATAAGTTACCAGGTTTAATGTTGAAGTTGTCAGATTTGTTAAGATATAGTTTGTACGATACATCAGCGGTTTTTGTGTCTTTAGAAAAAGAAATTAAATATTTAGAGAATTATATTTCTTTAGAGCGAATTAGATTGGAAAATGTTGAAATCGAAATGTCAATTCAGGGAGCGATTAATGAGAAAAAAATAGCACCCATGTTATTGATTGTGTTTGTAGAGAATGCATTTAAGCATTTAGGGGGTGCAAAAGAATGTGTAAAAATTTCTATGGTAGTTACTGAAAGTGAATTGCATTTTTCATGTATGAATACTGCAGAAGAAATTCCATCTGAGAATCTGGAAACAGGAAAGAGTGGTATTGGTTTGAAGAATGCTAAAAAAAGATTAACATTGTTATATCCGAATAACCATACTTTAAAAGTGAATAAAGAAGAAAATAGTTTTTTGGTAGATTTAAAATTGAATTTTTAATATGAAAGTACTTCGATGTCTATTAGCAGATGATGAGCCCATAGCGCGCCAAATTCTTGAAAATTATATAGAAGATATTCCTAATTTGGAATTGATTGCTTCTTGTAAAAATGCATTTGAAGTAATGGAGGTTTTGGAAAAAGAAACTATTGATGTGATGTTCTTAGATATCAATATGCCGAAATTATCTGGAATTAGTTTGTTAAAATCTATAAAAGACCGACCAGAGGTTATTATTACAACAGCCTATCCTGAATATGCTATTGAAGGCTTTGAATTGTCGGTAACTGATTATTTATTAAAACCTTTTTCTTTAGAACGTTTTTTGCAAGCCGTTACTAAGGTACGTAAGAAAACAATGGTGACCCAGCCTTCCATTTCTCCGGTAGCACCAAAAGAACAATCACTCTTTGTAAAAAGTGATAAGAAAACTATTAAGCTTAATTTAGAGGAAATCACCCATGTTGAAGCTTATGGAAACTATATCAAGATTTTTACAGATGAAATGATCTTAACACCATTGACCTTATCAGAATTCTTAGAAAAGCTTTCAGATGATTTTATCCGAATTCATAAATCATATGTGGTGAATTTTTATTATTTGAAATTGATTGATGGGAATCAGTTTGTGTTGCGAAATAATGTGAAACTTCCTATTGGAAAGTCATATAGAAAATTGGTTTCTGAGAAGATAGGGAGTTAGATTCCATTTCGGTTAGAGAACTTCGAATGGAATTAATTACATACGTTGCGGTAAGATATTTTTTTTGTTTTCTTTTAGCATATTTGATTTTCTCTCCATAGATATTATTCGACCATTTTTAATTTCTGTTCTAATTGCGATACTTTTTTTAAAAATTCTAAAATATTTATATTCCTTTTCACAGATTAATACTGTGTCAAAGCTATAATTGTCACCTGAAATTTCAACAACACTAATTTTTAGTTTTTTTTCATTCAGTTCAGCTGCTTTTTTCTTTTCAGAGTTTGTGTAAGTTGATTTAATATATGTATTAATTTTAGTCAGATATTTATTCAGGTTTTCAATTAGTTCATTGTATATTTTTATTTGTGGTGATAGATTTCCATTTGCTCCAGTTTTTAGATACAAGTCAAAAAACTGGTTGTTTTCATCATAAATAATCTCCGAAAAATATATTGAATTGATCAGTATAAAATCTCGCTTTATTTTTTCGATTGACAGCGCTTGCAATTTGTGAGATGTATTCATTGATGATTAGTTTTAGATGTTTTTCTAAGGTAAAATTTGAAAGCAATGTTTTTAGTTATTTCTGTAACTTTTTTTTGATTCAATACTTTTTAAGAAGTAATTAATTGAAAAATATAAAATCAATTTTATAAATACGGTGAAAAATAACAACTTGTATGCAAATACAGTTTCAAAAATATTCATATTGTTTCCATTTTGGATCCATGTATCTGGAATCCCATTTTTGGATAACACTATCATTAATATATCAAAACGTTCGAAGTCTAAGAAAAACATTAAGCTTAGAAAAATCCTTATTAAGTAATTTTTCTTGATGAAATTTATTCTAAACAATTGAGTTAAAAATAACCAGATTGTATATTGAATAATTACTATATATCTGTACTTAGGAGTATAGTTTGTTTGAGAATCTGTAAGGTTTAGAATTATATCTTGTGATATAAATAGCACAAACCATATAATTCCAATTTTAGGAATTGAATTGACTATTCGATTATCAACTTGTGTAACGGTTTCTTGTTTCCATTTAGATAATTTAAAAACAAAAACGATTATAGAAAATATAGCAAAAGTTGCAAAAAAGTCAATTCTGATTAATTCTATTATGTATTGAGTTATTCTGTGCAATTGTTTAACGTTTTATAGTTTTCTTGTATTAGGATAGTAGCAGCTTTAAGACCACAAACTTTTGAATTTAGATCATAGTTTATTGTTCTTAGTAAAGTTTTCGTGATTGTTTTTATTTGTGGTGTTAGATTTCCATTTGCTCCAATTTTAAGATACAAGTCAAAAAAATGGTTGTTTTCATCATAAATAATCTCCGAAAAATATATTGAATTAATCAGTGTGAAATTTCGCTTTATTTTTTCGATTGATAGCGCTTGCAATTTATGAGATGTATTCATTGATGATTAGTTTTAGATGTTTTTCTAAGGGGAAAATTTAACCCTAATTAATTGTAAACTTTAGAGGTTGTAGTTAATTGTCAAATTCCCCTAACCAACTTAGTTCTTCATTCCAATTACTTTCTTTGTAGTTGTAAACTTCAAATACTTTATTAATAGGATAGGTTAATAGTATAGATTTAATAGAGTCAACTTGTTTTTTAGATACTCTTTTATCTATGAATAAAACGTATCTTAATTGTTCCATCTCATTATGTGTAAATTGTGTTTCAAACTGAAGTGTTTGCTGAATTAGATTATTTAGGTTTTTAGAGTAGTCAGTTTTAGTAATGAGTTTATCTTTTTCCTTGGTTATATAGATGTTGAAGTTGAATTCATTGTTTTTAATTGGGATTATTCTTTTTTTTCTTTTTTTTAATTCAATTTTAAGACCAATTTTATTTTCAAAGTATTCATAAGCATTATTAATTTTTCTTAGTTTAATATAAAGTATAGAATCATTTTTAGATTTTAATAATAACGTGTCTTTAGTTAGGTTAAACTTAAAATTAATGGCGTTTTCATTACTTAGCACAGTTGTGTCTCCGCGTAAAAGTGTTTGTTTAATTTTTGAACCTTTAATTTTCCATTTGTTGGAATATGAACCATTCATTAAAGAATTATCAATTACCATTGAGTCTTTAAAAAATGAAATATCTATTTGTGCGTTTGTGTCAGAGGTAGTGCTCCAATTTCCAATAAAATCAGATTTTTTAATTCCTTTTTTACAGGATAAACAAACAAGTAAAAATGTAATTAATAGTGTTGTCTTTTTCATAATTATGGGTTATGTTTTCTTTTAGCTATAAGTTACTGAAGGGTAAATTTTGTAGTTTCTTCGTAATGAGGTTTTTTAGTAATTAAAAGTAAATTCTAAACTGTGCTTGGCGCAGTCGAAGTATAGTCGAGTCTACCTTAATTACATTTATATATTGTTGTGTAAAGTAAGATTTCATTCTAATTCCATTTTATTATCTACAATTTTAGTCAGAAGAGGGGTTCCTTTAGCAGAAGGATTCCATCCTAATAAAAGAGCTTGCTTTATCCAATTAGAAATGTCAGAAGGTTTTATTGGATTTTCTGTCTTTGTTTCTATGTCATTTGGATGTTTTCGGTCTGTATGAATAAACAAAGTAGATCCTGGTTTTTCTTGTAATTCAATAGCCATATGTAATTTTCCAATTCCATAATCAGTCTGAGAATATATTGCTTTTTTACGAATCAACCATTTAAAGTTTTGATCATTCACATGTATCGTTCGGGTTCCTTTTTGAGGCATAGCCATTTTAATCTTATTGTAAACAACGGTTAGTGTAAAATACGTTTTAATGCATTTCTATATTTTGGTATGCTCTTTTTTTATTTTTTCAACTATAGTTTTTATTAGTTCATCGTTATGCGTACATCTTCTACAAGTTTTTGCAAATCCTTTTTTATTACCAATTATATCTATAAGTTTAAAAATACTTTTATCAAAAACAACTCCATCTTTCCTTAAAGTTAAAATTCCATCAATTGCGTAGAGTTGAATTTCGACAACAGTCGATTTTAACCATTTTACTAATTCTTCAGAGTCTTTCGAATTTAGCAGTTGGTTAAGTTTTCCTCTGTATCCAGGTACTCCTCTTACACGTCCACAAATGCGTCCATAAACAATACCTGATTCAAATAATTCATTATGATTTAATGGCTGTGAATATACTTTTTCGAATGCTGATTCTAATTCTCTCATCATTTTATTTGAGTTTTCACTTAGAACCATTTCTTTAGGAATCCATTCACCGTTTGATTTTACATTTTTGAGTCTAGTTAGTTTGTAAAAAGCTATGTCTCCACCTTTCTTTTTAATCAGTTTTAAATTGTAATTATATACAGTATAATTTAAGACTGTTTCTTCTTTTTTAACCGTTTTAGTAAACTTGATATCCTGCTCAAAAAAATCATTTACTAATTCTCTTTCCAGCACAGTTCGCCATTTATACTTTATTTTATCAGTAGACTTTTTCTGAAAATCATTTAGACAATCTTCTATCTCTTGATATTTAAAATTTTGACAATAAGTATGTAGTTTTTCCTCTTCCTGAGCAAAAACTTTTGTAAAGGAAAAAGTTAGCAATATGATATAAATTATTCTCTTCATCTTAAGTGAGTATAACGGTCTCGTCTATAATTTCGTTGATTCAAAACTATAATCAATCATGGTAATTGCTGTGTGTTAGTTTTTTTATTCGTTTAATTGTTTCCAACATTTTGAACTTCATATTCTATTTCGCCAACCTCTTTTTTCAATTCTTCGTACATTTTCTGAATCTTTTATTGTTTTAAGAAATTCAGATAATAAATTTAATTCATTGTCACTTTGATTTCCTTTAAATGGCATGATATAAATTGCATTGCCAAAATTGTCTCTTGTTTTTTCTGGTGAATCATCTACAATCAAAGACTTTTCAAGTCTGAAGCCTTGTTTTTTAATTTTTTTTAATCGTTTTTCATGGACATATCTGTCTAATTCATAGTTACGTCTCGGGGTACATCGGCTACGAGCCCAAACAAATTCAAATTTTATTTCTGGAGGTTTGATTAATTTTACAATATCGTTCACATATTTATCGTCAGCAGAAGACCAAACAGCAAGCTCAAAATACTGATTCATTTCAATCAGAAATTCAATTAAATTAGGTCGTTTGTAAATATAATATTGGGCATACTGAAAGTCATAATTTATTTCAAGTTTTGTTTCAGTTGCATGAATAAGGGTTTCGTCTAAATCAAGAATTAATAATATTTTTTCTTTCTCTTTCAAATTACTTATAACATTTTTTTGCAAAGACCGTTGTTTTGAGTTTATATTTTGGTTTGCAACTTTTACACTGTGTTATTTGTAGACCTTAGTTGTTTAGTTTGTCCGAGTATTCAACTATTTTATCCCAGATGGCATAATATTCTTGTTCTTTTTTTCGATCACCCAAATCTGTATTTACAACTATATACATTCCTTTCAGTGTTTTTTTGTTAAAATACATCCAGGTTGAAACTCCAGCATCCCCTCCAGAGTGGCCAACAAAACCTAAAGCACTATGGCCAATAAAAATAGCAGGATTATAATCTCCATCATAAGGATGCCCTGCGTTACGTTCGCCTTCTTCAAAATGATTTTCGGTTAGTTGTTCTTTATAGAGTTCTTTATAGCTATCTTTATTTAAAATCGTTCCTTTTCCAATAAACCCTTTAATCAATTCATTAAGGTATTTTGCCATATCATTACTTGAAGATATAAGCATTCCATCTGGATATGTAATTGCCGTATAAAAGGGTAATAAAGATTTATCATCTCTGTATAGCCTTGAATGATTAGAGATATTGACATCATTTAGCGACCAACCTGTTGAATTCATTTTGAGTGGCTTTAAAATGTATTTGGCAGTAAATTTATCAAATGACATTCCAGTTGCTTTTTCAATTATTAATGCGGCCAATGTGGCTCCTATATTTGAATAATTAAACTTTGTTCCTGGTTTAAAATTGATAAAATTATCATCCTGATAATTTACTCCATCCTTTTCTAAATAACCTTTCAAATAATCTTCCATTGGGATATTTTTATCCCAAGAGTTTAATTTCTGAGAATGATAATCTGTCCTAATATTTTCTAAATTTTGGTTATTAGCGATAACCCAGGCTTTTTCCATATACTGCTCTGTATCGTTTATAGCGGAGGTATGAGTAGCAAGATGTCTTATAGTGATAACTTCATCTGGATAATTAGGGTTTCTTACCTTAAATGGTAAATAATTTTCAATTGGGTCGTCAAGATTTAGTTTACCAATTTCTTTTGCTTTCATTAAAGAAACACCTATCAAAGTTTTAGAAACTGAAGCAATATGCTGTATCGTATTTTTAGTATACTTTTCTTTGGTTTCTACATTAGAAAGCCCAAAACCGTTTTCGTAAAGAATTCCGTTTTGATTAGCTATTGCCACTGAAAACCCAATTATATCTCCATTTTTTTGAATTGAGTCTAATTCTGCTGTTAAAGATTTTATAACAATTTGATTTTCATTTGAAGATGAGTTGTTCTTCTTTTCTTTGTGATTACATGATAAAAATGTGGTTCCAAAAAGCAATGCGATAATTATTTTTTTCATGTGTTTGTTTTTTTAAGACTAAATGGTTTGATTTCTATTTCAGTTCTGTTTTTTGCTTTGATATAAAGCTTTCTTATAGTCATTTAGCTAATGGGGAAGTTAGCGATTATTATTGGTTTAAACGCAAGACTTAGCAATTCTATGTTGATTATAGCTTCTGTTGAGTGAAGTCGAAGAATACTAGAAACTGATGCGACTGTGGTTATATATTGTTAACTATAGTTTTTATTTTTTTAATTTTCTTTTCCCATTATCTAATTCAGTCATCTTTTCTTTTTTTAGTAGAAACTTTAAATCTTTAAATTCAATCCATTTAGAACTTGATAAAGTAGGAGTTAAGTTATCACTTTTGGTCAAAGTTTGTGAATTTAAAATCAATGTATCATTTCTGTTTTTCCAGAAACCTTCAGTAAAATTTGAATTGTGTCCTTTTCTGTTCCAAAATTTAAATGTTCTGTCTTCAGCTAGGAATAATTCAATTCCCTTATAACTTTTATTGTATCCATTGAACTTCCCATAGAATTGATGTGTTTTTCTATTTGGAGGTTCAATTTTCATCAAAGCATACATCTTATTGTTAAATATTTCGATAAAATCTTCATCTCTACCAGAGCCAATACAACTATGACAAAACTTTAAGTTGATAACCTCAATATTTTTTAGTCTGAAAGTGTCAAACATTTTGTTTGGACAACCGGAAAACCCTCCAACTATACTTATCAATATTTTTTTTCCATCAACAAACAATTCTTTTGCGATTTGTTCAATTCTATTTTCCAACCATTTTTTGTCATTATCAGATAGTTTTAAGTCTTCTTTAAATTCATAATAGAGTTTTAAACTCCCAATCGTATTTAAGCTGCCTTTTAAAATTGGGCTTTGGAGTTTATGAATAGAATCAGCTTTTAGATTTTGTGGAATATAGTTTAGTAAATCAGAATACTCTTTTTTATACAGAGTTGATGATTCAGGGCTTTGAGCATAAATTAAAGTACTGAAAATAAAACTTAATATGAAAATCGCATTTCTCAAATGATGGGTGTAGTATTATTTCAATAATTCGATTTGAAATTTCGTAGCATCAAAAATCATTTGGAAAACTTCCAAGTTAATTGCGTTTTTATTTTGTTCAAATAACATAGTCAAGTGTTCAGTTTGCTTTGTGATTTTGTCGTTTTCTCCTTTAAAAATGTGATATTTTAGGAGAATTAAGTTTGCTAGAAGTTTATCATATACATTTAAATAACCTTGGTTCAGGTATTCTTTTATGGAGCTTTCTGTTTTGGAATCATTATCAGAGAGTTCATCGAATAGATAAGCACTTGCCAAATTAGGATTATCCATAGTTGAGTAATTATTCTGATTTGACATATCGTTTCTGTAAGTCATTTTGTTTCCATTTAGAAAATACCATCTGGTGTAAGAATCATTTTCTATTTTAATTTCTTTTTCAAATTCTTTTTTCTTTACTGTCCAATTTGTAAAAGCGATTAAAAGTACAGTTCCGTCATTTTTCTTTAAAATGGTAAATCGAATTAAGTAATTTCTCTTTCCTGGTTTTTCAATTTCTACATCTAATTTGTTCTCTGGTGAAACGTATTTTTTAAGAGCTTTTAAAATAGAAGCAACCTCTTCAGTTGTTGCTTCTGGAAATAATTTTTCTCTTAAGAACAAGTCAACGTATAAATAATGAGTCAAGTAAAAATCATCTGCTTTTAAATAGTTCGCTTCAGTTAAATGTTTGGTTTTGATGTTAATTTTGTTGGATTGAGCATATCCAAAATTTGTAAAAATTGCTAAAAGCAATAGTGTGGTTATTTTCTTTTTCATGCTAATGGTTTTTTTGTGTAAAAATTACTTGTATATAATTTTCCGTTGAAGAGATTCAGACGTTATAATTATCCTGTTTTCATTTTGTTAAAATTCAAAACCCTTCAGTTTTTAATATCTGATTTTTATTTAGTATGAGATTGCAATAAATTATACATTTTGTTGGAGACCAACATTAGTCTATTTCAAATTTAAATAAGTATGTTTGGGCTTTGTAGTATGGGTCTGTCGCGTACTTAACATTTGATTGATTTGCTCGAGAATAAATTAGAGTTTTATCATCTGAAAATGTTACAGAATTTAATATAAAAGTTCCTTCAGGTATTCCTTTAAACTCGTATGCAATACTTAAATCTGAATAGTTGTAGATTTTTTCATAATCTGCCAAATAATTATTCTTTGTACTACATGCCTTAATAGCAGTATTAAATGTTCTAATGACATTCAAATCTAAATCTAATTGATAATTTTCCCAAAAAATACTTTGGTTATCATTAGATAATAAGATGAACGGATATGGGTGTGAGACACCGTTTGGCCAAATAGGGTAATTTGTATCTAAATTAATAGAATTTCCACTTACCGACATTTTATACATTCTTCCGTTGCTAGTATTGCTTTCTCCAGCATATAAGGTGTTGTTTGTTGAATTGAATTCGATATCACCATGACTTAATCCACCGGTTTGAGCCCTAACTAAATCTCCATTATTACCATTATATATCCAGAAGGTAGTAGAACCTGATGTTGGAGGGTCTCTATGACAGTAGAGAAGGTTGTTATTTCCAACTTCTATTTTGTGAATTCCCCATCCGCTAGTATGGGTTGGAAAAGTTTTTGCTTCAAGTGTGTTCAGGTTAACTTTGGTGAGTTTATCAACTCTCTCTTGACATAAAAATAGGTGTTCTCCGTCAGGAGAAATATCTAAATCAGCAAAAATATCATCTTTTAATATATGAGTATTGATTTTAAAGGTTTGATCATTTACATCAATAATTAACAAACCATAAACATCAGATTCGTAACTTTTATTACCAACTAAGGCATACAGTTTTTCTCTTGAAGGGTCTTTTATTATTTTAGAAATATAATAAGGAAAGTCAATAAAAATACCAGGGTGCATACTTTCAATATTGCTTCCTATAACATGGTCATAATTTTCATTTGTTTCAACTATAACTTGATATACTTTTTTTTCTACGAGCGAATCAAAATTTGTTACCTCATACTCTAATTTATTAATGTCGTTAATTTCTGTTATAGGAATAAATCCTTCGCCATAAATTTTGTATGAAACAAAGTCACTACCTTCATATTTTGTCCAATCTAACTTTACAGATGTACCTGTGCTTAATGTTTTAAGCTTTATGTTGTTAGATAGTATTATTGAGTCTTTTATATTTATATTTTCACTTGGAATTGAAGCCTCAAAAAATACGGTGTGAACTCCTTTAGTTAATTTTTTTTCAACTTCACTTTCAAAAGCTTCATCAGGATTCCCTTGAAACAAAATTCCATCAATATTACTTCTCCAAATTAATTGAATATCAGTGTTTTTTAATTCTGCTGAGTTATTTCCATAGCTAATGTTGATACTCCCATTAAAAACTTTTAAGTCTTCTGGTTTCTCAAAAATACCTTCATAACCTTGTTTATGATAAGAGTAATCTCTTTTTTGAGATGGAGAGTTAATTTTAGCAGTGAAGTTTGTGATGTTTAAAACTGGTTTTGAAACCTCATTTTCATTAGTCTCATCTATAGTTGTTTCATTATTTGAACTACAATTAATTGTAAGTGCTAAAATAAGAAGAAGGTAAATTTTTCTTTTCATAGTTTTTTAATATTAAGCTTCTAGATAATTTTTTAAGTAAAATTATTTTCAATTTTTTTAGCAAATGTAATTAAAAATTATTGGTTTTTGTTTTTTAGTAAACAAGTTCTAAAATGAACAAAACCGAGTAATTAATTGTATATTTTTATGATGTGTAGTTATCCTTATTCTTCTTTGATATCTCGATTTACTTGAAGTATAGTTTTAAAATTAAGTAGTTCATTTTTTGCTACTGATTCGTATTCAAACTCTGCGAACAATTCACAAATAACTTCATATTTGTCTTTTTCGATCTGTCTAAATTTCATGTTTTTAATATCACTAGGGGTATGTCTAGTACCAATATAGATTGATGATTGCGTATCATCTTCTGGAGTTGTAACTATATTGATTCTATCTAATTCAAAAGGATTATTTATATCTAATTGAATCCATTCCATAACAATTGAAGTTTCTTTTGACTGTGGTCAAAACTTAATAAACTGAATCAAATGATTCTAGAGGAATTATAAATTTATAATATAAAGTTCTTTTGAGTCCAATATTTATGTTTTCAAACTAATAAGAGGATATTTCGCCGTGTTTAGCCTTGGTTTTATTTTGTAAATCAATTCAGGGTAATGCTTGAAGTAATTAATCTATTAGGTCATCATCCATTTCAATAAACTTCCCAATCGCATAAATTTATTTTTCAAGTCAGAATTAACGTTTAACTCCTATTCAGATATAATACTAAGTAGATATTCTAATGCTAAAGAGTTACTATTATTATTTAAATAAGATTTTATATTGCTTTGAATTGCAGATTTTGCCTTTTGATTTATTCTTAATTTTTCTAAAATTGAAAATAATAGCTTTACAAGCATTTTTAATTTAGTGAATTAGAAGATTAAATTATTAAAGGATACATGTTTTTAAAAAGATTTTGGAGCAGAATTGTTGAGTTTTACGAAATCAATACTTAACTTTTAAAATTTAAATTAAACGATGTTAACAACTGGTCTTATCTTAGTGCTTGCTACTCTTGGATTGGCACAAGGATTATTTTTAAGTTTTTATGTTTTTACTCTTAAAAATGGAAGTAGAAAAAAGCATTTTTTTCTGGGACTTTTTTTATTGGGGTTGACAATTAGAGTAGGTAAGTCGGTATTGAACTATTATGTACCTCTAGAAAACTGGCAAAATAACATAGGGATTTCTGGAATATTAATAGCCTCTCCAGCGTTATGGTTGTATGGTGTAACTCTTTTTGAAAAAAATAAAGAGGTAACGTTTAAAATGTATTTGCATTTTCTGCCATTTTTTTTGTTTCTATTTTTAATTCCGTTTGTGCCAAGAGAAGGGCATTTTGAGTCATTTTGGAATTATGGAATAGTTGTATTTCATTTACTTTTTTATCTTATCGTATCTTGGAATTATCTTTATAAGAATAAATCAAAAGTTAACGAGAATTTATTTAGTTGGTATCGAAAAATTTTAATCGGAGCAACGCTTATTTGGATACACTATGTTGGAAATTTATTGGATTTCACTTACTATTATATTAGAGGACCCATATTCTATTCCTTGTTAATTTATGCCTTTAGTTACCTTTTTTTGCATCAACATCGTTTGCAAATTCAAAAATACAGTAGCTCTCACTTAGATAAAAAAGATTCTCAATCCTTATTCCAACAAATTATAAGACTTTTTAAAAGTGAAAGCATTTATCTTAATGATAAAGTGAGCCTTGATATTGTTGCAGAAAAGTTGCAGGTAAAATCAAGAGACATTTCACAAGCGATCAACGAAAACACAGAACAGAATTTTTATGATTTTGTGAATCAATATCGTGTGGAAAAAGCAAAAGAACTTCTTAAAGACCCTGTGTTTAAAAATGAAAAAATTGCCACTATTGCTTATGAATCTGGCTTTGGAAATGTTACTTCTTTTAATTTAGCATTTAAAAAGAGAACCGGAGTTACACCATCCGTTTATAAAAAACAATAAGCTGTTTTTTCGTTAAAAGGAACATGTATTTTAAAGTGTTTTAGTTCAATTATACTGAGTTTTGTTTCATTCATCAGTATAATTTAATTATGAACAGAAAAAAGTTTATGTATGGTTCGTTGGTTGGATTGGGGGCAGCAATAGTTTTACCAACCTATTTTTATTCATTGTCTAAAAAAGAGCAATTTAATAGTGGTAATAAGGAGCCTACTCAATTAAATAAAAAGCTCATTAAAGATTTTGTAATTGCCGCACACTCTAAGTTAGCGTTGGTTAAGGAGATGGTGAACGAATATCCTAACTTGATATACGCTGCTTACGATTGGGGAAATGGAGACTATGAAGAAGCTATTGAAGGAGCGGCACATATGGGAAATAAAGAAATTGTAAACTTCTTTATAGATAATGGAGCTAGGGCAAACCTTTTTGCACTTACCATGCTAGGTAAAATGAATTTAGTAAAACCAATACTAGAAAACTATCCGAAATTACTTTATGCCAAAGGACCACATGGACTCACTTTGTTGCATCATGCACAAGTAGGAGGAGCTAGAGATCTTGAAGGTTTTCTCATGGCTCAAGGTTTAACAAAACGAATGATAAAAATTAAATAATATTATGAGAAAGATTATTGCAATGTTAGTAATATCGTTTTTATCTGTTCAATGTAAAGATACTACTACGTTGACCGCAAAAGAACGTGAATTTGCTATTACGGAATTAAATAAATCAAAGGATAATTTATTGAAGGCTATTAAAGATTTAAATGAAGCACAGTTTTATTTTAAAGTCGATGAAAATACTTGGTCTATTGCAGAATGTGTAGAGCATGTTACATTGTTTGTAGATGAAGTTTTTGAAATATTGGATGAATCTCTTGAACTTCCAGCAAATCCTGATAGGCGTAAAGATGTTAAGTTTTCAGATAATGAGTTGCTATTGTTTGTACAAGACAGAACTACGAAATCTAAAACTCAAGAAGAGTTTCAGCCTAATAAAACTTATGAAAATCCTTCTGAAACAATTGATATTTTCCAAGAGAAACTAGAAAAGCATATAGCTTATTTAGAAAATACAAAAGATGATTTACGAAATCATTATGTGAATTTCGGAACTGTGGATGCTTATCAGATTTTTTTATACATGGCTGCTCACACAAATAGGCATATAGCACAAATAGAAGAAATTAAAAAGAACAAACATTTTTCTAAAAACTAAAAGTAATCATATGAAAAGAGTTTTAATTTTAAGCATATTGTTTTTTGCGACAATGGCATGTAAAGAAGGTTCAAAGACAAATACTTTGGCAGAGAGTTCTCAAAATTATTCAGACTTATCTCCTTTAGAGGTTGTAAATAAAAGGATGAATTATTTTAATAAGCATAACTATGAAGAGTTTATAAAGCTTTACGACAAAAATGTAGCGGTTTATACGTATCCTGATAAATTGATGGGAAAGGGTTCTGATAGATTGAGTTCAATTTTTAAAACTGATTTTGAGAATAAGTCAGTGTCGGTAAAAATTGAAAATCAAATGTTTAATGGTCCCTATGTTATCAACCATGAAATTGTAACCCAAAATGGTAAAGAGCAAAAGTATATTTCTATTTATAAAGTAGAAAGAGGACTTATTAGTAGTGTAAGCTTTGTAAGAGAGTTTTAAAACTTAATAAGTTTAAGTAAATGAGTTATTTATGGGTTGGGAAGTAATGTTATTAAAAGTAAAAAAGCCTAATTAGAAAATCTAATTAGGCTTTTTAAGTCGGGGTGGCAGGATTCGAACCTGCGACCTCCGCGTCCCAAACGCGGCGCGATAACCGGGCTACGCTACACCCCGAATAATTATCGGACTGCAAATGTATAAAAAATACTTAATTCGAAAGCAAAAAAATGAAAAAAATATTTTAGTTGTAAGATAACCTTTCTTTATCGTCTAATAATCAAATTATATTTCAAAAAATTACGATAGAAATAAAAAAAAATTACATTTGTATCTCAAAATTTAAAAACGATGGCAGAAAAAATAAAATGTTTGATTATAGGTTCAGGTCCTGCAGGTTATACCGCAGCTATCTATGCTGCTAGAGCAGACATGAAACCAGTGATGTATACAGGAATGCAAATGGGAGGGCAGTTAACAACAACTACAGAAGTTGATAACTTTCCAGGGTATCCGAATGGAACTGATGGTACAGCTATGATGGAAGATTTAAAAAATCAAGCTGAACGTTTTGGAACTGAAGTTCGTTTTGGAATGGCTACTAGCGTAGAACTTTCAAAAGAAGAAGGAGGAATTCATAAGGTTGTTGTAGATGAATCTACAGAATTAGAAGCTGAAACAGTGATTATTTCTACTGGAGCAACTGCAAAATATTTAGGATTAGAAAGCGAACAACGTTTAATTGGTGGTGGAGTTTCGGCTTGTGCTACTTGTGACGGATTCTTTTATAAAGGACAAGATGTAATTGTTGTAGGTGCAGGAGATACTGCTGCAGAAGAAGCTACGTATTTAGCAAACATCTGTAACAAAGTTACTATGTTAGTTCGTAAAGACTATATGCGTGCTTCAAAAGCAATGCAACACCGTGTAAGTAAAACTGAAAACATTGAGGTATTATATAATACTGAGATTGATGAAGTTTTAGGAGACAATGTTGTAGAAGGAGTTCGTGCAGTAAATAATCAAACTGGAGATAAGAAAGATATTCCTGTTACAGGAGTGTTTATTGCAATTGGTCATACACCAAACACACAATTATTTAAAGGTGTGTTAGATATGGATGATACAGGATATTTAATTACTAAAGGAAAGTCTACAAAAACAAACTTACCTGGTGTATTCGCAGCAGGTGATGTACAAGATAAAGAATACCGTCAAGCAGTTACTGCTGCTGGTACAGGATGTATGGCTGCTTTAGATGCTGAACGTTATTTAGGTGCTTTAGAATAAAAGCTCGATTTATATAAATTAAAAAGCTTCCTATTAAGGAAGCTTTTTTTATGGAGTAGCATTTAGTTCTTCAATCATTTTGGTTGCTTCTGGATTTTCTGAATTCCATTTTAAGGACTCCTTAAAAGCTTTCAAAGCCTCCTCTTTTCTGTTTAACTTTAGTAAACTATTTCCGTAATAATTATAAATACGATGTGTATAGTAACCATGGTTCGGATATAGTTTTAAGTTTAATTCAAAAAACTTAATGGCATCTTCATAATTTCCTTTATCGGCAAGTGATTGTCCGTATTCATTTATCAGGCGTTCTGAAATGGCATATTCCGATTCTTTATTGTATTCACTTTTAATAAATTCAAGAATTTCCTCAGTTGATTTTTTTGGTGCTAGCTCTGCAATTAATTTTCTATTAAGCATAAGCTTTCTTAGAATCCACCAATAGCGCCATGAAGGAGTTTTAGTTCTGTCGGAAAGATTGGTGTGTGTTAAATAATCGAGTTTGGTTTTATGAGCGATTACCACATTTCTTTTTGGTATGACTGTAATGAATTGCCCCGATCGATCCCATGATGTGTAGGCCCCTTCAAAATCTGGATTGTCATAAAAACGTTCAAAAAGCCACCAAGAATACCCGTAGGATTGTTGCATCGGGCTAGAGATATCTCTACCTAATCTAACTCTTACAGAATCTTTAGAAATAGCTGTTGAAGTCATTTTATCGATCCAATTTTTAGAAACAACCTGTTTACCATCCCATGTTCCTTTTTGCAATAAGAGTTGACCTATTTTAGCCATATCTCGAGTAGAGAGATGCATTTGATAAGTGGTGAACATCGATTTTTTTAAATCTCTGGTTGTATATTGATTTTTAATATTCCAATCTTGAAACCCTAAAGGAATGGCCAATTGACTTTCTAACTCCCAATGCAGATTGTTTCTAGTTTTGTCTTGAAGAATAGAGCTAGCAACGTTATAATCCCAATTATTTATCATAAAATAATCTCCTGGTTTTACGGACCCTCGTTCTCGTTCTCTTGGGAAAGTATACACGTACCTTTGAATTTTAGGATGCAATACGCCCGATGTTGAGGTAAGAAGATTTTCTATGGTTGCTTGTTTTTCAATAGCTAACAAGCCGTTATATTCGTTGATGTTATTCGCTTTAAGTGTTTCTTGTAAATTAATAGTACCATTTTCCACATATTTTCCAAAAAGCAAACTTATAAGTCCTGCTTTAGAATCTTTGATGTCACTAATTTCAGAAACATCACCATATTCAAACACAACTTTACCGTTTTCCAATACTATCATACTGGTGGTTTCTGATTCTTCTTTTAAATAGTCATGTAGCTCTTTAAACTTTTCTTTTGAAAAGTAGGAAGTATCATCTATGGTTATTTTTGCGATGGCTGTTCCTTGGAAAGAAGGTTTACTATAAAACCAAGTTTGTAAGCTTGTATAGGATAAAATAAGCATAATCACAGCAATAGCGGCAGTTCCTTTTAAAACAGCTTCAATTTTATACTTTTTATAATAATAGCGCACAGTATCTTTTTTATGGATAATCAAATAAGCTACAAAAAAATTAGGAATCCAACTTAACCAAACAGAAATTCCATAGGCTAAGTCAAAATTTTTGGTAATTGAAATCAGCATTGGTAACCAAAAACGCAATGTTACAGCGGCAAAAGTACCTGCATAGCTATAAGTCATGTATTCTTTATGAGCAGCGACATCTCCTTTTCTAATGGTTCTGTAACCCATATAGGTTGCTGCTATCCAAAGAAGAGCTCCAAAGGTAAAACCTATTTCAGTTGGTAGCCCACCTCTAGCAAAGAAGCCTATGTAAAATCCAACTGGTCCTGCAATAAGAATAGCCCCTACATAAATCTTACCTATGATTCTATGAAATTTAGGGTATTTCTTTCTAATCTGACCTATGAATTGAATCCAACCAATTAATAAGGCAATTCCTCCGAAAGCAATATGAATAAAAAAAGAAGTTTTATAAATAAGACTGTTTAATACTTCTTGTGGTTTCATAGCTAATAGATCTATTGGACCATCAGCAAGAAAATATTTTAAAGGTCTTGTAACACCAATAAATAAGCAAAAGCAAATAAATATAAGCCATAATAATCTTTTCATTTTTTGATAAGTTTTTTGAGTTTTATGGACCCAAAATAGAATCTAAAAAGAAGGATGTACTAGAAAAGAATTACGAAGGTATAAAACCTCTTTTATTTGGTTAAAATAAAGGGATGTGGTATAAAATAGCCTTTTTTTGGTACGAATTTTATAGGTTAAGTAGGTTGTTTTTATAGCTTTTTGAAACAGGAAGTTCCAGTTGAGCAAGGAAGATTGTATTGGTATCTTTCCAAGACTTAAAGTACGTTGGGTTGATTAAATGTGACCTATGAATTTGGATAAGAAAATCAAAATCTGTTTGAATTTTTTTCAAAGTACTCCTAATCAATTTTGTTTTTAACTCTTCGTTTTCCATGTAGAAGATTTCTACATAATTTTGAGCATTAGAAACACAAACTAACTCAGCTTGTTTAATTTTTAAGAAATCTAATTTATTGCTTCCTTTAATGATAATTTCTTTTGTTTCTTCTTTAGAAATTAGTTTAAGAGTATATTTCCTAGCTATAACAATTATTGGAGTTAGAATTAAAAAAACATTAATAATTATCTTGAAAAAAAACTCAGGGAAATGGTAAATCCCTTTTATAAATGAACTTTTATAAAAAGCGTAGGTAATAATTGTATACAGTGTATATAGAATAATATAGGTGCAAACCTCATAAAGAAGTGTCCATTTTTTAGTCTTATTATACGTGATTTTTTGTAGAAAACTAATAGTAAAGTAACTTATGAAAATAGCAAGACCAAACCCTGTACTTACCTTTAACCATATTTTTAAATCCATATAACCATGTTCAAAGGGTCTAGCTAAGATGCTAAACAAGAAGCTCCAAATGGTTAATACAATGGCTACAATCGTGTGGTGTTCTACTGATGGGTTTAATTTCATTGATTCAAAAAAATACGTGCTAAAATTACATTTTAAATTGAATAAAAAAAGAAATTACTATTTCTTTAAAGCTAAATAAGAAAAAGTCACCCTGAGTAAAGAGCGACTTTCTTTTTTCAATAACAATTTTCCCACTACACTTTTTGGATACTTTGTAGTTTTACTTTTTTTATTTTTCTCCAGTATAAGAAACCAAATATTAAGATTAAATCTACGCACACAAAATTACTTAACATAGCAAATGCAAATTCATCTTTCAATTCAGTAATTGATAATGCTATTGCATTAAAATGATTGTTTGCACCATGTGCTAAAGCAGCAATGATTATTGAGTGTCTATTAAAACCTACATAAGCAATAATTAAAGAGAAAGCTACACATACTAATGGGTAGGTAATGAAAGCTTCCATATAGGGGTGGTTCGGGAAATTGTATCCTTTTAATGCCACAGGTAAGTGCCAAAATGCCCATATAAAACCAAGAATAACCACTCCTTTTATTTCTCCAAAGGCATTCATTAATTTTTCCTGTAGATAACCTCTCCAGCCAATTTCTTCTCCCATAACCAAAAAACTTGTAGCTAAATACCCTAAGGCTATTACTAATACAATTTCAGTAGTACTTCCTAAGATAGCCCAATTGGGTGCAGAACGATATCCTAGTTCTACTTGACAATAGAAACCAATGATTACATAGATTAAAGGAATGACAATGGCCAAAAGAGTACCTTTTAATGAAGGCTTAAAAAAGCGTAAAGATTTCCAGTTTCCACCTTCTTTTTTATTAATTATGATGGCAATTATAGCCGGTAAGAATCCATAGACTAAAGAAAAAACGGTTCTAAAAATAAGGTCTGAAAAATTAAAGATGTTTAAAAACAAGAAACCAAGTCCCCAAGAAACACCTAATATCCAGAGTGTATATTTTTTGGCTTTTTTTAGGTTTGTTTTTTGATCTGTGTTGCTGTTGATTGTTGTATTCATAATTGTTGTTACTCATTTAAATTTTGAGCAAAACAACTGATAAACAATCGTTAAATCGACTCACTGGAAGCAATGAGACTTTTTTCTATGCTTTTTTTGAATTGTAGCGGTGTTATTCCTTCCTGTTGTTTGAAAACTCTATTAAAAGTTGCTTTTGAATTAAATCCTGCATCAAATGCGATAGCCAATAGTGTTAGGTTTTCAAATTGTTTATTACGAATGTTTTCTTTAAAATGTTCAATTCGATAAGAGTTTACATATTCGTAAAAAGTAGTGTCAAGAGAAGTGTTCAGATAGTTTGAAAGTTTTTTATCCGTAGTTGCTAATTGAATCGCAGTTTCTCTTAATGTAAGATTTTGATTTTTATAAATCTGTTGGATTTTGAAAAGTTCTTCGAGTTTCTTTTGTAATTCAGGAGAGGTATTTACTGCTGAAGGTGGTTGCTCCGTTTTAATTTCCTCTATTTCTAAATTGTTATCACTTACAGATGGTTCTCTTTGTAGAAGAAATACATGTGTTTGATGTAAACTATAATACCCAATATACCATATTAAACAGGCTAAAAAAGTAAGGTTAAGAAATAATATTACCTCTAGAGAAGGATACACAAGAAGTATTCCTCCCGAAATAAAATCTATAACAACAAAAGAAATCAAGCCATAAATCCAAATAGAAAGCCATTTTAAATCAATTCCTCTACTATAAGAGTAGTTTTCTTTTACTTGTTTTCTGTATTTTTTTAAAAGTTTAAAACTTAAAACTAAGTGGTAAATAAAATATACAAAACCAATAAATGGAATGATAAAACTCATTAAAACCAGTTTGTTTTCTAATGAGTTATTGGAATTAGTTAATAGATATTTAGGGACAGTGAATAGTAAGATGGAGATAAAAAATGGGATTAACTCTTTTACTATTTTTTGTGAATTGATTTTTGGGTTGTAGATAGACTTTATATAATTAAGTAACAATGGGCCCAAAGCCATGGGGATAATAGTTCCTATTGGTAAAATGACAAACAAAAAGCTTGAATTGTTGATGTAGTACGCAGCGTAGGTTAGAAATAATGCCAGTAAACACCCAATAATTCCAATTAGAATTTTGTTAGAAAAATGCTGCTGGGTTCGTTTTATTAGTAGTATTATTAATAATATACAAAGACTAGAACCTGAGTATAAAAGAAAAGTGAAAAGCTCTTTCAAGAGTAGCAGTTTTTAGATGTTTTTGCTACACAAAGATAAAAATGTAAGCTTGTTTTACTTAGATTTTAGTGTTTAATTTTAGTTCCATTTCCAATTGATCTAGGGTGTTTTTAAGACCTAAGTGTTCAAAGAAGCCATTTAACTTTTTAGAGTTTTTATCGACATTAATTACAGATACTACACTTTCATTACCGTTTAGCAAAGCACTCATTAGTGAGGTCCCGATTTTTTGTTTTCGGAACTCTGAGTAAACCGCTATTTGTTGTATTCTTTGGCTTGTAGGATTGTAGATAATATATCCAACGAGTTTATTTTGAACATATGCTCCCAAAGAGATATTGCTCGATTTTAAAGTGTTTAGTGTATTGTTTGAATTTTGCCAAGTAGGAGAGACGTTCCAAAAGGATTGCATCAATTGCCAATCATAAGTATCAATAGGTTTGATTTCAATGGCAGGGTTGGTCATGGTTATATTAACTATTCCTTTATAACAAGCTAAGGTTCTTTTTACTTTAAAACCTGATTTTTCATAGGATTTAATTGCTTGAACATTATTAGAGATGACTTCCAATATGAGTTTATCAATTCCTTTCTCTTTTAAAAGAGGTAAAATAAAGGAGTACATCTGTTTGGTGAGTCCTGCACCTCTATTTTCAGGAATAACTCCTGTACCACCATTATACACTACCTTTTTATTATCAATTGTATCAAAACCATGTAAGATAAAAGCTACTAGTTTTTCGTTTTCAAAAGCACCTACAGATAAAGATAAGTCACTTCTGTCTGCCTTCATCTTATCTACTAACTGTTCATGTGTCAGTTTGAAAGGAATAAAATAATCAGAAAAGGAATGGTTAAAAACTTCTAAGATTTCTTGTGAGCTTATTCCTTCTAGGGTTTTGATAGTCATGTTAATGTTTTTATCGTTGTAATTATGTTACGAGATTCTTCAATTAATGTACTCTCAAGTTTTTGAGTAAGTAAAGGTAAATTGTCAAAATCGGGAGTCTCTTCAATAATTGCTTCTAAAATCGAATATTTGGGCATTTCACTTTTATTTTTATTCCATTCAGAGTCTTTGAGTAATTCCCAGTATTCTTTTTGAACTTTTATAGTATTACCAAGTAACCAAATTTCAAAGCGCATTTCTACATGGTTTAAGACCAGACCAAGCTTAAGTTTTTTACTTTTTAAAAAATCATTGGTATAATAAAAATAAGTATAATCCATATAGCCATGAAGAATACCAGTAAATGAATATTGATCGGAAAGATTTTTTATAAAGTCTACCCTTAGTTTCATCACAAATTTCACCAATGCATTATAAGCAATGAGAATATCGCCTTTATCAAGTTGCTCTTTGTATTTAGCTACATAATAGTTTAGGTTTTTCATGTTTACGATTTTTCATAAGTACACTTGTATGTTGAGTTTTAGAAGTGTTTATTTATAGTCTTCTAACCAATTTTTATAATTTTCAACAATTCGCTTATAAGATTCATCTTTGTTTTTTTGAGCCGTATCTAATTGTTTGTCTAAATTTAAACTTGGATGAAATTCTTGCATATAATCTTTGCTCCAAAAGGTTAACTCCATTAGAGTAGGGGTAAGACCCAGTCCTTTGTCTGTTAAAAAATAAATATTAGTTTTTTTATTTGCTGGTAACTTAGTTTTAGAAAGAATTCCATATTCTTCAAGCATTTTTAACCTCGAAGATAGAATATTGGTAGCAATAGCTTCTGTACTTTCTGTAAAATCTTTAAAGGTACTTTTTCCTTCAAAAAGCATTTGTTTTATAATAACTAAAGACCACTTATCTCCCACAATATCAAGAGCTGAAGTGATAGGGCAGTTAGATCGAAATGTATTTCCCATATAATAATTTTAAAATATTACTTGCAAAATAAAAGTAATGTTATATTTTTGCTTGCAAAACAAAAGTAAAAAATAAAGTCAAATGAAAAAAGTATTGTTAACAGGTATTTCAGGTTTTATAGGACAACATTGTGCTATTGAATTATTAAACAAAGGATACAAGGTAAAAGGTTCTTTAAGAAGTCTTAAGAAAGCAGATTATATAATAGATATACTCAAAAAGTATACTGATGCAACAGAACATTTGGAGTTTTGTGAACTTAACTTGCTAGAAGACGAAGGTTGGAATGAGGCAGTAGCCGATTGTGATTTTGTAATGCATGTAGCTTCTCCGTTTATTTCTAAAATTCCGAAAGATGAAAATGAACTTATAAAACCGGCAGTAGAAGGAACCTTAAGAGCATTAAAAGCAGCAGATAACGCAGGTATAAAACGAGTAGTTTTAACCTCTTCTATGGTGGCAATGCTAGGGGATGTAATGGGAGATGGAAACATTAATGAAACTAGTTGGACCAATGTACATGCTAAGAATGCAACTGCATATTTAAAAAGTAAAACATTGGCGGAGAAAAGTGCATGGGACTTTGTTAAGGATAAAAATATGGAATTGGTAACGATACATCCGGGTCCTGTTTATGGTCCTACTACTTCGAGTAATTTATCTGGAGAGTCAATGTCGTTATTTAAGAGAATCATTACGGGAGAGTTAAAACAAATGATCAAGGCAAGTATCAATATGTCTGACGTAAGAGATGTTGCCAAAATTCATGTAGCAGCATTAGAAAATAAAGAAGCAGCCAATCACAGATTTATTGTTGCTTCGGAGAGGGCTTATACATTTACAGAGATTACAAAACTTTTAAAAGAAACTGGTTATGACAAGGTGAAAACAGGAGTCGTTCCTAATTTTATGGTGAAGTTATTGGCCAATTTTAATAGTGAAATGAAGGGAATGATGCCATATGTAGGAAAAAAATACGAAGGTGATATAGCTAAAACAAAAAGTACCTTTAATTGGAAGCCTGTAGCATTTGATAAAATGGTTTTAGATACCGCCACATCTGTTCAAAATGTTTTAGAAGCTAAAAAGTAAGCAAAGTAGCCTAACAACTTTTTGATTGACTAAAATAAACAGTATTAAACTGATAAAGTTGCTTGTTTCAGATCAAATGAAATGAGCAACTTTTAAATCAATACTTGCTTATATAAATACCAAGTTTAGTTTTTTAATTAGTGATCAATAAATTCTTAGAGGCCTTTAATCCGCATTTTTGATATTTGTGATATGCTTTTGCTGCTCTAAGTCTTATAGCATCGTTTGATTCATCTTTTATGTATCCAGATATGGCATCGTGAATCGTATATGCTTCTGGAGCCATTAAACCAGTTGTCCAAACTAGAGGGTTTACATTTGCCTTTTGAAGATGAGGTTTAAAATAGTGTTTGCTGTAGCAAGCTAGAATAATAACATCTCTTTTCTTTTGATCGGTGTTTATAAATTCTTCATTTAAATTGAAATCCATTAATCCATCATGACCTATATACGCTATTAGTTGTGCGTTACCTTTAATGCCGAGTACTTGATCTTTTATTTGAATAGTATCTTTTGTAACTCCTGCACTACTGCGTAAAAATGTTTCTGTTGCTTGTTTTATGTACTTTCCGTTATAAGCATCTGCAACTAAGTAATAATCTTTATTACGATGTTTGAAAATAACTCTTTCTAAAATAAGTGAATCAATTTTTTCTTGTTTCAAGAATGTCCATTCAGAACTTCTTTTAAAAAAAGTTTTAATACCATAGGCGGTTCCCCAATAAAGATTATTTCTTGGGTCTTGTCCATTCCCAATCTTTTTAGGGACAGATACTATTCCTTGATATTTATTATCACAAAGTGCCACCATAATATGAATGACTTTGGTGGAGGATGTGTATTCAATGTTTGGTAAATGGTTGTTCTCTTTTTTGATTTCTTCTTTTTGAGCTATTAGATAAGAATTGGATTTCGTCTTGATTTCTTTTTTACATGAAAAAAAAGATAGGCTAAGAATTGTAACTAAAAGAATCTTTTTCATACTGAATTGAAGTGTTTTTTGTTGATTCGGTGCAATTTTCTATTGTAAATTTAGTTAAAAAAACTTGACAGATTTAGCTTTCCCATATTTTGAATGAGGTAAATGGAGTCATAGAGAAAGAATGATTCTTTATGCTATCCAGTTAACTAGAGTTTTTTTGAGTTTCCACTTATTATCCTCTAGCTCATATATTCCCATCATTCTTCCTCCACATAAAGGACCACAAAATTTAACAAAATCAATCAAAGCGACTGTATAGGACTCATTAAAAATTGGTTTGGATATGGAAGAAAATCCATACTTGCAATTCTTTTTTTCTAACCAATCAATATAGGAATAGTCTTCATTTTTAACTAAGTGAGTTAATTTTACAAAGTTGTTAAATTCATCATTTGTTATAATGGTTTTAGAATTAATCAATTCTGGATTTATTTTAAAGTCTTTAAATAGTTTTAATTGAAAATTTAGATGGTTAATGTCTTCTATTTTTAATTCGTCTTGAATCATGGTTTTAAAATCGTCATCAATAATTGGGGACCATGATGAATTTTCTAAAAATGCATTAGAGTTTAGTAAATGATGAGTTGTAATAAGTTGAGTAATTATTTTTTCAGAAGCCTCTCTGTCATTGATAAGTTGATTCATTTTTGAATCACAAGCGGTTAAAAAAATAAAGATTGCAAAAATTATATATATTAGTTTACGCATAATGCTATTCTTTCTGAAAGACAGACTAATATACATAAAATAGTTGTTGGCTATTTTGAGTATAAAAAAAGACCGTCAAAACCTAATTCGACGATCTTTTAAACAAACAACTAAATTCTAAAACCTATAAAAGTTGAAGAAATTTTTAAAAACCACCCACGCTTGTTAGCAACGCTAGGCGGTTTTAATATGTTTAGAAGCAGTATTTATTTTCTGCTTTTAATTTATCTGCAATTGTATTACGTAACTCAACTACGTTAGGGTAGTTAGCGTATTTTGTAAAACGCTTAAGTCCCATTAACATCATACGTTGCTCATCACCTTCAGCAAAAGAGATAATTCCTTCTCTTGCATTTGTAGTAATAGTTTCTACTGCGTTGTATAAGTATAACTTAGCCATAGCAATCTGTTCTTTTTGAGCATCTTCTCCAAAACGCTTTGCGTTCTTTTCAGTTCTTAAAATTCCAGATTCTGCCATGTATATTTCAATTAAAATATTAGATGCAGCAGTTAATAACTGTTGGTGCTTTTCTAAGTCTGGACCAAACTTTTGTAAAGCAGCTCCAGCTACCATTAAGAATACTTTCTTTAATTTTCCAATGATTTCCTTTTCTTCAGAGAATAACTCAGAATAATCTGGAGTATCGAAAGAAGGAATTCCCATTAACTCATCAGCAACTTTCATAGCAGGATTTAATAAATCTACATGGCCTTTCATGGCTTTCTTTACTAACATTCCTACAGAAAGTAAACGGTTAATTTCGTTGGTACCTTCATAAATACGAGCAATACGAGCATCTCTCCAAGCAGACTCCATTGGAGTTTCTTCAGAGAATCCCATACCTCCGTAAATTTGAATTCCTTCGTCTGAACAGTTTTGTACATCTTCAGAAACAGCTACTTTTAAGATAGAACACTCAATAGCGTATTCTTCAACACCTTTTAATTCTGCTTCTTGATGTGTATTTCCTTCAGCTTCACGAATAGCAATTCTATCTTCAATGTTTTTAGCAGCTCTATAAGAAGCAGACTCACCAACATATGCGCTAGCAGCCATTTCAGCTAACTTCATTTTGATAGCTCCAAATTCAGAAATTGGAGTTTTAAATTGCTTACGCTCATTTGCATAGTTTACAGCATGACTAATAATTCTTCTTTGAGAATCTAAACAAGCCGCTGCTAATTTGATACGTCCTACGTTTAATGCGTTCATAGCGATTTTAAATCCACCACCACGAACAGATAACATATTTTCAACTGGTACTAACGTATCGTTAAAGAATACCTGACGTGTAGAAGATGCACGAATACCTAATTTATGCTCTTCTTCTCCTAAAGTAACTCCATTAGGATTGTTTTTGTCATATTCTAAAATAAAACCAGTAATGTTTTTATCGTCTTCGATACGAGCAAATACGATGAATACTTCAGCAAAACCTGCGTTAGAAATCCACATTTTTTGCCCGTTTAATTTATAATGCTTTCCGTCTTCTGTTAATTCAGCAGTAGTTTTACCAGAGTTAGCATCAGATCCAGCTCCTGGTTCTGTTAAACAGTAAGCTCCAAAACGCTCTCCCATTGCTAAAGCAGGAACAAATTTTTGCTTTTGCTCTTCTGTACCATATAAAGTAATAGGCATAGTACCAATACCTGTATGTGCACCAAAAGCAGTACTAAAAGATCCTGTTCCACTTGAAATATAATCACAAGTTAACATGGTAGAAACAAATCCCATTCCTAATCCGCCATAAGCTTCAGGAACAGCAACACCTAAGAAACCTAACGCACCAGCTTTACGCATTACTTCTTCTGTTAAAGCGTAATCTTTCTTTTCAAATCTTTCTTTATGAGGAATGATTTCACGATCGTTAAATTCTTTAACCGCATCACGCATCATTGTTTGCTCTTCTGAAAAATCTTCAGGAGTAAATATATCTTCACATTTTGTTTCTTTTACTAGGAACTGCCCTCCACGTAAAATATCTTTATTTAATTCTGACATCTGTTTTTGTTGATTTTTTAGGTTGTTAACTTAAGAATTCGAAAATACCAGCAGCACCTTGTCCAGTACCTACACACATGGTTACCATTCCGTATTTTCCTTTCATTTCACGCTTGCGCATTTCATCAAATAACTGAACTGATAATTTACCTCCAGTACATCCTAATGGGTGACCTAAAGCAATTGCTCCACCATTTACGTTAATGATATCCGGATTTAAATCTAACTCACGAATAACAGCCAATGATTGTGAAGCAAATGCCTCGTTCAATTCAATTAATTCAATATCACTTTGTTGTAAACCAGCTTGTTTTAAAGCTTTTGGAATGGCAGCTACAGGACCAATACCCATAATACGAGGTGGTACTCCAGCAGCAGCATAGCTTACTAAGCGCGCTTCTGGCTCAATACCTAACTCTTTTACCATATCTTCACTCATTACCATTACGAATGCAGCACCATCACTTGTTTGTGATGAATTACCAGCAGTAACAGAACCGTTTGCAGCAAATACTGCACGTAACCTTGCTAAAGCTTCTACACTTGTTCCTCTACGAGGACCTTCGTCTTTAGTAACTGTATAATTTCTTGTTGCTCGTTTTCCATTTTCTCCAATGTAAGTTTCTTCAACATTAATAGGAGCAATTTGATCTTGGAAACGATCTCCATCCAAAGCTTTTAAAGCTTTCATATGTGATTCGTAAGCAAATTTATCTTGGTCTTCACGAGAAATATTGTACTGTTGTGCTACTGCTTCAGCAGTATTACCCATTCCCCAGTAATAATCTTCATGACCAGCATTTACGATATCGTAGTTTAATTCTGGTTTAAAACCAGTCATTGGTACAGAACTCATACTTTCAGCTCCTCCTGCAATAATACATTCAGCCATTCCTGATTGAATTTTTGCTACTGCCATACCAATTGTTTCTAATCCTGATGAACAGAAACGGTTTACAGTTACTCCAGGAACATCTACAGAATCTAATCCAATTAAAGAAATGATTCTAGCCATGTTTAATCCTTGAGATCCTTCTGGCATTGCATTACCAACAATAACGTCGTCAATACGTTTTACGTCGAATTCAGGAAGCTTCGTCATCATATATTTGATGGTTTCAGCAGCTAATTCGTCAGCTCTTTTAAATCTGAACACACCTTTTTTAGATTTCCCTACGGCGGTTCTATATCCTTTTACTATATATGCTGTTTTCATATTTTTAAAGTTTTTAGTGTTTAGTTTTAAGTTTTTTAGTGAGTATAACGCATCACTAATAACTCATCACTAATAACTCGTAACGTTTAGTTACGTAATGGTTTACCAGTTTTTAACATGTGCTGAATACGCTCCAAGGTTTTTCTTTCTGTAGTTAAACTTAAGAAAGCTTCACGCTCAAGGTCTAATAAATACTGTTCAGTAACTTTTGTTGGTTCTGATAAATCTCCACCAGCCATTACATAAGCTAGTTTGTTTGCAATTTTCTGATCGTGCTCAGAAATATATTTAGAAGCATTCATAGAGTCTGTTCCTACTAAGAACATACCTAATGCTTGTTTTCCTAATGCTAAAATATCTTTACGTTTTACAGGCTGAGAATATCCAGCTTCTGCTAGTAATAAAGCGTGTTTCTTAGCTTCGGCGATTTGACGATCTTTGTTTACAACTACTACATCTTTTCCTTTTTGAAGTAAGTTTAAGTCGAATGCTTCATGTGCAGAAGTAGCAACTTTAGCCATACCAATAGTTAAGAAGTGTTCTTGTAATACGTTTAATTGAACGTCTCCAGTGTGGAATAAATCTTGAGCTCTTAAAGCCATTTCTTTAGATCCACCACCACCAGGAATTACTCCAACTCCAAATTCTACTAAACCGATATATGTTTCGGCAGCAGCAACTACTTTATCTGCGTGTAATGATAATTCACATCCACCTCCTAAAGTCATTCCATGTGGAGCTGCAACTGTTGGAATAGCAGAGTAGCGCATACGCATCATGGTATCTTGGAAATACTTGATAGCCATATTTAACTCGTCATACTCTTGCTCAACAGCCATCATAAAGATCATTCCAATATTAGCACCTACAGAGAAGTTAGCTCCTTGGTTACCAATTACCAATCCTTGGAAGTCTTTTTCAGCTAAATCAACTGCTTTGTTTAATCCAGCTAAAACATCTCCACCAATAGTGTTCATTTTAGATTGGAACTCACAGTTTAATATTCCGTCTCCTAAGTCTTCAATAACAACTCCAGAGTTTTTAAATACCTCAGTAGTTTTACGGATGTTATCTAAGATGATAAATGCATCTTGACCTGGTTTTTTTACTTGTTCTTTAGCTTCTACATCATAATAGTATGTAGCACCATTTTTTACTGAATAGAAAGAAGTTTCTCCTTTAGCTACCATTTCAGTAACCCAAGCAGCAGGCTCTTTTCCTTCAGCTTTCATTAATTCGATACCTTTTTCTACACCTACAGCATCCCAAATTTCGAAAGGTCCATTTTCCCATCCGAAACCAGCTTTCATGGCATCGTCTATTCTGTATAATTCATCAGAAATTTCTGGAATTCTATTTTGAACATAAGCAAACATTGCTGCGAAGTTCTTACGGTAGAATTCTCCCGCTTTATCTTTTCCACCAACTAATACTTTAAAACGATCAATTGGCTTGTCAATAGTTTTTGTTAATTCTAAAGTAGCAAACTTAGCACGCTTCTTAGTACGATATTCCATCGTGTCTAGGTCTAAAGATAAAATTTCTTTTTTCCCTTCAGCGTTTACAGATTTCTTATAAAATCCTTGCTTCGTTTTACTTCCTAACCATTTGTTTTCCATCATTGTATTGATGAAATCTGGTAACTTAAATAAGTCATGCGCTTCGTCATCAGGACAGTTTTCATAAATACCATTAGCAACATGTACTAAAGTATCTAATCCTACTACATCAACTGTACGGAAAGTAGCCGATTTAGGGCGTCCAATAACTGGTCCTGTTAATTTATCAACTTCTTCAATAGTTAATCCTAATTCCTTTACTTGGTGGAATAAAGATTGAATTCCGAAGATACCAATACGGTTACCAATAAACGCTGGAGTATCTTTTGCTAATACTGAAGTTTTTCCTAAGAACTTAGAACCATAGTCCATTAAGAAGTCAGTAACTTCTTGCTTACAATCTGGACCTGGTACAACCTCAAATAATTTTAAGTAACGAGGAGGGTTAAAGAAGTGTGTTACCGCAAAATGCTTACGGAAATCTTCACTACGTCCTTCGTTCATAAATTTAATTGGAATACCAGAGGTATTAGAAGAAATAATAGTACCCGGTGTACGGTATTTTTCAACCTTTTCAAAAACACTTTGTTTAATATCTAAGCGTTCCACAACTACTTCCATGATCCAATCTACATCTTTAATTTTGTGTAAATCGTCTTCTAGGTTACCAGTAGTAATTCTATCTGCAAATTTTTTGTTGTAGATAGGTGATGGTTTTGATTTTAAAGAAGCTGTTAAAGCATCGTTTACCATACGGTTACGAACTACTTTGTCTTCTAAGGTTAATCCTTTTGCTTTTTCCTTGTCGTTAAGTTCTCTTGGTACAATATCCAATAATAAAACCTCAACGCCAATGTTTGCAAAATGACATGCAATACCCGATCCCATGATACCAGAACCGATAATCGCTACTTTTTTAATTCTTCTTGTCATTTGTCTATTGGTTTGTTTTATACAGCTTGTTTGTTAATGTCTTCGTCTCCATATATTAACTTATCAGTGATAAGCTTATTGATGGTAGCAGTTACTTTGAAAAAAACTTCTAGTTCTTTTTCCGTAACATGCTCTCTTACTTTATTGTTAAATTGGTATACATGTCCCTTCGAAACTTCTCTCATTTCTTTACCATAATCTGTAAGCTTTATGATAACACTTCTACCATCATTTGGGTTTTTCTCCCTACAAATCACACCTTTGTCTTCCATGTTTTTTAACAAACGAGAAAGGCTGGTTGGCTCCATTCCCATTTGAGGACCTAAAGCCGTTGAAGGGGTGCCATTCTCGTAATCTATATTCAACAAGACAAAGGCCGTAGCCATTGTACTATCATGTTTTGCAGCCTGCTCATTATACATTTTTGCAACCGCTTGCCATGTAGCTCTTAATTGATGATCTATTGATTTATTTTTATCCATGCCCGTCAAAGATATAAAATTTTATTATGCATGCATAGTAAATTGCAAAAAAATTATGCATGCATAGTATTTTTTATTTTCCAAAGCGTGTAACAATTGGTGTTTATCTTCTACTTATTAATTAGAAAATATGTAAGTTTGTCTGTACTGATAACTTATTTAAAGTAAATCAACTAATAAATTCAATGAATAACTTATTACAAATTAATAATGTAGTAAAACGCTATGGGGATTATACTGCATTAAACAATGTTTCTCTTGAAATACCTAAGGGAAGCGTTTACGGACTTTTAGGACCTAACGGGGCAGGTAAAACTTCTTTGATTAGAATTATTAATCAAATTACCATGCCAGATTCTGGAGAGGTAATTTTAGATGGAGAAAAATTGGCTCCAAATCATGTTGAACATATTGGATATCTACCTGAAGAAAGAGGATTGTACAAATCTATGAAGGTTGGTGAACAAGCATTGTATTTAGCTCAGTTAAAAGGATTGAGTAAATCAGAGGCTAAAAAAAGATTGAAATATTGGTTTGATAAGTTTGATATTGGCGCTTGGTGGGGAAAGAAAATCGAAGAGTTATCAAAAGGAATGGCGCAAAAAGTACAGTTTATAGTAACCGTATTGCACCAGCCTAAATTATTAATATTTGATGAGCCTTTTTCTGGTTTTGATCCTATCAACGCACAATTAATAGCGAAAGAGATCTTACAATTAAGAGATGAAGGAGCTACCATTATATTCTCAACACACCGTATGGAAAGTGTAGAGGAGATGTGTGATTATATTGCTTTAATAAATAAGTCGAATAAAATTTTAGAAGGAAAGTTAGACGATGTTAAGAAGGAATTTAGAACCAATACATTCCAAGTAGGTTTAAATACAGCAAACCCAACAGAGGTAGAGGCTAAATTGAGAGAAAATTTCACAATATTTCCTGGAGATTTTAGATTGTTAAATGATGGTCTTAAGTTAAATGTAAAGTTAACTGAAGGGAATTCGGCAAACGATTTATTATCGTATTTAACTTCTCAAGGACAAGTACAACATTTTGTAGAACTTATACCAAGTGCCAACGATATTTTTATTGAGGCGGTAAATAAAAACAGTTAAGCTATGAGCAGATTACGATTAATTATAGAACGCGAGTTTATTGCCAAGGTAAGAAACAAGTCATTTATTATGATGACGTTCTTAAGTCCATTGTTAATGGTAGGAATGGGTGCATTGGTTTTTTTCTTAATGAAGAAGAACGATGAAAAAGTTAAGAAAATAGTATTTGTTGATGAATCTGGAATGTTCTCTGAAGATGTATTCAAAGATTCGAAGACACTTAAATATGAAGATTTTACAAAGTTAGGAATAGAGGAGTCTAAAAAGAAAGTTGAAGAAGGTGATTATTACGGAGCTTTATACATTCCTAAGAAAGATAGTTTAGAAGTTTTAGCAAATTCAATTGAGTTTTTCTCAAAGGATTCACCAAGTATGACTGTAATAGGAAGCTTGGAAGGTAAAATAGAAAAGAAGTTAAGAAACGAAAAGTTAACCAGTTTTGGTATTGACTTGGCGCATATCAAAGAGTCGAGAATTTCTTCTGATATAAAAATGTTTAATTTTTCTGGAGAGAAATCATCTAAAGCAAAAAATGTTGCCAGTATCATTGCTGGAGGTTTAGCAGGATATATGCTGTTTATGTTTGTAATGATTTATGGTACTTCTGTAATGAGAAGTGTTATCGAGGAGAAAACAAGTAGAATTATTGAAGTAATTGTTTCTTCGGTAAAGCCTTTCCAATTAATGTTAGGAAAAATTATAGGAAATGCTTCTGCAGGTTTATTACAGTTCTTTATTTGGGGAGTATTGTTGTTTATAATAACAATTGTTGCTTCTTCTATTTTAGGAATTGATTTGGTTGAAATGCAAACAGCAAAAATACCAGCAGATCAAATGGAAGTAATGAAGCAAGCTGCTTCAAGTAATAAGTTTGAACAAATAGCTGTTGAGTTTTTTAGTCTTCCTTTATTTAAAATGTTTGTAATCTTTATTTTTTACTTTTTAGGAGGATATATGTTATACAGTTCGTTATTTGCAGCTGTTGGTGCGGCGGTAGATAATGAAACCGATACACAACAGTTTATGATGCCTATTATGTTGCCATTAATACTTGGTGTATATGTAGGATTTTTTACAGTAATCAATGATCCACATGGACCAATTTCTGTTATATTTTCTCATATTCCTTTTACTTCTCCAATTGTAATGCTAATGCGTATACCGTTTGGAGTAGCTTGGTGGGAGATTGCAATATCAATGTTACTGTTAGTAGCTACCTTTATGTTTATGGTATGGTTTGCTGCTAAAATTTATAGAGTTGGTATTTTATCTTATGGTAAGAAACCTACTTATAAAGACTTATGGAAATGGATTCGTTATAGCGGATAAGAAGTTATTTATAGATGGAAAATATTCAATTAAAAAAGCCTACCAATTACAAAAGGTGGGCTTTTAAGTTTCTTATTTATTTAGTTATACTAAATATAGCAGTAGCTTATGTGGTAATTAATTTTGCAGAAGGATTTCATGAATTTGCGCGATTCAGTCAAAACATGCTTATATTTTCTGTTATAGGAACTGCGATTCTTATTGCAGGAATTATTTTTACGATATTGAGCATTGTTAAAAAAGAAGAAAAGAATTATCAGTATTATATTTCCATAATAGGTTATATCTTTTTTACAGTATCATCTATTATGCTACCTTTATTTAATTAAAAAGATAATGAAAGAATTTACCAAAGAGGTTATAGAAATATTGAACTACCGATTGCCAATTGGAGGTAAAGGTGTAGATATTACTATTAAAACAGTTTTAATACTCATTGTATCACTCATTATAGCAAATATTGTTTTTAAATATTTTAAAAAGTTTGTTAGAAGAAGACTGCAAGAAGAAGACAAGAACAAGTTTAATACTGTTTTTTCCTTTACCAGTTGGTTTATTTATGCTATTATATTTTCAATGATATTAAGCTCTTCTGGAGTTAATTTAAGTGCAATCTTAGTTGCTTCTTCAGCATTGTTAATTGGTATTGGTTTGGCATTGCAAACCTTTTTTCAAGATATTATTTCTGGTATTTTTATTATTCTTGATCAGAGTGTACATGTTGGAGATATCATTGAAATAGACGGGAAGGTTGGAAGAGTAGAAGAAATCAAATTAAGAACTACCAGAGCAGTGACCATTGACAATAAAGTATTGGTCATTCCAAATCATAAATATTTATCAAACAGTTTATACAATTGGACACAAAACGGAACTACTACTAGAGAAAATGTATCAGTGGGTGTTGCTTATGGAAGTGATGTACAATTGGTTAAAAAATTATTAATTCAAGCGGCTACAGAGCACCCTAAAGTTTTAAAGGAACCAGCTCCTTTAGTGATTTTTGAAAACTTTGGAGATAGTTCGTTGGATTTTAAACTTATTTTTACGCTGGATGATAGTTTTAAAGCAATTATACCCCAAAGTGAAATACGTTTTCGAATAGACGAATTGTTTAGAGAACACAATATTAGTATACCGTTCCCGCAGAGAGATATACATATTATAAAAGGAGATTAATAGTTTAAGAGTTTATTAGTTTAGGAAGTTGCAGAGAAAGATTTGGTTATGAAAAAAAGAAAGGTAATTGAGTTATTGGTATACTTAACTCTTGGGCTGTTTTTAATGTTTTGTTATGTTGATTGGAATTTGTCCATTATTCTAGTTTCTATATTGATTTCAGTACTTATTTTGATAAAAGCTTTTGAAATAATTATGTTTTTAATAATAAAGAAGAAGTTGTTAAAACTAGGTAGACTAGAATTATTTAGATCAGAATTTTTAAGGGGACTTATCGGAATAGCCTTTCCAATTATTTTACTCTTGTTATTGAAATATTCTGACTTTTTTGAAATTGAAGGAAATAATTTCTCGACATTTTTTTTGAGAGATACAAAACAACTTGTATTTTATTATACAATAGTAATATCACTTATATTCAGGTATGTAGTTGATGATACAGCAATGTTTTATGCTACCAATAAAGGCTTAGTAACGAGAGGAAATTACTTTGAATCGTATTTTTGGAGTGATTTTTTAGAATTCAAAATAATAAAGGAACAGTCTTTGATTCGTTTTAAAAAGAAAAATGGTAAATTCCTCTTTATTACCTATGATGATACGTTTAAAGAGAAAGAGGAATTAATAATAGAAAGTTTAAGTAAAAATCTAACTGAAGATGTCAAAAATATTAATCATTGAAGACGAAGCGGCAATCCGTAGAGTTTTAAAAAAAATTATTTCAGAAGAAAATGATGCCTATGAAGTAGAGGAAGCAGAGGATGGGTTGGCAGGTATTGAAATGATTAAAGATAAAGATTACGATTTAGTATTGTGTGATATTAAGATGCCAAAAATGGACGGTGTTGAGGTATTGGAAAAAGCTAAAAAATTAAAACCAGAAGTACCTATGGTTATGATTTCTGGTCATGGTGATTTAGACACAGCCGTAAATACAATGCGTTTAGGTGCCTTTGATTATATTTCAAAACCGCCAGATTTAAATCGTTTGTTAAATACAGTTCGTAATGCGCTAGATAAGAAGGAGCTTGTGGTTGAAAACAAGCGATTGAAGAAAAAGGTGAGCAAGAACTATGAAATGATTGGTGAAAGTGATGCCATTACGCATATCAAAGAAATTATTGAAAAAGTAGCCGCTACAGATGCACGTGTTTTAATTACTGGACCAAACGGAACAGGAAAAGAATTGGTTGCCCATTGGTTACACGAAAAATCAGATCGTTCTAAATCTTCCATGATTGAAGTAAACTGTGCTGCAATTCCTTCTGAATTAATAGAAAGTGAATTATTCGGACATGTAAAAGGAAGTTTTACAGGAGCGAATAAAGATAGAGCAGGGAAATTTGAAGCAGCAAACAAAGGAACTATTTTCTTAGATGAAATTGGTGATATGAGCCTTTCTGCGCAAGCAAAAGTATTACGTGCTTTACAAGAAAATCGTATTCAACGTGTAGGTTCTGATAAAGATATTAAAGTTGATGTTCGTGTGGTTGCGGCAACAAATAAAGACTTAAAGAAGGAGATTGCTGAAGGTCGTTTTAGAGAAGATTTATATCACCGTTTAGCAGTTATTTTAATTAAAGTACCTGCTTTAAATGATAGACGTGATGATATTCCGTTATTGGTAGATTTCTTTGCAGATAAGATTTCGAAAGAACAAGGAACTCCTAAAAAGAGTTTTTCAGATGATGCCATCAAATTATTACAAGAGTACGATTGGACCGGAAATATTCGAGAGTTAAGAAACGTAGTAGAACGTTTAATAATACTCGGAGAAAAAGAGGTTTCTGGAAATGATGTACAATTGTTTGCAAGTAAATAAAAAAAGAAAGAGGTTTTAATAACCTCTTTTTTTTATGTGTTTTTCCAATAATTATTAGCTTCTGCAATAGTAGCAAATTCTGTAGCAACTGTTTGTCCAATAGCAATTAACATAGCGGCATCGTTTGCATAGGTTGGACGCATTTTTTCTCTAGCTTCAGCATCGGGTTGTGTTATTTTTATGATTAACCTCGCCATTTTTACTGCTAAAGCTCTTCCTGCTTCAGGAGTTTCAGTAATCAAAGAGTTTCCTGGAATTAATTGAACTTGTTCTGACATGTTTAAAAATTGTTAGTTATGAAGTTCAAAATTATGAGTCGTCTTGTTCAATATCAGTGACAAGGGTCACACTACGTTAAATTAATTTTTCTTCCTTGCTGTTTGAGAGTTCGATTGCGCTCTAACTTTTTAATCAATCGAGAAATGACTTCTCTAGAAGTACCTAAGTCATAGGCAATTTCTTTATGGGAGATTGCTAGCAATTTGGTGTTTCGTAATTGTGATTTTGTATGTAAGTAATTAATAAGCCTATCTTCCAACTTGTAAAAAATAAGTTGTTTGGTCGTATCTAATAATTCGCTGTAATGTTTTTGGTAATTGTTCAATATGATGTTATTTAAAGAAGGAAATTTCTTAGCCCAATCAGCCACTTTATGTATCGGAAGTAAAAGTAAATCACTATCTGTTTCTGCAATAGCCGAGAAAGAAGCTTTTTCTGAACTTTTGATATGGGCAAAACTATAAATGCAAGACTCACCAGCTGTGATATAGTATAGTAAAAACTCGGTGTCGTCTTCAGAACAAAATACTTTAACAGATCCATTTTGAATAATAGGAAGGTATTTAATGTATTGTCCTTGCTTTACAATATGCTCTTCTGCTTTAAAGCTTTTTACTATTGCATACTCCTCTATTTCGTTGATTAGAGTTTCATCGAAAAGCGGATAACAGTTTTTTAAAAAACTAGCGATCATTTCTATATGTTTGGTATGAAAAAAAGAAGAACTCAGAAAGCTCTTCTTTTTTAATATGTTATTATAAATTGATTGATTCGATTAAGCCAAATCAAATCTATCTAAGTCCATTACTTTTGCCCATGCAGCAACAAAGTCGTTTACAAAACGTGCTTCACCATCATCTGCACCATAGACTTCACAAACCGCTCTTAGTTCAGTATTCGAACCAAAAATTAAATCGGCTCTGGTTCCGTGGAATTTCATAGCACCTGTTGCACGATCTCTACCAATAAACTCTTTGTCTTCTCCATTCGTTGCTTTCCAGGTTAAAGAAAAATCTAAAACATTGCTAAAGAAATCGTTGGTTAAGTGTCCTACATTGTTTGTAAACACACCGTGTTTAGAACCATCGTAATTGGTGCCTAATACACGTAATCCACCTACTAAAGCTGTCATTTCAGGAATAGAAAGGGTTAATAAATTTGCTTTGTCTACTAGTAAATCTTCAGCAGCAACATTTAGTTTTGAATTCTGATAGTTTCTAAAACCATCAGCTAAAGGTTCCATATGACTAAACGATTCTAAATCTGTTTGTGCTTGCGTAGCATCACCACGACCTTGAGTAAAAGGAACGCTTACATTATGTCCTGCTTTTTTTGCAGCCTCTTCAACCCCTGCATTTCCAGCTAGTACAATTAAGTCTGCCATAGAAACAGTACCGCTAAACTCTTTTTGAATTCCTTCTAAAATAGGTAAAACCTTGTTTAATTCTTCTGGGTTGTTTGCTTCCCAATTACGTTGAGGTTCTAAACGAATTCTCGCTCCATTAGCTCCACCACGTTTGTCTGATCCTCTAAAAGTAGATGCCGACGCCCAAGCAGTTTTTACCAATTCTCCAACAGATAATCCTGAAGCTAAAACCATTTTCTTTAAAGAATCGATATCACCATCACTTAAGGTATAATTTACTTTTGGTACTGGATCTTGCCAAATTAATTCTTCAGAAGGTACTTCTGGACCTAAATAACGATCAATAGGTCCCATATCTCTATGCGTTAATTTAAACCAAGCACGTGCAAAAGCATCTTCAAAAGCTGCGTGATCTTTATGGAAACGCTCTGAAATTTCTCTATAAGTAGGATCCATTTTTAATGCCATGTCTGCAGTAGACATCATTAAAGCTTGTGTTCCGTTAGCATCTCCTGCTTTCGGAGCCATTCTTGCATTAGAAGCAGCAGTAGGTGTCCATTGATGTGCTCCAGCCGGACTCTTGGTAAGCTCCCAATCGTAGTTTAATAATACATCGAAATAATCATGGTCCCATTGGATAGGATTAGGTGTCCAAGCACCTTCTAAACCACTGGTAATAGTATCGTCTAAAACTCCTGTTCCGAATGAGTTCTTCCAACCGGTACTCATTTCTTCCATAGAAGCTCCATGTGGTTCAACTCCCACATACTTATCTGGGTCTGCTGCACCGTGTGCTTTTCCGAAGGTATGTCCACCTGCTACTAAAGCAACGGTTTCTTCATCGTTCATCGCCATTCTTCCGAAGGTAATTTTAATATCGTGTGCAGATTTTAACGGGTCAGGTTCTCCATTAGGTCCTTCAGGGTTTACATAAATTAATCCCATATGTACTGCACCTAAATGTCCTTCTAATTCACCATCACTCGTATCATATCTATTGTCATTTCCTAACCACTGATTTTCACTACCCCAATAAATATCTTGCTCTGGTTCCCATACATCTTCACGTCCGCCTGCAAAACCAAAAGTTTTAAAGCCCATTGATTCTAAAGCACAGTTTCCTGCTAAAATCATTAAGTCTGCCCAAGAAATCTTATTTCCATATTTCTTTTTAATAGGCCATAATAATAAACGTGCTTTGTCTAAGTTTCCATTATCTGGCCAACTATTTAATGGAGCAAAACGATGTGTTCCAGATCCTGCACCTCCACGACCATCACCAACACGATAGGTTCCGGCACTGTGCCAAGCCATACGAATCATTAGTCCACCATAGTGTCCGTAGTCAGCAGGCCACCAATCTTGTGAATCGGTCATTAAATTAATAAGGTCTTGTTTTAGGGCGTTATAGTCTATACTATTAAAAGCTTCTTTATAATCGAAGCTATTTCCCATTGGGTCGTTTTTTGAAGCATTTTGTCTAAGTATGTTTAGCTTCAATTCGTTTGGCCACCAATCTCTATTTGTAGTTCCTCCTCCAGCAGGTTTTTTTTGAGCACTATGGAAAGGGCACTTAGAAATATCACCAGAAGATCCGTGTAAATCTGAGGTATTCATAATTTGTTGTTTTTTAAGATGTTATACTTCAAATTTACGACAAAACAATGAATAATTTTTATCTATATTTTTTATTTAATTATAAGTTAAAATTATTTTAATGAAAAAGGTTTGTTGTAAGTAGTTGTTGTGTAGTGTTTTATATGTGTTTTTTTTAGGCGATAAAGAAAGCTTATTTCGCAGTATTGAATTATCTTATATTGGAATAAAAAAATATTTTTGATTTTAGGCTTTTTATCTATTTAAACCCAATACTTTTGTCATCGTTTTAAAAAATATATTAATACATAAAAATTAAAAGATGGCTACATTAGTTGGTAAGAAATTTCCAAATTTAAGCGTTGACGCAATGAACGAAATGGGTGATACGTTTAAGTTAAATGTTTTAGAAGAAGCAGTAAACAACAAAAAGAAAGTAGTATTATTTTGGTATCCAAAAGACTTTACTTTTGTATGTCCTACAGAATTACACGCTTTTCAAGCTGCTTTACCAGAATTTGAAAAAAGAAACACTGTTGTAATTGGTGCTTCATGTGATACTGCAGAGGTTCACTTTGCATGGTTAAATACTTCTAAAGATAACGGAGGAATCGAAGGAGTAACGTATCCATTAATCGCAGATAGTAACCGTAACTTATCTTCAATCTTAGGTATTTTAGATATCACTAACGAAACGTATGATGAGGCTACTGGAACTGTACAAGTAGAGGGAGATAATGTAACTTATAGAGCTACATATATCATCGACGAAGAAGGAACTGTTGTACACGAAGGTGTAAACCATATGCCAATCGGTCGTAACGTAAATGAGTACTTACGTTTAATCGACGCGTATACACACGTACAAGAAAAAGGTGAAGTTTGTCCTGCTAACTGGGAAGAAGGAAAGCAAGCAATGCAACCTAACGCTAAAGCTACTGCAGAGTATTTAGCTGTAAACTAATAAATTTTAAGTTCGTGTTTTTCAAATAGGTTAAACACGAACTTATCTTCTAACATGCTTACCCAAGCATATCTTTTGAGTTTTTACTCTTACTAAATAAAATTAATTATGGTACAAGAATTAAATCAAGACAATTTAGCACAAATTGTTTCCGATAATAAAACTGTAGTGGTTCAATATTCTGCTACTTGGTGTGGTAATTGTAGAATTATGAAGCCGAAATTTAAGAAGTTAGCTTCTGAAAATGAGAATACTGTGTTCATTATTGCAGATGCTGAAAAGTTTCCTGGAAGTAGAGAATTAGCAACAGTAGATAACTTACCAACATTTGCAACTTTTGTAGATGGAAAGTTTGTAAATCAAGTACAAACGAACAAGTTTGATGTATTAAAAGAATTGGTAAACGAAGTAGTATAATTATACGGTCATTACGAGCGAAGCGAAGTAATTTGTCTTTCGAGCATACGTAATACCATTAAAAAAATAACATATGAAATTACCAGTAATTAAGCATTTAACTTCTTTTATAGAAGAAAATGATCAAGACTATGTTTTAGAAACCATAGAAACGTTGGAAGCTTTAACAGAAGTTCCATCTTTAAAAGATGAAGAACTAGATGTTATTGGAGAATTGATCTCTAATATGTACGGAGCGATAGAAGTTTCTAAAATGATGAAAGAAGGAGCTCCTAAAAAAGAAGCGTTGAATAATTTTATGCAACGTGTTTTAGGATCTATTGATAAATAAAAAAAACCGAGCAATTGCTCGGTTTTTTTTATTTAATATCTCACGGTTCTATTCGTAATATTTTCATCGTATTTTTTAGCAAACTTTTTAAGTTTCTCTAAGTTGATTTCGCCGTTCATATCTAAAACTTTGTTCTTAATTAAGGCTTTAATCACTCTTTTTCTACTCCCTTTAATTCTACTTGTTTCAACTTTAATTTCTTCCTTAGAAAAGAAGATTACTACATAATCATCTTCATGGTAATGCAATGTTCCATTGCTTTCGTAGTTTAAATAGATAACTTCGTCATCTCCTTCTAATGAATACAATGTAGCTTCTGTTCCTTGTCTTTCAATTTTTAAAATTTCTTTTCCATCGACTAATACTTTTCCTTTTTTAAACTTAACCTTTTGTGCAAATCCGAAAGAAGAGACTAAAATTGTTAAGGCAATTGATAATAAAAATTTCTTGTTCATAATAATAAATTGATTTGTTTAGCAATGAGGTCAAGGTACATATATTTCATAATTTGATGCGCATAGTAGACTACTTTTTTACGTCTTAATTTTTGTTTTGTACTATCTTCGCAACGAGAAGCTATTTCAATGAATCCGAACTTTATTCAATACCTTTTAAACCTAACTAAAGCAAGTAATTGTACTGAGATAGAAACCATACAAAGTTTGTGGAGTGGTTATGGACGAATTGCCCGTTTTCAACTAGAAAATGCTCCGTTGCAAACGGTTGTGGTAAAGTTTATTGAATTGCAACAGGCAGCTAAGCATCCAAGAGGTTGGAATACCAATTTTTCACATCAGCGAAAAGTAAAATCGTATCAAGTAGAAACCAATTGGTATGCAAAATGGAGTGGCAAGTGTACCGATGCTTGTAAAATTCCTACTTTGATTGGTTCTTTTTCCGAAGGAGATAATCAATGGATTGTATTAGAAGATTTAAATACTAACTATCCCTTGCGTAAAATGGCCATTACCTTAGATGAGGTAAAAGTCTGTTTACAGTGGTTAGCAAACTTCCATGTACAGTTTCTTATGCAAGAGCCTGTTGGATTATGGGAAGTAGGTACTTATTGGCATTTGGCTACACGACCTGATGAATTGGAATTGATAGAAAATCAAGAATTAAAATCAAAAGCAACGGCCATAGATACTATTTTAAATAATTGTACCTATCAAACCATTGTACATGGCGATGCAAAATTGGCTAACTTTTGTTTTTCTGAAGACGGTACCAAAGTAGCCGCAGTAGATTTTCAATATGTAGGGGGAGGTTGCGGAATGAAAGACGTGGCTTATTTCTTAGGAAGTTGTATGTCCAACAATGAATTGGAAACTTATGAAACTGAGTTGTTAGACTACTATTTTGCAGAACTCAACAAAGCCTTTGTAAACAAGGAATTCGATTTTGAATTTAAAGCATTGGAGCAGGAGTGGAGAAGTATGTATCCAGTAGCATGTACCGATTTTATGCGGTTTTTATTAGGTTGGATGCCTACTCATCAAAAAATAAATGACTACAATCGTAAAATGGTAGATGCCGTATTAGCCAGTTTATAAATCAGCTAAATTCTCACGGTAATTATCACCAATTGGAATTTCTATTTTTCCAATTTCTACATCGTTTTTAGTATAGGCTGTAATTTTATCTTTATTGATAATATAGGAACGATGAATACGTACAAAACGAGCATCTAATTTTTCTTCAAAAGCAGAAATACTCGACTTGGTAACATGCTGTTCTTCTGCCAAGTGAATTTTTATATAATCCTTTAAACTTTCTATATATAAAATAGTATCAAGGAGTACTTTTACTTGTTTTCGGTCTTTACGAATAAAAATAAAGTCCTCTTTTTTCTCTTGTATGATTGGCATATTAGCAAGGGTTCCTCTTTGTAAAGTTCTAAATTTTTCAATGGCATTAAAAAAACGCTGAAAGGTAATTGGTTTTATAATATAGTCTACCGCATTGAGTTCAAAACCTTCTACTGCATAATCTCTATAGGCGGTGGTAAAAATTACCTTGGGTTTGTGCACTAAGTTTTTAAAAAAGTCGGTGCCTTTTAGTACAGGCATTTCAATATCTAAAAATAATACATCAATCTGCTTTTCTTGTAAAATTTTGCTTGCTTCGATAGCACTACCACAAGAAGCAACGATTTCAAAATCGTCTAATTGTGACAAGTGGGCTTCAATTAACTCTCGTGCTAATTTTTCATCGTCTATGATTACACAGGTATAGGTCATTTTGCAGGCAAGTTTAATTGTAGCTTAAAACGATTGTTTTCTTCCTCAATCTTTAAAGTATAATGCTCTTGATACAGCAATGTTAGTTGTTTTTGAACATTGGTTAGTCCGATAGGTTCTTTATTCGAAGATAGTTTATTTTGTGCAATAGAATTGCTGATGTCAAACAAAATCTCTTGAGCATTGCTCGTCAATTTTATATGAATATCTGCTGCTTTTAACTCCTGAGAAACTCCGTGTTTAAAAGCATTTTCAATAAAAGTTAGTAAAATCAATGGGGCTATTTTTACATCGGTACTACCTTCTTTTTCAAAATGAATATTTACCCGATCGTCATAACGTATTTTTTCTAAAGCCAGGTAGTTTTCAATCAAGTCAATTTCTTTGTGTAAGGGTACATAGGTATCATTACAACCATAGAGCATATAGTCTAACATTTCAGAAAGTTTGGCAATTACCTCTGGAGTTTCGTCAGATTTTTTAATGGCTAAAGAATATAAATTGTTAAGCGTATTGAATAAAAAATGCGGATTCAATTGATGTTTTAAAGCCGATAATTCGCTGCTTTTTTTCTGTTCGTTGAGCTGTAAATAAGCTTGTTTTTCTTTGTAGAATTTGGCAATGACCAACAATATGGCAGGGGTGAGTAAAATGGTTCCTTTTCCTATAAAAATGCGAAGACTGAGTACCCTTTTCCAAAAAATACCATAAGAATCATAAGTGCTTAGGCTACCGTTATTGTGATATTTTGGAAGATGATAAAATTCATGATAGGCTACAAAGACTACAAATACCGTACACAATAGTAAGAACAAACTTACTACAAACTGAATGTTTTTTTTAGGTGTTAGATAGCGTGGAATAAGTACATACAATACCGTATACGCCAAAATCATTTGACAGATTACATGAATTACATAATGATTTAATACTTCTCCGTACCCACTGTGGTAGTTCATGTTTACCGTACCAACAAAATAGGCAAATACCCCTATCCAAAATAAGATATGCTTGCTAATCGGATGCTTAAAGATGGTAGGTGTTTTTTGTATGCTACTCATAGGTTTGCTAAAATACAATATTAGCCTAGTTGTACCGTAAAAGTAGCCTAAACTTAAAGATTTGTAGCTCTAGACTTAAAAACCATAGACAAAGGTTGGTTTCGTTAAAAAGTAACTCCCTAAAGACCAAAGAAGGCGCTTGGTCTACTTTTTAAAATAAAGGTTGATGCTTCCCATAGTTTTGCTCGCTCCTGTGTTGTTTTATCAGCACTTAGTTGAATTTTTAATTGAAATACATGAAGCGAATAGCATTACTTTTTGGGTTCGTATTAGTACATATTGCTATACAGGCACAAACTTCCTTAGAAAAAGGGCGTATTGTGTTTAATGATACCAAAATAGATTTAGATGGTAAGTTAAACGAAGCCGTTTGGAATACCTTAACTCCTGAAGGCGGATTTTTAAGTTATATACCTAATAATGGAGCAGTAGCTCCCAACCAAACTCAGGTGAAAATGTTTCACAATGGAAAGAATTTGTACATCAGTGCGGTGTATAATGATACTTCTTCAAAGGTTCAAATAGGGTCTTTAAAACGTGATGATATTGGAGTTTCGGGAGCAGAGAGTGATTCGTTTGCCATTATGTTAGATACCTATAATCAACAACAATCAGGGTATTTTTTTATAGTGAATATGGGTGGTGCTTTGATTGATGCCCTGTTATCGAGAAATGGCGATGGATTTCGAGTAAGTACCAGCTGGAATACCATTTGGAATGCAAGAACCTCTACCAATGGGAATCAAAAAATATTTGAAGTAGAAATTCCGCTAAAAACCTTAGGGTATAAGGCAGAGGCTTCTGAATGGGGTGTGATGTTTCATACCCGAAATATTAAATTGAATGAATGGACTACCAGTACGCAAATAGATCGAAATTACGATTTATTCGATTTGCGTTTTGCCAAAACTTTTGCAGTAGAAAATTTACAAAATAACAGTGCTTCTCGTTTTGCAGTAACGCCATCGGTAACCATGAATTATTCTGAAGATGTAGCCAATAGAACAGAAGATACCATGTTGAAACCTAGTGTGGATATACAGTTTAATGTAAGCTCTTCGTTAAAATTGGATGCGACGATTAATCCAGATTTTTCTCAGATAGATGTAGATAGACAGGTAACCAATTTAAGTAGGTTCTCGGTGTTTTTCCCAGAGCGACGTAACTTCTTTTTAGAAAACAGCGATTTGTTTACCAATTTGGGAGTAAGCGGAGTGAATCCTTTTTATTCTAGGAGAATAGGGGCAAATAGTGAAATTTCTTTTGGAGTAAAGCTCTCGGGTAATATTGCCAAGAAAACACGTTTGGGAGTGTTGAATGTGGCTACCAAGGAAGAGGGAGATACACCTGCACAGAATTATGGTGCTTTGGTGGTACAACAGCAATTATCGAAACGTTTTACCGCAACGGGTTTTTTAATTAACCGACAGGAAACGGATGGTTTTTCATTTAAAGATGATTATAACAGAATTACAGGGGTGAATGTGAATTACCAATCGAAAAATAATCGTTGGACAGGATTGGCAAACTTTGCCAACAGTGCTTCCGATGGTTTTTCTGGCGATAATAGTTTTTACAATGCCGGTGTTTGGTACAACCATATCAATGCAGCAGGATATGCAGGTATTAGAAAGGTAGGTGTAAACTATATTACCGATGTAGGTTTTGTTCCTCGCTTGTATAACTATGATGCTACTACTGCAACCGAGGTCCGAGAAGGGTATACCCAAGCAAGCGGGCGTATTAGTTTAACAAAATTCTACAAAAACTCAAAATTGTTTGATAGACATCGTTATTTGAACTTATCGAATAATACCTATTGGGATGAGGAGGGGAATATGACCCAGTCTACCATTGTATTGAATAATGATTTGGTGTTTAAGAATCAGTCTACTTTATTTGGAGGGGTACGTTATGAGCATGTGAATTTAAAATATGGTTTTGACCCTTTGCGTAATGGGAATCCGATTGTTGCTGATACCTATAAGTATTTTGATGCAGGGATGGGCTATGCTTCTGCCGATAACAAAGCGTTTCAATATGGTGGTAATCTAAGTTATGGAAGCTATTATAGCGGAACGAAACATCAAATTAGTTTGAACGCCCAATATAGAATGATGCCTTTGGCACGATTGCAATTGCGTTATGAACGTAATGATATTGATTTAAAGGAATTGGGAAGTGAAACTTTTCACTTGGCACGTTTTATAGGAGAGATTTTCTTTTCCAACCGTTTAAACTGGACTACCTATGTACAATACAACACGCAATTTGATAATTTTAATATCAACAGTCGCTTGCAATGGGAATACAAACCTTTGTCGTATATCTACCTAGTAGTTTCTGATAATTACAACCAACATCTTACCCGTAATAACTGGGGAGTAGCGTTTAAAATGAATTATCGTTTTGATTTTTAATAATTAAATACTTCGTTTTATTTTTTTGATTCTAAAACCCCGCGGATGCGGGGTTTTTTGGGTTTTGTGTGTGGGCGGTATCCACGAGCTACGAGCTAATAATAATCAATACGACTATGAGTATAGACCTTGTTAGGTACTTTGTACTAACAGTAGAAAGAAGGGGAGAGCCCAGATTACTGAGTAAATAAAGTATTGATGTATGGTATATTCAGCATAGGTTTTTATTGTAAACCATTGACGAAATACAAATGTTTTTATATTACTTAAGATTTTCATCCATTTGTGTTCGTCATTATCCGAAATAGACAAATAACTATAAAAGTCATTAATGTTTCTCGCCTTAAATAAATTAAAATCAAGTTGGTCTTGATTGATGTCATAATTCCTAATTATATTATGATATCGACTATGAATAATCTTGATTTCTTCTTCACTAGGTTTTTGGGTAGATGTTTTTAACAAGCAGATTGAGTCATAAACTTCAGATAACTCCCTTCCGCAGTCATGAAATTTATCAGCTAAAGATTGATAGTTTCGTGAGTTGACGATTAGCGATAAAGCTAAAACAAGAATTGAAGCACATATAGTGAAATAGTTGATGTTATCACTAGAAAATATTTCAAGTCTATCTTCGATGAGAATTAACAAGTTCATTGCCAAAATATAAACTGAAGCAATTGTAATAGTGATATTTGCTAAGTGGTTATGTTTTGTATATCGCTTAGAAGCAATAAAACGACAGCCTTTTGTTATCCAAAGATTTTTGTAAAGTCTATTTAGTTCTTTTTCCATATTATTCTATAAAAGGGGCTACTTAGTATGACTTAATAATAAATTTTCCATTGCTGGAAATTGAAAACACTTAATGTGTGTATGTTACAAATACTTACAGAGTAAGTTCCTAAAGGAAGTAGCCCCTATGGTTAAATATAATTATATCCTACATCGCTTTCAACATAGCGCAATTGCTTATTTCTGTATTTTTTGAAGAGTATATTTATTTCCCAATCCTTGTAGTCATTTTCAGGATCAATATACCCTCTGAATTCTAAAAAGTTACGCTTTTTGCGAATAGTATCATAGTCACTATAGTTTGAGATGTAGTTAATATTGTTTTTGTGCTTAATAGCGAAAAATGTTCTGACCAATTTTTTTAGCCCAATAGGTGCTTTGTAATCAAAAGGTTCTAACTGTTCAAAAAAATTGTTTATGATTTTATCAATTTTAAAAAGTAAAGATTGGTCATTCATTTCAGAGAAATAGAAAAGCCATCCATAATTTTTATCTTCAGATATAATGCCTGTAATTGATTCATTTAATTCCTCAAGAAAAACTTCTTTATATCTATCATTATCAGTTAACAACCATTTAGGTCTAGTTGATGGTCGTTCGATACCATTTTTAAACCAAGTAAACTTACCAGCAATTCTTCTTATAAATAATTCTACATTTTTGTTAGCTATAGAAATGTTATAGTCTTGAATACTATACCCTAGAAAATCAAAACTATCGGAAAGTAAACCTTGTTCCTCTTTGTCTTCGTGTAATGTGAGGTTTAACTCATTTACAACTTTTTTTAGATTGTTTAACCGAAATTTTGAAAATGGCTCATCATTTATCAGTAATATGTCGTCAACATATCTGCTATAAAAATAGGTTCTCTTATCTATAGTTTTGTCTAAGTTTTGAAGGTAGACTTGAGCTAGAATGTTTGATATACTAGTCCCTTGAGGGACACCTATGGTTGGAGTGTGTTTACTATATTCTTCTTTTCTAGTATTTATTGGGACGGTTGGGTTTTTTATTGCACTCTCCACAAGATTGATTGCTAAAGGGTCTAGGTTCGCACCCTTTAACATATCTAACAAGATGTCATGATCGATACTATCATAGAAGGTCTTGATGTCTAGTTTTACAAAGTGTTTTTCCTTTTTATTTGCATTGATATATTTTTTAATATCTTTTACATAAGCATTTGGTCTTTTTCTATTGACTTGATCGCTAAAAAACTCATGTAGATATTCTTTTAGTGCAAGAAGTACAACTCTATCTCGAATGGTTGGTATTGATATAGCTCTAGGTATTTTGTTTCTACCCTTTAACTTCAAGAGTTCTAAAAATGGTGTAAAGGTATATTTCCCAGAATGACACTTTGATTCAATTATTTCTAATTGTTGGAGTTTGTTTTTTTGAAAAGTATGTGAATTATGTTTATCAATTCCTTTTGCTCTAGAATTCTGTAATCTTCTTTGGTAAAGAGAATCGAGGTTTTCGATGATAAAAAATTTCCTAAAATATAGCATTAAAACTGTGCCTAACTTGTTTATACACGTACCTTTTGTTCGTTACCTTATTTGAGAGTATATACAGGGTTTATGTATTTTTTACAGGTTTCGAAAATAGGCTAAAGGAAATAATAAAAATTACGGGTTTCCATATTGTAGGAAAGGTTTTTTCGTAACTTTTATATAAGTAATAAGAAATTATTTGTAGTCATTGTTGTGAGAAGGATTTTTAAAGATTTCATTTTTGTGTTTCTCAGCATATTTTCGATATAAATACCTCAGAGAACCATCTGGATAATTTGAAAATTCGTTGCCTAGTTTACTCATTTCTTTTTCTGAATTTTCATCAGAACTTTTAAAAAAACAACTTTCATCTTTAGGTAATAGTTCAATTGCACGTTTTATGATTTTAGATGATTTAGTTGCTCCGATCTCATTTAAAGATTTTACTATTTGTTCTTTTTGTTCAGGAAACCATTCTTGTAAAAAACTCAAAATACTATCAGCTTGATCTGCATTTTCTATATGCATACATAGAAATAGATTTAGCTCTGTTTTATTTAGGGAATTAGGATCCTTATCGTATCTATTTACAAGAATTTGATGCAATGCAATTGAAAAGTCAGAGTCATTTTTTAAAGAATACAAACTTTCAAAATCTTTGTTTTCTATAATTTTGTTTCTTCTTTTTAATTCGTTCTTTATTTCGTCTGTCATCCAAGAAATGTTATTAAAAGAATCTTCACCCATGTAATTTAAGATTTTGTTTTTATAAAATTTATAATTAATTATTGGATAATGTTTTAGTTACGTGGTTTAGACATAGAACTTAGCAAGTAATTACTGAATGGAAAAGCCGAAAGGGTTTTCCAAAGAATATTGTAATTAAGCAATTGAATATATACAGTGTTGGTAATAGTCGTATTTGAATATTCAATATTTGATTAATCACAACCACAGGCTTTTTTTACAGCTTCGTGTTGTGAACTTCTATTAGTGTTTTCATATATCTGGGCATCATTCCAGTATGTGATAACTACCGTTTTTCCTGAGTTCGAGCAATTAAAACTGTAAATGGTATAATCACCGTCTGAATAATATTTTTGATTATAGATTTTATATGTAAAATTCTTACAAGGGCTATTATAGCTATAATTGTTATCTGGATTATACAACCAGCTATTCTTTCCTGAATTTTCTGTTGTGTATCTTTTTAACCCATTAGTGTATATTGTATAAACATTGTGATTATAATGACCATTTTTTACGTTATAAACTTTTTTTATTTCACAAGCACTACAAGTATATTTTCTACCACTAGTATCATTATGATTGAAATTTCCTTTATATATTTCAACATATTCTCCATTACCATTGATAATTGAACCTGACAAATAACCATTTAAATCATAATATTTAGCATTAAACAAACCACCATTTTTTCCAAATTTAGGTCTGTTTTTATAAAATTCCTCATATTCTAAAGTACCATTTTTATACCAAGATTTCTCCCATATAATTGAATCATTTCTATATTTTACTTCGCTCCGTTTATTTCCATTATAATACCAAGTTTTTGACGTGTCATTTCTAAAATAAGTATCATTTATTTTTTTAGCTTCATATTTTGAATACCATTTATTGCCATTTTCATAATAAAAATCGCTTCTTCCTCTTAGTCCTAATTTAAAATAATTATAGAATTCTATCCCTTTTTTTTGACCGTTACAATACCAATACTCCCAATTTCCAGTTTTTATACCGTCTTTGTAAAAACCTTTTTTTAAAATTTGTCCATTTTCGCAATAACTACTATAATCTTTATGTTTTATTCCGTTTTTATAAGTTAGACTTTCCTTTAGTTGTTTGTTTTCATACCAACTTTTTGAAAGACCATTTAAAGTGTCGTTTAAGTATTTTTCTTCCCTAATTTTCACGCCTTTTTCTGAATACTCAATCAACTTACCATTTTTTTTTCCGTTTTTATATTCTATGCTTTTTTCTAATTGTCTGTCTTTATAATAATATTTCCAAGTACCTGTTTTGTAATAATTATCATTATTGTCTTTTTTTACTTTACCTTCTTCTTTCAGATTTCCATTATCATAAAAGGCTTTTCTTTCTTCTGCACAACTAAATAAAAAGAAAGTTAAAATGTAAAAATTAATAAGTCTTAAATATTTTTTCATAGGTATCATAATTATTACCATCTTGTTTATATATGTGTACCTTTTGCCCGCTTATATACCTTATTAGGAACTATATGCGGAATCCAAGTACTTTTTATAGATTTCTAATTTAAGGTGAAGGGAATAGTATAAATTACGGGTTTCCTTACTGTAGGTAAGGTTTTACAGTAATTTTTTAAATTAAAGAGATTTTACAGTAGGTAGTTTTAGTTTTAACCTATTGGTTGTATTTTTTTAGAATCCATTTTTCTATGGTAGGGGTAATTAGAATAGTGGCATTTAGAATTTTATTGTTATACGTGTCAATGTATTTTATGTTTACGGTACTATTTGTTTTTTACGTTGCCAATTATCTTAGTGTTAAATCATAAAATGTTAGAATTCAATACCAATTTAATCCCTACAATCAGTAACAATAGAGCAAATGCTTTTTTTAAGGTTGTTGAAGGTAATTTATGAGCTAATTTTGCTCCAATACGTGCCGTAAAAAAGCTAGCTGCGCTTACACAAATGAATGCATACATATGAACAAAGCCTAATACACCATTTGGTAATGTTTCTTTTACACTGGGATCAAGAAATTGTCCAAAGATTAGAAACCCTATAGCACCTGCACTAGCAATAGGTAAACCACAGGCAGCTGATGTACCTACTGCGTGCTGAATTTTTAAACCATAATTACTTAATAGAGGTACGGTTAATGTACCTCCACCAATTCCAAAAATTGAAGAAACAATTCCTATAAATGCACCCAAGGTAGTTTGTCCGACAGGCGATGGTAGTTTGCTAAAGTCATTTTCTTCTAAGGCTTTGTTTTTCATAAACAACATTTTTAATCCTACTAAAAAAGCACCGATACCAATTATTGCTTGAAGAGAATTACCGTGAATAACAGATGCAACAGCTGCTCCAAGTAAAGAACCAATTACTAAGCCTGGAGCCATACGTTTCCATACGCTCCAGTTTACTGCATTACGGCTATTATGTGCTCGAAGTGAACTGATAGATGTAACTATAATGGTAGCTAAAGATGTTCCAATACCAATATGTGTAAGTGCAGCATTTGGTACACCTTGTATTTTAAAAATATAAATTAATGCTGGGACAATTACCATACCACCACCAATACCAAATAAGCCTGCAAGGATACCTGCAAAAGCTCCAGCAATTAGGTAATAAAGAATAAATATATCCATGTCTTTTGTGTTTAAAAGGTTTATGTTTGGTAAAATAGAAAGATTAAATGGATAATTCTTTACGAATAATTTCTGTTCCTGCTGTTAAAGCATTTAACTTGTCTTGAGCAACCTTTCTAGATAAAGGAGCCATTCCACAATTTGTACAAGGATACAGGTTTTCGATGGCTACAAATTCAAGAGCTTTGCGTAAGGTGTTCGCTACTTCTTCGGGTGTTTCAATTTTATTAGTTGCCACATCTATGGCGCCAACCATTACTTTTTTTTCACTAATGAGTTCAATTAAATCAATAGGTACTCCAGAGTTATGACATTCTAATGACACGATATCAATATTAGAATTCTGAATTTCAGGAAAAATTTCTTCGTATTGTCTCCACTCAGAGCCCAATGTCTTTTTCCAATCATTATTAGCTTTTATTCCATAACCGTAACAAATATGAACGGCAGTTTCACAATTTAAATCTTCCATAGCTCTTTCTAATGTTGCCATTCCCCAGTCGTTTACTTCTTCAAAGAAAACATTAAAAGCAGGTTCATCAAATTGAATAATATCTACTCCCGCTTTTTGTAGTTCTTTGGCTTCTTCGTTTAGAGCTTTTGCAAATTCCCAGGCTAATTTTTCTCTACTTTTATAATGATTATCATATAATGTGTCTACCATAGTCATGGGTCCTGGTAATGCCCATTTTATAGGTTTATTGGTTTGTTTTCGTAAAAATTTAGCATCTTCTACAAAAACAGATTTTCTACGAGAAATCTCATCTACAACTATAGGAACACTTGCATCATAACGGTCACGAATTTTTACAGTTTTACGATTTTCAAAATCTACACCACTTAAATGCTCTATAAAAGTAGTTACAAAATGTTGACGTGTTTGTTCACCGTCGCAGATAATGTCAAGTCCGGCTAATTGTTGTTCATGTAACGAAATACGCAAGGCATCTTGCTTTCCTTCAAGTAGTTTATCTCCTTCTAATTTCCAAGGAGACCAAAGCTTTTCCGGTGTTGCGAGCCAAGCAGGTTTAGGTAAACTTCCAACAGTAGATGTAGGTAATAATTTTTTCATAATAAATTATAATATGGTGTGTGAATTAAAGAGTGAAATTAGAAGACCACTGTTCCAAGAAACTTTTATGAGGCTTAATAAAGTGCTTCTCGGCAAATTTACCTTGCTCAATTGCTAAAGAGGTACGCTCTTCTCGGTCGTATATGATTTTTGTTAAAGAATAGTCTTGATTTTTCAAGCTAGGATTATAACTCAGTCCAGCAACAGCATTAGCGTTATAAATTTCAGGTCTATAAATCTTTTGAAAGGTTTCCATTGTACTAATGGTACTAATTAATTCAAGGTTTGTATAATCAGCTAATAAGTCGCCAGAGAAATAAAATGCTAAAGGAGCAAAGCTATTAGGTGGTATAAAATAACGAACCTTTAACCCCATTTTTTTGAAATATTCTTCTGTTAAAGAAGATGTGTTACTCTTGTATTCAAAACCTAATATAGGATGATGATTTTCAGTACGATGATATGTTTTGTTACTTGATACACTTAAACATATAACAGGTAGTTTTGAAAAGTGTTTTTTATAGGTTTCTGAGTTCACAAAAGACTTAAATATATTACCGTGTAATTCACCAAAATTGTCAGGAATGCTATACTGGTTTTTATCTTTATTATATTCTGAAAGTAAAACGCTAAAATCATAATCACGCACATAAGAAGAAAAGTTGTTTCCAACAATACCTTCAATACGTTTATCTGTTTTATGGTCGTTAATATGTGTTTTTAAAACCTCAATTGATGGAAATGTTGTTCCACTATTATCAATGTCGATATTAACAGAAATAATTTCTAGTTCAACCGAATATCTATCGTTATTGGTATTATCCCATTTTGCCAAGCTATTAAAACGATTATTAATCATTTGAATAGTATTACGTAAGTTTTCTTGACGATTTGCACCTCTAGCTAAGTTGGCAAAGTTGGTTGTGGTTCTTGTATTGTTAGACGGAATATAGTTTTCATTGAAAAAATTACTCTTTACTATAAATGTAATTTCATTCTTATTTGAATTCTGAATACTTTTCATAGTCTTCTTCTTATTAGTTTCTAAATTTTTGGATATAGTCGATTTCATGTGGTAATAATCTGTAGTATTTATACCTTACAAATCTGAAAACAAAAGATGAAATATTTTAATTTAAGATTGAAATTAGATAAATTATCTTTTTAATGTATTTTTGAAGAGAATTTATCTTTTAGTACCTAAAAAAATGAAAAAAACAGATAATTATTCTTTAGAAAATCTAGATATGATTGATTTGAAGTTGCTCAGAATACTTCAAAATAATGCTAAATTGACAACTAAAGAAATAGCAGCTCGTGTAAATTTATCGCCTACGCCTGTTTATGAAAGAATTAAACGATTTGAAAAAGAAGGTTTGATAGAAAAGTATGCAGCTATTGTAAATGCTGAAAGAGTTGGTAAACAATTAACGGTGTTTTGTAATATTACTTTAAAAGAACATACTAAAGAAATCGGAAATAAATTTGTGAAGGATATTGTTTCCCTTAAAGAAGTAGTTGAGTGTTATAATATTTCGGGTGATCATGATTTTTTATTAAAAATTATGATTGAAGATATGAAACACTATCAATCTTTTGTGATTAATGAGTTAGGTTCGGTAAAAAATATTGGAAGTGCACATAGTACTTTTGTTATTGGAGTTATAAAACATAGCTATGCTGTGCCGATATAAATCTTATACTTTATAAAATAATTGGTTTATCAAATTTTGAGGTCTAACTATGTCTATTTTCTTTTAGTCTATAAAGTTTAATTTTGCCTCCAAAATCTGAGGTGATTAAGTACAACTTGTTTATATATGTACCTTTTGTCCACTTATATACCTATTTGGAATATAAGCGGAGTTTAGGTACTTTTTATATGTTTAGAATGTAGGTTAGAGGAAATAGTAAAAAGGTAATATAAAAGTAAGTTTGACCTGCGTTTTTAGTTTTAACCTATTGATTGTATTTTTTTAGAATCCATTTTTCTATGGTAGGAGTAATCAAAATACTCACATTTAAAATTTTATTGTTATACGTATCTATTCTTTTTTTTCCGTGATGTATACCACATACATAAAAAGTATTGTCTTCTTTAAACCATAAAGGCGCACCGCTGTCTCCTGTACAGGTATATAGATTATTATAACCTACAATTTTCTTTGAACTTTCTAGTATGAACTCAGTTGAAGAACCACTTTTATCTACTAAAGTATCACGTGTGTCTGAAGGGAAACCTGTTAAGTGAAAATCCTTTTCGTCATGCGCAGTAATATTTTCATATGACTTAACTTTAAAAGTGGTTATATCAAGTCCTTCGAGTGGGGTTAGGTTTTTAATTTTTATGATGGCAATATCTTTGTTTCTCTTATGAAAAAGACCTTGGTGATAATGGTAAATTTTTAAGTGTTTCTTTTTTAGTCTAATCCACTTTCCATTCACAAATACTTCTATTTTGGTAATAAACGGACTGTTCATCACGTTGTGATTTGCGGTAATTATTAAATCTTTTTTAATAAAAGACGCTGTTGAAAGCTTAGGTGCTTTAAATAATCGTTTCACTCTTAAATGAATAATCCCATTAAAAGGAGCAGTAAGTTCCTTCCCATCAATGATATGAACCCTTTTGTTTTCTAATCCGAGTCCGGTAGGACCACATACACCTGATTGTGAAAATGATAAAGAGCTAGCTAGTATAAAGACGATTGTTAAAATGATTTTGTTCATTTTTTTTTAGGTATTGGTTTTGTTAGTTAGTTGTTGTTCTAGTCGGTTTAGTTTTGAGAAAGTGGTTTTCAATTAGCGCGCAATTGCGGTTCTAACAACTTTAAACTTTAAATATTTATCCTTTTCAACTCTGAATAAAAAATACAAATCTTTAAATAGGACATTTGAATTATTCTCTTTCCATGTATTGTCTTGAATCCATTTATAATTCACTAGGTTTAGAAAATGTGTATCGCAATGATTTATGGCTTCTACTTTACTTCCATAAACTTTATTAAAGATTAATTCTTGAGGTCTTTTATAAAATTGATAATTGTGAAACTTTCCTTCTTTTTTATCTTTTAAAACTTGTTGTTCTCTTTTCTCATACTCAACTCTATTATACAAGTTAAATCTACCTGTTCTATTAGTTCTTAATACATATTCTTTATGATTTTCATTTAATATATAATATGCATCGTCATTTTTTGTTTGAGCATCTTGAAAGGAAACAGTTTTTAAGTTAAGTTTTAACGTGTTCTCATGTGGAAATTGAGGAATGTTTTCTTCGTCATTTTGACAATTTTGAAATACGACTATAACACCAAAGAATAGAAGTATTAGTTTAATAAAGTGGATTTTTCTGTTTTTCATATTCGATTAATTTAAAATTCAATTTATTCGGTTGAATTGTTTTTGTTCCCATGAGCTGTTTGGGAGAGAATATGAACCACAGCTTATTTATTATATGTCTATTGAACATTAGATTAGCTCAATTTAAGTTAAAAAAAAGAGCTAGTCTTACGGAAAACCGTAATGAAAGTAAGGTTTTACCTTATTTTTTTAAGAATGCCATACAATAAAAAGGAATACGTAATTATAATAAGTAAAAAAGGAATCGTTTTTATTTTAAATGACTTCCAATTCATTATTCCAGAATGAGATTTATAAACACCTATAAAATATACAGCAATAAATAATATGGCTGTTAATACAATAATTAATGTTCTTTTCATTTTTTGTGAATTTGTTTTGTTATCTAGTCTTCTGATATCCATTCACAACACCAACGAACGTTCAGGTATTTTACAATTTTGGTTTCTGATATTTTTTCTACAATGTTTATTTGTTTAAATACATGGTGTTTAAAACTATTCTCTTTTTGATACTTGTCTTTTATATAATTTAAACTTTTAATATTTAGATTTTTAATGTTTTTAACATTGCAGGTATCTATTTCGGTTTTCTTATTCAAAAAAAACTGTTCACCACAAATGTGAAAAATTACCTTATCCTTTTTTAATTCTTTTCTATAGATATTAAGACTTAGTTTATTTCCGCTTCCATCTTCCACAATACATTTTTTATTGTTTTTAAGATCAAAAAAAAGATATATACTTTCTTTTTCTTCCTGAGAGTGAGAGTTGTATGTAAATAAGCAAATGAATAGTATAATGATATTTTTCATTACTGACAGTTTTCGTTTTTATTACTTTCAATATAGTCATTTATGACTCTTTTAATTCTATTTTTTTTATCTTGTGATAAATTTGTCCAAGTGTAAATTGCATTAGAACCATACTCATAAATTAAACCTTCCCAAGCTAGATCCATATAAAATTGACGAGAATTTTGGTTATTGTCAAATTTTTGTAAAATATCTGCAATAGTCTCTCTATAATGAGTAGCCATTTGTTGATGTTGCCAATTCTTATGACGTCTGAAATAGTCGTACATACCTGGAAAATTACCATCTAAGGCATCTAAAACATCTTGTCTAGTTACTCCGTCAATATTTCCGCCATTATCAAGTACGGATAATAATTTTCTATACATTTCGGCGTGTATTATTTCATGAACGATAGTTTTTATTACCATTAAATTAGGACGATAATTTACTCCATTGACACTACTATTATTATTTAATCTAATAGTAATAATATAATCAGGTGAAGGATGCAATCCGTTATTATTAGGTGCAATAGTCCTACCTTTTGAATTTCCAATATCTCCCATATCAAGTTTCAAATGACTCACAGGGAAATCATTGTCAAATTTTTGAATCATTTTATTTAAATCTGTACTTGATGACACAAGTTTATTATACAAGCAAAGCGCTTTATCTGTAAGGTTATTAATAATTTGTTCTTCTCCTTCTGCAAGTTCTTTTACACTATTGGCATATAAAGTACCTGCACCACTCGTAATACTGCCGCCTCCGCCACTAGAGTAAATAGGTCCTGTTGAGTTACCATTTCCAAGATAATACCAATTAATCGACGAAATGTTTAAGGTAACAGGTGTTCCACCACCACCTTGATTTTCATCGCCATTAACAGTTCCTAAATCTATCTCTTCAAGGACTCCGTCTTCAGGTAAATAATCAGTGTTCCAGCAATCTTCTTTACTTTGAAAGAAAATTAGAAAACTTGCGCTCTGTATATTAACACCTTCTTTGATCACAAATCGTTTTGTTATTTTTCCATTTACAATTTTATATCCATCAAAAAACTCTCCATTTAGTTTATTAAAGTACATTTTTGCACTTATAATCTTTCCATTATCGGCAATTTTTTCTGGGTAAATTGTATAAATAATACTTTCTATTTTACCATTTAAATTTATAAAGAAAAGTTTAGATTCATAATCACCTTTTCTGTTTACCTTAATATCAGCTAAAGTTAGTTGGGCTTCGTCAATACCATACAGATTATCATGTCTAATTGTATTCCAATTTGGTATTAATTCCAGAAAAGAAGAGTTATCCTTACTTGCACAGTGTTTTCTTTTTTGTCTTTCAATCTCTACATCAAAAAAAAATTGAGCATCTTGAAAGGAAACAGTTTTTAAGTTAAGTTTTAACGTGTTCTCATGTGGAAATTTAGGAACGTTTTCTTCGTCATTTTGACAATTTTGAAATACTACTATAACACCAAAAAATAAGAGTGTTAGTTTAATAAAGTGGATTTTTCTGTTTTTCATATTCGATTAATTTAGAATTCAATTTATACGGTTGAATTGTTTTTGTTCCCATGAGCTGCTTGGGAGAGAATATGAACCACAGCTTATTTATTATATGTCTATTGAGTATTAGACTAGCTCAATTTAAATTAAAAAAAAGAATTAGCCTTACGGAAAACCGTAATGAAAGTAAGGTTTTACCTTATTTTTTTAAGAGTAGCGTAAGGAGGTAAAAAACGTATTACTTTTTTATTGGATGTTTAAATTTTGTCTTTCCACTAAAAAATCAAAAGACATTTCAAATAAGCTTTTGCCATTTACTGTTGCGCTCCAAGGACCATGACCTTTATCTACTAAGGGTACTAGTTCGCTATAGATATCTAACGTGTTGTATATATTATTTAATTCGGTAGCTTCTGAATATAAAACGGTAGGGTCTAATGTTCCATGAGCAATGAACAATTCAGGATCATTACTATCATATCGTTCCGTTCCATATACCAAATTAAACACGTCCAATTTTACATTACTTCCCCAATAATCAATAATACTTTTTACCACAAAAGTTTCACTAAGATTTGTAGTAGATAGAGTAGGATCTTCATAAAGTGGAATTTCGTCTCTAAAATCCTCTTGGTTAGAAATACCTAAGGCAATGGCGGTAATTGCCCCTGCTGACGCACCTCCTACAGTTATATAATCTGAGTTTATGTTATATGTATTCGCGTTTGCAATAATCCAACGTAGGGCAGCTTTTGCATCTCTTTGAGCGGCATACATTGCAATGCTAGTTTTTGTATCTCCCGGAGATGATGAATTTTGAAGGGTAATATCAATCCATTTTTGTGGAGCAATTCCTGTAAAAATAGTTCCTAAATCTTCTACGGTTCTATAATCTATAGAAACAAAGACCCATCCTCTTGAAGCAAAGTAATTTCCCATTGCTATTATTTCGGGTTTGGTCTTTGTACCCCCTTGAAATCCTCCGCCATGAATAAACATAAAAACAGGTCTGTTTGTAGAATTGTTATTGGGATGATAAACATCTAGTAATATCGGCATTTCTTGAGTGCTAGGGCTTATGCCATCATGACTGAGTCCTTTAGCAAATACAATATTTTCATCTACTAAAACCGTATAAGAAGATGTTTGTTTAACTACTGGTATTGTATTGTTTATAGTAATTGATTCTTCTGTATTGCATGCTATAAATATAAAAATTGCAAAAACTGTTACATAAACTACCCTATTCATACGAAACTATTTTAAGTTATTCTTATTCTAAGACCCTACTTTCTTATAAAGGTTTAATATGTGTTAATAGTTTGTTGTTTAGGTGGTTGAGTGAGGGTTGTATAAAATGCTTGTGAAAGTTTTGTCTTATTTTTGAAAAATTTCATATTCTAACGTCTCTCCCATAATAAATTTAACTAAACCTCTTTCTTTACTCCAATAAAATTTACTTAGATTACTTTTACTATGTTCGTATTGAGGGCTGTTTTTTGTGTCAAATTCAAAACATTTAACCTTTTCGCCACTCAAATATTTTAAATGTAAAACTGTGTCTTTTAGTTCTTTCTTTATGTTTCTTATGTTGAAGCTATATCCATAAACATAAAAATGTTTTAAGCTAGGTTCATTTTTAGCCTTTTGAGTGAAATCAACTTGAACTCTATTACTCCAAGCTAAGTCGTTTTCATTCATGTCATTTATTCTAATACTAGCTTCTTGATATTGATATTCACTTAATTCTAATTTATTACATGGTGAATAGTTTAAATTTTTCTTATATACTATAAGTGAATCAATGTCTTGATTTTGATTCTTAAAATATAATATTTGATTAACCTTATAATTATCCAACCATTCAATGTCTTTTTTAGGTAGATTTATTTTTTCACAACCACTAAAAATGCATGATTGAAATAGAAAAGCTAGTGTCAATAGTAATAGGTAAAATCTTGTTTTCAATTTGTTTAAATGTTTAATAGAAATTAGAATTTCTGAATGTCAGTAAAAGAGTAGGTGTACACCTGAGATTTATGGTGTTTTCTTACGGATATATTTTTTAGTGTAAGAATTTATAAGAATTATAGTTTATCAATTCTGCCAATATGTATGGGAGACAACCTAACACTAGAATACCAACGGTTCTTACTTTATTTTGTTTAAAGTTTTCAATCAGGTTAGCAATACTAATAGCTGTTTTTAATTTATAAAATGTTGGGGCAACTAGAATCAACAATAAAATGTTTTCTCTGTAGTAATAAATGGATGATATTCCATATTGAATAATATCAATAATAAAATATATAACCAGAAGAAAAGTAAGGGAAAAAATCAGGTAATTGTTTTTAGGGTTTTCTTTCAGAAATTTAACACCAATGAATAGACATATAATGCCGCAAACTATTTTTGTATAGGCTATGGAAATGGGAATTATAAAAGCCCACAAAACCTCTGGTGTTGAATAATGGTATAAAAGATTATACCCTTGGTATGCATAAAGAAAGCTTACAATCAACCATATAATTCCGAATATTTTTTTCATTTTGAGTAGCAATTTATTAGATAAAGTTAATTAAATATTTGGAAGCTTTTAAAGGATTAGGTATTTAAAAAGTATTTATTTTTTTGTTTGATTTTTTATATATCAAAATAGCTGTTAAAACTAGAAATACGATTCCAGAGCCATAGGTGAATCCTAACAATAAATTTTGCTGTTTGCACAGGTTAATCCCAGAGACTTGAGAAATACATTCTCCAAACCCTGTTTCGTATTTTAAACTAACGCCTGTATTAAGTGCCATGAAATAGAAGAGTAACGTCCCGAAAAACGAAAATATAAGCCCAGTTATGTAGAGAACTTTTTTCATAGTGTTTTTATATTGTCTTTTTTAAGGTGTCGATGTTCTTAATTTAAGGAGAAACTGTTGAAATTAAATAGATTACTTAATTTTTACTGATTCCCTTTTTGGCAAGTGCTAAATCTTTAGGTAAATTACTTTTAACTAATTCTAAAGTTTCTTTAGCATTTCCTTCTCCTAAATATTGATTTCTATTTTTTGTGACTATGTAAATAATTTCACCTGTTGAAGGATTCTTATTGGTTTTTTGTTTTATCTCTTTGGGTAAGGACCAAGAGTTTGATTTTGGAGTTACATTTGGTAAATCTAAAGAATCATAAGGATATCCAGTACATCGACTAAAGCAAAGAGTGTATAAACTTGTATAAGGAAAAAGTTTACTAATTAGATGATCTTTGATTGCCAATTGAATAAACGGATTTAATTCTGCAAATCCATCGTTGAGTATTTTATTCCAAGTATATTCTATTTCATTTTCATCGTCAAATGATTCAGATTTCTTATTCGGGTGAATGAAATTGAATTTAAGAGACAATTCTTTAGTAGAAATATCATTGTTAAGCCATACATGTAAAGATTTTACTAGGTTGGTAATGTTGTCAGTTTTTCCATTAGCTAAACAGACCCCATCTTTCCAAAAATCTGACAAATAGAGTTTTTCCTCTGAGGCAATATAGACTTGTGAGAACTTATTGTTTTTCTCAATTCGAGCATAGGAAAACGGGCGTTCTTTTGGTCGTTCATTTTCAACCCTGATTTCAGAATTAATTGCTTCAAAAGCATTATTTAATCCAATAGAAAGTCCTCCAGCTTTTGTTAATTCAGGATATAAGTCTTTATTTAAAAGTTTTTGTATGAAATTTTTCAAATCAGTTTTTTATTAATAATGCTCCATGTCAATTTCGTCCAAATCTTCTTTCGGAAAGCCAAATTCTTGTATCAAAGTTTCTTCTATTTGGACGGTCATTATTCCCAAATGTTTTTTAAGATACCTTCATTAATTATTTCTGTTTTCTCATAAAACGGATTATAGGAATCAGCTTTCCATTTGTTAGCTTTGAAAATATATGAAGAATATTCATATTCTAATTCACGTTCAATTTTTTTTCCTCTCTTGTTGAATAACCAACCTATTTCAAAAATTAAATTGTCACCTTCATTTGGGATATAGTCAAAGTCAAAACAGTTTTGTTTATTCAATTCCTCTATTACGAAATTTTCAGTTAATCCTTGAGTCAAATTTTTGGAAGGCATAATCATTAAACCGTCCATTCCACTCCATTCATGACCTAAATATTTACTTAATTTCCATCTAATAACTTTTAGAAAATCTTTTTTACCTAAAGATTTTATTTCATCTGAATAGAGTTTTTGAATTTTATCGGTATTCATATCTGAGCAAGCGCACAACTTCAATCTTTCCTTTCGATTACACATAGCTTTTTTTATTAAGTAGGATAATTTAGGTTATCGTAAAAATATGATAAAACCGTATTTACTTTCGATAGGGTTCGTCCATAAAATCTTTATTTCTAGCAAATATTCGAAGTCTACTTTTTATTTTATCAATTATGGATGGTTTATCAAACTTTATAGGCGTAACCATTTCTAATTTCTTGAGTTTTTCTAATTCCGTTGGACTAATTTCTAGATCTATTATGAATTTGTCTAATTTCAAAAGAAATTCATTTCCTGTTAACTTTTCAACTCTAATGGATTTGATTTTAGCTAACTTTATTTTTTTCTTCCATCCATTTTTTAAGATGGTAATTGATTTATATTCAATAATTATTTGTCCATATTTGGAATACAGAATACCATTAAGGATGACTAAAACGAAAGTTAAAATAGCAAATGATAGAGATGTAGTTTCAATTAGATGTTCATATTTCAAAAAAGAATCATCAGTACTTGGTGAAGTATATCGTAATAAAAAGTAAAAGTAGGCAACTCCAATTATTTTAAACACTACAAAATACTTGTGCCTAAAAATGTAGTTTCGATTAATTATGTTCAATGTCATGGTTGAATGTTTAGCAATTTTTAGTGAGGTAAAGTTAATTAAAAATATGAAGGCTTTATTTTCTCTTAATGGCAAATACGATGGTAGAATTAGGTAGTACTTTAATAGATTTCTTTTTTTTCATTAACGTGTGAATATTGTTAGGATCTGTTTTATGTTCTGTTCTTATTAAAAATCTCCAGTTATTTAGTTCTAATTCCTTGTTTATTTTGATAACTAAATATTCAGCTGAGCTTTCTGAATGGTATGAATAATCGAGTCCGTTAATAACCATATCGCAAGCACCATCTATTGCTGAAAGTTCAAACCACTGTCCATTGAGTTTTATTCCTATTCCGTTTGCATAAGCATAGGTTTCATATTTAATTTCTGTTCTTCCACTTGTTGTTTTTCCTAAATAAGATTTTGTGCTCACATCATAAACTTCCTCTTCTTGAGGTAGTATATTTAGTGTCGATTCACTTCCTTGAAAATCAAAAATTAACTCTGTTTGCTTGTTTTTTTTTACAATTAAAATTCCATTTACACTACCATTAAAAACGCCATTTTTAAGATCTTGAAAAACGGAATTAAATTCTTCGCCAACTTTAAATATGGTTTGTTCTTGTCCAAAACAAATGCTTGTAAAAAGTATTGTAAGTAAAAAGGAGGTAAATATTTTCATACTATTTTTTTTGTAGGATATAATAATTTGCAATTTTAGTGAGGTAAAGTTAATTAAAAAGATAAGATCGTAATATAGAGATTAACTTTTAACAAATTAATTATACGTTTATTAGGTCTTGTTTAATAGATTATTTAGGTTTTTTGGTAATCCAATAGATGTTAAAAACCGATTAGAACCTATAAATTCTAAGGTTTTAGAGGTTCTCATTTCTCTATACTTTTTACTTTCATTTTTAAAGATTAAGTAATCCATTCCAATCTCTCTCAAATATCTACCAGCGTAACTTTTTTTATCTGCTAACATGAATAATAAAATATATTCTGGTTTAGTTTCTTTATCAAAATACATCTTTGAATAAAATTTTACATTCTTTAGTGTATATTCAAATTCTTTGGTTAAAAAGTATCTTTCAATTTCATTTTCAGTTTCTTTTTCAGATTTTAAAGATTCAGAGAGTTCTTCAAAATTCCAGTTCTTAGAATCAAATACCTTTCTTGGTAGATTATCTGATTTTAAAAGAGCAATGAGAAAATGTAGAGAAGATATATATTCAGAGTTTAAGTCTATTGCTGTTAATCTGCTATCGGCTAAGACTTTTTCGGCTTTATTACTTAATTTCATTTTATTCTTCAGGTATTAACTACTTGTCTAGTGAATGCTTAAGTCTCATTTTTTTTACCAAAATGAAGTTTTAATACGTCCAGTTTTTGATGGTTCCGTCATCTTCAAACCAAATTTCAATAATAAATTTTTCCTCGATTGCTTTACCTTTACGTTTTAGAATATCAAACTGTAATTTTGAAAGTGCTTTTTTCATTGATTTGATACAATATTTATATTCTCGTTTTGAATCCCAATAGGTTTCAATAAAACCTTCAGTTGTATACTCAGGCATTATTACATCTGTTACTTTTCCTTTTTTTCCAATTACTATTGAGTATTTCTGTCCGCAATCTATTTTATTTGAATCGGTCCATTTGAATTTTTTTATTTGATTAAATAAAATACTATTAATTGAGCCTTTTTCAATTCGATTTATTCCTTTTTCTAAATCTATATAGTTCTGAAGGTTATCAATATCTACTATGTTACCTTTTTCTATAGTTATCATTGTTTCATGTAAAAATACTCTTTCAAAGACTCCATCCCAGCGTAGTATTTTATTAGCTTTAGATTTTATAGGAAAACTAATGTTTCCACTGTACCAATCAACAAAAACACTATTGTTATGGACTTTGCTTCCGAAAATTTTATGGATATAGTTTTTAGAAATTTGATTTTCATTGTCCAAAGAATGACAATCGATAATTGCATTAACAAATAAACTATCATTTCTTATTTCATAAATGGCTTGATATCCTCTCCAGCAATTAAATGAATTTCCTGAACTTCCATCAATAGAGTTTCTAAAACTCAAATTAAATAGCCTCCCTTGGTCATCTTTAGTTTTTTGTAGATATTCTTCAATTAGTAAGTTATATGTTTGAATAGTATCATTCTTATAGATAATATAATCTGGACCCTGCGGACTCAAAGCAAAGGAGTCAACAGCAAGCCCCATAAAGAATAGCAATATTAAAAATCTTTTCATAGTTTTTTAATTGTAGTCAATAAATTGAACATTCTAATGTAACTAAAAAAACGTACTGAACCCAAAAGGTTAAGTACGTTTATTGATATTAGAACAAGTGAATAGGTATTACAATACCTTCTTCAACATATTTTTTCCTGTGACGGCCGTTGCCGATAAGATTCCTGAGAATAGGGCACCACCTACACCGGCAGTAACAATATCTTGTCCGGTTAAATAAAAGTTTTTAATAGGTGTTTTTGGTTTTAAAAACCCTTGTCTAAATCTAGATGGACTGTGATCCAAACCGTAAATCTCACCTTTTTCGTAATTCACAAAATGTTCTGTGGTTAATGGAGTAGACAATTCATAATAACTTATTTTGCCTTCTAAATGCGGTAATTGTTTGTATAACTCTTGTAATAATCGTTGTGCTATTTTTTCTTTGATACTTTCGTATTCATCTCCACGTTTTTTCCATGAAGATCCTTTCCACGCTTCAAAAGCTTCATAAGGTACCAAGGTGATAATATCAATGGAACTTTTTCCAGGATAGCGGTTCGACCAATCTGGATCTTTGGCACATGGGAATGACATATACACCACTGGGAAAGGTTGCGATAAATCGTCTAAATAATTTTGCACGCAGCTATCGTGGTCTCCTTTTTCAGGATATACCCAATAATTGGTAGTTGGTATGTTTAGTTCTTCTGGAGTTCCTTCCAATCCGATATATAGGCTTACATGGGCCACCGATGGTTTTACCTTTTGTAATTGCTTTTTTAACTGGAATTTTTCTACCGTTTGTTGAGGTACTAATTTGTTATAGGTAGTAATCAATCCGGCATTACTAATAATATTTTTTGCGGTGATTTTTTTACCATCTTTCATTTGTACACCAGTAGCTTTTCCTTTTTCAATCATTACCTGATCTACTTCGGCACTTACTAAAATAGTCCCACCTGCTTTTTCAATCACAGGATCAATGGTTTTGGCAATTTGAGAAGATCCTCCAATAGGAAAATTTCCACCATCAAAATAATGACGTGCCACTGAGGCATGCATAGAGAAACTACTTTGTTTTGGAGGCAATCCGTAATCACCATATTGACCCGTAAGTACTTTAATGAGCTCTTCGTTATCGGTCATTTCACGAAGTACTTGATAAGTAGTTTTATCGGAATATTTATGAAAAGGTTTGCGTAAATATCCGCCTATAATGCTATTGACAAAAGGTGATAAGGTTTTACTGATATAATAGTTTTTACTGGCTTTTACAGCTTTAAAAACCGTGTCGACATAGGTATGAATGGCTTGCTCTTCTTCTGGGAAGTAACCAATCATTTGCTTTTTAAAGTTTTTAACACCTTTTACAAAATCATAATGTTTATCACCAATAATAATCTTGTCATATACTTCGCCCATGTCTTGCCATTTTAGTTGACTATCGGTTACATAGTCGAATAATTTTTTTAGGATGCTTTTTTCACGTTGTACTTCTCCTATATAATGAATTCCTACATCCCATTCGTAACCTTTACGTTTAAAAATATGGGTAAATCCGCCAGCGGTATAGTGGCGTTCAAGTACCAATACTTTTTGTCCTTCTTTGGCAAGAATTGCAGCAGTGGCAAGTCCGCCCATTCCAGAGCCAATAATAATGGTATCGTAATTTTCTTGTAGTATAGGTTTCTTTTTATAAGATTGAATCATAGTACTAGGGTAGATTAAGTTCCTAAGGTACTAAATAAAAATTCCCATGTACATTTTTGGAAGTTATTTTGTTTAAAAAGTAGGGGAGTGGTTCGTTTTTATTGCAATTTTAAAATGGTACAAGTTTATGCGATATAGGTCATGAAAAACTTTCGAAATAGGGCTTAGGAGTGAAAAACAACGGTATTGTTTTTATAATTTTTAGAAACAGGAATTTCTATATGCGTAAGAGAAAGCGTATTGGCGCTTTTCCAAGATTTAAAATGAGTTGGATTGACTAAATGCGAGCGATGAACTTGAATTAAAAAAGGATGTTTTTGTTGAATTTTCTTTAGAGAAGATCGAATCAGTTTTGATTTTGAGATGCCTTGTTCTAAAAAGAAAACTTCCACATAATTCTGAGATTTTGAAATACAAATTAATTCCGATTGCTGAATTTTTAAAATGTCTAATTTGTATTCTCCTTTAATAGTTAACAACGGATCTTTTTGTGGTGTTGTTACTGGGACTACTTTTTGAGGAACAAATCTTAGAATAAACCATCTCGCAAATAAAACAATTGGAGCAAATAAGAAAAGGGATTTGAATAGTGCGTTTGAAAACTCAGAGAAATTCCAAATACCTTTTAAAAACGGACTTTTATAATAGGCATAACTCAATACATGGTTTAATAGAAAAAAGAGTAACAAAATGCTTATTTCCAATCCTATATTCCATTTTTCTAGTTGCACATAAATATTGTCTTGAACGAGTACAGCGATAAAATAGCTTAGAAAAGTAATAAAACTAAAACCAATACTTAAAAACAACCACCATTCTTCCAGTCCAGCTTTTCCACTATCAAAGGGTTTGATGATATAGGTAAAAACGAAGATCCAAAGACTACTAAAGAGTCCTACCCATACATGATGTTTTATAGATGGATTGAGTTTATTCAAGAGTTGTGAGAATTGTTTAGTTTTTGGAGTCTAATATATGCTAATTTTGGTCGGTATAATCGTAAAGTTTATCATCTTCCTCCAAAAACTTTTTAAGCTTCCATTCTGATACTTTTCGAATGCGTTTAATTCTATGAGACAACTCTGGATTATAAGTACATCTCTCTTCTTGAAATCCAATCCAATCTGGAAACAATTTTTTAGCGATGTTAAATATTCTTTTATTAAATCGATCTGAAGCGGTATTTTCTATTTCATTTTTAGGATATACAATAAGATTTGTACGATGCATAATAACATGCATAAAAGGATTACGAATATTAGGATTAGCTCTTTCAAGTCCTTCGTCTTCCCAAAAAACTGCATCTTGTAAAATAGCATATTCCATTTTTGGATCGGTATAAGATGAATTTTTTGGTAAACTATTTCTATGCCACCATAAAGCTATTGGAAATGCAATACTTCCGAAAAGACGTGGGACAAATTCTTCCATAATTATAGTTGTTAAAGCTAGTTAAAATGTAACTTCATTCCTTCGTGACTTGCTTTAAAGCCCAAGTTTTTATAAAATTCAATTGCTTTAGGACGTTGTTTGTCTGAAGTGAGTTGTATCAAGTGTGCACCTTTTTCTTTAGCTCTTTCTATAGCCCAAACAAACATTGTCTTTCCAATTCCTTTACCCCTTTGATCTTTACGAATTCTTACTGCTTCAATTTGTGCTCGTATTCCTCCTTGATAAGTAAGATATTGAAGAAAGGAAAGTTGTAGGGTGCCTATGACTTCCTTTTGTTCATTTTCTACCACGATAAGTTCTTGGTTTTTATCAGAAACTATTTGTTCAAAAGCATTAATATATGCTTTAGGTAAGGGTAACTGATAATTTTCTCTTTTTGCTCCAAGTTCATCATCCGCTATCATTGCTACGATAGTTTCAAGATCATTTTTTGTGGCGTTTCTAAAAGTAAGCATCGTTTCGTATTTATGAGTTGGGTATGACGTATCCTTAGCGATACTAAGTTAAGAAAAACACGATTGCTTTAAACTATTGAATTTAAAAAGCATAAACAAAGCCTATTAAAACAGGTAGAATATGGTTTTAATTTCATAGCAATTAATCTTTTAATGATGTGTCAGCTTTGTTATAATGGCTTTATGTTGTGGGAAGAGTGCAATTAAGGCTTCTCTTTCTGGTAATACAAAATCGTTGAAGTCAAATCCCGGAGCTACTGTACAACCCGTAAAAGCATAAGTGTTTTCTGCTTCCACTTCCGCAGCAAACCAATATCCCGCAGGTACCACAAACTGAGGTTGTTCGTTTTGTTCTAAATTATTTCCTATAAGTACAAAAGAATAGTCTCCTTCAGGAGAAATCATATGCAATTTTAAAGTACTTCCTTTGTAAAAATGCCAAATTTCATCTTGGTTAATTTTATGAAAGGCTGAGAACTTTTCCGAAGTCAATAAAAAGTAAATTGATGTCGAGTAATTTCTATCTCCTACAAATTCTGGAGATAAATGTTCGTTTTGGATAATTCCGTTACTTCTATAAGTTTCTTTAAAATATCCACCTTCTGGGTGTGCGGTTAAATCAAATTGATTAATGATCTGTTGTGCTGTCATCTTCTGGTTGTTCTTTAGCTTCGTTGGCTTTTTTTATAATAGCTTTTAATCGTTCTTTATTGCGTTGCTTTTCTACACGAAGCTTGTTTTCTTTTTGCTTCATTAAGCGTGTATGCTTTGCCTTGTTTACTGTATTCTTTGCTTTTCCTTTCTTTGGCATTTTAATTGTTTTTATATCTTGATAGTACAATACCCAACCAAGCAATTCCTAAAATTAAAAATAAGATTGCTCTCCAATCTTCAAACCCATTTAATATGGCTCTAGTAAAACCAAGAAAAGACATAATTAATGGAAGAACAATTGATGTACTCTTCTTGTTCTTATTATTTATTAAAAGTAAACCTAAGAAGGTAATGGCTCCATTTAAGATTAATACAAAGAACCCGAAATCAAAGCCTAAACTATTTTTACTATATACACTTATAAAATAGGTAAGTACTGGAGCTACCAAACAAATTATAGGAACTAATTTGTCTTTTACATTGAGTTTGGTAAATAATCCAAACGCATACAATCCAAGTAAAGGACCATAGGTATACCCAGCAAATTGGAATATTTTAGCAATGACGCTGGCATCAGCAATAAAATATTTAAATATTAAAATCGTAGCAATTAGGATAAATGAAAATAACACATGTATCTTTTTACGAAGAGCTATTTTTTCTTGTTCATCTTCTTTTTTATCTATTTCTAAAATGTCAATACTAAAGGAAGTAGTTAAGGAAGTTAAAGCACTATCTGCACTTGAATAGGCGGCAGCAATTAACCCTAATAAGAAGAATAGGGAAGTAGCAATACCTAATTCGCCACTCATCGCAATAGTTGGGAATAAATTGTCTCTATGTGCATCAATTCCGTTCGTAGCTGCGTAGTCGGTTAGTAAAACTCCTAAGGCTAAAAAGAAAAAGTTTACAATCACTAATACAATGGTAAACCAAAACATGTTCTTTTGTGCATCTTTTAAGTTACGACAGGTTAAGTTTTTTTGCATCATGTCTTGATCTAATCCGGTCATTACAATGGCAATAAAGGCACCTGAGAAAAACTGTTTCCAAAAATAGCTTCCAGCTTTTACATCGTCAAAAAAGAAAGTTTTAGATAAATCATTATCGGCAATATAGGAGAATAAACTGTCTATTTGCATGGCATCTTTAATCATTACAATACAAACACCTACAGCAATCAGCATAAATAAGGTTTGCAAGGTATCTGTCCAAACAATGGTTTTAATTCCTCCCTTAAATGTGTATAACCAGATTAGTAAAATGGTAATGGTTACGGTTACCCAAAATGGAATTCCGTAAGCATCAAATAAAATTAACTGCAATACATTGGCTACTAAAAACAAACGAAAAGCCGCTCCTACAGTTCTTGATAATAAGAAAAAGGAAGCTCCTGTTTTATAGGAGTATCTTCCGAAGCGATCTTCTAAATAAGTATAAATAGAGGTTAGGTTTAACTTGTAATAAAGTGGTAATAATACCAATCCGATTACAGCATATCCTAATACATACCCTAACACCATTTGCATATAGCCCATTTGCTGACTCTCTACCCAACCAGGCACAGAAATAAAGGTAACTCCAGAAAGAGATGCCCCAATCATACCAAAGGCAACTAAATACCAAGGAGAAGAGTTATTTGCTTTAAAAAAGGTGTTGTTGTTAGCAGATTTACCAGTGATGTACGAGATAAGAATTAATACACCGAAATAAGCTAAAATAAGTAGGAGTATATGTAGTGGTTGCATACAGTTAAATTATGAATTACGAATGTACTAAATTGTAACTATAAATTAAATGTTGGCAAGGAAGATAGCTATCAAATGAGCGCAATTGAAAACTTTCGACTGCGCTCAAGGTGACATTAATTACATTTCTATAATAACTTCTTCGGTTTTTCTACGAACTTTTTTAAGATCTTTCATATAGTCGTCTTCAGCTCTAAACCCAACAGGTAATACTAATACTGAGGTTAAGTTGTGTTGTGCTAAATCTAATATTTCGTCATATTTTTCAGGAACAAATCCTTCCATTGGACAAGAATCGATTTGCTCATTGGCTGCAACAGTCATTAAATTTCCTAAAGCAATATACGCTTGGTTTTTGTTCCAGTTACGTAACTCTTCTTGTGTTTTACTAGCTACAGAAGAAGAAAGCATTTCTTTAAACGGATTTAAAATCTCGTCTGGAGTATTTCTAACATTTTTTACTAGTGTAAAGTAGTTTTCTACATCTTCTTGTGTAAACTCTTTTGGAATACATAGAACCAATACATGTGATGCTTGGGCTACTTGTTGTTGGTTCCAAGAATGTGGTACCAATTGTTGTTGTAATTCTTTGTTATTAATAACCACCATTTTTACAGGTTGTAAACCATATGAAGTAGCTGTTAAGTTAAAAGCTTCTTTTAAAATATTGATTTGTGCTGTAGATAGTGATTTATGTTCGTCAAATTTTTTAACAGCATAACGCCATTGTAAATTTTCTATACTATTCATGTGTTATAATTTTGAAACAAAAATACTATAGAAGATTAGAAATCGACTGTTAACTTCATTATAAAAATTGATACTACTATTAACTAGCCTTTATAGTTATCGATAATTCTTAGAAAAGTTGCCGGTTCTGGTCGTACACGATAGTTATCTGTTAGGTCAGCAAAGATTATTTTATCGTTTTTGTCAGTAATAATTACAGTAGGTAATACGACATCTGATTCATATCCTAATACTTGAAACCCTGCTGGAAGTCCGTTTTCATGAATAATTTTTAATTGCTTGGCAACTCTGTTATCGATATCTCTTAGAAAATGAAAGGGTACTTGGTGTTTTTTGGCTAAGCTCTTGGTAAATTTATGAGGCTGAGAACTTATTAATAACATATCTACCTTTCTTTTTTCAAGCTCTTTGTATTCACGTACTACTTCTTTTATTTGAGCCATACATAACGGGCACCAATTACCACGATAGAAGATGAAAATTTTAAAGTCACCTGTAAAAGAGTTACTGTTAACCATTTCGTTCTCTGTGTTTTCAAGTGAGAATTCTGGAAGTTTTTTTCCAAAGTCTAAAACAGACATATCTCTTGAGTTAAAAGTAGAGTACCAAGTTAAATAAGCTAACCAGCCTAAAGCAATTGAAAGCGGAATTAATAAAGAATCTCTATTGAAATCTAATAGGTTTAATACAAAACCAATACTTATTAAAGCTGAGTAAAAGGTTAATGTTTTGGTAGTTCTGGCAACTGGTTTTATAAAGAGCATTGAGAAAAATAATACTACTGCAATTGACGAAACAAGTACTCCAATATTATGCAATGAAAAGCTATTTGTTAGGAGTGTTTTGGTAAAAATAACCAAGGCATATACTGGAAATGCACTAATGAAGAGAGATTTAATGAAATTTTTCATAACTTAAAGGTCGACAAAAATTGAGTGAATTTACAAAAATATTCAAATGTTATGATGTGCTATGGTCATAACGTACTACCCATTTTTATGTTTTCTAGTGAATCGCATCTGATACTAAATACAAATACAGATGAAAGAGAACTTTTTACATTTTATATGGAAACAGCAACTGTTTGATTTTAAGAAGCTAACTACTGTTCAAGGTGAAAGAGTGAAAATATTGAAGCCTGGAACGTTGAATACCAATGCAGGTCCAGATTTTTTAAATGCACAAATAAAAATTAATGAGCTACTATGGGTTGGTACCGTAGAGATTCATGTAAAATCCTCCGATTGGTATGTACATCAACATGAAATAGATACGAATTATGACACAGTAGTTTTGCATGTGGTTTGGGAACATGATACCAATGTGTTTACAAAAAGCAATAGACCATTACCTACTTTAGTACTGAAAGATTTTATTGATAAAAGTGTATTACATAATTATTATAAGCTTTTTATTAAGAACGAAAATTGGATTCCTTGTGCATCGCAAATTACGGAAGTAGATTCTTTTATATTAAACAATTGGTTGGAACGATTGTATTTTGAACGTTTAGAACGTAAAGCTCTTTTTGTACAAAGCCTATTGGAAGAAATAAATAACGATTTTGAAGCTGTCTTTTTTCAATTGTTAGCAAAAAACTTTGGACTCAATGTAAATGGTGAAGCTTTTTTGAGTTTAGCGCAATCTTTTGAATTTTCATTAATAAGAAAAGTTAGACATGATAAAACAATATTGTCTGCTTTGCTTTTTGGCCAGGCAGGATTTTTAGAGGATGTTGGAGAAGAGCCTTATTTTTTAAAGTTAAAGACAGAATATCAATACCTCAAAAGAAAATTTCAATTGCGACCATTGTTTAACGGACAGTTTCAGTTCTTTAGAATGCGTCCATCTAATTTTCCAACTATCCGTTTGGCACAATTAATAGCCTTGTATCATAAATATGCTAATTTGTTTATTGATGTAATGAACATAAATAGTTTAGAGGAGCTATATACTTATTTTTCTGTGGAAGTAGATTTGTTTTGGAAAACACATTACACATTCGAAAATTCTTCTAAAAAATCGAATAAAAAACTCACAAAGTCATTCATAGATTTATTGATTATCAATACCATTATCCCATTAAAATTTATTTGGAAAAGAAGTAGAGGAGAAGCCTTAAATGAGGACTTGTTTGCCATTTTGAAAGAAATAAAGCGTGAGCAAAATACGATTATAACGAAATTTTCAGAAGTAAAGATTGTTGCTCAAAACGCCTTTGATACCCAAGGGTTACTGGAATTAAAGAGTCAGTATTGTAATTCAAAAAAATGTATGAAATGTGCAATTGGTAATTTTCTATTAAGGAAAGTATAATTAATGGTCTTGTGTAATTGTAAAAAATTATATTTGTTGAAAATTTATTAAAATGAAAAGAATATTTATTGCTATTATTTCAGTATCGTTTTTCTTTACAAGCTGTAAGGAAAATGGAAAGTCAAATGAAACTAAAGAAAATCTTGCGAAAGAGAATAAGGTTGAATTGCATGAAAAAGAAACAGAACAAGCTAATAACGCTATTTGCTTGATAGAAAAGTTGTCTATCAGAGAAACTCCAGAACCAAAAGGAAAATGGATTACTTCTATGAGTTTAGGTGAGAAAATTACCTTACTTGGAGAAGAAACTACCAACGAAAAGACAAAAAAGCTGTATTATAAAGTAAGACTTATTGATGGTAAAGAAGGATGGACTAGAGCAAGCCTTTTAGCTGTTAATGGTGAGGTAGGGGCATTTTTAGAAGATGCAATGGTTTATAAAAGACCTGATCTATTAACCAAAACAGATAAGAAATACAGTGTAATGGATATCGTTGCTACTATTGAAAATAGTGGAGATTGGATTAAGGTAAAGGGAAAAAGAGCTGACGGCGAATATATTGAAGAGGGATGGGTTAAATCATCGAATATATCGACAAATGCTGTAGATATAGCTTCTGCTAAGTATGCTTTGTTAGCTAATGAAAAAGCTACCATGACAGAAAGAATTCAGGCACTACAAGAAATCGTGGATAACTCAGATTTATCAGAATCTGTATTTATTGAAAATATAAAGAATAAAGTGAAAGATTATCAATCTAAGAATACAGAGATTGATGTTCAGGATGTAAAAGCTGAGGTTGAAAAATCAGAATAAACAATACTTATAAAATAAAAAAAAGCGACTTTCAAAAAAGTCGCTTTTTTTTGTGCTTAATATAAGCTTTTGAATTTTTGAGGATTAGCTTCATGCATAATCTCATATACTTTTTCAAAAATATCTTCAGCAGATGGTTTAGAGAAATAATCTCCATCGGTACCATATGCAGGTCTATGTGCTTTTGCAGTTAATGTTTGTGGTTTGCTATCTAAATGACGGTAACCATTTTGATTTTCTACAATTTCTTGTAATAAATAAGCAGAAGCTCCACCTGGTACATCCTCATCAACAACTAATAAACGGTTTGTTTTAGCAACCGATTGTACAGTGTCATGGTTAATGTCAAAAGGTAATAAACTTTGCGCATCTACAATTTCTACAGAAATTCCAACTTGCGCTAAATCTTTAGCAGCTTCTTCAACAATTCTTAGTGTAGAACCATAAGAAACAATGGTAATGTCGGTTCCTTCTTTAATAGTTTCTACTACTCCAATAGGTGTTTTAAATTCTCCTAAGTTTGTAGGTAGTTCTTCTTTTAAACGGTATCCATTTAAACATTCAACAATTAAAGCAGGATCATCACTTTCTAACATCGTGTTATAAAAACCAGCGGCTTTGGTCATGTTTCTAGGAACTAATACATGAATTCCACGAATGTTATTAATAATTCCACCCATTGGTGATCCCGAATGCCAGATTCCTTCTAATCTGTGTCCACGAGTACGAATAATTAACGGTGCCTTTTGCTTTCCAAAAGTACGGTAACGAAGTGTTGCTAAGTCGTCACTCATTATTTGTAAAGCATATAAAAGGTAATCTAAATATTGAATTTCAGCTATTGGACGTAATCCACGCATTGCCATTCCAATACCTTGTCCTAAAATTGTTGCTTCACGAATTCCTGTGTCTGAAACACGTAGTTCTCCGAATTTCTCTTGTAATCCTTCTAAGCCTTGGTTTACATCTCCAATATGACCAGCATCTTCACCAAAAACTAAAGCATCTGGGTGTTTTTCAAAGATGGCATCAAAATTATCTCGCATAATAATACGAGCATCTACCATGTTTTTTTCTGATGCATAGGTAGGTGCATTTGCAGAAATATTTTGAGCAGCTTTATCTGATTCACTTAATAAATGCGCTGAGTATTTAACAGCAGCATTATCAATAGCGCTTTTAATAAAATTTTGTAGTTCTATTTTTTCAGCAAAGTTTTCTTCTTTTAAATGACGTAAACTTTTACGTGCTGCAACTAAAATATCTTTTCTAATAGGTTCATCAATAGCCCCTAAATCGTTTTTGTATTTTGAAATAAACGTACCATTACTACTTTTTTGAGCAACTCTTTCTAATAAATCAATAGCACTAGATACTTCTGATTTTATTTCATTTGTAAAAGCTCCCCAAGCATCACGCTTTGCTTTGCTTACTTCTTTTTTAGCTGCTTTATCAATGGCAATTAACTCTTCTTCTGAATCAATAAATTTTAAAGTAGCTCCATTTTCATCTTCAAGTTCGAACTCTAAAATCCATTTTCTCATTTGAGCAATACAATCAAATTCTTGCTCCCATTGTAAGCGTTCTTTTGATTTATAACGTTCGTGAGAACCAGAAGTAGAGTGTCCTTGAGGTTGTGTTAATTCTTTTACATGAATTAAAACAGGTACATGCTCTTCTCTAGCTACTTTTGCAGCTTTATTATAAGTGTCGATTAATTCAACATAATTCCAACCATTAACAACAAAAATTTCATATCCGTTATTTTCATCGTCTCTTTGGAATCCTTTTAATATTTCTGAAATATTTTCTTTAGTAGTTTGGTGGCGTGCATGTACAGAGATTCCATATTCATCATCCCAAACACTCATAACCATTGGTACTTGTAAAACCCCAGCAGCATTGATGGTTTCAAAAAACAAACCTTCACTCGTACTTGCGTTACCTATCGTTCCCCAAGCAACTTCGTTTCCTTTATTAGAAAAGTTGGTGTGATTTTCTAAACCTTTTACATTTCTGTAGATTTTAGAAGCCTGTGCCAATCCTAACAAACGCGGCATTTGCCCTGCGGTTGGAGAGATATCTGCAGAAGAGTTTTTTTGCGCAGTAAGGTTTTTCCAGTCACCATTTTCATCTAAAGAATGAGTAGCGAAATGACCTCCCATTTGACGCCCAGCAGACATAGGTTCTATATTAATATCTGTATGTGCATATAATCCAGCAAAAAATTGTTGTGGATTTAATTCACCAATAGCCATCATAAAAGTTTGATCACGATAATACCCTGATCTAAAATCTCCATTTTTAAATGCTTTGGCCATTGCTAATTGAGGTACTTCTTTACCGTCACCAAAAATTCCGAATTTAGCTTTTCCTGTTAAAACTTCACGTCTTCCGAGTAAACTACATTCACGACTTATACGAGCAATGCGATAGTCGTTTAAAACTTCATTTTTAAAATCTTCAAAAGAAAGTTGTTGAGTGTTAGCTAGTTCGGTATTCTGCGTCATAATCTACTATTTTTGATACGCTTACAAAGATAGTTTTTTTAATTGATATTTAAAAATTTTAGTTATTATTGAGAATAATTCAAAAAAAAGCAAAAAAATAGATTTTTATTGAATGTTTTATAAAATTCCTCTTCGAATAAAATTATAAATCTGGTCTAGATTCGTTGTAATTATAAATTTAATCTTGGCTGGATATGCTTCTTTAGTGATATCAAAACCTTGATTTGTGTATATTGGGAAGTAAAATTCAAAGATATTTGGTACAAAATTTAGGCGAATTCCATTTTCATAAAAGAACTTTGCATTGTCACCTCTATTTTTTAATAAAGCAAAGTCATTATATACTTCTGCCCATTTCCATATACTCACACTTGTATTAACAGAAGCAATAAATTGATTGGCAAAGTATGGTTTGTCAAAATTAGATTTAAACCCACCATCTGCAACTACAAATTGTTGACTAAATATTCCAGAACTCTCAGATCTTCCAAATAAATTTTGTTCAAATAAATAATCTGTACCTCTGTTTAGACCAAAACTAAAATAGTCTCCCTCGGTATTGTTATGAGTAAAAACCCCACCAAAAAAACGAACATCAAAACTTCGTTGTAGATCAAAAAACTGACGATATCTAATATCTGTAGATAGTTTTGAAAAGTTAGTAGCAAACTCTGCGTTTACTGCATATTGTAATCTATGTATTACATTGGGTTTACTGTGAATGTATCTTAAATTAAATATTTTATAGTTATCTCTATCAGTTTTAGGTGTGTTTGGAGCAACTTCTTTATTTACATATACAAGTCTTCCTAATATAAATTGAGACCCAACATCTCTTAGAGTATTTCTTCTAAATTGTAGTGTAATAAACGGATAAAAGGTATTATAGCCTAGCTCTGGAGCATAATGAAAGTTACTACCGCTAATACCATATCTAATTTTGTAAATTTTCGATTTTTCAAAAAAGTGATTGTACGCGAAAAGATAGGACCCCGTAAAATTTTGACTTTTGGTACTATAGGTTGGTGTAATTCTAAATTCAAAATTACGTGTAATAATGGGTTGATTGTTAAAAGTAACTCCCATGATAAGGCCATCATATAAATTGTATTTAAAATCAGGGAAATAAAATATCTGATTGTAATAGGGATTTTCTACATCTTTGAAAAAACGCAATTGCAAGGGTTTGCTTATGATGCTATTGTTTACATTTCTGAAGTTATCAAGAAAGTTATGTTCAGGATATATTTGCTCATAGTTTAAGGCGAGCTTATTAAAACTTCCAAGCTTTATTTTTACTGTTTTGGTAGAATCGATACCTGGAATCCATGTTTTGGTAACAATATTTTTCTTTTGAATACCATATAAAGCAATAGGAGCTGTTACATTTCTTTTATTTTTTATAGTAACTAATAAAGAATCTCTGTTCTTTGAAAATCTTACTTTTTTAATTTTATAATCTATCTTTTTATCTGTTTTTACATAATCATTTATAAACCAATCTAAATTTTTAGAAGTGTTTTCTTGAAGAATATCTGTAAATAGATTACTGTACGTTGTTTTAAAGTTTTCTTGTTGATAAAACTGTTTTAATGTTTTTCTAAAAATACTGTCTCCTATAAAGCCTTGTAAATATTTAAACCCTAATCCAGCTTTGTATTTGCTTACTACTTTTCTATTAAAGTTAGATAAGGAGTCGGCTCTTGTATTTAAAGGTTGATCAAAAAACTTTCTTGCACTAAATTGATAAATAAAAGGGTATTTATCATTTTGTTTTAATTGAGCCAAATTATACGTCTTAATAGGCCAGTATTTTGAATATTTTCCTAAGATGGTAATATCTGGATAGTATTTTTTCATATACTCCATCATTAAAAAAGTTTCTAAACCATCTGCAAACCAATAATCTTTTCTCCTATTAAAATTTAACGCATCATCGATATATTTTTTCGTTAAAGCTTTAAAGAAACTTACTTCCCATCTAAAGGCTTTTGGAAAAGGTTTTAACCAACTAGGTAAACCATACAATTCTCTAAGTGAGTTTTTATTGACTGTTCTTGAGTCTATAAAAAATTCGGTGTGCGGATTTTTACCTAAATAGTTTTCAATAAATTTTAATTGTTGATCTATTATGGCGGTTATTTCTTTTTTGGACAGTTTTCCATTAAAAGCATCTGTTTTTATTTCTTTATTATGGGTTCGAAAGGAAAAGAATCTTGAAGGTGTATTTATGCTTAAAATAATATCTTTCTTTTCCGTTCCTATTAAATAATAACTATTAATTCCTTCTTTCTTAGTGTGGTATTGATATAGGTTGCTTTCTAATGAAAGATTTTCAGGAATGTCTATTTCAATTTTATAATTGGTTGGTTCTTGAAACAGATCATCCATGTTAAGGTTGCTCATAGTATTCCAATCTCCGTCATATACAGCTGGTGTCAAATACCAGAATCTTAAATGATAACCGTTTTTTGTTTTACCGTAACTCGTAAAATTGGCGTTTGGAATTTTTACAACATAAGAAGTACTAATTACAACACTGTCTTTTGGATATAGTTTTTTGTTTAGGAGAACTTCAAGAATATCGGGTTTGTTTTTAACTTCCTTAAAAGATGTTGGCTCGTAGTTAACGGTTAAATTGTTAATTTCCGAATAACCACGGTCTTCTTCTTTAGAAAAATAAAAGTTCATTCTATAGTCTTCCATAAAACGTTTCCCTAAAGGTGTATCGTTATTCTTAAAGCTATTTGCCCAATTGTGTAAGAAGATATTGGTTAAGGTATCTTTAGAATTATTGTAAAACACCGTTTTTTGAAGTATAAATAATCGTTGTTTATCTTCAAGGAGTTTTGCCTTGATTTCAATAGTATTTGTTTGTGCTGTTAAGGAAAAACAATACAGACAAAATATGAAAACTGTTATAAGAGATTTGTGTAACTTCAAAGTTTTAAATAAAAAAGCTCGTTAACATAACGAGCTTTAAATATAATAATTTTTAGAAGTTTGGCTTTAATTGATATTTAGCGTAGAATTTATTGAAATGTTCTACAGCTTCTTCAGCGGTATCAACTACTCTAAATAGGTTTAAATCTTTTTCGCTGATATTGCCTTCTTCTAGTAATGTATTCTTGATCCAGTCTAATAAACCACTCCAGAATTTTCGTCCAACTAAAACAATAGGGAATCTTCCTATTTTGTTTGTTTGAATTAAAGTGATTGCTTCAAAAAGTTCATCTAAGGTTCCAAAACCACCAGGCATTACAACAAAACCTTGAGAATACTTTACAAACATTACTTTACGAACAAAGAAGTAATCAAATTCTAAGTTTTTATCATGGTCAATCCAAGGGTTATCGTGTTGCTCAAAAGGAAGCTCGATGTTTAATCCTACTGAGGTTCCTTTTCCTCTGTGTGCACCTTTGTTACCCGCTTCCATAATACCAGGACCTCCTCCTGTAATTACTCCAAATCCGTTTTGAGTTAATTGAAAAGCTACTTCTTCAGCTAACTTATAATAAGGGTGATCTGTCTTTGTTCTTGCAGAACCAAAAATAGAAACACATGGTCCAATTTTACTTAATTTCTCATATCCTTCAACAAATTCAGACATGATTTTGAAAATAGCCCAACTGTCATTTGTTTTTATCTCATTCCAAGTTTTTGGGTGTAATTTTTCTTTTATTTTTCTGTCATCATTAGGACTCATACTCATATATCTTTTTAGTTAATTAACAATTTGAATTGCTAAAATTACTTTTTTAGCAAGCCTGCTAATTTAGTGTTTTTTAAGATATAGGAATGCATATTATTTAATAATATTTTTAAGTTGATAGAAAAAACGTTCTATCAATCGTAAGTCTTCGGTAACAATATCTGCCGTTCCTTGCATTTCTTGTCTAAATGCTATTTGTTTACCATAGGTAGTTTTTAAGTCCTGTGGTAAATCTACATTTATTAAATATTTTCCTTCTTCATCTGGAAGTAATGAAATAGATTGTACCTTTCCATTAATCTCACCAAATTCATCCGAGGGATAATTCAATAACTTTATTTGTACTTTTTGTCCTTTTTTGATTTTTCCAGAATTTGCCGCCGGAGCTTTTATTTTACCAATATATGAAGTGCTTTTTTCTGGAATAATGGTAAAAATTAACTTTCCTTGTTGTACCGTTTGGTTTTTATTCCAATACGATAAAAATGACACCTTACCATCAATGGAAGTGGTTAAACCGTATTGTCTTTGCCAATCTTTAATAGCATTTCTTAAATACAAAAATGATTGCACGGCCTTTTTTTGTAAACGTACATCGTTTTGTGTTTTTCGAATAGAGGTTCCTTCTAAATTTTTATTAGAATTGCTAATAAGTTCTCTCATCTGAGAAATAGAACTTTCTAAACTTTGGTAAGCTCTTTTAGCTTGTAAAGATTCAATTTCTTTTAATTCTTTTTCTTTGGCTGAAATAACTCCTTTTTCAAACATTTTACGACTTCTATTCAAGTCATTCTCTTTAAAAACAAGTTCTTTTTTATTGAGTTCTCTTTGAGATAATAAGATTTGTAGTCTTCCCTTAGCTTCGATTACTGACATTTGGTTGGCTAAGTTCTCCGACTTAAAGGGAGTTAGCTTTTTGTTTAATATATACTCAGAATAATCGTTTTCAAACTGAGAATAACTAGACGTGATATCTCCTAAAATCATCGGAGGCATTTTATCTATTGGAAATACAAATTCTTCGTTATGTGTAGGTATGGTATCTATAATGCTTTTTAAAAGCAATACATCCTTATAAGAAGCACTGTTTTCAATTACTGCTAATACATCACCTGCTTTTACTTGGCTGCCTTCACTGGTTAAAAACACATCAAATCTACCTCTAGCATTGGCATATAATTTTTCAGGAGGAGAAGAAGTGGTTACCATTACTTGTGAAGAAATAACATCTGGGTATCTAACAAACCAAGAAATGAACAATAACATTAGTATCAATAGAAGGAATAAGGTATTTCCCCAACGTATCATCCAATTAGGTACATGACTTAAGATTTCTTGTACTTCTTCACTACGAATTTCTATTTCCGAATTACTCTGTGGCATATATAATGTTTAAAAGATGCTCGTATCACTTATACGAGCATCAAAATTTAATTTTTCAAATAAAGTAAATTATAAACTAATCCAACGACACAAAAAATGTGTTTCTGGTAAGCATGCATTATGCATACAACAGTTACCAGGAGGACAGTCTGCTATTGTGTTACAATACCTTTTTCCTCCGTTTATAGCTTTTTGTTCTAGTTTACTTAAGTTTTTTCCTAAGTTTAAAATTGATTTTTTCATTTTATATGATTTAAAATTTAGTTACTATTTTTTTATTTATAAAAAATAGATGGATTTGGTTTTAACAAGGAGCAAAGTGTGGAGAGTTTGGTCCACAATAGCATCCATACCACTGACATCCTCTTTTTCGGTTACAACTAGAACTGTCTGTAATGTCAAAACAGTTATTAGTGAAAAAACCTCCATTGATGTTCTTTTGTTCCGTTTTATTTAAACTTTTACCTAAAGTTAAGATTGATTTTTTCATAATGTATATTTTATAAACAACATTGTCCGTTAACAATAGTACCTCTATTAGCACCTCCTAATCCATTAGGAATAGCACATGGATCACCTTCATCACAGTTAAAAGCGCAAAAGAAAAGAGAAGCACAACGACGCATACCTCCATTAACAGCTTTTTGTTCACTCTTATTTAATGTTGTTCCTAAGTTTAAAATTGATTTTTTCATCTTATAATTTTTTTAAATTCCAAAACAATCTACACTTACTAAAACTCTCATTTTGCAATCACGAGGAAGTGCATGGTATTCTGCACATGTACCACATTGCATTGTGTTAATTCCATAACAAATAGGACTAGAAGGACAATTCATTCCTCCGTTAATAGTTTTTTGATCAGCTTTGTTTAAAGCTATTCCTAAATTTAAAATTGATTTTTTCATCACTTTAAGATTTAATTAATTTGATTAAATCCTTGAACTATTTAGAGACACTCAAGGATTGTGTCTATTCTTCGCGAAAAATATTTTGATCATTAAGCGTTTATAGGCTTATATGACTTTGTATGTTTTATTTACCTAGGTCTAATTGGTTTTTAACTAGATGGTAATAACTTCCTTTTAGTTTGATTAACTCTTCATGAGTTCCTTTTTCTATGATTTTTCCTTTGTCTAACACCACAATTTGATGTGCATTTTTTACAGTACTTAATCTATGGGCAATAACCACTGCTGTTTTGTTAGCAAAAAAGGTATTTAGTTTCCCCATAATTACCTTTTCATTGTTGGCATCTAATGCACTAGTAGCTTCATCAAAAAATAAAAACTTCGGATTTTTATACACAGATCTAGCAATTAACAAACGTTGTTTTTGTCCTGTACTAAGTCCGTTTCCTTCACTTCCTATTTTGGTATTGTATCCTAAAGGAAGACTTTCTATATAATCTGAGATATTAGCTACATCTATCGCATGTGCTAATTTTTCTTTATCTACATAATCTTCACCTACCGCAATGTTTTTAGCAATAGAATCATTAAAAATGTATCCTTCTTGCATTACCACTCCACAGTTTCTTCTCCATTCTTTTTGTGAGATATTTCTTAGATTAAAATTATTAACCATAATATCTCCTTTGTCTACCTGATAAAACCCTAATAAGAGTTTCATAAGGGTTGATTTTCCACTACCACTTACTCCTACAATAGCAGTAGTTTTATTTGCAGGTATTTCTAAGGATAAATCCTTTAACACAGGTTCTAATCCTCCTGTATATCTAAAGGATATGTTACTTAGTTTGATAGCAGCATCTTCTGGAATTTGAGTTACTTTCTCATCCTCTGGTTTTTCTTCATCTTCCATATTGTGGATTTCTCCTAATCTATCTACCGATATCTGTGCATCTTGTACATCTCTCATAAAACTAATAAGCTGGGTAATAGGACCGTTTAATTGTCCTACGATATAACTAATGGCCATCATCATACCTAAGGTGATGTTTCCATCAATAACCAGTTTGGCAGAGAGTATGGTAATGAACATGTTTTTTAGCTCATTGATAAAGTTAGAACCTACACTTTGTGTTTGTTCTAAGGCTAAACTCTTGGTAGCAACTTTAAACAATCGGGCTTGTACATATTCCCAATTCCAACGCATACGTCTTTCTGCATTATGTAGCTTTATTTCTTGCATTCCATTGATAAGCTCAATTACTTTACTTTGTTCTTGACTTACTTGAGAGAAACGTTTGTAATCGAGTTCTTTTCTCTTTTTAAAGAAGAACAAAACCCATCCGAAATACAGTACACTTCCTAATACAAATACTCCAAAGATTTGTAAACTATAATATCCAAGTACTAAACTGAATATAATTAGGTTAAAAAAGGAAAAAAGTACCGTTAGTGAAGACGTTGTTAAGATTCTTTCAATACGTTTATGATCATTGATTCTTTGTAATAAATCTCCTGTCATTCTCACATCAAAATAAGAAATAGGTAATTTCATTAACTTGATGAAAAAATCGGATATTAAAGAAATATTGATTCTTGTACTAAGATGTAATAAAATCCAACTTCTTATAATCTCTAAAGATGCTTTTCCTATAAACAAAAACAGTTGCGCAAATAGAATAAGGTATACAAAGTTTAGGTCTTGATTTTCAATACCTACATCTACCACACTTTGGGTTAAAAAGGGTAGGATTAATTGTAATAAACTCCCTGCTAATAACCCTACGATTAACTGTGTAACAAATTTTTTGTACTTAAATAAATACTTGAAAATAAATCCAAATCCAAACTTCTCATCCTCTTCAAATTCCTCACTATAAAACCTAGGAGTAGGTTCTATAAGTAAAGCAATTCCTTCCTCTGTATTTTCATCGGCATTATTACCAATCCAATGCTGAATAAACTCTTCTTTCGTAAAGGTTATTAATCCATGTGCTGGGTCAGAAATGTATACGGTATCTTTTTTTATTTTATAGAGTACCACATAATGATTCTTATTCCAATGGATAATACAAGGAAAAGGCGCTTCTTTTAATTTATTAAACGCTAGTTTTATTCCTAAAGATTTAAAACCAATTGATTCAACTGCTTCACTTAACCCTAATAAACTACTACCTTCTCGTGTAGTTTCACTTAGTTTACGTAGTTGTTGAGTGTTGATAGTCTTACCATAATGCTTGGCAATAATCTTAATACAAGTAGGTCCACAATCTTTGGCCTCTGTTTGCTTATAATTTGGAAATTTTTTCAAAGAAGAAAGGTTTAAAGAAAAAGGAGAATATTTTCAATTCTCCTTTTATAAGTTTAATAGCTTTTCTATGAAGAAGTGCTATCCTAAATTTTTATTGAAGTATGAAACGACAATAAAATTCAGCACATTGTCTTCCAAAGTCTTCACATTCGCCATCACGGTTAGCGTCACATTGCTTACGCCCACCATTAACTTGTTTTTGTTGTACTTTGTTTAATACTGTTCCTAAATTTAAGATTGATTTTTTCATAATTTTTGATTTGAAAAATATCTCTTTGAGATACTTAAAGTTGTTTTTTTAATTGAATTGTGTATTTACAGATTTTTAGCCAAATAAGCTACCGTCACATAAAAGGCCTCCAGTGTTTGGAGCTCCAAATACTTGACAAAAACGAGCAGTATTGCAACATCCTGTACCACAATCTTCATGTGATTCACAGTATTTACGACCTCCATTAACTTGTTTTTGTTGAGCTTTATTTAAAACCTGTCCTAAGTTTAGAATTGATTTTTTCATAATAAAAAATAGTTAAAGTTATACATGAGGTGAACATTTAAAGACACTCACCATTTATGTCTATTCTTCGCGAGATATATTATTAGTTGTAGCAACTTTCCCAGAAACGAGTTTCTCTAAATAGCAATTAGGATACTATACGGTTGTCAATTCCTGAGCATTTTCTTCTAAATCTTCAATAAACAAGATTAAATCTGTTCTGTTATATTCTTTAGGGAATGATCTTCCATTCACTAAGATTTCTGGTGTGAAATTAATAGCATTGTTAGTACACCACTCTTTTTCTCTTTCCAGTTCTGCTATATATACTTCTTGTTGAGTACATGTTCCATAAGTTTCTAACCACTTTGCTGGTTTTTCACCTCCATAAATAGCATCCATTGCCTTTAAACAAGCTTCACTTCCTTGCGTATGGTATATTTCTATAAGTCTACTAGTTATCTTTACGGCATCACCATCTTTATTTTCAGTATTTATGTTAAATCTTATCTTGATCCTTACATTATTAGCATAACGATGTAAAATCTCATCAATATGCTCATGCACTGGTTTACAATGACCACAAAAAGGATTGGTAACAATGGTAAGCTCTAAAGCTGAGTTAGGATTTCCAAATACAATCTCCTGACTGTTTTCTATCTGTGTATATAACTGTGGGGATTTGTGTAATAAACTATTTAATAATGTAAAGTTTCTCTTGAATTTTACACTTTCTATTTTATCTTTTCTTAATTCAGTTACTTCAGCTACTAGTGGTTTGATAAAATACCAAGTCAACCAAGTTAAAGAAGCAACAATACCAAAAGCAACAAAACTTGTAGGAACAAATGTTGTTATATAGGTATTGGTTATTAAAGGTACAGCTGCTTGTAACCATAAAACCCCTACAATACTCAAACACAACATACACCATTTCTTTACTATGGCATATTGATAATATATAGAATATAAAGTAACCGGAATGGCTAGTAAGCTAATCGTATAAGAAATAGCTGGATTTGCAATCTGAGCTAAGGTTAATAAAGTAAGCCCAGAGAAATACAACACACTTAAATCACTCAGTTTATATCCTTTTATAATTTCTGCTCCTTTTGAAGTTAATACTGCATCACAATCTTTCTTATCATCAGCTCCCGAACAAAAGGCATTTCCTATAGATGTTTTTAAACCTAATTCTTGTTTTACAATGGCAACACTGGTAATAATTCCAACAACAGACAATACTAAGTATGCCAAGGTATATAGATTAGTAGTGTTTTGATATAATGTAAATCCTGTTAAACCAATTAACAATCCAATAGCTAAAAACTTAGCAAAGTTCGATTTTTTCTCTGGTTGTAAACTTTCTTCAGTTTTTTCAACCGCTACAATAATACCTGTAAATTTTTCTATGAATTCTTGTTCGGTATGCTTTTGTTTTTTGTTTTCAGAGTTATAAACAAAATAATCTTGCTTTTTTCTATCAACAATCACCAAATCCTTTCCTTTTTCGGTATTGATTTGTGCTAAGAAGCAGTCTGGTAATTGTACTAGAGTTTCTTTATTGGCTGGAACATCAGCAGCAACATTTTCTATATTAAAATGATCTAACACACCAGTAATGGCATGTAAACTAGGATAAGATGGGTGACTTTGAATTTGAAAAGCCAATTCATCTTTATCAAAAGAGATCTGATTGCTCTTTAATAATCTTTGAACAAGATTTTTTAATGAGTATTCCATAAAATTAGTAGTAGGTTATCAATTGTATGGACGAATATAGGAGTAGAAAATGTTTCTTTTAAGACCAATTCATATCTGTGAACTATAAATTCAAAATTGACGAGACTTAATGATTATTTGTTTTATGGATAGGTTTTTATATGTTTTACTTGTTTAAGTATAAACGGAAATAGATATTAAAATCTTCAAGATTTAAATAAATGAATGATATACAAAGAAAATAACTAGTTTTGTTAAATTATTTTCAATTCATATGAAAAGATTACTACTACTATCGCTACTATCTTGTCTTTTTACAGTTATTGGGTGCAAAAAAAATGTTGATACTTCAGAAGAATTTAGGTTGCCTCATTTTTTTGAAACTAAACTTAATTTAGAAACAGACTCCTTAGCATATTATTTAGAAGAGCTACAAAGTATTCCAAAAGGGAAGTTGTCTGATTCATTAAAAAGAGAATATTCTTACATGTCTTCTCGAATTAATTATAGATTGGGAAATTTTGATAGCGTTCTCGATACATTAACGTATGTGGTTTCTTTTACTAAAGAAAAAATAAAGTCAGATAGGGAACTTTTATATTTTAGAGCATTAAGGGATGTTTATTTTTTAAGTAAAAATGATTACCTCAATGCGGAGAAAATAAATGAAAAATTACTTTCATTACTTGATGATGAGGATTATGCATATAAAGCACATGTATATGATTTTAAAAACCAATTAAAAGTAGCTTTAGAAAAAAACAGAGAGGCTTTAGAAGCTGGTATTATAGCAGCAAATATGTTTTTGAAAGCAGGCGATACTGCAAATTATGCAACTTCATACATTGCTAATGCAGTCATGTATAGTAGTTTGGGGAATCAAGAGAAAGCATATGACATGCTGTCTAATTTTAAGTATGAAAACCACCTAGAAACAGTTGGTAAAAATCAGTTACATGCGTCTTTAGGGTATTATTACAATACTAATAAATTGTATAAAAAAGCCATCGTTTCGTTTAATAAAGCATTGTCTTACACGAAAGTTTTACCAGAAAAAAATTTAATAAAATCTAGGCTCATTAATAACTATATAAATTTGTCAGACTCGCATATTGGATTGAAAAAGTATGATGTAGCGCAAAAATATATAGATTCTATATTTAGTTTAGGCTTGGATAATGTTGAATATGATAATCAGCGAGCAGCTTTAAAAAATAGTTTGGTAACTTCTTATCTTAGAAAAGAAAATTTGACTAAGGTAGTTGGGCGCTTGGATTCTATATTTAAATACCAAGATAAAAACTATGTAGAAAGAATTGAAAGTGAGTTGAAAGCTTCCAAAGTTGCATTTGAGAAAGAAATTGCCCTGGAAAAGGAAAAGAGGGATATAGAAACAGAGAATTTTATTTATGAAAGAAATCAATATATTTTAGTCGTTCTTTTATTGGTAGCTTTGGTGATTGGAGTGTTGGTATTGAATTTTTATAGGCAACGAAGATTTAAAATAGAACAAGATAACTTTTTATTGCATCAAAGATTGTTACGATCTCAAATGAATCCACATTTTACATTTAATAGTTTGAGTTTGATTAAAAACAATATAGAAGAAGATAAAGAACAATCCATTAAATACATTCAAAAATTTTCAAAATTACTTAGAGGAGTTTTTGAGAACTCTACTAAAAATTATGTCCCTATTGAGGATGAGTTGGAATCGTTACAAAACTATATAGAATTACAGCAATTTAGATTTGAAGGGAAGTTTAACTATACCATAGAAAACAATATTGAAGATGAAGATGAAGATGAAGATGAAGTTTTAATACCACCTATGCTATTACAACCATTTGTTGAGAATGCTATCATTCATGGATTTGGTAAAAATGGGAGAGAAGGAAATTTAAATATTCGTCTTAATTTAAAAGAAAAATATATTAATTGTGTGATTGATGATGATGGAATAGGTATTGATGAGAATGGTTTGAATAGAAAATCTTCTGTAAAATTAATTGATGAGTTTTTAAAGAAAATGACCGGAAAAGGAATAGTTATTGTTAATAAAAAAGAATTGAAAAAAGGAGAAACCGGAACAAGAGTTGAGTTAAAAATTCCATATAAATTATTTTAAGAGATGTTAAAAACATTGATTGTTGAAGATGAAAGACATATTCGAGAGAACTTGAAGAAAAAGGTCTTTCAAGATTTTAGAAATGAGTTGACAATTGTTGATGAAGCGATTTCTGTAAAAGAAGGGATTGAGAAAATTAAAAGATATCAGCCGCAATTGGTTTTTATGGATGTTGATCTTGGTGATGGTACAAGTTTTGATATTTTAGCATCCTTAGAAGAAGTTAATTTTAAGGTAATATTTGTTACTGGATTTGACTCTCACGCAATCAAGGCAATACGTTTGGGCGCTTTAGATTATTTATTGAAACCTATTGATGATGATGAATTTAAAGAAGCAGTTAATAAAGCTATAAATACAATAGAGAAAGAGAATACAACAGGCAGTTCAGTAAATATTGCAAATCATTATTATCGAGAAGGAGAACATCGTAAAATTGTGTTGAAGACTTTGGATACACAACATTTAGTGTCTTTTGATGATATTTTATATTGTAAATCCGAAGGAAACTATACAACATTTTATCTCTTTGAAGAAAACATAGTAATATCTAAACCAATGAAAAAAGTGGAGGAGTTACTTGATAAAAAGAGATTTATAAAATGTCATCAATCGTTTATTGTAAACAAGGCCTATATAACAAAATATACAAACGAAGGGTTTCTTATTACTAAAACAGGAGTTCAAATACCAGTAGCTACAAGAAGAAAAGACTTGGTACTTAAGGATTTATTCTAAAGTTGAAAAGCGAATTTGAACTAAGTGTAAGCGAATATGAACTGTGATGTTAATACCTCAAGTTCCTTTGTATTTTTGACACTAGAAATATTAAAAAGTAATTTATGAAACTTTTAAAATTAATTTGTGTAGGTCTTGTATTTTGTACTTCTTGTACACAAAACAATGAGGAATTAGAAATTGTTCAAAAGTTACAAAAGGGGGAAAAAAGAGAATTATCTATTAGTGAGTCTCAAACTAATGTGGTTAAGAATGAAAAAGAGCGTATAATGTTTATGACATCTTTTTTAGTAGGGAAAACACTTTTAGAGAACAAGGAAGCAAGAGACTATTTTTATTTAAAAATTGCATCGCAAAATATCACTAAAATAGATTTAAGTGATGTGCTAGACTCAGATAAAGAAGATAACCCTTTTGAAATAGCTTTTCAAGAGCAGTTTAACTCATATAATTGGCATATTAGTCCAAGTGCAGGAGCTCCAATACCTCCTCCAAAAACTACAAGCCCTAATTCAATTCGATGGGGTGGTATTCTAAGTTCTAATATGTACTATTATCAATATTTAATTGAAATATTAGAGAACAGTAAGTTAGAATTGTATTTTCCTAATAAAAATACATATGTGAATGAGATTCAAGATTTTTCTACTTACTTTGAAAACTATAATACACTTTCATGTTTGTGGAGTTTAGACAATTTTGTTTTGTTTAGTGATGGTTTAATCTTAAATACAAACGGAGAAGGAAGTTATTTACCAGAGAACTTTAATCCTAATAGAGCAAAATCATTTGTGTTTATTTTACGAGATAGAATGTTATGATAAAATACGAGAGATTGTCTGTACAGACAATCTCTCGTATTAATAAACTTATTTTAAATAAGTTTGGAATAGCAATTTTCCCAAATGAGACGACGAACTTCAATATTTAAACCTAAAATTAATTCCAACGTAAGAGCTTTTATACAACTAAACGTGTTAATTCAATTATTTCCTTTTTCTAATGAGTACAATTGTAGTGGATAACTTTGGGAGACTTGTTTGGTATAAAGCTTTCCATTCTATGAGAATTACGTTGATTAATATGAATTATTTTTTTTTAAATAAAGGTTGTTTTCTAAACAGTTCCTATTCTATCTTTTTGTTACCCTCTTTTTTTGAAAAAAAATAAAATAATAGAAATAGCTATCACAAAGCCTAGAGAAAAATACAGAAAGTAATTAGTAGAGAAGGTGTTAGAAGTGTCACCAATTAATACAAAAGAAGCCCAATAGTACGGCGATTTCTCTGCTAGAGAATGATTTTTTAAATACTTTCTTTTAGCATTGTTTAAAGCTTCACTTTTAGACTGATGTTCTTTCAAGTTTTTATAAAAGTCAGTCATTATACTTGTGGTAGCTTTATCATTTACATTCCATAATGAAGAAATTACTGATTTTGTTCCAGAGAAAAAGAATCCGCGTGCTAAGCTAAACACTCCTTCTCCCTGCTTGATTTTTCCTAAGTTGGTTTCACATGCGCTTAAAACAACCAAGTCTGCATTGTTTTTATGAGAATACACTTCATTAAGACTCATTTCTTCATCGTAAAAGTAAATATGAGGAGTACTTGTGTTACCGTTAGCATGAGTTGCTAAATGAATGATTTTAGAATTAGAACTATTGTCTATAAATTGTTGTTTAGAGGCTTTTTCATACAAAAAAGCATTACCATTTAAAATTTTATTAATAGTATTAATTTCTTCTTTAGTACTTTCTAATGTAACTTTATTAGAAGAAGAAAAGTCTACCGGAGCAAAACCAATAAATTCTTGATTGGTATTTCTTTCTATTAAGTTATTGTAAGAATTAAAAGAATTGGAATAAGAATAATGAATATTACTTTTTTCTATTAAATAAGTTTTAACCGTATTATCTATAACTAAAGATTCGAAAGGAATATTAGACAGTTTATTGTCAGGAATAATAGTGATATTTTTATTTAATATCAATTGCCTTAATTTCTCAGTAGGGAAAAGTTGTGTATATAAACTGTTTGAAATTCCGTAAAAGGAATCAAGCTGTTTTTTAGTGGTTAAAGGAATTCTAATTAATTTTTTATACCTATTTAGTGTGTTTTTAAGGTTCTGAAAATTTATTCCATTTAAAACAACAGTTTCACTATGTTCTTTGGTTGTAAAGAGAATAATAAGAGCTTCTTTTTTATCTAAAAAAGTATCCCAGATAAACGATATGTTAATCTCTTCAGAGTCAAGGCTTTTTTGAAGGGAAGCCAATGGGAGTATATCAAAGCTTAAATAACTATTATAGTGTAATGGATAAGCTATTTTTAAAGAATCTTTAAAGTTTTTAAATGTAGTTTTAAGATCAAATAAAGAGTCTTTTAATTTCTTTTGAACATTTTTTTGTTGCTTGTAAAGGGCGTCTTCAATTCTTAAAATGTCATTGTTGAAGTTTTGGACACGATTAACTACAGTAGATGGTAATTTAGATAAAGAGGTGTTGTTTAAAATATTTTCAATTAATAATAAAGCTTTGTTTTTTTCAACAAAATAAGAAACCAGTTCATTTTTTTTAAGTAAGCTAGCCGTATAAGCTCCTTTAAGATAAGCTTCTGAAGCTTGTTTTCTCCAGAATAACTTGGTGTTAGTTTCAAAAAAGTTTGGATTGTCTAATATTATTTTTATAACATCATCTATAGCTTGTACGTTAAGAATGATTTGTTCTAAATATTCTTGCTTATTTTGTTCTAAATATAACTTGTATAGTATGTCTGCTTTCTTCTTTAAACAATATATAAGAAGTTCTTTATCTTTAGTCTCTAATAGAGAGTTTTTTGAAGGAATGGTAGAAATGTCAAAATCCACTTCTATATTTACTTCTAAGGCTCTGTGAATAGCTTCGAGAGCATTTTGCTTTTGATCTTTTAATAAATAAAAACTTGCATAATTATCTAATAAATTGGATTTAGTTATTGGTTTTGAAACATATTGTAATCCTTTTTGAACAAAATATTCTGTGCTATCTCTTTTTTCTTTTAAATATAAAAAAGCCAAGTTATTATAAGTAGTAGCTAAATCTGACGAGTCTGGAGTAGTAATATTTTTAAGTAAATATGTTTTAGCATTTAAAAAATTATAAGCAGAATCATTAGTATAAGTCAAGGCTATTTGATTATATAAAGAAAACTTAGCGTTACTTTTGAAGTTTTTTTCCTCTAATATTTTTTCAGCTTTTTTTAAAACTTCTAAAGCCGTGGCTAGATGTTGTTTTGTGCCGAGGTATTTGAGAACAATGGAATAGTTTATATACCTAGTGAATAATGTTTTATATAAACCTTCCCCTTCTAGTTTTTTAATGCCTTTCTGGTAGTAGTTTATAGATTCTTCATATAACCCTAACTCTCTATATATAAGACCGATTCCACAATAAGCTTGCCCAGTTTTTTTTGGATAAACAGCTGGATGTTCAACAAGCTTCTTATAATATTCTATAGCTTGAGGAAGAGAATCTGTTTTAGATAAAATATATCCGATTTTATAAAGTGAAACTATATGTTTTTTATCTATAGAATCTTTGTTTAGGTTTAAATCTATTTTAGCATATTTTAAGGCTCTGGGATAGTCACGTTGTCTAATGAGACTATTAATGTAGTTTTTTAAGGTTTTGAGCTTGTTTTTTTTTGATGAATAAGTTAATATGCTATCAACTTGTTTTTGAGTAAGCGTATTTTGAGCTAACAAGTTTTGGCTATTCACTAAAAAAATGAATAGCCAAAATAAAAGGGGTAATATTTTTTTTGTGTTATGAATGATTAACGTTCGTTAATTTTTACAGAATTCTTTCCAGAATCATTAACTGTAAGAGAACTTAACCAATCATCAATGCTTGCGTTTTGAAAAATCATAATCTGCACAACATTAGTATTGGTATATAATGGAGTATAATTAATAGTGGTAAAAGATTTAGGTTTGTCTAGGTCTTCATCACTGTCTTCTTGTGCGGTTTTGTTGTCCCCTTTAGGATCAAAGCCTGAATCAGATAACAACCAAGATTCTTTGTTACCATGGGGATGAGCTATATATTGAAAATCAATTTGAGAATCTAAACTGTTTTTAAAGTTTTCGCGAATTGTAGTAATTTCGTCTAAAGTCAATTCTGGATCAAACGTAATTACAACTAATTCTCGATAAGGCTCGTTTACTGTAGTTGTTGCATTATTCTTTGTAGTAAAGCTAAATGCAACAAAAGCAAAAATAAACAATAGGGTTTTGTGTAGTAGGTTTAAATGTTTCATAAAATTTTAAATATTAAATTATTTCTCTTCTTCTTTGTTCAATATTTTTAAAAATGTTACCTAAATAAATTTATCAAATTTTTTAGGAGACAAAAAAACGAATAAAAAATGAGAGTGCATTATTTTTTAAGTACTACTTATTGTCTTTTCTTAAATAAAAAGAAAAAAACAATAGAAGAATTATCAATATTATACCTATATACCTCCAGGTATAATTATTAAATACAGGTTTGGTATCTCCAATTAGTACAAAGGAAGCCCAGTAATAAGGAGATTTTTCGGCTAAAGAATGATTTTTTAAATAATTTCTTTTAGCGTTGTTTAAAGCTTCGTTTTTAGATTGATGATTTCTTAAGTTTTCATAGAAGTTATTCATTATTTCCGAAGTACTCCCATCATTAACCTTCCATAAGGTGGAAATAACTGAATTTGCTCCAGCATTAAAAAACGCTCTAGCTAAACTCAATGTTCCTTCTCCTTTTTTTATTTCTCCCAGATTGGTTTCACATGCACTAAGTATAACTAAATCTGCATTGTTTTTATAAGTATATATTCTTCTAAGTGGAAGAATAGAATCTGAAAAATAAATAACTGGATTACTACTTGCATCGGCATGTGTAGCAAGATGGATAATTTTAGAATCAGAACTTTTGTTTAAAAAATTATACTTAGAAGCTTCGTCATATTCAAAAGAGTTTCCGCTAACAATGTTACCGATATTTTTGATTTCATCTTTAGTATATGCTAACGAAGATACTTTTGAAGAATTAAAATTGATAGGAGCAAAAAGTGTAAGATCGTTATTCGTACGTCGTTCAATAGTATTATTAAACTCTAAGAAAGAAATTGAATACGCATAACTAATATCAGTATGTTCAATTAAAAATTTAAGATTAGATGTATCTGTATTTAGTGCTTCAAAAGGAATGTTTTCAAAACTAATATCAGGTATAATGGTAAGATCTTTGTTTTCAATTAACTTCTTTATCTCATTTGTAGGAAAAAGTTGATTATACAAGTTATAAGATACTCTTTTAAAAGTATCAAATTCATTTTTCGTTTTTAAAGGAACGGTTATAAGTTTTTTATACTTATTAAGTGTACTTTTAAAAGTATCTATATTCTTTATTTCAAAACTGATATTCTTATTTTTAGAGATAATCAAACCGAACAAAGTATCATCTTTGAGATTTTCTTTATTTAAAATGTAAGAAACAATTACAGATTGATTGTTTAGTTTTGGTTTAAGCTGGTCTAATGATACAATTTTAGCTTTGTTATTAAAAACTGCAGGATGATGTTCTTTTATGGAATCAGTAAAAGTTTGATATTCCTTTTTTATCTTGAATAATGAATCGTTTAATTTAGAATATTGAGCTGTATTTTGTTTAATCGAGTCTTCTAGTTCGAAAATATTTTTATAAAAAATTTCTAATTTTTTAGAGGTTCTTTTTGGAAGACTAGTTTGATTGGTGTTTTGTTGAAGACTTTCAGTTAATAAAACAGCTCTGTTTTTTTCGGTAAAATAAAACATATTGTTTAGGTCACCTAAGAGGTGAGCAGCTTTAGCACCATGTATATAGGCTTTCGAAGCTTCATTCCGCCATAAAAACTTAGTGTTTAAATCATAGTTACTTTGAATGGATATGTCAATAAGTCGATCAATGATTTTTATGGTCTCGATGGCATTTTTTAGATAGTCCTTGTTTTGCGTTTTTTGAAATAGAGAAATTAAAACTTCAGCTTTGGTTGTCAATTGTAAAATCGTTTGACTTTTATACTTTGTTAAGAACAATTGCTTGTCAGAAGGAATAAAGTTTTTTTTATCCTCATTTACTGAAAAATTGACATTAATAGCCTTTTCAATATATTCTAAAGCCAGATTAGGATTACTTTTTAAATAATAAAAAGCAATGTTGTTATAGCTTAATGCTTTATTATAGCTACTACCATTATTGAACTTAAGACTTTGTTTATGATAGTACAAAGCACTGTCTTTTTCATAATTGCTATAAATTTCTCCCAAATTGATGTTTATCAAGGATATATTACTTGAATCATTAGTTTTTTTTGCGTATTCCAGAGCTTTTTCAAAGAATAACTTACTTTTATTAAAATAGGTTGTTTTTAAAGAGTCAGATTTATAATTTAATCTTAATAAATTGGAAAATACATTTCCTCTGTTAAAGTTTAATCTATAATATCTTTTTGAAGTTTGAATGCTCTTGTTTTCCTCAAGTAAATGTTCAAGTTTATTTAGTAGAAGTATATTGGATAACGTAGATTCTTCTGTGTCTATCTGATTGTTAATGTTAACTAAATAAATAAAAGAGTTGTATATGTATATTGTAGAGTTGGTTAAAGAAAGGGTGTTTAAGGCTTTGGTAAAATAACTTTTTGCTATAAAATAATCTCCTTTATCTCGATAACACCTTCCAATTTGTATTAAAGAGACCTTAGATTTTAATGGAGAAATGTCTAATTGAATTACCTCGTCAAAGAGTGCGATCGCTTTGTCATACTCTTTGTTGTAATAATAAAATTTACCCAAGTTATAAACTACATTTTCATATCCATAGTTTTTAAGACCTAGCTTCTTATAAAAATTAACTTCGGTTTGGGCATATTTAATAGCCAAATCATTTTTTCTCTTTTTTCTATAGTAAATAGAAAAATAATCGGCAATTCTAATTTGTGTTTTTATACTATCATTACAAGCGGTAAGTAAGGAATCTACTTTAGAAGAAGCTATAACAGGAGTGTCTTGATACTTTTTTAAAAAAGTATTAAGACACTCTTGGCTATTTACAGAAGTATTTACTCCGATAAATAAAAAAAGAATAATAGAAATAAGTCGAATCATTCAATTACCAATGTTATATACATTCTATTTGTTTGGTTTTAGAATCCACTTCGGTACACTCTACCTCATCTGGATCTGTACCATTTCCACCTCCAGCAGGACCAATCCTTATCTTAATGAAGTCTTCCATGGCTTGAACAGGATCGTTAGTAGTTGCATCAACATAGTTTGCCTGTTCAATTCTTAAAGTCCAAAACTCTAAATTAGGTCTTGTAGTACATTTTTCAGAGTAAAACAGCTCCCAACCTTTTAAAATTCGAGGGTATATCGAGAAATGCGATCGAATTTCCGCTTTTTGTTGTTCTGTTGTATATGATGGAAATGATATTTTAATTAAGGTGTATTTCCATACAACACTTTGGTTGTTTGACCCGTTATTTTCTAATCCAACATCATCATGAGTAGTTGGATCAAGGTCAGAATCACTAACTCCCGAAATTGTACTTTGTTTTACATTAGATGTTGAAGTTGTTTCTGTTTTCTGATTAGGAACTACTTCTTCGTTTGTTTGACAGCTTACAATAAAAGCTAAGGCTAACAAGCCTAATAAAAATAATTTTTTCATTTTGTTTTCATTTTGTTTTCTTCTTCTTCTTTATTCAACATTTTTTTAAATGTTACCCGCGCAAAAATATAAAAACTTTATTTTTGTGTGTTAACTAAGAATAATGAAAGATATTTTTTTTTTAAAAGCGCTGGTAGAAGAAGATAAAAGGGTATTGCTTACTATTTACAAAAACAACCTTCCAAAGGTGAAAAGCTTTGTGTTAAAAAATAATGGGAATATGGAAGATGCTGAGGATATTTTTCAAAAGGCCTTATTGCAAATCAGTATGCGTTATAAAAAAGAAAAGTTTACAATTACAACAAGTTTTGATGGATATTTGTTTACGGTATGTAAAAATTTATGGAGGAGAGAATTAAATAAGCATAAAAATAGGGTAACAAATAGCGAAATTGTTGAACTAGCTAATGAAGATAGAGAAAATTCACTGGCATTGGTAGAACAAAAAAGACAAGAGTTGTTTATAGAAAAAATGAAAGAAATTTCTGAAAACTGTAGACAAATTTTGTTTATGTTTTTTGCTAAAACCTCTTATGCAGAAATTGTCGCTGCTACAGAGTATAATTCTGAAACTGTAGTAAGGCAACGAGTATTTAAATGTAAAAAAAAGTTAACAGAGATTATTAAAGCAGATAAAAGATATAATTCATTAAGAGAGGCATGGGCTTAGAAGATGACATATTAATAGAACGTTTTTTAAGAAGTGAACTTTCTGATGAAGAAAGAAATCAATTTTTGAAAAGATTAGATATTGATGAAGTATTTAAGGAACAATTTATTATAGAGAAGCAACTGTTCGAATCTTTAAATGAGGAAAGTTGGAGTTTTATAGAAAATTTGCAAACGAAAGAAATAGAAGAGTATACACAATTATTTCGTTCTGAGGAAGGAGTAAGAATGAAGAAAACATTTTCTGAGGTTAATGATATTTATAAGAAGGAAAATAAAGTTAAAAAAAGAAGAGTATTTTATATTTCTGGAATTGCTGCGGCGGTACTATTGCTTCTTACCCTTAATTTGTATAACGGATCAGATTCTACAAATTATTATTCTGATTACATTATGATGAATGAGTTGCCTTCGTTTGTAGATAGAAGCGAGACAACAGATAAACAAGATTTAGTAGCCGCTGAAAGCTATTTTAAAGAGAAGAAGTACGAAGAAGCTTTGTCAGTTTTAAATAAGGTTTCATCACCAGAGTTAAAGGATGGAAATTATTATGTGTATAAAGCCATTGCTTTAATGGAGTTGAATAAGTATAAAGAAGCTGAAACAACATTAAATAGTTTAATCAATAGTGATTTGTTAGATGCTCCTAAAGGATATTGGTATAAAGCTTTGTTATTTGTGAAGTCTAAAGAAACAGAAAAAGCAAAGAAAGAGTTAAATACATTAATAGCTAAATCAGATTATAAGCAAAAAGAAGCGAAGGAATTACTAGAAAAGTTAGAATAAGATATTTCTAGTTTTAAGATAAAAAAAGAGGTTTTACTTTTTGTAAAACCTCTTTTCTTTTTATGGTTACTTGCCTAGTTCTCTTTTTAAAAACTTGGCAGTGTAGCTCGTTTTATGTTTGGCAACTTGTTCAGGGGTACCTTTGGTTAAAATTTTACCACCACCTTTACCACCTTCCATACCTACATCAATAATATAGTCTGCTAGTTTGATTACATCTAAATTATGTTCAATAATAAGCACTGTATTTCCTTTATCAGCTAACTTATTTAATACCTCCATTAATACTCTAATATCTTCAAAATGTAATCCTGTAGTAGGTTCATCTAAAATATAGAAAGTATTACCAGTATCTTTTTTTGATAGTTCAGATGCTAGTTTAATACGTTGTGCTTCGCCACCAGAAAGCGTCGTAGATTGTTGTCCAAGAGTAATGTATCCTAGTCCAACATCTTTAATAGTCTTTAGTTTTCTGTAAATTTTTGGAATATGCTCAAAAAATTCAGTAGCTTCATTAATGGTCATGTTTAACACATCCGAAATAGATTTTCCTTTATAACGAATTTCTAAAGTTTCTCTATTAAAACGTTTCCCTTGACAAGTTTCACACTCTACATGTACATCTGGTAAAAAGTTCATTTCAATCACACGAACTCCACCTCCTTGACAAGTTTCACAACGTCCTCCTTTTACATTAAAACTAAACCTTCCTGGTTTATAACCACGAATAGCCGCTTCCGGAGTTTTTGCAAACAAACTTCTAATTTCACTAAATACTCCTGTATAGGTAGCCGGGTTAGATCGAGGCGTACGTCCAATAGGAGATTGATCTATGTCAATGACTTTATCAATATGTTCTAAACCTTCAATTTTTTTATAAGGCATTGGTTTTTTAACACCTCTATATATATGCGCATTTAAGATAGGGTAGAGGGTTTCATTAATTAAGGTAGACTTTCCACTACCAGAAACTCCTGTTACACAAATCATTTTACCTAAAGGAAATTCAACAGAAACATTTTTCAAGTTATTTCCAGATGCGCCAGAAAGCTTAATCACATTTCCATTACCTTCTCTACGTTCCTTAGGAACTTCGATTTCTTTTCTTTTTGAAAGATAATCAGCTGTAAGTGTATCGTGATTTTTTAATTCTTCAAAATTACCTTCACTTACAATTTCTCCACCATGTCTACCTGCACCCGGACCAATATCTAAAACAAAATCGGCATGTTTAATCATGTCTTCATCATGTTCTACTACTAAAACAGAATTTCCAACATCTCGAAGTTTGATTAAAGAATCTATTAATTTTTGATTATCTCTTTGGTGTAAACCGATACTAGGTTCATCTAAAATATATAAAACTCCTACTAGCTGAGAACCAATTTGTGTTGCTAAACGAATACGTTGGGCTTCACCACCAGATAAAGATTTAGAAGTTCTATCGAGGGTTAAATAATCCAAACCAACGTCTAATAAAAATTGAATTCGCGTTCGGATTTCTTTTAAGATTTCTGAAGCTATTTTTAATTGCTTTTCAGAAAGGTGTTGCTCAATATTTTCAAACCAACTAGCCAATTCGGTAACATCCATTTTAGCTAATTCACTGATGTTTTTATCAATGATTTTAAAATGTAGTGCTTCTTTCTTTAAACGATTTCCTTCACAAGTACTACAAGAAACTTCATCCATAAAACCTTTAGCCCATCTTTTAATAGAAGAACTATCGGAATTTTTATATTGACTTTCTATAAAGGCTATAATTCCTTCAAAGTCTATTTCATAGTTGCGAGTAACCCCTAAATTTTTAGATTCTATAGAAAATTTTTCCTTACCACCATGTAAAATAATATCCATGGCTTCTTTAGAAATTTTACTAATAGGATCTGTTAATTTAAAATTATGTCTATCTGCAATGGTTTGCAGTTGTTTGAAAATCCAACTATTCTTTTGTTCTCCTAAAGGAATGATTCCTCCTTTTTTAATAGAAATACTTTCGTCAGGAATAATCTTTTTAAAGTTTACTTCATTGGTAATACCTAATCCATTGCAAGTGCTACAAGCTCCTTTTGGAGAGTTGAATGAAAAAGTATTAGGTTCTGGATTTGGATAGGCGATTCCAGTAGTTGGGCACATCAACTCTCTACTGAAATAACGTGGTTTTTCATCATCAACATCAATTACCATTAAAATATTATCACCAGTATATAGTGCTGTTTTAATGGTTTCTTCTAATCTTTTTTCTGCGGAATCATTTACAACTAGTCGATCAATAACTACTTCGATATCGTGGGTTTTATAACGATCTAGTTTCATGCCTTTTTCAATCTCTCGAATCTCTCCATCAACACGAACACGTAAAAAACCTTGTTTAGAAATTTGTTCGAAAAGTTCACGATAATGCCCTTTTCTCGATTTAATCAATGGAGCTAAAACAGCAATACGTTTTCCATCAAAATCTTTTAAAATTAAATCTTTGATTTGTTCGTCAGAATAACTCACCATTTTTTCTCCTGTGTTATATGAGTAGGCGTCTGAAGCTCGAGAATATAAAAGACGTAAGAAGTCATATATTTCGGTAATGGTTCCCACTGTTGAACGAGGACTCTTGTTGGTTGTCTTTTGTTCAATAGATATTACAGGTGAAAGTCCATCAATTTTATCGACATCTGGACGTTCTAATCCACCTAAAAATTGACGTGCATATGCAGAAAAAGTTTCAATATAACGACGTTGTCCTTCGGCATAAATGGTGTCAAATGCCAAAGAAGATTTTCCGCTTCCGCTTAAACCAGTAATTACAACCAGTTTCTCACGAGGAATCTTAATATCTATGTTTTTTAAGTTATGAGCGCGTGCTCCGTAAACTTCAATATATTCTTGTTCTTTCAAGGCCAGTATTTTACAGAAAGATGCAAAGTTACCAAAACCAAATGTATTTTTATAGAAGATATAAAGAACTCAATCAAAAATAGTATCTTGCATTTAAAAGGAGGATTATTTATGAATTTTATTCAATCAGTTCGTCATTTTTTTGAACGCAATGGATTCAATGTGTCATCACGATTTGCAGATCGATTAGGGATGAGAGCTACCAATGTGCGTTTGTTTTTTATTTATATATCGTTTGTAACTGTAGGCTTATCTTTTGGGTTGTATTTAACATTGGCCTTTTTGTTACGATTAAAAGATATGATTTATACCAAAAGAACTTCTGTTTTTGATTTATAATGAATAAAGTTTTTCAATCAAGATTATATAAAGCTATTTTCTTTTCTTCATTAGTTTTACTAATTGGGGTTTCTGGATATGCATTATTATTTGATTATTCATTTATTGATGCACTTTATATGACGGTTATCACTATTACAACAATTGGTTTTGGTGAAGTACATCCGTTCGGAACAGGAGAAAAGGTTTTTACAATAGGCTTAATATTATCTAGTCTATTTATCTTCGGATATGCGGTATCGTCATTTTCAGAATACTTAATAAGTGGTCAGTTTTTTCAGCAATTAAAAATAAAAAAAGTGCAAAGGATGATAGACAAGTTAAACGGACATACCATTGTTTGTGGTTATGGTAGAAATGGTAGACAGGCAATTGCAAAATTGAAAAGCTATAAGAAAGATTTTGTAGTAGTTGAAAAGGATAAAGAGCTTATAAAAAGGCTAGATGCTGAAGGGATATTAAATATTGAAGGTGATGCTACTACAGACGAAACTTTAATAAAAGCAGGTATATTAAATGCAAATTATTTAATTACAGCATTGCCATCAGATGCTGATAACTTATTTGTAGTATTAACAGCAAACCAATTAAATAAAAAGTGTAAAATAATAAGTAGAGCATCTAAAGAAACTTCTTATAGTAAATTGAAAATCGCTGGAGCAGATAATGTAATTATGCCTGATAAATTAGGTGGAGCACATATGGCTACTTTAGTAATAACTCCAGATGTAATTGAGTTTGTAGATAGATTAACTATTGAAGGAGATACTACCGCAAATTTAGAAGAAGTGGCTATTGATGATTTACCTTCTAAATATGTAGATAGGACTATTTTAGATTTAGACCTGCGAAAAAAGACTGGATGTACAGTTATTGGATATAGAACACCAGAAAAAGAATATATCATAAATCCTGAAGCATCATTGAAGCTAGAAGCAGGATCAAATTTAATTGTGCTTGGCCGTCCTGAGCAAATCATGAAATTAAGAGAGTTATTTTAATGAAAAAAGTACTTATTACAGGAAGCAATGGTTTGTTGGGACAAACCTTGGTGAATCTACTATTGCAAGAGAAAGGTAAGTATGAGGTAATAGGAGTCTCAAGAGGCGAAAACCGAAGTGGAAGAGATGATTTTGAATACATTTCTATAGATATTACTGAAAAAGAAAAGTTGTTGTCAGAGTTACACAGATTTAAACCTGATGTGATTGTAAATACGGCAGCAATGACGAACGTTGATTTTTGCGAGGATAACAAAGAAGCCTGTGATAAACTGAATATTGAAGTTGTTAAATACTTAAAAGAACACTCTAAAAAATATAGTACACACTTAATTCATTTATCTACCGATTTTATTTTTGATGGAGAAAATGGTCCCTATAAAGAAACAGATGTAACCAATCCGCTAAGTCATTATGGAGTTTCTAAATTGAAATCTGAAGAAGTTTTAACAGTTTCAAGTATAGATTATACAATTCTCAGAACCATTTTAGTCTACGGAAAGGTATATGATATGTCTCGAAGTAATATTGTATTATGGGTTAAAAGTTCCTTGGAAGAAGGAAAAGAACTTACTATAGTTGATGATCAATATCGAATGCCAACCTATGTAGAGGATTTAGCATTGGCGTGTAAATTAGTTTTAGATAAAAAGACAACAGGTATTTTTAATGTCTCGTCAAACCAGCTATTAAGTGTATTTGAGATTGCAGAACAGATAGCAGAAACCTTTGGTTTAGACAAAAGTTTGCTAAAACCAATTTCTTCTAAGATATTAAGTCAAAGAGCTAAAAGACCAGCAAAAACGGGGTTTGATCTAACCAAAACAAACGAGGTGTTGGATTTACATCCAAAAACATTTAAAGAAGATTTACAAAGATTTAAAGAAAAGTTGGACTAAAATTTATATTTAACAACGAAAACTTGTCGAAAGTGCATTTTTTTAAGATATTGCGGGCTACTAATTCAAAAAACTAACACAAATATCATGAAGAAAAGACTTCTAACGTTGTTATTTTTAATAGCACCGATGTTAACCTTCGCGCAAGAAAAAGGTTTAGATCAACAAATTGATGAAGCATTTAAACCGATTTCAGATTTCTTTAGTAATGTGATTTTCTTTCCAGTTTTCGGAACTCCATTCGTATTAATTTTATTAGTAGCGAGTGCCGCTTTTTTTACCATATACTTCGGGTTTCCTAATGTACGTCACTTTTTTACAGCTATAAATGTAGTAAGAGGAAAGTATGATGACGTAGATCATGCAGTAGTTGAACCAGCTTATGGAGATGTTACTCCGGGTGGAGATTCAATAGAAACAATTAGAGATGAAAGTCAAGAAGGAGAAGTATCTCACTTCCAAGCATTGGCAACAGCAGTTTCAGGAACCGTAGGAAACGGGAACATTGCAGGAGTTGCTTTAGCAATTGCTTTAGGAGGGCCAGGAGCAACTTTTTGGATGATTGTTTGTGGTTTATTAGGTATGTCAACAAAATTTGTTGAATGTACTTTAGGAGTTCAGTATAGAGATGTGGGAGAAGATGGAACTGTGTACGGAGGGCCAATGTACTACTTATCTAAAGGATTAAAAGAAAGAGGATTTGAAATGTTAGGTAAAATTGCAGCAGTGTTTTTTGCGATTTTCTGTATTGGAGGATCTTTTGGAGGTGGTAATGCTGCACAGTCTAACCAAGCAACTATTGTAATTAAAGAATTGTTAGGCTTAGAAAGTGCTGGAGCTGGAGCAATGATTGGTGTTGTCTTAGCAATAGTAGTTGGAATTATCATTATTGGAGGTATCAAAAGGATTGCTACGGTAACTGAAAAGGTGGTTCCATTTATGGCATTGATGTACTTATTAGCATGTATTTATATTTTGGGAGCTAATTTCTCTCTAGTTGATGATGCTATCGGATTAATTATTAGTGAAGCATTTAATCCAACTGCAATTGGAGTTGGAGGAATTATAGGAGTATTATTAGTTGGATTTAAAAGAGCGGCGTTTTCTAACGAAGCAGGAGCAGGTTCAGCTTCTATTGCACACTCTGCTGTAAAAACAAAATATTCAGCTTCTGAAGGTTTAGTAGCATTATTAGAGCCTTTTATTGATACAGTATTAATTTGTACTATGACAGCTTTAGTAATTATCATTTTTAACTTCGGAGGAGCATTTGAATATGGAGGAGACGGATCAGGGTCTGTATTTATTGATGGTGTAGCGTATGAAGGAGCAGGAATTACATCAAAAGCATTTGCACAGTACATTCCTTATTCAAATGTGTTCTTAACAATTGCGGTAGTATTGTTTGCGGTTTCTACAATGATTTCTTGGTCTTATTACGGATTACAATCTTGGAAATTCTTATTCGGTAGAGGCAAAAAAGCAGATTTAACTTATAAGCTATTATTTTTAACTTTTGTTGTAATTGGAGCAGCAGCAAGTATGAATTCTATTTGGGCATTCTCAGATGCAATGATTTTTGCAATGGTATTCCCTAATATGATTGGATTGTATTTCTTAATGCCAGTTGTTAAAAAGCAATTAAAACGTTATCTTGAGGCTATAAAAAGCTAAGGAAAGATAACATGAAAATATTTAAATCCCATTTCTGGTATAACAAACGCCAAAGAAATGGGATTTTCTTTTTGCTTTTAATTGTAGTCATATTACAATGCGGTTATTGGTATACTGCTAATAGCACGGTAAATGATATGATAGAAGAATCAGAAGAACTTCTCGCTTTTCGTGAGGAAATTGATAGTTTAAAATTACTAGAGATTGAACGAAGAAAACCTAAGATATATCCTTTTAATCCAAACTTTATTTCAGATTTCAAAGGATATAAGTTAGGTATGTCTTTAGAAGAAATTGATAGGCTACATGCATTTAGAAAGAAGAATCAATATGTAAACTCTGCAAAGGAATTTCAGATAGTGACAAAAATTTCGGATAGTCTATTAGCTGTAATTGTCCCTTATTTTAAGTTTCCAGATTGGGTTATAAAGAAGAATAAGCGTTTACAAAGAGAAAAGAAGAGGACAGCGTCAAAAGATATAAAAAGATTAGAAAGAGTAGTTGTTATAGAAGAAGCCAAGGAGGTTGAAGCGATTAAAAAAATCAATATTAACACAGCTACATTTAAAGAAGTTTTAAGAATTCCTGAAATAGATTACGAACTATGTAAAATGATTTTTGAGTATCGAGATGAGGTTGCTGAACTTCAAGATATCTCAGAATTAAGAAATATTAAAGATTTTCCATTAGAAAAATACAACAGAATAATCTTATATTTGGAAGCCAAATAACAAACAACAACAAATTCAAAACAAACCGATGAATAATATGTACTTTACGGAGGAGCATGAAGCTTTTCGTGATAGTTTTAGAGATTTTTTGCAGAAAGAAGTAGTTCCACATATTGAAAAGTGGGAAAAAGATGGAACTGTAGAGCGTTTCATTTGGAAGAAGTTTGGAGAAATGGGGTATTTCGGATTAAATCAGCCAGAGGAATATGGAGGATTAAATTTAGATTTATTCTATACCGTAATCTTCTTAGAGGAATTACAAAAAATTAATTCTGGTGGTTTTGCCGCTAACATGTGGGCTCATGCATATTTAGCAATGACTCATGTGAATAAGGAAGGAGATGAAAGAATAAAAAAAGAATACTTAGTACCAAGTATCGAAGGAGAAAAAATAGGTTGTTTATGTATTACAGAGCCTTTTGGAGGAAGTGATGTGGCAGGTATGCGAACTACCGCGATTAATAAAGGAGATACATACGTACTTAATGGTTCTAAAACTTTTATCACTAACGGAGTATATTCAGATTATTTAGTGGTAGCAGCTAAAACAAACCCAGAAGATAAACATAGAGGGATGAGTATTTTTATTGTTGATAGAGATACTCCTGGAATTTCTTCAACAAAATTGGATAAATTAGGTTGGAGAGCTTCAGATACTGCGGAGATTGCATTTGACAATGTTGAAATCCCAGCAGAAAATTTAATGGGAGAAGAAGGAAAAGGCTTTCCATATATCATGCAACACTTTGCATTAGAAAGATTAGTTATGGGAGTAAATGCTCATGCTAGAGCTGAATATGCGGTAGACTACGTGTTGCAATATATGAGTGAAAGAGAGGCTTTTGGCAAGACATTAGATAAATTCCAAGCTTTACGTCATAAAGTTGCTGAAATGGCAAGTAGAGTAGATATGTGTAGAGAATACAACTATTCTATTACAAAACGTTTAAATGACGGACAATATGTAGTAAAAGAAGCAAGTATGAGTAAATTACTTTCTACTAAAATGGCAGATGAGGTAATTTATGATGCATTGCAGTTATTAGGAGGTTATGGATATATGGAAGAATATCCAATGGCTCGATTGTTACGTGATAGCCGATTAGGACCTATTGGTGGAGGAACTTCTGAAATCCTGAAAGAAATTATCGCAAAAATGGTAATCGACAAGAAAGAATATAAGCCAGCTACTTAAGCTTTCTGGATTAGCTTTTTGCGAAAATACGTTTCCGCATCGCAAAAATGGTAATCGACAAGAAAGAGTACAAGCCAGCTACCTAAGCTTTCTTGATTAGCTTTTGCGAAAATGCGTTTCTGCATCGCAAAAATGGTAATCGACAAGAAAGAATATAAACCAGCTACTTAATTTTTTAAGAAATTATATAAAGTAAAAACCACTCAATAATTGAGTGGTTTTTTTGTGAATTGCATTTTTTTAGTTGATTGTTGTTGAAATATTAATAAGTTTTCAACACGAAAACGATTTCGTCTCTATATCGATTTCGTGGTTTCGTTTTCTCTTGTTAATTTCAAGAAATTTTAAAACAAATAAAGATGAGATCCCTTCTAAAAAAGAGTTGGTATGTCTTACCAATGGTAGCTGTTTTTTTAAGTTGTTCGAATGAGAACCAAATAGAAGAACAGTTAAAAGTAGAATCAGCAAAAGAGAAAAACAATGTTCAATCTGCAAGAGCAGGATTAAAACCAATAGGTTCTGGAGTTATGATGCAGGCCTTTTATTGGGATGTTCCTGCTGGAGGTACTTGGTGGGATACTGTAAAAGGTAAGGTACAAGATTGGAGTGATGCAGGTATTGATGCCATTTGGCTACCTCCCGCTACAAAAGCACAAAATGGAGCATTGTCTATGGGATATGACCCGTTTGATTATTTTGATTTCGGAAAATATAACCAAATGGGGAGTGTAGAAACTCGCTTTGGATCAGAAGACGAGTTAAAAGGGTTAATTACTGAAGCGCATAATGCACAACTAAGTGTAATTGCAGATATAGTAATTAATCATAATAGTGGAGGAGCTAGTGAGTTTAATCCAGTGAGTAATCAGAATTATTGGACGAAGTTTACACCACTTTCAGGAAAGTTTACAAGAGATTATAATGATTTTCATCCTAACCATAATCATGCAAGTGATACAGGAGTATTTGGAGGATTCCCGGATTTATGCCACCACCAGGTAAGAGTTCAGAATGAATTATGGAAGAACTCAGAGTCTGTAGCAAAGTATTATAAAAATGTAATAGGGTTTGATGGATGGCGTTTCGATTATGTAAAAGGTTTTGAACCATGGGTAGTGAAAGATTGGAAAAATGAAGTAGGTGGATTTACCGTAGGAGAATATTGGGATGGAAATGCAGGTACATTAGATTGGTGGTCTGGTCAGGCTGAAGCGAGTGCTTTTGACTTTGCTTGTTACTATAGAATGAAAGATGCATTTGATGGGAATAACTTAAATAGATTAAATGATGATATGTTATGGAAAAGAAGTGCTATGAGAGCGGTAACTTTTGTAACAAACCATGATACAAATGAAATATACCATGGTAAAATGTTAGCCTATGCTTATATATTAACACATGAAGGATATCCTACAATTTTTTACAGAGATTATGAAGAATGGTTGAATAAGGAGAGATTAAATAATTTAATATGGATACATAACAACTTAGCAGGAGGAAGTACCAATATATTATATACAGATAATGATGAGTATGTAGCGAAAAGAAATGGGAATAACAATGCAGGTTTAGTGGTATATATAAATAATGCCGATCACTGGCAAGAGCGTTGGGTAGAAACGAATTGGTCTAATACACGTATTAAGGATTATACAGGGCATTCTAATTGGGAGCCTGTAACTCAAGGTGGACGTTGGGTGAAAATACAAGTACCGCCGAAAAGTTATTCTGTTTGGGCGCCAAAATAATTTCAACTAAATCTTGCTAATTCGAAAACTCTCTGTATCTTTGCAGTCCGAAAATTAAAACAACTAGTAACTTATAGTTACATAAAGATATAAGACTACAGTGAAAGGAGGTGCAAACACATGTTAATCATTCCGGTAAAAGAAGGAGAGAATATCGATAGAGCATTAAAACGTTATAAACGTAAATATTCTAACGTTAAGATCATGAGAGAATTACGTGGTAGAAAGCAGTTTACAAAGCCTTCTGTAGCGAAAAGAGCTCAAAAAATTAAAGCATCTTACGTTCAAAGATTAAGAACTCAAGAAGAATTAGGTTAATCAAATAACCTTATAAAGAATAAAACCTGTATTGTTTCAATACAGGTTTTTTGTTTTTAAAACTTTATTTTTGAAAAAAAACACTTAAATCTATGTTGATTGATTCTTTTATAGATTACTTACAATTAGAAAAAAAATATTCGATTCATACTGTAAAAGCATATGAAGCCGATTTATTAGCGTTTCAGAAGTTTAGTGTCGAAGAGTTTGAACAAGAAAATATAGAAGAACTACACTATAATCAAATTAGAAACTGGATTGTATCATTGGTAAATTTAAATATTACCAATAGATCTATTAATAGAAAGGTGAGTTCATTAAAGTCTTTTTATAAGTTTTTACTGAAAATAGGAGAAATAGAGGTGAATCCATTGGCGAGTCATAAGTCATTAAAAGTACAAGAAAAAGTACAGTTACCTTTTTCAGAAGAAGAAGTATTAAAGGTTTTTGAAGAGATTGCTCAAGAAGATGAATTTGTAGGAGTAAGGAATAAATTGATAGTAGAGTTGTTGTATACTACAGGGATTCGAAGAGCAGAGTTAATTCAAATTAAAGAAGGTGATATAAACTTTAATGATAAGACACTTAAGGTTTACGGAAAAAGAAATAAAGAGCGATATGTGGTGTTATTAGATTTGGTTATAGAAACACTTCAGAAGTACTTAAAGCTTAAAAGACAAATAGATACCGATACAGAAGAGTTGCTAGTTACAGAAAGAGGAAATAAACTCTATGAAACTCTTGTTTACAGAATAATAAATTCGTACTTTAGTAGGGCTTCAACGAAGGTAAAAAAAAGTCCGCACATGTTGCGACATACATTCGCGACTCATTTATTGAACAGTGGAGCATCTCTAAACACGGTTAAAGAATTACTAGGGCATTCAAGTTTAGCCTCAACTCAAGTTTACACACATAGTAGCTTGGAGCAAATTAAAAAAGTGTATAACAAGGCTCATCCTAGAGAGTCGACCTAAAAATTGTAAAATTATGAAGGTATTCACACAATCAATTAACTTCACCGCAGATCAAAAATTATTAGACTACATTGAAAAGAAGATTGGAGGTCTAGAAAAATTTCATGATAAGATTGTAGATGCAGAAGTATTTTTAAAAGTGCAAAAAACTAGTGAGAAAGAAAATAAAATAACGGAGGTTAAAATTAATATTCCGGGAAATGAACTTATTGTAAAAAAACAATATAAAACCTTCGAAGAAGGGGTTAGCGTAGCGGTAGAATCGTTAAAAAGACAGTTAAGAAAATCTAAAGAGAAATTGAAAGATTCTTTAGTATCCTAAAAACATGAAAAAATATTTAAAAAAAGTTTTAGAAATTCGAAATAACTTTTTACATTTGCAGTCCGTTAGAAATAGCGGATTGTTTTTTTATGGCAATAGCCGATATAGCTCAGCTGGCTAGAGCAGCTGATTTGTAATCAGCAGGTCGTGGGTTCGAGTCCCTCTATCGGCTCTAAGAAGACAAAAGTTCATTAAAATATTATAAGATTTTATAGGGGAGATTCCAGAGCGGCCAAATGGGACGGACTGTAACTCCGTTGTCTTTCGACTTCGCAGGTTCGAATCCTGCTCTCCCCACAAAATCTTAGAAATTTTATTGCGGGAGTAGCTCAGTTGGTAGAGCGTCAGCCTTCCAAGCTGAATGTCGCCGGTTCGAACCCGGTCTCCCGCTCTAAATTTGTTGCCGACATAGCTCAGTTGGTAGAGCGCATCCTTGGTAGGGATGAGGTCACGGGTTCAAATCCCGTTGTTGGCTCTATTTTTAGAGTTTATTAAACAACGAGTTTTAAAGTAACACTAAATATATTTAACTAAGAATTAAAATTAATAATCATGGCAAAAGCAACTTATGATCGTTCGAAGCCACACTTAAACGTTGGTACTATCGGTCACGTAGATCACGGTAAGACTACATTAACTGCTGCTATTACTAAAGTATTAGCTGACGCAGGGTTTTCTGAGCAAAGAGATTTCGATCAAATTGATAACGCTCCTGAGGAAAAGGAGAGAGGTATTACAATTAACTCTTCTCACGTAGAGTATGCAACATCTAACCGTCACTATGCACACGTTGACTGTCCTGGTCACGCGGATTATGTAAAGAACATGGTAACTGGAGCTGCGCAAATGGATGGTGCTATCTTAGTAGTAGCTGCTACAGATGGTCCAATGCCACAAACTCGTGAGCACATCTTATTAGGTCGTCAGGTTGGAATTCCACGTATCGTTGTTTTCTTAAACAAAGTTGATATGGTTGACGATGAGGAGTTATTAGAGTTAGTAGAAATGGAAGTAAGAGAATTATTATCTTTCTATGAATATGATGGAGATAATGGTCCTGTTGTAATGGGTTCTGCTTTAGGTGCTTTAAATGGAGAGCAAAAGTGGGTAGATACAGTTTTAGAATTAATGGAAGCTGTTGATACTTGGATTGAAGAGCCACCAAGAGACACTGAAAAAGATTTCTTAATGCCAATCGAAGATGTATTCTCTATTACTGGTCGTGGTACAGTAGCAACTGGACGTATCGAAACTGGTATCATCAACTCTGGAGATCCTGTAGAGATTATCGGTATGGGAGATGAGAAATTAACTTCTACTGTAACTGGAATTGAGATGTTCCGTCAAATCTTAGATAGAGGTGAGGCTGGAGATAACGCTGGTATCTTATTAAGAGGTATTGAGAAAACTCAAATTAAGAGAGGAATGGTAATCTGTAAGCCAGGTTCTATTACTCCACACGCTAAGTTTAAAGCTGAGGTGTATATCTTAAAGAAAGAAGAAGGTGGACGTCACACTCCATTCCACAACAACTACCGTCCACAGTTCTACGTACGTACAACTGACGTAACTGGTAACATTGGTTTACCTGATGGAGTTGAAATGGTAATGCCTGGTGATAACTTAACAATCACTGTAGACTTAATCCAACCAATCGCATTAAACGTTGGTTTACAGTTCGCTATCCGTGAAGGAGGTAGAACAGTAGGAGCTGGTCAGGTAACTGAAATTTTAGACTAATTATAGTTTAATATAAATTATAAGGAGTCTCTTTAAAAGAGAGACTCCTTTCAAATGAAATACGGGTTTAGCTCAGTTGGTAGAGCACTGGTCTCCAAAACCAGGTGTCGGGAGTTCGAGTCTCTCAACCCGTGCAAATCAAAGCGAGTTGTGGTTGTTTTACTGCAACTCGTTAAAAGGATAAAAACATGAATAACTTTATACAATACATCAAGGATTCTTTTGAGGAATTAAATACTAATATGACTTGGATTTCTCGTGAAGAGGCGCAAAAGTCTACAGTGGTTGTAGCTGCATTTACAATTGTTTTTGCATTGGCAGTGGCTGCTATCGATAAAGTTTTTCAAACTGGATTAGATAATTTCTTTAAAATGTTTTAATGATGGCTGATTCGGTAATGAAGTGGTATGTAGTTAGAGCAATTGGTGGTCAGGAGAATAAAGTTAAAACTTATATTGAGACAGAAATTGCGCGTCATGGTTTGTCGGACTTTGTGAATCAAGTAATTGTTCCAACCGAAAAAGTTATTCAAATTAGAAACGGGAAAAAGATAAACAGAGAACGTGTTTATTTTCCAGGTTACGTAATGGTAGAAGCTAATTTAGCTGGAGAGGTTCCTCACGTAATAAAAGCAGTAACAGGAGTTATTGGGTTTTTAGGAGAAACAAAAGGAGGTGATCCTGTACCAATGCGTAAAGCAGAAGTGAATCGAATGTTAGGTAAAGTAGATGAACTTTCTGTAAAAGACGAAAATGTAGTAATACCTTACGCAGTAGGAGAAACTATTAAAGTAATCGATGGGCCATTCAATGGATTTGATGGTATCATTGAAAAGGTAAATGAAGAGAAACGTAAGCTAGAGGTAATGGTGAAGATTTTTGGTAGAAAGACACCTTTAGAGTTAAACTACATGCAAGTAGAGAAAATTTAATTGTTACACCATAGAAAATGTGTTTTTAGCTTCCAATTTTAAATACATTATTAAATTTTAAACAATGGCAAAAGAAGTAAGTAAATTAGTTAAACTACAAGTTAGGGGAGGTGCTGCGAATCCGTCGCCACCAGTTGGACCCGCTTTAGGTGCTGCCGGTGTTAACATCATGGAGTTCTGTAAGCAATTTAATGCTCGTACACAGGACAAACAAGGTAAAGTTTTACCAGTTGTTATTACTGTTTATACAGACAAATCTTTCGAGTTTGTTGTAAAAACACCACCAGCTGCAGTACAATTACTAGAAGCGGCCAAAATTAAGAAAGGTTCTGGAGAACCAAACAGAAAGAAAGTAGCAAGCGTTACTTGGGATCAAATTCGTGGAATTGCAGAAGATAAGATGGTAGATATGAATGCCTTCAAAGTAGAATCTGCAATGAGAATGATCGCTGGTACAGCACGCTCTATGGGATTAACAGTAACAGGTGATGCTCCTGCAGAGTAAACTTAAAAGCAATTTAGAACATGGCAAAATTGACTAAAAAACAAAAAGAAGCTCGTGCTAAAATTGATAGCTCTAAAGTTTACAATTTAACAGAGGCATCAGCTTTAATCAAAGAAATTACAAATGTAAAATTTGATGCATCGGTAGATTTAGCAGTACGTTTAGGAGTAGATCCACGTAAAGCAAATCAAATGGTACGTGGAGTTGTAACATTACCTCACGGAACTGGTAAAGATGTAAAAGTTTTAGCATTAGTTACTCCAGATAAAGAAGCAGAAGCTAAAGAAGCAGGTGCTGATTATGTTGGATTAGATGAATACCTTCAGAAAATTAAAGGAGGTTGGACAGATGTAGACGTTATTATTACTATGCCGTCTGTAATGGGTAAATTAGGTCCTTTAGGACGTGTATTAGGTCCTCGTGGTTTAATGCCTAACCCAAAGACAGGTACGGTAACTATGGACGTTGCAAAAGCAGTAACTGAAGTAAAGGCTGGTAAAATCGACTTTAAAGTTGATAAAACTGGTATCGTGCATGCAGCAATCGGAAAAGCGTCATTTGATGCAAATAAGATTGAAGATAATGCAAATGAGTTATTACAAACACTTATTAAATTAAAGCCAACTGCAGCAAAAGGAACTTATATTAAAAGTATTTTCATGTCTTCTACTATGAGTCCAAGTGTTGCAATAGATGTAAAATCTGTATCGTAAGGCAGTTAAAACTTTTCAATTATGACTAGAGAAGAAAAATCACAAGTAATTCAAGATTTAACAGCACAATTAGCAGATACTAATACTATCTATTTAGCAGATATTTCTGGGTTAGATGCAACAACTACATCTAACTTACGTAGAGCTTGTTTTAAAGCAAACGTACAATTGGCTGTTGTGAAGAATACATTGTTAGAGAAAGCAATGGAAGCTTCTGATAAAGATTTTGGTGAGTTACCAGAAGTATTAAAAGGTAATACATCATTAATGATTGCTGAGGCTGGAAATGCTCCTGCTAAAGTAATTAAAGAATTCCGTAAGAAGTCTGATAAGCCTTTATTAAAAGGAGCTTATGTAGAAGAGGCAGTTTATGTTGGAGATGACCAATTAGACGCTCTTGTTAACATCAAGTCTCGTGAAGAACTTATTGGAGATATCATTACATTATTACAATCTCCTGCGAAGAATGTTGTTTCAGCTCTTCAATCAGGTGGAGGTAAGTTATCAGGTATCTTAAAGACCTTATCGGAAAAATAATTAAGCGCACTAATAAACTAAATAATAAAAATTTTTAAAAACAAATCAAAATGGCAGATTTAAAAGATTTCGCAGAACAATTAGTTAACTTAACAGTAAAAGAAGTTAATGAATTAGCAGATATTTTAAAAGATGAGTATGGAATTGAGCCTGCAGCAGCAGCTGTAGCAGTAGCAGGACCAGCAGCAGGTGGTGGTGATGCAGCTGAAGAAAAGACTGAATTCGACGTAATCTTAAAAGCAGCTGGAGGATCTAAATTAGCAGTTGTAAAGTTAGTTAAAGAATTAACTGGATTAGGATTAAAAGAAGCTAAAGCAATCGTTGATAGCGCACCAGCACCAGTAAAGGAAGCTGTATCTAAAGACGAAGCTGAAGGATTAAAGAAGTCTTTAGAAGAGGCAGGAGCAGAAGTAGAATTAAAGTAAGCTCACTATCCCGAGTTTAACATCGGGAAAAAACAATAAAGGTTTAGGTACTAGAAACTTAGGTTTCTAGGCCTAAACCATTTTGTGTATATATTCGTTCGTTATTTTATAGTATCTTACAAAGAAACTGTAAATCGATTATAAGGCACTGATTTTTAATCAGTAATAGCAATTAAAATTGCAATATTGAACCTGTAGGTTTCAAAAAAAATATTTTTAATTTAAAAATAGTATCTCTTTTGGCAACGATAAACACTACTGAAAGAATTAACTTTGCATCTTCTCGTTTAGGAGCTGATTATCCTGATTTCTTAGATATTCAGGTAAAATCTTTCCAAGACTTTTTCCAGTTACAAACAAAAGCGGAAGAGCGAGGTGAAGAAGGGTTGTATAAAACCTTCATGGATAACTTTCCAATTACCGATACACGTAACCAATTTGTATTAGAGTTTTTAGACTATTTTGTAGATCCACCTAGATATAGCATTCAAGAATGTATCGAGCGTGGATTAACGTATAGTGTACCATTAAAAGCTCGTTTAAAATTGTACTGTACCGATCCTGAACACGAAGACTTCGAAACTATTGTTCAAGATGTGTACTTAGGTACAATTCCATATATGACAAACTCGGGTACCTTCATTATTAATGGTGCAGAAAGAGTTGTTGTATCTCAATTACACCGTTCACCAGGTGTATTCTTCGGGCAATCATTCCACGCAAACGGAACCAAGTTATACTCTGCTAGAGTTATTCCTTTTAAAGGTTCATGGATTGAATTTGCTACCGATATCAATCAGGTAATGTATGCCTACATTGATAGAAAGAAAAAATTACCAGTAACAACGTTATTCAGAGCCATAGGTTTTGAAAGAGATAAAGATATTTTAGAAATTTTTGATTTAGCTGAAGAAATTAAAGTTTCAAAAGCTGGATTAAAAAAAGTATTAGGGCGTAAATTAGCTGCGAGAGTATTAAAAACGTGGCACGAAGATTTCGTAGATGAAGATACAGGAGAAGTAGTTTCTATTGAACGTAACGAAATCATCTTCGACCGTGATACTATTTTAGAAAAGGAACATATTGAGGAAATAATCGAAGCTGGAGCTAAGACTATCTTATTACATAAAGAAGATAACTTGCAAGCAGATTATGCCATCATTCATAATACATTACAAAAAGATCCTACAAACTCAGAGAAAGAGGCAGTAGAGCACGTATATAGACAATTACGTAATGCTGAACCGCCAGATGAGGAAACTGCACGTGGTATTATTGAGAAGCTATTCTTCTCAGAGCAACGTTATAGTTTAGGAGAAGTAGGACGTTTTAGAATGAATACTAAATTGAATCTAAATGAAGATTTAGATCAAAAGGTATTAACTAAAAACGATATCATTACGATCATTAAGTATTTAATTGAGTTAATCAATTCAAAGGCTGAAGTAGATGATATCGATCACTTATCTAATCGTCGTGTTAGAACTGTAGGTGAGCAATTAGCAGGTCAGTTTGGAGTTGGTTTAGCTCGTATGGCACGTACAATTCGTGAAAGAATGAATGTTCGTGATAACGAGGTATTTACACCAATTGACTTAATTAACGCTAAGACCTTATCGTCAGTAATTAATTCATTCTTTGGTACTAACCAGTTATCTCAGTTTATGGATCAAACAAATCCATTAGCAGAGATTACGCACAAGCGTCGTTTATCGGCATTAGGACCTGGTGGTTTATCAAGAGAAAGAGCAGGTTTCGAGGTTCGTGATGTTCACTATACACACTATGGTCGCTTATGTCCGATTGAAACACCTGAAGGACCGAACATTGGTCTTATCTCTTCTTTAGCAGTATTTGCTAAGGTAAATAATATGGGATTCATTGAAACTCCGTATAAGAAGGTAGATAATGGAGTAGTTGCTCCAGAAGAGCCGATTTATTTATCTGCTGAAGAGGAAGAAGGAATGAAGATTGCGCAATCTAACTTACCAATTAACGATGATGGAAGTTTTGGAACAGATAGAGTAATTGCTCGTGAAGAAGGAGATTTCCCTGTGGAAACTCCAGAAGCAATTAACTATATGGACGTTGCTCCTAACCAAATCGCTTCTATTTCTGCATCATTAATTCCGTTCTTAGAACATGATGATGCAAACCGTGCGTTAATGGGATCTAACATGATGCGTCAGGCAGTGCCATTATTAAGACCTGAATCGCCGATTGTTGGAACTGGATTAGAGCGTAGAGTAGCTAAAGATTCTCGTATTTTAATTAATGCTGAAGGAGCAGGAGTTGTAGAATATGTAGATGCTAATAAAATTACAATTAAGTATGATAGAACAGATGATGAGCGTTTAGTAAGCTTTGATACTGATGATAAATCATACGACTTAATTAAGTTTAGAAAGACTAACCAGGGTACTAACATTAACTTAAAGCCAATTGTAAGAGTTGGAGATAGAGTTGAAGAAGGTCAAGTACTTTGTGAAGGATATGCTACACAAAAAGGAGAATTAGCTTTAGGAAGAAATATGAAAGTAGCCTTTATGCCTTGGAAAGGATATAACTTCGAGGATGCAATTGTAATTTCTGAAAGAGTTGTAAGAGAAGATATTTTCACATCTATTCACATTGACGAATATTCATTAGATGTTCGTGACACGAAATTAGGTGCAGAAGAGTTAACGAATGATATTCCTAACGTATCAGAAGAGGCTACAAAAGACTTAGATGAGAACGGAATGATTCGTATTGGAGCAGAGGTTAAGCCTGGTGATATCTTAATTGGTAAGATTACGCCAAAAGGAGAATCTGATCCAACACCAGAAGAAAAATTATTACGTGCTATTTTTGGTGATAAAGCAGGAGATGTAAAAGATGCATCTTTAAAAGCTTCACCATCATTAAGAGGAGTAGTAATTGATAAGAAGTTATTTAGACGTGCTGTAAAAGATAAGAATAAGAGAGCTAGAGATAAGGAAGCAATTGCTACTTTAGAAGCTTCTTATACATCTAAATTTGAAGGATTAAAAGATCGTTTAATCGAGAAATTATTCTTCTTAGTAAACGGAAAAACTTCTCAAGGAATATTTAACGACTTAGGAGAAGAAGTATTACCAAAAGGTAAGAAATTTACTCAAAAGATGTTAAACTCTGTTGACGATTATACACACTTAAGTGGTAACTGGACAACAGACAAAGAGTTAAACAAAATGGTTGGTGAATTAATTCACAACTATAAGATTAAAGTAAACGACTTACAAGGTATGTTACGTCGTGAGAAGTTTACTATTTCTGTAGGAGATGAATTACCAGCTGGAATCTTAAAGCTTGCTAAAATTTACATTGCTAAGAAACGTAAATTAAAAGTAGGAGATAAGATGGCAGGTCGTCACGGAAACAAGGGTATCGTTGCCAAGATAGTACGTGCAGAAGATATGCCATTCTTAGAAGATGGTACACCAGTAGATATCGTATTAAACCCATTAGGGGTACCTTCTCGTATGAACATTGGTCAGATTTATGAAACTGTTCTTGGATGGGCAGGTCAAAAATTAGACCAGAAGTATGCAACGCCAATTTTTGATGGTGCAAATATCGATGAGATTAATGCATTAACAGATGAGGCTGGAATTCCAAGATATGGACATACTTACTTATATGATGGAGGAACAGGTAAACGTTTTGATCAACCTGCAACTGTTGGGGTAATTTATATGATTAAGTTAGGACACATGATTGAAGATAAGATGCACGCGCGTTCTATTGGTCCTTACTCATTAATTACACAACAACCATTAGGAGGTAAAGCACAGTTTGGAGGTCAGCGTTTCGGAGAAATGGAGGTATGGGCACTTGAAGCATATGGTGCATCAAGTATCTTAAGAGAGATCTTAACTGTAAAGTCTGATGACGTATTAGGTAGAGCTAAAACTTACGAATCTATTGTTAAAGGAGAAGCAATGCCAGAACCAGGTTTACCAGAATCATTTAACGTATTAATGCATGAACTTAAAGGTTTAGGATTAGACGTTAGGTTAGAAGAATAAGCACAGTGAAATGTCTCAGAGCTTTGCTCTGAGGCAAATCATTTTTTCAATAGCAGTCTTTTAAAGGCTATTTTCAATTATAATTCGAATCCATTATCATGGCAAGAAAAAACGAAAAATACACTGTTAAGAAGTTTAACAAAATTACAATTGGTTTATCTTCTCCAGAGGCAATTTTAGAAGCTTCTAAAGGAGAGGTTTTAAAACCAGAAACAATTAACTATCGTACGCACAAACCAGAACGTGACGGATTATTCTGTGAGCGTATCTTTGGTCCTGTAAAGGATTATGAATGTGCGTGTGGTAAATATAAGCGTATCCGTTATAAGGGTATCGTTTGTGACCGTTGTGGTGTTGAAGTTACTGAGAAAAAAGTACGTAGAGATAGAGTTGGTCACATTAATTTAGTAGTGCCAGTAGCACATATTTGGTATTTTAGATCATTACCAAACAAGATGGGATACTTATTAGGATTACCATCTAAGAAGTTAGACATGATCATTTACTATGAGCGTTATGTTGTAATTCAACCAGGTATTGCTAAAAATGCAGAAGGAGAACCATTACAAAGAATGGATTTCTTAACTGAAGAGGAATACTTAGACATCGCTGATGAACTTCCACAAGATAACCAATATTTAGACGATTCTGATCCAAATAAGTTTATCGCTAAGATGGGAGCAGAGTGTTTAGAGGAATTATTAGCTCGTATTGATTTAGATGAATTATCATATCAATTACGTCATAAAGCAAATACAGAAACTTCTAAGCAACGTAAGAATGAAGCTTTAAAGCGTTTAAATGTTGTTGAAGCATTTAGAGATTCTCAAAAGAATAGAGAAAACAAACCAGAATGGATGATTATGAGAGTAGTTCCGGTAATTCCACCAGAATTACGTCCATTAGTTCCATTAGATGGAGGTCGTTTCGCTACTTCTGATTTAAATGATTTATATCGTCGTGTTATCATCCGTAACAACCGTTTAAAGCGTTTAATGGAGATCAAAGCTCCAGAAGTAATTTTACGTAATGAAAAACGTATGTTACAAGAATCTGTAGATTCATTATTTGATAACACACGTAAAGCTTCAGCAGTAAAAACAGAATCTAACAGACCATTAAAATCATTATCTGATAGTTTAAAAGGTAAGCAAGGACGTTTCCGTCAGAACTTATTAGGTAAGCGTGTTGATTACTCTGCACGTTCGGTTATTGTTGTTGGACCTGAATTAAAATTATACGAATGTGGATTGCCAAAAGATATGGCAGCTGAATTATACAAACCTTTCGTTATTCGTAAGTTAATCGAAAGAGGTATTGTTAAGACAGTAAAATCTGCAAAGAAAATTATAGATAGAAAAGAGCCTGTTGTTTGGGATATCTTAGAAAATGTAATTAAAGGACACCCAGTTTTATTAAACCGTGCCCCTACCTTACACCGTTTAGGTATTCAAGCATTCCAGCCTAAGTTAATTGAAGGAAAAGCGATTCGTTTACACCCATTAGTATGTACGGCATTTAACGCCGATTTCGATGGGGATCAAATGGCGGTTCACTTACCATTAGGACCAGAGGCTATCTTAGAAGCGCAGTTATTAATGTTAGCTTCTCACAATATCTTAAACCCTGCAAACGGTGCTCCAATTACAGTACCATCTCAGGATATGGTATTAGGTTTATACTATATGACGAAAGAGCGTAAGTCTACACCAGAAGTGCCAATCAAAGGAGAAGGGTTAACTTTCTATTCACCAGAAGAAGTAACAATTGCTTACAACGAAGAGAGAGTAGACTTAAATGCAGGAATTAAAGTAAGGACTCAAGACTTAAACGAAAACAAAGAGTTAGTAACTAAGATTATATCAACAACTGTAGGTAGAGTATTATTCAACGAAGTAGTACCAGAAGAAGCAGGATATATCAACGAGGTATTAACTAAGAAGTCTTTAAGAGGAATTATTGGAGGTATCTTAAAAGTAACGGATATTCCATCTGTAGGTAGATTCTTAGATGCTATCAAAGGAATGGGATATAAGTTTGCATTCCAAGGAGGATTATCATTCTCATTAGGAGATATCATTATTCCAGAAGAAAAACACACCATGATTGCTGAAGCTAACAAAGAAGTGGATGGAATCGTGATGAACTATAACATGGGTATGTTAACGCAAAAAGAGCGTTATAATCAGGTAATTGATGTTTGGGGATCTACCAACAACAGATTAACTGAATTATCTATGAAGCGTTTACGTGAAGACCAGCAAGGATTTAACTCGGTATTTATGATGTTAGATTCTGGAGCTCGTGGATCTAAAGAGCAGATTCGTCAGTTAACTGGTATGCGTGGATTAATGGCAAAGCCTAAAAAATCTACTGCAGGTGGTGGAGAAATTATTGAAAACCCGATTCTTTCTAACTTTAAAGAAGGGTTATCAATTTTAGAATACTTTATCTCTACGCACGGTGCTCGTAAAGGTCTTGCCGATACAGCATTAAAAACTGCCGATGCAGGATACTTAACACGTCGTTTAGTAGATGTATCTCAGGATGTTATCGTAAACGAAGAAGATTGTGGTACTTTAAGAGGTTTAGAAGTAAGACCATTAAAGAAGAATGATGAAATCGTTGAGCCATTAAGCGAAAGAATTTCTGGACGTTCAGCATTATATGATGTATATCACCCAACTACAGATGAAGTATTAGTAGGAGCTGGAGAGTTAATTACACCTAAATTAGCAGATGTAATTGAAGAAGCAGGATTAGATAGAGTAGAAGTTCGTTCAGCATTAACTTGTGAAGCTAAGCGCGGAATTTGTGCGAAGTGTTACGGACAAAGTATGTCGAATGCTAAGAAAGTTCAAATTGGTGAAGCAGTTGGTGTAATTGCAGCACAATCGATTGGAGAGCCTGGTACGCAGTTAACATTACGTACATTCCACGTTGGAGGGGTTGCAGGAAATATTTCAGAAGAGAATAAATTAATAGCGAAATTTGACGGTAAGGTTGTTATTGACGATTTACGTACAGTAAAAGGAAAAGATAACAATGGTGAAGAAGTAGATATCGTTATTTCTCGTACTGCTGAAATCAAAATTTTCGATAAGAAAACAGATATTACCTTAAGTACGAATAATATTCCTTACGGATCTATCATTTTCGATAAAGATCGTAAGTCTATTAAGAAAGGAGAAGCTGTATGTCAGTGGGATCCATTTAACGGAGTTATCGTTTCTGAGTTCTCAGGAAAAGTTAAATTCGATAATTTAGAGCAAGGAATTAACTTCTCTGTAGAAATCGATGAACAAACTGGTTTCCAAGAGAAAGTAATTACAGATTCTAAGAACAAGAAGATTATTCCTTCTTTAATTATAGAAGATGCTGATGGTAACGCATTGCGTTCATACAGTTTACCAGTGGGAGCACACTTAATGGTAAGTGACGGAGACAAAGTAGAGTCTGGTCATACTTTAGTTAAGATTCCTAGAAAATCTGGTAAAGCAGGGGATATTACTGGAGGTTTACCACGTGTAACAGAGTTATTCGAAGCTCGTAATCCTTCTAACCCAGCAGTAGTTGCTAAAACAGATGGTGTAGTATCATTTGGTAAAATCAAGCGTGGTAATCGTGAGATTATTATTGAATCTAAAACTGGAGAGATTAACAAGTACTTAATCAAGTTATCAAACCAAATCTTAGTTCAAGAAAATGACTTTATCAAAGCGGGTATGCCATTATCTGATGGAGCTACTACTCCTGTAGATATTTTAAATATTAAAGGACCTTCTGCAGTGCAAGAGTACTTAGTAAACGAAATTCAAGAAGTATATCGTTTACAAGGGGTAAAAATTAACGACAAGCACTTCGAAGTTGTTGTACGTCAAATGATGCGTAAAGTTAGAATTATTGATTCTGGAGATACATTATTCTTAGAGAATCAATTAATTCATAAGAATGACTTTATCGAGCAAAATGATGCAATGTTCGGAATGAAAGTTGTTGAAGATGCTGGAGATTCTGAAAACTTAAGAGCAGGTCAAATGATTTCTGCACGTGAGTTAAGAGACGAAAATTCAATTTTACGTAGAGCAGATAAAAACTTAGTAATAGCACGTGATGCTCAACCAGCAACTGCTGAGCAAGTATTACAAGGTATTACAAGAGCTTCGTTACAAACGAAGTCGTTTATCTCTGCGGCGTCATTCCAGGAAACAACTAAAGTATTAAATGAAGCTGCCGTAAACGGTAAAGTAGATACTTTAGAAGGATTAAAAGAAAATGTAATTGTTGGTAAGCGTATACCTGCAGGTACAGGAATGAGATCTTACGATAAGTTAATCGTAGGGCCAAAAGATGAAATTGAAAACAGTTTATAATTTCAAATAGAAAAGACCTCTAAATTTTAGAGGTCTTTCTTTTTTAAAACTATTTACATGGAAGAAAAAAAAGAACCACAATTAAATATAGAGTTAGATCAAGAAATTGCTGAAGGAACGTATAGTAACTTAGCAATTATCAATCACTCAGTATCGGAGTTTATTGTAGATTTTATTAATATTATGCCAGGAGTACCTAAGGCAAAAGTAAAATCGAGAATTATCTTAACTCCACAACACGCGAAGCGTTTATCAAAAGCGTTAGCTGAAAATGTGCGTAAATTTGAACAGGCACATGGTGAAATAAAAGATTACGAGCAACCTCCTATACCAATGAATTTTGGTGGAACCACAGGAGAAGCTTAAGCATAAAAAAACCGAAACGATCATCGTTTCGGTTTTTTTATTAATTAATGAGTAATGTTTTTTGAGGATAAATTTGTTACAGAGCAATACAATTCCCTGTAATTATTTGTTCCTTAAAAATACCAGAAAGTCTAGTTAAACCTAACACATTTCCGTTTTTAAGAATATCGGTAAGTACACAAAAGTCTTTAAGAATAGCATTATCCCTTAATTCTAAATTACCAACCACAACAGTTAGTTTACTCAGTTGCGTAATATCCTTTAACAAAGGATTAAAATTGATTTCTAAATTGCCACCTACTTTATGAAGGTTATTTAACCCTTCTAAGCTTGTTAACTTTGGGGTAGAGGATATGATGAGATTCTTTTCTACAGTTACTAAAGACTTCAAACTAACTACACTATTTAGTTGAGGGTTATTTATAATGGAAATGCCGGTCTTAACATAATCTAACTCTTTCAAGTCTAATGAAACAAGAGATTTGTTGTAGCCTATATAAGCGCCGTTAATTGTATATACGTTTTCTAAACCTTTTAAGTTAATTAGGGCATCATTGTTATCAATATTTATATTTTCTAATATTTGTAACTTAGAAAGTGCATCTATATGAACTAAAGTTTTATTATCTCTTAGGTACAAGTTGTTAATAGCTATACCTTCTAATCCGTTTAAATTCGTTAAAGAAGGATTATGATCAATGTCTAATGTAGTTATAAAAAGATATTTGTTAAAGGTAGTTAAGCTATTCAATTCATTGTTATTATCGATACGAATATCTAATATGGTACCTGTTAACTGTTCTAAACCTTGTAAGTTTTTAAGCTTAGGGTTAAACTGAATAGTTAATCGATCTAATTTTTTAATTTGCCTTAAACCTTGAATGTTTTCAAGTTTTGAATTGTTGCTAATAATTACACTACCACCAATGGACTTTAAGTTCTCTAATCCATCGAGATTGATAAGGTCATGATTGTAGTAAAAGGATAAATTTCCTCCAATGGTTTTTAAAGTTTTTAATCCATTAAAGTTTTGAGTATAGACATGAGATATGCTTAAGTCGCCTGTAATTGCCTCATATTCACTAGCTATAAAGGAATTATACTCATCTATGTTTTTTAACACTACATTTCCTTCATATACCTTAGGAGGTTGTTCTATAACTTCTGTTTTGTCATCATTACAAGAAATTCCGAATGCGAGAACCGCAATCAGCAATACTATCTTTTTCATAAAAAATGTTTTAATTTTTGGTGGACAAAAGTACATTTTTAAAACTAAAGATTATTGGTTAAAGAATACTTCCTTTTGAAGGGTTAGACTTAAAACAAATAAAAGACAGACTTAGGTATGTCTTTTTGTTTTCGGTGTAAAGTGGTATTTGAGAGTTTCGAATTAGATTAACTACGAAGATCATTTTCTAAATTATAACCTTGTCTACAAACTAAATTAAAGCTCTTGTTCTATTTTGTTAAAAACAGTACTTTTACTGAATGAAAAAAATATTAATTGCTATACTCTTCTTTGGGAAAATAGGCTTTTCTCAAGAGAAAATTCCTTTTATTGATTATTCAGAAATAAGCTCACTAGCACAAGAAAGTATAAATGCAGGTGATTTTGAAAAAACAGTTGAATTACTGAGTAGAATACCCAAAAATGATTCAACTTATTATTCTGCAATGAAAAGTAAATCATATTATTTACTACAACTGAAAAAATATGAGGAAGTAATCAAAATCGCAAACGAAGGAATAAAAAATCATCACAATCATTCAAAAGATGCTTATTATGTTAATAAGGGAGTTGCTTTAACTAATTTAAAAAGATATAGTGAGGCAATGGATACCTATGATGAGGCTTTAAAAATCTATCCTAAAAGTTATTTAATATGGTATAACAAAGGAATCGTTGCAACATCAATGGGTAATTTAAATGATGCAATTTCTTTTTATAAGAAATCTATAATACTAAATCCATTCTATAGAAATCCTCATTTCCAGCTTGGAAATATATTTTATAAACAAGAGCGCCTAACTCAGGCTTTAATGTGTTTTAACGTTTATTTATTGCTAGAACCAGATGCTAATAACGCATTTGATGTATTAAAATCTCTTAACAATGTAGTTAAGGCAAATAACTTAAATAAAAGAGATCTTAATATTGAACTATTAGAAGCAGATGATTCTTATGAAGAGATTGATTTAATATTAGATAGTAAAATGACTTTAAATAAAAGTTACAAGCTAGATAATGAAATAAATGTGGCTCTGACTAGACAAAACCACGCATTAATTACCCAATTAAGAGATTTTGAAGGGAATGATGGATTTTGGAGTGAGAAATATTTACTGTTGTACAAATGGATTGCTGAAAACAATTATTTTGATGATTTCACGTACACTTTATCATATTCTATCGAGAATGAAAATTTTAAAAAAGTAATACAGAAAAACAAGAAAAGAGTTATTACATTCTTAGGTAAGTTTAAAACAAAATGGGCTTCATTAACCTCAAAAAACAAGATCCTTTTTAATGGAGAAAAACAAGAAGTCACATTTGATTATGATAAGAATTATACAAATGCCGTTGGTAGAATGGAAAATAATATTCAGATTGGTTATTGGGAATATTATGATGAAGATGGAATGTTAATAGCCAAGGGAGATTTTGATAAATTAGGAAAGAGAATTGGAAAATGGACATGGTATACAGGTTTAAATGAAGTAAAAGAAACTGCATTTTATGTAGATGGGAAATTAAATGGTAAAAACTTAATGCTCCATAAAAATGGGAATACCTATGTTAGTGCAAACTATAAAGAAGGAAAGTTAGAAGATGAGTATAAATATTACAATTCTAACGGAGCTTTAATTCAACATAAATATTTTAAAGGTGATACATTAGATGGAATCTACAAGTCATATTTTAAAGTCGGGGAAGAAATTTTAGAATTTAATATTCCTTACAAAAATGGATTAATATATGGTGAGGCCACTGAATATTATTCGAATGGTCAAATTTATTCGAAAACAAATTATTCTGGTGGAAAGATAACTGGAGTGCAAACCCAATATTATATAGATGGTGGTATTTCTTCTGAGATAAACTATAACAATGGCGTATATGAAGGTAGTTATAAAACGTACCATAAAAATGGTGAAGTGAGTCAACTTGGGCAATGTAAAGAGGGTGCATATGATGGAAGTTGGAAGCAATATTATCCTAATGGTATTTTGCAAAGTGAGTTTAGTTATAAAAATGATAAATTAACAGGGGTATCTAAAAATTATGATACGGATGGTAAATTATATTACGAATTTAATTATCGAAAAGGAAATATAATTTCATACCGTTATTATGATAAACAAGGTAAAGTTATTAAGGAAGGGGAAAAAAAAGGGGGTGAATTTTTATACGAAGGAATGTCTCCATTAGGAGTAAAAATTACCGAAGGTTTGTATGATGTTTCTGGAGGAAAAAAAGGAAAATGGAAATATTTCACAAATAATGGAATACAATACAATGAGGGGGAGTATGTTGATAATAAAGCTGAAGGAAATCATATTGAATTTTATAAGAATGGTGTTAAAAAAAGTATAACACCTTACAAAAATGATATTATTGAAGGATATTATACTGCTTATCATTTAAATGGAAATCTTAAAGTTCAAGGATGGTATAAAAAAGGAGAACAACATGGCGTTTGGAAGTATTATTATTTAGATGGTACGAAACAGGCTATTAACTTTTTTCATAAAAGTAAATTGCACGGTAATCAAATATATTATGGAGTAAATGGAAAAGTTTTTTCTGAAGAAAAGTATAAATATGGTGAGTTAATTAAAGAAGTTATTTATGATAATAATAGTAATGTTTTTCAAACAATAGATTATACTATTAAAAAAGGTGAGAATGTTATTACACGAAAACACATAAATAATGAAATACAAGAAAGTATAACCTTTGTTAATGGAGTAAGGCATGGTGAATATAAAAAGTATGATTTTAATGGAAATTTAATCATAGATGGAAATTATTTAAATGATAAAATGAATGGTCTTTGGACCTGGTATGATAATGGAAAGATCAATGCGACAATAAATTATTTAAATGGTGAGATTGATGGTGATTACATTACTTATTATCAAAATAAAAGAATAAAGTCAAAAACATTATATGATTTCGGATTAGAAGTAGGAAAAAGTATTGACTACTTTAAAAATGGAAAGGAGAAAATTTCAACTAATTACTATCAAGGGAAATTACATGGCAGAAAAAAGTTTTTTGATCCAACAGGTAAATTACAATTAGTTAGATTTTATGAATATGGAAGATTAATTGGATATAGTTATGAAGATAAAAATGGAGATGAATTACCTATGATTCCTTTGAAAAATGAAACAGGAAAGATAATCTCTTATTATAATAATGGAAAAATAGCTAAGGAGTTAGAGTATAAGAATGGTGATCTAATTAATATATATAAGTCGTATTTCTATAATGGTAATCAAGAAGATGAAATTCATTTTGTCGATGGAGAATATGAAGGTGTGAAAAAAGAGTTTTTTGAAAATGGTAAATTGATGGAAGAATCTGAATATTCTTATGGTGTTCTTCATGGAAAGAAAAAAGAGTATTTTGAAAACGGTATTATAAAAAGCGAGGAATCATATATAAATGGTCAGTTAAATGGTATTTGTTTGTACTACAACGAAAAAGGAAAACTTAAAAAAAAGAAAAACTATTGCAATGATAAAATATGGTCAGAAGAAGTCTTTTAGATTTTTCTTCCAATTAACTATAATCTTATTATCACCTCTTCTTATTTTTTCTCAAGAAAATAAAGAACAAGATTTTTATAAAAGAAAATATCCTGAAGCTCTTAAAGTAAGGTTGAATCAGGAAATCTCTGTTTCAATTACTCTAAATAAAGGAAAATTAGAAATAAATCAAGAATTCTTGGAAGAGGATCTATATTTAAATTCTTCAGCGAATTATGCTTCTAAAAGCAGTGTAAAGTATTCTTCTTTTTTTGAGTTAGAAGAAATAGAAGCTTCTTCTTTTTCTTTTGAAAAAGGAAAATATGTCGAATATGAAGTAGAAAAATTTACAGAGAAAGATAATTTGAACGATGTATTTTATGATGATGTGAAAGAATTAAGTTTTATTTATCCTAATTTAAGAAAAGGATCTAAAACCAAACTTTATTATAAAGAAAAAATAAAAAATCCTAGATTTTTAGGACACTTTTACTTTGCTGATTATTTCCCAATAATCAAAAACAAAATAACTTTAATAGTTGATAAAGGAATTGAACTTAATTTTAAAAAATTTAATCTAAACAAAATAAATTTAAAGTATTCAAAAAGAAACAAAGGAAGAAAAGTTATTTATTCTTGGGTAGTAGATAACGCTATTGCTTTTAAATTTGAAGATGATTCACCTAACTACAAAAACGTTTTACCGCATATAATTCCTTACATTACTACTTATAAAGTTAAAGGGAAAACGAAGAAAGTTTTGGGTAGTGTAAGAGATCTATATGATTGGTATTATTCGCTAGTTAAAGATGTAAACAAAGAAAAAACAAATCCCGAATTAGTTCAGTTGGTAAAAAAACTAACAGATAATAAAAAAAATGATCTAGAAAAAGTAAGAGCTATTTTTTATTGGGTTCAAAAAAACATAAAATATATTGCTTTTGAATATGAACTAGGTGGATTTATCCCAAGAGAATCTAATGATGTTTTCCATAAAAAATATGGAGATTGTAAAGATAACTCGAGTATACTTTTTAAAATGTTAGAAATTGCTGATTTGAAAGGTAATTTAACTTGGATTGGGACAAGAAGTATTCCATATTCTTATAATGAGGTACCAACACCAGCCGTTGATAACCATATGATTTTGTCTTACGATTTCGATGGTAAGACTTATTACTTAGATGCAACAGGGAGATATATAGAATTAGGAATGCCAACATCTTTTATTCAAGGAAAAGAGGCTCTTATTGCAGATGGGAGTAACTTTAAAGTCAAGAAAGTTCCTATTATTAAGGCTGAAAAGAATAAGATTAAAGATTCAACAATCATACGTATTTCTAAAAATAGTTTACTGGGGAAAACTGAATCGATAATTTCTGGATATCCAAAAACAGATTTTTTTTCGCATCTGGAAAGTAAGAGTTCAGAAGCGAAATTAAAAGAATATTATAATATCAGATTTAGAAAAGGGCACAATAAGTTTTTAATAAAGAATATTGTTGAAAATAATAAGTACAACTATGATAAAGATTTTAAAATCAAATATGACTTTGTTATTGATAATTATATAAAGGAAATAGGGAATGAAATTTATGTAAACTTAAATCTCAATAAAGAAATACAAAAATTTAAAATTGAAAAAGAAAGGGAGTTTGATATTGAATATAATTATAAAAGTTCGTTTGAATATGTTACTGTTTTAACCATTCCTGAGAATTATGAAGTTGATTATATTCCCGAAAATATTATGATAAACGATGAATTATTAAAAGTATCAATTAATTATAAAGTTAATGGTAATAAAATAATTTACAAACATGATTTACAATTAAACTATTTAGTTCTTAATAAACAAGAACAAGACTATGTGAATAAACTTATAGAAAAAATTCTAAAAAATTATAAAGAAATAATAGTACTAAAAAAAACAAATTAATATGAAAAAAAAGCTAACCGTTTTATTTATTGGATTATTTATAAGTAATGTTTTACTTTCTCAAGTAGATCCTTTTTTTAAGCAATACGATTGGGAAACCAATCCGAAATACGAAATTGTAGATAATAATGAAGATATTGTTTCACTGAAAGATAAAATTGTTACAGAGTTTTATTTTGAAAATAATTCTTTGGTAGAATACTTTTTAGAACATAAAGTATTATGGTTAAATTCTGATGAAAAAATTGAAGATTACAATAAAGTTTATTTACCCCATTCTTCAAGCTCAGAATTAGTAATTAACAAAGCCAGAGTTATTGATGAGAAGGGAAACATTATTGAGCTAGATAAATCAAAAATCTTAACTGCAAGTGATGAAGAAACTGGAAAGAAATATAAATACTTTGCTTTTGAAGGATTAAAAAAGGGTAGTTTTATTGAATATTTCTATGTTCAAAAAAAGACTCCATCGTATCAGGGAAGAAAACTATACTTACAGTCGTCGTTTGATAAGAAAAATGTGGAGTTTGATTTATTATCACCTAAAAATTTAGTTTTTAAATTTAAGAGCTTTAATGGTATTCCGTCGGTTGTACAAGATACTTTAATAAAAGAAAAACAACATTGGAAATTAAGAGTTAAAGATATTAAGAAGCTAGAAAAAGAATATAAATCGGCTTATAACGCATCTAGAGGTTTTGTAGCGTATAAATTAGATAGAAATACGGCTAGAAACTTATCTAATATTGTATCCTATAAAAAAGTGGCTCAAAATATTTATAAGTTTTATTACCCATCAGAATATGAGAAAAAAACTACTTCATTAATTAATAAAGTAATCAAAGAAGCAAATATTAAAGAAAATGACAATATTGATGATCAATTACGAAAGTTAGATCTTTTCGTAAAATCTAATTTTTATATTTCAGACTTTTCAAATAACGAGCTAGAAGATTTAGATGTTGTTTTAGAAAAGAAAGTGATGAACAATATTGGTGCTATTAAATTTTATGTAGCAATAATAAAAGCACTCGGCATTAAGCATGAATTGGTTATAACGAGTGATAGACTTGAAACTAAATTTGATAAAGAATTTGAAGCAAATAATTTTTTGAATGATTTTCTATTTTATTTTCCAAAAAACAAAAAATATTTAGATCCAACTAATATGGAGTCTAGATTTGGCTTTCCTCCAGGTAATAGTACAGATAATTACGGATTATTTATAAAAGAAGTAATAGTAGGAGATTTTAAATCTGCTGTGGGTAGAATAAAATATATTAAACCCGTAAGTGCAGAAAATACGGTTGATAAAATGTCTATCAATGTTACCTTCAATGCAGATAATATTTCTGAATGTAAAGTGAAGTTGGAAAGAGAATTTAGTGGTTATTATGCAATGAGTATTCAACCTTTTATGAATTTGATACAAGGAGATAAAAGGAAAGAACTAGTTGATGGTATAGCAAAAAGTATAAGTAAAAATATAGAAATTACAAAAAGAGAGGTTCAGAATGACTCTCCTGAAATGTTCGGGGTAAAACCTCTTAAATTCACTTTTGATTTTACAACAGAAACATTTGTTGAAAAAGCAGGTAACAAGTATCTGTTTAAATTGGGCGAGTTGATTGGACCACAAATTCAGATGTATCAAGAAAAGGAAAGAGTTTTGCCTTTAGAAGAAGACTTTCAAAGAAGTTATTACAGAACAATTGTTGTAAATATTCCTAGAGGATATAAGCTAACTAACCTTGAAGATATAAATATTAATAACGCTTTTAATAATGGGGCTAAGGAATTATTTTCTTTCAAGTCATTTTATAACTTAGAAGGAAATAAATTAGAGATTACTGCTGATGAGCATTACAGAGAAAACCTTATTGAGGTTAATTTATATGAAAAGTATAGAAAGGTAATTAATAGCGCAGCCGATTTTAATAAAATTGTTCTACTATTAGAACCTGATACTAAAAAATAGATGTTAATCTATTTTTTAACCCACTCTCGAACGATTGTATCATGTGGTAATTAGCAAGTAAATCAATAAGCTATGTGATAATTTAAAAACTACTTTAAGAATTTGAAGTAGTTTTTAATTTTTAAAGGAAAACTTGTTATGAGTAGGAATTATGAATAATCTGGAAAAGTTATATTTCGTGAGTTTTGTTAAAGTTAATTGGTTGGATGTTTTACATGCTAGAAAATGAAAAAAAGAATAATAATTTTGTTGATATTAACCTTGTTAGGAGCTTATATATTTGTAAAAGCTATTAATTACTACAATGTTGCGAACGACGTTGTTTTATTAGAAACTTCTGCGTTTAGGAAATATCTTAAAATCTACGATCTAACAGAAAACAAAGCACCTCGTAATATTAATGCTTTAAAAGAATATATAAAGATGAAGAATTTGTCGTTATATAATAAAATGAAAGCTATTGATATAAATTATCTTAAGAAAGAAGGTGAAAATTATGGGGTATTATATCTTAACGGTTTTGATAATAAAGACGATTCACTAAACATATCATATAATTTGAGTGATGTTGATTTTTTTCATCCATGACCATAAAAGGAGATTTAAAATTAGATCTTCATATGATTTTAAAAAGCGTTCCAATATTGTTTATAAAGTCAGTAAAGATTCAATTATTAATGTAGGAAAGATTGATGTAAAGAATTTTTATAAAGAAAAACTAAACTGTGAAAACCTAACTAAAAAGAGTTTAAATTATCATCCTAAGCATACTATAGAGGTTAAAATATACAATAATACTGTTAACTATAGTTCAAATGAATTATCAAAAGAGAGTATTAATGTTATAGATAATGAATTAAAAAAGAGTAGGTTTTATTTAGATAAAGAGAACGTATATCTAATTAGGTTAAAGGTTTCTCAAATTGAAATTTATGAATGTCTTGATTAGTTTTTCGGGCTTCGATATTAGTCCTTTCAGTTGATTGATTAATAGGGATAAACAACAACAAATTAAATGAAGTATTTAATAAAGTACCCTTTAGAATTTATTGTCGAAGATAAAAAGGACACTAATTTAGATATAAATGTAGTTCTTGAAACGGACGAGGTTTTTTTTGCAACGATTTTTACAATAGAAAATATTAAGAATCTAATTGTTAAAGACCAAAGTTCTTATTTTTGGGCTACAGATATGATTATAGTGAAAGAGGTGACAAAGCGAGCTATATATGAAGCTATTGGAGATATAATTGAAGATGGATACTTAGAGATGTCTCTGTCAAAAATAGGAAGTACTTCTGATGTCTATGGAGAGGGAAGTTCTTTTGTTACTTTACAAGGAAAAGGTCATCTAAGTATAGTAAGAAATGATAATAAGATTAATTAAGATATTCCCGTTCTTGGAAATTGTATCATGTAGTTGAGTAAGAGGGATCAACAACGATAAATTTTAATAGTTAAAACATGTAAGAAGATCGACTTCCGTTCATCTTTTTGTCTTTAATGTAAAGTGGTATTTTAGAGTTTTGAATTCTTTAAGCAATGAATATTATACTTTTTATAGATTATTTGAATTAGAATGCTACGCGATATAATCTTACGGTAGCGGGAGGAGATATAATAAAAAGATTAAATGGAGCAGGAGCAAAAAATATAGATACGGTACATATATTAGTTAATTAAATTTTTGAAAGATGTCAAAATTTAAATGTAAATGCAGAAAAATTATCAGATTAAATCAAATACCTAATCCCAATGAGTGGTTAATTATATCAGACATAGATTATGATAATTATTCTGGAATGATTGATAGCGAAAAACTCTATACGAAAATGGAAAGTATGTTTAAATGTTTTAACTGTGGAAGGTTATGGGTTTTTTGGGATGGATTAGATTTAGAGCCTACTTCTTATAAAATCGAGAAAGTAGATAGTTTAAAAGAATTTGGTAATGGGTCAAATTAGGCTCCTTGCTTCCGGACGATTGCATCGTGTGGTCGAGTAAGAGTGAGCAACAAGAATAAGTTAATAATTAAAAAAATCAAGAAGATGGGCTACGGTTCATCTTTTTGTTTTTATAAAAGGGTTATTTTAGGAGTTTTAAATCAACTAAGCTATGAATATTAGATTTTTTAGGTTATTTGAGTTAGAATGCCACATGATACAATCATGCGATAGAAGAGTAAATTTTAATATTATGAATAAAATAATTTCGTTGTGCTTAATAGTTTTGTTTTTTTCTTCTTGTAATCAAGAAAGTAAAAAAAATATTTCATGTGAGTTATTCGATACTGAAAATTTGAATCAAAAAATAAATTCAGTAAATGATTTAGTTTATCAAGGGTTCAATCCTGTAGAAGGAAATATTCAATTATTAGAGAAAAAGAATGGAGATACGGTTGTACATTTACAAATAGATCCAGATTTTAATGATTTAAGATGTAAAATATGGACTATAAAAATTGATTCTATTAATATAGAAAATGTTAGCGCTTTTTTATTGAAATATAACTTGTATATGACAAGCAGTAGATGTTATTCATATACTGAAAGTAGTACTTGTCAATTCTCAGTTTTTAACCCAAAAAATAATAAAGTATATATATGTGAGGCTTATTTACAGGATGATAAACCTATATTAAAAGTTATATATTTTATACCTCGATAGTTTAGTTTTGTAATCTATCCCCGCTCCCGCACGATTGCATTGTGTGGTTGATTATGAGAGAGCAACAACAATAAGTTATCAACTAATTTTAACTAAGAACAATGAAGAAAATAAATAAAGAAATATTAAATATTTACTATAAATATGATAAAGATTTTGACCTATTAAATGAATCTTGGGCAAAAAAGGAAGATAAAGAGTTAGTTAATTTTGAAGTTGCACAGATTTTTGGAAAGTATATAGAAGGGTTAGAGTTAGTAAATAATAAGTTTATAAGTGAAAAATTAAAAGAGGTTACACGTAATGAAATCAAAGAAATAGAATTGTATTTTGAAAATGACGTAATAGAGTTATTAAAGATGGAATATGGAAACAATTAATTAGATTATTATACTTCTCTTCTGTAAGAATTTTTCGTATGGTTGACTAAGCGTGAGCAACAACAATAAATTGATAATTAAAAGTGGCAAAAAGATGGACTTTCGTTCATCTTTTTGCTTTTTAAATAAGCAACAAAATCTATATAAACTAAATTCTGTACCTTTCTGTTTTTAAAATTTAACCCATGAGACTATATAAAATAGCAGTTGCTGCACTTTTAGTAGCTCCTTTGTTAACGTCATGTAAAAAGGAAGCTCCTAAGGAAGAAATCTCTAAAGAAACTGTATTACAAGAATCTAAAAAACTCAATGCATATTTTGACAAACAGTTCCAAGAAAACTTAGGACGTCATCCAATGTATCAAACCTATATTGGAATAAAAAAAGATGCTGATAAATGGGATGATATCTCTGATGAGTTTGCTGCAAAAGAATTAGAGCTAACCAAGCAGTCATTACAATGGTTACAAGATTCGGTAAATACAAAGGCTTTAAATGCAGATGCTAAATTAAGCTACGATTTATTCAAGCAACAATTAGAAAATACCATCGCAGATTTTAAATATAGTTTTCATAACTATCCGGTAAATCAAATGCATGGAATGCATGCTGAGATACCAGCGTTTTTAATCAATATGCATCAGATAACAGATGTAAAGGATGCTGAAAACTATATTGCACGTCTGCAAAATTTAAAAGACTTGTTTAAGCAATTAGTTATTAATTTAAAATTGCGACAAGAAAAAGGAATCATGCCCCCAAAGTTTGTATTTGCTAAAGTATTAGATGATAGCAGAAATATTATTAAAGGAGTACCTTTTGATAAATCGGGTACACCAAGTACTTTATTAAACGATTTTACGACCAAAGTAGAGAAGTTAGAAATTGATGCTGCGGAGAAAACATCTTTAATTAATAGAGCTAAAGAAGCATTATTAGCATCGGTATTACCAGCTTATAAAAGTTTAATAGCAACTTTAGAAGCACAAGAAAAAGTTGCATCTACAGATGATGGAGCTTGGAAGTTACCAGAAGGAGAAGCCTTTTTTAACAATGCTTTAAAACGTACAACAACTACCGATTTAACTGCGGAGCAAATTCATGAAATAGGCTTAAAAGAAGTAGCAAGAATTCATGATGAAATGCGTGCTATTATGAAGAAAGTTGGTTTTAAAGGAACCTTACAAGAGTTTTTTAAGTTTATGAAAAACGACCAACAGTTCTATTTTGAAGACTCTAAGAAAGGAAGAGAAGAATATATGGCAAAGGCAACTCATATGATTGATAGTATGAAAACTCGTTTAGATGAGTTATTTATAACCAAGCCAAAAGCTGCTTTAATTGTAAAAGCGGTAGAGCCATTTAGAGAAAAATCTGCAGGAAAAGCTTTCTATCAACAACCTGCTATTGACGGATCTAGACCAGGAACGTATTATGCAAATATGTATGATATGGCAAGTATGCCGTCATATCAAATGGAAGCATTAGCGTATCATGAAGGAATTCCGGGGCATCATATGCAAATTGCTATAGCGCAAGAGTTAAAAGACGTACCGATGTTTAGAAAATTTGGACGCTATACAGCCTATGTAGAAGGATGGGGGTTATACTCTGAGTATGTACCAAAAGAAATGGGATTCTATGCAGATCCGTATTCAGACTTTGGACGTTTAGCTATGGAGTTATGGAGAGCCTGTCGTTTAGTAGTAGACACAGGAATTCATGCTAAAAAATGGACTAGAGAAGAAGGAATTAAGTATTATACAGATAATACACCAAATGCAGAGTTAGACGCCATTAAAATGGTAGAAAGACATATTGTAATGCCAAGTCAGGCAACAGCATACAAAATCGGAATGTTAAAAATATTAGAACTGCGTAAAAAAGCAAAAGATGCTTTAGCAGATAAATTTGATATTAGAAAATTCCATGATGTAGTACTAACGAGCGGACCATTACCATTAAATGTATTGGAAGCTAAAGTAGATGAATACATAGCATCTGCAAAATAAAAATAGGAAATATACCTAATTGAAAAACCTCGCCATTAGGCGAGGTTTTCTTTTTGATAAATTGTTAGATGTATCAAATAAATAGTATTTGAAAACTAATTACACTACTTAAGACACAGTTGTATAAAAAGAGTCACTTTATTTGGTATTATTTTTGTTACTTTTAAAACATCTAAGAAAGTATACATGAAAAAAGTAGTATTACTAACATTTTTCTTCATAGCAAGTAGTTGGGCATATGCACAAGAACAAGAGGAGCAAACTCCGGAAGAAACCATTTGGTCTCTTTCTTATAAAGATGCTTTAAAACAGGCTAAAAAGGAAAAGAAACCATTGGTAGTGTATTTTAAGGGATCAGATTGGTGTGGTCCTTGTAAGAAATTAGACAAAGAACTCTTTAGTGCGACAAAATTTAAAGATTTGTCCAAAAAGCATTTTGTATTGTATGAAGCAGATATTCCGATGAACCAAGATTTAGTTACAAAAGAAAAGCTGGCTGTAAACAAAAAGTTGGTAAAGCAATTTAAAGTGTCTTCCTATCCAACGATACTTGTTTTAAATCACAAGCAAAAAGTATTAGGAATTAAAAAAGGATTAATCTTAACCGAATATTATTATCCCTTTTTTGAAAGCTATATAAAATAAAAAACCGTTGCAATTGCAACGGTTTTTTTTGATTGATTTTCTGTTAGATTTAGGTAATATTATTTTTGGTTAATTACTCTAAATTCAGTTCTTCTGTTTACTCTGTGCTGAGCCTCCGTACAAGTAACACCATCAGAACATCTGTTCTTTAATTTAGACTCCCCATATCCTTTAGCAACTAATTGACTAGCGTTAATTCCTTTAGACATTAAGTAGTTTGCTACAGACTGTGCTCTTCTTTCAGATAAATCTAAGTTAGAAGCTTTAGAACCTCTAGAATCTGTATGAGAAGCTAACTCTACTTGAACACCATCTTTTAATACTGGTAATAATCTAGAATCAATTAATCTTTTTGCCGCAGAAGTTAAGGTAGCACTTCCTAAGTTCCAGTTAATTGGTAATGGGTTATACGTTAATAATTCACACTCAACTTCTTTCCAAGTAGTTAATCCTCCTTTGTTGATTAATACTTCTTTAGTAACAGTTTTGAACTTCGCAGGAACAGTAATCTCTTCTTGCCATGCATCTTTTACTAAAACAGTTTTTCTAATTTCCTTATATACTGCAGGAATTTCGATAGAACGAGTCGTTGGTGGTGTTACCATTACTCTCTTCGTATATGTTTTTTCAAAACCTGGTACCGAAATTTTTTGAGTATTCGCATCATTACTTAATTTAGTAATAGGAATCGTTACAAATGTTGCAGGAGTTGGCTTATAACACCAATATCTACAATCGTTAGGATCACTAGACTCACAATCTGGAGCTTTTTCGCTCATCTCCCAACGTGCAGAAGCTGCTTTTGTTTCAATAGTTTCTTCATCAGGACTAAAAGTTGCTTTGATAACTCTTAATCTGTTAGCATCTTCTTTGGCAGTATATGTTACTACTTTATTTTCCCAAACAGCAGGTACAACTTCTAAACGTTGTCCAGCTTCTTTAACCATTACTCTTTCAGTTACTGTTTTGTACTCTGCAGGATGTGTAACAATCCTTTTGTATGCAGGTGCTACTTCAATAGTTACATCTTGGTTTTGCCAAACTTCTGGAGTTTTACAACGTACATAACATTTTCCTGGCTCTGGGTTTTGTGGTAAATCTTGTGAAAAAGCAGATACACTTGTAACTACTAATGCCCCTAATAATAGTTTTTTCATAATGAATATAAAATTAAATTAATGATTATTTAGCTTTCTTCAATATGACACTTAAGAGGGAAAAAAGTCACATTTACCCAAATATAAGAAAAATATGTAAATGTTAAAAAGTGTTAAAATTTTATTTTAACTTATTGTAGTATAGGCTTTTGATGATTCCGTCAGACAGTCCTATTTTAGGTACGTAAATTTTTCTTGCACCACTCCATTTCATGGCAGAAAGATAAATTTTTGTTGCAGGAACAATTACATCAGCTCTATCTGGATTAAGACTTAATTCTGAAACTCGTTCTTTATAAGACATCTTTTTTAAGAACTGATATTGGGCATTTAAATAAATATAAGAAATAGGTCTTCCCATTTCTCTACCCGACATTTTAAAGATCTTATTAATATTACCTCCAGAACCAATTAAAGAAATACGCTTAAAGTCTTTAGTATTTTCTTCAATCCATTGCTGAACTTTTTTAAACAAGGCTTTGTTTTCAGATTTTTTATTATTGATTAAACGAACGGTACCAATTTTAAAAGATTTAGAATTGACAATTCTACCGTTAGAAAACAAGGTAAACTCGGTACTACCACCACCTACATCAACATATAAATAAGTAGCATCAGATTCTATTAATTGGTTTAAGTCTGTAGAAGAGATAATGGCTGCTTCTTTTTTACCATCGATAATTTCAATATCAATGTCGGTATCTTTTAAAACTTTAGCCACTACTTCTTGTCCGTTAGAAGCCTCTCTCATAGCAGAGGTAGCACAAGCTTTGTATTTTTCTACACCATGCACATTCATCAACAATTTAAAAGCTTTCATTGCTTCAACCATTCTATGAATGTTATTTTCAGAAATATGTCCTTCAACAAAGGAATCAGCTCCTAAACGAATAGGAACACGAACTAATGATGATTTTTTAAATTTAGGTTCTTTGTCTTTTTCCTCAACAACATTTGCTACTAATAATCTTACAGCATTTGATCCTATGTCTATAGCTCCGAACTTCTTTATTTTCAAAATGAGAATCTTTTATTTATGATATTTAGGAAATTCAATTAAAGAGGTAGTTCCTTTTTTAATGTTTTTCCAATGTTTTTCTTCAAACTGAATACCAATGACACCACAGGTGGTTACATGTGCAATGGGTTTACTACCAAATTTATTTACAAATGTATTAATACCATGGTCATGACTAAAAATAATAGCACTATCAAAGCTATCATCTAAAGCTTTCACGGTTTTTACCAAGTATCCGTCGCTAAAACTATATAATTGGCGTTTAATTTGCAAGTTTGAAAGAGGGTAACCAAAGTTTTCACAAAAAATAACAGCAGTATGCAAAGCTCTGTTTGCACTACTAGAAACAAAAACATCAGGTTTTTTAATTTCTTTAGCTAATATTTTAGACATTAAATGAGCATCATTGATACCTCTTTCTTTTAAAGGACGATCAATGTCTTTTACGCTATCATAAGTCCAAGATGATTTTGCGTGACGTACTATATATAATGTTTTCATTGTTTAGTTAAAAACGATATGTAAATATAAAATTATGGAGCCAAACGTTCAAGTTTCCAAGAAAAATCTTTTTCTAAAGAATAACGAATACGATCGTGCATTCTGTTCGGACGTCCTTGCCAAAACTCAATAGAAACAGGTTTAACAATAAATCCACCCCAATGTTCTGGTCTTGGAATTTCCTGTCCCTTAAAATGTTCTTCAAATTTACTTAAGTTGGTATCTAACTCATTTCTAGAAGCAACCACAGTACTTTGATTAGAAGCCCAAGCACCTAATTTACTTCCGTCTGGTCTAGATTCAAAATAACCATCCGATAAATTGTTGGCTACTTTTTCTGCAACCCCTTTAATAATAATCTGACGTTCTAATCCTGGCCAAAAGAAAGACAAACAAACATGATCGTTTTGTAAGATCGCTTTTCCTTTTTCAGAATTATAGTTGGTGTAAAAAATAAAACCTTCCCATGTGTATTTTTTGAGTAATACAATGCGGTTTTTAGGAAAACCATCTAAACCAATCGTACTAATATTCATGGCATTGGCTTCATCAACCATTTCCGATTCATCGGCAGTTAAAAACCAATTTCTAAATAATTCTATTGGGTTCTCAGGACAATTACTTTCTAGTAATTCTTCCTTTTCATAAGACTTTCTATAATCGCTTAAATCGTGTGACATCTGAATCTTTATAACTAAAGTAAAAATACAACATACTTAGGTAATTTAGCAAGATTTGTCAATTAAAAAGCAAGATTTGTAAAAGCCAATATAAAGCTTAAAAATACTTTTGCGACAGTTCATCCTAGAAATAATACAGTTGGGAACTTTCTTTTAGAATTTATTCTTTTTCTGCTACACTTTTGTAGTGTAAATAGACCAAACAATGAAAAAAATAGTAAACATTTTAATCGCTTTTAGTTGTAGTTTTTTAATCGCACAAACAACCATATCGGGTAAAGTTACCGATGTAAAAGGAAATGTAATTGAAGGAGCAAATGTATATTTAGATGGTACCTACGATGGGGTTTCTACCAATGCCGATGGAAGTTTTTCTTTTAGCACTTCAGAAAAAGGAAATCAAACCTTAATAGTTTCATTCATTTCTTTTGAAACTTTTGTAAAAACAGGAGATGTTTCTCAATTAAAGAGTTTACAAGTAAAATTAAAGGAAGATGTAAATACCTTAGATGCAGTAAATATCAATGCTGGAACCTTTGAAGCAGGAGATAATGCCAAAGTAACTGCATTAAAACCTTTAGATGTTGTTACTACAGCAAGTGCTTTGGGTGATTTTGTCGGAGCATTACAAACATTACCAGGAACCTCTACTGTTGCCGAAGACGGTCGTTTATTTGTGAGAGGAGGTAGTGCAGAGGAAACGCAAATTTTTATTGATGGAATTCGTGTGTTTACACCATATACCCCTACTACAAACAATATACCAACACGTGGTAGGTATTCACCGTTTTTATTTAAAGGAATTACATTTTCTACAGGAGGATATTCAGCAGAATACGGACAAGCATTATCGAGTGTTTTATTATTAAATACAGTTGATGAACCGACACAAGAAAAAACAGATTTAGCGTTTATGACGGTAGGTGTTGGTGTTGGAAATACACAGTTATTTGGAAAAAACTCATTGAGTGTAAACGCTTCCTATATCAATCTACAACCGTATTTAGAATTGTTTCCAGATAGAAATACATGGAGAAAACCTTTTGAAGCATCGAGTGGAGAAATGGTATACCGATATAAAGTAAATGACGATGCCATGTTAAAATTATACGGGGCGTTCAGCTATTCTAATTTCGACTTAATACAGGAAGATATCAATTTTGAAAATGGATTCGAGTTTGCACTAAGAAATAGAAACTTATATTTCAACGGTTCCTATAAGCATCGATTAGCAAATGACTGGACAATCTCTGGAGGAGCTTCATTTACCAACGATAATTCAAAAATTGGCATCTTTGATGATCAAATTATTGATAATGAGAATTCAGCCCATTTTAAAGTAAAATTACGCAAACGTTTTTCAAATAGATTTAAATTAAGTTTTGGATCAGAATATTTCGTGACCAATTTTACAGAAGCATATAAAAGTACTTCAAACGGAAATGCAAATTATGGGTTTGACAATAATATCTTCGGAAGTTTTGCTGAGGCCGATATTTTCTTCTCAAAAAAGTTAGCAACTAAAATAGGAGTACGTGTAGAAAATTCAGAATTATTAAATCAATTTACAATTTCACCAAGAGCATCTATAGCCTATAAATCAGGGGAGAATAGTCAGTTTTCTTTAGCATATGGACGCTTTTATCAAAATCCACGAAATGAGTATTTAAAGTTCAGTTCTAATTTTGAAGCAGAAAATACAACACACTTTATTGCAAACTATCAGTATGTAAAAAACAAACAAATATTTAGAATAGAAGGATATTATAAAGATTACAAGGATTTGGTAAAGTATGACACCGAAAGAGTATTACCTACCACCAACTTTACAAACTTAGGAAGTGGTTTTGCAAAAGGAATAGATGTTTTTTGGAGAGACGGAAAAAATGTGAAGAACTTAGATTATTGGGTTTCGTATTCTTATTTAGATACCGAAAGAGATTTTAAAAACTATCCTGTAAAAGCAACACCTAATTTCGCGTCAAAACACAATTTATCTGTAGTAGGAAAGTATTGGGTAGATAAATGGAAAAGCCAGTTAGGAATCAGTTATAATTTTGCCTCGGGGAGAACTTATACCAATCCAAATGTAAATGGATTTTTAAATCAACAAACAAAGAATTATAATTCGGTGAGTTTTAACTGGGCCTATTTATTAAGTCAGCAAAAGATTTTATACTTCTCAGTAAACAATGTATTAGGAACTCAAAATGTATTTGGATATAACTATAAAAATACTCCAAATGCAAATGGTATGTTCGAAAGACAAGCAAGAGTACCTGCAGCAGATAGCTTCTTTTTTGTAGGATTCTTTTGGACGATTAGCGATAACAAAAAAGACAATCAGTTAAATAATTTATAAGAAGAATAGATACCAGCATACCATTAAACATCACAAGAAAAACTAAAGAAAATGAAAGTATTTAAAAAAGTTAGCATATTAGTATTCATCTTATTTTACCAAGTAGCAAATGCTCAGTTCGATGAAAAGTTTTACTTTCCGAAGAAAGATTGGAAAGAAGTTAAAGTACCATTTACCGAATCGTTTATTCCTGTTGAAAATGACACTATTCATTCCGTTTTTTTCAAACCTGCTAACAAGGTAAAAGCAACAGTGTTATTTTTTCATGGAGCTGGAGGAAATATTTCAACATATACCTATATGATCAAACCTTTGGTAGAAAATGGGTATCAAGTATATGCGGTAGATTTTAGAGGATATGGAAAATCAACAGGAAAACCAACACATGTAAATGTTAAGCAAGATGCTGAGGTGTTTTTTCAGAGAGTACAGCATAGCTCAGCTACTAAGAATACGAAACTAATAGTATATGGAGCATCTTTAGGATGTCAAATAGCAACATATATTGCAAATAAACACCAAAAAGAAATAAATGGCTTAATTTTAGATGGAGGTTTTGCATCGTTTGCAGATGTAGCAAAGATATATGCTCCTAAAGAAGCACATACATATATTGATATGGCCTTAGGAAAGATGTATCCATCAAAAGAAGAAATAAAAGAAATTACAAATGTGCCTAAGCTAATTATTCATGGTAAGGTTGATAAATCTATACCTATAGCACAATCAAAAATTGTATATGAAAATGCGAAAGCACCGAAAACTTTTTTTGAATCGGAACAAGATCATTTAGATGCATTAAAATTAGAAACAAAAGAAGTGATTAAGGAAATAGATAAACTTTTAACAACTCAGTAGGAAAAAATAACAGTTGAGTAATTTATATTATTTAAAACAAGGATTATACAAGATATTTGAATCATCAAAACAAAAGATATGAAGAAATTATTTTTAATAGGAATATGTGTTATTGGAGGAATACTAACCTCTGTAGCTCAAGAAACGTTTACGATCACAGCAAAGTTCTCTGGTATGGAGTCTGATAAAGGAGATTTATATGTGGCTTTATATAATAAAGAGGGTGAGTTTTTAAAAAAGACCTTTAAAGGAAGCATTGTTAAGGTAAATAATAAAACAGCCGAAGCAGTTTTTGAGAATATTCCAAAAGGAGAATATGCGATTTCATGTTTTCATGATGAAAACGATAATAAGAAAATGGATACTAGAATTTTCGGAATTCCTAAAGAACCAATTGGGATGTCAAATGATGCCAAAGGCTTTATGGGACCTCCAAAATATAAAGATGCTAAGTTTTTAGTCGATAAAGACACCGAGGTATCAATTAATGTAAACTAAACTAACCTAAAATAATCATTCAACATTACAATTAGTTGATTCGAACTTTCGAACAACTTACTAGGTAATCTAAACCATACAGATTGCTTTCAAGGAATTGTAATGTCTAAAATCAATTAAAAATGAAAAAAATAATCACACTTATTGTATTTGTATTAGCAATACAAGTATCGGCACAAACACAGTATGAAAAGGGAATGAGTAAAGCGTTTGAGCTTTGGGGAGCCAATAAAACCAAAGAAGCAAGTCAGTTGTTTGAACGAATTGCCAATGCTGAAAAAGAAAATTGGTTACCACCATATTATGCTGCTACTATTGAAATTATTGATGCATTTCAAATAAAGGAAGAAGCTAAATTAATAGCTAAACTAAACAAAGCGCAAGAATTTTTAGATGCTGCAAATGCGCTATCACCAGACAACCCAGAAATATTAATTCGTCAGGCTTTATTAAATGTTGCGTATATGGCATTTGACGGACAAAAATATGGAATGACCATGTCTATGAAGAATGTAGGTTTATACAAGAAAGCATTTGAATTAGCACCAGAAAATCCACGTGTAATATTAAGTAAAGCAGAGTCAGATATGGGTGCAGCACGTTTTTTTGGACAGCCAACCAAACCTTTTTGTAAGAGTATTCAAAAAGCAATTGACTTAGGAAAGAAAGAAGAAATTACAATTAAGTTTTATCCAAGATTTGATGTTGCCAGAGCAGAAAAAGTATTGGAACAATGTGAAGGAAAATAAGAAAATTAAAGAACAATTAACTACTTTTATCGGCCACAACACAAAACTAAAACCATGGCTTTAAAAGCAGTATTGTTTGATATGGACGGAGTAATCGTAGATACCGAACCACTTCATAAGAAAGCATATCATTTAATGTTTGAAAAAGTAGCAATTAACGTTTCAAGCGAATTATACAATTCTTACACAGGACAATCTACCATACAGATCTGCGAAGATTTAGTAGATCGATTTAACTTATCCTTAGCACCAACAGAGTTGGTAGCCTATAAGAGAGCTTTTTTTAAAGAGCTCTTTTTTGCTGATACCAATGATCTACAACTAATTCCAGGTGTTTTTGAATTGATTAAAAACTATTACGATAACGGAGTAACCTTGGTATTGGCATCTTCGGCATCTATGTTTACCATAAACAGTGTTTTTGATCGATTTGATTTGAATCCGTATTTCAAAGGAAAAATAAGTGGAGCAGATTTAAAAGCATCAAAACCACACCCAGAAATATTTATTAGAGCTGCAGAAATAGCAGAAGAAAATAGAGAACATTGTATGGTTATTGAAGACTCTACAAATGGAATCAGAGCAGCTTATGATGCAGGAATTTACTGTGTAGGATATAAAAGCACACATTCAAAAGAACAAAACTATGAACTAGCACAAAAAGTGATTTCAGACTTTAATGAAATTACCTTTGATCGAATTAAAAACTTCTAAGTAGAAATACGATTAAAGATCGTTTACTAGTTGAATCATCAATTGAAAAGAATCTTTATCGCTTACCCAATTTGAATAGCTTTCATGGGGTAATTGGTAAAGATTTTTTTTAGGATATAAGGTATGAAATATTGTGAGTGCTGCTAAAAAGCTTCCTGCTTTGGAAGGGTGAAAATTATCATAATCATACAACAGGGTCTTACTTTTATAAGTATTGTATTTTTTCCAAACCACTCCTGCAGGAAAAAGAAGCGCCTTATTTTTTTGAGCGGCTAGGGTATGGTTTTCAATCACTTTATCAAAAGTATAATAATACTGAAGGGAAGGCCAAACCATATAATATCCAAGTTGAGCTTTAGATTCATTACAAAGAGCTTTTACTTTAGCACCATCTGCTAACAACATTTGTTTTCCTTGGGCTTGTGAAGAAGGGCCTTGCTGAATAATTACATAATCAAAAGATTGCTTTTTCAATAGGTATTGAAGCTTTCCACTATCTAAATGGTCAATAATAGCATAGTTTGGAGAACATAAGCTGGTAGTTTGTATTTGAACTCCGCTTTCTTCGGCTATATATTCTAAAATTTCTGGCATGTTGTTATAATAGGTTAAGCTATTGCCAACAAATAAAATGTCTTGAGCTTGAACGGTACAAGAGATCAAAAGCAGTAAATACAGTAGTTTTTTCATTGTAACTTTTATCCAGCATCTGATTTAATAAAAGAAAAATCACCTTGTCGAAGCTTTTCTTCTTCAATAAATAAAATGTTATGATCCTAAATTACTAAAAGAAAATGAATCTATTAGAAAACAGTTGTTCCAATAGATTCATCAGTGTTTTATTTAGTGAGTAATGCTGTTAACTTTTGCTGAGCATCTTTATATCCCAAAGAAACTGCTTTTTGATAAGCTTTAATGGCTTCTTCTTTTTGCTGGTTTGCTTTGTACCCATCTCCTAAAGAATCCCATAGGTTTCCGTCTTGAGGATTTAGTGCCATGTTTTGTTTAAAAAGCTCAATGGCCCAATCAACATGTTTGTTTTTCTGAAGTAATAAATTCCCAATAGTATTTAATGGTCGTTTATTGAACTCTTCTGAATATTGTTCTTTCAATAGTTTGATGAGGTTGTTGGAGGTTTGTAAAGGATTTTGCTCTACATACCTCATTATAAAAGCATATATGTTGTTTTTAATTGGTTTAGGAGTATAATTCTCATCCAATAACATTCTCGTAATTGTATAGGCAATAAACTCTACATTATCGCTGTTAGCGTTTGTGGCATAGGTAATGTAAATATCTTCTTCTGGAAACCAAATAATACTATGTGAATAAGCTCCATTAGATCCGTTGTGTGCCAATCGTTTCATTTTATTATCGAGCACTCTATGAGTCCATCCGTAGGTATATCCGTATGTATATTTTCCGTTACCATAAGATATATGCGGGGTTATGAGTTTTTGGTAGGAAGTCTTTGAGAGAATTTTGTTAGTTTTTAATGCTTGGTACCATAGTAAGAGATCATTCTGAGTAGCATTGATACCTCCATTGGCTTTCAAATGCCAATTAAGTCCTTTGTCTTTTTGATATCTTAGAATAGGGGAGTCACTCTCTAAAATACCTCTATTATAGCTGCGTGAAATTTGTTTGCTGTTCCATGTAGGTAATAAGTATCCTGTTTGATGCATTCCTGCAGGGATAAACAATTGTTCCTTTAAAAAGACCTCATAAGGCTGTCCAGAAGTAAGCTCTATGATTCTTCCTAAGATACTATATCCTGTATTTGAATATTCGTATTTCGTTCCTGGTTCGAATAGTAGTTTGGTGGCAAAAAGCTGTTGAAAGAAATCCTCTTGAGAAATTTCTGTAAAATCACGACCAATGGCATCTACAAAACCAGCTGAATGTGATAATAATTGATGAATCGTAATTCCTTGTTTATCTGCCGGAACATTCTTAAAATAGGTTGCTATAGAATCGGTTAGTTCAAGCTTTCCTAGTTCTGCTAGTTTTAAAATAGCAGTTGCAGTAAATTGTTTGGTGTTGGAACCAATGTCAAAAATAGTATTCGGATTATTAAGTGTTTGTGTGTCTTTATTAGCATAGCCATATCCTTTGTTAATAATGACTTCTCCGTTTTTTACTAGGGCAATGGCGCCAGAAAATCCGTTCTCAACTCCTGCAGTTAAATAGTTGTCTATTTTAGTATATAACGAGCTGTTTTGTGCAAAGGTTGTTATAACTCCAGCTTGTAGTAGCGTAGATACAAAAAGTATAAAAAGTGTTCTTTTCATGATTGATTTCTAAGTTTTGTCTTTGGACGATTAGAAATCAAATGAGGTTACAGAGATAGTTTTAAATTTTTAGTGGAGTGTTTGTGAAAAAAAGTAGCGTGAAATATTACTTATCATAAATAATACTTTTTAAGTCTTCAGAATCCGGTTGTTCCCAAACAGTTCTCCCTGAACTATCATCTAAGATGAAAGTTGACCATTTAAAATCACAGATGGTACATATATAAATTTCAGGGAGATAGTAATGATCATTAATCCAACCAATCTTTTCCATATTTTCATAGTCAGGAGACTTGTTATATGTTAGAGCTAATTTACAGTTGCACTTAGAATTGCTTTTCATTTTTTCATATTCTAAGTCTTTTAAAATGCTTTCTAATCGATATAGAATAAAGGTTCCTTCAGAGTTAATTATAGGAGTCCCATTTTTATTATCGATAGATGGAGGGAAATGATGTAAGTTTTTTCCTTTGATTAGTAGGTTTTTAAAACGACTCTCATAAGGTTTTGTTATTTTTTTAAAAAGAATAGGGCTTATTTTTTCATGCTCGTCAATGATTTGAATAAATTTATTAATTAATAAATTGTATGAAGTTAATTGTTGTAAAAAATCTAGATCATTAAACTTATTCCAATCATATGCTAATAACTCATTTAAATAGTCTTTAATTAAGTTTGTTTCTGTTTTCATAGTGTTTTTAGTTAAGATGATTTATTTAGTTCCTTCATTTTTAAAATTCTATTCATAATAATTCCCAGATAGGAAGCTAAAATTACCATATAGGTTATGGTTATTTCCCAATATTTATAAGTAGAATCTCCAAACAAGAATTCAAATTGTGGTATTTGAAGTAATATTAAAACTAAAATGATTACAGAGAAAATACTAAGTGATATCAAGTTTTTACGATAAGACGCAGGTCTATATCCAATAACAATTTCTTTTGTATGTAGCATTACAATTCCAATGCTTACAATATTAGGAAGTAGTACATTAAAAATAGAATTTGTCTCTTTAAAAAGAATACCAAAAGTTGTGAAGAAAGTAAACCAACTAAAAATATATACGGAAAATATTGTAGATCCTATCCAAAGTATTTTTAATGGTATTTCTAACTTATCTATTTTCATTTATGGTTTGTAATACTTCAGTTTGTGTTATGTGTTTTGTTGCAAACTTCTTTTTTGTTTTTCTAACCATTCTAGGGCAATAGGTCTAGTTTTGGCAAAATAAAAATCGGTCCATTCGGATTTAAAATTCTCATCAGTGATTCCATTAGTAAGATATTCCATTTCAACTCCAGGTTTAATTCCTTTTTTATAAAAAACGGAACTATATTTTTGAGAGGATTGAATTAGCTCTTCTTTATTGATTAAGAGTTTCTCTTTATAAGAGTTACTAATATTGATAAACTCCTCCATGATTTGAAACCTTTGCTCTCTGGTTAACCTAGGAATGTAAATATGAGTGTCATAACCTTTTTCGTTAGCAATAATGGCTTCTTTAATATCTCTTTCTTCTTCTTTGGTTAAACCAGTTTCATAATCTGATTCACATTCTGATATTAGGGAATAATCGAATATATGGACACCAATTACCTTTAAATCTCTTTTTCTTAAATAAAAGGTTTGGTTCATAGAAGCATATGAATAGGTAAATGCTGCAACTAAAAATTCTATATCTGTTTCTTGTTCGTTCATTTTACTAAGTTAAATACTCAAAACTATTGTTGAAATATTTTTTGACAGACTTTTTCATATACTGTGAATACTCTGTATTCTCATTTCGTTCTTTAGATAACCAAGCCATAGCATAGGCAATAATTTGTTCTGGTAAGTAGCCTTGCCCTGATGATTCCCAACCATGTCCATCATTAGTAGCAAATTGAGAAAAGTTAAAGCGTGAATTCCCAATAAAAATCCCAAAGCCATAGGTTATAGCGGTCAAGTCCGTTAAGAACTCGTCATTTTCTTCTATTCTTTGTTCGCCTAATAGAATCTGATGCGACAATTCGTGTGAAATAGTGGCAATTAAAGAGATTGGGTCTTTTAGCTGTTGAGTTTCAATAGATATAATAATTTCTTCATCTTGATTTATTTCATAGGTTCCTGCTGCACTTTCCCAACTTCCTCCGATACCTTCTGCAGGTGTTGATAATATACTTCCATCCTCCATTTCTACAACGTCATCATCAAAGAATTCTAGTTTAATGTCAATATTGCCAATACTCATTAATTCCATAGTTCTTTTTAAAACAAAGTGAGCATCTTGTTCTGATCCATCAAAATCTCTGTTATAAAAATCTTTGGTGGGGGTAACCGTTTTTATTTCCAAGAAATGTTTTTCTCCAAGTTCTTCTTTCAGCCAATTAAGATCTTCGTCAACCCAGATTTTATCTTCTGGCGTAATTGGTAGTTTATTTTTTCTTTTCCAAAACATGTTGATTTAGTTTTTAGGGTTGAGTAAAGGTTTACTTTTTACTTGAACAACTATAAAATCCAGGATCGTCAACCATAGTAGATAAGAACCGAAATTTGTGTATTCTTTTTTTATTAGATGCAACAACGATAAAATGACGAGTGTATAGCTCACAATAACCCAAGTTAGTTTCAAATAATCTAGTCTTTTCTTGATTGGTTTTTTCAAAAAACTAACAAAATAAGAGGTCATAATACCAATTAATCCTAAGGAAATTAAAATATTTGCGTATGATGACCAATGCATTATTCTTATCAAAGCTCCTATAATTACAATAGAAAAAAATCCTTTGGCAAATCGGAAATATTTAGTTTTTACAAATGTTCCGTTTACAAGCAACATAATACCTCCTAGTATAGCACCAATCATAAATCCAAAATGAAACATAGTTTGTCCTAGGTTAACAATATCAAGCTCTTTAGAAAATAAGGTGATACTAAAACCAATAAGACCTGTTAATACTAAAAGACTTATGAGTACTATAAACAATTTATTATTCATCTTCTTTTTCTATGAAATTTTTCTTTTTTAAGACAAATATATTAAATAGCTGTTTATTAAGAAGTTTTTGAGAACGGTTAAACTCTATTTTGGTTCTTCACCTGAATAACTTGAGCAGCAATACTTACCGCAATTTCTTCTGGAGTTTCACTTTTGATAGAGAGTCCAATAGGTGCATGTATTTTTTCTAATTGTGCAAGTGTAACACCTTCGTTTTGTAAAACTTCCCACATGGTATGTAATTTAGCCTTACTACCTAAAACACCTAAGAAACCATAGTTATGATGTATTAACTTACTTAATACTAATTTGTCATCGGTATATTTGTTGGTCATAATGGCTACATAACTGGTTGAAGAAGTGTCAATATAGTTTTCAATATCGTTATAATCAATGACCATTTTTTTATGAGCAGTTTGGTTATTTTCTAAAGTGTTGAGGTTTTCTCTATTATCAAAAACAACTACATAAAACCCTAACTTTACAAAAAGCTCTGAAACAGCCACTCCAACATGTCCACCACCAACAATATAAAGAGTTTCTTTAAACCCGATATGTTCTTTAAAAAACCAATCTTCTTTGTCGTTTATTTGATAATCAAATTGTGCAGAAATTTGGGCGGTACTAAAGTCAAAAGCATCTGGAGTTAAAGAAAGTGTTCCTTTTGCGCCACTTTTTAGACAGTTAATAAGATTCTCAACAACAGAAATATGTTGTTTGTTTAAACAATGAAAAGCCACCGTTTGTTCTCCAGAACAAATCATTCCTGATCCATCTTTGATGTTTCCTTTATGAATTTGTTTTTTGATAAAAGGAGGTGTGTTTTCTTTTTGTAATAACTCTTTAGCTTCTTCCACCAAAGCAAATTCCATAACACCACCACCTACAGAACCATAGATAAATCCATCTTCGGCAATTAACATTTTAAAACCTTTGCGCCCTGGTGAACTACCAAAGTTTTCAATGACCGTTAAAACTAATACTTTTTGTTGTTGTTGAAGTTTATCGTGTATGTATTGCCAGAATTTCATTGTTATTTATAATCTGTCATTACGAACGTAGTGAAGTAATCTCTTTAAAAAGATTGCTTCGTTTTACTCGCAATGACGCTAATTAAAAATTGTTTCACTTAGGGCATAGTAAATAGCCATGAGTGCAGAGAATATTGCACTGGCTAAAAAGCGCCAATCTAGTTTTATTTTATTTTGAATGATAAAATTCGCTATAAACGAAATAGGAATATTTGCTAAAAAAGACCAAAGGGCAACTAATAGTAATCCGCTATTTATTTGCTCGTAATTTCCAGAAAATAGTTTAATAAAAGCTAAATGCCTGAATATCCATAATGGATTGAAATAAGCAATTGCCAATCCTGTTTTGGCCAGTGTTTTTTGAATACCATTTAAACCACCTGTTTTTCGATCGATCCAAGCAAAATAATTAGGAATTTCAAAAGCATATACCGTTGTTCCAATGAGTATCATTCCGATTAATCTATAGATAGAAAATTCGTTTAATAACAAGGAAGCAATGGTATCACCAGTACTATAAATAATAGCACCTCTAATTATATTATGTCGCGTGTATTGTAGTTTGATAACTTTCCTATTTCTCGTATAAGCTCATCAACACTTTTTCAGGTGTAAAAGGTGCGTGGAACTTTAATTTATAATTCGGATTAAACTCTTTTACGGCTTGTTGAATGGCAAAATAAGCTCCAATACCATACATTAAAGGAGGCTCTCCTACAGCTTTTGACTTTTGAATAGCTAAAGGATTTCCTTCTGTTTCTAATGGAATGGTATCTACCGTTTTCGGAGCAGAAAAGATATCTGGAACTTTATAGGTTGATAAAGCGTTTGAAAGCAAACGTCCATCATCGTTATAGGCAATCTCTTCCATAGTCATCCAACCAATACCTTGTGCTAAAGCTCCTTCTACCTGACCAACATCAATTCCGATATTCATTGATTTTCCAAAGTCATGTACAATCTTCACACTATCGATTTCATAATTCCCACGAATACAATCCACCGTTACCGTTGTAATTGCTGTACCGTATACATGATAAGCAAAAGGATGTCCTTTTTCCTTAGTTTTATCAAAGTGAATGATTGGTGTTGCATAATGCGCATTTTCAGACAACGCAACACGACGCAGCATAGCTTCAGCAATTAATACTTCCCAAGTAATATCTGTTTTGGTATTGTCAACAAAAACGGCATCTTCTTTAAACGAAACATTTGTTTCTTGTGTAGAAAGCATATCCGCAGCAACCGTAGTTAATCGTTCTACTAATGAATTACAAGCCATTTCAACAGCCTTACCATTTAAATCTGCAGTAGAACTCGCCGCAGTAGGAGAGGTGTTAGCAACACGGGTGGTATTGGTAGTTTCTAGCTTTACTTTGTTAGCAGAAATACCTAAAATCGATTGTGCTACTTGTAGCATTTTAGTATTTACACTTTGCCCCATTTCAACAGCTCCCGTAGAAACACCTACACTACCATCTTGATAAATATGTATCAAAGCTCTGGCGTGGTTCATAGGAGTATTTGTAAAAGAAATTCCGAATGCGATAGGCATTAAAGAGATTCCTTTTTTAAATAACTCATTTTCTTGGTTGAACTGAGCTACTTCTTGCTCTAATTTTTCGAATTCGAATTTTTCTTTGGCAGAGAACCAAGCTTTTTGAGCCTGTACTTCTGTAGCGATTTGTCCGTATGAAAACTCATCGTTTTCCGCTAGTAAATTAGCTTCTTGAATTTGTCGTCTGTTAATTCCAATTTGTGCTGCAGCATCTGCAATAGCACTTTCGATAACAAACATTCCTTGCGGACCTCCAAATCCACGAAAAGCCGTATTAGGAGGTAAGTTTGTTTTACAGCTATATACCGTAGTACTTACATTAGGAATAAAATAACTATTAGTAGCATGAAATAAAGTTCGCTCAGCAATGGCAGGAGATAAATCTGCTGCTGCTCCAGAGTTTTGTAAAAACTCTACTTCAAAAGCTTTAATTTTTAAATCTTTGGTTAAACCGATTTTATAAAATGATGAATATGGATGACGCTTTCCGGTCATTCGTAAATCATCATGTCGATTTAACATATATTTTACAGGGCGATTTAGGTGTTGTACAGCAACGGCAGTCATTACTGCCCAAGGTGTCGCTTGATCTTCTTTTCCACCAAAACCACCACCTAAACGAATTACATCTACTTCAATTTTATGCATTGGTATTCCTAATACCTTTGCAGCTGTTTTTTGAACAGCCGTAGGTCCTTGAGTAGATGAGGTTAATTTGATGTTTCCGTTTTCTTGGGGTACTGCATAACATCCTTGTGTTTCAAGGTATAAATGCTCTTGTCCGTTTGAAAAAGTTTCTCCTTCAAACACATAATCACAATTCGCAAATTCAGTAGTAGCATCTCCTAGTTTAAAAGAACGTGGAGCATTGATAAAACTTTGCTTTTCTTTCGCTTGTTTTGCGGTAGTGATTACAGGAAGTTCTTCAATATCAATACTAATTAAAGTTCTTGCTTTTTTGGCGATAGCTTCACTTTCTGCAACGACAAAGGCAATAGGTTGCCCCCAGAAATGTACTTCATCTTCTGCCCAAAGAGGTTCATCAGGAATAATTCCTCCGATTTGGTTTTCTCCTAAAACGTCTTTGTAAGTAAATATCTTTACAACTCCTTCTAAAGCTTCTGCCTTAGAATAGTCTACTGATTTTATTTTTCCATGTGCTTTTGGCGAATCAAACACCAATCCAAATAAGGTATCCTGGCGTAGCATTAAATCATCAACAAACAATGATTCTCCTCGAACATGTGTAAAACTGTCAATATTCTTCATTGTTTTCATTAGGCCATCAGTTTTTTAAGTTCAACTTGCTTTGGAAATAACTCGATAAAGTGTGCAAAGAACAACTGTTTTGCTAACAAACGTTTGTATTCTGAAGCTCCTCTAACATCACTAATCGGTGAGATTTCTGATTGTAAAATAGCTTCTGCTTCTTTAACCGTTTCAGAATTGATCGTTTTTCCAATAAGAAACTCGTTGGTTTTAGATAAATACTTAGGAATGGCTGCTGTACCTCCTACAGAAAAATGAGCGTCAGTGATAAGGTCATTTTCAACAGTTATTCTTCCAGCGGCATTTACACTAGCAATATCTAAATGTGTACGTTTACTTACTTTTTCAAAGTTGAATTTATCATTTGATTGAGGAACTTTAAAAGAAATGTCTTTTAAAATCTCATTGTCCTGTAAATCGTATACTTTATAATTTTGATGAAATTCTTGGAAAGGAATTTGTCGTTCGCTTCCATCTTCTTTTTGAATAGTCAAGGTAGAATTTAAAGCTAAAAAGAAAATAGACATATCACCAATAGGAGATGCATTTACAAAGTTACCTCCAATAGTTCCCATGTTTCTAATTTGTTCAGAAGAAACTAGTTTTAAAAACTGTTTTAATTTTGGAAATACCGTTTGTAGCTTTTTACTTTCAGCTATTTCAGTAACTGTTGTATTGGCTCCTAAAGTACATACTCCTTCAGAAAAAGAGATTCCTTTTAAAGCATTTTGATCGGTTAATAAATGTACATCTTCTTCCGCCATTTGATCTGCATAACGAACATATACATCGGTTCCGTTAGCTACTTTTACTCCTGACTTTTCGAAAGTTTTTGGTTGAAGTTGCGATAATCTTTCAGGAATGGTATCAAAATAGTTAGGAACAAATCCTTCTTTAATTAACCAAGCCAATGCATGATTTTCATCTTGTTGCTGTAGTTTTTCCTCTACCGCGAATCCAGCTTTTTCAATTGATTTATAACCTGTACATCTACAAATATTTCCGCTAATAGCATCATTACAAGAGGTAGCTTTATTGTTTTCTAAAGCATATCCAGTCATAGAAACCACAAAACCTGGTGTACAAAAACCACATTGGGTTGCATAGTTATCGGTCATGGCTTTTTGTACTGTATTTAACTCATTAGGAAGATTAATTCCTTCTACAGTAACAATATGTTTACCATTAGCATTTCCTAAAGGAGAAATACATGATGTATTACTTTGGTAGGTTACTTTGTTATCTTTTAATTCTCCAACTAAAACAGTACAAGCGCCACAGTCACCCTCTCTACATCCTATCTTTGTACCTTTTAATTGTTTGTTGTCTCGAATGAAATCAAGTAATGTAATACCTGCATGTGCAGATGTCTTTATTAGTTGATTATTTAGTATAAATTGTATCATAAGCAGTGGGGCAAGATACAAAAATGTTACGATTGTTAAAGTGCTAAGTTTAAATATACTTCCTTCATAAATGTTTATGCTTTGTAACAATAATTCTTATACCTTCGCATTATGCAACAAACTACAAATACAATATTAATGGTTCGCCCTGCTAATTTCAGGATGAATGAGCAAACGGCGGTAAATAATTATTATCAACAAGAATTATCTGGAATGTTACCGGCGTCAATTAATGCAAAAGCGCAACAAGAATTTGATGTTTTTGTTGAAAAGTTAAGAGCTGTTGGGGTAGAAGTAGTGGTAATAGAAGATACCAAGGAACCAAATACTCCAGATGCGTTGTTTCCTAATAATTGGATTTCTTTTCATGAAAATGGTGATGTGGGAATTTATCCGATGTTTGCAGAAAATCGTCGATTAGAACGTAGAGAAGATGCTTTAGAAATTTTAGAAGAAAAAGGTTTTACTATTGAAAATGTAGTAGACTATTCTGAAGCGGAAGAGGAAGAGATTTTTTTAGAAGGAACGGGAAGTATGGTTTTAGATAGAGTGCATAGAAAAGCCTATTGTGCTTTATCTCCAAGAGCAGATGAAGAACTTTTTATTGAGTTTTGTGAAGATTTCGAGTATACGCCTTTAGTTTTTACTGCAAATCAAACTGTGGAAGGTAACAGAGAAGAAATCTATCATACTAATGTAATGATGTGTGTTGCAGAAACCTTTGCAGTCGTTTGTTTAGATGCGATTGATGATAAAAAGGAAAAGAAAAATGTATTAAAGCATTTAAAAACAGATGGAAAAGAGGTAATTGCTATTTCTGAAAAGCAAGTAAATCAATTTGCTGGAAATATGTTGCAAGTAAAGGGAGCTGACAATAAAGTTTATTTGGTGATGAGTTCCTCTGCCTATAATTCACTTAGTAAAGAACAACTCAATAAAATAGAAAAGCATAATCCAATAGTACATTCCTCTTTAGAAACCATTGAAACTTGTGGTGGAGGAAGTGCACGTTGCATGATGGCTGAGGTATTTTTACCTCGATAATAAAGGTAAAATTGTCTTAAGAAAAACTATAAATAGTATCTCTTAAGACAATTATATCAATAAGAATGAAAACGAAGTTCTAAGCTATAGATGTACTATTTACTTTGATGTTTTTATAGTACTGCATTAAAATAAATGAACATATTACCGAAGAGGCAATTCCTTCTATAAGTAAGGCAAAAACAACTAATGGTAATGTGAGGTTACTTCCCCAGAAAAATGAATCTTCTAGAACAGATAGAAAAGAATTATCTATATAATCTACATAAATAATTAAACCAAATGCGGTTAATCCAACTGCCAATACTGAGGTTCCTATTCCAATAGAAAGATTGTTTAGATAAAATGTTTCTTTGTTGATATTAATGTTTGTTTTTATAGCTCGGTTAATACCCCATAGCACAAAAACAAAATTTAATAAACGAAGTTCTGAAACATTGTCTAATCCAAAAATTTTCATCAAGAAAAAGAACCCAACAATCCCTCCAAAAATCAATAAGGCATTGTTGATGATTATTTTGGTACTTGACATAAATGTGTATTTAAAATGATTTACACCTTAAATATACGAAATAACTTACTGAAAATCAATTAGAAAAAAGTTTGATGGTGCTTTTCTATAGTCTAATTGAAGTTTTTTTAAAGCCAATGGTAGCTAACAAACCTACGATAGGAATAATTGAGAAATAAGAAAATAAATTTTGATATTCGGTAATTGTTGGGTTTTCACCTAACATGTAACCAATAAAAAGCGACATGAAAATATCTGGGGTAAATCCGACAACAGAAATAATTCCCACCAAAGTTCCTGTAAGTTGTATTGGAGTTTTGGTCTCTTCAATAATAGCAAAATATAAACCTCTTAAAGCATAGGTTCCAAAAGCCATAAAAACAAAAGTGGTAAAGGATACATAAAAAGGAACGTTCCCCATAAAACCTAGTATAGAAGACGTAATTACTAAAACAGTAAAACAAGGAATGATTAATTTAGATGGAATAAACTTATCTGCAATCCAGCCAATAGAAATAGCAGCAATAGGTCTTAAATATTGAATAAATACGGCAAAATAAGTAGCTTCTTCTAAAGAATAGTTCCAAACATCCTTGGCATAGGTACCATAGGTACCTGTAAGTTTATAAGCACAGTAGGCGCAAAAAATAATTAATGAATGAAAAATTACTTTAGGTTGAATAATGAGTAATAAGGCTTTTTTAAAGTCGAATTGAAACTCTTTTTTGTCTTCAGGTTGTACTTCAGTTTTAGGTAATGAAAACCAAACAAATACCGCAACAGCTATTACAATTATGGTAATTGCTCCAATAATATATTGTAGAGTGGTTACTTTATCTTCAAGAGTTATTGTTCCGCTTTTTGGAAAGAAAAAACTTAAAATTGCTGCACCAGATAGGGCGGTAGTCGCTGCAAAAAAACCTCGACCTCCATCCAATAGTCCAAATGACAATCCTTGGTTATTCTCATTCCCCCATTGTCTGGTAGCTTTAATTAAAGCGGCCCAGAATAAAAGGATGGTAGATACACCCCAAAATGCATACAATAATTTTAATCCAGTAATAGAAGGAATCAAAAGCATCCATATTCCTCCGAGTGCAGTAAGCCCTAATGAAAGTGTAAGAAGTTTTTTGGCTTCCCATTTATCAGCAATAAAACCTCCAAAGAAATATGAAATGACAGCAGTAATACCATATAAGGCTTGAGCTTCTCCAATTTGTGCATCTGTAATTAAAAAAGCTTCTCTAATTACCGGTTTAAAAACACGCATTAAGATAAAAGGTAATAAAAAAATAGCTTCCCCTGCAATAATCAGGGAAAGCATAGATGTAATTTTGTTCTTATTTTGCATTTGCCTAAGATAAGGCTTCTTTCAATATAGTAATAGGATGCTTAGCAATACGTTTGGTTCCATCATAGATTTGATGACGACAACTGGTTCCTGCGGCTACAATTTCTGTAGTTTCTGAACAGTTTCTAACTTTTGGAAATAAGGTATCTTCACCAACTTGCATACTTACCTTATAATGTTCTTTTTCATATCCAAAAGAACCCGCCATACCACAGCACCCTGTATTCATAATGGTAACTTTATAGTTGTTTGGAATATTTAATATAGAAAAAGAAGCATGCGTACTAGACAGTGCTTTTTGATGGCAATGTCCATGTATTTTTAATTCTTTGTTTTCAGATGTAAATAAAGAAGTATCTATATTTCCTTTTTTATGTTCAGAAGCTAAAAACTCTTCAATAGTAAATGTATTTTTAGAAATGTTTTCAGCACTCGCTTTATCATCTGCTAAACGGATGTATTCATCTCTAAAAGTTAAAATAGCAGAAGGTTCAATTCCAACCAAAGGAGTTCGATCTGAGATTAAAGTTTTAAAAGTAGCTACGTTTTTATTTGCAATTTCTTTGGCTTCTTTTAAAAATCCTTTAGAAATATAACTACGTCCACTTTCTTCATGAGCTATCGCTTTAACTTCATATCCTAACTTTTCTAAAACAGTGACAGCATCTTTTCCAATTTCGGCATCATAATAATTGGTAAACTCATCGTTAAAAAGATAAACAGTCTTATTACTAGCTTTTGTTTGATAATTTTTTAACCAAGTTTCTAAAGGCTGTTTTGCAAGTTTAGGAACAGAACGCTCGGTAGCCACTCCCATTACTTTTTTTGCAACGATTGTATTGGTAAAGAAGTTGGTTAGGGTTGGGAACTTACTTCCTAGTTTATTATATTTTGCATTGTTTGCAAAGAGTTTGCTTCTAAAAGAATATCCGTTTGTTTCTTGATATTGATATAAGAATTCTGCTTTCATTGAAGCAATATCAACATTACTCGGACATTCAGTAGCACAAGCTTTACAACTTAAACATAAGTCTAAAACTTGTTTTAATTCTTTAGAGTCAAATTTGTTTTTAGCGGTATTATTGGTAAGTACTTCTCTTAAAGTATTTGCTCTAGCTCTTGTAGTTTCTTTTTCATTTCTGGTTGCTCTATAACTAGGACATAAAGTACCACCTGCCTCTGGAGATTTTCTACAGTCACCAGAACCATTACATTTTTCAGCAAGTTTTAAAATACCTTCACTATCTGAAAAATCTTGAATGGTTTCTATTTCAGGTTCTTGTCTGTCTACTACATAACGCAAGCTTTGATCCATAGGAAAAGCATCTGTAATCTTTCCTTTGTTAAAAATATTATTTGGGTCAAATGCTTTTTTTATACGCCTTAGCAATTCATAGTTTTTATCTCCAATCATCAATGGAATAAACTCAGCACGTACGATTCCATCTCCGTGTTCACCACTAAAAGAACCTTGGTACTTTTTTACCAATTCAGCAGTTTCTGTAGTGATTTTTCTAAATAGCACTACATCTTCTTGCTTTTTCAAATTTAAGATCGGACGTAAGTGTAATTCTCCAGCTCCAGCATGTGCGTAATAAACTGCTTCTTGCTGGTATTTATCCATGATTTGGGTAAATTCTTCGATATATTCTGGTAAATCCTCTAATGCAACAGCTGTATCTTCAATACATGCAACAGCTTTCATGTCGCCCACAATATTTCCTAATAAACCTAACCCAGCTTTTCTTAAATAATGTACTTTGGCAATATCCTCACCATATACTTTAGGATAGTGATATCCGAAGTTATTAACTTTTAAATCTTCAATTAGTTTGTCAGCTAAAACTTCTGCTTCTTCGATAGTTTTTGCAGAAACTTCCAACATTAATACAGCTTCTGGATCTCCTTGTAAGAAAAAACGATTTTTGGATTGTTCTCGGTTATTTTTTGTACAGTCTAAGATTACTTTGTCCATCAACTCACAAGCATATAACTTATGATTCATGGCGGTAACAGTAGCTTTTAAACTTTCATTTACACTAGTAAAGTGCGGACAAACCATAATACTCTGTGTAGGAGGTAAGTCGTCTAATTGAATCGTAATAGCGGTTGAGAAAACTAAGGTTCCTTCACTTCCCGATAAAAATTTAGCAGGATTTATCTTTTCTTCAGTTCCTCCAAACAAATTAGAAGTTAAGAACTCATCTACTGCATACCCAGTATTTCTTCTATGAATGCTTTCTTTTGGAAATTCTTTTTTTATTTCATCTTGATTTTCCTTAGAACTTAATTCAAAGAAAATAGACTTATATATTTTTCCTTCAAGATCGTCTTGTAAAGATTTTGTTCTGAATTCTTGAGAAGAAATTTCTTCAAAGGTAACTTCAGAACCATCACTTAATAAACCATCAATTGCTACTACTTTATCACGGGTAACACCATAGCGAATAGAAGTACTACCCGAAGAGTTGTTTCCAACCATACCTCCAATCATACATCGGTTAGATGTTGAGGTATTTGGACCAAAAAACAAACCAAATGGTTTTAAAAAACGATTTAAATCGTCTCTAATGATTCCTGGTTCAACAGTAATTGTTTTAGCTTGTTCATCAAATGCTAAAACATTGGTAAAGTGTTTAGAAACGTCTACTACGATTCCATCTCCAACACATTGTCCAGCCAATGAAGTTCCTGCTGTACGTGGAATTAAAGTCGTTTGATGTTTTGTGGCAAATTCAATCAATTGCTGAATATCCTTTTTGTTTTTTGGATAGGCAACAGCTAAAGGAATCTTACGATATACCGAAGCATCGGTAGCATATATGTTTTTATGTAAATCGTCAAAGAATAATTCGCCAGTTAACGATTTTTCTAAGCTTTGTAATTGTACTTTCTGTATCATGGTTTACACCTTATGATGTTGTTAGTTGTTTGTTAAGGTAAAAATAGTGTTCATGTTCTGTAATGGTATATGAATCTATTTCTAATTCCTTTGAAAAATAAGGAGCATTTAATACCATCGTATGGTACTCTCCATTTTCACCACAAATATCAATATTTAATTTCTTTAATTCTTCAATAATTGTTGAATCTATTACTTTTCCTACCCATTTTTGATCAAAAAAAGGTTTTTTAACTAGTGAAAAGATAATCTTGAAATTTTCATTTATTAATTGATGAAGCAATTCATTTCTATCTTTTTTCCAGAGCGGATTATAAACCAACATTCCCGATTTTTGACAACATTTTTCAATCCAATTATCATGGTTTTGAACTTCATCAATATCACCAGTAATTAAAGTGTCAATTTTATATTGCTTTTTCAAGGTAGCTATGTTGTTTTCATAACTCTCTTGCATAGGAGCTTTTACTGTTAATAGTAAATGAGGTAACCCAATAGCTGCTACTTGTTGCTGAATTAACGATAAGTTATGTGCTTTAAAATCTGGGTTTTCAGGAGTAAACGTTACTAGATGTGTGATATTATATCCTTTTTTTTGAGCTTTGAAAAGAGCCAAAGCGCAATCTTTTCCTCCAGTCCATAAAACTGCTGCTGTTGTACTCATAATTATTAACCTATAGGAACGTTACGTTTAAAACCTGTATCAAAACAAATAAAAGTATCTGTTCCGGCTACTCCATTTATCAAATGAACTTTATCGTAGAGTATTTTTCGAAGATGTTCGTTATCTCTTGCATATATTAAAATGAATATTGCATAGTTACCAGAAACAAAATTACACTCTACAATTTCATCAATTTTTTCTAATTCTTTTATAACATCTTTTGCAAAACGGGCTTCACGTAAACGGATTCCTGTGTAGGATTTGGTTTTATATCCTAATTTCTTTTCGTCTAAAATGAATTCAGCATTTTGAATAACGCCTTCAGCGTTTAACTTTTTAATGCGTTGGTGAATTAAAGAGTTTGATACTTTTAGCTCTTCTGCTATTTGCGAATAAGCTTTACGAGCATCTTTTCGAAGCTTGAGAAGTATTTGTTGGTCTATATAATCAAATTGATCTTTCAAAAGAATAGTTTTGGTTTGTTAGAATACACTCAATGTAAGCTACAAGATATAGAATCTCTTTAATGCAAAAAAGTGTAGCCGAAAATGTAAATATACGACTACACAATTTTAAAATTTAGATATTATATAATCAAGCATTTATTTCTGCTAAACATTTTTCGATGCTTTCATCCTGCATATCTTCATACCATTTGGTCAATTTGTAAACAGGTTCACCTAAATCATTTTCAAATAATTCTTGATTAGAAGTACCTTGGTATTCACGTTTTGCATCGTCTGTACCTAAGTTTGAAGCAAAAATTCCTGCTGCACTTACCGGTAAAAAGTCCTCATAAACCATTGGTTCTATAGTTAAATAACCATTTTCTAATAATTGGTTTATATCTACTTTAGTGTACTTTTTGTCTTTAGCAATGTTTTTCGCTTTATCGGTAGCGAAATAATGGAAATATGCTAATTCTTCCGATTGTAATTCTTGATAGTTATCAGGAAATACTTTAAAGTTCTCTGCTAATAATTGGTTGTACTCTGCAGCGTTTTCAGCAGTTGGAGAACCACCAATTGCTTTACGTGTTTTACCTAATAATTCATGATATAAATCAAGTCCCTTTTGAGTTAAGGCAGCACCACGTTGTTCAATTTCACCAAAACGAGCTTTATGCTCTCCCATTTCTTCATTTTGAACATTGTTTTTAAAGGTAACCTTTTCAGTTAATGCTTTAAAACTTGTTTGACGTAATAAAATTGGACATTTTCTAGTAGGAGGTCCTTCAATATTGTCTTTTGGTGGAATATTACGAGCTTCCATACTCACTTGTACTTCGTCAATATCTAAAGTTCTAGGAGTAAGGTGGTTGATGTGAGGCCCTTTAAATGCAACTACATCCGCAATTAACCTATGTTGATTTAATAAGGCTTCGTACATTTCGTAATCTACGGTAGCAGTATCATGCCAACGGAAAGTTTCTAATGCTTCTTGAACAAAGATTTCAGCATCTTCTTTGTTTAAACCTCCTTCTTTCTCAGACTTGTCAATTAACTCTAAAGCCTTGTCTGTAAAAATTTGACGATTTTCTAAAATAGCTTCAACATTCTTACGAAGTTGCGCATCGTTAATTAAATCGATACGTAATAAAGATGTGAATACTCTAAATGGAGCTTGATTAAGAGCAGTACTTTCAATAGCTCTAAATGCAGTAGCGTGAACAGGAACACCAGCTGGTGCTAAGTCATAGTATCCAACAGAGTACATTCCCATAACTTTAAATAAACGTCTCATGGTAAATAACTCATAAGGTTTGCCTAAACGGATTGCTCCATGGCGTTCCATATCTAATCGAGTTATTTCTCCAGTATGTGCTAAATGTTGCTCAAGTTCTTTCGATTCTGAAAGAACATTTTCATTAATACCATGAACCAAATCAAGTAACTCACCATAAAGAGGTACCTCTTCTTTATACATATCAGACATAATCCTAGAAAATCGATTACGAATGTATTCTGGTGATACGAATTCTTGAGCTGTGTTATTCAAACTTTCTGCTGTGTTTTTTGATGACATAATTCATTAAATTTCACTGCAAATTAAGTGAATTTAATTTTTTTAAGACGTTATAAAAGTGAATTTTGTTTATATAGAGGTGTTTTTAAGTTTATTTGATTCTTTTGGTGGGTTTTAGAAAGTCGAAAAGACAGTTTTAGCTAAAAAAAGAGTTTTTTTTAAACCAATTTGACTTTATTTCTATTTGAAAATGTACGTGTTATATCGTAGATAAACTCTTCGTTTATTGCTGGATCATGGTGTAAATGTACTTTCTTAACGTAAGATGTACAGCTCGTTTTTTTAGATGTATATTTTTTTGAAAAAATGTAGTTTGAAAAAAGAGTATTTCTATTTTTGTTGGAAACTTATAAAACAGAACTATGAAAAAATTGTTTGCAATTCTTTTAATGTGTTTATGTGTTGCCAATGTCTTCTCGCAAGAATTGGTATCACAAGAATGGACTTCAATTAACCAAGTTATTCCACTTTCTAAAGTAAAGGAAGTTAGGTTTACTGGTTTTTTAAAGCAAAAATCAAAGAAGAAAAAGGTGTTTTCTTTTCTATGGATGCGTACAGCAAAAGAAGATGGAGAAATGGGATGGTATTCCAATTCGCAAGAAGTATATAAAGGTTCAGAAGACTGGGAAAAAGTAACAATGTTACATCAGGTAACCAATGAAGATGTTAAGTTATATTTTGGAGCAGTTAGTTTTGGAGAGGGAGATTTTTATTATGATGATTTTAAACTAGAAATAAAAAATAGTTTAGGAGAATGGAAGGAAGTAAAAGTTGAAAATAATGGATTTGAAGATGAAGTAAATAACGAAAATGTTGTTGGCTGGAAAGAAGGGACTAATGAAAAAGAAAAAAATGTTCGAGAATTTCAGATAAAGTCAAGTGCTAGTAATGCACATAGTGGAAAACGAAGTTTATTAATGATAGGTAGAAATATTTATCAAGATGAAAGCGAAGATGCATTTGTAAAAGTAACTAGTGATGCAGAGAATGTAAATAGTGATGATGTCTTAATTACGAATGTAAACTATGTTGATGTAATTAATGGGAAAACGAAAAAAGGAAATGTTTTAGTCAAAGAAGGTAAAATAGTATCTATTTCGAAGAAAGGAATAAAAACAGATAAAGTGTATACTATAGATGGAACAGGAAAATGGTTAATTCCTGGTTTGGTAGATGCTCATATACATATGTTTCAATCTGGAGGTTTGTATACAAGACCAGATGTAATTGATTTAACAAAGTATAGACCTTATGAAAAGGAAAGAAAATGGCTACGAAAAAATGCGCCAGACATACTAAAGAGATATTTAAAAGTAGGGGTTACTTCAGTGATAGATGTAGGTGGACCGATGTATAATTTCAAACTGAGAAATAAACTTTCTGATACAAAGGAGTATCCAAATTTCTATTTAACAGGACCTTTAATTTCAACGTATCAACCAGCAGCATATAAAGAGGTTGTTGATGCGCCTATTCTAAAAGCAATGAATAAAGAAGAGGCTGTTGAGATGGTAAGAAATCAGTTAGAGCATAAACCAGATTTTATTAAGATTTGGTATATCGCTAGAGGTAAAGCTGAGGCTGATAAAAATTATGATATAGTAAAGGCAACTATTGACGAGGGCCATAAACATGGACTAAAAGTAGCGGTACATGCAACGCAATTACATACAGCAAAACTTGCAGTAAAAGCAGGAGCCGATATATTAGTGCATAGTGTAGATGATGAAGAAGTAGATGATGCATTTGTAAAGATGTTGAAAGAAAAGAATGTTGTGTATGTTCCAACAATGATAGTTGGAAAAAATTATCAAAAGTCATTTGCACAAGAAATGGATTTTAGTGCAGAAGACTTTGAAATAACCAATCCATTAACGATAGGGTGGTTGCAGGATGTGTTTCATGTAAAGGATAAAAACTTAAAGAGATATAAGGAGTATTATGCCAAAGAAGAAAACAGAAAAAGAGGTATTGATGAGGAACAAATGATGAGAAAGAACCTGAAAAAGTTAAATGATGCAGGAGTTGTTATTGCTACTGGTACAGATGCAGGTAATATTGGAACATTGCATGCTTCATCTTATTATGATGAAATAGAAGCAATGAAGAAAAGTGGACTTTCTAATATTGACATAATCAAAGCTTCTACAATCAATGGAGCAAGAGTATTAGGAAAGGACAATATGCTGGGTAGTATTACTAAAAACAAAATTGCTGATATGGTATTATTAAATAGTAATCCTACAGAAAATTTAGAAGCGTTAAAAAACATATCTCATATAATAAAGGCTGGTAGAGTTTATACACCCGAAAAAGTTATTTACAATACTCCAGAACAATTAGCCCAACAGCAATTAAATGCCTATAATGCTGGAGATATTGAAGCGTTTTTAGCACCATATAGTGAAGATGTTGAGATATATACATTTCCAAATACTTTAACAAATAAAGGAAAGGATAAGATAAGACCTGGGTATAAGGAGATGTTTGAAAAATATCCAAACTTACATTGCGAACTTGTAAAAAGAATTGTAAACAAGAATACAGTAATAGACCATGAACGAATTACTGGGATTGGAGAAGGTTCGTTTACTGCTATTGCAATTTATAAAATAGAAAATGGTAAGATTGCAAAAGTGTATTTTGTAAGAAATTAAAATAAAAAGAGCTTACTAAATTTAGTAAGCTCTTTTTTATTAAAACTATCTATTTATAGTGTTGTTCTTTTTACGCTTAATGTTTTTACTAGCCCTGTTTTGAGCGTTTTGTAAACGTACTCTTTCTTTTCTTGTAACTACACCATCGCTCTTAGCTCTCCTTTCCATTTTACGGATGTTTGCTTGCTGTTTTGCTAATTGCTTTGTTTCTCTAGCCGTTAACTCACCACTTTTAACACCATTAACAATTCTTGTTTTTTGATTTTTTTGTCTTTTGTCTACTTTAGGAGTACTTTGACTATAAGCTATTCCACTAAAAGTAAAACTTAAGGCTACAAATAAAACTTTTACATTCATAATACATAATTTTTAAAGTTAACTATATCTATGACCTTATAAATGTAAAAAGGTTTAAAATGGAGTTATTTAATTGCTTGGAGGTAGGTCCAATATTCTTCACGAAAAGGAGTGTGTACTTTTGAAAAACCAACTTTTTTTAACCAATCCATTTGTGTATTATAATTCGTAGGTTGATCAAATGTATTGTAATGTTCCATTAACCATTCCCATTTCTCTCGATTAGGATAATTGTTTAATACAAACGCTTCCCATTTTTTTAGCAAATCTGAATGTTCTGGACTCTTTTTGGAAATCATCAAATCACTACAAGAAAATATCCCATTAGGTTTTAAAGAAGCATAAATGTTTTTAAAAATCACTTGTTTTTCTTCTTCATTACAATGATGTAAACTAAAGCCAGCAACTACTAGATCATACTGATTTTTGTTAAAATCAAATTCATTGAAATAAGAATTTGAATAGCTCATAGAAAAACCTTTAAATCGCAACTTACATAAATCAATCATTTCTTTTGATGCATCTACTAAAGTATAATTTGCTTTCGGGAAATGTTGTAAAAGAGCTGCAGTTACATTACCATTTCCACTACCTAATTCTAATATTGAGTTAGGAGAAAAACCTTCAGGTAGATATTCCGTAAAACTAGAAATCAATTTTTCATAATGAGGAACACAACGAATCATGTCATTGGTATAGTCTTTTGCAAACTCATTAAATTCTGACGCTATGTTTTTTCCTAATTTCATGGTGTAATTCTTTGACTTAAAGATATTAAAAGAATAAATAACAATAAAGGTAGAAATTATAAAACAATATCGTTTTTCCATTCATATGGGGCAGGGATATCTGTATCATCTATCAACTGACGAATATCTATTTCTATTCCTCTACTCATATTTGTAATTGGAACATCGTTTGGACCTCCTTCAAATGGATTCTCTGAATTTTCACCAATACTTTCCATTGTGTTAAAAACCCAAGAAATAATTACGCTAAAAGGTATAGAAAGCCAAACAAAACGTTCAGCAAGAAATTCTTGAATTTGATGCCCCCACGAAGTTCTTGATTGATGTGTTGTGAGGTCTTCAATAATATGTTTACCTATACTTTCAAAACCTTCCATGATTCCGAAAGGTAATAGTATAATGAATAGCCAAACAAAAAGGTAGTTCATTGTAGCATATTGACGTGGGTATGGGAAATTTTTAATACGTTCACTTTTTCCTTGTAAAGTATAAAATTCCACGAGCATGTTTTCCATTTCTACATGTCTAAAATCATCTATAAAACCTTGTTGTTTTAATTCTCGTAAACGACGAGATTGGATTCCTAAAATTTGAGAAGCCTGATTTCCTTTTGCAAAGAGTTCTGTGTATTCTTTTTCTGAAATATAATCTTTGATAACATTTTCAATAGGTATTTCGTCTTCATGAACAAAGAAGTTTTCTTTTCTAAATTCGGCATTAGACTTGTCTTTGTTCAAATGCATTTCCCATGGTTTATCTTTTCGTAATTGATATCTTAATGCAGTTAACCATGCTACGTGTCTATGTACTAATTCGCGATGGATATGAAATAAACCATCGTTTGAAAGTTTATCTTTCGCATGATCATTATTAATGTAATCTTTTACCATGATGGTCCATGATCTTGATGAATTTACAATTCCACCCCAGATTTTGCGAGCCTCCCACAATCGGTCATAAGAGGCATTGTTCTTAAAACTGACTAAAAAAGAAATAGCGGTACCTAGCACTCCTAGGGGGAGCCATGGCACATGAAGCCATTTAAGACCAACAATATCAAATAGAAAAACAGGAATAGTTGCTAAGATGATAAAAAGATAGATGTTTCTTCGTGTCCAACGTAGCATTCCACTTAACGGAAAAGTTTTTTTGATGTACATACGTTAATATTATGTTATAGTCTCAAAAATAGAAAAAAGGAATCAATATATTTGGTAGTCAATAAAAACCAACTTTTTAAATGAAAAGGCTAAGCTATCTTTTGTTTTTTTTTAGTTTATCAATAATATCTCAACAAAAACTAGATTTATCATATTATTTACCAAATGATGTAACCTATTATAAGAATATTCCTACTCCAAAATCTGTTATAGGTCACGAGGTAGGAGAATGGCATATTACTCATGATAAACTGGTAACGTATATGAAAGCTTTAGCTCAAGCTTCTGATAGGGTTACTATTGAAAATAGAGGAGCAACTTTTGAGGGAAGACCTTTATTGTTACTAACAATTACTTCTCCTGAGAATCATCAAAATTTAAATAATATTCGAGAAAACCATATCAAAGCAACGGATAATGCTTCTGTAGATGTGTCTACTTTGCCAATAGTGGTTTATCAAGGGTTTTCAATTCATGGTAATGAAGCAAGTGGTTCTAATGCCGCCTTGGCTGCGGCATATTATTTAGCAGCTGCAGAAGGAACTAAAATTACAGAGCTGTTAAATAATACTGTTATTTTGTTTGATCCAGCTATGAATCCTGATGGTTTACAACGTTTTGCATATTGGGCAAATACGAACAAAGCGTCTAACATAAATCCAGATCCAAATGATAGAGAATATCATGAGGTTTGGCCTGGAGGAAGAACAAATCATTATTGGTTTGATATGAACCGTGATTGGTTACCAGTTCAATTACCTGAAAGTAAAGCAAGAATAAAAACTTTTCATAAGTGGTTGCCGAATATTTTAACAGACCACCATGAAATGGGAACAAATTCTACATTCTTTTTTCAACCAGGAATTCCTAGTAGAACCAATCCTTTAACACCGCAAATGAATCAAGATTTAACGAAAGAAATAGCGGGCTATCATGCAAAAGCATTTGATAAAATAGGATCAACATATTACTCTGAAGAAAGTTTTGATGATTTCTACTATGGTAAAGGATCAACATTTCCAGATATTAATGGAAGTATAGGGATTTTGTTTGAACAAGGAAGCTCTCGAGGGCATGCACAAGAAAGTGAAAACGGAGTCTTAACATTTCCATTTACAATTAGAAATCAGTTTACGGCTACTTTATCTACATTAGAAGCAGCAAAAAACATGAGAGTTAAGATATTAAAGTATCAACAAGGTTTTTATAAAGATTCTAGAAACTCAGGAACTAACAAAGCCATTGTTTTTGGAGATGAAAAAGACGCAGCAAAAACAAATGAATTGGCGAAAGTGCTAAAGCGCCACAAAATAAAAATTCACGAATTAGCAAGTGATTTTACATCGAATGGTAAAAAATTTAAAAAAGGATATAGCTATGTAGTTCCAATGAATCAAAAGAACCATCGTTTGGTAAAAGCAATGTTTGATGTTCGTACAAAATTTAAAGACAGTTTGTTTTATGATGTTTCTGCTTGGACATTTAATCATGCATTTGGTGTTGATTATGCTAATAATGTTCCTTTGAGTAAAGCTGGAGTAGAAGTGTTAGAAGTTAAAGTTAAAAGTGGAAATATAACAAATAGAAGTTCTGTAGGATACTTATTTTCTTGGAATGAATATAACACCCCAAAAGCATTGAATTCAATTTTAGAAAAAGGATTACGAGCTAAGGTGGCTATGAAACAATTTAAAAATGATGGAAACTCTTATGATTACGGAGCTATTTTCGTTCCGGCACAAAACCAAAAACTAAATGCCAATGAGTTATTTCAATTTTTAGAAAGAGTAGCTCAGGAAAATTCAATTGATATAAAAGGAGTTTCTAGCGGTTTAAATCAGGGAATAGATTTAGGAAGTAGAAACTTTAGAGCTGTAAAGCAACCTAAAGTAGCCATGTTGGTAGGGAGAGGAATTACGAGTTATGATGCAGGTGAAATATGGCATTTGTTAGATCAACGTTTTAAAATCAAATTGACTAAACTAGATGTTTCTTATGCAGCCCGTGTAGATTTAAGTAGGTATACCACTATAATTGTCCCGAATAGTTACTCTTTAGATAAGAAGGTAGAGCAAAAACTAAAAACATGGGTAAATAACGGAGGGGTATTAATCGGTTATAGGAATGCAGTGAATTGGTTATCTAATAAAGGATTTGTCAATGTAGAATTTAATAAAACCAAAATAGATGCTGTTAAAAATGTTTCTTTTGAAGATCGATCTTTGAATTCGGGAGCGCAGGTGATTGGAGGAGCTATTTTTGAAGCAAAATTAGATCGTTCACATCCAATTAATTTTGGATATAAAAATGATAAAGTTGCACTTTTTAGAAATACACGTCAATTTATTAAGGCTGATAAGAGAAGTTTTAATAATCCAATTCAGTATACAAATTCTCCATTGCTAAGTGGTTATATTTCTAAAGAAAATTTGAAGGAATTAAAAAATACAGTTCCATTTGTTGCGCAAAGATTAGGAGGAGGTCGCGTGCTTGTATTTACCGATAATACTAACTTTAGGGCCTTTTGGTATGGAACAAATAAGCTACTTGCTAATGCAATTTTCTTTGGAAAGTTGATGTAGTTAAGTGTTTGTTTTTTAGTGTTTTATTTTTTTTATTGAGGGGTTTTTATATCTTTACCATAACTAATCAAAAATGTCCCTCAATGAAAAACACGCTATTCTTAGCCATGTCCTTGGCTACGTCTGTTTTATTTTCTCAAAACAGCGATTTATGGAAAAAACAACAAAGTGTAAAAGTTCAAGCAAGTAAGTCTGCATTGCAGAAAAGACTGCCTGACAAAGAAGTGTATCAGTTAGATTTAAAAGCCTTTAAGCAGGCTCTTGCAGGTGCTCCTGAAAGAAAAGCAAAAGGAAAATCTAATGTGATTGTTTCCTTCCCAAATGAGGAAGGAGTATTGGAAAGATATCGAGTCTCTGAAGCATCTGTATTGCATCCAAGTTTATCTCAAAAGTACCCAGATATTAAATCTTATATGGGAGTGGGAGTAGACAATCCTTCAGACAGAATTCGTTTTAGTCTTTCGAATGCAAAAGGATTACAAAGTATGCGTTTAGGAATTGATAAATCAACTGTGTTTATTGAACCTTATTCGGATGACTTAACAAAGTATACAGTTTATAAAAGAGCAGATAAACCTAAAGATGTAGATGGGTTTAAGTGTGATGTAGATCCTAACAATAGAAGTAAAAGCTCAAGCAATTCATCTTCTTTAAAAAATGCAGATGACGGTATTTTAAGAACCTATCGTATTGCTATTTCGGCTACAGGAGAATACACGGCGCATCATGGTGGAACTAAAGCTCAAGCATTGGCTGCAATGAATACAACAATGACAAGAGTAAATGGAATCTTTGAAATGGATTTTAACGTTACCATGGTTATTATTGCAAATAATGAAGATGTAATTTATACAAACGCCTCAACAGATCCGTATACTAATGGAAGTTTTAATTCTCAAGTACAATCTACTTTAACAAGTGTAATTGGAGAAGCAAATTATGATATTGGGCATTTATTTGCAAAAGCATCTAATAATGGAAATGCAGGATGTATTGGTTGTGTTTGTGTGAATGGAAGTAAAGGAAGTGCCTTTACATCTAGAACAACTCCAGAAGGAGACCCGTTTGATGTGGATTTTGTAGCGCATGAAATTGGACATCAATTTGGAGGTAATCATACATTTACAATTAGAAATGAAGGAACAAATGTACATATGGAGCCGGGAAGTGGTACAACAATTATGGGGTACGCAGGTATCACGGGAGCAACAGATGTACAGCCAAATAGTGATCCTTATTTTCATGCAATTACTATTCAACAAATAACCAACTACATTAAAACAACATCTTGTCAAACCAATACGAATACGGGGAACAATGTTCCTACAGTAAGTGCAGGAAGTGATTATACAATTCCAAAAGGAACTCCATTTGTTTTAACAGGAACAGGAAATGATGCCGACGCATCGGATGTACTTTCTTACTGTTGGGAGCAAATGGATGAAAACAATGCAGCAACCACATATCCAAGTGTAACTGCAACGGCAGGTGTTGCATTTAGATCATATTCACCTACAGCAAGCACTTCGAGGTATTTCCCAAGGTTGGAAACTATTAAAGCAGGAAGTACTTCTTGGCAATGGGAAGCAGTGCCAAATGTAGCACGTAGTTTAAACTTTAGATTAACTGTAAGAGATAATAGAGCTGGAGGAGGAACCAATAACAGTGATGACATGGTAGTTACTGTAAATGGAACAGCAGGACCATTTGTGGTAAACTCTCCAAATACAAATGTAACATTAACCGCAGGAGCAACAGAAACAGTTACTTGGGATGTAGCAGGAACAACTGCAAATGGAGTAAATGCTGCAAATGTTGATATTTTAATGTCTACAGATGGAGGAGATACCTATTCGGTAGTATTGGCTAGTAGTGTTCCTAATGATGGATCACATGATATTACGGTACCAAACTCGGTAGGAAATCAAAATAGAATTATGGTTAGAGGTACGAATCATATCTTCTTTGATATTTCAAATACTAATTTTACAATTTCTAATCCATTACCATGTACTGCAACAGTTCCAACTGGTGTTAGTGTTAGTGGAGCTACTGCTTCGGGAGCAACTGTTTCATGGAATGCAGTTTCAGGAGCAACTTATACAGTAGAATATAAAAAAGCATCAGATGCGTCTTGGACGGCTAGTAATACTTCTGGAACAAGTACAACATTATCTGGGTTAGATGCAAATACAAATTATGAAGTAAGAGTAAAAAGTCTTTGTACAGACGGAACATCTTCTAGTTTTAGTACAGCGGTTAGTTTTACAACAACAGATGTACAATTAGTATACTGTACAGCGAATAGTACTAATGTGAATGATGAGTATATTTCTAATGTAAAATTAAATACCATTGATAATACCTCTACAGGACAATTCTATTCAGACTTTACAAATATCTCAACAACAATAACAAAAGGAGCTTCAGAAACAATTACAATTACACCAACTTGGACAGGTACTGTATATAGTGAAGGGTATGGTGTTTGGATTGATTATAATAAGAATGGAGTATTTACAGATGCAGGAGAATTAGTTTGGAGTAAAGCAGCATCAACGGATACGCCAGTTTCTGGAAGTTTTACAGTTCCGGCATCAGCAGTAACTGGAGATACAAGGATGAGAGTAATATTGAGATATAATGCAATTCCAAGTGCATGTGGAGAATTTACCTATGGAGAAGTAGAAGATTATACGGTAACTATTGCAGCCGCTGGAGCGGATACGGTAGCACCGGTAATAACGTTATTAGGTGATAGCGTTGTAAATATTTCAGTAGGAGATAGCTATACAGATGCGGGAGCAACAGCTACAGATAATGTTGATGGAAATATAACTAGTAGTATCGTGGTTACTGGTACAGTAGATGCAAATACTCAAGGAACCTATACCTTAACTTATAATGTATCTGATGCAGCTGGAAATGCTGCAACTGCAGTAACGAGAACCGTTAATGTTAATGCTGTAGTGGCTGGATGTACAGGAGGAATAGGAAGCTATCCTTATACGGAATCTTTTGATAGTTCGTTTGGTCAGTGGACACAAGCAAGTGGAGATGATCTTGATTGGTCGAGAAGATCAGGAGGAACACCGTCTAATAACACAGGACCAAGTGCAGCTACAAATGGATCTCATTATATATATGTTGAAGCTTCTGGAAGAAATACTGGATATCCGAACAAGAGAGCAATAATAAATTCGCCTTGTTTTGATTTATCTGGGTTGTCTGCAGCCTCTGTTTCGTTCCAATACCATATGTATGGAGCATCTAATATGGGAACTATAGATTTAGAAATTAGTGAGGATGATGGATCAACATGGACCTCTATCTGGAATCAATCTGGAAATAAAGGAAACTCATGGTTATCTGCTTCAGTAGATTTGAGTAGTTATGTAGGTAAGGGAGTAAAATTAAGATTTAACCGTTTTACAGGAAACACTTGGAGAGCGGATATTGCAATTGATGCTTTCGAACTTACGTCAACAGGTTCTTCAGCTATAAGTAGAGCAGAAACGATTCCATCAGTAGAATTAGGAATTTATCCGAATCCTGTGGTATACGATCAAATCAGATTGATTAAGCCAGCAGGTTATAAATCTGTAAATTATTCTATTTATAATACATTAGGACAAGAAGTGAAAAAAGGTAGTTCTACAGATTATATAGATGTAAGTAAACTTCAAACGGCAATTTATACGATCTTATTTAAAGAAGAAGATCAAGTAAAAAGTATAAAGTTCGTTAAGAAATAAACTAAAAACCCCGTCTAAGACGGGGTTTTTTTGTAACAATTCTTAAAGAAACTCGTCTTTTAAATAAACAATCAAAAAAAGACTATGAGTTTATTACGCGTTTTATTGGCAATTTTCTTTCCTCCTTTATCAGTTATAGGGTATGGATGCGGTTCTATTGTAATCGTTTTCTTGTTAACACTTTGTGGCTGGGTTCCAGGAGTTATAGGGGCTTTGGTGATTTTAAACAACACCAAATAATTTTTTCACAAAAAAGTTGTGACCTTTTATTTTTTTGTGTGTCTAATTTATTAGAAACCAAAAACATATAATATGACACTGCTTTTACCTACCTTAATTACATTATCAGTTTTATATATTTTAATAACACGTTCTAGTGAACTAAGAACTAGTAAGGTGTATGTAAAAACTAAAAGAAGAAATAAGTAAAGACCCTTTTAAGTAAATTCCCTTAAATTTAAATATAAATAGAAACTGCACTCTTGGGGAGTGCAGTTTTTTTACTTTAATACTTCGTTTATAATTTTTCCAGTATTTCCATTTGGAAATTCAATTTGCAATAAATTAGAAAGTGTTGGAGCAATATCAATAATTTCATATTTCAATTTAGAACTTCCTTCTTGGATACCATTACCATAAAAGATTAGTGGTATATGAGTGTCATAAGAATACCCTGAGCCATGAGAAGTTCCACCATTTTTATAATAAGTACTAAGTGTAGATGGATTTGGAATTAACAATACATCTCCAGAGAACTTTTGATTGTATCCATTTTGCAATGAATTTAGAATACCAGACGTAAATGAGGTAGATTGTAAAGTTCGTGCCGTTACAGATTTGTAAATTTCATTATAGTTGATTACCTCGTCTGCAATTTTTTGAGCAACTATACTTGCTTCTAGTTTTAATTTTTCAATTTTCGCCTTGTCTAAGAATATTTGAAAGTTCGAAATATTTTCAACCAATTCATCTGAATCAAAATGCTTCTTAGTGATATTATTCACATAATCAGTAAACTTCTTATTACTAAAATAATTTGCTGGAATTTTTACAGACTTTAAATAAGAAGGAACTTGTACAGCGGCATGATCTGCTGTAAGAAACAATGTGTAATTATCTTCTCCTATTTCAGTATCTAAAAACTGTAATAAATCTGCCAAATCTTGGTCGAACCTTAAATAAGTATCTTGGATTTCTTTTGAAGCTACTCCAAATTGATGTCCTACATAATCAGTAGAAGAAAAACTAATCGCAATAAAGTCAGTATAGTCAGATTTTCCTAAATTTTCATTAATAATGGCAGCTTTTGCAAAATCACTTGTAAATGTATTTCCGGCAGGAATGGCTTTTAAAATACTGTAATTATTGTTTTTACTTCTTAATTCTGGGATGTTATGTGGAAAGATAGGTTTGTCCTGTCCATCAAAAGTTTGTTCAAATTTATTATCATCAACAATACTTTCAGTATAGGTGTTGATATCATATAAAGTTTCCCATGGTTTACTTAAATATTCATCGGCTTTTTTGGAAGCATTGAAATCTTTAACCCATTGTGGTAATTCATTCATATAATAAGAAGAAGAAATCCATTGTCCTTTACTTCCTCCATCAAACCAGTAAGCTGCATTTGCAGTATGACCTGCAGGTAAAATAGCAGAACGATCTTTAATAGCTACACCAATGGTTTTCCCTTGCATGTTTTGAGCTAATCGTAATTGATCGGTAACGGTGGTAGTTAACATTCTATTCGGAGACTTTTTACCTCCATCTCCATCATTACCAATCGTAGTGTAATTACTATCGTCAACACAATAAATAGTTTCTTTTAAGAATTTATCATACCAATGATTACTTATAATTCCATGGTTAGTGGGAGTTGTTCCTGTATATATAGAAGTGTGTCCAACCGCGGTGAAAGTAGGGATGTAGTTATAATGAACGTTTTCTAAGGAAAATCCATCTCTTAACAATCTTTTAAAACCACCTTCTCCATATTTGTTTTGAAATCGAGTTAAATAATCGTATCGCATTTGATCAACTACAATACCAACAACCAATTTTGGCTTTGTTGAAGTTTTTTGTTCAATTTTACAAGCACTAAAAAGTACAGAAAAAATAAGTGTAAAAATTGAGATTTTTCTCATGATAAATATTTGTTTTACTAAATCAAAGGTAGGTAAATAGGTACTAAATAACTAATACATTCTCTCGGTTGACGATAATTTAATACTTTAGCAAAAAGAAAAAATTTTAGATGAATTATATTGAGCATATTGGTAAATATTTTTTAATGCTGAAGCAAGTATTTACCAAACCTCAAAGAAGGAGAGTCTTTAGAGAGGCTTTGTTTAGAGAAATTGAAGAACTAGGACATAAATCTTTAGGGATTATTTCTTTTATCTCGTTCTTTATTGGTGGAGTAATAGCATTACAAACTGCTCTAAATATTGAAAGTCCTTTTATACCCAAATATTTAATTGGTTTCGCAACAAAGCGTTCTATAATACTAGAGTTTGCCCCAACTTTCTGTTCCATAATTTTGGCGGGAAAAGTAGGGTCATATATTACCTCTAGTATTGGTACGATGAGAGTTACCGAACAAATTGATGCATTGGAAGTAATGGGAATTAATTCTCTAAACTATTTAGTGTTACCGAAAATTATAGCTACAGTGTTTTTCTATCCATTTTTGGTGGTGTTGTCTATGTTTTTAGGAATATTAGGTGGATGGGTAGCAGGAGCAACTTCTGGAATATTTTCTTCAATAGATTATTTAAACGGAGTTCAGTTAGAATTTGATCCGTTTTTGGTAACCTATGCATTGATAAAAACGGTTGTTTTTGCCTTTATCATTGCAACGGTACCTTCTTATCATGGTTATTATGTTAAAGGAGGTTCCTTAGAGGTAGGGAAAGCAAGTACGCAATCAGTAGTTTGGACTATTGTAGTAATTGTAATAGCGAATTATTTCTTAACTCAAATGCTACTTACTTAATTATGATAGAAGTTAATAATTTACATAAAGGATTTAATGGAGTTGAGATTTTAAAAGGGATTTCAACATCTTTTCAACCTGGAGAAACAAGTTTAATCATTGGGCAAAGTGGATCTGGTAAAACGGTGTTTTTAAAATCATTGATTGGATTACATACTCCGGAAGAAGGAACCATAATATATGATGGAAGAAAGAACACAGAGATGTCTATAGAAGACAAACGGTTATTTCGTCAAGAGTTAGGTATGGTTTTTCAAGGAAGTGCGTTGTTCGACTCTCAAACAGTTGAGGAAAACGTAATGTTTCCTCTAAAGATGTTTACACAGCAGCCGGAAGATGAAATGTTAGATAGGGTTAATACAGTTTTAAAAAGAGTTAATCTTGAGAATTCTAATGGAAAGTATCCTGCAGAGTTATCTGGAGGAATGCAAAAACGAGTAGCAATAGCAAGAGCAATTGTAATGAACCCAAGATATTTGTTTTGTGATGAACCTAATTCAGGTTTAGATCCACAAACATCTATAGTAATAGATAACTTAATTCAAGAAATTACAGCAGAATATCAAATAACAACAGTAATTAATACGCATGATATGAATTCTGTTATGGAAATAGGAGATAAGATTGTATTTTTAAATAAAGGGTACAAAGCATGGGAAGGAAGTAGCAAGGAAATATTTAAAACAGATAATGAATCGGTGGTGAATTTCGTGTATTCTTCCAATTTGTTTAAAAAAGTTCGTCAAGCTTATTTAAATGACCATTAGATAAGATTCTGTGAATGAGTAGCTAAAAAAAAAGGCTGGATTTTTTTTAAAATTATTTCAAAAAAACTTTTGCCAAACTAGAAAAAGCTTCTATATTTGCACCCGCAAACGCAGAAATGCAAACGTAATGACCGGGTAGCTCAGTTGGTAGAGCATCTCCCTTTTAAGGAGAGGGTCCTGGGTTCGAGCCCCAGCCCGGTCACTATAAAAAAGCTTCAATTATAGAAGCTTTTTTTAACAGCTTTGGGGAGATTCCAGAGCGGCCAAATGGGACGGACTGTAACTCCGTTGTCTTTCGACTTCGCAGGTTCGAATCCTGCTCTCCCCACTAGCCTCAATTGAAAAGATTGAGGTTTTTTTATGTCTTTTTGCACTCGCAAACGCAAAAATGCAAACACAATGACCGGGTAGCTCAGTTGGTAGAGCATCTCCCTTTTAAGGAGAGGGTCCTGGGTTCGAGCCCCAGCCCGGTCACTATAAAAAAGCTTCTATAATTGAAGCTTTTTTTAATCGCTATGGGGAGATTCCAGAGCGGCCAAATGGGACGGACTGTAACTCCGTTGTCTTTCGACTTCGCAGGTTCGAATCCTGCTCTCCCCACGAGCCTCAATTGAAATATTGAGGTTTTTTTGTGTCTTAATTTTATTTTGTTTAATTTTTTATTAAATTTGTTAAACAAAATATATTTCCGATGAATAGCTTATTAAAACTTAATGTTTTTGCATTTTTTCTAGTATGTAGTGTTAGTTTGTTTTCTCAAGATACTGGAGTTATCAAAGGTAAGGTGCTAGATAAAAAAACAAGAGAAGCATTACCTTTTGTAAACATAACTGTTAATGATGGCAGTGTTGGTACGTCAACCAATGATGAAGGAATGTTTGAACTTACTGGCGTGGTGTTAGGTTATAATAAAATTCAGGTGTCTTTTGTAGGGTATAAAACTGTTGTTACAAGTGATTATTTGGTGACGAAAGATAAGATACCTTTTGTATTGGTGGAACTTGAGCAAGAAGCAGCAACATTAGAAGAAGTTGAAGTGACAGCAAGGTTATTTCAAAAACCATTGGAAAGTCCATTGTCTTTGCAGTCTTTAGGTGTGGAAGAAATAGAACGAAATCCTGGAGGGAATAGAGATGTGTTAAAAGTAATTCAATCTTTTCCAGGAGTAGCATCAAATCCAGGGTTTAGAAATGATATTATCATTAGAGGAGGTGCAACGTCAGAGAATAAGTTTTATGTTGATGGAATTGAGGTGCCAGTAATTAATCATTTCCAAACACAAGGAGCTACTGGAGGACCTGTAGGGATGATAAATGTAGACTTAGTTAGGAAGGTAGATTTTTATGCAAGTGCCTTTCCTGCGAACAGAGGAAATGCATTGAGTTCTGTAATTGAATTTACACAAAAAAGAGGGAATCCCAATAGAATGCAAACAAGAGCTACAGTAGGAACATCGGATGCTGGTATTACTATTGATGGACCATTAGGAGAAAAAACAAATTACATGTTGTCTGTTCGTCAATCCTATTTGCAATTTTTGTTTAAGTTGATAAAGCTACCTTTTTTGCCAACCTATACCGATTTTCAACTAAATCTAAATTCCCAATTATCTAAGAATAGTGAATTATCAATACTAGCTTTAGGTGCTATTGATGATTTCGAAATCAATACAGAAGTGAATGATGGAGAAACTGATGAAGATGTAATCAAAAAGAACAAAGTGTTTTTAAATGCAGTACCTGTTAATACGCAATGGAATTATACAATTGGAGCTAGATATAAGTATTTTGGTAATGTTTCTACACATACTTTTGTGTTAAGTAGGAATGAATGGAAGAATAAAGCGGAAAAGTATTTCTTAAACATAGAAACACCGAGTAATCTATTATTGAATTACGAGTCTAAAGAGATAGAGAATAAATTTAGATATGAAAATGAATTAAAAACCAACAATGACTACAAAATTACTTTTGGAGGAAATTTAGAAACTGCAACATATACTAATGCAACTTTTCAAAAAATAGCCAACGTAAATGGAGTGGTGACCGATGCTTTTTCTTCCGAAGTAAATTTCGTTAAGTATGGTTTGTTTGGACAAATGTCAAAATCCTATTTACAAAATAAATTGGGAGTATCTTTTGGTTTTAGATTAGATGGGATTGATTACAATTCAAATATGAGTAATATGTTTAATCAATTTTCGCCTCGTTTATCGTTAAGTTATAATTTCAGTAATAAGTGGTCATTGAATAGTTCGGTTGGAAGTTATTATCAACTGCCATCTTATACAGTTTTGGGGTATCGAAATGCACAAGGAGATTTGTTGAATGAAGATGGACTTAAGTATATTCAGTCTAACCATTATGTTTCGGGGATTGAGTTTTTACCTAACAAAAGTTCGAAAATTACTGTTGAAGGGTTTTATAAAGAATACAAAAACTACCCTTTTTCTGTAAGAGATCAGATAAGTTTAGCGAATCTTGGAGCAGATTTTGGAGTAGTGGGAAGCGAAGAGGTAGAGTCACGTTCTGAAGGAAGGGCGTATGGATTTGAAGTATTAGCTCAGAAAAAATCATTTAATGGTTTGTATGGTTTACTGTCTTATACATTTGTGAGAAGTGAATTCAAAGATGTGAATAATCAATATATTCCTTCTACATGGGATAATAGGCATCTTTTAACAATAACAGGAGGAAAGAAACTAGCGAGAAATTGGGAGGTAGGATCAAGATTTCGATTGGTAGGAGGAAGGCCTTATACTCCGTATGATAGAGATGCTTCTTCTTTAATAGAAACGTATAATGTTCAAAATGGAGGAGTTTTAGATTATGCACGTTTAAATCAGGAGAGATTTTCAACTTATACACAACTTGATGTACGAGTAGATAAAACATGGTTTCTAAAGAAATGGTCAATCAACTTATATTTTGATGTACAAAATGTGTACTCGAGTAACACAGAACAGCAATCATTTTTATTACCTACTGAAAACCCAGATGGAACCAGAATCGTAGATCCGAACGATGCAACCAGATATGTTTTGGAAGAAGTAGAAAATACCACTGGTAGAATTTTACCAAGAATTGGTGTTATCATGGATTTTTAATCACTTTAACTTTTTAAAAACTTCAAAAAACTTAAATTGCTCATTCAAAAAAATAATTGAAGTAATAATGAAGCAATTTTTTATAACCGCTATAGCCTTAATGGTTAGCTTTTGTTCAATAGCTCAAGAATATCAATTCAAAACACTGAAGGATATTGAAAATACACAGGTAAAAAGTCAAGGAAGAACTGGAACCTGTTGGAGTTTTTCTACAACATCTTTTTTAGAATCAGAAATAATTCGATTAACAGGTAAGCAAATAGATTTATCAGAAATGTATACGGTTAGAAATACATACTCTGAAAAAGCGAATAATTATCTATACCGTCAAGGGAAGGCTCAATTTAGTGAAGGAGGTTTGGCACATGATGTAATTAATGCTGTGGCGAAATATGGATTAGTGCCAGAACAAACTTTTACGGGGTTAGATCTAGGAGTAGAAAAACATAACCATTCAGAAATGATTGCGGTTTTAAAAAGCATGTTAAATGCATATATAAAAAATCCTGCGGGAGAATTAAGTCCTAAATGGAAGCAAGCCATCGAAGGAGTTTTGGATGTATATTTAGGTAAGAGTGAAAAAGAGTTCGTGTTTGAAGGAAAAAAGTATACTCCAAAGACCTTTGCAGAATTTGTAAAGATCAATCCATCTAATTACGTTACGATAAGTTCATTTGAACATGCAAAGAAATATGAAAAGTTCATTTTAAACATTCCAGATAATTTTTCGAATGGAGCATTTTACAATGTTTCATTAGATGAATTAACGTCTTTAACTGAAGAAGCAATAAAAAAAGGGTATACTGTAGAATTGGATTGTGATGTCTCAGAAGAAACGTTTTCGTCAAAAGCAGGGGTAGCTGTAATTCCTGCAAGTAGTTTAGAAAATGAAAAAGCGTTAAAGGAAATAGTAAAAGAGAAAAATATTACTCCGAGTTTTCGTCAATCTGAATTTGAAAATTTTAATACAACAGATGATCATTTAATGCATATAGTTGGATTGGTAAAAGATCAAAAAGGAAATACATACTTTAAAGTAAAGAATTCTTGGGGGCAAAATCAGGGTAATAAAGGATATGTATATATGTCTGTTCCTTATTTTAAATTGAAAACAATATCGGTGTTGGTTCATAAAGATGCTTTGTCAGATACTATGAAGAAGAAGTTAAATGTAGAATAATTGCATAACTATATAATAGTATATAAAGAAAGCTTGAAGATATTCTTCAGGCTTTTCTGTTTACTCTATATAAAGATAATGGTAGCTAGTGGTGATATTTGTGATTTAAAAATTATGCTTTCAAAAAAAAGTTAGAAGTTTAAACCTTGTTTTTTAAGGTGTTACTTTTTTGTTTAGAAAAAAGGTTTAAAAAGGTGTTGCGGGATTAAAAAAAGGTCGTATGTTTGCACCCGCAAT
>NZ_CANMLT010000004.1 GCF_947498805.1 uncultured Tenacibaculum sp. | reverse complement strand
TTATCACAAATAATTTCATTGCGTTTTCAACTTAACCTCTTTGTAGAAACACTAGAATCGAACTAGTTGATTTATCTAAATCATTCCAAAATCTCTCTGAACGTTTGCCCTTTTTAAAAGCGAGTGCAAATATATAAACTCTTTTTAATCTGACAAAAACTTTTTTAAAATTTTTGAAGTTTATTTTTACACTATTTCAACGAACTTTCGTTTTTAAAACGGACTGCAAAGTTACCTATTTTATTTCCGATTAAACAAGAAAAAATTAAACTATTTTTTAACCCTTTCTTAACCCTTCACATATCCTATTTTAATGAACTTTGCAATCTTTTAAACCTTATCCGTTTTGCGATTGCGGGTGCAAACATACGACCTTTTTTTAATCCCGCAACACCTTTTTAAACCTTTTTTCTAAACAAAAAAGTAACTACCTAAAAACCAACAACAACAGACTTAAAATATTTTTAAACCAACCTCACTCCTCTCATATTTCCTAACATCACAAACATTATACATATATATATTGTACAAAAATTCGTTTTACAATATCTTTGCGCTTCAAAATTTCCACTTGTAAGGAAATTACGTATAACTATATAATAAAGTATAATGATTAAAATTACATTACCTGACGGAAACGTTAAAGAATTTGAAAGCAACAGTACACCTATGGATGTTGCCAAAAGTATAAGTGAGGGGTTAGCTAGAAATGTTATCTCTGCAAATTTCAATGGAACAACTGTTGAAACAACCACACCTTTAACCACAGATGGTACCTTAACATTATATACCTTTAATAATAAAGAAGGAAAAAAAGCATTCTGGCATTCATCTGCTCACGTATTAGCTCAAGCAATCTTAGATTTTTACCCAAATGCAAAACTTACTATAGGTCCTGCCATTGATAATGGTTTTTACTATGACGTAGATTTTGGAGAAGAGTCTATTTCTGATAAAGATTTTGGGAAAATTGAAAAGCAATTTTTAGAAAGAGCTCGTGAAAAAGCAGAATTCAAAATGCGTTCGATTTCCAAAGCAGATGCTTTAGCTTATTACAAAGAGCGTAATAATCAATATAAAGTTGAGCTAATTGAAGGATTAGAAGATGGTGACATTACTTTTTGTGACCATAGTGATTTTACTGATTTATGTCGTGGAGGGCACATACCTCACACCGGGATTATAAAAGCGGTAAAAATCATGAACGTTGCTGGAGCTTATTGGCGCGGTGATGAAAAAAACAATCAGCTAACTCGTGTTTACGGAATCTCATTTCCAAAACAAAAAGAATTAAAAGAGTATTTAGAAATACTTGAAGAAGCTAAAAAACGTGATCATAGGAAACTTGGTAAAGAGTTGGAATTATTCACTTTTTCTCAAAAAGTTGGTCAAGGGTTACCTCTTTGGCTACCTAAAGGAGCTGCATTACGTAATAGATTAGAAGATTTCTTAAAAACTGCTCAGAAAAAAGCTGGTTATGAAATGGTAATGACTCCACATATTGGTCAAAAAGAACTGTATGTTACTTCTGGGCATTATGCTAAATATGGAGAAGATAGCTTTCAACCTATCACTACCCCAAAAGCCGATGAGGAATTCTTACTAAAACCTATGAACTGTCCTCACCACTGTGAAATATACAATCACAAACCTTATTCATATAAAGATCTACCAAAACGTTTTGCTGAATTTGGTACAGTATATAGATATGAACAAAGTGGAGAACTTCATGGATTAACACGTGTAAGAGGTTTTACTCAAGATGATGCTCATATATTCTGTACACCAGATCAATTAGATTCTGAATTTAAAAACGTAATCGATTTAGTACTTTATGTATTCAGTTCACTTGGATTTGAAGACTTTACTGCTCAAGTTTCTATAAGAGACATGGATAATCTCGACAAATACATTGGTTCTGTTGACAATTGGGAAAAAGCTGAACAAGCAATTATTAATGCAGCAAAAGACAAAGGACTAGACTATGTTGTGGAAGAAGGAGAAGCTGCTTTCTACGGACCAAAATTAGATTTTATGGTTAAAGATGCTTTAGGTAGAAGCTGGCAACTTGGAACAATTCAAGTAGATTACAATTTACCTGAACGTTTTGACCTTAATTATAAAGGATCAGACAATCAATTACACCGACCTGTTATGATTCACCGAGCTCCTTTTGGTTCTATGGAAAGATTTATAGCCGTTTTATTAGAACATACGGGGGGAAAATTCCCTCTTTGGTTGACTCCAGAACAAGTTACTATACTGCCAATCAGCGAGAAATATCAAAATTATGCAGAAAAAGTTTTAACTTTGTTAGAAAATTCCGAAATTCGCGCCCTCATAGATGACCGTAACGAAAAGACAGGCAGAAAGATACGTGATGCAGAAGTTAGCAAAATACCTTTTATGGTAATTGTTGGTGAGCAAGAAGAAAAAAATGGCACAGTATCTGTTAGAAAGCATGGAGAAGGTGATTTAGGAACTTTTTCAATTGAAGAATTTGTATCTTTAATTCAAGAAGAAATTCAAAAGGTACTAGTTCCTTTTTAATAGTTTAATAATAATTTAAAATTTATAAGCCATAGCAATTAAAAGAAGAGGTGGACGTAGACCCGCCAGAATCATTAAGGAAGATCAACACAGAATCAACGAAAAAATTAAATACGTTGATGAAGTACGTTTAGTAGGTGACAACGTAGAAGTAGGAGTGTATCCACTTTCTAAAGCTAAGAAAATTGCCGAAGAACTTGAATTAGATTTAGTAGAGATTTCTCCTAAAGCTGTTCCTCCTGTTTGTAAAGTTATCGATTACAAAAAGTTCTTGTATGAACAAAAAAAGCGTGACAAAGCTTTAAAAGCTAAAGCAACTAAGGTTGTTGTTAAAGAAATTCGTTTTGGCCCTCAAACAGATGAGCACGATTATGAGTTTAAGAAAAAGCACGCTATTAAATTTTTACAAGATGGAGCTAAACTAAAAGCTTTTGTTTTCTTTAAGGGTCGCTCTATTATATTTAAAGAACAAGGTCAAATTTTACTATTAAAACTAGCACAAGAGCTAGAAGAATATGGTAAAGTAGAACAAATGCCTAAACTGGAAGGTAAACGTATGATTATGTTTATTGCTCCAAAAAAGGTAAAATAGTATAAAAAACATATAAGCAAGATAAAACGATAAACAAAGATGCCTAAAATCAAAACTAAATCTAGTGCCAAGAAACGTTTTAAGTTAACTGGTTCTGGAAAGATTAAAAGAAAGCATGCGTTTAAGAGTCACATCTTAACTAAGAAGTCTAAGAAACGTAAGCTTGCATTAACACACGCAACGTTAGTACATAAGTCTGACGAAGCTAACATTAAGCAACAATTAGTTTTAAAATAATTGTTAGCTAGGTAGTAAAATTAATTATTAACCATGGAGTTGGGCTCAATAAGTGCTTTTAATTAAGACGCCCACTACAAAAACATTTTGAATTATGCCAAGATCAGTAAATTCAGTAGCTTCAAGAAATAGAAGAAAGAAAATCTTGAAGCAAGCAAAAGGTTACTTCGGACGTAGAAAAAACGTTTATACAGTAGCAAAGAACGCGGTTGAAAAGGCTATGCAATATGCATACCGTGACCGTAAAAACAATAAGAGAAACTTCCGTTCGTTATGGATTCAACGTATTAACGCTGGAGCTCGTCAACACGGAATGTCTTACTCACAGTTTATGGGTAAAGTAAAAGCTAACAATATCGAGTTAAACCGTAAGGTTTTAGCTGATTTAGCAATGAACAATCCAGAAGCTTTTAAGGCGATTGTAGAGAAAGTAAAATAAGTTTAAAACACTTGCTTATATACTAAAAACCCAAACTATTACGTTTGGGTTTTTTTAGACAAACACTTTATTAAGAAAAAATGAAAGCTATTAAAATTTTAACACTAGCAGTTATTATACTCGGAACTATTAATAGTAATGCGCAGGAAACAGAGAAGCTACCAAATACTGTAGAAAATCAATTTAAAGAGCTTTATAAAAAATCTAACAACTATCAAATTTATAAAGTAATTAAGAAGAATGATTTCTTAGCACTTCAAAAAAGCACTCTTGATTCTGTTCATACATTAAAAAAGAGTATTAACACCAAAGAGAAACAGATAAATCAACATTTAACATCTATTAAAGAGTTACAAGCCAAAATCAAAAACTTGAATACGGACTTATCGACTTCTATTGCAAAAGAAGATGCAATTTCTTTTTTAGGTATTCAACTAAAGAAAGGAACTTATAATACTATATTATGGAGTATTATTATTGGCCTTTTTACAGCACTCGCTTTTTTTGTTTATAAATTTAACAACAGCAATACTGTTACAAGAGAAACCAAAGATTTATTACTAGAAACTGAGGAGGAATTTGAAACTCACAAAAAGAAAGCAATTGAAAAGGAACAAAAGTTACGAAGACAATTGCAAGACGAAATTAACAAGCAACGTGGGGTATAATCTTATTTACATCCAATAAAAGCATAAAAAAAAGCAATCTCAAATTGAGATTGCTTTTTTTTTATGCTTAGTTCTAGTTTTTATCAAGCTCTATTTAAACTGTGTTAACCTAGCCACATATTTACCTATAACATCAAACTCTAAATTAACTTTTGTTCCTTCTTTAAAATATTTAAATGTAGTATGTTCCAATGTATACGGGATAATTGCTACGCTAAATTCATCCTTTTTAGAATTAACTACAGTTAAACTAACACCATTAACAGTTATAGAACCTTTTTCGATAGTTACATTAGAACCATCAAAATCATAGAAAAATGTAAATACCGTACTTCCATTATCATCTTTAATCTTTTTACATATACCAGTTCTATCAACATGCCCTTGCACAATATGCCCATCTAATCGAGCTCCAAGCTTCATTGCTCTTTCCAAATTTACAGCATCCCCTATTCTTAAATCACCAATATTTGTTTTATCTAAGGTTTCCTTAATTGCAGTTACTACATATTCATCTTTTTCAATATGAACCACTGTCAAGCAAACTCCATTATGAGCAACACTTTGATCTATTTTAAGCTCAGATGTGATATCGCTTTTTACTGTTATATGTAAGTTTTCTTGTTCTCTTTGTAAATTAGTTACCTCTCCAAGAGTTTCAATAATACCTGTAAACATTATCTATTTTTTAACTACTTTTGTTCACATCAAAAATACAACTTTACGAAAGGAAACTATGGATAAATCAAACAAAATTATTGTTGGAATTTCTGTTGGAGACATTAATGGGATAGGTATAGAAATCATTTTAAAAACTTTTGAAGACAAAAGAATGCTAGAGTTTTGTACTCCTGTAATTTTTGCATCTAACAAATTAGTTTCTTATCATAAGAAAGCACTAAATCTGAAAAATAATGTACACGGCATCTCTTCATTAGATAAAATCGTTCATAATAAAATAAACTTATTGAATGCTTGGAAAGAAGATGTAAAAATAAATCTAGGTGATAACACTCCTCATGGAGGTACCTACGCCTATAAATCATTAAGTTCTGCCACCAAAGCGCTAAAGGAAAATAATATAGACGTTTTGGTAACTGCTCCAATTAACAAAGACAATATTCAATCGGAAGAATTTAAGTTCCCTGGACATACCGAATATTTAGAGAATGAATTGGAAGGTAAAAGTTTAATGATATTAATGACCGATGAATTACGTGTTGGATTAATCACTGGGCATATCCCCGTTTCAAAAATCTCTGAAGCAATTACCCCTGAACTAATTAAAGATAAAGTTAATATTATGCACACATCTTTGAAACAAGATTTTAATATTAACAAACCTAAAATAGCTGTATTAGGATTAAACCCGCATACTGGAGACAATGGTCTTATTGGTAAAGAAGATGATGAAATAATCAAACCTACCATTAAAGAAATTAAGGAAGAAGGAAAACTGGTTTTTGGTCCTTATGCTGCAGATGGCTTTTTTGGAGCTAAAACATATAAACAGTTTGACGGAATATTAGCCATGTATCACGATCAAGGCTTAGCACCTTTTAAAGCATTATCTTTTGGGAATGGTGTAAATTATACCGCAGGATTAAATAAAATTAGAACCTCTCCTGATCACGGAACAGGAATCGATATTGCTGGAAAAAACAAAGCAAATCCAGCTTCTTTTCAGGAAGCTCTATTTACAGCAATTAATATTTATAAACACCGAAAAGAATATATCGATTTAACTAAAAACTCATTGAAAGTTAAATAGTTGATTTTTTTATAGCAAAGTATAAAAGTAAAAACTTTTTTTATATCTTTGCACGCTCAAATTGATGTTGTAGATGAAAGACTTAAAACAATTTAACATCCCTTTTGTGGGTTTAAAAGAAGGAAATCATTTATTCGATTATCAAATTGACAATACGTTCTTTGAAGCTTTTGAATTTCAAGAGTATAATAATACTAATGTAACAGCAACTGTAGATTTCAATAAAAAGGGTTCTCTAATAGAGCTTAATTTTAATGTTAGTGGCGCAGTTAATATTCCGTGCGATCTTACAGGAGAATTATTTGATCAAGAAATTGAAGGAAATTTACCGTTAATAGTAAAATTTGGACCAGAATTTAACGATGAAAACGAAGAAATTCTAATTCTTCCATATGAAGAATACCAAATTAATATAGCACAGTATATTTATGAACTAATTGTTTTATCAGTACCTTCCAAGAGAATTCACCCTGGAGTTATTGATGGAACTCTAGATTCAGAAGCTTTAAAAAAACTTAAAGAATTAGAACCAAAAATAGAAAAACCTGTTGTTGAAGAGACAACAGACCCTAGATGGGATAAATTAAAGAATTTACTAACAGATAAATAAGATATAAAATGGCACATCCAAAGAGAAAAATATCTAAAACTAGAAGAGACAAGAGAAGAACTCACTATAAAGCTTCTATTCCTCAAATAGCTGTTGATCCAACTACTGGAGAAGCTCACTTATACCACAGAGCTCACTGGCATGAAGGAAAATTATACTATAGAGGTCAAGTAGTTTTAGAAACTGCAGCAGCTGAGGCTTAATTTTTATAGTTAGTCAAAAAAATAAAAAAACCCTCCTTTTGAGGGTTTTTTTATGCTTTTATGTTAAAAAATGAAGTTTTTTGACTTTTTTAACCTAAAAAAGTGAAATAATTTTCATTACTTTGAAAACTCGTTTTACAACAAACAAACAACTATGACTAAAATAACTGCAGCTATAACAGCGGTAGGAAAATACATCCCCGAATACGCTCTAACAAATAAAGAGTTAGAAACTATGGTCGATACTAACGACGAATGGATTACTACTAGAACTGGTATTAAAGAACGACGTATTTTAAAAGAAGAGGGAGCAGGAACTTCATTTATGGCCATTAGAGCTGCTGAAGATTTGATTCAAAAATCAAATCTTGATCCAGCAGAAATCGATATGGTTATAGTAGCTACTGCAACTCCAGATATGCCTGTGGCTTCTACTGCCGCCTATACAGCTTCAAAAATTGGAGCGGTTAATGCATTCTCTTATGATCTTCAAGCAGCTTGTTCAAGTTTTTTATACGGTATGTCTACTGCGGCACGCTATATAGAAAGTGGACGCTATAAAAAAGTACTTTTGATTGGAGCAGACAAAATGTCTTCAATTATAGACTATACAGATAGAGCTACTTGTATTATCTTTGGAGATGGTGCTGGTGCTGTATTGTTTGAAGCTAATGAAGAAAAATTAGGGCTTCAAGATGAATACTTAAGAAGTGATGGTATTGGTAGAGAATTTTTGAAAATTGATGCCGGTGGATCTATATTACCTCCTTCAGAAGAAACCATTAAAAATGGTCAACACTTTGTTCATCAAGAAGGTCGTACCGTTTTTAAATTTGCTGTTTCCAACATGGCTGACGTTGCCGAAAAAATGTTGACTAGAAACAAATTAACTAAAGAAGAAATTCAGTGGCTAGTTCCACATCAAGCTAATAAAAGAATCATTGAAGCTACAGCTAATAGAGTTGGGCTAGAAGATGATAAAGTAATGATGAACATTCATAAGTACGGAAATACCACTTCTGCTACTTTACCATTATTGCTTGCTGATTATGAAAAAGAGTTAAAAAAAGGAGATAATTTAATTTTTGCCGCATTTGGTGGAGGCTTCACATGGGGAGCTATCTACTTAAAATGGGCTTATAACTCATAAACCGAACAACTAATAAATTAAGAAAATGGATATTAAAGAAATTCAAAGTCTTATAAAGTTTGTAGCAAAGTCTGGTGCAAGCGAAGTAAAGTTAGAGATGGAAGATGTAAAAATCACCATTAAAACTGGAAGTTCTACACCAGAAACAACTATTATTCAAGCTGCTCCTGTAGCTGCTGCCCCTCAAATTGCTGCTGCTCCTGTACCTGTTGCACAACCTGCTGCTCCAGCTGCTCCGGCACCTGAAGCTCCAGCCGCTGCAGATGATGACTCAAAATATGTAACTGTAAAGTCTCCAATCATTGGAACTTTCTACAGAAAACCATCTCCAGACAAACCTATGTTTGTTGAAGTTGGTAGCACTATAAAAGCTGGTGATACTGTATGTATCATTGAAGCAATGAAATTATTCAACGAAATCGAATCTGAAGTATCTGGTAAGATTGTTAAAATCTTAGTAGATGATTCTTCTCCTGTAGAATTCGATCAACCTTTATTCTTAGTAGACCCATCATAATTAAACATTATATTTTAGAGATTAAAAGTTGAGCATTTACCTATGTTTCAACTTTTAAACTTTAAACTGTAAACTAAAACTCTAAAAATATGTTTAAAAAGATATTAATTGCCAATAGAGGTGAAATTGCACTACGTGTAATTAGAACCTGTAAAGAAATGGGGATTAAAACAGTGGCTGTATATTCTAAAGCTGATGCAGAAAGTTTACACGTTAAATTTGCTGACGAAGCCGTATGTATCGGACCTGCCCCAAGTAGTGAATCTTATTTAAAAATGGACAGAATTATTGCTGCTGCTGAAATTACAAATGCAGATGCAATTCACCCAGGATATGGATTCCTATCTGAAAACGCAAAATTCTCTAAGTTATGTGAAGAGCACGAAATTAAATTCATTGGTGCTACTGGAGAAATGATTGAAAAGATGGGAGATAAAGCTACAGCAAAAGCAACTATGATTGCTGCTGGTGTACCTTGTATTCCTGGTTCTGATGGTATTATTCCTGATTATGAAACTTGTGAACAATTAGCTGAAGAAGCTGGTTTCCCGGTGATGTTAAAAGCTACTGCCGGAGGTGGTGGTAAAGGAATGCGTGCCGTTTGGAAAAAAGAAGGTTTAAAAGACGCATGGGATTCTGCTCGTATGGAAGCAAAAGCTGCTTTCGGTAACGACGGAATGTATATGGAAAAATTAATTGAAGAGCCACGTCATATCGAAATCCAAGTAGTTGGAGATTCTTATGGTAAAGCGTGTCACTTATCTGAAAGAGATTGTTCTGTACAACGTCGTCACCAAAAATTAACAGAAGAAACTCCTTCTCCTTTCATGACAGATGAATTGAGAGAAGCAATGGGTAAAGCTGCTGTTAAAGCTGCAGAATATATTAAGTACGAAGGAGCTGGTACTGTTGAATTCTTAGTAGACAAACACCGTAACTTCTACTTCATGGAAATGAATACACGTATTCAGGTAGAGCACCCAATTACTGAAGAGGTTGTTGATTACGATTTAATTCGTGAACAAATTTTAGTAGCTGCAGGTGTGCCAATTTCAGGAAAAAATTACTATCCTCAATTACATTCTATTGAGTGTAGAATTAACGCAGAAGACCCTTTTAATGACTTTAGACCTTCACCAGGTAAAATTACTTCTTACCACGCACCAGGAGGTCATGGAGTACGTGTAGACACACATGTATATGCTGGATATATGATTCCACCAAACTATGACTCTATGATTTCTAAGTTAATTGTTACTGCTCAAACAAGAGAAGAAGCTATTAACAAAATGAAACGTGCTTTAGATGAGTATGTAATTGAAGGAGTTAAAACGACGATTCCTTTCCATAGACAATTAATGGATCATCCTGATTATGTAGCTGGTAATTACACCACTAAATTCATGGAAGACTTTGAAATTAAGAAATAATTAGTCTTATATATAAAAAAAATCAGTGAGTCAAACTCGCTGATTTTTTTATTTTATAAATTTGCCTCATGAGCTTGTTATACAATCTTCTTCTATTCAAAGCCTCTATTCTCTTACCTGTAGTAGCTTTGTTCAATAAAAAAATAAAATTATTCGTTAGTGGTAGAAAAGAAACTTTTTCTAAGTTATCCTCTATAAAAGAAGATGATAATTTAATATGGATTCACGCTGCTTCGCTTGGTGAGTTTGAACAAGCAAGGCCCATAATAGAGCAACTAAAAACAACCTACCCTATTTATAAAATAGTGGTTACCTTTTTCTCTCCTTCTGGATATGAAATACGTAAAAATTATGCTCTTGCAGATGTTGTTTGTTATCTACCTTTAGACACTAAGTCTAATATGAAAAAGTTTATCAAACAAGTCCATCCTAAATTAGCAATTATTGTTAAGTATGAATTTTGGCCGAATTTATTACAAGAGCTTCAAAACAATAATACTAGAACTTTATTGATATCTGGAATTTTTAGAAAGAAACAATCTTTTTTTAAATGGCATGGTAGTTTTATGAGAAATAAACTACATGCTTTTGATCATTTCTTTGTTCAAAACAAGGAATCTAAAGAGCTATTACATACCATCAATTTTAACAATGTTACAGTTTCTGGCGACACCCGTTTTGATAGAGTTTATGAAATTTTACAACAAAACAATTCAATAGATTTTATTGAAGAGTTTAAAAACAACTCCTATACCTTGGTTGCTGGAAGTACATGGAAAGATGATGAAGAGCTTATTGTAAACTATATTAACAATCATGCCTCAGAGGATGAAAAGTTTATCATTGCTCCACATAACATTAAACCAAATCAGATCAATGAACTTAGGAATTCTCTTTTGAAAAAGACGATATTATTTTCTGAAAAAGATAATATAAATTTAAAAGATTACCAGGTTTTTATCATTGATACTATTGGTTTACTCACCAAAATATATTCATATGCAGATATTGCTTATGTAGGTGGGGGGTTAGCTACTGGACTACACAATATATTAGAACCTGCAACTTATGGTGTTCCTGTTGTTTTTGGAGGTAATAAATATCAAAAATTCAAAGAAGCTATCGATCTACTCTCTTTAGGCAGTGCAACAATTGTTACAAATAAAAAAGAATTAACCACTACCTTTGTATCTGTAAAGAACAACGATGGTCTAAGAAACCAAATGGGGAGTTCTAATCAACAATATATAAAAGATAATGTTGGAGCTACTCAAACCATCTTAGATTACGTAAAAGACATTTTATAATGGACATACTATTACAACCATGGCCTTGGTACGCATCAGGACCGTTAATAGCGATTGTACTTTTCTTATTCTTTTACTTTGGTAAAAACTTTGGAGTTTCTACAAATCTAGAAACAATGTGTACCATTGCTGGAGCAGGAAAAGTTTCTGATTATTTTAAGAAGGATTGGAAAGAACGTGATTGGGCTCTTATTTTTCTAGTAGGCTTAATCATTGGTGGTTTCTTAACTTCTCAATTTCTTTCAAATAATACAGCTATTGATTTAAACCCTAAGACTATTGAAGATTTAAGCAGTTTAGGATTTCAAAACGCAGGTAACTCCTATGTTCCAAGTGAACTATTTAGCATAGACAATATGCTTACTCTTAAAGGGTTTTCAATATTATTAATAGCTGGTATTTTAATTGGATTCGGAACAAGATATGCTGGAGGATGCACTTCTGGTCATGCTATTACCGGTTTAAGTAGTTTACAACTACCTTCTTTAATAGCTGTTATTGGTTTTTTTATTGGTGGAATCGTAATGATTTGGTTATTATTTCCTTTAATTTTTGGTTAACATGAAGTATATAAAATTTTTACTGCTAGGAGTTTTCTTCGGAATTGTATTAACAAAATCTGAAGCTATTTCATGGTATCGCATCTATGAAATGTTCAAATTTCAATCGTTTCATATGTATGGCATCATTGGTAGTGCTGTTACAGTTTCCATGATTTTAATGTATTTCTTTAGAAAAGGAATCATCAAAGATTACTTAGGTAATCAAATACATATTAAAGAAAAGAAAAAAGGGTTTATAAGAACTTTAGTTGGTGGAACTATTTTTGGTTTGGGTTGGGCCTTAGCAGGTGCTTGTCCTGCTCCAATTTTTGTTCTAATTGGCAACGGATTATTATCTCTTATTGTTGTTTTATTAGGTGCCGTTATAGGAGCTTTTATTTATGGCTTATTAAGTAAAAAACTCCCTAATTAATCTTTCAATAAAATAGTATCAAAAAATTTAGTATTGGTATTATCTACAACTTCCCAACCAAAGGTTGAAGACAGTTGGTAAATTTTAGAAAGCTCTTCAAAAAGTCGCGTCTTTGCCTCTTCTTGTAAACTCGTTATTGCAATGGTTTCTTTGAGCTTATCAATACTTTTTTTATTTATTTTATTTAACTCTTGCTTACTAAAAGTATTGAACTTACTCTGTTCTAAATCGAAGTATTTTACATCAGGACTAATTACTATTTCTTCCTTTGGGATTTTATTGATAATAATTTTCTTTCCAAGTGAATCGATTTGAATATCTAATTTAGATAGGTCGTACCCCACCTCTACTTTGGCATTAACAGCAACAACCGCTTTCTTATCAAAAGATAAATAATCATACAAATATTTCTTACTATCGGAATAACTTAAAATTTCAGAGAAAGTTCCTTCTGAAACAACCAATTTACTCATACCCTTTATTCCGTTCAATAATACTTGAACTTCTTGACTTGTATGGCTTTCATACTTTTTCTCATACCAAAACTTAGCTATAAGAAAGCCCAATAAAAAAACTGCTATATACTTTAATAAACGCATATCTATAGATTCTTTTCAATAAAAATAAGTAAAAGAATCTTATTTAAAACCTAATCTTTATCCTCTTCTTTAGGAAAAGCTTGTTTATTATATAAGAATAACAACACCACTCCTATTGTAATCCAAGAATCAGCACCATTGAATATAGCATTAAAGAAAGTAAATTGTTGTCCTCCCCACACAGGTAACCAACTAGGTAATGTTCCTTCCCACAGAGGAAAATATAGCATATCAACTACTTTTCCATAAAATAGCGTACCGTAAGGTTCTTCAGCAAATAATGTGGCTACACCTCTTCCCATAGGAGTATCGAAAATAATCCCATAAAAAACAGAGTCAATAATATTACCTATAGCCCCAGCTAAAATCAATGCAATTGCTATAACTACCGCAGTATGAGTATGTCTTTTAATGGTTTGCCATAACCAATAAATAATACCAGATACCGCTACTAACCTAAACAATGTCAAAAATAACTTTCCTGCTTTACCTCCAAATTCAAATCCCCAAGCCATTCCATTATTCTCAGTAAAATGAATTCTAAACCAGTCTAATCCTAGAACTTTAATATCTTCTCCAAGATAAAAGTGTGTTTTGACATATATTTTACTCACTTGATCTATTAAAATGGCAAGTATTACAGTAAGTATTGCTATATTTTTCTTTGACATTATCTTCTAAATTATCAGCCAAAAATAAGAAAAGTATTCTGTTTATTTTTTAGTTAAATAAATATTAGCATGGATACTTTTAACAGACAAATTAAACTTGTTGGCAGCACTAGACTCAAAAAGATTAGTTTCTTTGTTTTTCTCATCTATTTCAATAATTCCATGAACTGTTTTAAGCGTAAGATTTGTCTCATTTATTTCAGCATATATATTACCCAAAAATAAGTTAACAGATACATTTCCTTTGACTTCTTCTAACTTCACGTTTCCTTTATCTATATAAATTGATAAATCTCCCACATAACTTTTAGAAACCACCCCTACGACTTGTCCAAAAACCGAAATCTCCTTCCCTTTTGGAACTTTAACAACAATTCGTGCTCTATCCAATCTTTTTGTAATATACTTTCTAAAAACCTTTGACTCTAATCCTGAGGTTTCCTCCTTTTGAAAAGAAAACACAATTGTTTCATTTCTTTTATTAGTTACTATTCGTATAGGAAATGAATTATCATTTTCTAAAATAATCTCTAGTTTTTCTGTTTTACTATTTTCAATAGTTATATCATCAAGATTATTTGTAACAAACTGAATACTATTCAATTTGATATCACTTGAAAACAATTGCTTTTGTTGTGAAAACATAAAAGCAGTTACAAATAGAAAAGAGAACGTAACTATTTTCATATATATACAAATGAAAAAACGCTCCAATTACCTTGGAGCGTTTTTTACTATTAACTAACCTTAAAACTCTTATAAAGCTGCAACATGCTTAGCCAACTTTGACTTTAAGTTTGCTGCTTTATTCTTATGAATGATGTTGTTCTTTGCTAACTTATCTAGCATAGAAACAACTGACGAAAACATTCCTTCTGCTTCCTTCTTATCTGTAATAGCTCTTAATTTTTTAACAGCATTACGAGTTGTTCTATGCTGATATTTATTTCTTAAGCGCTTCGCTTCGTTACTTCTAATTCTTTTGATTGCTGACTTGTGATTTGCCATTTTGCTAAAACGTTAAATGTTTATAAAAACTTGTAGCCCATAGGAGAATCGAACTCCTGTTTTAAGGATGAAAACCTTACGTCCTAACCACTAGACGAATGGGCCGTGACAATCATTTCTTGATTGCGGGTGCAAATATATAAACTCTTTTTTATATCTGCAATAATTTTATTCTATTAATTATCTTTTTGATAAAAAAAGCTTCGAAATTGATCGAAGCTGCTTAGAACTTGTAGCCCATAGGAGAATCGAACTCCTGTTTTAAGGATGAAAACCTTACGTCCTAACCACTAGACGAATGGGCCGTCACAATCATTTCTCGATTGCGGGTGCAAATATATAAACTCTTTTAAAATACACCAAAACTTTTTTTACTTTTTTAGTATGCTTTCGCAAACAACACTCTTTTAGTAGAAGGATTACCTGTAAACACACATGTTCCCTCCTCTTCTTTAGCATCATTTGGAATACAACGAATCGTTGCTTTTGTTATTTCCTTTATTTTATCTTCTGTTTCGATTGTACCATCCCAATGAGCAGATACAAAACCTCCTTTATTTTCAATTACATCTTTAAATTCTTCAAAAGTATTTACTTCTGTAATATGATCATTTCGGTAGTTTAATGCTTTCGTATACAAGTTTTCTTGAATCTCATTAAGAAGGCCCTCTACAAAACCAACCAATTCATCTTGGTTTATCGTTTGTTTTTCGAATGTATCTCTTCTTGCAACTTCAACAGTACCGTTTTCTAGATCTCGTTTACCCATTGCAATTCGAACTGGCACTCCTTTTAACTCATATTCCGCAAACTTCGCTCCTGGACGCATTGTATCTCTATCGTCAAACTTTACAGAGATTCCCTTTGCTTTTAATTCTTTTATAATAGGATTAACCTTATCATATATTGCATTTAATTGATCTTCTCCTTTATATATAGGTACAATTACTACTTGAATTGGTGCTAATTTTGGAGGTAGTACTAAACCAGCATCATCTGAATGTGTCATAATCAAACCTCCTATTAATCTTGTGGACACCCCCCATGAAGTTGCCCAAACATGTTCTTGTTTTCCTTCTCTAGATGTATACTTCACATCAAAAGCCTTTGCAAAGTTTTGCCCTAAGAAATGAGACGTTCCTGCTTGTAATGCTTTTCCATCTTGCATTAACGCTTCAATTGTTAATGTATCATCTGCTCCCGCAAAACGTTCACTTTCAGATTTTGCTCCTCTAACCACTGGCATTGCCATAAATTGCTCTGCAAAAGTTGCATACACTTCTTGCATTTGTTTTGCTTCTGCAACTGCTTCTTCTTTCGTAGCATGTGCCGTATGCCCTTCTTGCCATAAAAACTCAGCTGTACGTAAAAACAAACGTGTTCTCATTTCCCAACGTACTACATTTGCCCATTGGTTTATTAATAAAGGTAAATCTCTATGAGATTGAATCCATCCTTTATAAGTATTCCAAATAATAGCTTCAGAAGTTGGACGTACTACTAATTCCTCTTCTAATTTTGCTTCTGGATCCACACGTAGTTTCCCTTCATTATCTGGATCATTCTGTAAACGATAATGTGTTACTACTGCACATTCTTTTGCAAAACCTTCTGCATTTTTTTCTTCAGCTTCAAATAAACTTTTGGGAACAAAAAGTGGAAAATACGCGTTTTGATGTCCTGTTTCTTTAAACATTCTATCTAATTCTGCTTGCATTTTCTCCCAAATTGCAAAACCATAAGGCTTAATTACCATACAACCTCTTACAGCCGAATTCTCAGCCATATCTGCTTTTACAATTAATTCATTATACCATTTAGAGTAATCTTCAGCTCTTTTTGTTAAATGTTTGCTCATAATCAAAAGTTTGGCACAAATATTGTTATTTTTTATGCGTAAATTGTATCTGCAAAACTACATTAAAAAGGTAACAAGCCCAACATTGAAAGTCATTTTTGTAGTATCTTTTACGATTATAGTGTTCTAACCTAAAAATTAAAGACATGAAAATACATTACACCAACACCAAACTTCCATTATTTATAGCATCATTATTAATGGTAGCGTCCTTTGTTTCCTGCGGAACAATGCAAACAGTTGCTGGTGGTGATGATGGTATTTATTCAGACGAGGTTGAACGCCCACAACCCAGAGTTGTAGAGGTTGATGATAGAGAGTATGAAGAATATAATGAAAACTATTTCACCAAAGAAGTTGAGCGTTTAGGAACATTAAACGGAACTGATTACTTTACAGATATTGAAAACTACTCTTCAGAAGATATCGATATTGAAGAAGATATTGTTGATGAAGAAAAACCTCAAACTAGAATTACTTATAATAATGGTAATCAACCATGGGGATATAATTCAAGTTCAGATGTTGTAATTAACATTAACACAAATCCTCAATGGGGATGGGGTTACAATGGTTTTTATGACCCATTTTGGGACACATGGGGATGGAATGACTGGAGATGGAACCGTTGGAATAGATGGAACCGTTGGGGATGGGGAGCCGGTTGGGGCTACAACCCTTATTGGCATCCATACCACTGGAATTCTGGTTTCTATGTAGGATGGGGATGGAACAACTACTGCCCACCTTATTTCAGAAGCAGATTTAACAATCGTTATTACAGAGGTGCTAATCCTTATAGAGGTTACAGAACAGCCTCAAACTCAAGAAGAGGATATACCACAAGCCGTAGAGGTTATACTACAAGTAGACGAGGAACAACGACTAGTAGAAGAGGAACAACAACTAGCAGAAGAGGGACAAGCACGTCTCGACGTTCTTCAAACACTTATAGAAGAGGTAGCGGAAGAACCTATGGAAATTCTCGCAACACTAGAAGCACCCGTTCTACCAGAGGTACTAGAACAAGAAGTTATACTCCACGTAGATCAAATAATTCTTATCGCGGTAGCACAAGAGGTTCTCAATCTTCTAGAAGCACTAGAGGAAGATCTACAAGTAGCACCACAAAAACAAGAAGAGGATACTCTACTGGAGGCTATAAACCATCTAGAAATACTGAAAGTAGTTCTTCTCGAAGCAGAACTGCTAGAAGTTCTAACAGAAGTTATACTCCTTCAAGAAGTAGTAATAATAATCGTAGTTATTCTTCGAATCGCTCTTCTTCAAGAAACTACTCTAGTGGTAGAAGTAACTCTTCTAGTAGAAGTTACTCAAGCGGTAGAAGCTCATCTAGCAGAAGCTCGTCTAGTAGAAGTTCTAGTGGAAGAAGTACCCGAAATAGAAGATAATATCTTAACCAACTTTTCTAAATAAGTTATAAACTAATTAACGAAAAACATGAAACGAATTTTAGCATTAGCAACAATTGTTGCCAGTACTTTTACAGCCTTTTCTCAATCCTTAGGCTATACAGATTTAGGAATTTTATTCTCAGATAATGATAATTTTGGTACAGCTCGTTTTGAAGCGATGAGTGGAGCCTTTGGAGCGCTAGGAGGAGATATTTCGGCATTCAGCATTAACCCAGCAGGTAGTGCAGTTGCAAAAAAAAGTTCTTTCTCTGCAACACTAAGCAATAGAAATGATGAAATATTAGCAAATTACTATGGAAATACAATAAATACTCAAAACGATTATTTAAACATTACTCAGGGAGGTGGTATCTTAACTTTCGATACTAATTACGATTCAGATTGGAGTCGTTTTGCACTTACATTTAACTACCATGTTAAAAACGATTTTGACCGATCATTTTCTTCTGTAGGTAATAGTGGTAGTGCATTGTTTAATGAACACCCAGATGACACAAGTAATCAATTCAATAATGGTATAGAACAACGTTTTTCTAATTCCATGAAAGGACAAAACTCTATTTTTGAAATGGGGTTTTCTGCAGCCTATCAAAAGAAACTACATGTTGGAGCCTCTGTTAAGTTTCATGATTTAAGATTTTCTCAAGTTACTGAATTAAGAGAAAGAAATGAAGATGCCAATGGCCAAGTATTAAATGCACGTAACATTCAAGATAGTTTTTTCGAAGGTAGTGGAATATCGTTAAGTGCAGGTTTTATTTATAAAGTAAACAGTTCTTTTCGTTTTGGTTTAGCCTATGAAACTCCTACATGGTATCCTGAAATTATTGAAGAAAGTAATTTAAATGTATTTGACCCTAACAACAATCGTTATGACGATTGGTTAGGATTTACCGAAATCACCGCAACTACCCAGGCAACAGACGTAAATAGTGGCGAAGAATTTACTTTAAACACTTTTAAATTAAGAACTCCAAGTCGCTTAACAGCTAGTGCTGCTTTTGTTTTTGGAAAACAAGGTTTAATAAGCGCCGATTATACGTATAAAAACTATAGTAACATCACCTATACAGGAAATTCTTTTAATCAGGTAAATCAAAATTTTGACAGGGATTTCAAAGCTACCAATGCATTAAACATCGGAACTGAATGGCGTTTTGATCAAATGAGCCTTAGAGCAGGATATCACTATGAAGAAAATCCATCAATTAGAGCTTTAGACAAAGATCATATAAGAGGGTACTCTTTGGGGATAGGTTACAATTTTGGAGGAACAAAAATTGATTTATCATACCGTAAATCTGAAAACAATAGCCCTTATAACATCTACAATTCAAATGCTGTAAATGTTGACCCTATTGAATTAAACAACAACACATCAAGAATTACAGGAACTGTTACCTTCAGTTTGTAACAGCTTAACATACATTTTAAAAAGTCTCGTTTTTTAAACGAGACTTTTTGCTTATATATATATCAGTTTTTTACCGTAATTTTGCATTTCATTTAATTTGACATGAGTTCAGTAAAAATAAACATACAAGAAACTAATAACGAAACTATTATTAAGTTTATTAGTAATACTATATTAATTAACGGTGGTAGTTATGAGTATAATAATATAGATGAGGCTAAAAACTCTCCTTTAGCACAACAATTATTTTACCTTCCTTTTGTAAAAAAAGTATTTGTAACTGCAAATTTTATTGCTATTCAACGATACGATATTGTTCAATGGGAAGATGTAGAGGAAGAAGTAAGAGCACAGATTGAAGCATATTTACAACAAGGAAATCCTGTTGTTAAAGAAGAAACTACTAAAAAAGACGCTGTTGAAGTGTATGCAGAAGTTACTCCAAATCCAGCTGTAATGAAATTTGGAACCAATAAAGCTTTAACACAGACAGATGTAGAATATAAAAACATAGATGAAGCAAGTAAATCATCTCCTTTAGCACAAGCTTTATTTAACTTTCCTTTTGTAAAAGAAATATTCATTTCAGAAAACTATATCTCAATTACAAAGTACGATATGGTAGAGTGGAATGAAGTATATCAAGAGGTAAGAACTTTTATTCGCAGCTATATCCAAGAAGGAAAATCAATTATTGCTACTTTACCAAAGCAACAAACTCAACAAAATGTTGAGATTCCTAAAGAGAACTTATCTGATACTGAAACTAAAATTGTTGAGATTCTTGATGAATATATCAAACCAGCAGTTGCATCAGATGGAGGTAATATTGCATTTCAATCATATGATGAAAGCTCTAAACAAGTTCGTGTAATTTTGCAAGGAGCTTGTAGTGGATGTCCGTCTTCAACAGTTACGTTAAAAAACGGAATCGAAACTATGTTGAAAGAAATGTTACCAAATCAAATTAGTGAAGTAGTAGCAATTAACGGATAAAACACAGAACAATAGCATGTCTAAAACAGTAAAACCTTATAAAGATTCCGAATTAGGAAAAAAAGAGCAAGTTGCTAAAATGTTTGATAATATTTCTGAAGACTACGATGGTTTAAATCGTGTTATTTCTTTAGGAATAGACGTTAGCTGGAGGAAAAAAGTTGTAAAGTTAGTTGGAGAAAACAAACCAAAACAAATTTTAGACATTGCAACTGGTACTGGAGATTTAGCCTTGATGATGGCTTCATTGAATCCTGACAGAATCGTTGGTTTAGATATCTCTGAAGGGATGTTAAACGTAGGAAAACAAAAAGTAGCCAAGTCTAATTTGAGTAATACTATTGAAATGGTCGTTGGAGACAGTGAAAATATTCCTTTTGAAGACAATACTTTTGATGCCATTACTGTATCTTTTGGAGTAAGGAACTTTGAAACTCTAGATAAAGGATTAACTGAGATTCATCGCGTATTAAAACCAGGTGGAAAATTCGTTGTATTAGAAACATCTAACCCCACTAAATTTCCGTTCAAGCAAGGTTATAAATTTTACACAAACTTTATCCTTCCAGTTATTGGAAAATTATTCTCAAAAGATAAGGTTGCCTATTCGTATTTATCTGAAAGCGCAAATTCTTTTCCTTTTGGACAAGCTTTCAACAATATTTTGCAAAAAAATGGGTTTAAGAATGCAAAGAATTTACCTGTAACTTTTGGAGTTGCATCAATTTATACCGCTACCAAATAGTATGTTTAAACGTTTTTTAATTTTCGGATTTATTTTATCGACTACATTTTCTTTTTCTCAAAAGGAAAAAGTACTTAAACTTCCTACCTTTGACAACCCTAAATTTCATTATGGATTTTATTTAGGTGGTAACTCAAACAGTTATAAAATATCATATCGTCCTAGTTTTGTAGACCAAACTGGTCGTCCTAATGTTGAAGTAGAATCTACCATTGGTTTTAATGTTGGTTTGATTGCAGATTTAAGATTACATAATAATGTTAATCTGAGGTTTGAACCAGGTTTAATGTCAAATACTAAAACCCTACGTTTTAGACATATTACTGGAGCTGAAAATGTTACAAAAAGAGAAGTTGGAGCTACCTTTTTACACTTACCTGTTTTACTAAAATTAAGTACCAATAGACTTAACAATGTTAGACCATATGTAATTGGAGGGGTTTCTTATGATTATAACTTCTCAAGTAATGAAAGTAATAGTGATGATAATTCTGCTGGAGAATTTAGAACGAAAAGCAGCAACTTTATGTATGAAGTTGGTATTGGAATTGACTTATATTTTAGTTATTTTAAATTTTCTCCTTCCATAAGAGGTGTTTTTGCTATTAATAATGAATTAGTAAGAGACAACAGTCCTAACAGTAGATGGACAGATCCTATTGATTTTTTAGGTACACGTGGTGTTTTCCTTCATTTGTCATTTGAATAAATCAATATCAAAGATATATACAAAGAACAAAAGCGGCTATTAAGCCGCTTTTTTATTGAGTGAAACTTTATTCACTACACGATAGAGATCCCCCAAAATCTATCTATTGGGGTATTTGACACAATTATTTTATAAAAGTCACAAAAAAAATGGCCACCTAAATTAGGTAGCCACCAAAACAAAGATTTCTCTTTAGAATTTGATAGAAGTCCCCCGAAATCTATCTACATCTATTATGACACATTTTTTAAGTATGAGTCACATTAAAGCAAAAAAAATGACTACCAAACGGTAGTCATTAAATTGCAAAGATTTCTCTTTACTAATTTGATAGAAGTCCCCCGAAATCTATCATACAATTATCTTTAATAAAAATTTATTTCTAACTTGTGACTACAAATATAGAAAAAAAGACATTAACATATGTTAATTTTTCAAAATTATTTTATTATCTACCACATCCTTAATCGGTAAAACTACTTTTCCATCGGCTGTTTTAATGGTCATACAAATATTATCTATTGCAATTACCACTCCCTCAATATCATTGATTTTTACAGTTTCTCCTATCCCAATATTCTTTCTAGAATAATATCCAAAAAGTAATCTTGCTACTGCATCTCGAGCTCCCAAACCAAAAGCAATAGTAAAGGCCAATAAAATAGACCCAATTAATAAGGTTAGGTTACTCTTTATAACAGAAGTATCTACTCCAGCTTGATCTAATGCGGTAATTGACAAAAAAACTACTATTAAATAAAAAGCTATATTCCCTACTACATTTCCTCCACTAATCTCCATTGACTTAAACATAGACTGAATAGCCTTTTTTACAACGGTTCCTAGATAAGCTCCCGCTACAAAAATCCCAAGAGCTGTTAATAATTTAGGTAAATAAGCAAAGAAACTTTTAACTCCGTCTGAAACTGCAGTTAAACCAAAAATTTCAGCACCTAACATTACGAAAACAAAAATCAAAAACCATTTTAGAACTGCTAATATTACATTAGTTAAAACAATGTTTATTGTTGAATTTCCAAAAATTTCTGTTTTACTTAATTTTTTAGACCATTCGTCTATCTTAGTTTTTGCTAAGGCTTTTCTTACAATATAAAGAAATACTTTAATAACAATCCACGATATAATTACAAAACCAACAAAGCCTGCAACTGTGGGTAAAAATTCAATAATATCGCCAAATGTATCTTTAAAAGGTTTTAAAAAGTCAACTTGTAACGCTTTCATAATTTATAGTCTTATTAGTTCTTATTTTCGTTTGGTTCATCTTCTTTATTATTTTCCTTTTCGTTTGGTTTATTTTCTGAATCTGGAGCGTTTATTAGATCTACAATAGTATTTGGGTATTTCACCACAAATAAATCAGCAACATCTATCGATAGCTTAATCATTGCCACATCATTAAGTACTTTTTCTTTAAGTACTTCTGGCAATTCTTCGTTATGTAATATTTTCTTAAATGGATTATCCATAATAATTACAATTCATTATACGCTTTAACGACTTTCTCTTTTGCTCGTTTTAAACGCATCTTTACAGCGCTATCTCCTAATTCTAAAGCTCCTGAAATTTCTTTAATGCTCATATCATCTTGATATTTCATTAAAAGAATCATCTTATCAGCAGCTGATATTATCTCGAGTGCTTTTGCTAATTTATCTGACTTTAATTCGAATAGTGTAGCATCATCAATTTCATCGATTTCACTATCTTCTTTAATCTGATCAGTTACAACGGTTACCTTTTCTTTCTTCTTTTCACTATTTCTTTGCACGTAATTTACGCAGAAATTATAGGTAAACGAATATAACCATGTAGAAAACTTAGATTTTCCTTTGAAAGTTCTTAGTTTGACAAATAAACGAACGAAAACATCGTGGGTAAGGTCTTGTGCTTCTTCTTTGTTCTTAGAAAAACCATAGCATTTGTTGTATACCACACCAGCATACCGGTCATATAAAACAGCAAATAAATGAGTATCATTTTTTTGTACTATTTTACTGACTAGCTCTTCGTCGCTTAGTTTTGTAACATCAATACTTTTCAAAAGTCAAGTTTGGTTATTCTAAAATATATTAGACTTGTAAAGAATTAGACACAATTTTATTTAATAAGTCACGTACTTATTTTCAGAAAGTGAAATTAACAATTCTTTAACAAAAACGAAGCTTTTTTAAAAAAAATAATTTTTTTGTAACATTTACTAAAAAACCTACGTATAAGTAATTGAGAACAGATTGTTAATCATTAAAATTTTACTAAGCTAAATGAGACAACTTAAAATTACAAAGCAGGTAACTAACAGAGAAACAGCCTCTTTAGACAAATACTTGCAAGAAATTGGAAAAGTAGATTTAATTACTGCAGATGAAGAAGTAGAATTAGCACAAAGAATAAAAGCAGGAGACCAAAGAGCTTTAGAAAAATTAACAAAAGCCAATTTACGTTTCGTAGTATCTGTGGCTAAGCAATATCAAAATCAAGGATTAACGTTACCTGATTTAATTAACGAAGGAAACTTAGGTTTAATTAAAGCAGCTAAGCGTTTTGACGAAACTCGTGGTTTCAAATTTATATCATATGCTGTTTGGTGGATTCGTCAATCTATCCTACAAGCTTTAGCAGAGCAATCTCGTATTGTTCGTTTACCTTTAAATAAAATTGGTTCTATTAACAAAATCAATAAAATGTATGCTTTCTTAGAGCAAGAGAATGAGCGCCCTCCAAGTGCTGAAGAAATTGCTAAGAAATTAGACATGACTGTTAGTGATGTAAAAGAATCTATGAAAAATTCGGGTCGTCACGTATCTATGGATGCTCCGTTAATTGAAGGTGAAGATTCTAACTTATACGATGTATTAAACTCAGGAGAATCACCAAATCCAGATAAAACTTTATTACATGAATCTTTACGTATCGAAATTAATCGTGCGTTAGAAACATTAACTCCTCGTGAGGCAGATGTAGTTAAATTATATTTTGGTTTAGGTGAGCATCAACCGATGACTTTAGAAGAAATTGGTGAAACTTTTGATTTAACTCGTGAGCGTGTTCGTCAAATTAAAGAAAAAGCTATTCGTAGATTAAAGCACACTTCTAGAAGTAAAATTTTAATGACCTATTTAGGTTAAAAAATATATACAATAACAAATAGTTATCATAACTATTCGTTTTTTGATTAATGAATGGAAAGCTCTCGATTTCGAGAGTTTTCTTTTTTATATACCTACTAGGTTTTAACTATATTTGCCACAAATAACAACACAACAAATACAACTCATGAGTAAACTAGTAGCTCCATCAATCTTAGCAGCAGACTTTGCCAATTTACAACGCGATATTGAAATGGTAAACAATAGTGATGCAGATTGGTTTCACATCGACATTATGGACGGCGTTTTTGTTCCAAACATTTCATTTGGAATGCCTGTTTTAAAGGCTATTTCACAACATGCCAATAAAACAATCGATGTACATTTAATGATTGTTGATCCTGATCGTTACATTCAAACTTTTGCCGATTTAGGCGCAGATATTTTAACGGTACATTACGAAGCTTGTACACATTTACATAGAACAATTCAAGCAATTAAAGCAGCTGGAATGAAAGCCGGTGTAGCTTTAAACCCACACACTCCCATTGCTGTTTTAGAAGATATTATCAAAGATTTAGACTTGGTATGTATTATGAGTGTGAATCCTGGTTTTGGTGGACAATCTTTTATTGAAAATACTTATAAAAAAGTACAACAATTAAAAAACTTAATTGAATTTAGCGAAGCTTCTACAATTATTGAAATTGATGGTGGAGTAACAAATAAAAACGCAAACAAACTTATTGAAGCTGGAGCTGATGCCCTAGTTGCTGGTAGTTACGTTTTTAAAAGTGACAATCCAACAGAAACTATCGCTGATTTAAAAGCACTTATAAATTAAAAAAGGAGGTTTAAACCTCCTTTTTTCTTTCTTAAAATTGATCTAATAAATAATTTATGAGATCTGTGGTAGTTACAATACCAACCAATTTACCGCTATCAACTACTGGTAATGCATGAAACTCTTTTTTAGATAAAATTTCTGCTACTTCTTTTACAGTTGTTGATGAATTTACCATCACTAAGTTTTTTGCCATTACTTGTTCAATTGTAAACATGTTATATACAACTGTATCTACATCTGATTCTCCTTCATCTATGGAATCAGCAAAACTAATTCTCAATAAATCTGTATAACTCAACATTCCTTTAATTTCTGAACCACTAACTACAGGAATATGTCTAATATTATTTTCTTTGAATAATTTTTCTGCTGTTGTTAAATCATCTGTATGATTCAGTGTTATTACCTCTTTAGTCATAATTACTGAAACTGGCATTCTTTTTTTCATTGTCTCTCTATTTTTAATTTCTATATCAAATTTCTACATTTAAAACAGAGAAAAAGCTGACTTAAATCATGTGAATCCTTATATTTTATTTCTACCTTTTTACGTATTTTTACAAAAACAACCTACTACTTTGATTGAAGAACTACACAAACAATATGGATACCTATTTGAGGAAGAATTACTAGAAGAAATAGCTAAAATTGCCATTTATAAGGAATTTGAAGCTAATAAAACTATTATTGATATTGATAACTACATTATATCAATACCTTTAGTACTTCAAGGAGCTATTAAGATACTTCGTGAGGATAAGGAAGGAGATGAATTAGTTTTATATTATATAGAAAAAGGAGACACTTGTGCGATGACTTTATCTTGTTGTATGGGGCAAACTAAAAGTAAAATTAAGGCAATCGCTGAAACAGACGTAAAACTTATGATGCTTCCAAAGGAAAAAATGTCTGAATGGTTAGGTAAATATTCAAGCTGGCAAGAGTTTATATTACAAAGCTACCATTCTCGTTTGAATGAATTTATTGAAGCTGTAGATTCTATTGCATTTTTAAATATGGGAGAAAGGCTTTTCAAATATTTAAAAGATAAAGCTATGGTAACTCATACAGATATTATTCATGTTACGCATCAACAAATTGCTAATGATATGCATACTTCAAGGGTTGTAGTTTCGAGATTGTTAAAATCTTTGGAAAAAGAGCAGCAAATAGAACTCCATAGAAATAGTATTAAAGTTTTGGCTCTTTAACTTAAAGAAGGAAAGTTTAGCATGAGTTTAATTTTTCGATATAGCTCGGGAAATTTTACTTTTAAGTCTTCTGGAGTTTCAAAAAAATGTTCCATTATTACCGCTGTGAATTCTACTTTATTGGTGAACCCATAATCTCGAAAATATCCAGAGGCCTTAATTTCATCTATATTTCTATTATCATTCATAAAGTTAGTAATCTCTACAAAGAGTTTGTAAAAAATACGTGCACTAACATCTTTAGATTTTGTTCCATGGAAGGTTAAAGCATGGGTAAACTCATGAATTCCTAAATTAAGGTTATCATTCAAAATAACATCCCCTAATAAAAAATCTTCCCAAGAAAATACGATTGCTTTATAGGCAGGATTAAACTCTCCTTTATGGTACATTTTAGTGGTTGTAGAGTAAAATGCTTTTGGATACACTATAATCTTATCAAAAGTACTTGTAAGATATCGACGCATACCGAAAGTTAGTTTTACATAAGACGAAGCTATTAATACTTTAATTTCAGGAGTAAATTTAAAACCTTCCTTCTCTATAAAATCATAGTTTCTTATAAACTTTGTTACCCTATGCTCAAAATATTGCTTTTGCTGACTATTTAACCTTTTATAAAAACGAATATTTTCTTCTAAAAATTCCTTTTTACTTTTGGGCAATCTTTTCTTTACCACATAAAAATGTACAAATAGAGGTTTGTTAAAAAAGTAAACAGACAAAGACTCTAAGACATTTACAAAGGCCCCAATAGCTCCAATTGCTACAGATGTATGTTTGATTAAATAAATATATTTCATCTCATAAAATTTCTTCTATGTAACAAATGTTACAAACAGAAATTATTCTTTTCATAAATTTGGCAACAAGCAAGTAAATTCTCTAATAAAGAGATTCTTTTCCCCTAAAAAAGCAGCAAAGTATTACAACTAGCTGCTTTTGTTTTAGCAACCCAGAGAGGACTCGAACCTCCAACCCTCAGAGCCGAAATCTGATGTTCTATCCAGTTGAACTACTGAGTCTATACCTTATTAAGCTAATTTTGCTTTTACAATGGTAGAAATGGTTTTACCATCTGCTTGTCCAGCCAATTGTTTAGAAACAACTCCCATCACTTTCCCCATATCTTTCATTCCATCAGCACCGGTATCTGCAATTACTTTTTCCACTACAGCAGTAATCTCTTCTTCAGATAATGCTTTCGGTAAAAACTGCTCTAAAACTGCCGCTTCTGCCAATTCTGGCTCCGCTAAATCTTCTCTTCCTTGTTCTTTAAATACAGTGGCACTATCTTTTCTTTGTTTTACTTGTTTTTGAACAATTTTTAATTCATCCGCTTCAGATAAATCTCCCGAACCAGCTTCTGTATTTGCCAACATAAAAGCCGATTTAAGTGCTCTTAAAGCAGTTAAAGCTACTGTATCTTTTGATTTCATAGCTTCTTTCATTTTACTCATTACTTGTTCTTGTAAGCTCATATCTTTAAATTTTAGAATAAAAAATTCCCGATAAATCGGGAATTTATAAAATTATGTTTTTTTTATTTAATCTACGTTGTCATGTAAAAATGAGTTGTTCGATCTCAACAAGTCATCTTTATCATTGTTCAACGCCGTTTCAGTTTTACTAATATCTGAACCTGCATCAATATCAACTCCTAATCGTTTATAAGCTGGTTGACGCTCAATTTCATCTATATTCTTTGAAACTTGATCATTGAACTTATAATTGAATTTCTTCATTGTTTCAATTCGATCATTACGTCTCTTTTGCAATTCAGAAATCGTTAAACTCAATGGAGATACTTCTTCACTAACCGTATCTATGTTATTAATTTCTTCTTGAGTTTTTGTTTTTACTTCAAATTGCAACTCTTCTTCAACTACTTCATTTTTAATTTCAGGAGTTGAACTTTTTCCAATTGTAGGCTCAACATCAAAATCATCTAAAATATAACGCTTTTCAATTTGCTGATGAACTGGTTTTACTTCTTCCGCTACTACCTGAATGTTTTCAATTTCTTTAGTAGTATCTACAAGACGAGCAGCAGGTTTAATTTCTTCATAAGAGTTTAAAGGAAGATCAAACAACAAATCTTGCTGAACCACTTTTGGTTTTTCTTCTTTTACCTCCTCTTTCTTATCTGCTACATTTGTTATGATAAAATCATCTTCTGATACATTTTCAATAGTGATCTCCTCATAAACTACATCAATATTTTTGATGACTTCTGAAGTAGGTATTAAATTCAACTTAGGTTGTTGAAGTTCTTCTACCTCCTCTTGTAGTACATGAACTATTTTTTCTTCCTTCTTTTCAGCTAAAGGTTCGTCAATACTAGGAGCCTTTTCAATTGTTTGTTCACCAAAAGAATAAGTTGCCTTTTGATCATCTTCTAGTGTATGTACAATTTTCTTTACTTCTGTATTTGTAATAGTACTTTGCTGATCACTTGCGAAACCCGTAGCAACAACAGTTACTGCAATTCCATCTTCAAGAGTATCATCTTCTCCAATACCCATAATAATATTGGCATCGTATCCAGCTTCATCTTGAATGTAATCGTTAATCTCACCTATCTCATCTAAGGTAACCTCATTAGCTCCAGAAACAATTAATAATAATACATTTTTAGCTCCTGCAATTTTATTATCATTTAACAACGGAGAATCTAACGCTTTTACAATGGCGTTCTTAGCACGGTTTGCTCCTGTTTCTTTAGCAGATCCCATAATTGCAGTTCCACTATTAGAAAGTACCGTTTTAGCATCATGTAAATCGATATTTTGCTTATAGTGATGAGTAATAACTTCTGCAATTCCTTTTGCTGCAGTTGCTAATACTTCATCTGCCTTTGAGAAACCAGCTTTAAATCCAAGATTTCCGTAAACTTCTCTTAACTTATTGTTATTAATTACAATTAAAGAATCTACATTTTTACGAAGCTCATCTACACCTTTTTGAGCTTGTTTTGAGCGCATTCTTCCTTCAAACTGAAATGGCATAGTTACGATACCTACCGTAAGTATATCCATGTCTTTAGCAATTTTAGCAATAATAGGAGCTGCACCAGTTCCGGTACCACCTCCCATTCCAGCGGTGATAAATACCATTTTGGTATGGGTACTTAACATTTGCTGAATTTCCTGAATACTTTCGGCGGCTGCTTGTGCTCCAATTTCTGGGTTTGCCCCTGCACCTAACCCTGATGTTAAATGGGCTCCTAATTGTATTTTATTAGGAATTGGGCTATTCTCTAGTGCTTGTGCATCTGTATTACAAATTACGAAATCTACTCCGTGAATTTGTTTACTATACATGTGGTTTACAGCATTGCTACCTCCCCCGCCAACACCAATTACTTTAATGGCATTCGATTGTGATTTTGGCATGTCGAATGAAATGTTATCAAATTCTGCGCTCATAATAACTTTTCGTTTAATCTTTTTTCTTATTCTACTCTTGCTCTTATTAGGGGATCAAATAAAGAGCTTTATTAATTATACTTTATTCTGCGTTATCTAAAAATTCTTTAAATCGTTCGGTAAACTTTTCAAAGAATGATTTAGATTTAGGTCTCTGTACTTGTTGCTGCTCTACTTTTTGAGCAGTTGTATCTTCTTCTATAGCATGATCTTCTTCTAATGCTTCAGTTTTTGTTTCTTCAACTACAACTTCTACGATTTCCTCTTTACTTTGCTTCTCCAACCCTTCCATCAATAATCCTACAGCTGTTGCATATGCTGGGCTTGATAAAACATCATCAGAATCTCCAGCTAGATGCTCATTCGGGTATCCAATACGTACATCCATTCCAGTAATGTACTCTACCAGTTGACGTAAATGTTTTAACTGAGATCCACCTCCTGTTAAAACAATTCCTGCAATAAGCTTACCCTTTTGAGTTTCGTGTCCGTAATTTTTTATTTCTAAATACACATGTTCTATAATTTCCTGAACACGTGCATGAATTATTTTAGATAAATTTTTAAGTGTTATCTCTTTTGGTTCTCTACCTCTTAAACCTGGAATAGAAACTATTTCAGTTTCCTTATTTTCTCCTGGCCAAGCACTACCAAACTTAACTTTTAATAATTCAGCTTGCTTTTCAATTATTGAGCAACCTTCTTTTATATCTTCTGTAATTACATTTCCTCCAAATGGAATAACAGCGGTATGACGAATAATTCCGTCTTTAAAAATTGCTAAATCAGTTGTTCCTCCACCTATATCAATCAACGCTACACCTGCTTCCTTCTCTTCTTGACTTAATACTGCAGATGCAGATGCCAACGGTTCCAAAGTGATATCCGCTAATTCTAAACCTGCACTTTTTACACAACGACCAATATTCCTTATAGAAGAAACTTGTCCAACTACTACATGAAAATTAGCTTCTAACCTACCTCCATACATTCCTATAGGCTCTTTTATCTCTGGTTGGCTATCTACTTTATATTCTTGTGGCAACACATGAATAATTTCCTCTCCTGGTAACATTACCAACTTATGTACTTGGTCTACCAAGTTCTCTATATCATGTTCGTCTATTACCTCGTCTGATTTCTCTCTAGTAATATAATCACTATGGTGTAAGCTACGTATATGTTGCCCTGCAATACCTACTACTACATCATCGATCTTCTGCCCTGAAACACTCTGTGCTTCATCAACTGCTTGCTGAATAGATTGTATCGTTTGGGTTATGTTATTTACCACACCTCGTTTTACACCTAAACTTTTCGCTTTTCCTATTCCTAAAACTTCCAGTTTACCGTATTCGTTTTTACGGCCAATCATGGCAACAATCTTGGTTGTACCAATATCTAATCCAACTGCTATTTTATTGTTTTCCATACTACGATTGTTTTGTGCACACAACTTGGTTGTGATACTTTAAATTAATTACTTCATATTCGTTAATAGACTTATCTATAAATGCTTTATTATAAAATGCTTTTAACTTTTTTATCTTCTTATCTACATTTACAAACTTTCCAAAATGCACTTTATAATTACCGCTTCTAACTGAAAATCTATATTCGTTTTTAGCCGTCTTATCTATTGCAATAACTTCTTTATTTAAAAAGTCGTCATTAGCGATTACATTTATTAACTCAGTAACTTCATCTATTTCATCTGGACTCCCCACACCAGATATTAAGGGTACCCTTGCAGAAAAATTTTTAGAAATCGGAATTTCAACCCCCTGTTTATCAACATAAAACGAATTGTTTTTATTAACAATTCTAGCCAAAGGCTTTCGCTGTTTGATTAGTGTTTTTAACACACCATCAACAGTCATATAAACAGCTGCTTTTTCTACGTATGGGCTAGCAGAAACTTTTGTTTCTAGAAAGTGTAAATCTACTATTCTTTTTGCTTGGTTTTTAACAAAATCATTATTTTGTATTAACATTTTATCAACCAAACTGTGTGTCAGGAAATTATTATCTCCAGCTTCGAACTCTACCACAGTATTTTTAATGGTTTTATCCCCATTTCTATTGGACGCAAACCCATATAAAAATGCCAAAAACGTCAGCAACAACAAAAATCCGATATATGCTATGACTTTTTTCATTCGAAAATTTGATACTTTTTTTCTAAAACTTCTTTTACATCTTTCACCAATACACCTATATCTCCTGCTCCTAAAATTGTCACAATTTTAGCCGATGATTCTTCTACATGTGCACATAATTTTTCTTTCGAAACCAACTGCTTGTTTTCAGCAGTTATTTTTTCTAACAACCAAGATGATGTAACTCCTTTAATTGGTAATTCTCTTGCTGGATAAATATCTAACAACAACAACTCATCGAACTTGGAAAGTGCTTCTGCAAAATCATCTGCAAAATCTTTTGTTCTACTATATAAATGAGGTTGAAAAATTGCCAAAACGTTTTCATTTGGATACATTTCTCTTACCGAATTCTCTACCGCATTTATCTCTGTTGGATGATGTGCATAATCATCTATTAAAACAATTTCTTCGGATTTAATTTTATACGAGAACCTTCTTTGAACTCCCTTAAAACTTTTCAGTTTGCTTTTTATTACTTCTAAAGAAACTCCATACACATCTGCCATAGCTAAAGCTGCTAAAGCATTCATTACATTATGCTTCCCTGGTAAGCTAAACTCTATATCTTTTACCTCAGAAGTTGGTGTGTTTACATCAAACACATATACTCCATTTTTCACCCTTAGGTTTACCGCCTTATAATCAGCCTCTTCATTAATTGCATAGGTTAACCCTTTTAGAGGTAATCCTTTGGCAACTATCAATGTTTCCGAGACCTTAGCTACAAAATCTCTAAACGATTCTTGCAATGCTTCACTTTCTCCATAAATATCTAAATGGTCCGCATCCATAGAAGTAACACAAGCTATATTAGGCGACAATTGCAAGAAAGAACGATCAAACTCATCCGCTTCTACTACAGATATTTTATCTTCTCCTAATATTAAGTTTGAATTGTAATTTTCTGTAATCCCACCTAAAAAGGCCGTAGCTTTTTCAGATTCCATAATATGACCTAAAATAGAAGAAGTGGTTGTTTTTCCATGGGTTCCAGCTACTCCAAAACAAAAAGTATTGTTCGTAATTATTCCTAATACTTCTGCCCTTTTTACCACTGTATAATTATTCTCTTTGAAATAATTTAATTCTAGATGATTATTAGGTATTGCCGGCGTATAGACAACTAAGGTTTTTTCTTTATCTAAAAAAGAAATCGGAATATTTTTAACAGCATCATCAAAATGAATTTCAACACCAATCTCTTCTAGTGATTTTGTTATTACAGATGGGGTTTTATCATATCCAGCCACTTTTTTCCCATTCACAGAAAAATAACGTGCAATGGCACTCATTCCAATTCCCCCTATCCCTACAAAGTAAATATTATGTATATGATTTAAATCCACTAACTAATTAACTTTTCTATTTCGTTTACTATATCACTCGTTGCATTAGGTAATGCCAACGTTTTAATATTTTCACTTAAACTTTCTTGTTTCCCTTTATCTTTTAATAATGTTTCAAATACTATTGGAAATGTATTCAATTCATTTTCTTTTACTAAAATAGCTCCATGCTTATCTGCAATTGCTTTTGCATTTTTAGTTTGATGATCTTCTGCCACATTTGGAGAAGGAATAAAAATGGTTGGCTTTCCAACGATACACAATTCTGAAACCGAACTTGCTCCCGCTCTAGACACAACAAAATCTGCTGCTGCATAGGCCAAATCCATTCTATTTAAAAATTGATGTACTTGAATTCCTTCTTCTTCGTTATGCTTTTTATACTCTTCATAATACAATTTCCCACATTGCCATATCACTTGTATATCTTGCTCTTTGAAGAACTTCAATTCAAATTGTATTAATTCATTAATCTTTCTCGCCCCTAAACTTCCTCCTAAGACCAGTACAGTTTTTTTGTTAGGATCCAACTTAAAAAAAGCTTTCCCTTCTTCTGTTTTTGTATGTATAAACAACAAATCTTGTCGAACAGGATTTCCTGTTTTTATAATTTTACTAGATGGAAAAAATCGTTCCAAATTATCATAAGCAACACATATTTTTCCTGCTTTTTTACCTAACAACTTATTCGTTATTCCAGGATATGAGTTTTGCTCTTGAATTAAGGTTGGAATTCCTTTTCTATTGGCCACCATTAATGTAGGACCACTAGCAAAACCACCTGTACCAATTGCTACATCTGGCTTAAACTTTCTAATAATAGCATTAGCTTTCCATAAACTACTTAATAGCTTAAAAGGAAAACTCAAATTCTTTAATGTTATTTTCCTTTGGATTCCAGAAATCCATAATCCTTTAATATCATAACCTGCTTGAGGCACTTTCTCCATCTCCATTTTATCCTTTGCTCCTACAAACAAAATATTCGCACTTGGATAACGCAGTTTAATTTCATTTGCTATCGCAATTGCCGGGTAGATGTGTCCACCTGTTCCTCCTCCACTTATAATAACATTAATCGATTGTTTCATACAGTCTTTGTTATTTTATAATTATGATTGTATGTAACGCTCATTATATTACTTCTGTTTAGATTGATATTTTTAGTCCAGCGTTTCATGTAAAATATCTAAAGGATTATCATCTAAAATTGTTTCTTCTGTTTCATTTTTAGATGCACTTACACTTAAGATCATTCCTAAAGCAAAACAAGTCATCCAAATTGATGTTCCTCCACTACTAATAAGTGGTAATGTTTGTCCGGTTACCGGAAATAAATTCACAGCTACTGCCATATTAATAATGGCTTGAAATATTATTGGCAGTCCAACTCCAATAACTAATAATGTCGCAAAGATGGTCGTAGCTTTTTTAGCTGTAATCAGTATTCTAAATAGCAATAAGAAGTAAATAAAAATAACCATTATAGCTCCTACAAACCCATACTCCTCTACAATGATGGCATAAATAAAATCTGAAGAAGACTGTGGTAAAAAGTTTTTTTGAACACTTTTACCCGCTCCTTTTCCTACTAAACCTCCTGTTGCTATTGCTATTTTTGCTTTTTCAACTTGATAATTCTCTTTAGAATCACCAGAAATAAAACTTTCTATCCTACTTTCCCATGTTTGAATCCTGTTAGGCATAGCATCTGGAAATGCCTTTGCCACCAGAATAAAAAACAGCAAAGCAAAAAGTCCCATTCCTAATATATAAAGTATGAATTTTAGTGGATAACCTCCAATAAAAACCAACAACAATATCATACTAAAAACAATTGCAGTTGTTGAAAAATTGGCTGGTAAAATCAATATAAGAATCGCTCCTACTGGCAACCATAATTGCAGTAAACTTTCTTTGAAAGTAATCAGCTTCTCCTTATTTTTAGCTAAATATCTGGCCACATACACCATTAGCACTAACCCTGCTAAAGTTGATGTTTGAAATCCAATTCCCACAAAAGGAATACGAATCCATCTACTCGCGTTGGCTCCTCCAATAGTTGTTCCTTGCGCCAGCGTTACTATTAATAAGAGAATTACAATAGGCAACATTAATACGGACCCTCCACTAAAATAGCGATATGGTACTTTATGCACTCCGTAAATAATGGCAAAACCAGCTATTAACAGCACAATGTGTTTTACCAAATGCCCTACGGTAGAACCATTACCAACTACATATACTAAATTGGTACTAGCACTATATACAGGCATAAATGAGAATATTGCCAAAATAGCTACAATAGCCCAAATAGCTCTATCTCCTTTAATATGTTGAAAAATGGTTTTCATTAAACTTATAACCCTCTTACTGCCTCTTTAAATTTTCTACCTCTATCTTCATAACTATCAAACAAATCAAAACTTGCACATGCCGGAGATAACAATACTGTATCTCCCTTAGAAGCCAATTTGTACGCTACTTTTACCGCTTCTTCAGCACCAGCAGTTTCTATCAAGCTCTCCACAACGTTTCCAAAAGTTTCAATAATTTTTTGATTATCTAATCCCAAACAAACTATTGCTTTTACTTTCTCTCGAACCAATGGTAATAAATCGTTATAATCATTTCCTTTATCAACTCCTCCAACGATCCATACTGTAGGAACATCCATACATTCTAATGCATAGTAAGCAGCATTTACATTTGTTGCCTTACTATCATTTATAAACTGGATTCCATTTACCTTTTGCACATTCTCTAAACGATGCTCTACTCCTTCAAAATCTGATAAACTTTCTGCAATTGTTTGTTTTCTAACCTGCATTAACTTAGCAGCCATAGAAGTAGCCATTGCATTTTTCACATTGTGCTTTCCTTGTAATTTTAATCCAGATACGTTCATTAAAATTTCCTCTGTCTTTATTTTCATAATTATATTTTCTCCTCTCAAAAACGCTCCTCTTTCCAGTTCTCTTTCTAATGAAAAAGGTAATAATTGAGCTTTTATTTTAGTATTATTTATCCAATCGTTAATTACTTCATCATCTCCATCGTAAATCAAAAAATCTTCTTCTGTTTGATTTTCTGTTATTCTGAATTTAGACGCTATGTAATTCTCAAATTTATATTCATATCGATCTAAATGATCGGGTGTTATATTTGTTATTATTGCTACATGAGGCTTGAAATTTTCAATTCCATCTAACTGGAAACTACTCAATTCCAGCACATAATTCTCATGAGAACTATTTGCTATTTGCTCAGCGAAACTGTCGCCAATATTCCCTCCTATTCCAACATTAATTCCTGCTTGTTTTAAAACATGCCCTAACAACATTGTTGTCGTGGTTTTTCCATTTGAACCAGTTATTCCAAGAATAGTAGCCTTTGTATATTCCGAAGCAAACTCTATTTCAGAAATTACTTTTACCCCTTGTTTTTTAAGCTTTGTTACTAACGCCACTTTATCTGGAATCCCAGGGCTTTTCATCACCACATCAGCTTTCAATATTATTTCTTCTGAATGCTGCTCTTCCTCAAACTTTATTTCTTGTTGTAAAAGAACTTTTTTGTATTTATCAGCTATCTTTCCTTTATCAGAAAGAAAAACATCAAAACCTTTTTGTTTTCCTAAAATCGCGGTTCCCACTCCACTTTCTCCTCCTCCTAAAACAACCAGCTTCTTCATCTTATCTCAACTTCAAGGTTACTATAGCTAACACAGCTAAAAGAATTCCAACAATCCAAAAACGTGTCACTATTTTACTTTCATGATATCCTAACTTTTGGTAATGATGATGCAAAGGAGACATTTTAAAAATGCGTCGTCCTTCTCCATATTTCTTTTTTGTGTATTTGAAATATGACACCTGTAACACCACCGATAAATTCTCTGCTAAAAAGATTCCCGCTAAAACTGGTATTAATAACTCTTTTCGAATAGCAATAGCAATTACTGCTATGATTCCTCCAATCGTTAAACTTCCTGTATCTCCCATAAACACCTGAGCAGGATATGTATTATACCACAAAAACCCTATCAAAGCCCCTGCGAATGCCAAAATAAACACCGTCATTTCCCCTGAGTTTGGTATATACATTACATCCAAATAGTCTGCAAAAATGATATTACCGGAAACCCAAGCAAAAATAGCCAAGGCTATCACCATGATGGCGGATGAACCTGCAGCTAAACCATCTATTCCATCGGTTAAATTAGCTCCATTTGACACAGCAGTGATGATAAAAATTACAAACGGAATAAAAATCACCCAAGCATATTTTTCATAACCATCTCCTAAAAAACTCAATGCTTTCGCATAATCAAGCTCATTATCCTTTAAAAATGGAACAGTTGTTTTTGTTGATTTATGTTCTTCTCCAAAAACCTTTTTCTTTCCATTTTCCTGAATTACTTGTTGCTCTTGAGGCAATTGCTCTTTAATGGTTACATCTTGGTGAAAGTACAGCATAGAACCTACGATGATACCTAACCCTACTTGACCTAAGACTTTAAACCTACCTTTTAAACCTTCCTTATCTTTCTTAAATACTTTTATATAATCATCTGCAAAACCAATCAGTCCCATCCAAACAGTTGTGATTAATAAAATAATGATATAGATATTCTCAAGCTTCGCCAATAACAAAACAGGAATTAAAGTTCCCAGAATAATTATTACACCTCCCATTGTTGGAGTTCCTGCTTTTTGCACTTGTCCTTCCAACCCTAAATCACGAACGGTTTCTCCAACTTGTTGCTTTCTTAAAAAGTTGATAATCCTTTTCCCAAAAATGGTAGAAATTAACAAGGATAAAATAAATGCTGCTGCAGCTCGAAATGTTATAAACTGAAATACACTTGCCCCAGCAAGGTTGAATTCATTTTCTAAATATTGAAATAAATAATACAGCATCTTATTAGTTTTTTAGTTGATTAAAGCACTCTGTTACTTCTTCAAAATCATCAAAATGCAAACGCTCCCCGTTAATCTCTTGATAATTCTCATGTCCTTTTCCTGCAATCAGAATTATATCTCCTTCATCAGCTAGTTTACAAGCGGTTTTTATAGCTTGTTTTCTATCTAAAATTGACAGTGTTTTTTTATAGTTTTCTGAAGCCACTCCTTCTTCCATTTCATCTAGAATCGACTGCGGATCTTCAGTTCTGGGATTATCTGATGTAAATACTACTTGCCCACTTAAATGACTTGCTATATGTGCCATTTTCGGTCTTTTAGTTTTATCACGATCACCTCCACATCCAACAACAGTAATTACACTTTCATTACCTGTACGTATATCATTAATTGTTTCCAATACATTTTTAAGTGCATCTGGAGTATGTGCGTAATCCACAATTGCTGTGATATTATTTTTAGAAACGGTGTATTGAAAACGTCCACTTACACTTTCTAATTCACTCACCAACCTTAACACTTCTAGCTTCTCTAAACCTAATGCTTCAGCAGTACCATAAATAGCTAAAAGATTATAGGCATTAAATTGACCTATGAGCTTTGTCCAAACCTCAATATTATTAATCGTCATTAAAGTTCCTGAGAAACGCTTCTCTAAAACTTTCGCTTTAAAATCTGCGATGGTTTTTAAGGCATAGGTTAGCTTCTTAGCTTTTGTATTTTGAAGCATGATCATTCCATTCTTATCATCAAGATTTGTCAATGCAAATGCTGATTTTGGTAATGAATCGAAAAATGATTTTTTCACATCTCTATACTCAGCAAAAGAACTATGATAATCTAAATGGTCATGAGAAAGATTTGTGAAAACCCCACCAACAAACTCTAACCCTTCTGTTCTACTTTGATGAATCCCATGTGAACTCACTTCCATAAAACAATACTCACAACCCTCTTCTAACATTTTTGCCAAATACTGATTAATTGCAACTGAATTTGGTGTGGTATGCGTTGCTTTATATTCGGTATTGTTCACCATTATTTTAACAGTTGACAATAACCCAACTTTATATCCTGCATTTTTAAACAGCTGATACAACAACGTAGCAATGGTCGTTTTTCCATTGGTCCCTGTTACTCCAACTAATTGTAATTTAGACGATGGGCTATCATAAAAGTTAGACGCTATTATTGCCAATGCAACATCCGAGCTTTTTACTTTTACATACGTAACACCTTCTTTAATATCTTCAGGAATCTCTTCACAAACAACAACACTAGCTCCTAAGTCTAGTGCTTTACTTATAAATTTATGTCCATCAACAGTTACTCCTTTTTGAGCCACGAAAAGACTTCCCTTTTGCACCTTTCTTGAATCAAATTCAACTGCATTAACCTCAACATCAACAGACCCAATGATTGAATCTATCTGTACTTTATATAATATGTCTTTTAAAACCTTCAACTATGATAATTTTAAATAAACTGTTGCTCCTTTTTTAACCTTTACACCATTCTCAATAGACTGTTCAGTTACCTTTCCTATTCCAGAAAACTTAACCTTTAACCCCATATTCTCCAACAAGGCAATTGCATCCATACCGCTCATCCCTAAAACTCGAGGCATGATTGTTTTATACTTCCTTAAGTTGTTGTAATATTTATCGTAGTTTTTATCTATCGACGCATATAACTTTTCATCTGATGTCAATTGATTGTTTATTGGTGTACTTGTATATATTTTTTGTGCAATCTCCTTAAACACAGGAGCCGCAACTATATTCCCATAATATCCTTTTTCTTTTTTTGGATCATGAATAACTACGATACAAGAATATTTAGGATTTTTAGCAGGAAAAAAACCTGCAAAAGAACCGACATATCGTTGATTCGAATAATAACCACCCTCATATTCTCCCTTACTATTTTTAGTTCTAGGAATGTATTTTTTAGCAGTACCTGTTTTTCCTGCCATCGAAAAGTTAGATGAATAAATATTTTTTGCAGTTCCTTTTATCACTACATTCTCCATCACCTTTCTTACTTTGTCTAAAGTAACTTGCGAAGCAATCTTTTCTTTAACTACTTCAGTATCGAAACTTTTCACAATCTTATTACCCGATCTTAATTCTTTTACAAAAAATGGTTTTACCAGTTTTCCATCATTAGCAACAGCATTATAAAATGCCAATGTTTGTAACGGAGTTAAATGTACTCCATACCCCCAAGCCATCCATTCTAGAGAAATTGGACTCCAACTTTTACTTTTAGGATCTCTTATAAACGGTTTCCCTTCCCCTTTAATCTTAACTCCCGTTAATTGATCTAAACCAAAAGACTTTATTTTATTCGTGAATTTTTCTGGATTTTTATCGTAATGCTTTCTAATTGTTTTTACAATCCCAACATTTGACGACACTTCAAAAACTCTTCCTAAAGAGATTTTACCATGACCACCTCGTCTACTATCCTCTACTTTTCTATTATTGATAAAAATCTTTCCTTTCTCACAATCAACTACCGTAGATGTATCTGCTACTTTATCTTCTAAAGCAACCATCATACTTGCTAACTTAAATGTAGATCCTGGCTCATGACTTTCCCAAACTGCATAATTCCTTTTTTCATAGTACTTCCCACTTTTGGTTCTACCTAAATTAGAAATAGCTCTAATTTCTCCAGTTTCTACCTCCATTACAACCGCACAACCATGATCTGCCTCGAAATATTCCAATTGTTTTAACAGTGCATGATGTGTTATATCCTGAATATTTACATCTATTGTAGTAATTACATCATGACCGTCTATTGGCTCTTTTTCATTTACATCATTAATTGGCTTCCACTGTCCTTTAGCTATTTTTTGCTTTAATCTCCAACCGTTTTCACCTTCCATATATTCAGCAAAAGCTCCTTCAATACCCGCTCCTCCTCTTTGATTATCATAACCAATAGTTCTTTCCGCTATTTTACCAATAGGATGTACACGTACCGTTTTTTGCTCCGCAATAAAGCCTCCTCGATACACACCCAATTTAAATATTGGAAAACTCTTCATTTTCACATAATCATTATACCCAACATTTCTAGCAATCAGTAAATATCGATTTTTACGTTTTCTAGCTTGTCTTAATTTATTTTGATAATGATTAGCAGATTTACCTAGTAGCTTAGACAACTCTTTAGACAAACTACTTATATTTTGTTCAAAAACCCTAGAATTTACAGACATCACATCCATGCGAATGGTAAACCTAGACATTGAAGTAGCCAATAGATTTCCATCAGCTGCATACACATTTCCTCGATTCGCAAAAATGGTATCGTTCTTTATATTTTTCTCTTGAGATAACTTACGATACTTTTCACCTTTTACATATTGTAGATTAAAGATTCTAAAAACAACAACCATAAAAGAAAGCGTCATTAAAATAACTACTACATAGAGTTTATTTAATATGCCTTTTTTTATAACCATTCCGTTTTTATTCTTTTGTATATGTTACTCTTATTTTTTGTGGAGGGGACTTTGGCGGCGTTAAACCTTTATTTTTAACTTGCCTTCTTACTGTTGACTCAAGCTTCATCCGTGTTAACGTAGTACCTGTATCTATGAATTCGGCATTCAGCTCTCTTTTCTTCTTATTCAACTCAGCAATTTGCAAAACCTTTTGATCTGCTCTATGTGCACTTGTTATCATTATTAAAAGCAACCCAACTATAAAAACTATCAAACGCCAATTTTTAAAAGACGACTCATCTGTTAAAAACCGACCTTTTAAAACATCATATATATTTGACCTTAATTTATTACTCATTTAAAGTTGCTATTCTAAGTTTTGCACTTCTTGCTCTATTATTTTCTTTTACCTCTTCGTTATTAGGAATAATTAGTTTCCCTATTTTTTTTAATGGAACATCTATATTTCCGAAAAAATCCTTCTCTGGCTCTCCAGAAAACAACCCTGTTCTTATAAAATGTTTTACCAAACGATCTTCTAACGAATGATAAGAAATCACACTCAACCTACCTTCTGAACTCAACAAATCTGGCATTTGCTGCAAAAACTCCTTCAACACCTCCAACTCTTGATTCACTTCTATTCTTAACGCTTGAAATATCTGTGCTAAAATCTTATGCTCTTTAGCTTTTGGTAAAAACTTCTTCAAGACTTCCTTTAACTGAAAGCTTGTTGTTATTTCTTCATCTTTCCTTGCACCTACAATTGTTCTCGCCAAAGCTCTTGAATTCCTCAACTCTCCATACAAATACAAGACATCAGCCAAATTTGCTTCTTCATAAGTATTCACCACCTCTTTTGCCGACAACACCGCCTTTTGATCCATCCTCATATCCAACTCTCCATCAAAACGAATTGAAAACCCTCTTTCCGCAGCATCAAATTGATGAGACGACACACCTAAATCTGCCAATACCCCATCTACCTTTTTAACCCCATGAAATCTCAAAAAGCGAGATATATACCTAAAATTTTCTTGAATCAACACAAAACGATCATCATCAATTGTATTTTCCCAAGCGTCAGGATCTTGATCAAAAGCAAACAACTTTCCATTTTCACCTAACCTACTCAATATCTCTCTCGAATGTCCTCCACCTCCAAAAGTGACATCCACATACACTCCATCTTCCTTAATATTAAGTGCATCTACACTTTCCTTCAATAATACTGGACTATGATAATTCATCTACATCTATATTTCCCATTACTTCTTCAGCTAAATCTGCAAAATCAATTGCAGCATCATCAATAGCCTTCTCATACTGATCTTTATCCCAAATCTCCACGATATTCACAGAAGAAGACAAGACAACTTGTTTTTCAATTCCTGCAAACTGACATAAGTCTTTCGGTATTAACAATCTTCCCGAGCCATCCAACTCCACCATCTTTACACCTGCTGTAAACCTTCTGATGAAATCATTATTCTTCTTCACAAATCGATTTAATTTCCCAATCTTTTCCATCATTACATTCCATTCTTTCATCGGATATAATTCTAGACATGGTTGAAAAACCGCTCTCTTTACAACAAACCCTTCTTGCAACACAGGAGCCAATTGCTTCTTGAGAGCAGATGAAAACATCACCCTCCCCTTAGCATCAGCTTTACACTCATATGTTCCAATTAAGTTTAACACAAAGACATTTTATGGTTCCATTTTCAAAAATATAAATTTTTACCCACTTTTTACCACTTTTTACCACTTTGTTGATAAGTTTTGGTTTTTTAGCTAAAAAACTGACTCTCTGAACGTTCTACACCAAATACAGCACTAAAAAATTTACAAGCGATATGTAATAAAAAAGAATTACATTTGTCGTTAAGTCAAACCAATCAAATAATGACTGAATTTTTAAAAACAGAAGGCAAATTTACATACGCAGAAGCTGGTGAAGGAAGACCCATAATTGTACTACATGGATTAATGGGTGCGTTAAGTAATTTTGACGAAACTTTTAATCATTTTTCTAAAAAAGGATACAGGGTTTTTATACCTGAACTTCCTTTATACACTTTACCATTACTAAAAACAAACGTTAAGAATTTAGCTAAATTTTTACACGATTTTATTGAACATAAAAACCTTAAAGATGTTGTTCTTTTAGGAAATTCTTTGGGAGGTCATATTGCTTTATATTATTCAAAACAATACCCAGAAGACGTAGCTTCATTAGTGTTAACAGGAAGCTCTGGATTGTATGAGAACTCAATGGGTAATAACTACCCAAGAAGAGGTGATAAAGAATTTGTACGCAAAAAAATAGAAGAAGTTTTTTACGATCCTGCAATAGCTACCGATGAACTTTTTGATCAAGTTTATGAAGTAATTAATGACAGAAATACATTGGTTAAAACCTTAGCCATTGCAAAAAGTGCAGTACGTCATAATATGGCAAAAGACTTACCTAATTTAGACATCCCAACTTGTTTAATTTGGGGAAAACAGGATACGGTAACTCCACCAGAAGTTGCAGAAGATTTCCATAAATTATTACCAGATTCAGACTTATATTGGATTGATAAGTGTGGACATGCGGCAATGATGGAAACTCCTGAGCAATTTAACATATTACTTGAGGACTGGTTTACAAACCGAAACATTTAATTTCTCAACTTTAACATTATGAAAATTAAGTCTGCTGAATTTGTCATGAGTAACAGCAATGTTATGAAGGCTCCAAAAGATAGGATTCCTGAATATGCTTTTATTGGGCGTTCTAATGTTGGGAAATCTTCATTAATTAACATGTTAATGGAGCGAAAAGACCTAGCCAAAACTTCCGGAAAACCTGGAAAGACTCAATTAATCAACCATTTTAAGATCAATAACGATTGGTTTTTAGTTGATTTACCTGGTTACGGATATGCGAAAGTTTCAAAAAAGAAACGCCAGATTTTTCAATTTTTTATTGAAAATTATTTTAAGGAAAGAGAACAATTGGTATGTACTTTTGTTTTAATTGATTCTCGTCATGATCCTCAAAAAATAGATTTAGAATTCATGCAATTCTTAGGTGAAAACCAAATTCCTTTTTGTATTGTTTTTACAAAGGCTGATAAATTAGGGAGCTCTAAACTTAACAAACAAATCACCTCTTATAAGAAGAAGTTATTAAATTATTGGGAAGAACTTCCTATGAACTTTGTCACCTCATCAACTACAGGAATGGGGCGTGATGAGTTTTTAAATTTTATTGATCAAGTAAACGAAGATGTTGCTGGGAATTTTAAATAATTTTTAATGCACTCTACCAAAAACAACCTTCAAGTTTTACACGAAGACAATCACATTATTGTTGTCAATAAGCGTGCGGGAGATATTGTACAGAGAGACAAAACTGGCGACAAACCTCTTTTAGATGTTGCCAAAGAATATATCAAAGAGAAATACAACAAACCAGGAAATGTTTTTTTAGGCACTGTGCATCGTTTAGATCGTCCTACTTCAGGGATTGTTATTTATGCACGTACTTCAAAAGCTTTGGAGCGTTTAAATAAAATGCTTCGTGAAAAGACTATAAAAAAAACCTATTGGGCAGTTGTTAAAAATCAACCCAAGAAAAACACTGATACCTTAATTAATTTTTTAAAGAAAAATCAAAAAAACAATAAATCAACTGCGTTTAACAAGGAAGTTGATGGAAGTAAAAAAGCCATTCTTCACTATCAGGTTTTAAAAAAATTAGATAATTACTCTTTGTTAGAAATTGACTTAGAAACAGGGCGTCATCATCAAATTAGAGTGCAACTTTCTACTATTGGCTCTACCATTAAAGGCGACTTAAAATATGGAGCTAAAAGAAGCAATAAAGACGGAAGTATTCACCTACATGCTAGAAAAATCGAATTTACACATCCTGTTAGCAAAGAAACTATAAAAATAACCGCTCCAACACCACAAGATCCAATTTGGGATGCTTGCTTGTAATTTGTATCTTTAAGCAAATTTCAAGTAAAATGAAAGTCTTAAAATATCTCTCCATTTTAATTCTTCCTGTTACGGTGTACATTTCATTTACATCATCAGGTTGGTTAACCATTTTACCTATTATTACCTTTTTCGGGTTTGTTCCTTTATTAGAACTATTTTTCAATCCTGACAAAGATAATTTTGATAAAGACCAAGAGGAAATCGAAAAAGCAAACAAATTTTACACATATATCCTTTATCTCACCTTACCCATACAATTATTCTTTTTAGGATGGTTTCTAGTGAGCTTTCAAAATGTAGAATTAACTACTCTAGAACACATTGGACGTATTTCTGCAATGGGATTAATGTGCGGAGTAATTGGTATAAATGTTGGTCATGAACTAGGCCACCGAAACAATCGTTTCGATGAACTTTTAGGTGAAATTTTGTTATTAACTTCCTTAAACACTCATTTTTTACCTTATCATAATGCTGGTCATCATTTTAACGTAGCCACTCCTAAAGATGCCGCTACTGCGAGAAAAAATGAAGTCGTTTACATCTTTTGGATTCGCTCTCATTTCCAAAGCTATTTCCAAGCCTGGGAAGCTGAAAACAAGCGTTTAAAAAACCTAGATAGAACCTGGTTTCATATTCAAAATAGAATGTTAATTTACACAATATGCAATGTTCTTTTATTAGTTGGAATTTTCTTTTTCTTCGGACTAAGTTCTTTACTTGCATTTTTAGCTGCTTCTGTATTTGGAATTTTACTATTAGAAACTGTAAATTATATAGAACACTACGGGTTGTTACGAAAAAAGAATAAACATGGACGATATGAGCGTGTAAAGAGAACTCATTCATGGAACTCTGATCATGTTGTAGGAAAAATTATGTTATTCAACTTATCTCGTCACTCAGACCATCACTATAACGGAAGTAAACATTACCAACTTTTAAAATCATTACCTGAAAGTCCACAAATGCCAACAGGTTACCCAGGAATGATGTTGGTAGCACTTTTCCCTCCTTTATGGTTTAAATTAATGAATAAAAAACTTCAAGATTTATAATGAATATCCCTGAACTTATATTAGCTCAAAAAAACTTTTTCGCTTCTCAACAAACAAAAGACATTTCTTTTAGAAAAAACACGCTAAAAAAGCTTTTAAAAGAACTTGTTAAAAGAGAAAATGCGATTGTAAAAGCATTACATAACGACTTTAAGAAATCGGAATATGAAGCGGTTATGACCGAAACCTCAATTGTAATTGCTGAGCTAAAAATGGCTATTAAAAACATTCATTCTTGGAGCAAACCCAAACGAGTGTTACCTTCGATGCTAAACTTTCCTTCTAGAGCAAAAATCTATAAGGAACCCTATGGAACGGTATTAATTATTGCTCCTTGGAATTACCCATACCAGTTAGCTTTTGCTCCAATTGTTGGAGCCATTGCTGCAGGAAACACTGTTGTTCTGAAACCTTCAGAATTAACACCACACACCAGTGCTATTACCAAAGAAATTATTGAAGCCGTATTTGATCAAAAACATATTGCAGTAGTAGAAGGCGGCGTACCAGTTGCTCAAGAGTTATTAACCCAAAGATGGGATTATATTTTCTTCACTGGAAGTGTTCCGGTTGGAAAAATTGTTGCCAAAGCTGCAGCAGAACATTTGACTCCAGTTACTTTAGAATTAGGAGGAAAAAGTCCATGTATTGTTGATGAAACAGCCAATATAAAATTAGCCGCTAAACGATTGGTTTGGGGGAAATATATAAATGGTGGACAAACTTGTATTGCTCCTGATTATTTATTGATTCATTCCTCTGTTAAAGAGAAGTTTGTTTCACATTTTAAAGAAGAAATCTTGAATGCTTATGGCGAAAATCCTAAAGCATCAGAAGATTTCCCAAGAATTGTAAACACTAGAAATTTCGACCGCTTGGCACTTATGCTTGAGAATGAAAACTGTGTTATCGGTGGAGAAACAGATAGAGATGATTGTTATATTTCACCTACACTTATTGATGAGCCTAGTGTAGACAGCGAAGTTATGAAAGGAGAAATTTTTGGACCTATATTCCCAATGATTTCTTATGAAACAGAGCAAGACATAGAAAAGATTACTTCAAGATACGATAAACCACTTGCTTTATACGTATTCACCAATAAAAGCTCTTTTGCGAAAAAAATAATTAAACGCTATTCTTTTGGTGGAGGAACTATCAATGATACTACCGTTCATTTTGCAAATCATAGATTACCTTTTGGTGGTGTTGGTGAAAGCGGAATTGGAGGTTACCATGGTAAACAAACTTTTGACGCGTTTTCTCATAAAAAAGGAGTGGTAACTCGAGGGACATGGCTAGACATCCCAACGCGTTATGCTCCATACAAAGGAAAGCTAAAACAGTTAAAAACATTAATGAAGTTAGGATAAGTCTTAACCTTTTAAAAAAGAGATTAATGATAGAAAAAACCGTATCAGAAGCTATCAACTACCGTCGTTCAGTAAGAGTATACGATGCAGAAAAACCTATTGATAGTGCTATTGTTAGAAAATGTTTAGAACAAGCAAGTTTAGCTCCAACCAGTAGCAACATGCAACTTTGGGAGTTTTACCATGTTACCAACAAAGACACCATAAAAAAAATTGCTCCCATGTGTTTTAACCAAAATGCAGCTAGAACAGCTCAACAATTGGTAGTATTTGTGGTTCGAAAAGATTTATGGCGTAAAAGAGCAAAGGCTAATTTAGCTTTTATGGACAAAGTCTTTGGAAAAAACAACCCAAAATCTGAATGGAGTAGTAGAGAAAAAGTAGCTCGTAACTATTACGGAAAAGTAATTCCGTTTGCTTATTTCGATTTCTTCGGAATTGTGGGATGGTTAAAATATCTAATGATTTTAATCACCGGATTATTCAGACCTATTTATAGAGAAGTTCGTAATAGTGATATGCGTATTGTAGCTCATAAAACTTGTGGACTGGCAGCACAATCCTTTATGCTGTCAATGGCTGCAGAAGGATATGACACATGTCCTATGGAAGGATCTGATACTTGGCGTGTAAAGCGCTTGTTAGGGTTGCCTTTTGGTGCTGAAGTAAATATGATTGTTTCTTGTGGAATTAGAAAACCAGAAGGAGTATATGGTGAACGTTTTAGAATTCCTTTTGAAGAGGTTTATACTGAAATATAAAATGGACTTCTGGGGTTTTGAAATAGTAAGATTACTATTCAATTTTATTGGCGGTACTTTAAGATGGGTTTATGGATCAATTTGGAGAAGTTTATTAAATAAACCTAAATTCACATTTGAAGAATATGCCTTCGGTCCCAATAAAGAGAAGAACTACTTTGATATCCATGGCCATGCTTTCAACAACATGATAATTACTATTTTATTTATTGGGATAGTCATAACTTTTTTAAATTAATAAAACAATCTCCCTATTATTATAGAGAGATTGCTTCACTTTGTTCGTAATGACAAGAATTTATTTTTTTGGTAAAAACTCTAACTTATTTTCAGATTGTTCTATTTCTTCTTGGTTTAATTTCATTTTTACAAACTCCCCTTTTACATATTTCTCTGCTTGATCTTTGTAATAAGGACTAAACACATTCCCAGATTGTCCTGTCGGGAGAATTGTAATGCTATTTTCAACATCTGAAAAATCTACAATTCTACGTGTAGAAGGTCCTGCGTGTATCTTATAATACCCTGTACTATCAATCTTATAAATCTGATTATTGATTACTTGATCTCCTCCTACAGTTTCAAATGGACCTACATTAAAAAACTTTCGTAATAATCCACCTGCTTTTCCAATAGCATGCTCATACTCTACCGTTGTTACACGTTTCCAATGCCAATCATCTACATTCTCACCTAGTTGTTTTTGTAAAAAACGAATGGCTTCTTGAAATGATTTAGTAACAATATCTCTTTTGGTTTCTTTTTCTTTAGTTGTAATATCATCCCACCAAACAGAAGATTCCTTTCTTACTTGACTCGCTACTACTTTTTCTTCAAAAGGTGTATTTACAAATTGTTCAAAAGCATCCCCCATTTCATCTTTAAAGGTGTTCTTTACAAACTCATACCATAAACGTGTATAAATCGTTGGTCCTACTTCTTTCTTTTCATAATTTCCTTCCCAATTTCGAAGGATATTCATTGCTTTCTTTTCGCTAGCTGTTAGCTGATTCTTACCAACACTCTTCAATAAGTTTCTACTAATCTCAGGAACTATTGGTGAAGTTACATCGTAAATCATTTCTGAAACATCTCTCCTAGTAAAATCACTTTTTGCATCTAACAAGTTTTCAATTCTTCTTGCTCTATCTTCTGGCAAATAGTATCCCGGATACAACATACCTACAATAGAATCTGGTTGATTATTCGCTGAATATACATAGTTCCAACTTGGATTAATCGCTTGTGGGTTTTCTTCAAAAGACAAATACTCTTGTATTTCATCTTTTCCAGATGCACCATTTAAAATAGTTTTAGTATTCAAACTATCGCGATACTTATACAATTTTGCAGAAGCAAACCATGCCACATTATCTTGTGCATCTCCATACATTACATTTAATCCAGGTGCATGAATTTTAGAGGCTCCTTTTTTAAATTCTTCCAATGAATTTGCATGCGACATTTCGTAAGAAACATCTAACAGCCTATTTTCAAGTTTGGTATAAATCCATTGTACTGCTATCGGACGCTCATCATCAATAAATTCAATCAATCCATTCATTATAGGTCCATGCTTACTTTCTTTTACCTGATAAACTGTATCTTTTTCTCCTTTTATTTTTATCCTTTTTTCTACAATTCGATATTTTTCAAATCCATTTGGTGTTTTATATTCTAATGGATTATTAGGATTATTTTCTTCATAATAAAAATCTACATCATCATTTTCAAACATGGTTAAACCATATGCGTAATTTCTATTATGTCCCAATAATGGAAATGGAGTTAACGCCAAATTGAATCCATACATCTCGTAATTTGGAGTTTTAATATGGCTTTGGTACCAAACCGAAGGTTGAGAAAATGCAATATGTGGATCATTTGCAAAAATTACTTTGCCATTTTTTGTTTTTTGCGGAGCTAACACCCAAGAGTTACTTCCTATAAATGGAGATACAGGCAGTTTGTCCATGATCAAATTAATAGCTTTTGCAAAATCAGCTTTCAATTCTGGAGCTTTCGAATTCTTTATTAGGGTTAAGTTTTCAGAAGTTGCGCCATTTAGCTCATTAAAATATACATCTCCTAATTTCTCTTTTATCTCAGTCAACATTGGATCTGTTTTATGAGCAACTGCAAAACTAAAGGCCATATATCCAAAAACATTGTACACATCCTTCATCGTATATTTTTCCTTCTGTACCCCCACTAAATAAAATTCCAACGGTGTAGTTCCTTCTTCAATAAATTGATTAATCCCATTCAAATATGCTTCTGCTAACTGATATGCCTGTGAGCTTTTATCTAAATTCTTGATAGTTTTCACAGCAGCTTCTTCTATTCCTAAACCTGAAAAAAACTGGTCTACACGCACTAAATCTTTTCCAAAAACTTCCGCCAAACGTCCAGCAGATATTCTGCGAACTAATTCCATTTGCCAAAGCCTGTCTTGTGCATGTACATAACCCAAAGCCGTATATGCATCTTTTTGATTTTCGGCGTTTATATGTGGAACTCCTACTTCATCAAAGTATACAGTTACTTTTTCTGAAATATTTTTAAGTTCTAATTCACCATCATAAGTAGGTTTCATCATATTGGAGAATATCCAACCAGAAGCAATCAATAATATTAATAAACCTAAGAGTATTTTAAGTACTTTTTTTAACATACGCATCTGTTCGTTTTTCTTCAAATATAACGGAATTATGTCGTATTTTTGAACTGCTAAATTTTAGACCATGAGAAAAATTCAAATGGTTGACTTACAAAGTCAATACCAACATATAAAAGACACGGTTGACAACTCTATTCAAGAAGTACTAAACTCTTCTGCTTATATAAACGGACCCTATGTTAAAGAGTTTCAAGCAGATTTAGAAAAATACTTAGATGTAAAACATGTGATTCCTTGTGCAAATGGAACAGATGCTTTACAAATAGCAATGATGGGACTTGGATTACAACCGGGTGATGAAGTTATTACTGCTGATTTTACCTTTGCTGCAACTGTAGAAGTTATTGGTTTGTTAAACCTAACTCCTGTTTTAGTAGATGTTGAACCAGATACTTTTAATATAGATATTGAAGCTTTGAAAAAAGCAATCACTCCCAAAACGAAAGCTATTGTTCCTGTTCATTTATTTGGACAATGTGCTAATATGGAAGCCGTTTTAGAAATTGCAAAAGAGCACGATTTATTTGTTATTGAAGATAATGCCCAAGCTATTGGTGCTGACTATACTTTCTCTGATGGAAGCAAAAAGAAAGCCGGAACAATGGGTAACGTAGGAACTACCTCTTTTTTTCCTTCTAAAAACTTAGGTTGTTACGGTGATGGTGGTGCCATTTTTACCAATGATGATGAATTAGCGCATATATTAAGAGGAATGGTTAACCACGGAATGTATAAGCGTTATTATCATGATGTAGTAGGAGTTAACTCTCGCTTAGACTCTATACAAGCCGCTGTATTAAAAGCAAAATTACCATTATTAGATTCATATTGTGATGCTCGTAGAAAAGCTGCATTGTATTATACTGAAGCTTTTGCTACCAACCCTTACATTGTTACTCCAGCAATAAGTGTTTTTACAACACATGTTTTTCACCAATACACTTTAAAAATTACAAACGGAAAACGTGATGAATTACACCAACACTTATTGGATAATAATATTCCAAATGCTATTTATTACCCAGTTCCACTTCATAAGCAAAAAGCTTATATAGATGAACGATATAATGAAGCTGACTTTGAAATAACTAATGAATTAATTGACCAGGTAATTTCTTTACCAATGCATACAGAGTTAGACGAAGAACAACTAGCTTTTATCACAAAAACAATTAACGATTTTATTAAATAAATTAAAAAGAGCTCGGTTAATAACTGAGCTTTTTTATTTTAGCCATATGAAAAGAATTTTAGTTACTGGCGGATTAGGTTTTATTGGTTCTCACACCGTAGTTGAATTACAAAACGAAGGGTTTGAAGTTGTAATAATAGATGATTTATCAAACTCTAAAATTGAAGTTTTAGACAATATTGAAAAAATAACAGGAATTAAACCTGATTTTTATCAACTAGACCTGCGCAGTAAACAAAATGTACAACACTTTTTTAATGAAAACACTATTGATGGAATAATTCATTTTGCTGCATTTAAAGCTGTAGGAGAAAGTGTACAAAAGCCATTAGATTATTATGAAAACAATATTGGTAGCTTAGTATATTTATTACAAGAAATGCGTGATAGAAATATTGATAATTTTATCTTCAGTTCTTCTTGTACAGTATATGGTCAAGCAGACGAATTGCCTATTACAGAAAATGCACCTATAAAACCAGCTGCATCTCCTTATGGAAACACTAAACAAATAGGAGAAGAAATAATAAAAGATAGCTGTACAGCACATAATATGAATGCTATCTCATTGCGTTATTTTAATCCTATTGGAGCCCATGACTCTATAAAAATCGGAGAATTACCTTTAGGGGTTCCGCAAAATCTGATTCCTTATGTAACACAAACCGCTGCTGGAATTCGCGAACAACTTTCTATTTTTGGTGATGATTATGAGACTCCAGATGGAACAGCTGTAAGAGACTATATTCATGTGGTTGATCTAGCTAAAGCTCATATTTCAGCATTACAGCGTTTGCTTGACAAAAAAAACAAACAAAATTTTGAGTTTTTTAATGTAGGTACAGGAAAAGGAAGCTCAGTATTAGAAATTGTAAATTCTTTTGAAAAGGTTACCAATCAAAAATTAAACTATAAAATCGTAGCTAGAAGAGCTGGAGATGTCACCGCCGCTTATGCTGATACTACCATTGCTAACCAAGAACTTCATTGGAAAACTGAAAAAAGCTTAGACGATGCTTTACTATCAGCCTGGAAATGGCAAGAATCGCAAAAAGGCTAATTAACAGCTTTTAACATATATTTAGCACTCTAAACCTTTTCAATTTTAGTAATTTCATGGCTTATAAACAACAATAGTCATGACTAAACATATACTACTCTCAGTATTCCTGTTGGTATTCCTATCCTGTAGTAAATCAACAGAAAACCCTACTAAAAAAGAATTAAAAATCAAATATGAAAAAGTAACCCTAGACAATGGTTTAGATGTTATTTTTCATGTTGACAAGTCGGACCCAGTCGTAGCCGTTGAATTGATGGTTCATGTGGGTTCTGCCAGAGAAATAGAAGGCCGCACGGGATTTGCTCACTTATTCGAACACTTATTATTTCTAGAGTCTGAAAATTTAGGAAAAGGTGGTTTAGATAAAATGAGTGCTCGTATTGGAGCATCTGGAGCAAATGGTTCAACTTCTAGAGATCGAACAAACTATTTACAAACCGTACCTAACGATGCTTTAGAAAAAATGATCTGGGCAGAAGCGGATAAACTTGGATGGTTTATCAATACGGTTACTGACCCTGTATTAGCAAAAGAAAAACAGGTTGTAAAAAACGAAAAAAGACAAAGTATCGACAATAGACCATATGGGCACAGACAATATGTAATTGGCAAACACTTGTACCCAAAAGATCATCCTTACAATTGGCAGGTAATTGGATCATTAGAAGATTTACAAAATGCAACTTTAGATGACGTTAAAAACTTCTTCAAAAAATGGTACGTTCCAAATAACTCTACTTTAGTATTATCGGGAGACTTTGATGTTGACCAAGCTAAGAAATGGGTTCATAAATATTTTGATGAAATTCCTAGAGGAGGAGACATTGCAAGTATTGAAAAGCGTCCAGGAGTAGTTAAAGAAACGGAGTATTTATATTACGAAGATAACTTTGCTCGCTTACCTGAACTTACCTTAACATGGCCAACAGTAGAACAATATCATAAAGATGCTTATGCATTAGATATTTTAACAGAATACTTATCTACAGGAAAAAAAGCTCCATTAAACAAAGTATTGGTAGATAATTTAAAACTAACTTCTGGAACTACAATGTTTAACTTCACTTCTGAAATAGCGGGACAAGTACAACTTATTGTAAGAGCTTTTAACAACACTAAGTTAGATGAAGTTAAGAAAGGAATTGATATAGCTTTTACAGATTTTGAAAAAAATGGAATTCCTCAAAAAGATTTAGATCGTATCAAAGCAGGATTAGAGACAGATTTTTACAGCAGTTTATCAAGTGTTTTAGGTAAAGGAACTCGTTTGGCTTCTTACAACACCTATACTGGAAATCCTGGGTTTGTTACCGAAGACATTAATAACACTCTAGCCGTTACAAAGGAAGATGTTATGAATGTTTATAACAAATATATTAAAGACCATAATTTTATTGCAACCAGCTTCGTTCCACGAAATGAAAAGCAACTTGCTTTAGAAAATTCTGTTGAAGCTGAAGTAAAAGAAGAAAAAATAGTGGTTGGTGCAGAAGAATCTTTCGATCCTACAATAGCCGCAACTTATGAAAAAACTCCATCTACCTTTGATCGTTCTATTGAGCCACCATATGGTCCTGCTCCTAAAGTAAAGGTTCCTGAAGTATGGGAAAGTAGCTTAAGTAACGGATTAAAAGTTTATGGTATTGAAAATGACGAAGTACCATTGGTACAGTTTAACTTAGTAATAGATGGTGGACAGCTATTAGAAAACTTAGATAAATTGGGAGTTGCAAACTTAACTGCTGATTTAATGGAAAAGGGAACTAAAAATAAAACTGTTGGTCAACTTGAAGATGAAATTGCTCAATTAGGAGCTAGCATAAATGTATTTGCAAGCAAAGAAAATATTCGAATTAGTGTAACTACGTTAGCAAAAAACTATGATGCTACTTTGACATTAGTTAAAGAAATGTTGTTAGAACCAAGATGGGATGAAACTGAGTTTGATTTATTGAAGAAAAGAGCTATTACGAATCTACGTTCACAAGAAGCCAGTCCAAGAGCAGTAGCTAATAATGCATATAATAAATTGATCTATGGAGAAGATAATATTCGATCTAAAAACATTCTTGGTACTATTGAATCTATAAATTCAATTACAATAGATGATTTAAAAGCTTATTATACAAACAATATTTCTCCTTCTGTAGCTAAAATGCATGTAGTTGGAGATATTAGTCAAGAAAAAGTAACTACTTCATTGAATGATTTAGTTTCTCAATGGGCAGCTAAAGAAGTTGTAATTCCAGAATACAAAACTCCTGAGGCACCGGAAAAATCTACCGTATATTTCTACGATATTCCAAATGCAAAACAATCACAATTACGATTTGGATCACCAGCCTTGGCTTTTAACGATCCAGATTATTATCCAGCTACCGTAATGAACTACATCTTAGGTGGTGGTGGTTTTGCTTCTCAGTTAACACAACAATTACGTGAAGGGAAAGGATATACCTATGGTATACGCTCTAATTTTTCTGGAACAAAAGAGAAAGGAGCGTTTACTATTTCTAGTGGTGTAAGAAGCAATGTTACTTTAGAAGCTGCTCAATTAGTTAAACAAATTTTAGATAACTACGGCAACAACTATAATGAAAAGGATTTAGCAACCACTAAAGGCTTCTTAATTAAAAGTAATACAAGAGCTTTTGAAACAATGAGAGCTAAATTAAGAATGTTAGAAAACATTAGTAGTTATGGATTAAACCCTAATTATGTAGAGAATCGTGAAAAAATTGTAAATGACATGACCATTCCAAGAATTAAGGAATTAACTACAAAATACGTTAACCCAAATAAAATGATTTGGTTAGTTGTTGGTGATGCAGAAACACAATTGAAAAGAATGAAAGATTTAGGTTTTGGAGAGCCAATTATACTAAACAAGTTGCAAGAAAAGTTAAAACAATAATTTACTAAACATAAAAGGCTCGCAAATTTGCGAGCCTTTTATGTTTATAGTATTTCCTTTATTACAAAGCTGCTCCGCTAGCTGTAACACTTCTATCTATTTTTCTCATTAAACCTTGTAAAACTTTACCTGGTCCAACTTCAACAAATTCAGTTCCGCCATCTGCAATCATTGCTTGCACACATTGTGTCCATTTTACAGGAGCTGTTAACTGTGCTATTAAGTTTTCTTTAATTTCTGCAGGATTTGTTACTGCTTTTGCTACTACATTTTGATACACCGGACAAGTAGGCTCACTAAAAGTAGTTTCTTCAATTGCCTTTGCTAACTCTTCACGAGCTGGCTCCATCATAGGTGAATGAAAAGCTCCTCCAACTGGTAATAATAAAGCTCTTCTTGCTCCTTTTTCAGTTAAAACTTCACAAGCTTTCTCTACTGCCTCAATTTCTCCCGAAATTACTAATTGACCAGGGCAGTTGTAATTTGCCGCAACAACAACTCCATCAATTGATTTACATACTTCTTCTACAACAGCATCTTCTAATCCTAAAACTGCTGCCATTGTAGATGGTTGAATTTCACATGCCTTTTGCATTGCCATTGCACGTTTAGAAACTAATGTTAATCCATCTTCAAAAGACAACACACCGTTTGCAACTAATGCTGATAATTCTCCTAGTGAATGACCTGCAACCATTTCTGGTTTAAAATCATCTCCTAATACTTTCGCTAAAATTACCGAATGTAAGAAAATAGCTGGCTGTGTAACTTTTGTTTGTTTTAATTCTTCTGCGGTTCCTTCAAACATTACATCTGTAATACTAAAACCTAATATATCATTTGCTTTTTCAAATAGTTCTTGAGCTAATGGTGAGTTTTCATATAAATCTAATCCCATTCCTGTAAACTGTGCTCCTTGACCTGGAAAAATATATGCTTTCATTTTTTTGTTGTTTGTTTAACGCTGCAAACATACAATTTTTAAAATTACTATCTTCGTTTTATGACGTCACAACAGAAATCACAGGCACAACTTATTTACCTAATTTTAGCGGCACTTTTTATTGCTTCTTTAGTTACTTCGAATCTAATTTTTCAGAAGTTTTTCTATTGGTATCCACTTAACATGGAAATCCTAGATGTTAAGTTATTTGAAATTTCAGTTGGGTTACTTCCATACCCTATTACATTCCTTATTACAGATGTATTATCTGAAATCTATGGTAGAAAAAAAGCTAATCAAGTTGTAATAGCAGGTATTTTTGCTTCTTTATTTTCATTAGGAATTATTTATGTTAGTAAATATGTTCCTGCAACAGAATGGTCACCTGTTGATAACAACACATTTAACCTAGTATTCGGAGCAACTCCTTTGGCTGTTTTGGCATCAATGATGGCCTATTTATTTGCACAGTTTATAGATATTAGAATTTATCATTTTTGGAAAAATTACACGAAAGGAAAACACTTATGGTTACGTAATAATTTTTCAACCTTTGCTTCGCAATTTATAGATACCCTTACAGTACTTTTATTATTATGCTCTTTTGAAATTATTGCATGGGATAAATTTGGAGGTCTTTTAGTAAGCGGGGTTATTTTTAAAATATTTATCGCAGCTATTGATACTCCTTTATTATATGCATTGGTTTATGGCTTTAGAAAAAAATTCAATTTAAAGGTTGGTGAAGAAATTCATAATTTTGATTCTTAAAAAATGTTAGGTAGATTTTTTTACAATTTTTACACGAATACCTTATCTATACCAGATAAAATAGCTATTTATTTAAATGTTATTAGCAACTTTATTTTAATAGCTCTTGTAGGATTTATCATCTTTAAATCTTTACGTTATTTTGGAAGTAGACTAATCCATAAAATAGCTAGTAAAACCAAAACTCAATTTGATGACATTCTTATTAAAAATTTAGTATTCCTAAATATTTCCAGAATTATTGTACTTGTATTAATTTATACCTTCTTACATGATATTCTAATAGATTTTCCATGGGTATATAAATATGTCATGATTCTTTGTTCTCTTTTAATTGTATTTATGAGTATCTGGTTTATTAGAAGTGTGCTTCTTAGTATTAAAGACTTTCTGAGAACATTTAATTCTTTTAAAGACAAACCACTTGAGAGTTATACCCAAATTTTCATGGTCCTACTTTGGATGATTGGATTATTGATTTCTTTCTCTTTAATTACAGATAAATCGTTAGTTCGTTTCTTCACAGCTTTAGGTGCCTTTTCTGCAGTACTATTATTAATTTTTAAAGATACTATATTAGGCTTTGTTGCAAGTATTCAAATTTCTATTAATGATACAGTTCGTTTAAATGATTGGATTACCATGTCTAAATATGGGGCAGATGGTAATGTCACAGAAATCAATTTAACTTCAGTAATTGTGAAAAATTTCGATAACACTGTAACAAGCATCCCAACATATTCTTTAATTTCAGAATCTTTTAAGAATTGGCGAGCAATGCGAGTATCCGGAGGAAGGAGAATGAAACGAGCAATTTTTATAAAAATAAATAGTATTCATTTTTTAACCGAAAATGAAATAACTTCTTTAAAAAAAATCACTCTTATTAAAGAATACCTTACAGAAAAAAAATCTGAGATTAATGCATATAATAAAAAGGAAAACATTGATAAAAGCTTGTTAATTAATGGACGAAATCTCACTAATTTTGGAGTTTTTAGAATTTATATTGATGAATATCTAAAAGCACACCCCAAAGTAAATAAGGAGTTGTTATTTATGACTCGACAATTACAACCAACTATACATGGAATTCCATTAGAACTTTATGCTTTTAGTAATGAAAAAGAATGGAGTGTATACGAAAGAATTATGGCTGATATTTTTGATCATATCTTAGCAAGTGTTCCATATTTCAATTTAGAAATTTTTGAAGCACCATCTAGTAAGGATATTTTAACGTTTAACAAAAAACTATAGTGAACAAAGACTCAACATCTTTATGGCAAATTGCCATACAAAAATTTAAACGAAGTAAAACTGGCTTAGCTAGTTTTTGGTTTATTATTTTTTGTGGGGTTGTTGCTGTTTTTTGCTATGTCTTAGCGCCAGACAATAGTAATTCAGCCAATCAAATGCATTTAGAAATTCATTCAAAAACTCCTGGTTTTTCTGTTCAAATGCTATCTATTCCTTCTGAAAATACCACAGATCAATCTTGGCTTTCTATTTTCATGGATGGAAAACAAAATTCAATTACCGAAATTCCAATTAAATCATTCGACACTAAAAATGATAAGTTAGAAGTAATCAAGTATGCTGATGGTTTACCAGAAGAGTTTCCTAAATCATACACCCAGTATATTCAACAAAAAACATTTTGGCTAGGAACAGACAAATATGGTCGTGATTTATTAAGTCGTTTATTGATAGGTGCTAGAATTTCATTTTTTATTGGTTTCATTGCTGTTTTTATTTCTTTAGTAATTGGAATTCCAATAGGTGCTATTGCTGGTTATTTTGGAGGTAAAATTGACAATTTAATCATGTGGTTTATTAATATTACTTGGTCCATACCAACATTACTACTTGTAATAGCCATTACCTTGGCTTTAGGAAAAGGATTTTGGCAAGTGTTTATTGCAGTTGGATTAACCATGTGGGTAGAAGTTGCACGTGTTGTTCGCGGACAAGTAATTACTAGCAAACAACAACAATATGTAGAAGCGGCTAAAGCTTTAGGTTTTTCTGATTTTAGAATTATTTTCAAACATATTCTTCCTAACATTTGGGCTCCTATCATTGTAATTTCTGCTGCAAATTTTGCCGCTGCTATTTTGATTGAAAGCGGATTGAGTTTTTTAGGTATTGGTGCCCAACCTCCAACACCTTCTTGGGGAGCTATGATTAAAAATCACTATAATTATATTATTCTAGGAAAACCCTTTCTAGCTCTAATACCCGGTTTAGCAATTATGAGTTTGGTAATGGCTTTTATGTTATTAGGGAATACTCTTAGAGATACTTTAGATGTTAAAGCCTAATTTGTACTTTTGCCGAAAAATATTTTATGAGTTTTACAGTTAAATTTACTACTAGATGGGCAGATTTTGATGCCAATATACATATGCGTCATACTGCTTATAATGATTATGCTGCTGAAGTTCGTTTGCGTTTCTTCAAGGAACACAACATTACTATTCAAGATTTCACAAAAGAAAAAACAGGACCTATCTTATTTGAGGAAAACACCAAGTTTTTACGAGAAATACATATGGGAACTGACATTACTGTAAACCTAAAAGTAATAGGATTATCTAGCAAAGGAGAACGTTGGAAAATTCAACATGAAGTTTTTAATGAAGAAGGAAAATTATCTGCCATCATTACGGTTTATGGAGCTTGGCTTGATTTAGTAAAACGTAAACTAACAGTTCCTCCAACTAAATTTCAAACCATCTTTGATAAAGTTGAAAAGACCGAAGACTTTAAAGAAATCATTATGAAAAGCTAATGAGCAATTCAAGAAAAATAAAAGCCATTATTACACTGCTCGTTCTAATTATTGGATATTGGTTGCAACAAAGAGAAGAACAAACTAATGCTACTATTCCGCAAGTAGAAAACTCTGAAAAACATAACAAGACCGGTTTTGACTATTTACCAACCTCAACAACTGGTACAATAATTAAACATAAAGGATATCAATTATCATACAATGAACAACACGAACAGGCAGAGTGGGTAGCTTATTCTTTGCACAAAAACGATATTGTTTATACAAATCATAAACGTCCTTTTTTCATTGTAGACCCAAAAGTTAGTACGAAATCTGCAGATTGGCGAAATTATAAAAACTCAGGATATGATAAGGGACATTTATGTCCAGCTGGCGATAAAAGATATTCTAAAAAAGCACACGATGAAACTTTCTACACCTCTAATGTGTCTCCTCAGAATCACCAATTTAATGCTGGAATATGGAATAAACTAGAGCAAAAAACTCGTTATTGGGCTAAAAAATACAATCATTTGTATGTAGTTACGGGTGGAATTCTTGAAAAAAACTTAAAGACGATAGGTAAAGACCGTGTTTCAGTACCAAATTATTTCTATAAAATTATTTTAGATTATACAGAGCCAGAAATCAAAGCAATTGCTTTTTTAATCCCTCATAAAGACAGTAGCAAACCTTTGTATAAATTTGTAGTTTCCATTGATGAATTAGAACAAAAAACAGGTATTGATTTTTTCCCTAGTTTACCTAATTCTATTGAAAACAAATTAGAAGCAAACACCAATTATAAAAATTGGAGTTTTAGATAAAACAGTAATTATAACCTTAGATAATATAACAATTTATCACCCATACTCTACTCTCTTCTTTTCTAACACTAAAAAAGTAAACACCTGCATAAAAAGGGGAAATTTCGGGGAAATTTTACACCGATGTTCACTTATTTTTTTAGTGTAGAAAGATCCTTTTTTTAGTAAAGTAACACCAACATCTAAGGGAAAGATGTTTTAAGAAGTAGAATAAATAGATATTAGTGTTACTAAAATAATTAACTTAAACAACGAACAACGCATTAATGATAACATCGGTAAAAAAGATAGTCTAATTTATGAGAAAACATACCGAGGTTATATCATGTTATTAATGCGTTTAGTTCGTTTATTAATAGGTTCTTTCATATTTTAAAAAAAAGAGTAACATCTCAATATTGGGGAAATCGAAATTAGGGGAAAGCGTGTAATACAACATATTGATAGTTACTCTTTAATTTATCCCAATTGGCTACTGCTCATTTTATGGCAATCACTTTAACAGGAATAATTTCAGAGTTTAAACTAGTCTCACGGGATTTTTTTATTCATATATAAACGTCGAATTAGTGAATTGCTAATTTCATAACAACCTCTAAAAAAACTTCTTTTTTTACTACTGCTTATCTACTACAAATATTAAAAACCTATAGAATAATCTACTACTAACTGTAGGCTCGCCAAAGAATCAACCTTTTCTACACATACTTAAAACATTATACAACGAAACATTAACCAAATACTTACTGGGTAAAAACTGATTACGATTAGTATCAGTTATACATATACTATATTAAAAAACCAAAATGGCAGCGTTTTATAAACGCTGCCATTATTTTAACCTGCTTTCAATTCTAAAATAGGATAATTAGCTATTCATTATTCCTATTTACAGTTTCGTATTATTATATTGTATTAAATCTTCATCATTATCATTAGTTCTATTAGATTGCCCTCCTGAATTAAATCTAATAGTTCCTTTCAACGGAACTTTTCCTCTCGAATTTGCAGGTGATACAAATCTGGCCTTTATACCTACTTTAGAGAAAGTGTTTCCTTTAAATATTCCTCCATTTGCTGTATATATAAACTTATGAAGTCCTTTTTCTAATATATATGCCCAGTGTGAATTAAACACTTGTTGTCCATTTAAAGTTATAAGTGCATTATCAAATATAAATTCAAAATTTGAACTATCCGGTATTCTAAACTCTATAGAGTTAATACCATTTGAGACAAAACCATTTACTTCTCCAAGAAAAACAACAAAATCTATGACTCCGGTTTGACCCACTACGTTAGTTTGGTTTGTTACGATAGAAATTGTATAATCTGGCTGACTAAATTTCTTCACTAAAACAATAACAGTGGCTTGATCACAAGCCTGTGGTATTCCGCTATCACAAACTTGATATACAAAACTATCCTGTCCTACAAACCCTGCATTAGGCTGATAATTGAAAGACCCATCTGAGTTTAAAACTAAATTTCCATTGCTAACATTATTCAAGGGAGCTGTATTTACTACTTGGGTATGCCCCTCAGGGTCAAAATCATTATTCAACACATTTCCAGTGACATTATTATCGGCTGTATCTGCTGTTGTAATAAAAGCATCATCATTAGCAATTGTACTATTTTCCAATCTGGGAGTTACAACTATTTCAACCACTGCTGTATCACAAAGTGGTGCAGAGGCTACATCATCACATACTTCGTACTCGAAAGTATCTGTTCCTATAAAACCAATATTAGGTGTATAAGTAAACGTTCCATTTGCATTTAAAACAAGTGTACCATTGGTTACATTTTTAATAGGTACAATATTTACCTCCAGAGCATCACCGTCTGGATCATAATCATTGTTGAGTACATTTCCACTTAAACTTACATTTACATTGGTAGCACCCGTATCTATATTAGCAATGGGTGCTTCATTTTCTGGAACCTCATCAGGTAATATTTCAATAAAAACAGAAGCTCTTGCACAAGCTTGCGGTGTCCTATTATCACAAACCTCATAAACAAAACTGTCTTCACCAGCAAATCCAGCATTTGGTGTATAACTAAAACTTCCATTTGAAGTCAACACTAATGTTCCATTTGACACATTTGTAATTGGTGTGATTTTTAGACTTTGTATATCTCCTTGCAGATCGTAATCATTTGTTAAAACATTACCAATTACTGTTTGCCCCTCATTTGTATTTACAAAATCACTTACAGCAAATGTATTATTATTACAAATTGACTTGTCAGCATCTCTATCGATCACTTCTGGTATATCTCCGTTAATATATGATGCTACAACTACCTTTCCTTCAGCATTAATAGCTCCCGAAGTAACCGTAAGTGGTTCAGGTAAATTATTTGGGTTGTAATATGTATTTCCAACACCATCAATACTTCCATTATTATACCCTTCGTTTGCATCTGAACAACCATCTGCATCACTATCTGAATTTATATAATCCGGTATTCCTGACGTTGTTTCTCTAGGAGTAGTTCCTTGATCATTTCCATTACTAGCTTCAATAATATCTGCTAGACCATCATCATCTATATCTCCAGAGCTACTAGTAATACTATCAATTCTACCGTCATTATTAGTATCTAATGAAGCTGTACCTGCTTCTACAACATCATAAATTCCATCATTATCACTATCTAAATCCAGAGAGTCTGGAATAGTATCTCCATCGGTATCACAAGCTGTTCCTTTTTTTACCGCCACTCTATCTATTAAAATATCATCTTCGGTACTACCAAAACCTTCATTTCTCCATAATATATAGTAATTTCCTGTAGTTGGAACAGTAAAGGTTCCTTCAAAAAGTTTGTATGATTGCGTTGTAGTCCATCCCGGTAATGTATTTGTTCTTTCTCGTACTATTTCCACTTCTACTTTATTTGTATCTGCATTATAGATTTGAACGAAAAAATCATCAAAATCCCCAAAAGCTCTATTTCCAATATCCATACTATAGGAATATATAATTCCAGCTTCTAAAGGTTCTTGAAACTTATATACAATAGCAGCAGTTGGACCATTCATTTCTTGTAATGCATTAAAAATCCCTGTACTTGGATTAGTATCTTCATCAAAAATTCCATTTGTAAGTGAGGAGTTCCTATAAGTACTACCCATATTATAGCTGTATACTCTCCCTATAGAGGTATCAAAATTACTACTCTCTACTGCTCTATACCAATGAGTTTGAGGAATTGGATCTATTGAAAAAGATCCATACTTAACTAAATTATCACCAGTTCCTGTTTTGCATTCATCTATATCCAAAATACCATCATTGTCATCATCCAAATCGCAAATATCACTTACACCATCATTATCTGAATCTGGTCCTGTTGAACATGTTCTTGCAACGATTATAGGTTTACTACAAGTAGCTGAACTATTTTGTGTACAACCAGAAGGAACTGTGCTGTTAGTTTTTGTAAATGAAATAGTATAGTTTCCTTCTTCTCTAAAAGTTATATTATCTGCATTTGGCCCAGATCCACTGGAAACATTAACTCCATCTGCCGGGGTAATACGCCAAGTAGTATTATTGGAAGGGGTACCTCCATTTACTGAATACGATAAAGTTTCACCCACCTCAACTTCACCGTCTAAATTACCTCCAATAATGTCACAAGCACTAACAGGTTGGCAGTCTCTTGGTTGAACATACGGCACACACACATCATTGCAAATTAATATATCATGCTCATATGTATCTCCTGAGTAATGTTGAAATCTAATAATAGTTGAGCTACTATTAGCTACAAAAGTTCTTTCATAAATAGTGTATGAATGACGCCAAGGTGTAGATTGTAAAACTATATTCTCATTGTGTACATTTCCTATTCTTAAATTTAATGTAAGTGAATGCGGGTTTCTATATCCATTGGTCATATGATTATGAGCTTTAAAAATTAAAGTATATCTATTTCCTACTATTGTATTTATAGTTTGCTCAATATATCCATGGTTTACATAACCATTATTTAAATTGATTGCTCTGTGGTTTGACCAATTTACAAACTCCGCCCCATTGCGATAATTCCATCTATACGGAGAAATTAGATTTTGTAAATTATATTGGTAATCTGGCACCTCAAGTTCTTTTTTTTCATTTCCCACTTCTAACATCCAATCTCCTTCTTTACCTGTTATATTGTTAGAAGCTGCTACTTTAACCCCAAGCTTTTCTATAATAAAAGAAACCGCTTCTTTTCCTTTTATTCCTTTACCGAATTCGCATCCATAAATAAAAATTTTTGATATTCTATTCAAATCAACTCTTGACTCAAACCAATTGATTATTTCTTTTTTATCTAACCATTTATTGTTTATATACAATTCTCCCGAACGTCCATGAGAAAACAAATGATATTCATCTTCTTTCATTTGTATAGACGCCAACAATACTTTTTTATCTTTTACTTTTTCATCAATAAATATGTTAGATTGAATCTTATTGGTTTGATTTTTGTCTCTTTGTACCGTATGAATTAGGTTGCTTACATAAGTATTAGGTTCTATAGTATCCTTTTTATCAAACCCAATTTCACCTTTTTGTACATACAGATTCTCTAATTGATTAGGAAGTACTTTTCTAATATTAAATAGAATAGTTATTGATATTAGTATTCCTATCAAAACAGCTACTATAAAAGCTATTTGTTTATTTATTCTTTCCATCTTTTAATCTTAACTTAATATTCTATCCGAATAAATTTTTCTGAAAAACTATAGAAAATTAGATTCTTTTTTACACTACTTCATTAAAACAAAAGCAGTTTAAGAAGTTATTTATGCTTCCTTAACTCCTTTATCTTCTTTCTTCTATTCTCCATCTTTTCATTTGCTTTTAGTCTTTCTTTTAACTGCCTAGCCTTTATTTCTTTTAGTCCTTCTACTATAAAGAAATAAGACCTTCTATTTACACTATGCTCTTCTTCTGAACACTTGACATTTTCATCAACACAATTATTCAATAATCGTGATTCTCCAAAACCTTTTGCACTTATAATTCTTTTGGGGTTAATACCTCTATTAATAAGGTAATTTTTGGTTGCTAAGGCTCTTTTACTTGATAAAGAAAGATTATGTTCAAAAGTTCCTCTACTGTCAGTATGAGATTCTATGCGTATAACTATTTCAGGATGACGGGTCATAATTGTATAAATATTTTCTAATTCATATTTTGCATCATCTCTTATGTCATACTTATTAAAATCAAAATAAATGGGTTTTATAACTATCTGATTTTCGACAACCAAAGGCATTAAAGAAAGGTTAACATCTCCTAATGGTTGACTAGTTACATTAATTACTTTTTGGGTAGATCTATAATCGAATTTATGTCCTTTTAATGTGTATGTTTGGGCACATTTAATACTCGGAAGTATGTACTTTCCTTCAGTATCTGTTAAAACTTCATCTATAACTTCTCCATTTTGATTTATAATCGTGACCAATCCTCTGTCTATTGGTTTTTTAGTTTTGTAATCAATTAAAAATCCTTCTATATTTTGTTTGCATGGAGTTTCTTCATATACATAAAAACTATAGATATCATCATCTCCTTTTCCCTGTTTTCTGTTGGAAGAAAAGAATCCATATTTACCATTATCATGTAAGTAAAAAGCAAAATCATCTTTACTACTATTAAATGGGCTACCTAAATTTTCTATTTCTAGATATTCATTATTTAACTTACTTTTTACTTTATAAATATCTAGAAGTCCTAAACCAAAATGTCCATCTGAAGAAAAGTACAGTCTATTATCTTTTCCTATAAACGGAAAGACCTCTCTTTCTGAAGTATTAATTTTAGCTCCTAAGTTCTTAGGTGTTCCAAAACTCCCATCTATACCAACACTAACCTTATATAAATCGGTTTTACCATAACCTCCCGGCATATCCGAAGTGAAATACAAGGTTCTCTCATCTAAACTTAATGTTGGATGACCAACAGAATAATTGTTACTATTAAAAGGTAACTCAGTAATATTAGTCCATATATCATCAATCTTTTCTGCTCGGAAAATTTTAAGGTTTACTGTACTTTTAAGCCCCTTACTTAATCTTTTCCCATTAAAATTGTTTCGAGTAAAATACATGGTTTTACCATCTTTTGTAAAAATTGGTTTCCCTTCGTGATATTTAGTAGTCACAGGAGCTTTGAGTATTTCTGAATTGTAGATATTTAAAATAGTATCTTTCTTCGTATCAGCTCCGATTAATTCCAATTTCATCCGAGCTTTGTAAATGTTCAAAAAAGGTTGATTATTCCAACCATACATTTTTTGTTCTTTGCCCTTTACTATTGAGGAAGAAGAATAGTATACCTCATTGTTAAAAATATAACCTCCATAATCTGAAAATTGTGAATTAACATTTAAATTTTTAATGTTTATTCTTTCCACTGTCCCTTCAGTTAATTCGAATAATGAGTCAGAAACTTTTTCTTTTAAACTTAATCTCAATTTCCCTGAAGACCTTAATAATGAAAAAATAGAATCTGATTTTTTATACTTTTTATTACTTCTTAAAACTTGAGCGTATTTGAGCAAATAATCATTGGAAACACCGCCTTTAAAATCAATCATTAACTTCTCATACCAAAACTCTGCATCTTCTGTATTCACATGATTATAATAAGAATCTGCCAATTTTGTCAAAACATGTTTAGAACGATCGCCTAGTGCATATAATTCTTTATACAACTCTGCCGCTTTCACATATTCAAATTCTTTAAAATACCTATCTGCAATCTTTCGGCTTTGCGAATAGGATACAGCAAAAAATAGCAGTAAAATTGTTAATACTCCCTTTCTTATTTTATATACTTTCATAAATTCTTTTGTTAGAAAAATCTTGGAGATCTAAATCTCAACCTCCTAATAGTTTCATACCTCAACATTATTTCATGAGTACCACTATTGGTTACATTATAATTTGATGTTGTCAAATCATATGCATACCCAATTAAAAAAGAATCGCTTACTTGAAATCCTAATAGTGCACTCATTGAATCATCCCATCTCCAAGCTAATCCAACACGAAACTTATCATTAAATAAAAAATTAGCAGAAACATCCAATGATACAGGTGCTCCCGTAACGGCTTTTGTTAAAATTGCGGGCTTAAATCGTACGCTTTTAGAAACATCAAAAACATATCCAGCAATGAAAAAGAAATGTATTCTCTCGACAGCTCTTGTTCTTAATGACCCTAAACTACCATCATAATGCTCTGACTCAATAAAATTTGGAACTGAAAGCCCTACATACCAATCTGGTGTGTGATAATATATTCCTGCTCCAACTGATGGTAAAAATCTTCCATTAATATTTCTAGAAAACAATACTTCTTGCTGAGAAACAGTTCCTTTACTCCAATCTATATTTAGCAATCTTCCTCCCAATCGAAGTCCGAAAGCCAAATTCCCTTCAAATCCTGTTTGTATAGTATAAGACAGGTTTGTGTTAAGATAAATTTCACTTGATGGACCAATATTGTCATTAACTAAGTTTAACCCAAGCCCTAATCCTGCAAGTCCTATTGGGCTATCATAACTCAAGCTCTGAGTATCTGGGGCTCCATTAAACCCAACCCATTGCATTCTACCCAAGGCCGTAATTACTGTATGTCCTCTTGACCCAGCATAAGCAGGGTTTACACTCATTGTGTTAAACATATATTGTGTATAATGAGGGTCTTGTTGAGCTTTTATTTCATTTAAAACAAATACGCTAAGAAACAAGCATATTTTAATCACTTTCCTCATATTAATCTTTCTTTCTATTTGATAATACATCTTTTCTTAGTCTACCTGTTTAAATACAACCATCCCTTTATTAAACTACTTCCGTCTCCTAAATCAATTACATAGAAATAGGTTCCTGTAGGTAGTTCTTCATTGGCATTGATATTTACTCTTCCTTCTGAAACTCCTTTAAAGGATATATTCTGATTATTGTATTCTCCTACTTTGTAAACCGTATTCCCCCACCTATTAAATATTTCAACAGTATTATTTGGATAGTTTTCAATACATTCTATTTTAAAGAAGTCATTCACTCCATCTTGATTTGGAGAAAACTCATTAAAAACAGTTAAGCAATAGTTTAATGCTAGAATTGTTGGATCATCCCTTGGGTCACTTCCAGCATCTGGTCCGTCTACTGTTAATGGATTAATGATCACATCTCCATTTTCATCTGTTCCTGCATCCGATATTACAGTTACATCATCCGTTCCACTAGGACTATCTCCTACTGCCATTGCAGAATTACTGTAAACTCCTTTATTAATATCTATTTGAGTTAATGTATAATTCGCCAATACACTTGTAGAAGTTCCAGGAGCTAAACTTGCTATTGGATTACCTGATATAATTGTAGCTCCTAGGTCAGTTATTTCAATGTTTGCGATTGTTGTTTCTCCATTGTTAGTCACTATCAATTCATAATTTATGGTAGTTCCTACTGAATAAGGTCCAGATGAGATTACACTTTTGATCATTGTTAGACTAGATACGGGTCCTTCAGAAAAATTAAGAACGGTAGGATCATCAGTAGGATCACTTCCTGCATCTGGTCCATCTACCGTTAAAGGATCTGTAATAACATCTCCGTTTTCATCTGTTCCTGTATCAGATATTACAATTACATCACCTATTCCACTAGGACTATCTCCAGTTGCAATTGCTGAATTTGTATAACTCCCTCTATTTATATTATCAATAGTTACTGTATAATTTGCTTGAATACTCATAGATTCTCCTGGCGCTAAACTTGCAATTGGATTACCTGATATAATTGTAGCTCCTGGATCAGTTACTTCAATATTACTTAATGTTAATGTTCCTATATTGGTTACCAACAATTCATACGTTATTATTGAACCTCCAGAATAGGGTCCATTTGATGTTACACTTTTTACTAATGTCATTGCTGTTATTTGACCTCCTGAAATATCTAGTACTGTTGGATCATCAGTTGGGTCACTACCCGTATCTGGCCCATCTATTGTTAAAGGGTCTGTGATAAGGTTTCCGTTTTCATCTGTACCTGTATCGGACACTACAATTACATCATCTATACCGTCAGGACTATCTCCTACTGCCGTTGCAGTGTTGATATAACTTCCTCTATCAATGTCATCTTGTGTTAGCGTATAACTAGCTACTATAGTAGTTGAAGTTCCTGGGGCTAAACTTGTAATTGGACTCCCGGATGTTATTGTTGCTCCCGGATCGGTTACTTCAACATTAGAAATTATTTCATTTCCTGAATTTGTAACCACAATTTCATAATCAATTACGGTACCCACAGAATAACTAGAAGGTACATTTACAACCGACTTAACAACATCCAATGTTGCACTAGATGTAAACGTAAAGAAGCTGGTATCACCAATAGCATTTGTCATTGGTCCTCTAGCAGCAATATTGGCTATGAACCCATTAAAATTTTCTTCTCTAGTTGAGTTTTGAGTTACTACAATAGGAAAACTAATTTCCTCTACCATATCAGCTGGAAAGTTCTCCTTCTGATTAAAGGTCAAAATATTGGTAGATGGCGAATATGATATATCAAATAAAGATATCACATCTATTCCATCAGATGTACCCGTTATTAAAGACACATCTCCATCCTTCAAGGCAATGTAACTTCCTAAATCAACGGAAATAGTTACATTAGGTAATCCTCCAAACACGGGAGTATTCACTTCAGTTCCAGAAGTTTCTTGAATTTTAAAACTAGCTATTCCTTCTCCAGAGTTTTCTAAAGTAGCCAGTGGTGCCGGACTTATCATTCCATCTTGTAAGTTAACCGATTGCGCATACCCAACCTGGTTAAATATCAATAACAAAAAAGTCATCAACTTAACAAATCCCTTCATACGATATTTTTTGTTTTAACATTAAAATCATCTACTTCTCAGAAAATGATTCCTTACTTTATTTATAATTAGTAAAAGGCACCAGTGTTGATATTCATACCAACACTAGTATCTTTTTAATTCTTAGTTATTACTATAACTTATTTTATCAGAATCATTATCATTTCCAATAAATACCTGTCCTCCTGAAGTAGATTTAATTGTTACTTTCAACGGCCTTTCTCCACTTGAACTAGCTGGTGAAATAAATGTTGCCTTTATTCCTATTCTAGAAAAAGTATTTCCTTTAAATATTCCTCCATTACCTGAATAAACAAACTTGTGAAGTCCTCCTTCCAACTTATACGTCCAATCAGTATTAAATACTGTATTTCCATTTAGTGTCGTAAGTGTATCATCAAAAGTAAACTCGAAGTTTGAACTATCTGAAATTCTAATTTCTACTTCACTAATACCATTAGAATCAAAACCATTTCCTTCGCCAACAAAAACTACAAAATCAATCTCACCTTCTTTCCCTACAACGTTGGTCTCTCCTGAAATTATAGAAACCGTATAATCTGGTGGTGTGAATTTTCGAACAAGAATAATTACTGTTGCCTGATCACATGCTTGAGGGGTTCCGTCATCACAAACTTGATATACAAAACTATCTTGCCCAGCAAATCCTGCATTTGGTTGATAATCGAAAGATCCATCTGCATTTAAAGTTAAAGTACCATTACTAACATTACTCACTGGTGTTGTATTCACTGTTTGCATATCTCCTTCTGGATCAAAATCGTTATCCAATACATTTCCTGTTACATTGTTATTAGCCTTATCAGCAACTGTATCGAAGGCATCATCATTAGCAACTGTAATATTTCCGGTATCTGTATTAACTTTAATTTCTACCGTTGCAGTATCACATAATGGTGTTGGACTTGCATCATCACATATTTGATATGTAAATGTATCCGTGCCAGTAAACCCTGCATTCGGTACATAAGTAAAAGTTCCATCAGCATTTAAGGTTAAGGTACCATTACTAACATTAGTAACTGGTGTTGTATTTACTGTTAATGGATCTCCATCAGGATCATAATCATTACTAGCTACATTTCCTGTTACCGTTGTTCCTTCTTCTGTTATTGCTGTATCTGCATTCGCTATTGGTGCATTATTTGAAGAAGTTGTATCTGGTAATACTTCTATAAACACCTCTCCTTGATCACAAGCTTGTGGTGTTCCGTTATCACACACTTCATATATAAAACTATCTTCTCCTGTAAATCCTGCATCTGGTATATAAGTATAGCTACCATCTGAATTTAAAGTTATCGTACCATTGCTAACATTAGTTACTGGAGTTGTATTTACAGTTTGAGTATCTCCTTCTGGATCATAATCGTTTGTTAATACATTTCCTGTTAATGTTGTCCCTTCATTAGTATTTGCTATATCATTGATTGCAACTGTAGTATTTGCCAATCCTCCAACAGTAATAATTACCGTTCCTTCATCACAAGCCTGTGGTGTTCCGTTATCACATACTTGATAAACGAAACTATCAGTTCCTGTAAATCCGGCATTTGGCACATATGTAAAGGTTCCATTTGCATTTAAGGTTAAGGTACCATTGTTAACATTCGTTACTGGTGTTGTGTTTACCGTTTGCGTATCTCCTTCTGGATCTGAATCATTGGTTAATACATTCCCTGTATTTAAAGTTGCTCCTGCAGTTGTAGTATATGCATCGTCATTAGCTACAGTAATATTTCCTGTATCTGTATTAACCTTAATTTCAACCGTTGCAGTATCACATAATGGTGTTGGACTTGCATCATCACATACTTGATATGTAAATATATCTGTTCCTGTAAATCCGGCATTTGGCACATAAGTAAATGTACCGTCCGTATTTAAGGTTAAGGTACCATTACTAACATTACTTACCGGAGTTGTGTTTACTGTTAATGGATCTCCATCAGGATCATAATCATTGCTGACAACATTTCCTGCTACAGTTGTTCCTTCTTCTGTGGTAACTGTATCTGCATTGGCTATTGGAGCTTCGTTTGCAACTGTACCATCAGGTAGTATCTCTAAAAACACTTCTCCTTGATCACAGGCTTGCGGATTTCCATTGTCGCATACTTCATAAACAAAACTGTCTTGTCCTACATATCCAGCATTTGGTGCGTAAGTATAACTTCCATCTCCATTTAAGGTTAAGGTACCGTTACTAACGTTAGTTATTGGCGTCGTATTTACAGTCTGCATATCTCCTTCTGGATCGTAATCATTTGTCAATACATTCCCACTTACAGCATTTCCTATATAGGTATTGTTTATATCATTAATTGCAACAGTAGTATTTGCCAATCCACCGACAGTAATAATGGTTGTTCCTTCATCACATGCTTGAGGTGTTCCATTATCACATACTTGATAGACAAAACTGTCAGTTCCAGTAAATCCAGTATTTGGTGCATATGTAAAACTACCATTTGGATTTAAGGTTAAGGTACCATTACTAACATTACTCACAGGAGTAGTATTTACTGTTTGTGTATCTCCTTCTGGATCTGAATCATTATCTAACACATTCCCCATGTTTAATGTTACGTCTGGCGTTGTAGTATATGCATCATCGTTCGCTACAGTAATATTTCCTGTATCCGCATTAACTTTAATTTCCGCCGTTGCAATATCACATAACGGTATTGGACTTGCATCATCACATACTTCATAAGTAAAGGTATCAGTTCCTGCAAACCCTGCATTTGGCACATAAGTAAAGGTACCATCAGTATTCAAGGTTAATGTACCATTACCAACATTAGTTACTGGAGTAATATTTACCGTTAATGGATCTCCATCAGGATCGTAATCATTACTAACAACATTGCCTACTACAGTTGTTCCTTCTTCTGTGGTAACTGTATCTGCATTAGCAATTGGAGCTTCGTTTGCAACTGTTCCGTTCGGCAGTACTTCTATAAAAACTACTCCCTCATCACAAGAGGCAGGACTCACATCGTCACATACCTCGTAAGTAAAACTATCTTGTCCTACATATCCAGCATTTGGTGTATATGTATAACTTCCATCAGCATTTAAGATCAAAGTACCGTTACTAACATCATTCACTGGAGTAGTATTCACGGTTTGTGTATCATCTTCCGGATCGTAATCGTTTGTTAATACATTTCCACTAATTGCTTCATCTACATAAGTATTGTTAATATCATTTATAGCAACAGTTGTATTGGTTGTCCATGTAAAAAATGAAGCACTCCCTTCTGCATTTGTATTAGCTCCTAAGGCAAATACGTTTGCATTAAATCCATTGTTGACTTGAGATGAACTAGAGTTTTGAATAACCTTAATTGGAAAAGTGAACTTAATATTTGCATCTGCAGTTATACTTACATTGGTTTGTGCGAATGTTAAAATTCTCGTAGTAGCATCATAACTTATAGTAAACAATGCGCTCAAATCAGCACCTGAATCAACATCTGTAATCGTAATATCCCCTAATGAAGTAATTCCGTTTTGTAAATCAATATAGTCTCCCATATCGACCGATATTGTGACATTCGATAAGAATCCAAAAACAGGTGATGTAACTGGAGTCCCAGATGTTTCCTGCAATCTAAATTCAGCCAATCCTGTACCATTCGCTTGAACTGAAGGTAAAGGTGCTGGTGAAATTAATGCATCAGTTAAATTTACGGATTGACTATATCCAAAATAAACGACGCTTAATAACATTATAAATAATGTAATTTTTTTCTTCATAAATAATAAGATTTTAGTTGTTGTTTGAGTTGTAGTTTTTTAAAAGTGACACTGACATTTACATGAGGAAACTGACAGCTGCTACTCTGTCAAAAACATCAGTGTGCACTTAGCATTTAATAAATTAATTCTACATTAGACATCATAATGATGATCATGCTTAACATTTTTAATACTTCTAGCAGTTCTTTTTTTAGTTAATATTTACATCCCCTTGTTTTTGCATCTTAAACACAGTTCAAAAATCAGGGATAACTAAGAAAAATACACAACTTTTGCTACAGCTTAACTACTTCACTTTTGATTATTAAATAGATTAATCTACAGCAATAACACTCAACATAAAGTTTATCTAATTATTTAAGGAAACAACAACTTATTCTTCAGTTTCAAAATGAAGTTAAGTCTCATTCAAAAACATCCTTTTGCATTACTTTTAATGCACATTCGTTTTAAAAAAATTGTCAATCTATAAATCTTATTCCTATTTTTAGTGCAGGCGTAAAAAGTACTTAAATACTATTTATTGAATAAATCTCTGCTTTAGAATACATACATAGCTAGTCTATTCTAAAGAATATTTAACTAAAAAAAGGGGCGTCAAAACCAACAACCAGACTCCCTCCAAAATCTGTCATCAATTTATCAACCCCTTGCCCCGCTCCTAGTCTTCACCATCATACTGTTAAACTATCACCTTATGTATTCTACTCTCCAAAAACACACTTGTATAATAGTTTCTAATACTACATAAAACTTTAATCGATTAATAAAGCTAACTACTACCCTATCCTTAAATAATCTGAAGTAAGTGTTTCACATACGTATTATTGATTTTTTATAAAGACTAAGAACTTCTTTTGTGAAAAATTTTATTACTTCAAAAATCTAAATTATCTCTAGGAAAGAGGTGTTTTCGCCTACTATTAAACTACACACAAAAGTGTTTTTTAGTAGAACAAACTACTGCAACTTGTTTTTTAACAAGATTTACCTGACTATTCTCTAAAAAACCTCAAATAATACTTTAGTTGTATTTATTACTCTTCATCTCTTTTGGTTATTAAACACCAAGTTAGTTGAGGGTTATACAATAAGAAAAGGGACTAAAAATATTTTTTAGTCCCTTACCATATAATTATAATAAAAGTTAATTGTTTAATACAAATAGTACTATTTAAGAAATACTTAAGAGATACTCCTTTAAATTAACATCCTCTGCTAATTTCATTTTCTTTTTAATTCTATATCTTGAAGATTGTACCGTACGAGGATCTATATGCAAAACATTTGCTATTTCCTTTGTTTGCATATGTAGCTTTATAAAAATACAATGTCTAAGTTCTGCATCAGATAAAGAAGGGTGCAATTCATTTAACTTATCTAAGTATCCTGAATGAACTATATTAAAATATTTTTTGAAATTTTCCCAATCCTCTCTAGAATCAATATTATAGTTAATACTATATACGAGTTTGTTTAATTCTTTTTTAAGAGCATCAATATTATCTTCTTTTAAATTACTTTCAAGATCGTTTTTTACTACTTTTAAAAACTGTTTGTTATTTAAAGAGTTTAAAGAAATGTTCATCATTTCAGAATCTTTGATTTGATTTCTATTTTTTAATGTATTTTGAAGCTCTATAAGTTTTATACTCTTTAACCTATTCTTTTTCCAAACTTGATATAGCGTAACAATAACCAATAAAAAGAACAATAAGGCTATAAATAAAAGTAATTTATAATTCTCTCCTTCTTTTTTTAACCTTTCTTGTTGTGAAATTTTTGTTACCAACTCTTGTTTATAGCCGAGATCTTTTAGTTTTAAATCTAGATAGAGGTTTTTAATTGTTTTTTCCTTTTTTAAAACTTTCAGCTTACTAGCATCTTTATACCCTACAAATTGTAAATCAAAAAATAAATCTGGTGATTCTTCATGGCCTTGGTGTACAGAAGCACTCAAAATATTCTCACCTTCTTTAAAATCTTCTGGTGACATATAGATAGAATGTTTAAACTTTTGATAGTTATTGATGACCCTACTATTTGCAAAAGTTTTGTGGACAATTTTTCCAGAGGGCATGTCCTCTCTAAAAATTTCACGTCCATTAAGATATAACATAATTCCATCATCTTTTTGAAGTTCTATTAAGAAAACAACAAACTCGTAAGGATTTTCAACATAAAATGTTTTAGTAAAATAGGCCGTAATAATCTTATTGTATTCATCCTCCCCATAATTAAGAATTGTATTAATAGAATCTAAGCCGTATCCTAATGGCCCCTTGCCTTTTTTCCAAAATGAAGTAATACTATCTAAAACTTGCCAACCTTTTTCTGGCGCTTCTTTTTTAGAATAGTACTTCCATTCAGAACCAAATTCTACAATTTTTTTTTGACTAAAAACAATTGTATTTGTTAAAAAAAATATGATAAAAATATTTCTACGATTAAAAAAGAAAGTTTTCATTATTTGAAGGTTTAGGATTAGGTATTCAAAGTATAGCCCACTAATTAAAAAAGCTTCATTAAGTACTCTTTTAAATCAACATTTTCTTCTAACCCCATTTTCTTTTTAATTCTATATCTGGATGACTGAACGGAGCGCGGATCTATATGCAAAATATTTGCTATTTCCTTTGTTTGCATATGTAACTTTATAAAAATACAATGTCTTAATTCTATATTGGTGAGTATTGGATGTAGCTCACTTAGTTTATCTACATATCCAGAATGAACAACATCGAAATGTTTTTTTAAATTTTCCCAATCCTCGCTAGAATTACTATTAAAATTAATATTACTAATAATCCTATTCATTTCTTTTCGAATTGTACTTGCATTAGCATGTTTTAGATTATCCTCAATATCTTTTTTAATTGATTTTAAAAATTGTTGATTACTCAAAGCACCTAAAGAAATGTTCATCATTTCCGCTCCTTTTATTTGATATTGATTTCTTAATGCCATATTTGATTGAGCTATTCTTATTCTTTTTTCTTTGTATGTATGAACAACTTGTAGTAAGACAATGATGGAAATACCAACAAGAATTAATGCAACCCAGAAATACATTTTGTAAATGTCATTTTTCTGCGTTAAAAGTGCTTGCTTTAAATTTATGTTTTCTATTTCTTGTTGATGCTCCAGTTGTTTTAATTTGGAATCTAGATACAAATTTTTAATAGTCCTTTCCTTTTCTAAAACGCGAAGCATTTTCACATCATAATGTCCAATAAGCTGTAAATCGAACGATAAATCTGAAGAAGTTTTACTTGCCTGATGCACCGACGCACTCAATATATTTTCTCCTTGATTAATATCTTCAGGAGTTATAAAAGCTGTATGCAAATATTCTTCTTGTTCCATTGCGATTAACCTAGAAGACTTAGTTACATGATCAATTTCTCCCAAAGGCATATCCACTCTAAAAATCTCACGCCCGTTTAAATACAGCACAACTCCATCATCCTTTAAAACTTTAACTTGGTACACTATACACTCAAAAGGATCTTCAACATGAAAACTTTTTGTGAAATAGTATGTTAGTATTTTATTAGAATCATCATCTCCATGATTTATAATTGTTCTTGTTTCTGAATTTCCATATCCGAGTACCGCTTCTCCTGTTTTCCAACCAGAAGTTATGTTATGTGAGTTTTCCCACCCCTTCGGAGGAGCTGCCTTTTTACTATAATATTTCCACTTTTCTTCAAGTCCAATAATTCTTTTTTGAGAAACTTCTCCTTCACTACCCAATTGTTTTAAAATAGCTTCTAAATAAGGATTTTTACGAACTCTTTCTTTTTCCGACTCAGGGAGTAGTTTTAAATCATTATACCCTGTAAATTCTAGATCAAATATTAAATCTGGTGAATATTTAGACGCTTGATGTACTGTAGCACTCAATATATTTTCTCCCTGCCGAACGGGAATGTCTCTTGGATATAAAAACGTTGGATCCAAAGAATCAAATTTATCTGGAGCATCCCTATAAGATTTTGTGGTATGTCCTATTTCCCCTAAAGGCATATTAACTCTAAAAATCTCATGACCGTTTAAATACAATACCAACCCGTCGTCTTTTCTTGTTTTTAAAAGATATACAATATGTTCCGAGGGATCTTCAACATAAAAAGTAGTTGTGAAATATGCTGTAATAATTTTATTCTTTTCATCACCCCCATAACTTAAAACTGTTTCTAAATCGGGTTCTCCATATCCTATCGGGGTTTTTCCTTTTTCCCATGAAGAAGTTGCACTTTTTAGACTTTCCCATCCTTTTATAGGAGCTTCTCTTTGAGAATAATACTTCCACTCTTTTCCAAATTCAATAATTTTTGTTTGAGAAAAAGTATTAAAACATAAAAAATAACAAATGAGAAGTAGACAATAATTAGGTTTAAAACAAATAAGGTTCATAAGGTACAATCTAAGGGTATGAAAATTCAATTGTATTTTCATAGTATTCATAAAATGCTTAAAACAAACAAAGTATGACCGGGGAATTCCCTTTTAATATACATAAAAAAAACTTTTAAGAAATACCTATTAAATATTCCTTTAAGTTCACTTCCTCCTCTAACCCCATTTTCTTTTTAATTCTATATCTAGAAGATTGTACTGAACGCGGATCAATATGCAACACATTGGCAATTTCTTTTGTTTGCATATGCAATTTTATAAATATGCAATGTCTTAACTCAATATCAGTTAATGATGGATGTAACTCATTTAACTTATCTACATATCCAGAATGTACTACATTAAAATGCTTTTTCAAGTTCTCCCAATCTTCTGTTGAGTCGATATTGTAATTAATATTATTGATAATCTTATTAATTTCCTTCTTGGTAACCGCAAGGCTATTTTCTTTTAGATTGTTTTCTAAATCTTTCTTTATAACTTTTAACAACTGCTTATTATTTAATGAACTCAATGAAACATTTATCATCTCAGCTCCCTTCATTTGATTTTGATCTTTTAGGGAAATATTGGTTTTAATCAGCTCTACATTCTTTGCTCTATAAATTTTCCAAACTTGGTTTAATCCAAGAATAGAAGTCAAAAGTAAAACGAGTGCAACAGATAGATATACCTTATAACTATTGTTTTTTTGTTTTAATAGTTCTTGTTCAAAAGTTATTCTCTCTATTTCCTGTTTATGCCCGAAATCCTTAAGTTTTAAACCAAGATGTAAATCTTTGATTGTTCTTTCTTTTTTTAAAAATCTAAGCATCCCCACATCATTAGTTCCAATTAATTCTAGGTTAAAGATTAGATCTTCTGATCTCTTTTCTCCTTGGTGAACAGAAGCACTTATTATATTTTCACCAGTATGTAAATCTTCAGGAGATAAAAACAAGGTATGTAAGAATTTCTCTTGTTCACCAGAAACTACCAATCTTGAAGCTCTGGTTGTATGAGTTATTTCACCCGAAGGCATATCTTTTCTATAAATTTCACGACCATTGAGGTACAGAACTACACCATCATCTTTTTCAATTTTTATTTGATATAATACAAACTGAAAAGGATCGGTAATTCTAATAGATTTTGTAAAATAGGCAGTTATAATTTTACTATCAATATCATCTCCATAATTAATAACTGTTTTAATAGCGTTATCTCCATATCCTAAACCAGCCTGTCCTTTTTTCCATGATGAAGTAATTCTATTCGAGTTTTCCCACCCCTTTTCAGGTGCATCTTTTTGATCATAATACTTCCATTCATCTCCAAATTTAATAAACTTTGTCTGAGAGAATAAAGCAATACTTATTGAGCTCAACAAAAATGTAAAAACACCATTTAGTTTAAAGTTATTTGAAATCATACGCTAAAAATTTAAGAGTGAAATAATTATGGATTTCTTATTTATAACAAAGTATTGCCCCTACGGTTTTAGTCCATAAAAAGGCAATACTTTATTTGTTATATATATTTTAAAATTCTTAAGTTTAATAACTTTAAAATTCCGAAAACCCCTCTTACAAAATTCCAATTACATTAGTAAAAAAAGGAAATAACAACTACGATTAAACTACATCATACTATCTATTTTTATAGAGCAAGCTACTACATATAGTATTCTAGCCTGATTTCCGTGCAATTATTAGGAATATTATAAATCGAAGTAAAAAATAAATTTGAGAAAAAAGAGCACCAAATTGATGCTCTTGTATAAGGTTTCTTTTACTTACAAGTTTATTTTTGGGAGAACTATTTATCTAATTCTGAAAAATATTAAAGCAGAATTCTTAAGTATAACTCTCGAATTCTGCTTCCTACAAATCAATTTAGTAAATATAAACAACTAAATTATTTTAAATACTTTTTGCTTAACTACTACTCTTTTGAACAATATCTAAAAACTCATTACGTTTTAAATCTTCTTCAAAACAGCCGCCATACTCAATTGTCGTAGTAAAACTGTTTTTATCTTTAATACCTCTAGAAGAAACACACAAATGTTTAGCACTAATCATTACAATAACATCTTCTGTTCCTAAAGCTTCTTGCAAATCTTTTAAAATTTGCAGAGACAATCTTTCTTGAACCTGTGGTCTATGAGAATAATAATCGACCAATCTATTTATTTTCGAAAGTCCAACAACCTTATCTTTTGGAATGTATGCTATATGGGCATATCCTGTAATTGGCAAGAAGTGATGTTCACAAGCCGAATCGATGGTAATGTTTTGTTCAATCAACATCTTTTTGTAACCATACTTATTCTCAAAGGTTGACAATTTTGGCTTATTCTTAGGATTTAACCCATAAAAAAGCTCTTTTACGTACATTTTTGCAAAACGATATGGTGTTCCGGATAAACTATCATCTGAAAGATCTAACCCTAATTCTTTCATTATTTTACCAAAATGATATTGGATATTCTCTATTTTTTTATCATCCGTTTTATCAAAAGCATCTGGTCGTAACGGTGTTTGTATATTAGAAGAGATATGGTTGTCTCCAATAGTTTCTATTTGTTCCTTATTCATCATGTGTACAGCATTTATCAGTTTTACATTGACAGTAATTCAAATTATAAATATGTAATATTATCAATGCCAAAGCTGGAATGTATATTGCATATTCTGGTAAGGAAACTTGATTAAACTTTTCATTAATTACAATTAAGCAAAGTGCAATCCAATTTCCCCAAAGTAATGGTTTTATAAATACACTAGTTGTTGTTTGTGTAGTTCGGTAAATAGCAAAAAATGAAACACCAATAAACAAATAATCAATACTTTGCCACCATCCTGGAGTACTTTTACATCCTCCTATAGAACAACTTTGTGCTATAAATAATAAAGGAGTAGCAATGCAATGTAATAAACACAAAGTACTAGCAAATGCACCAAATACATCTGGTTTAGTTAAAGATAATTTCATTTTCTACTTATATTAACGCAACTAAGTTGCAAATATAAATATTCTATTTGTTATTGCAACTTCGTTGTAATAAATTTGTAGTATGGGAATAATTAGAAAAACACAGTCGGTCGAAACATTATTAAACGAATTTCAAAAAAGTTCTGAAGCTATTTCTGCTATAGAACTTATTGAACGACTTAACTCGAAAATGAATAAAACAACTATTTATCGTGTTTTAGATAGATTAGAAGATGATGGTATTTTACATTCTTTTTTAGGCACCAACGGTATTAAATGGTATGCAAAATGCAATAATTGTTCAAAAACTGAGCATACCGATAAACATCCACACTTTCAATGTGTAGATTGTGGAAAGGTAGATTGTTTACCTTTCCACGTAAAGATTCCTACAATTCCTAATCGAAAAATACTTTTTTCTCAAATATTAATTCAAGGTAGATGCGAACTGTGTTCAAGTTAATAGTGCTCACTGTATTTACTTTAGCTAAGTATCTTTTGTGCAGATTTATCTCGTAAACTTTTACCTATACTAACAAAGAAAATAGTACCACTAACCAAAAGAATTACTACAATACTGAACCAAATATCATTTGTAATTCTATTTTTATAAGTAAACCTTGGAAGTTCTTGATAATTTTTCATGGTAAACTTTTGCTGTTTAAATAACATAGGCACCAAATAGCTTCTCCATTCATCTGAAAACTCGAATACTTGTTTTTTAAAATCATTATAATGCATTTCAGAAGTACCTGCAACTTTATTTAGTGACTGCTGCATTAATATAGCAGGAGATAAAAACTCAAAAACATTTATCAATTCTCGCTGCTTTTTTAACTGTCTATCGTATTGAGCTAATAAAGGTTTTGTTTTTTCTTCCATTACTTTTTCTGAAGCAAAATAATTATGCCAAAAACCAAATTTCTCTTTATCACTTTCTTGTGCTAACTCTGGATGATTTCTCAAATACTCGTTCATTATTTTGTTTTGCTTCTCTTCATTCTCTTTCTTAATTAAACGAATTTCATTAATCATTTTTAAACGAGATGGAGTTGGGTATAAAGTACTTCCTAATTGATTAATTGTTGCTGGCAATACCAATACTATTAGTAACCAAAATCCAATTAAGGCCAATGCATTCTTTGAGGAATTATTTAATTTTATATTTACAATACATGATAATACAAACCAAAACAATATATAACCAGAAACCACCAATACCACGCTAATAAGATTTGCTACATCACCAAAAGCATCATTAGAAAAAATAGCCAACGCACTTAAAAAGGTCAATACTATAATTCCAGTAAAAATGAGATATCGAATTGCCATTTTTTGTAACACCCAATTGATTGTTGCGATAGGTTGTGCTGACAGCAAACGTAGAGTCCCTAATTCTTTTTCCTTCGATAATACATTAAATGTAAAAGCAATAATTAATAAAGGTAAAATGTAGATAATTACAAATGCTATATCAAAACTTCCAAACAATAATTGCACTGGATTTACCATTTCTGAATAATCTAAAGCAAAGTTATTTCCATGTACCGTTGGACTTTTAAAATGTGTATACATATCACTCTGCCCTGTAGCCAAAAAGGAAAGCTTTTCTGGTTTCATAATTGCTAAACGAGGGTATCGATATCCAATGGTCATGGGTTCCGATGGCAATCTCCAATGAGGTCCTTCTACTTTTTCTCCTTTTTCTATTTTTCCTAAAGTCGCTACCATTGCACTGTCCTTTTTCTGCAACTCCTTTTGCATTTTTGCAATGTCACTTAACCTCTTTTCTACATTTTTTTCTCCATTAAAGGTGGCAAATGCAAATAGTAAAGCAGTACTTGCCAATAAAACGATCAACCAATAACTTCTTACCAGTAGTTTTATTTCGTATTTTAAATTGTTCTTAAACATGATTTATATTTTTTTTGAAGCTCCTATCAAAACAATAAATGGAAGTACTAACCAAAGCCCTAAGAACATCAGATTTTCCTTACTCTCCATTAAAATATTTGAAAGTGTTGGTGGTGTAAAACTAAACTTTGGAAGCTCTTTAAACTTTTTGGCTTCCATTTTATAACCCCAGTCTCCAAGTTTCGAATTATCTTTTATATCGTTATTTAAAAATGCCTGTTTTTTGATACGATATAATTCTGCTGCTTTCGTAAATTTCCAATGTAAATTATCACTGGTATTTGCTATATCCATTGATAAAAAACGTACTGAAATAAAAGGTGATAAAAACGCTAATTTCTTATATATGTCATTTTGCTGAATTGCAATATCATTTAAAATAGCATAATGCTTTTCATAAATCTTAGCCTCATGCTCTTCTCCTTTTTGCATTCGATACCCTGCATAGTTAAAAGGCAATTGACTAATACTATCTACTCCATATTCTTTTAAAGTTTTTTCTTCTAGTTCCTTGGCTGCTTTGTTCCACGGATTATGACCGTCTAACCCATTCTTTTTATCTGATGCAATTCGTGCATTAAATTCTGACTTAGATGGATATGGATGATTTTCATTTGCGAAATTGATTGCCACTTTTGGCAAAATGAAACTAAACAAAATCCAAACAACCAAACTACTTACTAAAGACATTCCAGAAGATTTACTTCGCATAGAAATCAATACTGTAAGCGTTGTAATTACTAAATAATAAAGAATGTATATTACAAAAAGTGTTAGTAAATTATTCCAACTGAAAAAGGCTAAACCGTCTACATTTGAAAGTACAATTCCGAGTAATAAAAATACAATAAGAGTTAATCCAAATATTGGAATAAAAACCGCGAACCATTTTCCTAACACCAGTTTTACTGGATGTACTCCTTGACTTTTTAATAGTCTAAAAGTTTGATGCTCTATCTCTTTGGTATAGGAATTATACCCAATTAAAATGATTATTAATGGGAATAAATAAATCAACACAAAATTAATAGATAAGGTACCAAAACGGGCTAAACTTGTTTGATCACTGGCTTCACTAAATGAAGCTTCATTTCTACTATGGGCTTCTAAAAAAATAGAGTTTCCAGTATACTTCGTTACACCATAATCAAATAATGATAATGCAAACAATGGTTTAAACGCATACGTTCCATAATGTGCTGCTGAATGAGGATTTTTTGCTCCTTGCGTTTCCCAAATAGAACGTTCTTTCCCTACTGAAGCTAAATATTGTTCGTTATTTTTTTGATATTGATTAACTCCAGTTATCGTTGCAATTATTAATAATACAAATGCAATACCAATAACTATTTTAAAGCGACCATCTCTTGCTAATTCTTTCAGCTCTTTAAAAATTACATGAACCATCTTAACTCACATTTTTAAAGTTCATAATATCAAGATAGATGGTCTCTAACTCTTTTAATGAAAGATCAGCTGTTTTTGAATGGTTTTCTAAAACACCAGATCGCATAATTCCGATATGAGTACTTACTTCTTTAGCTCTAAACAAATCATGCGTTGCCATTAAAATAGCTACGCCATCATTCTTCATTTTTGTCAGCAATTCCATAAATTCATTGCTCGATTTTGGATCTAACCCAGAAGTTGGTTCGTCTAATAACAATACTTTAGATTCTTTTGCAATAGCCAATGCTATTCCTACTTTTTGACGCATTCCTTTTGAAAAAGTTTTTACACGTTTACGATGTGCTTCTTCCTGTAATCCAGCTTCGTTTAGATATAACTGTAATTCTGAAGTATCAAATTTCTTTCCAGATAATTTGGTGAAATAATCAAGGTTTTCAATAGCCGTTAATGTTGGATATAACATTAAATTTTCAGGTATATAGGTCAAAAACTCTTTAGTTTTAATAGGGTTTTTCACAACATCTAAACCATTTATTGTTGCTGTTCCAAAGCTCGGATTTGTAAAATTCAACAGCATATTAATCGTTGTAGACTTTCCTGCCCCATTGGCTCCTAAAAGACATAATATTTCACCTTCTTTTACATTAAACGACATATCGTTTACAGCCGTAAAGTCACCAAATTTTTTGGTAATATTTTGTATAGTTATCATAACTATAGTTTTATAAATTATTAGATAATATTATACGCACATATCCATCGAGAAACTCATTGTTTCTGATGGGCGTCCGTATTTAAAAAAATGTATTGGCAAAGTGATTAAACCACAGGAGGTGGTCTACCAAAAAGAGAGTTGACAATATGTTTCTTTATAAAAACATAAGAATACTTATCTGCGAAATGTTGATTAAAACGATGTAAAGTTACTTCTTCTGAAACATTTGATTCATCAATTAAAATATAGGTTTTATCTGTCTTTTCAACATATTCACAAATATCACAATCTTCATAAGCTTCGAAATCGCTATGTGTAGAAGTATGCAAATCAACAAACTTTATTCCGATAAAAAGTATCAGATAAAGTAGGGCGATATGTTTCTTAAAACCTTTCAACGAGAAAAAATATACAACAATATTACTAAAAATATCTAGCTCAAAATCCTAAGAGAGTATTAATATTTTTATTTAGATTATATTAACAAAAGTAAAAGCAGGGTAAAACCCTACTCCTACTTGTTTCAATATTCTTATTACTAGTATTTCAATTAAATCCCAAATCGTTCGTTTAGGGCATTTTTAATCCTTTCCAAACCTTCTAAAATATAATGCTTTCGCTCACCGATACCTATTCTAAAATGTTTGTCCATACCATACACATCACCTGCTAAAATAAACACACTTTTCTCAGTACGAAGCCACTCTGCTAGATCAGTAGAATTAATATCGAAATTGTATTTAATAAATAACATTCCTCCTCCTTTAGGATCTACATATTCAAACATATCGCCATATTGATCTAGCCATTCTTTTACTGCTACTAAGTTTTCATTTAACATGGTTCTATTTCTATGTAAAATCTCTTTTCTTTTTTCTGGTTGTAAAGCTATTTCACCAATATAATGACTCATAATTCCTGCGGTAATTGAAGTATAGTCATGATATGCCCAAGTATCTGCTATTAAGTTTTCGGGACCAATAATCCAACCCAATCGTAAACCTGGTAAAGCGTAAGCTTTTGACAAACCTCCATTCACCATTACTTTATCATACATTCCTATAAAACTTTCAATCGTTTTTCCATTCAATTCTGCTCCTCTATATACCTCATCACAATAAATCCATGCATCTACGCTTTTTGCTATTTCAACAATTGCTAACATTTCTTCATTGGTAAGTGTATATCCAGTAGGATTGTTAGGATTACACAAGGCTATCATTTTAGTATTAGGTGTAACCAAAGACTTTAGCTCTTCTAAATCTGGCGCCCAATTGTTTTCTACTTTTAAATGAAATGCTTTTAAACTACATCCCATTTCTTCTGCTATTCCCCAAATCTGCATGTAATTTGGTACCATCATCACTACTTCATCACCTGCTTCTAAAAGTGTATGACAAGCTATAAAGTTTGCTTCTGAAGACCCATTTGTTACCAAAACATTCTCTTCATTAACTCCGTTATAAATGGCACTTATTCGTTTTCTTAAAGGAATAGATCCATTTGTTTGACCATATCCTAAAACGGTGTTTGTAAGACCTTCTATTTGGTCTTTATTTAATAATTCATTTAATGTATATGGGTGAAATCCACTTTCTGTAAGATTATAATCTACCGTATTTTCAAAAAGAGATTGTACTCTTTCTAATTCAAAAATTGGAATATTCATGTTTTGTTATGTTTAATTGTTAGTGTTATTATTTCTTTTCTCTTTCTAAGGTTTTTAAATAATCCTCATAAACAGCTTTAGCAATCATTAAATCTTGTACTGCTACTCCTGTAAGATCAACCACAGAAATTTGTTCTTCATTGGTGCGGCACATCTTTTCGTTTTGCAATGCTTCTCCTAATTCAACTACCTTATCTGGAGTTAATACCTTTGCTTTCATTGCTTGGTAAATTTCTCCTCTGCTTTTACTTTGTGCAATACTATCAGCTACTACAATAGCAGCTTTGCTAAATATTTCGGTATCTAATTCTTGTTTCTCAGGAGTATCTGATCCTACGGCAGTAATATGAGTTCCTTTTCTAATATCTTCTACTTTTAAAAGCGGAATTTCAGAAGGTGTCGTTGTTATAATTACATTACATCTACGAGCTACTTCTTTTGTATTTTCAGCTATCTGAATATTAAAATCTCCTTTGAACTCTTCTTTAAACTTTTCTGCTCCTTTTCGATTTTTGTTCCAAATCCAAACCTCTTTACAAGGTGTATGTTTTTGCATCAACTGAAGTTGTAATCTTGCTTGAATACCCGCTCCAATAATTCCAACAGCCTCTATTTTTTTAGGTGCGAAATACTTAGCTACTAAAGCTCCTGCTCCTGCCGTTCTTATATTGGTTAAATAACCATCATCTAACAAAACAGCTTTTGTTTCACCAGTTTTTTGACTAGAAAGCATCATCATTCCTTGGCTTGACGAAAGCCCTAATTTTGTATTGCCATAAAAACCGGATGCTACTTTAATTACAAAATAGTCTTCACCTTTTATATAACCGTATTTAATATGTGTTTCTCCTTTGGGGTTGTCGAATAGCAACTCTGCTACTGGGGGGATTACAGCTTTCCCATTGCTATAAGCCTTAAATCCATCTTCCATTGCAGAAACTACATCTAACCCTTTAGCAATCCTCTCTATTTTAGATTTATCAATTACTACTGTCATTTTTTATTAATAATTTCGGTTAATAGTGTATCGTTTATTTTACTCCCTGTAAGTACTAACACTACATTTTTTCCTTGATATTTTTTTGAATTCATAATAGCCGCCACAGGAAGTGCTGAAGTTGGTTCTATGATCGTATCGTACTGCTGTATAAAATATGTCAATGCTTCTTTGATTGCTTCTTCTTCTATTATTTCATAGTGCTCAACATATTTTTTACAAATATCAAAAGTGATTGCTCCTTCTTCTATACCTCCTGCGGATGCATCAGAAATTGTTTTTAAAGAACTCGGTTCTACAATCGTATTTGCCTTTACAGACTCATACATTTCTGCTGCATTTTTGGGCTGGCAACCAATTACACTTACTTGTTCTTCTTGGAAGTACAAACTTATACCAGAAACCAAACCACCTCCTCCAACAGGAACCAGAACACAATCAACTTCTGGTAGTTGTTTTTGAATTTCTTTTGCTAAAGTTCCTTGTCCCTTTATTACCTCAATATCATTATACGGATGAATTAAAATGGCATTGCTTTCTTTTGCGAATTCAGTAGCCTTTTTTTCTGCTAAACTACTATTCATTCCAAAAATTTCTTTTTTAATCCTGTATTTTTTTAACGCTTTCATTTTAGCTACACTAATAGTAAGCGGTAAAAAGAGCGTTCCATCAAAACCAAATTTTTCTGAAGCATAACCAAAAGCAGCCGCATGATTTCCTGTAGAAGCAGCAACAAATGGTCTATTAAAATCTCTTGTATCAATACTTAAAACTTTGCTTAACATGCCTCTAATTTTAAAAGAACCTGTTACCTGCATCTGTTCCATTTTTAAATACACCTTAGCTCCAGAAATTTTGCTTAATTCCTCAGCATATATTAAAGGGGTTTCTATAATATAAGAACGTATTTTCTCATAGGTTTCATGGATGTTTTTTTGAGAAATCATTTCTTAACAGGGTTTGGAAAATTCTTATCTATTGCCTCAATAGAAGATTGAATTAATAGGAAAGTTTTCTTAAAAAATGTTGGATGAATTCGTTCAAAATCATCGGTATGATGATGATATCCAGGATGATCTTCTTCTCCAAAAGAAATATTTGGAATTCCAGCATGTAAAAATGCCGAGTTATCAGAAGAATCCATCCAATAATCTTTCGTGGTATCCGAAGGGTCATCATGACCAAACGAAACTTTTAAGCTACTCTTTGCAGCTACTTTTTGAAGTAGGGGCTTGAATTGTGGAAATTGATGCGTTCCTGAAATATAAATTTCATTCTTCGGATTTCGACTAATCATATCCATATTCACATTAAATTTAATTTGATCTAATGGAACTGGAGGTGATTTTACAAAATTGATGGATCCATGTAACCCTAATTCTTCAGCGTCAAAAGCTGCAAAAATAATCGAATGTTCAGGAGTATTCTTTTTAAAATATTTTGCTAACATTATTATCGCCGCAGTACCTGAAGCATTATCATCGGCTCCATTATAAACAACCCCATCAACAACTCCTAGATGATCATAATGTGCTCCTACTACCAAATATGTATCTGGATATGTTTTTCCTTTTACATACCCTACAAGGTTCACTGCTTTTCTTTCTTTACCTGTTTTCCTTTCTTTAAAAGTAAACGGTATATCAAAGCTATTGTTAAAACTTTGGAGCCCTATTTCTTTAAAATAGTTGCGAATAAAATCTTGTGCTTTTTGATTTTTACCTGTTCCTCTTCCTTCAAAAGCATCAGAAGCTAAAGTTTGTTGAATGGTTAACAATTCATTTGGCTTAGTAGTTTGGGTAACCACTTTATACTTTGTTATCTCTTCAGGTGTCATCCAATGAATATTACTAGCAGGGGCAGCCTCCAAGGTATACCAATAGAATTCTGAAGGAATATTCATCTCTTCGTAATACTTTAAGTACTTTTTATGTTCTTCATGATCTTTCGGATAATCTAGTGCTTCTTTATCCATACCAGCCCAAGAATGCACTCCTAACTTTGCGGTTGCATGTGCTGCTCTTTCTTTTCCCGCTAAAAACATATCAGTACCTCCAGAAGCTACCATTCCTTGTTCTGGAATATAGGTATTGATATTTCTTTTTCTAATTTCTCTTGAAGCTAAAAGATTTACTTCGTCATCTACAGAACCTGGAACCTCAACCATTCTAAGTGTAGTTACCTGTGGGTTTTCATCCAGGGCTTCTTTAATATCGCCAAGAGTTCCTCCATAAATAACTCCCTTCATATACAAGGTATCTTTAGAAGTTTTATTTTCAGGAAAATAAAAAGCTGCAGCCTGTTCTCCCTCTAAATTCAAGGCCATTTTCTGAGTTGCTCTAAAAGCAAAAAGAATTTGAGGGTTAAATACTACGATTCCTACTATTATTAAAAGTAGAATCCCAATAACAATAAACGTTTTTTTCATGTGAAATGATTTTAAATTAAAAAACAATTTTTGTCATTGAGGGGTACAAAAAAAATCTCCATACACCTTCAATAACATTGATTAAGGTATACGGAGATTTTCCGCAAGAGATTCACTTATTTTCCCAATTTTCTTCCTTAATGATAGAAAATAAGCAAACAGCTTAAAATCAAACTGTTTTGTCTCCTCCACTTCAAAAGTACTAATTTTTTAATACCACACCAAAAACTAATTTTACAATTAAACAGCACTTACTCCTCAAAATAACTAAAAATCAATCCATTATAAAACAAGAAAGAAGATGAACTACGGTTCATCTTCTTTCTTGTTTTAACTATATATTGTCTTCTTATCTTCTACTTCTAACCTCTCTAGATCTTGAGGTATTTCCTCTTGATCTATTACTTGAGCGTGTACTTCTGCTTGTTCTCGAATTAGATCTTGACGAAGTACCACTACTTTTATATCTACTATTTTGAGTTCTTTTTACTGAACCTGTAGAACGACCACTAGAGTGTCTTCTTGTATTATTATTGGTTTGAGCACTTCTCGTAGTTCTATTATAACTTCTTTTAGATCTATTATGATTTGACGCTCTATTATTTGACCTTCTCGTTACTTCGTTTCTATTGCTACCTCTTGTTGTTGGTACTCTTCTTGAAATACTATTATTAGTCCCTCTATCTCTAGAAACTGTTCTGGTACTCCTTGTTGATGCAGAACGAGATCTGTTTACATCATAACTCCTGTTATTTCTCACTACTCTTGAGTTTCCTCTATTATTTTGACGGTAGTTGCGATCATTTCTATTATACATCGTTCTTCTATGATCTTTTGACCTATAATTCACGCTTCTAGCACTGGCAACTCTACGTCCTCTATTAAAATTTCGTACGCTATGCCCTGGTCTGTAATAATTACGATTTCTATAAGATCTACCATAATATCCATCATAATAGTTATTTCTATATACTCCATATGAATACCTATATGGTGCATAAAATCTTCTATACGGACGGTCCCAAACGACACATCTATTTACTACAGGAACTGCAAAATATCTATGAAATGGTCTGTATACATAATACCTGTTAAAACTATTTATATATCCCGTGCAGTTTAAAAAGCTACCATAACTGTTATAATTAACATACAATCCTCCTACACGAGCTACACGCCCCCAACGATTGTAACGTATAAATACATCTCCAGCTTGTACTATTCTCCCATAGTGATCATAAAAAATTGGAGTGTCTTCAATTTGCACAACAGCACCATAGTCATCATACTGTACAAACGGATCATAGTTAAACCCTGAGTTAAAACTTATATTTACCCCTGGAGCATTGAAATTAACATTTACACCATTTCTTCGACCATTTAAATAAAAATCGAATTGTCCATCTGGATACACCGCGAACTCTACTCCTCCTTCAGAAAAAATAAATGATTCGCCGTAATTATAATAGCGTGCATTTGCATGCGTACTTGCTTCTGACGCATTCATCGTAAATGAGCTTAGTAAAAGTCCGGTAAGTAGTAAAACAAAATTTTTCATACGATCTGATTTTAAGGTCTATCATTTTTTTGATATACAGTTTATTATAACCAAGTAACGTGCCAAAATTTAAAAACACTAAAAATCATAAATAATGTGACTATAGGGACATTGAACATCCAAACAAGATAAAATAGATTGAAGGGGTCTGTTGGTAGCTTAAAAAATTTGTAAATAAAAAAAGCCCTACTCTTAAACTAGAGTAGGTGCTTTTCTTTTTTCCCCTAAAATTCAATCATTATTATAATTGACACTACAAATAACCTCATAAATACTCAATCTATAAAATAGCTTCCATAGAAAAAATTTATTTTTAAATAAGTAAAAACTACTCCCTTAAAACCTTGAGGATTCTACTGAAAAAAACAGGGTTATTTACTTAAACATTTCATAATCTTAAACAAAAAACTAAAGGCTTCCTTATTATTACCTAAATACTCTTTCCTATATTTAAGCCCCCGAAAAAACTAAATAATATTTTCAATTTGTTAAATGAGAACAAAAATTGCTACGTTAAAACAATACATTAATTTTTCAAATTTTTGGGTTAAAAATGGACTTATACTCGTGTTGATTTCTATTATCTTAAACCACCTATTTGATCCTAAAAATTTTCCATTTAATAAAGATTATGAGTTTCCTTTATTTCCAATTACAGTTTCAATCATTGGAGGAGGTTTAATGATTCTTATTGCTCGTTTTAATTTTGTATACTTTCAAAACAAATACTTTACAAAAAACATAAACACCGCATTACTTTTACGTTTCCTTTTTTCAACTTTAGGCTATATTACAATACTATACTTCTTTTTTTATTTCGGCCTCAATGGATTGATTAATGGAATTGAATCATATAGTATGTATCACTTGCTAACTGGACTTTCACTCTCTCTTCTTGTTTGTACTCTTGGAATTGCACTTTTATTCTCATCTGATATTTATAAGCTCCACAAACTTATTACTATAGAAGGTGCTCTTAAAGTTCAACAAGGAGGTAGTGTAACTATGATTAAATATACTGAGATTGCATTTATATATAGTGAAAACAAAATTGTATACATAACAAAAACAGATGGTACCTCTGTAATTACAGACTTTACCCTTAATGAAGTTGAAAATAAAGTTAGCAATCAAAGTTTCTATAGAGCCAATAGACAAACTATACTCCACCCTCGCTCAGTTGAACAAATAAAATCTATAGAAAACGGGAAATTATCAGTATTTCTCAAACCTACACTTTCTAATCAAAAAGCTTTTCAAATAACTATTAGCAGATATAAAAAACAAGAATTTATGAACTGGTTTAAAAGTAAGCTTTAAAAACAAATGATTATTCAGCTATTATTTTGATACCATTCAGTAAAAATGAACGGTATATCCTAGTTTCCTTAGCGTTATCCTAGTTACTTCGTTAAAAAATTTAAAAACGATAAAACATGAACAAACGCCTTTTAACCTCAAAATTAACACCAATAATTGCAATAACTCTTTGCTTCGTATTATACTTATCGGGGTATTTTCAAATGGTTTATGCCGCTATCATATTAGTAATAGCAAGTGCTGTAGAATATAAAAAGGAACTTTTTAACTCTTTAGGGTTTCAACATAAAAATTTCAACGTAAAAAACCTTCTAATTATCGCCCCATTATTAGGTACCGCTATCTTTTTGTTTTACTATTATGTTATGCTTCCAAGTGTTACCTATCTTACAGGACAACCTATAGACCTCTCTGTTCTCAAAACATATACTAACAGCTTGCCTTCAACACTGAGTTTACTTGCACTTATTTGGGTTTCAGCAGCATTTGGAGAAGAAATTGTATTTAGAGGATACTTAATGAGGCAGTTTACCAAATTTTTTGGCTCAAGTAAAATTAGCCTTGTAATCAACATACTACTTTTAGGATTTATTTTTGGCTGGATACATGCATATCAAGGAATAAGTGGACAAATTTTAGCAGGTATCACCGGGATGTTGTTAGCCATTATTTTTCATATTCGAAAAAGTGACTTGTGGTTTAATATTGCAGTACATGGATTTGTAGACACGGTTGCATTGATATTTATATATTTTAATTAATAATCAATCTAAAACAATTAAAGCAAGGTAAAATCTTGCTTTAATTACTATTTACTATTGATTTAACATTCTTTTATTATTTATATTTACAACAAAGCCATTAATACATCTAAAACCACCGTCTTAATTTGATTGTATGAAATTGTTTTACTCAATTATGATATGAGACAATTAATTGGACATAAGAATATGACACGAAAAGAGTTTATTAAAATTTGTAGTTTACTGGGTATCAGTATCCCTTTACAACCCCTACTTGCTAAATCATATCAGACTGATTACAATCATATAACCTCAAATAAATTTGAGGGAAAAGTACTCATTATAGGTGCAGGTGCAGCTGGATTAACCGCGGCATATAGGTTGTTTCAAAAAGGCATCGATTTTCAAATTTTAGAAGCTTCTTCAAGTTATGGTGGTAGAATGAAAACTGCCGTAGATTTTGTTGATTTTCCTATTCCCTTAGGAGCAGAATGGTTGCATGTTGAAAGAAGTATTTTTAGTAAAATCGTTAACAAACCTAACATAAATTTGGACTTTACAACAAAGTCATATACTTCAGAAGATTATAGTCTATACCTAGGAGAAGAAGTTAGTATGGAGGATATAGGTTTTGATATTGACCAGAAGTTTATTGGTTTTTCTTGGCTCGACTTCTTTAAAAAATACTTAATCCCATCTATAGAAGATACACTATTGTATAATCAGGTTGTTAAATCTATAAATTATACTACTGATAAAATTATAGTCAAAACATCAAAAGATATATTTACAGCGGATAAGGTTATTCTTACTACTCCAGTAAAAATGCTGAAAAATAATGCTATTGAGTTTACTCCGCAATTACCCGAAGATAAACGTAAAGCCATCAATAAGACTACCGTTTGGGATGGATTTAAAGCTTTTATAGAATTTTCAGAAAAATTTTACCCAACTGCTATTGGATTTAAAACTTCTCCAAGGAAACCTGGACAAAAAATGTATTATGATGCCTCTTATGGACAAAATTCTAAACGGCATGTTTTGGCGTTATTTACAGTGGGTTCAGGAACACTTCCTTATAAACAATTATCAGATTCTGAATTAATTAAATACATATTAAATGAACTTGATGAAATATTTGATGGTAAAGCTTCTTCAAACTATATAAAACATATTTCGCAAAACTGGAATAAAGAACCTTTTATTAATGGTGCCTATGTATATGACCATGAAAGTTGGAGAACAGTGAGAGAATTAGGAAAGTCGGTACACAATAAAATATTTTTTGCAGGGACAGCTTATACAGATGGGAGTGATTGGGGAAGTGTACATTCAGCAGCAAATTCAGCTATAAGAGCTGTAAATGAACTATTAGTTTAATAATAATTTTTCCGATACAAATACAAACTAAAAGAGAAGGAGCTACATAATGTAGCTCCTTTTCAATTTGTTTTCTATGATGTCTATTTTTTAGTTAATCATTGAAGCTCTAGCACCTCCTGATTGGAAAATAGCACGCATTCTTTCTTTTTGACCTTGTGAGAACATCGTCATACATGCATCATTTGTATAATCCATATAATTCATAGTCATATCATTAGAACGACAGTTTACAGTTGGGTATGAAGGACAACCGTAGTTAGGTGCATCAGAAGCTGGTGTATCAGCTACAAAATCGTCTTGACGACATCTTCCATCTCCCCAAATATGACGTAAGTTTAAGTAGTGTCCAACTTCGTGAGTCATTGTACGACCACCGTTAAATGGAGCTTCCACATATCCTGTAGTTCCGAAATACTGAGGTGCACATACTACACCATCTGTAGATAAAGATCCTCCTGGAAATTGTGCATATCCTAAAATTCCTCCACCAATGTTAGCTACCCAAATATTTAAGTGAGTTTGTGGAGTTACTGGTGGGTACGCTTGCTTTACAGCATTACTTGTTCCCCACTCAGCTCTAGAGTTAGCATGTCTAAAAGTACCTGCTAATGTAAATGTAATTTCTGAATCAGCTGCAACACCTGCGAATTCTGCTGGTGTATTACTAGCATCAGAGTTTTGCTTTCTAAAATCATCGTTTAAAACTGTCATTTGAGAAGCAATTTGTGTATTACTAATATTTTGTTGAGAATTGCTATAAACAACATGTACATATACTGGAATATTAATAACTCCTAAGTTATCAGTAGTTCCACCACCACCGGTACCACCACCGCCAGTGTTTCCACCACCGTTTCCATTTCCATTTCCGTTACCACCTTTCTTTCCAGCGATAAACTTTCTAGTAGCGTACTCTACATCATATAATTTCTTATATAATCCTGGGTTCTCTTCGATTTGTCTTTGTAAAACCTGCATAGATTGACATTGATCAGATGGTCCTCTAGACTGTAAGTCAGTCTTTGTTGGAATACTCCAATCGCTCATGTCTACTACAGTTTGTTGTACGTCAATGACATCTTTGTCTTCTGCATTGTTTTGACAGCCTACTAAGACTCCAGCCGCTACAGCTAGTGTTAAAAAAATTCTTTTCATGTTGTAAAAAATTAAAAATATTAGTTAATACTTAACCACCTTTTCCGAAGGCAGTAATTTTTGAAAAAAAAACACCAGATTAACTTTTTAGTTGAGTAATAGTTAAAGAATTATCAATATGATAATTTTTAAAGGGTTTTTTTAACGATTTCGAATATACACTTTTTATGCATTCAAAAAAAAAAAAATAAAAAACAGAACAAAGTCAGTAAAATTAGTAGGGCGTTAACATTTTTTAACAAAATTACATCTGTAAAATTTTAACAAAAACCATGTTAAAACATCAAATTTTAACAAAACACTTTAAAAAACAGATAAATTTAACAACTGTTTTGTCCGAAAAATGAAGAAAAACTGACTACAGAAATCCTCTTTGAAATGATGAGCTTTCATATTCAAATTCTAAAATTACGTTATACTTAGCAATAATTAATTTACCGTTATATTAAAAAGTCAAAGGAAGAAGCATGTTTAACTCTTTAAAAACAAAAAATGCAATTAACTAAAAAAAGCTAATTGCATTTGTTTAAAGTACGGGTGAAGGGAGTCGAACTCCCATGCCTCACAGAACCAAATTCTGAGTTAAACCCTACTATTTGTTTGTTATAAAAACCTAATTTAATAAGGGTTCTATTCTTTCATTTTAAGCTGTTCGATATATTTCGCTTTTATAAGTTGCTCTCTTTTTTGTATAGAAGGTTTTTTATACTGCTTTCTATCTCTAAGTTCTCTTAACAACTTAACATTTCTATGTTTTTTTCTATAACGTTTTATAGCCCTATCAATGTTTTCTCCTTCTTTAATTTTAATTATTAACATAATTATTTAATTTTTCGTTATTATTTCTATCCTAAATATGCTTTTAAAGCATCAGATCTGTATTTTAATCTCCTAATAGCCTTTTCTTTTATCTGTCTTACTCTTTCTCTGGTTAATTCAATTTCTTCACCTATCTCTGTCAAACTCATAGAATCATTTTCTCCTAAACCATAAAACAATCTTATAACGATTGCCTCTCTCGGTGACAACGTGTCTAATGCTCTTTGTATTTCTATTTGCAGAGACTCTAGTAATAGGCCCTTATCTGAATTTGGTAATTCTCCAGAATTTAAAATATCATACAAATTAGAATTCTCACCCTCAATTAAAGGTGCATCCATTGAAACATGTCTTCCAGATATTTTAATAGAGTCTTTAACATCGGTAATAGTCATATCTAACTCGGCAGATATTTCTTGTGCTGACGGTTTTCTTTCTATTTCTTGCTCTAATCGAGCTACAGCTTTATTAATCTTATTTATATTTCCTATCTTATTCAAAGGAAGTCTTACTATTCTAGACTGTTCAGCTAGGGCTTGAAGTATTGATTGGCGTATCCACCATACTGCATAAGAAATAAATTTAAACCCTCTAGTCTCATCAAAACGTTGAGCAGCTTTAACTAACCCAATATTACCCTCATTTATGAGGTCTGGTAGATTTAATCCTTGATTTTGATATTGCTTAGCTACTGAAACCACAAACCTAAGGTTTGCACTAACCAATTTTTCTAATGCTCCTATATCGCCAGATTTAATTCTTTGCGCTAATTCTACTTCTTCTTCAGCAGTTATTAACTCTATCTTACCAATATCTTGTAAATATTTATCTAAAGATCTTGATTCTCTATTTGTTACTTGCTTTGATATTTTTAACTGCCTCATATTTAAAATTTTACACATTTTATATATGAAGCCGTTTTTTTAACTTAGTATATAAAAGAAGTTTATTGAATTACTTCCTTGGGAATAATTCTTTGGTTTTAGATTAAAAATAGTATTAAGTTTTTCTCATAAAAAACCCACTCAAAAGTTGAATGGGAAATTGCTATGAAAAAGAATTTCCAAACGTCTTTGGAAATATTTTAAATATTGTTATAAGATTCTATCTTACTACTTCAACATTAACTGCATTCATTCCCTTTTTTCCTCTCTCAGTCTCATACTTGACCTTATCGCCTTCATTAATGTTATCAATTAATCCTGAATTATGAACAAATATATCCTGTCCAGATTCTGATGAAGTTATAAATCCGAATCCTTTCGAATCGTTGAAAAATTTTACTGTACCTTCTTGCATTTCTATATTTTTAATTATTATTTAATCGTTAAAGAAGAACTATCAGTAGCCCCATAAAACGAAAATACTAACATGTTTATTACTAAACACTTAAAAAAATAAAGTTAATGATGGAATAAAATAAAGAGAAAGCTCAGAAAGTTATTTCAAAATAACACCTTAAAATCAAAAGGTTGTCCAACTCGAACCTCGTAAAGGTAACGCTTTAATTCTGATATACTATTAATTAAGTCAATATTATTCATTTAGCATCAACTTCTACAATCAAAAACTAGAAGCTTAGTCACACAATTTTAAATCCTTTTTTTGTCAAACCCATTTTTAACAAAATAGAAAAATAGCACTGTTTTTTTGATTCAATTAAGTTTTCAAAAGCGTTGTACTTATGTTGTGCTCAATAAAAGAAAAAACCGAGATTTATAAATCTCGGTTTTTTCTTTTAGTACGGGTGAAGGGAGTCGAACCCCCACGCCTCACGGCACTAGATCCTAAGTTTAAAACTCTTATCTTCCCGTTTTATTAACTTCTGATTTACAAAACTTTGAGTTTTTAAAAATGACTCAAATTAATATATTCTATGTACAAAGCTATGTACAATTTTCCATTAAAAAAAACACCTGCTTACCGAACAAACCTGTTTTTACAAAGCTTTAAAAGATAAAATGACTCTGATTAATATTTTATTTAATTTATTCAAACACAGTGCGGGTGTGTATTACAGGTGTTAATCAAATATACTATTTCAAATGAGAAAAGTAAGGTAAAACCTTACTTTAATTACGGTTTCCCACATAGTTAACTTTTTTAATCTTTTTACATTTAAGCCACCCTTTAAAAAAAGTATAAAAGCACAATTTATATCGACTATGCATCTACTGGGTGTATTAAGATGTATTTTATGCATCTATAAACAAGTTAGCCACAAGCTAAAAACCAAAATATGACAACAACCGAAATAAGAAAGAAAATAGCTGAATCACCAGAAAAAGATTGGTTCAATTCGGTTGAAATTACAATTCGATATCCTCACATAGAATTTGAAGAATCATTTAAAGGATTAAGTTCTATTCATAGATTCTTATCAAAGCAAGAAAATGGATGGAAAGAATATTCATCTATTCCAAACGTCCTTAATTCTTCAAAACAACATTTTACAAATCTAAAAATAAGAATTGAAAATTTTGTCAATCTCTATTACAGCCATAATGAGGTACAATTAAACAATATTTGGAGGACAGAACAATCACAATTGCAGAGTAACAATAATTACTTCACATTTGATTCAGTTTATACAAAATTTCTAATTGATTTGTCGGAACGCCTACCAAATTCAGCTAATGGAGCTTTTAACTATCTGATAAGAAAAAATAATAATCTAAATGATATAAATACCTTTATTGGAAGTCTACTAGCTTATGAATTTGAACTAAAGGATAAGACAGGAATAACAGAAAGAAGAAAAAAGGAAAGAGCTTCTCTAAGTAAACTTAAAACGGATTTTAAAAATCAATTAAGTGATACAGAAAGAGATTTGGTTAATCATCTTAAAAGAATTGACAATCTAAAAAACGAAAAGGAGCAACTTTTCACAGATTGGTTTGAGGGAAATGAAGAAAATAAAATCATTGGAGTTAAAACAGAATTCGACAATTTCAAATCCAATAAAGAGTCCATTTTTAATGATTGGTTCGACGGTACAGAAAAAGAACTAGGTGCAAAAAAGAAAGTATCTGACCTTGAACACACTTACGAAGAACTTTTAAGATTAAAAAAACCAGCTGAATATTGGAAAACTAGAGCGACTGATTTGAAAAAAGAAGGTTGGCAAGCTATCCATTGGCTAATTGGAATTGTTGCCTTCGCTTGTGTTACTTTATATCTTTTGTTATGGCTAACACCAGAAGGAATGCTATTAAGTTTCATAAAAGGCAATGCACAAGCAATAAAATGGTCAGTTGTTTATATCACATTTATTTCATTTCTAGCTTTTGGTATAAGAGCGTTGAATAAAGTTGCATTTAGTTCATTCCATTTGGCTAGAGATGCTGAGGAAAGAGAGCAACTTACCTATGTTTATCTAGCTCTAATAAAAGATAATGCAGTTGATGAAAAAGACAAGAATTTAATTATGCAATCCTTGTTCAGTAGAGCAGATACAGGATTACTAAAAGATGACTCTGGTCCAACAATGCCCAACGATATAGCAGGAAAAATATTTGGCGGAAAGTAAAAAGCCAGTGGCTAACAACGTATATAAAAACTGTTGTCATAATACTAAAAAATGAAAGAAATATTTAAAAACATCGTCTCTGAGGAAAAGTTAAACCCAGATTTTAAGCTACTACAAACAGGTAAACAACTTGACCCTGCCAAACTTTTAATCGAAGAAATATTATCCGAAATGGAAGATAATGATGGAAACTTTATCCAACAATTTCAAACTACAGGTTTCAATTCAAGACTTTGGGAAATTTTTCTATTCAAGTTTTTTAAAGAAAATGGTTTTAGCTTCGACAATTCTTATAATCGCCCAGATTTTCACGTTGAAAAAGATGGATTCGATTTCTTTGTAGAAGCAAGTTTATCTAATGAAGTACCCGAAGAAAAATTTACCCAAGAATTTATTCTCGAAGCTGAAAAAAACAATGATTTAGAAGTACAGAAAGAATTAATTGAGCATTACATTATGCGAATGGGAAGTGTATTATATTCTAAACTACAGAAAAAATACTGGGAACTTGATTGGGTTAAGGGAAAACCATTAGTTTTAGCGATAACACCAGCTCACAATTATTTGGCGAATTTTCTACCCGATGCCAAAATAATTGAATATTTATATGGTCTAACTTATGAATCAAAATCAGAAGAAGAACCTCATATCCCTAAAAAAATAGTTAGAACTGAAAATCATAAATTTGGAGAAAAAGAAATTCCACCTAACTTTTTTTCATTACCAAATACTGAAAATATTAGTGCAGTTATATTTACTAACAATAGTGATTTACATAAATTTAATAGAATGGGTTATCAGAGTGGAATTTCTGATGAATTAATTATAATGGAAAGAGCTGGTTTAGCATTCGATCCAAATCCAAGCGCTAAACCTGTAAAGTTTGCACAATCTATAATTCCAGGAGATATAAAAGAAGATTGGAATGAAGCAGTTAATATATTCCATAACCCAAATGCACTAATTCCCCTACGAAGAGACTTGTTTAAAAACATTAGACAAACTTGGATTGATAAAAATGGAAGTTTAGATGGAACCATGCCAATATTCTATCCTTTTAATTCAAAAACTTTACCTGTAGGTCTGAATTTTGGATAAAATACTTATGACAGCAATTTATAACCAATTAACGCCTAAAAAATCTAATCCAAAAATACCGTTAAATTCAAACATCACAATCTAACGTGTCATCACAAAAAAAACAGTGAAAATCTAGCGTGCCTTACACCATCAACCCCTTATTTTTAAAGAGATTTACCAAATTGAAAAAGTAGTTTCTATGTACAAACCTGTGTACATACAAATTAATCTCAAAAAAAGCATAAAAAAAACGCTTTAGAATTGATCTAAAACGTTCACTTTCAATTAGTACGGGTGAAGGGAGTCGAACCCCCACGCCTCACGGCACTAGATCCTAAGTCTAGCGTGTCTACCAATTCCACCACACCCGCGTGTTTTTGAATTGTGCCTGCAAATATACACAAACAAATCAAATTTCATAGGCAAAAACTACAAAAGAGTTATTTTTTTTCATTGCTATTACTATTCCTTTCAATATCAAGTAGCTACTGGTCTTTTTAATTTATTTTTCTAGTAATTTAACCCATCTTTATCACTAATTCACTCAAAGCAAAAGGAATGTGTAAAAAAAAAATTAAATTCGCATAACATTCATTTTACACTTACATAATGGAAACCATTCAATCTTATATAGAAAAAAACAAACAACGTTTTATCAACGAATTGGTCGATTTATTAAAAATCCCATCAATTAGTGCAGACCCAGCCTACAATCAAGATGTATTAAATACAGCAGATGCCATCAAAGAAAGCTTAGAAAAAGCTGGTTGTGATAAAGTAGAAATCTGTGAAACACCAGGATACCCAATTGTATACGGTGAAAAAATTATTGATCCGAATTTACCAACAGTTTTAGTATACGGTCATTACGATGTGCAACCTGCAGATCCAATTGATTTATGGACTTCACCTCCTTTTGAGCCGGTAATTAAAAAAACCGACATTCACCCTGAGGGAGCAATTTTTGCACGTGGTGCTTGTGATGATAAAGGACAAATGTATATGCACGTAAAAGCTTTAGAATATATGACCCAAACTGGGAACTTACCATGTAACGTAAAGTTTATGATTGAAGGAGAAGAAGAAGTAGGTTCTGAAAGTTTAGCTTGGTTTGTTCCTAGAAACAAGGAGAAATTAGCAAACGACGTGATTTTAATTTCCGATACAGGAATGATTGCTAATGATATTCCATCAATTACTACAGGTTTACGTGGATTGAGTTATGTAGAAGTTGAAGTAACTGGACCTAACAGAGATTTACACTCAGGATTATACGGAGGAGCTGTGGCGAATCCAATTAATGTGTTAAATAAAATGATTGCATCTTTACATGATGAAAACAATCATATTACTATTCCAGGGTTTTACGACAAGGTAGAAGAGTTATCTCGTGAAGAACGTGATGAAATGGCTAAGGCTCCATTTTCTTTAGAAGACTATAAAAATGCTTTAGATATTGATGATGTATATGGAGAAGCAGGTTATACTACCAATGAACGAAATTCTATTCGTCCTACTTTAGATGTTAATGGAATTTGGGGAGGTTATATTGGTGAAGGGGCCAAAACGGTAATAGCATCAAAAGCATATGCTAAAATTTCAATGCGTTTAGTTCCAAATCAAGATTGGGAAGAAATTACCGAATTGTTCAAAAAGCATTTTGAAAGTATTGCTCCTAAATCGGTGAAAGTAAAAGTAACACCTCATCATGGTGGACAAGGATATGTAACACCAATTGATAATATTGGTTATCAAGCTGCAAGTAAAGCATATCAAGAAACTTTTGGAGTAACACCAATACCACAAAGAAGTGGAGGTAGTATTCCAATTGTAGCTCTATTTGAACAGGAGTTAAAAAGTAAGACGATTTTAATGGGATTCGGATTAAATTCTGATGCAATTCATTCACCAAACGAACATTTTGGGGTATGGAATTACTTAAAAGGAATTGAAACTATTCCATATTTCTATCAATATTTTACAGAATTATCTAAATAGAGTATAGAAATTTAATCATATTCAACCTATAAAAAAGCTCACTATCTACTTGAAAGATAGTGAGTTTTTATTTTTAAAAACATACATCCAAAAAACGAATATTTGCCATTTTCAACTTATAGTTTATTAACCACTTTAGTCAAATTCATTCCGAAATTATCCACATTCTATACAATCCTATCCATGTTAAAATATTGTTAACTAATTTTCATTAGTATCGTTAAATATTTTGATTTTCAATAACAAAAACTACAAAAAAATACATTTAAACCATTGAAAATCATTTTTAAATAAAAATATTTTAAAAATGAAAAAAATAATTACTTTACTAACAGTAGTCTTTTTAAGCTTTTCTACAATCAGTATAGCGCAACAAAAAGAGGGTGTTTGTACCACTTCAAAAGTGATGAATGCACATTTTAAAAAATACCCCGAAAAGTATCAGGAGTTTTTAAACCTCAACAATTTTACAAAAAACTACAAACAACCCCAAAGTACTTTACAAGGAAAATCAGCCGCTCCACAAATTATCATTCCAGTAGTTTTTCATATTTATGGAAGAACCCAAAACGGAAGTACTGTAACCAACGAAAAAATTATTAATTCATTGAATATGGTGAATGAAGATTTTCAAGGGTTGAATCCTGATTTTGATACTGTTGACCCTTTGTTTGAAGGAAGAAAATCCAAAACAAACATCACTTTTAAACTGGCTGCAATAGATCCAAGTGGAAATCCTACCAATGGAATCATCGACCATGCAGCTGCCGGTGGACAAGGAAACTATAATAGTCCCATTGTTACACGAGATGCTTGGGATAATTATAAATACATGAATGTATATATTACTGCAGATATTCATGATGACGGAAAAGACAACAACTCCGGAATTGCATGGTATCCAAGTAAAACCGATTCTGATTCAAACAGAGCAAGAGTTGTTTACAACGGTCGTTATTTAAAAGGCAATACCGATGACGAGTTCGCTTCTATTTTAACGCATGAATTTGGGCATTGGCTAAATCTATTACACACTTTTGAAGGAGGATGTAGTAGCTTAACACAAGATTTTGTAGAGGATACTCCACAAGAAGACAAAGCATCTAACGATGATGGATGTATGGTAGGAGCTACAGATTGTGGAGATTCTTTAATCAATTATGAAAACTATATGGGTTATGATTCTTCTGGTGGATGTGCTAAAATGTTTACCAAAGGACAAACCGATAGAATGTATGCTGCTTTAAATCATTCAGCACGTTTTCCATTATGGCAAAACGCCAACTTGGTTGCTACAGGTACTGGAGGAAGTTTAGCTGTAACTCCAAGAATGCATGATGGAAACTCATGGGAGGAAAACACAACTTCCATTACGGTATGCCCAGGAACCAATGTTAAAATAGGAATGCAAAACGTTGGTTTACAAAATGTAACTTTAATTGCTCCTAACGGAACAAAAGATAAAACTCCAGACGGAAGTACCTATTGGAATATTAATAATGCTCAGGAAAGTGATGCTGGAACCTACTTGATAAAATACGAAAACACCAATGGAGATGTTGGTTTTGGTGTTGTTCAATTAAATGTAGGATTTAATTTAGTTTCATGGTTAAAAATAAACGATTTAGCTTGGTATAGTGGCAATCAAATTAAGGCTTGTCCTGGTTCAAATATTAATATTGCTACGCCTTCAGGTTTACTAGGAGCAAAATCTTTGCGATTACCTAACGGAAATTTACACACAACTCCAGACAACGATGGTACCTGGACTTTTAATAATATTACAACAGCCAACGCTGGAGTATACACCCTAATTTATGATTTAGGAGGATGTAGTTATACAACACAAGTAGAAGTTATTACCGAAAATAAATTAACTCCATGGGTTGCATTGAACAACAGTTGGGTTCAAAGAGATTTTGTAGAAGCTTGTGTTGGAGAAAAAGTACATTTAGGAATGCAAAACATAGGTCTTCAAAATGTAACTATTACTGGACCTAACAATTTCTTTGATGATACTCCTGATTTAGGCACTGGATTTGAATTTGCCAGCTTAACCGAACAACAATATGGGAAATATACGATTACTTGGAATGATCCTGCCTCTTGCTCTGGATCGGTAGACTTGTTTATTCGTCCTAAAAAAAGTGCACTAGATGCATTTGTTAGAGATAACGGCAATAACTGGTCTAGAAGCAACACCATATTTGCATGTACTGGAGATAATATTGCACTTGGTACTACAAATTCATTAGAAACCCAGTACTTAAAACTTATCTACCCAAACGGAACTATAGATACCACTACCGATGGAAATGTATTTTGGGCTTTAAACAATCTTTCAGCATCTGATGAAGGAATCTATAAAATCGAATATTCAAATGGTCAATGCTATTCTGAAACTACCATTCTTGTAAAAGTAGGAATTGAAGACTTATCTAACAAAATTCAATACCAATTAAACAATGCCGTATTTACCAATGCATCTAATAATTCATTAACTATTAATGAAGGAGATGGTATTCGTTTAAAAATCCCACAAAGTTTATTCAATGGAACAATCGCTTGGACGGGGCCGAATAATTTTACTTCCAATGCGAATACTATTGAAATTACCGATGATGCTAAGCAAAACTTACATCAAGGAATGTATACTGCAACGGTAACGAGCACCAATGGATGTAATGATGTCAATGCTACTCAAACAGTAAACTTTACCATTAATTTTGATGGAGGTACTACTGATACCGAAGCTCCTTCTGCTCCTACGAATCTTGTAGCTTCTGATATTACTACAACCTCTGTAACTTTAAACTGGACAGCATCAACCGATAATATTGGAGTTACCAATTATGAAGTATTTAGAGGAAGTTTAAGTTTAGGGGTAACAAACTCTACATCTTTTAATGTTAGTGGACTTAGTGCAAATACAGGATACTCTTTTACCGTAAAAGCAAAAGATGCCGCTGGAAACACTTCCGCAGAAAGCAATCAAGCAAACATTACTACTTTAGCAGAAACCGATACTCAGGCTCCTACTGCCCCATCTAATCTTTCAGCTTCAAATATCACAACAACAAGTGTTGACTTAAATTGGACTGCTGCTACAGATAATGTTGCTGTAACAAGCTATACCATTTTCCAAGACAATACCAGTATTGGAACTTCAGCGAACACTACGTTCTCTGTAAACAATTTAACGGCAAATACTCAGTATACTTTCTCTGTAAGAGCCAATGACGCTGCAGGAAATCAATCTTCTTTAAGTAACACAATTGATGCAACTACTCTAAACAACACAAATCCGACTCCAACGTATTGTGATGCCTCAAATGATCAAAGTGGCTTACATATTACAAAAGTAGAATTTGGAGATATCAACAACACTACAGGGCATACTCCGTATGCTAATCACACCAATCTTTCCAATACAATAAGTTCTGGAGACACCACAGCCTTAACAATTAACCTAAACAACGAGCATTGGACATATAATGCTGTTGGGGTATGGATTGACTGGAATAACAATGGAAATTTTGAAGATGCCGGTGAAAATGTGTATTCTAAATTTGCTGCAGGACCTTATAATACAAATATCACCGCTCCAAGTGGATTAATAGCAGGAAGTTCATTAAGAATGAGAGTAAGAGCAGGATATGGAAGTGCTTCTAAAATTACACCTTGTGGAACAGACACTTACTTAGGAGAAGTAGAAGATTATACTATCATAATCGGAAGTTCAACTGCAGACACACAAGCACCAACTATTCCTTCAGGATTAGTAGCTTCTAATATTTCAAACACCTCTCTTAGTTTAAACTGGAATCCATCTACAGATAACATAGCCGTAACAAGCTATACGGTGTATAGAAATACTACCGTAATAGGTAATGCTACGACAAACTCTTTTGATGTTTCAAACTTAACAGCAAATACTACTTACTCATTTTATGTAAGAGCAAATGATGCTGCTGGAAATCAATCTGACTCTAGTCAAAGCATTAGTGTTACTACTACAAACACCAACCCTCCAAATGATGGAAATGTTGTATATGTAGATATGGCAGATGTTACGATAAACTCAGGAAATACATGGAATCCTTTCCAAATTGAAGAAGCAGATGAAAAATATTTCGGACCATGGTATTCAGGAGGTGCTGTTAGACTCGTATCCTATGGTAAAAATGTTGTTTGTGAAAATACGACAAGTAATGTTTCATTTATCTCAGATGGTGTTATAATTGATGCTAACAGTAATTTGAGAAGTGATTCCCATTCTTTCACTGTTAGTTCGGCAAGCCATACCAGCTGGAATGGTAAATCTGGATATATCGGATTTAGTTATACACTAAACAACAATACACATTATGGTTGGTTCTATGTAACCGTTTCTAGTAATGGTTCTTCTATAACTTTTAAAGACTATGCCTACAATACAATGGCAGGAGAAGGGCTTACTACTAAAAGACCAACAGAACAAAATAAAACGAACAACTCTGAAAACGTTAGTAATCATAATTTACCTATGATAAAATCGTATCCAAATCCTTTTAATCATCGAGCAACTATCGATGTAAGTTCTTTAGGGAATACAGGTTTCAAATTAGATATTTTTGACATCACAGGAAAGCAAATCTATTCTAAGAATTATCTTAAAAACCCAATAAAAATAACTGTCGGAGAACAAATTAAGGCTACTGGAGTGTATTTTGTTAAGTTTCAATCTAACCACAAAAACAAAACTTTAAAAATCATCAAATCGATGTAAATAGGTTTGTTTAGTTAACTAGAAAGTCGCTCTTAGGAGCGACTTTTGTTTTATAATTAAAAAAGTACATTACAACACGATATACCATGTAGTTCTAAACCACAGTGAGTTTTTTTGAGAACTATCTAACAATTTTCCTAAGCGATAGTCTAAACCAAATTCAAGTTTATCCTTCTTACTCAATTGATATCCTAAATAAGGAGATAAACGTACCTCTAAATCTTCTTCGTTAAATTGATATAAATATTCATTAGAAAGTTTGATATACCATTCTTTTACATCTACTTTTTCACCGCTCAATGCTTTTTGTAAGGTAACTCTATAACGAGTCCTAAATTGTGGAGTTACATGCGTTTGAAAAAACTGCTCCATTCCAAAACGATGAGCGAGTTTTAATCCATCAAAATTTTGAACTATATTAAAATGCTGTAATAAGCGGTGTATAGTTTCTCCTTCTTTAAAGCGAAGAATATACCCAACATTTACAGATTGATTCAAATCCGTTTTCATTGAAAAAATGGTAGAAATATCTACTAAGTTATGCGTAAACTGAAAGTCATCTTTATATATCACTTCTCTTGCTTCAATACTGTTTACCCATTTTGTCTTATCCGATAATTTTAATGATGCATTTACTTTTGGTAACCAACCTCCTGTAAAACTTGACTGACAATTCCCCACAAAACTCCCTCCTAAAAAAAGTACTAATAATAATTTTTTCACCATACTAAAACTCTAAATTATCTGTGTTTTGAGGAGCAAACTGCAATTCTTTCATAATGCTTCCTTTACTATCGAATAAGAACTCATATTTCACATAGCTCTTTTTTACTTTTCCTTTTACAATTAGTTCATATAAAGGCAATGATTTTTCATGATGGGTTTCTAAATCAAAAACTGCTGTATACATTGCGCTTTCATCGCCAGTATATTGAATTTGCGTTTTTTTGATTTTAAATTTTCTAAATCGCTCTCCTAAGGTTTTTCTAATTTTCAGCTGTACTTCCTTATCCAACTCAGAAAATTTCACTTTGATTTCTACATCAATAATTTCTCCCTTTTCTGAAAACTCAATACTATGTTTTCTCTTTTTATAACACACCTTCGCTTCAAAGGTTTTTCCGTCTTGACTTTCCTCTGCATACCACTTAATCTTTTCCTTAAATCCCCACATTTTTATAATATGCTTCGAAAGTTTAGGTACTTTAACCGTATCTACACGGTATTCTCTCTCAAACTTCTGTTGAGCAAACACTGAAGTTTGTACTAAAAACAGTAGAAAAAAAAGTCTTTTCATCTTTTTAAATTTTCTTCAAAAATAAAAAATATCATTTTTTAATTGCTCTACATTTGTAGAATCAAAATTTATTTCTACATTTGTAGAGTAAATTCTAAACATGTAGAAATGCAGTTATCAAAAACCGAAGAGCAAGTAATGCAATTGTTATGGAAATTAAACAAAGCCTTTATGAAAGATTTATTGGCTGAATTTCCAGAACCAAAACCAGCAACAACTACTGTTGCTACCTTATTAAAAAGGATGAAAGACAAAGGTTTTGTTGATTATAAGCTATACGGAAAATCTAGAGAGTACTTTCCTTTAGTTAAGAAATCAGATTATTTCTCTAAGCATGTTAACGGATTAATCAAGAATTTCTTTAACAACTCTGCGAGTCAGTTTGCATCATTCTTTACTTCTGAAACGAATTTAACCGTAACCGAATTAGAAGAATTAAAAAAATTAATTGATAATCAAATAGAGCAACAAAAGAAATGATCGCGTATTTATTAAAATCGGCATGTTGTTTAGCATTCTTACTAGCGTTTTACCATTTGGTTTTAGAACGTGAAAAAATGCATCAGTTCAATCGCTTTTATTTACTAGGAAGTGTATTATTTTCGTTCTTAGCTCCTTTGTTTATTATTTATATTCAAATCCCCGCATCGGAAGTTATAGAAATTCCATTGACAGCAAATGAGCCCGTAATTCTTACAGTAGAAGAGATTACTCAAAACGACACTCTAAACTATTGGAATATCGCTTTAGGTGTTTCTGTTATTGTTTCACTGTTGCTAAGTATTCGTTTTGGAATAAACCTTTTTAAAATCTTTAGAAAAGTTCGTACCAACACAAAACTTAAAGTGGAGAGAGCAATATTAGTATTGGTAGAAGATACAATTAGTCCGCATACTTTTTGGAATTACATTTTCATTAATAAAAACGAATACAACTCACATAAAATAGAAGACGAATTGTTTACGCATGAACTCACACATGCAACGCAAAAGCACACTTTTGACGTATTACTTATTGAAGTCTTGAAAATTGTGTTTTGGTTCAATCCATTATTCTATTTCTTAAAAAGATCTATTCAATTAAACCATGAATTTATTGCTGATGAAAAAGTAATTAATTCTTATAAAAATATTTCTGAGTATCAATATTTATTACTGAATAAAGCTGCTTGGAACAACGACTATTACTTGGCCAGTAATTTGAATTATTCATTAACAAAAAAACGATTAGTTATGATGACTACTAAAACATCGAAAGTCAATAATTGGCTAAAAAAAATAGCGGTAATACCGTTACTCATGGGAAGTCTTTACGTTTTTGCAGAACGTGTTGAAAAACATGACGCAAAGATTGAAACTTCGAAAGAAGAAATGCTTGATAATAAAAGTGTAAATCTAAAAGAAACACAACCAAGTATAGCTATAACAGATTCTATTCCTAAAGTGAAAAAAATTGTAAATCGTAAGAAAGGATATTTTACGTATACAGCAAAAGATGGGACCGTTGTTTCTAAGAAAATTTCTGAGCTAACGGAAGAAGAAAAGAAAATGATTCCACCTCCGCCAGTACCAAAAGCAAAAATAAAAGGAACTAAAGTAGCTAAAAGAGTAAAAGTTGCCGAACCAGTAGAAGTTGAGGTAATTGAGGTTCCAAATAAAACACAAAAGAAAGCAAAGGCTCCTAAGCCTTTGAAAAAGACTAAGGAAGCAAAAACCACTCAGGTAAAAAGTCCTGAAAAACCAAAAAAAGGCTGGCATTATGTTAACAACCAAACCCTGTATTTTATAAAAGATAAAAACGGAACTAAATATTTTAATCGCTGGGGGCAATTGGTCACCAAAGAAGGTAAGGTTATTAATCAAAAACAAACACAATCAAACAACACTGCTCCTAATCAAAATTCTAGCAATACTTCTAAAGACACTGAGGTAGCTGGTGAGTTTAGAAGAGTGCACCTACCGCCTCCACCGCCAAAAGCAGGTTTCCCTAAGGTAAAAAAAGGAGATGTTACTAACATTCCTCCACCGCCACGTAGAATCAGACCAGAAGAATACGTCAAAAAACACAAAAAAGCCACCTTTTATTTTAATAACAAAAAGGTAAGCTACAAAAAAGCTCTAAGGTTAGTAAAAAAAGAAAAATTATTGCAAATTTCAACTCAAGAAGACCAAGGGAAAAAAGTAATAAAATTTGTTACTAAAAAAGCTGTTGACAAAGGTTTGGTTTATAAAAACAAACAAAAACCATCTAACAATGAGGTTTTAAATTTATTTCAAAACTCTAATGAAAACATTAGTTATTATTTAGATGAGAAAAAAATTAGCAAACTAGCTCTAGAAAAAATGAATTCTGATGACATTACAAGCATTTCTGTAAAGAGAAATAAAGACAACTCAAAATCCATATACCTAATAAGTAAAAAATAAAATTATGTTAAAAGCCTCACAATGTGAGGCTTTTTTGTAACATTTTTTTAAAATACTCGTTCTTACAGTATAAGCTTATTTTACATGATCAAAGATTTTTTCCTCCTATGCTCGGGTGTGGACCAAGATTTAATTAAAAATTGTTCCAACGGAGAGCAGAACAAGTATGCCGGTATTGGCGCAACCGTTTTCTTTACAGCTTTAATGGCAGCCATTGCCTGTAGTTATGCACTTTACACTGTTTTTGATAATATTTATACTGCAATCTTTTTTGGGATTCTATGGGGGTTACTCATTTTTAATCTCGATCGTTTTATTGTTTCTACCATAAAAAAAAGAGATAAAAAAAGACAAGAAATTGTTCAGGTAATTCCGCGTTTATTACTTGCTATGATTATTGCGGTAGTCATTTCAAAACCATTAGAACTTAAAATATTTGAAAAGGAAATAAACCAGGTATTACTCACCGAAAAGAATCAAATGACCTTAGATAATAAGGCACAAATAGCGCAACAGTTTACACCTGAAATAACTGCGTTAAATACAGAAATTTCATCTTTAAAAAATGAAATCGACACCAAGGAAACCGAAGTAAATACTTTATACGAAACTTATATAGCAGAAGCAGAAGGACGAAAAGGGACCAAACTTATTGGAAAAGGTCCAGTTTACAAAGAGAAAAGAGACAAACACGATGCTGCTTTAAAAGAATTAGCACAATTAAAAACCGACAATGGAGCAAAAATCAAAGTAAAAGAAGAGGCTATTGCTAATTTAATACAACAACAAAAAGATTCAGAATCTAAAACCCAACCAATTATTTCTAATTTTGACGGACTCATGGCTCGTGTAAATGCTTTAAACAAGTTACCATGGCTACCTTCATTCTTTATTTTTTTATTGTTTTTAGCTATTGAAACTGCTCCTATTTTTGCAAAACTAATTAGTTCAAAAAGCGAATATGATTTCAAGTTTGAGAATCAAGAATCTTTAGCTAAAACATGGATTCAACAACAAGTACATCAACGAGAAGCATTATTGCAAACTGATATTGATTTAAACAATAAAATATATTCCGATTTAAAAACCGAAGAAGAAATTTACAATTACAAACAGAAAATGGCACGAAATTTAATGAAATTACAAGCCGATTCTTTTTATAAGAATCAGCAAAAAATTTTATAAGGGCTTGATACTTTATGGTTTTATCTTTTTTTTTATTTTTGTTTGCTGAAAACTAAAATGAAATAATTGCATGAAAAAACTAAACCCCGTCGTTTTTATGATGGCGTTGTTGCTATCTGTTAATATATTAGCTCAGGAGCAACAAAATCTATCCTCACTTACAGTACCCCAAGAACTTATAGAAAATGCAGATGCCATTATTAGAAATAATGAGCTAACTATTACCGTTGAAGGAGTAGACAAAATGGTTGTTAAACAATTAAGAATTATTACTGTTTATAATGAACAAGGAAAAACTCATGTGAATGCCTATGAACATTATAATGACGACACAAAAATCACTAAACTTTCTGCTATAATTTATGACGCTTTAGGTAAAAAGATAAAGAAATATTCAAAAGGAGATTTTCAAGATGTAAGTGCCATTAGTGGTGGTACTTTATATTCCGATTCGAGAGTAAAATATCTAGAATATACACCTACCTCATATCCATACACCGTTGTATTTGAATCTGAATATAAAAACTCTTCTACAGGATTTATTCCTAAATGGTTTCCCATTGAAAGTTATAATCTAGCAGTTGAAAAAAGCAGTTATATTATCAACAACCCAACAAACATTTCTTTTCGAAAAAGAGAAAAACAATTAAAAGGTTATAATATCGAAAACTTATCTTCTGCCAACACTATACATTATACACTGACCAATCAAGAAGCTATAAAACCAGAAGGATACACGGTTAACTTTGATGATCTAGTTCCTAATGTCTCAGTATCTTTCGACTCTTTTAGTTTGAAAGGAGTTAAAGGGAATGCTAAGAACTGGAAAGACTTTGGTTTGTGGATGTACAACAACCTAATTCAAGGAAGAAATGAATTGACTCCTGCAACAGTTGCTAAAGCAAAAGATTTAGTGAAAAATGTAGAAGATCCAATTGAAAAAGCCAAAATTATTTATGACTACGTACAAAGTAAAACAAGATACATTAGTGTACAGGTAGACATTGGTGGTTGGGAACCTATTGCTGCCAATAAAGTAGATGCAGTTGGATATGGTGATTGTAAAGGATTAACCAATTACACTCAAGCCTTATTAAAAGCGGTTGGTGTTGAATCACACCACGTTATTGTTTACGCTAAGAATAAACAAAACATAGACAAAAACTTTACTTCTCTTCAAGGGAATCATATGATTTTATACATTCCTAACGGAGAAAATGATGTTTGGTTAGAATGCACCAGCCAAACCATGCCTTTTGGTTTTTTAGGTGATTTTACCGATGATAGAGATGTATTAGTAGTAACTCCAGAAGGAGGTGTAATCAAAAGAACACCTGTTTATATTAACAAAGACAACCTACAAACTGTTAAAGCAAACATTGAATTACTACCAAACGAAAACATTAGAGCATCTGTTGAAAGAAAATCATACGGAACTCAATATGATCAAAAATACCAAATAGAATCGTATACAAAAGACAGACTAGAAAAGTATTATAAAAACTATGTTTGGGACTACAACAACAATTTAACGCTTAATAGTATTAAACATACGAACAACAAAGAAAAAATTGAGTTTACCGAAAAATTAAATGTCTCAATAGAAAGCTTTGCAACTGCAAAGGATAGCAGTTACTTGTTTAAATTGAATGTTTTTAATAGAGTAACTGGAGTTCCTAAAAAATATAGAAAAAGACAAAGACCATTAGAAATAGACAGAGGGTTTACCGACAAAGATGAGTTCACCTTTACCATTCCAGAAGGCTATACAATTAATGGATTACCTGAAAATAAGAACATAACTAACAAATTTGGTGTATACGCCTTATCTTTTGAAAAAACTGATGAGAATACTATTAAATACACACGTGAATTTTCATTAAAAAAAGGTGTTTACCCAAAAGAAGATTACAAAGCTTATAGAAAATTTAGAAAAACCGTAGCTAAATACGATAATTTAAGAACAGAATTAATCAAACAATAATAATTACTATGAAAAACGTATTAATCATTTTCACTTTACTGTTTGCTATAACAAGTAAAGCCCAAGAAATGAAATTTGGAAAAGTTTCAAAACAAGAAGTGGAAGAAAAATTTTACCCACTTGATTCTACTGCAGACGCAGCCTACTTACTAAAAAAAAGAAAAACATCTTTCAAATACGATCTAAACGAAGGATTTATTGTGGTAACCGAGTACCACGAGCGTATTAAAATTTACACAAAAGAAGGTCTTGATTATGCTACTAAAAAAATAAACTACTACAAACCAAAAACAGGTAAAAGACAGGAAATAAACGGTTTAAAAGCCTATACATTTAACCTAGAAGACAACGATGTTGCTAAACTAAAATTATCTAAAAAAGATATTTTTGATGAGCGTTTAAACAAGTACAGAGGTCAGAAAAAAATTACCTTCCCAAATGTTAAAGAAGGAAGTGTAATTGATGTAAAATACACCTTAAAATCGCCTTTTTGGAGTATTAAACCTTTGAATTTCCAATATGGAATACCCGTAATCAATCTAGATTACACTGTAAAAATTCCAGAGTATTTTCTTTTTAACAAAACTTCTAGAGGATACTTTAATGTTCCTTTAAAAGAAGCTAGTCAAAGAGATCAAATTAACTTTGGGGCAAGAGGTAATTTAGGATACACCCAAAAGATATATACTTTTAATAAAAAAAATATTCCTGCTTTAAACGATAGAGAACCATACGCTGGAGTTATTAATAACTATAGAGGTGGAATGGAATTTGAACTTTCAGGTACTCGATTCCCACAATCAATGTATAAAAACTATGCTACCAATTGGGTAGATGTTTGTAAAAACATTTATGATTCTAAAAGTTTTGGAGAAGAGCTTAAAAAAACAGGATATTATAAAAACGATTTAACTCCTATTATAGCTGCAGCCAAAACCAATTATGAAAAAGCTGCATTGATATTCCAATTTGTAAAATCAAAAATAAAGTGGAATGATTACAATGGAAAGTATACAGAAGAAGGTGTAAAAACAGCCTATAAGGAAGGAGTAGGTAATGTTGCCGAAATCAATTTAGTTTTAACCTCTATGTTACGTTCATCTGGTTTAGATGCGAATCCGGTATTGGTTAGTACAAAAAACAATGGAATTCCATTATTTCCAACGTTAGATGGATTCAATTATATAATAGCAAAGGTAAATTTCCCTAATGGAAAATACGTCTTACTAGATGCTACTGATAAATACAGCTTACCAAATGTCTTACCTCATAGAGCTTTAAACTGGTATGGACGAGAGATTTTTAAGGGAGGTAGTTCTAAAGAAGTAAATTTAGTACCTACAACTCACTCTAAGAAAAGTTCTATTTTACACGCAAAAATAGACGAGCTTGGAGAAGTAAGCGGAATGTACAGAAAGTCATTAAGTGGTCATTCAGCAATGTATTTCCGTAAAAGCAACAATTCTAAAAAAGAAGAAGAAATGACTACTTCTTTAGAAGAAGATAATAATATAGAAGTTGAAGATTTTAAGGTGGTTAATATGGACATCTTAGGTAAACCTGTAAATCAAACCTTAAAATTTACAAGTGAAGATCTTATTGAAGAAATTAACGGAAAGTTATATTTTACTCCATTCTTTTTTCTTGCAGAAGATGAAAACCCATTTAAATCGGAAGAAAGACATTTCCCTGTAGACTTTGGTGTGCCATGGAAAGAACAAGCTACAATTTCTATTACAATTCCAGAAGGATATACAGTAGAATCGTCTCCTAAAGCACTTGCTATTGGTTTACCTGAAAACTTAGGAGTTTTCAAATACATGATTGGAGTACAAGGAAATAAAATCAAAGTTTCATCTGTAACGCAATTCAACTCACATTTAATTAATCCTCAGCACTACACTGCTTTGAGAGATTTTTATAAACAATTAGTAGAAAAGCAAACAGAAAAAATTGTTTTGGTGAAGAGTAATGAAAAGTAAATATTTAATCCTACTCCTAATTATTGTTACGAACGTTTTTTCTCAAAAGAAAAAATCTACTAAAGTCGGTAACATTGAGCTTACTGACCTTACAATGAAACAATATAATAAAGATACAACAGCCGAGGCTGTTGTTCTTTTTGAACATGCGAATTATTATCTCGATGAAAAAAGAGATTATAAAAATACTACCGACTATTACTTTAAGATCAAAATCTTAAAAAAAGAAGGTACCGATAGGGCTACTATTAAGATTCCTTTATTTGAGAAAGAAAAACTTCATTCTCTAAAAGCAATCACTTATAATCTTTCGGATAACAATCAAATACTCAAAACATTCTTGCTAGACAGTAAAGTTTACAAAAAGAATATAAATAGTAGTTGGAGAGAGGTAACTTTTACCTTACCGAATGTTAATGTTGGAAGTATTATAGAGTACCAATACTCTGTGACATCTCCCTATTCACAAATTGATGACTGGTATTTTCAATCAGACATTCCAAAAATTAAAAGTGATCTCACCGTTTCAATTCTAGCAAATTGGAAATACCACGTAAGAATTGTTGGTTATCTAAAGCTGAAAGTTAATAATCCTTCAGTAAAAAGAGGCTGTATCTATATCCCTAGAATGGGAGAAGGAGACTGCTTACTATTAAATTATAGAATGGTAGATATTCCTGCCTTTAAGGAAGAAAACTATATGCTGAGTAAAGAAAACTTTATTTCTAAGATAGCTTTCGATCTTCAATCCTATACAAGTCCAAATGGAGGGATTAAAAAATTCACTAAAAGTTGGAAAGATGCAGACAGAAGTTTAAAATCAGATTTTTTAGACAATCAAAGTAGTAAAAAGAAGTTTTTCAAAAAACAGCTAGCTCCTAGCCTTCTTTCAAATTCAAATGAATTAGAAAAAGCCAATGAAATATTTGATTTTATCCAAAACCATTTTACTTGGAATGAAAAGTACTGGCCTTCGAAAAAAGTACGCGTAAAAGAAGCTTTTGAAAACAAATATGGAAATGTTTTTGATATCAATTTAGCATTATACAACTCTTTACAAGCGGCTAAAATTGAAAGTTATTTAGTTCTTACTTCTACAAGAGATAAAGCGATTCCTACAAGGCTACATCCAGTTGTAAACGATTTTAACTATTTACTTGTCAAAGCTATTATCAATGATAAAACATATTATTTAGATGCTTCAAATAAGTACTTACCTTTCGGTTTGGTGAGAAGCAATGCTTTAAATGGAGATGGTCGTGTAATGAACTTTAAAAAAGGGAGTTATTGGGAAACCATACAGCAAGATGAAAAAACATTTAAGAATATCAGTTCACAATTAAACTTTAACGAAGAAGGTGAATTAACTGGTGTTTTAACAATATCAACGAATGGTTATTTTGCCGTTAACCAAAGAGCTAAAATAAATTCAAAAGGTGCTGACAATTATATTGAGCATTTTGAATCAGAACACCCAACTTTGGAGGTAGGGAAATTTGAACATATAGATTTAGATCAAAACAGCAAACCTATGCTTCAAAAGTACAATGTAACTTTTGACAAAATAGATATCAGTAAAAGTTTTAGACTCAATCCTTTTTTGATAGAGAAAAAAACAAAAAACCCTTTTAAGTTAAATAAAAGAGAATATCCTGTTGACTATGGGTTTTCAAGAAAGAACACTTATCATTTAACATTACAAATACCAGAAGGGTTTACAGTAAAACTACCTGAAGACAAGTACATTTCTCTTCCTAACAAAGGAGGAAAATATCGTTTAATTTATAAAAAGAAAGACAATCAAGTAAATGTATTTGCTGAAATAAGCATCAACAAAAAATTATACAGTACCGAGGAATATTACTATTTAAAACAATTTTATAATAAAATTATAAAATCTCAAGATGTATATATTGAATTTGAAAAAGAGAACGATTAATCGTTCTCTTTTTTTTATAGCGCAATTGTATTCGAATTTTTGACTTCGCCAATCGTAAATGTACTATGCGTACTTCCTATGTGTTTTAATGCGGTTAGTTTGTTTACCATAAATTCACGGTATTCATCCATATCCTTTACATAAATTTTAAGAATATAGTCATACTCTCCACTTACATGAAAACACTCGGTTACTTCTTCTAACCTATTAATTTCTCTTTCAAAAACTGCAATATATTCTTTGGTATGCTTTTCTAATTTTATATGACAAAAAACTAAAAATGACTTATCAATTTTATTCTTATTGATAAGTGCTACATATCCTTTTATAACACCTTCTTTTTCCAGTTTTTTAATTCGTTCATAAACTGCCGTAACAGACAAGTTTAATTCCAAAGACAACTGCTTTGTTGTTTGCTTACTATTTCCTTGTAATAAATTAATTAACTTTTTGTCTTTATCATCTAACTTCATTCTGAAATATTTTCTACAATAACACTTCTTTTAATATTCTAAATGGGTTTTAAACCATTAATATCGTTAAAAATAGAAAAAACAACTATATTAAAGCTAATTAATTGATTTTAATTCACATATTATTCATTTTAGCAGTCTCAAAAACAACAAAACAAACTCTAAATATGGAATTTAAGCCCGCTAATAACATTCAAGATTTACAATACTTTGGAGAATTTGGAGGTGTAAACCCTTCTATTTCCGATTCATCTACCTATACCTTCATGAAGGCAAAAACAATGTTTGACACTTTCGAAGGAAATACCGATGGATGCTATTTATACTCTCGTCACACCTCTCCTTCTAATCTATATTTAGGAGAAGCTTTAGCAGCTATGGAAGGAACGGAAACTGCAAACGTAGCTGGTTCTGGTATGGGAGCTATAACCCCAACCATTTTACAAATTTGTGGAAATGGTGACCACCTTGTTTCAAGCAGAACTATTTATGGAGGAACCTACGCTTTTTTAAAGAACTTTACTCCTAGAATGGGAATAGAAACTTCATTTGTAGATATCACAAAATTAGATATTGTAGAAGCATCTATAAATGAAAACACAAAAATGATTTATTGTGAAACCGTAAGTAACCCATTACTAGAGGTCGCAGACATTAGAGGTTTGGCTAGCCTAGCTAAAAAATACAATTTAAAATTAGTAGTAGACAATACTTTTTCTCCACTATCAATTTCTCCAGCACAATTAGGTGCTGATGTGGTTATTCATAGTTTGACAAAATTCATTAATGGGTCTTCAGACACTATGGGAGGAGTAGTATGTGGATCTGCTGAGTTTATCAACTCTCAAAAAAGTGTTATTGACGGTGCTAGTATGCTTTTAGGTTCTTCTATGGACTCTTTACGTTCTTCTTCTATTTTAAAAAATATGAGAACCTTACACATACGTATAAAGCAACACAGTAACAATGCTGCTTATCTAGCAGAAAAATTCGAAGCAGATGGGTTAAAAACTGTATATCCTGGTTTAAAATCACATCCTTCACACGAAATCTTTAAATCAATGATGAATAATGAATATGGTTTTGGAGGAATGCTTACCATTGATGCTGGATCTTTAGACAAGGCAAATGAACTAATGGAACTCATGCAAGATCGCAATTTGGGATATTTAGCAGTAAGTTTAGGTTTTTATAAAACTTTATTCTCTGCTCCAGGTACTTCTACCTCATCTGAAATTCCAGAAGAAGAACAGGCAGAAATGGGATTAACTGATGGACTAATTCGTTTTTCTATTGGATTGGATAACGATATCGAGCGCACCTACCAAATGATGAAAGAATGTATGTTAGAAGTAGGAGTCTTAGAAACTGAGGTAACTGTTTAACATCGACATCGATATTATAAAATAAAAAATCCAGCTATGAGCTGGATTTTTTTATTTCCCATAAATTCTTTCAATGAATTTATTAAAATCTTCTTTTGACGGAGCTGCTCCATACATTGGAAGTATATCCCATCTCTTGCCAACTTTTGCTAGTTCAAAACTAAACACAGATGAGTTTGAGTCTTCTTCGTTTAACAAAGGGTATCTTAAATCATTATATTTTATAGCATTGGAAGAGTCTAACCTAACTAAATTAAAGTATTCATTACTAAACCAAGACAATCGCTTAATATCTGGATGATTAACATCAATTAAATTATGATTTTTCGGAATTGTCAAGATAGAATCAACTTCATTTTTTGAATCTAACAAAGAATAAAATCCTACTTTATAGTTCTCTTTAGTTTCTGCAATACCATACCAGAGTATATTATTTAATATGGTTGGTTGTGTTGAAAACCTTTCATATTTCACCTCAGCATTTTCAAATGATTTTTTAAATACGTGATCTATATATATTTTGTTTCCAATAGTAAACAACATATATGCAGAACTGATATAAATTCCTGCTTTAGCCCACCATTGTCTTTGCTTAGTTGCTCTCTTAAAAAACATTGCAATTAATAAACAAATTAGAAAAGGCAATGTATATGCTGGATCTGCAACAGAAATATTATTCAAAGCTACTCTATAATCAGAAAAAGGCAAAAACAACTGCGTTCCATAAGGTGTAAAACTATCTAGAATTGGATGTGTAAAAATGGATAGAAAAAACAGCCAAATCCAATCGCGTTGCGTCGTTGTGTTTTTCCGTTTTCCGGTACTGTATAGTTTAAAGAATACATACCCAAAAACAAATGCTCCTAAAAAGGCAAAAACAATAGAGTGCATAAAACCTCTATGAAAAGACATTACATCAATCTCATTTCCATATAACAGGTTACCGATAAATACGTCTAAATCAGGAATAGTGCCCCCAATTGCGCCAAAGAGCATTGCCTTATTACCTATCTTTTTACCCAGTGCTACTTCACCACAAGCAGCTCCTAAAACAATTTGAGTTAATGAGTCCATAGACAACAAATGTAGTAAACTGATTCTACTTGTATAAGTCTTCACAAAATCGTAACATTACACATCCAAAAAACTACACAATGCAAGACGATAAAAATTTATCTGAAATAAAAATTGAAGACCAAAAAATTATTGACAATAAAGAGCTGAGTATATGGGAAGCTTTGATTCCCGTGTTCGCTTTAATAGGTATGCTCGCTTACAATGTTTTTGTTTTTGGTGATAATGCACTAAGCGGAAGTAATCAATTTGTTTTAATTCTTGGTGGAGCCATCGCTGCAATTGTAGGTTTTAAAAACAAAGTTTCCTATAAAGTAATGATTGAGGAAGTTGCAGAAAATATTAAATCTACTGCAGGAGCCATTTTAATATTATTAATGGTCGGAGCTTTAGCTGGTACTTGGTTGATTAGTGGAATTATACCTTCGATGATTTATTATGGATTACAAATATTGAATCCAACTATATTTTTAGCTGCTTGTTTAATTATTTGTGCCGTGATATCAATTGCAACAGGAAGTTCATGGACAACCGCCGCAACCGTAGGTATCGCTTTAATTGGTATCGGCGAAGCTTTAGGTATTTCTTTAGGAATGACAGCTGGAGCTGTACTATCTGGAGCTTATTTTGGAGATAAAATGTCTCCAATGTCAGACACCACAAACTTAGCACCAGCAATGGCAGGAACAGACTTATTTACACATATTAAATATATGGCATATACAACGGTTCCTACAATTGTTGTTACCTTGATATTTTTTATCATTTTAGGGTTTACTCAAAATGCCACTGGAAATGCAGATACACAACAAATGCTAAATGATATAGATAAAGCTTTCAACATTAATCCAGCTTTATTTTTAGTTCCTATTATCGTAGTTGTTTTAATAATGAAAAAAACACCTCCTTTAATTGCATTATTAGCAGGAACCTTATTAGGTGGGATTTTTGCTTTAATCTTTCAACCTGAAGTTGTAAAGGAAGTTACTGCAACGTATTTAGCAAGTTTAGATGATAAGTTAACTACCAGCGAGGTTTTAGCTTCTTTAAACTACGATTTCAAAACAATGTATATTGGTATAATGCAAGCAATAACTGTTAAAACTTCAGTAGCTACAGATAACGCAGTTCTAGCTGATTTATTTACTGCTGGAGGTATGGTAAAAATGTTAGGTACAATCTGGTTAATTCTTTGTGCAATGATTTTTGGAGGAGTTATGGACGCTATTGGAGCATTAGCAAGAATTAGTAGTTTCTTATTAAACTTATTTGATTCTGTGTTTGGGCTTTTCGCAAGTACAGTAGCAACTTGTATTGGTTTAAACTTTACAGCTTCAGATCAATACTTAGCCTTAGTAGTACCTGGTAAAATGTATGCTAAAGCTTATAAAGATAAGGGGCTTGCTCCAGAGAACTTAAGTAGAACCTTAGAAGATTCTGGAACGGTAACTTCAGTATTAATTCCATGGAATACTTGTGGAGCTTATCATTCAGGGGTTTTAGGTGTACCGGTAATTGATTATGCTTTTTATGCTATGTTTAATTGGCTTAGTCCTTTTATGACATTATTATTTGCAGCTTTTAGAATAAAAATTAGACAATTAACCACAAAATAAATTTCAAACCTCTCCCATTCGAGAGGTTTTTTGTTATGATAGTTCCTGCTGTAAAAAACGACGCTCAAGAATTAACCCAAATCGCCTTAATTTCTAAAGCATATTGGGGATATACTGAAGAACAAATCCAATCTTGGACAGAAGATCTCACTGTAAGTCCTAAAATGTTTGAAGAAATGATGGTCTATACATTCAAATCAAACCAAGAAATTGTAGGTTTTTATATCCTTAATCAACCCGAAGGTAAAAATATAGAGTTAGAGTTTCTATTTGTGCACCCAGATGCCATAGGTCAAAAAATAGGAAAACAACTATTAGCACATGCCGTTCAAAAAGCGCATATGCTACACCTTGAATCAATGACATTACTAGCTGACCCTAATGCACAAGCTTTTTATAAAAGTCAGGGATTTATTACTATTGATAATAAAGAAAGTTCTATTCCGAATCGCTTTTTACCAATAATGAAGAAAGATTTAACACAATAGAAATTAATAGTAGTACCCAAGGAATTCCATGTAAAAACACATCAAAAACGTCTTGAAATTGCATGGAATTTTCACCTGAAAAAGCATTTCCGCCAGTAATCCATCTTAATTTACCAACAATATGAGGGGGATTAAAAGGTGCCAAACCTAACGTTAAACTAGCTATTAGAAATAATTTCCAGTTTTGTTTTAACTGTGTTTTCATCAGGATCTATATAAACCAATTCCAAACCACACCAAAACGAATAACAAAATCACGGTATGGATAATTTGGCGCAGAGAAATAATTCTTTTTTAAGAAAAATGAACTAAGATTATCCGCTTTAAAATATATACGGGTTCTTCGCACTCTAGCATTAAAAAATAAGTCAATTGTAGGATAACCAATTTCGGTAGCATCTTGTAGTGTAAATTCTGCTAATAACGGATTATATGCATTTGCCTTGTACTTAGAAAAGTACTTAAACGTAGCTCCAATATTTACTAATAAAGGCTTTCCCTTGAACCATTCATCTGTATAGTATAAGGTATTCCTTGAAACAAATTCAGGAACTCTAAACACTTCACTACCACTAGCTACTTTTTGATACATAATTGTATTATCTAAAGCAAATTTCCCTAATCTAAACTCTCTTGATACTTTTGCTTTTAAATAATTAATATTTCCCGAAAATTGCTGTGGTCGATTATTCTGGCCGAAATAGGTATAGTTATCTATGTTTGTAATATCTATAGAAGCATTACCCCATTTAGAATCAATTTGCCCTCCTAATACTCTAGTTCCTATAGATGCTAAGTTTTCTTCCCAATTATAATCATTATAACTACTTTGATGTAATAGGAAATTAAAATTAGGTAATCTATTGCTAATTCCAAGATATGCTTTAACAGTAAAAATGCTGTCTTTTTTATACAAAGCTTCTGCTTGAATTTGGTTTCCTGAAAGACGCCCAGAACCTGGTGTTAAACTTCCCGAAGCATTCACTTGAAAGTTTTGAATTCTTCCGTTCCAATCTGCTCCAAAAGATATCGCATCTCCTTTTAACTTATTTCTAGTAATTCCAACGGTGTTATTTTGCAAACTTTCATACCCATAATTATAATTAGTATGCTCAGCTTTCACTCTGAAATTCCCTAGGACGTATTTTGAATTAAAATCTAAAAACACCTGATTGTTATAAACTAAAAAACTTGTTTTATTATTAATTAGACTTGCAATATTAGCATCACCAAAAACACTGGTAGTAGCTGCTCCTTGTTGATATCTATAAAATTTAGAATCTCTCGTAAAAGAATGTCCAATTTTAAGGTTAGAAAAATCTTTTTGACTTAAACTATCTTTAGAAGATAATAATTTGAATGTATGTTCAAAATAAATTCTTTTTCCTTCTAAGTTATTTTCTGCATCATTTAAATTCACATCCATCCTTCCCCTATTTCCACTAAAATTAGGATCATCAATGATAAATGCCTCTAATGAGGATGCTGTAAGACCTCCATTTTCTTGATTAGAAAAATCTTGATTTACTGCATGTCCTCTAATTGCATATTGCCCTTCTTTCGTTTCATAATGAAAACTAAATCTAAAGTTACCCGAACTTGCTAAAGAACGTCGATAAGCTCCTAAAGAACGAAGTCCCTTATAAGCAACTGCAAAATTTAATCTTTTAGAGAAATTTGCAGTAAATAAAGCATCTAAAACTTGCCCTTGTTCCAATCCTGTTCTATACATTATTTCGGTAGTTGGAGTTGGAACCTGATAATACTTTACATCTTCAGCTTCTAAATAATTAAATTGTTTGGCTCTAAAACCGATGTCTGGAAACCTAGAAACTTTTCGAAAGTCATAGGCCAAATTGTTAAACGTTTGTCCTTGATTATGAAATGCCAACAATTCAAAATTATCTTTTCTTAAAAAGTTAAACTTATATTCCTTTTGTATCGTAAGGGTTGTATCTACAATGGTAGTATCATTTTTATGTGATATAATTTTATAATCTGTATACTTAGTTTTACCACTAAGCTTTACCGTTACTTCATTATTCGGAACCGAATCTGAAGGTGTACTTAACCCAACCGCAATAGATCCATCTGGGTTCCTTCTTTGAGAAAAGAGTAACTGTATATTTATCAGACAAAAAAAGACTATAAAAATTTTCTTCATAGGAGCAAAAGTAAAATAATTAAACGATAAAAATTGCGAATAATTTCTTTGAAAACTGTTAATTTGTAACATGTTGAAATTAAATTATAGCGGATTTACTTTAGAAGCAGGAACAGATGAAGCTGGAAGAGGGTGCTTATCAGGGCCAGTTGTTGCTGCTGCTGTTATTTTACCTCAAGATTTTCAACATGAATTATTAAACGATTCTAAACAGCTTTCTGAAAAAAAACGCAGAAAATTACGTCCGTATATCGAAGAAAACGCACTAGCTTACGGGGTGTCTTTTATTCATCAAGAGGAAGTAGATGAACTTAATGTGTTACAAGCTTCTATTACAGGAATGCATCGTTCTATTGAACAATTAAATGTAGCACCTGAGTTTATTATTGTAGATGGTAACAAGTTCAAGCCATTTAAAGAAACTCCTCATCAAACGATTGTCAAAGGAGATGCTAAGTTTATGAGTATTGCAGCTGCATCTGTTTTAGCGAAAACATACAGAGATGAGTATATGGAAAAAATCCATAAAGAATTTCCTGAGTACAACTGGAAAAAAAATAAAGGTTACCCTACCAAAGAACATCGTGATGCTATTCGTAAACATGGAGCAACCTTATATCATAGAAAATCATTTAAGTTGTTACCTGAGCAATTAAAGTTAGAACTTTAACTTTATTTCGATTTTGCTCCTACAAAATTATCCGATTTCACTTTAAACAACACATTAAAGGTTGTTAAGCTTCCATAAATTCTTGTAACATATTGTTGCAAATCTATTTTTTCTTGATCATCTAAATTTTTACTTGAGTTAATCTTTTGTTCCATAACACGCATTCGATCACGAACCATAACTATTTTATGAAAAAAAGTATCAATTGGAATTTCTTTTGATGTTAAATTGGTGTCTGCCGGTTCAATAATTAATTTCCCTCCTTTATATTTATCTGCAATAGGTACTATTTCAGAAACATCACTCCATTGCTTTAAAATTTTACGCAACGAACTTTCTATTTCATAAAAACTAACGGAATCTACCTCTTGATCTACTGCTTCAATAGTTTCAAAATCATCATCTAAAGGGATTGTTTCCAATCCATTTTCTTGAAAAGTAACCCAATATTGCCTACTATCTACATTTGTTACAACTCCAAAACCAAAGGTTTTATGATTAATTCTTGACCCTATTCCTAATAATTTCATATATCTCTATTTTTTACGATACTAAAATACTTATTTTTGTGCTCCAATTTTTGAGAAAATGATTAAAAGAACACGTACAGAAATCAATAAATGTATTATTCATAAAGTAGCTAATAAGTATAATAGCGGGCAAAACTCTTTATCTGAAAGTTTAGTTCGTTTTGATGAAGAAAGCTATGAATTACTACTTCCTTTTTTATTAAAACCTTTTGGTTCTGTTACGCAAAGTTACCGTTTTAGTCATCATGCAGATGTTCGTTTAAATGAGTTAAACAAATACACTTCAGATATTTTTGAAGATGAAAGCAACGAGGTTTTTATTGAACATTCTAAAAACATTGTAAATCACCTGTATGAGCAATCGAATTCTGCTAACATAAAAACAGGAGATGTGATTGTTGCTTATTTTGAAGGAATTGAATACAAAGATGTATTAACAGAAGCTGTTGGAGTTTTTAAAATTGAAAGTAAGGTAGATTTTTTTCAAACTTATTTAGACGATGATAGTTTTGATGTAGTGGTTCAAAAAGGAATTTCAACAAAAAGGTTAGACAAAGGTTGTTTAATTTTAAATTCTTCTGATGGAGAAGGTACTGTAGTTTTATCTGTTGATAACAATAACTACGACGCTCAATATTGGATTAAAAACTTTTTAAGTGTAAAATACGCAGATGACAGAAACCTACATACACAAAACTATTTAGAGATGTGTAAAGAGTTTTCTGAAGAGGTTATCAAACCAGAGTATGGTAAACAAGAACAAAGTACATTTTTAGCAAATACTGTAGACTACTTTAAAGAACATGAAAGTGTAGATTATCATTCTTTTAAAGATGAAATCTTTGAAGAAGATAAACACAAAGATTTATTTGAAGATTATAAACAACATTTTGAAAAACTAAATGATGTTTTAATCCGTAACAACTTCGAGGTATCTGACGCTGTTTTAAAGAAAGAAAAAAGCAAGTTTAAAACGGAGATTAAACTAGATACGAATATCCAAATTAAAATTGATGTAGATGCACCAGATGCTTCTTCAGAATATTTAGAAAGAGGATATGATGAAGACAAAAAAATGAAATTCTACAAAGTATATTACAACGCAGAAAAATAAATAAGAGCTTAGCCCAGCTCAGAAATTTCCTTTTCTAGCTGTTGTTCTAAAACTCTTAATTCTTTTAGTTTCTTACTATCCTGATATTTACTTGAGTAATGATACAGCAAACAAAATATTATACAAACTAAAGCTGTAATTAAAACTAGAGATACATAATTATATCCACTTTTTTCTAAGATTGTTTCTCTTTCAGAAGTATAATGACCAACAGCACGAGTTGGAATCCATAAAGAAACTGATCCTATAAAAAACAAAACTTTCCACTTATTTCTAAGCAGAAAGTCTTGTTGCCTTATAACATTCTCTATTTTATATTTTGTCGCTTGTAAATGTTTCTCTTTATAGTATTTTTCCATAGCAATTCTTTTTCTTCTTTCTTAAAATCTTAATCCCACACCAATCTTCAATAAACTAAAGTTTGTGTTGTATGATGTATCTGGAGCATTTCCTGGGTCTAGTTTTGAAAAATCATATTGAGCCAGTAAAAACACTCTAGAGAAAAGATCATATTTAACTCCAAGTCCTACATTAACACCTCCCAATGTTTCTGAAAAACCAGAAACATTCTGACCATTATTAGCACCAGAAAGAGATATTCTCACAAAAGAATATCCTAAATTTACAAAAGGATGGAGTTTTGTAATATTTCTCAAATTGAACTCTCCAAAAACCTTTGGTTGTATTGTATAAATTGTTCTTTTGAAATCTAAAGGGAAATTAGCCAGATTTGTATTATCCACTAAAACTCCTCCATTTACTCCCAAACCAATATTTAAAATCTCAAGGTTTACAACACTATATTTTATACCAAGATCAATCACTCCGAAAGATCGATCACCTATAAAATTATTATCGATAGTTAACGGATAACTTGCTTCTAAACTAAACTTTTGATCTTGTGAATACAAATTAACTCCATAAAACAAAATCACAATTAATAAAAATCTATATTTCATATCTATTCTTTTTCAGCCATTTTTTTTACATAATCAGTAATGATAACAATTTGAGTAGCGCCTACCTTACCTTCAATATATTTTGCGTTTTCAGGATCTAAAGATATTCTTCTTACCGCTGTTCCTTGCTTAGCAACCATACTTGAACCTTTTACCTTTAAATCTTTTATCAATACCACGCTATCTCCTGCTTGTAAAACAGCACCATTGCAGTCTCTATGAATTACTTTTTCACTTTCATCCAAATGATCTCCCGTAGCTTCGGCAAAACGCAACTCTTCATCTTCTAGGTACATCATATCCAGTAAATCTTGCGACCATCCATCTTTCTTTAACCTATGCAACATTCTCCATGCAACGACTTTTACCGCTCTAAATTCACTCCACATACTGTCATTTAAACACCTCCAGTGGTTTACATTGATATTTTCTGGATTCTCAATTTGATCTATACAAGTTGAACAAGCGAACAAACTACCATCTACTCCTCCAGTAGAAATTGGAGGTACTTCATAAATTTTTAACTCATTTTTTGAAGCACATAACTCACACTGATTTCCACTTCTATCTTGTAACTCCTGTAGTAAACTCATATATTTCTTTTTTTGCTACGCAAAAGTACATTTTTAATTTATCTTTAAACCATGTTATTAGAAAGTGAAAGATTAATTATTAGAACTGCAAACGTGAGCGACGCTCCTTTTTATTTTGAGTTATTTAATGATCCTGACTGGATTGAAAATATTAGCGATAAAGGACTCAAAACCGTTGAGGAAACCGAAGCATATTTAAAAGATGTTTTACCTAAAAATGAAAAGCTTAACGGACTTGGTTTTTTCACTGTAGTTTTAAAAGAGACAAACGAGCCCATAGGTACTTCTACAGCCTTACAGAGAGATAAATTAAAGTATATTGACGTTGGTTATGCATTTCTGCCCGCCAATAGAAGAAAAGGGTATGCAACAGAAGCTACTAAACTTATTATAAAATATGTTCAAAATACCTTTAAACAAGAAAAGGTATATGCTTTTACCATACCTGAAAACAACGCTTCTCAAAATCTACTTAAAAAACTTGGTTTTATCTATATTGGAAAGCAAGTTATCTTTGATGGAGAAGAAGATTGTGTTTATGAATTTAAATTTTAACCCCGACATATCATGAAAAAAACTATTACAATTCTTCTTTTTCTCATATCTATACAGAGTTTTGCCTGCTCTTGTATAAAAACAAACGACTCTTTTAAAGAAAAAATAAGCAAAGAATTTAAATCATCTATTGCCATCTTTTATGGTAAAGTAATCAAAAAAAGAACCTATAAAACAAATCAAGATTACCTATCTAGTGCGGATATTATTTTTTACACATTTGAAATCGTAAAAGTTTATAAAGGAGAAATCTCTAAAAAAAGAATCATTATAAAATCTAACCGAGGTAATCAAGCTTGTGGCTATTCATTTAAGCTTAACCAAAAATATTTAGTTTACGCTAATTATTATGGTATTGACCAGGAAAATGTGGCTAAGGATGATTTATTCACTTCTATTTGTCACAGAACAAACCTTCTTAAAAAAGTAAGAAAAAAAGAACTTCGACTATTAAAAAGATACTCCAAAAAAAGAAAACAACGATTAAATACTTAGACATTTTAATTTCTCTAAGTTTAGTATTTAGTCCACTTCCTTTTATAATAGTGATTCAAATAAAGGAAAAACATCCTCCCGCTTCTAAACTTGATTTAATTGCTGTTAACAACATTAAATCAATAATAAGAGGTAAGCTGATTTTTAAAAGTGTACAATGTTGCCTGCCGCAAACTCTATAAAAAAGGCCGTAATACCTTAGAAAATCTACGACAAAGACGTAGTGAGCAGTTTACTTTTGACCTTATCAGAAACGAAGACTCTTTGATTAAAGCTAAAAACCCTGAAGCTATAGCTTTAAAAGAAGAATACAATTGGACCGATAGATTACATTATAAAAAACACTTGTCTGATAATCAATCAAATGACCTTTTAAATTATATTTCTTCGTTCGATTAAAACCTCCTTTTAAAATTTAACTTTCTTTTTATAAAATTATTTAAGATATTTGCCTTTTCCTCTTTTGATAATAACTACTATACCCTACCAAACATGAAGATTAATTTTTCAAAGAGAAGAACAGTAAAAGCAAGTAAGAAGAAAGCTAAAAAATTTCTTTTATTACCACTGTTTCACAATGGCTCGATGTACTGGCTAGAAAACGTAATCGTTAAAAAGAACTTTAACGGGCGAGCCTATCAAATAACTGACGTTAAAAGATTTAGCTAAAAAATTATATTATTTAGCTTATTAGCTAAGATATAAATCAATTAAGCCTTCAGGGGTTGATACTTCTATGAGTTGATTATCCCTGTCTACTTTTTTGATAAAATCGTCTATCATAGGAATAAAAATCTCCCTTTCCTCTCTTTCTATTTCAAATAATGGCTGTGCCGAAGTGTCGTTGATATTTTTTATAACACCAACTTCTCCAAAAGAAGTATCTACAATTTTAAATCCTATTACTTCGTGGTAATAAAACTTATCTCCTGTCAATTTAGGAAGTAATGATAAAGGTAAATAGATTCCAGAACGCATAAGAGCATCTGCATCTTCTTCAGAAGATACGTCTTCAAATTTTACGCGTAACATAGTACCTCTACTCAAAGAAGATTTTTCAATAAAAAATGGAACCAGATTATTGCCTAACTTGACAAAAACTGATTCCATATTTCTATAAAGTTCGGGTTCATCGGTATCTAACTTAATAACTACCTCCCCTTTAAAACTATGTTTTTTTACGATTTTACCTAAATAAAAGCAATCTTCAATACGCATGTTATCAATTTAAAATCGTTGTATAGTTTCTTACTCTTCGCTATCAGCTCCGTTTTCAGCAGCAGCATCTTCGCTATCAGTAGCAGGTGCATTTGCAGCAATACGCGCTTCATTTACAGCTTTTTCAGCTTCTAAAGCTTTTGCCTTAGCTTCTTCTTGAGCTTTAGCTAAACCTTCAGTTTTACCAGCAACTTTACCAGCCTTCTCCTCTAACCAAGCAGTGAACTTAGCATCAGCTTGCTCTTGAGTTAAAGCTCCTTTACGAACTCCACCAGCTAAGTGATTCTTTAATAAAGCTCCTTTATAAGATAAAATAGCTCTAGCAGTATCAGTTGGTTGAGCACCGTTTTGTAACCAAGCAACAGCTTTATCAACGTTTAAATCGATAGTTGCAGGGTTAGTGTTTGGGTTATACGTTCCGATTTTCTCTAAAAAACGTCCATCTCTCTTAGCTCTTGAATCAGCAGCTACTACCCAATAAAATGGTTTTCCTTTTTTACCGTGTCTTTGTAATCTAATTTTTACAGGCATAATGTTAATTTTTAAGGTACGCGACCTTGATTATTAATAATTTTTACCAACTCGTGGTAAGTGGGCGCAAAAGTAAATAATATTTTTCATTCTACCATAATAAAACTCACTTTACACAAATAAAAAAGAGCCTGATAAACAAGCTCTTAAGAAAAATAAATTGTGAGGTATATTATAATACTCTAACGCTAACAGCGTTTAATCCTTTCCTTCCTTCTTTAAGTTCAAACTCTACTGTATCACCTTCTCTAATCTCATCGATTAAACCTGATACGTGTACAAAATGTTCTTGGTTTGATCCTGTTTCTGTAATAAATCCAAAACCTTTAGATTCATTGAAGAACTTTACTGTTCCTTCTTTCATTGTAAAAAAAATATTATATTAAAGTGCAAATGTAATCTTATTAATTGATTATCAACTACTTTTTCTCTTATTTATTTAAAACTTAACCTCTACATAACATACAGCTACCTTACAATATCAGTAAGCCAGTTAGTTACATTTCCACACCCGCCTCAGTTAATAACTTCTCTAAATAGAAAACTAATTTCTTTGTATTTTTGTATTTGTTTTTATAAAAAACAGCTTCATTAAGAAAACCATATCGATGTACTTAATTTTTGATACCGAAACAACTGGATTACCAAAAAGTTGGAATGCTCCAATTACCGACACAGATAACTGGCCAAGAGCTATACAAATAGCATGGCAGTTGCATGATGAAATGGGAAATTTGATTGAGCACAACGATTTCTTAATCAATCCCGAAGGATTTAATATTCCTTATGATGCTGAACGTATTCATGGTATCTCTACCGATTTAGCCATTGAACAAGGTATTTCTTTAGCTGAAGGATTAGATTTATTTAATGAAGCCTTAAAGAAAACAAAATTCGTTGTAGGGCAAAATGTAGGTTTCGATGTAAACATTATGGGATGTGAATTCCATCGTTTAGGAGTTGAAAACAACTTAACCGAGTTACCTGTACTGGATACCTGTACCGAACATACAGCACAATTATGTCAAATACCAGGAGGTAGGGGAGGAAAATTCAAACTACCTACACTTACCGAATTGCACAATCATTTATTCGGAACTGGTTTTGGTGAAGCACATAATGCAACTGCCGATGTAGAAGCTACTACTCGATGTTTCTTAGAATTGATTCGTTTACGTCAATATACAGAAGAACAACTAGACGTACCGAATGATTATTTTCAACGTTATTCGGAGGAAAATCCAATGCCTATTAAGGTTATCGGATTAAAACACTTAAATCTTAAAGAAGAAAGTGATAAAATTCGAAAGCGAAAAGCTTCAGAAACAGAAGCAGATGCTACGCATAGTACTTCAGAAGGATTAGCAGCCTTAGAAGGAGCGCAATTTGCACATCTACATAACCACACTCAATATTCGGTACTTCAATCAACTATTCAAATTGGAAATATTGTAAATGCTGCTGGAAAAGACAATATGTCTGCTGTAGCTATGACCGATACGGGAAATATGATGGCGGCATTCCATTTCGTACAAGCCGTATTCGGGCACAACAAATCTGTTGAAGCAGCCAACAAAGAAGCTATTGAAAAAGGTGAAGAACCAACACAAACACCTTTAAAACCTATTGTAGGTTGTGAATTTAATATCTGTGGAGATCATACTAATAAAAGTCAAAAAGACAACGGATATCAAGTAGTTTTATTAGCAAAAAATAAAAACGGCTACCACAACTTAGCAAAAATGTCTTCTATTGCCTTTGTTGATGGGTTCTATTATGTTCCAAGAATTGACAAAGAGGTTGTAAAAAAATATAAAGAAGATGTAATTGTCTTAACAGGTAACTTATACGGAGAAGTACCTAGTAAAATATTAAATGTAGGAGAATCTCAAGCAGAAGAAGCCTTATTATGGTGGAAAGAAGAGTTTGGAGATGATTTATATATTGAGTTAATGCGTCATGGTCAGGAAGACGAAAACGTAGTTAACAAAACACTTTTAGAATTTTCAAAAAAACACGATGTAAAAGTAGTTGCCTCTAATAACACTTTTTATTTAGGTAAAGAAGATGCCAATGCACATGATATTTTATTATGTGTAAAAGATGGTGAAAAACAAGCTACACCAATTGGTAGAGGACGTGGATATAGATACGGACTTCCAAACGACGAGTATTACTTTAAGTCTACTGAAGAAATGAAGCATTTATTTGCTGATTTACCTGAAGCGATTCTTAACATTCAGGAAATTGTAGATAAAGTAGAACCGTTTACCCTAGCACGTGATGTATTATTACCTGCCTTCGATATTCCTGAAGAGTTTAGAGATGAGAAAGACTTGGAAGATGGAGGAAAACGTGGTGAAAACAACTTCTTACGCCATTTAACCTATGAGGGAGCTAAAATCCGTTATGGTGAACTAACCGATAGTATTTGCGAACGCTTAGATTTTGAATTAGACGTTATCGCAAAAACAGGATATCCTGGTTATTTCTTAATTGTAGAAGACTTTATTAGAGAGGCCCGTAAAATGGATGTATCTGTTGGACCAGGTCGTGGTTCTGCAGCAGGTTCTGTAGTGGCATACTGTTTATGGATCACCAATATTGACCCAATTAAGTACGATTTACTTTTTGAGCGTTTCTTAAATCCTGAACGTGTATCCATGCCCGATATTGATATTGACTTTGATGATGAAGGACGAAGTCGTGTAATGGATTATGTAATTGATAAATACGGTGCCAATCAGGTAGCACAAATTATTACTTATGGTACCATGGCAGCAAAATCATCTATTCGTGATACTGCCCGTGTACTAGACTTACCATTATTTGAAGCTGATAGAATTGCCAAGTTAATTCCTGGTATGAAGCTTAAAAAAATCTTCTCTTTAGATGATGCCGGATTAAAAGCCAAGCTTCGTTCGGAAGAAATAGAAATGGTAAACGAGCTTAAGTCTATTTCTAATGGAAATGGATTAGAAGCTGAAACTATTAATAAAGCCCGAATCTTAGAAGGTTCGGTTCGAAATACAGGAATCCATGCCTGTGGGGTAATTATTACTCCAGATGATATTACCAAATTCGTACCTGTTTCTTTAGCCAAAGATTCAGACATGTATGTTACCCAGTTTGACAACTCGGTAGTAGAAAGTGCAGGATTACTAAAAATGGATTTCTTGGGGTTAAAAACATTAACCCTTATCAAAGACACTGTAAAAATTGTAAAGGCACGTCATGGAGTTGAACTAGACCCAGAAAACTTCCCGATTGACGACGAAGAAACCTATGCCTTATTCCAAAGAGGAGAAACGGTAGGAATATTCCAATATGAATCTCCTGGAATGCAAAAATACATGCGTGAATTAAAACCGACAGTTTTTGCCGATTTAATTGCCATGAACGCCTTGTATCGTCCAGGTCCGTTAGAATATATTCCATCCTTCATTAGAAGAAAGCATGGAGACGAAGAAATTACCTATGACTTACCAGCCTTAGAAGAATATTTAGCAGAAACCTACGGAATTACGGTATACCAAGAGCAAGTAATGCTACTTTCTCAAAAGTTAGCAGACTTTACCAAAGGTGAGGCCGATGTACTGCGTAAGGCAATGGGTAAAAAACAAATTGCCGTACTAGCAAAAATGAAGCCTAAGTTTGTAGAACAAGCTATGGCAAATGGACATGATGAAAAAGCTCTTGAAAAGATTTGGAAAGACTGGGAAGCATTTGCATCGTATGCCTTCAACAAATCGCACTCTACTTGTTATGCTTGGATTGCATATCAAACCGCATATTTAAAAGCACATTACCCAGCTGAATATATGGCTGCAGTACTATCTAATAACATGAACGATATCAAATCGGTTTCTTTCTTTATGGAAGAATGCAAACGTATGGGATTAGAAGTACTAGGACCAGATATCAACGAATCTTTCTCTAAATTCTCTGTAAATAAAGAGGGAGCCGTTCGTTTTGGAATGGCAGCAATCAAAGGAGTTGGAGCTTCTGCCGTAAAAGCAATTATTGATGAACGTAAAGAAAACGGAAACTTTACTTCTGTTTTTGATGTTGCAAAACGAGTAGATTTAAGAGTTGCCAATAAAAAAGCCTTTGAAGGTTTAATCTTAGCAGGTGGATTTGATTCGTTTGCCAATACTCACAGAGCACAATACTTTGAAGAAGACGAAAAGAACCAGAAATTCATTGAAAAAGCCTTGCGTTTTGGTAATAAGTTTCAGGAAAACCAAAACTCATCACAAGTCTCTTTATTTGGAGAAGCTTCCGCAGTAGACTTACCAGAACCTATCATTCCAGAATGTGAAACATGGGGTACAATGGAACTATTAGCAAGAGAAAAGGAAGTAGTAGGAATGTATATTTCTGCACATCCGTTAGATGACTTTAAAAACGAAATGAAGTTTTGTAACGCTACCTTAACCCACTTTAAAGACTTAGCTAAATACGAAGGCTTAGCACTCTCTTTTGGAGGGATTATAACCGACGTACAACACCGTATATCTAAAGCAGGAAAAGGTTGGGCTTCTTTTATTATTGAAGATTATACAGACAGTTTTGAGTTTAGAATTTTTGGTGAAGAATATTTAAAATTCAAACACTTCTTAGTACCAAGTTCATTCCTATTTGTAAAAACTACGGTTAAACCAGGATGGACTAACAAAGAAGGTGTAAAAGGAGATCCAAGAGTTAGTTTTATTGAGTTTAACCTACTTCACGATATTATGGATAAAATGTGTAAGAAAATTACCATTAAAATGCCTTTAAATGAAGTGAATGAGAATAGAATTAAAGAACTACAACATTTATTTGCTATCAATAAGGGAAGTCAGAATTTAAACTTCACCATTTGGGATGCTGAAGAAAAGATTGAATTGAGCTTACCAAGTAGAACTACTAAAATTAAAATATCCAACGAGTTCTTAAAAGCATTAGACGAGCAGTTTATTAATTACAAGCTGAACTAAATGCTTCAAGAATATCAAAATAGTATATCCTTATTGACCCAAGTGGTTGATAAGGATTTATACATTCAACTCATACAGCAATTAAATAAAGATTTTGGATTGGTAAGTTTAGACATCGTCTTTGATACAGAAAGTGCACCTATGGCACTAAAGAACAGATTGCAAGAAACGGTAAAAAACTTATTATTAAATGATTCCGAAGGATATTACAATTTACTATATCGCATAGACGTTTCGGAGGCAACCTTAAAAAATATTAACACCTCAAACATGGATGATTATTCTGAAGAGGTTACTTTTTTAATCTTAAAAAGAATTTGGCAAAAGGTTTATTATAAAAACAAGTTTTCTAGCTAGTCATTGCGAGCGAAACACAGTGTAGCGAAGCAATCTCATTATTGATAGGCAGATTACTTCATTCCGTTTCACTTCATTCGTAATGACCTACTTTTTGTCATTGCGAGCGAAGCCAAACAATCTATCTATATAAGACATACAGCTAATATTAAACAGATTCCTTCGGTCATTTCATTCTCTCGGAATGACGTTCTTTTTGTCATTGCGAGCGGAACGCAGTATAGCGAAGCAATCTCTTCATTAATAGGTAAAACACACAAACTAACAAATTTCTCCAGAGTACTCCTTCCTCTTTGTCACTTCGAGTGAAATAAACCGCAGCATAGCGAAGGTTGATTTTGTATCTAGAAGCAGTTACAAACAATAGATAGTTCTCGATACTAATTTTACGCATTGACATTTGTAAAATTCACTCAAACTGACATCTGTTACCGTCATTGCGAGCGAAACGCAGTGTAGCGAAGCAATCTGTCTATTTAAGAATACAGCTAATATTGAACAGATTCCTTCGGTCTTTTCAATCCCTTGGAATGACGACGTGTTTATGAAGTTAACTCTCTAAACAAACTTTCTAAATTCTTATTCTCAGTGTTTAAACCAAGAATCTTTAGTCCATTTTCTTGTGCGAAGTCAAAAATATGCGGACGCATATCTTCTGTAGTATCAAAAACTAAAGTCCAATTATTTTCAGAAGTATTTTTATAAGAAACAACATTAAGCATGCGTTTTATAAACTGCTCTTCTAACTTATAATCAAAGGTTACATGAATAATTTGTTCTGAGGATGTTTTTAATGCCGCTATTTTCTTATCAGTTACGATTTCTCCTTTGTTGATAATAATCACACGATCGCAAACCGCCTCTACTTCCTGCATAATATGGGTAGAAAGTAAGACCATTTTATCTTTTCCTAATTCTTTTATCAACGATCGTATGTCTACCAATTGATTCGGATCTAATCCTGTGGTAGGTTCATCTAAAATCAACACTTCCGGATCATGTAAAATAGCCGCCGCTAATCCAACTCTTTGTCGATACCCTTTTGAAAGCTGTCCTATTTTTTTATGTGCTTCAATAGTCAATCCTACTTTTTCAATTACTTCAGCAACTTTCGTTTTGTCTACTTTATGTACCGAAGCTTGAAACTGTAAGTACTCACGTACATACATATCTAAGTACAACGGATTGTGCTCTGGTAAATACCCGATTTGCTTTTGCGCTTCTATTGGATTTTTAATCACATTAATTCCACCAACCACAACAGATCCTTCAGTTGGTTGAATAAATCCTGTTAGCATTTTCATGGTAGTTGATTTCCCAGCTCCATTAGGTCCCAAAAAACCAATAATCTCTCCTTTCTTTCCAGAAAAAGAAATTGCATTAACTGCTTTTTGAGTTCCGTACACTTTAGATACCGAAATAAGTTCTATTGACATTCTTTCTTAAAATTGATAGATATTAAATAAAAGATTAATTCATTAAATCTTCTTATACGAAACGAAACTATAATCGTATTTATTTTTCTCATCTGATTTAAAATCTTCACGAGACACTTCTTTCCAAACAGTTGCATCTATTTCAGGAAAATACACATCTGCTTCAAATTCTTCATGAACAATGGTTATATCTAACTGATCCACCAAACCTTTCTCCATAACCTGCTTGTAGATTTGCGCTCCGCCAATGATGAAAATTTCTGAGTCTTCTTGAGCCAATTCTATTGCTTCTTCTACTGAATTTGCAATCAAGCATCCATCTACAAAATAATCGTTATTTCTAGTAATGATAACCGTTGTTCTGTTAGGTAAAGGTTTTCCAATACTTTCATAGGTATTTCTACCCATTAAAATATGATGACCTGACGTAACCTTTTTAAAACGTTTTAAATCGGCTGGCAAATGCCATATTAGGTCGTTGTCTTTTCCTAAAGCATTATTTTTTGCAATGGCTGCAATAAGTGTAATCATTATTCTAGGATTTGTTTTGCATGATGATTAAAGTGCCCAATATAATCATCTAACATTTCTTGAAAGGTATAAATCTCTTCTTTTTCTAGGTCTTTAGATACATTTATAGAAGCTTCTAATTTTTCTTCAGGAAAACTACTCCAAACATGTGCAATTTGTGTATTTAAACTTTTCCAAAGAGTTACAATTTCAGCCACAGAAACTTCTTGCCAATTTTGTGCAGCTACCCACTCATTTTGATGGTAGGCAATATGCGGTACTTCTTGATATTGAACTCGAATATAGCGTTGTAAATTGTTAAGAGCGGAATCTACCAAATGACCTAAAATTTCCTTTTTACTCCACTTACTAGTTTCTTTATAGCTCCACTCTTCTTCTGATATAACCTTTATTTGCTTCGGAAAAGCTTCTAAAATATTATTTAGAGCAGCAATATGCTTTGTTACATATTCTTTACCCATTCTTTTATATATCCTGTGAAATCTTCTTTTTGAGTAACTTTATTCACGGCGTCAACTTCCAAGTTATTAATGATTGTTTTAATGGCCTCAAGCACATTTTCATCATCAATTTTTTCAATTTTATCGTAAATTTCTTCTTTTATTAAATCTATTGAGGCTGTCATAATACTGGTTATTAGCTATTGAAACACTAATTTACTAACAAAACCACAAAACTCAAAGTTTGATTTATTTAAAAGTAAGTTAAATTATACAGCTACTACTCCTTTAATATGCGGATGCGGATTATAATCAATCAATTCAAAATCATCAAAAGTAAAGTCTTCAATGTTTTTGATTGCTGGATTCATTTTCATCTTCGGAAGTGGTCTTGGTTCACGAGATAATTGTAGTTCCAATTGTTCCATATGATTGTTGTAGATGTGTGCATCTCCAAACGTATGAATAAACTCTCCTGCTTCATAACCACAAACTTGAGCAACCATCATAGTAAATAGAGCATAACTTGCAATATTAAACGGAACCCCTAAAAAGATATCTGCACTACGCTGATATAACTGACAAGATAATTTTCCGTCTGCTACATAAAACTGAAAAAAAGCATGACATGGAGGTAATGCTGCTTTACCATTGGCTACATTCTCTGAAAAAGAAACTGAAGTATCTGGTAATACAGAAGGATTCCACGCAGAAACTAACATTCTACGACTATTTGGATTCTTTTTTAAGGTTTCAATAACTTCTTTAAGCTGATCTATCTCGTCGCTATTCCAATTACGCCATTGATGTCCATATACCGGACCTAAATCACCATTTTCATCAGCCCATTCATTCCAAATACGTACTCCATTTTCTTGTAAGTACTTAATATTCGTATCACCTTTTATAAACCACAGTAATTCGTGAATAATTGATTTTAAGTGTAACTTTTTAGTAGTTACCATTGGGAAACCTTCATTTAAATCAAAACGCATCTGATACCCAAAAACACTTTTAGTACCCGTACCTGTTCTATCTCCTTTTTCGTTTCCGTTCTCTAATACATGTTTTACTAAATCGTGATATTGCTTCATTTTTTCCCCTTTTGATTTTTCCAAAAATAAAAAAGCTCCAACATAAAATGTCGGAGCTTTTCAAAATAATATTAATAAGTTATTAACTATCTGTTTATTCTAGAAATTTACTATCCAATGATCATTCCTGCAATAGTAGCCGACATTAATGAAGCAATTGTACCTCCAATTAATGCTTTCATTCCAAACTCAGATAAGGTCTTACGTTGTCCTGGTGCCAATGATCCAATACCTCCAATTTGAATACCAATAGAAGCAAAATTTGCAAATCCACATAACATATACGTTGCCATGATAATAGATTTGTTATAGGTTAAATGTGTAGCAGATGCCACGTTCTTTAATTCAGCTAATTGGATATATCCAACAAATTCACTTGCCGCCAATTTGATTCCTAATAATTGTCCCATTAAGGCCATATCTTCACTTGCTACTCCAATCAACCACATCAACGGTGCAAATACATATCCAAGTATAGCTTCTAATGAGAATTTAGGATATGGTGTGCTCGCTGCCATCCAGTCATTTAACGTTGTAATATCTCCTACCCAACCTAAAATTCCATTTAACATAGCTATAAAAGCAATAAACACTAATAACATTGCTGCTACATTCATTGCTAAGTTTAATCCTTCTGTAGTTCCGTTAGCAATTGCATCTAAAATATTAGAACCTATTTTTTCTGAAGATACTTTTACATCGGTATTTACTTCTTCTGTTTGCGGATACAAGATTTTAGAAATGATAATAGCTCCAGGTGCTGCCATTACAGAGGCTGCTAATAAGTGTTTTGCATATAATAAACGTAAGGCTTCATCATCTCCTCCCAGGAATCCAATATATGCAGCCAATACTGCTCCAGCAACCGTTGCCATTCCTCCAATCATTACTAATAAGATTTCAGAACGGTTCATTTTTTCTAAGTAGGCCTTAACTAATAAAGGCGCTTCTGTTTGTCCTAAAAAAATATTTCCTGCAACTGATAAACTTTCTGCTCCCGAAATTTTTAAACTCTTCGATAATAACCAAGCCAATCCTTTTACAACCTTTTGAATCAATCCTAAATAGAATAATAAAGATGTTAATGCTGAAAAGAAAATAATAGTTGGTAGTACTTGAAATGCAAAAATAAATCCAAACGAATCCATATCTGCCACTAAACCACTAAATAAAAACTCACTACCAGCTCTAGTAAAATCAAGTACACTCACAAAAATACTTCCTACAAACTCAAAGGCTTTTTGCACAAAAGGTACTTTTAAAACTCCAATTGCAATTAACAACTGAAATCCCAACCCTAAAGCAACCGTCTTCCAATCAATCCCTCTTCTATTTGAGCTAAATAAAAATGCAATTACAATTAAAGAAATCATTCCTAAAGCTCCTCTCAACAAACTACTCAATGAAAAACCTTCACTTGGTTTAATCCCTGTTGCTGTTGGATCTTCTTTAACCTCTGCTACGTCCGCCTTTTGCTCTACAGCAACTGGTGCGTTTTCTGTAGCAAACGAATACACTACATTATTCTCAGCAATAGTTAATTTAGTATCTGATAACTCAACGATATTATAATAACGAACCGTGTCTTTTGGTTGTTTGTAGTTAAAGATTAATAAATTGTTTTGTCTGATATAGTTTCCAGAAGCTTGTAGGTTTTCTTTTGCCTCTAATGTGTAGTTGAAGTTACCTTCTGATAAGGTAAAAATATCATTCGGATTGATTTGAAATAACTCATTTCCGTTTGAAGTAATTGATGAAAAATTCCACTTTTTTTCTATGCTTTGTCCAAAAATTGTAACAGATGCGCAAAGCACAATAAGCGTCAATAATTTCTTCATTGTAATAAATTTAAATTGTTAAGAACGTTTGCTAATCTCGTCTCGGATTTTAGCTGCTAATTCATAATTTTCATTGGCAACTGCGTCATTCAATTGCTCGTGTAATTGTTGTAAAGATAAATGTGAAAAATCTCCTTTTTCTTCGATTGACGATTCTTCTAAATCGATTTCATACTCATCTTCTTCAAGATCTTCTTCAAATTCAAGCTCTTCTTCCATTTTCAGATAAATACCAGCTTTATCTAAAATATTTTCATACGTATAAATAGGAGCTTGAAAGCGCACTGCTAAAGCAATGGCATCAGAAGTTCTTGTATCAATCGTTTCTTCAACACCGTCTCTTTCACATACTAAGCTTGAAAAGAACACGCCATCTACAAGTTTATGAATAATCACTTGTTTTACTTGAATAACGAAACGATCGGCAAAAGTTTTAAATAAATCGTGCGTTAAGGGTCTTGGTGGCCTAATCTCCTTTTCTAAAGCGATTGCGATCGACTGTGCTTCAAAAGCACCAATAATTATAGGCAAAGTTCTTTTACCTCCTATTTCGCTCAACACCAAAGCATATGCACCACTTTGTGTTTGACTATACGAAATACCCTTAATAGTTAGTTGTATTAAACTCATTTATCAGTCTTCATAAAAACAAAAAGGCTGTCTAATTCGAGGGTTTTCCTGATTATTAGACAGCCCTTTTTTGCGGGCACAATTTACTAAAAATTATGAGTCAATTTCTTAATTTTCTAAAAAGAAAATTCTGCCCTTATAAATTAAGCTTGTTTAAAGGCTTTTAACTTTTCAATTAATTGTGGTACAACTTCAAAAGCATCTCCAACAATACCGTAATCTGCAGCCTTAAAGAAAGGTGCTTCTGGGTCGTTATTGATTACTACTTTTACTTTAGAAGCGTTTACTCCAGCTAAATGCTGAATTGCTCCAGAAATACCAATTGCAATATATAAGTTAGATGCTACTGGCTTACCTGTTTGACCAACGTGCTCACTATGAGGTCTCCACCCTAAGTCAGATACTGGCTTAGAACATGCTGTTGCTGCACCTAAAATTTCTGCTAATTCCTCTACCATTCCCCAGTTCTCAGGTCCTTTTAATCCACGTCCTGCAGAAACTACAACATCAGCATCTGCTATGGTTACTTTACCAGTAGCTCTACTAATGCTTTCAGACTTTACTCCTAATTCTGGTAAAGATGCGTCAAAGCTTTCAGCAGCTCCAGAAACTGGATTCTCATGTGCTCCAAAAGAGTTTTTAGCTACTCCAACTACTTTCTTTTCAGTTGAAATTTCTGTATTGTTAAATCCTTTGTTTGAAAATGCTTTTCTTTTTACAACAAAAGGACTAGTACTACTTGGTAAAGCAACTGCATTTGATGCATAACCTGCCTCTAATCCTACAGCCACTAAAGGACCAACTGATAATCCGTCGATACTTGAATCAACTACTACTACATCAGCTCCATTTGCTTCAGCTGCTTGTTTAATGATATTAGCATATGATTTTGCTTCAAAAGATGCTAAGTCATTTTTAACCTCTACTACTTTCTCAGCACCATACGTATATAATTCAGAAGCATCACCACCATTGATTGTTAACACAACCATATTGCTTCCCATTTGTTCTGCTACTTTTTTTCCGTAAGAAACTACTTCAAAAGCAGATTTCTTGAATTTTCCTTCCGATGAATCGGCAAAAACTAATACAGACATATTTTTATATTTTTTGATATTAGAAATAGACAACTATTCCTAAAAGTGATTTTTAATTTAAATTAGATTGCTTTTGCTTCGTTGTGTAATAAGTCAATTAAAGCATCAACATTATCAACCAACTTAACTGCTCCTTTTGCTGCTGGCTTCTCAAAGTTTTGAGTTCCAGATGCAGCTGCAGCTCCTGAAGCCTCAACAACATTTAATGGCTTCTTACGTGCCATCATAATACCACGCATGTTAGGAATACGTAAATCTTTTTCTTCTACGATTCCTTTTTGCCCAGCAACTACCATTGGTAAAGAAGAAGATAATTTTTCTTCACCTCCATCAATTTCTCTATCTAAAGTTACATTAGTACCTTCAACTTCCATTCCTACACAAGCATTCACGAAGTTAAAATCTAACAATGAAGCTAACATTCCTGGAACCATTTGACCATTATAATCTGCAGATTCTTTTCCTGCTAATACCAAATCAAAACCTCCATTTTTTACAACTTCAGCTAATTCTTTAGCAACTAACATACCATCAGTTGGATTAACATTTACTCTAATTGCGTTATCAGCTCCAATTGCTAAAGCCTTACGTAACGTTGGTTCCGTTTCAGCTCCTCCTACATTAACTACAGTTACAGAAGCTCCTTGCTTTTCTTTAAACCACATTGCTCTTGTTAACACAAACTCATCATAAGGATTAATTACAAACTGTACTCCATTCGTATCGAACTTAGTATCATTATCTGTAAAATTAATTTTTGAAGTGGTATCAGGCACGTGACTGATACAAACTAATATTTTCATATATCGTTGTTTTTAAGAAACTTAATTTTGAGCGACGAAGTTACAATATTTTTTTAATTTATTATGCGTGCATAATAAATTTTTTCCCCTCTTTTTTGCTCTCTGTAAAAGTAATCATTATCAAAAGAATATTATATATAAGTTAAAGCAATTTATCTCCTTTAAAAAATAAACAAAATTGTTTACTTTTGCACTCTTGATGAACAACTACTTATAAAACGTATGAAAACAGTACAATTTAGAGAAGCTATCTGCGAAGCGATGAGCGAAGAAATGCGCAGAGATGAGAGCATATATTTAATGGGAGAAGAAGTTGCCGAATATAACGGTGCTTATAAGGCTTCAAAAGGAATGTTAGATGAGTTTGGTGCGAAACGTGTTATTGATACCCCTATTGCCGAATTAGGTTTTGGAGGTATTGCTGTTGGTTCTGCAATGAACGGTAACAGACCAATTGTTGAATATATGACTTTTAATTTCTCTTTAGTTGGTATTGACCAAATTATAAATAACGCAGCTAAAATCCGTCAAATGAGCGGTGGACAGTTTAATTGTCCAATCGTTTTTAGAGGACCTACTGCTTCTGCTGGTCAATTAGCGGCAACGCACTCTCAAGCTTTCGAAAGCTGGTATGCGAATTGTCCAGGATTAAAAGTAATCGTTCCTTCAAATCCGTATGATGCGAAAGGATTATTAAAAGCAGCTATTAGAGATGATGATCCAGTTATTTTCATGGAGTCTGAACAAATGTATGGAGATAAGATGGAAATTCCTGAAGGAGAATACATCATTCCAATTGGTGTTGCTGATATAAAAAGAGAAGGTTCTGATGTAACTGTAGTATCTTTCGGTAAGATAATTAAAGAAGCTTACAAAGCTGCTGATGAATTAGCGAAAGAAGGTATTTCTATTGAAGTAATCGATTTACGTACAGTTAGACCAATGGATCATAAAACAATTTTAGAATCTGTTAAGAAAACAAATCGTTTAGTAATCTTAGAAGAAGCTTGGCCATTCGGAAGTGTTTCTTCTGAAATTACATTTAGAGTGCAAGATGAAGCATTTGATTATTTAGATGCTCCAATTAAAAGAATTACAACTTCTGATACTCCTGCTCCTTATTCTCCAGCATTGTTAGAGAAATGGTTACCAAACGCAAACGACGTAGTAAAAGCGGTAAAAGATGTTATGTACATCAAATAATAGTGATTTTAAAAAAAATAACTACAAAATCCTTTCTACTTTATTGATAGAAAGGATTTTGGCATAAGAAAAAGCAATGAAATTAAGAATAACCTTACTACTTTTAATCTTAACTACTTCAATTAGAGCACAATTGACTTTACAAGGTAGAATTGTTGATGAATTCGACAACCCTTTACCTTTTGTAAATGTAGTTATGAAAAAGACCATTCATGGAACTACCACCGATGATGATGGTAAATTCTATTTAAAAACTAAAAAATACCGAGGTACTTTAGAAATCTCTTTTATAGGATTTCAAACACAAACATTTAGTGTTAGTGAAAACACCAAATACTTAAATATTGTATTAAAAGAGGAAAGTAATCAATTAGATGAAGTGGTGGTTGTTACAAGACCTAAAAAAAGGTTGAAGAAGAAAGACAACCCTGCCTATAGAATTCTAAAAGAAATCTGGAAACGTAAAAGAAAAAATGGTCTAGAGTTAGTTGATTTTTATGAATACAAAAAGCATAAATCCATTGAAATTGGGTTAAATAATCTGGACACAACTTTCCTTAAAAAGATTTTCAAAAAAGAGTACAACCAAGCTATCCAAGAAGTTAAATACGATGATGATGGTGTTAACTATTATATACCAATATATATAAACGAAGAGGTTTCAAAAACCTACGGAAACAACATTACGAAAGAGGTTAGAAATGATATCGAAGCTGAAAAATCTGAAGGGTTAGGAGCGCAAGGATTCATTTTTGATAGAATGGCCATGACTTTTCAAAATATTGATGTTTTTAGAAATAACATTACTTTACTTCAAAGATCTTTTGTTAGTCCACTTTCTACAGATGGTTTTGCTACCTATGATTATGTTTTATATGACAGTATAACTCAAAACAATAAAAAACTTTATAACATATACTTTTTCCCAATTAGAGAAGGTGATTTAGCTTTTGAAGGAAATTTTTGGGTAGCTGACAAAAACTTCTCTATTAAAAAGATAAAAATGAAAGTGCGCAAAGAAATTAACTTAAACTTTGTAAGAGGACTTTCTTTTGAAAAAGAGTTTGAAGTTAAAAACGACTCTATTTATCTTCCTACTAAAAATGCATACGATGGTGATTTTACTTTTGTTGATAAAAGTGAAACTAACAAAGGTTTGACAATCAAGAAAACAATTACGTTTAAAGATTATGTTTTAAACAAACCTTTAGCCAGTAATTTTTATAAAGGCGAAATTGTTAAAATTAGACCAGATCAATTTGAAAAAGATAGTACTTATTGGGCATCAACTGATTCTGAAGAAACAAAATCAACATATCAACTTATCGAAAAGGTTAAAAAGAAAAAACAAATTAAAAACCTAACGGGTATTATTAACACTGTATCTAGTGGATATATAAACACCAAAATGGGAGTACAATTTGGACCTTTCTGGACCGCTTTTGCACAAAACGAAATAGAAGGATTTAGAACCCGTATTGGATTTAGAACATTTAAAACCAAAGATGACCGATTTAGACTTAATGGTCATGTAGCGTATGGTTTTAAAGACAAAAAATTTAAATATGGTATGGAAGGAAGATATCTTCTTTCTTATAAACCAAGAATAGCTGTTGGTTTAGCCTACCAAGATGATATTGAACAATTAGGAAGTGTACTTTTCAATACTACACAACTTTTAGGGAACAGTTTTGGTACATCTGCTCTATTTACGCGTGGTAACAACCGTTTTCTTTCAAAAGTAAACAAGGTAGCTACCAATGTTGACTTACAGCTTAGAAACAACCTACATGTTGGAATCAATTTGACGAGATCCAACATCACCTCAGCTGACCCAAATTTATTCTCTATTAATTACTTAGACGGGAATGGAAATATTCGAGATAGAGTTGTAGATGTTTCCTCTGATGTATATATTTCTTATACTCCAGGAAGATTTGTGTATGGTTATGGCGTAGAAAGACGCTTTGGAAGAAATATTTTCCCAACACTAATCTTAAACTATAAAAAAGGATATAGTGGAATTTTAGATGGAACTCACGATTATCATAAACTTCAATTTCAATACAATCAACCCTTATTACTAGGGAAATTTGGAGTTTTAGATGCCACTTTTGAAGCTGGTAAAACCTTTGGAACAGTACCTTTAAGTTTACTAAACCCAATTCCTGCTAACCAGTCTTTCTCTTTAGTTAGAAATACATTTAGTTTATTAAACTTTTATGATTTCGTTACAGACACCTATACTGCCACTCACTTAGAACATCATTTTAACGGATTCCTGTTAAACAGAATCCCTTTGATAAAAAAGTTAAAATTGAGAAGCTTAGTTACATTTAGAGCAACTTACGGAACTATATCAGATCGTAACAGGGCAATCAACCAATCTGACATCAATTATAACACCCCAGAAAAACTGTATTATGAATACGGATTTGGGATAGAAAACATTGGGTATGGAAACCTTCGTTTTTTAAGAATTGATGCTATTTGGAGGTCTGATTATTCTTTACCTGTAGGTTCTACAATTTCACCAACACCTAAGTTTGCTATTAGAATAGGAATTAAACCAGGTTTATAACGAGATACTTAACTGTAAAATAACTTGTATTTATACCTAAAATACGTGCAGAAATCACTACTTTTGCAGTCCGATTTTAGAAACGAAGAAAAGTAATTAAGAAATATGACTGCAAAAGAAAGAAAAGTAGTAGATGTTTTAATTGAGATTCCAAAAGGAAGTAGAAACAAATACGAATATGATTTCGATTTAAAGAAAATACGTTTCGACAGAATGTTATTTTCTTCTATGATGTATCCTGGTGATTACGGATTTATCCCAGAAACATTAGCGTTAGACGGTGACCCGTTAGACGTTTTAGTATTAGGAGCTGAGCCAACATTCCCGATGTGTGTAATGGAAGTTAAGCCTATTGGTGTATTCCACATGGCAGATGAAAAAGGTCCAGACGAAAAGATCGTTTGTGTACCAGTATCTGATCCAATTTGGAACAAGTACAACGATTTATCTGATTTAAATCCACACCGTCAACAAGAAATCACTCACTTCTTCCAAGTTTATAAAGATTTAGAGAAGAAAAAAGTTGATATTGGTGACTGGGGAGATGCTAATGAAGCATACGATATCTTACAAAAATGTTTAGATCGTTACGAAGCTAGCGAGCACAAAAAAACAGGAGCGTTTGCAATTTAATTTGTAGAACAGTATCCATATTTATAAAGGAAATCCTCTTAATGTCAATTAAGGGGATTTTTCTTTCTCACTGATTTTGTTATATTTACAACAACTATTACTAATCAAATAACTTAAATATGGAACAAAACATAATGTATGTGCCAATTATTTTGGCACTATTAGGACTTGTTTTTATGTATGTAAAAATGGTCTGGGTTAAAAAACAAGATGCAGGAAATGAAAAAATGCAATCTATTTCAAAAAGCATCAAAGATGGAGCACTTGCTTTTTTAGCCGCCGAATATCGACTATTATTAATCTTCGTTATTATTGCCTCCATAGCCCTATTCGGAATTTCACAATTAGTAGAAACCACAAGTATTATGATTGTTCCTGCATTTATTATAGGAGCAATTTTTTCTGCCTTAGCAGGAAATATCGGAATGCGTATTGCAACTGATGCAAATGCTCGTACAGCAGAAGCTGCTAAAACAAGTTTACCACAAGCTTTAAAAGTATCTTTTGGTGGAGGAACCGTAATGGGACTAGGTGTTGCCGGATTAGCTGTTCTAGGTTTGAGCTTGTTCTTTATAATATTTGTTGGTCAATTTATAACCGAAGGAGGAAATTTTTATAATGAAATGACTGTAGTTCTTGAGGCCTTAGCTGGTTTTTCTTTAGGAGCAGAATCTATTGCCTTATTTGCACGTGTAGGTGGAGGTATTTATACCAAAGCCGCCGATGTAGGTGCTGATTTAGTTGGAAAAGTAGAAGCAGGAATTCCAGAAGACGACCCTCGTAACCCTGCTACTATTGCAGATAACGTGGGTGATAATGTTGGTGATGTTGCTGGTATGGGAGCCGATTTATTTGGTTCGTATGTAGCAACCGTTTTAGCAGCTATGGTATTAGGTAACTATGTGATTAGAGATATGTCTACCAATACTCCTTTTTCAGATGCGTTTAGTAATATGGGACCGATTTTACTTCCTTTAGTTATTGCAGGAGTAGGTGTTCTTGCGTCTATTATAGGAACCTTTTTAGTTGGTATTAAAGACAATACCGCAAAAGAAGCAGAAGTACAAAAAGCATTAGATACAGGAAACTGGGCTTCTATATTATTAACTCTAGCTGCCAGTTTCTTTTTGATTAAATGGATGTTACCAGAAACCATGCAAATGAGTTTCTTTGGAGAAGGAATTAGAGATGTTTCTTCTATGAATGTATTTTGGGCTGCCTGCATTGGGTTAGCTGTTGGTGCATTAATTTCTATGGTAACTTCTTACTATACAAGTTTAGGTAAAAAACCAGTTTTAGATATTGTACAAAACAGTGCAACGGGAGCTGGAACAAATATTATTGCAGGATTAGCCGTAGGTATGAAATCTACTTTCTTATCGGTTATCTTATTTGCAGCTGCCATTTACGGTTCGTATTATTTTGCAGGATTCTATGGAGTAGCTTTAGCAGCTTCTGCAATGATGGCAACAACTGCTATGCAGTTAGCTATTGATGCATTCGGACCGATTGCTGATAATGCAGGTGGTGTAGCTGAGATGAGTGAATTAGAAGATCATGTACGTGAGCGTACGGATATTTTAGATTCTGTAGGAAATACTACAGCCGCTGTTGGTAAAGGTTTTGCTATTGCTTCAGCAGCATTAACTGCATTGGCTTTATTTGCAGCCTATGTAACTTTTACTGGAATTGACGGAATTAATATTTTCAAGGCAGATGTATTAGCTATGCTATTTGTTGGAGGAATGGTTCCTGTAATCTTTTCTGCCTTGGCAATGCAATCTGTAGGAAAAGCTGCCATGGAAATGGTACATGAAGTACGTAGACAGTTTAGAGAAATTCCTGGAATCATGGAAGGAACAGGTACTCCAGAATATGCAAAATGTGTAGACATTTCAACCAAAGCCGCTTTAAAAGAAATGATCTTACCTGGATTAATTACTATTATTACACCGATTATTATCGGGTTGTTATTTGGAGCAGAGCCTTTAGGTGGGTATATGGCAGGAGTTTGTGTATCTGGTGTAATGTGGGCTATTTTCCAAAACAACGCTGGTGGTGCATGGGACAACGCTAAAAAATCATTTGAAGCTGGAGTAGAAATTAACGGAGAAATGACCTATAAAGGTTCTGATGCACATAAAGCTGCTGTTACTGGTGATACAGTGGGAGATCCTTTTAAAGATACTTCTGGACCATCTATGAACATCTTAATTAAATTAACTTGTTTAGTTGGATTGGTAATTGCTCCTATTTTAGGAGGACATAATTCTGAAAGTCATGCAACCAATGAAGTAAAAAAAGAGATTCATGTAGAAATGAAATCTCCAGATGGTGAAATGGCTACTGCTGTGGTAACGACTACTAAAACTGAAAATGGTGAAACTGTTTCTGAAACAGAAACTATTGAAGGCACTGTAGAAGAGGTAAAACAAAAAGTAGAAGAAACTACTGATAACGCTAAAGATAAAGCTGAAAAAGTTATCGAAAAGGTAGAAGAAAAAGTTGAGAAAAAAGAATAACTTATTACTTAAGTAAGTATAAATCAAAAAAACCTCACAGTTACTGTGAGGTTTTTTTTCTTCACAAAAAAAATCCTTCTCTTTTATACATAAGTAATTCTTAGATGTATAAAAATTAAATCAGTTTCTTTTTATTCAAAACACAAACCTAAATGTATCTCCCGTAGTTTTTTGAGCAAGGATATTTATAGCATTTTCAGAAAGCTGCAGTACTCGAGGATAGCCTCCGGTAACTTGACAATCGTGCATTAACACCATCAATTTTCCAGAAGGGGTAAGTTGTACCGTGCCTGGTAATACTCCAGAGGTAAGCATAGAATCAAAAGTATTTGGTATAACTTCATTCAATCGATACCCCATACGACTATTGTCTTGTGAAATGCTAAACAAGGTTTCTTTAAGTAGTGCTATTTGTTCAGGAGATAACAAGTCAAATTCAGGTCCTTTAAAACACGAAATATCATTTGAAGTAAAATGTGATTCATTCACTTTTACCTTCGCTAAACTTGGTTGGAAGTGATTTTTAACATTCACAATAGGCAACATAGTACCCTTTTGTATAACAAACATAGGAGTAACTCCTTTATAATAGCTTCGACTATTTAAGAACTCTTCGGTTTGTATCCCTCCTAAAACTCCTATATAAGTACGTACACCATAGTTTCTTTTTCCAAAGGACAATATGCTTCCTTTAGTTACTTTTTGCACTGTATTTAATTGAATGGATGTATCATTGAGTTTAGGAAAAAAGTCAGCTCCCGTTATACACACAAAAGTATCTGTTAGAAATTCTAGCTTACAACCTCCAAAAGTAACTTCAATGACCGCTGCGTCTTCTTTATTACGTAATAAATGATTGGCTAATTGTGCCGAAAAAGCATCCATAGTCCCAGAGATAGGAACTCCAATTTTTCGGAAACCTTTTCTACCAATATCTTGAATGCTGCTATATATTCCTGAAGCTAGTACTTTTATCATTTAAAATTGCTTTGCACAGTATTTCATTTTAAAACTCTAATTTAATAAATAAAGCAAAAATGTCCCCTACCACACAAAGCAATATTACAAACAACCTTTAATTAAACACGACAGGTAAATCTGTCTTTTGAATTTTACGAATCACATAGGGCTGAGTAACAACCGTAGTCGCACCGCTTCCTATTGATGGTCCTGTATTAGATATTTTTACAAGAGTCCTATTCGTAGTTTCCTTTATTTCTAATGAGATATCATATCCTCCAGTAGGTCTTACTTCATCAAAAACAGCTATCACTGTATATTTAGAAAAGTCAATATCTGTTTCTGTAAAATTTTGAGTTGCATTATTTACAGCATTCATTTTAGCTGCCAAATTATCCCAATCATTAGTATTGGTAATCACAAAATTCTCTTTGTTAATTCCTTCTCTTCCTGCTCCATAAAGAACATCATCTGCAATAAGAGTTGATCTTACCTCTACTCCTTCTAAACCATCATCATTTGTATTACAACTTAAAGTCATTATTGCCATCAAAACAAGTAAAACATATCTATTCATACTCTCTGAGTTTTATTAATAGATAAAAAAATAACGGAATGGTTGCGTTATATAAGAAGGAATCTTTGTGATTAACGTTACTCTTGCTTACTAAGCTCTTTATATTCAGAAAGACTTATGGGTACAAATTGTATTTTATCTCCTGATTTTGCAAAACAAGGTTCTTGTTTATGTACATCAAATAGCGATATGGGAGTTCTTCCTATGATATTCCATCCTCCTGCACTTTGTTGCGGATAAATACCTGTTTGACTTCCACCAATAGCAACCGATCCTTTAGGCACTTGTAATCTTGGTGTAGCTTTTCTAGGAAAATGCAAACATTTTTCTAAACCTCCTAAATAGAGAAAACCAGGTAAAAAGCCTATAAAATATACACTGTACACTGTGTTACTATGTTTTTCTATAAGTTCTTGAGGTGTTAATTCTAAACTCTTTGCCAATTCTTCTAAATCAACTCCCAATTGAGTATCATAGCATACAGGAATTTTCCACAAGGTACTTTCTACTTTTCTAGAGGAATATTTATTTTGATAGAGTTCTTGCAATTCCTCTATTTCATCTTTTTTAGGAGCTTCCTTATAAACCAACATTAAAGAATGATAGCCAATAATACTATCTTCAATTACCTCTTGTTTTTCTAATTGTACCAACTGTTCAAATCGGGTAATATCTGCTATAATTATTTCCGACATTATAGCTTCCCACTCTATTAAAATAGCTCGTTCTCCAAATAATTTATATGTTGGTTCTTTAAGCAATGGTTATCTCGTTTTCTTTTAGTTTTGCGTGAATATAGGATACCAATACTACAGCATTCTCAGTATCTCCATGTACACAAATGGTATCTGCTATAATATCTTTAATCCCTCCAATGGTTTGTACTTGTTGTGCTACAATCATTCTTTTTACATGAGCAAATACTTCTTCTTTATTAGTAATTAAAGCGTTTTCTTGATTTCTTGACACCAAAGTTAAATCCTCATTGTAATTTCTATCGGCAAAAGCTTCGTATTGTATTTGTATATTATTCTTTAAAGCTTCTTCAGCAATCATTGAGTTATAAGGAACATATAAAAACAGATCCGGACAGGTGTTTTGAATAGCTCGTATGACCAATTGTGCCATTACCTTGTCTTTAGCAATAAGATTATACAAAGCTCCATGGGGTTTTATATGATGCAAGGTGACTTCTTGTAAATCAGCTCTTTCTTTTAATAACAGTATTTGCTCTTCGATACTTTTTTGTAACGTTTCTGGAGCAATATCCATGACCACCCTTCCAAAGTTTTCTCTGTCTGGAAAAGAAGGGTGCGCACCAATTTTTACTTTATGTTTTTTTGCTAAACCTATCACTTCATCCATTACAGTTACACTTCCAGCATGTGCTCCGCAGGAAATATTACAAGAAGAAACATAAGGCATTAACGATGCTTCATTTCCAACACCTTCTCCTACATCACAATTGATATCTATAGCATATTTAGAATACATTAAATACTTTTAAAATACTTTTCAATCCTAAGAATATACTCATAGTTAAAATGAACAAACCAATAAAGTTCTGCAATTTGGTATTGCTATAGTTTCCTAATACCGATTTCTTGTTCATGATCCATAATAAGATTCCAGCTACTACAGGCAGTAACATTCCATTGGCTACTTGAGCAAACTTGATAATTTCAATTGGTTTAATTCCTATCGAAGAGAATACTACTCCAATGGCTAAAATGATTATCCATACTGCACGAAAACGTTTTGATTTTAATCCATCTTGCCATCCTAAGCATCCTTTGGCAACATAAGCTGCTGCTAAAGGTGCAGTAATTGCTGAAGTGATTCCTGCTGCAAACAATCCTAGCGCCAAGAAGTATTTCGAGAAACTTCCATATAACGGCTCTAATCCTTTAGCTAAATCTGCTGCATTATTAATTTCTGAAGAATTAATTGCCGCTGCTGAAATGATAATAGCCATAGAAACCAATCCACCTAATACAATCGAAATAATAGTATCTTTTTTAGCAAGGGATAAATCATCCGATGTTTTCCATTTTTCTTTTACTAAAGAAGCATGTAAAAACAAATTATAAGGCACTACTGTAGTTCCAATTAATCCAATAATAGTTAACAAGCTTTTCTCTGGAAACTTAGGAATGAACATTCCCTTAAAAACTTCCAATAAGTTCGGTTTGGTAACAATAGCAGTAATTAGAAAAGAAACACTCATTAACAATACTAATGCTACTAATGCTCTTTCTAAAAACTTATAATTCCCGATATATAATAAGGCAAAGGCAATAATCCCAATAACTAAACTCATTACATTCACGGTAAAACCTCCAATGGAAATTAACCAACTTCCAAATACAGTTTCCAACCCTAAAATTCCCCCACTGATATTTCCTGCTTCATACGAAGCATTTCCTATTACAATGGCCGAAAGAATTAATACCGTAATGAACTGCCTAAAGAATGGTGATTTTATTTCTTCTCGAATTACTTCAGACAATCCTTTTTGAGAAATAATTCCCAATCGTGCAGCCATTTCTTGTAATACAATAGTAGCAATGATAGATAGCAACATTGCCCACAATAAATTCATTCCGAAGTTTACTCCAGCAAGTGTACATAAGGTAACCGTTCCGGGGCCAATAAATGCAGCCGCTACTAAGGTTCCTGGTCCAATGTTTTTAAACCACTTCTTGATCATTTTTTCGTAGCGTTTAAAGCATAAATAGCAAAACTTCCTAGCCAATGACCACCTTCATAACTATCTCCTACTAGATTTGGTAATGAATAATTGATATGTTCGTTTGCAACATTTTTTAAATGTTTTAATTCTGGCATGCCATCTACAATTCTATACAATGCCCAAGCTCTAGAGAAATTAACACCATCTAAATGCACTAACTTCCCATCTTTTCTATCAGACACTTCTCCTACATTTAAAGTAAAACCTTTGTTTTTTAACTGCGGAAGGAAATCTGCAAACCATAACCTGAATTCTGCTGGTGACATAATACGTTTCATGATGGCTGCTTCTTGCAAGCAAGGCGATAAGAAATCATATCCGCTTGGTTCCCAAGATAACGGGCAGTGTGCATCTTTTAAGTAAAAAGCTCTAGCTCTCTTTTTAATCAAGTCTTTCAACTTGTTATTCCCTACGGTATTCGCATAATCCCATGCAAAGGTTAATCCGAATGCCGTATTGGTATGCTCTCCTACTCTAATTGGATATTTAAGCTTTGGTAAAAACTCCACGTATTTGGTAACCATTAAGTCTGTTAATGGTTGTAAGTTTTCTTCTAATTGTTTTGCTACAGGGTTATCCCAAGTATGTAATTCTTCTGCTAGCTTTAACAACCATGCCCAACCATAAGTTCTTTCCCAAGATTTATTATGCTTTCCATGAAAATACGCTACTTCTTTTTCTATATTTTCCTTAGAAATATTAGCCAATAGCTGTTGCTTAATAGATTCGGCATTGTTCAAATTTGGAAATTGTTTTAATAAAGAAACCAAACTCCAATGTCCATGTACAGAAGAGTGCCAATCGAAACATCCATAAAAAGCAGGGTGTAATTCTTTGGGAGATTGTAAATCTTCTCCTCCCCCAATAACCTGATTAAGCTTGTTTGGATACTCTACATTAATACAACTTACAGGTAAAAAAGCTAGCTTATTTGCTTGTGCTAAGTTTAGCTCAGGAGCCGCTACTTCCTTCACTTCTTTTACCTCTTTCTTTTCAGTATCTGCCTGTTTACAAGCTATACCTAAACAAATCAATCCTAGGAGATATATTTTTTTCATTGGGTTTGAATACTTAAATTTTTATAAAAGTAACAAAAGTAAACAGGAATATTCTCTTCATTTTCTATTTTTGTCGCATGTCAAAAAGAACACAGCGTAACTTTTCGGTTGACGATATTCGAGTGTTTCAAGAAAAACTTTTTGCTTGGGCTCAACAATACGAAACTATTGTTTGGTTAGATTCTAACAATTACAAGCAAGAGTATTCTTCGTTTCAATGTGCCGTTGCTTTAGATGAGTTTACCTCTATCAAAACAGATTATCACAATGCTTTTGAGAAGTTAAAAGAGTACCAATCTTTTACCAAAGATTATCTTTTTGGATATATAAGTTACGATGTTAAAAACGATACCGAAAAACTAAGGTCTCAAAATTTTGATGGACTTCATTTTCCGGATTTATATTTCTTTCAGCCTCAAAAATTAATTTTCATTAAAGGAAATACTGTTGAGTTTCATTACTTGCAAATGATTGATGATGAATTAGAGGAAGATTTTGAAGATATTATTGAAACCAACCCGAATATTCAACAGTATCCTCAAGAAGAAACTAATGAAGTAAAAATCAAACTTCGTATTCACAAAGATGAATACCATGAAAAAGTAGCTAAGGTTTTAGAACATATTCATAGAGGTGATATATACGAAGCAAACTTTTGTCAAGAGTTTTATGCAGAGAATACGGTTATAAATCCGTTTAAAATCTATCAGCATTTAAATAAAATATCAGAACCTCCTTTTGCAACGTTCTTTAAAAATGAAGAGCATTATTTACTTTCTGCTACTCCAGAACGTTATATAAGAAAGCAAGGCAATAAAATTATTTCACAACCCATTAAAGGCACTGCTAAGCGATTTGTAAATCCAATTGAAGATGAAAAAATCGCTTTTGATTTAGCAAGAGACGAAAAGGAGCGATCTGAAAATATTATGATTGTTGATTTAGTTCGAAATGATTTGTCAAGAACTGCAAAAAAAGGAAGTGTACAGGTAGAAGAATTATGTAAAGTATATTCTTTTAAACAAGTACATCAATTAATATCTACTGTAGTTTCAGAAATTGAAAGCACTACTCACCCTGTTGATGTCATTAAAGATACATTTCCTATGGGAAGTATGACTGGAGCCCCGAAAATTTCCGCCATGCAAATCATTGAAAAACTAGAGGAAACCAAACGTGGTTTGTATTCTGGAACCATGGGGTATTTTACTCCAGAAGGCGACTTTGATTTCAATGTAATTATCAGAAGTATTTTATACAATGCCGAAGAAAAATACGTTTCTTATTCAGTAGGAGGAGCTATAACTGCTAAATCTACTCCAGAAAAAGAATATGAAGAATGTCTTTTAAAAGCAAAAGCCATGAAATATGTTCTTTTAAACAACTAAGAAAACTTAACTATATTTATCCTATGAAAACCATTTTTAAAACCGCAACTTTAGTTGCATTACTAGTTGTTGGTATTGCATGTAAAACCAATAAATATTCCTTTGTAAACGATTATCCTGTAAAAAGTTTACCATTAGTTGATAGCACTAATTTTAGCAATCATGTAGAAGGGAAACTTTTAAACAAACAAGAACAAGCGTTGCTAAAATTACCTTCTATTTTTGAAGATCAACTTAATAATGAGAAAGCCAAAATTGGAATTTCTTACCTTCCTAAAATATCTGATAACTTTCAATCTCTTGTATACTATTTTTACCCAAATAACACAGAAGTTATTTCTATTTTAGTAAATTACGACAAAGATTTCACCATTATTAACAGTCAGATATTGGCATATGATGAAATCACAGATGGTATATTAAAAACTACTTCAAAGTTAGATAAAAACAGCATTGAGTTAACAGAATATGTTTCTGACAACCCATCTACTTTGCACTTTAAAATTTTAGATAACGGAGATATTATTAGAGAATAAAATGACAAACAATACCTTTACCTTCAACTTTCATAAAACTACTTTCTTTGGTCAATATTGGCAACCAGAAACCGTTAAAGCGGTTGTGGTTTTAGTACACGGAATGGGAGAACATTCTAACAGATATCATCATGTTGCTAAAAAACTAACCGATAACAACTACGGTGTAATTGCCTTTGATCACTTCGGACATGGTAAAACCACTGGAAAACGTGGACACAACCCTGGTTTTGATGTTGTTTTAGAGAGTGTAACTAAACTAATAGAAGAAGCTAAAAATGTGTTTGGCGATAAGTCATTGTTCTTATATGGCCATTCAATGGGAGGGAATACGGTAATCAATTATACTTTACGAAAAGAACATAATTTTGTAGGTACTATTGCTACCAGCCCTATGTTAAAACTGGCATTTCAACCTCCTGCTTGGAAATTGTCTATTGGTAAATTTATGCAAAAAATTGCGCCTTCTATTACTTTACCAAGCGAACTTGAAACTTCGCATATTTCACGTATTCCAGAAGAAGTTAGTAAATATGAAAACGATGCATTAGTACATGATAAAATAAGCCCTAATTTTTCTTTGTCATTTTTTGATGCAGCAGATTGGGCAATTGAAAATGCAGCTTCTTTAAAAACTCCGATGCTTTTATTACACGGAACAGAAGATAAAATTATTGATTATAAAGGTACAGCGTCTTTTGCTGGTAAAACTGAGAAGGCTTCTTTAAAATTATACGAAGGAGGGTACCATGAACTTCATAATGATTTATGTAAAGAGGAAATGTTAGAGGATGTTGTTAATTGGTTAAATACTCAGGTATAATTTAAATAGTTTCAATGTTTCAGGAATTTCAACAACATATTGAAAAGAACTTTTCGTTTTTAAAAGGAAAAAAGGTATTGGTTGCGGTTTCTGGTGGTATTGACAGTGTAGTTTTATCATATTTAGTAAATGACTTAACCACTGTAGACGTTTCTTTGGCTCATTGCAATTTTCAGTTACGCGGAACTGAAAGCGATTTAGATGAGGTTTATGTAAAAGAATTGGGTGAAACACTTGGATTAAAAACATATACTATTGCTTTTCAAACAGATGCATATAGTAAGGAACATAAACTCTCTACTCAACTAGCTGCAAGACAATTACGTTATGACTGGTTTCATACACTGTTAAAAGAACACTCTTTTGATTATATATTAACGGCACATCATGCTGATGATAATTTAGAAACCTTTCTAATTAATTTATCTCGAGGAACTGGGTTAGATGGTTTGACTGGAATTCCAGAAGTAAATGACGCTGTTGTTCGTCCACTTTTACCATTTTCAAGAGAAGAAATTGAAGCATATGCCAAAGAAAAAGAGTATCAATGGAGAGAAGATGCAAGTAATAAAGAGACTAAATATTTAAGAAATAAATTGAGGTTAGAAGTGATTCCGAAGCTGAAAGAAGTCAGTCCAAATTTCTTAAAATCCTTTAAAAACACCACGAAATACCTAAAAGAGGATAAAAAAATAATAGACCAAAATGTTAAAAAATCAGCTTCAGAAATTATTACCAGTGACGGCGAACTAACCAAGATTAACATTAAGAAAACACTCGCTTTACCCAATGCTAAAGCGTATTTGTACAGGTTTTTAAAAGATTACAACTTTACTGAGTGGGAAGATGTTTATGCACTTTTACAAGCGCAATCTGGTAAGCAAATAGTAACAAAATCGCACATATTGTTGAAAGACAGAGATTTTTTATTACTTTTACGCACTAGTAAAAACTCCGAAATACAAAATAAATCAATTTTTATTAATCAAGGAGTTAAAGAAATCACAAAACCAATTCATTTGAGTTTTGAAAACGTTCTTAAAACTGAGAAATCAGGGAAAAACATTATTTATGTTGATAAAAAATCGTTAAATTTCCCCCTCATTCTTAGAAAGTGGCAAGAAGGAGATTACTTCTATCCTACCGGAATGAAAGGAAAGAAAAAAGTAAGTAAGTATTTTAAAGATGAAAAGCTTTCAATGTTTGAAAAACAAAATATTTGGTTACTTTGCTCAAAAGAAAACGAAGTTATTTGGATTGTAAATAAAAGATTAGATCGTCGTTTTCTACCAACAACAAATACAACCGAGTTATTTAAAATAAGTACATTAAAACTATAAACCCCTATAAACCAACTACAGAATGAAAAAACTTTTTACCTTAATTTTATTTTTCGTAGGTTTAGTTACATACTCACAGTCAGATGACAATCCCTTGTTAGTAACCCCTACTGTTGAAAAAATATCAGATACTGAGTACAACTTAATATTTGATATTCAAATTGCTGAAGATTGGCATTTATATTCTCAATACAATCCTGAAGGTGCTTCTTTACCTATGACCATTGCTCCTGCTGAAGGAGAAGCAGGTTATGTTTTAAATGGTAAAGCTGAAGAAAGCGAAACTGAAACTGAGTTTAGTGAGATTTGGGGTATGGACGAGACTTTCTTCGCAGAAGAAGCAAGATTAGTTCAAAAAATTACTGTTGATAATCCAGAATTAACGCAAGTAACTTTAAATTTAGATGCTCAAGTTTGTAAAGAGTACTGTTTACCTTTTGATGAGGACTTTACTTTTTCTTTAACGGGAGAAGCAGTTTCTCAAACAGTTGCTGAAGTAGATGAAAAGAGTGAAGCTTTATCACAAACTTTAAATTTAGATTTAAAGAATACTATTTTATTAAAAAGTTCTACAGATACATCAGATGATCCAAAAGAAAGTAAAACTTTATCTAATATTTTCTTATTAGGTTTTGTAGGTGGTTTATTAGCTCTATTAACTCCATGTGTATTCCCAATGATACCTTTAACAGTATCTTTCTTTACTAAGAAATCTGAAAAGAAAAGTGGAGGACTTGGAAGTGCTATTTTATATGGTTTCTTTATTGTTTTAATTTATGCTTTATTAAGTTTACCTTTCCACTACTTAGATACTTTAGATCCAGAAATTTTAAATAATATCTCAACAAATGTATGGTTAAACGTATTCTTCTTTGTTGTATTAATTGTTTTTGCTGGTTCTTTCTTTGGTTTTTACGAATTAACATTACCAAGTTCTTGGAGTAACAAAGCTGATAGTGCTTCTGGTATAGGAGGATTTATTGGAATCTTCTTCATGGCCTTAACTTTAGCTATTGTATCATTCTCTTGTACTGGACCAATCTTAGGTTCATTATTAGCAGGATCATTAACTTCAGCTGGTGGTGCAATGCAATTAACAGCAGGAATGACTGGGTTTGGTTTAGCTTTAGCATTACCGTTTGCTTTATTTGCAATGTTCCCAGGATGGTTAAACTCTTTACCAAAATCTGGTGGATGGTTAAACACTGTAAAAGTTGTATTAGGATTCTTAGAATTAGCATTCGCATTTAAATTCTTATCGAATGCAGACTTAGTTGGTCACTGGGGATTATTAAAGCGTGAGGTTTTCATCGGATTATGGGCATTTATTGCACTATTAATGGCATTGTATTTATTCGGATTCATTGGTAAGAAATATGGGAAAATTTCTTTCTTTAGAGTTCTTTTAGGGATCGTTGCTTTAGGAGCGACTGTATATCTTGCTCCTGGTGTTTTACAAAAAGACAAACAACCTTGGAATCAAGGTGAATTATTAAGTGGATTTGCTCCACCTCAATTCCACAGTTTATATCAAACCGACAACAATTGTCCTTTAAACTTAACTTGTTTTAAAGACTTTGAAGAAGGTATTGAATATGCTAAATCTGTGAATAAACCGGTATTATTAGACTTTACAGGATGGGCTTGTGTAAACTGTCGTAAGATGGAAGAGACCATTTGGAGTCAACCAGATATTTACTCATTAATTAACGACGATTATGTATTAATCTCTTTATATGTTGATGATCATGAGCGTACATTACCAGAGTCTGAGCAATTCGACTTTATTAAACCAAATGGTAAGGTAAAGAGAATTAGAACTTACGGAGATAAGTGGGCTACTTTACAAGCGGCTAACTTCAAAACTGCGTCTCAGCCTTTCTATGTTTTAATGAGTCCAAATTTAGAAGTATTAAACTCTCCTCAGCAGTATACTGATAGAGATACTTATTACAATTGGTTAAAAACAGGATTAGATCGTTTTAACAGCAACTAATCTTAGTATAAAATAGAATTGAAAGCCTCTTATTTAAATAAGAGGCTTTTTTGTTATATTACATACCAAAATAATTACTATGACAGTAGAAACGATAATAAGTATTTTTTTAGGAATTGGCTTAGCAGCTTCCGTAGGGTTTAGAGTATTTGTTCCTCTGTTTGTATTAAGTCTAGTAGGGCATTACAATGTAATTCCTTTAAATGAAAACTGGTTATGGATTGCAAGTACACCAGCTATAATTACGCTTGGAATAGCAACCTTAGCTGAAATTTTCGCCTATTATATTCCTTGGATAGACAATCTATTAGATACTATTGCCATACCCATGGCGGCTATTGCAGGTACCGCTGTTATGGTATCTACCTCTATGGATTTGTCTCCAATTATCACATGGTCCTTAGCAATTATTGCAGGAGGAGGAACTGCTACCGCAATTAAAGCCTCTAGTTCATCTGCCAGATTAGCTTCCACAACAACTACGGGTGGAATTGCAAATCCGATTGTTTCAACGGTAGAAACAGGATCTTCTATAGTAATTAGTGTCTTGGCTATATTTATCCCTATAATTGCCGTTATATTGGTTCTATTGATACTCTTTCTTATTAGAAAAGTATTCTTCAAAATAAAAAAAGCCACTAATTAATTAGTGGCCTTTATAATCTATCTAGTTTTTGAGATACTTGTTTATTTAATAATAAAAACAAGTTCCCCATCTAGTACAAATTCCTGGTTCGCAAAAAGGACCCCAAGAAGTTCCAGTGTCTCTACAACACATTCCTCCTTGCTGGTAGCAAGCTCCTAAGCCACCACCATTAATCTCTTTTTGATCTTCCTTATGAATAGCTTTACCTAATTTTAAAATTTGTTTTTTCATAATTAATAGTTCTTAAATTATAAACAAACAGAATTCATAGGTAACGCACAAAATGGAGCATCCCATTCACCACCACATAAAAGACATTGTCTTTCTGTAGAAGGCCAAAAACCGAATCCACCATTTATAGACTTTTGTTCTGAACGAGCTAACGTCGTTCCTAAATTTAAAATTTGTTTTTTCATAATAATTGATTTCGGGATTTATCTAATTATGCACAAATACTAAATCTTTTAAAAGATTAGTATTCAAATTTTAATACCAAATGCAACCAAATCTTGTACATCTACCAGCGTCACAGAATTGACCCCATTGTGTTTGAACACAACATCTGCTTCCACTACCAGTACAAGATCCCCAGCCTCCATTAACTTCTTTTTGTTCTGCGTTTGTTAAAGCTTTTCCTAAGTTTAAAATTGATTTTTTCATAATTAAATGAGTTATTAAAGTTTGATTAATTCCTTGAACTATTTAAAGACACTCAAGGTGTATGTCTATTTCTCGCGAAAGATTTTTAATCAAGTATCCCTGTTAAACAAGCATGAGTTTGCGCTGTACCTAAGCAACATCCGTTTGATAACGGAAAACCACCACAAGCCATACATTGGCTAGCTGGATAAGTTGGGCAACTTGCTCCTCCATTGATTTGTTTTTGAGATTCTTTACTTAATTTTTGACCTAAGTTTAAAATTGATTTTTTCATGATTTTATTTTTTAAAATGTTTTACAATAATTATATCTTCCAAAAGCATTCTCATACTAATCCAAAAGTTACAGCTCTTGGCTTCTATAGAATAGTACTTCCATGCTTCGTTCACATCTTTTGTTTATTACTTAAAAACCTGTCCTAAGTTTAAAATGATCTATTCTTAGTTAAGTTTTCAGTTTATAAACAACATTGTCCATTAACAATAGTTCCTCTATTCACTCCTCCGAGTCCGTTTGGAAAAGCGCAAATATCACCCTCTCCACAATCGAAAGCACAAAAAAACATAGAAGCACAAAAGCTTCTACCTCCATGAATAGCTTTTTGGTCAGTTTTATCTAAAACTTTTCCCAGATTGAAAATTGATTTTTTCATTGTTTAAGATTTAACTAGTTATTTAAATCCTTGAACCATTAAAGACACTCAAGGTGTATGTCTAGTCTTCGCGAAAAATATTTTTAGAATTCTTTTCTTTAAAACACATTATTAATAGGCTCTACACCTTCCCACAACACATATCAAAACACAATCATTTGGACCACAGTCTGAATTTGAAGAGCACCTTTCCATGCGTCTACAATCTGAACTTCCTCCATTAATTTGTTTTTGATTCTCTTTACTTAAGGCTTTTCCTAAATTTAAAATCGATGTTTTCATAACTTTTAAGATTTAATTAATTTGATTCTATTCTTGAACTATTTAGAGACACTCAAGATTTATGTCTAAACATTTTACACTAGGTGTTTTAGTTAACTCATGACATACACTAAGACCACAGTCATATCACCAATGAAAGATCTTGTGTTGTATTAACACTATTGAATTTAAAGATGATCTCATTCAAGAGAACTTCCCTATATGCTTCTAAAAAATGATTATGATGTAAAGTGGATAATCTTCTCTAAGTAGTATTCTACACCTGATAAACAGGTATATATCCACCTCCATAACAACGGAATATTTCTAAGTAATGTTTATGATAGATTACATTACCCAATACCGCCATTTACAACTTTTGTGCTACTTTATTTAAAGCAAGCTCTAAGTTTAAGATTGATGTTTTCATATTTTATAAGATTCAATTAGTTCAATTAAATCCTTGAACTGTTTAGAGACACTCAAGGTTTGTGTCTATTATTCTTTGCGAGAGAATTATTTATTTGATAATATTTTTAAGTTGATAGAAAAAACGTTCTATCAATCGTAAGTCTTCGGTAACAATATCAGCCGTTCCTTGCATTTCTTGTCTAAATGCTATTTGTTTGCCATAGGTGGTTTTTAAGTCCTGTGGTAAATCTACATTTATTAAATACTTTCCTTCTTCATCTGGAAGTAATGAAATAGATTGTACCTTTCCATTAAGGTCACCAAATTCATCCGAGGGATAATTCAATAACTTTATTTGTACTTTTTGTCCTTTTTTGATTTTTCCAGAATTTGCAGCCGGAGCTTTTATTTTACCAATATAAGAAGTGCTTTTTTCTGGAATAATGGTAAAAATTAACTTTCCTTGTTGTACCGTTTGGTTTTTATTCCAATACGATAAAAATGATACCTTACCATCAATAGAAGTGGTTAAACCGTATTGTCTTTCCCAATCTTTAATAGCATTTCTTAAATACAAAAATGATTGCACGGCCTTTTTTTGTAAACGTACATCGTTTTGTGTTTTCTTAATAGAGGTTCCTTCTAAGTTTTTATTAGAATTGCTAATAAGTTCTCTCATCTGAGAAATAGAACTTTCTAAACTTTGGTAATTTCTTTGTGATTGTAAAAACTCTACCTCTTTTAATTCTTTTTCTTTGGCTGAAATAACTCCTTTTTCAAACATTTTGCGACTTCTTTCTAAATCATTTTTTTTAAAAACAAGTTCTTTCTTGTTCAATTCTCTTTGAAATAATGAATTCTGCAATCTACTCTTAGCTTCGATTACTGACATTTGATTCGCTAAGTTCTCCGACTTAAAGGGAGTTAACTTTTTGTTTAACATATACTCAGAATAATCATTCTCAAATTGGGAATAACTTGAGGTAATATCTCCTAAAATCATCGGAGGCATTTTGTCTATTGGAAATACAAATTCTTCGTTATGGGTAGGTATAGTATCTACAATGCTTTTTAAAAGCAATACATCCTTATAAGAAGCACTGTTTTCAATTATAGCCAATACCTCACCTGCTTTTACTTGGCTACCTTCACTGGTTAAAAACACATCAAATCTACCTCTAGCATTGGCATATAATTTTTCAGGAGGAGAAGAAGTGGTTACCATTACTTGTGAAGAAATAACATCTGGGTATCTAACAAACCAAGAAATGAACAATAACATTAGTATCAATAGAAGGAATAAGGTATTTCCCCAACGTATCATCCAATTAGGTACATGACTTAAGATTTCTTGTACCTCTTCACTACGAATTTCTATTTCCGAATTACTCTGTGGCATATATTTTCTAAGAATTTTAAATAAAGAAGGAGGAAACATTTTTGTTCCTCCTTCCAATAAATTATTAATAAGCTACTATACAGCAGTTATTACGACAAAATGTTGGCGCTCCAGGTAATATATTGTTTACACAATCATTACAACTATTCACATAATAAGAACCAAAACCTCCGCAGGTATTTCCAAAACCTCCATTTATAGTTTTTTGTTCTTCTTTACGAATAGCTTTTCCTAAATTTAAAATTGATTTTTTCATCATATTAACTTTAAAATTATAGAGCATTAACTGGACCATCATCATCTTTAGATCCACCACCTCCTCCAGATCCTCCAGAGCTATTACAATTACAGTAAAGTGGTTTATCAAATAACGCTTGACTCATTGGGTCTAATGCGCACCATTCAAAACAAGGTATAGCACCTCCTTTTATTGTTTTTTGTTCAGCCCTATTAAGGCTTTTACCTAAATTTAAAATTGATTTTTTCATTCTTCAAATTTTTTAATGTGGTTGATAATAACATATACAATCACGAATGATATAGTTTGATCCCTCACAAACTGGGAGAACTTTACATCCTTTAATAGATCCTCCATACAACTCCTTCTGTTCTAAATTATTTAGAACTCTTCCTAAGTTTAAAATCGATTTTTTCATTGTACGAATCTTAATTTGGTTCAATACCAATAAAACAATCAGCATGTACTAATACTCTTGATTTACATGCGAATGAAAGCGCATGGTAATCATCACATGTACCACATCCCATACCACTAACTCCATAACATCTTGGACCTGGGCATCCTATCATACCTCCATTGATTTGTTTTTGATTTTCCTTATTTAAGATTTTACCTAAATTTAAAATTGACTTTTTCATTGTTATATTATCTATAATTTAATTATAATCTTTGATTTATTTTAGGACACTCAAAGCTATACTGTCCTTTTCCTTAGGAAAACTTTTTAATTACAATAGTTTCTGTAATCACTTCCTAACATACACAATCCCATATATGGTGCGTTTTTGCAACATCCCATTTCTCTAGGGCAATCTGAATGGCTAAAACACGCTATTGCAATTCCACCATTAATCTTCTTTTGTTCTGCCTTATTAAGGCTTTTTCCTAAGTTTAAAATTGACTTTTTCATTTTCAATAACTTATTTTATAGCTTCAATTGTTGCAGGACACATATTCCAACATTGTGAAATACTAGTTGCTTGCCCTACATATCTACCATTACAGTAGCAAGGGAATCCGCTTCCGTAAACTTCTTTTAACTCTGTTGAATTTAAAGGAGTTCCTAAGTTTAAAATTGATTTTTTCATAATTTAAGATTTAATTAATTTGATTAAATCCTTGAACTATTTAAAGACACTCAAGGTTTCTGTCTTTTTCTTCGCGAAAGAAAATTGTTGTTATTATCTCATGAATGGAGTTTTCAAATCACCTTAACTTTGTTCTTCATCCATTTCAATAATGTTTTATTTATAAATATTCTGTAATTACTAGGGTATTTATGTCATTTATAGACCATGCAACCTTTTTAGAACTCTTAATGAGTCTTTCATGATTATTTTGATTTTACAGAATATTTAAAGATGCTCAAAATAGAACATCAGATTCTTTTTAGAAAAAAGTTGTGATGTCTCCATCATTACCACCTGCACCACTACTACATCCGTGAATACTATGTACACATCTACCAAAATTGTTTAAACAATATGGATACCTACAATCTCGTCCATCTCTATCTACGATACCTATTTGCATTTGTCCACCTTTTACATTTTTCTGCTCAACTGTATGAAGAGCTCTTCCTAAGTTTAAAATTGTTTTTTTCATCACTTTAAGATTTAATTAATTTGATTAAATCCTTGAACTATTTAAAGACACTCAAGGTTTGTGTCTACTCCTCGCGAGGGAATTTTATATATGTTCTTTCTTATTTACCTAAATCTAATTGGTTTTTAACTAGATGGTAATAACTTCCTTTTAGTTTGATTAACTCTTCATGAGTTCCTTTTTCTATGATTTTTCCTTTGTCTAACACCACAATTTGATGTGCATTTTTTACAGTACTTAATCTATGGGCAATAACCACTGCTGTTTTGTTAGCAAAAAAGGTGTTTAGTTTTCCCATAATTACCTTTTCATTGTTGGCGTCTAATGCACTTGTAGCTTCATCAAAAAATAAAAACTTCGGATTTTTGTACACAGATCTAGCAATTAACAAACGTTGTTTTTGTCCTGTACTAAGTCCATTTCCTTCACTTCCTATTTTGGTATTGTATCCTAAAGGAAGACTTTCTATATAATCTGAGATATTGGCTACATCTATCGCATGTGCTAATTTTTCTTTATCTACATAATCTTCACCTACTGCAATGTTTTTAGCTATAGAATCATTAAAAATGTATCCTTCTTGCATTACCACACCACAGTTTCTTCTCCATTCTTTTTGTGAGATATTTCTTAGATTAAAATTGTTAACCATAATATCTCCTTTGTCTACTTGATAAAACCCTAACAAGAGTTTCATAAGGGTTGATTTTCCACTACCACTTACTCCCACAATAGCTGTGGTTTTATTTGCAGGTATTTCTAAGGATAAATCCTTTAACACAGGTTCTAATCCTCCTGTATATCTAAAGGATATGTTACTTAGTTTGATAGCTGCATCTTCTGGAATTTGAGTTACTTTCTCATCCTCTGGTTTTTCCTCATCTTCCATATTGTGGATTTCTCCTAATCTATCTACCGATATCTGTGCATCTTGTACATCTCTCATAAAACTAATAAGCTGGGTAATAGGACCGTTTAATTGTCCTACTATATAACTAATGGCCATCATCATACCTAAGGTGATGTTTCCATCAATAACCAGTTTGGCAGAGAGTATGGTAATGAACATGTTTTTTAGTTCATTGATAAAGTTAGAACCTACACTTTGTGTTTGTTCTAAGGCTAAACTCTTGGTAGCAACTTTAAACAATCGGGCTTGTACATATTCCCAATTCCAACGCATACGTCTTTCTGCATTATGTAGCTTTATTTCTTGCATTCCATTGATAAGCTCAATTACTTTACTTTGTTCTTGACTTACTTGAGAGAAACGTTTGTAATCGAGTTCTTTTCTCTTTTTAAAGAAGAATAAAACCCATCCGAAATACAGTACACTTCCCAATACAAATACTCCAAAGATTTGTAAGCTATAATATCCAAGTACTAAACTGAATATAATTAGGTTAAAAAAGGAAAAGAGTACCGTTAGTGAAGACGTTGTTAAGATTCTTTCAATACGTTTATGATCATTGATTCTTTGTAATAAGTCTCCTGTCATTCTCACATCAAAATAAGAAATAGGTAATTTCATTAACTTGATGAAAAAATCGGATATTAAAGAAATATTGATTCTTGTACTAAGATGTAATAAAATCCAACTTCTTATAATCTCTAAAGATGCTTTTCCTATAAACAAAAACAGTTGCGCAAATAGAATAAGGTATACAAAGTTTAGGTCTTGATTTTTAATACCTACATCTACCACACTTTGGGTTAAAAAGGGCAGGATTAATTGTAATAAACTCCCTGCTAATAATCCTACGATTAACTGTGCAACAAATTTTTTGTACTTAAATAAATACTTGAAAATAAATCCAAATCCAAACTTCTCATCCTCTTCAAACTCTTCACTATAAAACCTAGGAGTAGGCTCTATAAGTAAAGCAATTCCTTCCTCTGTATTTTCATCGGCATTATTACCAATCCAATGCTGAATAAACTCTTCTTTCGTAAAGGTTATTAATCCATGTGCTGGGTCAGAAATGTATACGGTATCTTTTTTTATTTTATAGAGTACCACATAATGATTCTTATTCCAATGGATAATACAAGGAAAAGGCGCTTCTTTTAATTTATTAAACGCTAGTTTTATTCCTAAAGATTTAAAACCAATTGATTCAACTGCTTCACTTAACCCTAATAAACTACTACCTTCTCGTGTAGTTTCACTTAGTTTACGTAGTTGTTGAGTGTTGATAGTCTTACCATAATGCTTGGCAATAATCTTAATACAAGTAGGTCCACAATCTTTGGCCTCTGTTTGCTTATAATTTGGAAATTTTCTCAATTATAAATTTATTTTAGTTAAAAGAGATGAATCTTCCATCTCTCTATGATTTAATTCTATTGAATCCGAGCTAACATATATGCTTTCTAAACACATACCACTAGGTCTTCAGAATAAAAGGAATGTTTATATATTCAGAATCTGTTAAATATAAAATATCTCAATCATTATTCTTCAGTTCTGTTTTATTTAAAACTTTACCTAAGTTCAATATTTCCTTTTCATTTTTATACTTAAACCTAGATATATTATGCCCGATTATTAATAATCAAACATAATATATCTTGAAGTTTTTAGCAGTTACCTATACATACTTTTCCTGAAAAAACATTTTCACAAGTATGACAAAATGGACAATCATCATCAGTCGTACAAGGCTGAGAAAATGGTCCATTTCCTTTAATATTTTTTAGTGCCGCTTTATTTAAAACTTTCCCTAAGTTTAAGATTTGATTTTTCATTTTGCTGTTTTATTTACTAATAACACGCCCAACACTGTCCATTACACAAATCTGTTCCATAAGATCCTATTGCACAATGAAAATGAGCTACTACTATTCCTCCTGTGCCTCCACAGCAAAACTTTAGTGAAGGAACTCTTCCTCCATTTATTTCTTTTTGCTCTGATTTATTCAAAGCGTTACCTATTTTTAAGATTGATTTTTTCATAAAGTTGTTCTTATCTATAATTATTTTCACAAAAACCATTTCCGTCTGGTGACCAACCTATGCATAAACATAATGTACCGTCAATCGAAATAGCATACTTACAAGAATTGTTACCACCGTTAATTTGGTTTTGTTCCTTTTTATTTAAGGCTTTACCTAAAATTAAAATTGATTTCTTCATAACTTTTCTTGTTAAATACAACAACCATTTGCTGGATGGTATTGACATCCCGACATATAGGTTCCTCCACAACTTGGATTGTTTAATGCCAAGTGACTCGTAGTACAACATTGTAATGCTGGATCACAACATCTTCTTGGTTTTAATGGCCCAAAACCACCTCCATCAATCTTCTTTTGTTCTGTTCTACTCAAAACTTTTCCTAAGTTTAAAATTGATTTTTTCATAATTAAAATAATAAGGTTACTTTTGTGGCGAACATTTAGAGACACTCACCTTTGTGTCTATTCTTCGCGAGAGAATATTGTTCAAAAACGCAAAGCCCTTTTTAGGGCTTTGTTTTTATTATGTATTTACTGAACTTTTACTAGTCCTTGAGAACTTTCTTCTAAATCTTCAATAAATAAGATTAAATCTGTTCTATTATATTCTTTAGGGAATGATCTTCCATTCACTAAGATTTCTGGTGTAAAATTAATAGCATTGTTAGTACACCACTCTTTTTCTCTTTCTAGTTCTGCTATATATACTTCTTGTTGAGTACAGGTTCCATAAGTTTCTAACCACTTTGCTGGTTTTTCACCTCCATAAATAGCATCCATTGCTTTTAAACAAGCTTCGCTTCCTTCATTGTGGTATATTTCTATAAGTCTGCTGGTTATTTTTACAGCATCCCCGTCTTTGTTTTCTGTATTAATGTTAAATCTTATTTTGATTCTTACATTATTGGCATAACGATGTAAAATCTCATCAATATGCTCATGCACTGGTTTACAATGACCACAAAAAGGATTGGTAACAATGGTAAGCTCTAAAGCTGAGTTAGGATTTCCAAATACAATCTCCTGACTGTTTTCTATCTGTGTATATAACTGTGGAGATTTGTGTAATAAACTATTTAGTAATGTAAAGTTTCTCTTGAATTTTACACTTTCTATCTTCTCTTTTCTTAATTCAGTTACTTCAGCTACTAGTGGTTTGATAAAATACCAAGCTAACCAAGTTAAAGACGCAACAATACCAAAAGCAACAAAACTTGTAGGAACAAATGTTGTTATATAGGTATTGGTTATTAAAGGTACAGCTGCTTGTAACCATAAAACCCCTACAATACTTAAACACAACATACACCACTTCTTTACTATGGCATATTGATAATATATAGAATATAAAGTAACCGGAATGGCTAGTAAACTAATCGTATAAGAAATAGCTGGATTTGCAATCTGAGCTAAGGTTAATAAAGTAAGCCCAGAGAAATACAACACACTCAAATCACTCAGTTTATATCCTTTTATAATTTCTGCTCCTTTTGAAGTTAATACTGCATCACAATCTTTTTTATCATCAGCTCCAGAACAAAAGGCATTTCCTATAGATGTTTTTAAACCTAATTCTTGTTTTACAATGGCAACACTAGTAATAATTCCAACAACAGACAATACTAAGTATGCCAAGGTATATAGATTAATAGTGTTTTGATATAATGTAAATCCTGTTAAACCAATTAACAATCCAATGGCTAAAAACTTAGCAAAGTTCGATTTTTTCTCTGGCTGTAAACTTTCTTCAGTTTTTTCAACCGCTACAATAATACCCGTAAATTTTTCTATGAATTCTTGTTCGGTATGCTTTTGTTTTTTGTTTTCAGAGTTATAAACAACATAATCTTGCTTTTTTCGATCAACAATCACCAAATCCTTTCCTTTTTCGGTATTGATTTGTGCTAAGAAACAATCTGGTAGTTGTACTAGAGTTTCTTTATTGGCTGGAACATCAGCAGCAACATTTTCTATGTTAAAATGATCTAACACACCGGTGATGGCATGTAAACTAGGATAAGATGGGTGACTTTGAATTTGAAAAGCCAATTCATCTTTATCAAAAGGGATCTGATTGCTTTTTAATAATCTTTGTACTAATATAAATAATGTGTCTTGCAAAATTGAGAGTATTTATAGCTGTTTTTTATTAATTCTTCAAATTTATCTTTTTAATTTTTTAAAAAAATCAAAAAAACCATAAAAAAAGTAGGGGTTTTCCATACTTACATTCTTTTTCCTATATAAATCCTTTTTCTCTGGCTTTTAATATAAGCTCGCGATCTCCTTTTTCTTTTACCCCAAAAACTTTACGCAGTTGGCGTTTTCTTTTTTCAATACTCGCTACAGATAAAGGAATATAATTAGGAAGGTCCTTCATTCTAGATCCAATAGATAATTCATATAGAATTTTTCTATCCATCGAATCTAATTGAAAATCATTTGAAATTTCTTTCCTTAAAAGTTTAAGCACTGTTTGACTGTAATATGGTGTTTCATTATTGACAGATTTTACAGCACTTATAAGTGTTTCTGAAGTTAAATCAGATTTAATTAAAAACCCTTCTGGGTTTAAGTGTTTAAAAACTCCATGAATTAAATAATTATCGTTACATGAAGTGATCACAATAATTTTTGTAGTAGGTAACAATTTTCGAACTAAAACACCAAAGTCTAGTCCAGAAAGTATTTTTTTATCTTTTGTTGGTGGCAACTTAAGTTCTAAAAGAATAAATTCTAGGTATCTTTCTGTTTCAATAACTCTCTTTACAATATCAAAAGCACCTTCATTATTATAGGCTATATCAATATTATAAACTTCATTTTTTGATTCTCTTCTCGCAAGGTTTAATATGTCTTTATACTTCTCACATATTAACGGACAACTGTCCACCACTAGGGCAGTATTCTTCTCTTTTTTCATAATTGTAAAATAATTTCGGGGTTACTAATTTAATGAATTTTTAAATAACTTTTACATATAACAGATTTAGGTTTCTTTATTTTAAAACTATAAAAGACTCTATCTTATTGTATAACAAGATGAAAAAACAAATAACACAACACTGTTTTCGTGAAGTTATAACCCATTAATAATCAACATATTTTACTTTCAAAAAATGTGTATCTCCTTAGATTATCCTATAACTTTCATTAACATTTCAACATTTCTTTTATTTCTCCTTGAAATGGTTAATTCTACTTTATTTTTCATAACAACTGTATTTTCTATCACTTTACTTACCTGTTTTATATTCACTAATAATGAACGATGAATTCTGAAAAAACCAACTTCTGTTAGTATATTTTCATAATGCTTTAATTGTTTAGACGCTATAAGTTTTCTTTTCCCTTCCATAAAGATAATCGTATAATTGCCAGAAGCTTCACACCACATAATGCTATCTATATCAATTAAGTTATATCCTTTATTAGATGGAATAGATATTTTTTTAAAACCAGAACTAAAGAATTGTCTTAAAAAATCATATTTTTCAGGAGTGAATCTTTTTATTTTTCTTTCTTGATAAGACGATATTACAGATTTTAGCTTTTCAAAATCTATAGGCTTCATTAAATAATTTAATGCAAAATAATCAAATGCTGTTTCTTTAAATTCACCATAAGCCGTAGTAAAAATGATTTCAAAATCTAATGAATCTAAACTATCTAACAATTGAAATGCATCCTTTGTTCCTAATCGTATATCTAATAAAACCAATTCTGGACGTAATTGCTCTATTATTTCTTTTCCTTCTTCAACTGTTGTAGCTTCTCCTATAACTTCTAATGATGGAATATAATATTGTATGCCAAGTTTAAGAGATTTTAGCGCATTCGGTTCATCTTCAATAATAACCGTCTTTATCATACTAATACCGGTATTACTATTCGTGTTTCAGTTCCGTATTTCTCACTGCTTAATGGTTCAACAAAAAGTCGTTGTCTTTTCTTCTTATCAAGTAACCTTAAACGTTCTTTTATATTATTTAAAGCAATAGACTCATGACCAATAATACGTTGTTCTTTTTCTTTGATAGAAGTTTCAATTCCTATTCCATTATCTTCTATTATACATTCTAATTCTTCTCCGACCATTTTAAAAGAAATACTTATAAACCCCTTACGTTCTTTTAAAGATGAAACTCCATGAATGATAGCATTTTCTACCAATGGTTGAATTAGAAGTGGAGGTAAAAATATTTCTGAAGTATCTTCAATAGTATCTATAATTTCGAAATCAAAGATGTCTCCAAAACGTTTTTTCTCTAATTCTGTATAAACTACCTAACGTTCCGAAAAACACAATTCTCCATGTATACCCTTCATTACAAATTAAATAGACACAAATACCTTTAAAAGAACAATAGAAAAAAGTTAGTTAGTAGAGCTATTTATTTACATTTAAAAACCTTATTTTTATAAAAAAGAAGAAGCTATGTTAATAAAAGTCTATGGATCGGCCGTTTTTGGTATCGAAGCAACCACAATTACCATTGAAGTAAACATTGATAAAGGTATCGGGTATCATTTAGTTGGACTGCCCGATAAAGCAGTTAGTGAAAGTTCCTATCGTATTTCTGCTGCTCTTTCTAACAATGGATTTAAGCTTCCTGGTAAAAAAATCATTATCAATATGGCTCCTGCTGATATTCGAAAAGAAGGTGCGGCATATGATCTTCCTTTGGCGATTGGTATTTTAACTGCTTCTGGTCAAATCAAATCTAAAAACATTGAACAGTACATTATTATGGGTGAACTTTCTTTAGATGGAAGTTTACAACCTGTAAAAGGAGCGCTTCCAATTGCCCTTAAAGCAAAAGAAGAGGGCTTTAAACATTTTATTCTTCCAGAAAAAAATGCGAAAGAAGCTGCAATCGTAAATGATATTGAAGTATTAGGAGTAAACAACATGACTGAAGTCATAAATCATTTTAACGAAAAAGAACAAATTACCCCCACTGTAATTGATACTCAAGCAGAATTCTATAAAAACATTGACTTTCCAGAGTTTGATTTTTCTGATGTAAAAGGACAAGAAAGTATTAAACGATGTATGGAAATTGCCGCTGCTGGTGGACATAATATTATCCTTATTGGACCTCCCGGTGCTGGGAAAACAATGTTAGCGAAAAGACTCCCATCCATTTTACCTCCAATGACATTACAAGAAGCTTTAGAAACAACTAAAATTCATTCTGTAGTGGGAAAGGTTCAAAACACCGGACTTATTTATCAGCGTCCTTTTCGTAGTCCGCACCACTCTTGTTCAGATGTCGCCTTAGTTGGAGGAGGTCAGTACCCACAACCAGGAGAAATATCATTGGCACATAACGGAGTATTGTTTTTAGATGAACTTCCGGAGTTTAAACGTTCTGTACTAGAAGTAATGAGACAACCATTAGAAGATAGGGAAGTAACAATTTCTAGAGCAAGATTTACCATTACTTATCCAAGTAGTTTTATGCTTGTTGCTAGTATGAATCCTAGTCCATCAGGTTATTTTAATGATACCAATGCTCCCATAACCTCATCTCCTACAGAAATGTTACGATATCTGAGTAAAATTTCAGGGCCTTTACTTGACAGAATTGATATACATATAGAAGTAACTCCGGTGCCTTTTGAAAAACTCTCAGAAGAAAGAAAAGGAGAAACTAGTGTTTCCATTCGAAAAAGAGTTACAAAAGCAAGAGTAATTCAATCAGAGCGTTTTAAAGACTTTCCAATGACACACTATAATGCTCAAATGAATGTTAAGCAGCTCAATGAATTTTGCAAACTATCAACAGAAAGTAAACTCCTTTTAAAAAATGCCATGGAAAAGTTAAATCTATCTGCTAGAGCATATGATAGAATTTTAAAAGTATCTCGTACCATTGCAGATTTAGCAAATGAAAAAGATATTTGCGCTTCTCATATATCTGAAGCCATACAATACAGAAGCCTAGATAGAGAAGGATGGCTAGGGTAAAAAATTCATTTTCAGAAAATTAACACTCATTTGTAAAATTAACCTACTACAATACCATCAATATTTATTAACTTAGGCGACTAATTAGAACTAATCATTTAATAATTAACGATGAAAAAATTAATGTATGCAGCAATAGTATCCCTTGCTATTGTTTCTTGTAAAAAAGAAAGCAACGACTTTGTAACGCTTTCTGGTACTATTACGAATAAAAATTCCGACTCTTTGGTAGTTTCTAACCCACAACTTGGTTTCCAAAAAGTTATTAAAGTAGATGAAAACGGTTCTTTTAAAGACACTATGAAAGTTGCCGATGGTTATTATAGAGCCTTTGATGGAAAAGAATTTGCAACTTTATATTTAAAAAATGGTGCTGATATTAATATTACACTAGATACCAAAGAATTTGATGAAACCATTAAGTTTACTGGAGCAGGAGCTGATGAGAGTAATTATCTTGCAAAATCTGCATTGCTTCGTGATGCTTTCTTTAAAGAAAATGAAAACTTATTAGACCTTCCTCAAGAAGAGTTTGATACAAAATTGAACGGGTATGTTAGTGATCTGAATACACAATTAAATGCTACAACATTAGACAGTACTTTTGTAGCTGGACAAAAAGCTGATTTTGGTAGAATGCAAGAATACTTTAAGAAAATGCACGGTCAAAAAATGTTGATCAAAACAAAACTTGCAAAAGGAACTCCATCTCCACTTTTTGAAAACTATGAGAATTATAAAGGAGGTACCACTTCATTAGCAGATTTAAAAGGTAAATATGTTTATATCGACTTATGGGCTACTTGGTGTAACCCTTGTAAAAGAGAGATTCCGTTTTTACAAAAGGTAGAAAAGCAATTTCACGGTAAAGACATTGAGTTTGTAAGTATTTCTATTGATGAAAAGAAAAACCATGAAGCTTGGAAAAAAATGGTTGCTGACAAGGAATTAACAGGTGTTCAATTATTTGCTGATAATGATTGGAAGTCTCAATTTGTACAAGAGTATATGGTATCTGGAATTCCACGTTTTATCTTATTAGATAAAGAAGGAAACATTATTAGTCCTGATGCGCCAAGACCTTCAAATCCTGAATTAGTTGAAGTGTTAAATACTTTAAATTTATAATATCAGAATTTATTATATAAAAAAACCGCAACGATGTTGCGGTTTTTTTATGTATATATACAACACTACGAGCCTCTCATTGTATTAATTTTTTATACTTGTTTAGATTGATTAAAAATAACTTATATTTGCCACATGAATTTTTTAGTAAAAGAAACTTCTTATAAAATATCTTCTGGTCGTAGAAATTGCTATCAATTAGATTTAGGTTATAAAGTAATTGATTTTACTTTTTGCCAATTATTAACCTTTCGTAAAAAAGTTCTTCATTATTCTTCGTACGAATCTTTGGAAGCTATTATCGAAGAAGATAACTTTATACTTCTTTGGGCAGCGGATAACAAACATCTTTTGTATTTAGATATTCCTCAAATCTTAGAGCTTAGAACTGCGGTTCTTGCTGCTTTTAGATAATAATTACCTTTTACTAAGACTGCTTTTAAATTACCTTTCTAGCCTTTTCTAGAGGCTTTTATTCTGTATCTTTATAGTAACCTAAAAAACTAAAAAGAACATGGAAACAGCAATAAGGAGAGACATGATTTTGGATGTAGAAGTGGTGGATTTATTAAACCATCAAATAATGATGGAACAAAAAGCTTCTTCTAAATATTTGGCTATGGCTTCATGGTGCGATCAAAGAGAACTTAGAAATAGTGCTACTTATTTTTATAATCAAGCAGAAGAGGAAAGAACGCATATGATGAAAATATTCAAGTTTGTAAATGATAACGGTGGAAGTGCACTTTCTCCAACGGTTACAGAAGTAGTTCATGAATATGAAAGTTTACGTGCTGTATTTGAAGCTTCTTTAGATGCAGAAATAGAAGTTACGAAAGCTATTCATAATGTATTTAAAACCGCAAGAAAAGTAGGTGATTTTACTTCTGAAATTTTCTTACAGTGGTTTGTAACAGAACAAGCGGAAGAAGAGGAAAAAGTAAGAGATATTTTAGACATGATTGACCTAATGGATGACATGCCATTAAAAATGGTTGATGAGCGTATTCCTACGGAATAAATCTTTCTTAACAGTATATAAAAAAACCGCAAGTAAGTTGCGGTTTTTTTTGTGATTTAGATAATTTATAAATCCTACTTAGAATCTTATATTTGTTATTCTAAAAATAAGCTATGAAAAGAAAAATATTCTACTTTGTATTTTTATTCAGTTTTTCTCTTATCGCGCAAAACAATGATTGTTGGACGCTAATTCACAATAATATTGATATTTATAATGGTCAGTATAATAATAATGAATTTCCTGGTTACCATGATCCCGAAACGACCGATTTAGAAGAGGTAAATGGAGGTTTCTTAACAACTGGTCAATACAATAAGCAAACCTTCGCTTCAAATGACAACAATATTTATAATAATTTAAAAAATAAAGATGGAAGTTATTTAACAAAGCATGATTATAATGGAAATCTTAAATGGATTGTATATACCGAAAAAAGCATCACTTCATATAGAGATGTTATGTTTGGATCTGTAGAAGACAAAGACGGAAATATATATGTAATTGGACATTCCGTTAAGGGTACTTTTTTTGATTCTAAAGGATCACAAACAATCTTTAATCACACCAATAACTTTTCATCTGGCTTTATTGTTAAACTTAATATGGATGGAGAGCTTTTATGGCATATTACCATTGATAATATTTTTAGTAAAAAAATAAATATAGACCAAAATGGAGATATTTTATTGAGCGGTGACGTTTCTATATATAACAATTTTAAATTTAATTTTTATTTAAACGGACATATTACTGACAATTTATCAAACTTCGAGCAAATGGGAAATGACAGTAATTATGTTAATCGTTTTGTATTAAAATTAAACTCGGAAGGAAAATTATTATGGTATACTGCTATTAAAACCTCTGGACCTAATAGTGAATTCTTAATCGATATTGGAAGTGATAAAAACAATAATATATACGTAACTGGTTATTGTAGTTCTCAAGCAGAAATATATTCGGCTGGGAAGACTAATAATCCAAATACTATTAATTGGACAGGTCCCGACACGAAAACATTTTTAATAAAGTTTAATAAAGATGGAGATTTTTTATGGAGAGTAAAGAGCTTGTTAAATGATTCTAAAATAAATGGTGTGATAGCTTGGTCTACGACTACAGACGATGAAGGAAACTCTTATATATCTGGGTCAAATGACAGATGGAGAAAAGATGTTAATCATATCTTTGAAAATACCGATGGAACTATTACCAAAGAAAACGTTGGGACTTTTTTTATAGCAAAAGTAAATAACAAAGGTATTTGCGAATGGATTAAAGGCGCTGCACATTCCTATACTGGAACTGGATATAAAACAATAATATCTGAAAATGAAGTAATAACAATAGGTTCTGTAGCTGCTTTTGATAATAAAATCGAAGAAGTAGAATTTTTAAGTACAGATGGAAACCATATAAAGGGAGCTTTTCATTCAAGTGACTACTTTTTAGCAGTTTACGACTTTAACGGAAACATAAAACGCATAATAAGTAACGGAATTAATAAAGACTCACTTTTTTGGGGTAGAATAAGTGGTTTTTTTAAAAGTTCTGTTAACAACTACTACTATCTAAGCAGAAATTTACACTTTAACTCGTATGTTTCTCAAGAATATAAAAACTTCGGACATATTATTAGAACAAGCGATGGAAATGAATGGGAAGGAACAATAACAAAATTTAATGAGAATTGCGGTTTAATAATCGGCAACACTATCAATCAACAAATCCCTATACTATCAATTTGCGACAACACTTCGTTTGGCACCAAAACTGATGGTATTATTAAAATTGATCTTACCCAAAACGAAAATAAAATTTTAATTAATGAACCCTTGTCTGATTATCAAATATCATACTACAAAAATGTAGACTTAACAAATATCATTTCTAATCCAGAAAGTTATATAAACTCAACTCGAAAAGAAACCATTTATATAAAGGCAGAACATTTATCCGACCCTTCAAAGTCTGGTGAAACTTCTTTTATTATTGAAGTAAATGAATTACCAAACATTAACACTTCGGTTTCTTTAAAACAATGTGATAACTTAGATATCAATGGATTTAGTAACATCAATTTAAATGAAGTAAAAGAAAAAATAATTTCAACCCCAGAAAATTACACAATTACTTTTTTTGAAGAAAAAACATTCGCACTAAATAATACTAATCCAATACCTAACCCTACTACATATGCAAATCGAACAGTGAGTAATGATACTGTATGGGCAAGAGTAGAAAACAGTAATGGGTGTTTTGAGGTAGCAGAGGTAAAACTAATTATTTCAACAACACAAATACCAAACTCTTTTTCTAAAACATTTTATAAATGTGATAATGGTTCTAATACATCAGATGGAATAGCTTCATTTGATTTTAGTTCTGTTACTCAAGAAGTAAAAGATTTATTCCCAGCTAATCAGCAACTCCTTATTAAATACTACAAAAGTGAAGCAGATGCTTTAGCTGAACAAAATGTAATTACAAATATTAGCAATTACGAAAATACCGATTCTCCTAATAGTCAAGATATTTATATTCGAGTAGATAGTAAATTAAATAACGACTGTTTAGGATTAGGACATCATATTACGCTAAAGGTGGAAAAACTTCCTATTGCAAATTCTGTAATAGTAAACCCTCAATGTGACAATGATAGCGATGGAATATATGATTTTGACACGTCCTATATTCAGAATACAATTATTGGTAATCAGACAAATGTTCTTGTTAAATATTTTGATGAAAAAAACAATGAACTTCCTAGTCCATTACCTAACCCATTTGCTACACCTACTCAATCTATTACAGCAAAGGTAATTAATACAATATCACAAGACCCTAACGGAAAGTGCTATGATGAAACAATTATAAACTTTAAAGTAAACTCAACCCCAGTAGCCAATTCTATTCTGGTACAAGAGCAATGTGATACTGATTTTGATAATATTGCTTCTTTTGATACAAGTAAGATTCAAAGTGTTTTATTAGGAAATCAAACTGGTATGTTGGTAAAGTATTTTGATGAAAATAACGATGCTCTACCAAGTCCTTTACCCAATCCATTTGTAACTAACTCACAATCTATAAGAGCGAGAGTAGAAAACCCGAAATATAGTATCTGTTATGATGAAACAACCATAGAATTTATTGTAAAGGAAAAACCTTCTTTTGAATTAGATACTAAAGCACTTATTTGTATTACTAGTAACTCTTTATTAGAGCTCAGGGCTAAAAATCCTAATGGAAACTATAAATATGAATGGAAAGATTCTAGTGGTAAAGTAATAAGTAATTCAATAAACACTAACGTATCTAAAGGAGGCATTTACTCCGTTAAAGCAATTTCTAATGCAGGATGTGAATCTGACATCAAAAGTATTAATGTCATAGAATCTTCTATATCCTCCATTTCAATCAATAGTTTAGAGATAATTGATGATTCTGAAAACAATAGCATCACTATAAATACTCAAAATATTGGATTAGGAAATTATGAATTTAGCCTACTAGATTCTAATTCTAATATTATTCGTGATTATCAAATTTCTCCTAATTTCGACAATTTAGATGGAGGTATTTATACTATTTTAATTAAAGACATTAATGGTTGTGGTATTCAGTCTTTCGAAACTTCTATAATAACTTATCCTAAGTTTTTCACTCCTAATGAGGATGGTATAAAAGATACATGGCATATCTTAGGATTAGAGCAAAGTTTTTACAAATCAGGAATAGTCAAAATCTATAATCGTTTTGGAAAAATGTTAAAAGTATTATCGTTAAATGATCCAGGATGGAATGGCCACTATAATGGACGACAATTGCCTTCTGACAACTATTGGTTCTATGCCGAACTCATAGCTCCAAATGGAAATATTATAAGAAAAAAAGGATATTTCAGTCTTTTAAGAAAATAAAAAATCCAGCAACTAAGTTGCTGGATTCTTGATTCTTGATTCTTGATTCTCAAATCTCAAACCTTTATACTAGTATCTGTAATGTTCTGGCTTATATGGTCCTTCTACAGTTACTCCAATATAAGAAGCTTGCTCCTCACGTAATTCTGTTAATTCAACACCAATCTTAGCTAAGTGTAATTTTGCTACTTTCTCATCTAAGTGTTTTGGTAACATATACACCTCATTCTTATATGCATCAGCATTGTTCCATAACTCGATCTGCGCTAATGTTTGGTTTGTAAATGAGTTAGACATTACAAAACTTGGGTGACCTGTAGCACATCCTAAGTTTACTAAACGTCCTTCTGCTAAAATGATAATATCATTTCCGTTTACATTGTACTTATCAACTTGAGGCTTAATCGTATCTTTAGTATCACCAAAGTTTTCATTTAACCAAGCCATGTCAATTTCATTATCAAAGTGACCAATGTTACAAACAATAGCTTTGTCTTTCATTGCTTCGAAATGACGTCCTTGAACGATATCTTTATTTCCTGTAGTTGTAATGATAATATCAGAGTTCCCTACAACCGTTTCTAATCTCTTTACTTCAAAACCGTCCATTGCAGCTTGTAACGCACAAATTGGATCAATTTCAGTAACCGTAACGATAGAACCAGCTCCTTTAAAAGAAGCAGCTGTACCTTTTCCTACATCACCATAACCACAAACAGTTACACGCTTTCCAGCTAACATAACGTCCGTTGCACGACGAATAGCATCTACTGCAGATTCTTTACATCCGTATTTGTTATCAAACTTAGATTTTGTAACAGAATCATTTACATTAATTGCAGGCATTGGTAAAGTTCCATTCTTTACTCTTTCGTATAAACGGTGTACTCCTGTAGTAGTTTCTTCAGATAATCCGTTGATTCCTTCAGCTAACTCAGGGTACTTATCTAATACCATATTTGTTAAATCTCCACCATCATCTAAAATCATATTTAATGGCTTCTTATCTTCTCCAAAGAATAAAGTTTGCTCGATACACCAGTCAAACTCTTCTTCAGTCATATCTTTCCAAGCATATACTGGCGTACCAGCAGCAGCAATTGCAGCAGCAGCTTGATCTTGTGTAGAGAAAATATTACAAGAACTCCAAGTAACCTCAGCTCCTAAAGCTTGTAAAGTTTCAATTAAAACCGCAGTTTGAATCGTCATGTGTAAACATCCTGCAATTCTAGCTCCTTTTAAAGGTTGCTCATCTTTATACTCTTCACGTAAACTCATTAATCCAGGCATTTCTGCCTCAGCTAATTCAATTTCTTTTCTTCCCCAATCAGCTAAAGAAATATCTTTAACTTTGTAAGGAACATAAGTAGCGGTTTTTGTGCTCATATTTTTGTATATTTATATATCTAAATTTTTGAGTCGCAAAATTACGAAATAACTTTCTAAAATATGCCTATTCACAAAACATTAACGGTAAACGATAATTCTAAAGTATTGATTTGGAAGATTGAAGAATCTTTTGAAGATCTTGCCAAGGGAATTGAGCTTACTCCAAATAGTGCTAATCGATTGAATAATATGAAGTCAGATTTGCATCGAAGAGGCTTTTTAAGTGTACGACATTTATTAAATGAAGTAGGTTATAACGATGCTGATTTAGTGTATGATGAATTTGGAAAACCTCATTTAAAAGACGGAAACTACATTTCCATCACTCATTCCTTCACTTTTTCTGGAATCATTGTCTCAAAGGAAAAACCTGTAGGGATTGATATTGAAAAACAGCGTGATAAAATTGTAAAAATTGCGCATAAATTTACACCTATTGAAGAGTATAAATCGATTGCTAACCACGATGCCTTGGTAAGCAAACTAACTATTGTTTGGGGAGCCAAAGAGAGTTTGTATAAAATCTATGGAAAGAAAAAATTATTGTTCTTAGAAAACATTTATATCGAAGATTTCTCTTTCGACACCAATCAAACTACGGGTAAAATATTATACGAAGGACAAACTTCAGAGTATGATATTCATTTCTTAGAAACAGAAGGATTTACCTGTGTATATGCTAGTTAGCTTTGGTATGAGTTTTGATTAAAAAAACATCAAAACAATTACTATGAAAATTCAACACTACCTTTTTACGCTTATTGTAGCTACCTTATTCCTTTTTTCTTGTCAAAAAGAAAATCGAGCACTGTTTATCCCAACTAACCATCTAGCTGAATTTTCAAATGAGGAATCTCAATTTGTTGATTTAGATATGATAGAGTATAAAAAAATTATAGGAAAGCATGGTACTGTCATTTTTTACGATAGAGATTTATTTGAATTAAAAGAAACCGAAAAGGTGCAGTTAGAGCTAATAGAATTGTATGATTATAATGAAATCTTGTATCGTAACATCCAAACCTTAACTACAGATAATAAACTATTAGAAACCTCTGGTGTTTTAAAAATTGTATTTACTTCAAATGGAAAAGAATTAAAACTTAAAAAAGGAGAAAAGTTAATTATATACCCTCCAAAAGGAAAACTAAGAGATAATGACATTTTCTTGTCAGAAAACGATTCTTTAGGTAATATTAAATGGGAGCTAACAGATCAAAATTATGTTTACGTCCAACAGGACCTAGGAGGAGGAATAACAAAATCAACAACCATCCATAGAGATTCTTTAGATGATTTCAGAAAAAAACAACAAGAATATTGGAGAAATCAGGAGCTTGAAATTGAATATCAAAATAAGTTGAATAGAAACTACTTTATTTTAACTAAGAATAATTACCAATGGATTAATATTGATAAACTTGCTTTAATTAAAGATAAAATCAATGTAAATTTCAAATGTAACAACAATAAAATCGGTGGATTTAATATCTATCTCGTTTATGAAAAATTAGATGCGTTTATAGTATATCAAAGAAATGCTTTGCATTTAAACTTTGAAAAGTTACCTATTTGTGGTAAAACCCATTTAATTTTCATTGGTGGAAATGATGACACAAAAGTAGTATACTATGATAAAATAGAACTAAATCAATCCTTAAGTAATACAGAACTCAATTTAGACTTAAAGAAAATATCAAAAGAAAAACTCAAAAACTTATTTAAGAAATAGCCTTTATATTTGCTCTCTAATTATTTTACAATGAGAATATCTGTTGAGTTAACATTAACTCCACTTCAAAACGAATTTGAAGCTCCTATTATTGATTTTATAAAAAAGTTAAGAGCTTCTGGTTTAACCATTCTTGAAAATCCGTTAAGCACACAAGTATATGGGGATTATGATAAAGTAATGCAGCTAATTACTTCCGAATTAAAAAATTCATTTGAATTGATAGATAACGGAATCTTATTAATGAAAATTGTAAAATCTGATCGTAGCGATTATGAGCCAAATTTTTGATTTTCTTTTCGGACAATACGCCACTTACACTCCTTTAGATATTTGGCTTGAAATCATTGCGGTTATCTTTGGATTTTTATCTGTTTGGTATTCAAAACAAAATAAAATCTGGGTCTTTCCAACTGGAATGATTAGTACTTCTATTTTTGTTTACCTGCTTTTAAAATGGCAACTTTTGGGTGACATGATGATTAATGGGTATTACTTTATCATGAGTGTATATGGTTGGTATATCTGGACTCGTAAAGTTGATGCAACACATGTAACTCCTATTTCTAGGACCACCCCTCAAGAAAAAAGAACAAGTGTATTTATCTTTTTAGGTACTTTACTATTTGTTTATGGTGTATATACATTTTTTGACAAATGGAACAACTGGACTGCCTATATTGATACCCTTACTACCGCTATTTTCTTTGTTGGAATGTGGTTGATGGCAAGAAGGAAAATTGAAAACTGGATTTATTGGATTATTGGTGACCTTATTTCTATTCCTTTGTATCTTTATAAAGGATTTACATTTACAAGTTTTCAATACTTGATATTTACAGTTATAGCAATCTACGGTTATTTAGCATGGAAAAAACACTTAGACAGCAACCTATCAACTTAGTAAAAGTGGTACTTTTTGGACCAGAAAGCACGGGTAAAACCACACTTTCTCGTCAGTTAGCTCGTCACTATAATACCGTTTGGGCTCCTGAGTTTGCAAGAGATTATTTACAAGAAAAATGGAATAACGAACGTACCATTTGCGAAGAAAAGGACATACTTCCTATTGCTAAAGGACAGATGCAACTTGAAAACGATTTGGCTAAGAAAGCAGATAAAGTGCTTATTTGTGATACCGACTTGTTAGAAACCAAAGTATATTCTGAAGAATATTATGGTGGATTTGTAGATCCATTACTAGACGAAGCAGCCGTAGAAAATAGTTATGATATTTATTTCTTAACCTATATAGATACTCCTTGGGAAGAAGACGATTTACGAGACAGACCCGAACAACGATTAGAAATGTTTAATGCCTTTGAAAAGGCACTCAAAAAATACAATCGCCCATATGTATTATTAAAAGGCGATAAACAAACACGTTTAAAAAAAGCGATATCTATCATAGACGATTTATTGTCTAAAAAGGAGAATCTGTATTTTTTTTCAGATACACTTACCGATGTAGATATGCACTTCTTACATCAAACAAACGATACTCCTAATTACGATGTATAAGTCGTTTAACTATATTTGTTTATCATCAAGTACATGTTGAGAATAATACTTCTTAGTAGTGATGTCATGTCGAGTAGTTTTTGTGATTAAAAGGAATAATAATTGTATCGAGACAGTTAACATAAGTTCTCGATACAATTTACGGTTCGTTTTGTTTTAAGACAAAATGAACAAGACAAAAAACTACGTCATTGCGAGTGAAACGAAGCAATCTGTTTGTCGAAAAAAAGATAGCCACGTCGTTTACACTCCTCTCTATGACGAACCGAAAAACAATGTCATTCCAAACGATAGTGAGATAACCCTTTCTTCTTTAATTCTATCTCTACAAAAGCAGATTTACCTATATTTGAAATACATCAAAAAACCATGAACCAAGAACAAATTTATAATGAATTAGAATTTAAAGCCGTTAGAAGTTCTGGTGCGGGTGGACAGCATGTAAACAAGGTTGCTACGAAAGTAGAACTCAGTTTTTCGATACCAAATTCTTTAGGGCTCTCAGACACAGAAAAAGAACGACTTCTTAAAAACTTGGCCAATCGTCTTTCTAAAGAGCATATACTAACGCTCACCTCACAAGAAAGTCGCTCACAACATAGAAACAAAGAATTGGTTACCAAACGTTTTTTTGAACTCTTAAAAAAAGCCCTTATAAAACCAAAATCTAGGAGAGCAACCAAACCAACCAAAGCTTCTGTTAAAAGACGTATAGAAGCCAAAAAACAACAGTCAGAAAAAAAAGAAAACCGAAAAAAGTTTCGGTTTTAAAATATTTATTGAATAAATGGTGTTTTAGTCTTAATCGTAAATTCGAATGATTTCTCCATTCCCTTTTCCCTTTACACTTCTTAGATATCCATTTATTACTTTTCTCATAGGTATCGGATTATGTCCAGGAAAATAGTCCTTGTACTTTTCGTATGCATCCTCCACCATTCCAGAAGAAACAACGTTTATTCTAATTCCGTTTTCCATTTCAAGAGCCGCTGCTTGAACAAAGCTATGTATTCCTCCGTTTACCATTGCTGCACTTGTTGTTTTTATTACTGGATCATCTGCTAAAATCCCAGTGGTTAATGTTATAGAACCATTTGAGTTTAAATAATCTTTCCCTATACGAACTAGATTTACTTGCCCCATAAGTTTACTTTTCAATCCAATATAAAAGTCTTCTTCGGTAAGCTTATTAAAATCATCCCATTTTGCTTCTCCTGCAATACAAATTATGGAATCTAACTTACCTACTTTTTCAAACATAGATTGAATAGATTTACTATCTGCTATATTTACAATAACATCTCCACTTGAACGACCTGCGACTAACACTTCATTGTCGTTTTTAAAGCTTGAAACAACTGTTTTCCCAATTGTTCCATTTCCTCCTATGACTAAAACTCTCATTTTTATTCTACTTTATTTTTCTTTTCTCTTCTTTTTTCTTTGCCTTGATTCAAAAAATAAAAAAGGTTAAAGACATTAAACCTTTAACCTTTTTACTTAAATCTTTCTTACAACGGAATATTCCCGTGTTTTCTATTTGGTCGTGTTACTTGTTTATCTTCCAACATAGCAAATGCTTTAATCAACTTTCTACGGGTATCTTGTGGTAAAATTACCTCATCTACAAATCCACGTTCTGCTGCTCTATACGGATTCGCAAATTTATCTGCATACTCAGCTTCTTTCTCTGCTAGCTTTGCTTCATGATCCTCTGCTTCGGCAATTTCCTTTTTAAAGATAATTTCACTTGCTCCTTTCGCTCCCATTACGGCAATTTCTGCACTTGGCCAAGCAAAGTTCATATCGGCACCAATATGTTTTGAGTTCATTACATCATAGGCACCTCCATAGGCTTTACGAGTAATTACACTCACTCTTGGCACAGTTGCCTCACTTAACGCATATAATAATTTAGCTCCGTTTGTAATAATTGCATTCCATTCTTGATCGGTTCCTGGTAAGAATCCAGGTACATCTACCAATACCAATAACGGAATATTAAAACAATCGCAAAAACGCGTAAAACGTGCTGCCTTTTTAGAACTGTTTACATCCAAACACCCTGCTAAACTCATTGGTTGATTAGCTACAATTCCCACACTTCTTCCTGCCAAACGTGCAAAACCAACAACGATATTATCGGCATAGTCTTTATGAATTTCAAAAAAGGATTCTCTATCTGCAATTCCATCAATTACTGCACGAATATCATAAGGTTTATTGGCATTATCAGGAACAATAGTTGCCAGCTCCTCACGGATTTCATCACCTAATTCAAAAGGTATTTTAGCCGTAGTTTCTTGATTGTTCTGTGGCATATAGCTCAACAATGTTTTAATATCTTCTAAACATTGTACATCATTCGCTGCCGTTAAGTGTGTTACTCCTGATTTGGTTGCGTGTGTACTTGCACCTCCTAGTTCTTCAGAGGTAACTTCTTCATTAGTTACAGTTTTTACCACATTCGGTCCTGTAACAAACATATAACTAGTATTTTCTACCATAACGGTAAAATCGGTCATGGCTGGTGAATACACGGCTCCTCCGGCACAAGGCCCCATAATTGCAGAAATTTGCGGAATCACTCCTGAGGCTTGTACATTTCTGTAAAAAATATCGGCATATCCTCCTAACGATCGTACGCCTTCTTGTATACGTGCTCCTCCCGAATCATTCAATCCAATTAATGGCGCTCCTATTTTTACTGCCAAATCCATAATCTTACAAATCTTTTCGGCATGTGTTTCAGATAATGAACCCCCAAACACGGTAAAGTCTTGTGCAAATACGTATACTAAACGTCCGTTTACTGTTCCGTATCCTGTAACCACTCCATCTCCATAAAACTTTTGTTTGTCCATTCCAAAATCGGTGGTTCTATGGGTTACTAAGATTCCTACTTCTTCAAAAGAACCTTCATCTAGGAAATAATCTATTCGTTCACGTGCTGTTAATTTTCCTTTGCTATGATGACGATCAATACGTTTTTGTCCGCCTCCTAATTTAGCTTCTGATATTTTATCTTGTAATGCTTCTATTTTAGATTTCATCTGTATTCTTTTTTGGGCGTTCCCTTCGGTCGGGCTTTATGCTATATCTTTTTTGTGAGTCATTTCGAAGCAAATAACTATTTGCTGCGGCAATCTTTCAATTTAAACGGATTACTTCGTTTCACTCGTAATGACGATGCTACCAACACAAAAAAGGATGTCGCTGCAATCCCTAACGCACTTCATTAATAGTAATTAGCAAGTCTTTAAAACTTGTTGCTCCTTTAAATACTGCTGTAAAGCAACTTGTGCTGCAATCTTTGCTTCTTTTTTATATTCTGCTTCTAACAATTCAGGCGTATAATATTTCTTTACAAAATGCGTATCAAAATTTCCTGAAGTAAAAGCTTCGTGCTCACAAACAAACTTTCCAAAAGGTAAAGTAGTTGCAATTCCTTTTACTTTATAATTACTAATGGCTTGTTTCATTAACTCAATAGCCTCTTCACGAGTTTTTCCGTAGGTAATCAATTTAGAAATCATCGGATCGTAATAAATCGGAATCTCCATTCCTTCTTCGAAACCATCATCTACACGAATATTTGCCCCAGTTGGATGCTGATAGGTTTCTAACACACCAATACTCGGCGCAAAATTATCTAATGGATCTTCTGCATATACACGTAGTTCTAAAGCATGTCCGTTAATTTGTAAATCTTCTTGACTAAATGATAAGGCTTCTCCTCTTGCTATTTTTATCTGCTGTTCTACTAAGTCTACTCCGGTAATCATTTCGGTAACCGGATGCTCTACTTGTAAACGTGTATTCATTTCTAAGAAGTAAAAGTTCTTATTTTCATCTAATAAAAACTCAACAGTTCCAGCACCTAAATAATCACAAGCTTGTGCAACTCTTACGGCCGCTGCTCCCATAGCTTCTCTAATTTCTGGAGTTAATACACTTGATGGTGCTTCTTCTACTACTTTTTGATGACGACGTTGTACAGAACATTCACGTTCAAATAAATGCACCACATTACCATGGCTATCTGCCAATACTTGAATTTCTATATGACGTGGAGAGCCCACATATTTTTCAATAAATACAGAACCATCTCCAAAAGCAGATTCCGCCTCTGAAATTGCACGTTGCATTTGTTCTTGTATTTCTTCCTCTTTTTCTACAACACGCATTCCTTTTCCTCCACCTCCTGCTGAGGCTTTGATTAGAATCGGATACCCTATTTCATTCGCTACTTTAGTTGCATAGGCAACATCTGTAACAGCTTTATCAATTCCTGGTACCATCGGTATGTCATAGGCTTTTACTGCATCTTTAGCTGCCAATTTACTTCCCATTACTTCAATGGCATGAGATTTTGGCCCAATAAATACAATTCCTGCTTTAGCAACAGCTTCTCCAAAAGCTGCATTTTCACTTAAAAAACCATATCCAGGGTGAATCCCATCTACATTTAGTTCTTTTGCTACTTCTATAATCTTATCTCCTAATAAATAGGATTGATTAGAAGGTGCAGGTCCAATACATACTGCTTCATCTGCAAAACTTACATGCGGTGAGTTTCTATCTGCTTCAGAAAAAACAGCTACGGTAGTAATCCCCATTTTTTTTGCTGTACGCATAACACGCAAAGCAATTTCTCCTCTATTTGCTACTAATATCTTTTTCATACTATTCCATTTCTATTAAAACCGTGTTCTTTTCTACTTTGTCCCCTGCTTGTATCGCTACCGATTTTACAATTCCATCTCTTGGTGCTAATAAGGTATTTTCCATTTTCATAGCTTCTAATACCAATACTCCATCTCCTTCTTTTATTTCTTGGCCTACTTCCACAGCAACAGAAACAATTAATCCCGGCATTGGTGCCTTCATATCGTTTTCTTTCTTTTCTGCAGCTACTTCCAATCCTAATTCGTCAATTAACATATCTAATTCATTAGAAATTTGCACTTCGTACGTATTCCCATTGATTTGAACAGTATATGTCTTTTGATTGAAATTTGATTTTAGTATGGTTGCCTGATACGATTGGTTTTCCTCAAGTATATGGAACTCGTTTTTTGATTTTGTTACGATGTCTAACGCTTCAATTTGCGCTTCTGTAAAATCAAAACCATGCGTTTTATTAACGCTTGTTTTAAAAGTTTTACTCATAAATGTCTGATTATTTCCCTACTAAAATATTAAAATTACAACGGACTGAATGGGTTAATCTTGTAAATTGATTCAAATGACTTACTTATGAGGTAACAACTTCATACTCTTTTGGATGATTCCCTTTAAAAACAAACTTTTTATCATTCTTATTTCATAATTCATATGTACCTTTGCGCCGTTCTCGTAAAGGGGTGCCTTTTTGAGTTATTAGTGTTTAGTTGATAGTTATATAGTTAACTTAAAAATTCAACATTAAAAACTTATAATTAAAATCAGGCTGAGATCATACCCAATGAACCTGGGCAAATAATGTTGCCAAGGGAAACTAAATGTCATTACATGGTAATGGGGGAAATTACTATAGTAATCTAGTTTTAATGAAATACAGTATTTCATTTTAAAACTTCTTGTGATGACAAATAATTATTCAAACAAAACATAGAATAATTACCTCTTTTTATTCAAGTATATATTTTTATAAAAAATGAGACTAATGTCTTTTATTAATCAAGTGAAGATAGTAGCTTTTTTAATGGTAGTGTTTACTAGCTTAACAGTAAATGCACAAACATTTACAGTATCAGGAAAGGTAGTAGATAATAAGAATACTCCTCTTGCTGGTGCAACAGTTTTAATCACTAAGTTAAACAAAGGAACCTCCACTGATTTTGATGGTAAGTATAAGCTAAATCTTGAAAAAGGAAGCTATACTCTTGAAGTTTCATATGTAGGTCATCGTACAGTTTCTAAAGAGTTAGAAGTAACAGAGAATACAACTATAAACTTTACATTAAATTCAGATGAAAATGTTTTAGATGAAGTATTAGTATCGGCAGTTCGTGTAAAGGCAGATGCACCAGTTACACACTCTAACTTAACCAAAAAAGAAATCGCCAAGCGTAATTTAGGGCAAGACATTCCTATTTTAATGAATTACTTACCCAATGTTATTTCATCATCAGATGCAGGTGCTGGTATTGGATATACCTATTTAAGAGTTCGTGGTTCGGATGCTTCTAGAGTAAATGTTACCGTAAACGGAATTCCTTATAACGATGCTGAAAGTCAAGGTACTTTTTGGGTAAATATGGGTGACTTTGCTTCTTCTACACAAAGTTTACAGTTACAACGTGGAGTAGGAACTTCTACGAATGGTTCTGGAGCTTTTGGAGCAAGTTTAAATATTTTAACAGATGCTGTTTCAGAAGAAGCAGGAGGAGAGATTTCAAACTCTTTTGGTTCTTTTGGTACCAGAAAACATACTGTAAAGTTTACTACAGGTAAACTAAACGATCATTTTGAATTTGCTGGACGTTTGTCTAATATTTATTCTGATGGTTATGTAGACAGAGCTTTTACAGATTTAAAATCGTACTTCTTACAAGGTAGTTATACGGACGAAAACACCTTAATTAAGGCCTTAGTTTTTGGAGGTAAAGAGCAAACATATCAAGCTTGGTTTGGTTTAACGGCAGATCAGTTAAAAGAAAACCGTCGTCAAAATCCTTATACCTATGATAACGAAACAGACAACTATCAACAAGATCATTACCAATTACACTGGAATGAAACCTTAGATGAAAATTGGTCTACTAACATTGGTTTAAACTATACTCGTGGAAAAGGTTATTTCGAGCAATTTAAAGGAGGAGAAGATGCTGCTGATTATGCCGGATTAATCAATGACGGAAGTGATGTAATTGTAAGAAGATGGTTAGACAACCATTTCTATGTAGGAAACTTAAACATAACTTATAAGAACGACAAATTTGAAATCATTACGGGAGGTTCTTATAGTGAATATGACAATGATCATTACGGAGAAATAATTTGGGGAAGCGATTTAGCTCCAAACACAAATATTAGAGATCGCTATTACGAAAGTGTATCGAGTAAGGTTGATTTTAGCATTTTCTCTAAAGCAACATTCAATGTTACTGATCAATTAAAAGCTTTTGTTGATTTACAAGGTAGGTTTGTAACTTATAAAACTCTTGGTCTTACAGACGATTTAGATGTAATTTCTGTAAACGAAGTATACAATTTCTTTAATCCGAAACTTGGATTCACGTATAAGATTAACGATGAGCATAGTTTATATGCATCCTATGCAAGAGCTAATAGAGAGCCTAACAGAAATGATTTTGAAGGAGGAAACTCTAAGCATGAAAGTTTAGATGACTATGAATTAGGATGGCGTTTACAAAACAATACCGTGAAGTTAAACACCAATGTTTACTATATGAACTATAAAAACCAGTTAGTATTAACGGGTGCTATTGATTCTAATTCTGGAGAACCTTTAAGAGCTTCAAGTGGTAAGAGTTATCGACTAGGTATTGAAATTGATGCTGACATTAAATTAGATGAAACTTTACATATCAAACCAAATGTAGCTTTTAGTAAAAATGTAAATAGCGATTTTTATGCTCCGATTAATGGAGTTTTAAGAAACTTAGGAGAAACACCTATTACTTTTTCTCCTGATATCGTATTTGGAAACGCATTGGTATATATGCCAACAAAGAACTTACAATTAGCTTTCTTATCTAAATATGTTGGAAAGCAGTTTATGAGTAACCTTAACAGTGAAGTATCTAACCAAGACGTTTTAGAAGGATTCTTTACAAGTGATTTTAATTTCACCTACGAGGTACAGTTCAATAAAGTAATAAAGTCTATTGTATTTACTGGTTTAGTAAACAACATCTTTGATAAAGAATATGTAGACAGAGGGTATTACTATACTTTTGATTACACTGATAATGGTAACACTATTACTGGTGACGGTGCAGGATTCTATCCGCAAGCTACCAGAAACTTTTTAATTGGGGCTACAATAAAGTTCTAATATTTAGGGGGATTGCTAGAGAAAGTAAAACCGAGCCAAATGGCTCGGTTTTCTTTTTTAATTTTCTTTGTTTACTCTTCCTACGGCACAACTTACAAAAGACTTTGCTTTGTGTACTATCGTATTAGTATCTCCTACTTCGGGATATCCTAGTTTTGAAAGTTTTTCTTTTACCTCTGTTAATAAGCTTTCTTCAGAAGAAAAAGACACTATCGACTTTTCTACATCTACATCCACCTCTTCTACTCCAGATATATTCGATACTCCTTTTTTAATAGTAGCGGCACATCCACCACACTTCAAATTCTCTATATATACTTCTCTTTTCACCTTACTTATTCTTTAGTTTCCATTCATTATATCCACCTGCAACATTATACACTTCAAATCCGTTTTTTAATAATAGCTCTGAAGCTTTACTACTCCTTCCTCCTGTTCTGCAATACACATATACAGGTTTTTCTTTCGTTAACTTTTCAAGTACTTCTTCTTCGAAGTTTTCCTCAAATAAATTAATTTTTATAGCTCCTTCAATAATTCCTTGTTCCCACTCTTTTGGAGTGCGTACGTCTAATAATTGTGCTTTATTAGTTGATAATACTTCCTGTAAATTATTAACAGAAACTTGTTTTACTTGCTTATCTTGAGAAATGCAGGATAGCATCAATAAAAACAATCCAACAAGAACAATTATTCTTTTCATTACTTAACTTATTATTTTAAAGTAGATGGGCAAACCGCTGCCGTTCTTGCAATATTGGTTTCTTTAATTGCTCTGTATCCTCCTGCAACATCAATTACATTATGAAATCCTCTTGACTTTAAAATAGAAGCGGCAATTACCGAACGGTATCCTCCTGCACAGTGAATATAAAAGTCTTTATCTTTTGGAAACTCACTAATATGATCATTTAAATAATCTAGCGGTGTACTTGGTACATCTACGATATGCTCATTTGCATATTCTCCTGGCTTACGAGAATCAAACACTGGCGCTCCTTCATTGATTGCCTTTTCTAAATCATTTGCTGAAACAGAACGTAAGGTATCCATCTCTTTTCCTGAAACTTTCCAAGTATCGAAACTTCCATCTAAATATCCTAAAACATTGTCAAATCCTACACGTGATAAACGTGTAATGGTTGTTTCTTCGTCTCCTTTTGGTGTTACTAATAAAATAGGCTGTGCTACATCTTTAATCAACGCTCCTACCCATGGGGCAAATGTTCCTCCTAAACCTATAAAAATAGAATTTGGTATAAATCCTTTGATAAACTCCGATTGATGACGTACATCTAAGATAATAGCTCCTGTTTCATTCGCTACTGTTTCAAATTCACGAATAGACAATGCTTTTGCTCCTGATTTGATTACCTCATCAATTGATTGGTATCCTTCTTTGTTTAATTTTACATTTAATGGGAAGTATGCTGGTGGAGGTGTTAATCCATCTGTAACTTCAGCAACAAACTCTTCTTTGGTCATATCTGCTCTTAAAGCATAATTCGTTTTCTTTTGTTCACCAATAGTTCCAACGGTTTCTTTACTTAAGTTTTTACCACACGCAGATCCTGCTCCGTGAGCTGGATATACAACAACCTCAGCTGCTAAAGGCATAATTTTAGTTCGTAAACTATCGTATAGCATTCCGGCTAAATCTTCTTGAGTAACATCACCTTTTTGTGCTAAATCTGGCCTACCTACATCTCCTAAAAACAACGTGTCTCCACTAAAAATTGCATGATTTTTTCCTGAAGCATCTTTTAATAAATAAGTAGTACTTTCCATTGTATGCCCAGGAGTATGCAATGCAACTATGGTCAAATCTCCTAATTTAAATTCTTCATTGTCTTTTGCTATGTGCGCATCGAATGTAGTTTTCGCTGTTGGACCATATACAATCGTTGCTCCAGTTTTTTCTGCCAACGTTACGTGTCCACTTACAAAATCTGCATGAAAATGAGTTTCAAAAATATATTTAATATTCGCATTATCTTTTGCAGCTCTATCTATATATGGCTGTACCTCTCTTAATGGATCTATAATTGCTACTTCTCCATTACTTTCTACATAGTACGCTCCTTGTGCTAAACAACCTGTATAAATTTGCTCTATCTTCATAATATTAATTTAATCGTACGCTTGATGAATGTATTGTGCGTATTTTATTTGTGATTTATTATCTCCAGTTTTATAAAAAATTACCGCATCGTTTGCTCTCATAAAAAAGTGATTTAACGATACTATTTTAAGTAAGCCTCCTCTAAATAGGGCATCTCTTACAGGTCCTTTTACTCCTGCAAAGAAAAACTGAACTCCTTTTTTATCAAAGTACTTAATTCTGTCCTTTAACATTTCAACTCCGGTACTGTCTACTCTGTTAATACTTTCTGCATCTAAAACAATAAGTTTTAAGTGCGCTCCTTTCTTTTCAACCATTTGATCTAGTCGCTCTCTAAAATAACTTGCATTGGCATAGAATAATTGCGCATCAAAACGAAAAACAAGCACGTCTTCATCAAGGATAACTTCTTTAAACCTGTTCTTGTTTCTGTAAAAATCTGAATCTGGTACTTTTCCCAATTCAGTAACATAGGGTCTTGATGTTCTAAAAATTAAAATAATTAATGACAATCCAACTCCTGTAATAATTCCATATTCAACTCCAAAAACCAATGTTGACACAAAAGTTGCTAGCAATAACCAAAAGTCTAAATTGTTTGCTTTAAACAATCGTATTGCCTCGCGTACACTTATTAGATTAAAGACGGCTACAATAATAATGGCAGCTAACACTGTTTTTGGTAAAAAGTAAAACACAGGTGTTAAAAACAATAGCGTTAATATTACTAAAGCAACTGATACCAATGCTGAAACTCCTGTGGTTCCTCCTGCCTCTGCATTAATTGCAGAACGCGAGAAACTAGAGGTAGTAGGGTATGCCTTGAAAAAGGATCCTACAATGTTTCCTAAACCTAAAGCTATTAACTCTTGATTTGGTCGTATACGATACTCATCTTGTTTTTCTTCTAAAGATTTCCCTATGGATATGGTTTCTAAATACCCAACCATTACTAGCGTTAGTGCAATTGGCATTAACTCTCGTATCAAGTAAAAGTCTATTTCAGGAAATACAAATGATGGTAACCCTGAAGGAATATCCTTTACTATAGCTACACCTTCCAATTCTTTTCCTAGAATATGCATGATACCTATTCCAAAAACAACGACAACAATGGCACTTGGTATTTTTTTATTGATCTTTCTTAGTACCATAATTATTGCACAAGCTACAAGTCCGATAAGGGTTGTGTGCATATGGAAGCTTCCTATTTTCTCTACAAAATCTTCATACAATACCTGAATCTGATCACTTTGTACAAAATCTACTCCTAACAAATTTCTAAACTGATTCAATCCAATTGTTAGGGCTACTGCTGAGGTAAATCCAGTAATTACTGGTTTCGATAAAAAATTAACGATAAACCCTAGGCGAAATATTCCCATTAAAAACTGAATACTTCCCACCATTAAAGCTAATAATATAGCTATAGAAATATAACTTTCTGAACCTGCTAAGGCAAAGGTAGATACTCCTGTTGCAACAATTAAGGAATCCATTGCTACTGGACCAATTGCTACTTGACGAGACGATCCGAAAATAGCATACATTACCTGAGGCAATAAAGCCGCATATAAACCATAAATTGGCGGTAAGCCCGCAATTAAGGCATAAGCTATTCCTTGTGGAATTAAAATAATGGCAACTGTAATACCCGCCAAAACATCTCCTCTGAGCTGCGATTTTTTATAATTGGGCAACCAATCTAAAATAGGTATGATTCTTTTAAGTAATTTCATATACATTAAAACAGTTCTCCTTGACTTCTCCCTCTAATTCTTCCTAAATGTTTATATGCTAAGTCGGTAACTTCTCTTCCTCTAGGCGTTCGCATGATAAATCCTTGTTGTATTAAAAAAGGTTCATATACCTCTTCAATAGTTTCTGAATTTTCTGCAACCGCTGTTGCCAATGTAGTAATACCTACAGGGCCTCCTTTAAATTTATCAATGATGGTAGATAGGATTTTGTTATCCATTTCATCTAAACCATGGGCATCTACATTTAAAGCTTTTAAGGCGTATCTTGCAATTTCAATGGTAATGCTTCCATCTCCTTTTATTTGTGCAAAGTCACGTACTCTACGTAATAAGGCATTGGCAATACGTGGTGTTCCTCTACTTCTTCCTGCTATTTCAATAGCTGCTTCCATAGAAATTGGAACATTTAATATATAAGCACTCCTTTGTATAATAGTAGTTAGTAATTCTGTTGAATAGTAATGTAAACGACTACTTATTCCAAAACGGGCACGCATGGGTGCTGTTAATAATCCAGAACGAGTGGTAGCTCCTACCAATGTGAACGGTTCTAAGTTAATTTGAACAGTACGTGCATTCGGACCAGATTCAATCATGATATCGATTTTATAGTCTTCCATTGCAGAGTATAAATACTCTTCTACAATAGGGCTTAATCGATGAATTTCATCTATAAACAATACATCTCGTTCATCTAAATTGGTAAGTAACCCAGCTAAGTCTCCTGGCTTATCTAGTACCGGACCAGAAGTTACTTTGATACCTACTCCTAATTCATTGGCTAAAATATGTGCTAAGGTAGTTTTACCTAATCCCGGAGGTCCGTGAAACAAGGTATGATCTAATGCTTCACCTCTCTGATTTGCTGCCTCTACAAATATTTTTAAATTCTCAATCGCTTGATCCTGACCTGTAAAATCATCAAAAGAGAGCGGACGTAATTTCTTTTCTACATCTAACTCGTCATTTGAATAATTCTCTTTATCTGGATTTAAGTTTTCGTTCATATGGGTACAAAGATACTTTAAATAAAAGGTTTGTTATGTTATCTAAGTTACACAACATCCGAGCGCTAAGATACGCATTGAATTGTTTCTTCTCAACCTAAGTGCTTGATCTTTGTTTCTAATTTCATAATAATTAACTCATATAAAAAAAGCCTTTCCGCAATGGAAAGGCTTTTTTTATATGATATCCTATTGTTTAAGATGGTTCTTCTCCATCTAACAATGGTGTTGTTTGCAATACGAAATCCTGTCCGTGTACATAGTTTCCGTTTTCATCAGTCTTACTATAATCGTAAGCCCAACGGTGTACTTCTGGAATCGCTCCTGGCCAGTTTCCGTGAATATGCTCAACTGGAGTAGTCCATTCTAATGTATTCGCGTTCCATGGGTTTTGCGATGCTTTTTGACCTCTGTAAATAGAGATAAAGAAGTTTGCTAAGAAAATTAACTGAGCTACCCCTCCGATAATCGCCATAACTGTCATGAATACGTTAATATCAGCTAAATCATCAAACATTGGGAAGTTTGAGTTTGTATAGTAACGACGTGGTAAACCTGCTAACCCGATAAAGTGCATTGGGAAGAATACCCCGTAAGCAGAGATAATCGTAATCCAGAAGTGCCAATATCCTAACGTCTTGTTCATCATTCTACCATACATCTTCGGGAACCAGTGGTAAATACCAGCGAACATTCCGAATAATGCAGATACTCCCATTACTAAGTGGAAGTGTGCCACTACGAAATAGGTATCGTGTACATTAATATCTAATGCAGAATCTCCTAATACTAATCCTGTTAAACCTCCTGTTACGAATGTAGATACTAATCCGATAGAGAATAACATACCTGGGTTCATTTGTAGGTTACCTTTCCATAACGTAGTTATATAATTAAATGCTTTTACTGCAGATGGAATTGCAATTAATACCGTTGTAAATGTAAATACAGATCCTAAGAATGGATTCATTCCTGAAACGAACATGTGGTGACCCCATACGATCGTTGATAAGAATGCAATTGCCATAATCGATCCAATCATCGCACGGTATCCAAAAATAGGCTTACGAGCATTTGTAGAAATTACTTCTGATGAAATACCTAATGCTGGTAATAAAATAATATATACTTCAGGGTGTCCTAAGAACCAGAATAAGTGTTCGAATAATACTGGTGAACCTCCTTGGTAATGTAATACTTCTCCTGAGATGAAAATATCTGATAAATAGAACGATGTTCCGAAGCTTCTATCAAATATTAATAATAATGCCGCAGATAATAATACTGGGAATGAAATTACACCAATAATAGCTGTAATGAAAAACGCCCACATTGTTAATGGTAAACGAGTCATCTTCATACCCTTTGTACGTAAATTCATTACTGTTACGATATAGTTCAAAGAACCAATTAATGATGAAGCAATGAAAATTGCCATAGACACTAACCATAACGTCATACCTGCTCCTGAACCAGGAATTGCTTGAGGTAAGGCAGATAATGGAGGATAGATTGTCCATCCTGCAGATGCTGGCCCTGCTTCAACAAATAATGAAATAACCATTACTACTGATGAAATAAAGAACAACCAGTACGATACCATGTTTAAGAAACCTGATGCCATATCTCTTGCTCCAATTTGTAATGGAATTAGTAAGTTTGAGAATGTACCACTTAATCCAGCAGTTAATACAAAGAATACCATGATTGTACCGTGAATTGTTACCAATGCTAAGTACATATCAGGATCCATAACTCCATCTGTTTGATGTGAGCCTAAAAATGCTTCAATAATTGAAAATGACTTTTCTGGCCATGCTATTTGTAAACGGAATAACATAGACATAAACACCCCAATGATACCCATAAACATACCTGTAATAAGGAACTGTTTAGAAATCATTTTGTGATCGGTACTAAAGATGTATTTTGTTACAAATGTTTCTTTGTGATGGTGATCTGACATAATTCTATATCTTTATATAATCTTTAAAATATCTTATTTAATAACTTGAGCTAAGGTCTTTTGCTCTGATAACCACTTGTTGTAATCAGCTTCTTCAACAACAGTAATCTTCATTTGCATATTGTAGTGAGATGCTCCACAAATCTTATTACATAATAACAAGTAATCAAAGATATACGGATCTTCTCCTTTAGCTCTTCTAATTTTATTAATTCCTGCTGATTTTGCCTTTACCTCTTCATTTTCTCTCATTTCTTCAGTAGTATACTTTGGCGTAAATGCAAATTGAGTAACCATACCTGGTACACAGTTCATTTGCGCTCTAAAGTGAGGCATATAAGCAGAGTGTAATACATCTTGCGAACGGAACTTGAATAATATTTTCTTTCCTTTTGGTAAGTATAATTCAGTTACCTGCTTATCATCTTGAGATTTAGGGTCTGACATGTCAACACCCATCGTATTAATTCCCTTGATAAAATTAACGTTTCCTAAACCTAATTCGTTATCAGCTCCAGCGTAACGAGCATCCCAACGGAACTGTTGAGAATATACCTCAATTACAATTGGATTCTCATCGTCTCCAACATACATTACGTTGTTCCAAGCCCATAAACCGTATCCAATTAATAATACAATTGTTACTGCAGGAATAACTGTCCAAATTAATTCTAATTTGTGGCTATCTGCAAAGAATAAAGCTTTTCTGTCTTTGTTTCCTCTATACTTATAAGAGAAGTAGAAGATTACAAATTGCATTCCGAATTGAACAATACCAATTAACCAGAACGTGATATCAAATAATCTATCATCGTGTTCTCCTTCAATAGAAGCAGATTCTGGTAACATAAGCACATTCATTGCAATTAAACAGTAAATCATCATTGCATATAAGAAGGCTAAGAAACCTAATGCTATTTTACCTTGTGTATCGTTGTCTTTATCTGTAGCAATTACAGAACGTAAATTCATTACACGAGTAATTTGCCAAAAGCTTACTCCTAGTGCAACTGCTATGAAAATATAAAATAAAGCGAGCATATTATCTAAACTATTATTGTTTTCTAATTATTATATTAATGATGACTGTCTTTGTCTTCTCCTCTATGTTCAATGATGTAATAGTGGAACGTTTCACTCTCGTGTAAGAATGGGTTTCCTTTTGCTACAGGATCTACTTTCGCAAATGCACTAAATGTAGCATAAATAAATAATCCCATAAAGAATAAAATACCGCTAATTTCACCTATTCCGAATCCCCATTGACCTCCAACAGTTCCTGGCATGATCATTACGAATAAATCTATATAATGACCTACTAAGATTACAATACCTCCTAATATTACAAACCAAGGAATACTCTTAAAGTCACTATTGATTAATAATAATACTGGGAAAACAAAGTTCATTACCACCATTCCTAAGAAAGGTACTTTGTATTCGTTAAAACGTTGAACGAAATAAGTAGTTTCTTCTGGCATATCTGCATACCAAATTAACATAAACTGTGCGAACCATAAGTACGTCCAGAATACAGAGAAACCAAACATAAACTTCGCTAAATCGTGAATATGACTATCGTTTACTAATGGTAAAGCTCCTTTAGAACGTAAGTAAATAGTTACAATAGCAATTACTGTTAAAGCAGAAACTAAGAATGTAGCTAATACATACCAACCGAATAATGTAGAGAACCAGTGTGGGTCAATTCCCATAATCCAGTCCCAAGACATCATTGATTCTGTAACCATAAACGTTACTACAAATGCAACAGATAAGTTATATAAGTTCTTGTGTAATTTTAAATCACCATTATCTTGTTGAATAGATTTCTTTCTGATGATGAAACGTAATCCATTCCAAATAGCTAAATACACAATACCTCTAATAGTCCATCCTGGTACATTCATCCACCATTTCTTAGCATCTACAATAGGATCGTAGTTTGGACTAGTAGTATCAAATACTCCATCTGCCATCCATGGGAATAAATGTGTATAGTGCATTGCAGTTAATACAATAAAGATTAATACAAAAACACTTACGAAATGAAGGTTGTTGGTAATTGCTTCCATTACTCTGAATAATACTACAGACCATCCAGATTGTGCAACTCTTTGTGCTGCATAAAAAGCCATTACTAATAAAGTAACTCCTAAGAAGAATAACATTGCTACATAAAATGCAGACCAAGGTCTGTTTTGCATTTGATGAAACACGTGCTCTGCATGTGCATCTCCATGATCTTCACCATGCGCTTCAGTAGCACCGTGAGCAACTTCTTTTACTTCCTTTACCTCTTCTTTGTGTTCTACAACTGCTTCAGTAGTGTGAGCTGCTGTAGTATCTTGAGCATGTGCTTCTTCCTCATGAGCAGTAGCTGTGCTATCTTGAGCGTGCTCCGCCGTTTCCTTATGAGTTTCTTCAGCATGCGTTTCTTTTGCGTGATCTTCAGCTTTAGCCTCTTTAGCATGATCTTCTTTAGCCTCTCCATGTGCTGATCCATGACCACCATGATGAGCATCGTGCTGTTTTGCTAAAATTTCTTTTGCCTCTTCTAATGTTTTAGGTGCAGACATGAAACTTATTGTTGTTCCAATAGCTCCTAAGACCATTAAAATGATAGCAAGCATCTTTAATTTTCCTGAAAACTGATACATATCTTAATTATCTAATTTATAGACTTACTTTAATTCGCTTTTTAACTTTTCTACGTATTGAACTACTTGCCAACGCTCTTTGTAATTCAATTGAGATGCGTGAGATCCCATATTATTTCTACCATACATAATTACGTGGTAAATACTACCTTCCGTAATGTTTCTAGCAGGATCATTATATTTAGGAATACCACTAAATTTATCTCTTTGAGATAACACTCCGTTTCCATCTCCTTTTTTACCATGACAAGTAGCACAGTAAATTCCGTATAACTCTTTACCCTTTTCAAGGTTAGCTTCTGTTTGAGGTAAAGGATTTTTTAATTCAGCCTTTGCCTTTTCATATCCTTCATTTGTATCAAGGATATCATAAGCTACTACTCCATTTCTACTTACCGTACCTGCAACTGGTAATCTGTTCACAGGAACATCTCCAGCAGATCTTACCCCATTTGCATCGTAAGGTACCGATACATACATATCTGGCATGTATTGTACTTGTGGTTTACGTTTGTTGTTACAAGAAGATAAACTTGCAACAGCAACTAAAGCGATAAATATTTTTAAACTCTTCATATGTCTTAGTGCTTATCTACTACGTTAATTTCTACAGCTCCTGTTGTTTCTAACAAAGCTTTTAACTCTTCTTCATTATCATGAACTTCAATTTCCATTAAGAAATGGTCATCGGTAGTTCTTGGATCTGGGTTTTCTGCTTCCTTAAATGGCCAAATCTTACTTCTCATATAAAAAGTAATTACCATTAAGTGCGCTGCAAAAAATACCGTTAATTCGAATAAGATTGGAACGAACGCTGGCATATTCTCTGCCCAAGAAAAACTTGGCTTACCACCAATATCTTGCGGCCAGTCTGCAATCATTGTATACCATGTTAACCATACAGCAATTGAAGTACCTGTAATACCATAGAAAAATGCTGTAATTGCTAAACGCGTAGGAGCTAAGCCCATTGCCTTATCTAATCCGTGAACTGGGAAAGGCGTATATACTTCTTCAATATGATGATGTGCTCCTTTTACTTTCTTAACGGCATCCATTAAGATATCATCATCATTATATAATGCGTGAATTACTTTATTAGTGCTCATTGTTCTCCTCTCTTAATTTTTTATAACTCTCTCCTGAAGATTTCAAGATTGTTTTAATCTCTGCTGTTGGGATTACCGGGAATGTTCTAGCGTATAATAAGAACAATACGAAGAAGAATCCGATAGTTCCAATAAAGATACCTACATCTACAAACGTAGGCTCAAAACGCCACCATGTAGATGGTAATTGTCCTTTACTTAATACAATTGCGATAATATCGAAACGCTCAAACCACATACCAATGTTAATTGCAATAGATACGATGAATGAAACGATAAAACTTCTTCTTGCTTTCTTAATCCATAATACTTGTGGAATAATGATGTTGAAAATCATTAACGACCAGAATGCCCATCCATAAGCTCCTGCTTCAGCACCAAATGATAAATACGTATAGTTTTCATAAGGTGAACCTGTATACCATGCAATAAAGAATTCAGTTGCATATGCTACTGCTACAATACCACCTGTTAAGATGATTACGATGTTCATATATTCAACGTGTAAACGTGTAATATATGCTTCCATATTTGTAACCTTACGCATAATACCTAATAACGTTTGTACCATTGCGAATCCTGAGAAGATTGCTCCGGCAACGAAGTAAGGAGGGAAGATTGTAGAGTGCCATCCTGGGTTAACCGATGTTGCGAAGTCAAACGATACAATGGTATGTACCGAAAGTACTAACGGAGTAGCTAAACCTGCTAATACTAATGAAACTTCTTCAAAACGTTGCCAGTCTTTAGCTCTACCCGACCATCCGAATGATAATAATGCATATATTTTCTTTTGGAAAGGTTTTACTGCTCTATCACGAATCGTAGCAAAATCAGGTAATAAACCAGTCCACCAGAATACTAATGACACCGATAAATAAGTAGAAATTGCAAATACATCCCATAAAAGTGGTGAGTTAAAGTTTACCCATAACGAACCAAATTGGTTAGGAATTGGTAATACCCAGTAACCATTCCAAGGACGACCCATGTGAATAATTGGGAATAATCCCGCCTGGAATACCGCAAAGATAGTCATTGCTTCAGCAGAACGGTTAATTGCCATTCTCCATTTCTGACGGAATAATAAAAGTACAGCGGAAATAAGTGTACCTGCGTGACCGATACCAACCCACCATACGAAGTTAGTAATATCCCACGCCCAACCGATGTTTTTACTTAATCCCCAAACACCGATACCAGTTCCTACTGTGTAGAAGATACATCCGAACCCCCATAACATTGCTGCTAATGAGATGTAAAATGCGATGTACCAATTTTTGTTCGCTTTACCTTCAATTGGTCTAGCGATATCCTCTGTAATATCATGGTAAGATTTCTCACCAAGTATTAAAGGCTCTCTATAAGATGATTCGTAATGAGACGACATAATCTATATACTTATTAATTTTATTATTAAGCTTCGTTTGTATTTTTAACTTTCACTTGGTAAACTACATTAGGTTTAGTTCCAATATAATCTAACACGTGGAAAGCTCTTCTATCTTCTTTTAATGCTGCAACAGTATCTTCAGAGTTAACATCTCCAAATACCATAGATCCATTAGAACAAGCTTGAGAACATGCAGTTTGGAATTCATTCTTCTTAACTGCTCTTCCTTCTTTCTTCGCTTTTAAGATAGTTGCTTGCGTCATTTGGATACACATAGAACACTTCTCCATAACTCCACGAGAACGAACTACTACGTCTGGGTTTAATACCATCTTACCGTATTCGTTATTCATGTTGAAGTCGAATTCACTGTTATCTGCATAATTAAACCAGTTGAAACGACGAACTCTATATGGACAGTTGTTTGCACAATAACGAGTTCCTACACAACGGTTATACGCCATTTGGTTTTGACCTTGACGACCGTGAGAAGTCGCTGCTACCGGACATACTGTTTCACATGGTGCGTGGTTACAGTGCTGACACATCATTGGTTGGAAAGTAACCTCTGGATTCTCAGCTGGGTTCTCTAAAGCATCAAATAAATCTCCTCTACTTAACCCTAATACTTTCTCTGTATACTTTCTTTCAATGTCTTGATTTGCTATGCTAGGGTTTTGAGCTTTGAACTCTTCCATAGTCATAGTTGCTTCGTATTGCTTATCTTCAACAGTAGAAGAATAATAACGATCAATACGTAACCAAGCCATATCTCTACCTACACGTACTTCATCTTTACCAACAACTGGAACGTTATTTTCAGCGTGACATGCAATAACACATGCTCCACAACCTGTACAAGATGTTAAGTCGATAGATAAGTTAAAGTGGTGTCCTAAAGTTCTATCATGCTCATCCCATAAGTCAATCTTGCTTCCTTCAGTTTCTTGGTGATCATAAGAAACCATGAATGGCTTGTTCCAAGTATGCTTAGGATCTAATGACTTATCATTAACTTCTTTTAAAGAAGCTTCTCTTAAGATATCATGACGACCTGCTAAAGTACTTTGTACCTGCATACAAGCAAACTGGTGCATTCCACTAGCTTTCTCTACAGAAACATTGTACTGAACATTGTTTCCTCCTTTATAGAAAGGATATGCGTTGATACCTACTTGCATTTCGTCTTTCATTCCGTGCTTACGTCCATATCCTAAAGCTAAACCGATAGATCCTTTAGCTTGACCAGGTTGGATCATTACAGGAATGTTGTTTATTGTTACTCCGTTAACAGTTACGTTAGCGTAGTTACCATCAATTGCTCCGTTATCTTTTACTGGGTTCTCAAATTTTAACTCTCTAGCATCTGCCATAGATACTGTTAAATAGTTATCCCAAGAAGCACGTGTAATTGGATCTGGTAATTCTTGTAACCAAGGGTTATTTGCTTGTTTACCGTCTCCTAACGCAGTTGATGAATATAAGTTTAATTCGAACTTAGAAGAATTGTTAGCTTCTCTTACTAAAGCAACAGCTGCAGCATTTACATCTACTTCATTGTTAATTGCTGCTTCTTCTTCAGTAACTTCTCCAGCTTCCTTCTTAAAGAATCCATCATGTAATGCTTGGTTCCAAGAGCTTCCTCCTAAAACATTTACACTCCAGAATTCTTTTAATGTATCGTAATAGTTTACAGTACTACCAGACCACTTTAATAACACATCTTGTATTTGACGTGTATTGAATAATGGTTGAATAGTAGGCTGTACTAATCCGTACATTCCTTCCTCAACCATAACATCTCCCCAAGATTCTAAAAAGTGTGGAGCAGGTAAGGTGTATTGTGTAGCAGCTGCAGTATCATCGTTTTGAGTTGATAAAGCAACTGATAATTTTAATTTCTTTAATCCTTCAGCAAAATCAGCAGCATTTGCTAATGAATATACTGGGTTTACGTTGTAAGAGATTAAACCTCCAACTTTTCCAGCTTTCATATCTGCTACTAATTGAGCAACTTCAGTATCGTTTCCTTGTCTTGTATAACGAGCGTTAGTTACATCAGCTATTTCACTGTTTAATGCTTTGTTGATTGCTAAAGCAATTAACTGTGCATTTTTATCATTTAATCCTGTAACAACAACTCCTTTAGAACCAGCCTTCTTTAAATCTTCAGCTAACTTCTTTACTTGAGCATCTACTGGAGTAGCTTTTGATGGTAAGCTTCCTCCTGTTACAGCATTGTATAAATTAATTAATGCAAATACCTGATGAGATGGTTTTAATACCACACGCTTATCAGCATTTGCACCTGTTAATGACATGTTACTTTCTAATTGAACATGGTAAGACATTTTACCAGTATTCGCTTGTCTTCCTTCTGAATAAGACTTTTCATAACCTCCTTGCCAATCTCCTAAGAAATCAGCTCCGATAGAAGCAATTACTTCTGCTTTTCCGAAGTTATAGTTAGGTAAAGCACGCTTACCGTACATTGCTTCAAAAGCATCTAATGCACCGCTTTCAGAAATAGCATCGTAAGACACTTGCTTTACATTTGGATACTTAGCAATAAAATCTGCAATTACTTTATCAGTTGAAGGACTTGCTAACGTACCAGTTAATAAAAATACTGATTCATTTGCATCTCTTAACTGCTCTAATTTTGCAACGATTTCTTTGTCTGCATCAGCCCAAGTAATTACAGAACCTCCTTTAGTTGGTTCTTTTACACGTAATTTCTCATCGTATAAAGATAAAACAGAAGCTTGCACTCTTGCATTTGTTTCTCCTCCTGCTTCTTTATTAGGCATAATTTGAATTGGACGCCCTTCACGAGTTTTAATTAAAACATTTGCAAAGTCATATCCATTTGCCATAGTAGTTGCATACCAATCAGCAACCCCCACTACAATATCATTTGGTTGTACTACATAAGGAATCGATTTACGTACCGGTCCTTCACAAGCCGCTAAAGAAGCTGCTGCCGTTGTAAAACCAACATATTTTAAGAAATCTCTACGAGATGTTGATGTATTCTCTAAAGTTTCCTTATCACCTAAAAACTCATCCGTAGGAATCTCTTGAACAAACTCCTTATTACGTAGCGTTTCAACAATAGAACCTTCTTTCAGTTCTTCAACACTTTGCCAGTATTTTTTGTTTGAAGCCATTTATATATGTGTTTTTCTACTTTCTAAAATTGATTAATAGTGGCACTTACCACACTCTTTTCCACCTAACTGTGCAATCGTAACTTGATCTACACCGTACTTCTTCGCTAATTCTGCATGAATCTTAGCATAGTACTCATTTCCTTTCAAGTCTACCTTTGTATCTTTATGACAATCGATACACCATCCCATTGTTAATGGAGAGTATTGGTATACTTCTTCCATTTCTTCAACTGGACCGTGACATTTTTGACACTTAATTCCTCCAACTGTTACGTGTTGAGAGTGGTTAAAGTATGCAAAATCTGGCAAATTGTGTACACGAACCCATTTTACTGGTTTCGTTTTACCTGTATATTCTAAGTTTTCAGCATCCCAACCAACAGCTTCGTAAATCTTAGCGATTTCCTTATCTAAATCAGCTTTAGTTAATGTATGGTCTTCCATCACTACTTTCGTATCATCAGCTACTTCTGAGATATTCTTGTGACAGTTCATACAAACGTTCACAGATGGAATTCCTGAATGCTTACTATGTTTAGCAGCAGAGTGACAGTATTGACAATCAATCTTGTTATCTCCTGCGTGAATTTTATGTGAGAATGCAATTGGTTGAATTGGTTGATAACCTTCATCAACACCAACTTTGAATAATGTTCCGAATAAAACATATGCAGTCATTAATGCACCAAAGATTACAAATAGCACATGTAAGAAAGTATTTTGCTTAATTCCAGCCCATAACTCAGAAGCTTGCCCCATTAAACCTGGAGTCTTAGGAGCACCTTTTAATTCACTAATAGTTTTTAATAAACTACCAATAATTAAAAATGCTACTACAATAGCTGCTGCTAAAATGTAGATTAACCATTTTGGCGCATCATTACCTGTAGCAATAGGAGTCACGCCTGGATCTTGAGCTTTTTTAATCTCTCCCACTGTTGTGTAGTAAAGAATATCATCAATATTCTTATCTGATAAAGTTGGGAAAGCTGTCATACTAGCCCCGTTATACTCTTCAAAAATCGCGATAGCGTCCTTGTTACCAGAAGCTCTTAATGCAGCATTGTCTTTAATCCATGCTTTTAACCAATCATTTTCTCTTCTTTCTTCAACCTTACCTAAAGCTGGACCAGTAGATTTCTTGTTCAACTTATGACAAGCAGCACAATTGGTTTTAAATAACTTCTTTCCTTCCTTTTGACGTGCCTCATCAATATCTTGCGAATACGCCGAAAAACTTAACGATAAAACTAAAAGGAAAACAAAACTCTGTAAGAGCTTTTGAGTAAATCTGTTGTGATGTTTCACACTTTTCATACTGTAAAATATATTTTTTGTATCTATTTTGGTACAATTTTTTCTGTTACAACTAAGCACAATTAGTCCACAGAAAGTTGCACAAAAGTACTACTTCTGTCTAAAATGTGAAATGTTAAGAGAATCCTAATTTACAATTTATACTAATTCTAAATAAGAATACTTAGCAATGTATTAACCAACAACTCGTTACTTTTGTAAAAAGAAATCAGAATTATGAAAAAATCACAATTAATAACTAGCATTTTAATTGTTCTTGTCTTGGGTATTTACAGTGGAAATGCACAAAGTAAGTTAACTAACGATAAGAGTATTAATTCTTTAATTGAGAAAAAAAGAGAATTCAATAAGCGCAATAAAATAGGCTATAGGATCCAGTTATATAACGGACTTGAAAGAACAGCCAAAAGTATTCGAGGTAGGTTTAGAGTTGAATATCCGAATATTAGCACAAAATTAAGTTATGAATCTCCTGAATGGAAAATCCAAGTAGGAAATTACAAAACACGATTGGATGCCGATAGAGCTTTGAATAAAATTCGAGAGAAATTTTCTGGAGCTATTGTCGTTCGATTGTAATGGACAAAACAATAAAAATAAAAAAACCGAGCAACTTGCTCGGTTTTTTTATTTTTAGTCTATACCTCCAATGAGTGTATTTAAATAATCTTCTAACGGTTTTAATTCTTTAGGAGCATTTCCTGCATCAAATCCACTTGATTTATAGTCTTTATCTCCTACTTTAATTGCAAACTCACCATGCAAAGCCCCATCATGAAGTCTTTTCTTAGAAGGTGCTTTTAAAGATGAAATGAGATTTAAATCTAAGCCCTTTATAAGCTCATTTAATTGCTTTTGTTGCGCTTTAGTCAACTGCACTTCTTTAGCTCCATAACTACCTTTATAAACCACTTTATTATCATTCACCTCTATACTAAACTGTGCCCCTCTTGTTTGTGCATTATATTCAATTTTATCAAACAATTTTTCATTGTTTTGAGCAATGGCACTAAAACCAACAAACATCAATAATATGGGGATAAATCTCATCAACTTCATAATTTGGATTTTTATTATTGGATAAATATAAAAAAAGGTACCTAAAACATCTCTTCTTTAAACATTTATTTTATTTCAAACAACTTGCCAAAATGTTATTTCATAAAAAAAGCGCCCTAAAAAGGGCGCTTTATATTTATTTGAAAAAATAATTACTTTAATTTCTTCTTAACTGCTACTTCAGTATAAGCTTCTATCATGTCATACTCTTTAATATCATTGTAGTTCTTAATTTGTAATCCACAATCATATCCTTTTGTAACTTCTTTAACATCATCTTTAAATCGTTTTAACGATGTTAACTCACCATCATGTACAACAATTCCTTCACGGATGATACGTACTTTAGCATCTCTAGTTATCTTACCACTCATTACCATACAACCTGCAATGTTTCCAATCTTAGAAATCTTATAAACCTCTCTAATCTCTACATTACCTAATACCTCTTCTTTCATTTCTGGAGATAACATTCCTTCCATTGCATCCTTAAGATCGTTGATCGCATCATAGATGATAGAGTATGTTCTGATATCTACCTCTTCCTTGTCTGCTATTGTACGAGCATTTCCTTGTGGACGTACATTAAACCCAACAATAATTGCATCAGATGCAGAAGCTAATAACACATCAGATTCGGTAATTGCTCCAACTCCTTTATGTAAGATATTAACTTGGATTTCTTCAGTAGATAATTTCTGGAATGAATCTGTTAATGCTTCTACAGAACCATCTACATCTCCTTTTAAGATTAAGTTTAACTCTTTAAAGTCTCCTAATGCAATACGACGTCCGATTTCATCTAACGTTAATGTTTTTTGCGTTCTTACAGATTGTTCACGTTGTAATTGAGAACGTTTTGCAGCAATTTGTTTCGCTTCACGCTCATCATCAAATACATTGAACTTATCACCTGCTTGCGGCGCTCCATCTAAACCTAAAATTGATACTGGTGTTGATGGACCTGCTTCTTTTACTTTGTTTCCACGCTCATCAAACATTGCTCGAACCTTACCACTATGCTTACCTGCTAATAGGTAATCTCCAATACGTAAAGTACCCGCTTGAACTAAGATTGTTGAAACATATCCTCGTCCTTTATCTAACTGCGCTTCTACAACTGTTCCTACTGCATTTTTATCAGAATTTGCTTTTAATTCTAATACTTCAGCTTCTAACAATACTTTTTCTAATAACTCATCAACTCCTTGACCAGTTTTTGCAGAAATTTCTTGTGATTGAATATTACCACCCCAATCTTCTACTAATAAATTCATTGTAGAAAGTTGCGTTCTAATATTATCTGGATTTGCATTTGGCTTATCAATCTTGTTGATTGCAAAAATAATTGGTACTCCTGCTGCCTGTGCGTGAGATATTGCTTCTTTTGTTTGAGGCATTACATCATCATCCGCTGCAATTACAATAATTACGATATCTGTAACCTGAGCTCCACGAGCACGCATTGCTGTAAAGGCCTCGTGACCTGGTGTATCTAAGAAAGCAATCTTTTGCCCCTCTTCTAAAGTTACTCCGTATGCTCCAATGTGCTGTGTAATTCCTCCACTTTCTCCAGCAATTACATTCGCCTTACGAACATAATCTAATAAAGATGTTTTACCGTGATCTACGTGTCCCATTACTGTAACGATTGGTGCACGTGGTGTTAAATCTTCTGGATTATCTTCAATCTCTTCGATTGATTCTTCAACTTCAGCTCCTACGAATTCTACTTTATAGTTAAACTCTTCAGCAACAATTTGAAGTGTTTCAGCATCTAAACGCTGATTCATTGTTACCATCATTCCTAACATCATACATGCAGAAATAATATCGGTAACTGGTTTATCCATCATCGTAGCAACTTCTGAAACCGTAACAAACTCAGTTACTTTTAACACCTTACTTTCCGCTTGTGCAGCTTGTAATTCTGCTTCTGCTTGTTGACGGTGTTGATCTCTTTTATCTCTACGATACTTAGCTCCTTTTCCTTTTTTAGATTTCCCTTGAAGCTTTTCTAAGGTCTCTCTAACTTGTTTTTGGATTTGAGCTTCTGTTAATTCTTCTTTTTGAACTACTGGACGTCTTCCTCTTCCTCTATTTTGTCCACCACGGTTATTTCCTTGGCCTCCTCTATTTTGTCCTCCACGGTTTGGACCACCTCCTCGGTTTTGTCCGCCACGGTTTTGTCCTTGACCTTGTTGTTGGTTACCACCAGCTCCAGGCTTACTAATTCTTTTACGCTTCTTTCTTGCGTCTGCGTTTCCAGATTTATTATCCTGCTTAGCATCTGGTTTTTTCTTCTTAGGTCTTTCAAATTGTTTTAAATCAATTTTCTGACCAGTAATTTTCGGCCCATCTAACTTCTTATACTGAGTTTTGATCTTCTCAGCATTTTCAGGAGTTACTTCTACAGGCTTCTCATCCTTCTTTGCTTTCACTGGCTTTACTTCCTTTTTTGGTGCTACGGTTTTTACCTCTTTAACAACCTTTTTCTTTTTATCTTCAAGTACAATTTTCTTTATTGGCTTAGGCTTAGGCTCTTCTTTTTTCTGTACTTCAACTTTTTCAATTGGTTGTGGTTTAGGCTCTTCTTTCACCTTCTCTTCCGCCTTAACTTCTTTAACAGGTTCTGGCGTTGTTGACTTAGGCTCTTCCTTTTCTACTTCAGCTTCTACTTTTTTACCTGTAGAAATATCAATCTTTCCAACAGTCTTTACTTCAAGTTTTTCAGCTTTAGCTTTTAAAACCTCTTGCTTCTTAACCTCCTCATCATGTCGTTTCTTTTCTTGCTCAGCTTCTAATTGTTGACGAATAGCCTCTTTTTCTTTTCTCTTTTCTTCTGTAACTTCTTTCGATGCTACTTTCTTAGATTTATCTGTCTGGAAACCATCAAGCAGCACTTGATATTCCTTATCAGAAATCTTAGTGGTAGGGCGCGCTTCGATTTCAAAGCCTTTTTTTTCTAAATGCTCTACCGCTCTATCTAAAGAAATGTTTAATTCTCTTAAAACCTTGTTTAGTCTTAACTTTTTGCCTTCAGCCATATATTGTTTTATACTTTTTACTCAAAAAACACACTTTACACCCCGTGTAGTTACGTTTTTTTTCTCATGTGCCTGTTTATTCTGCGAAGGTAAACAAACTAAAACCCTTTATTCTAAAAAAACTATTTTTATTAGTCTTCGAATTCTTCTCTTAAGATTCTCTGAACTTCTAAAATGGTTTCTTCTTCTAAATCTGTTCTTTGAACTAGCATAGATACATCTTTTTCTAATACACTCTTAGCTGTATCTAAACCAATTTTCTTAAACTCTTCAATTACCCAAGCTTCGATTTCATCTGAGAACTCTGTTAACTCTACATCTTCCTCTTCAATTCCTTCTCTTTGAACATCAATTTCATATCCAGTCAACTGACTAGCTAAACGAATATTTACTCCCGATCTACCAATTGCTTTTGAAACTTCTTCTGGCTTTAACAACACATTTACGCGTCCTTTTTTACCATCTTTCTCTTCTTCGTATTTCTCAATTTCTACAGAAGTTACTTTCGCTGGACTTAATGCTCTAGCAATAAATAAGTTTTCGTTTTTAGTGTAATTAATTACATCTATATTTTCGTTTCCTAATTCACGAACGATACCATGAATACGAGATCCTTTTACTCCAACACATGCTCCAACTGGATCAATTCTATCATCATAAGAATCAACTGCTATTTTAGCCTTATCACCAGGAATCCTTGCTACTCCTTCAATAGTAATTAAACCATCAAAAACTTCAGGAATCTCTTGCTCAAATAATTTTACTAAAAACTCAGGTGATGTTCTTGATAAAATAATAGCTGGTTTATTCCCTCTTAATTCTACAGATTTGATAACCCCACGTACTGCATCTCCTTTTCTAAAGAAATCTGAACGAATTTGTTCTGTTTTAGGCAATACTATTTCATTCCCTTCATCATCTAATAAGATTACTGCGTTGTGTCTAATATGATGAACTTCTGCACTATAAATATCTCCTACTAAATCTTTAAATTGCTTAAAGACATTCGTACTATCGTGCTCATGAATTTTTGAAATTAAATTTTGACGTAATGCTAAAATTGCGCGTCGTCCTAAATCTATTAATTTAACTTCCTCAGAAACATCTTCTCCTATCTCAAAATCTGGCTCAATTTTTCTTGCTTCAGACAACTCAATTTCTTCGTTATCATCTTCTGACATACCATCAGCAACTACAACTCGATTTCTCCAAATCTCTAAATCTCCTTTATCTGGATTGATAATAATATCGAAGTTTTCATCAGAACCAAACTTACGTTTTAACGCTGCACGAAACACTTCTTCTAAAATAGACATTAGTGTTACTCTATCGATACTTTTATTATCCTTAAAATCTGAAAATGATTCTATTAACGCAATATTTTCCATTTCACCTTATTATTAAAATATAATCTTCACTTTTGCTTCCTTAATTTCTTCATATGGTAGTGTTTTTTCTTTTTCTACCGTATGCTTCCCTTTACCAATAGGTTTAGGTTCTCTTGTTTTCCAACGTAAGGTAATTTCATTATCTGTTACCTCCGCTAACGTTCCTTCGAATTCTTCAGTCTCTGTTTTCACCTTCAGAACTCTACTAACATTCTTTTTATACTGCCTTTTCACCTTTAACGGATGTGCAATATCTGGAGTAGTTACCTCTAAAGAAAAATCCTCTTCTTCTCTATCTAAGTTATGCTCTATTTTCCTACTAATACGAACACACTCACTTAAAGGAACTCCTGCATCTCCATCTACAATCACCTTAATCTTACTGTTAGCAAGAAACTGTAAGTCTATCAAAAACAACGTTTCGTTTTCTATCAATGCCTCTTCTAACAACGCTTTAACTCTCTCTTGATTCATTCTAGGTATAAAAAGAGGGGACTATCGTCCCCTTCATTTATCATGTTTATAAATTTCGATGCAAATATAGTAAGTAATTCATTAATATACAAATAGCTTTTCACTGTATTTTTCCTTATCTTTATAAGACTCTCTCTTAAAAACCTACCTGTATGAAAAAAATACTAATTCCAATCGATTTCTCTAAGCATTCAGAATATGCCGCCACACTAGCTTCAAGGATAGTTGAAAAGACCAAAAGCGAAATTCACTTACTGCATTTAATTGAAATTCCAACTGGTATTGTAGACATGGGAGCAGGGTCAAATTTTAGCATTCCTGAAAGCATGTTATACATTAGAACCATCAGAGACAAAATGCTTCGGTTTAAAGCAACCTTTTTTCCTGACCCTGAAAACGTAAAACATTCAATACGTTTTCAAAATCCCTTTGAAGGTATTCGAGATTATTCAAAAAAAATCAATGCAGATTTAGTTATCATGGGGTCTAAAGGACATACCGCATTAGATGAAATACTAATCGGCTCAAACACTGAAAAAACTGTACGAAGTCTTAACATTCCTGTTTTAGTCACCAAAAAAGACAGTAACGATTTTAAATTTAACAAAATGGTTTTTGCTTCTACTTTTGAAAAAGATGAAGATGAAGCTTTAAAAGGCTTTTTAGATTTTGCTAGCGCCTTTAAACCAGAAATTTACTTCTTAAAAATCAATACACCACAAAAATTTCAAAACACTACAGAAGCAAAACAGATAGTTGAACGGTTTGTTTCTAAATACAATATTCCAAAATATCATGTTTCAATATACAACGACAAAAGTGTCGTTGAAGGTATTTTAAATTTTTCAGATGAAAACAACATAGATCTCGTTTCCATTGCTACACATGGAAGAAGTGGGTTATCACGTTTTTTTAACGGCAGTATTTCCCTTGATCTATCTAACAATGTTTTAAAACCTGTATTAACATTTAAAATATAATACAGTTACTCTTTTTACATGAAAAGCTCAATTGACTAAGTCAATTGAGCTTTTTTAATAATTACTAATTAAAACCTTATATATGGAGTGTATTTAGAGGAACTAAAAAACGTAAACCTAAAGTGAAAGAAATCCCCTAAAATACACCCCCTCTATAAGAACTTTACTTTCTTTTTCTAAATTATATATTGATGCGCTATAATTTCAATTGATCACTTAATTAAGTCAACAAGAATCTCTCTTGTATTCAAACTTAGTCACAACCAATAAAGCTATACTAAACACTTATCTGTACACTTCTGTACAAACTGCTTTAAATTTTAAAAAAATACGGATATAATAACACTATCCTTGTCCCGAGTTAGTTGATGTTAATGTGGGGTATTAAAAGAGGTATAAAACAATTATATTGGACGGAATAGGTTAGGAGTTGAGATTAGTTGACCTATTTCCTTTTCATAACAAATTTAAAAAATAAACTTCTAAACTCCATACTCCTCATATTAACAAGGGTAAAAAAGGGGATAAACCCTCAATTAAAACTCCTATACAAAATAAAGAACACAAAAACCTAAATCACAGCAAAAACACATGATATACAAAGTTTTAAACTATAAAAAAATCTAATTATAGAACATTTTTCAATCTAACTTATAGGGGAGAATCACCCTATGCTATTTAAGTATACTTTATACAAACCTTCTGCTTCTTTCTTAGCACTCCAGTTATTAACAATTTGCTCTCTTGCCTGATTTCCTAACGTTGGCATACTTCCTTTTACAACACCAGAAAGTATCTCCTCAAGAGCTTTAGAGTTTCCAGCTTCAAATAAATATCCAGACTCTTTATCTGAGATTAATTCTGAATGCACTCCTACTTCTTTTGTTGCCACAACGGTATTCTCACAAGACATTGCTTCTGCACAAACTAAAGAAAACCCTTCGGTAAAAGAAGGGACTACCGCAACTTTTGCTGCTTGATAATACATTACAACATCTGGAGTCTCATCAACAAAGTACACCTGACCTATAACACCATGTTTATCGACAATGGTCTTTAACTCTTCTAAAAAAGGAGGCTTATCAACCTTACCTACAATTACCAACGCCCAATTTGGATTATTTTTCAGCACTTCTACAGCTCCTTCCAATAAAACTATTTGCCCTTTGGCTTTTCGAACCCTTCCTGCACAAATAATTATATTCTCTTGCTGAACATTACTTAAAGTAACATTTTCTTTAGGACGAAACATATCTGTATTTACACCATGTGCTACTTTCGTGTTTTCTATCCCTAAATTTTGATGCATCGAATTTGTTAATGTGATAACCGAATCCGAATTTTTCAATAAAAACTGTGTTAATCCTGAAGGTTTACTTTCTGCATGACGTGTAGAAACTAACTTAAATTTAGCTCCTAACAAGCGATAAAAAAGCATCTTCATTATTTCATTATTTCTATGACAATGGACTACAACTTTTTTATCAGAGAAAATCAACTTTTTTAATTCTTTAGTAGCAATCTTTTCTCCATCAACACCATACCCATAAATATAAGTAGGCGCCATTTTCTGTAGATAAGGCATTACATTTTCTACACTTCTTGTAACACCTGTTCTTCGTTTATGAAAATGTGTATGAATTACTATTATATCAGATTTCATTTAAGCAAATCTTCTTTCTATGATTTCTAAAAGACGTGTTTCATACTGTTCCTTTTCAGACCAATCATAATCTGGCTTTACCATTTTAGTGATAAACTTCTTGGCTTCCTTTTCAGTTTTCATTGTATTTAACTGAGAAATCACACGATTAAAATCAGCTTGATCTCCGTTAAATAGATGTTTCACAAATGCGATTCTATCATTAAGATCTATTTGGATAGAGTTTTGCAATCGATCATTTAAAGTTTTTTTACTGTCTGCTTTTTCAAATAAGTTAGCCATCACATCTACAGGAAGTGTATCTTCCAACTCCTCTTCTAGTGTTGGTGTTTTTCTTTCTCCTATATCTTTAACATCGTTCTTTACATTTTCATCATTAAACAGTAATTCTTCTAACTCATCAAAGGGCTGCTCAATTATTTCTTCTACGACTTTTAACTCTATTTTCTCCTCTATAATTTCTTCAATAACCTTTTCAGCAATTTCTTCAGCCTCTTGCTCAACTACTTCAGCCATATCTTCTTCTAGCTGATGAACAATTCTATCTTCCTCTGCCAAAGGCTCTTCAACTTTAGTTAACTTTTCAACCCTATTTTCTTCAGCCAAAGCAACCTCTTCCAACAACTCCTCTTTTGTTTTTGAAGGATTAGGTGTATTATTAATATACTCTTCTACATAAGCCAACACTGAAAGCTTCTCATAAACCTCGTGTGCTTTTTCCTTTAATGCAAACACATCTTCTTTATTTTTCATTTTTAAAATGCTGTGTGCTAAACTAGTTAAATCGGATGCAAGTTTTTTGTGCATAAGTTGTTGTTTGAAATTAATATTTACTCTTAAATTTTAATAAATTTGTTCCCTATTCCAAAGAAATGCAAATATCAATAATTAGAGCTTAAAATTACAAAATGTTTCTTGAAAATACAGTAAATCATACAGAACAATTTGGTTGGATTGAGGTAATTTGTGGCTCAATGTTTTCAGGCAAAACCGAAGAATTAATACGTCGTTTAAAACGTGCACAGTTTGCTAAACAACGTGTAGAGATTTTTAAACCTGCAGTAGACACGCGTTACGATGAGGAAGAAGTTGTGTCTCATAATGATAATAGAATACGTTCTACACCAGTACCTGCCTCTTCAAATATTAGGCTATTAGCCAATGATGTTGACGTAGTAGGAATTGATGAAGCTCAGTTTTTTGATGATGAAATCGTAGCTGTTTGCAACGATCTAGCCAATAGAGGTATTCGAGTTATTGTAGCTGGTTTAGATATGGATTTCAAAGGAAAGCCATTCGGACCAATGCCAGCTCTAATGGCAACTGCAGAATACGTTACAAAAGTACACGCTGTTTGTACTAGAACTGGAAACCTAGCACATTACAGTTACAGAAAAGCACAAAGTGACGATCTTGTTCTCTTAGGGGAAACACAAGAATACGAACCTTTAAGTAGAGCTGCATACTATAAAGCAATGCGAGAACAGCAAAACTTAAACGAAAAAGAAGAAACCACCAATGAATAATCACGTAACTATTTTAGAAATAGATGCAAATGCTGTTTTGCACAATTTGAATTACTTCAAACAAAAACTTCAAGCAAATACAAAAATTTTAGTTGTTGTAAAAGCCTTTGGTTATGGAAGTGATGCTGTTGAAATAGCAAAAATTGTTCAAAACGAAGTAGATTATTTTGCTGTTGCATATTCTTCTGAAGGAATTATACTCCGTGAATCTGGAATAAAAACCCCTATACTCGTTTTACATCCACAAGTAGAAAACCTTAATGATATTGTAAAATATAGATTAGAACCTAACCTATATAACTTTAAAATTTTTGATGCTTTTTTACAATTAGCAGATGAAGCTCCATTAATGAACTACCCGATTCATATAAAGTTCAATACTGGTTTAAATAGATTAGGTTTTTGGCATACAGATGTGCCAGCCATCTTAACATCTTTAAAGAAATCTAATAATATAAAGGTGGAATCTATTTTTTCTCATTTAGCAGCTAGTGAGGATCCAAACGAGCAGGAGTTTACCATCGGACAAATAAACAACTTCGCTTATATTGTTAAGCAAATATATGAGCACCTAGGATACGAGCCCATGATTCACATTCTAAACACATCAGGTATTGTAAATTACAGCAATGCTCAGTTTGATATGGTGCGTTTAGGGATTGGTTTATACGGTTTTGGAAACCATCCCGAGGTAACTGCTCAACTTAAAAACACACACAGTTTAAAATCTATTATTTCTCAAATCCATTTAGTACAACCTGGAGAAACAGTTGGTTACAATAGAGCCTTTGTAGCAAATTCTCCAACAAGAAGTGCTACTATCCCTATTGGGCACGCCGATGGAATTTCAAGAAGGTTAGGAAATAAAGAAGGTTTTGTAATCATCAATAATCAACCTGCACCTATTATTGGAAATGTATGCATGGATATGATTATGGTAGATGTTAGTAAAATAGATTGCAAAGAAGGAGATGAAGTCATTCTTTTCAATCACCAACAACATATTGAATACATTGCGCACAAGTGCGAAACCATTCCATACGAAACCATTACAGCCATTTCTCAAAGAGTAAAAAGATTGGTAAAGAGCTAATTTTTTAGTACTTTTCAAATCAATTAACTATTAAATCAAAAAAAAATGGGAATGCTCAAAGAGTTTAAAGACTTTGCAATGAAAGGCAATTTAGTTGACATTGCAGTAGGTTTTGTAATGGGTGCTGCTTTTAACAAAGTAGTTGCTTCATTTACTGGAGGAATTGTTTCTCCTTTAATTGGATTATTATTTAACGCAGACTTCAAAGATTTGAAATACGTCATTAAAGAAGGTGTTGCAGACGATGCTGGGAAAGTCTCAGGTGAAGTTGCAGTTATGTACGGAGAGTTCTTAACGAATGTTATCGATTTTATCATTGTAGCTTTTGTAATGTTTATGATTGTAAAAGGTGTAAATGCAATGAAGAAAAAAGAAGAACCAGCTCCAGAAGCACCAAAAGGACCTAGTCAAGAAGAACTTTTAGCCGAAATAAGAGATTTATTAAAAAAGTAATTTTCTTCTATAGAAAATAAAAAAAGCCTCGATTAAGTCGAGGCTTTTTTTGTTATATAAAGGAAATATTGCTTTTAACTTCTATTTGATCTTTCAGTCTTTGTACTTTATCATACATCGCATTAAAAAACAATTTACTCTCTACTTCAGCATTTCCAGATATTCTCTTTGAAAATTGTAATTGTTTCTTAAAAAAGTAATCTGCCTCATCACTTGTTACCTCTTCTTCTATTCTAAAGTGAGACAAATTGGTATAATGAATAAACAGTGTTTTTTTACTTTTTGACTTGAATAAGGTTTCATTACCCAAACTTATTAGTTTATTATTATACAACTCATATTTGCTTCCTTTCCCTTTTTTTCCCCACTCACCACGTTTTGAATTTAGTTCAACACGCTCTATCATACCCTTAATCTCATCACACATTTGCATTGCTTGGGTTTTCTCAATAAACTTTGCTTCGTAAAAATAATACACCTGATACAACAAGCTATTAATTGTAGTATCACTCCATATTTCAATTGCATTAAACTTCTTAAATGTTTCTTTAAACCGCATGGAAGCTTCGATCACTTTGACAGGCGGTATAAACTTTTTAAAACTCGTAAAACTATTTGTTGAGAACCCAGAGTACACATTTAAATAAGCATACAACCTAAATCTTCCATATAAAGTATCTGTGGGAATATGATATACTGGAATATCTTTTGCAGCATGATAAAAAGCAGCCTTTTCTCCTTTTTTATTAAAAGCCTCTAGAAAACTACTTGAGCTATTGAAAAAATCAAACAGTCCTTCGGATGTATTTCTAAAATTATTCTTTGAAATCTGAAAAAAGTTATGATTACTTAAACTGGAGAATCCATATAATCCATTTAAAGAAATACCATAATGTTCGGCCAACTTCATCCCTTCTTCAAAAGAAAGATTTGTTTTGCCTTTTAATCTTCTATATGCCGCATCATAGCTGATTTCCAGAACATCAGCAATATCTTCTACTAACAATACATTTTTAGGTAGTTTCTCTACTATTTTTTTGAAAAGCTTTTCTTTACTCCTCTCCATAAATCAATTAAGTTAAGTTATTAACAAATAATGCAAATCCTCAAAAAAAAATTTGCAGTTATTACAACAAGAACTAGCTCGTGTATGCCTTAATTTGCTACACAATTATCTTGTTATAGATGATTTATGGGGGAACCTTTCAAAATTTTCTGTAAAATAGGAAAGGTTTAAAAGAAAGTCTTCTCGTGAGAGAAGACTTTCATCTTATGTTTACTAATATAAGTCTTTTTTTGAAATCAAAAAACATTAAGCATGTTTTCCTTTTTCCCAGCCATGTTTTCCTAAATATTGCTCTCCAGATTCTACTGCTCCATCCTCAATATTAGTTCCCATAGAGTCATTCCAACGGTTTAAATATCCAAATAAAGAAATCACTCCTAACATCTCTACGATTTCTCCTTCATTCCAGTGCTCATACAAACGTGTTTTAATTTCTTCGTCTACCATATTAGGTACCATAGAAGCAGCTAATGAAAAATCTAAAGCAGCACGTTCTCCTTCAGAAAATGCAGGATGTGTTTTATACTCCCAAATATTATCTAACTTCTCTTGTTCAGCACCATATCTCTCAGCAGCTCTAATGGCATGTGCTTGACAATAACGACAACCAGTAGCATTACTACTTACCCAAGCAATCATTCTTTTTAATGCTGAAGTAACCCTTCCATGATTAGCCATTACAGCTTTATTTAAATTGATAAACGCTTTAGAAATATCTGGCCTACGCTGCATTGTTAAAACAGAATTAGGACAAAACCCTAAAGTTTCATTATAAAAATCAGATAAACGTTTAGTTTCTTCATCGTGATTTGGGTCTAGTGGTGTTACTAATGGCATTGTTTTATTTTTTAATTTTTAATACTAATTTTTTACACTAAGTTTGTGTAAAGGTTCGACACAATTTGTCGACATACACAAAAGAGCTTACGCAAGAAACAAAAAAATATTTACATATGGCTTCTCATAAAATAACTACTACCTGGAAAGAAAACATGTTGTTTGAATCAGACAACCCAAGTGGACATACTGTTTTAATCGATACCTCAGAAGAAAACGGAGGAACTAACAAAGGATTAGGACCAAAAGCAATGATGCTTTCCTCTTTAGCTGGTTGTTCTGGTCTAGATGTTGTTTCTCTATTAAACAAAATGCGAGTTGAGATTGATGACTATAAAATGGAAGTTGAAGCTGAATTAACTGATGAACATCCTAAAACATATCATACAGTTACAGTTGACTATCATTTTTACGGAACTAATTTAGATGAGAAAAAAATTACAAAAGCAGTCGATTTATCTAAAGAAAAATACTGTGGCGTAATGGAAATGTTTCGTCAGTTTTCAAAAGTTAATACCAATATTCATTTTCATAACAAATAGGTTTATATGCGTTGGACTTTAAAGCCACAACCTAATTCAGAGATTGTATATTCACTAGCTAAGGAGTTAAATATTGACAACACCTTAGCTATTTTACTTGTTCAACGTGGGATTACCAATTTTGAAGAAGCCAAAAAGTTCTTTCGACCTTCATTGGAAAACTTACACGATCCATATTTAATGAAAGATATGGACATTGCTGTGCAAAGAATTGAAAAAGCTATTTCTCAAAATGAAAACATCTTAATATATGGAGATTACGATGTAGACGGAACCACTGCTGTTTCTTTAATGTACTCATACTTAAAGACAATTTACCCTAATGTAGCAACTTATATTCCTGATAGGTATGCAGAAGGATATGGGGTTTCTTATAAAGGGATCGATTTCGCAGAAGACAATGATCTTTCTTTAATCATAGCGCTTGATTGTGGTATTAAAGCCATAGACAAAGTAGCTTATGCAAAAGAAAAAGGAATTGACTTTATCATCTGTGACCACCATAAACCCGGAGATGAAATACCTAAAGCTGTAGCCGTTTTAAATCCTAAAAGAACAGATTGCAAGTATCCTTACAAGGAACTTTGTGGATGTGGAGTTGGATTTAAATTGATACAAGCATTAGCCTCAAATAAAAACCAAACTATTGATGATTTAACACAATATCTTGATCTCGTTGCGACTGCAATTGCAGCAGATATTGTTCCAATCACTGGAGAAAATAGAATTCTAGCCTTTTGGGGATTACAAATCATAAATACAACTCCTAGAAATGGTATTAAGGCACTTATTTATCAACTTAATAAAGAAGAGCTAAACATTACTGATGTTGTTTTTGTTATCGCCCCAAGAATTAATGCTGCGGGTAGAATGAAACATGGAAATTATGCAGTAGAACTATTGACTGAAATGGATTTTGACTCGGCAGTAGCTTCGGCTTCTGCAATTGAAAAATTCAATTCCGACAGAAAAGAACTTGACAAACAAATTACTCAAGAAGCATTACTTCAAATAGAAAACAATCAAGAAGAGGAAGACTTTACAACTGTTGTCTTTAATGAAAACTGGCATAAAGGAGTAATTGGAATTGTTGCTTCTCGACTTACAGAAACTTACTATAGACCTACTTTGGTATTTACTAAAAGTGGCGATAAACTAGCCGCCTCTGCTCGTTCTGTAAAAGGGTTTGATGTATACAACGCGCTAGACCAATGCAGCGAGTTTATTGAGCAATTTGGAGGACATAAATATGCTGCTGGTTTAACTTTGTTACCAGAACAATATCAAAACTTCAAAAACAAGTTTGAAGAGGTAGTAAAAAACACCATTGACGTAGATTTACTAACACCAGAAATATCAATTGATGCTGAATTAAGTCTAATGAATATCACTCCAAAATTTTATAGAATCATTAAACAAATGGGACCTTTTGGTCCTCAAAACATGAAACCTGTTTTTAAAACTGGTGCTGTGCGAGATAATGGTTTTGGCAAGAAAGTTGGAGCAGATCAAAGTCATCTAAAGCTAAACATCCTTTATGGATCAGACTATAAAACCTATAATGCCATCGGGTTTGGTTTAGGCAAAAAACATTCACTTGTTCAAAATGAATTTGATATATGTTATAATCTAGATGAAAATATTTGGAATGGATATGCTTCCTTGCAATTGGTTCTAAAAGATATTCAATAAATTTATTTAGATCAATTCTAAATAAATTATATATTTGTTTCCATATAAAAAAGAATATGGAAGGTATACACAAAATATATAGTAATGATATTGGGATTTCTTTCCAGTGGAAAGGATCAAAATCAAATTTAACTCAGATAATCTTTAGAGATACCGGCTTTCATTTACATGAAGCTGAAATTGAAGATTTTCTCGAAAAAATAGCAGGCTCTAAAGCACAAACAAACTGTGCCACTTGTATTAAGGGAGAGAATTGTAAATCTATTCTATTGCAAACACCTTCTAATAAGGTTAGCATGGCTGTTTCTAAGGTTGAATTAGGACAAATAGAAGACTTATTAAAAGGTACCATTTTTCAACTAAGACTCAACAGTTACTTAATTGATATATGTAAAAACTAAAAGAGCTTGCAATTGCAAGCTCTTTTAGTTTTTTGGTTTCTTATTTTTCTTTAATTACGTACATATATACTGGATAGTGATCACTATAACCTCCTGTATATTGTCCATTTGAAAAACTTCTGAATGGATATCCTTTATATCGTCCTTTCTTTTGTGTTAAGAATCGTTTGTTAAAAATCCCTGCTTTAAACATTTTATAGGTAGAAAAGTCCTTTTGTCCTTTATCTAAAACCGGACTAGTAAACAAGATTTGATCAAATAAATTAATATTATCTCTATATCCTAATGTATTAAATCCTCTACGAAACATGTCTTCATATGGATTGTAAAGATCTCCTTTGTTTACGTTCTTCTTCTTTGCTTTTGTAGCTAATACATTCTTAAAGCTTGAATTTATTGGATCATCATTAAAATCACCCATTATAAATACTTTAGGATTTGGATCTGTTTCTTTGATCTTCTCAATAATTTGCTTCACTTTGTAAGCTGCCTTTTCTCTTAAAGGTCTACTTTTAGCTTCTCCACCTCTTCTAGAAGGCCAGTGATTCACAATTACATGAATTAACTCATCATCTAAATAACCAGAAACTAATAAGATATCACGCGTATATATTTTTCTATTCTGTGCATAAATATTCGGGTTGAATGCTTCATAATGAATCGGTTTAAAATACCTTCCTTGGTATAATAAAGCTACATCAATACCTCTTTTATCAGGAGAATCAAAATGAATAATTCCATAATGCTTCTTCTTTAATTTTTCAGAATTTACTAAATCCTCAAGTACCTTTTTATTCTCTATCTCTGCAACTCCTAAAATAGCAGGACTGTTTTTAGCTTTTTCTGCACCTAACTGTAAAATTACTTCTCCTAATTTATCAATTTTGTCAGCATACACCTTTTCTCTATCTCCATTCATTTCCATAATAGGACTTTTCTCATCATCCTTATTTGGATCATTAATAGGATCAAATAGGTTTTCTAAATTATAAAACGCTAATGTTCTAATCTTATATTGCTTTTGTGCGTAGACGCTTGATAATCCAAAAGCTAAAACAAATAATAATATTACTTTCTTCATTTAAAAAAATTTTCGACGGCAAAAATAAAACAAAATTCAAGCCAAAGGTATATAAGAGTGTTAAACCTTCATTTGTTAATGTTAAGTTAACATTTGAGTAATTATAATTTTGCTACTTTTGCATCCCTTTGGCTTTTTTTAAACGACCTCAAGGGAACAATATTTAAATATTTTATAAACAAGCATTTATGAGAAATTTTACAGTAGCAATGTTGCTTATGCTTTTTAGTGTAATTAGCATTAATGCGCAGAACATTGTAAAAGGGATTGTCGTTAATGGCGATTCTGAACAACCTTTACAAGGTGCTTCTATTAGTGTAAAAAATGCGAATATCAGCACCCTTACTGGTGAAGATGGAGCCTTTACTTTACAAAACTTAGCTGATGGAAGACAAATTGTAACTATCAGTCTTAAAGGCTATGAAACTCAAAATTTCCCAGTACAATTAGCGGGGAAAACAATCGATTTAGGAACTATCTTATTATATGAAGATATTTCTGAAGATCAAGACTTAATGTTAATTACTATTACTGATGATGAACTAGATAATGACACTAGTGCAGCTGATAACATCTCTGGATTGTTACAAGCTTCTAGAGACATTTATTCTAGAACAGCAGCTTTTGAATGGAGTGGTTCTTTTTACAGAATTCGTGGACTAGACTCTGACAACGGTAAGGTTTTAATTAACGGTATCGAAATGAACAAGTTATACAACGGTCGTCCACAATGGAGTAACTGGGGAGGATTAAACGATGTATTACGTAATCAAGAGTTTAGTAATGGATTAACTCCTTCAAATTACACATTTGGTGGTGCTTTAGGTTCTACTAATATTAGTACTAGAGCTTCTGAATACAGAAAAGGAGGTAGAGTTTCTTACGCTTCTTCAAACAGAAGTTATACTCATAGATTAATGGCTACTTATGCTTCTGGTTTATTAGAAAACGGATGGTCTGTTGCTGCTTCTGGTAGTAAAAGATACGCTGACGAAGGTTTTACAGACGGAACTTCTTATAATGCTCACTCAATTTTCTTTTCTATTGAAAAGCAAATCAATGACAAACATAGTTTAGGTTTTACTGCTATTAATGCTCAAAACAGAAGAGGACGTTCATCTTCGAACACTCAAGAAGTTTTTGACTTAAAAGGTAGAAAGTATAACTCATACTGGGGTTACCAAGCTGGTGACATGAGAAATTCTCGTATTAGAAGAATTGAAGAACCAATTATCATGTTAAGTCACTATTGGGATCTTTCAGAAAACACTTCTTTAACAACTAATGTTAGCTACCAATTTGGAGAAATAGGAAATAGCCGTTTAGATTTTGGTGGTCATAAATTAGAAGGTACTGATCCTAACACAGGAAATCCTTATGTTGTTGGTTTAGGTGGTAGTAACCCATCTGCTGATTACTATCAAAAATTACCAAGTTACGCTATTAGACAAGGAAATCCTGATGTGTATGCTGTACAACAACAGTTTTTAAACAACAGTCAATTAGATTGGGATGCTTTATATAGAGCTAACAGAAGTGATTTTAACGCAGGATATTCTTCTTACATTTTATACGAAGATAGAAATGACGATAAGCAATTTACTGTAAACTCAATTTTAAACAGTCAATTAACAGATAATATTACCATTAATGCTAAAGCACAATACTCTCGTTTTTCTTCTGAAAACTTCGGAAGCGTATTAGACTTATTAGGTGGTCAAAGATTCTTAGATATTGATGGTTTTGCTGATCTTGATTCTGAAAAGCAAAATGATCTTCAGAACCCATACAGAACTGTAGGTGTTGGAGATAGATTTAGATATAACTACAAGTTAAATTCTGAGGTTTACAATGCATTTGTACAAGCTCAATTTAAGTATAACAAAGTTGACTTTTATTTAGCTGCTGACGTAAATAAAACAACGCACCAAAGAGAAGGTTTATTCCAAAACGGAGCATTCCCAACTAACTCTTTAGGAAAATCTGATAAAATTGACTTTACGAACTTTAGTGGTAAAGCTGGTTTAACATATAAAATCTCTGGTAGACACTTATTAGATTTTAATGGAGGATATATTACAAAAGCTCCATTAATTAGAAATGTATTCTATAACGCAAGAGAAACAAATAACATTGTTAATAATTTAAAAGCTGAAAAGGTATTAACTGCAGATGCTAGTTATATTTTAAGAACTCCTTTCATTACTTCTAAATTAACAGGTTATTATACAAAAATACAAGATGCTACTGAAGTTGGATTTTTCTTTGCTCAAGGTTTAGAACTTGAAGCATTATTCCAAGAAACTTTAACAGGAGTAGATAAGCAACATTTTGGAGCTGAATTTGGTATTGAAGCACAAGTAACACCAACTATTAAATTAAAAGGTGCTGCTAATATTGGACAATATACATACACAAACAATCCAAATGTTACTTTAAACACAGATGTAAGTGCTAGTAGAGAATTCCAAAATTCTGGATTTGATGCTGTAACTGGTGTTAAAGACTTAGGTACTTCTAACTTAAAAAACTATAGAGTTGCTGCAGGACCACAGTCTGCTTATTCTGTTGGATTCGAATATCGTGATCCAGACTACTGGTGGGTTGGTGCTACTGTAAACTTCTTTGATAACGTTTACGTAGACGTTTCTCCTTTATTAAGAACAGCTAGCTTTACACAAGATGCTAACGGAGTTACATTCTCTGATTATGATCCAGCAGTTGCTAGAGAATTATTACAACAAGAGAAGTTTGATAATTACAATACTGTTAACTTAGTAGGTGGTAAATCTTGGAAAGTAGGTAATAACAAATACATTAGTATCTTTGCTAGTGTAACGAATTTATTTGACACTGTATATAGAACTGGTGGGTTTGAAGCTGCTAGAAATGCAAACTTCAGAAACTTAAGAGCTGATAGAGCATTAGACACTCCAGTATTTGGAAATAGGTATTGGTACGGTAGAGGTACTACATACTTTTTAAATGTAAACTATAGATTCTAAACAAAACAATAAAACACATCATGAAAAATAATAAATTAAATATAATCGCTTTATTAACCTTATTCTTAGGGTTAGTATCTTGTGTTGAGGATAATGATTTTAACCTTCCTAACACTGAAGTAAATGAACCAAGTATTGCTCAGTTTGCTAAAACTCCTTTTTCTGCTGTAAAAGACGGATTAATTCAAGAGTTTAAAAACAACAATAAATTAGTATATACTTTCCCAGCTCCAGAAGCTACAGCTACAAACCCAACTCCAGATCCATTAGCTGTTATTGAAGGGTATGTAGTTTCTTCAGATGCTGCAGGAAACTTTTATAAGAAAATTGTAGTTCAAGATGCTGCTGAAAATCCAACTGCTGGATTTGAATTATTATTAGATAATACTTCTTTAAGCCAATCTTACGAGCCAGGAAGAAAAGTTTACATTGTTTTAGATGGATTAACAGTTACTTATGATGATGGAGAAAGAACATCTGATATTGATCCTGAAAATGGAGTTCCTGGAAAATACACATTAGGACAATTAGTAGGAGATAGAGTTGATGAAGTAGTTACACCAAGAGTAAGCAGACATGTTTTTGCTTCTTCTACAAAAATGGAATTAGTACCTACTGTAATTAAAATTGAAGACTTTACTGGAGCAAATGTAAATACTTATGTAAAGGTAGAAGGTGCTCAATTTGATACTAGTGAATTACCAAATACTTTCTCTGGAGAGCCAGACGATAGCTTTGACGGATTAAGAACTTTTAGAGAGTGTGCTTCTGGTAGCGGAATCGACTTACAAACAAGTACGTTTGCTAGCTTTAAAACAAACCAAGTACCACAAGGAAGAGGAGATATTACTTTTGTTTTAACTAAAGACTTTAGAGCTGAAAACTTTGTTGCTATTGTAAATACACCAGCTGCAATTTCATTTAATGAGCAAAGATGTGATCCTGTATATGAAGAAGATTTCCAATCTGCTACAGATAATACTGATTTAGATATTACTGGATGGGTAAACTTTGCTGAAGAAGGTGGTGAGTTATGGACTGAGCAAGAGTTTAGAGGAAATGGATATGCTGAGTTTAGTGGATTTAGAACTGGAGATGATTCAAACATCGGTTGGTTAATTAGCCCAGGTATTGATATGGATGCTCAAACTGATGAGTTTTTAACTTTCAAGGCTGCACAACACCACGTATCTGATTCAGATAACAATACCTTAGAAGTTTTAGTTTCTACTGACTTCGACGGAACAAATGTAGCTACTGCTACTTGGACTAAGGTAAATGCTAACTTACCAACAAAAGATTCAAGATGGTATGCTTTTGAAGATTCAGGAGAAATTGATTTATCTAGCTACACTGGAACATTATACATCGCATTTAAATCTGTAGCATCTGGAACAAACTCTGCTTTAGATGGTTCATACATGATTGATGACGTAAAAGTAAGTGTAAAATAATTTTATAAAATATACTATTATTAAAAACCCAAGTTTTAAACTTGGGTTTTTTTATGCATCTTTATCATGTAAAAACCACAGGTATGTTTTCTTCAAAAACAAGGTTAACTAGGGCATTTAAAAAAGCCAAAGAACTTCCTTTAAACAAAGCGTCTAAGTATATCTTCTTTTCTGATTGTCATAGAGGAGATAATAGCTTTGCCGATGACTTTGTTCATAACAAAAAAATCTACATGTATGCTTTACAGCAATACCTGCAAAAAGACTTTACTTATATAGAACTGGGAGATGGTGATGAGTTATGGGAAAATTCTTTTAAAAATATTTTTGAAGCAAACAAGCATGTTTATTTACTTTTAAAAAAGTTCCATGAGAAAAAACAACTTCATTTCATTTGGGGAAATCATGATATGGATTATAGAAACCCAAAGAAAGTTGAGAAAAACTTAGCCTATTATTTTGACACCATAGATGGAAAAGAGAAAGAACTTATGATTAACGCTTCTTTTTCGGAAGCAATACGACTTACTCGGGAAGATGGACGATCAATATTCTTATTACATGGTCATCAAGCCGATTGGTTTAACTATACTTTTTGGAGATTAAGTAAGTTTTTAGTTCGTGTTTTATGGCGACCTCTTCAATTGATTGGTATCAAAGACCCAACAAGTCCCGCTCAAAACTTTAAAGAGCTTATTAAGGTTGAACATCGTTTAGAAAAATGGATTAAAGAAAACAACAATCAAATGATTGTTACGGGGCACACCCATCGTCCTAGATTCCCTTCTCATGATGAGTTACCACATTTTAATGATGGTAGTTGTGTGCATCCAAGATGTATTACTGGTTTGGAGCTAGAAAACAATGAAATTACGCTTGTAAAATGGCATGTTATAACGAACGAAAACGGAACCATGCAGATTGTTAGAACCATCTTAGAGGGCCCACAAAACATATCAAATTACATTTAACATTTAGATTTTCAAACTCTTATTAATAACATTAAAATAACATTAGTTATCACACTGCTTTTCGTAAATTTGTCGGGTTAAATTAAAGACAGAAATGGGAGATCCGTTTATTTTAATGTTAGTCGCTTTAGCGGCTTTAGCAATTTTAGACTTGGTAGTGGGGGTTAGTAACGATGCTGTAAACTTTTTAAATTCAGCAATCGGTTCTAAAGCAATACCAATTAAAACAATTATGATTATTGCCAGTGTTGGTGTTTTCTTTGGTGCCATTACCTCTAGTGGAATGATGGAGGTTGCTAGAAAAGGAATTTTTAACCCTAATATGTTCATGTTTGAAGAAATCATGTACATATTTATGGCGGTTATGATTACCGATATTCTGCTACTCGATGTGTTTAACTCACTGGGAATGCCTACCTCAACAACAGTGTCTATTGTTTTTGAGTTATTAGGATCTGCAGTAGCTATAGCGTTGATAAAAATTTCAGCGAATGATGCTCAAACTATTTCTGACCTAGCTTCATATATCAATACACAAAAAGCAACAGAAATTATATTTGGTATTGTCATTTCGGTCGTCGTCGCATTTACTGTCGGGGCAATTGTACAATACTTCTCAAGAATTATATACTCTTTTGATTTTGAAAAAAGACCAAACTATATCAATGCATTGTTTGGTGGTTTTGCTATTACAGCCATTACCTACTTTATTATCATAAAAGGATTAAAAGGAACTCCATTTTATGGGAGTTTAAAAGGTATTTTAGAAGGTAATACTGTCTTAATAATAGCAGGAAGTTTTGCTGTTTGGACAGCTATCTCTCACTTGTTAATTAAACTATTTAAAGTAAATATTTTAGTATTAATTATTGGAGTAGGTACATTTTCTTTAGCCATGGCATTTGCTGGTAATGACTTAGTAAACTTTATTGGAGTACCTATTGCGGCTTTAAATTCATATGAAGAATGGCAACTTTCAGGGGTTGCTGCTAACGAATTTGCTATGGGTGTATTAGCTAAAAAAGTACCGTCTAACGTATGGTTATTATTATTAGCTGGTTTAATCATGGTAATTACCTTATGGACTTCTAAAAAAGCTAGAGCAGTTATTGAAACAGGAATTAACTTATCTCGTCAAGGAGAAGGTCAAGAAAAATTTCAACCAAATAATTTATCAAGAGTTGTAGTTCGTTTAGCCATGGTAACTAATCAAGGTTTTAACCTAGTTATACCCAAAAAAACACAAACTTACTTAAACTCTAAGTTTGAAAAGCCAGTCATCAAATTACCAAAAGACAAAACCTACGAATTACCTGCATTTGATTTGGTAAGAGCTGCTGTTAATTTAATTATGGCAAGTGTATTGATATCGATAGCAACTTCAATGAAATTACCTTTATCAACTACCTATGTAACGTTCATGGTAGCAATGGGTACCTCTTTAGCAGATAGAGCTTGGGGACGTGAAAGTGCTGTATATAGAGTTGCTGGAGTTATTAACGTAGTAGCAGGTTGGTTCTTAACTGCAATTGTTGCTTTTGTTGCAGCTGGTATTGTTGCTTACTTGATTAGCTGGGATAAAGCAATGATCCCTGTATTACTATTAGTAGTAATTGGAATGTTGGTAAGAACAAGTATTATCTATTCTCGTAAGGCAAAAGAAGAAAAGAAACAATTGTTTGTTGAGCGTGCTGAGTTAATTTCTATTAATGGAGTTATTGATGAGAGTTCTGATCATATTGCAGAAGTAGCGCAACGTATTAATAAATTATATTCTAATGTAGTAAATGATTTAGCTACACATGATTTAATTAAATTACGTAAAACAGATAAACACGTTACTAAACTTAACGATGAAATTGATAGTTTAAAAGACGGAGTTTTCTACTTTATCAAATCATTAGATGAAACATCAGTTCAAGCAAGTCGTTTTTACATTTTAATTTTAGGCTATTTACAAGACGTAGCACAGTCTATTAGTTATATTTCTCGTTCTGCATACAAACACGTAAATAACAACCACAAAAACCTTAAAAAAGGACAAATAAAAGATTTAAAACATATTGATAATACCCTAACAAAGCTTTTAGGAGATATTAGCAGTACTTTTGAAAATAAATCTTTTGACAACCTTGCTCAAATTATTGAAGAAAAGAAAGAGCTTTTACAAGACCTTTCTGCCTCAATTGAAAAGCAAGTGGAAAGAATTAGAACAGACGAAACAAGTCCAAAGAATACAACACTATACTTTGGTATTTTAATTGAAACTCAAGATTTAGTTTCTGGTTTAATGAGTTTACTAGAAACCTATGAAGAGTTCCATGTGAGTACAAAAAGTGTTGAACTATAACATAAAAAAGCCGAGTGAAATTCACTCGGCTTTTTATTTATAACTTATTTACTTTATTTCTTTTTTTTCATCGGTCTCATTAGTCCTTCTTGAGCAACTGAAGCTATCAGTTTTCCATCTCTTGTATAAATATTTCCACAAGCAAATCCTCTTGCTCCAAAAGAGTTCGGACTTTCAATAGAAAACAACATCCAATCATTAAAATCAAAATCTCTGTAAAACCACATTGAATGGTCTAAACTTGCCATTTGCGTATTTCCAAAATTAGCCACACTGGCATTCGGATGCAAACATGCAGTAAGAATATTATAATCTGAAATGTAGGTTAAAATCTGTTGCTTTATTGCCAATTCTAAATTTGATGAATCTCCTTTTAACTTAAACCATACATCTACAATTGGAGGTAAATCTTCTGCTGCAAGCGGATTCGCTATTTGAACTGGTTTAAAATCAATTGGACGCTCAATACTTAAAAATGCTTTCATTTTCTCAGGTAGAAAGTCTCCAAATTGGTCTAACATATCTGTCCAGCTAAACAGCTCTTCTGGTTGCTTTATATCCTTTTTAATTGGCATTTGATGTTCATACCCATCTTCTCTCCTATGAAAAGAACAAGCCAGTATAAATATGGTTTTATCATTTTGATGTGCTGTAACTCTTCGTGTTGAAAAGCTTCCTCCATCACGAATAGTTTGCACATTATATGTAATTGGTAATTCTAAGTTACCTGCTTCTAAAAAATAAGAGTGTAATGAGTGTAATATACGTTTCTTAGGAACAGTTCTATAAGCTGCATTTAAGGATTGGGCTAATACTTGACCTCCAAATACATTTGGACTTCCAATATCCTTACTAACACCATTAAAATTATTGTCTCCAATATCTTCTAAAGTTAAAATATCTAATAACTCTTGAGTATCTTTCATACTATTTTGTTTTTGCTACTTCTTAACCTCTTTAAAAGGTAATTTTTGTTTGAATTCTGTGGGTTGTATTTTATCTAAAAACAGACTTAATATTTTATTAGGTATGGTCTTTTTATGACGTAAGTAAATTGTTAAATCTTCTGGCACAGCACCTACAGAACTCTTAATCTCACTTGCCGTTCTACCAAAGTTAATACAATGAACTCCTTCTTTAATTCCTAGAATAATATAATCATACAACATGCGTTGATATACTGCATATGATTTATTGAATTTATAATCTATTCCAACGAAATGAGCATCTAAAGTTTTCTGATTGATGATTCCAGACATAAAACCAACCAATTGTTCATCTAACCAATATCCTTTTAGCAAATACTTATCTCCTAAATTACGTTTTAAACACTTGTAGGATGCTAAATCAAAATCTCCTAGATTGAAACCAGATTTTCCTGAAACCTTTTTATACAAGTCGGTCATTTTAGGAAGTAAATCATCTAACATTTCCACAGTAATATCTTCCACACGTAAGCTACTACTTTGCTTCATTGCTTTTTTTGCCTTTACCCTAAACTTGGTTTTCATGGCCTCTAGATAGTCATCAAAAGAAGTCCAATTTTCATTTAAGGTAAGTACCATATTGGGTTCTACTTTAAAAGAATTAAAACGTACTTCCTTTAATTCATCTGTAATGTATAAAGACTCTGTTAGAAAATCTTTTAACATAAAAGCATCAATCGAATCGTTATACTTCGATTTTGCATATTCTAATAAACCTTTTGATACATCTTTTACAACCTGCTTCTTATCTTGATCTTGCTTGATAAAAATACCGTGCTCACCACTTACAAACGTGTTTCCACTTGTAAGCACTTTAAACGGTTCTTCTGGAGAAATAACACGCAATTTTCTCCCCATACATTTAATCCATTCTACAATAGATTGCATTTCATTCTGAACACTATCTAAATAAAAATCTACAATTTGTATGGTGGTAAACGCAATAGGCTTCTTGGCCTCATTCGTTAATACCAAATAAACAAATTCAATGCTTTCATTATGATCTTCTAGTGCCTCAAGATATGCTATGCTCAGATATAAGTTATCTTCACATTGTAGTTCTTTCCAAACTTCTTTAGGTACATCTTTTACGGAAGTGTAAAACTGATAGTTATTTGAATGTTTCGTACAGGATAAAATATTCACTTAGTTGCGTCTAATTTGAGTGTAAATTACTAAAACTTTGGCAAACATTACTACACAACTCCTCTATTCCATACAGGAATATTTAAAGCTTTACTAATTTTTACCATATCACTCAACAAATATTCTTTATCTCCGTGATTTAATAAATTATATCGGTCTCCATCTTTAGTTACTAGGTTAACTTCGTAACAGAAATAACTTCCCGAAGAATTTCCTTCAATAAACTTTTCTAATACTTGTAAAGCATATGCATCTTTAAATGGTAAGATTTTCCCTCCAACAACCATCTTTCGCTTATGTTTATGGAAAAATACTTTTGTTCCTTTTGATAACAAAAAGAAAAAGCCAATCAACATAAATATACCTCCTGAGGTAAAAAATATTTTTCCTCCTTCCATAATACCAAGACTCTCTTCTTTGAATTTATAATGCTCGATAAAACTCCAGGCAGTATAATTCAATCCCATTAAGAAAAAACTCCATGAAACTACTTTCATATAACCACTGGAAGTTATTTTATATCCTGAAACTGTCTTTCTTAAACGCTCACTTAAAAAGTTACTTCCTGAGTTCTCCAAAGCATTCCATGATATTTCTCTACCAATAACATCATTACTTGGATCTTCAAAGTTAAATTCAATTACTTTATTGCTTGGTGATTTTTTCTTTAGTTTGGCAAGATAACTGGAACCAAACATCCCTGTAAACATAAATGCCAATACCAATAGCATTCCTCCTGTTTTATAATATGTGTATCGTTGTCTTTCGATACTCTTCTCGGAAATTGGCACCGAGATTTCCAATCGTTTGATTTGGTTTTTGACTTTTGTAGGTGGATTTTCTATTAATCTTAACGAATCTAATTGAGCAACTTTTTGTTGGTATTCTAATTCTTGTTTTTGAAAAATCTTATAGGTTCCTTGAAATTGAGGGATCACTACAAAAATGACAATTCCTATTGGGATGACTAAAAACAGCCAAGAGCTGTTGAATGATAATTTGTTCATAGATATTTTTTTGGGGTTCGTACAAATTTGAGAAAAAGATGATAATAAAAAAACTCCTTTGTTAAAATTAACAAAGGAGTTTTAAGTTTTGTATTGAAGAATCTAACTATCCAACAATGTTGATAATTCTTCCTGGAACAACAATTACTTTCTTTGGCTCTCGCCCTTGAAGTTGTTGTTGTGTTTTTTCATGTGCCATAACCGTTTTCTCAATGTCTTCTTTACTCATGTCTAATGGTAATTCTAAAGTAAAACGTGTTTTACCATTGAAAGAAACCGGGTAATTCTTAGAGCTTTCCACTAAATGCTTCTCATCAAACACTGGGAAAGCAGCCGTAGAAATTGATTCTTCATACCCTAACTTACTCCATAATTCTTCAGAGATATGAGGTGCATATGGTGATACCAATACTAGTAATTGTTCTAATATCGCTTTGTTATTACATTTTTGAGCAGTTAACTCATTTACAGCAATCATAAAGGTAGAAACCGAAGTATTGAATGAGAAATTCTCAATATCTTCTTCTACTTTCTTAATGGTTTTATGTAATGTTTTTAAGTTGTCCTTCGTAGCTTCTCCTTCTGAAACTTCAAAGTTTTCTCCGTTGTGGAATAACTTCCATAGTTTCTTTAAGAATGAATACACTCCAGAAATACCTGATGTTTTCCATGGTTTAAATTGTTCTAAAGGTCCTAAGAACATCTCAAACAAACGTAAACTATCAGCTCCGTATTCTTCACAAATATCATCTGGATTTACAACATTAAACCAACGTTTAGACATTTTTTCAACCTCTCTTCCAACAATATATTTACCGTCTTCTAACTCAAACTCTGCATCTGCAAATTGAGGTTGCCAATTCTTTAAACCGTCTAAATCTAATTCATCTGAAGAGTTAATTAACTTTACATCTACACGTAACTCTTCTGTTTGATATTGATCTTTTAATCCTAATGAAACATATTTATTTGTTCCAGAAACTCTGTAAACAATTGCAGAAGTTCCTAAGATCATTCCTTGGTTGATTAATTTTTTTGCAAATTCATCAACTGGTAAGAATCCTCTATCAAATAAGAATTTTTGCCAAAAACGTGCATATAATAAATGCCCTGTTGCATGCTCAGAACCTCCAATATATAAATCTACTTCTTTCCAATATTCAACTGCTTCCTTGCTTACAAATTCTCCATCATTTGTAGCATCCATATAACGGTTAAAATACCAAGAACTTCCTGCCCAACCTGGCATCGTATTTAGTTCTAATGGGAACACCGTTTCATTATTAATTTGATCATTAGAAACAACTGAATTTGTCTCTGTAGACCAAGCCCATTCTGTAGAATTTCCTAATGGTGGTTTACCATCTTCTGTAGGTAAATACTTTTCTACTTCAGGTAATTCGATAGGTAAATGTTCATTTGCTATCATTTGTGGCATTCCGTCTTTGTAATATACTGGGAATGGTTCTCCCCAATAACGTTGACGGCTAAATACTGCATCACGTAAACGATAGTTTATTTTTCCGAAACCAAAACCGCGTTTTTCCATTTCATAGATTACGGTTTTCATTCCTTTTTTATAATTCAATCCATCTAAGAAATCAGAGTTTGCTAACTTAATTCCTTCTTTGGTATCATTTGCTTGTTCTGAAATGTCTACTCCTTCAAAAATATTTGGAATTTCTAATCCGAAATGCTTTGCAAAATCATAATCACGTTGATCTCCACATGGTACTGCCATTACAGCTCCTGTTCCGTAGCTTGCTAATACATAATCTCCAATCCAAATTGGCACTTGCTTTCCTGTAAACGGATGTAACGCATACGCTCCTGTAAACACTCCTGAAATGGTTTTTACATCAGCCATTCTATCACGCTCTGAACGTTTTGCTGTAGCTTCAACATAGGCCTCTACCGTTTCACGTTGTGTATCAGTTGTAATTTTAGCTACTAAATCATGTTCTGGTGCTAAGGTCATAAAAGACACACCAAAAATAGTATCAGGTCTTGTAGTAAATACTTCAATATTTGCATCATGTCCATCTACATCAAAAGTAACCATGGCTCCCTGACTTCTCCCAATCCAGTTGGTTTGAATGTCTTTTAAAGGCTGTGGCCAATCAATTCCATTTAATCCGTCTAATAAACGTTGTGCATATGCAGAAATACGCATAGACCATTGGGTCATTTTTTTACGTACTACTGGATGTCCTCCACGTTCTGAAACTCCATTTACAATTTCATCATTGGCTAATACAGTTCCTAAAGCCGGACACCAGTTTACTTCAGTATCTGATAAATAGGTTAAACGATATTGTAATAAAACTTCTTGTTGCTCTTTTGAGCTAAAGTTCTTCCACTCATCTGCAGAAAATTGCTTGATATCTTCATCAGCTACAGCATTTACATTAGCATTTCCTTCTACTTCAAACTTAGCTACAAGTGTACTTACATCTTCTGCTTTGTCTGTATCTTTATTATACCAAGAATTGAACAGCTGGATAAAGATCCATTGTGTCCATTTATAATATTCTGGATTTGAAGTACGAACTTCACGAGACCAATCGAATGAGAATCCGATTTTATCTAACTGTCCTCTATATGTTTTAATATTTGTTTCGGTAGTGATTGCTGGATGCTGTCCAGTTTGAATCGCATATTGTTCAGCTGGTAATCCGAAGCTATCATATCCTTGTGGGTGCAATACATTAAACCCTTTATGACGCTTGTAACGTGCATAAATATCACTTGCGATATATCCTAATGGATGTCCAACATGCAGTCCTGCTCCAGATGGATAAGGAAACATATCTAATACATAGTATTTAGGCTTATCAGAATTATTACTGGCCTTAAAAGTTTGGTTTTTTGCCCAATACTCTTGCCACTTTTTTTCTATTTCTTGATGATTGTATTGCATTCTTTAAATTTATTCCTGTCAGTACGAAACATAAAAAGCGAGATCATTTCATTAAGAAATTACTTCACCTTGTTCGCAATGACGTGATTTTGAAGCTGCAAATTTACAATTCTTGTTTGGAAGAAGAAAGTCTGATTTTAATTAGCTTAAAGATTCTTTTCGGTTTCTTTTTTCAGTGATTACTAAGGAATGGTAAATAAAAGAATTGATAGGCGTAGAGATGTTTAATTCTTGACCCATTTTATGAATAGTTCCTACTTGTGAATCTAATTCTGAAGGACGTCCTTCCATGATGTCTCGCTGTAAAGAAGCTGTTGTTTCGTAGGGAAGTTTGTCTATAAAATGAAAAACTTTTTGAATACTTTCTTCATTTAAAGGAATTCCTTTAGCATTTGCAACAGCTACGATCTCCTCTGCCGTTTTTAATAATAAATTTCTCACCTCTGGTTGTGTTCTCATTTCTCCCAAAGTAGCTCTTGTAAGTCCACCAAGAGCACTAATAGTTGTAATAAATAAAAACTTAGACCAAATAGCTACTTGTATATTTTCTGGAATTTGATTGAAGATTTCAGCTTTATCAAAAATATCTTTGATTTCTCTTACTCTAGTTGATTGGCTATTATCTAACTCTCCAAAGGCTATATACGGTTCAATTGCCATATGATTGATAACTCCGTATTCCTCTATTTTACTAACAATTTTACACAAACCACCTAACATATGTTTCTCCCCTAGAATACTGGCAAGCTTTTCTGCATTGTCTGCTCCATTTAATAATGAAATAACAACCGTCTTGTCATTTAATATAGGTTGAATTTTGTTTGCCACTTCTTCTAATTGCCACGTTTTAGTAGCAATTAAAATCAAATCTGGATTTGAGATTGTAGAAACATCATCGGTAGCATTTACATTTTTTAAGGTGAAGTCTCCTTTGATACTTTTTAATTGCAAACCATTCTTTTGAATAGCTTCAAGATGTTTCCCTCTTGCAATAAAAGTTACATTTTGCCCAGACTGCGCTAAGCGAATTCCAAAATATCCTCCAACACCTCCTGTTCCGTAAACTACAATATTCATAGGTTTTGTTTTTTGTAAAATTACGAAAAACGAAAAACCTCTTCTGTTAAAAAAAGAAGAGGTTTTATTGAATATAATATTTTTTTTAGAACTGATATCCCAAAGATAATTGAAAAGCTCCATTTTTAACATCAGGGCTTTCCTGTACCGGTGTTACTCCTAAGGTATATCTCGATTGAATAAATAAACCATTGTTAAAGGTATACCCTAAACCTACATTTAACCCTAAATCAAAATCTTCTGTTTGAGGATCTATCGTAGCTGTAGGAGTCTCGACTTCATCCTTTACTAAAAACGAAAATTGAGGTCCTGCTTCTAAAGAAAATCCGTCTATCAAATAATATTTTGCCATTACAGGAAGAGAAATGTAATTCAACCTCAACTCATTTGTTGAGTTTTTTGTTCCTAACTCGGTGTACAAAAGTTCAGGCTGAAGCGAAAACTTATCTGAAAATTTTAATTCTGCAACCCCTCCTACATGGAATCCAGTTCTTGAATCTACATCTAAATTCTCTCCTCTTAAAGTTGCAAAGTTCAATCCTCCTTTAACTCCAAATTTTACACTTTGAGCATTGATAGTGAATGCTCCTGTTAAAAACAATAAACTCAATAGTAGTTTTTTCATAATCTTAATTTTTAATTTTTATACTGAGAGGAAAGAATCAATTATGATGCCATAAACATGTTCGAGTTTTATTTTAAAAGACAAGAGAAACACGCAATTAACTGATAAGCAATATTTTAAACAAACAAAAAAATGCTCAATAAAAATATTGAGCATTCATTATCTTGTTAAGAAGTTTAATATTATTAAGTAGGTTATATCATTGTACTCAAGGGATAACAGAAATCTTCTTTCAACAAGGATTACATAAAAGTTTCAGATTTTAAAACTCCAATATCAATAATAAAATGTTTCTTTTTAGGGATCTCTATATAAGGTGAGATTTACTTTATGTTTCATTTAAACATTATCAACACTTGTTTTAAAACATGTAACCAGCTGGTATATGTACTTTTATGACACGTAAATTTAAAAAAGTCACACCTTTTTTCCAATAAAAAAGTGTCTAATTCTAAGAATCAGACACTTTTAATTCGTTATGACAGCGGTTTTTATCCCTTTACAGGTACAGAAATAACTACATCACCCCATCCTAAATACATTGTTGCATTTTCATCTTCACCATCAAAAGTTATTGAAAAATCCTCTAAAGTCTTTTTGGCTTTTGTCACCTTTGCTACCACTCTAGCAACATCTTCTTTTTCTTTATAAAAATAAGAACCCCATACATTCTTAGCGTTACTTAAAATAACGGTCCATGTATCATCTCCAGGAATAGTAAATAAAGAATAAGTTCCTGCTTTTACATTCTTACCTCCAAAAGTTACATCTTTATAAAAAGTAATTTCTGCTGCTTCATTTGCTCCAGTTCTCCATACTTTTCCCTTAGGAGCTAATTGTTCTATTTTTCTTCCTTTTAATTGTGGTCTACTATAAACGACCTTTACTAATTTATCAGAAACTCTCCAATTAGATGGAAATGCCGACGCATCCATAGGGCTTTTATCTAATCCTGAAAAATTCTGAGCTGTTGCTTCATTTGTAAAAACAACTGCAACAACAAACATCATTAATACTATAATTGATCTTTTCATTTCTTGAAATATTTAACGGGTTACATTCAACTTTGTCCTCAAAATTACAAATCCTTACAAGGTTACTTTCTTAATAAAATATTAAAATCTAAAGGCTCTTTTTCTAATTTGTTCAATCCCAATGATAAGCAAAACACTTAGACCAAAAAGAGGTAACATTACTCCTAACAGTATTAAAAACGTAACAATTGTATAGTTTATTTTAAAATCTTTAGACACTTTTGGAGTTCCTAACTTACTGTTTGGTTTTCTTATAAGATATGATACAATAGCTGCTGCACTCATAATTGTTAGTGCTAATGCCACACCAAACATTAACCACCAATTCCAACCGCCGAACTGACCTTGATGAAATGCCATTACCCACATTCTTCCTCTCATTAAAAAACCTACATCACTCCAAGTATGCTTTTTCACCAATTCTCCTGAATATTGATCAAAACGCAGCATTTTTTGAGCTTCTAAATCAACTGTTTTATTGGAAACACTAAACGTGCTCTTCGCATTTTTAGGAAGTCCAATACTTACAGTTCCTTTTAAACCTTGTTGTTTTGCGATAAACATCATTTCATCTAAAGTCATGGGTTTCTCTTTTACTTTAGATACTAAACCTCTTCCGTTCCATGTTTTTGGGTATCCTGTATTCGTTACTTTTTGTACCCATTTAAAATTTGCTCCAAATACATCGGTCCAAGGCAATCCTCCGGCAAGTGTAAGAATGAGTAAACCAGAAATCCAAAAACCTAGTACTGCATGTAGATCTCTAAAAAAAATCCTCTTCCCTTCTTTAAAACGAAGAGTAAAAACTCCTTTAATTCCCTTTTGAAAAGGCCACCAAATATATAGTCCAGTTAGAATAAGCACCAACATCCAGCTAGCTATTAACTCTACTATTTTTGTTCCTACCTTACCTCCTAAGAGTTCCCCATGTAATTTTCTGACTTTATACATCCAAGTGTCTTTTGGAGTAAAATTACCTGTAACTTTCCCTGTATACGGATTCACAAACAAAGAGTTCTTATGACTAAACCTACCTGAAACAAATTCTGTAGCCATCGTTGGTTTTGAAGGCAAAACTATACTGTTTGGTTGCTTCTTCATGCTAAGTTTTGCTATTTCCCACTGCCCTTGATATGAAATAGATTTCCCTGTTTTTTTAATTTCTTGAATAGTTGTTTTTGCCTTTTTTTCCACTTTAGGATTAAACAAATAAATTCCTCCTGTAATTGACAAAACCAATACAAATGGTAATGAAATTATACCTGCAATAAAATGCCATTTCCAAAACCATTGATTTATTTTTCGATTCTTCATTATAGTAAAATTGAAAAGCACAACTAGCTTAATTCAGTCAATTGTGCTTTAGATCATTATTAAAAATTATACTTTACTCCAAAATGAAAAGCTCTTGGGTTTCCTACACTATAAGTGTTTTGCTTACTCCATCTACTGTAAGAAGCTCTTACTGCATACAGTTTATCAAAAATGTTTAGTGCTTGCCCCCATATTTCAAACTGTTTGTAGGTATAATTTGCTCTAAAATTGAAAATATGGTGTCCTTCATATGTAGAAGTTCCCAAAACATCTCCTCCAGAGGCATCTTTTCCTATTACCGCTTGTCCTTCAAAACTTGTATTGTACTTTCCTATTTGTTCATGTTCTAGAGTTAACAATAAGCTTTTAATAGGTTTATAATTAATCGTAGATACTGCAATATAATTTGGAGCTGTTTGCATATCGGTATTCGAGTAGTCTACATTATTTTCAAAAAACGAAAGATATTTATGAGTAGCATAGCTTCCGCTATAGTTAATATATAAGTTTTCTAAAAGGTTATATTTCACTCCTAATTCGATTCCATTGGAGGTTGTTTTCCCTGCATTCTTTTGCACGAAATTTCCACTATCGTCTCTTATTGAAATTAATCTATCAATCCCATCTAATTGATAAATTGCAACATCTACTTTTAATTTTGATGGAATCGTAAAATATCCTCCTATTTCGTAATTGTGAAATTTGGCTGGTTTTAAAGAAAACGCATTTCCCGTTCTGTTTTTTCCATTTCTAAAAAGTGTTCCAACTTGAGGAGGTGTAAATCCTTTTGAATAGCTAGAGTAAATCCCTGCGCGTTTAGTTAGATTTAAGTTGATTCCTAATTTAGGTGAATAGTTATTATAACTAATTTTTGTGTCTTGTACTCCTGAGTTTCCTTCATCTAAATTATCATAATCATAGGTAAAGCCGTCATAACGTAGCGCCCCAGTTAACTTAACTTTTTCTAATGGTGATATTTCAAATTGTGCATACCCAGCATAATTAAATATATCTGCTTCATACTTTAAGATATAATCTCCATTTCGTATTGAATAGTCTGTATTTTGAGCAGTAGTGGTATTTACCACAACATCAATGTTCTCTGCTTCATAAGCTTGTGGAGAAAAATCTGTAGTTGCTCCAACAATTAAGCTTGAATTAGCAAAGTTAAAATCTATTTTATGTTGTATTAACCCAACATAACTTTTAAATCTATTTGAATTAATTTCTCCAGTACCTGTTCCGTCTAAAACACCACCCACTCTATTTTGTCTAATTCTATAAGATGGTAGTTGATTCATCTCATTATTTCTGTAAAAAAAGTTAAAAGAGGTTTTATTAGTACTGTTCCAAAATTTATCTAATGTTGAACGAAATCTAAATGCTTTGGCTTCTCTTTCGGTAAATGTTTGATTGCTTTCATAGTTTCCATCGGTATAATTTTTCTCTGAAATAGAACCAGACATATCTGAACGATAGTTGATGTATGTTAAGCTATTGGTCCATTGTAAATCTTCCGAAAAATCATTTACATTTTTAAAAGAAATTGCTATTTTTTCATAATCGGAATGTCCTACAACCCCATTATCTCTTCGAATATGATGTCCGCCTATATAAAAGCCATACTTTTCTTTTACTGTGGTGGAAGCTTCCAGCTCATACCTTGTTAGTCCAAGGTCATTTATTTGAAATCCTATAGATCCTCCAAAATCCTTTCTTGGATTTTTCGTTATAAAATTAAAACTTCCTCCAATTGCTTCACTACCATAAATACTCGATGCCGGTCCTTTTAATACCTCAACTCTTTCAAAGGTAGTATTGTTCATTTCTAACAAAGCATTGTGATTGAATACTGCAACCGGACGTATTGGTAAACCATCTTCAACATACAAAAACAATGATTTGGTTGAAATAGGTGAACGTGTTGCCATAAAATGTTGTTCATTACTAGACGCTTTAGAAGTACTCATAAATACTCCTGGTATTTGATTTACCAATTGTTCTATACCAAATGCTTTGGTTTCTTTTATTTGGTTTGCATTTAATAGACCTATGGAAGCAGGAACTTCTTTTCTTTTTTGTGTTTCTCTACTTGCAGAAATAATTACCTCTTCTAAGCTTTCGATAGCAGATTCTAAAGTAATACGATTATTCTGCCCTGATAACACAACTAATTTCGATAAATAGCCTATACTAGATACTTCTACTTTTGAAGTTTCTAGGTTTATACTAAAGTTTCCTTCTATATCAGAAACGGTTCCTTTGTTTTTATTTTCTGTTGAAACAATAGTTGCTCCAACGACTGGTTCATTTTCTTTGTTTACTATTTTTCCTTTAAAAGTTACTTGAGAAAACCCTTTAAAAATAGGCAATAGCAGTCCTAAGCACATAATTAATGCTGCTTTTTTCATCTTGAAAATAAATTGATATGTTACTTAATTACTATAGAGAATATTGCAGTCCTGCAGTAATCGTTTCTTTAGTTTTTAATTGAATTCCGTTAAGGTTTTGGTATAATGGCGTACTAAACTCAAATCCAAATCGAAGGTTTTTTAATGATCCTTCAAAAGCATAGATGTTAAATCCTAAACCTCCATTTACAAACTTACCTCCAGAATTTGCTACATCTGCTGTGGTAACCATCATTGGATTTAAGTTAGGGTTTCTACCATTGATTGAGCTCACCACTAATCCTTCTAAGCGAGCAGAGAAACTTAGCCACTTATGTGTTTTTACCGCAAACCAAGAGTTTAAACTATAACGATTCCCTAAAGAATAGTCGTACTTGTTTCTACCAAAACGATAGGTTGCTTTTAACTGACTCCCCCAAGAAACTGTAGTCGCTTGCCCTAAATAAGTTAACCCTAAATCTGCATCATAGGTTCCGCTTCCAATTTGCATTGGGTATGGCAATTGAATCTTATTTGAGCTCGACATTGGTGTAACATCCTTGGCGTTTAAATCTCCTGTAGGAATAGAAATGGCAACATTTGCATGTAAAGAACCTTTATTCTCATTGATGAATTTATAAAGCATTCCTAATTTCAAATCTCCTAAACCAGAAGACGATGTAGAAAAAGGCATAATCATTCCTGTCATCATGTTTCGCATTTGTAAATCCATATCATTTTGAATATAGTTTACCATAGCCAGTAGAGTTACTTTATCTGATGGTGCATACATTGCTCCTAGCATATGCATTTTCATTGGCATTGAAAGAGGTGTTACCATATACCCTGCGTTATGTGCTTCTGAATTAGAAATAGCATCACTTCCCCTTTGTAAACCTTTCATGTTCATATACATGAATCTATATGAAAACATTACTTCTCCTTTATGATGGTAATGATCTCCCATAACACTTATAGGTGCATGACCATCGGGTCTATTAGATTTCCATTCGTTTTTGTGGTGTTCTTTTTCTTGTGCATTTATTGTTTGTGATAAGAATACAAGTATTCCTATAAAGATGATTTTAATTGATTTCATCAGTTTTACTTTTAAGTCACTGATTGACCATAACTATTTCTTTATACGAGGTTTTAACCACATATAAAGGCAAAGCCATCAGTGTTATTTTTGAATTTTACGTATTGTTTTAACCAGTTAAGCAGGCTACTTAACTGTAATTATTTTACTGTATGTAAAATTTAAACTGTTGGAGGATGAAAAACTGAATGAATAAACTGATATCTATACTTCTTTGAATACAAGAAGTTGTTTGAAGTATTATTTGTAGGTATTGACAGTTTTATTTGTAAAAACTCAACAAATCCAATCGGATATTCTTCTAAAGCAATTCGCAACGACTTAAAGTCTTCTTCTTGTTGCTGTTCTAATTTTTTCATTAACTGACACTTCCCTTTACAACTCATTTCAGGTTTGTCTTTGTTAATACATAAAACTTTTGCAATATAATCGTAGTTGATAGCATATTCAACAAAAGGAGCTATGGGTCTTAGCATTGCTATACCATAAAGAAATATGAAGAAAAATATTGTTAGCCTTTTAAGCAAAACCCCTTGATTTATTTGGAAATGCAAAGGTAAGCACCACAAAAAAAAGATACTAATAAATTCGTTTAAAAAACTATTTTAATTTATTCTAAATAAAACACTATATTTGCATCGATTTTATATTCAACGATAATGATTGTTTTTTATACTGATACTAAGAAAGTTAAATCGCTACCTAAAGCAGTAGCCACTGAATCGTGTGCTTCTTCTTGTGCAAGTAGTTGTATTAAACCGAAAAGTAAATGCTGTAATAAGTATAAGAAAAAAGGCATCAACTGTAAGCGATGCCCTTTAACTTTTGATATTAAAATAGCTTCTTAAGCTATTTTTATTAAGAAATAATTCCTTCTTCCTCTTTGTAAAATAACATATTTCTCTGCTATTAAATCTGTAGCAGTAATTGTGTAGTCTTCTTTTACTTTTTCCTTATTTACAGAAATAGAATTTTCTTTTAACGCTCTTCTTGCATCTCCATTTGATTTTAAAAAGCCTGTTTTAGCCGCTAACGCTCCAATCATATCTAAACCGTTATCAATATCTTCTTGAGATACTTCAGCTTGTGGCACTCCATCAAATACATCTAAGAATGTTTGCTCATCTAAACTCTTTAAATCATCTGCTGTTGATTTTCCAAATAAGATATTAGAAGCAGCAATTGCTTTGTCTAATTCTTCTTTTGAATGCACAAAAGTGGTTACCTCTTCTGCTAACTTCTTTTGTAAAGCTCTTTGATGTGGTGCTTCTTTATGCGTTTCTATTAAAGCATCAATAGTTTCCTTATCTAAAAACGTAAATATTTTTATATACTTCTCAGCATCTTCATCAGAAGTATTTAACCAGAATTGGTAAAACTTATATACTGAAGTTTTATCAGCATCTAACCAAACATTTCCTCCTTCTGACTTTCCAAACTTAGATCCGTCTGCTTTTGTAATTAATGGACAAGTTGCTGCATATGCTTTTACCTCTTTACCAACATTCATTCTACGAACTAATTCCGTTCCAGTAGTTATATTTCCCCACTGATCAGAACCTCCCATTTGTAACAAGCAGTTATGGGCTTTGTTTAAATGATAAAAATCATATCCTTGAATTAATTGGTATGTAAACTCTGTAAAACTCATACCTCCTCCAGATTCACCAGAAATACGTTTTTTAACTGAATCTTTTGCCATCATATAATTTACTGTAATTCTCTTACCTACATCACGAGCAAACTCGATAAATGAAAAGTCTTTCATCCAATCATAGTTATTTACTAAAATTGGTGAATTATCAGAACCATTATCAAAATCTAAGAAACGAGCTAAAGTTCTTTTAATCCCGGCAACATTATGTGCTAAAGCTTCTTCGTTTAACAAGTTACGTTCATCAGACTTTCCCGAAGGGTCTCCAATCATTCCGGTAGCTCCACCTACTAAAGCAATAGGTTTATGCCCTGCTTTTTCTATATGAACCAATAAAATTATAGGTACCAAACTACCAATATGTAAAGAATCTGATGTAGGATCAAAGCCAATATACGCTGTAGTCATTTCTTTTTGTAATTGCTCTTCTGTTCCTGGCATAATATCGTGTATCATACCTCTCCATTGTAATTCTTCTACTAGATTCTTGGTCATTTTCTTTGATTTTTAAAGAGGCAAAGATAAGTTTATCAACTAAAAAAAACTAAATTCGCTTTATGATTTTAGTTACTGGTGGAACAGGTTTAGTTGGGGCTCATTTATTATATCATTTAACACTAAAAAATGATGTAATTAGAGCTATTTATAGAACACAAGAAAAACGTGAACACGTAAAAAAAATCTTTTCTTTTTATACCGATGATATCGACACTCTTTTCTCTAAAATTGAATGGATAAAAGCTGATATTACCGATGTACCTTCATTACAACCTGTGTTTCAAAATATTTCGCACGTCTATCATTGCGCCGCTTTGGTTTCTTTTGATCCTAAGGATTACAGAAAAATGCGACAAGTGAATATTGAAGGAACCGCTAACTTGGTTAATTTTTCAATTGATGCAAAAGTAGAAAAGTTCTGTTTTGTAAGCTCTATTGCCGCTGTTGGTGATGCTATAAATGGCAAACCAATAACTGAAGAAGATGAATGGAGTGACAATGGAGATCAACACGGATATGCCATCACAAAATATGGTGCTGAAATGGAAGTTTGGCGTGGTAGCCAAGAAGGTTTAGATGTTGTTATCGTAAATCCTGGCGTAATTTTAGGTGGTGGTTTTTGGAACGAAGGTTCTGGTAAACTATTTAGCCAAGTATACAATGGCTTTAAGTTTTATACTGAAGGAATCACAGGGTTTGTAGGAGTAACTGATGTGGTGAAGGCAATGATGCAACTTATGAGCTCATCTATTAAAAACGAACGTTTTGTATTGGTTTCTGAAAACAAATCTTTTAAAGAACTATTTTTTGCCATTGCTGATGGTTTAGGTAAAAAGAGACCTTCTATAAAAATTGGAACATTCTCAACAGAGCTATTTTGGAGAATTGATTGGATTTTAACAAAACTTACTGGAAAGACACCTTTGTTAACTAAAAACTCTGCAAAATCATCTCACAATGTTTCTTTTTACTCTTCTAAAAAAATTGAGGAGCAACTTCCTTTTAAATTTAATTCAATAGAAAACACCATTGATATCGTTTGTAAAGAATTCAAAAAAGAGCCTATTTAGGACTCTTTTTTGAACTACTTAACTTCGTGTTTTTTTCTTTTAATTTATCAGATATTTCTTCATCCAATTCGTCATACTCCTCTCTACCTCTTTTTCCACTATAATCACCTCTTTTAATTCTTCCAATAGAATCTCTCACAGCAAGCTCACGGTCATAGGTATCAAATAAAGAGTCTATTCTTACTTTTACCTCTTTCAACATTACCGTATAATCTTCAATCCTTGAAGTATAATACGCATTGCTTTCATCAAAGCGTGTACTATCTATTTTATACTTTTCGTATACTAATTTGACGTAGTTTTTTTCTTTTTTTAAAAACCTATTCTTTCTGTTTTTTGCAGATGATGCAACATACATATCTGTTAATAAAGCAACCATTGAATCTTTTGGAATCAAATTCTTAGGTTTCTCATAGATTGTATTACTTGTGCAAGAAGCAAAAATTAAAACAACAGCTAATAAAAAATATCCCCCTTTTTTCATTATCTATTAAACATTAATCTTTTCCCTTTTATTTCTTCATTAAAATTACCGTTTTCGTACATTAAATTCCCGTTGATAAATGTATGCGAAATTTTATTCGAAAACTCAACTCCTTCAAATGGAGACCATCCACATTTGTATAAAACATTCTCCTTTGATACGGTCCAATTACTATCAGAATCTACTAAAACTAAATCAGCATAGTATCCTTCTTTTATATATCCTCTTTTTTCTACTTTAAAGATTTTAGCCGGATTATGGCACATTTTCTCTACTGCCTTTTCAATTGATAAAACACCTTCTTTTACCTTTTCTAAAATAGCCAATACCGCATGTTGAACTAAAGGACCTCCACTTGGTGCTTTTGTATAAACATTTGCTTTTTCTTCTAAGGTATGAGGAGCGTGATCTGTAGCAATGATATCAATTCTATCATCTAAAAGAGCTTTCCATAAACCATCTCTATCCTTTTGTGTTTTTACTGCTGGATTCCATTTAATATGCGTTCCTTTCTTCTCATAATCAGCATCTGTAAACCACAAGTGATGTACACAAACCTCAGCAGTTATTTGCTTTTCTTCTAATGGAATATCATTTCTAAACAAGTGCGTTTCTTTCTCTGTAGATAAGTGAAAAACATGTAAACGTGCACCTGTTTTCTTTGCTAATTCTATCGCTTTAGAAGACGATAAATAACAAGCTTCTTCACTTCTAATAATTGGATGATACTTTACTGGTATATCATCTCCATATTTTTCTTTATACTCAGCAGTATTCTTTCTAATAGTAGCTTCATCTTCACAATGAACAGAGATAAGCATTTTAGTAGAAGAAAAAATCTTTTCTAAAACTTCTTGATTGTCTACTAACATATTTCCTGTAGACGAACCTAAAAATAACTTAATCCCAGCAACATTTTTAGGGTCTGTTTTTAACAGCTCTTCTAAATTATCATTCGTTCCTCCAAACATAAAAGAATAGTTGGCATACGAAGTTTTAGATGCTATTTCAAACTTATCTTCTAATAATTCTTGAGTCGTAGCTTGTGGAACCGTATTAGGCATTTCAATAAAAGAAGTAATTCCTCCTGCTACCGCAGCCTTACTTTCTGTTGCAATATTTGCCTTATGAGTTAATCCTGGTTCACGAAAGTGTACCTGATCATCAATCATTCCTGGGATTAAATATTTCCCCTCAGCATTTACAACGTTCATTTCTTCCGAAGGAGTAATATTTGTACCTATTTCTTTTATTAATTCTCCTTCTACTAATACATCGCCTTTAAAAACCTTGTTTTCATTAACGATTTGTGCATTTTTAATTAAGTATGACTGCTTCATTTTGTTAGATTTCCATTCTCATGTTAACCAAGCTTTTATTAAAACCAAAACGTTCATAAGATTTAATTGCTGCTAGGTTGGCATTATAAACATCGAGCCTAAGCTCTTTTAATCCTTTATTTTTTGACCATTCTTTTAAGCTTTCTAAAACAACGGCACTTATTCTTTTTCCTCTAAAACTCGGTTTAACATACATAAAACCAATGTATCCGTTTTGCTCATTTTTATGATAGCTCCCAGAGTTCTCTATTCTAACATAACCAGATCCAACAATTTCTTCGTTTGATGTAGCTACTACAAGATGTACATTTTCAGAAGAAATTAATTTTTCAATATCATAGTAATTAATACTTCCTTTCTTTAAAAAAGGATCTAAGGGTCTTTCTGCTTCTATAACTCCTTGCTCAAATTCTAGTAAGGTATCTAGATCTTCTATTCTTGCCTCTCTTGTAGTTACTAAATTCATCTTTTTACTTTGGTAAACCTTTAAATCTCATTTTTATAACTCCAAAGATAGCTTCTTTTATAATTCCTGAGCTTAACTTTGATTCTCCCAAAACTCTATCGGTAAAAATTACAGAAACTTCTTTAATATTGAATTTATGTTTCCAGGCTTTATATTTCATCTCTATTTGAAAAGCATAGCCTACAAACTCTATCTTATCTAATTGAATTGTTTCTAAAACATTCCTTCGGTAGCACACAAAACCTGCAGTGGTATCATGTATTGGAATTCTTGTAATTAACCTTACATACTTAGATGCAAAATAAGACAATAACACTCTAGACATTGGCCAATTAACCACATTAACTCCTACTGAATATCTTGATCCTATTGCTACATCTGCTCCTTCTTTCACACAACATTCATATAAACGAATAAGGTCGTTAGGATTATGAGAGAAATCTGCATCCATCTCAATGATATAATCATACCCTTTTTCTATGGCCCATTTAAAGCCATGTATATAAGCTCTACCTAAACCATTTTTTTCCTTTCTATTTTCTAAAAATAATCTTTGCGGGAATTCATTTTGAAGCTTTTCTACAATTGTTGCTGTTCCATCAGGAGAATTATCATCAACAATTAAAATATCAAAGTCCTTTTCTTGATTGAAAGTCGCTTTAATAATAGCTTCAATGTTTTCTTTTTCGTTGTAAGTAGGTATAATGACTAAAGCGTCAGATTTCATATACTTTAACATCTAATTTAGCACAAAGATACATTAATTTATTACTAACTTTGTGTTAATTAAAAGCATAAAATTTTAATAATGCAGGCAGTTGAACGTATTATAAATTACGACTATTGGATTTCTATATTTTTTGTTATTGCATTTATGTTGCTTGCAATTTTAAAACTCCTGAAACCTAATGGGCTTTACGGGTATATTGTTGCTTTTTTTACTCCTGGTTTTTTCCATAAACAAGCAGAAAAAAACACCTCTTTTTTCTCATCATTTCAGCTCGTACTATTTGGGTTTACATCGCTAATATTATCACTTTTCTTTTTTGAAATAGCTCCTACATATTTAATTAATAAGAACCTTAAAACCTTAAGTTATATTTTTGGTATCACCACGGTTTATTTATTACTCCGTTTTCTTTTAGATGCATTTATGGTTTCGGTACTAGGGTTAAAAGGTTTTTTAAACTATTTTTTATATTCAAAATTTGGATATTTAAAGACCTTAAGCATTTGGTTGTTCCCAATACTTATCTTCAATCAATACACCTTTAAGAGCTCAAGTTTTTTAATCATTATTTTTTTGATTTTGATTGGTTTTCGTTTTCTATTAATAATTTATAATAACAAAAGATTGGTTGTAAACAAGTTATTCTATTTTATTTTGTACCTTTGCGCACTTGAAATAGCACCGCTATTAATTCTTTATAAAACAACAACTACGTAAAGAGAAAAGTATATGAAAGTGAAAACTATTTTAGTGTCTCAACCTGCGCCCAAGTCAGAAACTTCACCTTACTTTGATTTAGCTGATAAACATAAAGTAAAAGTTGATTTTCGTTCTTTTATTCATGTAGAAGGAATTCCGGTAAAAGAAGTTAGAGCTCAAAAAGTAGATTTAAACAACTACACAGCAATTATCTTAACCAGTAGAAACGCAGTAGATCATTTCTTTAGAATTGCTGAAGAGATGCGTTTTACAGTGCCAGATGACATGAAATATTTCTGTCAATCAGAAGCTGTTGCATATTACCTACAAAAGTATGTAGTATATAGAAAACGTAAAATTTATGTTGGTAATAGAACGTTTCCTGAGTTAACGAAATTAATCAAGAAACATAAAGACGAAAAATTCTTATTGCCTTCTTCTGACAAGTTAAAATCATTAATTCCTACTGAATTAGACAAGTTAGGTGTTGATTGGAAACGTGCAGATTTATATAGAACTGTAGTAAGTGATTTATCTGACTTAGAAAATGTATTTTACGATGTTTTAGTATTCTTTAGTCCTTCTGGAATTGATAGTTTATTTAAAAACTTCCCAGAATTTAAACAAAACAATACTAGAATTGCAGTATTTGGTAATACAACTATTAAAGCAGTTGAAGATAGAGGGTTACGAGTAGATATTTCCGCTCCAACACCGGAAACTCCTTCAATGACAATGGCTTTAGAAAAATATATTAAAGAAGTAAATAAGAAATAATTACTTCGTTTACCATATTTAATAAAAAACCATCAATAAATTATTGATGGTTTTTTTTATGAATCAATGTAAAGAACTTACCTTTTCCTCGACTATTAAAGCCTTGAAAAAATAGAGTTTTCCCTAAATGATTCAAAATCAAAAACAAACCGCAATTTTACTATTTGCCTATTCTTCTAAGAAAGAGGCAAATCATAAAGTTTTTGATAACAGCGAGCAACTCTTTCAGGAATTAAATCAAAAGACACTAGTAAAAGCACAAAAAACAGGAGTTGATGTATTAGTTATTTCTGAAAAAGAACAAATTGGAGTTACGTTTGGAGAACGTTTTACCAATGCTATTCAGGAAGCTTTTAATAAAGGATACTCACAAGTCATTACTATTGGTAATGATAGTCCGAAATTAAAAACTTCACATCTTCTAAAAGCCCTAAACAATTTACAAGACGAAAAGGCAACCCTTGGTCCTTCTTTTGACGGAGGAACCTATTTAATTGCCATTAAAAAAGAACATTTTTCAAAGGAGATTTTTAAAAGCATTGCATGGAATACTCGTAAAGTATTTTCAGAATTAAAAAAGTATTTAGCAAAGCAAAACATCGTTATTGAGCAACTTGGATACTTAGCCGATATCGATTCGAAAAAGGACATTTCTTTCTTCGTAGATCAATTGAAGTTTTCTTTTTTGTTATTAAAGGAACTGACTACCTCAACAGCAACAAAAGTTCTTTTTTACTTTAACAGCTTTTATACTTCAAAAGCATATTCCTATCATTTCTTTAATAAAGGATCTCCACTTACTTTAATTACTATAAACAGATAGAAATTCGTCTTGATTAAGATGATCTTCTCTACATCAATTCAATAATTAAAGTCAATACATAATTCACGTGAAAACTACAATTAATGTAATTATACTGCTACTTTTTGCAGTTAACATTTATGCTCAAGAAACAACTGGTAATTTAGAAGGAAAGATAGTTGACAACACAAAACAAGCTATTCCTTTTGCAACCGTAATAATTAAAGATACTGAAACCAATTTTACCTATGGTACCACTTCTCAAGAAAGTGGACATTACGTAATTGCCAATATTCCTCCAGGAAACCAATACACCGTAGAAATTAGTTTTGTTGGATTCCACACCTATAAAGTAAACAATGTAACTATTAATTTAGGAAAAACTTCTTTGTTAGATATTGTTCTAAAAGAAGAAAGTACTTCTTTAGAGGAAGTTGTAATTACAGGTGCTTCTTCAAGAAAAAATGGGACAGTTATTAGCGCACAAAAATTACTAAAAACACCAACTATTAGTAGAAGTGTTCAAGATTTAACAAGAAACTTACCAGAAGCCAACTTAAATTCATTTGGAGGATCAAGCAATCGTTTTAACAACTTTAATATTGATGGTATTGCAAGTAATGATGTAGTCGGTTTCCAAGAACCTGCTAGTGGTGCTGCCGGTTCATCTGCAAACGGAACACCAGGAAGTTTATCTCGTAGTCAACCTATTAGTTTTGGTGCTATCAAAGAACTTTCAGTAAAGACCTCTCCTTTTGATGTAAGTGTTGGAAATTTTACTGGAGCTAATATCAATGTGGTTACAAAAAATGGTACAAATACTACTAAAACAGAAGTATATGGGTATGGTAACAATCAATCATTAGTAGGTTCTTATGCAAATGGAATCAAACAAGACGTTGATAGTTTTTATGATATCCAATTAGGAGCAGGTATTGGTGGAGCATTAAAGAAAGACAAATTATTTTACTACTTCAATGTAGAACAAGCTTTAAGCAAAACCCCATTAATTGGTGCTCCTGGAACCAATGGTTCTAATATTAGTCAACAAACTGTAATTGATATTGCAAATAAACTTCAAAATGATTACAATTATGATCCAGGTGCTTATGAAAATAGTGATATCAAAACCGCTTCTACTAAAATATTTGCTCGTTTAGATTACAACATTTCAAACAAGCATAAACTAACCTTTAGAAACAATTTTGTGAAAAGTTTTGCCGATAATTTAGAGTGGAATCAAGCAGTTTTCAACTTTGGTAACCAAGGGTATCGACATAATAGCATTTTAAATAGTACAACAATTGAACTAAACTCAACTTTATCGGAAAATACTTCTAACATCTTAACCATTGGTTATACGAAAGTAAAAGAAGATCGAAGCTATGATGGTAGAGTATTCCCTCATATTGAAATTACAGATACATCTAATAGAATTTTTGCTGGTACCTATAGAGAAGCTTCCATATACAACACCAACCTTAATACTTTTCAGTTTACAGATAAGTTCACCTTTTATAAAAACAATCATACCATTACCGCTGGATTATTATTACAATATAATGATATAGATTACGGCTTTTTAACCGCTTGGAATGGACGTTGGGCATATAGGTCGGTAGATGATTTTTTAAATGATAGACCTTCTCGAATTCGTGGTGTATATCATGTAACTAACAACTCTTTTGATTTTGTGAATAATCGTCCATCTGCAACTATTGATGTACTCACTTCAGCTGCATATGTACAAGACAAAATTCGTGTAAACGATAAGCTAACAGTAAACGTGGGTATACGTTTAGACAATCAATTATTATTGGATGAACTCCCTTTAAGCCCCTTGGTAAAAAACACTCCTGAATTTAGTAAGTTTACCAATAAGATAAGTGCAAAACCTCATGTAAACCCAAGATTCAATTTTAAGTATGTACTGGATGAAGATAGAAAATATACTTTGGAAGGAGGTAGTGGATTTTTTACTGGACGTATTCCTTACTTATGGTTTGCTTATGCTGAATATATTTCTGGAACAGATTATTTTAATGTAGATATTAGACCAGGAGGTAGTACAGTACAATTGGTTGAAAACTTAGGGTCATTAGCAAGTCAGCAACCAGGTTTAACCGAAATTAACTTAATTGACAATGATTTTGAGTTACCGAGAGAATGGAAAACACGTTTGAGTTTTGAAGCAAAGCTTCCTAAAAACTTTAGATTTACTGCACAAGCTACCTATACGGAAGTTTTAAAAGGAATTTATTTCCAATCTATCAACCGTCGATTAGAGTTTGGTAATTATTCAGGAGCAGATACACGTCAGTTTTATAATGGAACTCGCGTAAACAATAATTTCACCAATGTTTTCTTACTGCGAAATACAAATAAAGGATATCGATATAATTTAACTTTCGGATTGTACAAAGAAGACAAAAACTACAACGGTTTTATTGGGTATACTTATGGAAAAAGTAAAGACATTTCTAGTACTGTAAGAAACTCATCAGCAGCCAACTTTGAATGGAATCAAGCTGTTAATTCTCATGATCCAGATGTGTCTTTTTCAAATTTCGATTTACGCCACAAGTTAGTATCCTCACATGGGTATAACTTCAACTTTAAAAACAAGCATCAATTACAAACTTCTTTATTATACACAGGAACCTCTGGTAGCCCTTACTCCATCGTATATCAAGGAGATGTAAACAGAGACGGTTCTTCTAGAAATGATTTGGTATATATTCCTGCGAATCAAAACGACATTCAATTGCAAGATATTACAGACGGAGCAGGAAACATACTTGTTTCTTCTCAAGAGCAATGGAATCGATTGAATAGCTTTATTAATAACAATGAATATCTACGTAACAATAGAGGGTCTTATGCAGAACGAAATGGAGCAAGAACTCCTTGGAACCATCAATTAGATGCTAAGTTCTTGTACAATATTCCTTTTAAAAACAATCACAACTTACAAGTTAGTTTAGATATATTTAATGTATTGAACTTGATAAATAATGATTGGGGACGTTTGGTATATGTACCAAACGTGGTGAATTCTAGCTTTAACTTACTAGAGTTTAAAGGCACAGAAAACAACCAACCTGTATATCAGTTTACCATTGATGAAAATGCCAAACCTTGGGTAACCGACGCTATTAATTCACGCTGGAAAGCGCAATTAGGATTAAAATATCAGTTTTAACTTTTGTAACTCATGTAACAATAAAAAACGTTTATTTCAGTAACTTTGAAGTAAACGTTTTTGCATTTCTAATCTAATGAACAAATACCTTGATATCATAAAAAATTCATATTCCGATTATTGGAATTATTTAAAACAATCGGTTTTATTAGAACTGAATTGGGAAAACTATTTTTATGGTTTGATTATAATTTCTTTGGTTGTTTGGGGTTTAGAAATGCTATTTCCTTGGCGTAAAAATCAATCACTTTTTCGAAAGGATTTTTGGTTAGATACTTTCTATATGTTCTTCAATTTCTTTCTACTCAATTTGATTGTTTTTATAGCACTTTCAAATACAGCTGCTCAAGTTTTCAACGATATTCTTGGAATCGTAGGTTTGTCGATTGTCAATTTTCAAGTATTCGACATCAATACTTTTCCTTATTGGGCTAGATTGCTTGTCTTTTTTATCGTTATTGATTTTGTACAATGGTTTACCCATACGTTATTACACAAATACGAATTTTTATGGAACTTCCACAAAGTACATCACTCTGTAAAACAAATGGGATTTGCTGCACATTTACGCTACCATTGGATGGAGCCTGTTGTATATAACTCTATGAAATATATTCCATTGGCTATTATGGGCGGATTTACAGCACAAGATGTAGCTATTGTTCATTTTTTCAATATTACCATCGGTCATCTAAACCATGCAAATATTAACTGGGATTATGGTTGGTTAAAGTATATTTTAAACAATCCGAGAATGCATATTTGGCATCATGCCAAAAAATTGCCAGAAGAAAGACGTAAAGGTGTTAACTTCGGTATTACACTTAGTGTTTGGGATTATATCTTTAAAACCAATTACATTCCTTATGACGGTAGAGATATTGAAATTGGTTTTGAAGGAGATGAACATTTTCCTAAAGACTTTATTGGTCAAGAAATATATCCTCTTAACAAAAAATAATTTAGAGAATTGTACCTTTATCCGATAAATTATAAAATCAGATGAAGTACATAAAAATTCTATTCTTATTTCTTTTTATTCAAGTATCTGCTCAACAAGGTGGAATGTGGATTCCTTCACTTTTAGAAGGAATGAATGAACAAGAAATGAAATCATTAGGTGGTAAACTTACTGCCAAAGATATTTACGATGTAAATAACTCTAGTTTAAAAGATGCTATAGGACATTTCAATGGAGGTTGTACCAGTGAAGTAATCTCTCCTAAAGGATTAATTTTAACAAATCACCATTGTGGTTTCGGACAAATTCAATCACATTCTTCTTTAGAAAATGATTATTTAAAAGATGGTTTTTGGGCTATGACTCAAAAAGAAGAGCTTCCTAATAATGGTTTATTTGTAGAATTTATTGTTCGTATTGACGATGTTACCAAGCAAGCTTTAGCTGGAGTAAATGACACCATGACTGAACGTGAAAAACAATCTACAATAGATAAAAACATCAATCAACTTATTAAATCGGCAAAAAAAGAAGATTGGCAACTTGCAAAAGTGCGTCCTTTTTATAAAGGAAATCAGTATTTCTTATTTGTTACTGAAAAGTTTGAAGATGTACGTTTAGTTGGAGCTCCTCCAAGTAGCATTGGTAAATTTGGTAGTGATACAGACAACTGGGTGTTTCCACGTCATACAGGAGATTTTTCTTTATTTAGAATTTATGCTGACAAAAACAATCGTCCTGCAAAATATAACAAAGACAATGTGCCTTATACTCCTAAACACTTTTTACCTGTTTCTTTAGACGGAGTAGAAGAAGGTGATTTTACCATGGTCTTTGGTTTCCCTGGTCGTACAAATGAGTATTTACCAGCAACAGCAATTAAGCATATTACCCAAGAGTTTAATCCAAGTAATATTGCTATTAGAGAAGCTGCATTAAAAGAAATTGATGCTCAAATGAAAGCTAGTGATGCTATTAGAATTAAATACGCATCTAAACAAGCTCGTATTGCCAATGCTTGGAAAAAATGGATTGGTGAAAACTTAGGAATCAAAAAAAGTAATGCTATTGAAAAGCGTAAAGCTTTTGAAACAACTTTTAACAAGGCTTTAAAAGAAAAAGGCCTAGAACAAAAGTATGGTAATATCTTACCTGAGTTTGAAACCTTGTATAAAGACTTCGCTAATATTAACATTAAAAGAAGAAACTTTATTGAAGTATTCATCGTTACAAATGAGCTGATGCAAATGGCTTTTAGAGCGTATCAGTTAGAGCAAGTAGCTTTAAACAAACCAGAAGACTTTGAAAAAGCAAAAGCATCTTATATTGCTCGTTTAAAAGGAATTCATAAGAATTACGATGTGAACGTAGATAAAGGAGTTTTTAATAATGTACTGCCTTTATATACTAAAAACGTTGATGCTTCTATCTATAACAAAACTAGTTTAACGGATTTAGACAAAGCTCTAAAATTATTAGAAGGTGATGCTAAGAAAGTAGTTAAAAACTTAAATAAAGATGCTGCTTACCAATACGCTAAGCCAATGGTAGCGGAATTCTATGCTAAGATCAATCCAGAATTCCAACACAAGAATCAAGCAATTGCAGCTTTACAGAAAAAATACATGAAAGCTTTGATGGAAGCTTTACCAAATGCTCGTTATTTCCCAGATGCCAATAGTACTTTACGTGTTACTTACGGACAAGTTAGAGGGTATGCTCCAAGAGATGCAGTATACTATAACCCTGTAAGTTATTTAGACGGTGTAATTGAAAAATATGTTCCTGGAGACTATGAGTTTGATGTTCCTAAAAAGCTTCGCGATTTATACGATGCTAAAGATTATGGGCAATATGCTGATAAAAACGGAAAAGTACCGGTGTGTTTCTTAGGAACCAACCATACTACTGGAGGAAACTCTGGAAGTCCTGCAATTGATGCAAACGGAAACCTTGTAGGATTAAACTTTGACCGTGTTTGGGAAGGAACTATGAGTGATATTAATTACGACCCTGAGATTTGTAGAAATATCATGGTAGATCTTCGTTATGTATTATTTATTATTGATAAATATGCTGGAGCCAAACATTTAATTGATGAAATGAAATTGGTACATCCAAAAAAGAAATAGATTGTTATTTTAAAAGCCTATAAGTTTTGAACTTATGGGCTTTTTAATTTATTCTAGGTTTATATATAACAATTATCAGATATCCAACTGTTAATCCTATAATTGAAAATATAACATCATTCTTGTCATAAACATTCTCACCTCCTAGATTATGTATTTTAAATTCTTGGGTAATCACATAAATACCTGCAAGAATTAAAGCTATTCCATACACAAGAAACTCTTTGACTTGCTGCTTTTTTGTTAGAAATCTACTATTTAAATAAAGTAGCATTGCTGTTAAGGTTAGCACTCCTATAACTCCTTCAAAAAAATTTGGCAATGATAATAAAGCAATCTTAATCCAGTCAAATGCATTACTTTTTAAAACCGGAGGTCTAATAAATTTAAAAAATGCAAACAATACAATGAAAAGTATTTGTATTCGAGCCAATTTTAAAATATCTCCCATAGAGTTACCTATTAAAAATACTGTCCGATACCAAAAACAAACCCTCTTGAAGCTCCCTTTGTTAATCCATATCCATAGTCAATTCTAAAAACTGCATTGAATATTTTTTTATTGATAAATCGTAATCCTACACCAGAATAAATTCTCACATTATCGCTATCTACAAAATCTGAAAAGTTTCCTCCTGGGTTTCTCCAAGTACCAAAATCTGTAAAGACATTTCCTTGTAATATAAACCACTTTTTTTCATATAAGGTATGACGATATTCTGTGTTCCAAACTATACTTCCGGTACCTCTATCTACCAATATCCCAACCCCTCTAAGATTTACATTATTATCAAGTGCAAATGGTGCAAATGGTGTATTTGCGTTAGAAGATAATCCTACTCGTAAACGATTTGCCCAGTTTCCTTTATCACCCAATCTTTTGTAATAAAAAAAGTCATTCCAAAATATTAAAAAGTCATCCTGATACTCATTCTCCGAAGTAACATATTGCCCATAAAACTGACTTTTAAAACCACTGATGTATTGATAATAATAATCTAGATTATCGAATGTATAAATTAGTTTTAATAGCTTTTTATTCTCATCTAATGTTTGTGGTACATTATTCGCGACATCTCCAGATAAATAGTCATATTTCTCTTTAAAAAAGTTTATTCCAAACTGTAGTTGATGTTTGTTATTTATCTGATATAAAGCAAGTGTTTCATACGATATATTCTGATAACGATAATTGGCGGTTTGATTACCAAAATACAATGGTTCTTCACTTATCCAATTCTGATGGTGAAACGCAATTCCCCATTTTCTTGAAAATAGCGAGGGCGCTCTGAAATTAATACCATAGGAATTAAATCCATTATACTGGTAAAACCCCCCAAATGCAATATTCCTTCCTAAAAAATTGTAATCACTAATTCCAACTTTATAAGCTAGCTTCTTATTGGTAGTCGTCCAAAAATTGACTTCTGGAATAATGGTAAAATTCTCTTCAACATTTACAAATACGTTGTATTTATTCTCATGAGAATGATAGACCTGATAATAAGCATGAGAAATCGCTGGTAAACGTTTTAATCTTGCGATATCATCACTCAATAAAACAGAGTCTAAGGCTTTGCCTTTTTTAGAAGTTAGCAACTTCTTTAACTCATAAATCTTTGTTTTCTTAGCTCCTTTGATAATTATTTCCTCAATCTTATTTTCTTGAGAAAATAAAGTGCCTCCAATTAACAAAAACGCTATTACAATTATTCTTATCATTTTATCATAAACCTTTTTTGTTCCACCAAATTCACCCAATTATCTTCGCTTACTCCCATCATAGTAAAACCATAATTATTTCCTGAAATTAATTGAGGTGGTGTTTGTCTAGTTATATTCAACACTACATTAGAAAGATTATAGTATTGAAACATCTTTTCAAAAGTATAGGTTCCAGATAATAAATTTTCATTTGCATCTGTGATTACTTGAAAGTAAATAACATTCTCTTTGAGTACTCCATCATTCCAACTAAACTTAGGAGATTTTGATTGTGCAAAATCAATCATAACTTTTTCACTCCATTCGGTTGGTTTTGATTGATTCTTTAATCGAATTGGATTGGATTTATGGAATTTACCCTCTGAATTATATGTTACAATACACCATACTTCATTGTTACTTTCTCTAACAAATCTTTCTAAATACCCATTGAATACATCTTCTTTAGGTAATATAACCTCTTTATAAAGATTGAAATTATTTTTATCTACATCAATACGATCCGTTTCAAAGTATCTAATATTAGTTGCCTTTGGTATTGGGTAATAAAAAATATAGGAAGTATTATTATCGGTTTTGCTACTGGCAGCACAAGCAATTACTTCATCTTGTATTAAACTAGAATTCATAGTAATCACTTCTTGTAATAACACTTTACCATTGTCTTCAGAAGAACAACCAAGTAATAATGCAAATACAATAATATACCAACTACTTATTCTCATAATTTTGTTTAATTATTTTTTCGGCAGGTTTATTCTGTGGAGTAAATCTATTATTACCATTTCCTCCCACTTCAGTATAATTGATAAACCATTTCCAAAGGAAGCCTCCAGCAAACCAATCTTCTTTCCAAAACTGATTATAAATTGCTTGTAAGGCATTTTTTTGGTTTTCAAGATTTACTTGTCCATTAACCCTATTTGAATCCCAAGGTTCTTTCCCTGTAAAATGAACACTTCTATAACCATATTCTGTAAATAAAACAGGTTTATTTACTTCTTCCCTAACTCTTGCTATTTCTTGTTTGTGTTTTTGCCATCCTTTTTCAAACTCTTCAATCGAAGGTGAATGCTTTTCGCTCAATGGGAAATACGCATCTATTCCTATAAAGTCAAGATCTTTCCAAAACGGAGTTCTCTTAAACTCATCCCAATTAGCAGCATAGGTGAGTTTTCCTGTATATACCTTTCGTATTTTTTGAATCAACTCACTCCAGTACTCTGGTCGTTTCTCTACAAACTTTTCTAACTCTGTTCCTATACAAAAAATACTAGCATTTAATTCTTCAGCAGTTCGAGCAAACTCAAGAATAAAACTGGAATAACTATCTTCTAAAATTTTCCAATCTTCTTCAGAAGTCATTTCAATTTTACCTGTATAAATTCCTTTCGAAACCCATATCTGAGGTTTTACCATTATTTTAAATGACTCTTTTTTTAACTCTTGAGCGTATTGTTTCAACCCATCGTTTGTTTCTCCAAACCATTGCCATTTTGCATTGTAATTTACCTTAGGAGAAGCAATATTTCGTATAAAGCCAAAAGGCATCAACGCTACGTAATTCGCTGACACCTTTTTTACTGGATTTATATGTTCTTTATTTATAGCTTCTGAAGACGCTACAAAACTAACTCCATTAATTTTTTGAGTTTGGCTTGAGCATGATATACATACCAAGCTTACCAAAATGAGTTTAACTATTTTCATTTACCATAAAATTACGATAGTTATGAATTGTAAAAAATTCTATTTCTAACAATAATAACTTGAATTACTAACTACCCTGTTTTGGGTTTCATAATTCCCAAGTTACTCATAATTTTAAAATAACGCTCTTAAACCTAAATTAAAACTCTGACCTAGTCCATTGTTAGTTCCTCTTACAAACTTACTATATAATACCTCTAAGTTTAAAACCTTCGTTATTTGGTACTTTCCACCAAATCCTAAAGCTGTATAATCTTGTGTGAAATCTCCAAATCTTTGAGAATGCTGCACAAAACCTAACACAGTAGATTTATCAGAAGGGAAGTAACTCATAAAAACTGATGGAACTAACAAGAAAGTATTATTAGCAAAACTTGTTTCTTCTCCAAAACTATATTCTGTATTTAGCTCTGTAAATAACTGCCATTTTCCATTAGGTAACGTATAATCATAAAAGAATCTATTTTGAAAAATCCAACTCGTTTGATCTAAAAAGACTCCATTTTCAGTTTCATTCTTTTCTAAAGGAATGTGAATTGCTGATTGCACAGAGAAGTTTCCTACATTTTCTAAAGGCTGCCATTTAACTGCAGGAGCAATAGAACTAATTCCTTTTCTATCGGTATTTGTATCTTCTAAACTAAAAACAGATAATGCTTGTCTTCCTCCAATAGTATTAGAACGGAATTCTACAATAGCACCTATGTTGATTCTATTGTTATCAGAGACTCCCGTGAAAACTTCAACAGTAGAAGTAAAATAGTTTTCTCTTAGTTTATCTTGAGAGTTCCCGTTGCTATCTGCAAACTTTGTTTCTGTATATAAGTTATTGAACCATTTAATATCCCATTGTCCTTTATCTAACAATTTTGATGGTGTGTAGGTTTGAATATTTGATTTCTCTTGGCTATCATCTTCTTGCGAATACCCATTTGAAACAAATAAGGTTGCAACTAAAATAAAAACTGTAGTGATTCTACTTTTCATGTCTAAAAATTTAACAATTAATACCTAAGTCGTTGTCCATTAGAATCAATTACACAACACCTTTATTTATACTCATTCTAAATTTAAACTTCCTTTTAAGTTATTAACTTTAACAACGACCTAATTCGCAAATCAACTTATATGGAACACGTTGTAATTATAGGTAATGGTATTTCTGGAGTAACTGCTGCTAGACATATTAGAAAATTATCTGATAAAAAGATCACCATTGTTTCTGGAGAGACAGACTATTTCTTTTCAAGAACTGCTCTTATGTATATATATATGGGGCACATGAAATTTGAACATACACAACCTTACGAATCATGGTTTTGGAAAAAAAACCGTATTGAGTTGAAAAAAGGGTTTGTAACGAAAGTTCATACAACAGAAAAGGAAATTGAATTTACAAATGGTGAAAAACTATCATTTGATAAGTTAATTATTGCTACTGGATCTAAACCAAACAAATTTGGTTGGCCTGGTCAAGATTTAAAAGGTGTTATGGGAATGTATCATAAACAAGATCTTGACAGCTTAGAAAAGTATGCTCCAGATAACAAAACGTGTAAAAGAGCTGTTATAGTTGGTGGTGGATTAATTGGAATTGAATTAGCCGAAATGCTACATAGTAGGAATATTCCAGTTACTTTTTTAGTACGAGAAAATAGTTTTTGGAATGGTGTTTTACCAGCACAAGAATCTGCTATGATTAACAGAGAAATCTTAGAAAACCATATTGATTTACGTTTAGGAGTTAACCTAAAAGAAATTAAAGCAGACGCCAATGGTAAAGCAAAATCGGTAGTTATAGCTGAAACAGGTGAAGAAATTGCTTGTGATGTAGTTGGACTTACAGCCGGAGTTTCACCAAATATTGATTTTATAAAAGATACCGATATTGAAACAGGTAGAGGAGCAAAAGTAAATCGTTTTTTAGAAACCAATATCAAGGATATTTATGCTATTGGTGATTGTGCAGAACAACATGAAGCTATTGGACAACGAAGACCAATTGAAGCTGTTTGGTACACTGGAAGAATGATGGGAGAAACTGTAGCTCAAACAATCTGTGGAAATCGTATTGAATACAAACCAGGACATTGGTTTAACTCTGCTAAGTTTATTGATATTGAATATCAAACTTATGGATGGGTTTGGGCACAACCAAAAGATAATGAAGCACGTTTTTACTGGGAACACGAAAGTGGTAAAAAATGCATTCACATTAACTACGATAAAAAATCTAAAGAATTTATTGGTATAAATACCTTCGGAATTCGAATGCGTCATGAGTTTTTTGACAAAGTTCTTACCGAAAAAAGAACTGTTGAGTATGTTTTAGAACATTTAGCAGATGCCAACTTTGATCCTGAATTCTATAAACTTCACGAGCCAGAGATTGTAGCAAAATTCAACAAAGAAAACAATACTAACATTCAACTTAAGAAGAAGAGTTGGAAACGAATTTTTAGCGTTTAAAACATGAAGAATATTAAATATATCGGGCTAGTCATTTTTTTAATTGGCCTATCAATTTTTACGGGTAGTATTTTCTTAGGTTCATTTAATTTGACCTCGGCAGAATTAGATGCATTTTTAAAAGAGAAAAACTATAAAAGTGAAGTCATCGAAGAAGAACTTAGAAAAGCAGTTGTTACTTCAGAAAACTTAAACATTTTTGAGTTTTCTAGCAACGTTCGAGCTGCCTATCAAGCTTCAAATGATCATTACGATGCCCTAATTGCAAAATATGATGCTGAAAAAAACTGGGATAAAAAAGGAGAACAGTATCAATATAAAATCTTTGGAAAACCACATACGTTAAGTTTCGATCTAGCAAAAAAAGCAGGTAAAGGATTTGTAAAAGAAAACCAAGGGTTACTTTGGTGGCTTACTTTTGGATTGGGTATTATTGGTGCTTTATTGTTTATACTACCTAACTACAAACTATTAGGAGGGCCTGGAATTAAAAACAACGGTATCTACTTAGAATCTAGCACCAACAAAGGCGCTATAGCTTGGTTCGTGTTAGTGTACTTAGTTACCTTTTACCTGTTACTATACTTTATGCCCGATTATGTGGTAAACTGGACTTATATTTTAGATCCAATTAGTGAAGCCTTAAACGGAGGGTTAGGTTCGCAATGGTTTGTATACGGGTTCCTTTACTGTGTTATCATGATAGTTATGGCAACCAGAATGTATATCAAATACAGACATAATAAATATCAAGTAGTAAGAACAACTTCTGTGTTATTTTTTCAAATAGTTTTTGCTTTCTTGATTCCGGAAATTATGACCAGTTTAAATATGCCTGGGTATGATTTTAAAAACGCCTTTCCATTAGATTATGATTTCTTCTTTGAGTGGAACTTAGATAGCTTAAAAAATAGCGGTGCTATTGGAATATTCATATTAGTCTGGGGTATTGTACTTACGTTAATTATTGTTCCTGTAATGGTATATTTCTTCGGAAAAAGATGGTATTGTTCTTGGGTATGTGGTTGTGGTGGACTTGCGGAAACTTTAGGTGATCCGTACAGACAACACTCTGACAAGAGCTTAAATGCATGGAAATTGGAACGTTGGTTAATTCATTCGGTGTTAGTATTCTCTTTAGTGATGACTTTAGTAACATTATATTGTTATTTTACCGGAGCACAATCGTTTTTAGGAATTCAATCTCAATGGATTAAAGACACCTATAGTTTCTTAATTGGAGCTTGGTTTGCAGGAGTAATCGGTACTGGTTTTTACCCTATATTTGGAAACCGTGTATGGTGTCGTTTTGGTTGTCCGTTAGCCGCATATTTAGGACTAGTGCAACGTTTTAAATCTCGTTTCAGAATTACAACCAACGGTGGACAATGTATTTCTTGTGGAAATTGTTCTACCTATTGTGAGCAAGGTATCGATGTTCGTGCATACGCTCAAAAAGGAGAAAATATTGTTCGTGCAAGTTGTGTAGGTTGCGGAGTTTGTTCGGCAGTATGTCCTCGTGGAGTTTTAAAATTAGAAAACGGACCTGAAAAAGGACGTATCAATCCTACCGAAGTTTTATTAGGAAATGATGTTGACTTGATGAAATTAGTAAATGAAAAGTAAACGTTTATATCTATATATCTGTAAAAAAGAAATAATGCTTTTTGTGTTGTTTCTTTTTTCACTTCAATCCTTTTCTCAAAAAAAATACCATAAAGCCTTTTATGGTAATGGAAAAATTAAAGAGGAAGGCTGGTTATTAAAAGATAAAAAAACGAAATACTGGAAGTTCTATTATAAAAACGGAACTCTAAAAAAAGAAGGGCATTTTAAAAATAATCTTCCTATAAAATATTGGTACTTTTACCGCAAAGATGCTTCTAAAGAAAAAGAGGGGCATTTTGTAAACGGCAAGCAAAACAAATGGTGGTTGTATTATGACAATGACGGAAATGTAAATCATAAATGTCAACTTAAAAATGACAAAAAAAATGGTTACTGCTTGCTTTATAAAAAACAAAAGCTTGTAAAAGCTGTAAAATTTAAAAACGGTAAAAAAATAAACGAATGGACCGATTTTTCTTCCTTTAAAAAAGAAAACAGTCTTAAAGATTTACAATGAAAAACCCTATTATTAAAGTAATTATCCCCGCTTATAATGAACAAGACTCTATTGGTAATGTAGTTAATGACATTCCAAAAACAGTAGAAGAAGTAATTGTTATTAGCAATAACTCTACGGATAATACTGAATTAAATGCGAGCAATGCTGGAGCTACTGTTTTAACCGAAAATAGAAAAGGTTATGGGTACGCTTGTTTAAAGGGAATGGAATATGTAGCCAATCAAGAAAATCATCCTGATATCATTGTATTTCTAGATGGAGATTATTCCGATTATCCTGAACAACTTACTGAAATTGTTAATCCAATTATTAATGATAACCTTGATTTTGTAATCGGTGCACGTGTAAAACGACTACGTGAACAAGGTTCTATGACACCACAACAAATTTTTGGGAATTGGTTGGCTACCTTTTTGATGAAATTATTTTTTGGTGCAAAATTCACCGATTTAGGTCCGTTTAGAGCAATTAAATACAACAAGCTGCTAGATTTAAAAATGGAAGATAAAACTTATGGGTGGACAGTAGAGATGCAATTAAAAGCCTTAAAGCAAAAATTAAGCTACACAGAAATCCCTGTAAAATATAGGAATAGAATTGGTGTTTCTAAAGTTTCAGGAACCGTAAAAGGTAGTATATTAGCGGGCGTTAAAATATTAGGTTGGATATTTAAATATAGTTTTAAATAATGGTTTTAGAATATATTATTATAACGGTTTACACCGTTTCTCTTGTATTAATACTTATGTATGCATTAGCACAGTTAAACTTGTTGTTTAATTACTTAAAATCTAGAAAACAACAAGACAATTGTGCTAAGTTTGATTTATCTAAACCAGAAGAAGTTCCGTTTATAACGATTCAATTGCCTGTGTTTAATGAACTGTATGTTATGGAACGTTTATTAAACAACATTGCTAAAATTAGGTATCCAAAAGATAAATTAGAAATTCAAGTTTTAGATGATTCTACTGATGAATCGGTTGTTTCTACTGGGAAACAAATAGAGCAGCTTCAAAAAACTGGGTTAGACATACAACACATTAGAAGAGAGAATCGTGTTGGATTTAAAGCTGGAGCATTGAAAGAAGGGTTGAAAACTGCAAAAGGAGAGTTTGTAGCCATATTCGATGCTGATTTTTTACCTGAAGAAGATTGGTTAGAAAAAACAGTTCCTTATTTTAAAAATGAAGAAGTAGGAGTGGTACAAACCCGTTGGGGACATATTAATAGAAACTACTCTACGTTAACTAAAATTCAAGCTTTTGCTTTAGACGCTCACTTTACATTAGAACAAGTTGGAAGAAACAGTCAAGGACATTTCATCAACTTTAATGGAACTGCTGGAATATGGCGTAAAGAGTGTATTTATGATGCAGGTAACTGGGAAGGAGACACCTTAACGGAAGATTTAGACTTGAGTTATCGTGCTCAATTAAAAAAATGGAAATTTAAATATTTAGAAAACGTAGTAACACCTGCAGAACTTCCTGTAATTATTAGTGCTGCTCGTTCTCAACAATTTAGATGGAATAAAGGTGGCGCAGAGAATTTCCAAAAAATGTTGAAGAAAATTATTACGAGTAATACCATCTCTTTTAAAACAAAAATTCACGGAATTTTACACTTACTAAACAGCTCTATGTTTACATGTATCTTTTTAGTAGCTGTGTTAAGTATTCCTATGTTATATATTAAAAATGAATATGCGCATTTAAAAGTATATTTTATTGTAATGAGTTTCTTCGTTATAAGTACACTGATCTTTTTCATTTGTTATTGGTTTATGTACAAACGAACCTATGGTGGAGGCTTTGTTAATTTTATAAAATACATTGGAGCGTTTTTCTCTTTCTTCTCAATAGCAATGGGATTCTCATTACACAATACAATTGCAGTACTAGAAGGACATATTGGAAAGAAAAGTGAATTTGTACGTACTCCAAAGTTTAATATAAAATCTTTAGCTGATAGTTGGAAGAATAACAAATACATTAAAAAAAGACCTTCTTTAAATGTAGTTATAGAAGGCTTATTAGCTTTGTATTTTGCTTTTGGTATGTATAGCGCATTTGTTGTTGGAGATCAAGGTGGAGATTTTGGTCTATTCCCTTTCCATTTTATGTTATTTATAGGATTTGGATATGTTTTTTACAAATCAATTTTCTCTAAAGCTTAATGAATATTTTAAAAAAATACAGTAATACCTTACTGGTTATTCTTTGCTTATTACTGTATTTTTATTTTTCCTATTTCTTAGAAAGAACTCAATTTAATCTCCTTGTTTTTCTATGGTGTTCTTTATTTGGTCTTTCTTATTTCCTTTGGAAAAGAAATTTAGATAACTTTCAGTTCTTAGCAGGGATTTCTATTCTGTTTAGATTGGTTTTTTTGTTTGCTATCCCTAATCTATCACAAGATTTTTATCGTTTTATTTGGGATGGTCGCATGATTTTAGAAGGGTTAAACCCTTATCTTTCCTTACCAGAAACTTTTATTGAATTACGAAATTACCCAGTAAATCAAGCTGTGGAGTTATACGAAGGTATGGGAGCAATGAACGGAAGTCATTACACCAATTACCCACCTATCAACCAGCTTTGTTTTTTTATTGCCGCATTGCTTTTCAATAAGAGTATTTTAGGAAGTGTTATTGTAATGAGATCTTTAATTATACTAGCTGATTTAGGGATCTTATACTTTGGTAAAAAACTACTTGAAAAACTAAAACTTCCAGTACATAGTATTTTTCTATATATTCTAAATCCGTTTATTATTATTGAGCTTACGGGTAATCTTCATTTTGAATCGGTGATGTTATTCTTTTTAGTATGGTCTTTATACCTACTCTCTCAAAGAAAATGGGTTCTCTGTGCAGTTTTATTAGCTTGCTCTGTTTCTGTAAAGCTTATTCCGTTGTTATTCTTACCTCTTTTCTTTCAATGGTTTGTAAATAATAAAGATTCTATTTTTAATGGATTAAAACGACTTGTAGGTTTTTATGTTATTACCATACTAAGTATCATTTTGTTTTTTATTCCGTTTCTATCTTCAGCTTTAATAGATAACTACGCAAATTCTGTTGGTTTATGGTTTAGAAACTTTGAGTTCAATGCAAGCTTTTATTATATCGCTAGAGAAATTGGTTATTTATTTAGAGGGTATAACGAAATAGCTATTATTGGCAAAATAGCACCTATTTTAACTATTTTATTTCTATTGATTATTACGTTCTTTAGAAAAAATCATTCTTTTAAAGAGCTACTAACAGCAATGTTATTCGGGCTCTCATTTTATTACTTTACAACCACAACCATGCATCCTTGGTATATTGCAACACTTTTAATCTTATCGGTGTTTACAAAATATAGATTTCCTGTTGTATGGAGCCTTGTAATCATAGTAAGTTATCAAGCATATGCTAATACTCCATGGAAAGAAAATTTATGGTTTGTAGCTCTTGAATATGTACTAGTATATGGTTTTCTAGCTTGGGAAATGTTTAGTCATAAGAAACGGTACTCTGACGCTCACGATTCACCTGTAATTTAGTAACATCTGGCCTAGAATAATGTCCTACAGGGTCAAAGTTTTGGCGTTCTTCTAACACTCTATTAAAATCTATTGTTTCAATAATTAGTCCTTCCTTATGAATTACCGGAGCTACTACCCATTCACCATCAGGACCGGCAATACAAGAACCTCCATTAGCTAAAGTGTCTTTTGCATTTATTAGTATTTTATCTAGATGTGGTGTTTCCGTAGGAAAATCGTCTTTTGTCATCATACTTGATACTGAAACCACAAAAGATCTTGATTCTCTTGCTATAAAACGCGTAATATCTTTTGTATTAAAATCACTTCCTGGCCATACTGCAATGTGTAAATTTTCTCCTAAACCATATAGTGCGGTTCTAGGTAATGGCATCCAATTTTCCCAGCAATTTAAACCTCCAACAGTAAAATCTTTTAATGAATGTACTTGTAATCCATTTCCGTCACCTGGAGACCACGTTAATCGCTCTTCATAAGTTGGTTGTAGTTTTCTATGGACAGATTTTATTTCTCCTTCTTCACTTATATATACTAGTGATGCATAAATACTATGTCCTCCTCTATTAAGTGCTCTTTCCATAATACCTAAATAAATAGCTATATTATGTTCTTTTGCAAGTGAACAAATAGAATTAAGTTCTCCCTTTTCAATAGTAATTGAGTTTCTAACATAATGTGCATGTATTTCTTTTTGTACTTGAGAATTAAACTGTGCTCCATTTGTTAATTCTATCCAAAAAGGATAGCCCGGTAATAATGCTTCTCCAAAAACTATTAGTTCGCAATTACTTTGAGAGGCTTCTACAATACTATTTTCTATCTTCTTTATGGTTAATTCTTTATTCAACCATACCGGGCTAATTTGGGCTAGAGCTATTTTAAGGAAGTTATTAGGCATACGATCTTTTCAGATAAAGATATAAAAAAACCCACTCAAAAAAACTGAGTGGGAAAAATTGCTATGAAAAAGAAAAAGAAAGTGGTTTTTCAACCACATTTCAAATATAATTAAGTTTTTCTTTTAACCAAAAGCTTTCGTCGAAAAAATAACTTTTTTTTAATCTATGTTAAATATTCACTTAACAATCAATACACAACTATCATGTTTACTCTACCTTAAAAGCAATGGGTAGTGTATATTTAACTTTTACCGGATTGTTATTTTGTTTTCCTGGTGTAAATTGAGGAATCTTTCCAATTACTCTATTCACCTCCTTTTCCAATCTCTTATGTGGAGCTCTAATTTTCACTTCAGAAACATTTCCTTTTTTATCAATAACAAACTGCGTATATATTTTGTATTTTCCAGATCTTAGTCCTGCATCCTGTGCAATACCAGAATTAAAATAACGTCTTACATGCTTTTGAATTTTACTTTCGAAACATATTCTAGTTTCTTTCTCATTTAATCCCTCACATCCTCTAAAAACAGGTACATTTTGCACATTTCCAATTGACATTGGTTTAGGATCTTCATCATCGATAATATCATCTTCACGAGCCTCATTTATTGAGTTTACATCTACCACATGAGTATTATCTTGTGTTGGTAAATCAACAACGGTTTTTACAAAATCATCCTTTACTTTTTCAATCTTAGTAAGATCCTTTACTGGCTTTTCTTTTTTTACAGGTGTATTCTTTTTCTTTTCCTCCTTTTTAACCAATATTACTGGTCTATCAAATTCATAGGGCATTTCAATAAGCACACCATCGTTTACTGCTATCACATCTTTGTTAACAGGACTTTCATGTTCTAAAACAAGATAAACAGTAAATAGAACCAATACTAGTCCTAGTTGCATAAATACCGTAGAGAATTTTTCTAATTGCTTTTTTGGATACTTTTTTGGCATTTTCATAGTTTTAAATTTTAATGTTAATATTTTCTTAAAATCAAAAAATATGCCATAAAAAAAGACAACCATTTTGGTTGTCTTCTTAATATCTTAAGTAGCTAAGTTTATTCTACGTTAAAAGTAATTGGTAACGTATAACCAACTCTTACTGCTCGACCTCTTTGTCTACCAGGCTTCATTTTTGGAATCTTTTTAGCTACACGCATAGCTTCTTTCTTTAATCTTGGATGCGGAGCTCTTGCTCTTACGTCAATAATAGATCCATCTTTATCGATCTTAAACTGCACGTAAATTCTTTTCTTACCAGGAGCTAATCCTAACTCATTTGCTAACTCAGAGTCAAAATAACGTTGAACGTGCTTTTGCATCTTCTTATTTAAACAAGCTTTCTTTTGTGCTTTCGTACCAGAACATCCAGGAAATACCGGAACTTCTTCGATAATTGCAAAAGGTACATCCTCTACAAGTTCTTCTTCTTCCTCCACCTCAACAATCTCTTCTACTTCTACAGCTTCAGATTCATCTGTTTCAGTAGATTCAAGTACTGTTTCTTCAATCTCTTTTTCGTCCTCTACCACTTCAATCTTCTCAGGTGTTGGTGGTGGTGGAGTTTTAGGTTGTGGCTTTGGAGGCTCAATTTGAAGCTCAATAGTTTCTTCATCTACATCAGAAGCCATATCAGCAACTCCTAAGTCTCCATACTCTTTATCGTATGTTTTGTTTTCAATTGCTACATACGTAACAAATAAAGCTAAAACCAAACCTAGTTGCATAAACAACTTGCTATAATTTTCAAGATTTGATTTTGGATTTTTTTTAATTTCCATCCTAAATGTTTTTATAGGTTGCTAATTTAAATAATTTATTTCAACTTTTACAAGCCTTATCCTTTAAATAGCTTACTTTTTAACAATAAAAACCCGAAAAAAAATAAATGCTATTAAAATTCCTATCGTATTTGCTAAAATATCGTAATATTCAGCAAATCTATAAGTCGTTAATACTCCCTGTAATACCTCAATAATTATACCATAGGCAAAGCAACAGAGCACAATTATAGCTATTGATACTTTATTTTTCAAAGCCAATAACCAAAATAACGTTAAAAAAAAATAGGCAATTGCGTGCTCTATCTTATCTATATTGGAAAAACTTATAGGTAAGGGATACTTACCAAGTTTTGCTAAACTTAAAATAGCAATAGAAATCGTAACTCCTATTGCTATTATAATACTATTATCCTTGAATAATTTCTTGATATCCTTCTGCACTTAATAAGTCTTCTACTTGAGATGCATCTGATAATTTTACTTTAATCATCCATCCTGCTCCATAAGGATCAGAATTAACCAATTCTGGCTCGTCTTCTAAAGTTTCATTAAATTCAATTACTTCTCCAGTTAATGGCATAAATAAGTCTGAAACAGTCTTAACTGCTTCTACTGAACCAAATACTTCTTCAATTTCTACAGTTTCATCAAGAGTGTCTACATCTACATAAACAATATCTCCTAATTCTCCTTGTGCAAAATCAGTAATACCGATTGTAGCTACATCTCCTTCAATCTTAACCCACTCGTGGTCTTTTGTGTACTTTAATTCTGATGGAATATTCATTTGTAATTTTCTTTATATAATTTTAAAATTTAGTTTCCTAAGTTGTATACCAAGTTAATTCCAGCATTGATTGATTGCCTTGGGAATGTTGTTGAAATCGCATAATTAAAAGTTTGATGATTATAATACAACGATGCCGTTAAATTACTACTCAAATTATAATCTGCTAAAAATTTCAATCCAAATAATCGCTCTCCTCCTGTAATTTGGTTGTTATTCTCGTCAATACTTCTTATCAATGTTAAATTATCTCTTAGAGAAATATCTGCCCTTATATTAATGTCTCCTTTCAACGTTTCTTTCTTTCCAGTAAAGTGCGTTACAAATTTAACATCTCTAATTTTATAACCGAAACCAATAACATATTCAGTTCCTTTGATATCTGTTAAAGTGTTATTGTTAAAGTTTAAGGTTAAACTTCTATCTCTTCGGATTTCTCCTTTAAAAGAGAATGAATTTTTCATTCTAAAATCAACTTTAATTAATGGAGAAAACTCATCGATTAAAGTTGCCGACGAAATTAGTAATTGTGGTTGATAATTACCAGAACTATTTGTAATTGGTGGATTTCCTACAGATACCGGCATATCCGAGTCAACTCCTTCATACTGTAAGTTGTTGGTAAAGTTACCAATAGTATAAGAAGATTTGTATCCATGCGAAAGTGTAAATGAAGAGAAATTCTTTTTAAACCACTTATATTTCATCAATCCATTAAAACGTAAGGTCCAGTTTGGAATCGGAATATTTCTAAAAATTCCAGTATCAACAGAGTTAGGACTACTTCCTGAGTATGCAGCCATAAACGCTGGTAACATTACTTGTTGTCCTTTTTCAGTAAATCCAGATTGATTGAACCCTGTTTCATTAGCTAACCTATTTGCGATAGTACTTCTATAATCTAAGAAGTTCTGGAACAATGTTTCATTATCTGTAAACATAGTACCCAACATAGAATAACTCATACTAAAGTTACCTGTTTCATAAGGTCTAATATTAGGATCTTGATGAAAACCACCACTTCCATTAGGAATAATATCTAACTGTTGAGTAATATTACTAGTTTTAATTCTATTTCCTCTAAAGTCAATCGTTAATGTTTTAAACGGTTTTACAGAGATATTGTAATCTAATTTTTGAGCTCCCGTTTTACCGAAATTCTTGCTATAATAATCTTCATCTGCATTACGTGTAACTAACCATCCGTTTTCTATAGCCGTATTTAAAATTTCTGTCTGACTTCCAAATACAAACCCTAGCGTAGGAGCCAATCCTCCTCCATGACTATCTCTACCTAAAAATCCTACTGAAGGTCTATATCCTTGTAATAAAGTACCGTTATTTTCTGTATAACTAATTTTTGCTCTTTTTACTGAAGTTAACACGTCATAAAACCCTTTCATTACTTTATGTCCGAAATTAGCATTCTTCTTAAGCTTTGCTTTTTTCTGAGGTTGTTTTGAACCTAAAGCTACCGTTCCTTTTTTTGTAGGTGCTTTTCTGGTTCCTTTTAACAATAACTTATCCAACCTTAGTGTTTTATAAAACCTTCCAAAATCAATGTTGGTATTGATGCTATGTGTATTAGCATTCTGAATCATATTTCCTACTACATCTTGAAATTTTAATGTAGTTGGTCCTCCAGGAACTGGATTATCAATTGGAATAATACTTTGTGATCCTGCTTGCCAATCAAAATCAGCAGTATATGCATAATCAGCACTTAAAAAACTTAAGTAAGGAAATTTGTTTAATGGTAACTTATATGTTGCATTTAACTTCTGATGATACTTGTCTGGTCTACCAATATTAAAAAACTGATCATAAATTTCTAAGTTTTCTTGGGCTCCAAAACTGTCGTATATAAAGTTATTGGTTGCATTAAAGTTTAACTGCAACGATTTTGTTAAATCGAAACCAATAGTGTAATCCCAGTTAAACATAAATCTTCTCTGAATTAAGTCTGGTTGCTGTGGCAATCCTTCAAACAAGTTTCTTGATCGTTCAGAAACATAGTTTCTATTAATTCTTGAATTTAAAGCTAATGTTTTAGGTACTGGGTTAAAGTTAATATCTCTTATAAACTGTAAATATTTACTTTTAAATAATGATGATTTTTTAAACGGCTCTAAACTCCATGGTAAAAACGTAAAATTATAACTCGCTCCCGCCATTACATTTTGATTCGTAAAGTTCTCTATGTTATAATCTTTATGAAATTCTTCATTATATGAGTACGAAAGTGAAAAATTCTCTACATCATAAAACTTAGGCTTTTTCTTACTTTCAGGATTCCTGTTCTTCTTAACATTGATAAAGCTTATACTTTTTCTACGCGTATAGTCTTGCGCGTTTTCTAAGTTTCTTTTTGCTTGTGCTGAATTTGAATTTCTAGCTTGCTCTAATGTTACATCTTGAAATTGTGGATCGTATTGTGGATCTCTAAATTCCTCTCCATAACTATAGCTCATTGGCACCTGCATGTTCCATTTTTTAGGCATCATTTTACCTAGTTGAACATTAGTAGCAACACTATATTGTTTTACTTCTTCAATACTTCTTTGTTGCACTCGATCATCTACATTTCCAAATCCGATAGTAGACATTCTTCCTGCTAACGAAACATCAAGTACATCAGCCATGTTTGCATCGGCATTTATTACTGCAGCCCAACCACCTTTGTTATCAAAACCTACCGCACGTAATTCATTGAACCATACTTCTGCCGATTTTCTATCTGGCGCAGTATTGTTTATCCCAAGCATTACTGTTCTAACTTGAGCCAGTGTTGGATTACCTTTTACGGTAACTTTTAACATTCCTCCTTCTACCGAAGGATCAGCAATCTCTTGAGTAAATGGAATATTAAAACCTCCATCTGGCCTTTCTATTTTCAAACTCGACAGTGCCTCTAAAGGAATGTCTAAATTATTTTCTGCTGGCCAAACATCTAATGGAGTAACATTTGACGTTGATAATTTCAATGGTTTTTCTATCTGATAGTAATTATCATTTAAATCTGTACCTAAACGAATAATCGCAACAATATCATTATCTTGTGTAGCCGTAGATATTCCTCCTTGCTTATTTTCGGCATGCATAAACATTCTCAACCTCTTATATCTACGCATATCAATACTTATATTTTTAAATATCGTACGCAAAGAATCTGTTGGTAAATCTGTAACTTTTAATGTTACCGATTGTTCATTTTGACGCTGAATTCTATTTGTTCCTTGTAATCGTTCTCTCTGAATACCTGGAGGTAATTGATACACATCATCATTCTGTTCAATACTTACAACTCCTACTTCGAAGTTATTCAATTGATCTAATGATAAATTTTGCGGTGTACCTGTATCTGGTAATGTTTTCGTATAACGTCTCCAATCTCCTCTTACTAATTCCAATTCTCCAAAACGTAACACTACTGGAATTCTAAACCCAGTTACAAACATTCTCATAAAACGGATACTGTTAAAATCAGTAATTCCTCCAACAGGAGTTCCGCTTCTAACAGGTATTCTAAACTGATACCATGTAGTTGCTCTTGTTTCTCCGTTTGATAAGGTTATAGACTCATTTTTTGAATCTACTATAAACCCATTTCCATTAGCAAGTTCATTTTTATTAAGAGATATTTCATACTCAAAATAACTATTAACTGGGTTCATCGTTTGATCCTTATTAATATCTTCTACATCTGGATAGGTATTTGATGATGTTGGGAAAGCTTCGTTTGATTGTCCTGGCGTTGGCGAATTTCCTTCAGTACCATTATAGTTTTTATAACGTGTTAAAATAGATGGATCTAAGGTTTCAATTGCTCCTCCTCTAAAGAACTGGAAGTTATCTCCAGAAGGATCCGGAAGTGCTGCGTATCCAGGGAATTGAACTCCTTCATCTGTATCATTTAATCCATCAAGACCAATATCTTGTTGTTCTCTATCGGCAGCATCACTACCAAAAGCATATAGTATAGAAGGATTTGTTGGCACCTTACCCCAAACTGTATTTGACGTTTGCGAAGGGTTATTTGTTGTCGGTAATCCATTTTCATATTGTTTCCTTCCATCACGTAAAATATCTTCAGAAATATTTCCTAAATTGAATACCAATTTTCCATGATTTGAAACATCATTAGGGTCTAAACCAGCAGGAAGCCCTTCTTCTTGTGAAATAGAATATCCTTCATATGGATCCATTAACCAAAACTGAATATACTCAACATTTGCTTGTTCAAAATTATTCGTTGTTAATGGTCTCATAATACCTCCCCAGTTTTCTTCAGGAGTTCTTAAGATTACTTTATTCTCAGCTACATTAATTTCCTGAACATCTGGGTTATAATTATAAGGCCCTCTTTCTGATGGATAGAATGCTAAATCTAATGTTCTAACTAAGTTTTGTTGGGTTATATCTAAATCTGTATTTGGATATAATTCATTATAGCTAATTTGACGAACCTCATTCCTAGACAATTCATTCTCGTCTATATTCCCAGGTCTATTTGTACTACCATAGAATAATTGATCAACATTATACCATGCTAATTTTGCTCTTTTATAATTGTATGTTAAGTCATCTAAACCTCCATTCAATCCTTGCGATTCAGGTGTACTCGCTAAAAACCATTGTTGCGGAGATGTTAATGTAATTGGTATTTGAGATGCTTCAAAATCATCTAAATATGAAGTTGCTGTCCCGTCTACATTAATTCCACTTGGAGATCCTGGTAGTAAATACGCAAAATCAGCTCTTACAGAAACATTTGAAGGTGCATCCGTCTCTACAAATGGTAATTTATTTGCTAATTTGGTTAAATATGGAGCTTCCGATGAATAATCTAAGTTTAAACCAAACATTATATTATCAATAGGCTCTCCTCCTAAATTAACTTTTGGAGTAATTGGTCTTTCTGTTACATTTAAAAATGTACCTCCTAAAGTGAACTTTTCCGAAAAACGATGTTCTACATCTATTCCTATAAATGTTTTACGCTGTTGATTGAAAAAAGTATTGTTTTCTACAGAAGCATTAATTGGAACTCCTGATGCTTCAAGTCCTGGATCTAAGATTTGTACACGTCCTAATTGATAATCTACCACATAATCTACACCTTCTACCAATTGTCTTCCACCTGCTGTTACTCTAACTGATCCCCTTGGCACATTAAATGCTCCTAATGATATACCTCTACTAGTTTCTGATTTAAAATATCCTTTTAAGAAGAACTTATCTTTATTTTGATATTCATTCTTAGCTTGGATTTTAGTAGTTAAGTAAAGTTCTTCAAAGACAAAGTTATTTTGATCATTCGCATTGGTTAAAACATCTTTTAAATCATCACCAAAAGGCTCTGGTTCAGGGAAAATAACATATCCTCTTTCTGAATTAACGGTAACACCTTCCACATAATCAAAGAAACCATCTCCATTCGGTATTGCATATTGACTTTGGTCTAACCTATCTAAACTAGCTAATCTTAATAATGGTACGTTTGCTACATTAGGAGTCTCTGCACTTTGTAAGGTATTTTGAAGTGTCCCTGTTTGATCATTTCTATACAATAACTCAAAACGGAATCCTTCTCTTTGTAACGGAAATGCTCCAATAGCATATACGTTTTTCATCATTAATCTCCATGTTGGAAATGACTCCCCTAAAGTTGTTGCCGTAGCTGTATTTGGTCTTACTGTATTTAAAATTTCACTTCGTAATAATTTAACAGCAATATTATCTGGCGCTACTACTCCATCATTAGAAAACTCCCCTACCTTGAACACTGTTTCATTACTAGCTCCTCCACTATCTCTTGCACCAACAACAGTATATTCATAAGCAACTGCTAATACTTCACCATCATTTAACCTTCTGTTTAAAGAAATATATCCTAATTGTGGATGTAATCTAAATTCGTTTGGTTGTAATCTTCTTGCGTTTTGTAAATACGAATAGTTAAATCCTTGTCTTGCAGGAATCCCTAATCCATTTATGGCATTATCAATAGTAGCTACATCACGAATCCCTCCAGAGGTTGCTGATAATAAAGTTCCTAAATTATTTACGTCATTATAGGGTAATGTTCTTCCATTCGCGCTAATAGCTCCCGGAGTAGTAATAACTTCCGTTGGGTTTACCTCATTAACATCTTCAGATTCTCCTAAATCGGCTAAAGCAACAATACTACGATAATCAGTTACATTTTGTGTTTGATTAGTTACCCAAACTTCTACTCTTGTAATATTAACCGGGCTATTTATTAACGGATAATTCTTTAAGGCTCCTTTATAAGAATCTCTAAAGTACTGAGATAAAAAGAAGTGTCGATCATTATCATAATCTGATGCTCTCAACTCAAAAGGCTCTATAGTAGCTCCTCCTTGGGCAACTACTGTTTTAGATTGAGAGTTTTGTTGAGAAAAAGCTGCAGTAACATAGGTTTTCCCGAATTGTAATTCTGTTTTTACCCCAAATAAAGCTTGCGCTCCATTAATTAAGGAGTTTTTTATAGGCATACTTATATTACCCGCTTCAATATTTCTAATAATATCGTCTTCAGTTGGTGTATACTCTAATTTAATTACATTTTGAAAATCAAAAGTAGATTGTGTATCATAGTTTGCAGTAACAGTTAAACGCTTTCCTACTTTTGCTTGTAAGCTGGCACTTATTTGTTGATCAAAATCGAACGTAAAACTACTTTGGTTTTCTATAGATATTTGAGGGTTTTCATTTTTTTGATAAATCGCTCCTAGTTTAATATTAATTTGTCCAGAAGGGATTACTTCTACCGTATTTCCTCCAAAAACAGATTCAAAAAACTTTGAGTTTACATAATACTTAGGAAGTAAATTTTTTCTTGCTTTGTTATTCCCTTTATTCCTACCACTTGATGCATTTACTTTCTCCTTAAAATAGGATTTTACATCGCTTTTTAAACGGAATTTATCATATTCTGCTGGAGACATAAAAACCGGAGTTCCTATGTAGTAGTCTCCAATTTTCTCTACTAAAACAAACTTATTTATAGACTTATCATAAGTAATGTGTATCTGAGAAGGGTTATTTAAAAATAAGCTTCCGCTTTGATTAAAGTTAAAGTTATATTGAAGCGGAATCGAATCCTTTTTTACAATTTGTGTACTATCTTTCGGGGTGCTTTGTGAAAACGAAACAACACTTACTAAGATAGTAAGTGCTGTTAGTAATTTATTAAGAAATGTCTTTTCCAACCTTAATTATAAGTTTTTAAGAGCCATTTTTATCAAGTGCTCAACCGTTGCACTTGGTGACTCTTTTAATATATTCGTAACTACTTTATCGGCCTGCTTACGCGCAAACCCTAAAACCTCTAATGCAGATAACGCTTCTTCTTTATTTGTATTGTCTTGAACTACTGAAACCTCCTCTAAATCAAAAGTTTTTAATACTTTATCTTTTAAATCAACAATAACTCTTTGAGCAGTTTTTGCTCCAATCCCCTTCACCGATTGAATTAATTTTACGTTTTCTGAAGCTATTGCTTGTTGAATGTCTTCTGTTGTCATTGATGACAACATAGTTCTGGCCGTACTTGGTCCTACTCCTGAAACTGAGATTAACAATTTAAAAACCTCTCGTTCCACTTTACTTATAAAACCATAAAGCGTATGTGCATCTTCTCGAATTGATAAGTGTGTATATAGCACAACATTTTCTTCACTTGGTAATGCAGAATATGTGTTCAGAGAAATATGTAATAAGTATCCCACACCGTTACAATCTACTACAACATCTGTAGGATTTTTTTCAACAAGTCTCCCCCTAATTTGTGTTATCATTCGCTTTTTAATTCGAGTTGTCTAAAGTAGAAAAAATTATTCTGGTTTAAAAGTCTATTCTTTTTTAGATAATTTGTTCTTTTTTTCCTTGTTTTGAGCGTCAACAACAGCAACTGCGGCCATGTTTACCATTTCATCTACACTTGCTCCTAATTGTAAAATATGTACTGGTTTGCTCATTCCTAACAAAATTGGACCAACAGACTCCACTCCATCAACTTGTTTCATTAACTTATAAGTGATATTTGCAGATTCAAGATTTGGAAATATTAAAATATTAGCTCTTTTCCCATTTAACTTAGAAAAAGGAAATTCCTTTGCTAATAATTCTGGATTTAAAGCAAAATCAGCTTGTAATTCTCCATCTACAATTACATTAGGATGATGGCGATGAATATATGAAACCGCTTCTCTTATTTTAGCAGAACTTTCCGATTTCGAAGACCCAAAATTAGAAAAACCTAACATAGCAATATGAGGTTTCATACCGAACATTTTTGCTATCACATATGTTAATTGCGAAATTTTAGCTAAGTCTTTTGCTGTAGGATTTATATTAATAGTGGTATCTGCTAAAAACATTGGTCCTTGTTTGGTCAACATCATATTTGTTGCTGCCACTCTAGTAACTCCTTTGTCTTTTTCTATTAATTCTAACATCGGTTTAACTACTGAAGGATATGATCTTGAATACCCAGTAATTAACGCATCTGCCTCTCCACTATTTACCATCATTGCAGCAAAATAGTTACGCTCACGCATCCACTTTTGTGCTTCTAATAACGTGATTCCCTTTCTTCTTCTAGATTCCCAAAACTTTTCAGCAAAACGATAACGACGTTCTTTTTCTTCACTCGTTTTTGGATCTATAATTTCAACATCTGCATCGAAACCTAATTCTTCTTTTAATTCTAAAATAATCTCTTTATTTCCTAAAAGAACTGGAATTCCAATACCTTCTTCATAAACTCTTTGTGCTGCTTTTAACACATCTAAATGATCTGCTTCAGCAAATACAACACGTTTAGGATTCTTCTTTGCGCGGTTATGTAATAAACGTATTTCTTTACTACCAGTTCCCGAACGATCCATTAATTCTTCAATATACTTATCCCAATCTGTAATAGGCTCTTGCGCTACACCAGACTCCATGGCTGCTTTAGCAATTGCTGGAGGAAGTTCATAAATTAATCTTGGATCAAATGGTTTTGGAATAATATAATCTTTTCCAAATGAAAGGCTTACCTCATCATATACAATGTTCACCTGCTCTGGAACTGTTTTCTTTGCTAAATCAGCAATAGCATGTACAGCAGCCATTTTCATTTCTTCATTAATCTTTGTTGCTCTAACATCTAAAGCTCCTCTAAAGATAAATGGGAAACCTAATACATTATTTACTTGGTTTGGATTATCAGAACGACCTGTTGCCATGATAATATCTTCTCTAGTCGCTACCGCTAAATCATATGAAATTTCTGGCTCTGGGTTTGCCATAGCGAAAACGATAGGATTTTTCTCCATCGATAATAACATCTCTGGTGATACTACATTTCCTTTTGAAAGTCCAATAAATACATCAGAATCAACCATAGCCTCTTCCAATGTTCTAATATCTCTATCTGTTGCAAACTCAGCTTTCTGAGAAGTTAAGTTATCTCTATCCTTTCTAATTACTCCTTTACTATCGCACATAACAACGTTTTCTCTCTTAACACCAAGTGCTAAATACAAACGTGTACAAGAAATAGCTGCAGCTCCTGCTCCGTTAACCACAATTTTAACTTCTGAAATATCTTTACCATTAATCTCAATTGCATTCTTTAATGCAGCTGCAGATATAATAGCCGTTCCATGTTGATCATCGTGCATTACAGGAATATCTAATTCCTCTTTTAATCTTCTTTCTATCTCAAAAGCTTCAGGAGCTTTGATATCTTCTAAATTAATCCCACCGAAAGTAGGAGCGATTGCTTTAACAGTTTCTACAAATTTATCTACATCAGTTGCATCTACTTCAATATCAAAAACATCAATATCTGCAAAGATTTTAAATAATAAACCTTTTCCTTCCATTACTGGTTTTGATGCTTCAGGACCAATATCTCCTAAACCTAAAACTGCTGTTCCATTTGATATTACTGCTACTAAATTACTTTTTGCAGTGTATTTATATACGTTGTTTTTATCCTTTGCAATCTCTAAACACGGCTCAGCAACCCCAGGGGAATACGCCAAAGATAAATCGTGTTGTGTCGCATACTTTTTAGTTGGAACTACAGAGATTTTCCCTGGTTTTGGTTTTGCATGATACAATAAAGCTTCTCGTCTTTTTCTTGATTCGCTCATAATAGTTGTTTGTTTAAATGAACCTACAAATATAAAGACTTTGGTTTTAAGCACCTTCTTTTTTATAAAGTTGATTCAAGAAACAATTCTTTATACACAGTATTTGATTAAAAAAGCTGATATAAGTCATTTTTTTTACAATCATTCATACCCAAATTTGTATTAAATTTTAAATAACCATAAAATTATGACTACTATCACGCCCCCGAATCAAATAATTAATGAAGAAGTTAATTGGGACAAAACAAAAACCATTGTAAGTAAAACAGATACTTACGGTACTATTTTATACGCTAACGACATCTTTTCTGAAGTATGTGGTTATAGCAAAGTTGAGCTTGTTGGAGAACCTCACAATGTAATAAGGCATCCTGACATGCCTAAAGTAGCTTTTAAAGCTTTATGGGGAGCTCTAAAAAAAGGAGAAAACTACCATGCTATCGTTAAAAACCTTACTAAATCTGGAAAATATTATTGGGTAATCACAGATTTTACGATTGACAAAGATGAAAACAATGAAATCTCTGGTTACACCGCACGAAGAAAAGCTGTTCCAGATGGAGTAATCAAAAAAATAGAACCGTTATATAAAACCTTATTAGAAATAGAACATTTAAAAGGTGAAAAAGCAAGTGAACTTTATTTTAATGCTTATTTAAATGAAGAAGTGGGTAAAAGCTACGATGAATTCGTAATAGACCTATTTGCTGAAGAAACTATCAAAGAAAACAAACAACAAGAAGAACAGGTTCCAGAAGAAAAAGTGAGCAAATTAAAAAAAGGGCTCAATTGGTTTTTCTTCGGCGAAACTGACCCCAAGTAGCGTTTTTACATTAACAAAGGCAGGTTTAATTACCTGTCTTTGTTTTTTATAAAAGTTATGTTTCTAGACAATCCTTTAAACTTTGTTCTTTTTACAGCTGATTTTTTAAACACCTTGCTAAATGTTTCTTGTGTTAGTTCTTCCCAATCACGTTTAGTCATATCTAACAATCCTTCTTGTGGATTAAATAATGGTTGACTATGAGATTTTGAAAATCGATTCCACGGACATACATCTTGACAAACATCACAACCAAACATCCAATCGTCCATCTTCCCATTAAATTCAGTCGGAATTGCATCTCTTAACTCAATAGTTAAATAGGAAATACACTTACTTCCATCAACAGTATTGTTTGGCAATATGGCTTGCGTTGGACATGCATCTATGCAACGTGTGCACTTTCCGCAATGATCTGTTTGAAAAGGCTCGTCATAGGCCAAGTCTAAATCGATAATTAATTCAGCCAAAAAGAAAAAAGACCCTTGTTGTTTTTGAATGAGTAAAGTATGTTTTCCGTTCCAACCCAGCCCTGCTTTCTCTGCCCAAGCGCGCTCTAACACAGGAGCAGAATCTACAAAACAACGACCTGAAACTTCTCCTATTTCATCATTTATCAATTGTAATAACTCACGAAGTTTTTCTTTTATCACCTGATGATAATCTTGCCCGTATGCATATTTTGAAATCTTACAACTTCCTTCTTGCTGTAATTCTTGCGGGTAATAATTATAAGAAAGTGAAATAACCGATTTAGCTCCATCTACCAATAGTCTCGGATCTAAACGCTTATCGAAATGATTTTCCATATAATGCATTTGTCCATGAAAATCATTCTGTAGCCATTGTTCTAATCGAGGGGCTTGTTCTTCTAAAAATTCAGCTTTGGCAATACCACACTCCAAAAACCCCAGCCTTTTAGCCTGTTCTTTTATAAATTGTGAATATTGCTGTTTTTGATTCAAAAGATGTATTTTTAATGGTGCAAAATTACCAAAAACTTTACTTTATAGTTTTATTCACTTCTACTTAACAAATAATTATAGAACTTTGTACGTTAGTAATAAAAATAGGATTGATTTTTGTGGGGTTTATTTCTGAATAAAAGTAGTTTAGACTCATAAAATCAATCATTAAAGTTCCCTTAAATTCTAAAAAACATTAATTGATGAAGAAAATATACAAAATAGGACTAACCGTTATAGCAACTTTATTTATCATACTAATTTCCGTTCCGTTCTTATTTCAAGATAAAATAGTAGAGTTGGTAAAGAAAACGGTTAACAATAATATTACGGCTGAATTTAATTTCTCAGATGCAAATCTGAGTTTAATTCGTGATTTTCCAAATGCTTCGGTACAGCTTTCTAATGTTTCTATCATTAACGACAAACCTTTTAAAGGAGATACGCTTTTATATGCTAAAGATGTTAGTTTAGAGCTTAAATTGACGGAGCTTTTCAAAAAGAGTTCTGAACAATTAAATATCAAGTCTTTTGAAATTGACAATGCCAAGGTGAATGTTTTAGTAAATGAAATAGGTATTGCAAACTACGACATCGCAAAACCTTCAGAAAATAAAACAACTACTACTTCAAATGAAGAGCCTTCTAATTTTGGACTTTCTTTCAATTCGTATAAAATCTCTAATTCTGAAATTGCTTACAATGATAAAAAGGGAAAAATTCAATTGGCTTTAACCGACTTCAATCATTCAGGTAGCGGAGATTTTTCGCAATCTAATTCAGAATTAAATACGCAAACCTCAACTATGGTTTCGTTCGGGATGGATGATAACTCTTATGTAAAGAATCAAAAAGTAGAATTGGATGCTATTTTAGGAATGGATTTGATAAATAGCAAATTCTCTTTTTTAAAAAATGAAGCAAAAATCAACAACTTGCCTTTAGTTTTTGATGGTTTTGTTCAAATAAACAAGAATAATCAAGAAGTGGATATCAACTTTAAAACTCCTACTTCTGATTTTAAAAATTTCTTAGCGCTGATTCCAGAGCAATATGCTAAAAACATCTCCTCAGTAAAAACATCAGGAGATTTTAGCGTAACTGGAAAAGTACATGGTATTATCGACAACAATCATATTCCTAATTTAGACATTGCAGTAGCCTCAAGCAATGCTTCTTTTAAATATCCTGACCTACCGAAAACGGTGAGTAATATTCATTTAAAAGCACAACTAAAAAACAAGACTGGTAAAACAGAGGATACTTTTGTTCGTTTTGACAATGTAGCTTTTAAAATTGATGAAGACACCTTTTCAGGAAATGGAAGTGTTCATAATTTAACTAGTAATCCATTGGTGAATGTTCGTGTGAATGGAACTTTAAATTTAGCCAATATCAACAAAGCTTATCCTGTAGATTTAAAAAACGAACTAAGTGGAATTTTAAAGGCTAATTTACATTCTAAGTTCGATGTAAAAGCAATTCAGAACAATACCCCAGAGCGTATTAAAAATGATGGATCTATTGAAGTAAGTGATTTTGTTTTTTCTTCCGAAGATGTGGTAAACCCAATTAATATTAAAAACACAAAGATTAACTTTACTCCTACTACAGCATCCTTAACTAAGTTTAATGCTACGACAGGTAAAAGTGATTTAAATGCTACTGGATCTCTTAAAAACGTATTAGGATTCTTACTTTCAAACAAAAAGTTGCAAGGAAACTTCAACGTAAGTTCTTCTAATTTTTATGTAAGTGATTTTATGCAAGAAAACACTTCAGAAACTCCTAAAAAACAAGAAGAGACTCCTTCAGAAGAAACGCCTACTGAAAGTTTAAAAATCCCTGCGTTTTTAGATTGCTCTGTAACTGCAGATGCAAAAAAGGTATACTACGATAACCTAACGCTTAACAATGTAAAAGGAAAGTTATTACTAAAAGACGAAAAAGCAATTTTAAAAGATGTAAATGCAGATATTTTTAAAGGTAGAATAGCTCTTAATGGAGAAGTAAATACCCAACAAAAAACACCTAAATTTAATCTGGATTTAGGTATTAAGTCTTTTGATATTTCCCAATCATTTACCAGCCTAGATTTATTACAAGCATTAAGTCCTATCGCTGGAGCAATGGATGGAAAACTAAATTCTGAAATTAATTTATCAGGAAATTTAAATAAAGACTTTACTCCTAATTTAACTTCAATCTCAGGAAATGCTTTGGCAGAGTTATTAACAACAAAAATAAATACTAAAAACACCAAAGCTTTAAGTTTATTAAATGACAAACTATCATTTATTGATTTAACCAAGTTAGATTTATCAGATATTAAAACTCATTTATCATTTAAAGAAGGACAGGTACAGGTGAAACCTTTTAACTTAAAATATAAAGACATAGGAATTAATATTGGCGGTAGTCATGGTTTTGACCAAAACATGAATTATAATGTTACCTTAGATGTTCCTGCTAAATATTTAGGATCGGAGGTACAAGGTTTATTGACAAAAATGAGTGCTAAAGACCAAAATATAACTGTTCCAGTAACAGCAAACATTACTGGTAATATGACAAGCCCTAGTGTTAGCACTGATTTGTCTTCATCTGTTTCTAAACTTACTCAGAAATTAATTCAACAACAAAAAGACAACCTTGTTAACAATACTTTAGGAAAATTACTAGGTGGCACTAAAAAGGATAGTAGCGAAACTAAAGGAACAGACAAAACAGTTAAGAAAGTTACGGATGTTCTAGGAGGACTCTTTGGTAAGAAAAAAAAGAAAACTGAAAAAAAAGAGGGTGGAAATTAGTTTTAGGCAACTATTCCGCTCCTTTTTGCGTCTAACTGTTTAAGAATTCTTTGTAATTAATTTAACAGCTTTTAAACATAAACCGGAATCTACATCATCTATGTTTGTTGCAGATTTCAACCATAACCAACTATGAAAAAAAACATTACGCTATTATTTTTAGCCTTTTCTTTTGTTTCTTTTTCCCAAGTTAGAGGAAAAATAACCGACACAAAAAACCAACCTTTATCATTTGTAAGTGTGTATTTACAAAAATCTATAACTGGTACAACTACCAATGATAATGGTGATTATGAACTCGCGCTTACCAAAAAAGGAAAACACACTATTGTTTTTCAAATTTTGGGATATAAAACAGTTAAAAGAACAGTTGATGTTTCATCTTTTCCTTTTGTTTTAAATGTTCAACTTTCAGAAGAAGAAGTTGCTTTAGATGAAGTTCAAATTTCTTCAACTGAGAATCCAGCAAATAGAATTATAAGAAATACTATTGCTAGCAAACAGAAGAACACGGATAGATTTGCCCAATATAAAGCCGACTTTTATTCTCGTGGTTTGTTTAAAGTAAAAAACCTTCCTAAAAAATTCCTAGGTCAAGAAATTGGAGATATGGGAGGTGGTTTAGATTCAACTCGAAGTGGTATTGTATACCTTTCTGAAACTATTTCAAAAATATCTTTTCAAAAAAAGCCTAGAAACTTCAAAGAACACATCATTGCTTCTAAAGTTTCAGGAAGTGATAACGGTATTAGTTTTAATCAGGCTGAAGAAGTAAATTTCAACTTTTACGAGAACTCATTCAATTTAGCAGAAGCTCAAATGGTTTCACCAATTGCTAATGGAGCTTTTGGTTATTACAACTATAAACTCGTTGGAGTATTTTATGATAAAAGTGGTAATCTAATTAATAAGATACAACTACTTCCAAAACGTAAAAATGATCGTGTGTTTAGTGGTTTTATTTATATAGTTGAAGATGTTTGGGCCATTTATGGAACCGATGTGATTATTACTGGAAACCAGGTAAGCATGCCGATGATTGATTCTTTAAACATTAAACAAAATTATAACTTCTCTCCTAAAAACAAAGCTTGGGTTCCTGTTACTCAAACTATTGACTTTAAAGCAGGAATGTTTGGTTTTAATTTTAACGGTCGTTTCTCTGCCGCTTATTCTAATTACAATTTCACTCCTAATTTTACTGGTTCATCCTTTGGAAGTGAGATTTTATCTTTTGCAGAGAACGCTACAGAAAAAGATTCTGTCTATTGGAATAAAATACGTCCAGTTGCTTTGACAAAAGAAGAAGTTTCTGACTACCAACTAAAAGACAGTATTAAAACAATAAGAAAGTCTAAAAAATACTTAGACTCTGTAGATACCAAAAGAAATAAATTTAAAATTCTAAATGTTCTCTCTGGATATTCTTATAGAAATTCATACGAAAAATGGTCGGTAGATGTATCTTCTCCAATTGAAGATATTAGCTTTAACACCGTTCAAGGTTGGAATACCTCTTTAGGTGCGAGCTATTATAAAACACTAAATAAAAAAGGTAAAAACTTTGGCTTTGGAGCCAATGTAAATTATGGCTTATCTGATAAAGAGATAAGACCTACTGGTTACTTTTTTTATAAATGGAACAATACAACACGTCCTATATTAAACATCTCTGGAGGTAATACCATTGCTCAATTTGACGCTAAACAACCTATTTCTAAATTTTGGAATACAATTAGCTCTGTTCTTTTTGAAAGAAACTATATGAAGATTTATGAAAAGAATTTTGCCAAAGTTTCTTTTTCACAAGAAGTCACAAATGGTATCCGATTGAATAGTTCACTTGAGTTTGCTGATAGAAAGCCTTTATTCAATACTACAGACTATGTTATGTTTCCGAAAAGTAATGTTGAATATACTTCTAACAACCCGCAAGAGCCTACCAATTTCACAAGCTCTTTTACACCTCATAAAATGTGGAGTTTTAATCTAGGTGCTAATATTGTTTTTGGACAAAAGTATTTATCATATCCTAACAGTAAATTCAATATTGGAAATAACAAGTATCCATCTTTATATATCGGTTATCGTAAAAACTTCGGTTCTGAAAACAGCGAATGGAATTCTGATTTAATATTCTCTCAACTACATCAAGATATCTCAATGGGTAATTGGGGTGAATTTCAATATAGAGCAAAAGGAGGGATGTTCTTAGAACAAAAAGATATTCCATTTATGGATTATGCTCATTTTAGTGGAAATCGTTTGTTAATTGCTCCAAACAACAACTATATAAACGGGTTTTTAGCGCTACCATACTACCAATTAAGCTCAAACGATAAATTTGGCGAATTACATGGTGAATACAACTTTAAAGGAGCTTTATTAAGTAAAATCCCTTTAGTAAATAAGTTAAATTTTCACTTAGTTGCAGGTGCTAAAGGGCTATTTACAGCAGGTAATAAACCGTATAGTGAATATACCATTGGATTAGACAATATTGGTTTTGGAAAGTGGCGTTTCTTGCGTGTAGATTTTGTTAGATCTAACATTAATGGGCAAGGTGAAAACAGAGTTGTTTTTGGAATAAAATTGTAATTTTGTAGTATGAAAATTACTTTATTACTTTTTGGTGCTGCAACTGATTTATTAGGAACTTCAGAGACGACTCTTGAAGTTCCTAATAACACCAATATTGCTTCTTTTAAAAGCCTACTTCAAGAAAAATTTGTTGCATTATATAAGCTTAACTCATATGCTATAGCAGTCAATGAGACTTATGCTAATGATAGTGTTCTTTTAAAAGAAAATGATACAGTGGCGATTATACCACCAGTTAGTGGAGGATAATATTATTTTTTCAAGTATTTACCCACAAAAAAAGTTCCGAAAGGAAGTATAGATAATAAACATACCATTCCGAAAGATTTATTATCCCATTTTAATTCCATTTTTAACAAAACGGCTAAGGCTATATATGCAACAAATAAAATACCATGTGGCATTCCTAACATTTTTACATATTCAGGATTGTTATATAAGTATTTAATTGGCACTGCTATAAACAGCAATAAGATATAAGATATTCCTTCTAACCAGCTTACTAACTTAAAAATATTAATCATTTTTTTGGCTTAAAAATTAGTTTGCAAAGATATTGAAATATTACGTCCTGCTGCCGAAACTCCAGAGGCAAATTCTCTATAATGTTCGTCAAACAAGTTTTGAATTTGAGCTTGTAAGGCCATATTTTTATTTAATTGATATTTACCATATAAGCCCACAGTAAACCAAGCTGGGGTTCCATAGTATTTATCGATATCTTCTGTTGCATTTGGATTTACAATTGGAGTTTGTTGATGATTGTCTATACCTTCTCCAATATTATAATCTTCAATTCCTTTTTTAGCATTAAAAATTAAATTCGCTCCTGCCTCAAAATTGTTTTTAACATAGTCTAAATCAAATCGTCCAAATAATGGTGGAATAGATGACAAAGGTCCACTCGTTAACCAGTCTTTATGAAATGTATGTCCTTTGGTATATGTTACAGACCCAGATGCTTTCCAATTTTTAAATAATTTTCCTTGAAAGCTTCCAGTAAAACCAGTTACATATGCTCTTCCTCTATTCTGATTTGTTAAAATAGTTCCCTCGCTAGAGTTAAACGTTTCTCCGTCATAGACTATTGAAACATTTTCCAACAATCGATCTTTAATAATAATTTGATCTATAATTGTATAGTAAGCGTTTAATCCTATTCTAAACTTTCTATCATTAAAATATTTTTGCAATCCAATCTCAAAATTATATGCAAACTCAGCTCCCAATTCTGTATTTGGCATGGTTAAAAGACCATTCTTTTCTCTGATTTTACCTACATCATCAATATTTGGCGATCTAAAACCGGAAGAAATAACACTATTAAACTGCCAATTTTTTGTTGGTTTATATACATACCCAACCGTAGCAGTTAATGATTGATTATTTAATCGAATATCATTTTGTGGAACATCTATAAAAGTTTCATCAATCCATCTTGCCTTCAAAACGGTATGTGTTCCTCTAAGCCCAGTGTTTAAAGTAGATTTGCTATTTATATCTTGTCTATAGTCTAAATAAAAAGCTGAACTTAAATAGCTACTTCCGCCATCTGGGTATCGAGATTGTACTGCGAAATTGTCACCAAAACCAACGATTTCATTATCTCTTACTACTAAAGTTCTTCCAAACGGGTTTGAATCTACTTCATTATATGCCACTTCAAATCCGTATCCTAAATTTCGTTTTTTTGCTAATGGAACTGTAAAATCTCCATTAATACTAAAAATATCAACCGTTTCTTCTCTGTATGTGCGTTCTAAACTCCCAAATTTTCGTTGAATACGACTTTCTTTAATATTTTGATAAGCCAACGTAATAATTCCTTTCTCCATCCATTTTTTCTTCGGATTGATCTCTAATTGAGGTGAGATTAACAATCTTTCTTGCGGACCATAATACCATTCAGCAAATTTCAACGCTCCGTTCTTTGTCTCTGTTAATCGATCGAATCGTGGAATATCTGAAGACGTAGAATATTGAACATTAAGTTTGAAATCGGTATTTTTTGATAGAGGAACATAAAACTTCTGTAAAACATCTGTTTGACTATATCCAGTATTTCTTTGAATATTTGGGTTCGGATTTATGGTTGGATTCTCAGTATAATTTCCATTAAAATTATTAGAATAAAAATTAACCTTTCCCCAAGCTTCAAAACCATGAGAACGATTTTTCCCCATTCTTAAATCACCAAAATTGCTATGTGACACACTTGTGAAAGATGCCCATTTTTTAAAACTCAATTCAGCAGAAACTACATTAGTAACTTCATTATTTGCTGAACTATATCGTAAAAAAGCGCTTCCGCTTACCTTTCCTTTTTCAGATAATTTTGGTGTTTTTGTATAGTAATGAATAACACCTCCTAAAGCATCAGAACCATAAATTACTGAAGATGGCCCAAATACCACTTCTGTTCTATCTAACATATTCGGAGCAACAGTAATTGAATTTTGCAAATGCCCTTTTCTATAAATAGCGTTGTTCATTCGAACACCATCTACTACCAATAGTACACGATTACTTTCCATCCCTCGTAAAACAGGGCTTCCTCCTCCAAACTGAGATTTTTGAATTTTAATTCCAGGAACACTTGCCAATAAGTCAGCAGATGTTTGAGGTGACACTCTTTCGATCTCTCTTGAAGATATGACAGCAATTTGCTCTGCTATTCTATTTGCTTTTTCCTTATTCTTAAAAACAGAAACGACTACTTCATCTAACTGCTCTGAGTTTTTTGAAAGGAAAATTTCAAAACTATTCTGTCTTAAGGTGATTTTTTTAATGCGCAATTCAGCATAAGCTACATGTGAAAAAATTAACACCTCTTGAGATTCAAACTTTGAGATATCAACTATTCCATCTGAATTTGTTATTCCTGATTTAGACCTGTCTTCATTAAAAACAGTAACCGTTTCAATAGGTTTTCCTGTTTCACCATCAAGTACTGTAAGGGTTTGTGAAAAAACTTGTGTTATAAATAATAAAAAAAATAAAATGATGGTTTGCCTCATAATCTAACTAAACACCGCTTCTAATACTGCTAATGATTTTGGTTTTTTAAAACCCTCCAAATGTAATTCAAAATACTGAATTATTACCTGAAGAATTACTTGTCTTTCTTCCTTGTTATAAGAAATTGTGTTTATTGCATCAAAATTTATGCCTAATAGACTTTTAAATAGTAAAAGTTTATCTCCTGATATGATTAATTTTTCATAGCTCGAGTTAATAAAACGACCATCTATCAAACTAAAAACAGGTTTATCTTTTTCAGACACATCTGGATAAAAACCTAAAAACTTAGAGAGGTTTAATAAAAAAAGTAAATGAAAGTTAGAAACTTCTGTGTGTGTGTCTAACCATATGAGCGCAGTTTCAATATAAATATAAAGTGATTTATTCTCTTCTTCTTCTTGAATAATATTGGACAATACTTCTGACAAAAACATAAGGATTGTTTGCTTTATTACTGAAGTATGTATTGTTAAATACGGATTAATTACCTGTACCTCTTTAAACGTGTATAAAGTTCCTTTAGAATAATTATTGGCAGTTATTTGAATTTGAGTTAATGGTTGAAAATAGGAAGGTTTAAATTTTCCTTTTTTAGACTTTAACACTCCTTTTACTAGGTATGTTTTAACTCCTTCTAACGCTGTAAAACATTTTACTATTAAGCTTGTGTCACCATATTTAATAGCACTCAAAACAATAGCTTTAGAAGTTATTACAGACATTGATTACAATAATTTTGCTCAAAGGTATTTAATTGTTATTGATAAAAAATAATACTTTCGTACAAATTTCATTTATATAAAATATGTCAGTAGAAATTGAAAGAAAGTTTTTAGTGCTTTCAGATGCTTTTGAAAAAGAAGCAAACAAGAAAGATTATATAAAACAAGGTTTCTTAAATTCGAATAAAAATAGAGTAGTACGCGTTCGTGTTAAAAACGACCAAGGCTTTCTAACTATTAAAGGTCCTTCAAATCAGAGTGGAACAACACGTTTTGAATGGGAAAAAGAAATACCGTTGGAAGAAGCTAAAAGTTTACTCGAATTATGTGAAGAAGGCATTATTGAAAAATACAGATATCAAATCCAGGTAAATAATCATCTTTATGAGGTGGATGTTTTTTTAGGAGAAAATGAAGGATTAACTGTTGCTGAAGTAGAGCTTTCATCCGAAAATGAAAAATTTACCAAACCAAATTGGTTAGGTAGAGAAGTAACCGGTCTTGAAAAATATTACAATTCTAATCTTAGTAAAAACCCATTTTCAAAATGGTAAAAGAAAAAAGGTTAAAAGTCTTCACTTTTAACCTTCTTCTTTTTAACAACCTGAGTTAGCCCCCCACAGATTTATTCTCAGGTTATTCCCCCTTAAAACATAGTTCAAAGATACGCATGCTAAGCGCGCCAATTGAGCACATTTAATATTTGGTAGTAATCTCTTAATAAATTACACTTATTTAGCAATTTTTGGTTCTTTTAACCGAAGGGAAATGCAATAATCACAAGGGTTCCAGTTTCATTTTCAGCATGAATTTCTTCTATAACAATATCATAATGCTCATCATACATTAATCGCATTCTTTCTTTCACGATATTAATACCATATGATTTCTTCTTTACTGAATGATGTGATTTTCTTTTTTTACTAGCCTCTATACCTATTCCATTGTCTTTTATTTTTACCTCTATTCGGTCATGCACCTTTTTGATATTGATGCTTAGTTTTTTTGTTCCTTTTTTAAGACTTAACCCGTGCCAAATGGCATTTTCAATAAAAGGTTGCATAAATAAAGGAACCACTCTTATTTTTTTTAGATCGATATCCTTATCTATTTTTTGATCAACAGTGAAATTTCCTTTTAACCTCATCTGCTCAAGTTTTACATAAATGGATATTATTTGTAGTTCTTCTTCTAATGAAATTGTGTTTTCATTTGTTGCTTGTAAAACTTTTCTAACCAGTGAAGAAAACTTAGTTATATAGTTTGACGCTTCATCTACCTTATTCTGAATCACATAGTTATTAATCGAGTTTAATGAATTAAACAAGAAATGAGGATTCATCTGACTCTTTAGAGCTGTCATCTTTAATTTAGAAATTTGGTTACTTTGCATTAATAAATTAATCTCAGCTTCTCTTTTCTTCTCTGAAATTTCTTTAAAATAATTTCCAATTAAAATGGCATAAATCGTACTTTGAATAATAGCTCCTACGAAATAGTAAAACATTCTATGCACCTTAAAGTCTATTAAATAAAACTCCCCTTTAACCATTTTGATAGAACTAATATTTGCGAAAATTAGAAACAATATAGCTCCTACCAATAAGTATTTAACCTGCCTGGTTTTTCTTCTCGATAGAATATAAAACACGTAAAATGCACAAAATGAAGAAAACGGAACAGAGTAAGCCACTACTTTTTTTTGTACTTCATACCCAAAAAAATACTGAACCAAAACGAGTGTTAAAGAAAAACCAAACAATGCATACGACAGTCTTTTTGCATTTTTATCTAGTTTAGGAAAGTGTTTTTTACAATTGACTAAACTTCTACAAAACGCAACAAAGTAGGCGTAACCCATATATTGAATTGAAAAGCTTATATATTGATAGTAATACTGTACCTGAGGATCTGTAAAGGCATCTCTAATGATATATACGGTTAAACAAAATAAATAGATACTATAATATTTATGTACATCATCTTTGTTTTGAAGATAGATAACAAAATGATACACAAATAATACTAACAATCCTCCTCTTATCCATGAATAAAAAGCTGATGTTATATCTAATAATTCCATTTTATATAGTTTTTGGGAAAAAGATCGACACCTTAGTCCCTTTTAAATAATTCTCCTCTGATAAGTTATGAATAGCTATTTGAACATTTTCTTCACCATAAATTAAATTCATTCTGTTTTTTACAGTGTCAATACCAAATGATTTATGTTCTTTTCTTTTTTTAGAGGTATTACTTAATCCTAAACCATTGTCTATTATCTCTACTAGAATTAAGTCTTCTTTATCTATTACATTTAATACTAAGTGTCCTTCCTCTTTTAAACTCAAGCCATGCCAAATAGAATTTTCAATAAAAGGCTGTGTAAATAGTGGAACTACTTTTACATTTTCAACCATGATTGAATCATCTATTTTTATATCATATTTAAAAGAGTGTCGTAATCTAGATTGCTCAAGTTTAATATATAATTCGGCTGTTCTCAATTCTTCTTCAAGTGATATAGTAACCTCTTCTGTAGTTTGTAATACTTTTCTAATAAGCTTGGCAAATTTGGTTATATAGTCAGAAGCCAATTCTTTTTTATTTTGAATTACATAATTATTTATGGAATTCAAAGAATTGAATAAAAAGTGAGGCTTTAATTGGTTTTTAAATGCAGTCATTCTTAACTCGTACAACTGTGCCGTTTTTCGAGCCAAATTAAGCTCTATCATATTCTTTTCTATAGATACCCTTTGTATCGTGTCTGCAATTAAAAAAGTATAAATTATTGTTTGAACAATAATCCCTATAAATACAAAAAACATTGGGTGAACTTCAATAGCATTTAGAAACTCTATTTTTCCATAATCCTTTAAAACAGAAATAACAACTGTAACAAAAAAAAACCAAGAAGCTATCAGTGAATATATCCCTTCGTTCTCAATAATAATTTTAGTTTTTGCCAACCCAACAATAACCAAAGTAACATATATTGGAACGATGTATACTAAAGTTTTTAATAAAAAATCATACCCAAAAATCAAGTTTATCCCCAAAAACACAAATCCAAGAATAAACATTTGATCTTTAAATGATTTCGCCATCTTATCAAACTTAGGATACTCTTCTTTTGAGTTATGTAAAACACGAATAAAATTTAAATAAAATCCACAGGAAAAAGCACACAAAGAAACATTTGTAAATTCAAAAACACTTAAAAAAAACTCATTATGTATGGTTCCTTTAAGCAAATAGATGAAAATCCCGAAAAGGTATAAGCTAAAATATTTGTTAAGGTTTTCTTTATTCTTAAGAAAGACCACAAAATTACTTAAGAGTAGTAAAAACACACCTCCCCTTATCCATGAGTAAAAAGTTGAGTTTATATCTACCAACATTATTTATCTATGTTCAAAGCATTAATTACCTCATTCTTTTTACTTCTACTTACAGCTACAATTGTTCCGTCATTTAAAGTCAACTCATTGGCTCCTTTATTATACTCAATTACATAATTCAAATTAACTACATACGAATTATGTACTCTTACAAATTCCGGACAGGTAAACTTCTTTTGAATCTCTTTTAATGTCTTGGTTGCAATAATATTCTTACCACTAGTTAAGTTAATAGTAGTATAACTCTTATCAGATTTTAAATACAATACATCTTCTTTTGGTATTAAATATACCTTACCATCTGCTTGAATATTAATTTTTGCTGGAACCTCATCATAAGCTTTATTCTTCAAGACTTTTTTAAGCTTAATCATTGCCAAAGTTAGCTCATCAATATCGATGGGTTTTAATAGATAATCTAAAGCCTTAGCCTTTACTGCCTTTATGCCATATTCATCATAGGCAGTTGTAAAAATTACTTCAAAACTCCTTTCATTGAATTTTTCAATAAAAGAGAACCCATCCATTTCGGGCATTTGGATGTCTAAAAAAACGAGATGTGGTTTTAATTCTTTAACCAAGTCTACGGCTATAACCGGGGAACTACATTTGGTTATTGAAACTTCATCAGTAATGCACTTATTAATTTTCCATTCAAGAGCTTCTAACGCATCTTTTTCATCGTCAACAATTACGATTTTTAACATATACCTTTAATTTTACTTTTTTTCCTTAGGAAAAGTAATGGTGACTATAGTACCCTTACTTTCCTTCTCATTAACTTCATTAATCTCTATAGAAATATTATGGGGGGTATAAATTAAATTTAATCTATCTTTTACTGTTTTTATTCCAAAGGACTTGCGTTGAATTCCTTGAGTCTTTTTTCTATGTAATGACTCTTCAAATCCAATGCCGTTATCGATAATTTCAGTTACAATAAAACTATCGTTTTCTTTAATATTAATAATTAAGTTTTTTTCACCGTCTTGTACACTCAAACCATGCCAAATGGCATTTTCTACAAAAGGTTGTAAGTATAATGGAACGACTTTTACTTTCTCGACATCAATTCTTTCATCAATATTTATTTGATATGAGAAATTATGTCTCAATCTAGCTAATTCTATGTTAATATACAACTCTGAAATGCGTAATTCTTCTGCAAGTGATATATAAACCTCATCTGTGGTTTGCAAAACCTTCCTAATTAAACTTGAAAATTTCGCAATAAACTTAGATGCTTCTTCTTTTTTATTCTGAATAACATAATTATTTATTGAATTTAATGAATTAAACAAAAAATGAGGGTTCATTTTATTCTTAAAAGCCGTCATTTTTAGTTCATATAATTGCGAAGATTTTTTATGTAAATTAAGCTCTATTCTTGATTTTTCGACTTCAATTTTCTTTAAAACATCTGCAATTAAAAACGCATAAATGATCGTTTGTATTAAAATTCCGATAAAAAAGTAAAACATACTATGTGCTTTTAAATCGATTAAAAACGATTCTCCTTTTATAATTTTAATTGCTGTAATATTGGCTCCAAATATTAATACTATTGAACCTATTAAAGAATAAATACCTGCTTTTGTTTTGATAATCTCTACATATGCTAGCCCTCCTATTAAACCAATTGAAAATATAGGCGCACCATAAAGTAATACTTGTTTCTGTATTTCAAATCCCAAAAAAGCCTGCACAAGAAGTAATACAATTGCTATTCCTAATAAAACTTTAGACACTTTAATAGCTGCTTTATTCCATTTTGGATAATCTTCTTCTGTGTTCAATAACTTTCTTGTAAAATGTATATAAAAAGAGAATGCAATAAACTGGATTGAAAAAACCAAATACTCATATACACAAGACATGAACTCTCCTGTAAAAACATCTTTAATCAAAAAAATAAATATTCCAAAAAGATAAATTGAATAGTACTTATAGACCTCCTCTTTATTTTTTAAATAAAAAACAAAATGATATAATAGTAGAAGAAGAATTCCTCCTCGAATCCAAGAATAAAACAGTGAATTTACATCAAGCAGCATACTTTTCTAAATATAGAAAAATATTGTCATAAAGTGAAAAAAGCTTCCAAAAAGCACAAATACATGAAAAATTGCGTGATTATATGGTATTCTACTTATAGAATACAAAATAGCTCCTAACGTATAAGCAACTCCTCCAGCCATTAAATAATAAAGTCCTTCTAACGGTAAGTTATTCATGATTGGTTTTATAAAAAACATCACCTGCCAACCCATTAATAAATACAAAAACGTTGAAATTTTGTCAAACCTGCCTGTAAAGAATAATTTTAAGATTACTCCTAGCAAAGCACAAGTCCAAACAAATAAGAACATATACCATCCGAAGTCATTATTTAGAACTACAATACAAAAAGGAGAATAGCTACCTGCAATGAGCACATATATTGCTGCATGATCGAATATATTTAGTTTTCTTCTTAAAGAAGGTTTTTTAGCCGCATGATAGAAAGTAGAAGCGGCATAAAGTACAATCATACTTACACCATAAATAACAAAACTTGCTCGATTCCAAAACCCTGAATATGTAAAAGATTTAAATATTAAAAAAAACAAACCTATAACACTCATGAACATTCCAAATCCATGGGTAATAACATTTAATCTTTCTTCTTTATCGCTATAACGGTGATTTAAATTCTCGCTCATTATTAGGTCTATTAGTATCTTTCATATATAACTCATCTTCAATTAATTCGTCATATACCATATCGAATGTTTGCTTTTTTAAGCTTTCTTTATCTTCCATTGTTAAACCTTCTGTTTTAATAAACTCTTTCTGTTTAACTCTAAAAGTACCCGGGCTCCCCTTGAAAAAATCCCAAGAGAACAATCTCTTTGCATCAAAATAAATTTGAGGAACTATTTCCATCTGATATTCTATGGATAGGCTAAAAGCTCCATTTGTAAATGGTGCTAATATTATATTCTCCGTAGGAACTAAGCCTTCAGGAAAAATTCCAATACTCAATCCATCGTCCAAACGCTTTTTTACTCTTGCATATACCTCTTTTCTACTTTTAGGATCTTTTCTATCGACCATTACTACAGCCTTCTTATAAAAATAACCAAAAACAGGTAATTTTACCAATTCCTTTTTTCCAACAAACAAAATCGGATTTTTACTCAGTGCTATCATAATCCATGGATCTAACAACGACGCATGATTGGCAATAAACATATAACTTTTACCAGGCTTTAACTCTTCTTTTATGTCAGATTTCAATCGAAATCCCATGGCATAAATAAGTACAAAAGACCATGCTCTCATTAATTTCCAAAAAGTTTCGTAATATTTTTCATCAGATAACAACACTAAAACAAATGGAGACATTAATAGTACTGTGACTATTATTAAAATGTAAAACCAAATTCTCCAAATTAATCGTAAAGGGAACAGTATATACTTTATCATATATGCGAATGTAGTAATTTCTTTCGTTTGATGAATTTTAACCTTACTTTTGCCTCCTAACTAAAATAAGTTTATTCTAAAATTCAATTAACAATGCCAAGAATTTTAACTGGAGTACAAAGTACAGGAACCCCTCACTTGGGGAATTTATTAGGTGCTATCTTGCCTGCTATTGAAATGGCAAATGATCCTAATAATGAGTCTTTTTTATTTATTGCAGATATGCACTCTTTAACTCAAATTAAAGACGGAAAGCAATTAAGAGAAAACACCTATAGTACTGCTGCAACTTGGCTTGCATGTGGAATAGACATCAACAAAACTGTTTTTTATCGTCAAAGTGACATTCCTGAAGTTACCGAATTAACTTGGTATTTAAGCTGTTTCTTTCCATACCAACGTTTAACTTTAGCACACAGTTTTAAAGATAAAGCCGATAGGTTAGCTGATGTAAACTCAGGTTTATTTACCTATCCAATGTTAATGGCTGCAGATATTTTATTGTATGATGCAGAAATAGTACCAGTTGGAAAAGATCAATTACAACATTTAGAAATGACTCGTGATGTTGCCAATAGATTAAACAATGTTGTTGGAGACACCTTAGTTCCACCAAAAGAAAAAATTAACGAAGACACTAAATTAGTTCCGGGTACTGATGGGGAGAAAATGAGTAAATCGAGAAATAATTTTATCGATATTTTCTTACCAGAAAAGAAGTTACGTAAGCAAATTATGGGTATTCAAACCGATAGTAAAGCTTTAGAAGACCCAAAAGACCCAGACACTGATAATGTATTTGCGCTATATAAGTTATTAGCTTCAGATGAACAGATTGCTGAAATGCGTGCAAATTACGAAAATGGAGGCTTTGGTTACGGACATGCGAAACAAGCTTTATATGAACTAATTTTAGAGAAGTTTGCAGATGTTCGTGCTAAGTACAATCATTATATGGAAAACAGACATGAAATTGATGAAGCTTTAGCAGTAGGAGCTGAAAAAGCACGTGTCGTTGCCAAAGATGTTTTACAGAGAGTTCGTGAAAAAGTAGGATATTAACCCTATAAAACAGCATCTATTCCCTGATTAAAAAACAGGAATTTGACAACCTAAAAAGCTGGTAGTAATAAGTAGTTTTGCGGTGCTAACCATTAAACTTTACCATTATGCCACATCATGCACAAGGAACCAACGGCTGGACTAAATTAAAAAGTTATCAAGCTATTTGGGATCCAAAAATTGATTTAGGAAAATTTTATTTCACAACCTTTCAAGGAAAGAGAGAAGAAACTCCATACATGACTTCAAGCAATTTTGCTCGAGTTATTGATATTTTAAGAAACGAAACTCCAGTATATGGAAATGCTTCTACTGGATCAGTCACTACTCAAGGAGAACATATTGGAGAAGAAGAAAGTTAAGATTATAAAACTTTAATAATCAAAAAGCCGAAGTATATGCTTCGGCTTTTTATTTTTGCATTATGAAAAATACAATCTTTCTTATTTTTATATTCGGTATCATAGCCTGTAGCAAGCCTCAATACAAAGAACAAATTGTAGAAACTTCTTGCGGACAATGCAAATTCAATTTAAAAACACAGATGGGGTGCGATTTAGCTGTGAAAATTGATGATAAAGCCTATTTTGTAGATGGAGCACATATTGATGATTATGGCGATGCTCATGACAAAAAGATTGGTTTTTGTAATGTAGTTCGAAAAGCCAAAGTAACAGGAACTATTGAAAACAATACTTTTAAAGTAACTTCTTTTGAAGTGATAGAATAAAAAACTCCAATGAAAATTCATCGGAGTTTTTGTTTGTTTTTAAACACTTCCTTCTTTAATTAAGGAGCTGGATTAGGAATAGCCGCATGTACTGCTTCTATTTCTTTTAAAATCTCTTCAGACAGTTCAATATTTATAGAATCTATATTCTCTTTTAACTGACTCATTTTTGTAGCTCCAATAATATTACTAGTTACAAATGGTAACTGATTGATATAAGCCAATGATAATTGCGTTAAAGTCAATCCATGTTTCTCTGCAATCTTCAGGTATTCTGCTACTGCTTTTTGAGATCCATCTGTCATATATCGAGCTATAAAACGTGGAAACAATGTTCCTCTTGCTCCTTCTGGTTGCCCTCCATTTAAATACTTCCCAGACAACACTCCTTGTGCTAATGGGGAGTACGCTAATAAACCAATGTCTTCTCTCATTGACACCTCACTCATTCCTACTTCATATCCTCTATGAATCAACGAGTATGAGTTTTGAATGGTTACCATTCTTGGTAAATTGTGGTCTTTGGCTGTTTGTAAATACTTCATAGTTCCCCATGGAGTTTCATTTGACAAACCAACATGTTTTATTTTTCCTTGCTTTACAAAGTCATTCAAGGTTTCTAAAATCTCCAAGTGGTTTTCTGCTTCTTTTGCAGATGTTTTATATGGATAATCTCTTAACCCAAAACAATTCACTCCACGATCTGGCCAATGTAATTGATATAAGTCAATATAATCCGTTTGTAAGCGTTTTAAGCTCCCTTCTATAGCTTCGGTAATATTCTTTCTTCCAAACTTACCTGAGCGAATATGAGCCGTATAATCACCTCCTCCTGCGATTTTAGAAGCTAATACTACTTGATCTCTTTTTCCAGTTTTCTTAAACCAGTTTCCAATAATTTTTTCTGTAGCTCCATATGTTTCTGGAGTTGCCGGTACCGAATATAATTCTGCAGTATCCCAAAAATTGACACCACGTTCTAACGCATAATCCATTTGCTCATGCCCATCTGCTTCGGTGTTTTGACGTCCCCAAGTCATCGTTCCTAAACAAATCTTAGAAACTTTTATATCTGTATTTGGTAGGGTTGTATATTTCATAAATTAATTATCTATTGTTATTCTTGTAAAAATACAAGGTTTTTAGAATTTTTACTTCTTAAAATTTGCACAAAAAAAATCCCGCAGTTAGCGGGATTATAAATTTTATGTCCTTTTATAATTGATTAAACAATTACTCTATTAAACTCTATTTCAATATAGCTTCAATACCTGGCAATGTTTTTCCTTCTAAACTTTCTAACATCGCTCCTCCACCTGTAGAAACATAACTCACCTTTTCTCCAAATCCAAATTGTTTTACAGCTGCCACAGAATCTCCTCCTCCAACTAAAGAAAATGCTCCATTAGCCGTAGCTTCCGCAATTGCATTTCCTAATTCAATCGTTCCTTTTGAGAAGTTTTCCATTTCAAAAACCCCTAAAGGTCCGTTCCATAATATCGTTTTAGATTCTGCAATTACTTGCGCAAAGTTCTCAGAAGTTTTTGGACCAACATCTAATCCCATCCATCCGTCAGGAATTTCTTTGGTATCTACTGTTTGAGTATTTGCATCATTTGAAAAAGCATCTGCAATTACAGCATCTACTGGTAAATGAATTTTTGTGTTCTTTTCTTCTGCTAACTTTAAGATATCTAAAGCTAATTGCATCTTATCATCTTCTACCAAAGAATTACCAATACTTCCTCCTAATGCTTTTACAAAAGTGAAAGTCATACCTCCTCCGATAATAATATGATCTACTTTTTCTATAATATTTTCTACAATTCCTATTTTAGAAGATACTTTAGCTCCTCCTAAAATTGCCGTAACTGGTTTTTCAGAATCATTTAAAACTTTATCAATACTTTCTATTTCTTTAGCCAATAAACTACCAAAACATTTGTTACCTTCAAAAAACTGTGCTATTACCGCAGTTGAAGCATGTGCTCTATGCGCAGTACCAAAGGCGTCATTGATATAAACATCTCCCCATTGAGAAAGTTTTTCTGCAAAGGCTATATCACCTGCTTTTTCTTCTCCATGAAAACGTAAATTTTCTAACAATAAAATTTCTCCTGGCTGTAAACTTTCAACCACTTGAGCAACACTTTCTCCAATGCAATCGTTCACAAACTTTACTTGTACACCAATCACTTCGCTTACTTTATCAGCAATATGACCTAATGAAAATTTATCTTCAACTCCTTTTGGTCTTCCTAAGTGCGACATTAACACACAGCTTCCTCCATCTTCTAAAACTTTAATAATGGTTGGTTTTGCAGCTTGAATTCTAGTATCATCTGTTACTTGAAATTCATCGTTTAATGGCACATTAAAATCTACCCTTATTAATGCTTTTTTGTTTTCGAAGTTAAAATCGTTTAAAGTTTTCATCTATGTTGTGTTCTTTATTTTTTAATCACAAAAATAATTATTTATATCATATTGATTTCTATTCTTTTTGAGCTTTTAAACTTATATATTTGTTAAAGTTTATGACACGAACTTCTATAAAAATAACCGAAGAAAAACTTAGTTTACAAGAATGTATAAATTTTGTAAGCGAAGATAATTGTGGCGGTATTGTTCCTTTTATTGGTACCGTTAGAAACGCTACACAAAATAAAACAGTAACGCAGTTAGATTTTAGCAGCTATGTACCTATGGCAATCAAGGAAATGCAAAAAATAGCGGATACTGCTCTTGAAAAGTTTGCTGTTGAAAAAATAGCAATTCATCATGCTATTGGATCACTTAAAATTGGTGATATCCCTGTAATTATAACGGTTTCTGCTCCGCATAGAAATGCTGCTTTTGAAGCTTGTCAATATACAATAGATACTTTGAAAGAAACAGTTCCTATCTGGAAAAAAGAATTTTTTGAAGATGGCGAAGTGTGGGTAAACGCACATCCATAGTAAAATGTTAAGGGGCATTAGCTCAGTTGGCTAGAGCGTTTGACTGGCAGTCAAAAGGTCATCGGTTCGACTCCGATATGCTCCACTTCTTTAATACGGTAAATCTACTGGTTCTATAAAAGCAATTTCTGGATTGTATATTTCTTTAATTATCAATTTCATTTCCTCCATAAATTCTTCTAACTTTTCTTGAGTAATTAATGGATCTGGTGATCGGTAATTCGAAGAGAAATTCATTGACAAAAATCCTTTCTTTAAGTTTTTAAAAGAATATATTCCAGCATGCAATTCTTTTTCAAAATTGAATTGAGTGTTTTGAGTGTATAAGTAGGCATACAACATTACTTGTATTGCTTTATGATATTTTAATTCTCTTATTACTTCAAAGTCGAGTACTTTTAAATTAGTAGTATCTACCATTCCAGTTTTGTAATCGATAATTCTAGTGACTCCGTTTAGTTCGTCAATTCGGTCTACAATTCCTTTTATTTTAACGGGATGGTTAATTCCTTCAATTTCAATTTCAGCAGCCAATTCTTGTTCTGTCGCAACAACTTTTAATTGATTGTTCTCATCTTGAACTAGCTTTTTCTCTTGTACTAAAAAATTATGTACAAAGCGATTTGCAACTTCAAAAACCAATCGGTTTTTACCAGTTGATATATCGCCATTCTTAAAGTGCTTAGAAAAAAAGTATACAATCAGCTCTTTTGTTTTTTGCTGCATTGCTGTAATGTCATCTACAGATAAGAATTTTCCTAAATATGGTTGATATAACTCTTCTAGTGTATCGTGTACAACAGTACCCATCGTATTTGCTGCAACAGTTTCCTCAACATTTTCAAACTCATTAATTTTTAAGATTTTTTGTTTGTAAAATGCTATTGGGTTGTATAGATAATTGGTTAAGGCAGATGGTGAAATTCCTTTTGAAGCTATTTCTTGTAATCGTTCAAAAACCAACTCGTTCTTCGCTACTTCTTTTAAGCTAATAGAAGTTGTTTGTACTTTTGGACTTATCGTTTTTTCCGCCACATCATCCCGCATCATTTGTAATTGCGTTACAAATCGACTTTTTTCTCCACTTCCAAATACATCATGTTCGGTGTTGTACAACAAGTAAATATTCTTAGCTCTTTGTAAAAGTCTAAAAAAGTGATATGAAAACAGCGCATCTTTCTCTTTGTAAGTTGGTAATCCAAACTCTATTTTTACATCAAAAGGAATAAATGAAGTTTGTTGATGGTTTCCAGGTAATACTCCTTCATTTACAGATGTTATAATTACATTTTCAAAATCTAACACACGGGTTTCTAATACTCCCATTAACTGTAGTCCCTGTAAAGGTTCTCCTTGAAAAGATAAGCTCTCAGACTGAATTAACTGTCTAAAAAACTGCTGCAATGTTTTTAAATCTTGAATATATTGATGAATTCCTTGTAGCTGTTGTAATTGATTAAAAGCAGTATAGAAGCGGAATAGATACTCTTTCTCTAGATCATTTACCTCTTCTTTTAAGAGTAAAATTAGTTGTAATATTCTGTTAATAAATCCTTCAACAGCATCAAACGCATCAAATAAAGTAGCAACAACCTTTTTTCTTTCTTCTAAAAGCGCACCTAGAAAAGATGTTATTAATTCCTTTTTCACAAAAGTATTGTTGTTCTTAGCGATGCTCTCAGCAATAATATCTGATAAAAACTTACCTTCTACTGTAAGAATTTTAAAAAGCAACGGATGTTTTAACAATCTAACTACATCCTTGTGATAAAAAGCATCTTCTTTTTGTAATTTCTCTTGATTGATAAACAACTGAAATATTGCAAACAATAAACTAGTTGTTGGAACATCTCTTAATGGGTATCCCATTGTAATATTTATAGAACTTACATTTTCAGGCAACGAATTTAACGTAATAGGGAGTAAAGATTCGTCAGCTAACACCAATGCTGTATTATTCTGATTGGGCAGTTTTGACAATAATTCTCCCGCATATTTTGCTTGAGTAATATTTTTCGCCGCTCCTATTACTTGTATGTTTTTAGGTTGACTAAAATTATTTGCTACGGTTTGCATGGAGTGTTTTTGATAATACTTCCAAGTGGTTTTATACTTTCGTAAGAAACTACCTGCTTGATGGTTACTTTCATAAAAAGTACTATCAATATCCCAATACGCCTCTGAGTTACCAGCTTCTAAAAATCGCTGGAACAATAACTCTTCAGAAGCATTTAATGCATTAAACCCAATAAAAAAGTATTTCTTATGCTGGTTTTTAAGAATGTATTTTTCTACTCGTTTGGTTGCTTCTCTATACAATACTCCTTGATACCCCGTTTTTTCTTTTACTAAAAAAGCATACAATTCATTATATAAACTATTGAGCTTTTCCATAAAGGCAAAATGATCTTTCATTAAGTCTGTTTCTTGAAAACTTCCTTTAACCGACCATTTTCTCAAGCGGTGAATATCTCTCAAATACACAAAAATCTCCCGTGTATTAATTAAGTGTTGATCTAGCTCGTTAAAATCTTGTATAACAGTAAAAGCCCAAGAAGAGAATTTATCAAAAGAATCTGGCGTAGCTTCCTGTTTTTTATAAATCGTATAAAATTCAAATAGTAATTGAACCGAGTCTATTTTCTTAAATCCAGAAATGTCTTCTACAAAATCGCCAATATTGATAATTTCAGGTAAAAAACCTGCTGAAATCTTATTCTTAAAAGTATTCTTTACAAACACTCCTGCACGTTGCGATGGCAACACAAAAACAACATCTTCAAAGGTTTGTGTAGTTTGTAAAATTGCATCTAAGGTTTCAGAAATAAAAGACTGCATAGGATTACTTTCTTAAGTCCAAAGTACAATATTTATCTTACTTTTGATAAACACAACTATTCAATTTTATAAATTTTGAAAAATAACAACCAGCTAAAAGTAGCGCTTATTCAATCTGATTTGATTTGGGAAAACCCAAAAGAAAATCGAAACCATTTTGAAGAAAAAATTAATTCTATTTCTAAGGAAATTGATTTAATTGTTCTTCCTGAAATGTTTACTACAGGGTTTTCTATGAATCCGGAACAAATTGCTGAAACGATGCAAGGTGAAACGGTAATATGGATGCAGCAATTGGCAAAAAAAAGGCAATGTGCTCTTACAGGCAGTATAATAATAACTGAAAACAACCAATATTATAACCGATTATTGTTTGTACATCCTTCTGGAAAAATTGAATATTATAACAAGAAGCATACATTTACGCTGGCTGGAGAAGACAAAGTATATACTGCTGGTAATGAAAAGTTGATGGTAAACTATCAAGGTTGGAAAATTTGCCCGCTTATTTGCTATGATTTACGTTTTCCTGTTTGGGCTAGAAATGTGGAACAGTACGATTTGCTATTATATGTTGCGAGTTGGCCTAAGCCAAGAATTGAAGCTTGGGATACTTTATTAAAAGCACGTGCTATTGAAAACATGAGTTTTACGATTGGAGTAAATAGAGTAGGAGTTGATGCTAATGATTATGAATACATTGGTAATACGGTTTGTTATGATACTTTAGGGAATTGCTTAGCTAAAAATAATGATGGAGAAGAAACGGTATTAGTAGTTACTTTGGATAAAGAAAAACAAATTGAAACCAGAGCTAGGTTTCAATTTTTAGAAGATAAAGATCAATTTACAATTCAATAAAAAAAGCGACTTTAAAAAGTCGCTTTTTTTATACTATGCTGGTATCATCCATTTAAAATTGAATTTTGTATCAGGAACAACAATTCTTTCTGTAATTCGATACATTCTATCAGGCAACTTCATTAGATAATCACGTGCCTTTTCAGCTTCAGGTGTTAGATTGGTAATTTTATCAATCTCCCAAGCGGTATTTAATTTCTTTAAAATATCTACATAATCAAAACCTGTATATACCCCAATTCTTTGTGCAACTGTAGAAAAATCATCAAACAAAGTTCCTTTAGCTTCAAAAGATTCTCTTAAATGCATTGCTGGCATTACAATTTTATGCTTCATCATGTGCTGAAAAGCCAACATCATTTCACTTGGGTCTATTTTAAAGATTTCCTTTACAAATTCTGTATATGCCAAATGATGACGCATTTCATCTCCAGCAATAATTCGAGACATTTTTGCCAATGCTTTGTGTCCTTTTTTCTTTGCTATTTTTGCAACATTTAAATGCGAAATGTAAGTGGCCAATTCTTGGAAACTTGTATACACAAAGTTCTTATATGGATCTGTGGCTGTACCAATATCAAAACCATCAGCTATTAAATGCTGAGTAGATATTTCAACTTCTCTCATATTTACTCTTCCAGAAAGATATAAATACTTATTTAACACATCTCCATGACGGTTTTCTTCGGCAGTCCAAGCTCGTATCCATTTTGCCCAACCATTGTCTGGTTGTTGTGTTATTCCATCTAAATCAAGTAACCATGATTCATACGTTGGTAAAGCTTCTTCTGTAATGGTATCTCCTACTAATACTACCCAAAAATCATCATCTAACTCTTTAGATATTTCTTGAATTTCTTTTACTTCATCAATAAAAGAATCTTTTTGAGAATTTGGTAAAAAATCGGTTGGTTGCCAAATCTTTTCAATTGGCACTAAAAACTTGTCTACAAAACTGTCAATATTTTTCTCCAGCGTTTGCATCACCTCCTTTCGGATGTTTTGTATAGACATACTATATATTTAAGGGTTATTTAATCGATTGTGTTATCGTTTCTTCAACAGTAGCAATCAAATCAGTAAACGGTAAAGTACTTGCTTTTATTGGCGCATGTGTGGTTATTTCTATTGGACTAAACAATCCTAATGGAAATTTACCATATTTAAACACCTTCCAAGAGTTATTAATAGTTAATGGAACTATGGATGCTTCTGGATTGTATTTTAAAAGCATTTTTAAGCCGTTTGGAGCAAAAGCTTTAGGTTTTCCTGTTCTACTTCTTGTTCCTTCAGGAAAAATTACCGCAGACCATTTCTTTTCATTTATTGTTTTTGAAAACCTTGCTAACTCACGTAAAGCTTGTTTTCCATCTTTTCTATCAATCAAAGCAGCTCCTCCATGTCTTAAGTTAAAAGATACACTTGGAATACCTTTTCCCAATTCTTTTTTTGATACAAATTTTGGATAGTGTTTCCTGAAATGCCAAATTATTGGTGGAATATCAAATGTACTTTGGTGGTTTGCTACAAAAATCAAGGTTTGATTTTCTGGTAAATCTTGTTCATTTTTTACTCGAACTGGGATTCCTAAAATTAACAACGACTTTATCAAGAACCAATTCATAACATCTACTATCTTTTGATGTCCTTTTTGTTGGCCAAACAATTTGAGTCCTAACCATTGTAACGGGTGAAAGATTAACAATAGTAAAAAGAATACAATTGCAAATATCGTTGATAAAATGTAGCTTAAAATTTTCATTTTTAATTTGATAAGTCGCAAAAATAAAAAATCCCGCGAAAGCGGGACTATTATTTCTTGTTAAAACCAATTACTCCATGGAATTCTTGCTAAAATTAGTACTAGTGCTATTCCATAAAAGATTACAAAAGTTTTAAACTTACTTTCGCTTTTAACCTGTTTTTTATGTTTAGACCATCCAATTGTGATTGCTACAATAGCCATAATCATCATTAAAGGATGCTCTAACGCTAACAAACGTACGGCTGAATCTTTCATATCACCCAATCCTCTTTGGAAACCTCCCATAAAATACACTAAGATTCCCACTAAAAATTGAATATGTGTAGTTATTAATGTAAACAACCCTAAACGAAATTCTTTATGTGTAAATTCTTTCTTTTGAGTTAATCCAATAATTGCATTGATAACTGTAAATACTAAAACAGCTAATACTATATACGCCCAATATGAGTGTAAAGTTTTTATCATAATTTGTTAGTTTAAGTGCATCGCTGGCACAGATGATTATTATAGATGTTACATTTAATTCGTTATGAGCTGCAAACAATTCATATACGAAACATGAAAAGCTCTCTCAAAAACTTTTGTAAAAATACTGAATTTTACTCATAAAAAAACCACCTCAATTGAGGTGGTTTTATATATTTTATAAACGAGTCTTAGAAGTTTATTCTCATAGAAGCGTTCCAAGTAATTCCGTATCCGAAACGTCCTTGGTTATTTCTGTTAATACCATTCCAGTTTTCTGCTGGATTAGTAGAAGCAGCATCTCTACCGTTTAAAGATTCTAAGTATAACTCATCAAATACGTTATCAACATTCACTCTGAAATCGATTCCTTTGATAAAAGTTCTTTCTTTTAATTTTGGTCTAAAGCTTAAACCTAAATCCATAGTGTTGTAAGATGGTAATTCTAATGCTAAGTCTCCTTCAGAGAATAATCTTGCATAGTAGTTCCAAGTTACATCAAATGTTAAACTAGGTACAACTCTATAGCTAGCAAAAACACCAGCTGTTGTTTGAGCAGCTCCACCAACTTCTTTACCATCTAAGCTAACAACAGCATTAGAAGTAAGCGTGTTTCCATTTTGATCAAAAGTAGATTGCGTAGCATCTCCATCGAATTTCCAATCACCAATAGAAGCAAAACCGTTTAACTTCATTCCTTCGAAAGGCTTAGTAAATACTTCTAATTCGATACCTTTATGTAACTGAGTTACGTTTCTGTTTTGAGTTAAAACGAATGAAGGTGTTTCAGGAGTACCTGAAGAGAAGAAGTCTGTTCTGTTACCCCATCTTGTATAGTAAACGTTAAAGTTAACATCAACTTTATCACTTCCGAATTGGTAACCTCCTTCTAATCCTAATACGTCTTGATTTTCTACTGCTGGATTTACTAATGCGTTAGAGTTTCTATCATTAACAAATAAATCTGAGTGGAAAGGCTGACGAGAGTAGAATCCTGCGTTTAAGAACACTTTGTGTTGCTCTGCAAGAACATAAGAACCTCCTGCCTTAACATTATATCCAAAGTTAGAAACTTTCTCTGACTTTTCAGAAACTCCTTGTTGTTGAGTAAAGTAAAACTCTTCTCTTTGGTGATCTTGGTTAGATAAAGCAGCTTGGAAGAATCCTGAAATTTTATCATCAGCATACTCTAACTGTCCAAATAAACCATAGTAAGTAATTACTTCTTCGTAATCTCTATCGATACGTTGTCTGTGATCGTTGTTAGGGTTGAATAACATTCCCCATGGGCTAATTCCTCCAAAATCGTTATCGATTGTATAAGGCTCCCCTACGAAGCTATTGTATTCCCAAGGTCTGTTAGGATCATTAGCAAACTCTACTGAACCACCGTTAAATAATTCAACAGCTCCTCTAAAGTGAATACCGTTATAAGTTCTAATATCTGTTCCAACGTTTAACGTTAAGTTATCGTTTAATTGGTTTTCGTAGTTAGATACTAATCCAAACCAGTTATGGTTGTTAAATGAACCTCTAGCATATGTTTCACCGTTAGATCCATCTCTAGTTACAGAAGCAAAAGCACCTCTACCTAAAGAACCATATAATACTGTAGATAAAGAAGATTGGTCATTAATAGTGTAATCCCAAGATAAGTTAGCTACTGGTTTGTGGTAAATGTTACGACCACCTGGATATTTACCAGTATTTCCTAAAGTGTTTGGACTATTGATATCATCTCTGTTCCAGCTATTGAAACGGATTCCGTTATCTAAGAAAGTTCCAATACTTCCTCTACCTGCTGCAGCGTGCCATTGTGGAGCTCCAGTAATCATAAAGTTGAAAGTATGATTTTCGTTTGGTTGGTAACCTACAGAGAAAAAGTAAGTTTGACCTTGACCATGTGTAAAATCTACATATCCATCTCCTTGCCAGTGACCGAACATTCCTGCGAAAGACCATCCTTTTTCACTAACTCCAGTTGAGTAATATGCAGTAGTTTTAGTATATGCGTTGTTACCAACAGTTTGTCTGATAAATCCTCCTTCTTTCTTATCAATTGTTTTAGTTACGATGTTTACCGTACCACCAACTGAAGAGATAGCTAATTTAGAAGATCCTAAACCACGTTGAACCTGTAAAGCTCTAGAAACATCTAAAACTCCAGACCAGTTAGACCAGAACATTCTACCATCTTCCATACTGTTGATTGGCTGTCCGTTTAATAAGAATGCAGTGTTTGTTTGATCAAAACCACGTAAGAACATTCTACCGTCTCCAAATCCACCAGCTTTAATGTTTTGTACAGATGGAGTAGACTTTAATACTTCTGGTAAATCCCATGCTCCAGATTTAGATTGGATTTCAGCAGCAGTAACCGTAGACACAGCGATAGGAGTTTTTCTATCCTCCGCTAAATCGATTACACCACCACCAGTTACAACGATCTCATCTAATAAGTTAGAAACTTCTAATTGAATTGTTCCAACATTTGCATTAGCTGAAGTAAATGCTACTTCTTTAGATTTGTAACCTACGAAAGAAACTACTAAAGTTCCTGATTTCGCGTTTACGTTTAACATAAACTTTCCATCAAAATCAGATGCAGCACCGTTAGTTGTACCTTTTTCTAAAACGTTCGCTCCTGGTAATGGTTCACCAAAATCGTCAACCACAACACCTGAAAGCTTAGTTTGTCCTAAAACTGCAGCAGAAATAAATAATAACGCTACAAGTAATAAATTGTTAAGTTTTTTCATTGTTTAATTTAATAGTTATTAAATGCGTGTGCAAAATTCCTGCTTTTATTGTTAACCAATATTAACTTAATGTTAAGTTTTTTAACGTTAACTTAACACTAGCCGCATGTAAAGAAAACTACACAGATAACATTTTATTTGCCAACTCCTTACCTAATTCAACTCCAAATTGATCGTAAGAGTATATATTCCAAATCACCCCTTGTACGAATATTTTATGCTCGTACATAGCGATTAACATTCCTAGTGTTTTAGGGGTAAGTTTATCGAATAAAATTGCATTACTTGGTCTATTCCCTGTAAATACTTTAAATGGTAATAGTTCACTAATTCTATCCAAACTGTTAGATGTTTTCAATTCAAGGTGTACCTCTTCTTTTGTTTTTCCAAAAGCTAGTGCCTGCATTTGAGCATAGTAGTTTGCCATTAGCTTTTTATGATGATCTCCATGTCCATATAAAGATTCCTTAAAACCAATAAAATCTGCTGGTATTAATTTGGTTCCTTGGTGTACTAATTGCATAAAAGCATGTTGCATGTTCGTTCCAGAACTTCCCCAAACGATATTACCAGTTTGATAATTTACTTCATTCCCATTTCTATCTACTCCCTTTCCATTACTTTCCATAATGGCTTGTTGTAAATATGCTGGTAGTTTTTCTAAGTACTGTGTATACGGTAAAACTGCCTCAGTTTCGGCATTGTAGAAATTATTATACCATATACTTATTAGTGCAAGTTGTACAGGAATATTTTTATCGAATGATGTAGTTTTAAAATGGTTATCCATTTCTTCTGCTCCATTTAATAATTCTTTAAAATTATCAAATCCTATAGACAATGCTATTGATATCCCTACTGCCGACCATAAAGAGAATCTTCCACCTACCCAATTCCACATTGGAAACACATTCTTTTTATCTATTCCAAAATTGGTAACTGCATCTAAATTTGTAGAAACAGCTACAAAATGTTTAGGAACATCAAATAAGGTTCCAGACTTTAAAAACCAATCTCTAATGGTATTTGCGTTGGTTAATGTTTCTTGTGTTGTAAAGGTTTTTGATACAACAACAAATAATGTTGTTTCTGGATTTACTTTTTTAAGAACTTCGGCTACATGATCTCCATCTACATTAGAAACAAAATGTGTGTTCAACTTATTTTTATAATATTTAAGAGCATCAACAACCATTGTAGGTCCTAAGTCTGATCCTCCGATACCAATATTAACAACATCTGTTATAGCTTTACCTGTATACCCCTTCCATTTACCAGAGGTAACTTTATTTGTAAATGCTTTTATTTTGCGAAGTGCTGTTTGAATTTTAGGCTTTATATCTTTTCCATCTACCAACACTTCCTCTTCAGAATTACTTCTTAAAGCAGTATGTAATACAGCTCTTCCTTCTGTTGCATTGATTACATCTCCTGAAAAATACTTCTGAATAGCATCTTCTAACTCTACTTCATTTGCTAATTCAGTTAACAATTTAGAAGTTTCTTCAGTAATTAAATTTTTAGAAAAATCTACTTCCAATTCATTCAACTGAATACTAAATTTCTCTTTTCTACAATTGTCTTCTCTAAATAATTTCTTTAATTGAATTGACTCTGAAGTCTCTGTATAATGCTCAGAAAGCTTTCTCCAAGCATCGGTATGAGTTGGATTGATATTTTTTAATGCCATACTAAAAGTTTAGTGAGTTGATATTACTTCTAACTCTTTTTTAATAATTGGTTTTTTCTCTGGAAAAGGAATACTATCTAATTGTTTTGTTAACGGCTTTATGTATTCCAAATACGTTGGTTTGATTTTAGGATCTAAAGGTTCTGCTGCTGGTAACTTTTCTCTAAAAGGATCTACCTGTCTTCCATTCTTCCAAAAACGATAGCAAACATGAGGTCCACTTGTATTACCAGTCATTCCTACCCAACCAATAATATCTCCTTGCTTTACATAGTCTCCTGCTCTTACCTTTCTTTTTTTCATATGTAAATATTGAGTAGAATATGTACTATTATGTTTTACTTTTACGTAGTTTCCATTACCTCCTCTTCTCTTCGATTCTACAACAGTTCCACTAGCAGTTGTCATAATAGGAGTACCATATGGCGCAGCAAAATCAGTTCCTTTATGAGGTCTTATTCTGTTTCCATATAATTTAATTTTACGTCTTAAATTATAGCGTGAGGATATTCTGTATTGAAACTTTATTGGAGACTTTAAGAAAGCTCTTCTCAACATGTTTCCTTCTTTATCGTAGTACTCTGCTATATTCTTTATAGTATCTGCGGTAAACCTATATGCATATAAATCTTCTCCTTTATGATTGAATATAGCAGCTTTAATTTTTCCATAACCAACTAAAGTAGTATCATTAATATAACGTTCTTCAAAAACTAATTTAAACTTATCTCCTTTTTGTAAACGATAAAAATCTAAGGTCCAAGCATAAATATCGGCTACTCTATTAGTAAGTGTTGGTTTTAACCCTAAACTATCCATAGTTACAGATAAGTTTGAATTAATCTCTCCAGCGATTTCTTTTTCTATAATTTTTACAGGTTCTTTATACTTGTACGCAGAAATTATTGAATCTTTAAAATCAATAACTGTGGCGTTTACTAAATTATGTTTGTAAATAAAAACTTGTGCTTTTTCTAAGGTGTCTTTAGATGCCAAAATCATATATGGCTTTCCTGTTCTTACTCTTCTAACATCAAACGTATCCTTTATTTTTGTAGCTATCTCATTAATTTTAGGATACATAACATGATGACGATCTAAAATTACCCCAAAGCTCTCCCCATTTTTTATAGTGTCATTGATTACTTTGTAGTTATCTAAATTAAATCCATATGCATAAACAGGTTCTGGAACCTCTTCAATCTTCACGGGTTCCACAACAGGTTCTTTCTTCTCTTCTTTACATGAGAGAAAAGCACCTATTATACATAAAAAGAGGGCTATTTTTTTCAAGTAGTAAGTTATTTTTGTTAGTAGCTCGAGCAAAAATACAAATAATTGCGATTGCATCTTACACTTTAACAATAACTAAACAACTTGCTTGTACTTAATCAAATACTATTTCAAACGGATTTGCTAACCCCTTATAAGCTTCCAATTCGGCTCTTAGTGAACCTACAGATAGTGAAGCCTTCATTTTAATTGGAATTTTGTTATCATCGGCAGTAATCCAAACGGTAACACTTTCTTGTTCTTTAAACACTCTACCCGCTTGAACTAACGGTCTAAATTTTTGAGTTTTTACCTTTCCAAACTTCGTCTTTAGTGTTTCATTTCCTAAAAAACGTAATTTAAAAGGATAACTTTTATTGTCAAAAAACATATCAACAGTAATCTCTTCTCCTTTTTTTAATTCTTTGGTATTATGATTTCTTAAATAGTAAAAAGTAGAAATCATGTCTTGTGGATTCTTTATAGAAACCGTTGTATCTTTTTGCTTTAAAAAATCTTGAATATATGCAGTATGATTGTCATGATTGAAGGTTGTATGACGGTGCTTCTTATACCCTCCTTCATCAATTTTTCTTTTGAATAAATAGGGTTTTACATCTTCAACATCAAAATAGCTCTCATACACATCATCAACTTTAAAAAACCAACTTACCATACCCGAAGTCCAACCAGTTCCTCTAGCATGGAGTACCTTCTTACCGTTTAACTCTTCTTCTGTTAATTTTAACTCAGCTGTTCCTGCTTTTAAGAAACCACTATAACTCATTCTATACCTCAACCACTCTCCTCCTTGAAATGCGGGTGTTGCTTTTTCTTGAGCTTTCATACTTATTGTAAAAACAAGTATTGCTAAAAGGGACATTGCTTTTTTCACGCGTTTTACATTTTATTATTGGTACAATCTATAACTTAAAAACTACTATAGTTTGTTTCCTATTCTTCAAACTTATAAAAAATAGATTGACAATTACCGTTCCAAAATAAAAAAAAGAGGTTAAAACCAACCTCTTTTTATTTTATAAAAACATTAAAACTAGAATGTACCCCAGTTTTTAAGCTCTTCTTCACTCCATAAATATGGGAAGAAAATTCTTCTTTGATACTTAGGATGTAAATACTTTCTCCAATTACTTCCTCCTGTTGCTTCTAGAGCAGTATCATCTCCTCCTAGATATTTTCCAGCAGCATTGTAATGTGCCATTACCCATTTAACATTTACGGTATAATCGTAATGACGCATGGCTTCTATCAATTCTTTATCTTCTTGAACTTCTTTAGGTAATTGTTTAAATTTCTTTGAAAGATTGCAATCATTATAGTCTTCCATAAAATCAATAAACTCACCCATGTATTTCTTTTCAAACAACTGTAACAAGGTTGTTTTTTGTCCTGTAGAATAATTCTTTCCTGCCGCTTGCCAATACAAATGATCATATGCATTTTTAAAAGAAGAGTTTCTATCAATTGTATCTCTAAAGCGAGCATCTATTAAATTGATCAACTCTGTTGATGCAAACTCTATTTTTCTGTATTGTGCACTTTGAAAACCACTTGCAGGAGTTAGTGTATTTCTAAACTTCAAGTATTGATCTACATCCATTCCTTCTCCCATAACCGAAAAAGAACTGCTTAAAACATCAAAATATCTACTAATTCTCATTAAGTGTTTTGTAAACTTCTCAGCAGATATATCATTTGATTTTGCTACTTGATCTATTTCCCAAAGAATCATTTTAAACAACAATTCATTTACCTGATGATACATAATGAACACCATTTCATCTGGTTGAGTTGTTCTTGGGATTTGTAATCCTAAAAGTGCATCGGTTTGAATATAATCCCAGTAGGTAATTGGTTTACTCCATAGTAAACCTTCTAACATAGCTTCTACTGGAACCCCTAACTCATCATATTTATTTTCTATTGATTTTAATATTTCTTCTTTACTCATTGTTTTGTTTATTAAAAATAGGTTTAAAATTCACTTTTTGTTTCTAAGGTGAATTTTATGAGAAGGGAGATTTTATATTTAAATATCGATCCATCTTTTATACCTAAAAACCAAGAAACGCAACATATATGTTTTGATTCTTGGCTTTTGACTTTTATTAATTGAACTATATTCCTATAGTGTTCCTCTTAATTGTTGTTCTCTTTCAATTGACTCGAACAATGCTTTGAAGTTTCCTGCTCCAAAACCACGTGCTCCCATTCTTTGAATGATTTCGAAGAATAATGTTGGTCTATCCTCTACAGGTTTTGTAAAGATTTGTAATAAATAACCTTCTTCATCTGCATCGATCATGATACCTAAACCTTTTAATTTTTCGATATCTTCTCTTAGTTCATGACTAAATTCTTCTAATCTCCCAGGAACTGCTTTATAGTATTCTTCTGGAGGAGTCGATAAAAACTCTACTCCATTAGAACGTAACTGAGTTACAGTTTTAATTATATCATCAGTTGCAACTGCAATATGTTGTACTCCTGCTCCTTCGTAAAAATCTAAATACTCTTCAATTTGAGAACGTTTTTTACCTTTAGCTGGCTCATTTATTGGAAATTTAATCCTACCATTTCCGTTAGACATTACCTTACTCATTAATGCAGAATACTCTGTATGGATTTGTTTATCATCGAATGATAAAAAGTTTTCAAACCCCATTACATCTTCATACCATTTTACCCAAACATCCATTTGATTCCAGCCAACATTTCCAACCATATGGTCAATATACTTTAAACCTGCTGCTGGTGGATTATAATCTGATTCCCACTTTTGAAACCCTGGTAAAAAAGCTCCATTATAGTTTTTACGTTCTACGAACATATGTACTGTTTCTCCGTAGGTATAAATTCCTGCTCTAACAACCTCTCCATGCTCATCTGTTTCAACTGTAGGCTCCATATACGATTTTGCTCCACGAGAAGTAGTTTCTTTATATGCCTGTCTTGCATCTTCTACCCAAAGCGCAACAACTTTTACCCCATCACCATGTTTTACTATATGATCATTAATTGGTGATTTACTGTTTAATGGAGTCGTAAGCATTAATTTGATTTTGTCTTGGGTTAAGACATAACTTACAGAATCTGTTGCTCCTGTTTCTAATCCGCGATATGCGTGCGATTGAAATCCGAATGCTGTTTTATAAAAATGCGCTGCTTGTTTTGCATTTCCTACATAAAACTCTACATAATCTGTTCCTAAAAGTGGTAAGAAGTCTTGTGCTCCTTCAAATATTTTTTCTAAACCGTAGTTTACTGATTTTATTTCTTTACTCATGATGTTGTTTGTTGTTTTTGTTATTCTAACCAAGATTTGTAATAATCTTCATCGGCTATTTTCATTGCTTCTTCAGTTACTTTTAATGGTTTGAATGTATCAACCATCACTGCTAATTCTTCGGTAACTGTTTCTCCTATACTTCTCTCTGTTGCTCCTGGATGAGGACCATGAGGAATTCCTGCTGGATGCAATGAAATATGTCCAGCATCAATATCATTTCTACTCATGAAGTCTCCATCTACATAATACAATACCTCATCAGAATCAATATTACTATGATTGTAAGGTGCTGGAATAGCATCTGGATGATAATCGTATAATCTAGGAACAAAACTACAGATAACAAACGCATCTGTTTCAAATGTTTGGTGTACTGGTGGTGGTTGATGCACACGACCAGTTATTGGTTCAAAATCGTGAATTGAAAATGCATACGGATAATTATATCCATCATATCCTACTACATCAAAAGGATGAGAAGCATATACCATTTCAATGATTTCATCTTGTTTCTTTACTTTAATTAAAAAGTCTCCTTTTTCGTTATAGGTTTCTAATTCTTCTGGTCTACGGATATCACGCTCACAAAATGGAGAGTGTTCTAATAATTGTCCGAACCAATTACGATATCTTTTGGGTGTATATACCGGGCGGTATGATTCAACTATAAACAAACGATTTTCTTCAGTATCAAAATCAAGTTTATAAATCATTCCACGAGGAATTACTAAATAATCTCCGTATTTAAAATCTAAATTACCATACATAGTACGTAATTTCCCTGTTCCTCTATGAACAAAAATTACTTCATCTGCATCAGTATTTTTATAAAAATAATCTTTGGTAGACTCTTTTGGAGCAGATAAAATAATATTACAATCTGAATTTGTTAATACTACTTTTCTACTCTCTAAATAATCATTTTGAGGAGGTACTTGAAATCCTCTAAAACGATAAGATTGTATATTATTTGCTTTCGCCACTTTTGGAGCAACTGAATATTGCTTACGAATTTCCTTAACCATTGTTGGTCTAAATTCGTGGTAAGAATTGGTCGACATCCCATCAAAACCAATAGTACCAAACAATTGTTCGTAATATAAACTTCCGTTCTCTTTGCGGAATTGTGTGTGACGTTTAGGTGGTATTTTTCCTAATTTATGATAAAAAGGCATAACTTAATGTAATAAATGAATTTATAAAATAATGTTACAATCTTCTAAGACAAGAAAGTTGCTACATCCTTAACTACTTAACAAGGTAAGTACCATTACTCAGGATTTCGCTTAATCATAAATTTCAAATGTGCTAAAAGACCTAGCCAATACATTATTTAAGCATTTAGTTGTTGTCTTACAAATATACAGATTTTAAAAATGGTATTCCTTTATATCAATTTCAAAAATTTATTTATTTAAATTTAATCTAAATAAATGTTGCTGAATTGTTTTCTCTAACATACATTTGTTGCTTAATTATTTTTAACAAATCTAAATAAAAACAAATGAAGAGAGTTATACTAGCCATATTTCTACTTACTACATTGGCAATAACAGCTCAAAATTCGCTAGTTAGTGGTAAAATATTCGACAACAACAATAACCCCTTAACGGGAGTTACTGTGCTACTTAAAAATTCGCAAATCGGTACGCAAACCGATATTGATGGAAATTTTGAAATTTCCAATTTAACTGAAGGAGAACAAGCATCTCTTGTGATATCCTATGTCGGTTTTAAAACCAAAACTATTAACGTGACCATTCCTCAACAAAACATAAACATAGTTATGTTTGAAGGGAATGAACTATTACAGGAAGTTGTAATTGATACCGATAGAAAAAACAAGTTTTCAAGAAAGAAGACTGCTTATGTTTCTAAACTTCCTTTGAGAAATATTGAAAACTCACAGGTGTATAGTACCATTACCAATCAGCTTTTAGTTTCTCAAAATGTTACAAACTTCTCAGACGCTTTAAAAAATGCCGTTGGTGTCGATCAGTTATGGCCATCAACAGGTAGAAGTGGAGATGGTGCTGGATATTATTCAGTTAGAGGTTTCTCAGTTCAACCACAGTTGGTAAATGGTATGCCTGGTATTACCAATGGTTTTATCAACCCTTCTAATGTTGAACGCGTAGAAGTAATCAAAGGGCCTTCTGCAACTTTATTTGGAAGTACAGTAACTTCTTATGGTGGTCTTATTAACATTGTTACTAAAAAACCTTTTAAAGGAACCGGAGGTAACATTTCTGTTGGTGCTGGTTCATTTGGTTTTAAAAAACTTACTGCTGATATTAACACAACTGATGAAAGCAAAAAATTCTCATTGCGCTTAAATGCTGGATTCCAATCTGAAGATAGCTTTCAAGATGCTGGATTTAGAAAATCACATTTTATTGCTCCAGCAATTTCGTATCAAGTAAATGATAAGTTAACCCTTAACCTAAGTTATGAGTTATCTTCAACAGATCAAACAAATCAAGTTTTCTTGTTCCTAAATAGAGCAGCTCCATTAACATTTAAAAACATTAGTGAGTTAAATTATAATACAGATTTATCGTTAACAAATGATGATGTTTCTATTAAAAACCCAACTCAGAACTATCGTGGAGAAATAGCCTATAAAATAACAGACAACTGGTCTTCTCAAACAATTATTGCAGGTGGTAATGCAAAGTCTCAAGGGTACTATACGTATTTATATAACTTACAAGCAGATATGTTTGGTTTATATGCTCAAAACACCAATGCAGAAACCAACACATTGAACTTGCAACAAAACTTTACAGGAGATTTTAAAATTGGAGATTTTAGAAACAGATTAGTAGTTGGTGCTGATTATTTAGAATCTCAAACAATTGATAAAAGTTCAAACTGGAGAGGAATACATGTGGTAAACCCACAAGGACAAGTAATACCTGTTCCTGCAGCGTTAGGATTTGCCAACCTACCTATTAACAGAGCTAATATAAACTTGGCATTAGCCAATGCCGGCAATGTAAATACTGATGTAAATCAGAATATCTTAGGAGCGTACATTTCAAACGTAGTAAACATTTCACCTCAGTTATCTTTTATGGCTGGTGTTCGTTATGATCGTTTTGATTATGAGGGTGACAAAAACAATCCACAAGATGATCAAACAGAATACACAAAATCAACATTCTCACCAAAATTTGGAGTTGTTTATCAACCAATTTTAAATAAGGTTTCTGTTTTTGCAAACTATCAAAACGGATTCTCTTATGTTAATCCAGAATTAACCTTAATAGATGCTAACAACCCAGCAGCTGGAACACGATTATTATCATTTGATTTAGAAAGAGCCAATCAATTTGAAACAGGGGTTAAAACGAACTTATTCAACAATAAATTAGAAGCTACAGTAAGTTATTATAACATTCTAGTAAGTGATAAAATTATTGGTTTTGGACCTACTAAAACACAAGATGGTAAAGTACGAAGTCAGGGTATTGAAATTGAAGCAAATGCAAATCCAATTAATGGATTAAACCTTAGAGGAGGATTTAGTTATAATGATTCTGAAATATTAGAATCTGCTTCAAATCCAGCAATTATCGGAAATCGATTTGGAGAAGCTGGAGCTAAATTTAACTATAACTTCTGGGCAGATTATAAGTTCGGACAAGGAACTCTTAAAAACTTTGGAGTTTCTGGAGGGTTTAATGGTGCTAGCGATTTTAACACAATGGAAAACTATCCAATATCAGGAGAGTTTATTCTTCCAGCATATACAGTATTCAATGCTGCAGTATACTATGAAAACGATAAAATTCGAGCAAGTGTAAATGTAAACAACTTCACCAACGAAACGTATTACAAAGGATGGAGTACAGTTACACCTCAACAACCAAGAGCTTTTTACGGTTCACTAACCTACAAGTTCTAGATTAGATTAATTTTTTGAATTAATAATAATTGACCAAACCTAAAACTCTGAACCATGTGTTCAGAGTTTTTTTATACATAACAAGCTACTATTTTAGACTTTACTTATTTTTATTTAAAATAAATCTAAATAAACTTTGTTGTTAATGTTTTGCTAAATATCTTTGTGCCGTTTTTTAAACTATTAATCTTATTAAATCTAAATTAAAACAATGAAAAGGTTTTTAACAACTATAGTATTTTTTATAGCTATGGTAAATGCAGTAGCTCAAAGTGGCTCTGTAACAGGTACTGTTGTTGATAACAGTAACCAACCTTTAGTGGGAGTTAACATTCTTATTAAAGGAACTGAAAAAGGAGGGCAAACTGATTTCGATGGGAAATTTGAAATCAAAAATGTTCCAACAGGTAGTCAAATATTAGAAGTGTCTTATATTGGATACAAGACAAAATTGATAAATGCGACTGTTCCTGCAAATAATATTGCTATCGTTTTAAATGAAGGGAATGAATTATTAGAAGAAATTGAAATTACTTCTAGAAATAATAAGTTTTCTCGTAAAAAGACTGCTTATGTTTCTAAATTACCTTTAAAAGATTTAGAAAACTCACAAGTATACTCAACGATCACATCCGATATATTAGAATCTCAAATTATTACAAATTTAGAAGATGCTTTAAACAATTCAACGGGTATTAGTAAATTATGGGAAGCTACTGGTAGAGCACCAAGTGAAGGAACTGGATATTTCTCAGTTCGTGGTTTTGCTACGCAACCAAAACTAGTAGATGGTATGCCTGGTTTTACATTAAGTGCATTAGATCCTTCATATATTGAAAGAATTGAAGTTGTAAAAGGGCCTTCTGCTACATTATTTGGTAGTACAGATACTTCTTTAGGTGGTTTAATCAATATTGTTACTAAAAAACCTTTTAAAGGAAAAGGCGGGAGTGTGTCTTACACAGCTGGTTCATTTGGCTTAAACAGATTATCAGTTGATTTCAATACTCCATTATCTGAATCTAAGAAAACATACTTCAGATTAAATGCATCGTATTTAACTCAAGATAGTTTCCAAGATGCTGGCTTCAGAAATACATTTTTTGCTGCTCCATCTATTACGCATAAAGTAAACAATCGTTTAAACATATCTTTTGGTTTTGAATTTGCTAAAAATTCTCAAACAAACCCTTCTATGTTATTTGTTAACAGATTAGGTAGAGGAAGATTAACTGCTCTTTTAAGCGGAATTCCAAACGCACCTGCAATTAATTATCCAACGAATGTTGCTGAATTAAATGTAGATCCTAACAAATCATTTACATCAAATGATGTGGCTTTAAATACATTAAACTTTAATACGAGATCTATAATAGATTATAAACTTTCAGATCAATGGACTTCTCAAACTGTTTTCGCAAGTAGTTATGGTAGAACAAAAGGTTTTTATCAATATAACATTGATGGTGGAGCAGTTGGCTTACTACAAGGTTTATCACAATTAACTCCTTTGATGCAACACCCTACATTAGGGCCTATCGTTACCCCTATCATTTCGCCAATGCTTAATGACGCAGTAAGATTATCTGCTTCTCCTGCATTTACACGTATTTTCGACAAGAGAAATGCAAATGCAACAAACTATAACATTCAACAGAATTTTATTGGAGATTTTAAAATAGGTGATTTAAGAAATCGTTTTGTAGGAGGATTAGATTTTGTAAGCAGATCTCAACACTCTAGAAACCAAAATGGAAATCAAGCGATTACTCAAACTCCACATTTAAATAGTTTACTAACTATTCTTGACAATGTGCCTCAGTTAAACGCTATCGGAAATCAACTTAGAACTCAATTAAACGGATTCCCGTACTTTGATGCATTATTAACTGCGCAAGGGGAAGTTATTCCTAACGTATTTACTCCTAATGCTGCTTATTCTACTAATAGAGGAAGTTTAGAAGCTGCTTTTCAAAATGTACCAGTTAACGATATTAGAACAAACTCTAAAACCTATGCTGCATATGTTTCGAATGTGTTAAATGTAACTCCAGAATTAACAGTTAGTTTAGGATTAAGAGTTGATCATTTCGATCAAGATGGTGATACATCGAAATCAGATGATGATTATACCAAAACTACTTTTTCTCCAAAAGCTGGTTTAGTGTATCAAATAATTCCTAATGAGTTATCTGTTTTTGGTAACTATCAAACAGGATTTGTAAATAAAGATCCTGTTATTGTTACATTAACATCGGTAGACCCAAATACTGGAGTGTCTCAAAATGACCCATATGTACAAAATTTTGACCCAATAAAAGCTACCCAGTTTGAAGGAGGAATTAAGACTAGTATTTTCTCTGATAAATTAAACTTAGGTGCTTCATATTACCATATTATAGCAAACAATGTTACAACAACAGACCCAACAGCTTTATTAACTACTGCACAAATTGATATTAAAGAAGTGGTAAGTAAGGGTATTGAACTTGAGTTAAATGCAAATCCAATTAATGGGTTAAACATTAGAGCTTCTTATGCTTATAACGAAAGTGAAGTAACAGATGCATATAGTAGCTTTGCAATTCGCTATATACCTAGAGTAGATGCTGCTACAGGAAACCCAGTACTCAACCCATTAACAGGTCAACCTATTTTTGATCCTAAAGTTGGAAATGATGTTCCAGAATTACAAGGTAGAAGACCAGAAGAATCTGGACCTCAACACAACTATAACTTCTGGGCAGATTATAAATTCCCTGAAGGAACGTTCTTAGAAAGATTTGGTCTTGGTGCTGGATTTAATGGAGCTTCTGAGCATTTAACAATTAATAATGCTGTTTCAGGAACTTTTACTTTACCAAGCTATACTATATATAACGCAGGAGTATATTATGACTCTGAAAAAGTTAGAGTTGGTTTAAAGATGAATAACATTACTGATAAGACTTACTATAAAGGATGGAGTACAGTAAATGTACAAGCTCCAAGAGCTGTTTTAGGTACAGTAACATTAAAGTTTTAAATTAAAAGTAACGTTTACGTTTGTATAAAACAATTTGAATAACAACCCAAAACTCTTGGTCAGAATTTGACTAAGGGTTTTGTGGTTTCAAAAAAAGAAAGAATGATTACAAGCATTGTTTTAATTATTTTCTTGGGAAGTATTGCACTCTATAGCAGATCTGAAAAAGCTGTATTGGACGAGCAAACAAGATTAGGGAAATGGCTACAAGATCACAACAAAGAATCTAAAATAATTGGTATTGTATCTATAGTTATTTCTTTGATACTTGCTTGTCTAACTTTAGGACTTATGCCTGGCATTATGATTTGGTTAATTGTACTTATGATAACATTAAGTCTACTCATCATTTTCTCCCCTTTGAAAATTGTAAAATACAAAAGCTTACTGATTCTCTTTACTTTTTTTCTAATTGTAGAAATCATTACACTTATCTAAAACTAATTATGCCCGCCAATTCAAAACATTTAACAAAATCTCCAGCTCAACAGTTTGCAAAAATTTCAGCAGGAATTATTGGAGGATATATTGTTACAGCACTATTTCACATGTGCTTAGCTTTATGGCTACCCAATCCAAAAGAAGTTCTTATTACTTCTATTTATACACATTTTATTGTTTGGTGTGCCCTATTAATTGTACCATTTCTTTTTAAAAATGGATGGAAAGCTTGGGGACTGTACATAGTGATTAGTATACTACTTTTTGGTATTTATTATTTAGGCAATCAACAAAACCCATTTGTATAATGAGTAACAGAAATTACAATGTGTTTTTTAATACACATACGGTAAGCGGTATCGTGATTAGTGTTGCTCTATATGTGATTTTTTTTGCAGGTGTTTTTGCATTATTCAAGGATGAAATAGAAGCATGGGAAGAAGCTAAGCATTCACAACATATTGCTAGAGAAAACATTGATTTTGATTTTTTATTAAATAAACTATCGGAAAACAATCATCTTACAAGCAGAGATATTCGATTTAACTTAGGACATAATAGTGATAATATTTATGTACTAATGGATGCTGCAAAGGATACATTAAACGTTCCTGTAGAAGCTAAAGGATTTACTTATTTATCAGTAAATATTAACTCAGGAGAAACAGCAACCTATGTAGAAAAGTATAGTTTAGGAGAATTCCTATACCGTTTACATTTCTTTGCCCAAATTCCAACTTTTGGGGTCTACCTTGCAGGGTTTGTTTCTTTATTCTTCTTGTTTGCTATTGTAACTGGAGTTATTGTACATTGGAAAAAAATCATTTCCAACTTTTACCAATTTAACCCTAAAGTTGTCTTAAAACGCGTTTGGACCGACGCTCATACTGCTTTAGGAATAATAGGATTGCCTTTTCAATTCATTTATGCAGTAACAGGTGCTTATTTCTGTTTAAGTATTTTGGTTTTAATTCCTGCTAACTTTTTATACAATGGTGATCAAAATAAACTGATGGAAGATTTACGACCAGATCGTAAAGTAATTGAATGGGTATCAAAAACAGAAAAAGAACTACCAAGTTTAAATGACTTCGTGCAAAAAAACACATCTCAATGGGAAGACTTTAATCCTGAATATGTTATCATCAAAAACTATGGTGGTATTAACATGCAATATCTTTTATTAGGAGCTTTAGAAACCGACAAGAAGTTTTTAAGCACAGGAAACATCATATATGACACCACAACTCAAAAAACTACATTAAACAGAGACCCTAACAATGCCAAATATGCCGATGACATTCAATTGTCTATGGGACGTTTACATTTTGGAAATTTTGGAGGTAAGCTAACAAAGTTTATATACTTTATCCTTGCCTTAATTACTTGTTTTGTAATTATAACGGGAGTTTTAATTTGGATAGAAGCCCGTAACAAAAAAAGTATGTCCTTAAAACAGCGATTATATACAGCAAAAGTAGGACATATATATATGGCTATTTGTCTATCATTATTTCCAGTAATAGCTCTTTTCTTCTTAGTTGTAAAACTATTGCCTGAAGCTTATCAAACGCAAAAAATGAGTATTCTATATACTTGGTTTTTCCTCGTTTGGTTAATAGCAACTATTTACTTTAGATTTAAAAGAAACAATTATTTTACTAATAAAATTACCTTGTTAGTTGGAGCTATTCTAGGAATTTTAGTTCCAATTACCAACGGAATTGTGTCAAACAATTGGGTTTGGAATACTTTTAAAGCTAAACAGTTTGACATTCTATCTATAGATTTATTGTGGATATTTCTTTCCCTAATTGCCTTATTTGCTTATTTCAAAATAAAACCAAACGTACAAACTCAAAGTGCCTTTGATAAACATCCTATAGATTATAAAAATCGAAAAGCCTTGTTAGCTGAAGAAGCTAAAAAATCAACTCTAAAATTAACCAACAACGAGAGTGAAGACCTCTCAAAACATAAAAATCATATACCTATGAGAACAAAGATTGTAATACTGTGGATATTTTTAGGAATTGGGTGGATAGTACATCATATGTACGGTTTATTCAACATCTATTATAATGAAACATTAATAATGGAAGGTGCCACTGGTGAAGCCCCATTAGTGCATCATATTTATCGAATTTTATTTGAAGGAATGTGTTTACTTTTTGGACTGTTAACCTTAGAAGTTTCTAAAAAATGGTTTAAAGTAACTTCATTAGTATGGGCTGGTATTGCTGCACTATACAACGTATATCATTTTATAGAAGCTATCTTACATGAAAGTGGGAATGTTTCTGAAATTTTTATGCTTACTCTAGTAGCAATAGCAAGTATATTCTTAGTTAAAAACATTTACAAATGGATTCAAGAAAATTAAGCTTTAAAGCTTAATTTTCTTTTCCTCAATTTAACCCTTCTTTATGGAAATTGCTATTGCGAATAACGAAGCAGAGCAGTTTAAAAAAATTCTAACCTTACAATCTAAAAGAAATGATTGTGGGCTAAAAACATCTATATATTCAATTAACAGTTCCTACGGAAAAGGAAATGTTGTTAGTTATTATTTTGATGGATTATTAATAAACATTATCAATGCTCAATTTAAAGAGGATATCCTCTTTACAGGAAAACACAACTTTAATACATTAGAACTTTCTATTTTAACACAAGGGCAAAAAATTATACGAGTTTCAGAACTTAAAAATGACATTGTCTTAGAACAGAATGAAAGTTACCTTGTGTATGCTAATGATGTACAAGGAAAACTTATTTTTTATAAAGACAATCCTGTTAAAGAAATAAAAATTAGAATGTATGACGAGTTTATAAACAAACATCAATTACAACCAATTTTGTTTAAGGAGGAGATAGCAGGTTTAAAAAAATTAAACAAAAGCTTTTCCATGCAATTGACTTCTAAAATGGAAGAAATTGCTACTGAAGTTTTAGGTAATACCCAACAAGGACTTTTAAAACGTCTTTTTTTAGAATCTAAAACACTCGAATTATTAAACCAACAACTCAATTTTAAACACAAAGAATCTGACAACCTCTTAAAAAAAGTATACAAAGTAGAAGCCATAATTCAATCGAACATTCACCAACAAATTACGGTACAACAACTCTCCCGAAGGGTATTACTGAATGAAAATGTATTAAAAGCGGAGTTTAAAAAAATATTTGGTTCTTCTATTTTCAATTATAGTTTAGCCTTAAGAATAAAAAAAGCAAAACTTCTTTTAGCAAATACATGTAAACCCATCTACGAGATTGCAGATATTGTTGGATACAAGAACCCTACGCACTTTACGGCAGCGTTTAAAAAAGCCGAAAAAATGACCCCGAAAGCTTATCGAAAAACATTTAATTAAATAAAAAAGCCTCTTAAAAGAGGCTTTTTTATTTATTGTACGAATCTATTTCGTTCTGACCAGGCCTTATCTCTATATTCCTTTGCCATTTTTCCTCCGTCAATATGGTTCCACCCTGGTGGCTTCAACAAATACTTTACTTTATCAGAAAAAGTAGGTGCGTTCTTAACATCATTCCACAATTCTTTCCACATTAAAAACTGAACATCTGAAAAGCTTTCACTATTTAAAGTATCATGCATAATACCATAACTAATTTTTTCATCGTCTATTTCCTTTTGAAAGGTTTTAAAAATACGATCCCAAACACTAAATGTTTCTCCGTAATTTCTATCTAAATAAATATGATTTTTTGCGTGATGTACTCTATGCACAGATGGTGTAATTAAGATTTTATCTAACCATCTTTGTTTCCCTATTACTTTTTCATTTACGTGAGTTAATGTAGCATACAACCTTGCTATCGGTTCTATCACAAAAATCATAAACGGATGAAATCCTAAAACAGGTAACCAAATAAAGTTAAATGGGGTAAAAAACACATCAAATATTGATCCTCTAGCTACCACTGTTAAATTCATATCTTCAGCGGTATGATGTACTCCATGAATGCACCATAAAACCCTTACTTTATGTCCTAAATAATGTATAAAAAACACTGTGAAATCATATAATAGATACGCTAAAATCCAAATATACCATTGGTACCCTAAATCAAATAATCTGTTTTCATACAACAAAAACATAGTTCCTACAATCATAACTTTTGATAATAAAAAGTACGGAATACTTTGTACTAAGTATGATACTATACTCACTACTCCTTCCTTTTTATGTTCAACATAATTGGTTACAATCAATATTCCCCATTCAATTAGCATTAATGCTAATACAATTACACTCATATGTTGTAATTGTCCCATAATATTCTCAATTGATGATAAATCCATAATATAAATTCTTCGAGATGTTACTTATGTAATTTCTCCTTGCGCAATTGCGCATTAATAATTAGTTCCATTCGTCTTAGGCTTTCCTTTTCCATATTCATACAAGCTTCTACCCAGATATTTGTAATATCAAACAGTTCTTCCTTTTGAAGTGGAAATACTCGTTTTAAACATTTATAATGATTGTAGATAAAATGGAAGCTATTCTTGGAAATATATTGGATAATTGCATCAAAACCTGCTACTTCCTTAAAAGTCATATTGATTAATCCTTTTTGTTGTAGTTGCTTTGCAGCATATACATCTCCACTATATAAAATATCCATCGCTGATGAAAGGTTTATCTTTCTACACAAAAAACTATAGGCTCCCATCCCTGGAAAAAGGTGAAACTTGTTTTCGGGTAAACAAAATTGGGCAGACTCTTTAGCTATAATGATATCATGTGCCATTACACATTCAAAACCTCCTCCATAAGCGTTTCCTTCTACCAATGCTATACTTAATACAGGGAGCCCAAAAGCATTGTGTATATTGTAAACAGCTTCAATGCATAAATCGGCATACTCTGCAAGTGCCTCTTTATTATTTTCTTTAATGTTTTTATAGAAAAAAGGTAAGTCTCCACCCATATTATAAACCTCATCATGAGAAGATGCAGAAACTAAATACTTTAACGGGTATTTATTATCGGCAAACATCATATGCATATCTTTCGACAAAATTTGAAACTCCTTTAAAACTTCTATTGAAAAATTGGGAACCCCACTCGTTTTTATTCTCCATAACACCATTTCATGCTCTGGATAATAGGCTACTTCAAAGTTTTTATAATTCTTTATCATTATTCTTCTTCTTTCTTTTATAACTTTCTTTTAAAAAACTTGATATTTGTGCAACAGCCGCCTTTGAAGCTACCGTCTCTCGCAATGGATTTAGCACTATAAAATCATGTATTGTTCCTCCATACCTTGTAGAAATCACGGGTACTCCTGCTGTTCTTAGCTTTTTAGCATAGGCTTCCCCTTCGTCTCTTAACACATCATATTCTGCAGTAATTAAAAGTGTTTGAGGTAAATCTTGAAGTTCCTCTAAACTTGCTTTTAAAGGTGCTACTGTAGGTAATATTTGTGTTTCCTTTTTAGGAGCATACACATCCCAAAACCACTTCATAGTGGCTCTAGTTAAGTAATGTCCTTTAGAAAATCGTTCGTAAGAATTTGTATTCAAATTAGTATCGGTTACTGGATAGAGTAAAACCTGCCCTTGAATTTTCGGGAATCCTTTTCGTTTTGCCATCATGCTAACAGCAGTTGCCATATTACCACCTGCACTATCACCTCCAACAATAATATTATTAGAGTCTAAACCGTATTTTTTTCCATGTTTCGATACAAATAATGTAGCTGTATACCCTTCTTCATTTGCAACTGGATAACTTGCTTCTGGTGCTCTTGAATACTCAACAAAAACGATTGCTACCTCAGCTTTTAATGCAATATCTCTCATTAGTCGCTTATGAGTTTCAAAACTATTAAACACCCATCCTCCTCCATGGAAATAAACTAATGTTGGTAATAGCTTCTTTGCTTTCTTTGGCTTTACTACTACCACATTCACTTCTTTATTTTCTTCTTTAAAAATGGCTTTGGTAAAACTTACTTTGTCATAGGTTAATGTAGAATCCTTTTGCATATTCTCCATAGCGGGTCTACCTATATTTAAAGGTAGTTTTTCTAATGGGGGACCGTTATATGAATGTATTGCCTCTAAAAACTCTTGAACTGCTGGATCTAATCCATAGCTTCCTGCTAGTTTTGCTTGCGCATAGTTTTTGGTGCCTAAAAACAACAGCAACACAATTGTAATATATCTCATAAATTAAGTAGTTGCTTGTTTGATTGCTTTTGATGAAACCTCTTTCTTTCTATTAAGTAACAAAATTCCTTTTTCTCTTAACCAAAGCATTCCAAAGGTTAGTAAGGTAATACCAATAATAATTGAAAGTAATTTTATTTGACTCGTTTGTGATGAAAACCCAAAGACTAAAACTCCCCAGTACACTAACACCCATTGTATTAAGTAAAAATAGGTAACATTCTTACTTGAATAATAGATAACATCGTATATCCTATTATGAGGTATATAGGTAACAAGTATATGCCCAAACCACACTAAGAATAAGTTAACCCCAATTAAGGCAATTGTACCTCCTGGTCCTAAATGATAATAGTCTCCAAAATGATAATCATAATTATAATAACATAAAGCCACACCAATAGCTATTGATAATATACCCGAAACAAGCATTCTTCTATAAGTCAATACAACATTGTTTCCACTTTCTTGATACCACATTCCAAAAAACAATCCCATTAAAATAAATGACATCCATGGAAAAACTGGGAAATACACATTATAGTTTTTTCCCCATAATAAATCGCAGATATAATCTAATCCAACAATTCCTGGTCTATAACCACTTAATTCTCCCGAAAAGAATACAATAAACAAAGCTAAGATTAAAGCAGCATATTTGTTTTTTATAAACTTTATAATAATTCCCATAATAATTAGTGAGATTCCTGCTAGTTGTAAAATATCTCCTAATAATGTAAAAAATAACAGATTGTAAGAATCTCCAACAGTTAGTCCATTCCCTTCTATAAATGCTCTTGGGAAACCTCCAAATAATAACATTGGAATAGCAAACCTTAAAATATTCAACAAGTATCCTTTCGCCAAAATATCTAATCCTCTCTTAAATATTTTAGTCATACTTAACTTACTTGAAAACACAAAAGAAAACCCCATTACTACTAAAAACATTGGAGTTCCTCTTTCCATTACTTGAGCTATTTTTCCTATCAATGTATTGTTCCATGTATCCATTGTAGAATACACAATCATTACATGCACAGGAATCATAGATAAAACACTTATTCCTCTAGCCATATCAATAGCTAGTATTCTTTTTTTTGTATTCATTCTTTATTCTTTAAAATTCCAACTTAACTTCTTCGTTAATGGCTTTCTTTTTCTTTTTGCTTCTGGGGTATCTTCTTTTATATGTCCCATAAAAAAGATGCCTAAAAATTGTTCTCCTTCTTTTAGATTTACTTGCTCTTTTCCATATGCTATTGTTGCTGGAGAAGAATCCCAATAACTCCCTAAGCCCAAAGCTGTACAACTTAACCACATATTTTGCACTGCACATGAGACCGCTGCAAGTTCTTCCCATTCAGGTAACTTAGCTTTCTTATTTGGTGCAAAAACAATGGCAATTAACGTGGCATTATTAGCATAGGTTTTTGTAGCTTCATATCGTTCATTAGAAAATTGTTTTTCTGTATACAACTTTCTATAATACGATGCCATAAACTGACTCAATTTTTCTTGATGCTTTCCATCTAATACTACAAAACGCCAAGGTTGTGTAACCATATGAGTAGGCGCCCATAATGCATTGGTAACTATTGCTTCAATAATTTCTTTGTCAATTTTCTTTGGAGCGTAATCGTATGCATAGGTACTTTTACGCTCTTGTATCACTTTTGTAAGTTCCTGAAAGTTCATTCTAAAAAGCTTCTATAGTGTTTGATATTTCTACTGCATTTTTAAATTGAGCGAGCGGATTCTCCAGAGTTCCTTCTAATTTTAAGCTTTCAATAGGGTCTGCTAAACTCAGCATTTGCTTTGTGTTTCCTAATTGAAGTCTATTTAAACAACAACGATCAAATTCTTTTACAAACAGGTCGTAACGTTCATATTTTTCAGAAAACTCAGGGTGTTGTTCTTGATATTCATACACACAATCTGCTACTAGTTTCCAAAAACTATTTTCAGAAAAATTCGCATAACTATCTAATTGCTGTGCCATAAAACGGAAGAAACAATCAAAAACATCCGTAAAGATTGACAACACCTTCATTTTATCCGAAGTCTTTGTAAACAATCTATCTGCATGCTCTGGTAAGTGCATTGTTTCATTAAAAACAATTACTTCTTCTGTAATATCTTTCATTAACACATGTACTGGAGTATTTTCTTCTAACACCATAATTAGGTTTTCTCCATGTGGCATAAACACAAATTCGTATTTATAAAAACAGTGTAATAATGGTGCCAAATAAGCCTTTAAATATCGTTGCACCCAAGCAGTAACTCCATAAGGAGAGGCTTCTATCAAGGAAGCTAACAATGAGTTATCTTTATAATCTACATGTAATAAAGCAGCCATAGTAAACACCCTCTGATTGGATGCTATTTTACTAAATGGACTTTCTCTCCACAATGCTGATAACATCTTGTTATGTGGATTTGTTTTTCCTAACACCTCATAATAATGGTTATGATAACCCACAGTAGCTACTTCTCCTAGCATAGTAAACCCATTCTCTTGTAAATACGAATCTTCTGCTAACAAATTTGTTATCCAGGTGGTAATATGCGGAGTGCTTTGCATATAATATGGAGACAATCCTCTCATGAACCCCATATTTAAAATAGATAAAGCTGTTTTTGTATATAGCTTTTCTGGATGAGAAGCATTAAACAAAGTTCTGATAGATTGTTGTGCTGAAAATTCATCGTCACTTTCTCCAACTAAAACAATATTTTTTTGTGCAATATCCGCTCCGAATACTGCTACAATTTTATTCTTCCATTGCCAAGGGTGTACTGGCATAAAAATGTAATCTTCTGAAGTTACATTATGCTCTTGCAAAACCTCTTTAAACCCAGTGATTTTATCTTCTCCAAGTTCATTTAACAATAATTGCTCGTATTCGAAACCTTCTACAGCAGTATAGGTTGCATATTTTTTATGACCTGCTATCCATAGAATTCGAAATGGTTGATTACTTTCCGGAGCATAAATATGATAATCGTCGATATTAAATCCAATTCGACCATTATTAGCAACAAAACAAGGATGTCCTTCACTCATTCCATGCTCTATTTCTTGAAAATTCTTCTCCGCCAATTCTTTTGCAGAAAATTCTTCATTTACATATTTATATGCCGCTCCAGAAAGTGTACTTGTTATTTCTTCTAAATAGGTTCCTAAAAATTCATCAGGAATCCCTAACGTTGTTTTAAATTCGGTAATAAAATGAAGTGCGTCTAAGTATATCTTTTCAGCACTTGTGTTCCTTTTTAAAATACTTTCAGCATCCACCAGCCAATGATCTAACAAATATTTTTTAGCTTTAAATTGATAGCTAAACTCTTTAGCATCTGATTGTATTTCATAAACATTCCATCCATCTTCTTCATTCAAAAATTCGGGGGTCAAAATAAGCTCATGAGAAAACTCACTTATCGCTTTCTTTATCAATTGACGATTTACAAATTCCCAAACTTGAGGTTGTAAATGTGCTATATTATTTTTCATTATTTTCTAATTGATTTAAAGCTTCTGTGTACATCTCTTTTGTACAAAAAGCCAATGCCGCTTTTTTATAAGTCAGGTCAATTTCCTTTTGATATACAAAGCCTGCCTTTTTGTTCAACTTGTGAATTTTCTCGTTGTTTACATCAGGTTCAACCACCACTCTTTCTACTTGTGGTAAACTGAAAAAATAATCGATAATCGTTGAAAATACATGCCAAGTAAACTGAGGTATTCTTTTTTCTATAGGAGCCACTAAAATGTGCATTCCATAATCGCTTTCTAGAGCATCATAATGTGATGCTATGATATCTTTTGAAGCTTTATAACGTTCCATTAAAAACACAGGAACGTTATTTAACATTCCTATGTAACTATGGTGATGTGGATTTTCTTCAAGCTCTTGGTATTCGGCACGTACTTCTTCTAAAGATTTATCTAACATTCCCCAATACTTTGCATAAGGTTGCGTTACCCAAGTATGTAACATTGGTGTATCTGCATCTACTCGAAATGGACGAATACTTATAACTCCCAATCCAGTAATTTCTTTGCTAAATACTTCTTGATTCGTCTCTACCATGGTTATACCTCTTGAGTTTTAAATGCTGCGATTGGATTTTGTAGTTTTCCAGCAAATTGTAACAAGGCTACTGGGTCATCTAAATCAATCATTTGCTTATGATTGTTTAATTGCAACCTATTTAAACATGATAATTTGAAGTCTTCTGCGAATAAATCGTATTGCTCAAATTTTTGAGCTAATTGTGGGAATTTACTCTGATATTCTTGGATGTTTTCTGCCACTAATTCCCAAAAACGAGTTTCACTATAGTCTGCGTGCTCTTCTAAAATAGGTGCTAAGAAACGGAAGAAACCATCAAACATATCTGTAAAAATTGATAGTAACTTTACATCTTCTGGTACAGGAGCATACATTCTCTTTAAGTGCTCTGGTAATTCAACATCGGGATTTAAAATACAAGCCTCTTCGGTAATATCCTTTAATAAAGCATACACAGGTATGTTATCTTCTAATACCATAATTAGGTTTTCACCATGTGGCATAAACACTAAATCATAGTAATAAAAACAATGTAACATCGGACTCAAATATGCCTGTAAGTATTTACGTAACCAATTGTCAATTGAAATTCCAGAGTCTTTTATGATTTCTGGTAACAGTGCATTTCCATGATGATCAATATGAAGTAGAGCAGCCATCGTTAAAGGTTTTTGATTCTCTTTAACTACTGAGTATGGGCTTTCTCTCCATAAAGATGCTAGCATCTTGTTATAATCATTATGAGGACCAAATTCATCAAAATATGGGTTTACATAACTTACAGATCCAATTTCACTTAGCATTCTAAATCCGTTTTCTTGGATGTAGCTATCGTTGTATAACAAATCTTCTAACCATACTGCCATTTTAGGAGCCGTGCCTAAATAGTATAAAGGCAACCCTCTCATGAATCCCATGTTTAAAATAGACAATGCTGATTTTGTATAGAATTTCTGTGGATTTGTAATATTAAATAAGGTTCTAATAGATTGTTGTGCTAAGTATTGATCTGGGCCATACCCTAAACAAATCAAATCTCCTTTTGCTACTTCAGGAGCAAAGATGTTAGCCAACTTATTGAACCATTGCCATGGGTGAATTGGTAAAAACAGATAGTCGTCTGCTTTGTGTCCTTTTTCTTCAATAATTTTATTGAATTGTGCTATGGTATCAGCATCTAATTCTTGTTGTATTAATGTTTCATAAGGAAGTGATTCTATAGCTGAAAACACTGCTTTTGATTTGTGTCCTGCTAACCATAATAAAGAAAATGAATTTCCCGCTTCTGGTGCATATGAGCGATAATCACTACTATCAAATCCTATTCTTCCATTGTTAGCTACAAACCCTGGATGTCCTTCGGTCATAGACTGCTCTATAGTTTGAAAGTCTGCTGTTGCTAATTCTTTTGCGGTTGGATTTCCCTTGGTTATTTTAAATGCACTTCCGTATAAAGTACTTATAATTTCTTCTAGGTATACAGGCATTTTCTCGTCTGCAATACCTAGCACCTTTCTAAATTCTTTTATAAAATAGATGGCATCAATCTCTGTAATGCTATCATTTACATATTTTTTTATAGAATTTTCTTCAATTCTATAGTGATTTAATGCCATTGGTTTTGCATTGAACTCATATCGAATATCTGTGCTATCTGCATAGACACGGTATTTTTTGAATCCATCTCTTAATTCTTCAATAACTTCTGGTTGAATTAATAATTCATGTGAAAATTCACATAATGCTTTTTTTACTAATAAAACATTTGCTTGTTTCCAAACATTTGGTTGAATATGTTGTGTTGATTGTTGTGGTGATACCACATTATCTAATGTGTTCATTGCACTTCTTTTTGATGGTGAAAAGGATTGTATTTTTTGTTGATAGTTGGTTCTTGTTAAAAATGCTAGTTGTGCTGTTTTATGAGGTAGTTCAATTACATTTCCTAATTGAAATCCTATGCGTTGACACAGTGCAAACATTTTTTTGTTTCGAATATCTGGTTCTACAACAATTTTTTGAACTGCTGTATTGCTAAAAACAAAATCCATGATTGATCGAAACATAAACCAAGTAAAACTCGGGGTCTTTGGTTCTTTTGGTGGAGCTACGATGATATGTACTCCACAGTCAGATTGTTGAGTTTTATAAAATTGATTAATAATATCTAATTGCGGATTGTAACGCTCTAAGACAAAAGCGGGCTCATTGTTAAACATTCCAACAAAAACATCGTAATGTTCTGGAGCGGTTAATTCTGTATACTCTTTTTCTACATCTTCTAAAGTAGCATTTGGCATTCCCCAGAAAATAGCATACTCTTGAGTTACCCATTTTTGTAAGAAGACACTATCTTTTTTTACTTGAAAAGGACGAATGGTAATTGTACCAAATTCCTTATACTCTTTTGAAAAAACTTCGGTAGGTATTATTGACATGTCTTAGGCTTTTGCTAGTTGTTTATGAACATTTCTTACCGATTTAAACACAAAAAAGTATAACACCAAGGTTAGTGTGAATCCTCCTAATGCAATTGCAAAAGGCATTTGTAAACCAAAATCATTTACGATAATTCCAACATTTAAAGAAGCTAGTAAAACTCCTAAATTTTGAAAGAAATGTATTTTACTATAATCTACTGAATATGATTCCGGTGTGCTTAATTCAAATAATAGAATATCGAATTTTACGACTCCTTGGAAAATTGCCCATCCATAAACAATTCTACCTAAAATTACTACTCCATCATACGGGATTCCTTGTAATATAAGACCTATTAACCCAATAAATAAAGCATTTATAATTCCTTGATGTCCTTGTGATTTTCTTTTGTTATTTATCCAGAGTGCCACTAAAGCAACAAAACCTGGAATTGCATAAATGGTTCCAGACACTAATTTGCTTTTAAAAGCAGAAAAGCTCTCCCAATACAATGAAAAGAAAGGTCTAATTAAAAAATCACTGAAGTATAAAATCAAGGTTATTAACCCTAACTTTAAGATAAAACCTTTAGGTATAAATTTCTTATCTGTATTGTCAGGTTCTTCCGAAATGATTAAATCTGTAGCATACTTTTTACTTTTTAAAAGGTAGGCACTCATTGTCATTTGAATGAAATCTCCAGCGGCCATAATTAAAAAGATACTACTTGGTGCAATATAATCTACTGTTATTCCTCCCAATACCGCTCCCAATATTCCTCCTAAGTGTACTACAACCGAAAGTAGTCCAATAGTACTTGGATGCTCTTCTTTGGTGATAATTTTCAAGATATAAGGGTATACTAGCAAATAACTTCCTTTAAACAACACCATAATCAGCGATACTATCCAGAAGTTTATATAAGAGGTGGTATAATAACAATAGATAGCTAAGACACCTGCTACGGCTTGGGTATATACTAAAATATTAAGTTCCGAAACTTTTTTAGAAACATATGCCCAAAAAGGAAACGCTATCATTACCATAAAGCAAATAGCTGCGAAATAATATCCTACATTTTTTGGATTCGTCATACCGAAACGAAGCTCAAAAAATTGCGGATAAAAAGGATGCAGTAGATAATCACTTACCACTGCAACCAATGTCATGAGTATTAAAAATGTTTTTAATTTCATCTCTTACGCAAAAACGTTAAATTGAATTTCTTCTTCTTGAGAAACACCAAACTGTTGGAATGCTATTTTTTCTTCAATAGGGTAGTGTTCTTTCCCTGAAATTTCTCTAATGATATAAGAGTTTCTATAAGCAACCATTCCTAAGTCAGGAGTTACAAAACCATGCGTATGTAACTCTGCATTTTGAACAAATATTTCCTTATTGTTTTTATCGATACTGTAGTTTCTTTGTACATCAAAACGACTCTGATCATCCCAAAGGATTCTATTCGAAACACCTTCTAAAAACTCAGGTAAATTATACCCATAACCTGTTGCCAATACTAATCCTTCTGTTTCATGTTTAAAGTACTTATCTTGCTCTACTTGATGTAATTCAAGGGTAACGGTACCATCATTCAGCTCCGTATTTTTTAACTCAGTATTTGTACGTAATGATACTTTTAACGGAGCATTTGTGGCTACTCTTTTTGCATACAACGTATCGTGAATTGCTCCAATTAAGTCTTGATTAATTCCTTTGTATAAATGCTTCTGATTTTTAATTAAAGAGTCTCTTTTCTTAGCAGGTAAGTTGTAAAAATAGTCTACATACTCAGGTGAAGTCATTTCTAAGGTTAACTTAGAATATTCTAATGGGAAGAAACGTGGTGAACGTGTAATCCAATTTAGTTCATATCCTTTTGTATCGATCTCTTGTAATAAATCAAAGAAAATCTCAGCTGCACTTTGTCCACTTCCTAAAACTGTAATTCTCTTTTCTTTTTGAAGCTCTTCTTTATAGTTTAAATATCCAGAAGAGTGTAGTGCTTTCCCTTTAAGTTTTTTACTACATTCTGGAATATAAGGCTGTGTTCCTGTACCAAGTACTATTTTTTTAGCTTTATAGATTTTAATCTCATCAGTTTTAGTACAAATACTTGTAACCACATAAAGTTCATCTTTCTCATCATAATCAATATGCCTAACCTCTGTATTAAAATGAATATTAGATAATTTTTTAATAGCCCATTGACAATATTGATTGTATTCGTTTCTTAACAACAAAAAGTTCTCTCGGATATAAAAAGAATAGATTCTCCCTTGCTCTTTTATATAGTTTAAGAAACTAAATGGGTTGGTTGGATCTGCTAAGGTTACCAAATCTGCCATAAAAGGTACTTGTAAAGTAGTATCTTCTAATAACATTCCAGGATGCCAATCAAACTTTTCTTTTTTATCTAAAAAAATACCGTTTAAATCTTCAATAGGTTCTGTTAAACATGCTAAACCTAAATTAAAAGGTCCTACGCCTATAGCTATAAAATCTGCAATTGTATGTTCCATTATAATAATTCTGTTTTAGGTTGAAAATTCCTTCCTGTTTCTTCTATCATTTCAACAATATTTAGAATATTGTTTAAAGTATTTTTAGGGTTTAGTAAAGTAAATTTTAAGTAGATATTCCCGTTCAGTTTAGTACTAGCTACAGAAGCTTTCCCTGCCGCAAACAAGGTGTTTTTAATATGTAAGTTCACCATATCATGTGTCGGCTCGTGTGCTGCTTCAGAATTTTTATATCTGAAAACTAGCGTACTTAATTCTGGTGTATGAGCCAGTTCAAAATTTGGATTCAAGCTCATTTTCTCATGCACTCGTTTTGTTAGATTATGTACTTCTTCTAAGTAATTTGCAATAGTTTTTACTCCTAACGTTTTAAGTGTTAACCAAACTTTTAAAGCATCAAATCTTCGAGTAGTTTGAATTGATTTTTCAATTAAATTCGGACGCTCTTGATCTTTATTTTCAAGCGGATTTAAATAATCGGCATAGTAAGACACATACTTAAAATGCTCCTGATTTTTTGCCAAAAATGCACTACAACTTACAGGTTGAAACAATGTTTTATGAAAATCAATTGTAATTGAATCTGCTATTTTTGATCCTTCAAAATAGTGTTTATGCGTATCGGTAAGTACATAACATCCTCCATAAGCACCATCAATATGCAACCACATTTTTTGCTCTTTGGCAATTCTTCCAATAGTTTGCAACGGATCAAAACTTCCATAATCAGTGGTTCCTAGAGTTGCTACTACTGCAATTGGAATATTTCCTTCTTGTTTTGTTCTTTCAATAGCTAATACTAATTCATTTACATCCATTCGCATGGTATCATCTGCCTTTACGGGGATTACTGCATCATATCCCATACCTAGTAAAGCCGCATTTTTTTGAATACTGAAATGTGCCTTTTCAGAACAAAAAATTCTAAACTTACTTATCTCATCGGACCATCCATTTTGTTTGATGTTAATTCCAAAATTTTCAAATGCATAATGGTCTCGTGCCATTAATAACGCCATAAAATTCGATTGTGTACCTCCACTGGTAAATACACCATCTGAACTTTCAGGAAGCTCAAAAGCGTTGCAAATCCAACGAATTACCTCTTGTTCTATAAATGTAGCCGAGGTACTTTGATCCCATGTTTCCACTGCTGTATTGATTGTAGTAGCAATCATCTCAGCAACAATAGACGGCAATGTAATCGGGCAGTTTAAATGAGCTACATAGTTTGGATTGTGGAAAGAAATTGCTTTCTGAATATACAACTCATTCAATTGTTCTAAAGCGGTATCTAATGATTGTGTTCCCTCAATATTTTCTAATTTTGCATTGAGCTTATCATTTTGAATTTCTGTTAATTCATCTCCTTTGTAAAACTTTCTGTTTGATAAAAATTTCTGAATATAAGAGAGTGTTTTTAACGTATATTCCTCGTATAATTTGACTGATTCATCATTAAACAAGTAGTTGTTTAATGACAACTCTTTTAGCGAAGGACTTTCTTTAAGAATCATTTATTTTTATTTAGTCTTAATAGTTATTATATTGCAAAAGTAATTTCGGTTCTCTAAAAAAAATGACGCATTTAGGAATTAAAATGACGTAAAACATATAACCCTAGTGAAATCGGTTAATCGTATAAAATGAAGTTTTCAAAAGAAGATTTGTTAGCGCTTGAATCACAGTTAAGTCACCCTACAGGAACTAAAGGAGTATCTGTGGCGGACAACATGGCTACAAGCAATCTGAGCATGATTACTGCCTGTTTTGAAAGTTTAAATATTCAGGATGAAGAAACCGTTCTTGAAATAGGCCATGGTAATGCTTCACATGTTCAAAAAGTATTACAAAAAGCCAAAGGTGTTTCTTTTATTGGATTAGAAATTTCAAAAACAATGCATAAAGAAGCATTAAAAAATATTGCCTCTTTAAAAAACAACTTAGATGTAACGTTTGAACTTTATAATGGGGTGAATTTTCCTTTTGAAAACAACAGCTTTGATAAAATAGCTAGTATTAATACACTCTATTTTTGGAAACAGCCAAAAGTCATTTTAAATGAACTATATAGAATTTTAAAACCAAAGGGAAAGATTGCATTGTGTTATGCAGATAAGGATTTTATGGAAACACTACCCTTTGTAGGCTCTAAGTTTTGTTTATATGATAAAGAAGGGATACTAAAATTAATAAACTCCTCTCCACTACAACTAGCTTCTTTTAAAAGCTTTAAAGAAACTGTAAAAAATAAACTGGGAGAGATGGTACAAAGAAACTATAACGTAATCGTTTTAAATAAATAATATGGAAGATATTGCATTAATCTATGGATCAGACACTGGAATGACGGAAGAAGTTGTTAGCTCAATTGTAGATGATTGGTCTGCTTCTGAATTGAATGTTATTGAAGTGTTTAATTTAAACAAGGAAATTTTTAATCAATACAACAACTTTATACTGGGCTTATCTACTTGGTACGATGGAGACTTACAAAGTGATTGGGAAGATTATTTTGACAAAGAATTTAAGGAAATTGATTTTACAGGAAAAACAGTTGCCCTATTTGGATTAGGGGATCAATACGGATATGGAGAGTACTTTATTGACGGTGTGGGTATACTAGCTAAAGTAATTCTTAAAAATGGCGGGAAAATTATCGGAAAATGGTCTACTAAAACTTATGATTTCGACACATCAAAAGCACAAATAGAAGGTGAAGATTATTTTTATGGTTTGGCAATTGATGAAGATAATGAACCTGAAAAAACACCAGATCGTTTAACCAACTGGCTACAACAAATAGAAAAAGAATTTCAACAAGTAGATTAGCTCTCTGGAGCTAATTCTACTTCTAAACCGTCCATTTCTGGAGTCATTTGTATTTGACAACCTAAACGACTATTATCTTCTACGTAAAACGCCTCTGCTAACATCGCATCTTCATCATCTGTCATTTCAGGTAACTCATGATCTGATTTTACATAACACTGGCAAGATGCACACATAGCCATACCACCACAAATACCAATGGTACCCTCAGGAGCTAACTCATATGAACGAACTACTTCCATTAAGTTCATAGCCATATCTGTAGGTGCTTGTACTTCATGAGTTACACCTTCTCTATCTGTAATTTTTATTGTAATATCTTGTTCCATGTTTTTATAAAAAATATTCAGTACCTAACAACTGGTACAACGGGGTTACGGCAACCAAAAATATTAAAACGAAAACAATTGTCTTTACCCAAATAGAGGTTCTTTCTGCAAATGGCTTAAATTCTAGTTCTAAGTTATTCCCTTGCAGCAAAATATCATTTGTTTGATATAAAGGAGAATCTAATTCCAAATTATCTAGACTAACACTATTACTCTTTGGCTTCTCCAAATATTTAAGATAATTCACTAAAATAATAATAGAGCAAATAATAAATAAGTCAAAACCAGTAATTAGGTCTTTGAAATAGCTTATAAACAAGAAGGTATTTAATCCAATCATAACTATAGTTTTCACTAAAAATACAAAAACTAATGAGTTTCTTGTTCTTTTAATTGTCTTCTTAAAACTTTGGCTCTTTTATCTTCTCCATCATGACTCCATCCTGGCGAGTTAAAAATGTAATTTAGTTTATCACTCCAAGTATCTGCACGTTTTACATCCTTCCAAATAGCTGCATATTCATGTGTTGCTACTTTAACTGGGTTGAAGGTTTCTATGTTTACTGTTAATCCATATACAGGCTTGTCAATTTCTTTTAACTCTTCTGAAAAAGTACCAAACATACGATCCCAAATAATTAAAATTCCAGCGTGGTTGCAATCTAAATAACGAATATTAGACGCATGATGTACTCTGTGATGTGACGGAGTATTAAAAATAAGCTCAATTGGTTTTGGCAGTTTATCTACCAATTCTGTATGCACAAAGAATTGATAAATCAAACTTACTCCCATCATCGTAAACATCATTAATGGATCAAACCCTAATAAAGGTATCCATATCCAAAAGAAAAACTTATGAATACGTTCTCCAACTCCTTGTCTTAAAGCTGTACCTAAGTTCATATGTACCGAAGAGTGATGTGGTACATGACCTGCCCAAAATAAGCGCACTTCATGATTCAATCGATGAAACCAATAATAGGCAAAATCATCAGCTAACAATAATAGGATCCATGCCCACCACTGACGTCCAACAATACCTTTTAAAGGACTTAGTTCATACAAATAGAAAAAGGCAACAAAGGCTAATACTTTAGGAATAAATTCAACAATCGCAGAAAACACCATCATTAATAAGGAAATACCTGTATCCTTTCCATAATATTTCTCTTTTGCAAACTGATATTCAACCAGCATGGAAATAAAAAATACCGGTAAGGCAAAGTATAATAATTTATCTTGTGATAGTTGTTGTACGTACTCTACTAAAGTCAATGTTTCTATTTTTATTTAATGATAAAAGGTTCTTATTTTACCAAGAACCTTCTTTATTTTTAATTGATTGCTTTAACTACTGCTTTTGGAGCTTCTTTTTTAGTTCCATCAAAACCAGTAACTCCTCCTACGGTTGTATATTTCATTACATATTTCTTATCTGGGTGAATACGTTTATAAGCACTTTGACACATTAACGTTGCTTCGTGGAACCCACATAAAATAAGTTTTAACTTCCCTGGATAGGTATTTACATCTCCAATTGCATAAATTCCTTCTACATTAGTTTGGTAATCTAACGCATTATTTACTTTAATAGCATTTTTCTCTATCTCTAATCCCCAGTTTGCTATAGGTCCTAACTTAGGTGCTAAACCAAATAATGGAATGAAATGATCACAAGCCAATGTAAACGGTTCCTTTTCTTTTTGCTCTACTAAAACACCTTCTACTTTACCTTCTCCAACAATACCTTTTACTTCAGCAGGTGTTATTAAGTTAATTTTTCCAGCATCTTTCAACTCCTGTACTTTATCTACTGAATCAAGAGCTCCACGAAATTCATTTCTTCTATGAATTAATGTAACCGATTTTGCTACATCTGTTAAAAAGATAGACCAATCTAAAGCAGAATCTCCACCACCAGCAATTACTACATCTTTATCGCGATATAATTCTGGTTCTTTAATCATGTATTCTACACCTTTATCTTCGTATTCAGAAATATTTGAAATAGGTGGCTTACGAGGTTCAAAACTTCCTAGTCCTCCAGCAATAGCAACTACTGGCGCTTGATGTTTTGTTCCTTTATTTGTTGTTACTATAAAAGTACCATCCTCTTGTTTTTCAACAGTATCTGCTCGCTCTCCTAAGGTAAATCCAGGTTCAAATTGCTTGATTTGTTCCATCAATTTATCGGTTAAATCACCCGCTAAAATCTCAGGATAAGCTGGGATATCGTAAATTGGTTTTTTCGGATAAATCTCTGAACATTGCCCTCCTGGTTGCGGTAATGCATCAATTAAATGACAACGTAATTTTAATAAACCTGCTTCAAAGACTGTGAATAATCCTGTTGGACCTGCTCCAATAATTAGTATATCTGTTTTTATCATCTTGATAAAATCTAAGCTTTATTTATAAATGAGATTCCTGCCTTGATAAAATATAAGGCAGGAACTTTTATTTGTTCAAAAATAATTGTAGTAATAATCTTAAAAACTGATTTTTATCAGTTAAGCGACATTAATTACTTCTTCAATTTCTGGAGCATATTTTTTAATGGTTGCTTCCACACCATTCTTTAAGGTCATTTGGTTTACAGAACAACCACTACAAGCTCCTTCTAACTGTACTTTTACAGTGTTATCTTCTATGGAAAGTAACTTTATATTTCCTCCATCACTAATTAAAAATGGACGAATTTCTTCTAAAGCCTTTTCAACATTCTTTTGTGTATCTGTCATAACTTTTACTTTGTACTACATCCACTCATTGTAGTAATTCTTACTACTTCTGTTGGAGGTAAGTTTGCATTTCTTTTCAATAATTGAGAAACCATTTCTTTCGTTACATCTGTAAATGCAACTTCTAAAGGTGTCCCACTTTGTAAAGCTACTGGATGACCAACATCTCCCGCTTCACGAATACTTTGTACTAATGGAATTTCTCCTAAAAACTTAGTATCAATATCAGCAGCTAAATTCTTAGCTCCATCTTTCCCAAAAATATAATATTTATTATTTGGTAACTCTTCAGGTGTAAAGTACGCCATGTTTTCAATAATACCTAAAACAGGTACATTAATTGATTCCTGTTGGAACATAGCCACTCCTTTTTTAGCATCCGCCAACGCAATGTTTTGTGGTGTACTTACCACAACAGCACCGTTAATTGGTAATGCTTGTACAATTGATAAATGTACATCTCCTGTACCTGGAGGTAAATCTATTAATAAGAAATCTAATTCTCCCCAATCAGCATCAAAAATTAATTGATTTAATGCTTTTGAAGCCATAGGTCCTCTCCAAATAACCGCTTGATCTGGATTTGTAAAGAAACCTAATGATAATAATTTAACTCCATAATTTTCTATTGGCTTCATTTTAGAACGCCCATCTACTTTTACAGCTAAAGGTTTCTCTCTTTCAACATCAAACATGATGTGTTGAGATGGCCCGTACACATCTGCGTCTAAAACTCCAACTTTGAACCCCATTTTAGCTAAAGAAACAGCAAGGTTAGCAGTAATGGTAGATTTACCTACTCCTCCTTTTCCTGAAGCGATAGCGATAATGTTTTGAATATTTGGAATTTCCTTTCCTCTAATTTGATTTGGGTTTTCCTTTTGTTGAACCTCAACCTTCAAATTCACTTTTACCTCTAAGTTTTCACCTACATGTTCGCGAATTGCTTTTATAATCTCCGACTCTACCTTCTTCTTAGCTTGTAAAGTTGGATTTGAAATTGTTACATCTACAATTACCTCGTTACCAAAACCAACAACGTTTGTTACATTGTTATTTTCTACTAAACTTTTACCTTCACCAGGAGCAGTAATTGTTTCTAACGCTTTATATATATCTTGTTTTTTAAAACTCATTAGAGTATTTACTTAAATTAAATCTAAATTGCAAAGATACATTTTAGACCTCAGATTTTAAAGTCTTTACATTGGTAATATTTATAAGCTAATTACTCTTTTTTATAGCAAATTCTATAAGCCGCTAAGCTCTAATAATTTTTACTATATCTTAGCCTTCCATGGAACTCATAAATCAAATCAACACTTTTGCTTATCCTATAGCTATTCCTTTCTTTATTCTTTTAATAGTTATTGAAATTTATTTGGGATATAAGGACAAAAAACAAACTCATGAAAAGAAAGATTCTTATACCAGTATTGCTACAGGGCTAGTTTTTTTTGGAATTAATTTACTTACAAAATCGATAAAGCTTCTTATCTTTTTTTGGGTATACAACAACTTTCGATTTTTTACGATTGATTACAATCTTTGGGCCAGTTGGGTTGTGCTTTTCTTTTTAGATGATTTTACTTTTTACTGGGGACATAGAATAGCACATACGGTTTCTTTTTATTGGGCAAGTCATGTTGTACATCATTCTTCTGAAAAATTCAATTTTTCAACTGCTGTAAGAAAAACATGGACGTATGATGTTACTGGGCATTTTTTATTCTGGATTTGGCTTCCACTAATAGGTTTTCATCCTTTACAAATCTTTGCCATAAAAACATTGAATTTTATTTACCAATACTGGATTCACACAGAGAAAATAAACAAACTTCCTAAATGGTTTGAATTCTTTTTTAACACCCCTTCTCATCATAGGGTGCATCATGGTTCAGATTTAAAATATCTAGATAAAAATCACGCTGGTGTATTGATCATTTGGGATCGTATGTTTGGTACGTTTCAACCTGAAGAAGAAAGGCCTAACTACGGGCTAACATCTAACATTAAAACATACAATTTGTTTGATGTAGAATTTCACGAATGGAAAAATATGCTATACCGTGCTTGGAATAGTAATAGTTTAAAAAACGGTTTCAAATACTTAATCATGCCTCCTGGATGGAGCCATGACAAGAGTACGTTAACCACAAGAGAATTACGACAGAAAACAAAGAAAAACTAATTACCCTATAGTTCTTTAGCTGGATCCCAAAAAACTTCAGAAAAGTTTTGAATTTTATTATCCACTACTTCAACTCCCTCACTTTCTAACAACTGTTGCATTAAATTGGTTCCATCAAAATGATGTTTTCCTGTTAGTAAGCCAACTCTATTTACCACTCGATGAGCTGGAACATCTTTCCCTGAAGAGTTGTTCATTGCCCAACCTACCATTCTTGCAGATCGTGCCGCTCCTAAATATTTAGCAATTGTGCCATAACTAGTAACTCTTCCAAAAGGGATTAAGCGAGCTACTTCATATACTTTTTCAAAAAAATTATCTGAAGATTTCTTTTGTTTCATACTTTAAAAATACAGTTTTATCCCTGAATAAATAGCTACAAATCCCGTAATAACTCCAATACAAATAGTAAAGTATTTTGAATAGGCTAAAAGCTTGTCTTGTAATTTTTGCGCTAAGAACATATAGTTGCTTAAAATAGCAAAAGTTCCAAGTACCGAACCAACTCCAAAAACAGAGGTGCATGTTATTCCAGACATTGCCCAGCCATGCATTACAAAAGAGGAATGCGCAACGGCAAAAAAAGGAATGGCAAACATATTTATAGAAGATAATGAAAGTCCAAATAGAAATCCGTTTTTCACTGTTTTCGAAGTACTCTCTTTAGGGGTATTAAATCCCTTGTATAAAAAAACAACTGAAAGTATGGCAAAAATTACCACAGCAACTTTTTTCACCCAATTGATAAGTTGTGGGTATTCTTCTAAAAAAGAGGCCAATAATATTGCTAAAAAAACCTGAATTAACACCACAACGGAAGCACCCAAAACAAATTGGCGTGCAACTTTCTTATTGTTTTCAATGGTAATCTTACTAGCTGTAATATTGAGCATACTAGGAGGGGTGTAACCAATATATGAGGTTACAAAACCTAATACTAAATGCGATAAAATCATAAAATTTAGAGTGGTTTAATACTTCACTCTAAATTTGACGTAAGTTATCGGCTTTCCTTGCTCTAAATATTGTTTTTCGTAGAAAGTTTGTGTACCAGTTACCTCTTCTGGGCTGTACACATTTTTATAAACATCGTGATTTGCATGTAATATTTCATGCCCTTCACCATGTAATAAACCTAAAGTATACCCATGCATAAACTCACTATCTGTCTTTAAGTTTATACATCCATCTTCTTTTAAAACGGTATGGTATTTTTTCAAGAACTCAGAATTAGTCATTCTGTGCTTCGTTCTTTTGTACTTTATTTGAGGATCTGGGAAAGTAATCCAAATTTCATCTACTTCATTCTTAGCAAAAATCAAATCTACTAATTCAATTTGAGTTCTTATAAAACCAACATTATTCATGTCGTTTTCAATCGCAGTTTTAGCTCCGCGCCAAAAACGAGCACCTTTAATGTCAATTCCAATAAAGTTTTTATCTGGATTTTTCTCTGCAAGTGCTATTGTATATTCACCTTTACCACAACCTAGTTCTACAACAATAGGGTTATCATTCTTAAAAAAAGTATTCCACTTTCCTTTGTATTTAAAGTTAGTGGTTACTTCTTCTCGAGTTGGCTGAATAACATTAGCAAACGTTTCATTTTCTTTGAAACGCTTTAATTTGTTTTTACTTCCCAAATTAAAAGGTAATTATGCTCTATCTTCTGTTCCTTCTTTCATAAACGTAACTGATTCTTTCATCCAGTAAGCGAATAACACTAAAAGGATTACTAAAAACACCCAGTTTACAGCATTAGATGTCCACCATCCACCAGCTGATTTCGCTATAGACAAACGTAATGCGTCAAATGGTAGGAATAAAAAATCAGTGAAAAAACTACCAATCCCTCTAAAAATATTGCCTGCTATCATATCTTAAGTATCTTTACAGCTGCAAAAATATAAAAAGAAACCATGTTAGCCAATTTTTTCGGGAAATCTAAGCCTATAAATTTTTTAGTGATTTTTGGGCTGTTCGTATGTTATTTTCTGATCATAGCATTTTCTAAAGAATTTACTTTTGAAACCTTTAAAGAACTTGCTTGGTTTCTAGTCATTTTTTCTGTTTTAAACTTTATTATTGCAAAGAATCAGCTCACATTTGATAACTCCTATGCTTTTTTGTTTTATGTAATTTTGATTGGTTGTTTTGCCAATGTGATACAACTAAACAATTTACTATATGCCAATGTCACTGTACTTCTTTTTTTAAGGAAGGTATATAGTTTACAATCTTCAAAAAATATCATTCACAAACTTTTTGATGGCGGCTTATGGCTTGGAATTTCTTTTCTAATTGAACCGTATACAATTATCTTGATTCTTCTGTTGTATATTTCAATATTTTTGCACCAGCGATTTACGTATCAAACCTTATTCACACCTGTGTTAGGTTTTATTGGTCCTGTATTTTTATACTTTACCTACTGCTTGTGGTATGATAAAACAGAAGATTTCACCAATTTATTTCTTTGGTATAGTGAGTATAATTTTGAGCTTTATTTTTCTAATCAATATTTAATTCCAATGCTATTGGTTGGAGTCTATACTTTTTTCGTTTTACTAGTTAAAACTCCAAAAACACTGGCAGTTAAAAACTTATTTAGACGAAACTGGATCATCGTTTTATTCCACCTCTTATTAACTGGAATTATTATAATATTAATTAATGAGAGAAATGCAAGTGAGTTACTTTTCGCATTTTTCCCAACAGCAATAATCCTTGCAAACGGTATTGAATTAATCAAGAAAAAAGTACTAGCAGATATTGTTTTATTTGCCTTCTTAATTCTTTCGTTTATTCACTTCTTGTTGTAAATTACATTTTAGTACCAAAGGCCAAGTCTCCAGCATCTCCTAAACCAGGAATAATATATCCCTTTTCATTTAGTTCTGCATCAATATCTGCAATCCATAAATGGGTGTTTTCAGGGAAATGCTTTTTAATAAGGTCTACTCCTTCAGAAGAACCTATTACTGCAGCAACATGAATTTCTTTTGGAGTTCCATATTTTAAGATTGCTTCATACACTGCTACTAACGATTGTCCTGTAGCTAACATTGGATCGGCCAATAAAAGAGTTTTTCCTTCTATAGATGGAGAGGCAAAATATTCTACAACAATTTCAAATTCTGCATCGTTGTTTGGGTGATGGCGGTACGCAGAAATAAAGGCATTTTCGGCATCATCAAAATAATTTAACAATCCATTATGCAATGGAAGTCCAGCTCTAAGAATAGAACATAAAACAACATCATTGGTAATTATTTCAATATCTTTTACACCTAACGGTGTGTTGATTTCTTTAGTTGAAAAAGAAAGGTTCTTACTCAACTCATATCCTAAAATTTCACCAATCCTTTCAATATTTCTACGAAAACGCATAGAATCTTTTTGAATATCTACCGAACGGATTTCTGCTAAAAATTTATTTAATATTGAATTTTCTGTACCAATATGATGAATGTGCATGTTTTTTTATTTTGTGCGAAATTACAAAAAAGAAAAACTCCATCTAGCTAGATGAAGTTTCTAATTTTATTACGTCCTTTTTATTTTAAAATCGATATCCAATTCTAAAACCTACATCCAAAATAGCATCTCCAACATTTACATCTATATCATAAACATATCCTACACCGGCAGAAAACTCATACTCAAAGTTCTTGGCAAAAGTTCGTTTTAACCCCCATTTCGGCACAACGGTAAGATGGTTATTCATAGAAAGCTTATAATTAGAAATAACAAATAAATCTGGATTAAAGCTCGTTTTCAAACTGAAGAAATTTCCTGAATTATTGCTGATCCTTTTCCCTAATTTTTCTCTTCTTTTCATGTTGTAATAATACCTAGGTTCTAAAGATAAAGTAGGAAACATCACATACCCTGTTTTAGGATAATAACTTCCTCCAAAAACCCCGGTATTCAATCCTATTTCCGTTTTTAAGGTTAGTTCATTTCCTATGGCAGTTTCATTGTAAGCCCAAGCACCAAAAAGTCCGGCTTGAATACCATAAATTGATCTTTCTACCAATCGTTCTTTTTTCTCTTGTGCTTTTACAATGTTTGCACTTAAAAATACAGCGATAAATAATAATAGTAATTTGTTTTTCATAACTCTAAGTAGTTCTAGTTTAAATTAGACTCTTGAAAAACAAAGACTATGCCTTACCCTAAAAATTCTTTCACCTTAATTGTTAAAACTTTGTTAGATTCTATATAACTCATATGCCCTAGTGGTAAAAAAACAACAGGCGTTTCTGTTCTAATCCCTTCGGTAGTAACTAGTTCTTTGAGTAAGATGGGATCTTTTTCTCCTGAGATAATCAATCTTTTATCGATTTTTCGCAAAACCTTCTCTCTATTTTTTCTTTCTCTCATCCCTTTTGTAGCAGCGATATACCCTTGTACCGGTGTTTTAAGAGCTTCCTTTTTAATTGCCTCAATTTCTTTAGCAAACTTTGTGCGGGAAGTTTCTGCAAATAAATTAGTAATAGACATCTTTACCAACGCCTCGTAATTGGTTTGCGCCATTTTACACGCCCTTAAACGTAATTCTTTTCGTTCTTCTGAATCAGCTTGAGAGGTTGAGTTCATTAAACATATCCCTTTTACTTTATCCAAGTATTTTTCTGCAAAAGCCAATCCAACATAACCTCCCATTGAATGCCCTATAATTGTTACTCTTCTAATTCGTAAGGATTTCAACACTTCATTAACTGCTTCTGCCATTTCTTCCATAGCATGTACATAGCCTATACATCCAGTTTTTCCATGCCCCAATAAGTCAATACAAATAACTCTATGAGTTTCTAACAACTCTCTTGAAAGCTCTTTCCACATAAAAGAGCTCTCCAAAAAACCATGAAGCAGTAGCACTGCGCTTCCTTCTCCTTCTGAAGAAAAATAGACTTTATTATTTTTAAACTCTATAAAATTTTGCATCGAACAAAAATATGTATCTTTCATCAGTTAATTAGATTCAGAACTTAAAAATGCTAGTTTCTCCCTTCAAAAACCTTTCGAAAAACCAAGAGCAAAAACTTACGTTACTTCTTAGCTTTTCAACCTTTATTCTTTTAGTTGCAATGCTCTATTTGGATAGTTTTTTAAAAAACGCTGTTTGTAAACATGGAATTGTAAGTTTTCAACTTGCTAAAGATATAACGACATCTAGTAAAATTATTAATTCTTGGAATGGAGTTTCTCAAATAGCCTGCGGAATTAGTTTAGGATTAGATTTTCTTTTCTTAATCTCGTATACTTTATTAATTGCCATACTAATTCATAAATTGAACGAAGTTCTTTGGAAAAATTCTACTATATACACTTTAGGAATTACTCTTATTTATTTTTTAGTGCTAGCCGCAGCTTTTGACGCTGTTGAAAACATTGGTTTAATACAATTATTATTAGGTAATATTGAGCAAAAATGGAGTTCTATTGCTTTCTATTTTGCGGTTCCTAAATTCATAATTATTGTAATTGGAATTATTTACATACTTTTCAACTTTGTTTATTACTTATTTCAAAAACGCTCCTAATGAAATTTTCTAAAGAAGTACTAATTACTGGTTTTGCATTATTTTCTATGTTTTTTGGTGCAGGAAATTTAATTCTACCTCCATTTTTAGGTAAAAATGCTGCTAACAGTTGGTTTTGGGTAACCCTTGGTTTTTTTGTTACTGCCGTGGTTATACCTATTCTTGGAATTTTAGCACATGCTAGACTACAAGGAACCATGTATGATTTTGGAAAGAAAGTTTCGCCAAAGTTTAGCCTACTATACTGTTTAATTGTATACGCAATTTCTATAGCGCTACCCGCTCCAAGAACAGCATCGGTAACTTATGAAATGGCTATACAACCTTATTTTTCTGTTTCTTCATTAATAACAAGTACCTTTTACTTTATTCTCGTATTCATTTTTGTAATGAATCGTTCTAAAATATTGAATTTAATAGGAAAATTTTTAACTCCTTTAATCATTATTATTCTATTAAGCATCATTTTTATCGGGGTATTCTCTGCTCCAGATACTATGAATGTTACAAGCTTTAAAATTCCATTTATCGACGGACTTTTAGAAGGGTATCAAACCTTTGATGCTATTGGCGCCGTGGTAGTAGGTGGTGTTTTAGTAATTTCCATGAATTTTAACAAAGACATCTCCTTTGAAGCAAAAAAGGATCATATTATAAAAGCAGGAATTATTGCTGGTTTAGGTTTATTAGTTATCTACGCCGGATTAATTTACAACGGAGCATTATTTAGCACTACTTTTTCTGAAGATGCGAATAGAACCCAAGTATTAACAAGTTTAAGTACACAAACTTTAGGTAGTATCGGAACTACATTTTTAAGTGTATTGGTTGCTTTGGCTTGCTTTACTACAGCCGTAGGTATTATTACTGGAACTGCTGATTATTTTAAAGGATTATTCAACAATTCTCAAAAAGTATATAGCATCACAGCCGTTGTTGGTTGTTTATTAGGTATTATCGTAGGACAGTTTGACGTACACTATATTATTAATGTTGCTCTACCAGCATTAATGTTTATTTATCCGATTACCATCGTTCTAATTTTATTAAACATCATTCCCGAAAAATTGGCTTCTGCAACGGTGTTCAGAATAGTGGTATTGGTTACTTTTCTATTTAGTATTCCTGACTTCTTACAGTTTATAATTGACAAAAAACATCTAACTGGAATTATAAATATGATTCCTTTAGCAACATATCATTTAGGCTGGGTTATTCCTGCTATAATTAGTTTTATACTAGCAAACCTTATAAAAAACAAAAAGCCTGCATAATGCAAGCTTTTTGTTTTTATATCTAGTTTGATTTTAGAATCTATAACCAATATTTATTCCAACTCTTGGAACTATACTTCGTGAAATATCACTAAACATATTTCTTCCTAATCCTCCGTAAACATCAACAACAAATCCTCCATCAGAAACATATTTTGATCCAATAGCAATACCTAAAGCACCATCTGTATATTTTTTAACCTCACCTCCAATATTTCTTTCTCCTGAATTTATTCCAGCGAATATCTCTCCAAAATAATTCCAGTTTCTATTATCTGTAAAATAATGACGGAAATAAGGAGTAATCATTGTTTCTTCATTATATCTAAAATCTGCCGACGATTTTTCAAAATTAAACAACGCAGAAACCCCAACCGAAGACTGATTACTTGTATAGTATTCATAAGAAACTTCTAACGTTTTTAAAGCCAATGCATCTAGTATATCTACTTTTACCTCTTGTTGTGCTTTTACTAGTGAACTAACCAACAGTAACGTTGCTATTACAATTTTTTTCATGAATGTATTTTTTGATTTAATGTGAATTTATCAGCAATTATAATACCACAAAAGTAGGTAAAAGATATTATTTAATGACATCCACAATTTGAATCACAATTTTTACCGGTAGTTTTCTTAGGCAAGAACTTCTTCACTAAATAAACCACTGATAAAACCACTAAACTATATGCTATTATCTCTTGCATTTAACTTAATATTTGATAAGCTATTAAAGCAGATATATACGCTAGTAATCCCATACCTACTAATTGTATTAACGGCCATTTCCAACTTTTAGTTTCTCTTTTTACAATTGCTAAAGTTGCCATACATTGCATTGCAAATGCATAAAACAACAACAATGAGATTCCTGTTGCAAAATTAAACCTTTTTTTTCCTGTATTCGGATTGATCTCTGCCGCCATTTTTTCTTTTATAGTTGTGATGTCTTCATCATCACTTTCTACACTGTATATGGTAGCTAAGGTTCCTACAAACACTTCTCTTGCAGCAAAAGAGGTTATTAAACCAATTCCTATTTTCCAATCATATCCTAAAGGTGTAACTGCTGGTTCTATAGCTTTTCCCATAATACCTATATAAGAGTTTTCTAATTTGGCAGAAGCTACCTTCTTTTCTAATTCCTCTTTGGCTAATTGTTGGTTGTCAATATTTTCTACTACATTTTTCTCTGCATTCGTAAAAGAAGAAGGACCATGAGAGGCTAAAAACCATAAAACAATAGAAATTGCTAAAATTATCTTACCTGCATCTAAAACAAAAGCTTTCGTTTTTTCGAATACATCATAAAAAACATTCTTTATAGAAGGTACTTTATAATTAGGCATTTCAATTACAAAAAACGAAGTGTTTTTAATTTTTAATGTCTTATGTAAAATATAAGCGGCAAGAATAGCCGTTGCAAAACCTAAAATATATAAACTTAACAAGGTTAATCCTTGTAAACTTAAAAATCCAAAAACTTTCTTACTTGGAATAATTAATGCAATTAAAATGGCATATACAGGTAATCTTGCAGAACATGTTGTAAATGGAGTTACTAAAATTGTAATTAAACGTTCTTTCCAACTAGAGATCGTTCTGGTTGCCATTACCGCTGGTATGGCACAAGCCGTTCCTGAAATTAATGGAATAATACTCTTACCACTCATTCCAAATCGGCGCATAATTTTATCCATTAAAAACACCACTCTACTCATATAACCTGTTTCTTCTAAAATGGCTATAAATAAAAACAGAATTGCTATTTGCGGAATGAAAATCACTACCCCTCCAATACCTGGAATAATACCGTCTGTAATTAAATCGGTAAGCTTTCCTTCTGGAAGATTACTTTTTGCAAACTCAGAGAAATTAGCAAAAACCTCATCTATAAAATCCATTGGAGTAGAAGCCCAATCAAAAATCGATTGAAAGATGAGTAATAACAATCCGAAGAAAATCACATACCCGAATATCTTATGTGTAAAAATACTATCAAGCTTACTTCGAACATCAGTTGCTTTTGATTTATCAACTTTATAAGCTTCTTTTAAAACAGTATTTATGCTTTGATAACGGTAAATCGTTTCTTTATGTTGATACCTTTTTACTTTACCTAAATCAGATTGAAATTCTTTTATTTTCCTTTTTTCTTCTTCTGAAATTGCATCTGGAAAATAGTTCTGTGTAACCATTAACCACAATTCATAGACATTGTATTTTGAGCTAACTTTTGCTAACTCTTCAAAATAAGCAGCATCTATTTTCTTTGCTATATCAAAAACTTGTGCTTCTCTTTTATCTGAAGTAAGCTCAGCTAGTTTTTCTGTAACCTTTATTGTTTCAGAACTACTCCTTGCACTTATTAAAACAACTTCTGTATTAAGCTCTTCTTTTAATAAATCAATATCAATAGAAATCCCTTTTGCTTTCATTTGATCGGCCATGTTAACAACCAATAACGTTGGGATTTCTAAATCTTTAATTTGTGTAAAAAGAAGCAGATTTCTCTTAAGGTTTTCAACATCAACTACCACAGCAATAACATCTGGTTTACTTGAAGTAACTAATGATTTTAGTACAATACTTTCATCAATAGAAGTTGGATTTATACTATAAGTTCCAGGTAAATCTGTTATAAGTGCTTTCGAGCCATTAGGTAGTTTACAAATTCCTTGTTTTTTATCTACGGTTACTCCAGGATAATTACCAACCTTTTGCTTTAACCCTGTTAATTGATTAAACAATGATGTTTTACCTGTATTAGGATTTCCTATTAAAGCTACATGAAGCTGTTTACTCATGAATTAAATTTTAGTAATTAAAATTTGTGATGCAGTATCTTTTCGTATCGCTAAATGACTTCCATTTACACAAATATAAATAGGGTCTTTTAAAGGTGCTACCTGTAAAAGCTCAACTTCTGCTCCAGGTAAACAGCCCATTTCTAATAATTTTAATGGAATTTTATCTAGACTTTCTTCTAAGATAATTCCCTTCTCTCCAATATATAACGATGCGATTGTACTCAAAAAAACAAGTATAAGTTAGCTAGCAAATATACTAAAATAGAATCATTCTAAACAACCTGTAAATGATTTATAAAATCTGTGTCTATAAACCTTATATTTGCGTATGACTTTCGACGAAATAATTGGCCAAAATCATATAAAAAAACATCTAGTACAATCGGCAAAAAACGGTAGAGTACCGCATGCTCAGCTATTTGTTGGAAAAGAAGGATCGGGAACTTTAGCTACCGCAATTGCCTATGCTCAGTTTTTATTATGTAACTCTTCTCCCAACGCAGAAGTTTGTAATATAAAATGTAATAAACTACAGCATCCCGATTTACATTTTGCTTTTCCTGTAACCACCAATGATTCTGTAAAAAAACACCCTGTAAGTAGTTTATTTATGGAAGATTGGAGAACTTTCACCAAAGAGCAACCCTATGGAAGTTTATTTAATTGGTTACAACATATTGGTGTTGAAAACAAGCAAGGACAAATTGGTGTAGATGAAGCCGAAGAAATTGTAAAAAAGCTTCAACTGAAATCGTATGAAGGTGGTTTTAAAATTATGATTATTTGGATGGCTGAAAAAATGAACACAGCCGCGGCAAATAAGCTTTTAAAACTTATTGAAGAGCCACCAAACAAAACTATTTTCTTACTTGTTACAGAAGATGAAGGTCAGATTATAAACACCATCAAATCACGTTGTCAAGCAATTCATTTTCTCCCAATCAGTAATCAAGATATTGCAAGCACTTTAGTTTCTAGAGAAAATATTGGTGAGAATGAAGCAACAAAAATAGCCTATCAATCTGAAGGAAATTACAACAAGGCTGTACATATTTTACATAACAATTCTAATGACTTACAGTTTGAAGAATGGTTCATTACTTGGATTCGCGCAGCTTTTAGAGCCAAAGGAAATGCCGCAGTTATACAAGATCTTATCGGATGGTCTGAAGAAATAGCAAAATCTGGAAGAGAGACTCAAAAACAATTTTTACAATACTGCTTACAATTTTTCAGACAAGCTTTATTATTAAACTACGGAACTCCTGATTTGGTTTTCCTAGAAACACAAACAGCCAATTTCGATTTAGCAAAGTTTGCTCCTTTTATTCATAGTGCCAATATGTTAACTATTGAAAAAGAAGTAGGGGAAGCACAATACCATATTGAAAGAAATGGAAATGCTAAAATTATTTTATTAGATTTATCAATAAAACTAACGCGTCTTCTTCATACTAAAGAAGAGAAAATTCAATCTTAAACTATGAATTCTAAATATTTATGGATTGTAGCAATTTTCGGAATGTTTTTTGCTGCATGTAAACAAGAAAAAAAAGAAGGGCAACAAGAAGTTCAAGAAAAAACAACATCAAACAAACCTTTGTTAAAAGATTATATGGTTGGAAAATGGGAAACTACTTATATAAAGATTGAATATCCTACTTTTCAAAAAACAGATTCTACTTCAATTTTTGAAGATGATTTTAGCAAAGTAGATTCAGGAAAAGCCCAATCTATTTATAAAGATGATGGCACCTTTACTGCTTGGTTTTTACAACCAAATGGACAAAAAGTTGGAGAAAGTGGAGGTAATTGGAAAACAAAAGGTGACAGTTTATATGTAGATTATCCTTATTTAGGAAAAACAGTTCAGGCGTGGTATAAAATTACCCAAACAGATACTGGTTTTGACGGAAAAGTTGTGTACGATTGGGATAATGACGGAGAGTTTGATGACATTTTAATTATGAAATCGAAAAAAATTAAATAATTGGTTATTTTAAACAACATTTCGCTAAGAATAAGAATCTTTTTGTCAATGATATTATTAATATTATTGGCATCTATACTTATTGTATTAGTAACTATTTATCAATATGATGAACAAACAAAAGACTATAATGTTCATCGTTTAGGAAGAAAAGAAGATGCTACCAAACATGATATTGAAATTGAGTTAAAACACAAAACTACCTATCCTGTTACTACGGAAAATCTATCTAACATTTTCCAAAATAGAATCTATGAAATGGCAACAGTACATAAGTTAAATATTCTTATGTATGACATGAACGGAAACCTTTTAAAATCTTCCAAGCCTTTTAATTTTGAAAGAGTAGAAAACCCTCCTCCGCTTACGAAAGAAGTCTTACAAGAATTGGCCGACAACTCCAATCATAGAATTCTAAAAAGTCGAAAAGCTAGTGGTGGAATCACCTATCAATCTTCATACACCTATATAAATGATCTTCGTTTTAAACGAATCGGAATATTAGAAATAGAAATCGCTCAAAATAATGAAGAACAGCAAAAAGAGCTGGAAGAGTTTATTTCACGATTGGCAGTAGTATACATATTTATGTTTATTGCCGCTATCTTATTAGCCTATTTCTTATCTGCTTATATTACTCGTTCGATACAAACTATTTCTAATAAAATAAAAGAAACACGTTTAAATAAACGAAACGAAAAAATTACTTTAAACTCAGCCAGTTCTGAGATCAATTCACTTATTGATTCTTATAATAATATGATTGATCAGCTTGAGGAAAGTGCTGTAAAGTTGGCTCAAAGTGAACGTGAACAAGCTTGGAGAGAAATGGCAAAACAAGTGGCTCATGAAATTAAGAATCCACTTACGCCAATGCGATTATCCGTACAAAGCTTTGAAAGAAAGTTTGATCCAATTGATCCAAATATTAAGCAAAAAATGGCTGAATATAGCGAAACTCTTATTCAGCAAATAGATGTTATGAGTTCTATTGCTTCTGCTTTCTCAGATTTCGCAAAAATGCCTACTCAGAAAAAGGAAAAATTAGAGGTTCTTGATGTAGTTAAGCACGCTTTAGACATCTTCACTGAAGATTATATTCATTATATCCCGAGTGAAGAAAAAATTTATGCAAACCTTGATAAAACACAGCTAATACGCATTATTACAAACTTGGTAAAGAATGCGACACAAGCCATGTCTAAAGACAGCAAAAGCCCTAAAATTGAGGTAAAAGTAGTCTCTAAAGGAACCAATGTAAAAATTACAGTTGCAGATAACGGAAAAGGAATTAAAGAAGAAAATAAAAAGTTGATTTTTGAACCTAAATTCACTACAAAAACGAGTGGAATGGGTCTAGGTTTACCAATGATCAAAAAAATAATTGAAGCATATGATGGTACGATTACCTTTACTTCTAATGAAGGTATTGGTACTGTATTTACTGTAATGTTACCAAAAATTTAAATCATGAATTTCGAAAACATTTTAGTTGAAAGTTCAAACGGATTAGCAACTATAACAATCAACAGACCAAAAAAATTAAATGCATTAAACAAAGCTACGATTGAAGAGCTACACAATGCCTTTAAAACTTTAGATCAAGACAACGAAACCAAAGTAATTATTATCACTGGAAGTGGAGAAAAAGCTTTTGTTGCTGGTGCAGATATTTCCGAATTTGCTCATTTTTCTACAGAAGAGGGAGAAATGCTTGCTAAAAAAGGCCAAGAGATATTATTTGATTTTGTCGAAAACTTATCTACTCCTGTAATTGCAGCTATTAATGGTTTTGCATTAGGAGGAGGATTAGAATTAGCTATGGCAAGTCATTTTAGAATTGCTTCAGATAATGCCAAAATGGGACTACCAGAAGTTTCTTTAGGTGTAATTCCAGGTTACGGTGGTACACAACGATTACCACAACTAGTTGGAAAAGGAAAAGCGATGGAATTAATAATGACAGCTGGTATGATTTCTGCGGAAGAAGCAAAGCTTTCTGGACTAGTTAACCATGTAACAACACAAGAAGAGTTATTAGGTTTAGCAGAGAAAATAGCAGGAAAGATTATGAGAAATTCTTCTGTGGCTATTGGAGCAGCTATCAAGGCTATTAATGACAATTTTAAAGACGGTGTTAACGGTTATAATTCAGAAATAAAAGAATTTGGACACTGCTTTGGAACAGAGGACTTTAAGGAAGGTACTACTGCTTTTCTAGAAAAGAGAAAAGCACAATTTCCAGGAAAGTAAACATCTGAAAATAAAAAAGATAGCATTTTTAAAACTATGTTTTGAATGCTATCTTCTTACTTTAAGGGGAAGTAAAAATTTTAAAAAAAGGGGATTAAAATTCTTTGGTAAAAATAGAGTTTTGATATTAATAAACAAATATTTTTACATCTTTTTTAAATAATAATTTAAAAAGCAAAGAATTCATTTAAAAATCCGCATTCCATTCTTTATAAAACTGCTGTAAAAATTGCCTCATAAAATCATCTCTATCTTCAGCTAATTTTTTACCCGTTTTGGTATTCATCTTGTCTTTTAACAACAACAATTTTTCATAAAAATGATTAATAGTTGGTGCTGTAGACTTTTTATACTCCTCTTTAGACATATTTAAATTGGGAGGAATTGCAGGATCATAAAGCGCCCTGTTTTTAAATCCTCCGTAGTTGAAACAACGGGCAATCCCTACCGCACCAATAGCATCTAATCTATCTGAATCTTGAATTACATCTAATTCTGGAGAGGTAAAGTCTTGATTAAAATTACCTCCTTTAAAAGAAATATTTTTAATAATGTTTTCTATGTGCACAATTATTCCTTCATCAACCCCTTCCTTTTCTAAAAACTCACGCGCCACTTTAGGACCAATCGTTTCATCTCCATTATAAAACTTACTATCAGCAATATCATGTAGTAAAGCGCCTAAAGCAACTACAAAAGAATCAACCTGCTCGCTTTTAGAAATGAATACTGCATTTTTATAAACGCGTTCAATGTGAAAAAAATCATGTCCTCCTTCAGCACCTTGTAATGTATCTTTAACAAAGGCTATTGTATTCTCAATTATTTGTTCTTTGTTCATACCCCAAAAATAAAAATCCTGCACAAAACTGTACAGGATTTCAAAATTTAATGTGTTATTTCTTTAAGCTTCAACAGAACTTTTAATCAAGTTATTTGCTACTAGATATTCTGCGATTTGAACTGTATTTGTTGCAGCTCCTTTTCTTAAGTTATCAGAAACAATCCACATATTTAATGCGTTTTCTCTCGATAAATCTCTACGAATTCTTCCTACGAACACTTCATCCTTTCCTTCTGAATAAAATGGCATTGGGTACTCGTTATTTTCAATATCATCTTGAACAACTACTCCATCTGTTTCACTTAAAATCTTAGTAATATCAGCTAATTCATATTCATTATTGAATTCAATATTTACTGATTCACTATGTCCTCCTACTACCGGAATTCTTACCGCTGTCGCAGTAACTCCTATACTAGGGTCATTCAAAATTTTGTGTGTTTCTCTCACTAATTTTAGTTCTTCTTTGGTATAACCAGCTTCTTCAAAAACATCACAATGTGGTAAAGCATTCTTGTGAATTTGATGAGGGTATGCGCTTTCTCCTTCAACACCATTCACTTCATTTTCTAACTGACGAACTGCTTTTACTCCAGTTCCAGTAATTGATTGGTAGGTAGAAATAACCAATCTGTTGATACCATACTTTCTATGTAATGGAGCTAAAGCCATTACCATTTGAATGGTAGAACAATTTGGATTTGCAATAATCTTGTCTTCTTCCGTTAATTCTGAAGCATTAATTTCAGGTACAATTAACTTCTTTGTTGGATCCATTCTCCATGCTGAAGAATTATCAATCACTGTTGTCCCGACTTCGGCAAATTTAGGCGCCCATTCTAAAGAAGTACCACCTCCTGCTGAAAACAACGCTACATCAGGTTTCATAGAAACAGCCGTTTCTAAACCAACCACAGTATAATTGGTTCCTTTAAATTCTAATTGATTTCCTACAGAACGTTCTGATGCTACAGGAATTAATTCTGTTACAGGAAAGTTACGTTCTGCTAATACTTGTAACATTACATTACCTACCATTCCGGTAGCTCCTACTACTGCTACTCTCATTTTTTACTTTTATTTACGGTAAGTTGCCAATAGCCAACATCTACCCATTTATTAAATTTATATCCAACTTCTTTAAAGTGCGCTACTTTTTCAAACTTAAACTTTTCATGTAATCTAACACTGGCTTCATTTGGGAGTGATATTCCTCCGATTAACACATGAAAATCTTCCATTTTCAATGTATCAATCAATTTTGTATATAATTGAGTGCCCACTCCTTTTTGAACAACACTATGTTTTAGATATACAGAAACTTCAGCTGTTTTACTATAAGCGCTTCTGGTGTTCCAAGAACTTGCATAAGCATAACCAATAACTCCTTCATTACCCTCAAAAACAAACCAAGGAAAATCTTTTGTTACTTGTTTTATTTTGTCCTCAAAATATTGAACGCTAACCGGAACCTCATCAAATGTAGCAATATGATTCTCTACATAATAATTGTAGATATCTGAAATCACTACTGCGTCCTGTATACTTACACTACGTATCATTTCTTTTTAATACTAATACAAAGGTTTAAAAAAATAAGATTAGTTGTATCTCTTTTTAGCTAAAATTTTAGCTAAAAGTTTAATTCCTATCAATTTGATACTAAATGTATTATTTTAAACACTAAAACTAAATTTTATGTACATTTGCAGCGATTTTACAGAAAAATCATAATACATATATTTTTGTTTAACTTAAAAAGGTATAGCATGCAACTGTACAACAAGTTAAGCGCAGAAGAACGCGCTAAATTAATTGATGAAGCGGGGAAAGACCGTCTTACTATTTCTTTCTATCAATACTTTAAGATAGAAAACCCAACACTATTTAGAAATAAATTATTCCTTGAATGGAACGAACTTGATGTTCTTGGAAGAACCTATGTTTCTTACGAAGGAATCAATGCTCAAATCTCTGTTCCAGCTGAAAATTTTTTAGCATTAAAAGATCAATTAGATAGTATTTCTTTCTTAAAAGACATTCGTTTAAATGTAGCGGTAGAGCAAGACAATAAATCGTTCTTAAAACTAAAAGTAAAGGTTCGTAATAAGATTGTAGCCGATGGGTTAAATGATGACACGTTTGATGTAACCAACAAAGGTGTTCATTTATCAGCAAAAGAATTCAACGAAATGTTAGCAAATCCTAATACGGTTTGTGTAGATATGCGTAATCATTACGAAAGTGAAATCGGTCATTTTGAAGGTGCCGTAACTCCAGATGTAGATACTTTCCGTGATTCTTTAGATATTATCGAAAATGATTTAAAAGAACACAAAGAAGATAAAAACTTATTAATGTATTGTACGGGTGGAATTCGTTGTGAAAAAGCTTCTGCCTACTACAAGCATAAAGGATTTAAAAATGTTTTTCAGTTAGAAGGAGGTATTATTGAATACACACGCCAAGTGAAAGACGAAGGGTTAGAAAATAAATTCAAAGGAAAAAACTTTGTTTTTGATCACAGACGTGCTGAACGTATTTCTGATGATGTAATTTCTAATTGCCACCAATGTGGTAAACCTTGTGATACACATACCAACTGTGCCAATGAAGGATGTCATTTGTTATTCATTCAATGTGATGAGTGTGCAGAGCAAATGGAAAACACATGCTCTACAGAATGCCAAGAAATCATTCATTTACCATACGAAGAGCAAAAAACTTTACGTAAAGGAAAGCATGCCAGTAACAAAATCTTTAAAAAAGGACGTTCAGAAGCTTTAAAGTTCAAGAAATAATGCAGAAGATAGAGTTAATGGCTCCCGCTGGTAATTTTGAATCATTACAAGCGGCATTAGATAATGGATGTGATTCAATATACTTTGGTGTAGAACAACTAAACATGAGAGCTAGAGCATCTATAAATTTCACTTTAGATGATTTAGAAGAAATTTCTCGTAGATGTAAAGAAAAAAGCGTTCGAACTTACCTTACCCTAAATACTATTATTTACGATCATGATTTATCGATTGTAAAGACCTTAATTAAAAGAGCTAAAGAAGCAGATATTACTGCTGTAATAGCAATGGATCAAGCTGTAATAGCAATGGCTAGAGCAGAAGGTATGGAAGTACATATCTCAACACAAATCAATATAACAAACATAGAAACTGTAAAGTTTTATGCAATGTTTGCAGATACTGTGGTTCTAAGTAGAGAATTAAGTTTACGTCAGGTAAAAAAGATTACCGAACAAATAGAAAAAGAGGAAATCAAAGGGCCTTCTGGACGTTTGTTAGAAATTGAAATTTTCGGACACGGAGCACTTTGTATGGCTGTTTCTGGAAAGTGCTATATGAGTTTACACTCGCATAATTCTTCTGCAAACAGAGGAGCGTGTAAACAAAATTGCCGTAAAAAATATACCGTGATCGATCAAGAATCTGGTTTTGAAATGGAATTAGATAATGAGTACATCATGTCTCCAAAAGATTTATGTACTATTGATTTCTTAGATCAAGTAGCTGATGCTGGTATCAAAGTATTAAAAATTGAAGGTCGCGGACGTGCTCCTGAATATGTTGCAAAAGTAATTAAGTGCTATCGAGATGCTATTGATAGTCTATATAATGGAACTTACGATAAGGAAAAGGTAATTAGCTGGATGCAAGAGCTTGAAAAAGTATATAACCGTGGTTTTTGGAACGGATATTACTTAGGACAAAAACTAGGAGAGTGGAGTAAAGAACCTGGTTCTCATGCCACTCAAAAGAAGGTATACCTAGGAAAAGGAGTTCATTATTTTTCGAAAGCCGAAATTGGTGAGTTTAAAATTGAAGCATATAATTTAGCTGTTGGAGATACAATCTTAATTACAGGACCTACTACTGGAGCAAAAGAAATGGAATTAAAAAGCATGTTTGTAAACGATAAAGAAGCACAAACAGCTACCAAAGGTGATGAAGTAACTATGAAACTAGACTTTAAAATTCGCCCTTCAGACAAATTATACAAAATTGTAAAAACTGAATTTTCTAAAAACTAATGGTAATAATTACATTACAGCGTAATAAATGCATTGGTTGCAACTATTGTGTAGAACTAGCCCCTGCACAATTTCAAATGTCTAAAAAAGACGGGAAATCAGTTTTATTACACTCCACTGAAAAGAAAGGTTTCTTTACTATAAAATCTCCTGATGATAGTATTTTTGAAAGTTCTAATGAAGCAAAAAAGGCCTGTCCGGTAAAGATTATAGAAGTAAAACAACGATAATAAGAACAACATATGAAAGCTCTCAAATTTGAGGGCTTTTTTATTTTAAAAAATCAGTAATTTTATCTCAAAAGGAAAAAATGTCTGGAGAAAAAAACTTAGCCATCTTAATCAAAGAAATGAAACCTTATGTGAATGAAGGCGAATATGTTTTTGTTTCGGTAAAAGATGGTAGCATAGTTCCTAATAAAAATATTATAGGACTTTTCAGAGAAACTGAAGGCGTTACTTTAATCTTAGCTCGTTCAATAGCAGATAAGCGAAATCTATCCTATACTTTTATTGCTTCTTGGATTACACTTAAAGTTCATTCTGCTTTAGACGCTGTAGGACTCACTGCAGCTTTTTCTACCGAATTAGCAGCACATAACATAAGTTGTAACGTAATGGCAGGGTTTTACCATGATCATATCTTTGTTGCAAAAGAAGATGAAGCTAAAACTATTAAAGTGCTAACCAACCTATCTGAACGATAATAAAATGGAACTTCAACCACCATATCGTAAAATTATTCATGTAGATATGGATGCTTTTTATGCATCTGTTGAACAATTGGATAATCCTGATTTAATAGGGAAAGCAGTTGCGGTAGGTGGGAGTGAAATTAGAGGTGTTGTTTCTGCTGCAAGTTATGAGGCTCGTAAGTTTGGAGTGCGATCTGCCATGAGCGGTGTATTGGCTAAAAAAAAATGTCCACACCTAATCTTTGTACCACCAAGATATGATAGGTACAAAGAGATTTCTTCAAAGATTAGAGCTATTTTTTATGACTATACAGATTTGGTAGAACCTCTTTCTTTAGACGAGGCTTATTTGGACGTAACCGAAAATAAAAAAGGAAACCCTTCTGCTAATTCTATAGCTAAAGAAATTAGAGAACGTATATGGAATGAGCTAGAGTTACGTGCTTCTGCAGGAATTTCTATAAATAAGTTTTTAGCAAAGGTAGCTTCAGACATCAACAAACCCAATGGGCAAAAAACCATACATCCTGAAGAAGTAATTGATTTTCTTGAAAAACTTCCTGTAAATAAATTTTATGGCGTTGGAAAAGTAACAGCTGCTAAAATGCATAACCTTGGACTCTTTACCGGTTTGGATCTCAAAAAAAAATCTCTTGAAGAGCTTTCTAAACTATTTGGAAAGTCAGGATTACATTATTACAATATTGTGAGAGGTATCCATAACTCTGTTGTAAAACCTAATAGAGTAAGAAAGTCAATTGCGGCAGAAAGAACATTCAGTGAAAATATTTCTTCGGAAGTTTTTATGTTGGAAAAACTAGACAAGATCGCAGTAGAACTAGAACGAAGAATGGTAAAATCGGATACCAAAGGAAAAACACTCACTTTAAAAATTAAATACAGCGATTTTACACAACAAACTCGAAGCAAAACAACCAATCACTATATTCAGCTAAAAAAAGACTTCTATCCTCTTGTAAAGGAGTTATTATACCAAGAAAAACTCAAAAACTCTGTTCGTTTGTTGGGTATTTCTTTTAGTAATCTAAATACCGAAAAAAAAGAACCCGTTTGGGTTCAATTAAAGTTTGATTTTTAAGATAACGGTATTTTTATAGATACCTTAGTTCCTGTAGCATTTCCTTCTTTATCTTTTAAATCATAATAATTCAAAGCAAAATCATCTTTAAATTCATTTGTAAAGTTTTGCAATCGTTGCTTCGTCAAATCAATTCCTATAGACTTTCTATTTAAAGATTTATTCTTTTTTATTTTAAAAGCCTGTTCTCTACCTACTCCATTATCTTCTATATCAATTTGAATAAAGTCATCTGAGACTTTATGCACTTCTAAACTTACTTTTTTACTACCTTTTTTTGATGAAAGTCCGTGCCATATTGCATTTTCTAAGAAAGGCTGTAAGATTAAAGGAGGTACTTTAATTCCTTCTAGGTTTATGTTCTCATCTACTTTTTCAGAATATTCAATTTCATTTGAGAATCGTATATTTTCAATACTCATATACAAATTCATAGTACTAAGTTCTTCACTCAGGCTAACTTCTTTTACTTTAGAAGCATCTAAAATATTCCTAATAAGCTTTGAAAATTTATTTAAATAATAAACCGCGTTTTTCTGTTCATTATTAATAATATATAGCTTAATAGAGTTTAAAGCATTAAAAACAAAGTGCGGGTTCATTTGACTTTGTAACGCCTCTTGTTCTAGCATTAAAATTTTCTTGTCATTTTTAAGCAATCGCTGTCTATAAATTGAGTACAGCACCACACTAAACAAAGCCAAAGACACAAAGGTGATAATAAGAATGTTTCTACTTTTTGTTAGGTTAAGCTCTGCTATTTTCTTTTCTCTATCTAACCGAACAATCTCATTACTTTTAACTTCGTCTTCAAAATTGCTCATTAGGTTTGTTACCCATCGAACATTTTTCTCGTTAAATGTTTTCTTATCTATTTCTATTGAACTTTGAAAATGCTCTAAAGCCTCCTTGTAGTTTCTTTCTTTCTGATGCAGTTCTGATAGATGTAAATAGCTCACCGTTAAACTAGAAGGTATATTATTATCGGTTCCTATCTTTAAAGATTTATACAAATAATCTTCGGCATCTTTTAATTTGTTTAATTTAATCAAAGACCAGCCTAATGTATTATAAACTTCAGACAAATAATACCTATTCTCTAAGCCTTTTGCAACAGGAACAACCTCATTTATATAATTATAAGCTTCATTGTACTTCCCTTGCTTTATTAAAACATTACTAATGCTATTATGACAAATAACCTTACCTAAACTACTTTTATTAAGATTGTTGTATTCTAAAGATTTATTATAGTTTTCTAAGGCCAAATCTAAATCTCCAATATTCTGATATGCATATCCAATATTTTGATGATTGATTGCCAGACCTCTTAAATCATTTAATTCTTCTTGAATTCTAATTGATTCTTCAAATTTATCTAGCGCTAATTCGTATTGTTTAATTGCCAAATAAATATTACCAATACTATTAATACTAATACTATGGCTTACTTTAAAATCTTTGTTTGGATTTTCTAACTTTGAAAGAATTGCTAGAGCGGCTTGATGATAATTTAAAGCTCCTCTTACCTTATCCTGTCTTCTGTAGATAACCCCCAACTGATTCAATGTTACTACCTCTGCCTCTACACTTTTAATCTTTCTAGATAATTCTAAAGCAAGTTTATATCTTTCTTCCGCTTTATAATACTCCGTAATATTTCTACGAGCTCTTCCTTGCAAATTATAAGCAAAAACTTCTCCTAATCTATACCGTGCTTTTTTACTTCTATCTAGTAGGTTATCTATTTCTTCGTTGGTGAATCTTACTCTTCTAAAATGCTTTTGAAGCTCAAAATAATTTTCCTCTTTTTTATCTAAAGCACTCGTAATTAAACTATCCACTTTACTTTGAGCAAAGCAGCCAACAGTAATACAAAAAAATAGTAATGTTTTTAAAAAAAGTCTCATCCTAAAATTTTTCTAAAAATTCAGATTTTCTTTGACGTGATACCGGTATTTTGTGATTATCTGTTAACACAACATAACCATCTGACTTTAAAAATTCTTTTATTTTGTTTAGATTAATAATATACGAGTTATGGATTCTAAAAAAATGTTCATCAGGTAAAAGTTCGTTTACTTCTTTTAGCTTCTTAGTAACAACTATCTTCTTTCCATTTCGAATATGTATAGAACTATAGTTACCATCTGACTCAACAAAAATGATTTCATCATTATCTAGGAAAATTAATTTCCCATCTGTATTAATTGTAATCTTCCTTCTGTTGAATTTTTCATTAAAACTGGTCAGTATCTTCTCAAACTTTTCAGCACTATTATCTGAAGAATAATTCTTTATTCTTCTAATTGTTTCTTCTAAGTCGTCTGAATCTATTGGCTTTAATAGATAGTCTATAGCCTTATTCTTTAGAGCCTTTATGGCGTATTCATTATAGGCTGTTGTAATAACTACCGCAAAATCTCTATTTGTTAACTTCGATAGTAATTGAAAACCATCCATAGTTGGCATTTCAATATCTAGAAACAAACAATCAATAGTACTTGAATTTAAGTAATCAATAGCCTCTTCTGCATCTGTAAAGGTTTTCTCTATTTGAATATCATTATCAAAATTAGATAATTCCCAACTTAAACCTTGTATTGCTTTAGGTTCATCGTCTACTATTACCGCCTTTAGCATAAATTTACATTTTCCCAAATGTAACTTTTATTATTATAAAAATAAAATGCCAATATTGAGTAATATGACTAAAAATTCACTTAAAACACTTAATTAGCTACCATTTATACAAAAAAAGGGACCAAACACACACTAAGCCCCTATTTTAAAAAACTTTAGATGCATATTTGTGGTGTAATACACAAGGGGTAAAGTCATATTGATAAATTGGGGAATTAATCAAGAAATGACAAAAAGAAAAAGAAACACCATTTATGGTGTTTTTTTTTATCTATATACTACATCCAAACCCTTAGATTATCTACCATCTACACAAAAAAGAAGACCATTTATACATAAACCTAGTATTTCAATAGACTTTTAGTGCATATTTGTAGTGTAATACACAAGGGGTAAAGTCATATTATTGATAAATTGGGGGATTAATCAAAATTTGACAGAAGAAAAGGAAACACCATAATGGTGTTTTTTTTTGTGCTTAACTTAATAAAAACAAAAAAGACTTAATCTTGCGATTAAGTCTTTTTTATTGTTAAAATCTTATTTCTACTAAGCCTCAAATGGAGTTATAGAAACATATGATTTGTTATCTCTCTTCTTTTGGAAGTTAACAACACCATCTACTTTTGCATGTAAAGTATGGTCTTTCCCCATATATACATTTTCACCAGGATAATGTTGAGTTCCTCTTTGACGAACAATAATGTTACCTGCAATAGCAGCTTGTCCTCCAAAAATCTTTACTCCTAATCGTTTCGATTCCGATTCACGACCGTTCTTCGAACTACCGACACCTTTCTTATGAGCCATTTCTTAACGAGTTTTTTAGGTTAATTATTTACTTAATACTTCAATTAATTCAGCTTTCTTTAAAGAAGTGTATCCTGAAATACCTCTTTCTTTAGCTAAAGCTTTTAACTCAGCAACAGTCATAGAACTTAAGTCGTTTGATGCTGCTTTCTCTTCAGTCTTAGGAGCTTCTTTCTTAGCAGTTGCTTTTTTAGCACCAGAAGCAGCAATTCCTTCGATTTGAATCTCAGTTAAATACTGTCTGTGTCCATTTTTCTTCTTGTAACCTTTTCTTCTTTTCTTTTTGAAAACGATTACTTTATCACCTTTTAAGTGACCTAATACCTTAGCCGTTACTGCGGCTCCTTCTATAGCTGGGGCGCCAATAGTTACATTTCCAGCGTCTTCAATAAGCATTACATTATCAAAAGAAACTTTTGATCCTTCCTCTGCTTGTAAACGGTGAACGTAAACCTTTTGGTCTTTCGCTACTTTAAATTGCTGCCCTGCTATCTCTACGATTGCGTACATACTAAATTGTTTTGCTTTTTAATTAAATTACATTTCTAAAAAAGAAATGCGGGTGCAAATATACGTTTTTTCATTTATTTAACAAGCAAAAAAACAAAATTAAACACTCACTTACATTTTTGAAAATCAACACGATACATAACCATATTAATTATTCTATTTTTTTTCTTGAAACAACGTAACAAATCTGTTTTATCAGCGTCAAACTAAAAGAATCAATTTAAATTAAAATAAGAACTAATGAAAAGAAGTATTTTATCTCTTGCTTCAGCTCTTTTAGTAGCATTTAGTGCTAATGCTCAAAAGGTTGAGTTTGAAGAGTACGATTTAAACAATGGAATGCATGTTATTTTGCACCAAGACAATTCTGCTCCTGTAGTTACTATTGGTGTTATGTACCATGTTGGAGCAAAAGATGAAGAGAACGGAAAAACAGGAATGGCGCACTTTTATGAGCATTTACTATTTACCGGAACAAAACACATTGGACGTGGTGAATGGAATAAAATAGAAGCTGCAAATGGTGGTACTGGAAATGCAAATACCAACTGGGATAGAACTTATTACTATGAAACTTTTCCTTCTAACAACTTAGAATTAGGTCTATGGATGGAATCTGAGCGTTTATTACACCCAATTATCGATCAAAAGGCTGTAGACACCCAAAATGAGGTTGTAAAAGAAGAAAAGCGCCAACGAATGGACAATGCTCCATATGGAAAAATCATTTATGGAGATGTTTACAATCATATTTTTGATAAACACAATTATGGTAGACCAATGATTGGATATATCAAAGATTTAGATGCTGCAAAGCTTGAAGAATTTAAAGCTTTTTACGACAAGTGGTATATGCCAAATAATGCTGTTTTAGTTGTTGCTGGTGATTTTAATACTAAAAACACTAAAAAATTAATCAAAGATTATTTTGAATCAATTCCAGCTCGTACACTTCCTAAAAGAACTAAAATAGTTGAGCCTGAAAGAACTCAAGAAAAAAGAGTTAAAGAATATGATTCTAATATCCAATTACCTGCAATTATATTAGCACATAAAACTCCTTCAATGAAAGAAAGAGATTCTAAAGTATTAGATGTTATCTCTACTATTTTAAGTAACGGAAAGAGCTCTAGATTGTTTAAGAAATTGGTTGATACTGAAAAGAAAGCTTTACAGGTATTCTCATTTGCAAGAAACTTAGAAGATTATAGTGTTTATAATATTGGTGCAATTCCTTTAGGAAAAACTTCTTTAGATGATTTAATAAAAGAAATGGACGAGGAAATTGAAAAATTACAAACTGAATTAATCTCAGACAGAGATTTAGAAAAAGTTCGTAATAAGTTCGAAAATCGTTTTGTAGCTTCAAATTCTAACGTACAAGGTATTGCCAATACACTGGCTAGAAACTATATGTTAGTTGGAGAAACAAACAGAATTAACAAAGAATTAGAAATTATTAATTCTATCACCAAAGAGGAAATTAGAGACGTAGCTAAAAAATACTTAGCTAAAAATCGTCGTGTAGTTATTGAATACTTACCAAAAAAGAAATAATCATCTAAACTGAATTTTAATGAAAACGAAAATATTATCAATCGTAGCTTTATTATTTCTATCATTAACTGTTTCAGCACAGATCGATAGAAGTAAACAGCCTAAACCAGGGCCAGCACCAAAAATAAATATTGGTAGCCCAAAGAAATTTAAACTAGACAACGGACTACAAGTTTTAGTAGTTGAAAATCATAAACTACCTAGAGTATCTGCTACTTTAACTATTGATAACCCTCCAATGTCTTATGGAAACAAAAAAGGGGTTGAAAGTTTATTAAGCGGAATGCTAGGAACAGGATCTACGAACACTCCAAAAGAAAATTTTGACGAAGAAGTAGATTTCCTAGGAGCAAACGTATCTTTTTGGGATGAAGGAGCAAGAGCTAGTTCTTTAACTAAATACTTTCCTAAAGTACTAGGTTTAATGGCAGATGCTGCTTTTAACCCGGTATTCTCTCAAGAAGAATTTGACAAGCAAATGAAACAATCTCTTGACGGAATTAAGTCTAACGCTAATAGTGTTGCAGCAATTGCAGATAGAGTTGAAGATGTATTAACCTATGGTAAAAATCACCCTTTTGGTGAATTCACTTCTGAAGAGACTTTAAAAAACATCACTTTACAAGATGTTAAAGATTTGTACAACAAAACTTACAAGCCTAATAATGCATACTTGGTAATTGTAGGAGATATTAATTTCGATAAAGCTAAATCTTTAGTTTCTAAATTGTTTTCTAACTGGAAAAAAGGAGATTTAGTAGCTCAAAAACTACCAAAAGTAGAAAACCCAGCTACTACAGAAATTGACTTTATTAACATGCCTAATGCGGTACAATCAGAATTATCAATCATAAACAGTGTAAACTTAAAAATGAATGATAAAGATTACTATGCTGCCTTGTTAGCAAACCAAATTCTTGGTGGAGGTGGTACTGGTAGGTTATATAAAAACTTACGTGAAGATAAAGGATATACATATGGTTCTTACTCTGGAATTGGTTCTAGCCGTTATGCTTCTCGTTTCAAAGTTTCTGCTTCTGTTAGAAACATGGTAACCGACAGTGCTATGGTAGAAGCAATGAAAGAAATTAATAAGATCCGTTATCAAAAAGCTACTAAAGAAGAATTAGATATTGCAAAAGCTAAATATATTGGAAGTTTCGTAAGAAATGTTGAAAAACCAAACACGATTGCTTCATATGCTTTAAACATCTTAACAAATGATTTACCTGAGAATTATTACCAAAATTATTTAAAGAATGTAAACGCAGTTACTTTAGAAGATGTTCAAAATGCAGCTATAAAATACTTTAGAGGAGATAAAGCACGTGTTGTAATTACAGGTAAAGGAATTGATGTTTTAAAGAACTTAGAAAAAACAGCTGATTATAAAATCAACTATTTTGATAAAAACGGAAATCCAACTGATAAACCTGCTATGAGCTTGCCTATTCCTGCTGGTACTACCGCTACAACTGTGATAGACAACTATTTTAAAGCAATTGGTGGACAAGACAAGGTAGCCAATGTAAAAACTTTAATGGTTACATCTAACGCAGCTGTTCAAGGTATGCAGTTAAGTTTAACTCAAAAGAATGCAGCTCCAAACAAGTCATTTATGGCTATCTCAATGATGGGGAATGTTATGCAAAAGAAAGTTTTTGATGGAACTAAAGGATACGAAGAAGGTCGTGGTCAGAAACAAGAAATGACTGGTAAAAAATTAGAAGAAGCAAAAGCTACTTCTGCTCCTTTTGCTGACCAAGCTTATAAAACTGGGAAGCTAGATAGAATTGAGCCAATTGAAGGTAAGAACGCTTATGTTATCAAGTATAACGATACTGAAATCTTTTATGATTTAACTTCTGGTTTAAAAATTAAAGAAGTAAGAACTCTAAAAGGACCTCAAGGAGAAGTTAAAGTTCCAACTAATTATTCTGAATATAAAGAAGTAAACGGAATCAAATTCCCTCATAAAACGGTTGTAAAACAAGGACCAATGAATTTGGAATTCATCGTTAAAGAGATTAAAATCAACGAAGGAGTTTCAGAAGCTGATTTTCAATAAGAATCAGAAGCCTTAAATAGTTAACAAAAGAGTCAAAGCATTAGTTTTGGCTCTTTTTTATTATCTTACTACACATTAAAAAATTTCATTATGAAAAGAACTCTTTCAACCTTCAGAAATTTAAATACATTAAAAAAAGAACAACTTAAAAAAGTCTTTGGAAGTGCTATTCCAACGTTAAACACTTTAGGCTATAACGATGGTTATGCAGATGGCACTGATGATGGATATTCTTCAGGTTATGATGATGGTTACGATGCCGGACTTGGATATTAGTTATTTTGCCTTATTTACCAACCAAACTCCAAACAAAATAATACCTCCAGCCAACAATTGAAGCATACTCAAACGTTCACCATCTATAATACCCCACATCACAGCAACTATTGGTATTAAATACGTTACAGAAGCAGCAAAAACTGGTGATGACATATGCACCATTTTGTTAAACATAACCTTTGCTATTCCTGTTCCAACAACAGATAAAATGGTAATATACCCCAATGCTGAAGTTGTTTCAGAAGTAACTTCAAAACTTGTAAAAAAGCCAGAAAATACTAAAACTAATAACGCAGGAATTATAAGTAACAAGAAGTTCCCTGTAGTAATTGCCAAGGCATCTAAATCGTGTAAATATCTTTTTATCATATTTACATTAAAGGCATATCCAATAGACGCAATTAAAATTAATATAGCGTACCAGTAATTTTGATTCGGATTCAGTTCGGCTCCTTTTAAAATCAGTATCAAAGTTCCTATTAAACCTATTAGAATTCCATAGAACTGTTTCTTTTTAAAAGCAAATCCAAATACCAAGGCACCAAAAATAAACGTATTAAACGGTGTCAAAGAATTGAGTATTGCAGAGATAGAACTATCAATATTACTAATTGCAAACGCAAATAAAAAGGACGGAAAAAAAGTACCTAAAGCTGCCGTATAAGCTACATATTTCCAATGTTTTTTTTGAATTCTTTTTAAGCTATTAAATCCAATTAGCAATAAAAAAACAGCTGTTATTAACATTCGTAAAGCTCCAACTTGAATAGGTGTTAAACCAACAAGAGCCTTTTTCATTAGTATAAATGAACTACCCCATACTAAAGATAAAATGATAAGGTAAATCCATTTTAATTTTTGATTGTTCATGCAACACTTGTATAAGTAAATACAAAAGTCGCATAAAACTTTATAACTTTAGTTATTTATTGATAAATTTGCGCTATTATCCTATAAATTAATCGAATAATGAAACTATTAAAGATATTTTTTGTTGTAGCATTTGTAAGTGTAGCAGCAATTGCTTGTAAAACAGAAGCTAAAAAAGAAGAGGCTCCTAAAACAGAAGTAGCAGCAAATGTACAAGAAGCTAGTTTTGCAATTTCTGGAATGACTTGTGAAATTGGTTGTGCTAAAAAAATCGCTTCTGACTTATCTAAAAAAGACGGTGTTGTAGATGCTAAAGTTGTTTTTGCTGATAGTATTGCAACAGTTAAGTTTGATGCAAACAAAACAAACAAAGCTGAATTAATGGCTTTTGTAAATGGTATTGCTGAAAACATGTATAAAACTTCAGAAATAAGTAAAAAAGCTGCTTGTAAAGCTGAATGTGAGAAAAAATGCTGTGACGCTAAAACAGAGGCTGAGAAAAAAGCTTGTGAAAAAGAGTGTGAAAAGGCTTGTTGTTCAGAAAAAGAAAAATCTGAAAAAGCAACAGCTTGTGCTAAAGATTGTAAAATGGAATGTTGTGCTGAAACTGAAAATGCATAATTCATTTCTAATCTAAATAAAACAGAAAGCTCCTAATAGGAGCTTTTTTTATGCCTTTTAAGTATCTTTGCATAAATTTATTTACTAGATGAAAAAACACTTTCCTCTCATCGTTAAAATCACATTAATTGCTGTTTATGTAATCTTTTTAGCTGGCTCTGTTGTTCGTATGACCGGTTCTGGAATGGGATGTCCTGATTGGCCAAAGTGTTTTGGGTATTATATCCCTCCTACTTCTGAAGAACAAATTACTTGGCAACCGAATACAGATTATAAAAAAGGAATGATCATTGTAAAAGATGAGGCCTTATTTGTAGCAGAAACCAATTTAAAAACTGCTACCGAATTCAATACTAGTAATTGGAAAAAATACACAAAGCATAACTATGCTAAATTTAATAAATATCACACTTGGACAGAATATATTAATCGCCTTTCTTCCGCTGTAGCAGGAATTCCTTTTTTATTCTTAGTGGTAATTTCTCTATCTTTTTGGAGAGAAAAAAAGTCAATTACCCTGCTTTCCTTAGGAGCGTTCTTCTTAATGTTATTTGAAGCTTGGCTTGGAAAAACAGTGGTAGACACAAACTTAAAGCCCACAATAATTACCATACATATGGTAGCTGGATTGGTAATTGTAGCTTTATTACTTTGGCTATTATTCATTGTTACTGAACGTAAATCTGTTTATAAATACAATTCATTGTTCAATAAACTTCTCATCGTTTCTGTGGTGTTTTCATTAATTCAAATTGCCATGGGAACACAAGTGCGCCAGTTTATTGATGAGCAAGTAAAATTATTTGGATTTGAAAATAAACAGTACAGTTTAATGGACCCTCATTTTAAGTTTTATTTCCACCGATCTTTTACCATTGCCATTGTGTTGGTGAACCTTGGAATGTTTTATTTAAACCAAGTAAAAGATTTAGGATATAAACTCGTGAATTGGATTGTATTCTTAATCTTTTTAGAAACCATTACAGGTATTTTAATGTACTATGCCGAATTTCCTTTAGGAACTCAAGCAATACACTTATTAGCAGGCGCTGTTTTGTTTGGACTACAGTTTTATTTATGGCTTCAAAGCAGGAAAACAACGTAGTTATTAGTATCTACTGAAATGACAGAGGAAGAAAAAAACATTCTTAAAAGAAAAAACACACCACTAACTTGGGATGAATGGTTAGGCTTTTTTCTTGTCCCTGTTAACATGAGTCATCGTAGTCTTTTTCCTACAGATGACTTTAATGACACCGAAGTTGAACGATTTAAAAAGTTTAATTTTGACAAAAAGTTAAAGCAATCTTATCAAGCGAGAATTTTAGGTGCAATTTTCTACTTTATTTTGATCGTTCTTTTTACTAAGTATTTGTACTAATCTACTTTTTCCACTCAAGTGTTTCCATCATCTTGATCATATCTGCTTTGATATATTCAATAGCTGGTAATAGTGAATCGTAATTAGGTTTGGTATAAAAGAACAACGATCCTTTTAAGAAGTTTTTTGAAGAATCGGTTGCATGGAATTGTACTTGAGAAGCTGCATTTCCTTTTATTTCATACAAACTTCCATATACATTTCTACTAGGGTTTACATATTCTACAGGAGCAGTAATTTGATCAGCTTTAATAGCATGCTCAAACACTAACTTTTCAGCCTCCATTAATAATTCTCTTAAATTATTTTTTATAGGCCTGTAAGTAATATCAACCGAAGCTTTTAAGGCAGGATATTCTACCTTCATCCAGTTTTTAGGTAGATTTTTTTGTTCTGTGTTTTTAGCAACTTCAAAAGAATAAGGTCTTTCTAAAGTCATTTTTTTAAATCCTTTTTGAGGATAATTTAAACTTAAGTAACCTTTTGGTTTTGGTAAAGTTTCTTCATCACAACTCACCATCAATACTACTAACATCAACACTAAAATCTTACGCATTTCGAGTAACTTTAACTTGTTTTATTCTTTTTTTATCTACTACTTCAATAGTAAACGTATAGTTCTTATAATTTATTTTTTCTCCTTTTTTAGGAAATTTACCTGATACTTCTAATATGAATCCAGCCAGCGTTTCACTTTCCCCTTTGTCTTCTTCAAAACCTTCTTCATCTTCCTCTAAAACTCTACAAAAATCTTTAACAGTAACTTTTCCTTCAAAAATAAAATTGTTTTCATCAAGCTTAGAATAAGACAAATCATCATCATCAAATTCATCATTTATATCTCCAACAATTTCTTCAATAACATCTTCTAAAGTTACAATACCGCTTGTTCCTCCATATTCATCAACCACAATAGCTAAGTGCATTTTCTTTTCTTGAAATTCACTTAACAAATCATCTAATTTCTTGTTTTCAGGAACAAAGAAGGATTCTCTGATTAAACTTTGCCACTTAAAATTTTTCTTATTTAAATGTGCCAACAAATCTTTTGCATATAAAACCCCTTTAATGTTATCAATACTTTCATGATACACAGGGTTACGAGAATAACCATTTGCGAGGATAACGGAAAGCACTTCGGTAAAACTAGCGTCATCGCTAATGGCACAAACATCTGTTCGTGGTTTCATTATCTGTACTGTTTCTGTATTCCCAAAAGTTACAATTCCTTCTAAAATCTTTTGTTCATCTTTAGTAGTAGCATCTTCCGAAGTTAATTCCAAGGCCTGTGATAGACGTTCTACGGATAAATTATTGTTTCTATTTCCTAGTCTATTTTCAACAATACTAGTTAATTTAATTAGCACAGTACTTAAGGGGGTTAATAAAGTATTTAATACCAAAATAGGTTTCGACATAAATCCTGCAAACTGCAAAGACTTACGAGTAGCGTAGACTTTTGGCAATACTTCTCCAAACAATAATATTAAAAAGGTAACTAAACCAACTTCAATAAAAAACTTTACCTCATCTGATAACCCAACAAAAAACACTTCTCCTAAAGCCGCAAACAATAAAACAATAAGAATATTTATAAAATTATTGGTTATTAAGATCGTTCCTAAAAGTTTTTTAGGATTGGACATTAACCTTACTACTGTACTTCTTCCTTTTGTTCTTTCCGCTACTTCATCCAATTCTGTTTGTGATATTGAGAAAAATGCCACTTCTGCACCAGACACTAATGCAGAACTAATTAAAAGCAATACTAATGCAACACAATTTAGTATGGTTAATGAGTCAATACTTAATAATAGAAATGGTAATGATTCGGGATCGGGTTCCAAAAAAACTTGTTTTAGTTATACATTAAAATGGTAAATCATCATCTTCATTAAAAGAAGCTGGTGATTCTTGGTTTGTTGATTGTGTTCCTGCATTACTTTGTCCTTGCGTTGGTGGAGCACTTGTTTCCTTCTTAGTCGATAAAAAAGTCATGTCTTGTACATGAATTTCTGTAGTATATCTTTTTTGACCATCGACCTCGTACTGTCTTGTTTTTATTCTACCTTCACAATATACTCTATCTCCTTTTGAAAGGTATTTTTCACAAATCTCTGCCAACTTATTTCGTACCACTATATTATGCCATTCGGTATTTGTGATACGCTCTCCTGTTTGACGATTGGTATATGTTTCGTTAGTAGCTAAAGGAAAACGCCCGATAGAGTTTCCTCCTTCAAAATAATGCATCTTTACCTCATCTCCTAAATGCCCAATAAGCATTACTTTATTGATTGTTCCTGCCATAACATTTTAATTTACGATAAAATCAAATATACAAATTTTTAGATTTTGTCCTTTTTAAAATTGGTTAAAAACTTATCTATTAAAACAGGAACTGGATATTCTTCAACCTCATTCCATTTTATAGTTGCTTTTATATGTTTCTCTATTTCTATTACCCAAAACTTTGTATACAAATGTTGGTGTGACAACTTATGTACCACATCTTTGGTATTAAACAATGAAATAGAAACATCCGATTGAAATAAATCTTCAAAACCTTTATCATTAATCAATTCTTTAACTGATTCAATAGGTTTTTGAGTTTCTACTAAGGGGAACTCATACAACCCTTGCCAAATACCTTTACCTTTTCTTTCATTTAACATGGTATATCCATTTGCAGTTTTCAATACTAAATAATTAAAGTATCGTTTTCGAACCTTTATCTTTTTCTCCTTAATAGGTAAGGTGCCTACCAAGTCTTTTTCTAAAGCAACACAACTCGAACTTATATGACATTCATCACACAATGGTTTTTGGGGTTTACAATGTAATGCTCCAAAATCCATAATAGCCTGATTATACACTCCAGGTTCCTTTGTATCTATGAGTGTTTGTGCCAATTCTTTAAACTCTTTAATTCCTTTTGTTGAATTAATAGGTGTTTCAATTCCAAAATATCTAGAAAGCACTCTATATACATTACCATCTACCACTGCAGCAGCTTCATTAAAACAAATTGAAGCAATGGCTGAGGCGGTATAATCACCCACTCCTTTTAATTTTAACAAATCTTTATAATTTCCAGGAAATTCTCCATTTAATTCGTTTGCGATGTATTTAGCTGTGAAATGCAAATTTCTAGCTCTAGAGTAATACCCCAAGCCTTGCCACAGTTTTAACACCTTTTCTTCAGATGCTTCTGCCAAATGAAACACCGTTGGGAAAGCCTCTATATACCTTAAATAGTACGGCAAACCTTGTGCTACTCGCGTTTGTTGAAGCATGATTTCGCTTAACCAAATATGGTATGGATCTTTAGTTTTTCGCCAAGGAAGTTCTCTGTTATTTTGTAAATACCAGTGTTTCAATTTGTTATTAAAATTCATTTTCTGAAATTTGCAATGCGAAAGTACTGTATTTTCGTAAGATAATTTTAATCTTAAAAATTTTCGGAATAGATTAATTATCATATATTTGCATCCTCAATTTTTAAAGAAAACAAATCAAAAAATATTTATAATGACAAAAGCAGATATCGTATCAAAGATTTCAGATAAGAGCGGAATTGAAAAAGCAGATGTTTTAGCGACTGTTGAAGCGTTTATGGAAGAGGTAAAAGGTGCATTAGAAAGTGGCGATAATGTTTATTTAAGAGGTTTTGGTAGCTTTATTATCAAAACAAGAGCAGAAAAAACTGGTAGAAATATTTCTAAAAATACTACTATCAAAATTCCTGCACACAATATTCCAGCTTTTAAACCTTCAAAAGTATTTACAGAAGGAGTTAAGGCTAAGGTAAAAGTTGAAGAAACAAAGTAATTACACGATATTATATTAACCAAAACCCTAGGGTTTTATTAAAAACATTTTAATTATGCCAAGTGGTAAAAAAAGAAAGAGAGCTAAGATCTCTACACACAAAAGAAAAAAAAGAGCAAGAGCAAACCGTCATAAGAAAAAGTAAGCAGTAGCTTACTTTTTCCGTTTTGCTTATATAGCTTAAAAGTTCATTGAAATCATGGTTATAAAACCTTAATTGGTTTTTTAATACCTGTTCACAAATTTTAATCCGTCTGCACAATTCATAGCATTGTGTTGGCTAAAAATCTTTTCAGATGAAAACAGAATTAATTATTCGTTCAAATTCTTCTGATATTGATTTTGCCTTACTACGAGATGGTAAACTTATTGAACTAAACAAAGAGACAAACGACAACAAATTTTCAGTAGGAGATATTTTTCTTGCTAAAATTGGTAAAGTAATGTCTGGCTTAAACGCTGCATTTGTAAATGTAGGTTATCCTAAAGATGGTTTTTTACACTATCATGATTTAGGTCCGCAAGTACAATCTTTGAATAAGTTCATTAAGAAAGTAAGCACAGGTAAATACAAAGAGTTCACTTTAAAAAACTTCCGTTCTGAAGAAGATATTAATAAAGACGGAAGTATTATTGACGTACTAAAATCAGGTCAAAATTTATTAGTACAAATTGTAAAAGAACCCATTTCTACCAAAGGACCTCGAATAAGTTCTGAGTTGTCTATTGCTGGTAGATTTTTAGTATTAGTTCCTTTTTCAGACAGAGTATCTGTATCACAAAAGATACAAGATAACAAAGAAAAAGAACGTTTAAAAAAATTAGCAAGAAGTATCAAGCCAAAAGGGTTTGGACTTATTTTACGTACTGTTGCCGAGGGTAAAAAGGTAGCAGAACTAGATAAAGATTTACAAAACTCGTTAGAGCGTTGGAAAAGTATGTGTAAACGTATTTCAAATCAAAACACACCAACCAAAATATTAAGCGAGTTAAACAGAGCATCTTCCATACTAAGAGATGTGATGAACGATTCTTTTACAAGTATCATTACCAACGATGAAGCATTAAAAATAGAAATCAAGGAATATTTACAAGAAATATATCCTGAAAAAGAAAAGATTGTAAAATTACATCGTTCGCAAACACCTATTTTTGAGAAATTCGGTATAGAACGACAAATTAAAACATCGTTTGGAAAAACAGTTTCTATGAGTAAAGGTGCTTATTTAGTTATTGAGCACACAGAAGCTTTGCACGTTATTGATGTAAATAGCGGTAATAGATCAAACAAAGCTAAAAGTCAAGAAGAAACTGCATTAGAAGTTAATTTAATTGCAGCTACTGAAATCGCTCGCCAGTTACAATTACGTGACATGGGAGGAATTATAGTAGTTGATTTTATCGATATGAAATCGGCAGAAAATCGTCAAGTTTTATATCAACACCTTAAAGAAGCGATGTCTTTAGACCGTACAAAACACAAAATTTTACCTCCGAGTAAATTTGGATTAGTACAAATTACAAGACAACGTGTACGACCTGAATTACATATAAAAACTCGCGAACCAAATCCAAGTAATGGAGATGGCGAAGTGGAAGCTCCTATTGTATTAGTTGAAAAAATAGAAGCAGAATTGGAACGTATCATCAGTAATAACAACAACAAGAATATTACTTTAAACGTACATCCATTTATAGCTGCCTATTTAACTAAAGGAGTAAATTCAATTCGTTTTAAATGGTTTGTAAGACACAAAAAGTGGATAAAAGTTTTACCTAGAGATGCTTACCAATACTTACAATACAAATTTTTCTTTGATAAAAAGAAGAAGAAAAAAAGTAAGTAAGGCATTATCTTATTATGAAATAAAAAGCTCAATTCTAATAGAATTGAGCTTTTTTTATGCTTTAAAACCAGAATCCTAGGTTGAGTAACCAATACTTCTCATCATGGTCTGGCGACCAGCTATACTTTATTTCTATAGGTCCTAAGAAAGTTTCTAGACTATATCCTACTGCATACCCTGATTTGGTATTTTTAAATAAACTTCCGCTTTTTAAAACATCTTCTTCAACTCTAGCATAATTCGCTATAAAAGAAGCGTATTGCTTATCAAAAACCTCATATCTAAAGTTAAACTCAGATCTTAAAAAAGACTGGTTTACTAATTCCGATACATCATACCCATAAAAAGGAACAAAATTATTAATGAAGTTCTGATTATATCCTCCTAGTCGGTAGTCGAAAATTAAAGATGATTTTTTTCCTAAGGTATACCCTGCATCTGAAATATATTGAAAGGTCAATTTATCCATGAATGTAGTGGCAAAACTAACACTACCTTGCAGTTGAGAAAATTGTTGAAATGGTTGTTGTGCACTACTATGAAAATCGTTTAACCTGTCATTTCTATCTGACCACATATACCATTTAAAACCTATGTCTGCACGAAACCCTTTGGTAGGGAACAACTTCTTATCAAATGTGTCTAGCTTTAAAAAGAGGAATGAATTAATATAATTGCTATTATCAAAAATAACTTCTTCTCCGCTAGGGTCTAAAATGGTTTCTGTGGATACTTTAATTTTTTTATTCTCTAATCCAATCCCTAATGCGAACTTTTTATCTAAAGTTGTTTGTACAAAAAGTTTATTCGTAAAATCTTCGTACTTGGCATTTATATTATTTACCTGCTCATTAAATGGGAAATTGTTTTTAAAAGAATTATACCTCGATGAAAATCCAAAACTAGGAGCCAACCCATTATCTATAAAATACTCTAAATTATATCGAATTCTATCTCCAACTCCCAAATCAAATAACAACTCATCGTTCTGAAACAATAACTTCTTATGGTTATAACCCAGTAATACTGCCGATTTATACAACAAATCATAATGTAAACCTAAACGTACAAAGCGTTCTATTTCATCTTCTTTTAAACTTACCACTAATTTTTTCCCTTTAAATGATGGCTCTAAATGATAGTCTATTCTTTTAAAATTATTTGTTGCCGTTAAGGTTCCTATTTTTTTTGAGATCATTTTATAAGAAGAACTATCTCCTTCTTTTAGCTGTAACTTCCCTAAAACGTAATTATTTGTATAGTTTTTGTTTCCATTGATAACAATTCTATCTATTAAGAATTTGCTTTGTTCTAATTTGATTTTAGGTCTAATTGTTTTATTTGTCTGAAGCTTGGCTATACTATCAAAAACTGCCTTATAAGGTTTAGCTGATTTTATTCCTTCTCTTATAATTCCTTCTTTTTTGTCAAAAGAAATTACACTATACTCTAATATATCTGGCCTCATGTATATATCGAGTAATTCAACCTGCTCATCAGATCTTTTATACATCTGAAAGTTAATAATCTGCATTAACAAAGAGGCTATAGAAGATAATTCTTCCCTTTTTAACAACTGTCCTTGTACATTTACACCAATGATCAAATCAACTCCCTTTTTCTTCATAATATTTACAGGAAAGTTGTTCACTACACCACCATCCACTAACAATTTACCATCTACCTCAACTGGATTTAATAAAGAAGGAAAAGCGGCACTTGCTCTAAGCGCCAGTGGTAAAGATCCTTTCTCTAACACAACTTCTTCACTAGTTTCTATGTTAGTTGCTACACAATAAAAAGGTATTGGAAGTTTTGAAAAATCATTGACATCATCAACAGGAGCTAATAATTCAGTTAAGAAGTTTAATACATTTTGTCCTTTTGAAAGTCCTAGCGGTAATCCTAAGCCATCTTTTTTAATCGGTAAGGAAATAGCATACTTCTCACCATACTCCTTCTTAAAAAACGGTTTTTCTCTTCTAGGAATTTCATCTTGTAGCAAAGACACAAAATCAATGTCTACTACTATTTTTTCAATTTGTTCAGGAGAATAGCCAGACGCGTACAAACCGCCTACAATACTTCCCATACTGGTACCTCCAATATAATCAACTTGTACTCCTGCTTTTTCTAATTCTTTTAACACTCCAATATGAGCAAATCCTTTAGCTCCGCCTCCACTTAGTACCAAACCTATTTTGGGTTGTTCCTGTGCTAAAACAAACAATGGAAGAAATAAAATATATAGTAGCAATTTTCTCATTTCTATTACTTTTTATGATAGTGGTTATAAATTTTTTGCGCTCTAGAATTCCCAACAATTTCTATTAACTCTTCCATAGAGGCTTCTTTTACTCTCTTTGCCGACTTAAATTTACGTAAAAGACTGGTTATCGTTTGTTTACCAACATCTGGTATTTGTTCTAATTCAGATTGAATAGCACTCTTACTTCGTTTATTTCTATGAAACGTAATACCAAAACGGTGTGCTTCATTTCTCAAATGCTGAATAATCTTAAGCGTTTCTGACTTTTTATCTAAATACAAAGGAATGGAATCTCCCGGGTAATAAATCTCCTCAAGTCGTTTTGCAATACCAATAATGGCTATCTTCCCTCGTAATTCTAAAGCATCTAAACTTTTTAAAGCAGATGATAATTGCCCTTTTCCTCCATCAATTACAATTAATTGAGGTAAGGGTTGATTTTCTTCTAACAATCGTTTATATCTACGAAATACAACTTCTTCCATAGATGCAAAATCATCGGGTCCTTCAACAGTTTTAATATTGAAATGTCGATACTCCTTTTTGCTTGGTTTTCCGTTTTTAAAAACCACACAAGCCGCAACCGGGTGTGTTCCTTGAATATTTGAGTTATCAAAACATTCTATATGCCTAGGTTCTACACGCAAACGCAAATCCTTTTGCATTTGACCCATAATTCGCTTCACATGTCTATCTGGATCAACAATTTTTATTTGCTTGAATTGTTCCTGACGGTAATACTTGGCATTTCTTTCCGATAACTCTACAATTCTTTTCTTATCTCCAAGCTTCGGTACCGTAACCTTAATATTTTCACCCAAATCAACTTCAAATGGAACGTATACTTCTTTTGAAAGTGAATCAAATCTATTGCGTGTTTCAACAATAAATAATTCTAACAGTTCCTTATCTGTTTCTTCTAATTTCTTTTTGATTTCTGTAGTATATGACTGTACAATAGACCCGTTCATAACTTTGAAGAAATTCGCATATCCATGTGATTCATCAGAAATAATGGAAAATACATCTACATTGTTAATAGATGGATTCACTACGGTAGATTTAGCCTGGTAATTCTGCAAAACTTCTATTTTCTCCTTTACCTCTTGCGCTTCCTCAAACCTCATCTCTTGAGCATAATTACCCATTAAAGCTTTAAGTTTAATAACACTTTCCTTAAAGTTTCCTTTAATGATATTTCGAATATCATTAATATCTGCCATGTATTGCTCCTCTGTTTGGGTACTACGAGTAGGATTTTTTAAGCTTTTAATTTGATGTTCTAAAGAACCCACATAATGCTGATAGTTACTCTTCTTCCTTCCAATATCGTATTTATAAGTTCTTACTGAATAAATCTCGTCTATTAAATAAAACAAAGAGTTTATTGTTTTTACACTTGTATAAGGTCCAAAATACTCGGAACCATCTTTTATTACTCTACGCGTCATAAAAACTCTAGGAAATCGCTCTTTCTTAATACAAATCCAAGGATAGGTTTTATCATCCTTCAACATTACATTGTATTTTGGCTGATGCTTTTTTATAAGACTATTTTCTAACAACAAAGCGTCTGTCTCCGTATCAACCACAATATGTTCAATGCGTACAATCTTTTTCACCAAAACTCGTGTTTTTCCATACTCATGATTTTTAGTAAAATAAGAGGAAACACGTTTTTTTAGATTTTTAGCTTTTCCAACATAAATAATTACATCTTCCTTATCAAAATATTGATATACCCCAGGTGAATTAGGCAATGTTTTTATTTGTAGTTCTAATGGTGTTGGCATACAACGAAAATACGACTTCTAAAAAATATATTCCCAGTAAAGACGTACTTTTACCCTTATTTATTTTACAATGCAAAAACCTATTGAATTTTATAAATCCCAACTTGTTGAATTAGACAAAAAACACACTGAAGTTTCAAAGAAGATTTTGAGCATTCGTATACTTCGGTTTACCGTTTTTTTGGCTACTGCAATGGGAGTCTATTATACATTTAAAACTCCGTACACTCCTATAATTATTGGGGTAATTGGACTAGCTGCTTTTATTTATTTAGTACTACATCATCAAAAGCTAAAGGAAGAAAGAAAAATAGTTCATGCTAAAAAAAGCATCAATACCACCGAACTAGAAGTTTTAAATGGTAATTACCATACATTAGACACCGGTAAGGAGTTTATCGACCCATTACATTTTTTTAGTAATGACATAGATTTATTTGGAAAAGGTTCTTTCTTTCAATTCATCAATAGAACAGTAACCAATGATGGAAAAAAATTACTGGTCGAAACTTTATCTAGCAATCATATTGCTAATATTCCTGAAAAACAAAAAGCTTTACAAGAGCTTTCTACCAAAGCAACATGGAGACAACATTTTTCAGCATTAGAAAGCTTAGTGTCTACAAAAAAAGACACCTCGGTAATTATACTATGGATACAGCAATACACTTCTAAATTACCCAACTTTCTTTCGGTAGTTACTAAAGTGTTTCCTATAATTTCAATTGGTTTAATTGCACTCTTAACATTTAAAATCATTAGTTTTTCTGTGCTTTTATTGTGGTTTTTTATTGGTTTGGGAGTTACCGTTTCTAACTTAAAAGCAACGCAAAAACTCTATACCGATGCCAATCACGCAAAGGATATTTTTAAACAATACTATTTACTCTTAGAACAAATAGAAAACCAACAATTTTCTTCTACAATACTTCAAGAGAAACAACAAGATATTGCTTCCGAAAATGAAAAAGCGTCTGTTATTTTTAAAAAATTCTCTAAGATATTAGATGCGTTTGATCAGCGAAACAATTTATTAATTGCATTGGTTGGAAATGGTTTGTTTTTATGGGATATTCAAAATGCTTTAAAAACAGAACAATGGATTGCTCAATATAAAAATGTAGTGGCGCAATGGTTTGATACCGTTAGTTTCTTTGATGCGCAAAACTCATTAGCCAATTTTGTATACAACCACCCGAGCTATACTTTTCCTAATATTCAGAAAGAAACAGCCGTTATTACTGCTAAAAACCTAGGGCATCCATTATTAAATCCTACTAAAAGAGTTGACAACGATTTTGGTATCAATTCCGAACAGTTTTTTATCATTACCGGAGCAAACATGGCAGGAAAAAGTACTTTTTTACGAACGATATCATTGTCTATTATCATGGCCAATTGTGGACTTCCTATTTGTGCAGAAAATTATAGCTATACTCCAATAAAACTTATTACAAGTATGCGTACTTCAGATTCATTAACCGATGATGAATCGTACTTTTATTCAGAATTGAAACGCTTGAAATTTATTGTTGACGAATTAGCTAATGATACTTATTTCATTGTGTTAGATGAAATCTTAAAAGGAACCAATAGCAAAGATAAAGCTTTGGGTTCTAAGAAATTTATTGAAAGACTAAGCAAATCAAATTCTACTGGAATTATTGCTACACACGATATCAGTTTATGTGAATTGGCAAGTGACTATGCGCCGCAAATAGAGAATCATTATTTCGACGCTGAAATCATCAATGATGAGTTGTTTTTTGATTATAAAATGAAAGAGGGGATTTGTAAAAACATGAATGCATCTTTCCTTCTGAAAAAAATGGAAATTGTATAAGTCTAGTTTGAAGCTGCAAGGTATAAATACGCTCTAAAACTATGACAAATGACAGTAAATTATTGATTCTTTAATCCGTACCTTTGTTATATGCATGGACTTATAGATAGTTTTGGTAGACAAATTAATTATGTGCGATTGGCAATTACCGATCGTTGTAATCTTCGTTGTCAATATTGTATGCCAGCAAAGGGTATTGATATTGTTCCTAGAAAGGAACTATTGAGCTATAAAGAAATGTACCGCATTGTTCGTGTACTTACAGAACTTGGTGTTACCAAAGTAAGGCTTACAGGAGGAGAACCCTTTGCTCGTAGAGATTTCATGAGCTTTTTAGAAATGTTATCGTACAACGACCTTCTAAAAGACATAAACATTACTACCAATGGGGCCTTAGTTAGTAAGCATATAAAAACATTAGAAAGTCTTGAAAAGGTTAAAAATATTAACCTAAGTATAGACAGTTTACACCCAGATAAGTTTGCTAAAATTACAAGAAGAGATGTTTTTACCGAAGTATATGAGGCTTTTGAATTATTAGAAAAAAGTTCGTTAAACTTGAAGTTAAATGTGGTAGTTCAATCGAATTTTAACACAGATGAGATTAATGACTTTGTACGTTTAACTAAGGATAAAAATATTGCGGTTCGATTTATTGAAGAAATGCCTTTCAATGGAAAAGGACAACGAGATATTCAAGAGAACTGGAATTTTGCACGTATTTTAAAAGAAATACAATCGGAATATGATATTACAGAATTGATTTCTGAAAAATCATCTACTTCAAGAAACTATCAAGTAAATGGTTTTAAAGGAAATATTGGGATTATACCTGCATTTACCAGAACCATTTGTAACGATTGCAATCGTATTCGAGTAACAGCAACAGGAACGTTTAAAAACTGTTTGTTTGATGATGGTGTATTTAATCTTCGTGATTTTATAAGAGATGGTGCTAGTAATGATGATTTAAAAGCATTGTTTTTAAAGCTCATCAAAGAAAAACCTGAAAATGGTTTTGTTGCTGAGGCTAATAGAAAAGGAAATGTTTCTGAAAGTATGAGTACCATTGGTGGATAAAGTAATTCAACATGAAACAACTCTGTAATACTACATATAATAAATACGCTATTATATCCACTGCAATAATTACTTCATTGGTTTTTATCGTACTACCTCACTTTAGGGTATTTTACTTTATTTTTTTTATGTTCTTCATTGCAGGGCTAACACTCAGCATACACCTAGTTTTAAACAAAATTAGCTTAACTAAAAAGCATTCATGGATTATTACTGTTTTAGGTATAAGTTACATGCTGTATTTTAGTGTAAGCTACTTAATAGCCTACATTAATTAATTATGATAACAGTAGAAGAAGCTAAACATATAATTTTAAGCAACACACAAGATTTTGGAACTGAAGAGATTCCTTTTTTAGAATCTGTAGGAAGAATTTTAAAGGAAGATATTATTGCCGATAGAGATTTTCCTCCTTTTAATCGTGTTGCTATGGACGGTATTGCCATTAATTACCGTTTTTTTCAATATGGAGTTCGCGACTTTAAGATTGAAGGAATTCAGCCTGCTGGGAGTCCACAAGAAACAATGGACAATGCTGCGAATTGTTATGAGGTAATGACGGGGGCCGTATTGCCTGATAATTGTGATACCGTGATTCGTTATGAAGATGTGAGTATTAACACACTTATGGCGACGGTAAACCTAGATGAAATTACCGAAGGACAAAACATACATACGCAAGGTTCTGATAAAACAGAGGGAACCGTATTAATTGAAAAAAACAAACAAATTTCTCCAGCAGATATTGGAGTGTTAGCAACTGTAGGAAAAGCAACCGTAAAGGTTGCGAAGCTTCCTAAAGTAATGATTGTTTCTACTGGTGATGAATTGGTGGATGTAACAGAAACCCCAGAAGCACACCAAATACGAAGAAGTAATGTGTATACCTTGGTTTCTTTATTAAAAGAACTAAAGATTCCGTCAGAAACAGCTCATATTACCGATGACAAAGTAGTTTTAAAAGAAAAAATAGCTGGTTTTTTACATCAGTATGATGTATTGCTTTTCTCTGGAGCAGTAAGCAAAGGAAAGTTCGATTATTTACCTGAGGTTTTAGATGAATTAGGAGTAGAAAAATTATTTCATAGAGTTGCACAACGTCCAGGAAAACCATTTTGGGCAGGACAAACACACAATTGTAAAGTGTTTGCATTCCCAGGAAACCCGGTTTCGACTTTTGTAAACTGCTTAGTATATTTTTATGCTTGGTATCATAAATCAGTGGGATTAGTAGAAAACCTACAAACTGCCACCTTAACGGAAGAGGTAACCTTTAAACCTGAGTTAACTTACTTTTTACAGGTAAAAACACATACTGAAAACGGACAATTACTAGCAACTCCGATTAAAGGAAATGGTTCTGGAGATTTAGCGAGTTTAGTAGAAGCAAATGGTTTTATTGTATTACCTAAAACAACGGAAACTACGTTTGTTAAAGGGAGTGTGTATCCTGTAATACAATATAGTTAAGCTATCAATACGAATGGTTTTCAAGATAAAAATGAGTAAAAATTATATCGAGAACTAATTACTAAGCATCTCGATACAAATTTATTTCGTCCCTCATAAATCCACTCGATGTGACGTCAAAATTAAAATGAAAAGGTGAAAGCTTACTATGTGTACATATTACAATGTTCCGATAAAACCTATTATACAGGCATTACCTCTAATTTGTCTCAAAGGGTTATTCAACATCAAAATGGAACTTATCAAGATAGTTATACCTCCAAGAGAAAACCTGTTCAACTTGTTTTTTATTGTGAGTTCACCAATGTTGATATGGCTATTGAAAAGGAAAAACAAATTAAAAAATGGTCAAGAGTCAAAAAAGAAGCCTTGATTAATAATGAATTTGAAAAACTTCCTAACTTAGCAAAGAAGAAGTTTAAGAACTAAAAACAACACTGTCAGTTCGAGTGATTTTCACGATTGAAATGAGTGAAAATTGTATCGAGAACCAATTACTAAGCATCTCGATACAAATTTATTTCGTCCCTCATAAATCCTCTCGATGTGACATCAAAATAAAATAGAGTTTAATGAGTAATTTCTCACACATAAACGAACAAAACCAACCTAAAATGGTCAATGTTTCTGATAAAAAAATCACGAAACGTGTTGCTATTGCTAAAGCTACTATGTTTTTAGGTTCTGAAATTATAGGTCATTTTAACAACAACGAACTGATTACCAAAAAAGGTCCGGTTTTTCAAACGGCTATCATTGCTGGTATCCAAGCCGTAAAGAAAACTTCAGATATCATTCCAATGTGTCACCCTTTATTAATCAACGGAGTTGACATTGATATAAATATTACCGACAACGAACATATTGAGGTGTTTTGCAAAGTAACAATTGAAGGAAAAACAGGCGTAGAAATGGAAGCCTTAACAGGAGCTTCTGCTACTTGTCTAACCATTTACGACATGTGCAAAGCTATTAGTCAGAAAATGGTAATCAAAGAAATACAACTAATTGAAAAGACCGGTGGGAAATCGGATATAAAAAATGGATAAAAAGCATCAAAAACACACCAACTTAGCAAAAAAACACAACGATACCAACGCTCCAAACGAAGTGGTTATTTTAGGAGCTAAATGTGGAATTATTGCTGATATTGTTACACAAGTTTCCAACAAATTATCCAATTATAATTTAGCTTATTTTGATGCGTCCCATGCAAAAGATGTGGAGCCAAATAGATTGTCGGAATACACTTTCCATCATGAAGGGAACTTACAGCTTAATACAGCGTCTTATATTAACAAATACGAACAACGGTTACAGTTTTACAACTACGATTATGTATTTGTAAACGGAAATCATTATCCAGGAGCCAAACAAATCTTAATTTTAGATCTAGAAAAAGAAGCTTCTATCAAAAAGAGAATAGATCAAATTACCAGCATTCAATTTATCATTAAGTTAGACACGAATACTCCATATTTTGATTGCTTAAAAGAGAAGTTTCCTAATATTGAAAATATCACGAGTTACTCAATTAATGAGATTGATAAAATTACCAATCACATTCATAACCTAATTAAAGAAACCATTGCACCTGTAAAAGGATTGGTATTAACTGGAGGGAAAAGTACTCGAATGGGAACTGATAAGGCTGAATTGAACTATTTTGGTAAGCCTCAAAAGGAACATGTAAAAGAATTATTAGAGGAGAACTCGCTAAAAACCTTTTATTCAGTTGCTCAAAACAACAACAATTCAGAAGAAATTCATGATACTTTCTTAAATTTAGGTCCGTTTGGTGGAATTTGTTCTGCATTACAGCAAGACCCAAATTCAGCTTGGTTTGTATTGGCCACAGATGTGCCTTTTGTAAACACTGAACTAATTCAATTGGTTTTACAAAAAAGGAATCCGAGTAAAGTAGCTACTGCAGTTAAAGGAAAAGGAAAAGAGTTTCCGGAGCCATTGATTACTATTTACGAACCAAAAGCCTACGGGAAATTATTGCAATATTTAGCGCAAGGATATTCTTGTCCGCGTAAAATGTTGATTAATTCTGATGTTGAAATTGTAGAAATCGATGATGATTTCATCAGAAACATCAATACTCCAGAGGAGTATGAGGAAGCAAAAAAAGAAATTAACTAACAACTAAAACCTATGCTAAAGGATTTATATAAACACCGATTTGAGATTTTCTTAATATCTCAAATACTCATTTTGTTTGGTTCCCTTATATTTCCCTTTCAGTTTTTCGAAGAAGTTATACTACCTGTTTTTTTTCTATTCAATATCATCACAGGAATGTTGATGATTTCTAAGCATAAAAAACACTTATGGTTTTTTATAGCACTTTTTATTGTTTCGGCCTTTGTATTTGGAGGAAAAATGATTCAAAAAGGAAATGAATCAGAAGAATTAGGACAACTCCGACTTACCATTTATTTTGTGTTTTATATCATGGTTACTTGGAGTATTATTAAGCAAGTGTGGCATGAAAAAACCGTAGATAAAAAGGTTATATTGGGATTAATGAGTGGTTACATTTCCTTAGGTTTTTTAGCTTTTTTCTTGTTTATGTCTATTGAAATCTGGAATCCTGGTTCGTTTCAGGGAGTATTAATTACGGAGGGAAGTGATATCAACGCACTTACAGATTCTATTATGTATTACGCTTATATCACCTTACTAACCATTGGTTACGGGGAAATTATACCCGCAACTCCTATCGCGCAAAAAGCGGCTATTTTAGTGGGATTAGTAGGACAGTTTTATATTGCTATTGTTACTGCTATTGTAGTTGAAAAATACATTCGGTATAGCACTAGTAAAAAGTAAAATTTAGAAGCATTGAAACTTATGAAATACTATTTCAACACTTAGCACTTTCTTAGTTTACTTAAAATGTTGAAATAGTAATGATTTTAATTTTCTCTTAAGGCTATAATTGGCTTAATAAGAGCTGCTCTACGTGCAGGAAGAAACGCTGCAAAGAATCCAGCGATTACTAATGTTATAATAGAGGCAACTACTATTTGTAAATTGATTTCAGGATTTAAGAAAAATTCGCTTTTCATGTTAAACGTATTAATGGTGTAATTAATTCCTTCTACAAAAAGTAGTCCTATAGACAAACCAATATATCCGGACATCCCTGTTAAAAAAACCGATTCTAAAACGATCATTTTAATTATAGACAAGGGGGTTGCTCCAATGGCTTTTCTAATTCCTATTTCCTTTGTTCTTTCTTTAATATTGATTACCATAATATTGCTAACCCCAACAATTCCTGATAATAAGGTTCCAATACCTATTACCCACATAAATATTCTTATGGCCTTAAATAATCCCTGATATTTTGAAAATTCCTTTCGGGTATTCCATGCATAAATTGCTTTATCTTTTGGGTTTACACGATGCCTCTCTTTTAAAAAACCTAAAATCTCTTTTTCAGCTTTTATACTCGTAGCCACAATTCCGATGTTATCAATATTGTTTTTCCTATTGAAATTATGCTGGAAAGTAGAATGTGGGATAAATATGGTTTTATTTTGATTTTCTGCTTCTTCTCCCTCTCTAAAGGATTCAAAAACTCCTACTATTTTATAATAGCTCGATTTTATTTGAACATACTTACCAATTACCTCTTCATTATTATACAATTCTTCATGAACTCCTGAACCAATAACGGCTACTAATCGGTTATTTGAATTGTCTATATTACTAATATACCTACCTTCTTTTAGGTTGATATTTCTCAAATAAAAAATATCTGCATCAACACCATAAACATCATATCTTTCGTTTACATTTTTGTTTTGAACCAATACTGGGCTATGCGTAAATGATCGCGCTCCTATGTATTTAATGTTTTCTGCATATTTGCGTTTTATAAGATCTAAATCGCTATTATTTAAACGAATTCTTCTATTCTCTTTTACTCCTAAATAGGGCATTTTAGTTGTTTTACTATAAATATGAAAACTATTTAAATCAAAACCTCTAAACATGTTCGTTACTCCTTTTTCCAATCCATCTCCCGAACCTAGTAAAAGTAACAGCATGAATATTCCCCAAAAAACACCAAAAGCAGTTAATAGTGTTCTTGACTTATTCTTTTTAAGAGTTTGAACAATTTCTTGTATTTCATCTTTACTTATCATAAATTCTAAGAGTTTCATTATCACTTAATCCTGTAATAACTTCTGTATAGACACCATCAGACAATCCTAACTTTACCAACCTCTTTTCTTTCTGATCTGCTCCTTTATGTACTAAAACATAGGTAGAATCTCCTTCTACAATTAACCACTCTTCTTTTATCGATACAGCATTCTTACGCTCTTCTACTACGATTTTTGCATTGGCACTAAACCCAGTTTTATTAGTTGTTAAGTTTGAAAGTGTGGTTTTAATATCGAACAAGATCATTCCATCTGCATTTTTTCCACTTGTTGAAATCTCTGATAATACCCCTTCTTGATCTTCGTTGTTTATAGATGAATTTATAATTACATCCATTCCTTCTTGTAATTTTGCTACTTCATACTCCTTTACACTTCCTTCAAAAATCATTTGTTTCACATTGGCGATTTGAGCAATCGTAGTACCTTCATTAAAATTATTACTTTGAATGATTGAAGCACCTATTTCAGTTGGTAATAGTGTAACAATACCATCAATAGTAGATACAATAGAGGTATTAGATTTTTCTGAATTCGAATAGTTTCCAGATTTTACAATTCGATATCTTTTTCTTGCATTGTTAAGTGTTTCTTGTGCATTTAAAAAGGCATTTTCTACCTTTTCAAAATCTACTCTTGATATAATCCCTTTTTCAAAAAGTGTTTTGTTTCTTTCAAAAGACACCTTTTGATTCTTATAATTAATTACAGCAACATTCTTATTAGATTCTGCTTGAGCTAATTCAGCCATGTTTGGAATAATACCAATTTTGGCTATTACCTGGTCTTTATAAACTCGATCTCCATTTTTTACATACAACTCTTCTAAAACTCCAGATACCCTAGATTTAATTTCTACTTTTTCCTTAGGAACCACAATCCCAGAACACATGACAAAATTCTTAATGTCTTTTTTCTTAGGCTTTTCTAAAGCATAAGAGATTTCTTTACTTTTTTCCTTTGTAGTGAAATAATATAAAGGCCATATAAAAAGGAGACCTACAAAGATTATAAACGTAGTTTTTATTATTTTTTTCATTTTACACAAGTTTATCAGATTTTATTTTACCGTCTTTTAAATAGATTATTCTATCAGTCATATTTGCTATTTCATCTTCGTGTGTAATAACAATCACCGTAATTCCTTTATTATTAATTTCCTTTAACAATTCCATGATCGCTATAGAAGTTTTAGAGTCTAATGCTCCAGTAGGTTCATCTGCCAAAATGATCTTTGGGGATGTAGCCAAAGCTCTAGCAATAGCTACACGCTGGTTTTGTCCTCCAGACAATTCATTTGGCAAATGGTGAATACGGTTTCCTAGCCCTACTTTTTTTAGGTTTTCTATAGCAACTTCTGTTCGTTCTTTTTTACTTTTCTTTTGATAAAACAAAGGCAAAGCAACGTTTTCTAATGCAGATTTATATGGAATAAGATTAAACGATTGAAAAATAAAACCTATAAAGTTATTTCTAATTTTAGCAGCTTTTGATTGACTAAGGTCTTTGATTGAAATACCATTCAATTCATACAAACCATCGTCTGAATAATCTAAAATTCCTAAAATACTTAGTAATGTAGATTTTCCTGAACCTGAGGGACCCATAATTGAGACAAACTCTCCTTCTTTAATAGATAAACTAATATCTTTTAAAACATGCAAGTTATGCTCTCCATTTCGATAGGTTTTATTTAAATCGTTTATTCTTAACATGCTAATCTTTTATTTCTTAAAACATTTAAATACTTTAAAAACACATCATCTTTTAAATAAGGAGCAATGCTTATTATCAATGACTTTTTATATGCGTTATGAATCTTACTATCAGATATTATATTTTCAATATTGTTAGGCTCATTCAATACTTCTAACTGACTATTAAACACATGGCTTTTTATAGTACACCACTCCTTAATCTTTTGTAAGCTATCATTGGTTTCGAAAAGTTTATTTTCAAAATGTAGATTACTCAATATCTTTTCTAGATACTTTTCTTCCTTTACGATCCCACTAAATTTGATAGCTTCATTTATCAATTGATCTACCATCCCTATAAAAACCTGTGCTTCTTGATCGTTTAAGGATCTTTTATTGTTTAGCAACTCAATTAATGTTGCATTCATCTCATACGTCCAGTGATCATAATCCTTTTTTCTGAAGAAAATTCGAGCATTATTATGATACTGCTGAATTCGATACATCTCCAGTAAAAAAGATTCGTTTTTTTGTTCAAGAACCAATGATGCTTCTATTGAATTTTCTAAGTATACATGAGCTTCTTTATATTTATCTAATTTAAAGTACAGGTAAGCTATAATAGGCAACCTTATAATGTTTACATGGTCTTCAATACTTGTTCCTTTTACAGAGAAGTTAAATACGTCTTCAGCCTTATTTAGTGCTGATACTGCATTATCTAAGTTCTTTTCTTTGCTCGATAAAAACACTTTAGAATACAGAACATCCATATCTAGTATTGTTTTATACGCTTCGCTAGTACTAGATTTTTTTAGATAATCTTTTAAAAGATTGAAATAATTCTCGCTCATGATAATTAGTTATTTTGTGTTACTTACCAAAAACTCGTTATCAATTAGAGCATTGATAGACTCTTCGTTTTTAATAATTTCTTTTACTTCATTCCCCTCAAGACTAATTTCATTTGCATGAATTTTATATAAGAAATCAATATAACCGTTAGATAATCGGATAGATTTCCCTCTGGTATTATCAAAAATTACTTTGTTGTTCTCATTGATATAAAAATCATATCTATTTGCATTGAAAGTATAGATCTCTGAAGCTTTTAAATACTTCGGTCTTAATAAAGGAACTGGTGCCTTAAATTGATGCATAAAGTAAATTGACTCCCATTGCAATGGATATTTCAAGAAGATTTCTGAGAAATTATCCCAAATGGTTTGTGTTGCTACAGAACAATATTCTTGTCTTTCTCCAAAAGGTTCTATTGCATCCAAGAATTTCACTTTAATTTCATCGTGGTTAGCTCTATAAGAAATAACTGGTACAATTGGTATTTTTAAGTAATGTGAAAGAAATGAGATTCCTTTTCTCGAAAATAGTTTCGATTTTAATAGGGTTATTTCTACCAGGTTATCATCTTCATGTGAAAATTCTTTAAGCCCTTTACTTCCATCTATATAAAAAAGTAAGCTTTCTCCGCTCTTTACTTTTTTAATCATTGAAATGATTGAGTTCTTATTCTGACCATTGATAATATCCATTTTAGAAGTAGATCCTTCCACTTCACCTAGAATATTATAATAGGAATTCATGAACATCTCTTTTTTATTATCAAAATCATCCGCCCCTATTACGATGGTAAAATTGATATTGTTCTTAATCAAATAGTATCCTATAGATAAATAAGATCCCATATGGTAAGAACAGTATATTGTTCTTTCTCTGCTAAAATCTGGATTTCCTAACATCTCAGAGAAACCGTTTTTCTCTAATAAGTGAAGGTAATCTACCTCTAAATTTGAGAGTTCTCTATTTAAAAGATATGTTTTATAAACATCTGTAGTAACGTTTATGTCTGGATGAATAAAGTTTAAAGCTGATTTAAATCTTAAGAAATTAAGTCTTTCAACCGAATCAAGCTCTGTTAAACTTGCTATCCTTTTGGAGGTGTTTTCTACAACCTCATCTATTTTTTGTAAATATTGTGTTTTCATAATGTCTGTTTTGAATAATCTAATGTTGTATAACTTTATCCGGTTCTCGATTGATATAGTCTTTCATCCAAGTAACTATTGATTTTGCAATTAGATATAGAAAGAAAACTGTGATTAATACCTTAAAGAGAATTTCAAAATGATTAGTCACTATTTCATTGATACTATTGTGCTCGTAAAGCGCAAATAACTCATGAAAGATTTGTGGAGCTCCAATGATAAACTTGGAAATAATTAGATAAAGGAAAATATAGTTTCCTATACTGTAAAGCACTAGCGGAATTGACAAACTTTCTCGCTCATTTTTAAACAAATACACATATAGTAAATATGGAAATGAATTTGCTTTCTTGTTAAGGTTTTGTATATCAAAGAAATCTGAAAAAACCCAGTATCCATCGTTTCTTATAAAAGGTGTTAAAGAATACAGCGCTACGAAAACATTTATTTTCATTATACCTAATATGAAACTACTATTCGATGGGAATAGAAATAACAAAAGGAATAAAACATTGTTAACTATTAACTGAAAATAAATACCTCCTAAATTCACCAATATTCGTTCCTTCTTCTTAAGTACCCATATCTTAGAAACGTTTGCAAAGAATACAGGAAAGATCAAGTAAAAACCAAATCCTATTTCTTTAGGCCTTATATTAAAATATGAGGAAGCTGCTGCATGTCCGAATTCATGAAAAAGTAAGATCGATAAAATTACAATTAAACTAAATGTTGTATTGTTTGATGATATTTCTAATATTTTAAAATTGAAAACATCAAAGAAAAACACTGAGCTTATTACTGCTGAAGAAATTATTAATAAAGTGTACAAAATGGTATCTTTAAACAAAAACTTTAGTTTGTCTGAAACCTTATTTACCAAAGGTTCTTTAATAAGCGGAATTGAAAATTTTATATACTTTTTTTCCTCCTTCTCTTCGAGAAACTCACTAACTAATGAAACTACCGATTCATTTAAAACAGTGACTTCTTCTTCTGAGAGATTTTGATCTGATTTTATCTTTTGAACTGCTGTACTATAATTTTCTCGTTTTATCGTATTGAAAAAATCAAAAAGAAACTCTCTTATGTAATATATTTTATCTAAATAAACTAGAATATATTTTTCATCATTATGTATTAATTTAGAATCGTTTACAAACTTTTCTATTTCTTTATAAGTAATACTAGAATCAATCATCTTCTCTTTAATTTTTTAATCATTTAATTTTCTATAGTACTGGTTCCATTCTATAACTTAGTTTGAAACTAGTTTGACGAACCAGAGATACCACAACAGCTACAAAGTCCTGTATCTTCTCCTTCAACATCTTGTACATCTGTAAAAACGACCATTTCTAAACGATCTTCTAATTGTGTGATTTCAAATTCCTTCTTTAATTGTTCTATTTTATTCATTTTAAATAAGTTTAAATTACAGTAGCATTTTATATAATTTTAATACTAGTCTTTACCATTGGTTAGTATTAGCTACAAGAATTAATAATTTGGTTTGTTTAAGAAAAGTTTAGTTTATGTGGCATTAAACGGATTAATGCCACATAATAAACTATGATTAAGCAGGGTCACTACAACAGCAAACTCCGTTTCCTCCGTCACTTACTTCATCAACTGAAGAAACATTTACCATTTCTAAACGCTCTTCTAATTCAATTACATTTAATTCTTCTTTTAAGTTTTTTAAATCTTTCATTTTTATAATTTTTAAAGTTTTGGTTACTCTATTTTTAGGGTTTTCACCTTATTCCCCTATGTAATCACACTATACAGTGTTCTGTTCTCAATAACTTATATTATTGAGGATCACTACAACAGCAAACTCCGTTACTTCCTGCTTCAACTGCATCAGCCGCAGCAACATTTACCATTTCTAAACGGTCTTCTAATTCGATTACATTTAATTCTTCTTTTACGTTTTTTAAATCTTTCATTTTTAATTGTTTTAAAGTTTTGGCTACTCTATTTTCGGATTTTCACCTTGCTCCTAATTAATTACACTTTGAAGTGTTTCTTTGTTAACTATCCAAATTACTTTGGATCACTACAACAGCAAACAGTATTTGATCCTGACTCTACTTCTTGAGCTGCGATGTTTACCATTTCTAGACGCTCTTCTAATTCGATTACATCTAATTCTGTTTTGAATTCTTTTAAATCTTTCATTTTGATAGTTTTAAAGTTTTGGCTACTCTTTTCGGATTTTCACCTTCCTCCCTAATTAATTACACCCTAAAGTGTTTATCCAAATTACTTTGGATCACTACAACAGCAAACAGTATTTGATCCTGACTCTACTTCTTGAGCTGCGATGTTTACCATTTCTAGACGCTCTTCTAATTCGATTACATCTAATTCTGTTTTGAATTCTTTCAAATCTTTCATTTTGATAGTTTTAAAGTTTTGGCTACTCTTTTTTGGATTTTCACCTTTCTCCATATAAATTCTATGCAATACCGTTTGTTGATATTTACTCTGACAAGAATGAAGTTGAATGGGTTACCTATTTCTCTTTTTTACACAGCTTCAGCAACCACTGTTTTTTCTTGAGTATCCTTTTTACTCACATACTTGTCTTTGTTTTTATAAAACTCTAGTAGTAATCTTTCTTCTATATTGTATTTAATAGCAGGGCACGGTGAGATATTTTCTTTCCATAGCTTAGGACAAGCTCCTCCACAAATAGGTAATATTTTACAACCAGCACATGGGAAATCTCCATTGAGTACCTCATCATTCCATTCTGAATAAGGTCTCTTTTTGTTTGAGTACGATTCATCATATAATTTTGCAACCTTGAAGAAGTCATCGTTTTCGTATGCAGGAACTTGAGAAATCTCTGTACAGTTGTATACATCTCCATTAGCATCAAACACCTCGGCGTTTTCTTTTAAACTTGTACACACAATATGAGTCTTCTTTCCTGGTATGATTGCAAACTCATGTTTACGATTCATAAGTGCTATAAACTCTTTTATCTGGAACTGTGCATACTCATCTAAAGACAGCGATTTTAAATGTGCATCATTACCCCATGAATGTATAGGCGCTGTGTAGAAAGAAATTTTATTAAGGATGTTTTCGTTGTCTAATAATTCCATGAGGTCAAATGTGCTCATGTAATTTGATTGATCTACATTACATCTTACAACGATGTCAACATTTAAATCATCAAACCTTTCGTCATTAACAATCTCCTTTAAGTTTCTAAAAATTAAGTCAAATGTTTTCTGTTTAAGTTTTGTATGCCTTCTTAAATCATGGTGTTTTTCTGTACCATCTAAGGTTATTTCGAAGTTTTTTACTTTATGATTTTCTACTAGGTCAAAAAAGATTGGTTTCTTTAAACTTAATCCGTTTGTTACCATTTTAGCAGAATATTTTAATCCTCTTTCTTCTGATAGTTTTAAAAACTCTTTCGATAGCGCTCTAATATTTTTTAAGCCCATTAAAGGTTCTGCTCCAAACCATCCAATAAACAATCCTTTGTAATCTTTTAAACCAACGTTATGTGTTATTCTTTTTAAGATTTTATCACTTAAATCATCTGTAAGTGTGTCCTTTGAGTGAACTTGACCGCAATAATCACAACCTAACTGGCAATTTGCAGAAGGAGAAATTACTTGAAACAACGTCTTGTCGTCAGCAATAACCTTCTTGTTCTCATCAATTATTGACTTTAATTCGTTAAAATCTTTGTCAACAATAAGCTTTGCATCAATTAGATTTTGTAATACATCTTGATCAAGTTCATCAAAAGCTCTATTAATCAATCTTAAATGGTCTTCTATTTTTAACAATAACAACTTAGTAGATACGGTTGAATACAATAACCTGTACTTGTCGTTTATAATAGGTTCTGAGGTTACGATATATTGAGATATTTTGTATTTCATAATTAAAAAGTTAGTATTGTTTTTATTGGTTTAAAGAATTGCTTCTGGTTTCAAAATTAAGAGCTAAGTCAGCTATTTGAATTACACTAAAGTGTAGTTAAAGTCCTGATTATTAAAAACTACACTTTCGGGTAGGTTTAAAGAGTTTTGAGTATTTAACCTTAATTCATCAGATACTAAATGCTTGTTTCTATTGTAAAAACCGATTAATCCTTCATAAGTCATACATACAGGAATTGTTTCTGATCCTAAGTAGTTAATAGATTCTCCTACTACAGTAGCTCCTATACCTAAAGCTTTAAGAACTCTTAATAATTTACTATCACACTCTGCAAAGGCTACTGAGTTCTCTCTTTCACAAATAGGAGCAATAGCGCAAACCATTAGTTTCTTAAAAAGATTAAGATCACTTGCTTCTTTTTTAATGGCAAACCTTCCTATGTGCCAAATAGATTTTAATGGCGACATCCCTACTACATGTAATGGATTAATTCCAAAAATCTTCTCTATTGGTAAAACATCAGCATAATTCCATTTTAAAACTCTAATAGCTCCTTCAATAGCTCCATGAGAATTTTTAGAAACATAAATTTGAGAATCATTAAAAAAGCGTAGTTCTTCTTTATAAATAGAATTTATATCAGAACGATAGTTGCTTGGTAATTCATTTTCTGTGTGATGCTTGAAGTTTTCACTTACTACAAATTCAGCTAAGTTTAAAATTTCATTTGAAGGTAACATCTGTAAAAAATTGTTTCTAGTAGCCATGATAGTTTTTGTTTTATACACCCAAAACTATCGATGACCTCTTCCTTTTTCATTACACCAAAGTGTAGTTAAGTACTTGTAAATCAAAAAACTACACTTTAGTGTAGTTTTTCCCCTTCCCTTTATCAGATTTTTATTAGATTTGTCTTAGTCCTTCAAAAAATATCATATGAACAAGAATATCGATGACTTTTTCTCTTCGAAGAATACAGTCAATAATATTTCTGAAAACGAGTTGCAACAAACTTCTGATTATCTAGCACCTATAAAAGCGTTTGCTAGGACTACCTATAAAAGTATCTATATTATTGATTACGAAAAGAAAGGGTTTGAATATGTTTCTGACAATCCTTTGTTTTTATGTGGTCATACTGCTGAAGAGGTAAAGGAAATGGGATATGCCTTCTATTTCAAATATGTTACACAACCAGACTTAGATCTTTTATTAAAAATAAACACAGCTGGGTTTGATTTTTATGAGAAGCTACCTATAGAAGAGCGACTTCTTTACACTATCTCTTACGATTTTAATTTAAAAAACCAGGAGAAAAAGACAATACTAATTAATCAGAAACTAACACCATTGTTTTTAAGTAAAGATGGTAAAGTTTGGAAAGCCATTTGTATTATTTCTCTTTCTACGGAACAAAACTCTGGAAATGTAAAAATCTACAAACAAGGAGATAATAATATGTTCACGTATGATTTAGAAGGAAACTTTTGGAGTAATAGAGAAAAGATAAAATTAACAAATAGAGAAAAAGAAATTTTACAGTATTCTGCTAGGGGATTTAAAATAAATGAAATTGCAGAAACAATATTTGTGTCACCCGATACTGTAAAATTCCATAGAAAAAAACTATTTGATAAGCTTGAAGTGGCCAATATAACGGAAGCGATCTCATTTGCCACGAACAATAAGCTTATTTAATATTTAGTCACAAATTGTTGACATATAAAATTCTGGAAACGTTTTTACTGGTTTTCCTGTTGCAATATTGAACAATATATGTGTACAAACAGATGCAACTAACCATGAAGCTATTGATAACTGAGGAGGAGGTAATACCTCTTTCTCTTTTTTATATTCTTCCACGATATCTTCAATCCATTTTTGAGGCTTTCCCCAAAACTTCATATAGCTCGTTACATATTCTACCATCTTAACCTCATTAAACTTCTCGTCGTCTTTAGCAATAGAATCTAAGGTTAATCCTTGTGGAGAAATAACTGCCACCAAAGCTCCCCATCCTAGATTGTATGGATGTAAAACAGGGATCCCTTTTTCTTTACACAATTCATCAAACTTCAAAGGAATATCTGAAGTAAAATCAAGTGCATTTATTGCTATTTTATGATCTGATATAATCGATTCGATATTATCATCGTCAATAAAACAATTGTGTATTGTAATTTCCGCATTGGGATTAATAGATAACAATCTTTCCTTAATAGCTTCGGTTTTATCAACCCCTATATTTTCCTTAACATAGTTTTGCCTATTAAGATTCGATAGTTCTACCTTATCACCATCTACTATGGTTATTTTTTCAAAGCCTAAGCGCAATGCACATTCTGCAATTACACTTCCTATACCACAGCCACCAAGTAAAATAGAATAATCTTTAATTACTCCTTGCTCGTCTGGCTTTATATAGATTCGATTTCTACTATATGTTGTTTCCATTATATTTTAGATTTATTACAAAAGTATACCAAGTGCATTGTTTTCTTATTACACTAAAAGGTAGTTTTATAAAAAAATGAGGTCAAATGCTAATTATTTTTTTCGTTCCTAAATCTAGACAAAACCAATAAATTACTCAAGATAAAAACGATTAAATTCCTCTTTAAAAAGAAAAAATCTTAGCTCGAAGAACGCATAAAATTAATACCAACATAGATATCTAAACAGAAAATTTCATTAATTTTAAATGCGCCATATGGTATAACTAGATTGAAATGAATAATGATACCTCCAAATACCCAGCAATAGAAAAACTCAAACAGTACTTTGAGAATAACAGTATAGCTATTTCTGGAGAAAAACAGTTCGTAAGAAGTGATCTTTTCTTTGTGGATGTGTCCATTAATCAACAAACCTTTAAAATTCTTATTGAAGATGAGTATGGTGATTTTTCAAATACTAATGCTTTAATAAATTGGCTGCTTATTCTTATTTCACTCAAACTTTTTAATGAAACCGAAGACATTCTTGAATGGAGTAAAGAATTGGATATTTCTCCTTCGACATTTTTAGAATATTACAAATCTCTTTCAAGTACATATCAAAAAATTGAAAGCCTCATTGGTGAAATAAATCCTTATATCTCTTTTTATGATTATTACAATAGAACAGGAATTGTACGTGCTTTGTTAAAGCAATAAGAATAGAACACTTTTTCTTTTTAGGTATATTCGTATACCAATGCAATGAACACTTAAAAATGGACTCAGGAATTAAACTAACGACTACCGAATTAATATTCACAGAATTTTCTACAAAGGAAATTGGAAGTGCAATGTTTTGTAAGTCATTTAAGATAAAGCTTGAAAATATAAAACTAATAGGACTTAGTCCGAGGTTGGCATTAGATGATGAAGTGTTTTTTATTCTAATCATAGATCTACTAGGAAATATTTATCCAATTCCAGATTCAGTTCTTGGAACAGAAGGGTGTAATCAATTTGAAAAATACTTCAACCTAAATCCCATTCATAACGAGTGGGGTCATTTTGAGTATGAAGACCATTATGGAAAGACAGACAAAATAGTGTATCCTAAAGAACAGTACTGGAATGATCTATTTAAAAAAGACTGGAAACTCTTCTTAAGAGGGTTTTATTCATGGATTTCACCCAGATCGTTTTATGGAAATTTAAATACAACCAATTAGCATAAAAACTCAAGACTATGGACATTTCAAAACAAATTGTAAGTACAAGAAAGGCTAAGGGATTTACACAACAAATGTTAGCCGATAAAGCCAATTTAGCACTGAGTACCGTAAAGAGAATTGAAAATGGGAAAGTAACTCCTAGAATTCATACGTTGAGTGTGTTGTCAGAGATTTTAGAAATCGATTTATTACCCAAAGATTTTAAACACGAAAATAGTTTACAAGTAACATTGCTATCGGTAGTATTATCTTTTCTTCCTCCAACGAACATCGTTTATCTCTTAATGTCAAAATCTAAAGACAAAACAATTATAAACAAGCTGTTATTTCTTCAGATTTCTTCATTTATACTATTTGTTATTTTACTATTTGTAGTTCCTTTTATAACACATTTGGTTACAGGACAAAAAATCTACGCTCAAATAAATACACCTCAAATTTTGTACATGGGTTTTATACTGTTTAACTTCTTTGCAGGATTATCAATTGTGAAAAGATCTAAAATGCAAAAGCCACCTAAAAGCCACCATTAAAAACCCTGATGCTCTGCTCCTTTTAAATACTTTGTCTCAAACATTAAAACAATCATTGAGACATGAAAAAAATTATAATTTCCATTGTACTTAGCATACTCGTTACTGCTATCACTATACTAACACTCTTTGAAATTCAATCTCAAAAAGCCCAATTAAATGCAGATCATACTGAGACTATTAATTCTGAATTTCTAAAACAGAAAAGAAAACTATTGGTACACTTACCCAAAAGTTATATTGAAAACACTGCTAAAAAATATCCAGTGATCTACGCCTTAGATGCTACTTCTCATGATAGAGATGTCTTAAACGCAACTTCCATACTAAGTTTAAGCGGACATTTTCCTGAATCGATTATTGTAGGTATCGTAAATAAAAATAGACATAAAGATTTTACGCCTCCATACATCCTTCAAAATTCTTCAAAACCTGGAGGAGCAGACGCATTTTTGAAATTTTTACAACATGAAGTCATTCCTTTAATTACCAAAAACTACCGAACAAATCACTACAACATGATTTCTGGTAACTCAAGAGCCGGGCTCTTTGCTATGTATAGTTTGATAGAAAACCCTTCTCTTTTTAACGCTTATTTCTGCTATAGTCCTGCTTTTTGGAGAGGCAATAATATCATAGCACAAAAGTTAGATGAATTTTTAGCTACAAATTCCTCCAAAAACTTTGTGTATTTAAGTATTGGTCAAAATGAGAACAACAAAATGAAAAATGGATTTAATAAAGTTATAGAAGTTTTAAAACGAAATGATTCTAAGCCATTACAAGTTCATTACGATTATACTTCATTGGCCACTCATGGAACCAACGCTTATTATTCTATCCCAAAAGCTTTGAATATTTGGAGTGAAAAACATTAACTACAAATACCTTTAATTTGACTAGTTAAAGGTATTTTGGTTATAAACTTAATCTATCAAAAATTAATTTTTAACTAAACTTTATCAAACTAATTCCTTCCAATAATCGCTATAAAAATTAGAAGTTTCTAATAACTCTAAATGATTCCCACTTATTTTAGTTTCTCCATTTTCTAGTACATAGATAGTATCTGCATACTTTTTTAAAGTTTCCAAGCGATGAGATATAAACAAAATTCCCATTTGCTTTTTTAACTTGGCAATTAATTCTATACTAAATTTTTCCGTTTTTCTGTCCATTGCAGCGGTAGCCTCGTCTAGGATAAGCAATTGCGGTTTCTTATACAATACTCTCGCCAAAGCTATAATTTGCTTTTGTCCTCCCGACAAATTTACTCCTTCTTCACCTAATATAGTAGCATATCCTTGCGGAAAACCTTTGATAAACTCTTCAAAACCATATTCTTGACAAAAGCTAACAACCTTCTCTGGTTTGTCTTCTTTTCCTAATAAAATATTATCTAATACATTTCCATTAAAAATGGTAATTTCTTGTGGTACTATCCCCACCAAGCTTCTCCAATTATCAAGTTTTACATCTCTTAATGTACTTGTATTATTTATTACAATTTCTCCACTTTCAAAATCGTAAAACTTTTGGATTATCTGTCCTAATGTACTTTTACCACTTCCACTTTCTCCTACAATAGCAGTTAATTTTCCCTTTCTAACTGAAAGGTTAACATTTCTTAATAGTTCACTTCTTCCAGCAAAACGAAAAGATAAATTTTTAAACTCTAATGACTCAAAATTTTGAAGATTAACATTTCCTTGATTTTCTTTTTCAATAGATGTAAATTCAAACATACGATTGAAAGCAATTTTTGCTTCACTAATAGGAATTGCTACCAATGCTAAATTAGTAATAGAAGGTAATAAAGAACCTGCAATACCTAAAATTGCCATTAATTCACCTAATTGCATTTGCTTATTATACACTTGAAAAGATGTATATGCTAAAATTGCCATTAAAAACAACACTCCGGCAACTCCTGATAATAATGCCAAACGCACATTAATTTTCCCTAAATCAACTATCTTGTTTTGTAAATTGCCAAATACTAATTGGTTTAGTTTTTGAAAAAATGATTGACGGTTAAAATTTTTAACTGTTGCTATACCTTGCATAGAACTAATATAATTACTCTCACTTAGTGCATAACTTTGCATCACTTCTTTTTGTGACTGAATAATCTTAGTATTAAACCTATAAACTATAAGGAAGTAAATAGGTAAACTTATTAAGGCTATTATCGCGACTTTCCATGAATAAAAAAACAAAAAACCAAAGGAAACTAATACCACTAAAACATCAATAATAAAGTTACTGGCTATGAATTTAATTACTTTTTGCACTCTATTAGTATCGTTTAGTCTTGCCACTAATTCACCTATTTTTCTAGTATCAAAAAAAGGCTTTGGTAGATGTAATAGTGAGGAATAAAAAGAATCAATAATACGGTTATTAAAATCTTTAGATTGTCTTATAAGTAACAATTCCCTTAAAGCAGTGAAACCAACTCTTACCAACAATAAAAAAGTTAGTAACCCAATACCAAAAATTAATTTCTTTGTATTTTGAGAAGGTAAAATATCATCAATTAATTTCTGAGAGAACACAGACATTGCCATACTTAACAAGGCAATACCAATACCCAAAACAACACTTATTATTAACAATTTTTTATCTTCTTTGAGAAGCCTTATAAACCATACTCTTTTTGATTTTCTAGTTGTTGATTCTTTTACAAAACTATTATTTGGTGTTAAAGTTAAACAAGTTTTAGAAATCCAAATTTTTTCCAACTCTTCTTTAGAATAGTTAACAATACCTTTTGCTGGATCACCAATGATAAATTGATTATCTTCATAACCATAACACACCACATAGTGTTGTAATTTATCTTCTATTATCACATGTAAAATAACGGGCCTATTATGATCTATTAACGCTTGTATATCTGCTTCATTTCCTTCGGCAGTAAAACCTACTTTATTTGCCGTTTGATACAATCCTAAAAGTGTAGTTCCTTGTTTAGTTGTACCACTTAACTCTCTTAACTTTTCTAAAGAATTTGTTCCTCCATAATATTGTATCAAAGAAAGTAAACATGCTACTCCACAATCTGATTGATCATGCTGCAATACATGTAATTTTGTAATTAATTTCTTATTCATATAAATCTAAACCTTCCAATAAAGGGTATTCGTTTTAATAATTAATAAAATCTCTCTATTTCAAAACTTTTAAAATATTATCAATTTTAGTTACTCCTTTAAACTTTTTGAGAAGTTTATGATTACTATCATAAACAATAACATATGGTATTGAATGTACATCAAAAAGTTCAGAGAACTCTGCTTTCTTATCCTCTAGAAATACAATATTCTCTTTATTATTTAATTCATACCTCTTTGCAAATTGTTCAATTTCTTTTTTTGATTCAAAAGAGATAAAAACTAATTGTATGTTTTCAAATTCATTTAACCTTTGTTTTATTTTAATCGCCTCTGACTGACAATAATCACAATCTGAATTAAAATAAATAAAAACTGTAGGTATATTTCTCAAGTTATTTCGAGTGAAAATTTTTCCTTTAAGATTACTAAAAGAAAAGCTTGGTAAAACTTTAGTACGTTCAGTTACTTCTTTTTTATGAATAAGCTTATTTACTATTTTATACCCCAAAAGAGTAACAATAGTAAATAGAGTTATACCTAAAACTAATCTAATTTTCTTTTTCATTATTTTTTCAAGTCATTAAAAATTAAAGACACCTAAGTAGTCTGAAAAATTGTAATTTAATAAGGGTTTTCAACCATCATTAATTAGTTATCTAATAAAAACTTACCAAACTGTATTAATGTAAATATTTCAACAACATATTTGACCTCATTTATGTCAAATTTAAAACTAAAAACATCACCAAACCAAGCCAAATAGTTAGACCACTACCATAACTGGCTGCAGTAATCTCAAAACTCTTCCAAAAGTTGTTTTTAAGTAATTTATGTACTCCATATACTAACACAAAAAAATAAGCTATTTCAAATAAATTTATAGTTTGTAAAGGATAGATTAACCAAGGTTCCATCTTACTCACATCTAAAAAATTAATATAACTCAATGGATAATATTGTTGAACATCTTGTAATGTATAATCAACTTTTATATAAAGAAAATACAGCAATTTAACAATACCAACTGATAATATTACAAACTCTCCTAATATTGCTACTTTAAAAAAGTCCTTAAATTTTATTTTGTTTTGAATGTCATAAAAAAATAGACCTACACTTAAACAGACAGCAACTAAGCTACTTCTCAATAAAATAACAAAAGGCATAATTACATAACCAAGCCATTCCCATTTTTTCTGAGTATTAATAAAATCTTCAACTTGATTTTCCTCCAAAAAACTAGAATAAAAATCAAAAGTCAACCGATTTAAATCGAGTAAATGACTTGAGGAAAAAGTTAAAACTAAATTTAGAACTATTACCAATAAAAGCCAATTATTCTTTTTCATCTGAATTAATTTTCTTCCTATTAATATAACCTAAAGCAACTACAATAACAGCAAAAAGAAGATACGTTACTTTATTCCATTTTTCATCTAGTAAATTAAAAAAATACAAAATCAATAAAAAAAACAATGCTAAGGCTAATAAAATTTTTATTTTTCTCATAATATCTAAGAATTATATTTTAAATAAGCAACCCATTATTAGAAATGGGTTGCTAAAATAATTAAGATGCAATCCAACACCCTATTGCAACAGTAGAAAGAGCAACTGTACCTGCCGCTCCAACAGGATTCCAAAAATTAGCAGCTGCACCTAATATATATATTGATGCACTTACTTTAAATCCGTCACAAAAACCTTTAACTGCATCATTTCCTCCCTCAACAGAAACCATACTATCTAAACTCAAACTTTTCATATCTTAACAATTTACCATATTTAAATAAGTACCTCCTACAAGTCCAACAACACCTCCAATAGCAGCTCCTAAAAGCCCTCCAGCAATAGCTCCTCCAGCTAGTGCACCAACCATGAAAGAATTACCTTCTGTTACACAATCAGGAGCACTCTTAAAACAATTTAAACAACCTCCTTCTAAAATTTCCATTCGATTTAACTCTAATGTTTTCATATCAAAAATATTTTAAAATAAACGCTAACAAAACGAATACAATTTTTATCATTTATAAATAACGTTTATAACTATAATTTTCTACGATTTCTTTTATGTCACTCATAGCTTTATGACAATTTTTGCAAAAATATTGTTTATGTTTTTCAATCATTATTGTATAATAAGATGTAATCAAGAATTTCATCGGACAGCAATTTTACCAGATAGCAATATCATCGGATAGCAATTTTACCAGATAGCAATATCATCGGATAGCAATTTTACCAGATAGCAATATCATCGAATAGTAATATCATCGGATAGCAATTTCACCAGATAGCAATTCTTTTTCTACCGGCGAATTTAAAAAACATTTTGAACAACCCAAAAAAACATTTTGATTTTTCTTCAATTTCAATTTATAATTAACTCAACAACTAAATTTCGAAAAAGTATTGAATAAAAAAACACCTAAGAATTAACAAATAATTCATTAGGTGTTTTAAGTACCAAAGGTGGGATTGTATATCCCGTTATTGAATTTTATATTCTACTGAATTACAGTTGGTTATATTTATAAAAAAATACTAAAACGTACACTTAGTGCCTCAATTTTGACACAATTACCTTAACGTAGGTTTCTGATTACTAAACAATTACAAATATAACATAAAACAAAAGTCATTTACAACTTGGTTATATCATTTATAGCGAATTTATACAAAGTGATTATGTGTTATTTTGTACTATTTGTACTCATTTGTATTTACTTTGTCTCAAACCTTATAATTATAATAAAACAATAGAGTACTTAACTGAGTATAATTAAGAGTACAAAAGATTTTGAGTACCTTAAAATTTATGCTTTTTAATTCCTTTTCAGGGTTTTCCCTGATTGATTCCTAAAAATAATCAGCCTACTTTTGTTTATCATTTTACAGATGCTTAAAAAAACTATCTTTATGTCTTGTATTTAATCATAAAAGATATTTAAAAAATGAAAATTTTAAAAGCATTATTTTTAGTAGCGTCTGTATCATTATTTTTAACTTCTTGTGGAAAAGAAACAGAAGAGGAACAAATAAAGAATTTACAATTAGGCTATGAATTACAAGCAACAGACAAAGATAATGTCGGAACCTCAGGAAACAACGGTGGCGGAGGCGGACAAGACGAAGGGAACGGATCTTCTGGATGGGGAGACTAAAATAAATTATATACAAGTCTTATTATCAGTATTCCTACTATTAACAATTTTAGGGAGTATTTTTAGTTATGTTCCTTTTCAAAATGAAGTTGATTTAGTAGAGGAGTATAAAACTTTGTACCCTAAAATTAAAGATAGTACTAATCAAAAAGAATTATCATTATTTAAAGAATTTAAAAGCCAATTACCTAAAGAATACGTCACAAGATTAAAAAAAATCAAACAACACGATTTTAAAAGTGTTCAAGCCTATAAAAAAAGAAAAGAACAATTGGTTAAAGAACAAAACGTTTTTGGTTTTATCCATCTTGAAGCCTTTTTACAATATATTGGCATGTATTTAAGTTTAATTGCTTTATCCATTGCTGGATTCATAGGTGCAAGAATAAAAGATAACTCCGCAAAAAAAATATTTGATATTATTTATTTCCTTGGAATCTTAATTGGAATTTTCTTCGTTTACTATGCAGTATATGATGAAGCTGATTTTCCTAGAGCTGTTCATTATTTTGTTTTTATTTCCTATATAATTATCTCGTTCTTAATTTTAAGAAGTGTTCATTATTATCTAATAAACTTTAAGTTTTATTCATCTGTAATTAAGAAATTAAATAGCCTACTACTTACCCATAGTTTAAAGTATATACATCCAAATAAAAAAGAAAAATATATACATGATACGGTTGAAGAAATTGATAAAACTATTTATAGAAAGTAAATAACATGTTTTTACACTCGAAGAAAAAGAAAACCTTATCCACCTTAGATAAGCTTAAAAAGGATGGCTTTTTAAGCGATTATGATTGCGATAAAGTTAGTGATGAATTACTTGAAGAATTAAGGGATGAGTTTTTATCAAATAATATAAAACTCGATCAATTGTTATTCGATCTTAGAGATAATAAAGGATTTGAAATACGAAAAAATGAAATAAACATGTTATTTTTTAGGGAGGTCACTAATTTTTCTTTCTAATACATTAATTGCTCCTTTATATTCAATATTCTTTTTCCATAAAAAGTACTTTTCATTCTCCAAACATTCTTCTTCATTAGAATGTAAAAAACTAACAATCATGTCTATTGTTACTACTCCATTTTCATTTGGTAACAAAACTAATTGATTATCGAAAGATGACGTTTTAATATCTCCAGAGATATCCGAAACATTATTTAAAACATCAAAAAGTTCCTTTGAATCTGGAAATTTTTCAATTAACTTTTCAATATTACTTGTATGTAGCTTTTTTGTCTTACCTGATAGGACTCTATATACTGTAGATGTGGCAATTCCAGCTATTTCAGCAAGTTGTTCACTGCTTAAATTATTAGTTTGTTTAATTTGAATTAAGATTGCTTGTAGAGTCATTTTTCCGAATATTTCCTAAAATAATTAGAAAATTCTCATTTTATTGAGAATTTATCATATATTTGTTGTGTAAATATACAAATATATCCATTTACACACATTATATTCTCAATAATTGAGAATTATTGCAAAATGTAAATTTAGAAATATTAGTATCTGTAGATTTAGTTTTTAGCTAAAAAAAGCTCCTAGTTAACTAGGAGCTTTAAAAAGAAAGATTGTGAAATCAAACTTTTTGTCTTGCAACTTCAAAGTTAATTTATCCTTTCTTTTTCTACAAATTTTATTGTTACAAAATATAATATTCAATCTTTTGTCGGTAAAGAATGAATCATTGTAAAACATAACCATATATCACGTGGTTGCAACCTTTTCTACCGACATAAAAAGTTAAGGTTGCTTTTTTTGAACAAGTAAATAACTCAATCCAATAAAATTATGATTAAGTCGGTACATAATAATTTGGTTATCAAATTTCATGTTTATGGAAAATTATAAATTTAATAAACATGACTTATACAAAGCAACCAATCAAGGATTAGATATAATTCACAAATATTTTCCAGAAAGCATAGGTTGTGAGTCTTCAAGTAGCAAAAAATTCAAGTTTAGGCAAACTGAAAAAACAGCGAGTGCTAGTTTATTTTATGCTCCAAATAAGATTTGGTATATTAAAGATTTTGGAGATAAGTCTTATGACGCTTTAAGTTCTGTAATAAACTTAAAAGGTTTAGATTTTAAGCAAGTTCTTCATAGATTATATTCCGAATTTCAAGTTCCTATTTCATCCAAAATTTATACTCCTAATATAGAGTTTAAAGAAAATAAAGAGCTTCTTCCTTTGAGTCACTTTAAAATTATTACAAAAGAATATAGTAACCTTAATATTGTTGGTCGTTTCATTAATAATGAAATAGCTAAAAATTACAATTTCTTTGAAGTTGATTTTTATGAAAAAATCACAAAAAAAGAAAGGAAACTAATGATTACTAAAAGTTCTGATTATTATCCAATTTTCGCCTATTCAAACAATTTAGAAAAATGGGCAAAAACCTATAAACCACAAGAGTTTAAACATAAAAACAAAGATGGTAAAACCGTTAATTACAAACATGGTTATTTAGGAACGAAGGATAATGAATACATTCATGGACTTGATCGTATTTTAAATGATGTTGATGAAGAACAAATATCTTATTTATTTGAGGACTTAAAACGAACTAACACAAGTCTCACTAAAAAAGATATCCTTAATGAAATTAAAGAACTTCAAGTTAAGAATATTATTATATGCAGCGGTGGTTCAGATGGACTCAATTTAGCATCTATATCGAATGATTATTACCCAATTTGGCTTAATAGTGAAGGTCAACAATTAACTTATAGTCAATATCAAAGAATAAATAAATTATGTCAAAACTTCTACAATTTACCTGATATAGACAACTCAGGAAAAAAGTATGCCTATTCTTTAGCTAATCAATACTGGAACATAAAAACGATTTGGCTTCCTGAATCTAAAATGGGAGATAATGGAAAGGATTTTAGAGACTGGCTAAAATATTATCAATACTCAGATAAAGAAACTATTAAAAGGCAATTTGACAAATTAATGTTAGTGGCATTAAAATGTAATTTTATTGATTCAAATGATAAAGGAAGGCCACAAATTAACTTATCCAATTTACATTATTTTTTAAATGCTAATAATTATCATGGGTATAGACAGAACTTAAACATTCAAGAGAAAAGTAATGAAGACACCTCTTTTTTAGTAAAAGTAGAGGATTATAAAGTTGCTGTTCCAGAAACATCGGAAATTCGAAAATTTTGTATTGATTATTTAATAGACAAAGGAGCTTGTCTAGATAAAATTAATCTAATTAAGAGGTCTAGAGCGTTTTCTACAGCTGAACTTAAAAACATAGATAAAAAAGATCTCAACTTTACCAATTGCAACGCTTCTTATCAACTATTCTACTTTAAGAATGGTATAGTAACAGTAACAAAAAATGGTGTTGTATTTAGTACTCAAAACACACTAAACAAATATGTTTGGAAACATAAAGTAGTGAATAAAAACTTCGAAGTATTAAACCACTTCTTCAATTATTATAAAGACGATAAAGGAAATAATAGAGTTAAAATTTTGGACACTTCATGTGATTTCATGTCGTACTTGATTAATGGAAGTCGTGTCTATTGGAGAAAAGAAATTGAACTACAGTTTAATACTAAAGCAGAAAGGGAAAATTATAGATCAAATAACCGTTTTACATTAAATGGTAAATATTTATCAGAAGAAGAACAAATAACACAAGAGCAACACTTTCTTAATAAATGTTTTGCTCTGGGGTATTTAATACATCGATATAAACGAGAAGATTTTGCAAAATTCGTTTATATAATGGATGATACTGTCAAAGAAAGTGATGATGATGCTAATGGCGGAACTGGTAAGAGTTTAAGCATAAGGGGATTGAAAGAATTATTGAACATTTTTACAATTGATGGAAAAGATGACAACCTTTCATCCAATAAACACTTATTAGGTGGACTACAAAAAGAGCATGACATCATTAATATAGAAGATGGTAAGAAAGGAGGTGCATTTGATTTTTTTTACAACAAAATTACTGGCGAAGTTGAAGTTAACCCAAAAGGAAAACAAGGGTACTCTTTGTCTTTTGCAGAATCTCCAAAGTTTGTTGGGACATTTAATTATGGTTTGAATAAAAACAGAGGTTCTGACTTGAGACGACTATTCTTTGTTTCTTTTGGTGACTACTACCATGCTCATACAGATAATTTTAATGAAGAAAGGAAGGTTTCGGACGACTTTGGATATTCATTTTTTCAAGATTGGGACGATAAACAATATAACAAGTTCTACAATTTCTTAATGCAATGCTGTCAACTGTATTTATCAAATATTAGAAATGAGTTTAAAGCTCCTATGAACAACATCCTCCTTAACAATTTAAAAGCGCAAATAGGCGATAACTGTATCGAATGGGCTACTGAATACTTTTCAGACGAAGAACATTTCAATAAAAACATTTTAAGGAGTGATCTCTATAGTAACTACGTAGATTTTGTAGGTAAAAAGTCAGCTCTTGGCGCGAGAAAATTTAAGACTGCTGTTGAAAAATTTTGCAAAATGGAAGGCTATGTGTTCAATCCAAAAAATTTAAAAGATTCGCAAGGTAGGATTATGATCAATCAAATTTTACCAGGCACTCAAAAAAGGGTAAAAAAAGAATGCTTTTATATAAAAAACGAGAATTATGTTGAATCATATAATATAAATATAGATGAAATTGAACATTAAAGAAATGAAGTGGTGTTGGGAAAACGGCATTAAAATAAACCCGTTTCCATTAGCTTCTAATGGTTCAATTCTAAAAATCCAAATAAGTAAGAATGGGAATGAAACTCTTGGTGAAAAACGCTACACTAAAAATAACATCCATCAAAGAATTAATGAAATGTATAAAGAAATTTATGAAAAGAACATCATTAAGTCCCAATTATGAATGTAGACATAAAAACCAAAGTTTAATTGTAGTAGAGGGCTTTGCCGAATGGGAAGAAACTGCAATAATCTGTATGGATTGCAAAAACAAAATATAAAAAACAATATCAAATTATAAATTACTCATTAGAGGATAAAATGATATGTAAAAAGCACTAAAAGCAGATAAGTTTAAGTGTAAACTTTAATCTAAAAAAACGATAATGAAAAATTCAGATTTAAAACTAACCGATTATTTAATACTTATTGCATTTCTGATACTAGCTTTTTATTCATTCTGGATGGCATATAAACTGTAGGATATGAGACTTTTAACAATTTTAGTGATTATTGGATTTGTCACTTCATGCAAACAAGTAGATCCTCCAATTAAACCAGGAGAAATCAGACACCTTTCACTTACTAAAAATATTGCGATTGGTACCGATAGTACAATAGTAATTATCAATAGAGATTCAGGTAAAACATTAAATGTAATTAAAAGAAAACAGTAGAAAAAAAGGAGCTCTTAGAAAAGAGCTCCAGTATCGACAATATAATATAAGATCTTACACAGATATCAGCATCTTATATTATAAGTCTACAAGGTACACATAATAAAATGGCTAACACCACAAAATAGAATTTAAAAAAACAGTAGGTTCTCAGATCCTAAAAACTGAAAAAGTTCATTGACATATTGTGGTAAGTTTATAAATTTGGTTCATAACCCGAAAATCTATTTACATGTACCAAATTGAAAAAATTGTAGAATTATCAAAAGAATACCAAGAAGCACTTTTTTTAATGAATCAAAGACTTAGTCTTTGGAATGAAAGTAAATCTAGTTTGATTTTGTCAACGTTATCTTCAATAAAAGATAGAATTATTGCAGAAAATGATTTTTTTAAGAAAAACCTATATACTGAAAAAATAAATCATGGAAAATTAATTGTTTTAAGAGCAGGAAACATTCCTGTAACAATTTCAAATGAAGTAGAACAAGGATTTTCAATTCAATTCCATTTACATATAAATGGAAAAGTTATAGTTGGATACACCAATAATTCAATTTCTGAAAATAATGGTTTTAATATTTTAAAAACTTATGAGGACTTAAACTTAATAACAGAAGAAGAAATATTAAAGTTAGTTTATGAAGGAATTGAAAAGTCAATGCAGAGTTCATTTCTTTTTGAATAATTTTTCCTAGTAAAAAAATACTTACCACAAGAGCTTCATATTGAAGCTCTTTTTTATTGTCAAAATTTAAAATAATCGACATCAATAGATGTCATAAATAGTGTAGAATTTAATCATCATCAAATAGATCAATGTTAAAAGAGTCTTCATCATTTTCGTATAAATGTGAATCAAAGTCAATTTCATTTGACTTTCTTTTATCGATAATTAATAGGATAACAACGATTAAAATTAATGCAAAAAAGATTATGTATTCATAAATATCAACCATTATTCAAATATAGACAAACTAAAAATAAACAGTAGAATGTAGAATACAAAAAAGGAACTATTAAAGCTCCTTTATCAAAATCACCTGGTTTAAAACCCAGACGGTACGTCGTGATTTTCTGCAATATATTAAAAAAGCTCCAAAAGGAGCTCAGTTTAGATCAATATGATCTAAGAAATAGGTTGTTAATAGAATTGGTTAAATATAGTAATTCTAAGTTGAAAAAAGGAACCACAAAAGTTCCTTTTAAAAAAATGAATGCCCCCCAGGACATATCATTAATTTTAAATGTAATATACTAAAAAATTAGTAACATAAAAAAACTGTAGTATGAAAAATATAGACATAAAAAAAGCGAACCGAAGTCCGCTTGATATTTTAAGATTCATAACAACAATTTGTACTAGATTCATAATAATATCCAGGAGGACAACTTCTTGTAGGTCCAGCCCAATCACAATTAGGCTTCATATATCCCCCATTAATAGATTGTTGTTCTGACTTGTTTAGAGTGGTTCCTAACTTTGAAATGTTCTTTAACATAATTTGAAATTTTAAATTTCTCAAACTTAATTAGATAAATATTAGCAAGTAGAGAAAAAACCGTAAAAAAAGTAAGGGGATGCCTTACTTAACTAAAATTAACAAAACAGTAATTATTAAATGAAAGAAACAATTACTTCAGTTAATACTAATATAAAAATCAAGGCTAAAAGTGTTTTGAATTCTTTTTTATACATAATACTTCTTTTTCTTATTAGTATAAAAAAACAAAAAATGTTACAAGCATTGAAAATATAATTTTAAACCTGTAGTTACAATGGAAGAATACGAATTATTAGAATTTTTAAAAGACATAATGAGGTATATAAATCAAACTGGACAAAAAGAACATTTATGTAGTTGGTTAGAAAATCAAGGGTTTGACATAGAAGAGGTTGAGAATAAAATTGAAATTATTAAAAACCTGTAATTATTATGTACGCATTAGATTATACAGAATTATTGATAATTCCTTTTGATGGTGTAAATGATCACCGTTATAAAAGCAATGATACATTTGAAACATATGAGGAGGCGAAAGAGCATTTGTTAAGTTATTGGATAACCTTAAAAGAAGATGCCAGTAGAAACATTGAATTAATTAAAAACCTGTAGAAGATTCAATATCAGATCTAAACCTAAATCCATTTTTTAATAAAAGTATGTGTGAAATCATTGAGCGAAATTAGAAAATTAAAATTAAGTAGTATGCTGAGAAATCATAATTAAAAAGGAGCTCTCACCACAGAGCTCCAGTACTATTCTTATTATATAGAATTAGAACAGAAACAATCTATATAATAAGATTTATAAGGTACGCATAATAAAACAATTAACACTATAATGTTGAAAAACAAATCAATAAGAATATGGATTATAAAAAAAGAACCCACTCAGAGATTGAGTGGGAAAATTGCTATGAAAAAGAGCTTAAGACGTCTCTTAAGCATTGCGAATGTAGGTATAATAAAATGGGTTACACCATGAAATCGAACAAATAGTTAAAAACCTGTAGAATTATTATTTGTCATGATTTTTTTTAGATGATTTTTCAATGTATTGAATGGCAAAAACCAAGATTAATAGACCAATTATATATTCCATAAGCCGAATATACAAATAAATAACAGTAGAATGAGAATACAAAAAAAGGAACCACAAAAGTTCCTTTTTAAAAAAATGAATGCCCCCCAGGGCATATCATTTATTTTAAATGTAATACACTAAAAATCAATAATATACAAAAGTAGTCTTATGGTAATAAAAGAAGAAAGAATTGAAATAAATAATAAAAAGTACAGACAAATACTAAATTCATCTGTACCAATACCCTAATGTGCAACCCCTTAATAGCACATAGAGGAAAAAATTTGCTAGCTACTCAGGTGTATGTAAATAATTATAGTTCAATATTTTACAAAAAAAAGAAAGGCAAGAAAAAATAATTTCGTGCCTTTCCATTCATAAATAAATCTGTGGGAGATCCTTTTATAGAATAGTGCAAAGATAAAGATAATTGTTGAGAAAAAAGCTCCTAATGGAGCTTCTAAATTAACAAGGAAGTTAATTGTAATACAAATTCAAATATAAAAAGAAAAACCCACCGAGGTGGGCGCTTTTTAGGGAAAATGATTAAAAAAGAACATTATAATCATTCTCTCAAAAAGGAGAATAAAAGTAAATAAAATATTCATAGTGAAATCACTGAATTTAAATAGTTAAAAACCTGTAGGATTATGAATAAAAGTAAACAAATAAGTGAATGGAGAATTTATTGGAAAGGTGGTAAAACTGAACTTTTACAAGGGGATAAATTTTACAAGTCATTCTTAAGAAAATACCCATTAAGTAAAGTTAAATATTTGAGAGGTAATATTTGGTTGGGATATATACAATAATAATTGAAAAACAGTAGAACATGAAATACTTTATACAAGGACTCTTAAAAGGATTAAAACCAATACTCTCAATATTACTAGTTGTCAATTACTATTATTTATTGGAGTGGTTAGAAATTGACTTTTATTCAATTTTTCCTATTGGTTTGGTTGGAGGGTACTTTTTTGGAATATCAATAAGAGAAATAAAAGACGATTTTTTTTAACAATTTAAAATGGAATATTAGATATGACAATAGAATTTAAATCCCAGCCATATAGCTCTATGTTATGCGGTCAAACTTGCCTTTCGATGATAACTGGGCAAAGTGTAGAAGAGATTTGTAAGGAAATAGGTGAAAATTGGAGTACAAATATTTACGATAATCTTATGCCTTACTTAAGTAACAAAGGTTTTAAATCTAGAGTTACCAAAGGAGTGGACATAACATTTGATGAAGTACCTAACGACAGTATTGTTTTGTTTTTATACCCAAATGAAAAAGGTCATTTTGTTTTAAAACATGATGGTAAATATTATGATCCTGCTATAGGTATAGTTGAACAATATCTGGCACATAGAAAAGTTACCAGTTATTTAAAATTTGAAAAAAAAGAAGCATAAAAAAACCACTCAAACCGAGTGGTAAAATTGCTATGAAAAAGAAAAAGATATAACCGATTCTCCTCGATTATAGTAACGAATTTACTAATAATAAATGTTATAGGCAATAGTATTTAAATGAAAATCAGCAACAAAAACGCAACAAAAGTGCAACAACTGTTGCAAATGGTTGTTGCAAATGCATAACAGTAATAGTTGTTGATTTTCAGTTAGTTACAATTTAATTTATAACCCCTGCAACAAAAGTGCAACAGAAAATCAACAATGTTGCAACAAAATTGCAACAGAATCAACAACAATGAAACACCAAATTGAGGAGCAAAAGAATTCGAAAATAGAAGAATTAAGAAATAACCCATTAGGGTCTAAAGGAGCGGTATATAAAAAATACTTCAAAATTCCAGATGCATTTTTACGAAATACTATGAATAAAATCATTTCTGAATGCAGAGATATAACAGAGGAAAAAGCAAAAAACGAAAAGAGAATAACACCTAAAGAATATTATAAATTGGTTGAAGAAATAGAGGGAATCAAACTAGTTTAGTTTTTAAAATCCTCTCGGATCCTGCATAATCCTCAATAAAACTTTATAATCCTAGATAATCCTCCCGAATCCTCTGGAATCCTCAGAGATGCCTTGTTTTACACTTCATATTTGCAATGTAAATGACAAAATCAATTTACTTGTAAAATGGATATCACCACGATTAATAACAGCTTATATAGAGAAGTATTAAGACATACTAAGTATGACAAATACTTTGATGTTACTCCATGTAAGGCAACTTATGTTGGTGATTATACTACTACAGGAGGATTAGAGCAAATGGTAAATGTTGCTCTTGAATTTAAAAGTTTTTCCAAAAAAATTGCGCCAAAACTAAAAGGTAAAACTATTAGTGAAACTGTTAACAATATATATAATTTCTTATACAATCACGTACAGTACCAAGCCGACGGTTTCCACCAAACACTAAAAACCCCTTCATGTGTTTGGTCGAGCCGTTTTTCAGGTACGGATTGTAAAAGTTATAGTGTATTTGCAAGTACCATTCTTTTAAACTTAAACATTGATCACTCCTTTAGAAAAGTAACACAACCTTCTCAGCCTAATAGATGGTCACACGTATATGTCGTAATTCACTCCAATGGCAAAACTTTCATTATAGATCCAACTAAGAAAGTAAACACACAAGTAACATATATACAAAAAGAAGATATGAAAGTACAGGATAGAAAATTGCCATACTCAGTATTACATGGTGATTTATCAGAATCAACCAATGAACAGCAAAATATCTCTCATGATACTATTTTAAATTTTAGGTTTTTCCTTCAAGATTTAAATAGTTACGGAGTATCAAAAGCTGTCACTCAAAAAATTGAGAATGAGGTTAGAAAAAGTACCGATAATAGAATTAATCCAGTTATTGATTTAAAACCTAGTTATATAAAGGTAAATCAGACTATAATTCATTATGGGGTTAGCCTACCAAAACCGGAAATGCCTGAGGGACTTGGTTTTGTTGACTTAAATCAAGCAGCAGGAATTTTCTCAAGTTTATTTGGTCCAGAAGATAGAGCAAGTGTATTGGCAAAGGCGGATGCTTTGGCTAGAATGGATATTAACAGAGCAATGTCTATAGCAAATTCACAAGGTAAGGCAGCAGCTATTAGTTTTTTAGATAAACAAATTGCTACTAACAGGAGTTTAGCCGTTCGATACAAATCAGCAAATTCAAAAGCAAAGCATACTAAAATCGCCAACGATTTAGAGGATTTTAAGAACAACAAACTGTTTGGTAATCAATCAGTAGCTACCACAAACAATACTCCAACACCTACAAAAAACACTCCGGTACCAACTAACCATCCTACAACAACAACTGTAAAGCCTTCTTCTAATAATTCTCAACCTCCTGGAAAACCGGAGGAAGATAAAATGAGTTTAGGAAAAGTTGTAGCGATTACTGGTGTAGGAATTGTATCGGCAGTAGCATTGACATATGCTGTAACAAAAAACTCAAATTCAAATAGTAATAAATAAAAAAGAAGAAAAAAATGAAAGTAAAATTCGATCAGAAAAAAGCAAAAGAAACTGCTGCTTTTGGAACTGGAGCAGCCGGAGGGTTTATGCTGTCTAAAGGTAGTTCAGGAATTGCGCCTGCAGAAGCTAAAACCCCACTTGTAAGAGGTGGAATCGCTTTAGGAACTCTATTACTTGCAAGTTCAATTCAAGGTAATGGTTACTTAGTTAAAGGAACGCAAGGACTTTTAACAGGTGTATCAATTGAACAAGGAACTAGCGCTATTTCGGAGCTTATCGCACCAAAAGTAAAGGACAACCCAACAACTTCGGGAGAAAAATTCTTAGCAGCTATGGGAGGTATGAATGCAGCCGATGAAACAGGATACACTTACCAACCAAGCACAATTAATCTTTCATCAGATGCTTGGAATCAAGATGATCAAGTTAAAGTTGCTGGAGGAGTAAATCCATTTGGAGCAGTTTAATGAAACTGGTTTATCACAATAAAATTTTAAGAATAATTAATTAAAAATTCAAAATAAAAAAAAATGAAAACAGGAGTATATAATTTAGAAGAGTCTGCACAGTCAATTCTTTCAATTTTAGACTTTAACAAAAAAAGATTGTCTTCACAATTTAAAGAGTCTTTAGGTCAAGAAGGAGGTGTTAAAATACTAAATAACACAGTTGTTTTAAGAAAAGAAATGACAGTTGGTGGAACACAGAAATTAGTGGATTCAAACACAAAAAAGATTTCTGGAATCTCAGACTTTGATGGAAATCGTTTTAAAGATGATGAAGTTCATATTTATGAACGAGTTAGATTAGGGTATGAAACACATGCTGAATCTGGTAAAGCAGCACAGTTAATGTATGCTAACAAAATGACTGCATCATTTAGAAATGCAATTTTAAGAGTTAGACAAGATGGAGTTGTTTTAGGAGAAATCCCAGTTGCTGATATCTACAACAAATATACTGGTAGAACAATGCGTGATGATTACTTTGAATTAAAACACCCAATTGTTCTTGTTGGTGGAACGGACTATGATTTAGAATACGAATTCCCTGACGGTTCAACTTCAGCTGCTAACAAAGAATACTTAGAGTTAGTATTTGACGGACATAAGGTTGTTCGTTCAACTAAATAAGGCATTTCAATTAATTAATTAATTAAAAAGCCTATATGAATTCTATATAGGCTTTTTTAAAACTTTTCTTATGAGTAATCTAAAATTCAATATTCTAAATATTACAGTTCCACAAGGACAAACATTTGGTTCAGCAGAATTGCAAATAGATAGTGGTTATGTAGAAAAATGTGCCTTACTAACAAACGATGCTCCTTCTGAATTTATCAATGTAAAAATAGAAGATATCGGAGGGGATGAATTACATCCAAGTGTTTCATACAAAGAATACCAGCCTACTAATGGAAATCATTACGATAGCAGAAAATCAATTGATTTCAAAGGGAATAGAAAAATCAAAGTAACTGCATACTCAGATAAAGCAGTTGCCAAAGATTTTAAGTTTCAGATGGTTTTTTATGTAGATCAAACTAACAATTAATATCCTATGAGGTTTAAGGGAAACTTAGTTGAGAAGGGCATCACAAAGAATGAAACGTTAGTGGTAGAAAATTTATGTAATCTCTACTTTAAAAATTACGGTTCTTCAACAGTTAAAATTGGCTTGATAACCTTAAAGCCATATGAAGAAACTACAATTGATACTGGAGCAATTTCGACAAGTACCAGTTTTAATATCTCATTTGATACCACAATAGGAAATGGAAACAATCTTTATTTCCGAGCTATCAACATAACAGGAGTTATTTGTGATTAAAAAACATCATTGAATTACCATGCAAAAATATTTAGAAGACATACAGGATTATTTAAAATCAAAACCAGGTTACTCTATTGACGTATTTGATTTTGAAACCAATCAGAGGTATTACAATAAACTTACGATTGACAGGCTTAAAAGTGAGTTCGAATCATTTGCTGACTTAATAGATCATTTGAATATGACTTTTAATACAACTGTAATAGGGATTCAAAGATTTAAACCCAATGGTAGTTCAAATAGACGCTTCGGTACTACAACACAATTAAAAATTAACAGAAAAGATCATACAGATTTGCCTAAGGAGAGAATGGTTAGTGAAGCAGTAAAAGGCGCACCTAATAATGAGCATATTAGTGCGCCCGCTGTTTCCGAACAACCACCAGCACCTTATCAAATGCAACCACCTTCACCTTTTGGAATGGGATCAGCTTTTGGAATGTCAATGCCTGATGTTATGAACCTTCATACTAAATCATCCAAATACGATGATTTGAAAGAAGAGCATAGGGAATTAAAGGAAAAAAATAGAAAATTAGAGAGAGAAAAAGATGAGTTATCTCTTGAAATTAGACAGTTAAAAATTGACAATCAACTTGCTGAAAAACTAAAAGAACTTGCATTAAAAGAACAAGCTTTAAAAGATAAACCGGCTATTGATCCGAGTGTTTTTAATCGTTTAATAGATGCTGCTGAAAATGTAGGAGCTACTGTTATGGCAAATAAAAATGGATCTGCTCCAGGTATGGCCGCACCAGATTCAAATGAAGGGTTATCACAGAACAAACAGGATTTGATATTTGTTGTTAAGAGTGATAAAGTTTCTGATGAAATGGCAAGGGAATTGGCTCTTATAGCAGTAGGATTTACACAAAACGCTGAATTTACAACAGCAGTAAGAAAAAGTATTCAAGATTATAAAATTAACGAATTAGTATAAAATGGAAGGAATTACATTAAAAAATAATGGTCAAGGAGCAATTGATAATATAAAGAGAGAGGAGGCTTTTAAAACTCTGAATGAATTTGGTTCAACGGAGGCTTTGACTTTACTATCTGAAATGGTTAAAAAACCAGGAGCCAATGAGAAGTTTGTGAAAAATGCATCATTGCTTAAAAAGTTCATCTAAAATGAGTAAGCCAAAAGGAATGGGAAATCCACTTGTTACCGCTACTGCTGTTTCTGCTATTAATAGCGAAGAAGGTCAAAAAACCATTAAGCAAGGTGTTTCAGCTTTGAAATGGGGGTTAATCATTCTTGGTGTTGTAAGTGGTGGTTACTTGTTAAATAAAGAATTTAAAAAAGCTAGAGCCAAACGTTTTTCAAGAGAAAATGCGGGTAACCCTAATTTAACTGCTGCTGCAATTATTTATGAGTCTTTTACTAGAATTGGTTTTAGTCCTTCTAGCTTCTTGAGCTATTTAATTCCAGAAATTAATATTTCAACCAATGAAACTGCTTTAAATGATATAGCTAGGCAGGTAACAAACATTAAAGCAGTATCACATGCCTATTATATTTTGTTTGATCGTCAACTTTTTACAGATATCAGAAAAGGACTGGACACAAAAGAGTTGAAAAGGTTTTGGGAGATTATAAACTCACCTTCTAAGAACATTAATATCAATACGCTATTTCCTATTGGAAGTGAACTGTTTTGTGCCGTTAAAACTGGAATTACAGTGAACATTGCAGAACTTGAAAATAATGTTTGGAAAGGAACCGGAGTCTTGTATGGGAAATTTGCCTTTAGAGAAAAAGTAGGAGAAGTTGTTGCACATGGTGTGTTAACTAAGGAGGATAAAACTCAAGAAAATTATTACATCGTAGAATCTTCAATTTTAGGTTTTTTCAAAAAGACTGGAGTAGTTCTACAACATCAAATTACTAACGAAGAAAAGTAAGCTATGAGCGTATTAAGATCATATAGAAGTCAAATAGTTGATGATACAAAAATGGGGATTCCAGATGTCCATATTAAAAATTTAGCAACGCAATCCGGAACTACAACCAATATTGATGGGCATTTCAATATACTGGCTAGAGAAACTGATGTTTTAGAGATATCACATGTATCGATCAAAAATTTCACAATCCAAGCTAAAGATTTAACAGGTACACTTACCACATCCTTTGGAGAAACTCTCAACGAGGTTGTACTTGATCCTTCTAAGAAAAAGAAATCTTGGTTAAAATGGTTAGCTATTACCGCTGTAGGTACAGGTTTATTATTAGCATTTAGCGGTTCAGAAGAAGAAGAAGAAGAAAAAGTAAAACAAGTCATTTTGTAAAACCTAGATTAATGAATAATACAATTACTCTAAATAAAATTTATCCAAGCTTTCATCCTTCTGGTGAAGGCATTAATTGGGATAAAAACATCACTGATGATTTTACATTTATTGAATGGTGGGAAAGTGTCAAAGCTATGGATGATGAATTTTCTGAGTTACTTTATAACGGATTCCCAATAGCAAAAAATATCATTCAAGCTCCCCAAATTGTAAGGGATTTCACTAAAGAGCCTGTAAAGCTCGGTAGTTCATATCGTACACCACGCTGGGAAATGCATAGAGGAAGAAGTACTAAGGGAGATCATCCAAAAGGTAAAGGTGTTGATATCAATGGAAAAAATGTTGTAGAGACTCTAATAACTGCTATAAATACTAAGAACGAACTATATAGAAAATTAAGATCTATCGGTATAAATGCGTTTGGTGTTTATGATTGGGGATTTCATTTAGGTACTAGAATTGAAAAACCCACAGGAGAAATTTACTTCTGGGATCAACGAAAAAAAAAAGAATAAGAAAAAATGCAATCCTTTCAACTGTTATTCTCTTAAGTATAGGCACAGCTATTTATAAATTAACACACCCCGAAAATGCAAGGAACTGAGTTTTTAAAAACATACGGAATTAACATAGGACTTTTAATTACAGGTGCTTTATCTGGATTAATTGGTGCCAATATCCAAGAAAAAAAAGGATTAATCAATTACATATTTGGAGCTTTCTGTGGAGCTTGTAGTTCAACCTACTTAACACCAGTGGTTGTTGCTTCATTGAAGCTTTCACCAAATTATTCTTATGGAACTGGTTTTATAATTGGACTGGTCTCGATGAATATATTAACTAAATTGATTGAGTTTAGTAAAAATTTGGACATGGAAACCTTAAAAAGATTATTACCAAAACGATGAAAGAGATAGCAAAGAATTTATTAATTGGAATAAGTCTTTTACTTGTACTTATTCAGGTAAAAGAACACTTCAATGATCCAGGAGAACCTTATAAGATAAAAACTACTACACAGAAAAAAGTAGTGAATCGTAAGGATAGCATCGTAGTTGTTTTTGATACTATTTACCAAACTAAAAAAATCATAGTATTTGATACTATTTCAAATAAGATTATTAAAGACCGAATAATTCCTATAAATGATCATGAAGTAACAAAAGAAGTTTTTCAAACCAATGATACAATCGAGTTATCAAATGCAAAGGTGTTTTCTTCTATTATATCTGAAGGTAGGATTTTACAGCAAGATTTTAAAGTAACTACCGCAGACTCTATCATAACACATTTTATAGAAAAAACTAGTTACATAAATCAAAGTAAACTCTTTTTAAATGTTTCTCCAACAATAGGATTCAATGGAGCTTTTACAGGTGGTGAAATAAGTATTGATTATACAATTAAAAATAAAATTAGAATTGGAGCTGGTGTTGGAGCATTGCATGATATCCAAACCACACCATATATAAAATTCAGTGTAGGAATACCATTAAATTAAACAAAATGAGCCAAGTTAAAAAGACAGATCAGAAAGGAAAGTTAGATCAAAAAGAAAAAGGAAGTTTTTTAGGGTTAGCAGCTGCTGTGATTATAGGAGTAGTTGGTATTCAGCGTTACAATACGTTTAAGAACTTTGTTGACTCTGTTTTATTTGAAGTAAAAATTCTAAAGTTTGATGCTAACGATCTAACAATATTCATGAGCCCAGTAAGTAGCTTAAATGTTCCTTATTCAATTAGAAAAATTGAGTTTGTATTTGACAACAAGCTTTGGCAGGCTAAAAATTGTCATTTACATAAAATGATTGTTGCTAATTCACAAATTCCAATACCATTTCAATTTGTAAAACCAATTACAACCGAGGATCCTAATGTTATGATTATAACTTATAATTTTTGGGGATTTACAATTAAAAGAGCATATCAACCAAGAATTGAAACATTGCAAAGAAACTTTTCCCCTAGAGTACAAGCGGCTAACTTGAACGATAGACAGGTAAAAATTTCTAAATGTGGATGTGATAAAAAAAGTAACGCATGGCCAGAACAGTAAAAATTGAAAAAACAGGAAATAGAACCGTAGTAACTACAACCATTTTTGGTAATAGTACTACGATGTATTCTTCAGAAAAAAGAACTATTAAAGCTCACTTAGATGGAGTTATAGTTGAACCTAGTTCTACAGAACCGGCTTTTAGTAATTTTCATTTTAAAATAGATGAATTAGAAAACAATTTCGGTGCAAAAACCGCAGAAGAATTGGTTTTAATATTTAACGACAAAGGATTCTTTAGTGGAGATGATACTGGTGCTACTTCTAGTGGATCAGAACAAAATAATAAAATTAAACCGTTGGTTTTTCAAAATGTTCCTTTAATGTTTAATCAAACACCAACGGATGCAATAGCAGCTTATATGAATAATTACGGCAAAGCAATTGAGGTTAAAGAGGATGAAATTGCATTTATTCAAGCAACTTTTGTCCCAGTAGCTCCAGAAGGAGAACAAGGACAATCATTAACTTAAAAAAAATCTTATGAAGTTTATTTTAGAAATTGGAAAAGGTGTTTATGGAAAAGGAAATACACAAATTACAGGAAAGGATTTGTATCCTTTAGATTTTGATCTGCACCAAGAAATTGCTCAATTAAAAAGTTCTATAGCTGCAATTCCAAAGATAACAAACGCAGCTCTTCTAAATTCGATTACTGCGGAACAGGTTACTAATTGGAATGAGGGTGATTTAACTTCTTCAGAAGAAAAGCAAATTAAAACTTTACTGAAATGGAGAAATGAATCTTTCAATGTTAACAACTTTTATCAACCATTAAGCATTCCTGCTTTCCCTTGGACGGATGGATCGAGTATAGTAACATTTAATAATTACAATTTGACTGAATGTTATTTACTAATCAATACAACTACTTCAACCAGAAGTGTAAACTGGGATAATCTAAAAAATGAAACGAAAATTGGTGTTTCTTTTTATGTTGATGCTTTGAAAGCTCCTTTATCAATCTATTTAGAAAGAACCACGGAAATTGCGGTACCGGATTTTGTTGTTTTTAAACCCTCAGATATCAATTCAAGAAATTTTTTCAAGACTCATTTTGCACCAAATACAAACGGAGCTTTCAGTAAAGATTTACAAGTATATCCTTTAAAATAATGATCTATGAAAAAGGTAATACTTGCATCATTGGCTGGGCTTGGGATTTATGCAGCATACAAATATCACAAGGTTAAAAATGGAATTACAAAAATTAATGCCAAGATAACTGGAGTTAATGGAGTTGCTATTGATTTTGATAAAATTAAATTCAAGCTATCTATTGCATTAAAAAACAATAGTGATACAGATTTAGGAATCAACACTTTTAAGCTCTTAAAACTGTCAGAAATCAATTTTTTCAATAAACAAAATGGTAGTTATCTAGGAACTTCTAATATCAATGTTACTGAGATTCAAATACCTCAAAATGACACTTTGCATATTAAAGACATTCCAACTGTTTTGCCAGTGAAAAACATACTTTCTAATCTAAAATTGTTCAATAAGAACATTGAGCAAAACTTAAAAATTGTACTCATTTTCGACTCGTTAGGTAAACGCTTTGAAGTAATAGTTTAAAATATGATAAACTCAATTATTCAGAAATATAACGCTTTACATAATACCTTAATAGATCGTTCTTCTTTAGAAGAACTGCTAACCTCTTTAAACAGTATTAAAGATAAAACTAAAGAAGCTCAGTATATGTATGATAGAATCAAACATGTTCTTGAAAGTCATACAGACAAGAGTTTTAACATTAAGCTATCTAAAAAAATTATTGTTCAAGGCTTAAACGCTCCTTTGACTAAAAAACTTTCTAAACCTAAATTTAAACAAGGCCAGAAGGTTGAGTTTAAAGGTAGAGTTTGTATTGTTACTAAAGCAAAAAAAATTACTAAAAGAGATTTTCATTCCGGAAAAGAAAATTATAAATACAATTTAAAGTATTCTAATGGAAGGAAGGTTGAGAATGTGTTAGAAAGTAACTTAAAGCACTTTACTAAACCTAAAAAAAGAAAAACTCAAGGTTTAAATGCTCCTGAGCAAATCACCGTTGATTTACCTCCAATCAAAAAAGTAACTGTTGATTTAGTTGAACATAAAGTAGCCCCTGCAACAAAATTGCAACAAGTGCAACAAAACCGCAACAAAATTGCAACAAAACCGCAACAACCAAATATTAGCTACCCAGATGTTTTAAGTATTGAAAAACAAGAGGTTAATGTTAGCTCTCAACACTTTGCAACAAAACCGCAACAGGAAATCAACAAAAATGCAACAGTTGTTGCAACAATTCCGCAACAGTTGCAACAAAACCGCAACAATATTGCAACAGAAAATCAACAACCGTTGAAACAAAAGTCGAATCCTTTTAAAACATCATTTCAACTATTAAACCAGGAACAAACAGAACCAACGGAATACTTTAAAATATTGAATGAAGATCTAGCTTTGTTTTTAGGTAAACCAGAGATAAAGAAAAAAGGATCACTCGTTATTACTTTAGATTCTGAAGAAGGAGGTGGTAAAACACATACTGCTTACCAATTTGCCAACTCATTTGCTGAAGCTGGTTATAAAGGTGTTATTTTTAGTTTTGAAGAAGGTGCAGACAATAGTCTTTCTAAAGAAAAACAAAAAAAGTACTTCACTGAACAAACACAGCATTTAATATCTGTTGTAGAGGATAGCAATGAGCTAACTAACGCTGAGAATTACCAGATGATTACAGATAACATAGATTATTTTGATTTTATTGTAATTGATAGTTGGGCTAAAATACTAGAGTTAAACAGCAAAGCTAAAATTGACAAAGATTTTAGAAAAAAATACAACGGGAAGCTATTTTTAATTATCAATCAACGTGTATCAGGAGGCGCAATGCGTGGAGGTACTAATGTTGCTTTTGACGGAGATATAATTTTAAAGGGAGAAGTAGATCGAGAAGACTTTTCGAATAACTTTATTTACAACCATAAAAATAGATACAACGATTATCATCCTTTAAAGGAATTAAAATACAGTCCTTTTTATCAAAAATTATTACCTACAAAACAAGAAGTAGATATTTAAATATTTTTAAACATAAATAACTCGTTTAGATACATAGTGCAACAGGTGTTAATTCTCTGTTGCATTTTTGTTGGTAACTATTTGAAGTTAAGAAGTAAGTATTTAATTTATATTAAACTGTGACTGGATAAAACTCACAACATTCAGACTCTACCTGTTTAAGAATTACTCTACCTGAAGAAAAGTTAATCTTATTAAATCTTTCCATATGCTCTTGGGTGATAAACCCTTCATATCTCGATTGTCTAGAGTATTTATAAAGTTTGAAAATATTCTGTGAAATTGATTTTTTTATTTTCGAAAGATTCTCAATATTTAATTTATGCCTATTTTCAATACTATAACCTTGAGTTAATAAAACAGTATACGATTTATGTAATCCACAATAAAATTGAATAGTTACTTTCCAATCAAAAAATTGATCTGGGTAATCATTTACTATACTATCTAAAAAATCTTTATTGTGATGAAATTTATTCTCGAAGTTTTTAGGCATTTTCAAATTCAATTTTTTGAGTATTAGTTAATCCTTCTTCCATGTCCTTTTCTAGAAAACAAAAACTTACATTAACAATTTCCGATAACTCACTCATAGCATAATCGTATTCAAGATTAAATAAGCTTTCTTGAAATTCTTCATTATTAATAGATATGAAGAAAATTAACTCAGAAAAAGACTTATAATTATAAGTAGAGTGTATGAAATTGAATTTATCTTTATGTTCTGAAAAAGTTTCTAAAAAATTAGAAAAAACAAATTCAAAAATATCCTTTTGTGTTTTATTATTAAAATCAATTAAAGTGGAAAAAGGGTTATCCATAATGCTTTCAAACTTTTGGAAAACTTCATCTTTCACTTGAATTTTATCAAATAAACTAGCACTCTCTTCCATCTCAGAACCTAGATTCTGAAGTAACTGAGAGAATTCAGTCAATACATGGGCGTTTCTAAATGAGTAATCCATGTTTTCTTGTTTTATGTTAGTTTGTGCTTTATTCATTTCGAGGGATCTTTCTCACTATTTTGCAATCAATGTAGGAATTATGATGTAAACTACAAATAATTCCACCAATAATTAACAATATATTAATAATTACACCAAAAAATACGTAAAATTTATTAATTGTAATTTTTGTTGTTTTATTTAAATCATCTTATCTAGTAGATGATTAGATGTGGCAAATGTATGAAGAGTTTAATTGATAAAAAAAAGGTTTTCCGTAAATTAACTACGGTTTTTCACTTTTTTATACTAATTATGACTTTCTCAGTTGCAAACTTATTGTTGCTTTGTTGCAACTGTTGCGGATTTGTTGCAACAACTGTTGCATTTTTGTTGATTTTCTGTTGCGGTTTTGTTGTAGCTAAGTAATAAACTATAGTTTTCAATGTTGCAAAGTTGTTGCACTTTTGTTGATTTTCTGTTGCGGTTTTGTTGCAGATGATTAATAATCTATAGTCTTTTATATGTTTCACACATTTTTTAGGAAATTTTCCATCAAATATTAATCCAATTAATATTTAATAAAATTAAACTGTATTTGTTTTTTTAACAAAAAAAACCAGCTATTAGCTGGTTTAAAATATTATTACTTGTTAGATTAAAATTCTTAACCTAACCATTCACTTCCTTGTTTAATTTGGTTAAAATATCTCATAGTAAATGTTTTGTTTGCTTATTCAAATATACAAAAAAATTAATTTTTACGCGTCAAAGTTATAATAAATATTTCTCCTGGTAAAATAATATCATGCTTCATATATAAATTTTCTCCAGTTTGTTCATTAAATTCTTCAACAAATGACAATTGATTTACAGGCTTCAAATAGCATGCCAATTTATCACAAGACTTTATTGATAGTGTAAGGTTGTTTATAATCCTTGAACAACCAAAATTCCAGAACCTATCGATATCTATATTTTGTTTTATTATTCTATGAGTTTTTATTGGATATGTTTTATTATCCTTAAGCTCCTTTTCAAAACTAACTTTTACAAGTGCAGGGTCTGAAGTATCATCTACTTTCGCACTAGTTTCATCAAATACAATTAAATCCTCATCATTGTAATAAGTAAACTTAAGATTTACTGGATTATTAACATGATCCTCCTTGGTTTCTGCATATCTAAAATCCCAATTAAAAGGAAGTTCATTGGGACGCATAATTTTATATCTTGAAGTATTTTTAATTTGTATTGTTGTAGAATCTTCAAGTAATTTAAAATCAAGTTCAATTTTAAAATCAGAATAATAAAACTCGGTACTTTTACTTGAGAAATAATGATTAGATATTTGCTTCTCAAGTTTTTTATGAATTTCGGGAAATGCATTCTCATATTTAAGAAGAGTTATCTTTTTCCATAAACCTTCTAAATTACCATGATTCAATAAATACTCTCTTGAAAAACTTAAAGACTCTAATTTTTTTGTGAAAAAGTGATCAAATTCGTCTGATAAAACTATTTCTGTAAACTTATTTTTAACAAACCCAAACGTATTAATTAGTTTTATTATGCTAGAAAAAATTCCTGCTGAGAAGAAAATATAAGAAAGGTTTAGTAACGCTTTAGCAAGAGTATCTTCGAACATAAAATTTTCCGATAACTCTCCATTTACTACATTAGAGTAATATATAAATATATAAAATACAGGTAACGGGATAAGAATTAAATAAAAATACTCAATAATTACTTTTAATGTACTTTTTAAATACGGTATATATTTCAAAATAGTTGCAAGAACAAATAAAATTAAGATTATCGATATTATTATAATTATAATAACGGCAAATATGTTTAAGACAATATTGTCAAAAATTTGAAAACTCATTATGATCTTTAATATAATTAATTAATTTTTTGAACTTTAATAATTTGAATAATAATATTGGAAATGTCTACCTCTTCAAGCAATAAATTAAAATAATGTATAGATGTTTGATTAAGTATTTGGCTTTTTAAAATAGTAAAATCAATTTCTTCAAAATTTTGATTCCATGTAATGCAAGACTTTTGTTCTAAATCGGAACCTATATAAGAAGCATTAAAAACTGCTATATATTTAAACACAAAAAAATGAATTAAAATTAATCTCCAAAGAAAATAATTTTTTGATTAATAGAATTGTGGATATCCGTAAAATTAATTACGGATTTTACTTCCAAAGTTAAAACTGATAAAATACATCTTCAACAGGTTAGATCTTAAAATTTCAGTTTCTCAGATATTGGTCCTCTATTTTACTTAGAATAGTTCTAGTTATTATATGTTTACATAACTATAGGTTTTTATCAAAAAGAAGAAAGTAATACGATAAACAAACTTTTTGGATAAACTTTAGTTTATTCTATTGTCTTAGCTATATATTCTTCAAGATAAGAATCAAACTTTTTTATCATTTATAAAGATTACTCTTATATTTGTCACGTTATCTAATTACACAACAATAAAAATGGAATCATTCTTAGACCGCTCTGCTGGTTATTTAATTAATATGACTGCTCTCTTGTTAAAAAGAGAATTCACTGCAATAATTAAAAACAACAACATTGATGTTACTCCAGAACAGTGGGCTATTTTGAATAGGTTAAACGAAAAATCTGGGTTAACGCAAAAGGAAGTTGCAAAACTCACATTTAAAGACAATGCAAACATAACCAGAATTGTAGATAAGCTGGAAAAAAAGGGTTTAGCAATAAGGCAAGCTGACTCAAATGACCGTAGAAGTTGGAAAATTTCAATCACAAAAAAGGGGAAAGAAGTTCGCGATTTAGTGGAACCTCTAGCTATTGAGATATTAAAAAAAGCAACTAAAGGATTAAGTGATAAAGACATTGTCATATTTAATACTACAACTAAAAAAATACTGGAAAATTTATCAAAATAATTTTTTTTATATATATTTGTCACGACAACTATTGTCTTAACAATGAGTTTTAATATGAAAAAAATCAACAACTTAACTGAAAAATACAGTAAAGAAAACATAATAATCCACTGGTTTACAGCAGTTCTAATATTAATTTTATTCCCTTTAGGAAAATATATGGAAACTATACCTACTAAAGATAAAATGAATTTAATAATAGTCCATATTATACTAGGAGGCATTGTTTTTTTTCTAACACTTTTTAGAAGTTATCTTTTTTTTACAACATCAAGACCAAAAGATTTAATAACTGGATCAAAGTTTAATGACAAATTAGCTATTTGGATCCATAACTCCTTTTACTTTTTATTAATTGGTATATCCATTGCTGGTATTCTCACAATGTTTTACGGAGGATACATTAATGCAATAAAATCAGAAGCCCCTACTTTAATACTAAAAAAGGATAACATAACAGCTCTTAAAGCTCACAGTGTACTTGCAGTTATTATGATTTTCTTATTGATGTTGCATGTTTTAGGTGTAATAAAACACTATTTTTTAACAAAAGAAAATACTTTAAAACGAATTTCTTAAACATTAAATTATGAACATAATTAAACAAAAAAAGAATACCATCACAACAGCCTTAAAAATATTTTTTATTGCATTTTCAATAATATGTATAGCCTCATGCAATAAGCAAGAAGAATCTAAAAATAAAACTAAAATGAAGACAAATAATTCAGAGCATATTATTCTTATTAATCCTTTTGAAGTTCCAAAAGGTAAATTAGAAGAGTCTGTCAAATACTGGGAAGCATGTAGAGATTTTCTCAAAAAAGAACCAGGTTATATCTCAACAAAATTACACAAATCAATAAAGGAAGATGCTAAATTTGAATTAATTAATGTTGCTGTTTGGGAAAGTCCAAAAGCATTCATGGATGCTAGTAAGAAAATGTCAAAAGAGCTAGGAGTACCTCCTACTGAAGGACTTAAAGCAAATCCATCACTTTACAACGTTATTAGCGAGTAGAAGACAAAAAATTGTAGTGAGTTTGTATTTGGTAATTGTTTTTAGTTATTAACTCCCCTTAAATAGCCCCTTAACAAAACTAAAATCTCTACCAAATACAAACTCATTTTATTTGTTAAATTTTCGAACCACATGAAAAGTCTGACCACTATTATTCAAATTCTATCAATTATAGTTACTGGGATGTTTTCTGGAGCAATGATAATGTTATATACTGCAGTTCTTTCTTTTTGGAAACAAACAAAGCCCTCAGGTTTTTTAATTTGGTATTCTAATTATTCTTCCGGAATCATAGATTCTACAGGCCCTTTATTAATGTTAAGTATTTGCTTGCCATTATTATCTTTTGTTTTAGTAAGAAAGTTTTCTCGGATTAATATTTATTGGCTTTTATCCTTTCTTTTATGTGTTTTGATTATGATTATAACCTTAATTTATTTTGTTGATGTTAATACTTCATTTGGTGAAAAATCTATTGAAATAGGCAATATAAAAAGTACTTTAAACACATGGGGCAACCTTCATCTTATAAGAATATTACTAGCTTTATTTTCTTCCTTTTTAGGAGGAATTGGATTAGTTAAATACCTTTCTTACAATTAAAAAATAAACTAGTAAGTTGGCATCATCACAAATAAAAGTGCTAAACATACTCATTTAAGACACTTATGATAAGACTTTTAGAGTACTTTATTTATTTAAACATTGTTATCTCAACTTCTGCTGGTTTATTAATTATGGGAATAACTAATTATTTTAGCATAGACAATTATATACTTTATGGTTTTTTTGGTTTCTTTTCAACATTGAGTGTATATAATATTCAACGTTTAGTTAAGTCTAATATTAATAAAAAAACACCTTGGCTAAATTGGGTATCTAAACATAAAAAGCTAGTAACTATAATTTCATGTATAAGCAGTATATTAGCTATTCTCCTTTTTGTTTCATTGATAACTAAATTGACTCCAACAATTATCATTTTGATTAGTATATCTATTTTAATATCATGCTTTTATGTAATTAAAATAAAAAATAAAAGCCTCCGAGAATTGCCATATGTTAAAATTCACTCAATTGCATTAACATGGACCGCAATAATAGTTGCATTCCCACTATTAAATGAGCATATCTATACTTGGAGAGTATTAATTTATTTTATACCAAGTCATTATTTATACTTTATTGCAATTGCCATTCCTTTTGATATTCGCGATTTAAAGTATGACTTATTATCTCAAAGAACAATTCCGCAAGTTGTAGGTGTAAAATGTTCAAAGATTATTTCAATAATACTTTTAATTTTAAGTTCTATAGGCTTAGGGGTTCTTTTTTCTCCCAATTTATTTACATATCTATTTGTTACTGCCATACTAGTACAGGTATTATTCATCCTATTTTCCGCCGAAAAACGTCAGGAATATTATTATTCTTTATTTATTGATGGTGCAATTGGCTTATTAGGGTTAAATTACTTAATCCTTTAAACCATAGTTTTTTATTACTTATTTTACGGACTCCCATATAAATATTAGTTCCGAAATTTACAAGTTGCAGCTCAGACTATAGTTTTTGATGAAGAAATACAAATTGTTTTATTATCCGGAGTTATTAACCTGATAAACGACAAATTTATTTTGATATAATTAGTTACCTACAATTTAAACTCACTCAAAATTGAACACTAACAGAATTGAAAGAATTGAATTATTTAAAAAGTTTAGAGATGAAATATTCTTAGATACTTTTAATGATTTTCATGAAAAAGATGAAAGAGCTGAAAAATTTCACAAAGCATATTCTTTACATAAATTTAGAGGAGATAGGTCTAATAGACTGAATGAACGCTCGGTGGATGTATTTTTTGGAGACCGAGCATATGAAACTATGACTCGTGGGAACAAATGGAAAACACTCACTGAATATGGAACTACTTTGCTATACAAAAGAAATGACGATGGTTTTGTTACTGTTTTTCTATATCCTTCAAATCCCGAAAATCAATCACAAAAAGAAGACTTTATACTTTTACATAAAAGATTGAATCCAACTGAACTTTTGAGAAAATCAGTTTTATCAAATCATTGGAAAGCATTTATTTCCTATATGGAATGTACTAGTTTAGACGGTAGTCCTAATTCAATAGATAAGTTAAGAGTTGGTTATTTAAAGCTTGTCAAACAATTAGTTATTAAAAATAAAGTACAGCAAAGTAGAATTAAATCATACTTTTATGATATATCTAAATTTGTTTTAACGGTAGGGTTGAGTGGTTTTATTATTTACTTGGTTACACTTTCTCAAAATGACAACAAAGTAATTGAAAATCAAAAAACTATAGAATTACAAAAAAATATTGAACAAGACATTCATAAAACAAATTCAATTTTAGACAGCATAAATATAAATTTAAAGAATCTAAAAACAGAATAAAACTGCAGGTAACAACATGTATAATTCATTGCTAGTAATAGCTTACTTACGAAAGTCCTCACGGACTTTCTATCTGTGATTTATTTGCTAAATTAGTTACTGAAATACGCAACGAACCATACACAAGACCGTTAGCAAAAATTAACAATATGGAATCATCAACAATATTGAATATAGCAAGTTTTTCAATTAATATGATTAACAAACCATCTGGCAATCCTATGGATGCTGTTGTGCAAATGCTTAATTCAATTAATTCAAAAATAAACATATTGAATGAAAAAATGGATTTAATAATTAATGAAATTACGACAGTTGATGATAGAGTTGAAACGAAAAGAAGGGTTAATGATTTAATTGCCGTTTATGAGCAATCTAGAATATATCTTAATAATTATAATGATTATATTGAAAACTATAAATATGGACGCAAAAAATTTATTGAAGACCATAAATTTTCAATAAATCAACACTTACAGGATATTACTAATTCATTCAATGTTTTAAAAAGCAATCACGAACCATATATCATTTCTCAAATTTGTCTATCAATTATTCTTTATAGTAATTTAAGCCATCTAGTTGATACAAATAATATAAAAGTTAAGAACCAATTTGATGCATTTTTAAAATATTTAAAACAAGTTTTATATACAAGTGGTTCGTCTATTGAAAAAATAATTAATCGCCTTGAAAATGAAGTGAATGAATTATTGACAGAAGAATGGGCTGAGTTAAAATATAATTATTACAGAGCTGGATCGGGTAGACAACGAGGAGTAGGCAGGAATGGACAGGCATATCTTAGAACCCCAACTTTTGAATTAAAAGAAACTAGTGTAGAAGAAAAAGAATTAATATCTTTTTTTTATAGTGAAGGATATATTTCAAATGAAGATTGGTTTTATCAATTTGTTAAGTTAAATAGCAAGAAAATTGATTTAAATGTTTATAAAAATCACAAGAATAAATGTCAAACTCACATTGTTAAACCTGGAATACCAATTCAAAGAAAAACAAGTCATTGTAAATTCAATAATGTAAAGAGATTTAAATCTAAATTAAATGACAGTTTCAAACAGTTATTTTTGTATTATTCCTGCCAATACTCCACCTCAAATGTTTTAAAAGAAACCATCAAAAATTATCAAAAGCTATGAGAAGGAGATCTTTTAATATTTCTGTGGTTCCTAGAGGAAATCAATCGACTTTAATTTTGAAACCAAAACGTGGTCGAACAAATTTAAGCGATTTAGCTAAGGCGACATCTTTCTTTAGTGACTGGTTATATAAATTACCAGATTCTATGGCAGATTGTGAAAAGCATCTAAATAAAATTTACCACTCCATACCTAAGGAAATTTCGTATTTTTATGGTGTAGAAAGACATATCGATGTTAAAGGTAATAATCAAAACGAGTTTTGTTATCCTATTGGAGCTGGTACAGATGTTACCGATGCTCTTTCATCTTATTTTTTAAACCCTTCAGTCCTAAAAGTTGGGTCAACTTTAAGTAAATATACTATAGAAGGTCATTTCGTTAGAGTAAATAACACGAAAACTGGCGAATTGATATTTTCACAAGTATCAAACGATGTTTATTATAATTCTACTATTAGAAATGCAAAGATTCTGTCGAGAAAAAAATTAAAGAAAATAGCTATCGAAATACCTCTTAATATGGATAGCCTACCAAAAAACATTGAGTTTTCAAAATTCTGGAATTCAGTTATCTCAAATTATCAATCAGATATTGAAGAAACAGATTTATATAAAAAAATCAATACATTAAGAAATAATTTTATCCAGAAAGAAAAAGAATTTATTAAAAGTGTTGCTCTTTACAAAGAATATAGACAACGAGCGATGAATGCTCAAAAAAATCAATTTATGGCTCAACTTATTTTGAAAGCTATGACATCTTATTATAGCAGCTCTACTCGTAATGATCTTAAAAATGAAATATCTTCACTTGAAGAAAATCATCGAGCTTTACTAAACGAAAGTGTAAAAATTAATTCAAAAATGAATGGATTAATACGGAAATTAAATACGATACAAAATGAATTACATAGGAACTTGATTAATGTTAATGTACCTATAAATGATATTCCAGTTATAAACACCGAGCTATATTAACACAATAACTTTTGCTAATAACGTATATAAAAAATAGCTGTTTAACTGCTTAAACAAAAGAAAATTGATAAATTTGAGGTCAGTTGTATTCCGAAAAGTTAGTGCATAAAATCCGCTACTTTTCATATACAAGCACGTTGTGAGCAATGCAAGAAAATGAGTCAAGAAAACATTTTAAAGATTGGATGAAATTCCTCGACGAAAACGAGGTTAAATTTCAACTTATGACCGCATCACTATACTTGACTGCTTACGATTTGTTAATTGATACAATAATTCGAAAAATAGAAGAATTCTATACTGACGGATTTGATGAAAATGGATTTATAATTGGTGAACGATATAAAACCGAGGTTCGAGGACTTTATAAAAAAGACATCGTAATCGCATCTACTAAATGGCTTGTCAAAAATAATGTGATTTCAGAATCTGAATTAGTACGAATTAAACTATTTAAAAAACACCGAAATGAATTAGCACACGAATTAACTAAAATGATTTCCGATAGTGATTCGAATACAAAAACGGAGTTTATTTCTGAAATTAGAGACTTATATTTTAAGATACAAAAATGGTGGTTTATAGAATATGAGGTGCAGATTAATCCTGACTTAGCTCATTTAGATACTGACAAATTAGATTATAATGAAGTTTTAATGATGCAAATGTTACCAATGAATTATATGGTAAATATTGTTAACGATGAAATAGAAAAAAGAGCTAATCGAAAAAAGCAAAGCTCACAACATGGTGTATAAAACATAGCTAACAAGTGCTTAAATCAAAAAAGGATGGTGTTTTTGCTTATAGAGTACGAACCCCTCTCCCCAATAAACTATCTAGCACATTTTTTATTAATACTGTTCTCACGTTTAATTTCAACATAAACACCTAATTAACAATTAATTAAAAACAACAATTAACACTGAGTATAGTGAGAACTAAAAAAATAAAAACAAAATTTTAAAAGTTGAAATCAGCATTTTTCACGGTATTATCTGAAGAAATATTTCTTTGAGTGTAAGTCTCAGTCATTTTCAAATCATGGTGCCTAGCCTGATTTCTAACTTTTAAAGAAGGTATTCCACTATTTAACAAATCTGTAATACCAGTATCTTTAAGCGAATACCATTGATATTTATTTTCAATATTGTACACTTTCCTAAACTTATTCCATTCATCAGATATTTTCTTTGGTGCAAGTTGGGTTTTCCCTGGCAGAAATTTGTTTTTAGAAAATAAAAAATCATCATTTTTTCCTTTCAATAGATGTCTTCTCAATAAAGGTTTAAGTGAATTTGGAATCGTAACAATATCCGTTTTCTTGTTTTTAGAATTCTCACCAATTATTGTAATTGAAGAGTTACTTAAATCAACATCACCAACTTTTAGCTTTGTTAATTCGGTTCTGCGAATAAAACAATAATAAGTGCACATACATAATACATAGTAATTAAAATTATTCACTCGTAATTTCTTCAACTTGCTCTTAACATCATTTGTTAAGATTTCTCTCTTTTTCTTTTTCTCTGGCTTAGGTTTTATGGATTCAACAGGATTCTGTTTTATATACCCTTTACTTTTGGCCCAAATGAAAAATGAACTAAGAAATTGAAGGTAATTATTATAGGTTCTAGGACTATACCCCTTCTCAATATATAGGTAATCGAAAAAATCATGGATAAATGAATTATCAATTTCAATCAAGAATTTAACTTGTCTACTTTTTGTAACTTGAAATTCATCCAATTTCTTTAAGTAAGATAAGTATGATCTATAACTAACACTTCTTTTTATTCCATCCTTTACTTCCTTTTCTTGAACCTTAAGAAAGGTATCTTTAACCTGATCATAAGATTTGTAGTTTAAGTTTTTTTCTTCATAAAAAGGAGACCACCCATTTTCAAGTTTATTATTAATAGAAACCACCATTTTTCTAGCAAATTTTAACCGCTCCTTTTTACTTGAGATTTTAGGAACGCGGTTTCTGAAACGTTTTAATTTGTTTCTAGCTGGAATCTTAGCATAATAAACAATAATCCAATCTTGATTTTGACGCAGTTCTGCAGGTATATAGTCAATAAAGATTGTCGCAGAAGTTGATTTTTTAAAATTTGACATTTTTTTTTATTTCCTTCAATTCTTTAACCAACTGAAAGACAATAAAGTATAATGACTCAATTTTGACACAACAAACAGACGCCAAACGCGCTTGTTTATTGTTTTTCAATTACTTACGTAATTTTTGTACCAAAGGTGGGACTCGAACCCACACGCCCTTGCGAGCATCGGATTTTGAATCCGACGTGTCTACCAATTCCACCACTTTGGCTAAGTAGGCTGCAAATCTAAAAAATATTTTATTCAAATCATTTAAAAAATAACTTTTAAACTCTCAAAATAGTTTTATTTTTGCCACACACAACAACACTAACTAATAATAACATCTTGGTCAATGGCTACAAATCAATTAAGCCCAAAATTTTTTACTTGTTCACAAAGTACTGAACTTGCAGAAGAAATTGCTAAAATATATGGTGCCGATTTAGGTAACGTAAAAACTACACATTTTAGTGATGGTGAATTTCAACCAGCATTTGAAGAATCTGTTAGAGGACGTAGAGTTTTCTTAATAGGATCTACTTTTCCATCAGCAGACAATTTAATGGAAATGCTTTTAATGTGCGATGCTGCTAAACGTGCCTCTGCACGTCATATTACTGCAGTAATGCCTTATTTTGGTTGGGCTCGTCAAGACAGAAAAGACAAACCTCGTGTAGCAATTGGTGCTAAATTAGTAGCTAAATTATTAGAAGCTGCAGGTGCTACAAGAATCATGACAATGGATTTACACGCAGATCAAATTCAAGGATTCTTTGAAAAACCAGTAGACCACTTATATGCTTCTACTATTTTCTTACCATATGTAAAAAGCTTAGGCTTAGATAACTTAACCGTAGCTTCTCCAGATATGGGAGGTTCTAAAAGAGCTTACGCATATTCTAAGTATTTAGAAAGTGAAGTTGTTATTTGTTATAAGCAACGTTTAAAAGCCAATGTAATTTCTCACATGGAGTTAATTGGTAATGTAGAAGGTAAAAATGTTATTCTTGTAGATGATATGATCGACACAGGAGGAACATTGACAAAAGCTGCAGATTTAATGATGGAACGTGGAGCAAAAAGTGTAAGAGCAATTTGTACACACCCAATTTTATCTGGTAATGCTTATGAAAGAATTCAAAACTCACAATTAGCTGAGCTAATTGTTTCAGATACAATTCCTTTAAAAAAGAATATATCTAAAATAAAAGTTGTATCTTGCGCCCCTTTGTTCGCTGATGTGATGAAGAAAGTTCAAGATAACACATCTATTAGTGATCAATTTTTAATGTAAATTTTATAAATAAATAAGTAATGCAATCAATTACAATCAAAGGATCTCAAAGAGAAAGCGTAGGTAAAAAAGCAACAAAAGCCTTACGTAATGCTGGAAAGGTTCCTTGCGTATTATACGGAGGAGACAAGCCTGTTCACTTTTCAGCTGAAGCAAAAGCGTTCAAACCGTTAATTTATACTCCAAATGTATATACTGCAACGATTGAGCTTGACGGACAAACATATGATGCTGTTTTACAAGACATTCAGTTTCACCCAGTAACTGATGCTATTTTACACATCGATTTCTACCAGTTATTCGAAGACAAGCCAGTAACTATGGAAATTCCTGTAAAATTAGTAGGTTCTGCTAAAGGTGTTATGGTAGGTGGTGCTTTACGTCACAACTTACGTAAATTAAAAGTTAAAGCTTTACCTGCTAACTTACCAGATTCTATCGAAGCAGATATTACTGAGTTAGAAATTGGTAACAAGTTATATGTAACTGAATTAGCAAACGAAAAATATACTTTCTTACACCCAGATAACACTGTGGTTGCTCAAGTACGTATGTCTCGTAACGCTGCAAAAGCTGCTGCTGAAACAGAAGAAGCTTAAAAATCAGCTACTAAAAATAAATAAAAGCGTTACTTTGTGTAGCGCTTTTTTTAGTTTAAAACATGAATATTTTCAACTTTTTAAAGAAGTTATTTAGTACTTCTCATAAAACAGAGATAGAAATAGAAACAGATCCAATGAAAAAGTTTTTAATTGTAGGTTTAGGTAATATTGGTGAAAAATATGACGAAACACGTCATAATATTGGTTTTAAAATTGTTGATGCCTTTGTGAAAGAGCACGAAGGAAGCTTTGAAACTGAAAAACTAGGTGATGTAGCCAAACTAAAAATTAAAGGCAAGACCGTCTTTGTATTAAAGCCTAGTACTTATATGAATCTAAGTGGAAAAGCGGTAACCTATTGGATGAAAAAAGAAAATATTCAGGTAGAAAACTTATTGGTTATTACCGATGATTTAAATATTGACTTCGGAAAAGTTCGTATCAAAGGAAAAGGAAGTTCTGGAGGACACAACGGACTTAAAGATATTCAAGATAAATTTAATACAGGAGCCTATCCTCGTTTTCGTTTTGGTGTAGGCTCGCAATATAGGAAAGGGAGCCAGGTTGATTTTGTACTTGGAAAATGGAGCGCTGAGGAAGAAAGTGCTATGATAGAACGTATTCCTTTCTCTGTAAACGCAGTAACTTCTTTTATTACTGCAGGTTTATCAAATACAATGAATGAATTTAACGGGAAGTAACTGTTTCAATGAACAGTTATCAATTATCAGTTATCATTGATAATTATTAACTGATAATTGATATTTGACTAATTGTCTGAAGCATACCATTCAGCAAAACTAGTATCTGTTTCTTGTAGTTTAATAGAATGTAACAACAAGTTCTCTGGAAGACGGCTATTAATTTTCTCTGCAAAATCAATTACCATCATTTCACTTGTTGGTTGATAATCTACCAAAATCACATGATGTCCTCTATCTTTCAACTCTTTTGCTAATTCTACATGCGGTGTATTTTTATTAAACACCGTAGCATGATCAAAAACATCTACAATTTCCTCTTTTACGATCTTCTTAAGATCTCCAAAGTCTATCACCATTCCATACTTTACATTCGAAGTATCTGAAATTGGTTCTCCAATAACCGTTACCGAAAGCTTATAGCTATGTCCGTGTACATTCTTACACTTACCATCATACCCGTATAAAGCATGTCCGGTTTCAAAGCTAAACTGTTTGGTAATTCTAATCTTACTCATATTAATTGTCTTTCTTAAAGAAAAGGTTGCTTCGTTTCTTGCAATAACGCCTTATTTTCTTCTAAACTTTTTGTTTGCTCTATACTTATTAAAAAAATACACTACTGCTACTAAAGCAGCTAAAACGGCAAATAAATAATCTCCACCCATGGTCTTTGTTTTTTATATTCGTCGAAAGTACGAATTTACTTTTTAAATTTTGCTAATGCGTTTTTAGTAAAGTCAGATAACACCAACTTTCCTGAGGTTTCTGCTCTTTCTATTAACAATTCTTGCCAGTGTTCTGTTCCTATCCAAAGAGCTTTCTTCATTTCGTCTAAAGCTTCTGGATTATACGAAGCTAACTTTTCTGTAAAAATTTCAACTTCTTTGTCTAACTCATCAATGTTTTCAAACACTCTAGCATATAATCCTTTTTCTTTCGCCCAATAAGCATTTTTCCAGCTAGTAGCATCTAACGTAAGTTCTGCCAATCCGCTTACACCCACTTTACGTTCTACAGCAGGGGCAATTACAAATGGACCAATTCCTATAGTAAATTCCGATAGTTTAATAGAAGCCGCTTCTGTAGCTAATACATAGTCACAAGCCGCTGCTAAACCAACACCGCCTCCAACAGTTTTTCCTTGCACTCTACCTACAATTAACTTAGAACAACGACGCATGGCATTGATTACATTGGCAAAACCAGAAAAGAAGTATTTACCATCTTTCAAATTATCAATAGCCACCAACTCATCAAAAGAAGCTCCCGCACAAAACGCTCTTTCTCCTTCAGACTTTAATACAATAATTGCTACCTCATCATTGGTTGATAATGCATCAAATTCATTGGCTAAACGCTCTAATAACTCACTAGGAAATGAATTACTTGCTGGATGTCCAAATTCAACTGTAGCAATTTTATTTTCTATGCGTGTATATAAACTTCCGTTAGGTCTTGTTGTTGTCATTTTTTATAGTTTGTTCAAAAATAATCTTAATTTTAGTTTTTAAGAAATTATGAAAGATCAAATGCACTATTCGGTTATAGAAGGTATTCCTAAGCAAGCACAGTTAGAAGAGCTACTGCATTTATATGCTACTATTTTTGAAGATGCACAACTCAAATTCTTTATAGAACGTATTGAGACCAAAACACAATTACTTTGCTTAATTGCATATGATCAAAGAACACCTGTTGGGTTTAAAATTGGCTATCGATACGATGAAACCACCTTTTACAGCTGGGTGGGCGGTGTTTTAGAAAGCCACGGAAAAAAGGGAATTGCCAAAACCTTGGCCTCATTGCAAGAAAAATGGGCGCAAGAAAATGGTTTTTCGAAACTGAGAACGAAGTCTATGAATCGGTTTAAACCTATGTTGATTTTAAATCTTAAAAATGGTTTTGATATTGTACAGGTATACACCAATGATAGTGGTCAAACAAAAATCATTTTTGAAAAAACAATTTAGTTTTGTTGACTCAACTGTAAAAACTTAGCTCTGAATTTTAAAATCAACGGAATTCCTCTAGCAATTATCCATCCGTAAAAAGCAATCCAGATGGCATATAATTTATAGTCCAAATGGTCAAAGATTAAAAGCACTGGAATAAATACAAGTCCAGTAGAAAGTAATAATACGTTTCTTAAAAACTTCATTTCTCCTAATCCTTTAAACATTCCATCGTAAATAAATGCTATAGAACATACCGGTTGCATCAATAAGATAATCCAAAAAGTATTGTAAAATTGTTCTAAAACTAAAGGTTCTTTGGTAAAAATGCTTCCTATAAAATTGTAAAACACAAATCCAACTGCTGCCAACACTGCTCCAAAAACAAAGCCATATACAATCAATTTATTTCCTAGTTTGATTAGTGTATCATAGGCCTTTGCTCCTAATAGTTTTCCTGATAAAATATTTCCTGCACTAGAATATCCATCAATCATAAATGCACCCATCAACCATAAATTGAGTCCGATGGTATAGGCCGCAATGTATTCTTTTCCGTAGTCTGTTGCATAAGATGTTGCAAAATACAAAGCTGTGTTTAAAGCAATCGTACGTACAAACAGATTTAAAATCATGACTACAAATCGCGGAATTTCTTTATTAAACGGAAATTCAACCTTTAAAGAAATAGGAGTTTTAGCAAGTAATAAGTAGCCCGACATTATAGCCATAACCATTTGTGCTATGACACTGGCATAGGCGGCCCCTTGAATATTCATAGGATTGATATACCCTTCAATTCCATACACCAAAACAAGATCTAATGCAATATTTACAATAGTACCTACAATGGCTATTAGCATTGGATAATAGGTGTTTTGTAAACCTCTAAAGGTTCCAAAAACAGCAATTACAAAAAGTGTAAAAGGAAATCCGAATACTCGAATTTTATAATACTCTACGCAGAAATCTAAAATGGTTCCTGAGGCATTGTAAAATTCAAAAATTTCTTTGGCAAAAGGATAACTTAGCCCTAGTACCATTAAACTAGTGGTTACTACAATAACAATGGCTTGTGCAGGTAAGTTTTTAACCTCATCTAATTTATTAGCTCCCACATATTGTGAAACGATCGATGAAATTCCACTACGTGTTTGTCCGAATACCCAAATAAGCATCGACAAAAATGCACCTACAATTCCAATAGCTGCAATACTTTCGGTAGCATTGTATTTGATGTTTCCAACAATGGCTAAATCGGTTGTAGAAAGTAAGGGCTCTGCAACTCCGGCAATCAATGCGGGAATAGCGAGTTTGTTAATATGTTTAAAACTAATATCGTAGGTCATAACGCAGAACAAAGGAACAGATATTCTTTTATTCCTAGAAATAAAATGAGTTAAAAAAATAACTACCTTTGTAGCCCAAAAAATTTGAAATGAAGCATATACTAGTTCCAATAGGTTCCACAGAAAACTCAATCAACACGTTACAATACGCAGTAAACTTTGCTGATGTTATAGGTGCAAAAGTATTTGTAATGCGTGCATACAAAATCTTATCAAAAGCAGGTGCTTTTGTAAGTGCAGATGATACGATGCAACGTGAAACAAACTTGTATTTACGTACGATGGTGAATGCCATTGATAGAAAAGGTGTAGAAATTAAGTTAATTACTGCAAAAGGAGATGTATTAGAAAGTATTACATCTATTGATAGAGAGTTGGGTGTTGATTTAATCATCATGGGACCTAAGAGTAATTCTATTAAAGAAGAAGTGTTTTTAGGAAATACATCTGGAAGCGTTTTAAAGCAAACCAACATACCTATGTTGATTATTCCTGATGGATACCAATTTACTCCAATAAAAAAGGTATTAACAGCCTTTAAATCGGGAATTATCAATCAAGAGAATGTATTAAGCCCGTTAAAGTTAATCATGGATAAATTTGGTGCTAACAACAATATGTTATTGGTTAAGACTCCAAATTATACCGATGCTGACTTAGTTTTAAACGAAGAATTAGAAGCTGTAAAGTCTGAGTTAACAATAACTGAAAATGCCACTACTTTCCAAGGAGTGTTAGAGCATTTTCAATCGAATAATCCAGATATGTTATGTGTGTTTAGACGCAAACGAGGATTCTTTCAAAAGCTTTGGGAAAAGAATACTATTTTAAAACAAGAGTTTCACTGTAGCATTCCTTTATTAGTATTGAGAGGAAAATTATAAGATAAAAAAAATAAGGAGGTTTATTTGAACCTCCTTATTTTTTTGTTAGCATACGCTTAATTTCATTAAGCTTCATTAAAGCTTCTATTGGCGTAAGTGTATCTATATTGGTTGTGAGAATTTCTTCTCTTAAATCTTCTAATAAGGGGTCATCTAATTGGAAAAAGCTCAATTGTAACTCATCATCTTGTGCTTCTTTTAGAGTGTCTTTTACTTCACCATTTGAATGGTTTTCTTCTAATTTTTGTAGAATTTTGTTTGCACGTTTAATTACCAAATTAGGCATTCCTGCTAATTTTGCCACATGAATACCAAAACTATGGTTACTTCCTCCTTCAACAAGCTTTCTTAAGAAAATAATACTATCTTCTAGTTCTTTTACCGATACGTTAAAATTCTTAATACGCTCAAATGAAGCTGTCATTTCGTTTAACTCATGGTAGTGGGTAGCAAATAGAGTTTTTGCTTTTGATGGATGCTCATGTAAATACTCAGTAATAGCCCAAGCAATAGAAATACCGTCATAGGTAGAGGTACCACGACCAATTTCATCTAATAATACCAAACTACGATCGGAAACATTGTTTAGAATAGAAGCAGTTTCATTCATTTCTACCATAAAGGTACTCTCTCCCATAGAAATATTATCACTAGCACCTACTCTCGTAAAAATCTTATCTACAATACCTATTCGAGCTGCTTCCGCAGGGACATAACTTCCCATTTGTGCTAATAATACAACTAAAGCAGTTTGACGTAAAATAGCAGACTTACCAGACATGTTAGGCCCAGTAATCATAATGATTTGCTGATCTTCTCTGTTCAACAACACACTGTTTGCTACATATTCTTCACCAATAGGTAATTGTTTTTCAATTACTGGATGTCGTCCGTTTTTAATCTCTAAATCGGTGGTTGTATCCATGGTTGGACGCACATATTCATTTTCTTTTGCTAAGGTTGCAAAGGATAACAAACAGTCTATTTGCGCTACCAATTGTGCATTGCTTTGTACTTGTGGTACAAATTGAATGATATACTGAATCAATTCAGCAAATAATTCAACTTCTAATTGCTGAATTTTCTCTTCAGCTCCTAAAATTTTGGTTTCGTATTCTTTTAGTTCTTCGGTAATATAACGCTCTGCATTTACCAAGGTTTGTTTACGAATCCATTCTTCAGGTACTTTATCTTTATGTGTGTTTCGTACTTCAATATAGTATCCAAACACATTGTTAAAGGCTATTTTCAAACTCGGAATTCCCGTTCTTTCGGTTTCACGAGCCAACATATTGTCTAAATACTCTTTTCCTGAGTTGGCAATAGCTCTTAATTCATCTAACTCACTAGAAACACCCGTTGCAATGGCATTTCCTTTGTTAATATTTACAGGAGCTTCGTCAAACAAAGAAGTAGTTATTTTAGCAACTAATTCTTCACAATTATGTAAAAGCTTCCCAATCATTTTTACCGCTGCATTCTTACTGGCTTCCGCTGCATTTTTAATAGGATGAATGGCCTTTAAAGAGTTTTTCAATAAGACCACTTCTCTAGGCGAAACCTTTCCTGTAGCTACTTTAGAAATCAATCGCTCTATATCTGAAACCTGCTGTAATTGGTAGGTAACGGTATCAAAAAACGATTCATCTTCTAATAAAAAAGAAACCAATTCATGTCGACTCTTAATCTGATCGATGTCTTTTAACGGAAGTGCTAACCAACGTTTTAATAAACGACCTCCCATTGGAGAAATGGTTTTATCAATTACATCTAATAAAGTAACTGAGTTTACCGAGTTTCCACCGTATAACTCTAAGTTCTTTACCGTAAAACGATCCATCCACACATAGTTATCCTCTAAAATTCTTCCGATAGATTGTATGTGTGATAGTTTGTTATGTTGTGTTTCTGATAAGTAATATAAAATAGCTCCTGCTGACACAATTCCATGATCCAACTCTTCTACTCCAAATCCTTTTAAGTTTTGTACTTTAAAATGACTGGTAAGGTTTTCATATCCATAATCTTTTTGAAATACCCAGTCTTCTAAATAAAAACTATGGAACCTGTCTGTAAATAATTCAAGAAAACGTTGTTTATGTTGCTTTTGTACTAAAACTTCACTTGGTGAAAAGTTTTGCAATAGCTTATCGATATACTCTTCGTTTCCTTGTGCTATTAAAAATTCTCCGGTAGACACATCTAAAAACGAAACTCCTAAGAGCTTCTTTCCGAAGTGTACAGAGGCTAAAAAGTTATTGGTTTTGGTTTGTAAAACTTCGTCGTTTAAAGCAACTCCCGGAGTTACCAATTCGGTAACACCACGTTTTACAATTTTCTTAGTCATTTTAGGGTCTTCTAACTGATCGCAAATAGCAACACGCAACCCTGCTTTTACCAATTTAGGCAAGTATGTATTTAAAGAATGGTGTGGAAAACCAGCCAAAGCAGTTTCACTTTCGCTACCAGCACCTCTTTTGGTTAAAATAATTCCAAGTACCTCAGCGGCTTTTTTAGCATCATCACCAAATGTTTCATAAAAATCTCCAACTCTAAAAAGTAACATTGCATCTGGGTATTTTGCTTTAATCCCATTGTATTGTTGCATTAACGGAGTTACCTTTTTTGCCTTTGTTTTTGCCAAGTGTTTCGGAATTTTAAATTAGTTTTGCGAAGATAGAAAAAAGTAGATAGTAGTGCGTAATAAGTTCTTAGGTTTAAGGTTTAAGGTTTAAGGTTTAAGGTTTAAGGTTTAAGGTTTAAGGTTTAAGGTTTAAGGTTTAAGGTTTA